>JAHBVR010000022.1 GCA_019637395.1 Vulcanimicrobiota bacterium
ATGTACATGAGACAAAGATGGTATGACCCCACCTTGCAGCGGTTTATCTCGAGAGATCCTGAGAAGCTAGCGGGTGGCCTGAATCTTTATGCTTACTGCTTAAACAACCCGGTCAACCTGCTCGACCCATGGGGCTTGAAGCCCAGGATTGACATCGTCTGGGGCCCGAACCTTAAGGGCCGTCTGAAGCCGGAGCTGTATGACCTTAAGAACTTCGAAGTCAGGCTTCACGAAAACCCCACCCCAGATGAGCTGCGTAAACTCATTAACGACTGTCCGGACGTTTTGATCATCAACGCTCACACCTACCCCAAAGGAATGCAGTTCCAGCAGCCAGGATCGGGATTTTGTAGTGGACCTCACTTTGTATACATCGACATGAGGACTGAGTTGGCCAACTGCAAATGCCAAGGCAAGGTAATTGTTTTGAACGGCTGTCAGACGAACCGAATGCTGCCTCCCCTTCCCCCTGCGCCCCCGGTAGGTCCGCAGAATCAAGGTCCGAACACAATAGTTACCAATGACGCCTTTGAGGATAGCTTGAGCCCCTTACTGGATTTCTTGGCTGACTTTTTGCCAGGGCTGGATTCTGGCAATAGCGTGCAAGAATCAGTGGAAAACTTTAACCGAAACAGCGGATACCCGCTGCGGTTTGAAGCCCGAGGCCCTTATCGGCGCTTCTAGCAGTAGCGGGCTGAGGCTTTGCATAGTTGTGTTGCTGGCGCTTCAACTTGCAAGGCCCGTCCTTTCGATCGACTTTCATCAAGTAGGCGCTTTTGGCATAAAAGCTTGGGCGACTAGACGAGAAATCGATCTAAGACTGACTTTCCTCGGCTTTAACCGGACAAGGCATCTTGTGTCCAGGACGGGTATTGAAACAGACCGATACGAGAAGGCCGGCCAGTTTGTCGTTCTATCCGCTATAAACGGTGACACCTTTGAACTTGAAACCAGTCGAGTCTCGGTCGGGGGCTCAACTCTTGATCGGGGCAACACGGTTGGATTAATTCTGTCAAAAATCGGCCGTCCAACTCGAGTTGTAAATAATAGCCGCCAGCGCCCCGACGAGTGGTGGATTTATGAGGATGCAAGTAACTCTAATTCGTTGGGAGTTCTATTCCGGGGCGGAGCTGTGGTGAAGTTCAGATTCAATTTCGTTTAATTTAGTTGGATTGAGCAAACCCGTTAGCCGCAAACAGTTCGATGGTCATCTTTGGGGCGTAAGCGCCAAAGTGACCTTACAGAGGTTTATCTCGAGGGATCCCATTGGTTTACGTGGCGGTGCCAACCTCTATTCCTACGTAGAGAACTCCCCGGCCGGAGCTGTAGACCCAGCAGGTATGAGACGTATCCCAACCCCTGGGGGAGCGGTTCAAGCCATGATGGACACTGCTGCAGCAACCGCTCGTCAAATTCTTCAGGGGCTCGCTAGAGCTGGAGGGGGAGGAGCCGCGACAACTGCTGCAGATGCCACGGCTGCAAGTGCCACAGCGGCAGGAGCTTCTCGCGTCGTTCCTAAGCCGAATCCCGGTCTTACAACTGTGCTTGCGTTGCACCCTTGGCAAAAGTTGGGTGACGGCACGATATCGGGAAGAAGAGGCTCAGGAACAGCTACCGGGCCCGAGCCAGGTGGGGGTAAGTTTCCCTATGAACACAAGAATGAGGGTCCAGCAGAGGGACCAGTCTTCCCTCCGATTCCGCCGCCTCACGATCTACCACCACCACCTAGAGGACCCGGTGAATGCGATCTTTTCATTGACCAAGTCGTGAATTTTCCAGATGGAGGAACACCAACAAATGGGCGAGCGGATTGCAGCAATTCAAAAAGGATGTGCCTCTACCTTTGCGAGAACGGCACCTTTAGGATAGTATTGAAGCCTAAAAATAAGCGGTGCGACCCTTCTTTCAGACCACTTATGTGAGGGAGATTCAAATGACAGATAAGCCGAAGTTTGATGGTGGTGTTGAGCATGTGCGATACATCAACGAACGATTTCGTTCCGAACTTTTAGACGAAGCTTTGGCTGAGAGCGTTTTCGAGCTGCTGCCTAACCGCCAGCAACTTCTGAGCCAGCTCGCGAACGAATGGTTAAACAACCCTGAAATAAGGTTTGAGGATGAATACTTTGCTTCAATGAATTTGATGCAGTTGATTTTCGTTGCTTATCGAGGGCAAGTAGACCCCAAGCCTCATAAAGTATTTCGTGGATTCATGAGGCATCCAAACCCGAGAATCGCGAGAAAAGCGTACTCTTACCAACTTGCTTCGGAGAGCAATGAGGTTAAAGACCTCCGCAACCTGAGTAGGGGAATGGAGTATCAGCGAACAGGCAGTTTGCCATCTCAGTACTTCTCTATCGATATAGAGGCACCGGAACAGAGCTGATCCCAGCGTAAGAACATGGGCGGAGGCTGAGCCAACAAACGAAATAGAGAATCGTCAGAACATCCTCAAGGCGCTTCCGGAATCGCTAGAATGGCGCCTCCGAATACGGCTCGGCCATCTATGGAACCGACGTTTACGGTCCGGGCCCGGTCACCTGGAACGTGGACCAACCCCGCTACGGCACAGCCAGTTACGGCGCCGATCTTTACGCCGGGGGATACAACGCGCGCAACCAGATGCCGGGCTATTTGGACCCCTTGGGAAATCCAGTTGACTTTCGCTACGACGTGGAGGGACGGCGGACCCAGATTGTCTATCCTCACGGTTCTCCCCGTATTGTCACCACGGCCACTTATGATATTGTGGGCCGACTGCTGAGCCAGCTCACCAGCCAGGGAGCCAATTCCCTGCTCTCTTTAACCTACGGCTACGACCAGGCCTCGCAGCGGATCGCCATGGTGGTGGGCAACGATACTTTTGACTATGACCTGGACGCGGCCAATCGCCTGACGGCGGTCTGCCAGAACCTTTGGGTCGAGCAACTCCCTGCTCACTTCGCGCTGGGAACTTGCAACGCCACGGTGGTCGATTCGGCGGCTCCCGGCGTATCTTTGCTGGCGCTGAGCGACTCCTTTAGCGGGGATACCTTGAATCTGGACCGTTGGCGCCTGTGCTATTTTAACCAGGGCAGTCGTGGCCTGGATTTCGTCGGCATGGAAATGCGCCAGCGCAACGGCCTGGTGATGACCTACCCACGAGGCTACACGGAATATAGCTACGCCGCCCGGGCCGCGGGTTGGGAGGAATCTTACGGGAACTGGAACGACAATTTTCAGTTCGGAGCCGAGCTGCGCCAACAACTGACCGGAGATTTTGACTTCCAGGTGGACTTCAGCGACTTTCAGGCCCTGGGCGTGGCCAGCGGGGGCGGCAACAGTATTTCTCAACTGGCTCTGCTGGCCAATTCCAATCATATGGATGACAGCCTGTCCTGGCAGATTGCCATGGTGCGCATGAATGACGGCTCCGGCAACGACCGCTATCTGGCCGCCCTCAACGGCGGTCCCGCCAGTGCGGCCAGCACCGATGTGAGCGGCAAACTGAGGCTGGAGCGGACCGGCACCCAGTGCAAGATGAGCTACTTCAGCGGCGGCTCCTGGGTGGTTCTGCTGAATGTGAACGGCGGCTACGCCGGCCCCATCTGGGCCAGCCTGCGCCTGCAAAACATCCAGGGAACCGGTGGCGGCCGCTGGTCCAACTTCACCGTCAACCTGCCCTCTAATTCTTACGTCACGACGGGCACATTCACCAGCTCGCTCTATGACAGCGGCCAGGCCGCGCCCACCTGGGGAGAGTTGAGCTGGCAGGCGACTTTGCCAGGAAGCACTTCCGTGCAATTTCAATTGGCCTCCAGCAATTCGCCGAATGGCCCCTGGACCTACCTGGGTCCGACCGGACCGGCTTCGTTTTACACCAGCTCCGGAACCGCCATTCCCTCCGTCGGGGCCGGAGCCATAACCGGCCGCTACCTGCGCTATCAGGTCACCCTGGCAGGGCCGGGCACGGCCACGCCGAAATTAACCCAGGTCATGGTCACCTTCGCCGGCACCAACCCCTCCACGCTGTATGGATATGCCTATGACAGTCGCGGAAATATGACGGACGTGACCACCCAGGTGGCCGCCGGCACCGCGACCGAGGTGCGCACGTTCAACGATTTGAACCAACTGCTGAGCAACGCCGTGACTCCAGTTGGGGGCGGCACGACCAACTGGACCTATACCTGGAACCTGGACGGCACATTAGCGACGAAATCGGACGGCACAAATACCTACGCCTACACTTGGGACCCAGGTGGGGACCAGCGGTTGCTTTCCATGTCGCTGAACGGCGTGACCCAGGTGGCTTTCACGTATGACTCGCTGGGCCGAATGTTAACCCGCACGCCGTATTCGGCCGGGGTGGCACAGGCGCCGACCAATTTCGAATGGGACCATTGGGACTGCGTCCGAGAATTCGCACCGGCTGGAACCTATCGGTATTATGCGCCTCAGGGTGAGTTGGTGACGTTCGATTACACGCCCACGGCGGGGGCGACTTCGACGTATTGCCTACATTCCGACGCACTTGGGTCTGTGCGTATGATTACGGATTCGACCGGCGCTTCTGTGGCTCACTACGATTACGATGCCTGGGGCAATCTGCTGGCCAGTAGCTCTGACATCTCGTTTGGATTTAATTACCGAAATGTGGGTGCACTCGGCGTGCGATGGGACGCCGCTTCGGGCCTGTATTACATGAGACAAAGGTGGTATGACCCATCGACCCAGCGTTTCATTTCGAGAGATCCTATTGGAATCGAAGGGGGAGCAAATCTCTACAATTACGTCAGAAACAATCCAATTTTGATGACCGATCCGATGGGTCAGGATGGTTTTCCGCCGCCACGGCCGTCGCCGACCCCAACCCCGACGCCCAGGCCGAGTCCCACTCCTATCCCCACGCCAACTCCGTCGCCAACCCCAACCCCGATGCCCAGGCCGAGTCCCACTCCTATCCCCACGCCAACTCCGTCGCCAACCCCAACCCCAAGACCTACGCCTACGCCTACGCCTACTCCAACTCCACGGATTCCGACTCCCACTCCAACACCGTTCCTAACCCCTATCCCGCCTCGCGAGAGACCAACACCTGCCGATGAACTGCCTCAAGAACCAGAATTTGATCCGCTGTCAAGGTGGAACACTTGCACCGACTACTCGTCAAGATTCTGGAATTGTGTTACTACTTATTGGTGGGTAGGTGGCGGGATAGGCGCTTTAGTGGGATGGGGACCTCAGGGTGGATTTTTTGGGGTGTTAACTGTTGTTATCTTCTGCTCCATAGGTGCAATTTAACCAGGTCCCCAAATGAATAGTAAGGAGCTGAGGCATTGAGAAGAAAATGGACGGACTACATCAGATTTACTCGAGTCAACTTGAGGTGGTCCAAAGGACAAATCCAAGGACTTAGCACAGATGAGCTGATATTTGAGAGAGAGCTCTTCACTTTCTACACCGCTCTGATGATGACTGTTGTTGTGTTTATGTCCTGGCAGTCCTTCCAGATACTCACTGAACTTCGTCTCTTTTATTGGGTCCTGGCACTGTTCGCCTTGGTTTTCTGGAAATCCAGGTCGATGATTTCACTGATGAACCGGGAGTTGCACTCCAGGAGTCTTTCAGGCTAGCTGACCGCGGGTCAGATCAGCTGGCAGGGGGAGCAGGCCAACAGCTTCGACTACGCCCTGGATCAGAGCGGCCGGTTGGTCTCGGAAACCCTCAACCGGATGGTGCTGTCCCCCGAGCGGGCCGCCCAGTTGGGCCAGTTGGAAGGCCTGGGGTTCTTTGGCCAGAAAATGACTCTGGTGCCTTACGCGGACGATTTCAGCGGCCAGGTGCTGGATTTGCAGCCCTGGGAGCCGGTCTCCTTCGAGCCACTCGTGGATCGTGGCATCGTGACGGCTTGCCTACGCCAGGACGAAGGGCTTCACCTGATGCTCTCCCGCGGCACGGGCAACATCGGAGGCTACCGGCCCCCGGGCGGGTACTACGACGGCAACCAGGTAGACTACCCCAGCCAGACTCCGTCCGCCACCGACTACGCCGGCCGGGGCCGGAATACGTTGCTGGTGCGCCAGCGCGTGGCTCTGGTGGGGGCTTTCCGTCTGGAGGTCTCGGTTTCCGACCTTCGCCAAGACCAGGGCTGCTACGCCGGTCTGGGCTTGACCGTCCTGCGCGGCGACGTGAACGTGGGCTCGGAGAAATACCCCTATCGGGGGGGAACGCAACGCTGTTATTACCTCTACCGCAGGATCGTGTCCAAAAGTCAGCTTATTAAGAAAAAGATTGATGACCTGAAGAAAGGAGGACTGGATTACGATCACTGCAATAATAGAGACAGCGGCCGTTGGCACGAACTGAGAATTGAAAAGGAAATCATGGAGCTTACAGCGTATTCAATCGAATATTGGCTGAAATGCAATAATCGAAACACACCTCCTCCATTCCCGAACCCCGTGCCGATTCCTCAGCCGAACTTCGAACCCAAGCCTCTACCGCCCCCGGGTTGGAGACCCGTTTTTCAACCTCAGATCTTACCTATTCTGATTGATTTGAAGAGCCCATTGCCTTACCCCATCTCTGAGGTACCAAGAATCGACATGACTGGACGAGATGCTGCGCCGCTCACCGCAGCGGCAATGCTTTTGCTTCTGAGCCAAGCTCTAAGAGTAATTCCAGCAAGGAATTTGGCCCCGTGAAGTCTGAGGATGAACTGGTGAGGGTCATAGACTCAGGCTCAGTCAGTGCTTTAGCTTCGTTACTAGCGGAGGGGTTCGACCCTAACCAGTTATTGGAGGCTCTTACTCCTTTGACTCACGCGACGATGAACGATGCCACCGAAATAGTGGAGTTGCTTCTGAAAAACGGAGCTAATGTGAGTGGACGAAATAGAGATGGTTCCACGGCTCTGAGCACTGCTAATCTAGAAATCACCGCGTTGTTATTACAATACGGTGCAAAGGTTAGCGATGAGCTGGGTGTGCAGGCTCCTTCTTGCCTGCATTACGCTGCCTCGTTGGGACAAACCGAGCGCTTACGCTTGCTACTGTCGGAGCGAGCAGACGGTCGAAGTTGCCTGCTATGGCTTGATCCTGAAGGCAAAACACCTCTCGGATGTGGCGTAGAAGCGGGCGAAGTGGAGGTAGTGAAATTACTGCTGAATTCCGGAGCAGAGATCGACGACAATGAGCTGACGGTTGACTTTAACAGACCATTAGCCTTAGCGGCCGACTATGGGCACCAGCATGTCTTAGAGCTTTTAGAAGCTTGGAAGACGGCAAAAGGTAAATAAGCTCAGACCGGTGACGGCCCGCTGGCGGGACCGGACTTCACCGTCAGCTAGACGGGGATCTAAGCGGGCCGAGTTCTTTACCGCCTTTGTCAAGAGTCAATTTCTGGTTCTTTCATTGAGACTTACTTCAAATTTGGACACGGCGAAGCAGACCCGCTTTCGCTTGGGGGATTTCTGAGCAGGTCCTGAGCCAGCTCTTATGGCCGGTAGGGCTTGGACTTCTTCAGCATCGAGTAGATGACGCGGATTAAATGCCTGGCCAAGGCCCGGCGCGCCTGCAGCGGTTCTTACCTTCTGCCCAACTTGCGACTGACGTAGGCGGCGGAACGGGAGTCCCGTTGTGAATTGATCAGTGCTCAAAGTGACCATCAACCGGCGCTGGCGTCGGAATCGGACCGAACCTTCAACCAGCCGGAAATCGAAGCGGGCCGCAGGCCGCCACGGAACCAATCTTGCTTATGGCGGCTGCGCCCTTCGGGACGCCAGCATCGTAGGGGGAGCGGCCGCCAGGCACGGCACTTGCAGCCAAGTTCCCACTCAATTCAAAAGCCTTCGGGGTACGGCAGTTTGTCCAGACACTCTGTTTCGAAGACTGGTATTGAAACTGATAGCTACAGCATCCGGGCACCGATAGGGCAGGGGCAGTAACTCCACAAAAGTTAGCGCCGGGACGGGATGCTGGCCGCCTGTGCTCGAGAGCGCCAAGCGCTTGAGTTTCGCGTGATCCAATCGCAGAGCTTTGGCCACTGGGCCCACCCCCATGCGATTTGTAAGCGCCGCTGCTTCAGACCAGATCGCGCCGGGAGCAGCCGCGTTGATGGGTTCTCGCTTCGCCATCCATCGAGTTCGCTCGCCAGTGTTCTAAGGCCCTGGTGATTTCCGTAGCCGAGGGCGTCCTTCGCCCAGCGACAGAAATCAGGTCGCTTCAAGCACGCCTGTCGCAAGATCACTCTGTTTTATGCGTTTGGACGGCCATTCCAGGCAAGGTAACCACGCGGAAGCTGGCCAGTCGCAGCGAATTTTCCGCTCTAAATTGCTCCCAGTCGGCTGCGGGAATCTCGGGTCCCGAGACCACCAGGCAGACTTCCGTTACCATCACGCGTTGTGAGGGCGGTTGGGTCACGTAGGCGCGGCGGCCGTAGAGCTTATTCTCTTGATAGGATCGAGCTTCTTGGGCGTCCACCAGCACCAGGGCGCGACCTGGTCCCAACTTGCGCTCCAGAGCGCCGGTCAACTGGCGCCCTGTCAACTGACAAAGGCGCTCTTCCTCGTCTTCGAAATTGGCGCGCGGGGCCACCCGGTCGGCCACCAGTCCAGCCATGGCCACTTCGGGTATGGCCCGATGGCTGCCAGCTTCGACCACATGGAGATTTCCGATCGAGACGGCGGGATGGCGCGCGGCCACGAAACGCAAAAACGGATAGTTCCAACGCTGCTGGCGCAGGCGCAGGCCGCGCGGCAGGGAAACCGACACACGCGCATCCAGCCGATCACCCGCCGGCACCAGCTCGACCTGGTGGCCTTCCTTTTCCCACAGCCGGGTCAGGCTGCTCACCATGTCTTTGCGTAGCAACTGCCAATCGGGGTTTCCGCCGCTCTGGCGGGTCAGTTGGGCCACCACCGCCACCAGCACGATGACTACGAGGAGAATTGGAAAGTTGTAGTTCTTTTTCACGGCAGCACCACCACCCGCCGGCTATCGCGCTCACCTAACTGCAACCGCAGAGCTTGCTCCAGTTCCGGCAGGCGACTCAACTTTGCCTCCGCTCCTGCGGCCCGCCCGTTGATGACCAGGACCAGCACCGTGCTGTATTCGGCCTGGAAAGGCTGGGCTACCTCCCGTTTCGACCTACCCTCTTCGCGCGCGCGCACGAAGTGGCTTTCAGATTCCCCGTCAACCAGGGCCAGAGCGTTGCCGGGCCCGATCCTACCGTCCAGCCAGGCCTGGGCCTGGCGGCGGACCAGCTCCAGACGGGCTTCGAGGGCGCCGCCGGTAGCAATACCTGGAGAGGGCATTTCCTGGAGAGACCCCAGCGAACTGTGGAGGACCAGGCCGTGCAGCAATGGAGCGCCGTTGCGCTGCGCCACATAGTGGAGCAGCGGGTAGTTCCATTGTTGCTGGCGCGGACTGCAGTCCGGCGGTAGGACCACCTGGGCGCTGACGTTCACTCCTTTGCCGTCGGGGAGCAGCTCCACTTGATGCCCGCGCGTGTTCCAGAGACGCTCCAGAGCATCGACCATATCCACGCGCAGAGCCATCCATTCCTTGCTCTGGCCGCTCTGGCGCAGGAATTGCGCGGCCAGCGCGCATACGATGGCGACCAGCGCCAGAGCCAGCAGGTTTCTTTTCAACTTGGAAATCCTCCAGAAAGAAAAGCGGTCGTATTTCGACTCAAAATCTTCACAAGTGATTCTGGGTGAAAGAGAGAACCCATTCCCGTGCCGCTTCTGATCGTGCTCCTCTTGCTGACTCGACCTGCTTTGGCTGTGGCACCGGGTCTTATCGGGCCTGTGCAGGCTCTGTTGCAAATGCTGCCGCAGATGTTGGCCGCCCTGGCGGCCCTTTTGGGGGGTCTGCTCAGCAATACCTATCTACGCTTGCTGGCCCGCAAACATTGGAAGTCCCTGGGCTTCCTGGGCCTTTTGCTGGGCGCAGCCCTGGCAGCTCTGCTTTACAGCGCGCAGGATCGGCGCGCGCCGGTCCTGGCCACGCCTACCGCCAGCCCCGCCCCGACCAACCAGAACTGGGTGGCTTTTCGCGGGACTCTGGATGGCGGCGGTAGCGGCTCACTGGATGGTCAACCTTTGCGAGCCAATCCATCCACTCGCTGGATTCACACGGACCAGGACAAGGCTCAATATCTTTCTTCGCCGGTGGCCGTCAACGGACGTTGCTATATCGGCGCCTCACTCTTTCAGGCCAGCAATTCTTTTGGGGCTATCGAGTGTTTTGACACTCGGGACGGAAAGCTGTGCTGGCGGGCTCTCACCCGCCACCCGGTGTTTTCTTCTCCGGTGGTGGCCGACGGCCGCCTTTACTGCGGGGAAGGTTTGCACGAGGACAACGATTGCAAGCTCTATTGCTTGGATGTTCAGACGGGTAAGCAGCTCTTCGCCGTCCAGACTCACGGCCATGTGGAGGCGGCGCCCACCATTGTGGGAGAAAAACTGCTTTTCTCGGCAGGCGGCGAGGGATTCTATTGCGTGCGCGCGGATAACGGAAAGTTGCTCTGGCGCAGCGCCTGCGGCCACAGCGATAGTTCCGCGGCCGTCGCCGGGGGGCGCGTCTATCTGGGCACGGCCTATGGAGATAACGCGGTGGTCTGCCTGGATCTGGAGTCCGGCCGGCAGATTTGGAGTGCGGCCCAGGACCTGCCCGTCTGGGGCCACGCGGCGCTGGCCGGCGAAACGGTCTTTGTCGGCCTGGGCAACGGCACTTTTGGCGCCAGTGACCAGCATCCGCGCGGAGCGGTGGTGGCCCTGCGCGGCGCGGATGGGGAGAGGAGATGGCGCCGTCAGTTGCCGGATTCGGTGAACACTTCGCTGCTTCTCAACCAGGAGCGCGTCTTGCTCGGTTGCCGCGACGGCTTTGTCTATTGCTTGAGCCAGTTGGATGGACAAATTCTTTGGAAGGCTCCCTGTGGGGTTCCCGTGCTTTCCTCCCTGGTGCTTCAGGATCAGCAATTGCTGGTGGCCGGCGGTGACGGGCACTTGCACGCCCTGGAGCTGGAAACGGGCCAGGAACTCTGGCGCTACCTGATTTCCGATGTGCCCTGCGAAGCCTCGCCCATGTTGAATGGAAATCACCTGTTCTTGGGCTGTGGCAGTTTCTTAGAATGTTTGGGTCCCTGAAGGACGGAGCAAAACCTGAAGATGACCGATAAAATGGAAAGAAATGAAGCCGAGCAAGCGCTGATCTCGCGAGTGTCCGATCGACTTCAGCAGCGCATTGCACAAGAACCCCGCCCCGATGAGGCCACGCGAATGAAAATGATCGAAGCCATGCGGGCCAACGGAGCCGACCCGGCCTATATTCATGCCTTCGAAAAAACCGGTCTGCTGGTTTTTCAGGAGACCATGCATTTGATCGAGCCTGCCGATTTGGAAGCCTGGCACCAGGCCTACGAGGAATATGGCCGCCCCGGCAAAGGGGTCAGACCGGAGTCACCAGAGGAAGGCGAACTTTGAAGGTGCTGCCGCGGCCCGGCTCGCTGTCCAGTTCGATGGTGCCGCCGTGGCCTTCCACGATGCGCTTGACGATGGCCAGCCCCAGGCCGGTGCTCTTTTCACCGGCGGTGGACTTCACGCTGGTGCGCTGATAGTGCTGGAAAATGTTGGCCTGTTCTTCTTTAGGGATGCCCTGGCCGCGGTCGCTCACCGATAATTCCGCCCAGCCACTTTCGGAAGAGCGCAGTTCCAGGCGGACCTGGCTGTTGGGAAAAGAGAATTTGATAGCGTTGCTGAGCAGATTATTGACGACCTGCTCCATTTTATTGGGGTCGAGCACGGTCATGGGAATGGGCTCTAAGGATGAAACGATCTGGATGTTTTTGTCCTCGGCCAGGAATCCGTTCAGTTCCACCGCCTGCTCCACCAGGGCCACCAGGTCGGTGGCCTGCTTGTCCAGGCGCAGATTGCCCGATTCGATTTCGCTGATCTCCAAAAGGTCGTTGACCAGGGCGATGAGAGACTTGGAGCTGCGGTGAATGGCTTCGGAAAATTTGGCCTGTTTCTCGCTCAGCGGGCCACCGAGGCCGTCGGCCAGGATGCGGGAGTAGCCGAGAATGACGCCGAGCGGGTTGCGCATGTCGTGGGTGACCATTCCCAGGAACTGATTCTGCAGGGTCATCAACTTTTGCAGTTGTTCATTCTTTTCCGCAATTTCCCGGTGGGCAAGGGATAATTCTTCGTTACTACGGAGTAGCTGTTGATTTTGCCAGACCGCGCCTTCAAAGGTGGAGAGCAGCAAATTCAAGATCTGGCCGCGATTCGAGCGGATGGTAAAGTCCCGGCCGTGGAGGCGGAAAGAGAGCGATTCGGCGCTGTCGGATTTTTCGTAGAGATTGGGGTTGGATAGCAGGGAGGCGATTCGACCCAGCAGCAACTGGTTGTCGAAAGGCTTGGTGATATAGTTGTCGGCGCCGGCCTGCAATCCCGAGACCACATGGAGCGGATCGCTCAAATTGGTGAGTAGAATCACCGGCACTCCGGCGTAACGAGCGTCATTCTTGACTTTGCGGCAAAGCTCATAGCCATCGAGATTGGGCATCTCGATGTCACTCAAGAGCAGGTCCGGGGCCTGGCTGGCCTGATCCAGGTAGGCCCAGGCTTCCTGGCCGTCCCGGGCCAGAGTTACCCGGTAGCCGGCTTCACTCAGTAAACGGCGCACGACAGCCGCCTGCAGAGCGCTGTCTTCGGCTACCAGTATGTGCAGGCCACTACTCAAAAACGCTTCTTTCTCTCTTTCTCCGGCAGGCGAACGGCTGCCAGTAAGTGGGCGCTTATCTCCTCCAGTGGCAATACCTGCCGGATCGCCCCCAGTTCGACAGCTTTGCGAGCCATGCCAAAAACTACGGAAGATTGCTCATCTTGCGCCAATGTCAAGGCGCCGGCGCGGTGCAGCGCCAGCAAGCCCTCGGCGCCATCCGCGCCCATCCCGGTGAGAATCACTCCGATGGCGGAGCCGCCGAAGGCTCTGGCCACCGCCTGGAAGAGCACCGTTGCCGAGGGGCGGTGCCCGTCCACCCGCTGGCCCGGATCGAGTTCGATACGGCCGGAGGAATCGAGAGACAGATGGCACTCCTCGGGGGCGAAGTAGACGGTGCCGGGTCGCGGGCGCTCTCCCGCTTCGGCCAGTTTGACGCGCAGTTGGGTGAGTCCGCCCAGCCAGTTGATCATACCGTCCAGGAAGCCCGGACTGATGTGCTGCACACATAGCACGGGTAGCGGAAAGTTCGGGCCCAGGGCGGAAAACAACTGGTGCAGTGCTTGCGGTCCTCCGGTCGAGGCGCCCACGGCCAGCACTCTGGGGGTGCGCACCCAGGACGGCACGGGCTGCTGTTTGGCGGCCGGACGGGAGACGGCCGGTCTACGGGAGAACATTTTGACCCCGGCGGCTACTCGGATCTTGGCTACCAGCGTCGCGCCCGGGCTATTTTTCTGCAGGACATCCAGGGCTCCATCCTGGATTAACTGGAAGGCCGATTGGCGCTCCTGTACATCCGACAAACCGAGCACCGGCGTGGGTTTTTCACTCATGATCTTGTGCGTCAGGCTGACTCCATCCAGCGGCGGCATGCCTAAATCCAGGCAGACGACGGCCGGCTGCAGCCTGTGCACCAGGTTGAGGGCGGCGCTACTGGTGGTGGCTGTGCCCACCACTTGCAGGTCGGCGGTGTCCGCCAGGCTGCGGCGCACGGCTTCCAGGCCGGCCGGGCTGCGGTCCACCAGCAGAACGCGAATCACAGCAGGCGTTCCAGATAACGGACCAGCGAACCGGATTCGACCGAAGATTTACTCAGATAAGCGCTGGCACCGGCTTCCAGGCCGCCCTGACGCTCGGTGTCGGAAGCCAGGGCGGTGATCAGAATGACAGGCACTTCACGGTAGCGAGACAGACCGCGCAACCGCCGCGTCAATTCCAATCCCGACAGATGGGGCATCTCGATATCCGAAACCACTGCGTCGAAAGCTTCGCTCTGCAGGCGTTCCCAGGCCTCCTGCCCGTCTCGCGTCAAGTGAACTGAATATCCGGCCGCTTCCAAAATTTTGTGCTCGAAGTTTGGCGTGATCGGAGAATCTTCCACCAGCAGGATGCGTTTACCCGGGGTCACGGCCTCTTTGCGGAGGGAGACGGAAAAGGCGTGCTCTCGCGAACGCTGCAATAACTCGCCGGGATTGAGCAGCAAGCAGATGCTTCCCTCCGGCAAAATCGAGGCCCCTGATACCAGCGGGCTTTCGTGTAGCGGCTTGACTACCAGTTCCATCACTCCTACCAACTGGCCGGATATAAAACCGCAGCGGCGATTCTGTTCGTGTAGAATGACACAGGACCTGGCGCCGGGTTGGTCTGGATGGCCTAGAATCAAGGCCAGTGAAGAGAGGGGCAGGGGAAGATCCTGCTCGGCTGAATGGAGGTCCACGGTGCGCTCCACGCTGGCCAGGGGAAGCGCGTAAAGATGGCCTCCCTCGCGGCAGATCATGACCGGGGTGGTGGAAACTGTCAGAGGCACGCGCAGTCGGAAGGTAGTGCCCTGACCTGGCCTGGACTCGAGTTCCACGGTTCCGTTGAGGGCTTCCACCGAGGTGCGCACGGCGTCCAGGCCGGTACCGCGTCCGGAGAGGTCGGAAATCTCGGTGCGCGTGGAAAAGCCAGGAGCAAAGATCAGCGAACTGATTTCGCCGGCGCTGGCTCGGGCCAGTTGCTCGGGCGTGCGCAGTTGCTGCTCCAGGGCGCGCCGAGAAATGGCGGCCAGGTCCAGGCCGGCCCCATCATCACTAAGTTCCAGTTGCAACATGGCGGCCTGACGCGAAGCCCGCAACCAGATGGAAGCGTGGCTGGACTTGCCGGCGGCCCGGCGGCGCTCCGGTCTTTCCACACCGTGGTCAATGGCATTGCGCATCAGATGGATCAGAGGCTCCTTCAGCTTTTCCAATAAGCGGCGGTCGGCGGTGGTCTCGCCGCCTTCCAAAAAGAGACGTATCTCTTTGCCTTCTTGCTGAGCCAGATCGCGCACCAGGCGCGGAAAGAGATTGAAAGTGCCGGTCAGAGGCAAAAGCCGGATTTCCTGAATTTCGTCACGTAGCTGCTCGGTTATGCCGGCCAGACGGGCCCGATCATCTTCCAGGTTGCGTGCCACCACTTCCAGAGCCTCGCTTAACTGGGCCAGCCGGAGCCCGTCGCGCCGCCGGGCGTTTTCTTCGGTCGCACTACCTGAGGAGCCAATGCGCCATTCTCGCTGCCATTGTTCGAGGAGTTCGCGTAGTTTCTCGACTTCCGTCTGGCGCAGAGCGGCGCGGGCGGTAGTGACCACCAGGTCGCCGACCTTTTCCAGCAGCCGGTCGAGCCGTTGGGTTTCCACACGAATGGTGTGCGCATTCAGATCGCCTCGAGGCGCGGGGGTCTCCAGTGGGGCGGGCGCCGTCCCAGCCACCTTGGGGGCTCTCAGGCTTTCCAGCAGGGCCCGCAGGTCGATGCCCGAGGGCTTGCCGGTGATGGCTTCATCGAGCAGGGCACGCATGCTGTCGAGGGCTTGATAGAGCTGGTCGGCCACTGCCGAGGTGAGCGGAGAGCGGCCGCGCCGAGCCAGATCGAGGATGTCCTCGAATTGATGCGCCAGCAATTCGATAGAACTGACCCCCAGCATTCCGGCCGAGCCCTTCAAGGAATGGGCTGCGCGGAAGACACTCTCGATGAGTTCCGAATCGTCAGGCCTGGCCTCCAGAGCCAGCAGGCCTTGCTCAAGCTTTTCCAGGCTCTCGCTGCCTTCCGCCTGGAAGATGCCGCGCAGTTCCTCATCTTCGATCTTCAAAATGCGCCTACCTGTAAGCGTTCCGGCTCAAGCAGGGTGAGTCTGTGTGACTGGAAATCGTCAGGGTCCAGCGCGACCACCGCTTCGACGGCGTCCACTGCGATGCCGGTCAGCATTCCCTCGCCGTTGAGGACCACCACTTCCGACATTTGCTGGGAAGGAACCGGCAGGCCCAGTTGCGGGCGAATGTCCACCAGGCGCAACAAGCCGCCGCGATGGTAGATCAGTCCGAGCAAATGGGGCGGACCTCCGGGCAGGGGGGTCACGGGAGAGTTGCGGACCAGTTCCGCTACCCCCGTTACGTCCAGGGCAAAGCGCTCCTGCCCCAGGCGCACGATCACTACGTTGAGGGTTTTCCGGTTGCTGCCGTGCTCGGTCTTTTGGGCCAGGGAGCGGGCTCTTGCGCGCAGGATAGCACGTTCTTCCGGGCTGAACGCCGCCGCGAAGTCCGGTGGGGGCTGCGAGTCCGGAACCGGATCGAAGCAAAAGTCGATCAAGCGCGACAGGTCCAGGATCGGGGCCACGCGCTCTCCGACCGTGACCAGTTCGCAGTTTCCCTCCACCAACAAAGCGGCCATTCCCTTTGGGGAGTTGAAGAAAAGCAATTGGGAGTGAATACCGGGACAAGAGGCCGGGCCTCCGAGCCGTTTAGATAGATCCAGCACGGGAACCGGACTGCCCCGGTAGTCTACCAGGCCGAGCACCGAGTCCGGACTGCCGGGGCAGCGGCTGAGCCAGGGCATTTCCAGAATCTCCAGCACCAGCTCCGCCTCGACCGCAAAGACAGAGTCGGCGACGTGGATCAGCACATAGCCTTTCACCCGTCGCTCTTCCCCAAGCGACAGTCCAGTTCCGCCACTACTTCCGGAAGATCCTGGCGGCCTCCAGGCCAGCATTCCAGCCCGGCCTGGCGAAGTTTGCGCGCCTTGCGCAGATCGCCCTCGTGAGCGTGCACCAGAGCCATTTCCAGCAGGCTGGGGCCATGATCCGGATCCAGGTAAAGGGCTTTGGAAAGGAGGTCACGGGCCTCCGACCAGCGTCCCTGGGCGCGGGCCAGGCGGGCCTCCAACAGGCGCGGCATCACCTCCAGCGGTCTTTCCCGGGCCGCTTTTTGACAGGCGGCTTGCCCCCGGGCGTAGTCCGCCTGGAGCAAACATTGGGCGACCAGGCCGGCCAGATCGGGTGGAACGGGCCGGTGGGCGGCAGGTTTGGGAGGGGTGGGAATAGCCAGCGCGGGAAGCACTCGCCGGGGTCGCTGATACACGATGGAATTTTCGAAGGAACAGAGGTCGAGAGGCAGGTTGGCCAGGCCTTGCAGCTCACCATGGCCGGTGAGCAGAAAGCCGCCGGGACGTAAACTGTGCATGAATCGCTCCAGAACCGCCGCGATCAGGCTGCGCTCGAAGTAAATCAACACGTTGCGGCAGACGATCAAATCCAGCCCGGTGCGAGGATTGAGACTGGCACCGGCCAAATTTTCCGGCCAGAAGCTTACCCGGTCGCGGATGCGTGGCAGCAACTCCCAGGTGTTCTTGTGCTGGATAAAGTAATTCTGGCGGATCGGGGGTGGGGTGCTGCGCAGAGAGCGCTCTCGGTAGAAGCCCTTCCTGGCCGCCTGAAGGACCGCCAGGTTGATATCGGTCCCGGCGAGCTGAGCCGGCTGCCGGGATGGCAGTCCATCCAGCAGAATGGCCAGGGAATAGGGCTCTTCGCCGGTGGAGCAACCGGCGCTCCAGACCCGCAGAGGGCGCCCTTCGCTCTCGCGCAGCAACCGTGGGAAAAGCTCGTTGCGCAGCAGCTCCATCTGGCCGGTATCGCGAAAAAAGTAAGTTTCCGCGATGGTCAGCTGGTCGATCAGGCGCGCCCAGGCCGGTCCATCCTCTTTTTCCAGCTCCAGCAGACGTTGGTAGTCGGCCAGCGAGCGGCAGCGGTGATGTTCGGCCTGAGCCGAGAATACTTCCGCAATCGAACGCGCACTCCGGCGGGAAAGGTCTAAGGCCAGCCGGGAGGAGACCAGGTGTCGCAGACCCTGGTAGAGATCTCCTCCAGAAAGCTCTTCACCGGCTGATAGCATAAGGGTGCTGTCCAGTTTCTGTCCAAGGATTGTTTACTCCTGGGCAAGACATTGTATATCCTCGGAGAAGCTCATCTCTATGAGTCCAAAAACGCGTTCCGGACTACGCCTTGGACCCACCGTAAGGTGGGTCTTCGGGATCATTATCGGGCTGGTCTTGGCCAGGACCCTGGGAGCCGCCTGGGTGACGGCGCGCATGCAGGCTGACGCCCGGTTGGTGGAACGTACCTTTCGCATCGAACTGGCTCTGAGGTACGTGGATAAGTTGATCGTGGACGCCGAGAGCGGGCAGCGCGGTTTCGTCTATACGGGTAAGGAACACTACCTGGACCCCTACAACAATGCGGTCGCCGAAATACCTAAAGCCATCGAGCAGATCCAGGCTTTGATCGTGGATAGAGCCCAACACGAGCTGGTGAGCCAGCTTGAACCGTTGATTGAGGCCAAACTCAGCGAGCTCAAGGAAACCATTGACCTGCGTAAGGCCGGCCGGGAGCAGGAGTGCAGACAACTGGTTCTTTCCGACCGCGGTAAGGAAGTGATGGATAAGTTTCGCGCCAAACTGGCCGAGATCGATCGAGTTGAGGAAGATTTGCTCGAGCAGCGCCGCTCCAACGCTCAGCGCACAACCGGTGATTTGAACGCCTTTAACTGGCTGAGCGGTTTGGGTGTGATCGCGGCCGCGCTGTTTTGCGGTACCTACTTGTCGCGCCATGTGGTGGGCTCGATCGCTCGCGTCATCCATACTCTGGCGGCCACAACCGCCGAGCTTTCGGTGGCTGTGGAGCAGCATGAGGCCATCGCGGCTGATCAAGCCGCGGCGGTGGTCGAAATCAGCACGACTACCGAGGAATTGAATGCTTCCTTTCGACAGGTCAGCGATCAATCCGAGAACGCTCTGTTCCGAGCTTCCGGCGCTCTGGATACGGCCAACGCGGGGGGCACCAGGGTGCAGGCCACTTTGTTGGGGGTGCAAAATTTAGAGGAGAAAGTGCGGGCCGTGGCCGAGCAGATTTCCCGACTCAAGGAGCACACCAGCCAGATCGGAGCCATTACTTCTTTTGTTACGGAAGTTGCCAATCAGACCAATATGCTGGCCCTGAACGCGGCCGTCGAGGCGGCGCGAGCCGGAGAACACGGTCGTGGGTTCGCGGTGGTGGCCGCCGAAATTCGTAAGCTGGCCGAGCAAAGCAAGACCTCGGCGGTGCGCATCACCGCCCTGGTCGGTGATACCCAGACGGCCAGCCGGGCCACCGCCGAGGCCAGCCAGGAAGGCATCACCGAGGTGGAAAGGGTGCGCCGCCTGGCCGACGAGACGGCCGACGCATTTGAGTCGATCGCCAACGCCATGCACTCGGTGGTGGAAAGCACTCAACAGGCCTCTTTGAATGTACGCCAACAGATGATGGCCGTGGGCCAGGTGGCCGCGGCTATGGTCTCGCTGAGCAACGGCTCGCGCCAGACCTCGGCGGGCATTACCCAGACTCGCGTCGGCCTGGTGGATATCAAGGGATCGGCTCAGGAACTGGATTCGATCATTTGAAGTCGGTTCCTATCGGCTGGTTGGAGTTTGAGCTGGAGCCAGGTCGTGACCGGCGAGGACGGCTGCAATCGGGCGAAGAGTTTCACGCCTTCGGAAGGAGCGATGGTTTAATGGAAGAGTTCTTTGAAAGCGCGGCGGCCTTTCGCGACTGGCTGGCCGAGAATCACCGGTCGGCGGCCTACCTATGGGTGGGCTTTCACAAGAAGGCCACGGGCCGCCCCACGCTGACCTGGCCCGAGGCCGTGGACGAGGCTCTCTGCTACGGCTGGATCGATGGGTTGCGCAAGGGCATGGATGGCGAGCGCTATCGCATCCGCTTTACTCCGCGCCGCCGCGATAGCACCTGGAGCGCCGTCAATCTAAAGCGAGTGCCCGAACTGGTGGCCGACGGTCGCATGCAGCCGGAGGGCCTGGCCGTGTACGCGGGGCGGCGCGCTGACAAAGCCGAGCAGTACTCGTATGAACGCCAGCAGGCCGCTCTGGATGAGGAAAGCCTGGCCCACTTCCAGTCCCATCCCGAAGCTTGGGAATTTTGGTGCGCCCAGCCGCCTGGCTATCGCAAGCAGGCCACCTGGTGGGTCATCAGCGCCAAGAAGGCGGAAACGCGCCAACGCCGGTTGGACACTTTGATCGAGGACTCGAGACAGGGACGGCTGATCAAGGCTTTGGCGCGGTAACCGGCACGGTGGAAATGATCAGGCGGCTCTCCCTTTCGCCAGGCCAGGCTTTGGAGGCGGTCGGCCGGAGCAACGAAGCCGGGACATCGGCCGCCAGTTGTGGGGTGGATCTGCGCCGAACTGCAGAATTCTTGTGGATTAGTGTTCTAGAACAACCGGCTGCGCTCCTAGTGGACCAGGCGATGGAGGAACGTGGTCTGGGCGGCGGTTTCGAAAGACTGCTCGATTTGCTCAGGGCGGACCGCCTGGGACTGCAACAGCGAGCCGATTTCACCGGCCAGCGTGCTCTTTTGCAGCGAAGGCGCGTCGGTGCTGAAAGTGTAGCGAATGCCGAACTGGTCAAAAGCATTGAGGATGGTGCGGTAAGATTCGATGTTCTGTACGGCGCCCGTGAGCAAATTGGAGAGCATGCAGAGCTCGGCGGTGATACCGCGTTCGGCCATCAGCTTGAGTCCGCTGGCGTCTTCGTTTTCGCAGTAGGCCCGCACCGCCGTGAGCGGATGGCCGATGCGTTCCGGTTGGAGGGTTTTTACCGTCTGGAGGAAGGTCTCGAGGTCGATGGCGCGCGTTTCGCCGCAGTGCACGGTGCGGCCCACCCTGGGCCCGGCCAGACGGTAGAGTTCGGCCATTTCCTCCAGGCGTGCCGGATCTTTCAAGGAATTGGACGACTCCGGGCCGGCCAGGTCCAGGCCCACCACCGGCAGGCCCTCTTCCGACCAGCGGGCCACTTTTTTGGCCAGGATCAGGTTTTCTTCGAAGGGCAGGTCGCGCCCCAGGCAGACCATCAGCCCGGCTTTCAGATTGCCCTTGTAGGCGGTGCGGATTTCGTTGACGGCCGAGCAGGCGGCCAGCATGACCCGATCCAGATCCCAAATGCCGTTGCCGTTGCGCTTCATCGGATTGAAGCGCAACTCCAGGGCGCGAATGGGCAGTTGTTGCTTGTCGGGGGTGGTGGCCTCGCCTTCCAGATCCACCGCCAGGGAACCGCCGGTGCGGGCCGCGCCGTTGAGGGCGATGAGCACGCTTTCGCGCACGGCCTGGGGACCGCTCTGGATGCGCTCGGCCACTTCATAGATTTCCAGATAGCGCTCCAGCGTGCCCGAGTTATCACGGCGGCGGTGCAGCAGGCTGGCGAATTCGTGGTAGCTTTGCACGGGCAGGCGAATGCCGCGGTCCACAGCCGCTTCGTAGAGCCGGTGGATGGGCACGGCGCCGCCCAGGTGGACGTGTTGTTCCACCACGCCGGCTTCCGGGATTTGCAGGTTGATCATTTGGGGGTAAAGCTCCCTACATTGGCCGACTCGCGCACCGGACTGAATTTGGAGGGGGCGGTGAAGTCGAAGTCAGGCTGCAGCTTTTCTTCGCTGACCTGATGGGTATCGAAGTCGACTCGGAAATTTCCTACGTGCACGAAGACAAAACGGTCTTTGAGTTTGTGAATGGAGACGTATTCGTAGCGCAGCTTTTCTACAGGTCGGCCCAGCGCGTGCTGGATCGATTGACTGTATTTGAGGAGTTTGTCCTCGAACATCCGGCGGTTGGACGGAAAGTATTTGAGAGTAGTGAAGACGCTGACCGAGGCGATCGACTCGCTGACGTGCCAGAACCGTAATTTAAGGAGCGGGTTTTTCCAGTTGCGCAGGGTGAGGACACTTTCATCCAGGATGGGCCGTTCGGGATTTTCCTCGTAAATTCGGATATAAAAATTGGTGACGTCGGGAGTGAAGACCCGCCACATGATCAGCGGAACCTTGTTGGCGTAAGTGCTCACCCACTTTTGCAGAGGCTCGGGCAGCGAGCGGTTGGCAAAAAGGTTATAGTACTGCATGAATTTGACCAGGGGGAGCAGTGCCAAGAAGACCCAGATCAGGACGTGGCCCCATTGCAAGATGGTTTCGGGCGTTTGGAGGTGGAACGGGGTGCCGGCGCTGAGACTGGGGCCGAAACCCGGAAAATAGCAGAGGGGAAGTACGCTCATGAGCCAGGCCAGCCGGCCCAGCCGAATGAGCAGAGCCACGTAGAGAAAGCTGAGGCTGATGGCGATGGCACCAATGACCCGGGTCGGCGGAAAGAGCATCATGACTCCCGCCGCGAATTCGACGCCGGAAGCCAGCCAGTTTTGGGCGCGGAACCACCAGTGGCCGGGGTTGAGCTTGAGGAAGACCGGCCAGAAGTAGCCCCACAACGGGTTGACGCAACCATATTCCATGCCGTCGTGGTGCAGATAGCCCACCATGTATTTGTAGGTGCCGGCGCAGATCATGATGACGGCGAAGTCGATCTGCATGACCCACCAGATCTGGTTGGGGAGCTTACCCGATGCGTCCAAGAAGGCCGAGAGTTGCAGCAGCACCAGATAGAGGGCGGTCCAGTGGCTCATGAAACCGGGAGCGCCGGCACCGCGGCGGATGCTGCTCCAGCGCGTGTCGATATAGTAGTGGCGGTAGAGGATGTAGAAAAAGCAACTGGCCGCCAGCTTGAACAGGCGGTTGCCGAACATGAGGGAGAGGCCGGCGGCCAGCCAGGCCAGTTTGAGCTTGCGAGTATAGGTGGAGTTCTCGCCCTCGTAACCGCGCTCTTCGATTTTGCCGAAGAAGACGGTGAACATGGGCAGGTAGGCCAGCAGGTCGATCAGCCAGAGGAAGCCCACCAACCAGCAAAAGATGTCAAAGTTCACCCCTTCGTATTGCACCGGGGAAGCCGCCTTGAAACCAGACCTCCTCTGTTCCCGCGTGGCGGTAACCTTGTTGCGGTTCGCCGGCCGCGGGCTGTTGTCGTGTGAGGGTGACATTGTTGCGGGTCACCGGCGACAGATGGCGGGGCAGGGGCTGTTGTCGTGTGAGGGTAACTTTGTTGCGGTTCGCCGGCAACAGGCGGCGGGCAGGGGCTGTTGCCGTGTGGCGGTAACCTTGTTGCGGACCAGCGGTAACAGACGAAGGGGCGGGGCGTGTTGCCGTGTGGCGGTAACCTTGTTGCGGACTACCGGCAACAGGCGGCGGGCAGGGGCTGTTGCCGTATAGCGGTAACATTGTTGCGGGTTGCCAGCAACAGGCGGCGGGGCAGAGGGGTATGTTGCTGTGTGGCGGTAACATTGTTGCGGACTACCGGTAACAGACGAAAGGGCGGGGGTGTGTTGCCGTGTTGCGGTAACTTTGTTGCGGGTCACCGGCGACAGACGGCGGGCACCGGCCGGTTATCGTGTGGCAGTAACATTGTTGCGGACCAGCGGTAACAGTCGAAGGAGCGGGGCGTGTTCCTGTGTGGCGGTAACCTTGTTGCGGTTCACCGGCAACAGGCGGCGGGCAGGCCGGGTCGACGGGGCAGCGGGGCCCCCCCGGCGGTAAATGCCCGGCGGGCCATCGGCAACGTGCTTACCGGCTGACCAGCGCGAATTTCTGGGCGCGGCCGTTGTGCAGCCAGACCTGCACTTCGACGCCGCTGGCCAGGGGGAAGCTGTGGCGGGTGGAGCCGTCGCGTTCGGTCTTCTGCGACTCGCGGCGGGTGGGCAGGGCCGCGCGTAATTGGGCCAGCTCGACTTTGTCGCCGGCCTTCCATTCGCGTTCGTCCACCTGGAGGGTCCTGGCCTCGAGCACCTGGACCAGCGAAGTCCCTTTGAATATCAGCCGTTTCGAGGGTTGCACCGCCCCTTTGGACATTCCCAGCATATAGCCGTCGGCGCTGATGCTGGCGCTAAAGTCTTGGGGTAGCGGCGTTTCTTCGGCAACGGGCGTAGCCGTGGCCATCGGCTGGGGCGTGCCGGTCACCGCCACATTCACCTGGGCGCCCCCGGACTGGATCTCCACGCGGCGCGCCGGGGTCTGGTGCACCATGGGCCGCACCTCGGCGGGGCGGGGGCGCAGGAAATACCAGAGGGCGAGGATAGCGGCCGCGGCCACCACCAGCAGGCAGCCCACGGCTGCGCAGGATACGAGCAGGCATTCACCACGATTTCTTCTCATGGCTTTGTAGTCTAAGGGTAGGAATTCGGACTGTCCATCTTGCATTGGCTCCAGGTGAAGCCCCTCTGGTTCTTTTTGTGTTGTTGTCTTGGATTGGTCCGTCTCGGACTGGCCGAACCCCTGAGTTATCAAAAGGAATTCGAGCTGCAGCTGTGCCCGGACGGGAGCAAACTGGAGCCGCCGCTGAGCGGCGACGCCGAAGCCACGATGAAACTGGTGCGAGAGCTCTTCGAACGGGCCGGACCCAAGATCGGCAGCCGCTTTGTCGAGTCATGCTATCTTCTTTGCCTGGGCGACCTGCGCCCGTATGCGGCCTGGAACGGCTTTATGACCGATCCGCAGCCTCAGGATGATGAAGTCATCGATAACCTGAACCGCTATCTGGTGCCGCGCGGTTACTCCCTGCATCTGCACAAACCTCGGCCGGGGGAGAAGCAGGGCTCCTTCTCGCTGCACAGCCTCGAGGGCCTCGACAAGCGCACCCGCGAGACCCGGCTGGCCTGGATTCCACGCTACCGGCGCGAAACCGGCTGGCCGGGCTATTACAGGTGGAAGAAAGAGATCTATAGGCGCCTGCCTGAAAAAGGTCCCTACAACTTCGATAAAGTCGAGGGCGTGATGCTCGGCTACCCGGACGTCGCCGTGGAGCACTTTGAAAACCTGGTCTGGTCGGATTGGCCCACCACGGTGGATGCCTACCTTCCGGAAAGCCGCTTTTACACGTGCGGATTGCCCATCTATTCCCTGCGCTGGCAGGATGCCGCCGATCCCGGGCTGGTGGCCCTCGAGAGTGAATGGCGCACCTTTCTGGCGGCCGCCTGGGCTTCGCCCACGCATAAGGCGCTGGCTCGCGAGCAGGCTTTCATACACGCCCGCCGCCAGAGAACTCTCGAGGAGGCCAAACCGGATACCCTGCCCAACGGCGACGCGCGCTACGCCGAGGCGTTCCGTTATGGCTATACCTGGCGGGCTCGCGAAGAGTGCGAGCTGGATTCAGACCTGGAGCGCTGGCTACCCGCCCACGCCGGCGACCTGTGCCAGGCGCTGGCGGAGAACTCGAATTTGCAGGAGGTGGCCCGGGCTTCGGGCCATCCCCGGCTGCGCTCGGAACATCTGTGGTCCTGGATCCTGCGCGGGTCCTGCCTGCCCGACAGTGACGCCGGGCGTCTCTTTGAGGTTTTCCAGCGGCAGCACCCGGATGTCCTCTTGCAGCTTTACCGCAAACAACTGAACGACAAGGCCGAGCAGATCCTCCGGCGGGGGGAGACGGACAACCCGGGCTGGGACGGCCAGGCCTTTGCGCAAATGCTGGGATGTTCTTACTGCCGTTCGCTATTTCCCCAACTGGCCGGTTGGGAACAGCAGGTCGTCCTGAAGGCGGCCCGCTCGCGTTCCGGCTACGCGCCCCTGGCCCGATTGCTGCAAGCAAGCCCTTACGCCGGGAAAGTTTAGCCGAAGAGCCAGGCTACCAGGGTGCCGGTGCCGGCCGCGCCCATCACGCCCGCGCCGGGTAGACCGGCCAGGGTAGCGATGCCCGCGCCCACGGCGGCACCGCCGGCCATCAGAGCGGCTTTCTTGGGGGAACCGGCGAAGAAGCCGGCCAGTGCGCCCGAACCGGCGGCCGACATCACAGCTTCACTCGGCAGTCCGCACCACTTGGCCAGACCCGCTCCGATGAGAGCACCACCGCCAATATTCACCGGGGTTTCATACTGTTCCCAGAACTCCATGATGGCGTTCTGCTGTTTGGGTTCCTCGGGAGGCTTGGGAGAATCCCCGCCGTCGTTTTTCTTGAGAGCCTTAGGCTGATGGAACTGGGGGGTATTTTGAACTCGCATTGGTCATTCTCCCTGTGCTTCTTTGTGTATGAGATGAAGGTAGGCGAGGGGACTTAAAAAGTTCTGACCTAGATCCCGAGGAGAAGTCGTCCGAGCAATTCGTCGAGCACGTGGGCGGTGGCTCCCCAGACAATGTCTTCGTCGAGTTCGAAGAAGTGGATGGCCAGTCCCGAGATTTCCGGTAGATCCCAGATCTCCTGATGGTAAACCCCCTTCTCCCAGAGGCGGGCCAGCGGGACGCGCAGCACCTGCTCGACCTCGTCGGGGTTGGGCCGCAGAGTGGGTGGTTTGGGCAGCCAGCCCACCAGGGGCAGGATGGCCACTTCCAGTTTGCGCGTGGAAAAGGGGCTGAGGTTCCCCAGGATTTCGACTTCCTCGGGATCGAGGCCGACTTCCTCGAAGGCTTCGCGCAGCGCCGCCGCTCGCGGGGTCTCGTCCGGTTCCAGGCGGCCGCCGGGAAAAGATACTTCGCTGGTGTGCGAGCGCAGACTGGCGGCCCGGCGCGTAAGCAACACGCACAGGCAGCCGTCTTCCTCGAAGAGGGCGCAGAGCACGGCCGCTCGGATGGAGCCCGGCCAGGTCTCCCGGGTCACCGGGGCCAGCGCCTGCTGGACCAGCTCCTTGGTCAGCAAGGGGATCTCCGCGATGTCTTGCCAGCGCGGCGCGGACCCGAGCTGGAAGCCGGGCGGGCGGGGAATTTTCTGGATCTTCACTGCCGATCCGTTTCCTGCCTCGGGCGGTTTTCCTCGCCGCCCGCCGAAGAGCCCGGTCTGTGTCAGCCAAACAATTGAGCGAACTGATCGGGCAACTGTTGGGGGAAAAGCCGTCGGTGCCTTATTTGCCGAAAGAATTCAGGCAGAGAATCGAGACTCTGCTGCAGCGCTTCCAGAGCCGAGACCGCCTGCAGAGCTTCTATATGCACTATAGCCTGCGCATGACCGAAGCCACCTATCAACGCCTGCACCAGCCCGCTCCCGGGCCTGACGAGCAAATCCTGGAGCAGTTCCTGGCCCGCTTGCAGCCATACCCTGAGGCCAGCCAGGAGTTCGCTCAAGGCTCGGTCGACCCCGCTTCCAGTCTGCGCCGGGCCGAGACCGTGCACCGTCACCTGCAAGGACGCGGGCGAGTGCTGGCCTTGGGCGACGACGACGCCACCGGCCTGGCTTTGAGTTTGCTGGGGGACTATCAAATCCAGGTCATCGATATCGATGAGCGCATCATCGCCTGGCTGGCCGCCATGGGCCTGCCCGGAGAGGTCCACGACCTGCGGGAACTGCCGGACTCTTATAGCGGCGCTTACGACGCGGTGATAACCGACCCGCCGCGCGACCTGGAGCTGGCTGGAGAGTTTCTCCAGGCTGCTTTGCGCTGCCTGGCCCCGGGAGGGCTGCTCTTTTGGGCCGATCACCCCGACTGGAACCAGGCCGCTCTGACGTTGCTGGAACGGGCCCAAAGGCAGGGTCTGGAATTGCTGGAGGAGCATTCCAACTGGCATTGCTACGTGCCTCACGTCATCAGCGACGCGACCGCTCATCACTTTCGTATTCCACCGGGCTGGTTCCACGAACTGGTGAAATACGCCCGCCTCTGGTCTCATCTCTACGTGCTGCGCGACACCAGGGCCGGCGGCATTTCTCGCAGAAGGGCCAGCCATGATGAATGACGCTGATCGCAAACTTTTAGCCGATGTTGAGGCTCATGGCTGGCACTTTGTGCATGTGCGGGGGGACGCCGAGGGGCCTGGATATAGTTTTACTGTCGGACTCTATCGAACTTACGGTCATCCCGAACTGATGGTGATGGGCCTGGAGCCGGAGGTTTCCCATCCGATCATGGGTCTGGCCGTGGAGCAAATCAAGCAGGGCCACGCTTACCGCGACGGCGTTCGGGATGATACCCTGCTCGACGGAGTGGACTGCCTGCTACGTAAGATACCGGCCGAATTGCACCGCAAATACCTGGGCTACAACGTCTGGTTTTATAAGGACCGTCCCGAGGGCTTTCCGGCTTTGCAGATTCTCTGGCCGGACTCGCAGGGGCGCTATCCGGGCCAGGAAGGCTTTGAAATGGAGTCCATGCAGCCATCACTCACATGAGAGTGGGAGTGGTTCAGCTCAGCTCGACTTTAGAGACGGAACGGAATCTCTCGGTGGCGGCCGGCTTGATCGAAAATGCCGGCCGGTCCGGCGCTCGCCTGGTGGTTCTGCCGGAAGTCTTCAATCGCCGCGGTGAAAGCGCGCGTGTGCGCGAGCAGGCCGAAGAGTTGGAGGGAGCCAGTTTAGGCTGGGCGGCCGAGCAGGCGCGCGCTCAACGGTTGTGGCTGGTGGCCGGTTCCATCGCCGAGCAGGCGGGGACCGCCTGTCACAATACCTCCTGTCTTTTTTCCCCCGAGGGTGAGCGCGTGGCCGTCTACCGCAAGATCCACCTGTTTGACGTGGATATTCCGGGGGCGGTGGCCAAAGAGTCGGCTCACGTCACCGCCGGGGGCGAATTGGTGGTTTCCCAGGTCGAAGGCTGCCCGGTCGGGCTGACGGTCTGCTACGATTTGCGCTTTCCCGAATTGTATCGACGCCTCACTCTGCTGGGGGCGCGCATGATTACCGTTCCTTCCGCTTTTACAGAACGGACTGGACGAGACCACTGGGAGGTTCTGTTACGTGCCCGGGCTATTGAAAACCAGGTTTTCGTGCTCGCCCCCAATCAGTTCGGCACTACTGCCGGGACCCCCACCAGCTACGGGCGCTCGATGATCATCGACCCTTGGGGAACGGTGCTGGCCCAGGCCGGGGACGGCGAGAGTTTGATTCTGGCCGACCTGGACTTCGCACGTCAGGCTGAGGTGCGCTCGCGGTTGCCCAGTTTGCAACATCGCCGGCCTGATTTATACGCCTGGCCGGATCCGATCGCAGAAGGTTAACAAATTTCGGCTTCGGTAGTACTTTGGGAGAAATCCCGCTCCTAAGCTTCCTCCATAATACCAAGGAGGAACCCAGAAATGCCTACCCATACCGAACTATTTCACGAAGCCGGCGTTTGCAGCTACTCACAAAGCTGGACGCCCATCTGGCGCCCTGGTGCCGAGGAAGTGACGCGCGGCTGTCTGGCGATTCTGGTCTCGGAAACCAATCAGCAGCCGGTTTTCACCGAAGTGGTGGCCCAGCCCCTCGATTTTGATAGCCAGATTGCCTGGCTGGATAAATGCTTCAAGCAGGCGGGCGCCCCCACCCAACTGCTGGTGCCAACCGAGGCTCTGGCTGAAGTGTTGCGGCCCCGCTGTCCCAACTCCGAGATTTTCGTCGACCCGGCTCCCCGCCACCACGGCTGGATCCGCGAATCCCTGTGGCCGGCGGATGCCGAAGCGGTGCCCTTTTCGATTCTGGCCATGCTGGGAGAAAAAAAGGCCCGCGAACTCTATGTGGATTGCGAGCATTTTCTGGTGCTGGAGCCCTGGAACACCATCAAGGATGACGAAGTCTTCCGTTTCACCAGCCACGGTAAGGAATACGGCGTGGTCGTGGGCGGGTCGACGCGCTTCCAAGATGGCGGAATCAGCGTCTTTGCCAGCGTGAAAACGGCCATAAAGCAGAGCTCGCCGCCGATCAGCTGGTTTGGGCCGGGGAATGCACTGGTGGTTCACTACAGGGATTTGAATTTTCTGGACCGCTGTAATATCCGCATCCCTCAGCGCTTGCTGCCCAGGTTGAAGTTCCCCATGATCACTCCGGACAAAAGAGACCGGCGCACTTCTTTAAAGGACTTGCGCTTTCTGGTGCGCCAGTTGCCGGAAATGCTGCACACCGGTAAGAAGCTGCTGGAAGAGGGCAAACGGCGCCTGGAATGGACGGAGTTGCGCATCAAAAAGGGCCGGGCCGGACTGTTTCCCGCCTATTGGGATCGGTTGGCCAGCTAGAAGTCCGGCCGAAAACCCCCAGTTCCGTCGCGGACTGGATATGGTATCGTCGGCCGGATTCTAGCACAACCCGTTGGGCGTCGCTGACTGAAGGAACGTCGGAGGGGGGCCGGCGGTTGACCCATGGGTGAAAATACTCGACTGGAGCAGCATGTGGCGCCGCCTGGACCCGGGCTATCCGACCAATGTGGCCATTGTGCTCTGGGTGGCTCTGGGCTGGTGGCTATGGGGCTGGGGGTCCGGGCTGGCCATCTTTTTCGCCTGGGCCATTGCTCGCGAACTCGACCCCGACCGACCACCCGCGGCCCTGCTGGCGGCTCTGCTGGCCACTCTCTGGGGCGGCTATTCCGGCGGACTCTTTTTGCTGCTGCTGGGAATGCGCTTCGTCAACCGGACTCCGGGCCTGCCGGCCCGCTGGCTGGATTCCGTGCTGCTGTTGGGCCTGGCCTGGACCCGCCCCAACGCCGCCTGGATAGCGGCCTCCGCCTTTTTCCTGGACGCCGTGCTGGAGAAGCCCTTGAAGCGGCATCTGGTTTTTGGCGCGCTGGCGCTGGTCAGTATGGCCTACAGCGATAGTTTATCCGGTGCGGGTGTATCGCCCCAGTTGAGCTGGGGACTGCTGTTGTGTTTGAGCTTCCTGTCGGTGTGTCTGACGGAGGCGCCCGACAGTGGTGGCGACCAGGGCGGTCACCGGCTTGACCCATCGCGGGTGCTTTCAGCGCAAATGCTGGCCTTGCTGTGTGCTCTGTTGAGCGTATGGTGCTGGCAGGCAACCGGGGTCTACGCCTGGTGGTCGCTCTGGAGCGGTATTTTCGCGGTGGTCTTCTGGCGCGCGCTCAGCTGGTTTTGGCCAGCGGGAACTGGTAGCGATTCTGCTTGAAGGCCAGTGTGACGCCGCTACGGTCGATCTTGGCCACGCGGTAATCGCCCAATTTATCCCCTTGAGCCACGATAAAGGTACTTTTTTCGCCGGCCACGATGGCTTTGGGTTGGCGCGAATTGGTCACCAGTCCCAAGACGTTCAATTTCGGGGCGGTGGGAATGATTTTCACCGGCGTCTTGGTGTGAACGCGCGGGGTGATTTCGTCCTCGGTGACCACGCCCGAGTTCTTTTGGGCTAAATTGACGAAGGGATCACGCTCGGGCTTAGGCTGGGCCCAGCCGGCCAGGGTCAAGGCAACCAGAGAAATGGCAAATACAATCTTTTTCATGGAATTGGTCTCTCCCCAAGAATTTGCGTTCCGAATTCAGACCTGGCCCCCGTCGCCGCCGTTTGGGGTTTATTCCACGTCTTGAAAATTCATTTCCCAGGGTCCGCCTCCCTGGCATTCCAGGCAACGATAGAGGCGCCGACCGCTCCATTCTTCTTTGCGAATGAGGGCTTCGCAAATCCAGCAGGGGCGCCCCAGCCGGTTGAAGACCCAGTGTCGATGATTGGTTCGACTCACCAGATCGGGGGGAGTGGTGAGGCCTCTGGTTTTCAGGGAACGGCGCGCCAATCCTTGGGCAGCGCGAGCCAACCGTTCCTGCTGCTGCTCGTTCAGGTCCCTGGGGCGCATTTCCGGAGTCAGCCCCGCGCAGAAGAGAATCTCGCTGCGCAGATAGTTTCCCGGACCTGCCCAGAACGTTTGATCGAGAAGTAGCGAGGCCAGGCGCCGGCCGGAAAATTGCTTATCACGAAGTCGCTCGACAAGATCCGTGGGTAGAACGCCGGGGTCGAGCAGGTCCGGGCCGAGGCGGGTCAGATAGGGGTGCCTTTTCAGACCGGCCGCGTTCAGTAGCTCAATCTGAGTCGCGCTGTACAGCCGGGCTTCCTGCTCGGGCGTGGCCAGTGCCAGTCGCAACTGTCGGTTGGTTTTAGCCTCCTGGCCGGGTTTGCCGAACACCCAGCGGCCGTAGAGCTGCATGTGGGCGTACAGAGTCTGTCCGCCTTCAAAGGTGATCAAGAAGGCCTTGCCGCGCGCGCCGACTTCTTTTACCCGCCTGCCCTGCAGATTCTCGAGAGCTGGCAGGTAGGGGGAGCAAAGACGAGGCCGCTCGCCTTTCAGAAACTGAAGACGAACGGCCTGGGCGTGGATCTCGGGGCCCTCAGGCGAGGCTTTTGACCACCTCAACGAGGTGGTCGGCGCTGATCCCCAGTTCCTTCATGACCTTGTCACCAGGGGAGCTCATGCCGAAACGGTCGATACCGACCACTTTGCCCTGCAGGCCGACGTATTTCCACCACAGACCGGTGGCGCCGGCTTCGATGGCCACGCGGCGGGTGCAGCTGGCGGGCAGTACGGCTTCGCGATATTTGGCGTCCTGCTGGTCGAAGCGGTAGAAGCTGGGCACGCTGACCACGCGCACCCCCTCGCCCAGGGTCCTGGCGGCGGCCACGGCGTGCTGTACTTCACTGCCGGAAGCCAGCAGGATGGTCTTGAGGTCGCCCTTTTCCCTGAGGATGATGTAGGCGCCCCTGGCCACGCCTTCACGGCGTTGCTGAGCGGAGGCATCGTTGAGCATAGGCACGGCCTGGCGCGTCAGCGAGAGCAGGGTGGGGCCTTCCAGTCGGGTGAGTGCGGCTGCGAAGGCGCCCGCCACTTCTTCCGGGTCGGCCGGGCGGATGACGTCCAGGTTGGGCACCAGGCGCAGAGCGCTGACGGTTTCCACCGGCTGGTGGGTGGGCCCGTCCTCGCCCACACCCACGCTGTCGTGCGTGAAAATATAGAGAGTGGGCAGGCCGGAGAGGGCGGCCAGGCGGATCGATCCGCGGCAGTAGTCGGCGAACACGAGGAAGGTGGCCCCCGAGGCCCGGAACAGGCCGTCGTAAGCGATGCCGTTCAGGATGCCGCACATGCCGTGTTCGCGAATGCCGAAGCGGATGTTGCGCCCGCTCCAACTGTCCGGGCCCCAGTCCTGCGAAGCCGAAATGTAGTTGAGCGTCGAACCGTGCAGATCGGCGCTGCCCGAGATCAGCCAGGGCACGGCGGCGGCCAGCGGCTGCAGCACTTCCTGGCCGGCCTTGCGGGTGGCGATTTTGCTGTCGGCCGGGAACTCGGGGACCTGAGAGAGCAAATCGGCCGGTGGCTCGCCCTTAAGAGCGAGCTGCAGTTCTTTATCCTTTTCCGGATGGGCTTTTTGCCAGGCCTCAAAGCTCTTGACCCAGTCGTTATAGCGGGCGGTCAGCTGCTTGCCGTGTTCGGCAAAGAAATCGCGGGTTTCCTGACTGACGAAGAAATGTTCCTCGGGCAGGGCCAGTCCCTTGCGGGCGCTCTCGATGAACTTGGCGCCGCCTTCGCCGTGGGCCTTGGCCGTGCCGGCGACTTCGGGAATGCCCTTGCCGATCAGGGTTTTGCAGATGATCAACTGGGGCTTGCCGCTGGCCGCTTTGGCCTTTTCGTAGGCGGCCAGGAAGGCGGTCATATCATGGCCGTCGACCTGCTGCACGTCCCATTCGATGGCTTCAAAGCGCTTCTGGGTGTTTTCGCTCTGGGTGGCTGCGGCCATCGCGTCCAGGGTCACGTCATTGCTGTCGTAGAGCAGAATCAGGTTGTCCAGCTTGAAGTGGCCGGCGAATCCGAGCGCTTCCATAGCCACGCCTTCTTGCATACAGCCGTCCCCGGCCAGGCAGACCACGTGATGGTCGAAGATTTTGTGCTCGGGGGTATTGTAGCGGGCCTCGGCCATTTTGGCCGAAACGGCGTAACCGACAGCGTTGGCGATGCCCTGTCCGAGCGGCCCGGTGGTGGCTTCCACCCCTTCGGTCCAGTGAAATTCCGGATGACCCGGAGTCTTGGAGTGAAGCACGCGGAATTTCTTGATGTCGTCCAAAGTGACCGCGTAGCCGGCCAGGTGCAGCCAGCCATACAGAAACATGGATCCGTGCCCGGCGCTGAGCACGAACCGGTCGCGGTTGAGCCACTTGGGCCGGGCGGGATTGTAGCTGAGGGCATGGCCGAAGAGCACGGCGCCGATTTCGGCGCAGCCCAGAGGCAGGCCGAGGTGGCCGCTGCTACAGGTGTGGACCGCGTCCATGGCCAGTCCGCGCGCTTCGTTGGCGGCGCGCGCCAGGGCAGTTTCGTTGATGGTTGGGTTTTGCGTCGTCATGAGGCACCTTTCCTTAAAGAGGGGGTGCGAACCTTTTTGGGAACTCTCCTGGAACATGCGCTGGGAATATGGGCTGGGTCTACTGGTATTGGCGGGCTCCCACTGGATTCCGGGAACGACGCTCGTGAGCGAGGCCGGCCTCTGGTTTGGCGGTCTGGTGCTGGGCGCGGGAATGCTGCGCGATTTTTGGGAGTTGAGTCGCGGCGGCGAGCAAGGCGGCCCCAGCCAGGTAGCCATGTGCGTGGAATCGGTGGTGGGCGTGGCGGCTGTGATGCTGGGATTGGTGCTGGTGTTGCTCAGCTTTGCCCGCCTGTTGCCGCCCTGGTTGGAACTGCCGGTGCCTCTCGCCCCGCTGGCCGGGGTTTCGCTTCTGTTCGCCGGCTGGGTTCACGATCTGGTTTGGGTCAAGCACAAAGGTGGCTGGGAGTTGCGCCGAGACCCCCATCACGGCAGTTTCGTGGTGCACTTTTTCCGGGGCCGGGCCGACGTCTGCCTGTTAGGGGCCGATGGCGAGGCTGAGACTGAGGCCGGGTAGTTGGCCGGGGGATGGCAGCCGAAGTACATTTTCTTCTGGGGGCATCGGCCTCAGAAAGACGGTGTTCTCGGCAAGAGCTGTTTTTCCCAGTGGTGGCCGTCCGCTTTCGAACTCGACGGGAGAAAGTACGCCAGCGCCGAGCACTACATGATGGCCGAGAAGGCCCGCCTGTTTGGCGACGAGGCTTCCCATCGGGCGATTGTGCAAGCCCCGACGCCCGCCGAAGCCAAGAAATTGGGAGCCCGGGTCGGTGGTTTCAGCGAGGAGACCTGGCTCCAGCACCGCTTTGACATCGTAGTGCGGGGCAACCTGGCGCGCTTTACCCAGAATTCCGAGTTGGGGGAGTTTTTAGCTAAAACCGGCGATCAGGTGCTGGTGGAGGCCAGTCCTATCGACCGCATCTGGGGGATCGGGCTGGCCGAAGGCGATCCGCGTTGCCAGCATCCGGAACAGTGGCAGGGCTTGAATTTGCTGGGCTTCGCCCTGATGGAAGTCCGGTCCAGGCTGTGAAGCGGTTGCTCTGCTGGCTGGCCGTCTGTGGCGCTGTGGCCGCTGAGCCGATTCAGATTCCGGTAGGAACCGACTATTCCCTTCCGGGCCGGCTGGACATACCGGCCGGAGCGCGCGGCGTGGTGGTGCTGCTGCACGGCTCCGGAGCGGCCAACATGGACGAGGAACTGCAGATGGCCACCAAGGATAAGGCGCCGAATCCGTTTTTCGCCGATCTGTCGGCGGCTCTGCAAGGACAGAAGCTGGCCGTGCTGCGCTACGATAAGCGCAACTTTGCGCTGAGTCAGAGGAATTCGGAAGCCGCCCTGCAGTCCCTGAAAGAACATCCCGGCCTGGCTTATATCCAGGACGCGCTCAGCGCGGTGGCGGTGGCCCGCCAGAAGTGCCCTGGCCTTCCCGTGTTTTTGCTGGGACACAGCGAGGGTACCTGGGTGGCTCAGCAGGCCGCCCGGCAGGACGGACAGATCCAGGGCCTGGGCCTGATCGGTTTCACCGGGTCCGCTCTGGAAACGCTGGTCAGCGAGCAAATTGCTTATCGCCCGCTCGACTACTTCAACGATCTGGACAAGAACCACGATCGGGTGCTCCAGCCTGAAGAGTTGAACGACGCTTTGAGACCTCAGCTGGTCGTGCTCGATCTGAATCGAGACGGGAACTTGAGCCGCTCCGAGTTTCAGGCCGGCAATTTTAGCCAGTTGCTGCTCAAGCCGCTGCTTTCCGATGCCTGGCGCCGCGACGAAGCCTCACTGCCCGCTCCGCTGCAACTGGTCGAGCAGGCCGAGATTCCCCTGGTTTTCCTGCAGGGCGAATGGGACAACCAGACGCCGGCCTTTGTAGTGCAGGCGCTGGATATTTGTGAAAGTCGGGTCTGGAAGAAGGGCAACAAGCGCTTCGTCTACTTTCCGGGTTGCGGCCACGCTCTGGATGCGCGCGACCGTTATGATGACGTGGTCTACCGGCGTCCCGACCAGGCCACTTTAGAGCGGGCCGCGGGAGAACTGGCCCGCTTCTGGTTTCAGCGATAGTCTTCCAGCCTGTGCAGCTGGTTGCCCTGAGCATCGAAGTTGGAGGGGTCGAGCCATTTCTGGAATGCCTGGTCAAGAATCGGCCACTCTTTGTCCACAACGGAGTACCAGGCGGTGTCGCGGTTGTGCCCCTTGACCACCCGATGCTGGCGAAAAATGCCTTCGAAGGTGAAGCCCAGACGTAGAGCCGCTTTGCGCGAGGGCGCGTTGAGACGGTCGCACTTCCACTCGTAGCGGCGGTAGCCCAGATCCTCGAAGGCGTGGCGCATCATCAGATACATCGCTTCGGTGCTGAGCGGTCCGCGCTGCATCCGGGGCGTAAAGTGGATGTGGCCGACTTCGAGGCTGCCCGCCTCCGGCTCGATGCGCAGATAGCTGGCCGTGCCCACCGGCTCCTGCGCATTGTCGAGTACGGTGTAGAAAAGCGGGTCGGTGCTGAGCTGTTGTTGCTCGAGACGGGACCGGTACTCATGCTCGTCGGCCGGGGGCGGCTGGGAGAGGTAGGTCCAGTTCGCCCCGGTCGTATCGAGGGCCTGGGCGGCAAACAGGGCCGCCGCATGGTCGGCGGCCTGCAAGGGATCGACCCGGCAGAAACGCCCCTGACCCAGGCTCTGGCGGGCGGGTCGGGCGGCTCCGCTCCAGTTGACGGGCTCTCCCAAAGGCTGTCCCAGGTGGTTGCTGATCATGCTTTTTAGCTACGCCATCATCAAGTCCAAAGTCCTGGTCATGAGTTATTGACAGGTCGTTCCAAAATGAGTAAGGTGAGTTTGTGAGACCCAAGAATTTTTGCCCCGAGCAATGCCTGGGAAAGGCGGTGGAAGTTTTCTCCCGCCTGGGATTCGAGGGCACTTCCTTTCGTGACCTGACCACAGCTCTGGGAGTCAATCGTCAGAGTCTCTACGATACTTACGGCGACAAACTCAGCCTCTACCTCCGCTGTATCGAGGTAGCCGCCGAGCGTTTCCAGCCGAGGCAGCAACTATTGCGCGAGGACCTGAGCGGGCGCCAGGCTTTGGAGAATTTCTTCGAAGCCGTCGTCAGCGATGGAGCCGAACATAGCAATCCTGGCTGCCTGCTTACCAACGCCCTGCTCGATAAGGCTGCTTCTCAACCCGAGGTGGCCGCTACCGTGCGACGTTGTTCCGCCTTGACGCGCCAGGCCATGGAACGGTGCGTGCAACGCGGAGTAGAGGACGGATCGATCTCCCGCCGCTGTGAACCTGGTCCCACTGCCGACGCTCTCTTTAACCTCCTGGCCGGCCTGCGTGTCTCCCAACGCGCCGGCCAGGAAGTGGCCCGGATGCGCCAGGTCGTCCGCGTCAGCTTAAGAATGCTTGATTAATAGGGAGCGAGCTGCCGCGGCCCGTTTACGGGTGGTGGATGAGGGCGAAGATTATCTGGTGGTGGACAAACCGGGCGACCTGATGTGCCATCCTACCGTGGGAGACGAGTACTCCAGCCTGATTTCGCGCCTGCGTCTTTATCTGGGTGGGCAGGCGCGCCCTCATTTCGTGAACCGGCTCGATCGGGAAACCAGCGGATTGGTGCTGATTTCCAAGAGCAATCATAAGGCCTGGTGCCGAGCCTTTGAGGAGGCTGAAAAGACCTACTGGGCCCTGGTGCATGGCTGGCCGGACCAGGACGAAGGGGTCCTCGAGGCTCCGCTCGGTCCCCTGCGCGGTAGCCTGGTGCGCATCAAACAGGCGGTTGTTCTCGAGGGAAAGCCGGCCGTTACGCAGTGGCGGGTGCTGCAACGCTTGTCCGGCGGCAAGGCTTTGCTGGAGGCGTGCCCGCGCACCGGGCGGATGCACCAGATCAGGGTGCATTTGAGCTATCTGGGGCACCCCGTGGTGGGGGACAAAATATACGGTTCGGATGAATCTTTTTTTGTGGAGTTTCTCGATCACGGATGGACGGAGCGGTTGGAGAAGCAACTGGGCGTGCGCCGTCACCTGTTGAGCGCCCTGCGCCTGCGCCTGCGCAACTTCGATTGGCGGATTGAACCGCCGGATGACATCAAGTCTTACGTTTGAACAGGCCGCTGATCATTTCCAGCACGGTGGACTTTTTCCAGGCATCGGCCAGCCCGCTGACCTCCTTCTGCGCATTCAGCTCCCAGTCCAATTCCCACAGCCGCAGCACCCTGTCGGCACCGGCCGTGAGTAGAAAACGGCCTTCGGGCGTGATGGACATGGCCTCGTAGGGCCCCGGCCAGGTTTCCCAACGCCGGCCGCTGACGACGTCCCAGCAACTCACCGTTCCATCCTGCGCGGAAGAAAAGGCCACGCGACCGTCGCTGCTCAAACGCACGCTGCGAACCGCTTGATGGTGGGCCTGCCAGGCCGATCGGCACCATCCCTCCTCGACATCCAGCAAACGCAGCCAGCCCTGTGCGTCGCCGGCCAGCACAAAGCGCCCCTCACCGGAAAGCGCCAGGGCCGTGGCCGAGCCCGGACCCAGCGCTCCGGGTTGGGTGCGCGGAGCCCGCCAGGGCCGCGTGAAAGTGGCCGCGGGAAGGCGCCAGAGACGTAAGGATTCGGGCTCCTCCGAGCCGCTCACAGCCAGCCGGCCGTCCCGGCTGAGGGCCAGGCAAACCGGCTCGTTGATAGGCACCGTCAGCAGCGGATCGGGCCGGGCCACTCGGGCTACTATCAGCTTGTCTGGACTGCTGACCAGAAAAAGACTGCTGTTGCTGACGCCGAGGTGGAGGACCGGTTCATGCATGCGATAGACTTCGAGACATTCCCCGCTGGCCAAACTCCAGAGGCGCACCGTGCCGTCCAGGCTGGCCGAGAGGGCGGTCTCCCGGCTGAGAGCCACGGCCGTGACCTGGTCGGTATGGCCGGTAAAACCACGCAGGCAAGAGCCGCTGGAGAGTTCCCAGAGATAGAGAAACTTGCCCGATGCGGATAGGGCCAGCTGGCCATCGGCGCTCATTTTGAGGGCGGCTACGCTGCCGTTGGAAGCGAAAGAGCGCAGTTGCCAGACGGCCTGGATTCCCTGCCGGCTCAAGCGTTCCAGCATGCGGGCGTTGAGGGCCAGGGCTCCGGGATCGCGGGCGTAGCCGGCCAGATTGCGGGCTTCCCTCAACTGGGCGCAGGCCGCCGCCGTCTCGCGCGCTTCCCATTGACGTTCCGCCGTGTCCAGGTGTTTCAGAAATAACTGTTGCGTGGATTCGACTTGATCGTGATCAAAGGTGCGATTGACGACCAGTGAAAACTCGCCCACGCGGGCGGCCCAATCGACTTCCCACAGGCGCAGGCTACCATCGTTACCGCCGCTCAAGGCCCAGCGATTGTCGCGGCTTAAGGCCAGACCGGTAATTTCGCCGGGGGATTCGCTGAAGGCGCAGAGCTGTCTTCCGCTGGGTATTTCCCACAGCGTCAACGGTGCCGGCCGGGCCGTCTTGGAGGCTACCAGCGCCCAGGGACCGGTGCTGAAAGGGCACAGCCAGTGGCCCCCGGGTCGGGTAAAGAGGCGCTGACCGGTAGCCACTTCCCAAACATCGAGCTGATCTTTCTCGCCCAGCGCCCAGTTGGCCACCAGCAGATGGTGTCCATCGGCCGTCAAACGAATGCGCCGGACTTCATGGGCGTGTTGCAGCACGTAAAGGCAATCGCCGGTAGACACCTGCCAGATGCGCACGGTTTTGTCACGGCTGCCGGAAAAGGCCAGTGAGCAATCGCTGCTTAAGACCACGCTTTCGACCAGGTCGGTATGTCCTTCCAGAAGATGCAGGCAGCGGCCGGCCTCAAGATCCCACAGCCGCACACTGCGGTCGCCGCCGCCGGTCGCGGCCAACTTTCCATCCGCACTCAAGGCCGCGGTGGTAATGGGTTTACCGTGACCTTCCAGGGCCTGCAGGACGTCGCCGCCGGGCAGCTTGACCTGTTCCAACACTTCGCCGCCCACCAGACCCCAGCCCAGGCGTGAATGCACGGCCAGAATGCGTTTGCGGCCTTCGACCTCAAAGAGCAACTGGCCGGTGGAGCGGGACCAACAGCGTCCGTGGGCGCTGGCCAGGGAGAGCACCCAGCCGCGTTCGATAACCAGCCGGCCGGGCGCGGCCGCCCCGCTCTCCGCGCGCCAACTCCAAAGTAACGAACCATCCTGGGTGTTCCACAGCTCCAGCGTGTCGTCGGCCCAATGGGCTGCCTGGTCTCCTTCCGGGCTGAGGGCCACGGCCGCTACCGCCGAACGTTTTTCCAGCACCAGCCGGGGCGTGGTCCGGGGGAAAAGGACGCGATCCAATTGGCGCTGGTTCTGGCGGGCCATTTCCAACCGGGCCGAAGCCTGGCGGTCGTCGGGCATACGCCGCAGGGCCTGCTGATAGGCTTCCGCCGCCGGCGTATATTGCTCCAGGTACATGCGGGCGTCGCCCAGGGCGCGCCAGGCCGTGCCCTGGCGCGCCGCCAGCGGATTGACCAGGGCCTGGCGGATCTCTTGCTCGGCCGTTTGAGCATCGCCCTGTTCCAGCAGAAAGTAGCCCAAATAAGTGCCCAAATGGGGATAGGTCGTCTTCACCTGGGTCAGCCGCTGCATGACTTCGGCGTCGTCGATCTGGGCCAGGCGCCACTGGACCAGGGTTTTGTTGTAGACGGTTTCGGGGTGCAACCCGTCCAGCTTGGCCGCCTCCCGCCAGGCGTCAAAGGCTCGCTGGCCAAAACCCAGATTCCAAAAAGAAACGGCTTTATTATTCAGGGCGTCGGCCCGCTGAGTGCCGGCCCGGGGAGCGGGCCTGGGATAAGGGCGGCCGCCGCAGTCCTGGTAAAGTGCGGCCAGTTCTTCGCGCAGTTCTTGCATCGAGGCGGGACGCTGCAAAGGATCTTTGGCCAGGCAGCGCAGACAGAGAGCGGCCAACCTCTCGGGAATTTCCGGGCGAAACTGGCGCGGGTCGGGCGCCGGGGTCATCAAGTGCTCGCCCAGCATAATGGCGGCCGAAACCTTCTTGACTCCGTCGTCGAAAGGCCGGCGCCCGGCGCAAAGTTCATAGAGGATGATGCCGAGCGCATAGATATCCGCTTGAATTCCCACGTTGCCGGCGGCCATCCATTGCTCGGGAGCGCCATATTCGGGAGTGCCCAAAAGCGTGCCGGTGCGCGTCAAGGTCAGCGACTCTTCATCGAGCCCCCGGGCCTCCAGATCGGCCAGGATCTTTTCCAGCTCCGCGGCCGAAGGAGCGCTGGAACTCAAATCGGTAACCTTGACCAGCCCGAAATCGGTGACGCACAGGCGGCCGTCCTCGCGCATCAAGAGATTGGCCGGTTTGACATCGCGATGGACCAGGCCTTGCTCGTGAGCGTAGCCCAATCCGGCGGTGGCCTGAATCATCAGATCGAGAATGACTTCCCAGTCGCCCGGGGCGATTTTGCCCTGCTCGCGCCATTCCTTGAGGCTGCCGGCCGGCAGGTAGTCCATGAAAACCAGGGGAGAGCCCTCGTACTCTCGCACGAACCAGCACTGCACGATATGGGGATGAACGCCCAGCTCGATCCAGGTTTGGGCTTCGAGCAGGAAGCGCTCCTTGGCTACCCAGTCGGAAATCAGGTGTCTGGCCGGCACTTTGACGGCCAGGTCGACGTTCCAATCCCAGTCTCGAACTCGGTAAACGGTGCCCATGCCGCCGCGTCCCACCAGCTCTTTGACGTCATAGCGGTGGTCCAGAACCTGCCCGAGTTGCAGGCCGTCTTGAATCGGCGCGCCGTCGATACCGCTGGAGCTCATGGCTCCTGCTTCGCCCGGGCGGACAGGCTTACCTTATTTGGGTAAAAATACGTGGAAATTGGTATTGAGCAATAGCTGGTTGCGGACCTTGCTGGAGGCTTCCCGACCGTCGCCCAGGGCCACCGAGATATGTCCATAGGGCAATCCGGAGCCTTTGTCCCAAATGACCACGGCCCCGGCCGGCAGTGATTTGAGCTGCTCTTTGGAAACTTTGACTTCTTTGAATTTAGGATTCTTCTGGAAATCATCCACGGCCATCCAGGCGGCCGCTTCGCGGTGCACCGGCAGACCCATGGCTTGCATGGCGTCATTGACGCCCTTCAGACAGAGCCCCGGGGTATTGATCTGATTGGCGGTCTTTTCTGCTTGGGCCGCTAGTTTTTTACCGAAATCGCTGCCCGGGGCGTCCTTCAGGTCGGTGTTCGGGGCTGAATTGGTTGACTGGACGGGGCTGGCGCTGCCGCTGGCACCGCCATTCATCAGCGTGCGCAGCATCAGGTACATTTCCCCGATCAACATCTGCATTTGCTGCATGCCTCCCAGGGCCGGCAGCGATGGCATCGAGACGATGGGGTCTTGTAGCCGTTGCGTCGCTCCAAAGGCGGGCAGAGGAGTGGCCAGGGGGGCGTCGGAGATGGTGAGGGAAAGCGCGGAAACAAACATGGCACGATCTTACCGGCCCGGGCGGAAAAGGGAGATAAATGATGTTCCCGATTGTTACCGGTTCGTCACGAAGAAGCGTCGGCCATTGAGCAACAATTCATTGCCCGCCTGGCCCGGCGCCAGCCTGTAAGTGCCAAGGTTGCCATTGTTGAATTGCAGCACCAATTGTCCACCCGGCATGACCCGCCAGCTTCCATCGCCCCCGCCGGCCACGAAACCGCTGCCGTTGATGGAGGCGCTGCTGGCGTCGTTGCGCTGAGCGAACTGGCCGTCGGCGCCTAGATAGAGGTCCTTGCGTTCCGAATAGCCGTTGCCGGTATATAAGTAGATCAAGTGCTTGCCGGCCAGGGCCGAAGTCCAGAGCCTGTCCTGCTGGGGCCGGGTATACTGGAGGTTTTGGGCCATTTGGTAGGCGCTCTGGTAGGCGGCGTCGGCGTTTTTTTCGTCGGAAAGGGCCACGATCAGGCTGCCGCCGCCGTGGGGAGAGAAGCACACGAAGGTGTCGGCCAACAGATAGCCGGTGGCGGTCTGTTTGGCGGCGCGGAAGCTGCGGTCGCTGCCGTTGAGGGTGCGTACATCGCCCACCAGGGTGAAGCCGTCTTTTTCCAGATTGGCCTGTTGGGCAAAGGCTTCGAAGTTGTTGTAGGCGTGGTTCTTGATGACCACCATATATTTCTGGTGCGGCTCGACGGCGACCGTGCCGGAGGCATCCTGTGAGACTTGGAACGAGGCGGGAATCCGGGTGGAGAACCCGGCCGGGTGGCTGACCCGCTGTTCCTGGGCCCAGACCGGAGTGACGGTGAGCAAGGCGGCTAAAAGAAGGTGTTTCATAGGAGCTAAAATGCACCCATGGGGGGCAGGCCGTCTGTGAATTGGCTTACAGGAATTGTCTGGCGCAGGTGTTCGCTGAAAAAGCCGCCCACTCGGTACTCGTATTCGCGGGCCGCCATCAGGGCGGCCCGGGTATGCAAAGTCCAGGGAGCCACCCACAACTGGCTGGGACCGGCCGCGCTGCGGGTCAGGCGCCTGGAGGCATCCAGGGAAACGCACCAGTCCAGGCTGTCGTGGATGAAGAACAGCGGCTGCTTGATCCGGCCGACATGCCGTAGGGGACTGATATCTCGGATGGGCAGGCCGTAAGTGCTTTCCAGGCGCCGGGCGATGGGGGCTACCTGGTGGCGCGGCGCCCGGGCGGCAATGGCCTCCTCCAGAGTGGCGAAACAGGCCTCCAGACAGGCGCACTGCAAGCCACCTTCGAGCGCCATCGCCTGCAGCAAGGAAGAAGCTCCCAGGCTCTCGCCCAGCCCGGCCAGCGGCAGACCGGGCAGTTGCGCCCGCAAAAAGTCCAGGCCGCCCAGCACATCCAGGGATTCCCGGAAACCGAGGGTGCAATTCCCCCGGCTGCGCCCACGCCCGCGGAAGTCGAAGAGCAAACTGGCGTATCCCCAGCGCTGCAGCATGCGCGCCCTGGCCACCATGGCCATGCGCGTGCTGTAAATGCCGTGACACAACAACACCCCCGCGCGCGCTTGCGGGTGGGGCACGTACCAGCCGGACAGTTGGGTTCCGTCGCGCGCCGGGAAAATTACCTCGCGCAGGGGCAGGTCAGGCGGGGTCCGGAGGTAGCGCCAGCGCAACGGCAGGCGTCCCAGCCAGATCAAAAAGGAACTAAGGTCCAAATTCGCGATCCCAGCGGCTGATTTGATAGCGGGCGCGATGCTGGCGCCCCAGATTGGCGACGAGCAAGCTCAGGCTGAGAGCGAAGAGGGCACCGCCGCCGAGAGCCAGGGCTTGGGCCCGCTCCAGGCAGGGCAGCACCAGCAAGTCACCCGGCTGTTCTTGCAGGAAGCCGGTGTGGATCTGGCGCACATAGACGTTGTCGCGGATGCCGTCTAAGGGAGCGGGCGGCAAAAAACGGTGGGCCAGACGCTCCAGTGGATCGTGGTCCAGGGTCAGGAAAAAACTGGGGGGCTGGTCGGGACCGTGATTGCCGGGGAAACGAGGATGACGGCGCGAGTAGATGGGCTGGACCCAGCCGTAGTCCCGCGTATGGACTTTTTCTTGGGCCGAGAAATAGACGCTGCCGCACAGTTGGAATTTGTGGAAGTCGGGCAGGGGCTGCGAAAATTGTTCCAGGCGGGCGAGGTCGAAGCAGCGGCCGGCGGGGCCCTCCTGTCCGGCCAGGAAGCCCAGGCCGAAGACGGCCAGGCAACTGATGGAAAGTCCCAAGAGCATCAGCAGGCCATCGGCAAAGAGCGAGCCGGCCGAGTGAGGACGCAGCCGGCGCCAGGTGGGGGCAGCCAAAACCAGTGGCGCTATCACGAGCCAGGGAAGTTTACCCGCCAGCACCGCCGCCACCAGAGCGGCTCCGCACAACCAGGCCAGCAGAATGGGTAGAACCTTGCGCTTCAAGACTTCCACCCGGGGAGTATTCGCTTCAGAGGGGCCAATCCCGCTCAGGGAGAAATACCCCCCGGTGAATCCCATCCAGTCTAAAAGGCTCGTCGCTCCGCCGCTGCGCAATTTGTCGCCCTTGACCAGGCCGACGGCCGCTGACCAGGTCGAGCTTTCCGGTCTGAAATTACCGGAGGCGCCCGATCCGCGCCCGCCGGGGAAGCCGCCTGAGAGTCTGGTGCCTCGCTTGCTCAAATGGGCGGGCATCGCCACTTTGGGAGTGACGGCCGGCACCTCGATTTTGGGTGGAATCGCCTACCAGGGCAACCATCAGGCGCTGGTAGCCCCGACCGTGCACGTTTACCCACAACAGTTGGAACAGCCGGCCACTCCCAGCCTGGCGCAACAGGTGCGCGGTATTCCGGGGGCTGTTCCCAAGGCTCCCACTCCACCCGGAGTGGAGATCCTGATTCCCTCGGGCACTGTGCAGCAGTGGATCAACAGCCCGCAGTTGCAGGCCCAGATTTCGAGCCAACTGGATCAGGCCCAGGGACAGATTCAGCAGCAAATCGGCCAGGTCAAAGTGCCTTCCGGCCAGGTTCTGCTGGACGTGACTTTGCCCATGCCGACCTCCGATCAGAGTTTTCTTCATGTGGGCGGGGTGAACTTGCCCTCCTTGGGCTATCAAGCTCTGCAGACCGAAGCGGTGCCGCTGCAGGTCGATTATCGCGCTGACACGGTGGATACCGGTTTGAAGGTGGATGTGCAGCAACTGCGCGAGGCTCCCGGCCAGGGTCCAGGGATCTGGCTGGGGGGTGTCAAGGTGACGGTGAGTGCTCCCGAAGGCCACCTTCCCGTGGCCGGTGAGGTGAATCTGGCGCTGGACCTGCAGGGGGAGTCGACGCGCGCTCAGATCGAGCGTTTGCGCGAAATGCCCGGGCAGGAGAAGCTCATTCAGCAGTTGGAAGCGCGCCTGGAGCAAGGCCAGCGTTTGCAGCGTATTCTTCACGAGCAAGGGCTGGACAACGTGCTCGAGGCCGGCCTGAATCAGGATCTGGCCTTTCAGGGGCAGGTGCTGACCGGCCAGGACCCCCTGGTGCAGACCACTTTGCACGTTTGGGCCGTGCCCGATCGAACCGGCGATGGCAAAGCCGACCTGCAGGTCACCCAGCAGAACCAACTGGACAATCTGCGCCACCTGCGCGTCCAGGTCGACGAAATCGGGGGCGACAAGGCGCCCGTCGGAAGGATCGATCAATTCGTCCACGACCAGGCCCGTAAGGCTCTGATCTCCCATCTGGAGAACCAGATTCCTCAGCTCAACCAGCAGATTCAGCAGACGGCCCTCGAGCAGGTGGGCGCTCAATTGCGGGCCCAGTCCGGACAAATTCAGGCTCAGGCCAACGGCCAGTTAAATCAGCTCTACGCCGGCTTGGGCTCGGTCCAGCAGATTAAGGTCGCGCCCGGCGGCCTGCTGCTGGAACTGCCGGGGCAACCAGGAGGGGACGGTCTGAAGCTGGCGCCCGGCCCGCTGCAGCCGGGGCAGGTAGCGGTAGGAATCGACCGCTCCAGTCTCAATCAGCAGCTCCAGCAACAGGTCAACTGGGATCAGATATTGGAAAAGGCCGGCGGCTCCAGTTTCCATATGAGCTGGGCTCGCGATACCCAGAATCGCCCTGTTCATCCTGAATTGCGCAGCCGCGACAGCAGGCTTTTTCTGCACGTGGAAGTCAACGCCCAGCGGAACCTGTTGCCGGGTCAGAAACCGGGACTGCTGGACAACCTCAGCACGGCTATGGACATTCCGCTGCAATTTAAGACTGACCAGGGCAAGCTGATGGTGAATGCCGATCTCAAAGGCGCCGAGTTGCAGCGTCTGCAGGCGGGGGGCCTGGACCTGAGCAAACTGGTGCCGGCTTCGGCCCTTACCAAACTGGTCGGAGATCAGGCTTTGGAGCAAACGGTGGATCCGGCCGGTTGGGGCGGAGCGCGCTTCGACCGCGTGCAGGTCAGCTCCGGCGGCGACCTTACGGTGGTGGTGGGGACCACGGCGGCCACCGTCGACTGGGCCACGCAGGCGCTGAAGTAAGCACTGTCTGCCGTGGGGGTTCGGGTACTTGCCGCCGCCTTATTGTTGGCTCCGCTTGCTTGGGGCGAGCCGGGGAAGATCCTGCACACGGTCAAGTTTCGTACCCAACCGCGCAGCGGCGTTGAGGTGGTGGTGGACTCCGCCAGCTACCCGGCCTCTGAGACGGTGGCTTTGGATTTTTCCTTCGTCGATTCCAAGATCGTCGAGTTCCGGCGCCAGGGTTTTGTCAGCGAGCAACGTACTGTCAGTGCTCAGGAGGCCAGCGCGGGAGTTTATCCTCCATTGTCCCTGGCGCCCATTTCACTGCATGCTTCCAGCCCTTTGACCGGTCTGGTGGTTTGGATGCAGGAAAATCCCTTTCAGGGATTGCTTGGTTTGGCCTTGCTGGGCCTGGCCTTACCCGCCGTTATCTATCGTGGAGTGGCCACCTGGCGTCGCCAGCAAGTGCTCCAGGAGCGCTTGAGCCGGCTGGATGCCGGGCGAGATCGCGGTGATTCGGTCTTGATGTCTCGCATCGAAGGTTATCTGCTGGTGGAATTGTTGGGGCATGGCGGTATGGCTGCGGTTTACCGGGCGGTTCCGGCCGACTCTATGGATGAAAGCCAGGCGGTCGCTGTCAAGCTGCTCTCGCGCCATCTCTTCAGAGAGCCGGATTTTATACGTCGCTTTCAACGGGAGGTGAGCGCCTACCAGAAGTTGGCCCATCCCAACATTGTGCGGGTCGTTTCCTGGCGTGAAATGGATGCCTCAGGAGATCCGCCCTATATCATTCTCGAGCTGGTTCCCGGGCGAACGCTGCCCCAGGAGGGAATGAGTTGGCCGGAAGCGCGCCCGTTGCTGGAACAGATTTTTTCGGCGGTGGCCTTTGCCCATCGCCACGGCGTGGTTCACCGCGATTTGAAGCCGGACAACATCATGGTGCACCAGGGGCGGGTCAAGGTCATGGACTTTGGCCTGGCTCGCAATCACGATGCCTCTCAGCTCACGGCCTCGGGGACCGTGCTGGGGACCCCGGCCTACATGGCTCCCGAGCAGCTTTCCCAGGGCTCCTCCGCGCCGGCTGTCGATCAGTACGCACTGGGAGCGGTGGCCTACCGGCTGCTGTCCGGGCGCTTGCCCCACGAAGCGGACGATGTGATGGCATTGTTCGCCAGGGTTCTCTCGGCCGACCCGGTGCCGCTGGATCACTATCAGCCGGACTTGCCGCCCCAGGTCGTTGCCGTGGTAATGCGCATGCTGGCACATAACCAGGAGCATCGGTTTGAATCGGTGGAGGAAGCCTGGAAGGCTTTTCCGGCATGAGCAGCCTGGGCAGCCAACCACAAGTAGCCCGCGTCTTTCAAAGCGCCTTGCGGCAGGTTGTGGCCGTGACTGAGGCGGAGCGCTCGGTGATTCTTTTCGGGGAGGGCCTGGAGGAACCCAAGGTGCGTGCGGTAACCGGCTTTCCGGCCGACAACTTCTGGCTGACCGCTCCGCTCAGCCTGTCTCTCTTGCGCAATGTCTGCAAAACCGGCGAACCAGTGGAGGTTGCGGATGTTAACGATACTCCTGGTCTTCAGGCGGAGCTCAGTATGGTGCTCGCCAATGTGCGCTCACTGGCTTGCGCTCCGATTTGGAGCCCGCGCGGTAACGTGGCCGGCCTGATTTACGCTGATTGGGTGGGGCGGGCCTCGCTGCGCCCGCGGATTTTGCCTCGCCTGCAGGAAGTGGCCCGGCAGATCGAAGCATTTTTGCGCAAGGTAGAGGCGGGCGAGCCAAACCTTCGCGATCCTTTCGAAGGAGCTCCTCTGGAAAAACCGGCTCCGCGTCCCGTCGCGCCGGCCGCCCCACCTATCAGCCGCCGCAGCCGCCGCTTTCCGATTCCTGATGCCCGTTCCTTGTCGGTCTTCTTTCGCTCGCTGGCGGCCATGTTTGGGGCCGGGCTCCCCTTGGTCCGGTCTCTCTATAGCTTGAGTAAGAACCCCGGAAAAATGGGGGAGATTTCCGAGGAGCTGGCCCGCCGGCTGGAACGGGGCCAGCCCCTCAGCCTGGCGGCGGCCGAATTGCAGGTTTTTCCCGCCATGGCAGTGACCATCTTACGGGCCGGGGAAAAGTCCGGGCGTCTTCATCTTTGTTTGGAGCGCCTGGCCGAGCTTGAGGACCACAACCATCAGCGCTGGAGCAAGTTGCGCTCCGCCTTGATTTATCCCGCTTTCGTGCTGGCAGCCTGCGCGCTTTTTCTCGTGTTGGCACCAGCCGCCATGCTTTCGGCCCAGGTGAAACTGCTGGAGAATCTGCGCACGCCCTTGCCCTGGGTCAGCCAGGTCCTTTTGGGAGCCTATGGGGCTCTGGTCAAACCCTGGGTGTGGCTGCCGCTGCTGTTTGTAGCGGTGTGGGCGCTACGCCGCCACGACCTCTGGAGTGGTAAGCTGATCGCGCTCTTGCGGCGCTGGTCTCCGCTGGGAGACTTGCTGGTCAGCTACGAAATGTCGCAGTGGTGCGACTTGTTGTCCTTGCAGCTGCAAAGCGGGTTGAGCATCCTCAACTGTCTGGGGGCTGACACCAGCCTCCGCCAGGGATTGATCGAGGGGGAAGAATTGTCGAGTTGTCTGCGCCGCCAGGGCTATCCGCGCATTGTAAGCGAGATCGTGCGGGCGGGCGAGGAGAGCGGCCGGCTGGCGGACATGCTGGGCTGGCTTTCGCGGCACTTTGATGAGGATTTTCAGAATCGCCTGGAGACCCTGACACGCCTGATTGAACCGCTTGTTATGGCCATACTGGGGATTGTGGCCGGAGCCTTGATGATCGCCACCCTGTTGCCCATGTCGAAGGCCTTGCAGAGCTTATGAAGCGCCGGGGATTGACGCTGCTGGAGCTGATTGTCTGCCTTTCGGTGGTGTTGCTGCTGGTGATTTTCGTACTCAATTTGTTCCCCGGTTCCCTGTTGGCCTTACGCCAGAGCGAGGCGCGTCTGGAAGCTCAGCGCCAGGCCGAATTGGTGCTGGACCGGGCCCGGCTGGCCCGCTTCGATACTTATGCCGTCGGCAGCACGCAAACTTTGCCCGCGCGCGCTCTCAACGGAAACCAGTTTGTGCCGGTGTTGCAGTCGAGCGCGCTGGCCGGCTACGACTCTCATCTGGTCAAGGAGTTGCGCGTGACAGTGAGTTGGGACGACCACGGCACGACTCGCCGATTTTCTATGGCCGCCTGGGTCAGCCGTGCGCGCTAAACGGGCCTTTTCTTTGCTGGAAGCGGTCCTGACCGGCACGCTGTTTTTCCTGCTTTTGCATTTGCTCTTCAGCATTGTCGTGCCCATGATGCGGGCCAGCCAAAAAGGCAGCGAGCTGAGCGACCTGCGTCAGATGGCCGCCCTGACTTTGGAAACGATATGCGCTGACGTGGAAGAGAGTGGCGCCCCCGGTCTGCAGCTTTTTGACAACGCTCTCAGCGTGCACCGAGTCGAGACCATCAGTGCGGATGGTTCTACCGTTTGGAATCGATATGTGCATTTCTACGTCTGGGGCCAGGGCCGCCTGCGGCGCTGCACTTTTCCGCCCGTTCCGGCGGGGTTGCCGGCTCCTCAGCAAGGACGTCCCTTCCGTTTGCAACCGGGCGAGTTGAGCGCCGCTCTGTCCGCTCCGGGTAGCCTGCTGTGTAGCGATTTGGCGGAGTTTTCGGTGGAGGGATTTTCCCCTCACGGATTGCGTCCGCCGCTGGTCTTCCAGCTCCGTTTGCGGCGCGACCAGCAGGTGTTTTCTCTGGAGCAGTCGGCCGTGCCGGCGGTGCGCAATCTACGTTAATGGATGCGCCGGCAACTGGCGATGCGCAGGCGCTCGTTGGGGCGCAGGAATTGATTCAGGTCGAAAAGCGTGCTGGTGGCGCCGGGGATGGTGCCCAGGTAATCTTTCACCTCCAGCAGTTTTTCCTGCAGGCTGTTTGCGTTGGAGAACCCTAACTCGATCCGGGTTTCGGGACCCGGACCGGGGTTGGGATTCGTGGGAAGGCCTGGACCGATGACCTGGCTGTTGAACAGGATTCGGAAATAGGCCGTGTCGGGAAAACTTTGCAAGAATTCGTTTTTGAAAGCTTCGGTGCTCGATAGGTCGTGTGGATCGACTTCGAAGGTGAAGCGGGGGCCTCCCCTGGGTTCGCTGAGGGTCATTTGCAGCCGGTTGGCGGCCAGCATTTGCGCGCTGAGCTGGAAGAGCCGGCTGGCTTCATTCTGGTGATCCGGGCTATAGAAGTATAAATCCCCGGCTCCGGTCGCCGGTGCTGAACTGGTTGCCGTCAAAGGCCCGGTTTCCTGGACCACCACGCAATCCTGCAAATCCAATTGAGGGCCGCTGGCCGGTCCTGGGGCAGCACCCAGCAAGCAACCGTAAATCATCAGGCCGTGGGCGGTCAACTTGCCCTTTGTGTAGACCAGCCCTTTGAAATAAGATTGCTGGGGACCGGTGCCTTCCAGGGTAATGTCCCCCTGGGAAACCAGAGCCACCCGCCCCAGAGTATTCAGGTTGGCCGAACCGTGCAGGTGGGTGACGCCCTCGACCGTCAGAGTGCCGTTGCCCTGGAGCTCGCCGCCCACGTCCAGGTCGCCCTTGACGTAGAGCGAGGCTCCTTCGAGCTTGAGGTTGCCGGTGCAGATAAAGGGGCCGTTGCACACGACCGCGCCGTGCAGGGTGGGAGAGATGGAGGGAGCCGAGGAGATGATTTGGGGGGAGCCGGGGAGGAGCTGAGCCAGGTCGATTTCGGGGATGTTGCCCGGGTCCTGATCTTCGCGCAGTTCGCCGAGAACCTGAATGGGATTGCCGCTGAGGTCGGCTCGCCCCGAAGTCTGCAGGTCGCCGCAGATGGTCGATGGGCCCAGGATCTGGACGGATTGGAGACCGCTGCCGTTGCTGAGCACGTTGGCCGGTCTGCCGTAGCGGGCCGGGTCGGCCAGCAGGTTTTGGCGACCGGTCGGAGTGTCTTCGGCCAGAGTGGCCACGATCAATCCCTGAGTGCTGTGGATGGGGCCGTGACAGGCCAGCGCGAAGGGGAATACCGGTTGGGTAATGAGCGCCTCGAGAGTTTCCTGCGCGCTACCGTAGTGCCCCTGGGCAACCAGGCGGGCGCTGGCGGCGGGAACTCCTCCCAGGGCGGTCAGCCCGGTCAGATTATTGACCGAAGCGCGCGGTTCGCTGGGATTGAAGGACAGGCGACCCTGGTTGTGCCCGTCCCCACCGGGCACGATGATGGCCGGGTCGTTGCCGTTGACTCCGAACTGAGGCTGCTGGTTGAGTTTGCCCAGGGCTGCTTCGATGGCCGACATGGCCAGGCGGTGGGCGTGACGTTTGTGCTGCAGGCTGCCCAGCAACTGGAGCCGCCCAACGGTGAGAGCGGCCAGGGTGAAACCCACCACGGCCAGAAGAGCCACGATGACCAGGGTAACGCCCAGACCGACTCCCTTTCGGCGTCTCATTTTGCGTTATTCGCGTTGGGAGAGTTTGTGACCTACGAAACGGAAAAACCGCAGCCTCGGGCTGTGCTGGTGGGAGTGCCGCTGGATGACGAAGACGATTCGTTGTCCGAATTGGCCCAGTTGGCCAAGACGTTGGGCTTTGTGGTGGTGGATCAACTGGTGCAGCGCCGTCGTTCTTTGTCCGGCCCTTACGTGCTGGGCGAGGGCAAGCTGGAAGAGTTGAAGACGCGCTGTGGCGAGGAGGTGGAAGCGGTCATTTTCGATTGCGAGTTGACGCCTTCCCAGGTGAGCAATTTGCAGACCGCCTGTGGCGTCGAGGTGCTGGACCGCACCGGCGTGATCGTGGAGATCTTCTCGCGTCATGCGCGCACCCGGGAAGCCCGGCTGCAGGTGGAGATCGCCCGGCTCAAGTATCTGGCACCGCGTTTGCGCAAAGCCGGGCGTGGGCCCACGGCGCGCGCCGATAAGGGCGGAGAGACGGGTCTGGAGCTGGATCGCCGGCGTATCCGCGACCGTATCGCCGAGTTGAAAAAGGAGCTGGAAGCCATTGCCGACGAGGCGGCCGCCGGTCGCTCGCGCCGCGCCGAGCAACGCTGTGTGGCTCTGGTGGGCTATACCAATGCCGGCAAGTCTTCGTTGATGCGGGCTCTGACCGGCAGTCAGGTGTTGGTGGAGGACAAGCTCTTCGCCACCCTGGACACGACCGTGCGCACCTTGCAGCCGGAAACGGTGCCCAAGATCCTGGTTTCGGATACGGTGGGGTTCATCCGCAAGCTGCCCCACGATCTGGTGGCTTCTTTCCGCTCCACGCTCGAGGAAGCGCGCAACGCCTGGTTGTTGCTCTTCGTGGTGGATGCCTCGGATCCTGATTTCCGCTCGCAATTGCAGGTGACGCGTGACGTGCTGGATGAGTTGGGGGCCGGTGATATCGAGTCGCGCCTGGTCTTGAATAAGATCGATCGCCTGGATTCGCTGGTTTCACTGCGCCAGGAGTTTCCGGACGGCTGGTTCGTCTCGGCCAAGGACCCCGCTTCCGTGGCGGAGCTGCGCGGCCGGGTGGTCGCCTCCTTCGAAGCGGGCATGGTCGAGGAAGAGATCTTCGTGCCCTACGCCCAGGGCCGAGCTCTGGGCAGGCTGCGCTCCCTGGTTCATGTCCTGGGAGAACGCCACTCCGCTGAAGGCACTTTCGTAATGGTGCGCACCGACGAGTCTCGCCTGGCGGGCCTGCGCGAGCTGGCCAGAGGCTAAGTTGGCCAGGGGGTGTGCGCTCACCGGTGCGCGCAGGTCGGTCTGCGGGGCGGGTGCGCTCACCGGTGCACGCAATGCCGGGACCGGTGTACGCAGGTCGGTGCGAGGTGGTCTGCGGGGCGGGTGCGCTCACCGGTGCACGCAATGCCGTCACCAGTGCACGCGGCTCTGGGTAGGCGGCCTCTGGGGCGGGTGCGCTCACCGGTGTGCGCAATGCCGGAACCGGTGCACGCAGGTCGGTGCGAGGTGGTCTCTGGGGCGGGTGCGCTCACCGGTGTGCGCATTGCCGGGACCGGTGCACGCGGGTCGGGGCGAGGCGGCCTCTGGGGCGGGTGCGCTCACCGGTGCACGCAGGTCGGTGCGAGGTGGTCTCCGGGGCGGGTGCGTTCACCGGTGCACGCATTGCCGGGACCGGTGCACGCGGGTCGGTGCGAGGTGGTCTCCGGGGCGGGTGCGTTCACCGGTGCACTCAATGCCGGGACCGGTGCACGCAGGTCGGGGCGAGGCGGCCTCTGGGGCGGGTGCGCTCACCGGTGCACGCATTGCCGGGACCGGTGCACGCGGGTCGGTGCGAGGTGGTCTCCGGGGCGGGTGCGTTCACCAGTGCACGCATTGCCGGGACCGGTGCACGCAGGTCGGTGCGAGGTGGTCTCCGGGGCGGGTGCGCTCACCGGTGCGCGCAATGCCGGGACCGGTGAGCGCGCCGCTGGGGCGAGCCAGGCCGATTTCCCCTGGTTTGTCCGGATGTTCATTTCCAGATCGCAGGTTTCGCAAAAGTAATCAACCAATGCCTCCCGGTAAACTGGTAGCCTGACCGCATGGACCACATCAATCAACGACGAAAGGAACTCAAGCTGTCACAAGCTCAACTGGCGGCCCCTTGCAACGTTGGTCGCCAGTGCATCAGCGGCATCGAAAGCGGGCTTTACCTGCCATCGCCGGAACTGGCGGCGGCACTTCAAAGGGAACTGAAAACCAAGGGACTTTCGGACAGCTCGCAGCTTTTGACTCCCAGAGACATCAGGCAATTGGTGACGCTACGCCCGTTCGAATTGCCGCCGGTCGATCGAGAATCCTGGCAGAGAATGCACAAAGCCTATCCAAAGCTGGTCCGCGCCTTGAACCTTGCGCGTCAAACCAGTCTTTGGATCGAACGGAATCTGCCGGCGGAGTGTGCCGCCGAGGGTATAGGGCTGTTTAGCCTTGCAACTAAAGGTGCGAAGGAGATTTGGGCCAGTCCCTCTCAATTGGGATACCGCGGGAACAGCCTTTTGGACTCTCGGGGAGACGCCCTGGGAGAACGCTTGCTGCCCGGACTACGGTGGGTGGAAAACGACTTTGACGCGATTCTTTGGCCGCAGCCTCGTCTGCTCGGTGCACACGGCACCTTTCGTCCCGACGGTCTGATCCTGGTAAAGGTGAATGCGGGAGTTTTTTGGCGTGGTATGGAGGTAGACGGTCCCGTTCACCGGACTGCAGAGCGCAGCACCTGGGACCGAGAAAGAGAGAGGCTGCTGGGGCTTGATCTCATTCGCATCCCGTTAGAGGCCGTGCTCAGGTTGGAGATGCCCCGTCTGCTGGCTTCCGCATTTCTTGCGCTCGGCTCTTCCGTGGGTCGGGTCGCCTAGGTGTGCACAAATCCGTGGCGAGATGTTTACATTTTATTCATAAATACCGCCGAATATTTGCGCTGTGGTAATGCGGCCGGGGCATTCTGACGTCAGAGAACGGCGAAAGGTGGATGGTCAGATGAAAGCTTCCGTAACGCAAGTCAAGGCCAGTTGGACGGCTAACAGCTCGGTGAAGGCCCGGGTTCGCATGTTAGTGAGCGTTGCCGCCAAGTAACCGGACGCGATCGTCGAGTTGGACGGCCGGGCGATGTTGGGCGCCGAATCCCAGTTGAGAAGCGCGCACGGGTAGTCGGAAGAGCAGGCTCTTGGTCAGGTGGAGGATTTCCAGGCAATCGCCGTAGCTGGAGGCGACCCAGGGGCCGCTGGAGGCGGCCGATGGATTCCGCGGCGGAAAGCATAGGGGGGTCTGCAGTCCGCCGGGTCCGAGGTGTCGGACCTGCGCGATTCCAAACCGGTAGTCGCCTGGCAAGGACAAGGGCGATGGACGCATCGCTCGAGAACGACAGATGGGTCAAGTAGTCGGAGTCCTCGCCGTGCTCCATCAGCATGCCGGTCCTGCCGGTGCCCAAGTCCAGCCCCGGCGTTTCTGCCCCAGCCGGAGCTGATTCGAGCCGTGGGGGAGTAGGCGTCGGTAAGCGTGGGTCGGGCCGCGAAAGTGCGCCGGGTCTGTCCGGTGCTCGCGGCGAGCCAACGCACTTCCCGTTCGGGGGTCACCCGGAGCCGGCCTGGGGGTCGAGCGAGAGGGAGCGTAGGGGAGGGTCGTTTTCCAGTCGTTGCTCCGCACGACCCGGCCTTGCCGCCAGACGACCCGACCGTTGCAGAAGCTCCAGTGTTGGGAGCGGGCTGGGAGCGCCGCACGGCACCGTCGGCGCTGGCGTGGAGCTCCAGCAAGATCGCCGCGGCGCACGGCGATTGCCGGCCCGGAAATGACCCGGTAGGGAGTAGAATGGGCCGGCGTCACCGAAAAGTCCGCTGATAGACGGGCTCGGCCGCCGCCGGTAGAGCCAGCAACAAAACCAGCCGCTGCAATCCAGGCCTCCGGCACGCACGGGCGGAAGTCCGTTAGAGTTGCGCCGACGTTTCTTCGGCGTGAGCCACGGTCTCCTCCACCTTGCTGGTCAAATCGGATAAGGATCCCTTTATTTGGGGTCGTTGCCTTTAAGCTGAGCAGTCACTTCCTGGATGGCCGGGTGGCCGAAGAAATGCTCGGCGAATTTTTGCTGGTCCCAGTGCCCACTCTCGGGCCCGGCCGGGCCCGAGAGTGGGTAAGCCAGGCAGCCCCAGTGCCCCTTACTGTTGGCCGGATGCGTATGCCAGAGCCCGTCTGCCTCCGCCTGTTCCAGGATGGTGAGGTAGTCTTCGTGTCCAAGTTTTCTCACGACATAGCGGGAGGCCGAGTCATCGCTTCTGGCCATCAGGTAGGGCGGGTCATAGCGACCATCGACGGTAATTTCCAGCACTTCCCAGTTGGCCTGCATCCGCTGCACCACGAAGGATACGTGAGGATTGGCGCGGCGGTGGGCCCGACCGTGAAAAGAAGCCGCCGTTAGCAAGGCCAGGAGCCAGAGCAGGTCCCGTCTCATTTTGGGGGCCTCTGAGAGGTTGTTTCCTGGCCGCAGGCTGAGAGCGGCCGCGCCAGGCAGCTAGAGTCGCTCGGATGGTTGTGGAAGCACAGGCTATCTGCTTCTACCTGTTCGAGAAGGGTTGGGGTGACAGGAGTTTCAGTTGGTACCGTTGATTTGGGGTCAAGGGTCGGGTGCAAGGAGGCTGCGCACAGCCGGAACAGCAGCCAAAGTAGATTGTGTTTCATCCTGGTCTTACGGTTGAATTCCCTCAGGAGTTCAGTTGGGCGCGTCACTTTGTGGTCTATCGCCCGGCGTGGTCGGGATTTCCTAGCTTGGAGACGGCGGCACGCTGGCTTCAAGAGGGGTTTTCAAGTATGTCTTTGCGAGAAATTCCCTGGATGGCTGTTTCAGCTCCCTTTCAGTCAGCGGCGCCAGGTGGCCGCATTTGTGGGTATCTCTTGTGGTGGCCGGGGTCCTAGCCTGGATCCACACAAATTCAGAGTCTTCAGCGGCCCGCCATCTTGAAGTTGTTGCTCAGCAACGACCCGATGCTGCACCAGCCGGCCGCGCCCATGGACCGGGTCGATCAGTCGGTTCAGGAGGCGTAGGCTTTGATGCGCACCGAGGGCGGTTGTGGTCTGGGCCGGACCGCACCAGATGATCATTGTCGATGGAGCCAGGGTCCGGTGGCCATGGCCAATCCCGAGATCGTGGCCCGCAACGGCGCTACTCTCAGCCTGGAGGGCTGTCTGAGCTTAGCGAATTCGATGTCGCAGGTATGGCGCTCCAGTAAGGTTACCGTCGAGGAATTGGTCTAGAATGTCGATAAGATTCGTAAGTTTTGCTACAAGCCCTGGTCGCGGTGACCCCGCTCCGCCTTTCTAGGAACCGCCGGCGGGCGGCGGGATCTGGGCGGCTACCGCCTGGGCTATCGAGAAGACCGTTCAGCACTGAGCCAACGCGGAGACGCGGTCCTGACGCTTGCGCTCCGAGAACTAGCGAACGCCGGCGGGAGTGAAGGCTTTCAGGACTTCCTCGTTGTAGCGTTGGAAGGTCTCGGCGCTGGGGGTGAGCCCGCAGAGGATGACTTCGTCGATGTCCAGGCCTTCGATGTTGCGGGCGATGCCGTCGATGATGAACTGGGGGCTGCCGAAGAGCAGGTCCTGGCGGCCGGCTTCGTCGGTGTGGGCGCCCATGAAGTCGCGCTGCGCCTTGGCCCTGGCGTCGTCGCTGACGATGTCGCTGAAGAAGCAGACGCTGCGGCGAATTTCCTTGGGATCGCGGCCGATGGCCCGGCAGTGTTCGTCGAGCACGCGGTTTTTATGGGCGTAGGCCTCTTTGGAGGCGATGCCGCCGATGAAGAAGTTGTAGTGGTCGGCGTATTCGGCCACCATGCGCAGGGTGCGCTTTTCGCCGCCGCCTCCGATGAGGATCGGGATCTTCTTCTGCACGGGTGGAGGTGAGAAGGGCGCGTCTTCGATGCGATAATAGTGTCCCTGGAAGCTTTTCTGCTGGTCATCGTTGAGCAGGCGACGGATCACCTCCAGACCTTCGTTGAAGCGGTCCAGTCGCTCCTTGGGTGTTCCCAGGTCGATGCCGTAGGCTTTCGTCTCGCTCTCGTGCCAGGCGGCGCCCAGGCCGAATTCGAAGCGACCGTTAGAGATGTGGTCGATGGTGGCGGCCTGCTTGGCCAGCACGGCCGGATTGCGGAAGGGCATGGCGGTGACCAGGCAGCCGAGGCGGACGCGCTCGGTCAGGGCGGCCCAGGCGGACAGGATGGAGTAACCTTCAAAGCAATCTTTCTCTTCATAGGCGCGGCGATTGTCGGTGATGTGGGGCATCAGCTCGGCGTGGGGCGGCACCAGATGGTCGTAATTGTAGAGGGTGTGCCAACTGCCTTTGTCGATTTCCAGGGCAATGGACTTGAGGGCGGTCCAGGAGACGTTGTCGTTGCCGACCTGGGTGCTGAACTTCATGAAGAGGACTCCTTCGAGAATTTAGTGCGATAGTTCGAGACTACTGAACTATTGAACCAGTTGTCAAGACCATGTTATAACGGGTTCATGAAGCCCCTGGTCCATCCCGCTCTTGAAGACATCACGGTAGAAGGCTTGCTTTACGCTCTCTCCGATCCGGTTCGGGTGCGAATTTACGCGGAGATCGCCGCCTCGGGGTGCCCCCAGATTTGTTCCAATTTCTTGACGGTCTCCAATCGCACCTTGCCCAAGTCGACCCTCTCCATGCACTTCAAGGTGCTCCGGGAGGCCGGTTTGATCCGGAGCGAAAGACACGGAGTGGAAGTGCGCAATGTGTCTCGGTGCGAGGAACTGAAAGAGCGGTTCGGAGATATGGTCGGTTCGATCTTGCGGGCTTACCAGGAGCAAACCGGACGCTGTGGCGGGGTTTGACGGATTTCGGGTCTTTTGCTACCCTTCTCGCAGCAATTCCCTGAAGGAGATGACCTACCATGTTTGACTGTATGCGGCCCGTGGCTCTGGTCACTTCCGGGGGCTGATAACCCCTTCGGCCTGAGCCCGTTCTTTTCCCCATTTTGATTTCCTGAGGTTTTTCTATGCATTTGCCCTACCCCGGGCGGCTTCGCCCATGGGTTCGCTTTCGCACGCCTCGTGGTTGGGTGGAAGCGAAGCCGAATCATTCTCTGTCCCTGATCGTCTGGTCGGAAATGCTCTGGGATTCCATTTCCGGAGGTTATTGCGGCCGCATCCAACGGAACGTGACGGCTTGTCAGAGTATTAGCGCGCCGCTGGCCTTGGAGAAAGAGGTCTGCCCGCAAAGTAAGTCGGCGCTGCTGGAAATGGGACGATACCAACCGGCAGAGGCGGCTTTGCGTTGGGGTCAGATTCATACCCATTCGCCCGTGCCCTGGCCCCGGTGGAAACGTTGGGCCGCGTTGGCCCGGCGGCGCCTGTGGCCGCTAGGTTTATTGTTGGAACTGGCGCGGGCGGATAGTGAGGCTGAACTGCTGGAGCCGACCGCTAACTTTCCTCTTTGGGCGGAAGAGCTGGCGGTGACGGCAGCCAATTGGTTTGGAGCTGAATGCGGCGCCAGGACCTGGAACAGTTTTTGTCGCGCGCTCACGCCCGAGGCTCAAGAGCTGCGTTGGAAACTGGCGGTGGTCTGCCAACTGGAGCCGCCGGCCTGTTGCGACGACGCTTGCCTGGAGACCTTGTTGGAGGTTCTCCAGCGTTGCCATCCGGCCAATCGGCCTCACTGGGAATTACTGCTGGCGGCGGACACCGGAGATTCCGAGGAATTGGCCAGGGCCTGGAAGCAGCCGCTGTCGGCCGACCAATTAGAGTGGCTGGTCTTGGAAAGTGAAGGCTGTTCCGAGGTCATCGACAAAGCCCCGGAGCGGTTGGCGGAGTTCCTGAATTTCCGCCAAGAGTTTGGCTCATTGGAGCAATCGGAGCTTGCCGGCCTGTTCTTGGAGACCCAGGACTTCCGGCGGCGGGCCCTGCTGCTCACCTGCCTGGTTCACCTGCAAAGCGCGGCTCCCAGCGCGGCCCTGCTGCGAGCGGCCCGGGCAACCCCCTTGGGTTCGCGCGTGTTATCGGCGGCCGCCCGTTGGGAGCGCGTGGACGAACCGAGCGCACTATCCGTAGCTGGTCTGCAGCCTGAGCAACTGGCCCGGCTTTCCCACTGGCGGAGTCTCAACGGGGAGGGCCAGAGATGGCCGAAATCCTTGCGCCGCTGGCTGGACAGACAGGACCAATGGCGCAGTCAGCACGACGAACTCAAACGACTGCTTAAGCTGCAGCAGAATTTCGAAGCCACTTTGCGGGCCTCCGCCTGCCGGGCCTGGAGAAAGTTGTTGCGCGAGGTGACGCTGGACTTGCTGGAAGATTGGTGCGGTCAGCCGCTCCGTGAGGACCAGTTGGAGCTGGGTTGGCTGCTGCGTTGGCCCAAACTCACTCGTCAACATCTGCAGCTGGCCCTGCGCGGCAATCCGGACGCCAACCTGGATTGGCTGGCGCGCAAAGCCCCCGGTTGTCTGAAGCAAGAAGTCTGGCGGCGGGGATTATCCGGCCGGATCGATTGGCGCGGGCGGGAATTACGGGCAGAAACCGCCGATTTCTTCCAGGCTTTGCGCATGGGCAGCGACTTCAATACCTGCCTGAGCCTGCAGAACGGAGCTTACGCTTTCAGCGCGCTGGTCAACGCCCTGGACATGAACAAGCAGGTGCTCTATTTGCGCCAGCCGGGTGGCCAGGCGGTGCTGCGCCAGTTGGTTGCCGTCACTCAGGGCGGCGACCTGATCGCTTACCCCATCTATGGCCGGAAGTCCCCCGAACTCACCAGGCTCTGGGAAGAATTGGTCAACGATTACGCCGGCCGTTGCGGGCTGGGACGCACCAAGGATGGAGAGGTGCTCCAGTTGTTCGACACCGGTGAATACTACTATACCGATTCTATCGAAGAGACTGCTCTGGACGTAAGAGACGAGTTGGATTTTCTGCAGGATCCGACTCGTCTTTCGCCGTTGTCCGCCTGGTCGCAGGTTCGCTGCTTTTTACATGCTCTGCACGGCAGCGGTCCGCCGGTCACAAACAGACCGGTGATTCAGCGTCTGGCGGAAACCGGAAAAACTTGCTGGTTGCACCGACTGGCTCGCGGCAGGCTCGACCAGCGGTTCATCGAGGCGTTGGATTACCGTGCTGACCCGGAGCCTTTGGCCGGCTATTTGCTTAGAGCACGAAAACCTCTTAAAAGGACTGTGCGAGAGCTCCCCGTCGCCTTGCTGGGGTTGTCTTTTGATAGGCTGGCGCGAGTGTTGGCCTGTCTGCGCGGCAAAGGCTGGCGCGACTACCATATGGTTCATCAGGTCGAAATTTTGCTCTACGTAAGCTGGCTGTTGAGACCGGATCTGCCGGCATTCTGGCATCATTTGCGCCAGTCGGATCTGGCGCACAACTTGTGGCGACTCTACTCGCTCTTGCCCGAATCGCCCTTCGATTGCCTGCTCAAGCGGGCGCCTCCCGGGCATACGGTGGAATGGCGCATGGCCGCATCTAGATTCTGTCCGGAGGATGCTCGCCAGGCCTTGCTGCAGAACCCGCGCCGCTGGACCTGCGCCCTCGGGTTGGCGGCTTCCGGCTGCCCTTCCGTCGCGCTGGCCCCGATTCCCATGCGGTCCCAGTATGAGGAAATGGCCTTTTGCGAGATTCTGGGAAACTCGCCTTCCGATCTGACCTGGAGCGTCAGCCGGTTCTCCTTCCAGGCCTTACGTCAGGGACTTCAGGGCGATCGGCTGGCCCTGAAGGAGTGGGCTTTTCGTGGCCACCCGGGGCAACGGGAATGGCGTCTCAAACTGTTGGCGCGGCTGTGCCGGCAGGGTGACCTGAATCTGGACTGCCTGGGTGATTGGTTTCGCGAGGAAGGGAGTACAAGCTGGGCCGCGCTGGACCAACAGCCGGAATGGAGTTATCTGGAGGACAGCCGGGTAGCGGTGGCGTTGACCCGCTCTCCGGAGAAGGCGCGTGCCTACCTTGGCCAACTGCAGGTCAGCAGACGGTTCGAGCTGATGATCGGGCTGATCTTTCAGTTGGAGCCATGGGTCTGGCAGGAGTTATGCGCCTGGCATCCCGACCCGGGGCTGCTCGGTCGGGAGCAAGTGAAACGGGCCTGGCTGGTGGCGCGGAACAGCCCGCGGTTGGGCGCCTGGCTAGAAGCGAGTGGCCTGGCGAAAAATCGTGAGCAGGTCGTCTTGCTCCATGAGCGCGGACATTTGAAAGAGGAGCTGGCCGGAATACACGTCGTGGAAAATGGCCGGCAGGTCCTGGCGGATGCGCGCATACAGCCGGTCGGTCCCCTGGCCCAGGCGGAGCCCCGGGTGCTCCCGGCGGACCAGGTCGATGCCCTGGCAGGCGCAGAGGAATTCGACGGCCAGCGTCATCTGCACGCCTTCCAGGATGCGCAGTAGCTTACGCACGGCCGTCATGCCCATGCTGTTATGGTCTTCCTGGTTGTTTTTTGAGGGCATGGAGCCGACGCTGGCCGGAGTGGCGTGCACGCGCATTTCGCTGACCAGGGCGGTGGCGTTGGCCTGAATCAGGGCAAACCCGGTGTTGAGGCCCTGTTGCTCGGCCACCAGGTTGAGAGGCAGGCCGTGGCTCATGGTGGGGTCGAGCAGGCGGGCCGAGCGGCGTTCCGAGAGCACCGACAGATCGGTCATGACGATGGCCGCCAGGTCCATGGCGTAACTGGTCAAGGAGCCATGGAAATTGCCGCCGCTGAGGCTGTCGAATTGACCGTCCTCGCCTTCGAAGAACATGGGATTGTGGGTGGAGGCGTTGAGACCGCGGGCCAGCACCGTTTCCACATAGGCCAGCGTGTCGCGTACGGCGCCGTGAATTTGCGGACCCGAGCGAAAGCTGACCGGATCCTGCACGCGCGGGCCGGTGCTGAAGAGCTGGTTGCCTAAAAACTGGCTACCCCGCACCAGGCGGCGCACACATTCGGCGCTGTGGATCTGGCCGGCGATGCCGCGAGCCTGGTGCACCCGGGGGTCGTAGGCGTCGATTTCGCCGCGCAGGGCTTCCATGTTCAGGGCCAGGGCGGCGTCGGCCAGGTCGATGAGCCGGCTGGCCTTATGATAGGCCAGCAGGGAGGCGGCGTAGAGAACCGTGCCGCCGCTGATGAGAGCCAGCGCTTCCAGACGGGCCAGCGGAAAATAGATGGGATCGACGCCGGCCTTACGCAGGATGTCGGGGGCCGGTCCCACCTCGCCGGCGAACTTGAGCTCTCCTTCGGGCATTCCGGTCAGGCATAAGCCCAACTGGGCCATCGGTTGCAGATCGCCCACCCCCAGTGAGCCGATTTGGCGAAGCATCGGGTAGACCCGGTGATTGATCAGAGTCAGCAGGCGCTCCACCAGCTCCGGGCGCACGCCGGCGTGTCCGCGCGAGAGCACGTTGGCCCGCAGCAGCAGAGCCAACCGGGAGATCTTATCGTTGAAGTAGGGGCCGATGCCGGTGGCGTGAGAGTGCAGGATATTGATCTGGAAGAGAGCCTGATCCTCGGCGTGGACGGTAAAGTCTTTGAGGCGGCCCAGCCCGGTGTGATAGCCGTAGACCATCTTGGTGCCGCTGGCCAACAGCCGGTCGACTCCTTGCTGGTAGCGTTCCATATGGCGCCGGGCCGAGGGGTTGAGGCTGACCATCAGCTCATCGTCCGCCAGAAACTGCTGGACCTTGTCGATGGTGAGGGAATGGCCGTCGATTTCCACTTAGTCGGCCAGGGCGTAGGCGGCGATGGAGAGGCCCAGGGCGGCTTCCACCTCCGGATAGACAGTGGGATCGAGTACGCCCGCGGTCAGGGTCAGGTTCCGTTTGTGCACCATGATGACCACCACTTCCATGTCGGGCAGCACCTGGAAAACATTGCAGGGCAGACCGCTGCGGGCGTCCAGCACGCAGATCACGTCGGGAAAAGTGGAGAGACGATTTTTGTCACCGTCGTCGATGGCCATCCACTCGTTCATAGTGTGCAGCTTCAGGGTGGTCCGGCCGCAGTCCACCAGACAGTGGCCCAGATCAAAGGCGCCCTGCGTCACGTAGTCGTTGCGCAGCACTCGTCCACGGCCGACCACTTCGGCCCGGGCGGTGATACCGATGGCTTCGATGACAGCTTCTGTCCCTCGCGATTCGGCTTCCAACATGGCTTGCCCCACTCGCATGGCCTGGCTGATACCGCCGCAGGCCGCCGTTTTTTGGATGTAGGAAGCCTTCACCGGATGGCGCGCGCAGGTGATGAAGTTGCCTGATTCTACCGAAACAGTGCGCAGGATGTTGGCGGTGGCCGCTACCGAACCACGGGCAATGACCTCGAGATATTTACCCTGGGCGCGGTTGCCGCCGGCGGCGGCCTGCACCGTCTGATAGCCGGGCACGCCGGCCAGGCCTAAGGAGCCCATCTTCCCGGTGGGGTGGGCGCGCATGTCGCCGACGGCGTCCACCACCAGGGTGCCCAGCGCGGCGGAAGCTATCCAGCCATTGATGGAGCTGGAGCAGCCGTTTTGCGGCGTGATGCTGCCCACCACTTTGCCTTCGAAGTTTTCCTGGAGCAGTTGAACCGAGCGGATGTAGTCCTCGGGCAGCATTTGCCAGCCGGTGGAGGAGGGAGCGCCGATGGCTGAACAGGTGATGACCATGTCTTCCGGGTCGAGTTCGTCGATGCTGACCAGTTTGGGCACTCCCAGTTCCAGAGCGCGCCGGCCCACCTCCAGACCGTGATCCACCCAGCCGCCCCCGCCGCTGGCGTAAACCGAACCTCCGCGCACGGCGGCGCGCACATCATCCCAATTGAGTTCTCTCATAGCGCTCGCCCTTCCGCGTCGAAAAGGCCGATCCCCCCCAAACCATGCCGTTGAGCCGTCTGTTGCGCCAGTTCGTAACCGGCGTCGGCGTAGCGCAGCACGCCCAGGCCGGTGTCGTTGTCCAGGGTCAACTTCAGACGGCAGGTGGCCGCCTCGGTTCCATCCGCGATCAGGGTGAGGCCGGAACTGGTCATATAACCCGCGTAACCACCGCCTCCGGAGTGGATGGTGACCAGATCGGCCATCGAACTGCAGCTCACCATGGCATTGAGCAGGGGCCAGTCGCAGATGGCGTCGCTGCCATCCCGCATGTTCTCGGTCATAATGTTGGGATGGGTCATGGAGGCGGCGTCCAGATGGTCGCGGCTGAAAGCGATAGGTCCGATTTCTCCCCGGGCCACCAACTGGTTGGCTTTGACGGCCAGTTGGGTGCGCTGCCCGTGACCCAACCAGGCGATACGAGCCGGCAATCCTTCCACCGGGATGTACTGGCGCGCCAGTTCGATCCAGCGGGTCTGCTCGGGAAATTCCCGCATCGCCAGTTCATCCAACCTGGCGATATCCTGGGGATTGCCGCTTAGAGCCATCCAGCGAAAGGGCCCGATGCCCTGGCAAAACAGCGGCCGCAGGTAAGCTTCGGTGAAGATGCCGATGTCAAAGGCATTTTCCACACCGTATTGTTTTGCTTGAGAGCGGATGTTGTTGCCGTTATCAAACACGATCGAACCGCGCCGCTGGAACTCCAGCATGGCCCTGACTTCGCGAGCGATCGACGTTCCGGCGTCGTGCATCACCTTCTCCGGCTGCGATTCGCGAAGTTCCCGCCAGTGCTCCAGTGTGTAGCCTTGCGGTAAATAACCGTAGCGCAGGTCGTGGGCGGCCGTTTGATCGGTAACAATATCCGGCACGAGGCCGCGCTGCAGGATTTCGGGGAAGAGGTCGGCGGCGTTGCCCGGCAATCCCACCGAACCGGAGCAGGCCAGCGCTTCCTCCAGAGAACGGGCTTTTTGCTGCAAAAAGCCGCGGGCGATGCGCTTGTCGATCTGGGCCTCATCGGCCTCCACCACCAGGATGCGAGCCCCGGCCATGAGGCCGGCCAGCGGCTGAGCTCCACCCATTCCACCCAGGCCGGCGGTCAGGATGAAGCGGTCCTTGAGGCTGCCTCCGTAGTGGCGTTCGGCGATGGCGGCGAAGATTTCGTAGGTGCCCTGGATCACTCCCTGGGAGCCGATGTACTGCCAGGCGGCGGCCGTCAAACCGCCCCAGATGATCAGGCCTTTGGACTGGAGCTCGTAAAAATACTCGGGAGTGGCCCAGCGCCCCACCAGGTTGCAGTTGGCCATCACCACCAGGGGGGCCTGAGCGTGGGTGCGCAGGCGGGCCACCGGCTTGCCGGACTGGATGACCAGCGTTTCCTCTTCGCGAAGATCCTTGAGGGCGGCCACGATGGCGTGAAAGCTGGGCCAATCGCGGGCGGCTTTGGCCAGGGAGGCGTAGACGATGAGCTGGTCAGGTCTTTCGCCGACGGCCAGGACATTTTCCAGCAGGCGCAACAGGCCTTCCTGGCGCCAACCGCGGCAGCGCAGTGATTGAGTCATAGGGGGAGTCTAGCATAGGGAACGGAGCAAGAGTGCAAGACCGAGGGCGGGAAACATGACTTGGGCGCCCACTTCCAAGAACTGCCTGGAGTTGACGTGTTCGCCTTCGCGGCGCAGGGCGGACAGCCAGAGGATGGTGGCCAGCGAACCGGTCACGGCCAGGTTGGGACCGAGGTCGACGCCGATGAGCAGGCTGTCCACCATGGCCTGGGAAGGATGGGCAGCGGCCACCACCGAGCTGGCCAGCAGGCCGGCCGGCAAGTTGTTCATGAGGTTGCAGGCCACGGCCAGCAGGGCTCCGGCCAGAGCCGGCGGCAGCCAGGGCAGGCCCCCGGCCAGCAGCGCCACCACGCCGGTGTGGTTCAGTCCCTCGACCAATACGAAAAGGCCGGCCACCAGCAGCAGCACCGGCCAGGCGATTCCTTGCAGAATGGGGAGGGGAGAGGTGCGGGTCGTGATCCATAGGAGAGCGGCGGTGCTCAGGCCGGCCAGGCAGGTGGGCGGTCCCAGCGGCAGGTCCAGCGCTGAAACCACCAGCAAGGCGGCGGCGGTGAGCACGAGGCCGGCCAGAGCGAGACGTCCGGGAGCGCGTAAATGGGCGCGCTGCTCCACCAGGATGGGTGCATCTCCTAAGGGCAGGGCGGCTCTCAAGCAATAATAGGTGGTCACGATGGAAGCCAGCGAGGGCAATAGAAAACTCTTCAGCCAGGGGAGGAGTGCCGGCGTGTGGCCGCCATAGAGGACCAGATTGGCCGGATTGGAGATGGGCAGCACGAAGCTGGCCGCATTGGCGACCATGGCGCAGGCAAACAGGTAAGGCAGCGGATGAACCCGTGCCTTGCGTGTAACCACCAGGACCGCCGGGGTCAGCACCACGGCAGTGGCGTCGTTGGATAGAAAAATGGTGACTGCGGCGCCCAGCAGGTAGAGGTCCAGAAAGAGGCGGGAGGCCGAGCCGCGGGCGCGCGCGAGCGTCCAGTCAGCCAGCCAGTCGAAAACCCCGAATTGCCGGCCCAGCTCGGAGAGTAACATCATTCCGATCAAGAAGAAGTAGACGTCGCCCCCACGGGCCGCGGCCTCAGCGGCGTTTTCAACCGGGAGCAAACCGCTGAGCACCAGCAGCAGGGCCCCACCTACGGCCCAGACAGCCTCCGGCCAGCCTCGGGGACGCAGGATGACGCCGGCCGTGGCGGCGGCGGCGATGAGCCAGGTGAGTAAATGGCTGGCGGGCATTTGGCCTCCAGTATAAGCCGGAGCGGCCGGGTTCAAACGGTATGGATCTACTCCTCCGGCAGGAGAGACGTCTGCGCGCGCGCATTGTCGGGGAGTGAACGAGCCTTCCGAAGTCAGTCAACGGGTGCGCCAACAATACGAAGACGCGCCTTTTCCGCCGGTCAGCGCCTTTCCGGTCCGATCCGAGGTGGACCGGGTCTGGCTGTATAGCTTTCCTGAGGTTTACTACCACGCCTTTGGGCAGTGGCGTGATCCAGCCCGAGCCCGCCTGCTGGACGCGGGTTGCGGCACGGGGATGGGAGTTCAGCAGATCCGCCACCTCGCCCCCGGGGCGGAGGTGCACGCCTGCGATTTGAGCAACGCTTCCTTGAGAGTGGCCGGCCAGCGCATCGAGGCGCTGAATCAGGGACCGGTGAGCTTCCATCAAATGGATTTGCTCGATTTGAGCGCCTTGCCGGGAACCTTTGACGCCATTTTCTGCAGCGGAGTGGTGCACCATACCGGCGATCCGGTGCTGGCCTTGCGCCAGCTCAAGTCCAAGTTGAAACCGGATGGGGTCCTTTATTTGATGCTTTACAGCCGCTTCGGGCGGCGCCCCACCATGTTGATGCGCCGCGTCTTGCAGTTGTTGGAAGCCGATGTTCCCCTGGGCCGCCAGTTGTTTGCCGCCTTGCCCAAGGACCATTTCCTGGCCCGCTGGGAGTATGAAACCAAGGGTAGTCACAATTTGACGCACCGTGAGTGGTTCATCGATACTTACTTGAACGCCCAGGAAAAGAACTACAGTATTGGCGAGGTCTTTTCCGACCTGGGCGAGGCCGGGCTGCGCTTTGTGCGCTTTGCTCACCCCCAGTGGTGGGAACTGCAGAATCGCCTGCAGGCTCCTCCCGAGATTGTCCGGCGCTTCGCCGCTTTGCCGGAGCAGCAGCGCTACGAGTTGATGGAAAACCTTTTCAGCGATCAGGAAGAGTATTACTTTCTGGCTACCCACTCTGAGTATCAGCCGGCCGAGCCGGTGCGCGATCCAGCGCGCTGGACCGCCATACGCTCCTCCTTTGCCCGCAACCGCGGCCTGCAGGCCGACGGCGGCTCGTTATGGCAGGGATACTACGGAATGGGCCTGAGTGTGGACGCTTATTTCGAGGCTTTGGTGGAGGGCTGCGATGGCCGGCAGTCCGTGCGGGACATGTGCGCCGCCTGGAACCGGCGGCACCCGCAAGACCCGCCCGAGTTGAGCCAGGCCGTGCTTTTTCAGATGGAGCGCCAGGGAGTTTTGTTTTTCAAGGAGATTCCTTGAGTGACTTTTTGGTGCACGCTGCAACTGGCTTTGGGGAGCTTATGGAAACATAAGGTTCGCACCCTGATCAACTGGTTGGGCGTGTTGATCGGGGTGGCTTCCTTGATTTTGACTGACGCCGTGGCCGGCGGCGCCAAGAGTTCGATTCAGGCTCGTCTCGAGGAGATGGGCAAAGACCTGATTTTCGTCTGGGGCGGCCAGCGCCAGCGAGCGGGCGTTTCCGTCTGGATGGATCTATCCGAGGGTGACCTGGAAGTCATGCGGCGCCAGCCGTTCTTGGAGGGCGTGGCGCCGGTGGTGGAGGGCCAGGCGTTAGCCATTTCCTCCACCGCCAACCATAACTGCGAGTTTCGCGGAACCACCGGAAATTATCTGCGCCTCAAGAACTTCAAGCTGGCCCTGGGGCGCAATTTCTCCGAGGAAGAAGCGCGCGCCGGCACCACCGTGGTCATTCTGGGTAAGGCCGTGCGCGATAAACTATTCGGTAGCGCCAATCCGATCAATGCCAGCGTGCGTCTGGGCAAGTTCGCTTACAAGGTGGTGGGCGTGTTGGAGGAAGTGGGCAACGATAAACGTCAGGATAGCGTGGTTATTATGCCGGTACGCACCGCCCAACAGCGCCTGAAGCGCACGATTTACTATGATTACGCCTTGCTGCGCAACCGTTCGATATTGCCCATCGAGCAGTCGCAGCAACGGGTCCGCCTCGAACTACTGCGCGCCAATCACCTCAAGGAGGATGACAACGACGCTTTCGGAGCCACTTCCAGTCAGGAGATCCTCAAGAGCTATCGCCAGGGCAGCCAGACCTTCGGTTATTTGAGCCTGTTCACGGCGGCCATTTGCCTGATTTCCGGCGGCATGGGCATTACCAACACCAGCCTGATGTCGGTGCGCGACCGCACTCGCGAGATTGGCATCCGTATGGCGGTGGGAGCGCGTTCTCGCGACATTCTTTTGCAGTTCCTGATGGAATCGCTGGCGGTGGCCATTCTGGGCGGGCTGAGCGGAGCAGCCTTGGGGGTGTGCTTAGCCTCCTGGGCCGCCGAAGTCACCAGCTGGCCGCCCATCATCACGGTGCGTTCCATTGCTTTCGGACTGGGTAGTTCCGTGTTGGTGGGCTTGCTGGCCGGCATGTATCCCGCCGTAGTGGCCTCACGGTTGGATCCGGTCGTGGCGCTATCCCGCGACTAACGCTCCTGGAAGATGAATTCGGCGTAGGGCTGCTTTCCATCGAAATGGAAGACGGTGCTGCTCAGTTTGGCGTCGGAGCGATCGAAGTCCTGGTCGGGGACGAGATCGGTGACCTGGCCGGAGGTGCCGGCCCATTCGTGTTTGGTCATCGATTCGGCCACTTCGGCGGCGCTGGCGCGGCCGAGCGGGCCCACGTGGGCGCGAAGTTTGTCGAATTGGGTCTTGGTCTGGCCGCTGCAGCCTTCCATGCTGTTGCGGGTAAGCACGAAGGAGTCGCCGGGCTCTATCTGGCCGTTGTTGTTGAGGTCATAGACGGCATTGCCTTCTTTGTCCTTCAGAATGTTGGCGCGGCCGCCCACGAATACCATGGGGCCGAAAAACTGGATCTCTGACATGGTCGCTTTTCCTCTTTGTGTGTATTTTTGCGCACTCTAGATCCGGTCGCTGAAAAAGAACTGAACCGGCGGGCTATCTGACGAAGTTGTAGCTCTCGGGAGCCGGTGGCGGCACCAGTCCCAGTCGGCCCACGATCAGCCGGGCGAAGTTGTCGGCGGCCGAATCCATCACGATGGAGTAGGCGGCCCAGGCGGGGTCGTTTTTCATGGTGCGATAACTGACGTGCTTGGCCGGCTCCGAGCGGAAGCCGAATTTGCCGATTTCCTTGCCGTCCATGGTGATGCGGAAGAGCCATTGCACTTCGCATTTATAGAGCAGGGAGGTAATTTTCCCTTCGTCGCTGTTGGTGTAGAAGCCGGGAATGCGATGGACGGTGGCATGCACCCAGAAATTGACGTCCCCGGGCAATTCTTTATCGCCCGGCGCCACCTGGATATTCATCATGCCTTTAGGCCAGACCCCGTTGAAGCTGGTTTGCAACGCGGAGCACACCTGGCCGGCGCGGCGCTTGTGGGCCTCGGCGCTGAAGGCGTCTCCCACCGGCACAATCGGCAACTTACGGTATTTGGGATCGATCTCGGAGAAGAATTGCTTATCTTGGGAAAGGGCGGCCAAACTGCCCTCAGCCTCGTAGTGAAGCTGAACCTTGCGGCTGGGATTGGCGGCCAGGGCCTCCAAAACGTCTTTGAAGGCGGCCGACAGGGCCGGGTCGGCCAGCTTGGTCGGCTTGACCCGCTTGAGACCTTCGGCCTGCAACCGGGACCAGGCTTCGCTGATGGCTTTGCGGGCTCCGTCGTCGTAGTCCTTGGGGTTGCTGACGAAAGCCAACTGCGCCTGGCTGCGGATGACTTCAAAGTCGCTGTGCTTCAGAGCCTTGTCGCAGATAGCTTCGCACTCACGCGATAGGTACTCGGTCCGGCGGAACGGCTCAGCCACCTTGTTGCGATACTCTATTTGCCAGGCCACCGGGTCTTTGGAACCTGCTACCGCTTTCCAGCGGACCGGCTCTTGCGACTTCTGGTAAGCGCTCGAGACGGTGGGCCCGATACAGCCCAGGGCCAGCATAAGGAGCCCGGCCAGCCCCCAGGTCAGCTTGCGCGGCGGCAGCGGCATGACGAAGCCGAGCAGACCCAACAGAAACCAGCGCCCTCCTACCACCAGCAGGAAAGCGAAGAACATGGCCACGGGAAAGATACCCTCCCAACTGGACTCCAGGTAGAGCTGGAGACCGACCAGGCCGGTGATAAAGCCGAAACAGAGTCGGCACAAGGTTGCAAAAATACCGGGTTTGGAACTCATAGCCGGTAGTTTAGGCTACGAATGATTCCGTAAGATGGAGACCTTGTGAACTTTTTGTAGAACTTACCTGTCCCGGAGAGCTTCCAACAGACAGGCTTGAACCAGTTCCGCTCCCAGCGGAATGGCCGTATCGGCGGCCGGGGCGAACTTGTCCGAGTGCAACCCCGGCAGAGGTCCGCCCTTTTTCACCAGGGCCGGATCGACCGCGCCCAGGCTGAACATGACTCCGGGTATTTTCAAGCGGCGGGAAAACTCGGAGAAGTCTTCACCGCCCATGCTGGCGGGTTGCATGATCAGGTTCTGCTCGCCCAGTTTTTTGACGAAAATCGGCCGCAGGCGTCTGACCCAGTCGGGATTATTGTAGAGCGAGGGCGTGAAGTCGGCTTCGTTGTGGAGCACCTCGGGGGGCTTGGGGGCGTGGTAGGAGGCGGCGATGTTCTGACTGATGTGGCGAATTTCCGAGAGCAAGCGCTGCCGTGTCTTTTCGTCATAGGAGCGCACCGTCAGGGCCAGTTCGGCTTTGGGGGGAATGATGTTGTGCTTGCTGCCGGCCGCGAATTTTCCCACCGTAACCAGAGCCTGGGCGCCGGGCTTCAACCTTCGGCTGACGATGGTCTGCAGGCTCATGACGATTTCCGATCCCATCACAATGGGATCGACGGTGGTGTCGGGATGGGCTCCGTGTCCGCCCAGTCCGTGCACAATGATGTCTACGGAATCGACGTTGGCACTCACATAGCCGGGGTTCAGGCTGACCTGGCCCACCGGCAGAGTGGCGTTGTCGTGCAGGGCAAAGGCCAGGCGGGGCTGGCCTCCGGCCTTGTGTAGCACCTGTTGAAAGCGGGGGTCGAGCAGCATCCCTTTGGCGCCGTTGCCCAGCTCTTCGGCCGGCTGGCCCACGAAAACGATGGTGCCTTTCCATTGTTTGCGCTTCCTGGCCAACTCGCCCAGGGCAGCCACCGCGCAGGCCATGTGCAGGTCGTGGCCGCAGGCGTGCATGACGCCGGGCACCTGGCTGGAGTAGGGCAGCCCGGTGGCTTCCTGGACGGGCAGCGCATCCATGTCGGCTCGGTAGAGCACCACCGGACCGCCGGGCTGGCCGCGCAGGATGGCCATGAGGCCGGTCCCACCGATGCCTTGCTCGACCTCCAGGCCCAGCGCTTTCAATTCCTGAGCCAGCTTTTGGGACGTTTGCGTTTCTTTTTTGGAAAGCTCTGGATGAGCGTGGAACCAGCGGTAGAGTTCGAGAGGATCGGCGGCCACCGGAGCGGCCAGGGCGAGCATGAGCAGGAAGTGACGCATGAGATTTACCTTTCGAGATGTTCCAAGAGTTCGGCGCCGCGCGGGGAGAGTCGATAGCCGATGCGCAGGCTCTCGGTCAGACCGAGCTCTTTAAGCCGGCGCACCTGGGCCTTGAAAGGGAGGGTTTCTTTGCCGAAGGAGGCGGCCAGGTCGGGGGCGCGCCGACCCGGGTTGTCGCGAATGGCCTGCAGGATGGGCAGAGCCTGCCAGCGGGCCAGTCTCTTTTTCAGAGAGTCGATTTCGTCGCTTTGCAGCGCTTGTTGGCGGAGTTCGATGCGCCTGTCCGGGCCGGCGTAGCGCAACACGATTCGGTAGAGCTGTCCTTCGCCTTGAAGGGCTTTCAGTAGCTCTGCCTTGCTGGCAAACCCGGCTCTCCTGGCGTCAGCTGCGGTGATGGCTTTGAGGGGGATGGGCTGGACCTCTGCAAAGGCCAGCACCCCGCCGGCGAAGCGTTGCGTGGAGCCCGCTTTGGCGGCGGCTTTGCGCCAGCGCCGGAAGGCCAGGGTGATGGAGCCGTCTTCCAGACCGGCCCAGAGCTTCTTGGGAAAAAGCATGCCCGGCCGGTTCGCCGCCTGTTTTTCAGGGCCCTTGTAGCAGCTTATCGATCCCGTTATAGACGGTAGGTACCGTGGTTTCGCGTGGATCGGCCCCGGCGTCGAGCAAAAGGCGGGCGTGCTCAACCAGTTCAGGACTGTGGGTGGGCGGTGAGGTGCGGAGAATGGCACAGATTCAGCAGCGCCTGATCAAGGTGGCTCATTCCAGTTCCCTTTGCAACTCCTGGACCAGGGCCAGAGCCATGGCTTCCGGAGTGAAGGGCTGACCGCTCCGCGCCATTTCGGCGAAGAGGTCATCCAGGTCGGCACCCGCCTGGATAAGTTGGCGACCCTGCAGCCGGGTGACCAGGTGAAAGGCCGAGGCGTAGAAGCTCAGTGCTTGCAGTCTGGCCAGCTGCATACGCCGGTTTTGGATGGGCTCGGGAGCTTGTTGGAGATACTTGTGCAAAAGCTCCTCTCGTTCGCCGCGGTTGCGACAAATCCAGATGCCCAGTTGGGCCAGGTCCAGAAAAGGCTCGTTCTGAGCGGCCAGTTCCCAATCGACCAGGTAGATGCGCTCGTCGGTGGCCAGGATATTGGACGGGTTCAGGTCCAGGTGGCAGGGGGCCGGCTGGCTGAGCTCCGCCAACGGCCCCGTGGTTTCCTCGAGGGTGCGGCCGAGAATCGAGGGCAGGCCGGGTAGATGCCTTTCCAGATCGCGAAACATGGCCAGCAGGGAAGGGCCGGCCGGGAAAGCCGGACCCTGGTGCAAATGGCGCAGGGTAGCGGCCAGACGCCCGAGCGGATCGGTCTCCCGAGGAGTTCCGCGGGAGATGGATGAGCCGGCCACCCACTCCATCAGCGTAATGCCCGCCCGGGCATAGAGCAGTCGAGGAGCCAGCCCCCGTTCGGCGGCCAGGCGCATGCAACACGCTTCGCGTTGGGCTTCGGCCTGGCCGCGAGCTTGCGGCCCGGCCTGGCGCAACACGAATCGCTCGCCCCCGCGCTCCACCGACCAGAGACTGGCGCCTGAACGTCCGGGCGGCATGGGCGCGATGCTCAGCCCCGCACCGAGGGTTTGCTCCAGGATTTGTTGAATTTCATCGGTCACGGTTCGAACGATCATTTTGCGGGTAATTTGAAATTCCCTTGACCTTCAGAAAAGGCAAGCTGAGGAGTGGAAACGAAGTCTTTGGCAATGCTGGAACGGATGACCATTTCATTGGAGGATGCGGCCAAGGAAGCCCATCTCAGTCTTGACGTCATGAAAGATTGGGTCGAGAAACGGGCTTTCATGAGCCAGAAACGCGGTGACGGCAGTCTGGTTTTAGACCGTTCTGATTTTCAGCGCTGGTTGAGCCAATTGCCGCCGCGGCGCTGCGACCTGGACCCTACCAAACGGTGGTATTCGCTCAAAGAGATCGTGAAATTGACGGGGGTACCGTTGCAAATTTTGCAGCGCGATGTGGCAAATGGAGTTCTGCAGTCGCAGCCGACACGGGACCAGGTGGTGGTGGAGGAATCCAACCTCAATCGGTGGCTGCGCGAAGGCCGCCACGCCGAGCCGGAACCGGAGTTTTGGCCGCTGCCGCGAGCGGCTAAATTTGTTGGAATGGCTTATGAAGCCCTGGTCGAGGCTGCTCGGAATGGTGATTTAAAAACACGGGAGGAACCGCATTTTTACTTGGGAAAGCGACTGGTTGTAGATCCTGAGGAATTGCTGAATTGGCTGGAGCGAGTTCCTTATCGCAAGGAGGCCGCCCATTTGCCTGGAGTGGTCGAGGTTGCCGAAGCGGCTCGGATAGTTGGCGTAACAGTTGAAAGGATGCGAGCCTTTCTTGCCGATGGTGGGGTGGGCGCGTGGGGCGATCGGATTCCCCGCCGCAGTTTGGACCAATGGTTAAAAAAGCGTGGGTTGCCGGCTTCCTGGCAGGAGAAGAAAGCGCCGCCGCCTCCCCGGGCGGTCGAATGGGCCTTGGGTAAAATTGTGCAAAGATGGGGCGTGCCCCGCCATGCCCTGGAGAGCGGCATTGAAAGCGGCGCTCTGCCGGCCCGGCGGGGGGGCCGAGGCGGCTGGGTAGTGGACCAGGCCGATTTGGAGCGTTGGATGGACGAGCGGAGCAGGATTTCCTAAACTTTCATGGAGTTTTTGTTGGTTGCTGTGCTGGGTGCAGTGGGGCTGTTGGGCTACTATCACTCGGCCGGCCCCCGGCGCCGGCGCTTGCGAGCCCGGCCGGTTCCGGCGGCCTGGGAAGAACTGCTCGAGAAGAATGTTCCCCTCTATCGTAAGCTACCCAGGGATTTGCGCCAGCAACTGCACGGGCACATGCAGATTTTCTTGGGCGAGAAGGACTTTGAGGGCTGCGGCGGTCTGGTCGTGACCGAAGAAATGCGCGTGACCATCGCCGCCCAGGCCTGTTTGCTGTTACTCAATCGCCCTACCCGCTATTTTCCAGGTCTGAATGCCATTCTGGTCTATCCTTCCGCCTACGTGGTCGAGTCGCAACGCCGGGAGGGCTATATTCAACTGCCCGACGAGCGTGAAATACATCTGGGGGAGTCCTGGAGCAACGGCACTCTGGTGCTCTCCTGGAGTGACGTTCACAATACCGCCCACGACGTACGCGACGGCCACAATCTGGTGCTCCACGAATTCGCTCATCAGCTCGATACGGAAGACGGCAGCGGCGACGGCATTCCTATTTTAGAGCAGCAATCGAAATATTATCATTGGGCTGAGGTCCTCAATACGGAATATCAGCATCTGGTCGAGATCACCGAACTGGGCAAGAAGGATGTGATCCAGGCCTACGGGGCCACCAACCCCGCCGAGTTTTTCGCGGTCGCCACCGAAGCTTTTTTTGAAAAGCCGATCTTGATGCACCGCAAGCATCCGGAGCTTTACCAGGAACTCAAGGACTTTTACAAGGTTGACCCGGAGTCATGGCAGAGTAGTTTTTGAGCCAGTTGGGATAATCTTGGCGCTCGGCGCGTCCCTGGTTGCGAGTGAGGATTTTGGCCAGAATGCGGTGGCGTTTCATAGAAGATTCCTCTTTTCTTGGTCTGACCGGTTCAGCATAGTGGCCCATCCTTATTTCGGGATTTCTCTGGTTGGAGAGATGTTGCCGAGGTGTTAAAATTCTGCGTAGAGGATATTGAACCAGGCGAGCGCAAGCCGTCACGATGAAACTTCCTGAACTACTCGATCAACTGCGGGCTACCCATCATAGGGGACGGATCCGGGTGATGCTGGAACTGGGGCGGCGCTCCCTGGAGGAGCCGGAGCTGGCCGAGTTGCTGCGCGGAATGCGCGGGCGCGCTTTTTATCTGCGCCAGATGGCCTTGTTCGCGGCCCTGACCGCGCGCGATGGGGAGGCCTTCGAGCGGACGGCGCTGAGCGACCCGTCACGGATTTTGCGCCGCATGGCGGTGCGCCAGGCGGCCCGGTTGTGCGATGGGGATCAGGTGGCTCGTTTGCTGGCCGAATTACCCGACAAGGACAAGCGGCTGTTGATTATCTGCTTACAGAAACGTCATCGCCGGGAATGGGTGGACCGATGGCTGCTGGGCCAGGCCGAACCCACCACCGAGATGCTGGGCTACGCCGGCGAAGCCTTGCTTGACCGGTATAAAGACCGGCTCTTGGAACGGGGAGCGGCTTACGATTGGGTCCGTATCACCCGGCATAACCCGAGCTGGGCGGCGGCCCATGTTTTGCAGCCGCGTAGTGGACACGCCATCCAGCAGCTCACGTATACCTTGATCGAATTGGCAAAGCAGCGCCACCCGGAAACTTTACCCTTGTGGCAGCGCGCTCGGGAGGCGGGCTACACCTCGAAGGAGTTGGTCGAAGACCATCTCTTTAAGCACTTCCCGCGGCCCATGGCTGATTGGGCGTTGGCGCAGGAGGATGGCGGACCCGGCTGGTCCATGGAGCAGCAGGCCGCCCGTTTGAGGCTGGATCAATGTGAGCGAATGCTGGAGCGCGGTTGGATCACCTTGAACTACTCCTGGTGGCGGCGCCGCCCGGTCGCAGAGCGCGCTGCGCTATTCATCCTGGGCCGCGAGGAGACTGTGGACGGCTCCGGCGCCATTGCCGCCAGGTATCTTAAGGAATTGCCGCACGGGTTGCGGGTGCCTGAGGCGCGGCGCCAGAGCTTGTTGCCACTCCATCAAATCGAACCGAAGTTGCTGGTCGAGTACCTGGCCATGTTGGGATTTGAAGAAGGCCACGCCGCCCTGCTCGGCTTGATGCAGAATCCTGACGTGGAGATCCGCTCTTTAGGGCTACGTGGTTTCACGCAGTTGGGGCGGTATCAACCGGAGTGCCGGCTGCAGGTGCTGGAGACGCTCATGGCTCGGCAGAACGAGGCCGACCCGGTGCGTTCGGCCTTCCTCGACGAGCTGGCCAGTTTGCCGCCGGGTGGTTGGAATCCGATTCATTTCAAGGCCTTGGGGGAGCTCCTCAAGGCCGCTCTCAACGCCGCCGATGCTTCGCCTTACACCTTTACTTCGGCCGAGCGACTGGTGTTGCGTATCCTACCTTTCCAGCCGGCCTGGAGCGCGCCCTGGCTGGCCAGGTTGTTGCGTCATCGAGGCCAGACCTCCATCTATCGTTGGGATCTCTATCTGCAGAAAGCGGGCAGCGCCGAAGCCCTGGACCAGGAGTTAGCCGGAGTGTTGGGCGAGTGGGTGGCGCGCGAACGATTTTCCGCTGTCTGGGGGTTGCTGAACGCGATCGGCAAGCATCTTCCCCGCCTTCCCGGGTTGCTGGAATTGTGCCGGAAATTGTGCGAGCATCCACAGGCCGAGGTCGCTCAGGCGGCCATGCGCGCCTTACACAAAAACGCCTTGCCGGTTTGTCACCGGCTGATCCCGGAACTGGTGCAGGCCGATGCGTCCTGGTTTCATGTGAACTGTGTGCGCGAGTTCGTGCACCGCTATCGCCAGGACCTGGTGGATCTGGCCTTGAGCACGGAGCTGGTAAACGGTAAGTTCGCCAGCGGTTTGACCGGCTGGGTGATGACCTTCGAAGGTGGATTCTGGCGCTGGACGCCCGATCAGCAGTTCCGTTACAGTGAGCGTCTGGGCGTTTTGCTGCACGATCCGAAGGCGGCTTTCCCGGCCATGCGAGCCTGTCTGCGCAGTCTGGCCCGGTTGCCGGCGGTGCCCCCCACGCTCCTGCAAGAATTTGCCGCTCTCCGTGAAGAGCGCCTGGCCGTGCGCGATGAGGCCTTGCGGGCCTTAGGCCGCATGGACGCGGCTCAGGGAGTGCCCTTCTTGCTCGAGTGTCTGGATGACGACCGCGGCCGCATCGCCATTTATACCTTGCGGCGCGCCTTTCTGGAAATGCCGGTGGCCAGCGCTCTGGAGCAACTGACGGCCATCACCTCCCCGCGTATTACCGTGCAGAAGGAAGTGGTGCGCCTGCTCGGTGATTTACCTGGCGCGGCCGGCTTGCCCGTGGTCATCGAGAGGTTGGAGCGGGGAGATCTGCACCGAGACGTTCATCTGGCCAGTTTGCGTGGTCTCTGGGAGCATCTTGACGATGAGCGAGTCTGGCCGTCGCTAAGTGCCGCCGCCGCCTCCGAGGTGGAAGCGGTCGGGCAGCAGTTGGCGGTCATCCAGGTGGGCCGCCACAGTGCTCTGGCGCGCTCGCGGGTCAATCGCTTGCTGTTGCAACTGCTGCGCCATCCCAACTTGAGAGTGCGTTGCGCGGTTATGCAACGCCTGGTATCGCAACCGGTCGACGATCCGGAGGAGTTATTGCGCGAACCGGTGGAGTCGATGTTGACGGAAGCCGGGCGCGCGGGCGAGCTGGCGGGTTCGGTCCTGTGGAGTAAATTTGCCAAAGACCCGGAGGGCTGGGGACAAACGGTGGAACGCAATTTATTCGAGCGCCGGGCCCTGTCTCATCTGTTCGAAGCTTGTATGGCGGGGCTGGGGACTTACAATGTGCAGAGAACGCGTATTCGCCCGCATGTCCTGGCCACTATCGAGGCCTTGCGCCCCGATCCGGCTACCTTGCTTCAGCGTCTACAACTGGCCGCTTACCGGCTGCCCCTGGAAGAATTCCTGGAAATGGTGGAAGCCGAGCCCGCTCATTGGGATATTCCCCTGCACTGGGCCCGGTTGCTGGGCCGGCATTCCCAGCGTCTGGAAAAGGCGGTATGGCAGGTCTTTTGGGAGCGCTGGAACTCGCATGAGGATGCTCACCTGCGACGCTTGTGCCTGGAAACTTTATTGGTTCATACAGGATTTTTCGGCTGGACTGAAGAGAGTCGCGAGCGCTTGCGCCATTTTCAGGCGGATTCCGCCGGCCTGGTGACCGGTCGGGCCCAGTTCATCTTCCCGCCTCCCCAATGAGCGATGGCCTGCTGGAGCCGGCCGGAATTGGCCGGGTAGGGGACGGCGGGGAATAGGGGAGTTCCGGCGAATTCCCTGGGATGTGGAAGCTGGGATTTTTCGTCTGGCTCGGACTACTTGGGCTTGTTTTGGGTCTGGATTGTTTGACCTTGTTGGTCAGCAATCTTTTGGGCCTGCTGTTCTGGGTAATCGTAGTGAGCGCGGCGATTTTAGAAGGGAAGCCCAAGCGGGCAGCACTGGAGCCAGGCTTCACTCCCTCTCCTGATTGAGGCGCCAGCACGACGTTTCGGAAACATCCCGGTTGGTAGCTGAGGCGTTTGGCATTTGTGGTGAGGATCGACGCCGGAGTTCTGGCGGGACTCGGTGGTGGACGAGTCGCATCAACAAGGCGTGTTGGCCTGGGAGGATCGGCGGGCGACTGGCTATAAGCTGGCGCGCGCTTTTCTCGTTCGGTCCTGATGGCATCGAGCCGGCCTTTCGAAATTTAGTAACAAGTCGGCCCGTTGGTAGTACTTTGGTAGAAATGCTCTGCCTAGAGTGGGGCCATGAGTTACTTACTGAAGGTTCGTGAAAAGGCTGATCTGAAACAAGCGGAGGCGGCCCGGCAAATGGGTGTTTCCCGGCAGTTCCTGGCTCGTCTGGAGCAGGGGCAATCGCTACCCTCGGCCGACCAGGCGGGGATTTTACGGGGATTCTACGGAGTGCCAGTCTTGGAGTCCGCTCATTTGCTGGACCAGTATGAGCGACGGCGGGATGCGGCTTTGTGTCCCTATGCGGTCGACTTTGTCGACCCCACTCCTTGGAAGACTACCCACGAAGACTATGGATATACGCTTGAGGCATTGGGCCTGGACCCGGCCCTTTGGCAATGGATGAGCAGCTTCTTGCCCGCCGATGCGCCTCGAGAATGTTTTGCTTTGGGACAGGTGGCGGCCCTGGGCGCCAGACCGATGTTAGGCAATCCGAATCGTTGGGATTTTGTTGAGCATGTGGTGGTCGACCACCTGGGACGTCTACCGGGCTGTCGAGTTTTTCCAGGCCTTATATATGAATCCGGTGATACCGATCTGTGGCTGTGGCCGCAGATGCGCTTGCGTATTGACGCCAGATACTGGTTTCGCCTGGATGGGCTGGTCGGATATCGAAAGGCTTCGAGACGATTCTGGCTGGCTCTTGAGTGGGACGGCGCAGGCCGTGATTTGCGCCGGGATGCCTTTCGCTCGGAGCGACTGGGGATGCTGGAGGTGCGTATCACCAACCAGGAGATTAAGGAAGTTCGCACCACCGCACTACTTTTCGAGCGCATTGAGGCAGCGATTTCCGCTCACCTGGCCAATCCCGGCCTTCTCAAGACCACTCCTCCGCGTCTGATGCGAGTGAACGGCGAGTGGTAACCTCGCTAAGGCGCTCCGTTGGTGGTTGTTGCCGGCTTAGTGGGCGGTAACATTGTTATCGGTGGCCGGCAACAAGGTGGCGGTTGTCGTTGGGCGGTAACATTGTTATCGGTGGCCGGCAACAGGACGGCGGTAGTCGTTGGGCGGTAACTTTGTTGTCGGTGGCCGGCAACAGGCGGCGGTAGTCGTTGGGCGGTAACTTTGTTGTCGGTGGCCGGCAACTGGGCGGCGGTTGTCGTTGGGCGGTAACTTTGTTGTCGGTGGCCGGCAACTGGGCGGCGGTTGTCGTGGGGCGGTAACATTGTTATCGGTGGCCGGCAACAGGGCGATGGTAGTCGTGGGGCGGTAACATTGTTATCGGTGGCCGGCAACTGGGTGGCGGTTGTCGTTGGGAGGGAACAAGGTTATCGGTGAGCGGCATCCGGACTGGCGTGCTGATGCCGGTTACCGAGAGGGGAGGAAGACTTCGTTGACGGCGCGTTCCATGAGATCGGGAGGAAGGAGGCCCTGATCGAGCAGGAAGTTATTGAAGCGTAACCGGTCGAATTTGCTGCCGAGTCGCAATTCGGTTTGCATACGTAGTTGGAGAATGCGGGTGTATCCGTAGAAGTAAGTTCCCGCCTGGCCGGGGTGGCGGAAGGTGTAGCGGTCGATTTCCTGTTTGGCCATGGCTGGTGAGACGGCGACTTCCTGGAGCAGGATGCGGCGGGCTTCTTCGGGAGTGATACGGCCCAGGTTGAGCATGGGATCGAGGAAGGCACGGGCGGCTCGCAGCAGGCGCATTTGTAGGGCGATCAGCTGGCCATCAAGCGGATGGTGGGGGAGCATTTCGGCTTCGGCGTAGAGAGCCCAGCCCTCCACGTTGACACTGTTGCGGGCGTAGAGGACACGGGCCAGGCTGACGCCGCGTTCGACCATGGCGGTGAACTGGAGCTCGTGGCCGGGGCGACCTTCGTGAGCGCTGACTGTCCAGGTGGCGCCAGGGAAGTTAAAGTCGTCGTATTCCTGGTTAGCCACGCTCACCGGCAGGACGAAGGTTCCTTGCTCCCCGTGGTTATTGGCCAGAGGGGGAGGATCCATGTGGGGCGCGGGCTGGGCGGCCGACTCGGCTTCACTGGCCAGGCGGACTTGCATCGGACGGTCCGGCAAATTTACCAGCTTCTCGCGGCGAATGACCACCTCGATTTGAGCGTTGCATTCCTTATATTCCGTCTCCAGCCGCTCGTTGGGGATTTTGTCTAGCTTCAAAAGGGCTATGGCTTTAGGATATTGAGTTTCGGCAAATCCCTTTTCTCGGGCCACCAGCGGAGCCAGTTGTTGCAGCGCGGCGCGCGTTTCCATAAATTCCAGAAGGGCGCTTTGTATCAGAGTGTCGGGCTCGACGTCGATACCCCACTGTTTGAGAGTGAAAGCATAAAGCTCGGGGGGCATTTTGAAATCAGCACGGGCCACCGGCAGCACGTTTTCGCGCTCCCATTTGGCATAGTCGTTGACCTGGGATTCGAGCGCGGCCAGGGCCGGCTCTCCCCCGCTGATCTGATACTTCTGGAACAGTTGGCGAATGCCCTGAACGTAGGTTGCCGAATTGGCCAGACTATCCTCGACGCTCAGACGGGTGGGGCCCAGCAAGCCTGGGGCGCGGCGCTCCATGAAACGGGCTTTGGCCAGTTCCGTCAATGGCTTCGTTCCCGGGGCCTGGCCCACATAGTGCTGCAACAACTCGACCGCCTTGGCCCGACGAGCCGGGGGCGTCTGATCGTTGAGCAGCACACGCATTCCACCGAAAATGACCCCCGGGGCGTCCACCCAGGCCAACAGGTATTTTTGGTGCAGTTGCAACCGCCGATTGTCCCGCTCCAGACTGCCGATAAGAATCTCCAGATCTTGACACACGTTGGTGTCTTTCTCTTGGGCCAGGCGTTTGCGCAGCTCGGCCAGCATCTGCTCGTTGGAGCGCAGCCTGCGTTCGCTCAATTGCGGTCCCAGGTCCAGGGAAAGGCCATCGTACTGAGTCAGCCCGTTAGCCGAGGCTTCCTCAGGCACGAAACGGGCCTGTTCCTCCAGTACGTAGCGTGTGTTCAGATTGCTGCGCGCCACCCAGGCCGGTTGGGCTTGCAGGCTGGAGCTCAGGAGAAGGGCCAGAACCCAGACGTACTTCATTTAGCGCTGAACGAGTCCATTCTGAGTGTTAAAGGCCGGCCGATTGATCGGCGCGCCTGGGTGAAAATCCACGTCTTTGCCGTTTTTGTCACGCCAGGCGTTTTCGTTTGGCACCATGGCCGGGTTTTTCTCGTAGGAGCGGCGGATCCTCTCCGCTCGGCCCGTTTCTTCCCTTGCCCCCAGAAGCGGGCATCGAAGGAATGGCAGGCCGAAAACTTCTCGTAGGCGTGAGCTTTCTCTTGCTTGTGCCTCGAAGCGGGTGCACCGGCGGAACCGCCCGGCCGTGAGGACCTGCGGAAAGCGGCGCTGGCCCACTCGATGTTTCAGGAAAGGCGACGGTACACCGCCGCAGTGGAGCTGGGCCGCGCTATTTTGAGCGCGCGCGGGGTTGCCGCTGAGCCAGGCGAAACGGCCGTAAGAGGAGTCGTTGGCCAGGGCTTCGGTTTCGTCTCGCTAAGGGATGAAGCACAGCACGAGTCCGAAGAGCGTCAACAAAGACCGCTACCCGCCCCTGTCGGAATCAGCCGGCGGGTTCCGGCGATACAGGCCTGGCCGCTATTCATAAAGGCAGCCTGTAACGCGAAAGGAGGTGGGCGGATTTGCACCCCAAGTTCCAGAGCTACTCGCTTTGACGGTTTCGCTGGCGTAGCGCAGAATTTGTTTGCCCACGGCGTTCCGCTGCCTGTTTGTTCCCTGGGAGAAGTTCACCACTCCGGGCGGAAGGTCAGAAGCATGCACGCACTCGATCGGTCATGGAGCCGGCAGCGCCGACCGTGCAACCCGCCGCCGGGCGCAGCTTCGGCGAAATCTTCAAGAGATTGGCGTTCCAGGGCGATCCGATAGTTGCCAACGGCCGCCTGGACCGGGCTTTCAGTGCGCCTGCCGCCGCCGCTTGGGAGTCGATCCAGGCGTCGTTGATATAATGTGTTTTTCACAGACTCTCCAGAATCGTTTGACGAGCCGGCCGGGGCTGGAAGCCCAACCATTCCCGGGCCTTGGCGGAGCTGGTGGGATGCTGCTTGCCCAGGTCCTGCCGGAAAGGGCGCAGGGGAGGAAGCCGGCGGGCCAACCAGTTGGGCAGCAGCCAGGGACGGTGGCCGAGAATCTGGGCGATTTCCTTCATCCACAGGAACTCACCGGTGGCCAGGAAGCGCTGGCCGGCGGCCCGTGGTTCCAGCAGGGCCTGAATGTGTAGTTCGGCCAGATCGCGCACGTCTACCACCCAAAATCCCAGCCATGGGACGAACCAGCGCAATTGCTTGAGCACGCGCAGAGAGCCCTGAGGGCGGGCGCTGAGGGCCGGACCGAAGACGGCTCCGGGTAGGATGGTGGTCAGTTGCTTAGGGTCGATGGCCTGCCAGGCGGCTCGCTCGGCCAGGGTTTTGGAAAGCCGATAGGGGTCCTCTCGATACTGGTCGGGTTCAGCCCAAACGGTCTCGTCGCTCGGTTGGCCCGGGATGCGGGCGGCGGCGGCCGCGGAAGTCATCACCACTCGCTCCACCCCGGCCCGGCTGGCCGCCTGCAAGACCCTCAAGGTCCCGTCGCGCGCGGGGGCGGTCAGGTCTCCTTGGCCACTCAGCGGGCTGGCCACGTGGAGAACATAGTGGCAGCCCGTCACGGCTTCCTCCCATCCCTCATCGCGAGTCAAATCGGCGCAGACGAATCCAGGCCGGGCCGTTCGGCTGGTAGCCCGCACGTGAAATCCACGCTCTTCGAGCAGCCGGATACACCAGTTGGCGATATATCCATTCCCTCCGGTAACCAGAACCGTTTTGTTCATGTCTACGATTGTAGACTTAAGAGGGGAAGATTGTCAAGTCGGGGCGTAGTGGGGGGAGTGAAGCCACGGCGTAATGCTCAGGAGACTCGGCGGCGGATTTTACAATCCGCTCGCGCGGCTTTTGCACGACTGGGCTACGCTGGAGCGGGTGTGCGTGAGATTGCTCAGGGAGCCGGGGTGACGGCCATGTTGGTGAACCGCTATTTCGGCTCCAAGGAAGGTCTTTTTGCCGAGGTTGTGGCCGCCAGTATGGCCGACCCTCACATTCTCACGGCCCAGAATTTACAGTCGCCGGAGGCCGCCCGCCGCATGGCCGAAGCCCTGGTCAGAATCACCGCTACTGGCGTTAATCCGTTGGATGGGTTTTTAATTTTGCTGCATTCGACAGCCAGCCAGCGCGCCGCCGAAATTGGGCGGGCCGAAATCGAAAAGGCTCACCTCAAGACCATGACCGAGGCACTCAGTGGACCGGACGCGGCAACCAGAGCGGCGCTGATACTTTCGCTGGTGGCCGGGTTTCAGGTGATGCGCCAGATGATACAATTGCCGCCGCTTGCTCAGACTGATCCGACCGAACTGGAGGAGCTGCTGACACGGGTGCTAAAAGCTCTCTTGCAGTGACGTCGTGCGGCGAATGATGCCCATTAGACCGGTGGAAGGTGGTCGAGCAGTTTATCGGGGGTGAAAGGGTAGTCGCGCAGGCGGATACCGGTGGCGTTGTAAATAGCGTTGGCTACCGCGGCTCCAATGCCGCAGATTCCCAGTTCGCCCACCCCCTTGGCTTTCATGGGCGAACTCTTGTCGTCGATTTCCTCCAAGATCACTACCTCCGTATGGGGGATGTCGGCGTGCACCGGCACGTGATACTCGGCCAGGTCGTGGTTGACGAAGTAGCCGTGGCGTTTGTCCACCACCAACTCCTCGCAGAGGGCGGCGCCGATCCCCTTGGCCATGGCTCCGATGAGTTGGGAGCGGGCGGTTTTGGGATTGAGGATGCGCCCGGCGGTGAAGACGCCGAGCAGCCGGCGAATGCGGGTCTCTCCGGTAACGCGGTGTACGCCCACTTCCACAAAATGGGCGCCGAAGGAGGATTGGGCCCACTTTTTCTGGGTATCCCCGAACTCGATCTTGTCCTGAGCACTGAGGCCTTTGGGGCCGGCCGCCTGGGCCAGGGGCATGCTCTGGCCGGCGCAGCTCATCTTGCCGTCCTCAAAAGTGGTGGCTTCGATGTCCCAGCCGGCCTTGTGGGCCAGCGCCTGGCGCAGCCTGACACAGGCGGCGTAGACGCTGGAGGCGGAGCTGTTGCCGCCGAACTGACCGCCGGAACCGCAGGAAACGGGATAGTGGCTTTCGGCCAGTTTGACGGTTACGTGATGCAGGGGCACTCCCATCATCTCGGCGGCGGTCTGGGCCAGAATGGTGTAGGAACCGGTACCGATGTCGGTCATGTCGGACTCGACCGTGATTTTTCCGTGCTTGTCGACTCGGACACGGGCTTCGGATTCTTTGGTGGGATTGTTGCGCAGGGCCGAGGAGACCCCCAGGCCAATCAGCCAGTTGCCGTCGCGGATTTGAGCGGGCTTGGGGTTGCGCTTGCTCCAGCCAAAGCGGCGAGCGCCTTCCTGCAAGCATTCCACCAGTTTGCGGCTGGAGAAGGGGCGCTCCGGACCTTTCTCGGGATCGTACTGGACGTCATTGAGGACGCGCAGCTGGACGGGATCCAGGTTGAGTTTCTCGGCCAGTTCGTCCATGGCCACTTCCAGGCTGAGATGGCCGACCGCTTCGCCGGGAGCGCGCATGGCGTTGCCTTCCGGTAGATCGAGGTCAGCCAGGCGATGGGTCACCAGTCGGTTGGCGCCAGCATAAAGCAGGCGGGTTTGGGAACCGGCCCGCTCTTCGCGGAAGCTGTTCAGGTTGCCCGACCAGCTTTCGTGGGCGATGGCCTGGAGTTTACCGTCCGGGTCGGCTCCCAGGCGCACGCGCTGGATGGTGGCCGGGCGGTGGGTGGTGTTGTTGGGAACCTGGGCGCGAGTCAGGGCCACCTTGACGGGGCGCTTGATCAGGCGGGCGCCCAGGGCGGCCAGAATAGCGTCGCTGCGCACCCACAGTTTGCCCCCGAAGCCGCCGCCAATGAAGGGTGAGCTGACGTGGATCTTTTCCGGGCGGATGCCCAGGATTTCCGAGGTATCGTGTACCGCCCAGGCAATCATCTGATTGGAAGTCCAGAGCAGCAGTTGATCGCCGTGCCAGGCGGCGATGGAGGCGTGAGGTTCCATCATCATGTGGCTCTGGTCGGGGGTGGTGAAAGTGCTGTCGACGGTCACGGGGGCCCGCCCAAAGGCGCTCTCGAAATCGCCGGTCTGGCTATCGGACGGGCCGAACTGGCCGGCTTTGGGCACTTTGGCGTTCGCTTTTTCAGCGGCCAGGTCGTAACGGCCCTGAACCGGAGCGTAGTCGACCCGCACCAATTTGGCTGCGTGACGAGCCTGCTCGAAGGTCTCGGCCACCACCAGGGCCACCGACTGGTCAAAGTGCTCGACCTGCGGGCCGGCCAGCAGGCGAGCGGCGTGGGACCTGGCTTTGCGCAGTTTGCCGGCGTTTTTGTAGGTGACCACTCCGAGCACTCCTGGGGCGGCCTCAGCCCGACTGGTGTCGATGCGGGTGATTTTGCCGGTGGCGATGGTCGAACCCACCATGACGCCGTAGGCGGCGTTCGGCGCCAACTGGTTGCGCTCGTAGGCGTAGGCAGCGGTGCCGGTGACTTTGGCGCGTCCGTCGATGCGGTCATGGGGATGTCCGATGACTTTGCCCTGGTCGATGGGGTTGGGTCCGGCGGGGGCGGTGAACTTCATGGGAGTTTGACTCCTTGTAGAGCGGATGTAATCAGGCGGCTGGCCAGGGTTTTTTTGAAGGCGTTCTGGGGCGTGGTGCGCGCGCCGGCCAGGATTTGCTCGGCGTTCTGGGCGCCTTCCACGCGCCACGGCTTGGGCGCCAGGCCGCCGAAAGCGAACTGGAAACGCCCGTCGGGCAGCTGGACGGCGGCCATGGAGACGGCCGCGAAGGCGTAGGAGGCCCGGTCGCGCACTTTGATATAGGTTTGCCTGCCGCCCACCGGCTTGGGCAGGGTCACGTGCGTAATCAGTTCGCCGGGCTTGAGGTTGGTTTCGAGGTGCGGTGTGTGGCCGGGAAGGCGATGCAGGTCGGCGATAGGGATCGTGCGTTGCGACCCGTCGGGGGAGATGGTTTCCACCTGCGCGTCCAGCACACGCATGGCCACGGCCATATCCGAGGGATGAGTGGCGATGCAGGCATCCGAAACTCCCAAGATGCCCAGGTTGCGTTCGTAGCCGCCGATGGCCGAGCAACCGCTGCCCGGTTTGCGTTTATTGCAAGGTTTGCTGGTGTCGTAGAAATAGGGGCAGCGGGTGCGCTGCAGCAGGTTGCCGGCGGTGGTGGCCTTGTTGCGCAGTTGGGCCGAGGCGCCGGCCAGCAGAGCGCGTGAGAGCACCGGGTAGTCTCGGCGAATCCGAACGTCGGCGGCCAGGTCGGTGTTGCGTACCAACGCTCCGATGCGCAGGCCGTCACCCGCGCTGGTGATCTTGTCCAGCCCGATGTGGTTGACATCGATGAGGTGAGGAGGTGTTTCCACCTGGTGCTTCATGAGGTCGAGCAGGTTGGTGCCGCCGGCGATGAACCTGGCGTGAGGATGTTTCTGGGCGGCTTGAGCCGCTTCTTGGGGCGTTTGGGCCCGTTGGTATGTAAACGGCTGCATGTCAGGCTTCTCCGGCCACTTCGCGCACGGCCGCGATGATGTTGGAATAAGCTCCACAGCGGCAGATATTGCCGCTCATGCGTTCTCGAAGCTCCGGGTCGCTAGGCCGCATCGGTCCGTTGAGGTCGACGCTGGCGTGGCTGGGAATGCCGGCCTGGATTTCCTTGAGAGCGCCCACGGCCGAGCAGATTTGTCCGGGGGTGCAGTAGCCACACTGAAATCCGTCGTGTTTCACAAAGGCGGCCTGCAGAGGATGAAGCTTGTCGGGCGTGCCCAACCCCTCGATGGTGGTAACGGCTTCACCCTCGTGCATGAGGGCCAGGGTCAGGCAAGAATTGATGCGCCGGCCGTTGACGAGCACGGTGCAGGCGCCGCACTGGCCGTGGTCGCAGCCTTTCTTGGTCCCGTTTAGATGGAGATGTTCGCGCAGGGCGTCGAGCAGGCTGGTGCGGGGATCGAGGTGCAATTTGCGGACCTTGCCGTTGACGGTGAAGCTGACCGGAAGTCGGGGCGTCGCTTCCATTGGAGGAGCGGGCATGGCTTCGGGAGGGCTGGTCCAGGGAGTGGCTACCAGGGCCCCCGTCACGGCGGCCCCGGTGCTTAGAAAATTGCGGCGTGTCCAATGGTTTTCCATGGAAAGGCCTTCCGCGTCGTAAGCCTCCTTGCCTTCCGTAGGGATCGGGACAAGCGTAATCAATCAGGGAGTACTCCAGGGTATTGTTTTGGAGGGGCGAAGCTGGAGGGATGTCGGAAATGCGCTACAATGTGGCCACTCGCGATTGGGTGGTGGTGGCGCCGGAGCGCGCCCGCCGCCCGGAGGATTTCCACGCCGCTAAACCCGCCATCACCGAGGACCGGCCAGCCCATCGCGCCGATTGTCCGTTTTGTCCGGGCGGGGAAGCCAATACCCCGGGAGAGACCGTGCGCTTTTGCGATGCGCAGGATAACTGGCAGGTGCGTTCGTTCCCCAACCGCTATCCGGCGCTGACGGCGGAGGCCGAGGAGGGCCCGCCGACGGGGTCGTTATTTCAACGCCGCCGGTTCGGCTCGGGCATTCACGAGGTGGTGGCCGAGAGCCGGCGACACAATGTCACGCTGGCTCTTCAGAGTGAAGCCGAGATCGAACTGGTGCTGCGAGCCTGGCAGCAGCGCAGTCAGGAGCTGTTCCACAAGCGCGAGTTGGAACACCTGGTGGTGTTCAAGAACCACGGCGTTTCGGCGGGAAGCTCGCTGGAGCACCCGCATTCCCAGATCATCGGGCTGCCGGTGTTGCCCTCCTCGGTGCGGCGGCGATTTGACGACGCCTTTCGCTTTTTCCAGAAGGGCAAGGGTTGCGTCTTCTGCGAAATGCTGCGAGCCGAGCTGGAAGACGGCTCCCGGGTGGTGGTGGAGAGTTACGGATTTCTGGCTTTTGTGCCCTTTGCTTCGGATTCACCTTATTCGATCTGGATCGTGCCCAAGCGCCATTGTCATTGCTTCGCCCTGACGGAACGCAGTGAACTGCATGAGCTGGCCGGCGTGGTGAAGCAGGTGCTGGCCCGGTTGTACGTCGGCCTGCGCGACCCGGACTATAATTTGATCGTTCGTTCGGCCAATCCGCCCGGTCCGGGCACCCACTTTTTCCACTGGTATATCACGGTGGTTCCGCGTTTGAGCCGGATGGCGGGTTTTGAGTTGGGGACGGGTATGTTTATTCGCTCGTCACTGCCGGAAGCGGATGCGGCTTATTTGCGCGGTCTGCAGCTTGTTCGCGAAAATAAATAAGCCACCAGCAGTCGGGGGGGGTCACCTGCTAGCGGCTCTGGCGTTAGAATAGCACCTGGGATTCCGGAGAGGATGGTAGAAATGTTCTAAAAACTATGTAGGCATACATGGTTAATTCTGGTTATTAGGATTGGGGCGCTCATGAGTATCGAAGTTCTCTACGCGGGCAATACGCCGGCCATTCAACAACTGGCCGAACAGGCTCGCCAGTTGGTGCTTTCCGTGCAGCCGCAGGCACACCAGGAAATCGAAACTTCCTGGGGGGGTTATTTGCTCTTCAAGCAGGTGGCCGGCGCCGGCAATACCGTGTGCTGGGTCAGCCTGCACAAGAAGCACGTCTCGATTGGATTCTCGATGGGCGCGGAAATGTCGGACCCGGAAGGGCTGTTACAGGGCACGGGCAAGCGGCAGCGTCACGTGAAGGTCAAGCTGCCAGAGGAGTTGCAGAAGCCCGGGCTGCGCGCGCTGATCGAGCAGGCCTGGACCAGCCAGCCCGCGGCCGGCATCTTGGAGGATGCTCTCGAGCGTATCCGTGAGATTTGTCTGGGCCTGGCCGGCTCGCAGGAGAAACTCTCCCACGGGCATCCCACCTTCTACACGCGCAAGCGCTCCTATGCCGTCTACGGGATTTACTCGCCCTCCATCGCCTTCAAGCCAGACCCCGCCAGGGCTCTGAGTTACGCCGAGGATGAGCGCTTTTTCCCCACCCCTTATCTGGCTCACCAGGGTTGGCTCTCTTTCAAGATTGACGCGGATACCGATTGGGAACTGGTTCGCGAACTGGTGGAAGGCAGCTATCGCCTGGCCATTTGAAGGGTCTGTTCGAGGCCGATGGCCTTCAGGAAGTCCAGGTCGTGACTGGACACCACCAGGCCGCCGGGCCAGGCCTGGAGCGCCGCCGCCAGCGCTTTTTGGCCGAGCAGGTCGAGGCTACAGGTGGGCTCGTCGAGAATCAGCAGTTCCACTGGGGGCCTTCGCCGCAGCAGGCAGATCAGGGCGGCCCGCACCCGCTCTCCCGGGCTAAGGACCCGTCGCTTAATAATTCAGACGTTTGGGCACCAGATCCATCCCCACCCGCTGCGTCGCAACTTCGCACCGTATAACCCGATACGCCTTGTCGTTGCTCCTTGCGGGAGGGGCACCTCTGGCACCGAAACGCCCACCTTATTAAGCGCCGGGCCCTAAGGGAGCGCAGAGGACGCTGAGCCAGAGCCAGGGGAAACTTGTGGGCCACCAGATCTTCCGGACTGGTAAAGCCAAGCAAACTCTCCTCCAGCATTCAGTCCCCGCCTCCCTGGGCAATGGTGCCCAGGCGCGCAGGGTCCGACCAGGCGGAGCCGCGCTCGGGCCTGCGACGGCCGGCCATGATCTCTAAAAGAGTGGCCCGAGCCATTGGGACCGATCACCGCCAGTCGCTGATGCTTCAGGGTCAGGCCAAGTTCACTGACCACCACGATGGGGCTGTCCAGGGTGGTCTCCCAGTCGAGGTCGGGCAAGGTCAGCGGGAGCTTCACCTGAAGAGCTCGCCGGCTGGCTTTGGTAAACTGGCGCACCGCCTCCAGGCGAGCCTCCCGTTCCGCTTTCTGCTTTCCGTGGTTGACCTGGGCTTGATTGCGCTTCATATTCAAAATGACGCGCGGACTGCCGCGGTCCATTTCGCGCACCCGGCCGTAGCGCTCTTTGCGCGCTCGGCGCCGAGCCACCAGGTCGGCCTTTTCCTCCTGATCCACCAGGCGCTGCAGGGAGCTCAGGTAGGCCGCTTCCCGGGCGGCGTCCTGACGTTCGAGTTCGCTTTCCAAGGAGGTCAATGAACCGCGAAAATAGCGGCAACCATTTTCCGAGAGCAGAAAGAAGTGCTCGAAGTCCTGCAGCAACTGGGTGTCGTGCGAAGCCACCAGAGCGCCCCCTGGCCATCGGTTCAGCCAGTGCCGTAGCCAGGCGATGCCAGCCGCGTCGAGGTCTTGCGTCGGTTCGTCCAGCAGCAGCAAGGCGGGAGCCTGGCGCTGGGCTTCAGCCAGGCGTTGTTTGCGCAGTTCCCCGTGACTGAGGTCGGTGGGCTCTTGTAGTTGCCGAACCAGATGGGTTTTGCTGCGCCGGAGTACTTTGCCGCTGGTCGGTTTTCGCCATCCCGCCAGCACTTCCAACAGGGTGGACTTGCCCACTCCGTTGCGTCCGATCAGGGCGACTCTCTCCCGGTCCAGGCTGAGCTGAAGTTGCTGGAAGAGAATTCGGCCGCAGGGCATGATCATGGTCAGTCCGGAAGCTTCGAGCATTTGAGATCCTCCTTGAGCTGCTTGAGAATTCTCGTTTCAGCCTGCAGGTTCAGGCGCAGGCCGCGAGCTGTGGGTTGGCTTTGGAGCACCCGGCAGTCACGGTAGATCCGTGCCATGATGGCCGCCGCGGAGTAGGGAACGAAGAGGGTGCGAGTGTCCAGAGCCTTTCGAACGATGCTTAGCAGTTCTTCTTTGAACTCTTTGACGGCCGCCGGGTCCTGGCTACTGAGCAGCCGGAAGGGATGCCCCTGACTGGCTTTGGAGAGAAGCGCCCAGGGCACTTCGTCCAACAAATCGGCTTTGTTGAATACATAGAAACGGTCGATCGAGTCCGCGCCCAGGCGTTCCAGCATCTGGCGGGTGATTTCCAGGTGGCTTTGCCATTCATAGTCGCTGACGTCGACCACCAGCGTGAGCAAACTGGCTTCGCGGATTTCAGCCAGAGTCGACTCGAAGCTGGCCAGCAGGCGTTCGGGCAACCGGCGGATGAAACCGACGGTATCGCTGAGCAGCACGCGTTGCCCGTGACGACTCAGACTGCGCGAGGTGGTGTCCAATGTTTCAAAGGGCCGCTGGCGAGCCGACAGGCTTTCCGCCGTCAGAGCATTCATCAGCGAGGTTTTGCCCGCGTTGGTATAGCCTACCAGGGCGATGCGCCGGCAATGGCCGCGGCCCTGACGCTGTTGCAGTTCGGACTTTTGGAATTTGAGTTGCGCTTTCTTGAGTTCGGCCAGACGGCCATCGAGTTGGCGCGCCAGCAGTTCCGAGGCGGTTTCACCGGGTCCACGACTACCGGCCACACCGCCCATTTGTTGGTCCATGTCGATCCCTACTCCGCGAATGCGCGGCCTGAGATATTCGAGCCGGGCAATTTCGACCTGAACTCGGGAGCGTCGCGTGCTGGCGTGTTTTAGGAAGACATTGAGAATCACGCCCTCACGGTCGCAAACGGGCATTCCGGCCAAGTCTTCCAGGTTGCGCATTTGGGAGGGGGACAGTTCGGCGTCGAGCACCAGCATGGTGGCACCACAGGCGCGGGCCCGCGCGGCCACTTCGCGGCAGGTTCCTTTGCCCAGCAGAGTACGCGGGTGTGGCTTCGTGAGCATCCGTATTTCGTGTCCCGCCACGGTGTCCCCCTGGGCTCGCACCAGTTCGGTGATTTCGTTCAGTTGGGCCTGGCGGATGAGAGGGTCGGAAACTCGGCCCACCGAGAGTACGTAAACGGTGTTCCCATTTTCCGGCTGCGTTTGGGGAGCGTGCGAGCGAGTTCGCCACTCGTTTACCAGTCGTTCCCACTCGCCATCATCGGCCAGCGGTACTTCTTCGTGTTCCGGAACAGGCATGGAATAAAATCGCATAGAAATTCCTCATTTCTGGAAAAGGGCGCGCCCAAGCCAGCCGCCGCGAAATGCATTTTGACAATTCGGGAATAGCAAAGCCAGGTCGTGAAATGGGCGCGAGCGTAGCGGGGGCAGCCAAATGGGACGGGCTGCAAGTTCTCGGGGAGAGAAGGCTACACGAAGGACAAGTAGATCATAGCTGAATTAGCATAACCGATGAATTGCCAAAGATCAACAACCTCGTTGCGACATCGGGGGAGCGGGAGGGGAGGAGCGGGAAGCTGCCGGCATGCTACGTTCTTTGCTTTTTTTGAGTTTGCTGGCCAGCGCCTGGGCGGCGGAGAATCCGGATTGGACGACTCCGCTCGAGCCCTTCCAGATCGCCGATAACCTTTACTATGTAGGCTCTCGCGACCTGGCCAGCTACCTGGTGACGACCTCCGAGGGCAATATTCTGATCAACGCCAATCTCGAGAGTTCACCGCCTTTGATTCGCGCCAGCGTGGAAAAGTTGGGTTTTCGCTGGAACGAAATCAAGATTTTCTTGAACAGTCAGGCTCACTTTGATCATGTGGCCGGGGCCGCGCAGGTACTGCGTGAGACGGGGGCCCAGGATCTGGTGATGGCGGAAGATGCCGAGGTCATGCGCAGCGGCGGCAAGTCCGACTTCGCCGCCGGCAGCGATGGGATTCTGACCTATCCGCCGGCGCCGGTGAACCGGGAGTTGCACGACGGCGAGGTGGTGAAGCTGGGTGACATGGCTCTCACGGCGCATAAAACCGCCGGCCACACCCGTGGCTGCACGACCTGGACCTGGCCTACCACGGTGCGGGGCCAGAAACGGAACGTGGTGCTGGTGGGAGGGTTGATGTACCTCCCTCAGTATCGCCTGGTGGACAGGCCGGGCCAGCCGGCCTCGTATCCGGGCATCGCGGACGATTTTCGCCGCACCTTCGCCGAGATGCCCGGCTATCCGTGCGACATCTTTTTGGGAGCGCACGGCATGTATTTCGACATGCTGGCGAAGTTGCAGCGCGTTCCGGCTGAAGGGCAGAGGGTCTGGATCGATCCTGACGGCTACCAAAAGTTGCTGGAGAAATCGAAACGGGCTTTTGAAGCCGAACTCTCGCGCCAAGCCAGCCAGCCCGCGGCCGCTCCGGTCCGGGATTGGCAGCCATCTCCCGGACAGAAGCCGCATGAACGCGTCAGCGATCTTTTCGGCGGGCGCATTTCCCTCTACATCGACCTGCCGGACAATCATTTGATTGTGGTCGACCAGGTCAATCGCACTCGCACGATTATCGATGTTCCTCGCCCTGAGCATGCGAAACTGACCGAGGCTTACCTGCGCGCCGTGGAACATGCGAAGATCGTGACCGCCGAAGAAAAGGACGAGGGCTTTACGCTGACCTTGGGAAAAGTCGAGCTCGTTTTCACAGTGATCCGTAAGGACAACCGAAGTTGGGTGGTGATTCATTTTGCTCGGCTGCAACCACCGGGTCCCAAGACCTTTTTTGCCGTTCCTCAAGTTTGGGAGGAGACGGACCCGGAGGCGGCCAGGCTGGTTGAGATCAAGCATTACTTCGAACAACTTTGGGTCAAGGCCGGGCTTTAACCTGGTTGTAACATCCAGAGCGGCTCAAGCTGGCATACTGAGGTGGGGGATAGCACCTTGAAGCTCAACCAGGCCCACAGTCGAAATCAGCATTCGTTCCAGGTCCGCCTGCAACAGCAGCGCGATGCCCGCAATGGTCCCGCTCTGGAGAGCGTTGACCGGCTGCTGGTTCGCCCGGAGGTGGGGGCGACCGATCTGTTCAAGTCTTCACCCGCTCCGCGCCGTGAGTTCGCCTCCGTGGACGAGTTGGTGGTGAGTGCCAATCAGTCCTTTGATGAACTCGACAATGTCGATTTTGCCAGCTTCCGTAATGACAAGGCGCTGGCCAGGCAGGTTCTGCAAGAGAGCCGCCAGGAGCTCCAGAAGTTCCATCCGGAGGGGCCGGGCCAGGCCTTTAACCGCGACCTGCGCCGGGTGTTGCACGCCCGCTATCTGCAGGGACACGGCGTCCAGGTCCAGGCGCATCTGGACGATGCCGAGATGGCCCGCCTGCGCCGTTACGTGCAGGCTCAAGACAGCAGCATGAATGTGGCTGACGCGGTGCGCTCGCTGAACGCCGCTCTGGAAAAGGGCGAACAGGCGGTGGAAAATCTGCTGCTCGAAGCCGAGCGCGGGCTTTTCCGGGAACGCGGTGTCAAGCCGGAAGTCTTTGAGCAGAAGCTGGCTCCGCTGGGCATTCCCGGTCTGGGCGCTTTGCGCGACTTTTCCGATTCCTGGGCGGTGGCCGAGGGCGGCCGTTTCCTCAATCAGGTTCAGGGGCAGAGCCTGGACGAAATGCGCCAGAATATGACGCAGCAGTTGCTGAGCAGCCACGGCTATCTGACCTCCGGGTTGGATTCCACCACCGCCCTGAGTCTGTTGCGCGACCGCAATTCTGAGGGCCCGCGCAGCAACGCCACCCTGGCGGAAGCCATTAACGCCGCCGTGGCCGGCGGCGAGAAGGATTACTTCAAGCTCAACCTGGTCGCCAACCAGCGGATTCTGGGCGAACTGGGAATTCAGCCGGAAGACCTGGCCGTGAGCGACGAAGCTCTGCGCGATACCTATCCCGAAGTCGAGCCGGGCGAGGCCCGGGCCGAGCGTACGCGCGTCCTGCGCGATCTGGTGCGGGTGCTGCCCGACGCCGAACGCGCAGCGGCCATCGAGCATCTGGGCGAAGAAGAAGCCGATTTGCTCAGTGCCGAAAGCGTGCTGCACAAGTATCTGGGCGAGCGCATTCGCGATTACTCCGGTTATGCCGCCGGTTACGGGCAGATGGACGCCATGCAGCGGGCCAATCTACTCTCGGGCCTGAGCCGTCTGCCTGAAGAAGTGCGCGCCCAGGCGTTTGACGGGAGCAACGCGGACACGCTCAACAATCTGGAAGACAGCATCGAATCAACCTTTGGAGTACAGGTCCATCGCCAGGCCGGCACGGCCCCCGACGGCAATGAAAGTTACGCTCCTTTCGTGAAAGATTGGACCGTGCAGGGGTTGGTGGATCTCTACAATGCTCTGGCCAGCATGGCCAAGCACGGCAAGCTTCCCAAAGACCTGGCGGGAGTGACTCTGAGCTTTATGGCGGGAGCTCCCAAGTCCCCTTCGATGACTCCGGTGGAGTTGAAGGGAGGCATCCAGCCGCCGGATACCTTCGACCGTCCGGCGGCGAGCTCGTATACGCAGGGGTTGAGCGGCTTTTACGGCGAGTGCGGACAGGATGAAAAGGGCTACGACGGCGTGGTGCTGTATGATGACGCTCTGTATGGAGCTAACAGCGACTCCACCGTGGGAGTCACTCTGGCCGAGTCTACTTTGATTCACGAACTGGGCCACGCTATTCAACTGGGCGGCACGCCCGGCGCTCCCAAGAAGCAGCGCGAACTGGAGGACGCCACCCGCATGGCCGAGTGGTCCTCTTTGTCGGGTTGGATGGAGCCGGGACGAGTGCTGGCCGACGGCCGTATGGGCGACTTCGAGTACTACTACGACGCCACCGTGCAGGTGGACAAGCGCCAGGAGGTGGCCACCACCTACGGTGCTTCCGACCCCTGTGAGGACTTCGCGGAATACACGCCCTTCTTCTACAAAGACCCCTCCACCGCCATGGGCCTGTCGGCGGAGAAGTTCCTTTACCTGAACCAGTTGGTGGGAGATCACTACAGCCCCGCCGAGGTTCAGCAAGTGGCCCGGCAGGTCGGGCTGAAGCCGGAAGATATCGAGGCGGCCAACACCAGCATGCGGGATAAGGTCAGCCTGGCCCCTCAACAAGCGGGCATTATCGCAGCTTAGGGCTGAACCCCCGCATCGCTACCGGCCGTGACCATCCGGCCCGCGTCATTACTGCCCGGCGACCGGATTTCACCAGGAAGCTGGTTCGCTAACCCTGTGAAGACCCGTAGTGGGAACCGTTTCGCCGAGGACGGGATTTACTTCCCGCAGGCATTCCCCCTGGACAGATCGGCTCGGATGCGATATAAAGAAATCTGTACATAATCTTAATGTCATAGTTGACCTGGAGGGCCCCATGAAGCTGTTGCTGGAGCGATACCATGATTTTCGTCAGTCGGTGCTCAGCGCCAATCAGGAGTTCTATCAGAATCTGGTGCTGGGCCAGGAGCCGGAGACGATGCTGATCACCTGTTCCGACTCGCGCATTTGCCCGGAGTCGATGTTCGGCTACAAGCCAGGTGAGGTTTTCGTTCTGCGCAACGCGGGCAACATCGTGCCTTCTTACGGACAAGGCATGAGTGGCGGCGAGGTGGCCACCATCGAGTACGCCGTGGCCGTTCTCAAGGTCAAACACATCGTAGTGTGTGGTCACACGGGTTGCGGGGCTATGAAGGCGCTGCTGGATCCCCAGTCGGTGACTTCCTTGCCGGCCGTGGCCGAATGGCTGCGTAGCGCCGAGAATACTCGCCGGGTGGTGATGGAATCGAATCCCAAGGCGGAAATGAAAGACCTGGTCTCGGTAGTGGCGCGCGAGAACGCCCTTTGTCAGTTAGATAACCTGCGTACCCATCCGGCGGTGGCCGCGGCCGCGCGCCAGGGCAATCTGAACCTGCACGCCTGGGTCTATAAGTTGGAAGATCACGTAGTGGAAGCCTACAATCCCGCCACCAGCCGATTCGAACCGGTGATGGCCGAGGAGACGGCCTCCGTTTAGCTTCCAGAGCCAGGCCGGCCGCCCGACAAGTGGGCGTCAGGTTTGTCGGAAGGACAATGTCAGTCCCTGCGGAGGAAGCATGCAGTTAGACAACCAGCCCGACGTCCACGAAGTCGCGCGCCTGCCGATGCGCAGCTTTCGGATTTATGGCCTGCCCGTCCGCCTGCAGGAAGTGCTTCAATACACCCACAGTTCCTGGAAGCAAGCCAACTGATTCCGAAGCTGGAGGGGCTCGACAGCCAGGCGGGCCTGGCGCGCATCGGCGGCAAGCGAGCTTTATATTTGCAGTTGCTCCGCCGGTTTCTTGACTTCGAATCGGTGCCGGAGGAGGTCGCCCATCACTTGGCTGGCGGGGACCGGCAGGCCGCCGCCGCCGGCCTGGAAGCAGCCTTGCGAGGAGAAGCCGGTACGGAGGTGCCGCTGGCGGAGTTTCAAGCCGTCTTGTCCGACTTCGTGGCCCGTCTCCGGCTGGCTTTGCCGCCGGAGAACACCGCCCCCCCGGCACGGGAGAGCCCTCTCGAGCCAGAGCAAGTTGCCGCCCTGGTGGCCGAGATCGATGCCCGTCTGGGGGAATTTGACGTGGCCGCGGTGGAACTTTTCGAGGCCCACCGTGATGTGTTTGGAGGCTTGCTTTCGGCGGCGGGGCTATCCCGGCTCTCTGTCGCAGGTGCTGCTGAATCTGCTGAGCAATGCGCAACGCTACGCCTATCCCGAGCAGTCGGGGGAGGTGAAGATCGGACTGAGCGCGGATCAGAGCAGCTATTGCGTAACGGTGCGGGACTTCGGCCCCCGAAATCTGCGGCGCGCCTTCGAGCCTTTCTTTACCACCGGACGTGGCAAGGGCGGCAGCGGGCTGGGACTGTCCATCGTGCACACCATTGTCACCGCCCACTTGAAAGGCACGATTAGCCTGGATTCCAGGCCCGGTGAGGGGACGACGGTGAGCCTGAGCTTGCCCCGAGAAGTTCCAGAGTAGCGCGGCGGGAGGATTAAGAGCGGACAAAACTCATTGTGGCTTGATCGTGGTGAGGCTAGACTGGGCTTATGAGTATGAAGTCACGATTGCGCCGAAACTTCAGGCGGGCGATGTCTACAGCCGGGCTTTCCCGAGCAGAGCTGGCTCGATTCTTCCGCCTTTTTTTCTTCTCGGTGGCGCTCGCCCTCGGCTTTGCCAGCCTCTTCCTGGCCCTGGGAATATGGACCCGCAATGCTACCTTCGTGGTGGGGGCGGAAGTGGGTTACTGGATTTTAGCAATGGGACCGACCCTGCACTTCTGGCTGCCCAAGCTTTATCGCTTGCTGCGCTCCCTGCCCGAGCGCGTGCGCCACGACCGGGCCCTGGCGCGCCGTTACGTCAGGAATGTTACGGCCAGCCCAGCAGTCCGCGGCTATCGTTGAGCCAGCTGGTGAGCATTTCGACTCCGTCGCTGCTGGCGATGGCCACCAACTTGAGGGTGATCAAGGCGAATACGACCATCAGGTGGCGCTTCCAGGCGCCGCGCGGTTTAGCCGGCGCGTCGGTGTTACGATTTTCATACCAGAGCAGGTCGCGGCCGGTCAGTTTCACGGTTCCAGTGTTCATTGTCTTGCTCCCAGGTTGTTCTGTCTTCTCTTACACTTTAGGCCTGGGAGGTCATCAGAAGGTCATCGCCGGGTAGGTGGCGTTAACAGATTGTTGCCGGAATGTAACGAATTCGTCGCCGGCCAGAGATGTCAGGAAGTCATGGACTTTGAAGCGCGGATGGCCTGCCTGGTGGTGTCGGCGATTTCAAAATCGCTCATGGTGGCCTGGTTGTGGGTGAAGATGTCGCTGTCCACGCCCGGGTGGGGTGGCGCCTTGTGCAGCAGCGCCAGGTGGGTGCGGTAAAGCTTGGTGACCGACGGCGCGGCCGGGTGCGGATTTCCTACAGGGGGCGCAGGGGGAGTCGGCGTTGTTCCAGAGCGGAGACGGCCAGCCCCACGGCCATGTTGGCGGTGCGATTGCGGTGGTCGAGAATAGGATTGACTTCCACCAGGTCCAGGCTGTGCACCAGCGGCCGGCCGTCGCGCAGACGGGCGTCGGAAATAAGTTCCATCATCAGGTGGGCTTCGCGATAAGTGAGGCCGCCGGGCACCGGAGTGCCCACTCCGGGAGCTTCGTCGGGGTCGACCACGTCCAGGTCGAAGCTAAAGTGAACGGGGATGGTAAAGTCGCGGCTGACCTTCTTGAGGGCGGCGCGGGTGACGTCCAGAATCCCGTAAGCGTCGATTTCCATCATGGAATAATAGGCATGCCGGCCTTCCGCCAGTTGATTGACTTCGTGGAGGTCGAGGTCACGGATGCCTACGTGCACCAGGTCACCGCCTTCCACTTTGGGACCGGGGCGGCCCAGGTTGACCAGTTCCGCAGGGCCGCGGCCCAGAGCGACCGAGGCGGGCATGCCGTGGATGTTACCGCTGGGAGTGGTTTCGGGCAGATTCAGGTCACCGTGGGCGTCAACCCAGAGCAGGCCGAAGGGTTGGTCCCGCAGGTGGCAGGCCACGCCCGCCACCGTGCCGATGGCGCAGGAATGATCACCGCCGATGGTGATCGGCAGATATCCCTGGCCCAACATGCTGCGCACGCGCTCGCAGAGGCGCTCGGAAACCTGGGTGATTTCAGTCAGGTAGCGGGCTTTGGAGTCACCGAAGTGAAGCTCGTCACGCACCGGCACTTCGATGTTGCCGAAGTCGTGGACTTCAAAGCCGACTTTGCGCAAGCGCGCCATCAGGCCGGCGTGGCGCACGGCGTAGGGACCCATGTCCACGCCGCGATGGTTGCCGCCCAGATCGATGGGGACACCGAGGATGCCCAGTTTGTTGCTCATGAAGACGGACCTTCTGGCCGCCGGGCGGTCCTTCCCGCTAGAAAAGGCAGCCCGGCACCAGGGACTGACCGCGCGAACACGAAAGGAATCCAATGCGAAATCGGGGTGGATTCACTTTACTCGAGGTCACCTGCACGGTCGCCCTGGTGGCTATGTCGGGGGCCTTGCTGATGGTCTCGGTAAGGGGTTCCCAGGGCAAGGCGACGGCCTCGGCCCTGGCGGAGACGGTGGCCGCCGAGTTGCGCTCGGCGCGGCAACTGGCCATCGGTCGAGGCTGCCCGGTGGCGGCCGTCTTCCCCAGCGAAAACAAACAGAAGTCCCATTCGGATTCGCTGGTTTTGCTGGCGGGCGCGAGTTTCCCCCAACAGGTCAAGGTGGTTCATTTCGGGGGTGATTTTCCCGGTTGTAGCGTGTTCAACGGTAGCTGGACCCCGGCTTCCGGAGCCGCCCTCACCACCGATTTGAGCCTGCCCGGCAGCAAGTGGACGTCGTTAAAATTGGAGAACTGGCTGCCGGCCGCCAACCAGGCTGACTACTGCATGGTTTTTCTTCCCGATGGTACGGTCAGAACCAACAACCTGGCCGCTTTCGGTGGGGCCTACCACATCCTGGTCAGCAGCGGGGTCGGCGCGGTGGGTTCGGGACCTGCCCCGGGTTCGGGCCTGAACAGCCATTTCAATCTGGCCTATCGCTCTCCCCAGGTGGTGGGTGAGACACGTACCATCAGCGTGGATGCCTGCGGGGCCATCTCGATCGCTCCGGGTATTCTGGACAGCAATTTGAGCGGGAGGGGGGCGATGGCCAACTACGCGCCTCCGGCCGCCGCGCCGGCGGCGGTGGCTCTGCCCGAGGCCAGCGGAGAGATCGTTGACGTCCACGTCGTCTCCAAGGGAGACCCGCCCAGCGGACCCAGTGACCCGGATGTTACGGTCGCTCAGGATGGTTTCGTGAGTTTGCGCACCATTGCCAAGGACCCGGCCCAAAGCGGCCAGACGCTGTACTGCAACTGGACGGTGGTCAAGACCAGCGGTACGGGCAGCGGCAGCGGCGCCTATTCGATTCCCGTGGCCGTCAATCGAGGCACGGCCATGCAGTGGGACAACAACGCCATTTCGCCCGGGGTAGGCGCCTGGGTCTCTAACTGGCAGTGGCGCCCGCCCGCCGATGCCGGCACCAATGACCGTTATCGTCTTGATTTGCTGATTCAAGATGCGGCCGGTGCCACCGTGACGGTGGGCCCCTCGCGCAAGGTGGATGTGGTGCCGCCCGGCAAAGTGATTTTTGAAACGAATTCCACCGGTGTCTTTTCACTCTCCACCATGAACACCGACGGTTGGTGCCAGCAGCGTTTTCACATCTTTCCCTTCAAAGGCAGTAATCCGTCACCGGCCAGCGAGGGTTGGCCGAGCGCTTCGCTGGACGGGAATCGCATCGCTTTCCAGAGCAATCGAGCCGGCGGCACGGCCATGCAAGCCTATGTCACCGACCGTTCCGGCTCTTCGGTGGTCCAGGTGACCAATAACCCTGCGGGTATCGAATGCCCCAGCATGTCTCCTTGGGGGGATCGGGTGGCCTACCGAAAGTTTGTGGGCGGGGTCTGGCAGCTCTGGGTGGTGGATGCCGACGGCAATAATGACCACGTGGTGGACGTGGGCCCCGTAAGCGCCGGTACCGATGCGCCGGCCCAGCACGGCCGCGATGCTTTATGGGATCGTATCGCCTGGAACCCCGACGATAATGAAACCCTCTATTACACCAAGGGTCGCGTGATCTGCCAGATTGCGGCCAGCACAGTGGGAGGATCGGGAGCGACCGTCTACACGGGAGGTCCCAACGGCGCCCGCGCGCCCTACTTGCTGCGCTGGGGCTCGGTGACCACGCCGGATGTGTTCTATACCGCCGATGACGGCGATCCCTACATCTTTCACAACGGTAGTGTGGCGGCCGGTAGTCCGGGTATCCGCGAGGAACAACCCTGCCCGTGGAACGATGCGGGTACGTTGCGGGCCTTTATCGTCCGGTCCGCGGATGGAATTAGCGGCCAGATCTGGCGTTATACCCTGACCAACTCGGCAGCCGCACCGACCGACGCCAGGCGTATGACCGACCCGGCTTTTGACGCCCGATGTCCGGTCTTTCTGCCCTGACCCGGCGCCGGCGCAGGGGCCTGAGCCTGGTCGAGACGCTGGTGGCCGCGTTTATGTTGCTGGGCGGTTTTATCGTGACGGCCCGTATGTTGCATGCGGGCCTGCGCTACTCCACCAACATCAACAACCATTTGCAGGCGGTTCGCCTGGGGCAGCGCCGCCTGCAAGAGGTCCGGGCCTGGAGCCGGGCCAATCATCGGCCGATTGGAACCGTGCCTTTAACCGACTGGAGTTCAGTTCAGGGGGTCACCATGACCTACCCGGAGTTTCCCGAATTCCACCTTACCACTAACGTGCCTACCCGGGCTATGTTCACTCCCTGTAGTTTGTTCGAGAAGGTTTACGATCCGATCAATCCGGCCCTGAAGCGGGATTTTTCCGAGACCTTGCACCAGTTGCTGGTGACGGTGGACTGGGGAGGTCCGGCTCCGGTGACCCTGACCACGGTGATTGGGGCGCCCAGCGCGGTCAATTCCGGTCCTTATACGCTGACCGTGGTGCCGGCCGGCAGCACCGGCTCAGGACCGCAAAGCCTGGCCCACGATGATATCGTCAGTTACCAGGCCGAACTACGCGACGGAAATTCCAACTTGATTCCAGATATTTACTGCGATTGGGCCGTAGCCGGAGCAGGCAACGGCATTTTGACCCCACAACGTACCGGGCCGCTGGCCACTTTTCAAAATCGCGTGGTGGTGGGATCGACCTTCAAGTACCTGGATGGCCGTTCGTGCCAGTTGCAAGCGGCCGTGCGCTACCGGGGAGTGGAGTTACGGGCTTTGTCTCCGTTGCTCTCGTTATGAAGCGGCGCGCTTTTACTTTTCTCGAGGCGCTGGTAACGCTGGCCCTGGTGGCGGTCGCGTTCGGAGCTTTGATGATCATGCTGCTGGAGGCCTTTCGCATCGCCCGCAAGAGTTCGGACAAAACGGCTTCGGCCGAAGCGGCCGAATTGGGCCTGGAGCGCATGGCCTCGGAAGCCCGCGAAGCACTGGTCATCTTGGAACCTGCGGTAGGCGCCGCCAATATCATCAATTTGCGCTTCCATAAAATCAATCCTGACAATTCGCTGACCCATCGCTTACCCGATACGCCGCCGCTACCCGATCCGGCTGGTAGCTGGAACCCATTCATGCCCGCTTACTTGCTGGAGGTGCACTACACGGTGGTCTCCGAGAGTTTGGTGCGCGAGGTGGGCCCGGTCGGGGGCACGCCCAGCGCCACCATGACTTTGTGCGACCATATCCGCGGGTTGAAGGTGGCCAGGCCCAGACCGGCCCACCTGACGCTGGAATTATCCGTTCAAGATGGACGGACGGTGCTGGCCCACAGCACGGAGGTGATATGCCACGCAGTTCCTTGAAGCGGCGCGGGATTATGATTATCGTGGCCATGCTGGTGCTGGGACTGTTGCTGATCCTGGGCATGGGAATTCTGGGCTCGCAGCAGGCTCGCTATCGGGCCGCCACCCGTTCCTCCGATGCCGCTCAGGCGCTGTGCCTGGCCGAGGCGGGCCTGGAAGATGTGCGCTGCAAGCTGGAAAAAGATCGCCAGTTTCCCCCCAGGGCGGCTGACGACCAGCGCACTTTCTCTTATTCGGAAACGCTTTCCAACGGCCCGCTCGAGCTGGGCAGTTACTATGTGGAGGTGGACTGGAGCTACGATGTGGCCCCCTACCATATCCTCAAAATAACCGCCATCGGTTGCGTGGGTCCGCGCGAGAATCCGCGCGCCCAGCGGACCCTGCTGGGTGAGTTGCGGCATATTTCCAATGCCTCCTCCATTTCGGTGGCCCCACCCAATCCGCCGGGGGTGACCTGGAGCTGGGTGAGCATGCAAGACCTGAGCAGCTTGTAGGTTTTTTTCAGGGCGATGGAATTTAGTAGGGTTATTGAATAACGCTTTAGGAGTCCCCATGAGCCAGATTGGTAACGGCATCCAGTTTCAGAAGTACAACCGCAGCAAGCCTGGCTCGTTCTGGTCGGAGGCGGGTGCCGCCGACAAAACTCAGGCGGGCAACCCCGGCCATCATACCTGCACTACGGCGGACACGGTGGTTTCCGGCAATCCCAGCCACCACACCTGCACTACCGCCGACACTGCCCTGGCCGGCAATCCCAGTCACCACACCTGCACCACCGCCGACACCACTCTGGCCGGCAATCCCAGTCACCACACCTGTACCACCGCCGACACGGCCCGGGCGCAGGTCGACGGTTGGCAGATTCGTCTGTAGTTCGTGTCCGGTCAGCGGGTAGGTCCGGCTCAGCAGATTCGCAACTTCGTTGCCAGTTTTCGTCCTGAAGTCACCGGCCAGCCCGTCGCTCCCGAAACCCTGGTCGATACGGCCAGACCCAAGGATTGGACCGTGCTGGCCTACCTGGAAGGCCGCGACCGGCTTTCCAACTCGGTTGAGGTGGCCCTCAACGGCATGGAGGAAATCGGCTCGACCGATTCGGTCAACCTGGTAGCTCAGGCCACGCTGGTTCCCGAGCTGGGCGACCGCCGTTTCCAGCGCATGGGCGAAGTCAATACGCGCCGCTATTATCTGACCCAAGATGACCACCCGGGCAAGGTCCATTCTCCGGTCTTACAGCAGTTTGACCGCCAGGAGCGGTTAACCAGCCAGAGTCTGGAAGACTTTCTCTGCTGGGGGATCGAGAAATTTCCCGCTAAGAACTTCGCCGTCGTCATCAAGAAGCACGGCCTGGGCTTTGCCGCCAATGGTTCTTCGGTGCCCCTGTCGGCTCGCGAATTGCGCCAGACTCTGGAAAACGTGGAGAAGCGGAGTGGCGTCAAGCCCGCCGTGCTGTGTTGGGACGCCTGCAATATGCAGCAGTGGGAAGTCGCCTACGAGCTGAAGGACCGGGCCGCGGTGATGACCGGTTCGCCCGAGGCCATTCCCGCCGTCGAGTTTCCCTATCCCACCATGTTGCACAATCTGGTGCGTTACCCCAGGCAACAGGATGCCAGGACGTTGGGCCAGACGGTAGTCCAGTCGTATGCGGCCGAAACACCGCAGACCACCCAGTTCGCGGTGGATTTGCAGCAGGTCGAAAAAGTCGGCGCCCGGGTGCGCGATTTTGTGGACCTGGTCTTCGAAGCCCGGGTTCCGCCCGAGCGGCTTTATACCAACCTGCTCAAGAGCGCCAGTTTCGAGCCCAAAGAAAGCCTCAGTCTGGCCTATAATTTTCGCGATTTTTCCGGTTTTCTGCGGCTGGTCAGCGAAGATGAGAAGATCGTCTCGGGGGAAGTGAAAAAGGCGGCCCGGGCCGTACTGGAGGCTATGGCTTCGGCCCAGGTGGACCGCCAGGTGGACCCGGTCAAGGCACATTTGAAGAATCTCAGCGCGGAAGTGGGACCCAGCGCTTTTTTGCCCTGGAAGCAGCCCTCCCAGGCTCTGCGCGAATCGTATTCGCAGCTAGGCTGGTCCAAGGATACCGGCTGGGATCGTTTGCTGGATTACACCCTGGACGGGCCCGGCGAAGTCAGATCTTCCCCGGGTCAGGGCAATCTGGGATTGTATGTCTACAAAAAATACGTCTCGCCTTATCTGCTCACCGATTGCCCCTACGAGGTGAGTTGTTCCGAGTTTGCCCGCCAGTCCCTCCAGGAATTGGGCCCGTGGGAGGGCGCCAAGTGGGCGTTCATGCGCGTGATTTCCTGTCAGGATGGGGCTAAGGGCGGGAGCGACGAAATTTCTCCCCCCTGCAGTCATCAGCACGCCCCCAAGGTAGGGTTGCCGGAGTTGACCGTGCAGGCGCCGGTCGCTTGGGAAAAATCAGACGCACGCAAGCGCGTGGAAAATGTGCTGTTTCGCTCCGCAGCCGCGGCCGGCAAGCTGGTGGGCGGCGCGCTGGCGGCGCTGGCGGGAGGGCTGACCGGCGCCGTGCTGGGCGGCTTCTGGGGCGCCAGGGCGGGCGCGGGCACCCTGGACCGCTTCAATCAGGGAGTGGCCGCCAAATATGGCCCGAGCAAGGCCCATTCGCTGCAGCATTTGCAGTCGGTTCTGGTAGCGCCGGGCCGCAAGCTGAATGAGTTGAGCGGGCCGGTGGTCGGTTCGCTGGCCGGCGGCCTGGCCGGGATAGGCCTGGGGCTGGCTGGTGGGGCCGCCTTCAGCTACCGGTTCTTCGGCGGTTTCGCCGGCCTGGCCGCCCAGAACCTGGCCAAGGAGGCGCTGGGCGAATTGCCGGTGCACTACCATACCGAGCAGATTCTGCGGAGCCGTTACCAGTGAACCCCGTCGGCGCGCGCAAGGCCTGGACTTTCCTGTTCTACAACGTGGGCCAGGGCAACCTGGCGCCCATGACCACGGCCGGCCTGGAGTCGCTGGAGCGGGTGGGTTCAGACGAGCACACCGATGTGGTGGCGCTGAACTATCGCGAGCGCCCCAAGCAAGAGCGGGTCTTGGGCCGCTTTGGTGAATATGAGGGAGCGCGCTGCTATCACGTAACCCGGGGCGCTTCCTCGGGTTCGTCCTGGTTGGGTTCGCTGGCCGATATCGCGCTGGCTTCTCCCAAGAATTTGCAGTCGGAAATCATCGGCCAGCCGGTGGGTCCCGGGGAAGCTTTCAAGATGGCTGACCCGGCTACTCTGAAGGCTTTCCTTCTGGAAAATATGGCCCGCTTCCCGGCCGAGCACTTCGCGTTGACCATCACCGGCCACGGCGCCGCTTTCCAGGGTCAGGCCATCGTGCGCGGGCCCGAGGGGCGTAGCGCCATTTCCAACGATGACCTGGCCCGAGTGCTGCGCGAGGTGGCTCAGGAGTCGGGAAAATCGGTGGACCTGGTCAATCTGAATACCTGTTATTCGGCCAATTTGGAGTCGCTCTACAGCCTCAAGGACTCGACCCGGGCGCTGGTGGCTTCGCAGGCCGCCCTGTCGCTGGCCACCCAGCCATTTGGACCGGTGCTGGCCGAGGTGCAGCAGCGCCTGGCCGCGGGGTGCCAGGTGAGCCCGCAGGATCTGGCCAGAGTGTTCGTGGAACAGGCCGCCGCCCAGCCTCTGAGCGGCCTCTACAGTCCTACCCTGAGCGCCCTCGACGCGAGCGCGCTGGGCAAGCTGGGCGCTTCGGTGGGCTCTTTGCAGAAGGCCTGCCAGGAGCAGGGAATTGAGCCCAAGGTGCTACGCGAGTGCTTGACCGAGGCTCTGGGTATTGACTTCAGCGGACCGGTTCAGCTGACCGATCTGGGCTCTTTGGCCGGAGTGATGGCTTCGCGCATTGACGATAAGAAGGTGCGAGAGGCCGCCGCCCGGGTGGGGCGCGACCTGCAGGCGGCGGTCTTGGCCGAGCAGCACGCCGAGCCGGGACGGCAGAGCCTGCTGGAGCGGGGGGTGCGCAGCCTGCCGTTTTTGGTGGGGCCGCCGGCCGACCTGAGCGGAGCCACGGGCCTGACCGTGTTCTGGAATCCCGAGGAAAAAGAACGGCTGGAATTGATCGGCGCCAGCTCGTTCGGCAAAGATCAACCCTTGACCGGGTTTATGGAGTATTTAGCCGGCTAATCGTTCTTTGCTCCGGTAGTAGAATGTCGATGAAGCGCCCCGAGCTGATTTTCTGCAGGCCCTGGCGATTTTGTCGGGAGAAGCGGTGACAGAGCTGAACGAAGTCGATGTCGATGGGGTTGTGCACCAGGTGGGTGACTCCCAACTCGAACAGCGGACCGGGCAGCACCCCGGCGCTCGGCCCTTCCAGAATCACGATGCGCTCCTCGGGTGGCAGCAAGGCTTCCAGGGAGCCGTTGCACAGGGTGGAGGCGCTCAGGCAAATGAGGTCGGCCTCGTCGAGCAAGGCGGAGGCGTTCCGGCCGTCGTCGTAGACCACTTGCAAGCCGCGCTTTTGGGCGTCTTGCTTGATTTTGAACGGATAGGGATTGTAGCGCTGGAAGTCTTCGTTGAGGGCCAGGAAGTCGCAGCAGCTGACTTTTTCCAGCCAATCTTGGGCGAGTGCTTCTTCCAGGTAGCCGCCGAAGCCGATGATGGCGACCTTGCCTACGCCCTGATCCTGAAAGTGCCGCAGAGCGATGCGGCCGGTTTGCGATTGGAGACCAAGCTCCTGCAGTCGTCCGGCGTTTGTGAGGATGGGAGCGGATAGAGCCGAGAGGACGGCCACCCAGAGAGCCTGGTGAGCCAGACTCTGGCTGTCCCGGGTGTGCAGATAGTCCCAGAGCAGCGGGTCGTTTTCTCGGATTTCCAGCAGCCGGGCCCGGGTGTGGTCGATCTGGGCCGGGGTGAGGTCGGGAACCCCTTCCAGGTCATAGTTCATGGCCGCCCCGCTGGAGCCGTCGTTCAGGCGCACGCTGAGGAAAAGACTGTCCAGGCAGAGGTCCTCCAGAGCCAGCCGCGTCCAATCAGAATGGCGCACTTCCTGGATGTGGCGGCTGAGATCCTCTAGTAACATGGGTGGGCGTTACCCAGATTAAGGCTTTCCTAAAAGCGGCTGGGGGAATTTCTCGGTTAACTCGGGAAGTGGGCCGGCCGTAAGGCTTGCAGCATTAACAGGGAGGGCGAATTTGCAGTACATTCTCTTGCTTGAGGACGACGAGGATTTTCGGGAACTGCTGGCGGACTTGCTTTCCGGCGAGGGTTACGTGGTGGTGGAAGCCGACCTGGCTCAGAAAGCCATCGATTTAGCTCAAACTCGCCCCTTCCATTTGATCTTGAGCGACGTGCGCATGGCCGGCGAACTGGACGGTGTGGCCGCCATCGAAAAGATTCAGCAGGCCTGTCCGGGCATTCGCAGCATCATCATGACCGGCTTCGCCGATATGGACGTGCCGCTCCGGGCCGCCCGCCTCAAAGCCGATGACTATATGATGAAGCCGTTTGATATGCGGGAGCTTTCCCGGGTAGTGTCCTCGGTTTTGCAGCGCCGGGAAGAGGTTGCTCCCAGTCTGCTGTCGCGCGCCTTGAGTTCGGCGCATAAGGCGGGTAAATGGCTTTTTGACCGCCAGGTGCAGGAGGCGCACGGTAAACGCGGCGACTTCTATCAGCAGTTCTTTGTGCTCATTCGTTCTAACCGAATGTCGGCGGAAGAGGCCTACGAGGTTTTTCGCGCGCTGGAGCAGGTGGAATGGAGCACGGCCAACGCGGGTTGGAGTGCTCTTGCGCAAGCCTACGAGGGTTTGCAGAAGAAGCTGATGGCCGTAATCGGCGGAGAGCGCCTGGCCCTCCCCGAGAAAGCCGGTATCGGCATGCGCGAATTCCGCAGACTGTACCAGCGTCTGCAGAGCGGCAAAGTCGACGCCGGCCATTTCCAGAATGCCGTTCAGCTCTATCACAATCCGGAGTTGCGCAAATCCGACCTGCAGGCCTACGCCACTTTTTGCTGGCTTTGGGAAGAAGAACCGCAGCAGAAAGAGGTCGACCCTTTCTTGGGTCTGCATTTCGGCCAACTGACCCTGCAATCGTGTCTTTTGGGCGTGGCCGAGGTGAAGCTATACGCGTTGACGCGCGCCGGCCAGCCGTGCGCGGAACGAATCCTGTGCTTCCCGGTGGATCAGACTACCACCAGTTTGAACGACGAATTGTCCCGCGGTCGGGCCGAGTATTTGAAAGAAGCCTACGGCCACCATTTCTTGCTTTACGCCGGCGACCCGGGAGTGACTTCACTGGCCAAGCTCATCCCCGAGGGAACTTCCTGGGCGCGGATTTGGGGCTTGATGCGCCCGATGTTCGTGAAACTGGGCGACCATCACCAGGCCGGTGCCTGCAGCGGTTGTTTCGCTTCCAGTCAAGTCCGCTTCGGCGCGGAAGGCGAGGCCACCATTTTGGATTTTGGACCGCAAGGCTTCCATCGCGCCCATTTTCTGTTGACGGCCGCCGATCAGCAGCTACCGCCGGATGTTCGCTTCCTTTTATGTGCTGCTCCGGAGGCTTTGTTGCAAGAGAACCCCACCCATCGTTCCGATCAGTTTGTGGCGGGACGCATTCTGCTCGAGGCGCTGCGTGTGTCGGCGCCAGAATTGCGCCTGCTGAACGAAAATGCGGCCGAGAGTTTGTGGGTGGAGGCCAGGGCCAAAGTGGGCGAGCCGGTGACGGAAGTTTTGCGCCGGCTCTGTCACCCCAAGCCGGCCTTTCGCTATCCGGACATTTGGGAGGCGATGCAGGCGCTGGACATGGCGGGCGTGCCGGCGCCCGCTTGAATCGTGGGCTGTAATATTTTGGCAACATTTTGCGGGGGGTCGTAGCGCTTTCGTAGAGGAACAAAAGGTAGGGTTAGTGCGTGCCCGGCGGCCTTGAAAGTCGGCGGAGCTAGAATTTGGGAGGCTTCATTGATGCAAGACAACGACAATCATAACAGCAATGCACCGGTTCCGGAGGGAGTGGCTCCTGGCATTCCGATGCCTGGTTTCGGACAGATGATCGAGGCGCTGGGGTCTCGGCGCGCCTTGCTCGGCACGATGTTTGGCGCGATGGCCGGGGGGCTTCCCTTCGCGTTGGCCCGTTCGGCCCAGGCGGCGCCGCCCGAGGTCAAGGGCTCCCCCAATATTCCCATTCGAATTTACAGCAATACGAAGGGCACTTACGTGCTCTTCGCCGACGGGGCCATCACCAACGCAGAAAAGTCCGAGCAGTTCCTGGATACGACCCAATTCGCCGAGGTCAAACGCTTCCAAAAGCGTAGTCAGACCGCCAATCGCGCCAAAGGCTCGCCTAACGTGGCGGTGGATATCCACCAGGACGAAACCGGAACCTATGTGTTGTTCGCTGACGGTACCTTTCGCCAGCCCCCGGGCAATGCCGGAGCACGTGGAGCCTATGTGGAGTATTTTTACGCCAAGACGAAGGATGGCAATATTTACAATCCCAGTCCCAATTTAATCATTGAGAGCGGCACCAAAATTCGTTTTCAGAATCCCTTTCGAGAACCTCCTTTCACCTGGGCGACTTTTGCTATCACGGGTAGCGACGGGCGAAGTAATATGTATGTGATTATCCCTAAGACCCCGGGTCACATTGATGCGACTACCACGGGATGGGACATTAGTCGCTTCAATGGTAACCCCTCGGACGGTGGTTTCTTCGGGATCGGTCTGCACTGACGGAATCGCCCCGCGCGGAGAGGTTATGACATGACAAGCCAGTTCAAAAGGGTTCGGGGCATGGCTCTGATCACCACACTTTGTGTTTCCACAGTGCTCTTGGTGCTGGGAGTCGCCTTCCTGACCTTCCTGGAGAGGGATTATCGGTTTGCCGCCACTCAGTCCCGCAATCAGGAAGCATTTTATCTCGCCCTTTCAGGCATCGAGTACGCCAAATCCCGCCCCGACCTGGTTCGCCAGAACGAGGAGCCAGTGCAGCGTTCTCTCCCCGCCAATAACCCGAACCGGTATTTCCGCGTGCGCGTGTTGGGTGACGGTAGCGTCGAATCCATCGGTGTGGTGCACAGTGGCCTGGTCTACATCCAGAAGGTGCTGATCGTCCGGCCCGGCGAATCGCCGCGCCGCTTCGTGGAGACCGGCTTATGAGGCGCCGGCGTAGGGGCCATACCATTGTGGAACTCATGATCGCCGGCTTCCTTTTGGGAGTGGTGCTGACCGTTTCGGGGCGTCTGGCCTGGTTGGCTTCTCGTTCGAAATCAACCTCGGAAGCGCAGAACTCCACCTTCCGGCAGGCTTCCATCGCCCTGGAACGGCTCCAGCGCGAAGCTTTGCACACTCAGGAAATCTATGGCCCGGAGGCGGTCCGCCAACCGGCTTCTCCCAGTCTTCCTATCGATATCACCTCGGCCAACCGACTGGTGCTGCATAGTCGCAGCGGCAGCTCGCCCAGTGGTCACGCCGTCATCGCTTATCACCGGGATCCCGTCAAGGAGGAGCTCATCCGCACCACCTATGAGGTCGCTTATAACCGGTTGCTTCCCGCCACTCAGGTCGTGCTCGACCCGCCCAAGGTTGTGGCGACTGGAGTGACCTCCTTTCAGGTCTATCAGATCGACGTGGGCGAGCGTTCCACTTCGGAAAACCTGTCCATCCGGTTAGTGGTCCGGAACAAGGACGCGCGCCGGGCGCAGGGACTACCGCTGGCTACGGAAGTGAGGCTGGCTCGATGAAAAAACGCGGCATCAGCCTTTTGGAAACCATTGTCAGCGTGCAGATTTTGTTGATCGTATCGCTGTTTTGCATGTCCATTTTTGGCCAGGGACAGCGCCACGATTTGCGCGCCCGCCAATTTTCCACCTGCAGCCTGCTGGCCAATCAGAAGATGCAGGAATTGACCTCCCAGCCGGTGAGGCAATTGCGAAAACAACTGGTCAATGCGATTTCCGGCAATTTTTCCGGCGACTTTGCGGATTATAGTTATAACGTGACCTTGAGCGACTACGAACCGGGTTTGAGTCACCTGGAAGTGGTGGCGCGTTCTCACCTGGGGTGTCTCTCGCGCTGCAGTCTGCTCATTCCTTCCGAAGTTTCGGGTCGCGGGATTGCTTCGGATCCGGACACCAGCCGGATTTATTACGTGGGAGTCGACTCGGCGACGGGCGAGGGCAAGTCTCGTTTGACCAGCTTTTCGGATCCGGGCTCGCCTCCAACGGATGGTCCGCCCACCGCCGACGGTCTGGCTCTCAGCGGCGTGGCCGGATCTCCCGGACAGAACTGGGTGTGGGGCATCAGTCCCGAAGGAACTATGACCGGCTTCAATGAGCAGACCAATCAATGGGTCGCGGCCGAAGAGGCACCGGGCTCGCCGCCCCTGGCCACTCTTTTCCATTCGCTGGCCTGTGACGCCAGTGCCCACCGGGTGGTGGCCAGCGATGTGGCCAATCGCTGCCTCTGGCTCTATGATTATGATTGGGTCAGCGGGCCTCCCTACTGGTATGCCCGTCCCTGCCGCCCCAGCGTTATCCCGTTGGGAACGCCGGGCGCGGTTGCCACGGACCCTTACGCTACGCTGGTCTGGGTCGCCGACACCGAGAACAATTGCCTGCGTAAGTTTTTGTTCAGCGACGATGTGGCGCCGGGCAATCCAAATTTGGAGCCGGTCTGGTCTTCGAATGGGCGCCCGGTTGGGTATTGGGACCGCCGCGCCTTCCGCCCGAATGAGGACTTCCTGGGAACACCGTGCGGCATTGCCATGGATGAACAGGGGTCCCAGGTTTTTGTGGCCGACCGCGGTAGGGTCTGGCGCTTTGAAGAGGCCACCGACAAGTGGACCCCCATCTGCACCTTCGCTTCTCTCGGAGGAGACCTTCGGCCGGCTGGTATGACCTGCGACCGTTTCGGCACGGTGCTCTACATCAGTTGCTATGACGGTCGCATTATCAAGGTGAGCGGCGCATCCTGGACTCCGGCCTTCGTGCCGGGGACCTGACGAGAGGAGTTGGGCAGGTGCCTTATTTCCAATACGTAGGACTCAACTCCCAGGGCCGCGAGGTCAAGGGAAGACTGCTGGCCGAGACCATTGCCGACGCGCGCAACTTGTTGGAGAAACGCCAGTACCGAATTCAATCGCTGGAGGAGACGCGGCCGCTGGGTCAGCGCATCGAGCGCTGGCTGACCAGTTTCCGCTCGGTGTCGCTGATCGAACTGGCCTTCAACACCCGCCAGTTTGCCTTGATGGCCAATGCCGGCATTCCGGTATCGCGCTGTCTGGAATTTCTGGCGAATCAACCGCTATCGGGCCAGTTGCAGGAGGCCTGGGTGGAGGTGGAGCGCCGGGTGACCACGGGCCACGCCCTGAGTCAGAGCCTGAAGCGTTTCCCGATGGTTTTCTCGGATTACTATGTCGGCATGGTCTATGCCGGCGAGACCTCGGGTAACTTTCATGAGTGCCTGGACCGGGTGGCCCTGGTGCTGGAAAAGGAGGCGGCCACCAAGGCCAAGGTGCGGGCGGCGCTGAGCTATCCGGCGGCGATTTTGACGCTGGGCACGGTGCTGACCCTGGCTATCTGCCAGTGGATTTTGCCGCAGTTGACGGCCAGCCTGTTTACCCAGACGGGAATGGTTCTGCCCTGGCCGACGGTGGTGCTCATGAAGGTCACCCATTTGTTGAACCAGCCGATGGTCATGCCGGCGCTGGCCGGAACCTTCTTCGTGATCGGATTTTTGGGCCTGAATTACCTGCGCACCCCGGCCGGCAAGGAATCTTTGGAGACGACGTTGCTCAAAATTCCCGGCTTACAGAAAGTCATGGGCAAGGTCATGGCCACCCAGTTTTGCCGAACCTTCTCGAGTTTGATCCGGGTCGGCGTGCCGCTGACCAAGTGCCTGCAAGTGTGCTCGGCGGTCATGGCCAACTCGGTGATGCAGAAACATTTGCAGCGGTTGGAAGCCCACGTCATGGATGGCGGCAAGATGCACGAGGGGATTCGGGAGATACCGTTTTTCCCTCGTTTGACCGCCAGCTTTATGGAGCTGGGTGAGGATACCGGCCGAGTGTCGGAGTCGCTCGATAAACTGGCGGAAATATTTGAAGAAGAGCTGGACGCCGACCTGGAGGCTTATACCGCGCTGCTTGAGCCGATTGCCATGGGGGCTTTAGGTTTGTTTGTGCTGTTCGTTATCCTGGCCGTGTTTTTGCCTCTCAACACGATGCTGGGCAGCATGGGCTAGCAGGGTTGAATTTTGCGAAGGAGTTTTTGCCGTGACCACCAGCATTCTTTTGATCGAAGACGACGAGGATTTGCGCGACGTCCTGGTGGACGTGCTGGAAGATAAGGGGTTCTCGGTGATGGGCGTGGGGAGCGCCGATGAAGCCATCAAAGCCCAATCTCACTTCGAATTCGACGTGGTCGTCTCGGACGTGCGCATGGCCGGTTCCCACGACGGCATCGGAGCCGTGGAAGTCCTCAAGAAGAAGAAGCCCACTCTGAAATGCCTGATCATCACCGGCTTCGCCGACGACCAGGCGCCGGTGCGCGCCCTGCGCGTGAAAGTCGACGACTATCTCTACAAACCGTTTACTCTGGAAGATTTCTTGCTGGCCGTCAACAAGGTGATTCGTTCCGGCGAGGAACGAATCACCTTGAAGCAGCGTTTGGGAGCGCTCTTTTCAGCTCCTTTCAAAGCCGTCAACGACTCGGCTCGCAACGCCGCCCAGGACCGCCTGGACGAGAAGGTGGACCAGGTTTGGACTAACCTTTTTGTGGCCATTCGCTCCCGGCTGCTGACCAAGGGGGCCTTTGTGGACTTCTGGGACAAGCTGGAGAACGGGCGGGCCCGCTATCTGGCCGTCAATAACTCCCAGGCCGGGGCCGGTGAACTCAACGCGCTGACCCAGGCCTACGATGTGCTCTTGCAGCAATTGGAGAAGAGCACCGCCATGCGCGCGGCCGGCACCCACAAAGCACGCGCTCCCGAGCAGTTTCCCAAGAAGAATTTGCTGGAGTTGTATGAGCGAGTGGCCGACGGACGAGTGAGTTCCGAAGAACTGCGCCTGTCACTGGCGGTGGCGGCCAGGGCTTCGGGCCCGGAGGCCCAGCAGTTGGCCGCGAAACTTTTCGGAGTCGCTTGCTGAGATGGCCATGGATTCACGCTACCGGCATTTGGACGAGGATTCGCCACTCGAACCGAAGGTGACCCCGCCGCTGGCGCTGACGGGAATTCTGCTGCTGGCCGGTGGTCTGTGGGTGATTTCGCGCAAGGGGGGCCATCCCGATCCGGTCCTGCTGGGGTTGGCCGTGCTTTGCGAATTGCTCTCTGTCCGTATCGGTGTTTTTGGGTATTTTTCGTTCTCGGCCGGCCTCTTTCTGGCCTCCGCTTTGCTGGCCCCGGGCGTCACCAGTCTGGCTTTGCTGGGGACTTTGTTGTTGCGTACTATCGTCCGCCCCGCGCCCAGCCCGGCTCAGAGAGTCCTGGAATGTCTGGCCGACGCGCTGCCGCTGGTGATGTTGATGATGCTGTGCACCTTCACCCAGGGCATGGAATCGGGGCTCGGACGGTTGGCCAGTTGCGCCGGTGGTTTTTTCCTGATCTGGTGGTTCACCCCGGGCCTTTTTCAGCCCGCTCTCGATCCGGGCATTTTTCTCCACTGGTCACGCTGTCGCAGCCAACTGCTGCTGGCCTGCGCGGCCCAGGTCTGCTGCGGTCTGTGGATTTACTCTCAGCCCGGTCGCTGGTGGTTGGTGGTGCCGGTGCTGCTTTCCCTGGCCGACGCGGCCCGGCGTGTGTCCGTGCAGGTCAAGGCTATGCTGGATGCGGGATTGCGCGATAAGGCCGAGGCCCAGTTGTCTTTGAGCCGGCGCGAACTGACTCGCAGCAAGGCCACCCAGGAAACCGAGGGCGGTAAACTGGAGGTGCAAATGGACAGCTACCGCCTGATCGAACGTATGCTGAGTTCCTTGCGCAGCGCGCCCAGTTTGAAGTCGGTGGCCCTGGCCGTGCTGGAGCAGGTGCGCACCCGGGTGCCCAGCAACTCGGTGGCCCTTTTTCTCGAGTCCAACGGTAGCTTGAAGATCGTCGCCTCGATTACGCCCAATCAGGATCGAGTGGAGTCGGTGCCCATCATGGGTTTCCGCGAGACCCTGGTGGAGCGGGCCTTTCAGCGTGGACGCATCGAGAAAATGGAGGAGGACGAGCGGCGCGATCCGCAGCGCATTTTTAGCAGCGACGTGAGCGCCGTGGCCGCTCCGATTGCCAATCGCGGCGTCATTTACGTGGGCAACCAGCAGGAATACCAGCTTTCCGAGCAGGAGCTGCAGTATCTGGATTCGCTGGCCCGCCATTCCTGGCTGGCGTTGCAGGCGGCCCAGAGCCAGGAGGAGCAGCAACTCGCCTACCAGGGGGAATTGCTGGCCCGCCAGGTCAGCGAGAAGTTGCTCAATCGCCTGGCCGACCTGGTGGCCGGTATGAATCAGTTGCTACCCCTGAGCGAACCGGACCAATTGGTCGGCGCCGGCGCCGAGTTGATGCAGCGTTTGTTGCGCAGTCAGGCCAGCTGGGCTCATTTCAAGGGTAACGAGAAGAACTATCTACAGGGCCCGCTGGACGGCATCCGCGAGCTGGCGCAGTCGTCGCTGAAAGCCCGTCGGCCCATTCTGCACAACGAGGTCCAGACTTCGCCTTTCTTCCGGGCCGGCAGTCCCTACCGCAGCGTGCTGGTGGTGCCGCTGACGGTCCACCAGGAGGACTCGGGTTTTTTGTTGGTCGCCCGCGAAGAGGCTTACGAGCGTGAGGACCAGGACATTCTCACTTTGATGGCCCTTCAGTTCGGTCCCATTCTGGAAACGGTGCGGCTCTATTTCGACCTGCAGGTGGCCCACGAACGGCTGGCCGAGTCGCAGGCCCAGTTGGTGCAGTCGAGCAAGATGGCGGCCATCGGCCAGTTGGCCGGCGGCGTGGCCCACGAGCTGAACACTCCCTTGGGAGCTGTCACCGTGTCCCTGGACGCCATTGCCCTGACCATGGACTCTCGGCCCGAAAAGGCTAAGGAGCGACTCGAAAAAACGCGCAAGGCCTGCGCCAAAATGAAGAGCATTATCGCCAAGCTTCTTTTCTATTCGCGCGACTCGGCCAATCGGCGCGAACAGTCGGACGTGAACAATGTGGTGCGCGATACCCTGGACTTCATCGGTAGTCAGATTCGCCTGGAGAATGTGGAAATTGACTCGCAGAGTCAGACGGTTCCGCCGGTGTTCATCAATCAAAACGAGATTCAGCAGATTTTGGTGAATTTACTCAACAATGCCAAAGATGCGGTTCTCTCCGAACCCACCAGCCAGAAGCGCATAGAGATTCGCACTTTTGAAGAGGGTGGCGCTTGCTGCGTGCAGGTGCGTGATTTCGGACCGGGCATCCCCGAAGACAAGGCGCAACGCATTTTCGAACCGTTTTATACCACCAAACCGGTGGGCCATGGGACCGGTCTGGGCCTGTCCGTTTCGATGCAACTGGCCGAGCAGAACGGAGGAAGTTTGGCGCTTTTGATGCACTCAGGGCCAGGGGCCCTCTTCCAGCTACGGCTGCCACAAATGGATGGCTCGGAGACGGACTGACGACGCGATATGGTGGTTTCCCAGCAAACAGAAGAGTTTCTCAGTCAATGGGGCATCGTGCACCGGGCCCTGGCATTGCAGGCCTCCGACATTATCTTCTGCGTGGGAACCCCTCCCAGCGCCCGTGTGCACGGTGAGGTGGTGCGCCTGGACGCGCACATTTTGAGCGAAGAGCATCTGCAGAATCTCATCCGGCTTTTCACCGACGCTCCCATCCAGGAACGATTTGCCATAGGCGACGTGGATTACACTTTGGAATTCCCCGCGCTGCAGCGCCGTTTTCGCGTCAATTTGTTCCGCCAGCATCGCGGTCTTTCGATCGTCATGCGCGTTCTGCCGCAACGTGTGCAAAGCTTATCCAAGCTGGGGGTTCCCCCCACCTTCGAGCGCGTGCTGCAGGAGCCGGCCGGACTGGTGATCGTGGGCGGCGCCACCGGCTCGGGAAAGTCCACCACGCTGGCCTCGGTCATCGAGAATATCAACGAGACCAAGGGCCGGCACATCATCACCATCGAGCAGCCCATCGAGATCGTCTTCGAGGAGAAGCGCTCCATCGTGGAGCAGCGCGAAGTGGGCACCCACGTCCAGGACTTCGCTCTGGCTCTGCGCTCGGCGCTGCGGCAGTCGCCGGACGTGATTCTGGTGGGCGAGGTGCGCGACCGCGAGACGGCCGACATGGTGCTCAAGGCGGCCCAGGTGGGCGTGCTGGTCTTTGCCACCCTGCATACCCGTTCGGCCCGCGAGAGCGTGTCGCGCTTCATCAGTCTTTTCGAGGACGCCATTCAGTCGGGCATCGGGGCCCAGTTGGCCGAATGCCTGCGCTGCGTACTCTGTCAAAAGCTGGTGCCGTTGCGGGCCGGCAAAGGCCAGGCCCTGGCCGGCGAGGTGATGTGGTGCACCAATGGCGTGCGCCACTTGATTCGCGACGACAAGCTACACCTGCTCCACTCCCTGATGGAAATCGCTTCCAAGGACGGCATGGTGACCATGGAGCAGTCTTTGCTGCAATTGTGGCGGGACGAGAAGATCTCCATCGACAGCGCTTACGATTATGCCAACGATAAGTTGGCGCTGCTTTCCCAGGTCCCGCCGGATATCCAAAAAGAGTTGCTCTCGCAGGTGGAAGTCGAGGTCGAAACCAAGCGTCTGGAACAGGTTCGCGAAACGCAGAAGCGCCTGATTTCTACTCGCGTCGTCTAATGCCGGTCATTCTGGTTCTGGAGGACGACGACGAGCTGCGCGAAGTGCTGGTGGATGTCCTCGAGGACAATCAGCACCAGGTGCGCGGCGTGCCGCGCGGCGAGCAGGCCATCCAGTTGTTCCAGGAGTACCAGTTCGACCTGCTGGTGGTGGATATCCGCATGGCCGGCCCCGACGGCCTGCAAACTCTTTCTTATCTGCGCCAGTTGGGCTTTTCCGTGCCCACCCTGGTCATGACTGGATTTGCCGATCAGTCCGACCCGGTGCGGGCCCTGCGCCTGGGAGCCAAAGAGTACCTGATGAAGCCCTTTGCGCTGGACGAATTTCTCTGGGCCGTGGATCGAATTTTGGAGGAACGCCGCCAGTCGGAGGCTCAGCGCCAGCAGACCACCGAGGTGGTGGAGGCGGTGGAGTGGGTCTTGAGCCGCCTGGGCGGACTTTCTCTGGTGGCCTGCCGGGAGTTTTCTCAGCGACTCGATTTGACTCCCATGGACCGGCTGCTGCTGCTGGTGAGCGTGGCCCTGCGGGAAAAGCTGAAGGGACAGCCGGCCCCGCCCGAGTTGCCCCCGTCGCTGGCCCAAATCTTGCGCGACTGGGAAGCTCCCTGGGACGCGCAGGAGGCTCTGGTCAGCCGGGCCGGTTCTTTGTTGGAGAACCTGGAGCAGCCGCTCAGCGAGGGCGCTCTGGGCAAGCTGAAACCCGGCCAGTTCGACCCGTATCTTCTGGAAACTCTGAGCACCTCGTTGAAGGCGGAGACGGGCAACTCTTCGCAGCTGCTGGATCTGATCAATATTTTGTTGGCCTGCGGAGACCGGACTTCCAGCCGCAAGGCCTTCGAACAACTGCTGGCCAGCGTGGCCGCGCCTTCTCCGGAGCGGGTTTTCGCCTTGTTGGGTTTGTGTGACGGTCTGGCTCCCGCCGCGCTGGACGGGCTGATGTTGAGCCTGTTGGCCGAGCTGCAGCAGTTGCCGGTGGGCGAGGCGGTGGCGGCCTTGTGGCGAGGGGGGCACTGGTTGGTGCGTTTGCAGCGGCCGGAGATCGCCCCGTTACTGAAATCGTTGGGTAGCCAGGCGCTCAAGGCGTCGCGGCGCACGGCTGTGGCTCAAGCCAGTTTGTTGGCCTGGGCGGTGGACGGCAGTCTGGCCGGCTCGGTGCGAGGGGCACTGCAGCAATTGATGCTGCCCGAGAATTTGAGCCATTTGCGCCCGGCCTTAGACTGGTTGCTGCCGCCGTTGCTCAACGCCTTGGCCGCCGATGAGGGCTTGCAGCCTTTGTTGAGCCGGCTGTGCCGCCAGGAGTCCCAGACGGTGGCCTACGCTTTGCGGCACCAGCGTTTGTCTTTAGAAGGACGGCTTTTTGTGGCGGAGGCCTTGGAAGGTCTTGGCGCTTCGGCCGAGGAGGCGCTGGTTTTGCTGGCTGAGGATGCTTCTCCCAAGGTGCGCGAGCTGGCGGGCAAGTCGCGGGCGGGTAAGCCGGCCTTGGAAACCATTCCGATTCAGGTGGTGACGTTCGGTGGTTTTGAGCTGTGGGTGGGACCGCACAAGATTGCCGAATCGAGTTGGCGCGGCTCGCGCGTGAAACATCTGGCCGCCTATGTGGCGATTTCGGTAAAGCCGGTGCCCGGCGAGCGGCTGTTGGAGTTATTTTGGCCCGAGAGTTTGGAGAAAGGGCAGCGGGGTCTGCAGTCCGCTTTGACGGTGATTCGCGGGGCCTGCCGCGATTTCGAGGAAGTCAAGGGTCTGTCGATTTTGGTGCGCGAGTCGGAGTGCGTGCTCTTCCCCGATCGTTTCACTCGTTGGGTGGATTGTCACGAATTCGATCGATTGGTGCGCCAGGCCGGTCAGTGTAGTCAGTTGGAACAGCGCAGCGCTTTATTGCAGCGCGCGGTGGCTCTCTACAAGGGTCCCTGCCTGGACGGCTGTTTTCTGGAGTGGGCGCTGACCATGCAAAGCGAATATGAGCAGATGGCTCTACAGGCCATGTTGCAGTTGGGCTCGGCCGAACTGGCCCAGCAGCGCTGGTTGTCAGCGCTACAGACAGCCAAGCAAGCACTGCGCATCGACCCGTTGTTGACTCAGGCGGCGGCGGTGACCGTCAGAGCGCATATCGGCTCCGGTAATACCGAGCTGGCGCTGCAGTTTTTCGACGGCTTCCAGCGCCGCTATCAGGAGGAATTCGGCCAGTCGCTGCACCTGGATGAAATGCTAAAAGACCCCTCTTAGGGGTCCTTTCGCATTAGAGAGTGATCGAGCCGCCTTCTTTGAGGAAGCGTTTAATGTCCTGGTGGCTCGAGGTCTCCACCAGTTTTTGACCGTTGGCCTGGCTGCCCTGGTAGTTGGTGCTGTAGAATTTACCGTTGTTTACTTCAGCTTTGTGCGCCGTGTCGATGTTTTTGAGGTGTTTCTGAGCGGCGGGGCCCCACTGGGGAGTTTGCTGGAAGTTGAAGGGATTGAGATTCATTTGCGTGTCCTCGGCTTTCGTTTTGGTGTTCTTGTGAGCCCAAGATAACCTGGCGGGCACGACCGGAACGCTACCGGGCCGGAGGGGATGTTAACAGTTTAAGACGATGCATTCCTCAAAAGCGGGCCCGCCCGAGAGCCAGTCGGCCGTGATTTTTTCAAAGTCGCGGGTCAGGGCGGCCACGGCCAGGCCGAGGACCACCGGGCGGTGGTCGATGCCCATTTCTTCGAAGACCTTCAGGGTGGCTTCTTGCGGGAGGCCGGGAAAGCTGTAATAGCGGATGTGCATGGGCACCTGGCGTTCGGGGTCCTGGTTTTCCACCGCCTGGCGGCAGCGTTCCGCGTCCACCGAATGGTGGGCCCGGCAGGGTAGGGGACGGTGCTTGTAAACGGTGCAGGTCTGCTCTTCCGAGAGGAAGGGGCAGGGACGAAAGATGCGTCTGATTTCGTGGCTGTCGCGGGTTTCCAGGCGATAGTCGAGGGGGCTGGAGAGGCTGGCGGCCACGGCCACCGCGTCGAGGATGTGCACCTGGAGTTGTTCGTAGCAACACCAGGAGCAGCCGGACCGGCACTGTATTGGTTGGATCGCTTGAGGATAGAGTCGGGCGGCGGTTTGCTGGGCCTGGTCGCTGGCCTGTCGGAGCGCTTCGGCCAGATTTTTCGCGACGCTGCTCGCATTGTCGGAGGTGAGCGTTTGCAGAATGGCGAGCGTGCGCAAGTATTGTTGGGCATAGAGGGTGTCCACCGTCGCCTGCAGCTCGGTGGCGTGGCTGATGGCGGGCGGCGAGTCGGCCAGTCGTTGGAGACGTTTGCGGAAGGCCCGATTCACGGTGGGCACTCCTTCAGGCGGCGAGGACTTTCCTGCCGCGGTGTGCAAAACCAGAAGGATGCGAAGATTTTTGCTTTGGCTGATTTTGTTGGCCTGGCCGGCCGGGGCCGAGGTTCCTGAGCAGGTCGAAATTGGCGGGCTGAAGGTTCGGCTTCAGGTTTTTGCCTGGCGGGATTTTATGCCCCAGATCGGGGGCGAGGGCAGCGGCTCTCCGCTGATGTTGACGCCGTCGCTGGTGGACGAAGGTGGCCAGCCACTGCCGGGCGTTACCTTCAAGGAGATTGTAGCCACCTGTGAGGGCAAGGAGTGGCGCGCCGTGCCCGACAGCGGCGGCACCGCGCGCGGTGGCCCCAGATGGCCGACGGGCGCCAGCGTTATGGTGCAGGCCCATTATTCCTACAAGGGTAAGGACGGCTGGTTGCGTCTGGCCAGGCCTGCAGGTATCGGCCGCACCGAGTGATGGCGCTTGACCGGCGGCCTTTTGGCTTTGCGCGGTTTGGCTTTGACGGTCTGAGCGGTGACCGCGATGGTGGCCGCCGGTTGAGTCTTTTTTCCCAGGCTGACTCCGGCGGCCAGGGCCAGGGTGGCGGCGGCGGCCACGGCGATGGGCCAGAAGTTGGGCAGTTTCGGCGTTGTCAAGGTTGGCAGGGGGCGCGTCTTCCCGGAGAAACTGACGCGCGCGCTGGAGAGGCGGTGGCGATGGCCGAATTCGACCAGCCAGCGGTCCAGGGCGGCGGCCATTTCCCGGGCGCCGGCGTAACGTTTGGCGGCTTTGAAGTCGATGGCTTTGGCCACGATTTGGCGCAGGCCTTCGGGTAGATTCGGCAATCCTTGGCTTTCCGAGAGGGCCAGAGCCATCAGATCGCAGGGTTCGCCGGTGAGCAGGTGCAGTAAGGTGGCGCCCACCGAGAAGACATCCGAGCGGGGCTCGGCTTTGCCGTACATCTGCTCGGGCGCGCAGTAACCCATGGTGCCGACCGCTGTTTGTTGCTGGATGTCAGGGGTGACCGTGCGGGCCAGTCCGAAATCGACCACTTTGATTTTGCCCCCGCGGCGTTCGCGTACCAGGTTGGCCGGTTTGATGTCGCGATGGAGCAGGGGAGGTTCGTGGCTATGGAGATAATCGAGGACTTCCAGCACCTGCAGCATGTCGCGCACCACTTTGGGGGCCGGGTTGACGCCCTGGGCGCCCATTCCCCCCTTTTTGAGCACGCGCACGATATCGTAGCGTCCATGCAATAGTGATTCGGCCATAGCTCCTCCCGTCTCCCGGAGTTTGCGCTCCAAGTGTCCCGTGTCAGTTTAACAGTCATTGTGTCAGGCGGCAGTGAAATGGAACACGTTTTGCCTGGTCGAACGAGCGGACCGAGGAACTTTATGGCATTTTGTGGCTGCGCGGTCAGCGTCTGGCACCGGTTGAACTCAGATGGTTACCACGGGGACGATGTTAGCCGTCGCTTTGGGTTTGAGGGCGGTCGGTTGGCCGCTGGCTCCGGCTCCGGGCTTTGTGCCCTGCTGACGGGCTTGATTGCGATGGGCGCTTTGAGTTGCGAAGACCGGTGGTGTTTCTGGGGGCGAACCGGGTTCGTTCCTCATTCTCCTGCTGAATGTGTGGTCGGGAGTGCGAGTGGCGCGCCTACGAGCTTTGGGAAAGTGCGGAAGTTATGGGATTGGATTCGGTAACTCTGGCCATGGCGGTGGAAACGGCCTTTCGAATGGAAGTCGAGCCGGTTCCCATCAATACGGTAGGGGACCTGCATCGCTATGTTTGCGAGAAAGTATGCAACCGTCCGGCTCAGTGTCTTTCTCTGCAGGCTTTCCAGGCGTTGCGGAGAGTGCTGGTTCGGGCCGGGATGGCCCGGGCGAAGGTTCGTCTGGATACACGAGTTCGGCTGCGGCAGCTCGATTGGTTCGTGGTGGAATGGGAATTGGGGGCGCGCGTAAGCCGGCCGTCGCGTGGCTGGCGGGACCGAGAGGAGTGGTCTCTTGGCGATCTGGTGGTGGCTTTGAGGACACAATTGCCGGGCCAGGACCGGCTTTGGACGGAGGAGCGGGTTTGGCGGCGGTTAGTGGAGATCGTTTCGGAGGTATTCGATGTTCCGGCTGAGATCGTTCGGCCGGAGTCCGACTTTGTGTTGGACCTGGGCGCCTGTTGAGAGCAGATTTTTAGGAATGTAGCCGAGCCAGGCATGGGCGGGGTGGTGGGCGAAACGGGGCCGCATGTTGAAGAAAATTGTGCCTTTGGTGGTATTGTTGGGATTGCGGGCGGGCGCCGAGCCTTTGCGTTATGGCTTCGTGCCGGTTCGTTTTACGGGGGAGTATCAGCCCGTTTCGGCTGCGGATTTTATGGCCAGTGTGCGTGCCGAGGTGCAGAAAAGGGCGATCAAGGCCTTGACTAAGAAGTTGGGCGTGGACCGGCTGGCCTGGGGCAGCGTGAAGTTGAGCACCGAGTCCCGGCTCATGCGAACCGGTGGCGGCAGCAATCCGGGGGACCTGTTTCCGGGACAGACTCCTGGAACCTATCAGTATATTATTACGGTGGCCGGAGCCGCCGACATCAATGTGGCCGATGGGACTAGCGGCAAGATCTTGCTGGATGAGCCGTTCGCCATTTTGGGCAGTGAGTCGACGGCGGCTCCCGAAGGCACCACCCGCTTTGAGGATGTGGAGAAGCAATTGACGCTGCAGTGCAGCGAGGACCTGGCCGATCAGATCGTGCGTCAGGCCAAACGCGAGTTCCCGCCCTGAGGCTCTATGTTATGCAAGGGGACTGAAGGCATGCCGGCCAGGTTCCAGGTCATCTCCGCGGCGGGTTCCACGGGTTGCGGCGGCGGCACCACTCGGAAAGGGTGGTGTTCCACCTGATAGCCTTTGCGGTTGAGCGCTTGCGTATACATGTCGGTGAGAAACCCCGGCTCCGGTCTGGTAGCCACCTGCCCATCGAAGCGCGACAGCCTTTCGGCCAGTTGCTCGCCGTGCTGATAGGATGCCGTTATCTCCAGCCCGGCACTTTCCACGGCCGTGTTGAGTTGCCGCGGGTCGCTCTGGCAAATCGGAGGAAAGACGTTGACCTTCCAGCCCGGCATGGCTTTGAGCGCCTCGATGCTTTCCGGCGCGAGGCCGCCCTCGCAGTTGACGTCCAGGTCCGAGTTGGCGCCGAAGCGACCTTTCGGAATGCTGCCGAAGACGTGCCAGGTCCCGGTAGAGAAGGGGGCCAACTGCAGGCTGAGCGACTCCAGTTTCTGCAAGTGGGCGAAGACCTCGCGGTCGCTGTAGGGCTTCTCCAGGTCGCGTTCGATCTTTTTCGTCCAGCGCTCGCCCGGCCCCTGGGCCAGGCAGCTGGCCAGGTTTTCCCGCAGCAGCTCATGCCCTTCCCGGGGAATCTTGCGCCGGGCTAGCAGTCGGTCGGCTTGTTGATAAGGCGAGATTTTCATCCGTTTAAGCAAACCTCATCGAGGCCCGCGCCGGACCGGGTGGGTGTAAATAAGATGTAATCGAGGTTAACATTTTGCCGAAGACCCCGGAGGGGGGAGTTCAGAGCCGGGCCTCGATACGGAATCGTCACCTTTCATCGTAAGGAGTTAGCGGTCTGTTTGCAAATTGTTCACAATACCGGGGCCGACAACTTCAAGTCCGGCAGCAGCGATTTTAGAAAGCCTCAGCCGTTTGCCGCCCCGGGCACCTTGCCCGAGCTCTCCGCACCGCCGGCACAGGGACCGGAACTCAAATGGAGCCAGCCCTTTCCCGTAAAGCAGGGGAGCGTCGCTTCCGCCCAGGAGCTCGAACAACGCCGTTGCCAGCAGAGGAGGGAACATCAGGCTCAGCAGGCCGAGCGGCGGATTGGTGAGGTCGTCGGCCGCATGCAGAAGTTGGAGAATAGTGACGATAATCTGAGCGCCGGCCTCAGCGGCCGCGTGACCGTCATGAATTCCACCGGAGGGGTCGGCCTGCTGGCCCGCCTTTTCGGCGAGACCCCATCGCTGAACGGCGAACTGACCTACGACCCCGCCAGCCGCGAGGTGCGGGATTTCCGGGGCCAACTTTATGATAAAGAGATGCTCGGCGGCCGGCCCCAATCGTTGGAATATCACCGTAGGAGCACCCCGCAGGGCGAAGTCGAGTGCTTCCGCGAGGGCTCGCTGGAATATCGCGTCAACCGTTTGCAGGGAACGCTTTCGATGGTGGAATACCCCCGCTAAGTCTGCTCGCCGGCTTTTTCCGTGGGTTCAGAGGCACTCCTTTGGCCAAGTGGCTAAAGGTTTGACCCCGCAGTTGTCCAAACGCTCCGCCATGGCTGTGCCGCAAAACATCGAGAAACTTGGGCTTTTTCAGCAATCAAACAGCGGACAGGTTACTCGCCTGAAGGGAGCGTTTCCTCCGTTGCGTTTTCGAGGTACAAATATTTATCCTCACCTCGACCCGAGCCATTTTCACAGTGGAAACGCGATATCCCCCGGCAGCGATGCGATCGTCAACGATTTGATTGAGGATATGGCCGCTTTGGGTATAACGAGCTATTATCTCAACGTCGGTTTGGAACCGACGGGGGGCTACGGCTATGTGATGACTCCGGAAGGGACGACCCTTCTCGGGAAACTGGCTACGCAGCTGCGCGGCTATCAGCAGAAGGCGGTCGCACGCGGAGCCCACCTGGATATTGTGGTGCGCTACGCTTCGGAGATGAATATTTCTGATGCCTATTCCGCTCACCCGGATCCAACAGCCTATAAGGACACGTTGAAGGAAATAAGAAAACGGCTGAATCCAAACGGACTTCCACCCATCCGATTGGCTTACTCGCCAGCGCTCAGTTTTCAAACGGTGGAAGCTGACCTGTCACGCTATTTCCCCGAAGATGCCCATTTGATCGACGTCATCAGTTGCACCTGGTACATCAACGGGCACACAGCCGGCTCGAGCAGCACCGATGCGCTCAGAGTGATGAAAGATTACTTTCTCCACCGTCTGGGTAGGGGCAAGCCCTTTGGCATCGACGAAATAGGCGGCTGGGACGGCCACAACTCCAACGATATCCCTCTGGCGCAAATGTTCAGCGCGCTGGCCGCTCTGAGTGGTCAAGTCCGGTTCGACTATGTGACCGTATTTTTGGAGAACGCCAAGGATGGGAAGGCGAACTACAATCTCAATCCGACGCTAAATTTCCTGAGGACATAAAGAGGGGGGTTCCGACTTGAAGACTTGCGACCTGGTGATGAAAGGGGGCATTGCCTCAGGGATTGTCTATCCCGAAGCGGTGGTGGAACTCTCCAAGGAGTTTGCCTTCCAGGGGATTGGCGGAACCTCGGCCGGTGCCATCGCGGCCGCGGCCACGGCGGCCGCTGAATATCGGCGTAGGGAGCCGGCAGGCGGGGGCTCCGATCTTGAGCCTCTTCTCGAGATCAGCAGGTATCTTGCCGGTCGGGGAAATTTGAAGCGACTCTTTCAGCCTGCGCCGGGAATCCTGAGTTGGGCGTTCAATGGCTTGTTGCTCTCTCAGCGCCTGAAATTGCCCCGGTGGCTCTTTTTGTTGATGGGGGCGGGGTATCTGCTGGGAATGAGCTATTTGGCGCAGCATTACGGGTGGCTTTGCCCTCTGACTGTGTTGGCCGTCGTCGGGTTACCGCTGGGCCTCGGCTATTTGCTGGTCAACCAGTTATTATCCAAATTCCGGGCCAATCGTTACGGATTTTGCAAAGGCTGCGGGAGTCCCGAGCAGTTTACGCCCTGGCTCTACAGCATGACCCAAAAGCTGGCGGGCCTGGGAGAGAGTGAGCCACTGACCTTTGGCCACCTGAGGAACCGTGGGATTCGCTTCCGCCTGGTCACCACCAACCTCAACCACGGCCGGCCTTACCAATTCCCCAATTCTCGGGCCACCCTCTACTACCGCAGCGAGGAAATGCTTGAGTATTTTCCTAAAGCTGTGGTGGACTTTATGGACAAGGATAATCCAGTCACGCCGCACGGCTTCCGGAAGCTGCCCGTCAAAGACAGGTTGCCTATTCTCGTGCCAACCCGAATCAGTTCTTCGTTCCCGGGACTTTTTTGCGCCGTGCCACTTTATGCCGAGCCCTTTGACCGAACGCTGGATGGGGAGATGCGGCCGGCGGGGGAGGGTACTCCCATCGAGCGCGACGAGCTGCAACCGGAACTTTGCCTTTTTGCCGACGGCGGTATTTGCAGCAACCTGCCGTTGCATTTCTTTGATTCGCCTTTGCCCGAGCAGCCAACTTTTGCCATCAATTTGGACAGCTTTGCTCCCGGGTTCAAACCCAGCTTGGACGAGTCCAAGAACGTGCGTCGAGCGGAAACCAATAACCAGTTCTCGAGTTACGAATGCTGGAACCGCTTCAGCAATCTGGGGGGCTGGCTTTATTCGATTTTCAACGCCGCCCAGAACTGGCGGGACAATGGCCTGGTGCGTAAGCCTGGCTATCGAGACCGGGTGGTGCATATCACTCTGGCTGGGGACGAGGGCGGTTTGAACCTGCAAATGGCGCCTGAGTTGATCAAACGACTGCAAGAACGCGGCAAGGCAGCGGGCCAGGCTCTCCTGAAAGGGTTTGGGGCGAGCCCCACGGTCAAGACTACCTGGGATAATCACCGCTGGATTCGCTATCGCAACACGATGAAGCTGATGGCCGAAATGTTGCCCAAGGTTCGCGAGCGGTTGGCAGATCCCGGCTACAGCGGGCTTTTTAGCGTAGATGGAGGCCAGCCGCCATCCTACCGATTTCACTACGATGAGGATAACAATCCCGTTCCAGCCGAGGTTTCCGCCCGGCGGGTGGCCGCCCTCAAAGAATCGACGGAGAAGTTTTGCCTGTTGCTTAAGGACTGGCAGCCGGCTGAGGCTTTCTCGATCTCACCACCGCACCCGGAGATTCAACTGGGGATCAATCCTGAATTGGAGACGGAACCGAAATGAACATTCCCAAGCCGGCTTTTCGCAAATTGCGCGGATACGCCTTCGACCCGTCTGTTTCGCTGCGCCTCGATACGGTGGGCATCAACACGATGCTTTATAAGATTCGTTGGGAAGAAGAATTGCAGGAGGGTCCCTCGGGCGAGTATTTCGAGGTGGTGGACTATGACCCGACCGTCCCCACGCAGTACGCGCGCGTCAATTTGAATTTGACTCACATTTTGGCCGACGATGGTCTGGCTCCCAGTGAAGGGAACCCGATGTTCCATCAGCAGATGGTCTACGCAGTGGCCATGCTCACCGTTCAGAATTTTGAGAAGGCGCTGGGTCGGAAAATCATCTGGTCTTCTCGTTTGCTGGAAGATAAGTCGAAATATGAAGAATACGTCGGAAAGATTCGTTTATATCCTCATGCTCTTCGTGAGGCCAACGCCTACTACAGTCCGCTCAAGAAAGCGATCTTGTTTGGCTACTTTTCCGCTTCACCGGCGACGATCACCGAGCAGATGCCGGGCTCGCTCGTCTTCACCTGTCTCAGTCACGACATTATTGCTCATGAAGTGACCCACGCAATTCTGGATGGAATTCACCGCAACTACAACAAGCCGACCAATCCGGATGTCCTGGCCTTTCACGAAGCGTTTTCGGATATTGTAGCGCTTTTTCAGCATTTTTCCTTTCCTGAGGTGCTGAATCATCAGATTGCCAGAACCAGGGGCGAACTGGAGAAACAGAACCTGCTGGGCCAGTTGGCCCAACAGTTCGGGGTGGCCATTGGCAAATACGGAAGTCTGAGAGATGCCCTGGGGAGCACCAAAGACGGTAAGTGGACCCCTGCCGTGCCGGATCCAGCGGCTTATCAGGAAACCATGGAGCCGCACGAGCGGGGCAGCATCCTGGTGGCCGCGGTCTTTGACGCCTTTTTGCTCATTTATAAGCGACGCGTCCAGGATTTGCTGCGCATCGCCAGCGGAGGCACGGGTATTCTGCCGGAAGGAGAGTTGCACCCCGACCTGGTCAACCGACTGGCGAACGAAGCAGCCAAGACGGCCAGTCATGTCCTGACGATGTGCATCCGGGCCTTGGACTATTGCCCGCCGGTGGATATCACATTTGGTGACTATTTGCGGGGGATCATTACCGCGGATGCGGACGTGGTGGCCGACGATAAGCACAACTATCGGCTGGCTTTCCTGGACGCCTTCCGGAGGCGGGGCATTTATCCGGATGGAATCCAGACTCTGAGCGAGGAGAGCCTGCGCTATTCCGTGCAAGACCAGCTCAATGACGACGAAAAGCAGAAAGTCGGTATTATATCTGAATTCCTGCGAGGATATCGCCAGGCGGTCAGCTATCTTACCAAGCGCGAGGACATCTGGCACCGCTCTCGCGAGTTCATCCGCGGTGCCAAGCAGGCGGACGGCGGTTGGGCGCAGGGTCTGCACATGAGGCTAACCTCCAAGTTTGGCAACTCCTCGAGATTCGAGAATTTGACCGGGCTGGTGTTTAATGACGATTGCGAGCAATACGGCGTAGAACGCAAGCGCTATGGAGCCAATTTTCAGATTCAGAATCTACGACTGGTTTCGAGAGTTGGTCCGGACTTAAATCAAGTGAACCAGATCGTGCTCAGTTTAGTGCAGCGCATGACGGTGGCCAAGAACGACGGTGGCTACTGTTTCCTTAAAGACGCTGGCGAAGAGTTCGAGCATTTTGAGCTGGAGGGCGGCTGCACCCTCATTTTTGATCTGGACGGTCCGACTTTGAAGTATGCCATCGGCAAGCCCTTGGTGCGCTATGCGAAAGGCAAGCTGAGTCTCTGCCAACAGCGGATCGGGCGCCTGGACCGGTTTGTGAACGAGGAAATGCCTTTGCATCTGGAGAGCTCCGCATTGCTTTTCGGAGACGGGCATTCGGAGCGTTTTGGCGAGCCGTTCTGCCTGTTGCATCGCGGTTGAGGAGGGGACGATGATCGATACTCTGGTGATTCAAATGTATAAAATGGGCACGGGTGACTGCTTCGTGCTCAAATTTCTGGAAAAGTCCAAGACCGCCTGGCAGATGTTGATTGATTGTGGCTGCTGGACCCGCTCGGCCGATGAGATTCGGCCCTACGTGGCCAAACTGGTCGAGGAAGTCGGCGGAGCGGTCGATGCGCTGGTGGTGACCCACGAGCACAAGGATCACGTGCTGGGTTTTCAGGCCAGTAAGGAACTCTTCAAAAAGCTCAAGATCGGTGAGATCTGGATGGCCTGGACGGAAGAGGATGAAGATTCCGAGGTCAAGCGCTGGAAGGAGAAATATGGTCAGCGCAAGATGGCTCTGGCCGAGTCGGCGCGGCGACTGAAAGCGGCTGTGGATAGCGATAGTTTTGCCGGTCAGTTGCGCGAGATGCGCGGTGGCGATGGATTGCTCGGGATGCGCAAGACATTTGCCGGCGGGTTAGGCGACCTGGCCGAACTGCATCTCGATGGAGGGGTGGCGGCGAGCCTGGCCGGCATGACGGTGGTCAAGGAGGATTTGAAGGCTCAGAAGCGCCGTTACTTCAAACCAGGTCAGATCCTCCGTGACATTCCGGGCGTCAAAACCTACGTTCTGGGACCGCCTCTCCTGTATCAGCAGGTGAGCAAAGAAGCGGGTAGCGGGGGAGCCGCCTATCGCCACAACAAGGAGCTGGGCGACAGCGATTTGCTTCTCAGCGCGATTGGGAGTGGAGACGGAGTCTTGCCTGAGCGCCCCTTTAAGAGTGGCTACGAGATCCCGATTGATCAGCGCAAGCTCGGGCCGGACTGGCGACGCATCGACTCCGACTGGCTGTTTGGCGCCGGCCAGTTCGCCCTGCGCATGAACAGCCTGACCAACAACCTGAGTCTGGTACTGGCCTTTGAATTCGAGCAACAGGGGAAAGTCGTGCTCTTCCCAGGCGACGCTGAATTCGGAAGTTGGGAAAGCTGGCACCAGATCAAAAAATGGGACGAGGCAGACGTTTCCGTCAAGGATTTGTTATCTAAGGTCGTGTTCTACAAGGTGGCCCACCACCTGAGCCACAACGGTACCGCCCGTGGCATCGGGCTTGATTTGATGACCCATCCCGAGCTGGTGGCGATGGCTACTCTGGACTACAACGTGATCAGCAATGGCTGGAAGACGACTATGCCCAACCGCCTGATTGTGAAGAACCTGCTGGAGAAGACCAAGGGCCGCCTGTTCGTGACCAACCCCAATGGGTTGTTCTATGACCTGCATGGCAAGGTGCCTCTGGCCGGCAAGATCGAGGAATACCGGGGGCGCATGAGCACGGCCGAGCGCAAGTCTTTCGCCAAGGCGAGCGAGCGTAGCAATGACCTGTTCCTGGAATATCGGTTGAAGTTATAAACTGCTAAGCCGTAAGTAAACTAGAAATTTGGCTAACCGCAGCCAGACTTTGCGCCGATACCGCCAGGTTTGGTCCGGGCTCGGGGCCCCTTGTGTGGATACCAACCAACTTTCCGGCTGAAGAAAAGAGGCCCGACCCGGAACTGTTTCCCAGGGCTGAAGCGGAGTGCTTCAGTTGTGCTCCTTGGGCTCCCACTAACTTGCCGAAACTAACCGACTGGGGCTGTTCTTGTGGGAATTGAATCAACGCAATTGCGGATTGAGCCTGTGGATTAAGGTCGCAAGACAAGGATTGGCCGATTGTTACCGGATCTTTGGTTCTTACTAGCACATAGTCCTCGTCGGCGCCGGGGTGAAACTCT
>JAHBVR010000023.1 GCA_019637395.1 Vulcanimicrobiota bacterium
TTTGAGGCGGCGCATGGCTCTTTGAAGTTCATCTACTTTGGGATGGTCGCCGGCCCGGACCGAGAGATAGGTATAGTGGATTTCCCCGTTGGGGCGGGTGAGGATGGCTCCGCCGTTTTGCAGGGGGTCGCCGAGTTTGGCTTCGCCCAGGTAGGACCAGAGGGGAGGGCGGTGCTGGCGTTTCATTTCCAGGGACTCGTAGGTGCGCAGGTGGGTGTCGCTGAGCAGGGCGCAGGCCGTCTGGCCCAGGTGGTGGCGGCGGAAGGCGCGCGCATCGTAGGGCGGAGAGGGGGAGATGAGCACCAGCCGGATCGGGTCGAGGAGCTCCAGCCGGCGGATCTGGGCCGCCTGGCGGCGCGCGTAGTGGCAGCCGAGCTGGCGCAGCCAGAGGAAGAGGCCCGGGTGGAATTCGCTGGAGTGGCGGGTGTAGCCGTCTTCGTCCTGCAGGGAGAAATCGGGAAATACGGTCACCGGGCCAGTGTAGCAGAGTTGGCAGGACTTGGGTGAGGGACGGGTTAAGCCGGGGGCCATGCAGATGGATGAATTGCAAGCGGAGATCGCTCGGATCTTAGATCGGGTTCAGCGGCCCGGCAAAGTGCTGGTGACGGGGGGGATGCCTTATGCGAATGGGCCCCTGCATTTGGGGCATTTGGCGGGGGCCCTGGTCCCTCCCGACATTTACGCGCGCTATATGAAGATGCTGGTGGGAGCGGAGAACGTGCTCTTCGTGTGCGGCACCGATGACCACGGTTCCACCAGCGAAGTGGCGGCCAGGAAGGCGGGCCGGCCGGTGCGCGAGTTCATCGACGAGATTCACGATCGTCAGCATGCTACTTTGCGGCGCTATTCGATCGGAGTGGACGTCTATTCGGGCACCTCCCGTCTCGACAACTTCGAGGATCACAAGCAGATCTGCCAGGACGCGCTGCGCCAGCTGTACGCCAACGGACTGCTCGAAAAACGGACCAGCCAGCAGTGGTTTGATCCGGGCATGAATATCTTCCTGGCCGACCGTTACGTGGTGGGCACCTGCCCGCGCTGCGGTCACGAGCGGGCTTACAGCGAGGAATGCGATGCCTGCGGAGCCCATTACCTGGCCGTCGAACTTTTGAACCCGGTCAGCACGGTCAGCGGTCAGACGCCGGTTCTGCGCGACACCGACCACTGGTGGCTGAACATGTGGAAATTGCTGACGCCGTTGAAGTCGTGGATCGCCAGCAAAGAGAAGAGCTGGCGCAAGCTGGTCTTCACCGAGGCCATGAGCCAGGTGGCGCCCTGTCTGGTCTTTCCCAACATTCACGAGAATGAATATAAGGAGCAGAAGGCCGAACTGCCCCCTCACAAGAGCCGCTACGCCACTGGCAAGCGGGTGGTGGTCCAGTTCGATTCGGTCGAGGATTTGGAAAAGGGGCGGGCCGTCCTGAAATTTCCCACCGAGGTGATGGACGGCTGGGCTCATCGGCCCATCACCCGCGATATCGCCTGGGGGATTCCCGTGCCGCCGGAAATTGACCCGGCCATGGTGGGCAAGACTTTTTACGTGTGGCCGGAATCGCTGTTGGCTCCGCTGGCCTTTACGCGACGGGCGCTACAGGCTCATGGCCGCAATCCGGACGAATACAAGGACTATTGGAAAGATCCGAAGGCCCGCGTCTGTCAGTTCATCGGATCGGACAACGTCTTCTTTTACGTGGTGATGCAGGGGGCCATGTGGTTGGGCATGCAGGATGGTTTGCAGATGACCGACGTGTTTGCCAACTGCCATTTGCTCATCAACGGGGAGAAGATGAGCAAGTCGACGGGCAATTACTTTACGGCTGATGAATTGCTCGACGAACATGAGTTTTCCGCCGATCAGTTACGCTACTATTTGTCCCAGTTGAGTCTGGCCAAAAAACAGTCGAACTTTGAACTGGAGGGGTTGCGCGAGAAGTGCGGATTTTTAGCCGGTCCCATGAATGCCGCTTTTGAAAAGCCGATATCGGCCTGTCTCTCCAAGTTTGACGGATGCGTTCCCGAGGGCCGGCTGATGGGTAAAACCGCTGAAGAGACCCGCAAGATGATCGAAACCTACGTGCGCCTGATGGGCAAGGCGGATTACGCCGATTTGCTGGGCCTGGTGGAAAATTACGCGCGTTTGATCAACAAGCTGTTCACCAATTACAAGCCGCACGATGATCGTTTCCCGGAGGCGGAACGGCGGGATGCGCTTTATTCCAGCTTTTTCATCCTGAAAACCTTGATGATCATGCTCTATCCCTTCGCACCCGAAACCATGGGCCGGGTGCGCCAGGCCTTGCAGTTGCCGGCTAAGGTGTTTGCGGTGGAGGAATTGGGGACGCCGCTGACTCCGGGACACCGGGTGGGGAGCCTGGTGGAGTTTTTCCCTTCGACGCGGGAAGCAGACGCAGCAGTTCATAGTTGAGTTCCAACGCTTCCACCAGCCACATTTCGGGTTGGCTGGTGGGAGCGGTCAGAGCCAGTTTAACTACGCCGCGAGCGCCCACTACGTGCTGGTCGGGCACCGAGTAGAGCACTTCGCCGGTCCAGTTACCCTGCAGCGGAAAGGCCTCCGCCGTGGGTTCGGCCTGGAAGTCCAGGGTGGCCACCGCCTGGCTGCCGCCGGGCACGGGCGGGCGCCAGTTCCAGTGAAACTTCCATTGATAGGGGAGCGGTTTGGCCAGTTCGCGGGCAGCCAGCTCCAGGGACACGGTGCTTTCCCAGTTGTCGCCGGGAGCCACGGTGGTTTCCGGTAGCTCGGGCCAGATGACGGCATTGAGGGGGCCCAGGATCTCCGGCTGCAGCCAGGGAGAGCTGGAGTGGGCGCGCACTTTGAGCGAACGTACTCCGCCGTTTTTACCGACCATCGTGTCCCACAGCGTCAGCAGGGTGGCGCGCGTTTCCACCCGCTTCCAGCTATATTCCACTTTATCCATTTTCTCGAAGCGACAGGTTTGCAGCCAGTCCGCGTCTTGAGCTTTGCCCTGGGTGAGTAAGCTGGCTTTGAGGTGGGCTTTACGGTCATATTCCTTGGGGAGAGACTGCTGGCCGCCGGCCACCGAGCGGAATTCCTGGAGGCCGGCGTCCAGCCTCCAGCGATCGATATTTCCGATGCCGCTGTGGACAAGCCTCTGAGATTGAGCGGCCGGGCCAACGGTGCCGATGGTGCTTGCATAGTAGAGAAGGGGCACGGTTACGAGCAGGGCGAGCAGGACGACGAGCTTGCGCTTTTGCATGGGCCCAGATTTTGGATAGGGCCGGCTTTGCCTTTGATCGGGAGAAAATTTACATAGGCACGGAACGCCAAGACCTCCAGCGGGAAGTCGTTCAGGGTGCGGCGGCGGTGAAGCCGTCCCTGGCTCCCTGCACCAGTCCGGCGGCTCCAAAGGTGAAGCTGGCGGCGATGGCGGCGCCCCCGCCGCAGGCCGCAATCACGGGAGGGAAGAGGGTCAGCAGGGCGGGACCGGCCACCACCGCGCCCACACCGGCCGTGAAAACACTTACGCCGGCTCCGAAGCCGATTCCCAGGCCGATTCCACGCAGACATTCGAGAACTCCGTGCTTGACCGCATTGGCGAACCTTTGCATGATTTCATACCCTCACTACCTCTTTTTACGATTATGCACCAGGCTTGGTAACGGATCGCAAAGTGAGGCCGCCAAAGGTTTTCCGGGTGTTAATTTTCATCTGCGCGAAAAGAGTCGTCCCGGTCGGCTGTTTCACAAGTGCTTAGACCAGTTTGTCGGGCAGGTTTTGTTGGGCCTGAGGCGGTCTCGGTTCAGAGACTCATCTCCATACGGGCGCGACTGGAGGCGGAGAGCCGCAACTTGAATTTTTCTAAATAAGATGCAGTGGGAAGCTCGACGAAGCCGAACATCCGCTCTATGACCCGCACGGGGATAGAATATTTGGTTTACTATTAAAGTATGGCCACTCGATATCGAGGTGAACTTAAAGAGGTTGCCAGTCTCGACGTCTATATCAAGCTGATGCGGGCCAGCACCTCGGTACTGAATCAGGTGGTTCCCAGGCTGCAAAAGGCCGGTCTTACCTTCAGTCAGTTCGGGGTTCTGGAGGCGCTCTATCACCTGGGACCGCTCTGTCAAAAGGAACTGGGCGATAAGCTACTGCAAAGTGGCGGTAACATCACCATGGTGGTGAACAATCTTGAGCGTCAAGGGTTGGTCGTGCGTCTGCGCGACGAGGTCGACAAGCGCTATATGGTGGTGCATTTGACCTGGCGCGGCACGCAGCGGATCCAGGAACTCTTCCCGCTGCATCTACGCGATCTTGTGCAGGCCTTTGAAGTGCTTTCCTCCGATGAACTTTCAATCCTGAATGATCTGTTGCGTAAAGTAGGTAAAGGTTAGTTAGTATATTTCGAGAGTATTTGAATATTAAATTGATTTGCTTCTCCCCCGAGGGCTCAGAAGGAGCCCGCAAGCCTGCTTGGAAAGAGCCTTGACCGTGCCACTGGCCTTTCCCCATCTGATTCCGCGTCGCGCCTGGCGGGAAATCCTGAGCAAGACCCGGGTCCATCGCTTTTCTGCGGGCGAAATGCTTTTTGAGCAAGAAGCTGTCGCCGAAAGTCTCTGGCTGCTCCGTCGCGGGACGGTGGAGCTCTTCAAGAGTTTCTTTGGGGAAAAGCACCGGCTGATCTATCTCAGCCGGGGGGCTGTCCTGGGGGAAGTCGAACTCTTCGGAAAGGCTCCTCGCTTTGCCAATGCCCGGGCCGCCACCGACGTCATCGCCTACGAACTGCCGGCCCGATTGGCCCGCGAATACCTGGTTCGCTTTCCCGCCGCCGCGCTCTCTCTGCTGCAGGCGACCACGCATCGCTCCCGCGACATTGCCGAAGCACTGGTGGAGCAACTCGTTCAGCGAAACCTGGAACTGCAGATGCACCAGGCTCGTCTGGACCCGCAAATTCGCCGGCGCGTCAAAGATCTCGAGCAGACCAACGAGCATCTGCAGCAACTGGCCTGGGTGGATGCCTTGACGGGCTGCCACAATCGGCGCTCGCTTGAGAAAGTGCTGCAGATGGCCTGTGACGGAGGCGAGCCCTTCGCTGTGGCCATTTTTGACGTTGACCATTTTAAGCACTACAACGACACCAACGGCCATCCCGAGGGGGATCGGGCCCTGCAGACCCTGGCTCGTTTGCTGCAACGGCGTCTGCGCGCCAACGACGTGCTGGCGCGCTATGGAGGCGAGGAATTTTGTCTGATTTTGCGCGACGTCGGACCCGAGGTGGCGCCGGTGGTGCTGGAACGCCTGCGCACCGCCATTACCGAATACAACTTTCCCTTTGAAGAAAAGCAGCCACTGGGAGATTTCACCGTCAGCATGGGGTTGTCCATGTTTCCACGAGACGGCAGCACTCCCGAGAGGCTGATCAAATCTGCCGACGAGAGGCTCTATGAAGCCAAGCGGCAGGGGCGCAACCGGCTGGTCGGAGGTTCGGGTGCCCGCTTGTGACCACTGCGGCCGGGTGGTGGCCAAGATTCACGAGAACAACAACGGCCGCACCAGGCTGAGGCTTTGCCCCATGTGCCAGGCGGAGTTCGACTTGAAGCAAAGCCCGGAGCTTAGGCCCGAGGAGCTGGCCGGCTCGGAGGAGCCATGGTACCGGCGCTGGTGGCGCAAGCTGACCGGAGGCTAAAATCTGTTGGGCGTCACGCGGTTTTCGGCCGCGCTCCTAAAGAGGGAACCCAGGGCGGAGCGCCAAGGGCCAGCCAACAAGGAGGCTTGAGCCGTGGCGTCTGTGATCGAGAAAAACCAGGTGGTGACTTTTCACTATACTCTGAAAGACAAGGACGGCAACCTGCTGGACAAGTCGGTGGGGGGCGATCCGCTGGCCTACTTACACGGTCACAGCAACATCATCCCCGGGCTGGAAGTCCACATGGAGTCCAAGAAGGTCGGCGATAAGCTGCAGGTCCACGTCACTCCCGACAAAGGCTACGGCCAGTATGACCCCGACAAGCGCTTCTTGATCGCGCGCGACCAGTTGCCGGGCGATATCGAACTGGAGCCGGGAATGGCCTTGGAGTTGCACGCCGAGGATGGCGAAACGCTGCTGGCTGCCATCGTGGCCATCGACAAGCGCGCCGTGGAAGTAGACGCCAACCATCCGATGGCCGGTATCGACCTCTACTTTGAAGTCGAAGTCATGAGCATTCGGGACGCCAGCGCCGAGGAAATCCAGCACGGCCACGTGCACGGGCCCGGCGGACACCATCACTGAGCGACTGCATTTCCCGGCCACGGCGCAAAATCGCCAGGCCATTTGGGAAGTGCTGGGTCCCCTGGCGGCCTCGGCTCCGGGCCCGATCTTGGAAGTGGCCAGCGGCTCGGGCGAGCATCTCGCCTACTTTCGCCAACAGAATCCCGGAGTTTGTTGGCAGGGCAGCGATCCGGAGCCGATTCATAGAGCCTCGATTCAGGCCTGGGACCCGTCTGCTCCCGCTCCTTTGGATCTGGATGTCAGGTCGTGGCGGGACACCCGCTCATGGGGCGGGATCGTAGCCATCAATCTGCTGCATATCTCTGCCTGGGAGGCCACCATCGGCCTCCTGAAAGGAGCGGCCGCTCATTTGCACCCGGCCGGCTGGCTCTATTTATATGGGGCCTACTTGCGTAAAGACCGTCCCAACGCTCCCAGCAATCTGGCCTTTGACGAGAGCCTGCGCCGGCAGAACCCGAGCTGGGGAGTACGCTGGCTGGACGAGGTGGTGGCCGAGGCGGAACTCCATCAACTCCGATTGGATTCTTGCCTGGACATGCCCGCCAACAATTTCTCCTTGATTTTTCGTCCCTCCCGCCTTGAAAAATAGTAGAACGACGTGCAACGAACGATATTTCGCGAGGAGCGCTGTAGCGCGGCGCGGAAACGTCGTTCATGTCCAACTCCACCCTCGAACCCATGCATCCCATGTCTGATTGGAATCCAGCCGACATTTTAGAGACTTTCACGGCGGGAATGAACCCGGCTCAAGCCCGGGCCGTCAGTATCACCGAAGGACCTCTCTTGATCCTGGCCGGCGCGGGCAGCGGCAAGACGCGCGTGCTCACCCACCGCATCGCCTATATTCTGGCCAGCAAAAAGGCGCGCCGTAACCAGATTATGGCCGTCACTTTCACCAACAAAGCCGCCAAAGAGATGTCGGAACGCATCGCCCACCTGTGCGGCAAAGGTCGCTTTCCGGATTTGGGCACCTTTCACTCGGTGTGTGCCCGCTGGTTGCGCCGCGAATCGGAAGCCCTGGGACTGAACGCCCAGTTCGCCATCTACGCGACGGCGGAGCAACTGGTGGTGATGAAAGAAACCGTTCGCGATCGGGGCCTGGACGATAAGAAGTTTACCCCGCGCGGCATGCTCAGCATGGTTTCCAGTTGGAAAAATCAAATGGTCACGGTGGACGAAGTGAAGCGCCGGGCCCGCAACGCCTTCGAACGCGATCTGGGCGAGATCTATGATCTCTACCAGCGCAAGCTGAAACAGAACCAGGCTCTGGATTTCGACGACATCCTGCTCAAGACGGTGGAGATGCTGCGCGACCACGCCGAGATTCGCCAGCGCTACCAGGAGCGCATTCGCTACGTCATGGTCGACGAATATCAAGACGTCAACGCGGTGCAGTATGAGTTGCTCCGGCTGTTGGCGGCCGGGCATCGCAATCTATGCGCGGTGGGCGATGACGACCAGAGCATCTATGCCTTTCGCGGGGCGGATGTGTCGATTTTGCTGCGCTTCGAGAGCGACTTCCAGGACGCGCAGGTGGTCAAGCTGGAGCAGAATTACCGCTCCACTCAGATGATCCTGGACGCGGCCAACGCGGTGGTGGCCAACAATTCTTCGCGTAAAGCCAAGCGTCTTTTTACCGACCGGGTGGGCGGTGAAAAATTGCATCTCTTTCTGGCCGGCGACGGTCGCGACGAAGGCCGATTCGTGACGCGCGAAATCAAACGCCTGCTGCCCACGCGGTCCGGTTACAAAGACTTCGTGCTGCTCTACCGCACCAATTCCCAGTCGCGCCTGCTCGAAGAAGCCATGATTCAGGCCAGCATTCCCTATAAGATTGTGGGTGGACTGCGCTTTTTCGAGCGCAAAGAGATCAAGGACGTGCTCGGCTACCTGCAGGTAATGATCAATCCCGCCGACAGCCTGGCGCTACGCCGTATCATCAATACGCCCACCCGGGGCATCGGCGCCACCACCATGGAAAAGTTGCTGCAGGCCGCGGCCGAGCGCGAAATTCCGCTCTGGGAAGTGGTCAGCGATCCGGCCCGTTTCGAGGTGACCGGCAAAGCGCGCGGCGCCATGGAGGCTCTGGTGGGCTGGATCACCGAGTTACGTGCCCAGGTCAGCGGCCTGAAAGTCACCGAGTTGGTGGAGAGAGTGCTGGAACACAGCGGCTATCGTAAGTGGCTGCTCGACGATGACAAAGTCGAAGCCCAGGTGCGCCTGGAAAACCTGGACGAACTGATCAACGTGACCAGCGAGTACGACCGCAACGCCGAAGATGGTTCCCTGGACGGATTTCTAGCCGAAGTCAGTCTGCTCTCCGACCAGGACACCTATGCCGAAGACGCCCAGGCGGTCACTTTGATGACTTTGCACGCCGCCAAGGGTCTCGAGTTCCCGGTGGTTTTTCTGGCCGGTTTGGAGGAAGAGACCTTTCCTCATATCCGCTCCATGGATGACCCCGAGCAGATGGAGGAAGAACGCCGTCTTTGTTATGTGGGCATCACCCGCGCCAAAGATCAGTTGTTCATCACCTCGGCTCAGTCGCGCGAGCTTCACGGCACGCGCGTCCCGCGGCGGCCCTCGCGTTTTCTGGCGGAAATTCCCAAGTCCCTGACCAATATGGTCATCCCGGAGCGCCCCTCTTTTCAGGAACCGCCCGCCATCGGCTCGGGCAAGTGGAAGGGCTGGGGGCATCAGCAGCCATCCAGGCCGGCTCCCCCAAGCTATGCGCCGGCCGGCCCTCAATTCAAGGTGGGCGACAGCGTCACTCACGCCGTCTTCGGGCCGGGCCAGGTGGACGCCGTCGACAAAGATGTGGTCACCGTCACTTTTGAAAAGGGCCAGAAGAAACTCAAGCAAGAGTTCCTCAAGCCGGCGGCCCCCACGGGGGGCGGTTCCAGCTTGAAAGTCGGCGACCGCCTGTGCCACCCCCGCTATGGCAATGGGGTGGTAAAATACGTAGACGGTAGTGGCGTGACCACCATCTTCGGCAACCTTACCTTGCTCTTGCCGGCCGCCGAAGCTGCCCGCCTGCAGAAGCTTTAAGGAGGAGGGAAACCCGGGCAAAGCTTTCGAAAGGCTGCGGCCTATGAAAACGATTGCCATGCTTTTAGCCGGGGGCGAGGGAAGCCGCCTCACCGTTCTATCCGAGAAGCGCGCCAAGCCGGCCGTTCCTTTTGGCGGTAAATACCGAATCATTGACTTTACCCTGAGCAACTGCGTCAACAGCGGCATCTACACGGTGGGCGTGCTCACTCAGTATCGTCCCCACAGTCTCAATGAGCACATCGGTATCGGTAAGCCCTGGAACCTGGACCGCAGTCGCGGCGGCGTGCGCCTGCTGGCTCCCTATCAGGAACGTGGCGGGCAGCGCTGGTACGGCGGCACGGCCGACGCCATTTATCAGAACTGGGGCTTCATCGAGGACCAGGCGGCTGACGCCGTGCTCATTCTCTCGGGCGACCACATCTATAAGATGGATTACGCCAAGATGATTGACTACCACGTGCAGCGCAAAGCCGATTTTACCGTGGCGGTCATGCCGGTTCCTTTAGAAGAAACCGATCGTTTTGGGATTATGACCATCGACGACCAGTCCAACATCGTAGAGTTCACGGAAAAACCCAAGAAGCGCGACAAAGGCAATCTCGCCTCGCTGGGCATCTATATCTTCAGCCGGCGCGTGCTGCAAGAGCGGCTCGAAGTGGAACGCCAAAAAAATCCCGACCTGGATTTCGGCAAACACGTCATCCCTGCTCTCATCTCGGGAGGTTACCGCTGCGTGGCTTACCGCTACGAGTCCTATTGGGTGGACGTCGGCACCCTGGATTCTTACTGGGCTACCAGTCTGGAGCTGACTCGGCCCAGTCCGGCTCTGGACCTTTTTACCGACCACTGGCCGGTGCTGACCCGTTCGGAGGAACGGCCGGCGGCGCGTCTGGGCCCGCAGGCCAAGGTGCAGTCCAGCCTGATTTCCAACGGTTGCGTGATTCGCGGCCTGGTGCACAACAGCGTGCTCAGTCCCGGAGTTCAAGTGTCTCCGGGAGCGGTCGTGGAAAACTGTGTGATCATGAATGATTGCTGGATCGGTCCGGGCGCCCGGCTTGACCGCGTGATCGTGGATAAGCAGGTGGTGGTGGGAGCGGGCGTGACCATCGGGCCCGGTGACGATTCGGTGCAGAATAAACTGCTGACCGACAAGATGACCACCGGCTTGACCGTCATCGGCAAAGGGGCCGTCATTCCCGTCGGTTGCCGGCTGGGGCGCAACGTGCTCATCAACAGTGACCGGGAAGAACATCACTTTCCCAAGAGCAACGTCGTCGAAGACGGCGAGACGGTTTAAGGAGCTTTTATGTCGAGAGCATTGGCAATGATCATGGCTGGCGGCCCCAGTCCCAACCTCAGCGTCATGAGCGAAATCCGCGTGGCTCCGGCCATTCCCTTTGGCGGCAAGTACCGTCTGATCGACTTCAGCCTGTCCAATTGCGTCAACAGCGACATTTATAATGTAGCCGTCATCACTCAGTATCTACCGCAGAGTCTGAATGAGCACCTGGGGACGGGGGCGCCCTGGGATCTGGACTTGATGACGGGCGGCCTGCGCGTGGTGCATCCCTATCGCGGCGGGCGTTTCGGAGACTGGCAGCGGGGAACCGCAGACGCGGTTCGGCGCAATCTGGACTACTTGAAAGAACAGCCCGAAGAAACCGTGATGGTTCTCTCCGGCGACCATATCTATCTGATGGACTACCGGCCGCTGCTGCGCCAGCATCATCAGACCGGCGCCGATCTGACGCTGGCCGTGCGCCGCGTCAGTCCTCACGATGTCCACCGCTACGGCATTGTGGCCCTGGGTCAGGAGGACGTGGTCGAGGGATTTGAAGAAAAGCCGCGCCGCGCCCGCGAAGCGCTGGCCAACATGGGAGTCTACGCTTTTAAGAAGGATGTGCTGATCTCGCTGCTCGAGAAAAACGACTACGTGGACTTCGGCCGCCACCTAGTGCCGGCCATGGTGGAGGGCAACATGAAGGTGCGCGCCCATCATTTCCCGGGTTATTGGGCCGATATCGGCACGGTGCAGTCTTACTGGGAAGCCAACATGAGCCTGCTGGCTGAAAATCCGGCGCTGGATCTCTATGATCCGCATTGGACGGTGCTGACTCGCAGCATGGAGCGCGCTCCCGTCAAATGCGGCGCCGTGGCTCGAGTAGATGGGAATATCCTTTCCAACGGCTGCCGCATTGACGGCGTGGTGGAGCACAGTGTGCTTTCTCCCGGCGTGGTGGTGGCCGAAGGAGCGGTGGTGCGTAATAGCATCATCCTGCACGACACCGTGATCGAAGCCGGCGCGGTGGTGGATCGTTGCATTGTCGACAAGAATGTCCACGTTGGCAAAGGCTGCCTGCTGGGGGTAGGGGACGACAACACGGCCAACAAAGAGCTTCCCGACTGGTTGAATACCGGCCTGACCCTGGTGGGCAAGGACGCGGTCTTGCCCGAAAAGCTGGAAGTCGGCCGTAACGTGGTCATTCACTCGACCACCCGAGCGGAAGATTTCGCTAAGAAGAAGAAAGTGGCCAGCGGCAGTTTTGTGGGGGAAAAGCCCTGAGTTTTTTCGAGTTCCTGCGCCAGGCCTGGCAACGCCGCCAGGCCGATGCAGTCAGTTGGCGTCAGCAGAAGACCGATTGCTTCAGAGTTTTCCACGGCAGCAGCGAGGGAATGCCCGGCCTCTCTCTGGATCGCTACGGTCCCCTGGCGCTCCTACAGTTGTTCCGTCCGCTCGTGCTGGAGCTGGACTGGGACGTGCTGGAACGCTGGTGTCAGGAAAACCTGGGGGTGGCCCAACTGGTGGTATGGCAAAGGCGTTCCGGCCAGTCCCCCCAGTTACTCTATCCGGAAAGGGCTCCCGAGCCGGCCTGGGTTCAAGAGATGGGACAGACTTTCAAAATTGAAGCCCATCATCGCGGCCAGGACCCCCACCTGTTCCTCGATCTGCGTTGTGCCCGCCGTTATTTGCGCCATCACTGCCAGAAGGCCAGAGTCTTGAACTTGTTCAGCTACACCTGCGCGGCCGGGATTGCGGCTGAAGCCGGCGGGGCCAGCCAGGTGATGAACGTGGATTTCTCGCAAGCGGCCTTGCGCCGCGGGGAAGAGAACGCGGCGGCCAATGGCTGCAAACGCCAACATTTCTGCTGCGAAGAGGTTTATCCTATTCTCTGGCAACTGGCCGGGCGGCCGTTACCGGCGCGGGCCCGCCAGCGTCCTCAAACCCGGCGTGTGCCCGCCCGCCGATATGATCTGGTGTTTCTGGATCCGCCCGCGCTGGCCAAAGGCTTTTTTGGTGCGGTGGACGTCAAAAACGACTATCAGAGTTTGTTTAAGCCGTGTATAGAGCTACTGGCTCCAGGTGGCCGCATTGTGGCCTGCAACAACCTGGCGGAGGTCAGTGAAGAGGATTTCCGAACGGTGTTGGAGCGTTGCGCTCTCAAAGCAGGCCGGCCTACGGAGCGTATTCGTCGTCTGCTTCCGGAATCGGACTTCCCAGCCCGGGATTCTGATCCTCCACTGAAGGTCCTGGTATGTGAGTTCGCTTCGGCAGTTCGGGAAGCGGGCGACCCACCTCTTGGGCGAGCTCCGAGAGAGTGACAAATTCGAAGCCCTTGGCTTTGAGAGCGTTGATATAGCCGGGCAGGGCCCGCACGATTCCCAGGGCGCCGCTGTGCATAAGGGTCACGCCCTCGCGGCTGCGTCCCCGGTAGCTGGAGCGTATGAGCATATCCGGGTCGCGTTGCCACCAGTCGCCCGGGTTGACGGTCGCGTTGCAGGAGGTATAACCAAGATTTTGCACCGTTTGGATTCCTTCATCGGTGAGAAAGCCTCCGGCCGGGCGGAAACAGCGCGGTCTCTGGCCGGTCACGTCCAGGATAGCCTGCTCGCAGCCGAGGATCTCCCCGCGCAGTTCTGCCTGGCTGAGATCCCGTTCGCGGCGGTGACGGTTCGTGTGGTTGGCGATCTCGTGGCCGTCGGCCACGATCTGGCGGGATAGAGCGGGAAACTCGCGCACGTGGATGCCGACCACGAAAAAGGTGGCTTTGACCTTATAGTGCTTGAGGATGTCAAGCAAAAGCGGGGTGTAGAGAGGGTAGGGCCCGTCGTCGAAGGTAAGGGCGATGAGCTTTTTGCGGCTGCAGTCGGAATCTTTGTATTGGAGAAAGTCGAAAAGCGCCTGGGGAGCCCTCTCCAGGCCGTCCAGGCGCCAACTCCACAGACTTTGATTGGGGGGCAGCCAGGGTAGCAGTTCGCGTTTATAGAAATAACGGAAAGAGACGGCCAGAATCAGAGCGCCCGTCAAAGTCAGGAGGGAGAAGAGCGCTACCAGGAATCTTCTTTTTCGTTTCATGCCAGGACGTTTTCCCATGCCCTCATCCCTTCCCGCCCCCTGAACAAAAGGCCTGGGGATGAGAATTAACAAATTTGAAACAAAAATTCAACCTTCCCGTAACCTAGTTCTAGCGGTTTTACCGCATACTGTTACCAAGATATACAGAGATGAAAGGGTTTCGCCGTGAGCTTACCTCGTGCCAGTGATATTGCAGCTAATACAGGCATAGCACAGTCCTACATCCAACCAAAGGCCCCGAAAACCGACAAGAAAGCGGAAGAGGCCAAAGCCAAAACCCTCCAGGGCGAAGACGAGGAGGGGGATAAAGGCCCGCAAGCCGGGGCGAACGGGGCTGGCAAATCGGGTGGCGCCGCCGCTGCCAAGTTTGATCAAGGCGATAAGCAGAAAGTTAAGCGCAAGCGCGTTAAGCTCAGCGAACTGACCTCCAAAAAGACGGAAGGCGCCAAGGCCAAGGCCGAGGCCGCCCCGCAGCAAGAGGCTAAAGAAGCCAGGCTGAACAAAACCACGCCCGAAGAAATCGGTCGCAAGGTTGCCCAGCAGAAGCTGAACGAACAGGGCAAGCTGGCTGAAACGCGCTTTCTGTATCAGCAGCGGCTCCAGCAGTCCAATGCCGATCCGAATAATGCGCTCAGCCCTCAGGCTCGCCAGAAGCGCATGCTCAACAGCTTGATTTCTTACCAGCAGAACAACTATATGCAGCATACCGGCGACAAGGCGGGCGAGATCTACAACCGCCCGGCCACTCGTCAGATTCTGCAGGCTCTGCAGGGACTGAAGGCTGGTTCTGCCGGACAGACCGGGTCGTCCGACAAGTCCAGTTCCAGCAATTCGACCACGGCTTCCAATATGTCTCCGGCCGCCTACAAGGCGAAAACCGAACAGGCCAGCAAGATGCTGGAAGTTTTTATGCGCGAAGATACCGCTCCGCCGCCCGGCTATGAGCCGACTGAAATGGTCGCCTGATCCCAAAGTCGAGCGCACGGCGCGCGACGGAGGTTGGGCAGGCAACAAAGAAAGCCTCGCTGGAAACGGCGAGGCTTTTTGGTGTCTCCGGAGGGCTAAGATTCGCCCTTCTTTACGATCAAAGGCTGGCCAGATGCCACCGTTTCTTGCTTTATTCGATACCCAGGAGCGTTTTTCGGCAAGAAGTCGTGGGGTCTGCCAGATTTGCGCGATGCCAAGATTCTAAAAAAGACTTGGTTTCCTCAAAAAGAACAGCAGGTAATTGCACCTCGTGGCAGAAGCGCCCCCGTGTTCGCGGCCGTGCAGTCAACCGGCCGCCGGGGGCCATGAGCCCACCATCAAGGAAAGTCCAGGTAGTTTTTATGAAAAAGAATCTGTCGAATCTCTGTCTAGCTGGCCTCATCGCCCTGGCGGCCGTGGTGGCCACCGGTTGCGGATCTGATGATGCCGACTTTATCAACAATGTCCCATCGACCAACCTCTCTGAATATGTCATCATTCCCAATGCCGGAGTGGCGGCCAATGTCCAGGGGGCGCTGGTCATTAAAGGTGTCAATACCGTCGATGGCACCAGCTCGATCGTCAATAATACGTTTGCTTCTGCAAATACCGCCAACCCGGTGGCTGTGCGCAGTCACCCCAAAATCAATGTGTTCTACGCTTTGAATCAGGGAACCGGGCAGTTGACCAGCTATTCGGTCGGTTCGAACGGCGCCATCGCGGAGCTGAATTCGGTGGCCTGTCCTGTACCTGCCGTTGCCGCCAGTAACGCTCTGGTCGACTCGGCCTACCTGATCGTTCATCCCGCCGGCGGAGCCGTTTATGCAGGCATCCCGGGCCTGCTTCGCCAGTTCAACGTCGCCAGCGATGGCCGCCTGACCGCCAGTGGCTTCCCCGATGTGAACGTCGGCGCGGGCGGCTGGGACGGTGACTTCAGCCACGGCGGAGGTCAACTGCACGTTCCCTTCGGAAGCGCCGTTAGAACCTACACTGTGGCCAGCACTTATCAGTTGACCTCCCCGGTTGACAGCGCTCTGCCGGCTGGATCGGTTGTCACCGATGTCGATGTCCGTGTCGGCCAGGCTTCTCTGTTCGCCGCCGGGGCGGCTAACGCCGATGCGGATGGCCGCATCTGGTCCTTCTCGGTGGCGGACGGTGTGCTGAGTGCTGCGCCCACCTCGGTGGTTTCGCTTACGGGTTCCCCCCTGGGAACCGGCGACATTCATCCGAATGGCCAGTACTATGTTGGTGCCCGCAATACCAACTCGGTGTTCGCCTTCACTTCGGACAACGAAACCGGCACTCTCACCGGTATCGGTACTTCTCTTATCACTGGCGCCAACGCTATCTTCACCCAGGTCGATCCTCTGGCGGCTTTCGTGGTGTCGACCCAGGGCACGGGCAACAACAATATCGATGCCCGCTCCCTCGACCAGAATGGCATCATCACTGGCTCGACCAGCGACAATCAGGGGCTGAATGTTCCCAAGTCGTTTGACTTCGTTCAGTTCATCAACGGCGGTTACGTCACCCGTACCTAGTCCGTTTCTTGACTCCCCCTAAGAGCCCCGGCCTCGGCCGGGGCTCTTTTGCTGGGAGAGGGAAAGAGGGGCAACTGCGGCGCTTGGCAAAGAGCGCCCTCTGAAATGCCGGGAACTCTCCTGTTTACCAACGCCACCATTGTTACGCTGGGTGAGACCCCAGAGGTCATTCGGGATGGCGCCGTATGGATCGAGAACGGCAAGATTCGTGGCTTTGGTTCTGCCGAAGCGGTCCTCGCGCAGGCTCCGCCGCTGGCCAGGCTGGATCTGCAGGGGCGGGTCCTCATGCCCGGCCAGATCAACTCTCACGATCATCTTTACAGTGCCTTCGCGCGGGGCATTGCCTTGAAAGACGAAGCGCCGGCCAATTTTCTGCAGATTTTGCAGCGTCTCTGGTGGCGGCTGGATCAGGCGCTTTCCAGCGAGGACGTTTATCTCAGCGCTCTGCTCGGTTTTACCGAGGCAGTTCAACGTGGGGTCACCACGATAGTGGACCATCATGCCAGTCCCGCCTGCATCGAAGGAAGCCTGGACCGTCTGGCTGAGGCCAGTTTACAGGTCGGGCTGCGGGCCTGTCTGTGTTACGAAACGACCGACCGCCACGGGGAAGTGGGCGCCCGTCAGGGAGTGCTGGAAAATCTGCGCTTCGCCCGCTACTGCGAGAGGCTGCGCGACGGCCGGCTGGCCGCCGCTCTGGGTTTGCATGCCTCCATCACGGTGGACCCGGCCACCCTGCAACTGGCGCTCAAGGAATGGCCGGCCGATGTGCCGGTGCACGTGCATGTCGCGGAGGATCTGTGCGATCTGGAGCACAGCCTCAAGACCTATTCCCGGCCCCCGCTGCAGCGTCTGCTGGAGGATGGTCTGCATGATCGTCCGGTTTGGGCGGCTCATTGCATTCATCTGCAGCCCCACGAAAAAGAATTGCTGGCCAGGCATTCCGTAACCGTCATGCACAACCCGCGGTCAAATATGAATAACGCGGTGGGGTGCGCTCCCGTCCAGGAGTTGATCAACCTGGGAGTTCCGGTAGCCTTGGGGACGGACGGTATGAGCCAGGACCCCTCCGAGGATGCCCGGGCCCTGGCCGTCATTCACAAGCACCAGGCGGGCGATCCGCGCGGCTTCGAGTGGAACAATATTTACCGAGTGGCCTTTCTAGAGCCGGCCCGACTGGCCAGCCAGAGGTTCGGCCGCCAACTGGGACAGATAGCCGTGGGTGCGGAAGCGGACTTGATGGTGCTGGACTATGATCCGCCCACCCCCCTGAACGGTGGAAACTTTCTCGGCCACTGGCTCTTTGGCATGGGAACGGCTCCGGTCTGGGGCACCTGGGTGGCGGGAGACTGTGTCTTTTTCAAGGGCGAGGTGGCCGGCATCGATGCCACTGATCTGAAAGCCCGTTGCCGAGTGGCGGCGGAAAAATTATGGGAGCGCTGGTAAATGGAGTTCGCCTGAGAGCGAACTCCGGGGTTTACTGCGTAAACTTCTAAAGGCAAGAGAAGAGGGAGCAAAAATGTTAGAACACGTGGTAGCCAGTGACCCGGAAGTGGCCCGGGCGATTCAAGCGGAGACTCTACGCCAGACAGGCACACTGGAGATGATCGCTTCCGAAAATTTTGTCAGCGAAGCGGTCCTGGAAGCGGTGGGTAGTGTGCTCACCAACAAATACGCCGAAGGCTATCCGGGCAAGCGCTACTACGGTGGCTGCGAGCATGTCGATGTGGTGGAAGAATTAGCCCGCCAGCGTGCCTGCAAGCTCTTCGGAGCCGAACATGCCAACGTCCAGCCGCATTCCGGTTCGAGCGCCAATATCGCCGCTTATTATGGCATCATGCAGCATGGTGACAAGCTCATGGGATTGTCTCTGGCTCACGGTGGTCACCTGACCCACGGTCACAAGGTCAATTTCTCGGGCAGTCATTTTGAAATCATCCACTATCAGGTGAAGCCGGACACCGAATTGATCGATTATGACCAGGTGGCGGAGCTGGCCCGGCAACACCGCCCTAAGGTTTTACTGGCTGGATATTCGGCTTACCCTCGCACTCTGGACTTCGAATTCTTCCGCAAGCTGGCCGACGAAGTCGGGGCCATTTTCATGGTCGATATGGCGCATTTTGCGGGCCTGGCGGCGGTGGGCCTGCATCCCAATCCGGTGCAGTTCGCGGACGTAGTCACCACCACCACCCACAAGACGCTGCGAGGCCCTCGAGGCGGCATGATCCTGTGTAAGGAAGCCTTTGCCAAAGCCATCGACAAGAATATTTTTCCGGGCTACCAGGGCGGACCCCTCATGCATGTCATCGCCGGCAAGGCGGTTGCCTTTCAAGAGGCGTTGCAGCCGGATTTCCGCACCTACCAAGAGCAGGTGGTGAAAAATGCCAGGCAGTTAGCCTCCACTCTCAGCGAGGGGGGCGCTCGTCTGGTCACCGGGGGAACCGACAATCATCTGATGCTGGTGGATGTCACTCCGCTGGGCCTGACCGGTCGCGATGCTGAAGCGGCCCTGGAGCATGCCGGTGTGACCTGTAATAAGAATGCGATTCCTTTCGACAAAAATCCACCGGCCGTGTGCAGCGGAGTGCGCCTGGGCACTCCCGCCCTGACCACCCGTGGCATGAAAGAAGAACAGATGAAGCAGATCGGTCTGTGGATCGTCGAGGCTCTGCAGCATGCTCAGGATTCCTCCCGTTTGGACAAAATTCGCGGCCAGGTCGGGGAGTTGTGCCGCCAGCACCCGCTTTACGCCAGCCGGGCGCAGGCCGCGCTGGCTGCCGCCAGGACTTAGAAACGAAAGGGACGAACAGGCCAGCTTATGTCGGGCGAAAACACTTCTCAGGACGACTCGGTCGCCGTAGCGGCCGAGGTCGAAGCTTCTTCCTCTTCAGCGGATACCGATCCGGTGGAACCTCTGATCGAGGGGGTGGAGGCGGCTACTGCTGAGGTGGTCGAGGAAGAGCTGGATCCGCAAGCGGTCTGGGGGGCGGAGACCGAGGCGCAGAAAAAGGCCGCCGAAAGCAAGTCGGAGCGCCGTGTGGCCCAGCGCAAAGGGGTTCGCCTCAACAAGCTAATCATGGCCCAGTTGCTCCACTCTGGCGAAAGTACCGGATTGTACTTACACCTGGTAGACATTTCCTCTGGTGGTATCCGAGTGAATGGCGACGTCGAATTTCCTCAGAGCGAGCAGTTTACCCTCAAGCTCCAAACCGAGTCGTTCGGCGGTGAGGTCAGCTCCGAGTTTCCCGAACTGGAAGTCAAAGCTCGCGTGGTCTGGAGCAAGCGCCTGCTGGGCGGGATGTTCGTTTCTGGTTTGCAGTTTCTCGACATGAGTCCCGAGGCAGAAGCCTGCGTGACCAAAATTCTGGAGATTTGCTCGCCCGAGGGTAAGCGCTTGCGTTTCCGGCTCAACCGCGTGTTAGGTGTGGGCATCGGGCTCGAGGAACAAACTCGCTGGCTTTATCCGCTGGCTTTGGACCTGTCGGTCGAAGGCATGCGCGTGCGTCTTGACGAGTCGCTGGAAATCGGCAGTACTTTCCCCCTGCAGATTTTCCTCGAGTTCGATCTGCCGACCGTGCACATGAACGCCGAAGTGGTCTGGCGTGACGAGGTGGGCACGGGCCGTTATCAGGTCGGCCTGCGCTTTCACGACCTCAACGAGGATAGCGCTAAAGCGATCCAGGATTACATTGACCGCTGCCTGGCCAAAGAAGTCCAGCCCTAGTTCATGCCCGTCGCCGTCATCGCATTAGGGGGAAACTCCCTGATTCGCGACGCGCGTGTTCGCCAACGCCTGGCCGATCAAAGCCAGATCATCGCGGAATTCAGCAGCCAGGTCGTGGAGTTGCTGGCCGAGGGTTGGTCGGTGGCGTTGGTTCACGGCAATGGGCCCCAATTGGGACAGGCTTTACAACGTTCCGAGCTCAGTCGCGAGTTGGTGGAGGACTTACCTTTGGATTTGGCGCTGGCCGATACCCAGGCCAGCCTGGGCTATCAGTTTCAGCAGAGCCTCGGCAATGCTATGCGACAACGCCAGTTGAGCGGCCAAGCGGTGACTCTGGTTACGCAGGTGGAAGTGGATGCCGAGGATCCCGCCTTTGCCAATCCCATCAAGGCGGTTGGCTATTTCATGGACGAATCCACCGCAACCTACCATCGCGAAGAGGATGGCTGGCAGGTAACCGAGGACGCCGGGCGTGGTTGGCGCCGCCTGGTTCCCTTCCCCAAGCCCAAGGCGGTGGTGGAGATGGCGGTGATTCGCCAGTTACTGGCGCCCGGATCCTGTGTCATTTGTGCCGGTGGGGGAGGGATCCCGGTCATCGCCGGCGAGTCCGGCTATCTTTCCACCACGGCGGTGGTCGACAAAGATTTGACGGCCATTTTGTTAGCCGAGCAGTTGAAAGCCGAATTGCTGCTCTTTTGCGCGGCGGGGGAGCAACTTTCGCTTTATCCCAATACCGAGAAAGCGCAGCCGCTCTCGCGCTTATCGGTGCGGCAAGCGCGCGAATATTTGGCGGAAGGACACTTCCGCTCCGGCTCGCTGCGTCCCAAGGTGGAGTCAGGGCTTCAGTTCATCGAGGCGACCGGAGGCCGGGTGGTGATTACCAATCCCGCCAATTTACTGCGGGGCGCTCGTTCCCAGGCCGGCACCGAGATCGTGGCAGTAGAGAGCGCGTAGGTCTGCAAAGCGATCTTCTTCCAAGGCGCTCCGCATCTCTCTCATCAATTGGAGCAGGAAATGAAGGTTGTGCATGCTGCATAACGTGTAGGCTAGAATTTCCTCGGCCTTGTGCAAGTGGCGCAGGTAAGCCAGCGAAAAGTTACGGCAGCAATAACAGCTACAGCCTTTCTGAATGGGCTCGTCCAGGTCGAAGAAGCGGGCATTGAGGATATTCCAGGTTCCGCGCGGACTGCGCCCCGGACTGCCGGGAGGTACGAAAACGTGGCCGTTGCGGGCGAAGCGGGTAGGAATGACGCAGTCAAAAGTATCGATGCCGCGCGCAACCCCTTCAAAGAGATCGGAGAATTCACCGATGCCCAGCAAGTGACGAGGTTTGTCATCGGGCAATCCAGGCAGGGTCCAATCCAAAACCTGATGCATTTCTTCTTTGGTCTTGCCCAGGGAACCGCCCACGGCAAAGCCCTGCCATGGCCACTTCAACATAAAATCCAGCGTGCGCTCTCGCAGGTCCTGGTAGGCGCCGCCCTGCAGGATACCGTACAGGGCCTGAGGAGTGTGGCGGCGTGCTTCCAGACAGCGGACGGCCCAGCGGTGAGTGCGCTCCAGGGCGATCTCCGTATAAGCTTTGTCGGCTAACGGGGATGTGCATTCGTCGAAAGCCAGAATCATATCGGCTCCCAACTCTTCTTGAATACGAATCGAGGATTCCGGAGTCAACAGGTGGGTGGAGCCATCCAGGTGTGAGCGGAAGCGCACGCCTTCCTCATTGATTTTCACCATGTTGGACATGATGGCCCCGCGCGGCTTCTTGGCGGCCGTCCCGGGGAAGACTCCGCCAATCTTGCCCACGCCGTGTTCCCGGCCGGCGCCCAGCGAAAAAGCCTGGAAACCTCCCGAGTCGGTCATGATGGGACGGGGCCAGTTCATCATTCGATGCAGTCCACCCAGCTTTTCCACCAGTTGGGAGCCCGGCCTCAAATAAAGGTGATAGGTGTTGGCCAACACACCCTGGACGCCCAGGTCCAGCAGTTGTTGGGGAGTCAGCGCTTTCACGCTGGCCTGGGTTCCCACCGGTAGAAATTCCGGGGTCTCGATGATTCCGTGCGGGGTGTGGATGCGGCCGCGCCGGGCCTGGCCCCGTTTCTTTAGCAGTTGGTAGTGGAAGGACATAGCCTCAGGGGTTTGGGCTCTTTCGCAGGAAGCCCTGCACAGTCTGGGAATGAGGCCGCATATGCAACACTCGCCGATGCGCCTGTTGGATTTTGGCGAATGTCCTTACTTGCCGGAGCGCCGTTGGCATTCTCTGGCTATGCACGTACTCGAAGCCAACCCCGATGACATTCAGGGCCTGCTCTTCTCGGGCTTTCGCCGCCTGGGGCATCTTTACTACACACCCATGTGCAATGGTTGCCAGGCCTGTATTTCGCTACGCATTCCCGCCCGCTCGTTTCGCCCCAACAAAAATCAACGGCAGATTTGGAAACGTAATCAAGACCTGGAGATGGCCGTTGAGCCCAGCCTTTTCAGTCAGGAAAAGTATGAACTGTATCAACGTTACCAGGCAGCCCGCTGGGACAAGCAGCAGCCGATCAGCGCCGAAGAATTTTCGGCTATTTACTTGGAACAGCCCGGCACCGGCATGGACTTTGTCTACCGCCTCGATGGACAGTTGGTGGGGGTAGATTTTATGGATGTCACGCCAGCCGGTATTTCTTCGGTCTATTTTGTGTGGGAGTGCGAGCCCCGCCGCAGTTTGGGCATTTATTCGGTGATGCGCGCCCTGCAATGGTGTGCCGAAAATGGGCGCGAGCATCTCTACTTGGGGTTATACGTGGAAGGCAACGAATCGATGCGCTACAAGGCTTCTTTTCATCCGCACCAGCGGCGCTATCGGGGCGGTCCCTGGATGGACCAGCCGGAATCGGGTTGGCCCCAGTGAGGGACCGCTTGTTGCAAGAAGGCCTGAGCCTGGCTCAGGTCGAGAATTTTCAGCGGGCCTCCAGGCTGACCCGCGAGCGCCGGGAAGAGATTCGCGAACGTGCCCATCGTTTGCAGTGGAAGGTTTTGGATGCCTTGCAGGCCCGGGGGCTGAGCGAGGTGCATCTGCTCGGTTCGACCGGCTACGGCTACGGCGACACCGGACGGGAGTTGCTGGACCAGGTCTATGCGGACCTGTTCGGCTGCCAGGCGGCTTTGGTCCGATTGCAGTTCGTTTCCGGAACCCACGCTATCGCCTGCGGGTTCTTCGGCAATTTGCGGCCTGGTGACGAGCTGGTCAGCTTGAGCGGCGAGCCTTATGATACGCTCTCGACGGTCATCGGACAGAAGGGCCAGGTGCCCGGCTCTCTGGTGGATTGGGGTGTAAGCTATCGCCAGTTAGAGTTGCGCGCGGAGGGGCTTGATCTCGAGGCGATCGAGAGTTTTCTGCGACCCCGAACGAAGATGGTCTTTTTACAGCGCTCGCGTGGCTACGCCTGGCGCAGCAGCCTTTCCATCGAGCAGCTAGGGCAGGCTATCGAGAGAGTCCGTCGGGTTTGCCCCGAGGCGGTGGTGATGGTGGATAACTGCTACGGAGAACTGGTGGAAGAGAGCGAGCCGACCCGGGTGGGCGCGGATCTGGTGGCGGGTTCGTTGATTAAAAACTTAGGTGGCACGCTGGCCGCCACCGGTGGCTATCTGGCTGGTAGCAGCGCCGCCGTTGAAGCCGCCGCTTATCGTTTGACCGCCCCGGGTATCGGCGGCGAGCAAGGAGCCAGCCTGGGGTTTTCCCGATCCATGTTGCAGGGACTGTTTCAGGCTCCCATCGTGGTGGGTCAGGCCTTGGAAGGCGCTTGTTGGGCGGCTTGTTTCCTCGAGTTAGAGGGATTTGAGGTGGCTCCGCGCTGGCAGGATCAGCGCAGCGACATTGTCCAGGCTATTCGCCTGGGCAGCCCGGAAGCGCAGGCGGCCTTTTGCCGGGGCGTGCAGCGAAGCGGCCCGGTAGATTCGAAGGCGACGCCGGAGCCCTGGGTGCAACCGGGCTATCGAGATCCCATCCTGATGGCCGGCGGGACTTTCATCGCGGGCTCTTCTTTGGAGATGTCGGCCGACTGCCCGGTGCGGCCGCCTTATATCGCTTATCTGCAAGGCGGCATCAGTTTGGGACACGTGCAGTTGGGCGTGGTGCGCGGGCTGGTGAGCTTGCAAAGAATTCTTGGTTCAGGCGCAGGGTACCCATAGAGCTTGAAGAACTTTCAACCCGGGTTCAGGTGGAAACATTTTCGCAGTTTGACACAGTCCAGACACGAAAGTGTGGTGTTTATAAGGGGCCAGAAAAGTTGAGTCCGTCCTGGTAGTCAGGTTCGCTGTCTGGAGTACAGGGGAACTTTGTGTGACCCGAGACAACCGGATACCCTTGTTGGAGGGGGTGGCCGGTCGACTGCGAAGGGCCGCTGTGATTTCAGGGTCTGGTCGATAATGGGAGGTAAAGCCGAATGAGTTCGGGACGTATAGGGGTTTTTGATTCGGGAGTAGGCGGGCTGAGTATTGCCGGGCGCCTGATGACCGAGGCGCCCCATCTGGCCATTCATTATTATGGCGATACCGCGCACGTCCCCTACGGCGAACGGCCCGCGGCCGAAGTCACTCATCTGGTGGAAACGATTGTGGAACACCTGGTGGAATCCGGTGCCTCCGCCGTGGTGATGGCCTGCAATACCTCCAACGCGCTCGCTCTGGAAAGAGTTCGCTCCTGGTGCCCGGTGCCGGTGGTCGGTATCATTGACCCGGCCGCCGAAGCAGCCGTGCTGCGCACGCGTAACGGTCGCATCGGTTTGATCGCCAATCCGCTGACCGCTCGCAGCGGCGCCTATGAGAAATCTTGCCGTACCGCCCTGGGGCGTCTCAACTTCGGTATCAATGTGCTGCCGGTCGGTTGTCCCAAACTGGTGCCCCTGATCGAATCCGGCCAGGTGGCCACCCGGGAAGCTCGGGAGACCCTCTGGGAATACCTGGCTCCGTTGCAGATGGAGCAAATCGATACGCTGATTTTGGGATGCACTCACTTCCCGTTCCTGCGCCCGCTGATCCAGGAATTGCTCGGTCCCGACGTGGAAATCATCGATCCCGCCAGTTATGTGCTGCAGGAATTGGTTCGACTGGGCGTGACCAGCACGCCGGCGCTACCTCATCTGGTGGAAGTCAGCGGCGACTCCGAGGAATTTGGCCGCGTCGGTTCGCGCTTGCTGTCACGCAATCTCAATGGCGTGCGCCACACTCATCTGAAACGGTTTGCCAGACTGGCGGTCTAGTCTGCCGTCAGTGCTTCCAGCGCCTCTTCCAGGCATTCCATCACGCTCTCGATTTGCTCGAGTTTGCGCACGGCTTCCTCGTGTTCTTTCTCTTCCAGTTCGTCTTCGTTTTCATCCAGCCATCGTTCTTGCTGACCGAGTCGCTCGCTCAACTCTTTGAGATGGGCTTTGAGTTGACTCTGTAATTTCGTGATCCACTCTTCAGGCAACGGAACCTCCGGGGTCGACTTTGAGCTTGCCTACGGCCGAGACCCAACCGGGGTCCACCAGCAAGGCTTTGACGGGGGAAGTGGTGATTTCTATCTCCGTTCCCTCATCGATCTGGTAGTCTTTTTGCCCGTCCGCGATCACGTAGGGGCGCACTCCTCGCGAGCGGTTGGCCAGGCGCAGGCTGACGCTGCTGGGCAACACGACCGGGGTGGCGATACTCGAGGTGATTTCGTTGGAGGCCACCAGCACCAGCGCTTCCATCAGCAGGATGGGACCGCCGGCCGAGTAGGCGTAGGCGGAAGAACCGGTGCGAGTCGCCACGATGACGCCGTCGCCGCGCACCAGGCCCAGGGCCTCGCCGTTGGCCCAGAGTTCCAAAGTCAGCGTTCGGGTGCTGCCGCCCACCAGGACTTCATTGAGCGCATCCACCTGCCAGACTTCCTCGCGCCGGTTATAGACACGGGTGCGCACCATGTCACGCGCCTCGACCTGGTAGGTTTGAGCACAGAGCGCGTCCACGGCGTCGTCCAGCTGGTTTTCCTGGGCGGTGCACAGGTAGCCCAGCCGTCCGAAGTTCACGCCCAGGACCGGCACCGAGCGGGGGGCCATCAGGCGCGCCGCGTGCAGCAAGGTGCCATCTCCGCCCAGGGAGAGCAGGGCATCCACCTGCTGGCCGGCCAGCACCTGTTCCAGGGAATAGACTTCCGCGCCCGCCTGGAGAAAGCGCTCGCGCGAGTGTTCGGCGGCTTTCCGGGCGCTTTCGCGCGATTCCGAAGCAACGATGGCGAAACGACCCGGAGCCGAGGCGGGGGGCTGAGACATGCAAGCCTGTTCCTGTCGCTCGGGCCTTTTCCCTTCGGGCTGAAGTCACCCCGGGCGGCCGCGGGCGGGGAAGGGCTTTGTAGGGCGGTTGATAAAAAGGTGGGCGTGAAAGTCCCCGAGATTCCCGTGCGCAGCCTGGCCGAAATCGAAGCCCAGGTGGAGGCGGAAAAGCTTTCCTCCGATGCCGCAACTTATGATTCCAGCCGGTTTTATCATCCGGCCGTTACCGTCGATCTGGTCGTCTTTACTCTAAATGAGCGCGATCTGCAGGTACTGTTGATCCATCGCGATCATTGGCCCTTTAAGGGACGCTGGGCGCTTCCGGGCGGATTTGTTCGTGAGCACGAGGCGATCAATCAGGCAGCCCACCGCCAGTTGATGGAAAAGACCGGTGTGGCGGACGTGTTTTTGGAGCAGTTGCACACCTTCGGGCACCCCCAACGCGACCCGCGCATGCGGGTGGTGACGGTCGCTTATTACGCGCTGGTGCCGGCGGACAAACTGCCCCAAACAACCGAGGGGGAACACGTGCGCTGGTGGTCAATCTATCAGTTGCCCGAGCTGGCCTTTGACCACGATCGCATTCTGGAACTGGCTCTGAGCCGACTGCGCCGCAAGATTATGGATACTAACGTGGCTTTCCAATTCATGCCGGAGAAATTCACCCTCACCCAGCTCCAGCGCACCTATGAGATCGTGCTGGGGCGCACGCTCGACAAACGTAACTTTCGCAAGAAAGTGCTGTCCTCGGGGGGCGTCAAGGAAACCGACGAACTGCACCTGCAGGGGCGCCACCGGCCGGCTCGGCTTTACGAATTCGATCTGGAAGCCCGTGACTTTTAGCCAGTCCGGCGAAGCGGGATAGCCGCTCACCTGATTGGTGCTGAAAAATCATTTGCCGGAGTGAAGCGGCTCCGCCGCGAGCGGAGGCCTGAGCTGTGGCCAATTTTTAGCTAGCGGCGCCTTTGACTCCATGGTAGAGGGTAGCGCTGACGGCGCCCAGCGTGCCCAGAGCCAGGGCTCCCGCCGCATAACCGGCCGGCTCGCCGATTTTGCGACCGAGCAGGGCTCCGGCCACGGCGCCGGGGATGAGCACGGCCGGGTGGGCCACCAGGCCCATTAAAGGAAGCGCGGCCACGCTGCCCAGCGCGGCTCCGAGAACTATCCCCTGGATCTTGCCGGCGGCGGCCCCGGCCGGGCCACCCAGCGAAGCACCGGCGCGGAAACCGGCCGCGGCGGCCGCTTTGTAACCGGCGGCGGATTGGACCGAGCCCAGGTGTTGGCGCAGTTCGGCGCCACTTTGCTGGAGTAACTTCTTACCTTTGACTTCGCTTGAGTTGGCGGTGATGTCGGGTTTGCTGGCACCGGTGGCGGCTGCGTTGGCCACCCGGGCGCCGACCACACTGCCGGCCACCGCGGCGGCGGCCGTGCCCACCAGGGCGGCGGCGGCCACCTGAATCATCAGGCCGCTGGTACCGGGAGCCAGTTGGGTGATGGTGGGGGAAGTGGCGTGAATGACCCGGCCGAGCTGCCCGGTCAGGAAGAAGGCGGTGGCTCCGCTGGCTACACCGGCGGCGGCGCCGGCCAGCACTCCGCCGGTGCCGGCCAGTAAGCTTGGCCCTTTGAGCTCTACCTGGTCGCCGCTGGGCGGCGTGGGAGGAGCGGGGTCAGGGTTCTGGGGGGCCTTGAAAGACCGCAGCGGCGCTTGATGGGAGTTGAATTGTTGAACCTGCATGACCTGAGCTCCTCGAGTTGTTGCATGAATACTATAGGAGCAGGCCAACTCGGAGATGTGGACTGACTATGAACATTCATCCACGAGCTGCAGGATCTCCTGAGTTTTTTCCCGCATGAGGGCCTCATCGTCGCGGGCCTCCACGTTGAGCCGAATCAATGGTTCTGTATTGGAAGAACGCAGGTTGAAACGCCACTTCGGAAAATCGAAGCTGACGCCGTCCAGATCCCAACTTTGCACGACCTCCTTTGCGTAGCGTTGGCGAATGGTCTGCAAGACTTTCTTCTGATCTGGGACGGAGCGATTGATTTCGCCGCTGACCGGAAAACGCCGGGCTCGCTCCTGAATATAGCTTGTGATGGGCTGCTCCTGAGTTCCCTGGATTTGCAGCCAGAGCAACCAGGGAAGCACCCCGCTGTCACAGCAGCCAAACTGCTGAAAGTAGTGATGGCCGGACATCTCGCCGCCATAGACAGCGCCCTGGCTGCGCAGATTCTGCTTGAAGAAGACGTGACCGGTAGGACAGAGCAGGGGAGTGCCGCCGGCCTGTTCGACCACCTCGATGGTGTTCCAGGTCAGCCGGGGATCGTAACAGATCGGTCTCGGCCCTGACTTGAGAAAATGGCGTGCGAACATGCCCACCAGGTAATAGCTCTCGAGAAAATTACCCTGGTCGTCCCAGAAAAAGCAGCGGTCGAAGTCGCCATCCCAGGCCACTCCGAGGTGCGCGCCGTGTTCGCGCACGGCCTGGCTGGTCAGTTCCCGCTTTTCAGGGAGCAGCGGATTGGGAATGCCGTTGGGGAAGGTGCCGTCGGGCTCGCCCAAGAGAATGTTCGTATCCAGTTGGAAGCGCTGCACAATGCCCTGCAGCAAGGGCCCGATCGACCCGTTGCCCGCGTTGGCCACCGTTTTCACTCGAGCCAGTGTTTCGGGGGGAAACATGGTGGCCAGATAGTCCAGGTATTGGGCGCGCCAGTCCCGATACAGGACCGCGCCTCGGCGCTTACTACTTCGGATGTGTCCAAGACTTTGATGAATCAATCCGAGCTGGTCGGCGGTCAGGGGGGCGCCGTGCCGGGCCACGAATTTCATGCCGTTATACTCAGAGGGATTGTGGCTGGCGGTGACCATGATCCCGCCATCCAACTGGCCGGCGAAGGCGGCGTGATAGACTTCCTCGGTGCCGCCCATGCCCAACTCATAAACGTCCACACCTTGCTTGAGCAGCCCTTCGACCACCGCGGCGGCCAGTTCCGGACTGGTCAGACGCACATCATAGCCCACCGCCACCCGCGCGGGCTCCAGCACCTGAGCGTAGGCGGCGGCAATGTTCTCGGCCAGTTCGGCATTGAGTTCGTGCGGGACTTTTCCGCGCACGTCGTAGGTTTTGAAGGCGGGCTGTTTCATTTGAGTTCCTCGGGCGGCATTTTGGCCAGCAATTGCTTGACTTCTTCGGTTCGGCTTTTGGGCACGACCAGCGTCTTTTTGCCGACCCGTACCACCACCAGATCGGACACTCCCAGCAGGGCCACCGTTTCTTCGGGGTCCTGACAAACGACCAGGTTGCGCTGGCCCTCGTAGCTATAGACCTGACCGCGACCGAAATTTTGGTCACCTGCTTCTTGCAGGAAGGGTTGCAGGGCCAGCCAACCGCCCAGATCGCTCCACTTGAAGTCGGGCACCACGCAGCGTACATCGGGCGCCTTCTCCAGGATGGCGAAATCAATGGAGATTTTTTCTAGTTTACCGAAAGCATCCGCCAAATTGGTGCGTCCTTCCACGGCCGGCCGCAGGGTGGTCAGGTGAGCCGGGAGATGCCGGTAGAATTGTTCCAGAATGACATCGGTCTGCCAGGCGAACATACCACTGTTCCACAGGTAGTTGCCGCTGGCGATATAGCCCTCGGCTACCTGGCGGGCCGGCTTCTCGCGGAACTGCAAGAGCTTACGATGGGGAAGAGGACGCTCCGAGTTGAGCCGTTCCCCGAGCTGTAAATATCCATAGCCGGTAGCCGGATAGGTGGGCCGGATGCCCAGGGTATAGAGAGCCTGGCTGTTGGCAGCACCCCAGGCTACTTCGCGGATGGCCGCCTGATATTGCTCGACGGTTTCGATCCAGTGGTCCGAAGTCAACAACACCGTCACCGGATTGCCATAGAGCTTCTGCACCGAGAGAGCACCATAAGCCACGGCGGCTGCGGTATCGCGCCGGCTGGGTTCGCAGAGAATCTGCTCGGGGCCGAGTTCGGGCAACTGTTCGGCTACCAGGCCACGATAGTTCTCGTGGGTCAATACCAGGATGTTTTCCGTGGGACAAAGTCCACGAGAGCGTTCGTAGGTTTCCTGCAGCAAGCTGCGCTGGCCCACGAATTGCAGGAACTGCTTCGGAAGGCTATCGGTGCTCCACGGCCAAAACCGAGTGCCGGCGCCTCCCGCCATAATTAAAAGAACAAGCCCGTCGCTCATAGGCGCCGGGCTTTGCTCTTAAGATTCGATCTCCTGGGAAGTATCAGGGATTTGCCGCTACTGTTTCGGTGCCGCCGCTTTCCAGGCGGTCGGCATAGAAAATGAAGTTACCCTGTGGATGGCTGGGGGCATTGTTCATGTTCTGTTTGCTGGTCGTGCGAATGGTGCCGGTAGCCGGGTCGGCAAAGGTGACTTTGTCACCGTCAATTTTGGTAATGGTCACGATGTGACCGCGGCCGGAGACGGAAAATTCGGGTCCGTTGAGAGCTACCACCACGGGTGTTTTCTCGTTGTTGACCTTGTGCTCAAGCAACTCCCAGCAGTTGGGGTTGATCTCGCCGCCGTCCTTCCAGGTATAGCCGGCCTCGGCTGTTTCATCCTTGAGGGCGCGCAGCAATTCATAGCCGTACTTGGCGTTGATGTCGTTGTCGTTAAGATTCTTGCCGGTGAGGGCGTTGATCGACATGGCCACGCTGGTTTGGCCGCAGGAATCGCCGGTTTGCTGGGCGATGGGCGTGACATTCAGACTGCCGGTGCGGGTGGTTCCAAAAGCGGAGGGATCGGAGGTGAAGCCGCGAGCGGTCAGTAAGTGATTTTGAGCCGCGTTGGCGGTCGGGGCGGTTTTCTTGGCGGCCGGTTTGGCCTGTTCTCCCATAAACTGGTTGAAGGCCTCCGAGTCGACCATCGGGCCCGAGTTGAGCTGGGTTTCCAGCTGCTGCATCCTGGACGTGATGCGATCTACATTTTCAAGCATTCTTTATACCTCCGCGACTACAGCATACAACAGTTGGGCCACACTTGACGTGGGGTATTTGTAAATTTTCTGTGAACGAGTTTTACCGTCCTGTCGAACAGGCCAATCCTCCAGGAGGACAGAAGGCCAAAGGCCATGAGGCCATGGTATCGCCGCCCTGACAATCCGATCAAGCGACTCTTCGATTTTAGCCTGGGTTTCTTTGGATTACTGCTTACGGCGCCGATTTTTCTGGTGATCGCGGTGCTGATCAAGATGGAAGACGGCGGCCCGGTCTTCTATATCCATCCACGCATCGGTAAAGACGGCAAGCCTTTCCCTTTCTACAAATTCCGCACCATGAAGGTCGACTCCGACAAATCCGGCTTCGAGATCGAAGCCGGAGACAGCCGCATTCTCAAGATTGGCCATTTTCTAAGACGCTGGTCCATCGACGAAGTGCCCCAACTTTTGAACTTGTTGCGCGGGGACATGAGCTTTATCGGTCCTCGGCCGACCCTGGCTTATCAGGTAGAGACCTACGACCAGCGCCAAAGAGGCCGCCTGGCGGTGCTGCCCGGAGTGACGGGTCTGGCTCAGGTGAGCGGTCGCAACTCCCTGACCTGGCCCGAGCGCATCGAACTCGACCTGAAATATGTCGAAGACTACAGTCTGGCCCTGGATGCCTGGATTTTACTCAAAACTTTCGGAACCGTCGTCAATCCCGATGGGATTTATGGCCACGGCTGGGAAAAAAAATCTTAGGAAACTCGTCTAAGGAAGGTACCAGTGATCACTAGCAAAGTTCCAGCACTCCTCGGAGGCCCGCCCGCCTTTCAGCCCCCTCTGGCCTTTACCCGGCCGGCCGTGCCTTCCTTCGCCGAACTGGCCCCGGAGTTCGAGGACATCCTGAACACTGGAGCGCTGACCAAGGGACCGCGCCTGGCGCGTCTGGAGCAGTCGCTACGCGAACATCTGAAAAGCCCGCACGTGGTGTGTGTGAACTCATGCACCAGCGGACTGATTCTGGGGATTCAGTCGCTGAAGCTGAGCGGCGAGGTGATCGTGCCCAGTTTCTCTTTCATGGCCACCTTCCACGCCTTGCGCTGGAATAACCTGATCCCCGTCTTCGTGGACTGCAGTCCCTATTCGTTGACCATCGATGTGGAAGCGGTCAAGGCGGCCATCACGCCCCGTACCTGCGCGGTCATGTCGGCCTACGTCTTCGGCAATCCCCCGGATCTGGAGGCCCTGGACGCCCTGTGTAAAGAGAAGGGTCTGGCCCATTTCTGCGATTCGGCCCATGGCATCGGCACTCTGATCGATGGAGTGCCGGCCGGCAATCATGCGGATTTTGAAGTCTTTTCCTGCAGTCCGACCAAGTTGTTGACGGCCGCCGAAGGGGGAGTGGTCAGCACCCGCCGGCCGGAAATCGAGCAGTGGATTCGCAACGGGCGAGACTATGGTAATCCGGGTAGCTACGATTGTGATTTCGCCGGCCTCAATGCGCGCATGTCCGAATTCCATGCGGCCATCATGCAGGCAGGCTTGCCCCGTTTGGAAAGCTACGTGCAGGCTCGGGCCCGTCTGGTGGAAGTCTACCAAGGGCACCTTTCTGAGGTGCCGGGCATCCGTTTTCAAGAGATTCGGCCGGGCGTGCGCAGCTCCAACAAGGATTTTCCCATTTTTGTCGAGGCCGGAGCCTTTGGATTGCACCGCGACCAGTTGCAAAAGGCGCTGCTGGCTGAGGGCATTCCTACCCGGGCTTACTTCGACCCGCCTGGACACGAGTTGACGGCTTATCAACAGGAAGGCGGGGGGCTTGAGCTGCCGGTGACCAGCCGCATGTGCGCCGAGGTGCTCTGTCTGCCCATGTCGTCCGTGATGTCGGAGCCGGAAGCAGAGCGTGTTTGCCAATGCTTGCTGGAAATTCATCGGCAGGCCCCGGCGCTTGCCAGCGCCTAACCCTAAATTGCCCCCCGCCCAAGCCTCCGGTCGCGGCGAAGCCGCTCCACTCCGGCGAATGCGGTCAGTTGGACAATTTAGAGCAGATTCCGCTGCGCGGGCTGGCCTATGAAACCCCTTCAGAAACTGGCCCTGGCCGCAGCCGACTTCTGTCTGGTGCTGGCGGCCATCGTGATTGCGCTCGGGTTACGCAAGGATTTTGACTGGAACGACATGGTTCCCCAATTCCTCTGGTCGCCGGCCCAGCTCGCCTTCGTATTGGGATTGGCGGCGGCCACGGTGCTGAGCTTCTTCTATAACGGCCTCTATAAGAAGCTTTGGCGCTATGCCGGAACTCACGAACTGGTCGGGGTCATCAAAGCTTGTTTATGGAGCTTTTTGCCCTTTCAGGCGATCGCCATGATTTACCAGGGGCAGCTCTTCCCGCGAAGCGCGCTGGCTCTCACTTTGCTGGTCACGGTCAACATTTGTGGCGGCATTCGCCTGCTGCTGCGCCTGGCCAGCGAGACCATGGGCAAACCGATCACCAGCACTCGAGTAATTATCGTGGGAGCCAACGACGCCGGGGAAGCGGTGGTGCGCGATCGTTCTCGTAAGTATGTCCCGGTTGGCTTTGTCGATGACCGCCCGGATCGCGCCGGCGTTCGCATCCACGGCATTCCCGTGCAGGGCCGGCTGGAAGACCTGCCTCGCCTGGTGGATTCTCAATTGGTGACCGAGGTCGTGCTGGCGGCTCCTCCGGCGGCAGAAGTTCGCCGTGTCATGGATCTGTTGGCCGGGCGGGAAGTCCAGCTCCGGGTGGTGCCGGCCATGCAGGATCTGGTGGCGGGCAAGGTGGAGTTGGCCCGGTTGCGCCAACTCTCGATCGAGGACTTGCTGGAGCGGGAACCGATCAAAGTCGCCCCCGAATTGGTGCGCCCCCTGCTGGCCGGTAAGCGCGTGCTGATCACCGGAGCGGGGGGCTCGATCGGGTCGGAGATTGCCCGTCAGGTAGCCAGTTTTGGTCCGGAAAAGCTGCTGCTGGTGGGCCGCGGAGAGAACAGTCTGTATGAGATTGGCCTGGAGTTGCCGCAAGCCACTTTGCTGGTCTGTGATGTTTGCCGGGAACGCATCCTCGAGCGCATTTTTGAGGAGCACAGGCCCCATTTTGTCTTTCATGCGGCCGCCCACAAACATGTCCCACTTATGGAGGCGGCCCCTGCCGAAGCCGTTTACACCAACGTCTTCGGGACCCGGTCGGTGCTGGCCGCCTGCCAGAAGTACGGGGTGGAGCGCTTCATTCTGCTGTCCACCGACAAGGCCGTCAATCCCAACAACGTCATGGGCGCCACCAAACGGCTGGCCGAGAAACTGGTAGCCCAACTGGGGCATCCCGGCTACGCGGCGGTGCGCTTCGGCAATGTTCTGGGCTCGCGCGGCAGCGTGGTCCCAACCATGCAGAAACAAATCCTCCAGGGCGGGCCGGTAACCGTCACCGATCCCGCCATGACTCGCTACTTTATGACGATTCCCGAAGCGGTCACGTTGGTTCTGCAGGCCTCGGGCCTGGCTCAGGGGGGTGAGATCTACCTGCTCGACATGGGCAAACCGGTGCGTATCCTCGATCTGGCTCAAAACTTGATACGCCTGTGCGGCTTCGAGCCGGACAAGGATATCGCCATCAAAATCACCGGTTGCAGGCCCGGCGAAAAACTGGAGGAACAGCTGGTTGGAAAGGACGAAAGCACCGAACCTACTCGTCTGGCCAAGATTTCCAAGGTGATCACTCGGGTACCCGGGCCGGAGTGGCCCGGTGAGTTGCTCGAGGAACTCCGCCAGCACTGTCTGAACGGCGATCAACGCCAGTGCCGCGCCCTATTACTCAAGCTGTTGGAGCAGGCCGAGGCGCAGGGGGAAAGCTCGCCGCGAAGCGAAGCATCGTAAATCGCAACCATTCAAGGAGATTCATGAAGCATCCATCCTATCGCTCATTGCTGGCATCGGGATTGCTGGCGGCGGGTTTGTTGGCCACCTGGCAGGGAGTCCAGCGCTTCCAACCCGCCCAAGACGGCGCTCCTCTGCTCGAACCCGAGCTGAACCTGACCACCTCCGACCCGGACGGACCGGGTCCTCGCCAGGCCGGTGAGGCGCGTGTCGCCGGTGAACTGGTGCTGGACCTCAAGGATGAGGCCACTCCGCAGCAGATTGCGGAATTGCACCGGCGCTACGGTATCGAGAGCAAACTCAACTCGATCCACTCCGGGGCCGCTCAGTTGCGTCTGGTGGACGTGGCTGAGTCCCGCCTCCCCGAATTGTTGGAAAAGCTCTCGGCCGACCCGCTGGTCGAGAACGTTTGCCCCAATTACTACTACGAATTGCCGGCCGAAGAGCAGGCATCCGCCTCTGTTTTCCGGGCCCAACCGGAGAGCGGCTTCCCCAACGATCCGATGGGCAAGTACCAATGGCATATGAATCAGATCAATGCCCAGAAAGCCTGGCCCATCGCCACCGGCGCCGACGTCATCGTAGCGGTGATCGACACCGGCGTGGCCTACCGAGATTTCAAGGATTTCAAGCCGCTTGAGGATTTGGAAAATACCAAAATGGTGGCCGGCTATGATTTTGTGAATAAGCGGCCTGAGGCCATCGACGATCACGCCCACGGCAGCCACGTGGCCGGCACCATCGCCCAGTCGACCAACAACGGCAAAGGCGTGATGGGCGTGGCTTTCTCGGCCTCCATCATGCCTATCAAAGTGCTCTCCGCCCGGGGCGGCGGCACTCTTTCCAATATCGCCGACGGAATTTACTTCTCGGCGGGCCACGGCGCCAAGGTCATCAACATGTCGCTGGGTGGCGGCTTCGCCGAAGCCACCCTGCGCACGGCCGTGGCCAGGGCGCACGCCAAGGGCGTGATCGTGGTCTGCGCGGCCGGGAACGAGAGCAAGGGTCGGCCCAGCTATCCGGCCGCCTATGACGGGGCCGTCTCCGTTTCGGCCACGGATTTCCAGGAGAACCTGACTTTCTACAGCAACTACGGCCCGGCCATCGACATCGCCGCCCCCGGCGGAGACACCCGCAGCGACAAAAACGGCGACGGCTATCCGGACGGGGTTTTGCAAAATGCTCCGGTTCCGGGCCAGGCAACGCAGCACGATTATCTCTGGTTCATGGGTACCTCCATGGCCTGCCCGCACGTGGCCGGCGTCTCCGCGCTGGTCGAATCGCTGGGCGTGACCAACCCGGCCGCGGTCGAGCGCCTGCTCAAGGCCACCGCCCGCAGCAAGGGCAAGGAAGGCCAGGAACGGGGCTACGGCGCCGGTATTGTGGACGCGCAGCGGGCCGTCTGGAAGGCCGGCATCGAGTTCGGCGCCTGGCGATTGGGCCTGGGCCTGGTTCTGCTGGCCCTGCCCGCCCTGGCGATGTTGCGCCGCGGTTACTTCGTCGGATTGTTGCTGGCTCTGCCGGCGGCCGTGATGGCCTCCAGCGGGCTCTTCTTCCTACCACTGCTGTCGGCTTCGCCCACGCCGCCCTGCTGGATGTTCACCACCGGTTTTCCGAGCTGGGGACTGCATCTGCTGGGTGCGCCGATGCACGGCAATCCCTTGCTCTTCTCGGCCCTGGTGCCGGTGGTGCTGTCGCTGATCGTGGTAGATATCCGCCCCTTCCGCTCGCTGGTGGCCGGCCTCTCGGCCGGCTGGGCCGCCCACCTGGCCTTCGCCGGCCTGACCGGAACGGTTACCGTGCTCTTCATCCCGGGCGTCATCGGCACGCTCTGGCTGCTGGCCAACTCGCTGTTCCTGATCTTCCTGGCCACGGTGCTGGGCGAAGAACAACCCTGATTGGCGGCCTTAGCCAGTCTGAAGAACCGGCCTTAGCGGGCCGGTTTTTTTGTGGCTGGGGTTGGCCACCGAGTGACCAGGCTTGGCCACCGGTGAACAAGATCGGCTCGCAGGAGTCGGCCCCCGGGGGGTTGGCCACCGGTGATCAGGTTTCGGTCACCGGTGACCAAGACGGGCTCGCAGGAGTCGGTCCGTCTTCAGCTTTTTTTCAGGGAGCCGGGCTACCCTGGGACGGTCCGCAGGGATATGGCGATGAGCCGTTGCCCGGCAAGCTCCGTCCCCTGGAGGTAGTCAAGTGATCGATCCGATTCGTCCCTCTCAAGCTTCTTGGTTTACTCCGCTGGCGCGCTCCGAGGCGCCGGCTCAGGCTACGGCCAACCCGACCGACGGCTTCTCGCCTTCGCAGGGCGGCTCCGTGGCCAAGGTGCAACAGCCGCCCATTCAGGACAATCCCTACCCGCGGCCCATGACGGACGAAGAAAAGGCCGATTTCAAGTCGTGGTTCCCGGCGCTGGACGTGGACGAGGCTCGCGTCACGCACGAGGCCACTCCTCGCTACAACTGCATCTCCTGGACGACGGGCAACACCGAGAGCTGGGATTGGCCGCCTTCGATGTATGGCGGCGACCCGGTGGAAGCTTTCAGCCAGTATTATACCGAGCGCGGTTTCACGCCGATCTCGGCGGAAGAGGCGGCCAATATCGGCAAGGACAAAGAGTTGGTCGCCTACTGGGAAGACCCTAACGGACCCACCCACGGCTCGGTTTCCGGCCCGACGCATGGGGAGCGCTGGGAATCGAAGTGCGGGCAGGCGGCTCAGATCACCCACGGACGCGATGAACTCGAATCGAACGTCTACGGCAAGATCGCCGGCTACTGGCTCAAAACCGGTGAAGGGACAAAAATTGTGCGCGAAATTCCGCTGGAAGCTCAGCAACGCCTCGACACCAAGCTGGCCATGCGTCTCCTGACCGTCGACCCCAAGGTGGCTCGCTCGTTCCAGCAGGCCTACAGCGAGTGGCAGGCGGAACGCAAATCACCCAGGATGGCTATGTCGTCCAACCCTCAGGATTACCTGAAAGGGGAGGGCTACGAAAAAATGAAGGCTCTGGGCAAAGAAGCTCTGCCCCTGTGGATGGAAAAAATGCGCGCCGGCGACTTCTTCTGCCAGTATGGCGTGCAAGAACTGACCAAACCCGACGAAGACGCCTTTCAGATCAAGGGGCCCAATCCTCAGCCCGAGCTGAAGCCTCAGGTAGTGCGCTGCAGCGAGCAGGATAAGGCCAATCAGGTCATGGTTCAGTGGCTCGATAGCCAGTGGTAGGCTGATAGAGGCAGCCAGAGCTCAAAAAGAGGCCCGGTAGCAGCACCGGGCCTCTTTTTTTTGGGGGATCAGTCTCCCAGGCCGAATTCTTCCTGGATAGACCCCCACAACTGCATGATCAGGGTGGGTGACGTGTTGCGCGGAAGCCTGATCAATAGGTAGACGAAAGCAGCCAGGGCCGCCAATCCAGTGAGAAATTGAATCACGGCCCGGAAGGGGCTGCGCTTCTTGCGCTCTTTGGCGGCCTCTTCTTTTTCGACCCGCTTTTGTTCCGCTTCGCGTTCGGCGGCACGCTTGCTCTGGTCGCCTTTCTGCTTCCACTGGTCGATGCGGACTTTGGCTTGATCGATGGAGCCGGAAAGAAAGGCCAGCTCGGAACGTAGAGAGCCGGGTTTGGCTTCGCCAGGCTCGGCCTTTTTGGCGGCGGGGGTTCCTAATTTATGACCGCACGCCTCACAAAAGGTCGCGTCGGGCAACACCTGCCCGTGGCAATTTTCACAATCTGGCATACGGCCTCCCAAGGACGAATAGAACAGGCTTCCACAACAGAAAACGCCCCCCTTCCGACAGGGCTGATTGATGTTTTGAGCAGCAGTGTGTACAGGGTTGTGTTCATGGGTGATCGATGTGTTTGCGGAGGATGATCGGTCTTTTGTGTTGAATATTCTTCAGCATGAGCAAGATGTTGAGTGTTACGGAGGCGGCCGAACATTTCAAGGTGTCCACGGCCACGATTCGGCGTTGGATTCGCAGTGGAAGGGTGCGCAGTCAATTGACGCTGGGGCCGTTTGGCGAGCAATGGATGATCGAACCGGACGGCCTGGTGATGGAAGACCGTGCTCAAGGGCCCTATGTGCCGGTTGAGCAGTTCATGGAAAAGCCTGATCTGGTGCCGACTCTCAAGTCGACTCAGGCTGATCAGGGGGGTGATCAGGGGTTATTGCGCGAGGCCCAGGAGGCTCTGGAAGAAGCCTGGCAGGCCAAGGAAAAAGCTGAGCAGGAGCTCCAGGAATTGCGCAGCCACAGCGATTTGAGCGCGCTCAGACTGGATTTGGAGGGTAGTGAGCGCCAGCGCGCTCGCCTGCAGCAGGAAGTCACCCGGCTGCGCCAGAGCGAGCAGCAGGCCTGGGAAGAGACGCGCACGGCTCTACGAGCGCTCCAAGGCGCCTATGCGGACTGCGAACGCCTCGGGCGCAAGCTGCACGGACTGGAGACGGAGTCCGAATGCTTCCGGCGCAGCCTGGCTCAGCGCCTGGGATTGGACTGGCGGGATTATTCGGTGCTGGAGTTGTTTTTGCGCTGGGATTCGCTGGGCGACTTTTCGGCCAGTTCGGAAAGGACCGATTGGGGCCAGATACGCCGCCGCCACGCGGTCACCGAGGAAATGGAAGCCGGTTAGAAGCTCAAGTCGAGCTGGGCAGGCAGTTGGGCTTTGACGGGGCGGTAGTTGCGGCGGTGATGGGGGGTGGGGCCGAGGCGCTTGAGAGCCTCCTGGTGCTCGCCGGTGCAGTAGCCCACGTTTTGCTCCCAACCGTAGCCCGGGAACTGCCGGGCCAGGTCTTTCATGATGCGATCGCGAGTGACTTTGGCTACAATCGAGGCGGCCGCGATCAGCGCGCTGTTGCGATCCCCCCCGATGATGGCGCGTTGCTTGAGTTTCTTGTCGGGCAAGGGGTATTTGCCGTCCACCAGCACCAGCTTGGGCTTGATCTTCAGGCGTTTGAGGGCTGCCTGCATAGCGCCCAGGGATAGATGATGAAGATTCCCCTCGCTGATGACGTCGACCGAGACCACCTCGACCTCGACGCGGATGTTGCTGGCGCGAATCAACTCGACCAGCACCTCGCGCTCATCCGGACTCAATTTTTTCGAGTCGTTCAGACCGGGTATAAAAACCGGGCCCTGCGCGGTAGCGGCGGCGGCCACCAGCGGCCCGGCCATGGGGCCTCGGCCTACTTCGTCGGTGCCGACCACCCAGCCAGGAAAGCCCCCGTGCTCATGCTCCCAGAGGTTGTCCAGGCGCGTTCGTTCTTTGGCCCACCAGGCATCTTCTTCGATCTGCTGGCGCATATAGGCTTGCAGGCGGCTCAGTCGGCTAGGGTTCATGCAAAGGCTCCCAAGTAATCGTGCCCAGTTTGCCGTCGAAACACTGATTGAATAACCAGGTGGCGGCGCGTTCTTCGTCCACGATTCCACCTTTCTGCAAAAATCCTAGCTTGCGCCCCAATTCCTCCAGGCTCAGGCAGGGAGTGGGAAGCCGGTCCTGCAGCCCCAGTTCCCGCAGCCGGCGCAGCAAGATGGTGGCCACCTCATAGCGAGGAACCACGTCGGCCTTGACGTTGCCGCAGGCCGTCAAGTGGGCCAGTTGGGGCCAGGTTTCGATGCGGGGATAGAGGATGCCCGGAGTGTCGCGCACCTGGATGCCTTCGGGTCCGCTGACCCAGTTGGATTTGCCCCGGGTCAGTCCGGGTTTTTTGCCGGTCCTGGCGGAAGCGCGCCCCACCAGGCGGTTAAGCATGGACGACTTGCCCACGTTCGGTAGCCCTACCACCATCAGCCGCAGGGGGCGTTCCAGCAGGGAGCGGCCGCTGCGCTTCTCGGCCAGGCGGTCTTTGACGGCCTGCAGTGGCTGTTTGAGAGGGCCCAGACCAGAGCCCGATTTGGATTGCATCTCCACTACCTGATGCAGCTTGCGCAGTTCAGCCGCCCATTCGCGGGTCTGCTGCGCCTCGGCCAGGTCGACTTTGTTCAATACCCAGATCTGCTCGACCGGGCGTTTGCGCAGGCTGTCCAGCAATTGAGGGTGCTGACAACTGCGCGGGATGCGGGCGTCGAGCAGGAAGAGTACCACATCGATTTCCTTGAGTTGCTCCTCGAGCATGCGCCAGGCGCTCTTCATGTGCCCCGGGAACCAGGAGAAAGTAGCTTTGGGTGGGTCTTTCAGACTTTCCATTCGAACCTTACTTACAGAAGAAAAAGGCCCGTCCCTGCCGGGGCGAGCCTTCTCTCGGGGCTTCAGGAGCCTCAGGATTTCTAGTTGCGGCGCTCTTTGACGCGAGCATCCTTGCCCACCTTGTCGCGCAGATAGAAGAGACGGGCGCGCCGGACGATACCGCGGCGAACCACTTCCAGCTTGTCCACGCGGGGGCTGTGAATCAACACCGTGCGCTCGACCCCGACGCCGTGGGAAATCTTGCGCAGAGTGATGGTCTCGCGCAGGCCGCCACGGCGATTGCGGGTGATGCAGACTCCTTCGAAAGCCTGAAGACGCTCTTTGCCACCTTCAACGACCTTGAGCCAGGCGCGCACGGTGTCGCCAGGTCCGAACTCGGGGAGTTCTTTCTTCATCTGCTCGGCTTCAAGAGTTTGAATGATTTGCATGTCAGTGACGTCCTTTCCCTTAGGAAGTCGGAATCATAGCACTTCGCTCGGGTGCTGACAAGAGTTCTCGCTAAATTCTTAGGGAAGGTCAGCAAAGCTCCATCATCAGGCCGGTCTGGGGTTGGGGTTCGGCTTGCGCTCGGGTCTTCCAGGCCCACCGGAGGCCTCCAGCTTGAGGCCCTCGCTCTCCAAGCCTTGGACGTAGAACTCCAACAGGGATTGGCCTCCGCGGAGCAGCCGTGGCGGAGTCTCCGCCATCAGGTATCCGCATCCTCTCGGAAACGGCCCCAGACCAACCTCCGCGGAGCAGCCGTGGCGGAGTCTCCGCCATCAGGCCTCCGCCCCCCCTCGGAAACGGCCCCAGACCGGCCTCCGCGGAGCAGCCGTGGCGGAGTCTCCGCCATCAGGCCTCCGCCCCCCCTCGGAAACGGCCCCAAACCGACTTCTGCGGAGCAGCCATGGCGGAACCTCCGCCATCAGACCTCCGCCCCCCTCGGAAACGGCCCCAGACCAACCTCCATGCCTCAGGTATCCGCACCCCATGCGGTCGGGCAGTCGGGGTTGTATCTGCATAGCTGAAATCCATTCGAAACAAAGGAGGGCCGCCGGGGCCCCGCAAAGCCATCGGGACATTCACGAGGATGGGTTTTGAAAGCATGAGCAAGGCACCCTGGGTACGCATTGACAAGGTCGGAGAGCACTCCGGTGAAATCGTGGAAATCCGCGGTTGGCTGAGCCGACTCCGCTCCTCTGGCAAGATCAGCTTTTTGCAGTTGCGCGACGGTTCGGGAAATATCCAGGGTGTGATGGCCAAAGCCGACGTGGGCGAGGAGATTTTTGCCAAGTCCAAGAGCGTGGGTCAGGAATCCTCGCTGCGCGCCTGGGGCAAGGTGAACCCGGACGAGCGGGCGCCCGGCGGTTACGAGTTGCACCTGACCGATATCGAAGTGCTGCACCATGCCGAGGGTTATCCTATCACTCCCAAGGAGCACGGCACCGACTTCTTGATGGACCACCGCCATCTCTGGCTGCGTTCCAACCGCCAGCACGCCATCCTGAAAATTCGCGCCGAGATCATGAAAGGCATCATCGACTGGCTCGACGATCACGATTTCCTGCGAGTGGACACGCCGATCCTTACGCCTAGCGCCTGTGAGGGCACCACCACTCTGTTTGAAACCGACTACTTCGAGTCCAAGGCTTACCTGGCCCAGTCCGGCCAGCTCTACAACGAGGCCACCGCCATGGCCTTCGGCAAGGTCTACACCTTCGGGCCCACCTTTCGCGCCGAGAAGTCCAAGACGCGCCGCCATTTGATGGAGTTTTGGATGGTCGAGCCGGAAATGGCCTTCTGCGATTTCGAAGAGAATATGCGGGTTCAAGAGCAGATGCTGGAGTACGTGGCCCAGCGGGTGCTGGAAAAACGGGCGCGCGAACTCAAGGTGCTGGAGCGCGACACCGCCAAGCTGGAAAATATCAAGGCGCCTTTTGTGCGTCTGGCCTATGACGACGCCGTCAAGCTGCTCAACGAAAAGGGCGTGGAGTTCGCCTGGGGCGGCGACTTCGGCGGCGGCGATGAAACCATCATCGCCGAGTCTTTTGATCGGCCGGTTTTTGTGCACCGCTTTCCTACCGCCATCAAGGCTTTTTACATGAAGCCCGATCCGGAACGACCGGAAGTGGTGCTGGGAGCCGATCTGCTGGCTCCGGAGGGCTACGGCGAGGTGATCGGAGGCGGGCAGCGTTTAGATGACCTGGCGCTCCTGGAGCAACGCATCAAAGATCATCACCTGCCCGAGGAAGCCTATGCCTGGTACGTGGATCTGCGCCGTTACGGCTCGGTGCCGCACTCGGGCTTCGGGTTAGGCCTGGAGCGCACGGTGGCCTGGTTCTGCGGCCTCGAGCACGTGCGCGAAACCATTCCCTTCCCACGTATGCTCTCACGCCTCTATCCCTGATTCCCGGCACAGGAGTTAGAGCGCGCTTCCTTGAACGACCGCCCCATGGCTGGGCATTCAAAATGGAAAAATATTCGACTCAAAAAAGGCCGGGTGGACGCTCAAAAGGGCAAGATTTTCACCAAGCTTTCGCGGGATATTCTCATGGCTTGCCGGCAGGGCGGCGGCCCTGATCCGGAAGCCAACTATCGCTTGAAAGACGCCATCGTGCGGGCTCGCGAGGCCAGTATGCCTCGCGAGAATATCGAGCGGGCCCTCGAGAAAGCTCGTGGTGGCGGGGAAGGCGCCGAGCTGGACGAAGTCGTCTATGAAGGCTATGGTCCCGCCAATATCGCCATCATCGTGGAGGCGGCCACCAACAACCGCAACCGCACGGCCGCCGAGGTCCGTTTGATTTTTTCCAAAAACAGCGGAAACTTCGGGGAGACCGGCTCGGTAGCCTGGCTCTTTGACCGCAAAGGCCAGATCACCGGCCCCAGTGCCGGGCTCGACGAAGATACGCTGATGGAGCAGGCTATCGAAGCCGGCGCCGACGATCTGGAAATGGATGAGGACAACTTCATCATCACCTGCGAACCGACCATGCTGCACGAGGTGCGCACGGCTCTGGTCAACGCCAAAGTGCCGGTCAAGAGCAGTGAACTGACCATGATCGCCAAGACCTCGGTGGAGGTTTCGGCCGCCGACGCTCCGGCCGTGCTGAAGTTCATGGATCTCCTCGAGGAGCACGATGACGTGACCAACGTCTATACCAATTTCGAACTATCGGCCGAAGCGGTGGAAGCGATGGACGCTTGAGCGGCCGGGTCATCCTGGGACTGGATCCGGGCAACGGGCGCACCGGCTACGGTGTGGTGCGCAAAGTCGGAGATGAAGTCGAGTTTCTGGAATGCGGCTGCATTTCCACCAATCCCAAACATTCGCGTGAGGACCGCCTGCTGGACCTGCACCGCCAGCTCAGCGCGCTCTTTGAACGCGTGCGCCCCGAGGCGGCGGCCGTGGAAGAGCTGTTTTTCAGCCGCAACGTGACCACCGCCATCACCGTCGGCGAAGCGCGCGGCGTGATTTTGCTGGCCGCCGCTCAGAATCGGGTGACGGTCACCAGCTACAATCCCATGACCGTGAAAGAAGTGGTGGCCGGGGCCGGCAAGGCGGGCAAGCCGGAGATGACCCAGGCCGTCATGTACACCTTGAACTTAGAGGAAAAACCGAAGCCGGATGATGCCGCCGACGGCCTGGCCCTGGCTCTCTGCCATCTCTTCTGGGAGGGGCTGGACGGGTGATCGCGCAACTGCGTGGCACCATCGATCAGGTCAACACCGATTCGCTGGTCATCGACTGCCACGGAGTGGGTTATCTGGTCCACGTGCCCAGCAGCCTGGCCGCGCACTGCAGTGTGGGGGAGCAGCGGCTGGTTCCAACCGAGTTTGTTGTTTCCCAGGACGCCATGAACCTGTACGGCTTTGCCCACGGTTTCGAACGGGAGTTGTTCCGCCTGCTCACCTCGATTAACGGGGTTGGACCCAAACTGGCGCTACGTATCTTGGGAAATGTGAGTCCCCCCGATCTGGCTCAGGCCATCGGAGAAGAAGACCTGTCGTTTCTGGTGCGCATTCCCGGGGTCGGTCCCAAAACCGGCAAGCGTATCGTGGTGGAACTTTCCGAAAAGATTACCAAACTGGTGGATGAGAGCCGCTCTGAAGTCGGTTCCTCGAGCGCTTTCCGCGAAGCCGAGCAGGTGCTGTGCAGTCTGGGCTGTTCGCCCGAAGAGGCCCGGGCCGCCCTGGAAAACTGCATGCTGGCTTCCGGCGAAGCCGAATGGAGTGTCGATCTGCTGGTGATCGAAGCCATGAAGCACCTGGGCGGAAACCTCGATGGATAGACCGGGGCATACGCTGTCCGCTCAAAAAGGTCGGGAGGACGAGCAAGAACTGACCCTGCGCCCGCAGCAACTGGACGAGTACATCGGCCAGGAAGAGATCGTGGCCAACCTGCGCGTCTTTCTGCAGGCCGCCCGCGAGCGCAACGAGCCGGTCGATCATATTCTCTTGAGCGGCCCCCCCGGTTTGGGAAAAACCACCCTGGCCTCGCTGGTGGCCCGCGAAATGGGCACGCAACTGCGCACTACCTCGGGCCCGGCCATTGAAAGGCCCATCGATCTGCTGGTGCTGCTCAACAGCCTGCGCGCCAAAGACGTCCTCTTTATCGACGAGATTCATCGCCTGTCCAAGACGGTAGAAGAAATTCTCTATCCGGTCATGGAGGATCTGGCTTTCGATCGGGTCATCAGCAAGGGCATGAAGAAGGGGGCCATCAAGCACAAAGTTCAGCCTTTCACGCTGGTGGCCGCCACCACCCGGGGCGGCTCTCTGTCGGCTCCCTTGCGCTCGCGTTTCGGTATTCTCTTTCACCTGGACTATTACAACGCCGAGGCCCTGCAAAAAATCGTGACCCGCTCGGCCGGCTTGATGGGCCTTTCCATCGACCAGGGTGGGGCCCATGAGATCGCCTGCCGCTGCCGCGGCACGCCGCGCATTGCCAATCGACTGCTACGGCGCGTGCGCGATTTCGCCCAGGTGGAATCGGCCCCGATCATCATCCAGGAACTGGCCCGGGCGGCCCTGGACAAAATGGGCATCGACCGCGCCGGACTGGACCGCGTCGACCAGCGCATCCTGGAAGCCTTGATTCACCGCTTCGATGGGAAGCCGGTAGGAATCGCCACGCTGGCCGCGGCCGTTCACGAAGACGCCTCTAACCTCGAGGAGGTCTACGAACCGTTTTTGCTGGCCAACGGCTTTCTTTTAAAGACGCCGCGCGGCCGCGTGGCCGGACCGCAAGCCTACAAGCATCTGGGTCTTACCATTCAGCCAGATCTGTTTTCGTAGCAAACCAAGATCAGGTGGCTTTGGTCCAATCCAGTAGTTTTAACGGCACTTTCATCGACAAGGATATTCTCTCGAAATCTCGTTTGTTGCGTGTGACCAGCGGAAGATGGCGAGAGATCGCCACACTCGCAATAAGAATATCGCCCAGTTGTTGACGTTGGGAGCGCGACGAGCCAGACCATATCTTGGCGGCGACGGCAGCAGCTTCCAGGTCGAAGGGCAGCACAAGGCAAGGTAGAGGTCGGAGCCTCGAACGCCTGGAGTTGGCGTTCAAAGGGTTTTCCTTCGCGAATCGCCAGTCGATAGCCTCGGAGGCGCTCGAAAATCGTCACAGAACTCACAGTCAGTCGGCCAAATTTACACAGATAACGGTCGGCCTCCCAGGCCACTTTCGGATTTCCGCGACAAAGTTCTGACATCCAATCGGGCTGTTAGCGCAGCCAGGTCATCCTCTGGAATGCCGGCCAGGCTGGCAAGAGCTAAACTCAGGATCTTTTGGGGTGGCGGAGCGATGTCCACGTCCTCACCATCACCTGGGCTTCGAAGCTGCGGGAGCAACGTTCCGCATCTGCCGCGATTCGGTGGCGAAGGGTCGCTGGAAAGCGGATGGTCCGGGCTGTGGGGAGGTCGGTTGGTTCGGGTTGCGCCATAACCAAAATCATACCAATTTAGTGATTATCGGAGCAGGGCCCATCTCGAAGGCGCTGTACAAGGTCCGCAAGCGGCTCACGTAAAAGTCCCAGGCATGAAGCATCCCAATTACCCTGGAGTTTTCAGCGACAACTCCCAAACGATTGGTCGCTCGCCCCTCGTCCATCTGGCCCGTTTAGGCAAAGATTGTCAGGCTACCATTCTGGCCAAGATCGAAGGCCGCAACCCGGCTTACTCGGTGAAGTGTCGGGTGGGGGCGGCGCTGGTGTGGGACGCCGAAGAGAAAGGCCAGCTGGGCCCGGGCAAGGCGGTTTTGGAAGCGACCAGCGGCAACACCGGCATCGCTCTGGCCTTCGCCTGCGCTTCGCGGGGGATTGAGTGCGTGCTGACCATGCCGGAAACCATGAGTATGGAGCGGCGTAAGGTTTTGATTGCGCTGGGAGCCAGACTGGTGCTGACGCCCGGTTCGTTGGGAATGAAGGGAGCCATTCAGCGCTCGCTGGATATGGCTGCGGCCGAGCCGGACAAGTATGTGCTGGTGAAACAGTTCGACAATCCGGCCAATCCCAACATCCACCAGACCACCACCGGGCGGGAGATTTGGGAAGACACCAACGGCAAGGTGGATGTGTTGGTGAGCGGTGTGGGCACGGGCGGAACGCTGACCGGCGTGTCGCGCTATTTTGAACAGGACAAGGGGCAGCCGCTGCACTCGGTGGCGGTCGAGCCGGTGCACAGCCCGGTGATCATGCAGACGCTACAAAATCAGCCATTGCAGCCGGCTCCTCACAAGATTCAGGGAATCGGGGCCGGTTTCGTGCCCGCCAACCTGGATTTGGGCCTGGTCGACCAGGTGGAGCACGTGAGCAACGAGGAAGCCATCGAGATGGCCCGCCGCCTCTCCAAAGAGGAGGGGATTCTGGCGGGGATTTCCAGTGGCGCGGCCGCGGTCGTGGCCGTGCGTCTGGCTAAACAACCGGAGTGGGCGGGCAAGACCATTGTGGTGGTGCTGCCCGACGCGGCCGAGCGTTACCTGAGCGGGCCTCTCTTCGAGGGCATGTTCACCGAGGTGGAACAGGCCGTCGCCACTCCATGAGCGCGCGTCTTTCGGGCGCGCGCGAAGCTCTGCTGCGGAGCTATCAAGAGAGCACGGCCGGGCAACGTATCGACGGCCAGCCGGTGGCCTCGGTCAGCGAGTGTCTGGCCATTCTGCGCCTTTGCCAGGAAGCGCTCTTTCCCGGCTACTTCGGACATCGGGACGTCACCTCCGAGAACTTGAATGGTCTGCTGGGCGGGACGCTGGAAACCTTGCAACGCAAACTCCAGGATCAGGTTGGCCTGTGTGGCGGTTCCAACGAGGTGAGCTGGGCCTTTGTCGAATCTCTCCCGGCTATCCGGGCTCAGTTGCTGCTGGACGCTCAGGCCGCTTTAGATGGAGATCCGGCCGCCACCAGTATCGATGAGGTCTTGCTGGCTTATCCCGGCTTCCTGGCCATCACCGTCTACCGCCTCGCGCACCGCCTGCTGCAGTTGGGCATGCCTTTACTGGCGCGTATTCTGAGCGAATGGGCGCACTCCCAAACGGGAGCGGATATTCACCCGGGGGCGCAGATCGGCGACAGTTTCTTTCTGGATCACGGAACCGGCGTGGTCATCGGGGCGACTTCCGTGCTCGGGCGCAGAGTTCGCCTCTATCAAGGAGTCACATTGGGAGCCCTCTCTCTGTCGCGCGACGCCAGCGGTAAGGTGGCGGGCGGCTCCAAGCGCCATCCCACGCTGGAGGACAGCGTGACCGTCTACGCCAACGCCGTCATCTTGGGCGGCACCACTGTGGTGGGGGAGGGCTGCGTGATCGGAGGCGGCGTCTTTCTCACCCGCAGCGTACCGGCCGGACATCGCGTCATCCTCGATCCGCCGCCTTTGCGCATTCAGGGGCCCAAGCCGGCGACACCCGAGGGTGAAGTACTCGTCTGTCCCATCGATTTCGAGATTTAATGAGGAGTCACTAGAGTCTCGAGTTTATCACACCAGAAAAGTTCACAGGCTCCCGTGCCGGTATCGCTGCGCACCAGCGAGCTGGACCAGGTCCAGCCGTCCGGGGCTGCCACATTGACCAGGTAGCCGTGGGCCTGAATCAGATCATGCACGCGCACGGCCTTGAGGATGGCGGCCACCTGGTCGTTGGCCGGAATAAAGTGGGTATTGGCCGAATGCTGGATGATGGTGTCTTTGTCCGGCACTTCTCCCTTGATTTCCCACTGATAGTAGCGTTCCACGTGCTGCATGCTGATCTGACTGAGATAGCCGCTGTTGGACATCTCGCCCCAGCCGAGGCTCAGGTCCTCGGGAGAGAGTTCGGCTTCGCGCCCGCTGGAAAATTTCTCCAACAGGAGCACACGCGCGATCAGGCTGTATTCCGCCTGTGGCGTGAGCAAATAGCCTTTGTGGCTCCAGCCTTTCATTTTGCCGGGCAGGGTTTTTTGCACAGGCTCGGCTTTGGCGATGATTTGCTGCGGCCAGGGATCAGAGCGCCCGCAGCCCAGGCACAAGAAGGCGAGCACACAAAGTTTCTTCACGACAGCTCCATTCCCACCACCGGAGGACCCTGGAAGCGGTGCTTTTCGAAAATCTGCCAGATGAAGCCGGTGATGAGCAGAAAACCAAAAATCAAGTAAAGCGCCAGTTCGTTGGGCGGTTGGACCCCGATCAAAATCAAGCCGCTGCAGCCGATGGCCGCCACGGTGGCGGCCACTCGGAAAAAGGGACCCAGATCCCACGGGCCCATCTTGGTCCAACTGCGCCGATAGGCGTAGAGACCCAGGGTGATCGGTATCACATAAGAAATGTAGAGGAAAATCGTGCACACCACGGCGATGGTGGAATAGACCTTGGAGTAGCTGGCGAAGCCCACGCTCAGGAGGGCCACCGTCCAGATGGCCTTGACCGGAGTCAGGTAACGAGAATCGACCTGCCGCAATTGGCTGGACAGCGGCAGGCCTCCGTCACGGGCAAAAGCATAAACCATGCGGCTGGAAGAAGTCACCGTGGCCAGTCCGCACAGGTACTGGGCGAGGCCGCATCCCAGATAGAGCAGGGCGCACAGGGCTTGGGGCAAGACTTTACCCATGGTGAAGAAGAAAACCTGATCTCCCTGATGGATGCCTGCGCGCAAATCGGGAATGGCCATGACGATGCAGCTCAGCATGATCCAGCCGAAAATCGAGGAGGAAACCACGGCGAAGACGATCGCCTTGGGCACGGCTAGCGAGGCACCCCGGGTCTCCTCGGCGGTATGAGCCGAAGCATCAAAGCCGGTGATGGTATAGGCGGGCAGTTGCAGACCCAAAAGGAAGAGAATCAGCATGTTCGGCTCGACCGGCCAGACTCTGCCGCCTGCCTCTCCGCTAAAATTGGTAAACGTGAACAGCCGGCTGAAATCGTGACCCGCCGAGTAATAGATCAAGGAGGCGACCAGCACCAGGGTCACCGCCATGATCAAATACCCGGAGATATCGATCAGGAAGCTGGTGATGCGGATGCCCAGATGATTGAGCAGGGCTTGCGACAGCGTGATCAGCATGACCACCACGACCTGGGTGTTGGGATCGGATTCAAAGCCCCAGATGGGACCGAGAGAGCCGACCGCAAAAGTATAAATGCCGACGTTGATGGCCGAGAGCACTGTAATCAGACCGGCCAGGTTGAACCAGGCCGTCAGCCAGCCCCAGCCTCGCCCCCCCAGAATGGAAGCCCAGTGATAAAGCCCTCCGGCGGTGGGGAAGGCGGAAGCGATCTGGCCCATGGCCAGGGCGGTGCATACCGAAAACATGCAGGCGAAAGGCCAGCCGATGCCGATCGAGGCCCCGCCTACCGACGAGAGTCCCAGATGCAGCGAGGTCAACCCTCCGGCCAGAATACAAATGACCGAAAAAGACATGGCGAAGTTCGAAAAAGCGCTCATGCGCCGGGACAACTCCTGGGTATAGCCCAGGCTCTCTAAGTGGGCCTCGTCAGACTGGCTCACCCCAGAACACCAAGGTATGCGTTGTCCAGCAACTGGCGGCAGTTCTCCACCGTCAGCTCAATCGGATTGGTGGCCGCGGTCGGATCGGCCACGGCTTTCTCGGCAATTTCCTGCATCCGGTCGCCGGGAAGGCCCAGCTCCTGAAGAGTTTGGGGAATGCCCAGGGCTTTGCGCAGATCCAGCACCCACTCCAACACGGAAGGCACGCCCAGGTAGCGGGCCAACCGCTCCAGACGCTCATAAATGGCCGGAGAATTGAAGGCCAGCACGTAAGGCATGACCACCGCGTTGGTCAGTCCGTGGTGGGTGTCAAAGAGAGCGCCGATGGGGTGGGCCAGTGAATGCATGGCTCCCAGACCTTTCTGAAAAGCCACCGCACCCATGGTGGAGGCGGCCATCATGTCCGCGCGGGCCTGGCGGTCACTGCCATCCTCATAGGCTTTCACCAGCGAGCGGGCTACCAGCCGGCAACCTTCCAGGGCGATGCCGTCCGCCATAGGGTGATGGAAGGGAGAGAACCAGGCCTCCAAATTGTGAGAGAGCGCATCCATACCGACGGCCGCCGTGATTTTGGGGGGCAGACCGAGGGTGGTGTCGGGATCGGCCAGCACCAGGCCGGGTAACATTCTGGCGTGAAAGATGATCCGTTTGGTCTGAGTGGACTCGTCGGTAATCACGGAACAACGCCCGACCTCACTGCCCGTCCCGGCGGTGGTGGGCACGGCCACCACCGGAGCCATGCCGGCTTGGTTGACCCGCTTGTGGTTGTCGCCCAGATCCTCGAAATCCCACAGCGGTCGTTCCTGGCCCACCATTAAGGCCACCGCCTTACCGACGTCCAGGGCGCTGCCGCCCCCCATGGCGATCACCCCATCATGGTTCCCCTGACGATAGGCTTCCACGCCGGCACTCACGTTGGCCCCGACCGGGTTGGGGCGGACGTCGCAAAAAAGCCCAAAATGGGGATGCTTCTCCAAGACTCCCGTCACCAGAGGCAAGGTGGCCAGGCCAGCGTCGGTAACCAACAGGGGCTTTTTCATGCCCAGACTTAAACAACACTCATCCAATTCGGCCAATCGGCCGCAGCCAAAGCGAATGGACGTAGGATAATTCCAGTTGACGCTGTGCATGCTTAAATGATCTCGAAGTAGCGGCGCAGTTCCCAGTCGGTGATGGTCTTGCGCAACTCGCGTTCTTCCCATTCCCGAGTGGCCGCGAAGTGATCCACAAAGGCGTCGCCAAAGAGCTCGCGCGCTCGCTGGCTGGCTTTCAGATTCTGGGCCGCGCTCCACAGGGTGTGGGGGAGTTCCAGCTCGGGAGGCTGCTGCTGGGTGTAAGCGTTACCCTGGATGGGCTGGTTGGGCTCCAATTTTTCTTCGATTCCCCATAATCCAGACGCCAGCGCCGCGGCCAATGCCAGGTACGGGTTGGCGTCGGCGCCGGCCACGCGGTATTCCAACCGTTGCGACTTGGCCGAGCCGGGAATGGCGCGCAACGCGCAAGTGCGGTTCTCCACGCCCCAGGTGGCGTTGGTGGGAGCCCAGTAGCCGGGCACCAGGCGTGAATAGGAGTTGACGGTGGAGGCCACCATGGCCAGCACCTGCGGCATGTAATGCTGACATCCGGCGGTAAAGTGCCTCATCAAGTCACTCATGCCGTGAGGTTTGCCTTCCTGAAAAAAGACGCCTTGACCGTCTTTCTGCAGCGACATATGAAGGTGGCCACTCTGCCCGGGATAATCGTTGGACCACTTGGCCATGAAAGTGGCCATCAAACTGTTGCGCTGGGCGCATACCTTGGCGAAAGTCTTGAAAAGAGCGGCTTTGTCGGCGGAGGCCAAGGACCCGTCGACGCCGATGGCCACTTCCAGCACTCCAGGACCGGTTTCGTTGTGCAGTCCTTCAATGGGGAAATCCATGACTTCGCCCAGGCGCAGTAACTCTTGGTAAAACTCGTTCTGCACCGAGTTGCGCAGCACCGAATAGCCGAAGTTACCGGGCGTCCACGGCTCCAAATTACGGTAGCCCTTTGCCTGAGCGGATTTGGGCGTTTCGCTGAAGACGAAAAACTCGTATTCGACGGCCGAGAAGGGCTCAAAACCCAGCGAGCGGCTGTATTCGATGACCCGACGCAGCATGGCCCGCGGACACAGGGCCTCGGAGGCTCCCGAGAACTCGGCCAGGAAGAAGAGACCGCCCTCCTCATACATCAGGTCGCGGCAGCTTTCCGGCAGCAATCGCACGGTGGCGTCGGGATAGCCCGTATGCCAGCCCGTATGAGTCACGTTATCGTACAACTGGTCGTTGGAATCCCAGCCCAGCACCACGTCGCAGAAATTGAACCCGCCCTCCAGGGCGGCGAAGAACTTGGCTCTGGACATATACTTGCCGCGCATGACGCCGTCGAGGTCGAAGACTCCCACCTTGACGTGGGAAAGACCGCGTTCCTCGACAATTTTGCGCGCTTGCTCAACGCTAAAGATACCCGACATGGGTGATCCTCCCTTATTCCGCTTCGATGGCGGGGCTTTCGATTTCACTCCAGCGGTGGTTCAAGGCTACCGCCGTGGTCAGATGGGCGACGGCGCCGCCCAGCGTGTACATATCCAGGCGCGGCATGCCCAACCAGCAACGCGGCCGGCCTCGATCCATGGTCTGGCTATCCAGGGCCGGACTGGCGTAATCCAATTGCAATTCGTAATATTGGGGCCGTTCGCCGGGATGAGGGTCGTGCTCCTGACATTGCAGGTGGGGAAATGGATAGGGAACCGGCGGCTCCAGATGCAAACAACTGGTTTCCAACAACCGGCGCGTCCACAGTCCCAGCGGCTCCAGGTAGGTGTCCGGCGTGACCACGGCTTCCACCCAGCCGTCCTGCATGGTCAGCAGTTGGCGGATGACAGCATAGCGCAGCGTGGCGTTGTCCCAATTGAAGCCTTTTTCCAGGTTGCGCACCTGCGAACGAGCACCTTCGATCAAGCTGCTGGCCTCAAATCCCGAGACATACAGAGGGAACAGACCAAAACCACTGAAAATCGGCGCCAGATAAGCGCGCTCGGTCACCGCCAGATGCTTGACCGGTATTTGCAGGTGACTGCCTATGGGACGCGCCGACAGGGCCACCACCCGGCGCGACAGCTCATTCTCGGAGTAGCGCTCCCTGATCCAGTTGAGGGACGGCAGCACTCCTCGCTCCCAGAGCAAGTCACCCGGAACCCAGCCTAAAATCACCACCCCCACGCGCGAGCCGACTGCCTCCAGGGCGGGCAGCAACTGGTGTTCCCAGGCTTTACTGCGGGGAATGTGGAGTCGAGGTCCGCGCCCTCCCGGTCCGTCAAAAAGTTCCTGGAGGCGGGCCAATTCCAGTGTCTGTGAAGAGCCGACGAACAGGATGTCGTCGCAATTGGCGCGCAGCTCTAGAGCCATGCTGCGCAGTGGTTCGAGATCGGCTTCACGAAATTGATTGAGCAGGTCGAGGACGGGCAGGTTGCGCCGCATTTCCTCCGCCTTGCCGGTCCAATTGGACAACTGGCCCTTCCAGTGCTCGATTCCTTCAGCGGGTAGCGAATTCCACAGTGCCTCGATTTCGCAGTGTAATAGGCCGTGGCGATTTTCCTGAGACGGTTCGGTGGAAGCTTGCGACAAAGTGGACCCCTTAGAAGCTGTTGACGTTCAGCGGGATTTCGGCGCCATTACACCCTTTGCTCCTATGGAGCAAGGGGCGCAAAACGGAACTGCAGAGGCGAACCGTCAGCAGCTCCTAGGCGGTTTGGGTGCGGGGTTCCACGATATCTCCAACTTTGCCTTCCTGAATCAGGGCCAGAAACACGTCGGTGGCGTCGGGGTCAAACTGGCTGCCGCGCCATTTCTGCAGCTCGCTTACAGCCGCCTCCACCGGCATGCCGGCTCGGTAGGGTCGATCAGAGGTCATCGCATCAAAACAGTCGGCCACGCACATGATGCGAGCCTGCAAAGGAATGCCCCGTCCGCTCAGCCCGGCCGGGTAACCGCGCCCATCAAAGCGCTCATGATGGTGCAGCATATAAGGCAAAATCGTTTGAAAAGCGCGCACCGGCTGCATGATCTCCACGCCGTACTCGGGGTGGCGCTTCATTTCCTCGAATTCATCATCGGTCAGCTTGCCCGGTTTGTGCAAGATAGCGTCGCGGATGCGGATTTTGCCGATGTCGTGAAGTAAGCTGGCATAGCGGAGTTCTTCCAGTTGTTCGGCCTCGAAGCCCAATTTTTCCGCGATCAGCACGGAAAAGCGGGTGACCCTCTCGGAGTGGCCGCTGGTGTAGGGGTCACGGGCATCGATGGCGTTCGCCAGGGCCCGGATGGAGTGGACGAAGAGCAAGCGCAGTTCGCTGTGCAGGCCGGCCTTGGAAATCGAGAGGGCGGCCACGTTGGCGAAGCGTGAGGCCAGCGACAGCTCGTCGGCGGAAAAGTCCCCACCGCTCTTTTTTTGACGCACGTTGAGCACACCCAGCACCTGGTCATCCTTAAGCAGTGGCACCGATAGGGCCGAGCCGGATTCGTCGGCGTCCCGGGCGGGATAGAGAATGGGTTTCTTTTGTTCAGCCACCTTGCCGGAGATGCGTTCGCCCAGTTTGACCCGGGTTTCGGCCACTACTTCCTCGGTCAGACCTCGGGCCATTTTGATGGTCAAAGTTTGCTGATCGGGTTCGAGCAGCATCACCGAGGCATTTTCGGCTTCCAGTTGCTGCAAGGTTTCGTCCAGCAATTGCTCCAGCACGTCTTCCAGCGAGACGGTCCGGTTCAGCGATTCGCTCAATTGCTGCAAAGCGCGCAACTCGCTGAGCTGGCGTTCTACCTGGCCGAACAATTGAGCATTGTGAATGGCGTTGGCGGCGTGGCCGGCCAGAATGCTGAGAGCCTGGACCTCGGTATCGCTGAACTGGGCGTTGCGTTCGCCGGTGAGCGTGAGCGAGCCGACGACGCGTTGCTGGGAGCGCAGCGGAATGCCCAGCACGCAAGCCGTCTCCGTGTCGCCTGGAGTGCGCCGCAGCCGGCCCTCCTGGCGCAGCCAGCTCTGCAGGTCTTCGCCGGCGTCCACGTGGGTGGTGGTCAAGATGGGCGCCTCGCTGCCGTTCTGCTGTAACATCTTCAGTTCGGAGTGAACCTGGTCGTGCATGACCAGCGTGGCGCCGGTCGCTTTGACCAGTTGGCGGGCAAAAGTCAGGATACGCTCCAGCAAGTCATTGAGCTGAATGGTTTCATTCAGGGTGGTGGCCAGTTCGTAAAGACGCCGCAGCGTGTCCAGGTTGGCTTGTTGCTCCAGATAGCGCTGAAAGATTTGCTCGAGGGCGCGCACCGTGCTCAGGCCGACTGCCGCCAGACCGCCGGGGTTGCCCAAGATACGCAGGGTGCCGATGCGGCCGGGAGAGATGGTGACGGGAAAATCTTGCTCGGAAGCGTTCAGGGGGCGGGCGTCCAGGAGAACGCAAGTGTAACCAGAGCCTTGCTCAATCGCGGCAAAAAGGCTTTCGACCAGGGAACTGCAGGCTTCTACGGGCGAGGGATGCAAAGGAATTTTATGTTATCAGTTTTAACCATAAGTGTCTAGAATATGACTACTAGGTCTTTGGAAGTAGGCTTTCCTCCACCAAAAGGACGAATTCGTTCGGACCTGGAAAGGGCCGGCCATGAACGATACCGCTGCTCTGCTGCGCCAGGTTCCGCTCTTCTCCGGACTGGAACCGGAAGATTTGGAGACGCTGGCCAAATATCTCTACCACAAGAGCGTAACACGCTCTCAGGTACTCTTCCAGCAGGGGGACAAAGGTGACGAATTTTTGATTGTCACCGAAGGTTCCGTCAAAGTGGAACTGGTCAACCCGGACGGCAAAGAACTGACGCTGGCCATCTTGAAGCCCTTTCAGTTTTTGGGAGAGCTGGCCCTGCTCGACGATTTTCCGCGCTCGGCCAACGTGATCGCCCTGGAAGACAGCCAGTTGCTGGCTCTCAATAAACGTGACTTCCTTCATGTGGTCAGTCAATACCCGCGTATCTACGGGCCCATTACCCGGCAACTGACTCGTCGAGTGCGCGTGCTGACCGATGACATCGCCAGTATGGCCTTCCTGGACAGCTTCACGCGCACCGCGCGCAAGCTGGTGAATCTGGCCCAGGACCTGGGCGTGCCCGGGTCGGGTCCGTCGGTGACCATTCCCCAGCCGCTGACGCATCAAGAGCTGGCCAACCTGGTGGGAGCCACTCGCGAAACCGTTTCCAAAGTGCTCAGCGATATGCGCTCGCGCCGGCTGATCTCGGTGGAAGGCCACAGGATCACTATCCTCAACAAGGACCAGTTCGCTGAAATCGCCAGTCTGCCAAGCTTCAGTTTATAGCCTGGGGATATTCGCTTCAGCTTTTTTTGGGCTCGTGCGGGCACAATCATCGAGCATGCGTACCGATACCGCTCATTACACCTGTTATTTTTCGGGGTCCTCGCAGAATGTCTCGCGGCCCGGTCAGGGCGGCGCTGTACTGATGGGCGGCGGCGCCGACGTGGACGAAGCATTCCAGTGGATGGTGGAGCGCGGCGGGGGAGGGGATGTGCTCGTTTTGCGCTCCTCCGGAGGAGACGGTTACAACGACTACTTGATGGAGCTGGCCCGGCCGAATTCAGTGGAGTCCGTGGTTTTCAAAGATCGAGAAGCCTCCTTCGTCCCCGAGATCGCAGCCAAAATCGACGGTGCCGAGGCGATTTTCCTGGCTGGCGGAAACCAGGCCGACTATGTCAACTTTTGGAAAGACACGCCCGTGCAAGCAGCGCTGCAACGAGCCATCTTGCGCGGCGTTCCTCTGGGCGGCACCAGCGCCGGTCTGGCGGTATTGGGCGATCAGATTTTTTCCGCGCAACAAGGAGGTCTGGACTCCGAAGAAGTGTTGCAGAATCCCACCGATGAGCGAATCACTCTGGAAGGCCGCCTGGTCGACCTGCCTTTCATGGATGGCATCTTGACCGACACCCATTTCTCGCAGCGCGATCGCTTGGGGCGGCTGGCGGGATTCCTGGCTCGGACCCGGGGCGAGCTTCGCGGTCTCGGCGTCGACGAAGCCACGGCCGTGCTGGTGGAACCTGGCGGCCAGGGTCGCGTCGTCGGGAAAAACAGCGCATATTTCGTCACCCCTCCCGGCCCCGCCGAAGTTCTTGAGCCCGGCCAACCTTTGACCTACCGCAATCTCGGCGTCCTCCGCCTGCATCCCGGCGCAACCGTCAATCTGAGCAACTGGCAAACCACCGAGCGCCTGGACATCATCCACGGCGAAGAAGAATTTTTCTCAAGTTAAGACAGGGAACGCGTGTGCGGTTGTAGGAGTAACCCTTGCGCCGACGTTACGGATCGGCTGAGGAGGCAAGGATGAAAAAGATACTGCTGAGCGCTTCGCTCGTTCTGCTGGGACTCACCGCAGTGCCCGGCCCCCGCAGTTCGCAAGCGCAGCTACTGCTCGTGACGGGAGATTATCGCATCACCGAGATGGATGAGAACAACCAACGCTTTGGAATCGCGCTGCCGGAAGCCAAGCCGGATGTGACCCAAAACTGGTGCTACGTCGACCCCAAGACGGAAATCAATCGCAAGATGACCAATTCGCAGGGCTGGACCAAAGAAGACAAGCTGAATTACTACCAATTTTTTCAGCGCGCCAAGCCGGGCAACATGATCCGCATTCACGGCGGCCGGCGCTGGGATGGCGAGATCTCGGGCAAGAGTTTGTGGTTGAACGGCCCGGAAGACCCCCGCTAAAGCTTGCTCTTGACGCGTGCAGGGGTCGCGGCTATACTGCCTGCACCTGCCGCGTTGGTCTAGGGGTTTAGGACGCCGCCCTCTCACGGCGGAAGTCACGGGTTCGAATCCCGTACGCGGTACCAGAAAGCGCACTCCGGTGCGCTTTTTTCGTGCTTTTCTGGTGAGAGCGTTTGAAGCCAACAGGACTGTGGCAACTCTGCTAAATCACCGAGCTCCAGCTACGATGAAGGAGACGCAATGAGAAAGAGTGCGTTGATTACCGGAGTGACCGGCCAGGATGGCTCTTACCTGGCCGAATTGCTGCTCGGTAAAGGTTATGAAGTGCACGGCGTGGTGCGGCGTACTTCGCAATTCAACACCGGTCGTATCGACCACCTGCGCAGCTATCGCCAGGGTTCTGACGCCCGCTTCTTTCTCCATTATGGCGACCTGGCCGATAGCAGCGGCCTGCGCAGGATCCTGAGCGGCACCAAGCCGACCGAGGTCTACAACCTGGCCGCCCAGTCGCACGTCAAGATCAGTTTCGACCAGGCCGAGTATACGGCCGACATCGTGGCCACCGGTACTTTGCGCTTGTTGGAAGCCATTCGTGACTACAATGATTTTACGGGCGAACAGGTGCGCTTTTATCAGGCCGGCTCCTCGGAGATGTACGGCTCGGCTCCCGCCCCGCAGTCCGAGGAAACCCGTTTCTGGCCGCGCAGCCCCTATGCCGTGGCCAAGGTGGCCGGCTTTCACTTTGGAGTGAATTTTCGCGAATCCTACGGGATGCACATCTCCAACGGCATTCTCTTCAATCATGAATCTCCGCGCCGCGGCGAAAACTTCGTGACCCGCAAAATCACCCTGGGTGTCTGCCGCATCGAAGCCGGACTGCAGCAAGACTTGACCCTGGGCAACCTCGAGTCCCGGCGCGACTGGGGTTTCGCCGGTGACTACGTGGAAGCCATGTGGATGATGTTGCAGCAGCCTAAAGGCGACGACTACGTGGTGGCCACCGGCAAGAGCTACTCCATCCGCGAGTTTCTCGAACTCGCCTTCGGTCACTTCGGCAAGGATTATCGAGATTTCGTCAAGTTTGACGCGGCTTATACCCGCCCCGCCGAGGTCGATCACCTGGAAGGCGATGCTTCTAAAGCGCGCCGCATCCTGGGTTGGGCTCCCAAGCTGGACCTGCCCGACCTGGTCAAGCTCATGCTCGAAGAAGATATGAAGATTGCCCAGAAAGAGCGCGCTCTCCAGCAACTGAACCCCCTCTAAACGACTCGCTAGTTTGTCGTTTTTAGTTTGTAGTCGTCGAAGCTCAGGGTAGAACTTTTTTCTCCTGCCAACGATTAACGAACAAACTACTGACGCAAAGGAGAGGCGCCTTGAAGAAAATTCTTACAGCGGGACTGCTGTCCCTGACGTTGGGCCAGTTGGTCTGGGCCCAGGAAGCGCCGCCGCCCGTGCGTACGCTGCTTCCCAACGGCATCCCCCTGATTGTGCAGGAATCCTACTCGTCGCCCACCGTGTCGCTCAACATCTTTATCCGCGTCGGCAGTGTCTACGAGAATCCTCAGCACAACGGCATCAGCCACTTCTATGAGCACATGTTCTTTCGCGGCACGCCCACTCGAACCGGGTTGCAATTCAAACGCGCCATCGAGTCTTTGGGCGGCATTACCAATGCCACCACCGGTCGCGACTATACCCACTTTTACATCAATCTGCCCAAGCAGTATCTTCGCCAGGGACTGGAATTGCTGGCCGATGCCTACCTCAACGCCGAATGCTCTCAGGAGAGTGTGGAGGCCGAACGCAAGGTGGTGCTCGAAGAGTACAACCTGGGCTTGAATCAGCCGGCCCGCCTGGTATCCGACAAAATCTACCATCTGGTTTTTTCGAACCATCCATACGGACGGACCATCATCGGCACCGAGGACAACCTGAAAAGCGTGGGCCGGGCCGAATTGCTGGCCTTCAAGCGAGACTACTATGTGCCCTCGCGGACCAAACTGGTGGTCACCGGTGACCTGGATGTCAACGAGGTCCAGATGGAGTGCCGTGATCTGTTTGGAGGTTATAAAGCCTCGGGAACGGTTGAGGACAAAATGGCCGTGCAGACGGTGCCGGCGGAAACCGTGGTGCTCAATGAAACGACTCGCGGTGGAGGAGGTCAGGTGGCTCTGGCCTTCCTGGGGCCGTCGGCCAAAGAGCATCAGGATGTGCACCGCGTCGATCTGCTCAGCTTTCTCATCGGCAACGGCAAGGGGAGTCTGTTGGGCAAAGAACTGGATTCGGCCAAATCCGACCTGAACGGGAGCATGGAGTATCTGACCTCGGCTTTTCCCGGGGTCATCATCATCACCGCCCAATCCAAGCCGGGCCAGGAAGACGAAACCTTGAAGAAAGTGGACGCGGTGCTGGGACGTGTGCGCCAAGGGGACTTCAGTGACAAAGATTTGGCCCGCGCTAAGAAGACCCTGACCAATCTTTACCGCTTTGGACTGGAAACCAACGCGGGTAAGGCGAGCAACTGGGGGACCTACGAAACCATCGACAAGATGGATTTCGCCAAAACCTACGCCCAGGACATCAACAAATTAAGCAAAGCCGACCTGTCCGCGGCCGCCGAAAAGTATTTCTCCCGCAATCACTACCGCCTGGTCTTCAAGTCGGGAAAAGCAGCTGGACCAGGATGAAAAAACTCGCGCTCGCTCTGGCTTTGACCTGGCCGGTCTGGTCCCAGCCTCTGCCCGGAAGCATCCATATTTCCGCTCCCAGTGGCTCCTCCAGCCGCTCTCCCGGCGGTGATACGAGCAGTAGCGTGCGGGCGGCGCGGGCCACCCCGGTGGGTCGGCAGGTGCTCAAAAATGGACTGCGGGTGCTGGTCAACGAGTCTCCTCAGGAAGACATCGTGGCCATGGAATTGCTGGTGCAAGTTGGCGCCATGGAAGAATCGACCCCGGTGATCGGTATCGAGCAGATCATGCAGGAGCTGCTCACCGAACGAATCAGCATGACCGCCGAGGGCTCGGACCGGATCGAAGATTGCGCCGCCTCTCTCAAGGTGACTCCCGAGCTCGATTACATGCGGATCAGCCTGGTGAGCACCTCGGGTGACTTTCCCGGCCTGCTTTCGGCCGTGGCCGACGCTCTGAAAAAACGGCCCCTGGACGAAATCGAACTCGAAAAAATTCGCAAAAAGATTCTGCCCAACCTGGAGTCGCCTCAGGGAGCCCTGAACGAACTCTATGACATCTTCCGCCAACAGTTCTATCGCTATCATCCCTACAAGCGCAACGGCCGTCTGGCCGAGGGCCTGCTGGAAAGATTGCGGGCTCACCAGGTCCAGGCGTTCATGGATCAATACTACGTCGCCAATCGTATCATCGTCTCGATTTCCGGGCGCATTGACCGGACCGTAGCCGTGAAGATGGTGGAAGATCGCTTTGGCGCTCTGCCCCAAAAGGAAATTCGCAATATGGAAGTGAGCTGGGATCCCAAGCCCACCGAAAAAGAAGTGTTTCTGACCGGCGGTGGTCAGTTGGGCTGGCTGTTCGTGGGCTATCCCGCACCCTCCGGCCCGAGCCGGGACTATGCGGCCATGCGGGTGATCAACTCTCTGCTGGGAGAGGGGCTTTCTTCCCGGCTCTTTACGGAAATCCGCGAGAAGCGCAGCCTGTGTTACGAGCTTGGTTCCATGTACCCGGTGCTCCGGGGGCCTTCGCATTTTCTTACCTATACCGTGACCAAGCCCGAGCAGGTCTGGCCGGCTCGCAAGCAGTTGCTGGTGGAAATCGACCGCTTGAAGAAGGACGGCATCACCAGGCAAGAGCTGGAAGAAAGCAAGCGCAAGGTGATCGGGAGCTACTGGCAGGAGCGTGAAACCAACCAGGGGCGCGCTTTCGCCTCGGCCCAGGGGGAGCTGCTGGGGCTCAGTTACGAGTTCGACAGTCAATTCATGCGCTCGCTGGAGATGGTCACCACCGAGGACGTCAAGGAGGTGGCGCGGCGCTATTTGGACAACGCTACCCTTATCGTGGCTCGTCCACGCGGTATCTTTTATTGGGATCTGTGATGAAAAAAGCGAATGTCGCCATCGATGGCTTCGCCGGCAGCGGCAAGACTACCGTGGCCGTGGAACTGGCCCGCCAATTGGAGCTGGTTTATTTAGATACCGGATTGATGTATCGTTCGGTAGCGCTCCAATGTTTGCGCGAAGGCCTTGACGCCGGACAGGATGCTGTGCTGGCCTCCCTCATGGAGCGCTTCGAGCTGAAAATGGAAGTGGTGGCCCGACCTCATCCGACCTGCCGCATGATCCTGGGTCGCGAAGACGTCACCGACGAACTGCATGATCCTCGCGTCACCGCCCTGGTTCCCCAGGTGGCCAGTTGTTCGGCCGTGCGCCGTGAGTTGGTGGCCCGCCAGCAGGCTTTCGCCCGGCGGGGCGGGGTGGTCATGGTAGGCCGGGACATCGCTTCGGTGGTGCTGCCCGATGCCGAGGTCAAAATCTTTCTGGCCGCCAACCTGGCCGAACGGGCCCGGCGCCGGTCTCTGGAACTGGCCGCTAAGGGCAGGCACCTGACTCAACAGGAGGTGGAGGCCGATCTGGCTCTGCGCGACAAAATCGACAGCGAGCGGGAGGATAGCCCCCTGATCTGCGTGGCGGAGGCCAGGCAAATCGACACCACCGGCCGCACGGTGGCGGAAGTTGTCGACGAAATCTCCGGCTGGGTGCGCTGTGGGAGCGTTTGACCCCAAAGGCGCTGTCCTTGTCGAGGTTTTTTCTGAGGGCGCGGCGGCCCGAGCGGGCTTGCAAGCCGGCGACCAGATTCTGGCCGTCAACGGAGTTCCTCCAACGGACCTGATGGACTTGATGGATCGGACCTACGCGGGTCCTACCTTTCTCCGGGTGCAGCGCCAACAGGAGATTCTTGAAATCCCTTTGCCGCGGCTCGAGCATGAGCCATTGGGCGCCGAGTTCTCGGACACGCTTTTCAATCGCGTCAAAACCTGCCGGAACAAGTGCGTCTTCTGTTTCATGGATCAGATGCCCAAGAAGATGCGCGGGTCCCTCTATTACCGGGACGACGATTATCGGCTCAGCAATTTGCACGGCAACTTCATCACCCTGACCAACGTGTCGGACGAGGAATGGCAGCGCATCCACGATCAACACGTTTCTCCGCTCTACGTCTCGGTGCACGCCACCGACGAGGACTTGCGCGAAGAACTGCTCGGCTCCACCAAACTGGCACGCATGAACCTGATGGATCGACTGCGCAGGCTGGCCGAGTGGGGCATCGACTTTCATACCCAGATCGTGCTGATGCCCGGGCTCAACGACGGCGCTCAGCTCGACAAGAGCATCCAGGATCTGCTGACGCTGATGCCGGCGCTTCAGACCATCAGCGTGGTGCCCGTCGGCCTGACCAAATATCGAGCCCATCTGCCCCTGCTCAAGCCGGTCAGCGCCGAGATGGTGCCCTCCATCCTGGCCCAGGTGCAAGCCTATCAGCGGGCTTGTTTGGAAGAATACGGCGAGCCCGTTGTCTACCTGGCCGACGAAATGTACCTGATCGGGGGCCTGGCCATGCCGCCCCACAGTCACTACGGAGATTATTCCCAGCACGAGAACGGAGTGGGCATGGTGCGCCGCTTCATCGTCGATTTCAACCGGCGCAAGCGCTTTTTGCCCAAGCAGTTGCCCCGCATGCGCGTGCTCATGATTACGGGCGAATACGGAGGCATGATCTTTCCTCCTATGATCGAAGAGTTGCAGCGGCGAATACCGGGTCTGCAGCTCAAGTTGAGCGTCATCAAGAATGAATTCTTCGGCGACCTGGTGCGCTGTAGCGGTTTGCTGGCCGGTCGCGACGTGCTGGCCCAGTTGGAGCGCGAGAAGGACTTCCTGACCCCGGAGACGCTGGTGCTGATGCCTGGAAATGCCCTGAAAGACGCAGCCGTGGTAGGAGAGGGCAGCGGGGGCATGTTGCTCGACGACATCTCTTTGCAGTCTTTGTCCGACCGCTTCGGCGTCACCATCGTCAACGCCGGCAGCACCTGCCAGGAGTGGCTGCAGACTCTCAGTGACGGGCGCGGCCTGGGCCGCTACCTGCCCAATCTCGAACAGCCCACGCCTGTGGTCGTCCACCATTTCCCTGAGCATCAGAAGGCATCATGACAAAACCTCAAGCCATTTCCGAGGCCGGCGAGAAGCCGGTCGTCGCCATTCTGGGCCGGCCCAACGTAGGCAAGTCGGCTCTTTTCAACCGCCTGACCGGCCGGCGCCAATCCATTGTGGCCGACATTCCCGGAGTCACCCGCGACCGCATTTACGGTGAGTGCGAGTGGGGGGGACGCACCATGGCGGTAGTGGATACCGGTGGTATGGATCCGGAAGACCCCGACCTTTTGCGCCAGCATGTGTTCGCCCAGGCGCGCGTGGCCATGGACGAGGCGGCGGTGCTGCTCTTTGTGGTGGACGGTCAGGCCGGCGTGCATCCGCTCGACATCGAGCTGGCCGATCTGTTGCGGCGCAGCCAGAAACCCACCTTGCTGTTGGTCAACAAGGCCGAAAGCCCTAAGGTGGAATCCGACCGCTTTGAATTTTATCAGCTCGGGCTAGGAGATCCCGTGCCTATTTCAGCCATGCACGGGACTTACACCGGCGATATGCTGGACATGGTACTGCAGCTTCTGCCTGCACGCCAGGCCGGGGAGGTCAGCGATGAGGAAATGGCCGTGGCCCTGGTAGGGCGACCCAATGTGGGCAAATCCTCTTTGCTGAATTGCCTGCTGGGCGAAGAACGCTCCCTGGTCCACCACGAGGCGGGCACCACCCGCGACGCCGTGGATACTCTCTTCGAGTTTGAAGGCCGGCGCATTCGTCTGGTCGATACCGCTGGTTTGCGCCGGCGCAGCAAGGTCGATGAGGACATCGAATACTATAGCTCGCTGCGTTCGTTGCAGGCGCTGCAGCGCTCGCAGGTGGCCATGCTGGTACTGGACGCCGGCGAGCCGATCTCGGCTCAAGATCAACGCATCGCCGGCGAAATCCAGAAAGCCAACCTGGCTTCGGTGATCGTGGTCAACAAGTGGGACATCATGCTCAAGCAAGGCAACGCCAAGGCTCAGCAAAAGTACATCCAGTCGGTGGCCACCCAACTGGACTTTGTCGCCTACTCGCCGGTCATTTATGTCTCGGCTCGGACCGGGCTGGAGACCCATGACATTCTGGCCGCCGCTTTAGACGTCCACGAGCAGTGGGGCCGGCGCGTCGATACCAGCACCCTGAATCTGGTGGTGCGTGAAGCCATCGCCATGCAGCCGCCCCCCAGCTACAAGGGTCAGCAGTTGAAGGTTCTCTATGTATCCCAACCGAAAACCCAGCCGCCAACGGTGGTTTTGAAAGTGAACTCGCCCAAACTGGTGCACTTTTCCTACCGCCGCTACCTGGAGAATCAGCTGCGCGCCGCCTTTGGCTTCGTGGGCACTCCGCTCATCCTACGTTTCGAGGTATAGACGTGTTTCCGTTTTGGGCCTTGTTTTTGTTCGTCGTCTGCTATTTCATCGGTGCCATCCCCTTCGGGTTGTTCGTCTCGCGTCGCCAGGGAGTGGACCTGTCCAGACAGGGCAGCGGCAATACCGGGGCGGCCAACGCGGCCCGCATCCTGGGGCTGAAGGCCGGACTGACGGTGCTGGCCCTGGATGCCGCCAAGGGTCTTATGGCTGTGATCCTGGCTTACTTCGCGCTCCTGCCCGGAGTGCTCCTGAACCTCACCAAAGTCGTCTTTGGTTTGGTGGCCATTTTCGGGCACAACTACTCGATCTTCCGGCGCTTCAAGGGAGGCAAAGGCATTGCCACCACCTTCGGCGTGGTGCTGGCTTTAAATCCCAAGGTGGCTCTGCTGGCAGGCCTCCTCTGGTTAGGCCTGGTCGGCCTCACCCGCTTCAGTTCCGTCGGCTCCCTGGCCGCCACCGCCGCCATGCCTTTGCTTTTCGTCTACTATAGCGACCCCTGGGAATACGTGGGCTTCGGCTTCGCCTCGGCGGCCTTAGCCTTTCTCCGCCATAGCGAGAACCTCGAGCGCCTGGCTCAAGGCCGCGAACTCAAGATCGACGAAGGTTAGGTCAGGCGGACACGATATCGTTTGGGAGAAGTCGTTACCCTTGAAAAGCAGGCGCTTCCCGGTGGTTTTGGCCAGCGCGTAGGCGAAGCAATCGCCAAAATTGAGGCCGGCGGGGTGAGCACCCTTGCCGTAGCGACGGAACGCTTCCCGGGCAGTCCGCGCCTGCTCCATCGTGACCGGGCCATTTCGATACCAAGTCGATCCAACAGTGGCTTGAGAATTGCAGCGCGCTTGGGGTCCTTGGAGCGGTCCACCACCATCGCGGTTTCCAAGAAGTTGGCCACCGACATCTTGGAACCGCCGACTGAGCGATTTTCGTTACAAAGTCCGTCTCTTCCGGCTCGCCGTAGAGGATGGCAAGGATTGCCGAGCTGTCTGCGGTCACGCGGGTAGGCCCCTTTCGTCGTAGAGGAGAGAAGCGTGATCGGGCGGATTTTCTGGCTCCAGTCGGTCGAGACGTTCACGCAGGGCTACGGTGATCGCCTCCGTCATTGTCTCTTCGGTCAGGGAGGCCAGTTCGCTGGCCAACTGCTGAAAGAGTAGCGAAGGTTTCCGGAGTCTGACTGTCAAACTCCGCCCAGGTTCGCCCTCGTTGCGAACGATTAAGTGGGCGACGTGGAAAGCGCCGGAGGTGTAGAAGGATGCTGGAAATCGAAAGTATTCGGGGCTTGCTCGATCAGGTTTTGACCGTGATGGTGCGGGAGCAAGCGTCGGACGTCTACATCAAGGCGGGTAAGGCACCCATTCTACGGATCGAAGGCCAGTTGGCGCCGGTGGAATGCGCCGCTCTGACCCCGGCCATGACCGAGCACCTGGCCTATACGATTATGCCTTCGCACCAACGCGAGAAGTTCGACAGCGGCATCGACGACGCTAACTTCATCTACAATCTCGACCGTGTCGGCCGCTTCCGTACCAACGCTTATCGCGCCCGTGGCAGTATCTGCATGGTCATGCGACGCGTTCAGGAAGACATCCTCGAGTTCGAGCAGTTGGGTCTGCCGCTGGTGCTGGGCGAACTGGCAATGAAAAAGCGCGGCTTGGTCCTGTTGACGGGCCCGACCGGCTCGGGTAAATCCACCAGCCTGGCCTCGATGATCAAGTATCGCAAGGAAAAGGCCATGGGCCACATCCTCACCATCGAGGATCCGATCGAGTATCTGCACACCGATACGGAAACTTGCATCGTTAGTCAGCGGGAGATTGGACACGACACCAAGACCTTCATGGAGGCCCTGGAGAGTGCGGTCCGTCAGGCTCCCGACGTGCTGCTCATCGGCGAAATGCGCGACGTGGAGTCGGTCAAGGCTTCCGTCTACTTCGCCGAAACCGGCCACCTTGTGCTCTCCACTCTGCACGCCAACAACGCCATCCAAACCGTGGAGCGCGTGCTTCAGTTCTTCCCGGAAGATATGCACCAGGGCATCCTGGCCCAGTTGTCGCTGAACGTGCGCGGCATCGTGGCCCAACGTCTGATTCGCGGCCATGACGGTAAGCGCGTGGCGGCTTGCGAAGTGCTCATCGGCAACGCGCGCATGGCCGAGTTGATGCGAGCCGGCAGCTTGACCCAGATCAAGCGCGAACTCGATCAGTTTCTACCGGAAGGTATGCAGAGCTTCGATACGTCCTTGCTCGAGCTTTATCGCAGCGGCAAGATCTCGGTGGATGAAGCCATTCGCAACTCGGACAATGCCAACGACATGCGACTCAAAATCAAATCTTCCATGCCGGTCAATCTGGCCGGCGCCAATAACGACGACTACTAGCGCTGGAAGGAGCAGGCCCCATGAGCGACGAGCTTCCTGAAGACGACGACAACATCGAAATGCTCGAGACCTTCCAGACCGGTGAGAAGTTCACCGAGTCGACCGGACAGGTGTTGCACGAGCGTGGAATTCCGCTTTCCTTGCGAGTGCGCTCAGGCTTCTTTGAAGAGGGCGGGCTCAATCTCGAGGGGGCTCAGGTCGCCTGGGCCGACATCGAATACATCGCGTTGGGAATCATTCACCATTCGCTGGGCAGTATGGAGCCCCCCAAGGGCATGATGCGCCAGGTGGTGGGAAAAATCATGGGCAAAAATGATCGCGCCGATGCCAAAGCTCCGCGCTACCAGGAATCAGTTTTTCTGGATCTCTACAGCAGCAAGCACGACGCGCCCTTTCGCTTTGAAGCGGCGGCCATCAACTACCGCTCGTTTCTGGGCAAAGATGCGCTTTATATTTCCCAGCACAACTTCTACCGTTTGCTGGTGCGCATCGCCCGGGCCAGCACGGCCGCCCGCGTCAATGACAACGCCTACTATTACATCATCCGCCGCCGTGATCAGGTGAAAAACTATCCGGCCATTTACGACTACGAGTTGGAAAGCCAGACCGATCTGGGCCGTTTGGAATTTTTGCGCACCACCACCGAGTTGGACTTGAGCCGCGACAGTTATACCTCGGAGGAAGATGAGTTGGAAAACGTTGAGTGAGTTAACCACCGACCAGGTCGCGCACGTGGCCAGGCTGGCCCGCCTGGACCTCAGTCCTGAGGAGACCGAGGGGTTTCGCAAGGATTTGAGTTCCATCGTCGGTTATATCGAACGCTTGCGCCAGGTGGATACTTCGCAGGTGCCCGCCACCCTGGGTGTCCAGCCCCATGCCAATGTCCTGCGCCAGGACGAGGCCAGGCCCTCGTTGGGGCCGGATGGAGTGCTGGCCAATGCGCCCCAGCGCGAGAATGACGCCTTTCAAATCCCGAGAATCCTGGAAGAAGCCTGATCATGAATCTGTCCGAGCGCGACCGCGAGCTGCATGCCTTTTTGTATTTCAGTGAGGAGCAGGCGCTGGTCGGCGACGGGCCTTTGAGTGGCCAAACCGTGGCCCTCAAGGACAATCTGTGCGTCAAGGGCTGGCCCACCACGGCGGGCTCCCGCATCCTGGAGAATTTCGTGCCACCGTATACGGCCACGGTGGTGGAGCGTCTGCGGGCGGCCGGGGCGCGTTTGTTGGGCAAGACCAATTTGGACGAGTTCGCCATGGGCTCTTCCACCGAAAATTCGGCTTACGGCGTGACGCGCAATCCCTGGGATCTGGAACGGGTGCCCGGGGGCTCCAGCGGTGGTTCGGCCGCGGCCGTGGCGGCCGGTTTGTGCGACCTGGCTCTGGGCACCGATACCGGCGGTTCGATTCGGCAGCCCGCCGCTTTCTGCGGCATCACCGGTCTGAAGCCGACCTACGGTCGGGTTTCCCGCTACGGATTGATCGCCTACGGCAGTTCTCTCGATCAGATCGGTCCGATGGCCTATTCGGCGGAGGATTGCGCCCGTCTACTGCAGGTGATAGCCGGTCCGGACCCCCTGGATTCCACCTGTTTTCAAGAAGCGAGTCCGGATTTCTCCGCTCAGATGAAGTCCGACTGCAAAGGTTTACGCCTGGGCTGGGATCCTGCCCTGATCAAAGACCTGGCTCCGGAGATGCGCGCCGCCTTCGAAGCCGGCCTGCAGGTCTATCGGGAGTTGGGCCTCCAGTTGGTGGAGGTCTCTTTGCCGCATATCGAATACTCGCTGCCGGCCTATTACCTGATCGCCACCGCCGAGGCCTCCTCCAATCTGGCGCGCTACGATGGGGTCCGCTATGGCCACCGCGCTCAGGGGGCCAAAGATGTCGCCTCCATGATGAGCAAAACGCGCTCCGAAGGCTTCGGCGCCGAAGTCAAACGGCGCATCATGCTGGGCACCTACGCCCTTTCTTCGGGCTACTACGACGCCTACTACGCACAGGCCCAGAAAATGCGCACCCTGCTGCGCCAGGATTTTCAAAAGGTGTTCACCGCCGCCGACGCCTTTGCGCTCCCGACCACCCCGGCTCCCGCCTTCAAGATCGGGGAAAAGAGCCAGGACCCGCTGGCCATGTATCTCTCCGACGTCTATACGGTGGTGGCCAATCTAACCGGATTGCCCGCCCTCTCTCATCCTGGCGGTTTCCTTGGCGAATTGCCCGTCGGGTTGCAGTTGATGGCCCCCGCCTGGCAAGAGGGCCGTTTGTTGCAACTGGCTCACCATTTCCAGCAGCGCACCTCATTCCACCAAAAGCGGCCCCAAGCGGCCGTAGTGTAAACCAGCGTGGAGCCGGAGCCGTCCATCAAGAAAACGATGGCCATTCCGCGCCTCAACCGGGCGGAACCGGCGGTGGACCGGGTTCCTTTCTTAAAAATCCTGGAGGGGCATCAGGCCGGTTTGATTCTGGTTCTGGAGGGCGAGGAGCTGACCTTGGGCCGGGATCCCGCCTGCGACATCGTGATCGACGAAATCGGAGTCAGCCGCTTTCACTGTAGTGTCCGTCGCAGCGGCAACGGCTGGGAAGTGGCCGATCTCAATTCGACCAACGGCACCTATGTGAATGACAAGCGGATCGCGCGCTCGGACCTCATCGAGGAAGACACCTTGATACTGGGGCCGGAGTGCTCGCTGCGCTTCGATCGGCAGCCGGCCGAGGAAGTGGAGTTAGCCCGCCGTCTCTTCGAGGGAGCCCGTTTAGATGGGTTGACCCGTGTCTTTAACCGCGTCACCTTCTTTGAGCGGCTGGCTCAGGAGATCTCTTACTCCCAGCGCCAGCACTCGACCTTTGGCTTGCTCCTTTTCGATATCGATCATTTCAAGAAAATCAACGATAGTTACGGTCATCCCGGTGGTGATGCGGTACTTCGTCAGGTGGCGGCCCGGGCGCGGGCCATGTTGCGTCTGGAGGATACCTTGGGGCGCTATGGCGGCGAAGAATTTGCCATACTCTTGCGCAACAGCGGGCTGTCCGCCTGTCTGCGCGTGGCCGAGCGACTGCGAGCGGAAATTGCGGACCGGCCCTTCGAGATGGAGGGACAGGAGCCGGTGACGGTAACCGCCAGCATCGGTGTGGCCACCTGGCGCGCTGAGGTCACCCAAGACGGTTTGGTGGCGCAAGCCGACGAGCAACTCTACGCAGCCAAGCAGGCCGGGCGTAACCGGGTCATGCCGCGCTCCGAGTGAGACTTTTTTCAGGTTGGCGAGCTAGATTGTGAGTGGATGAATCTCTTCAGCAAGCTCCGCCGCCGCCAATCGGACTACCGCCCCAAGGGGGACAATCGCTTCTATTTGGAGCTTGAGGGCAAGACACTTCCGGTCATTCCCCGTTTTAACGATCAGTGCGTGGATCTGGACGTGGACGAGGACCGCTTCGTCGACAATGAAGAGTTCAAATATCTGACCCAAAATATGCCCTTCCGGGTCGACCCGGATCGCTATATTCTCGAGCACAAGCACGCCTGGACGCACACCCCCTTGCCCGAGTTGGCCCTCTATCCGAATTATGAGCAAATCGGCGCCAAACTGGACGAGTTGGTGCGGAAATACCCGGGCAAGTGTGAAAAAATCAGTCTGGGGCAGTCCCATCAGGGCCGCGAGCTCTGGGCTCTGCGCCTGGGAGAACATCCGCTGGGGGAGAAGCCCGGCATCGTCATCACCGGCGGCACTCACGCTCGCGAGTGGGCCAGTATCGCCATTCCGCTGGACCTGAGCGAGAAGCTCTTGCAAGACGGCAGCCGCCTGCGTGAGTCGGAGATCTGGATCGTACCGCTGGTCAATCCCGACGGCTACGAGATCAGCCGCGCCGGCGACAACACTTACCGCAAGAACGCCAACCCGGACGGTGCGGTGGACCTGAATCGCAACTTTGGCGACGACTGTCCTGAACATGCCCACCTGTGGCGTCCCGCCGGGGACAGGCCGGGGATCAAATATGATGACAAAGGCGCCAGTGACGATCCCGACTCGCGCCAGTTCCGCGGCAACTACCCGGCCTCGGAACCCGAAACCAGGGCCTTGTTGAAGCTGGAACTCGAGCACAAGAACATCCTGGCCGTGCTCGACAACCATAACTGCGGGGAGATGCTGCTCTATCCGGCGGGCGGAGATGCCGGCTACTACCAGGCGCTGGGACGGGCCATGAATGAAGCGGCCGGTGGAGAGCCGTATCGGGTGATGTCAGCGCCCGAACTCTACCCGGTCAGCGGCATTTCCAATGATGTGCAACATGCCAACGGGATTGTGGGTATGACTCTGGAGAGTGGTTTTTCCATGCAACCTCCGGCAGGGGACCTGGCCCGATTGCAAGAGCGCGCCAGCCGGGCTCATCTGGCTTTTATTGACAAAATTCTTGCAGATAAGGATAATTTGACAAGGACTTAAGACTATTCTATCCTGTCTCAGGACTATTTTGTCCTTTGGAGGTGAGAATGACTCAAGTGATGACTCAAGTCGCGCTCCGCGACCTGGTAGGCAAAAGCGCTCCGCTGACCACCTCGCCGGGGACCACCATTCGTCAGGCCGCTCAGGCCATGCAGAAGGCCAAGAAGGGTGCCATCCTGATTGTGGACGGCAAACGGCTGTGCGGCATCTTTACCGAGCGCGATCTGGTCAACCGGGTGATTGCGCCCGGATTGGATCCGGCCACCACGCATATTTCCGAGGTCATGACCGTCGACCTGGTGGTGATTCATCCGAACGATTCGCATTGGGCGGCTTTGAGCGTGATGGTGCACAATGGAGTGCGCCATCTGCCGGTGGTGGACGGTACCCAGGTGCTGGGCGTGGTCTCGCGCCGCCAGTTGATGGCTCTGGATAACGCTCTCATGGAAGCGGCGATCGATAAGACCGAAGCCAGTAGGCTGTTTATCTAGGCCAAAAGTAGTCTTCCTGGATTTCCATGAGTAGTTGCTCGGCTCGCCGGTAGTCGGGTTCTTCGGGCAGCGGAGAGGTTTCGCGCATTTGGCGCAGGCCTTCTTCGCGAGCCCGGGCCCAATCCACCAGTTCTTCATAGACAAAGGAGCCCTGGCGCACGCCTTTGAGCCAAGCGGCGTCGGGACGGCGCACCAGCACCCGGCCGCTGGTGAGGATTTCCTCGCCCATTTTCAGCAAGCGGCATAAGTGCATGGCATGCTTGGTGTCATAGCCAAAGCGTTGTTCCAACTCGGCCCGGGCCGGACTGCGTTCGCGCAGCCAGCGCTGGTAGTGGTTCCACTCCTTGGTGGCCCGGTCAAAGGCCAGCCGCGCCTTTTGCGAGGGAAATTCGGCCTTGCCCTGGGAGTTCAGAGCCGGCGGGACCGGCTGTTCTGGTGGATGGGCCCACCAGCGGTGGTGGCCTTCCAGGCGCTTGAGTTGCGAGATGGCGTAGTGCCCGAAGCGCTCGGCGACCTTGCGCGATAAGAAGATCTCGCGGTGCTCCAAAAGCTTCTGCCCACCGGCATTGACGAAAAGGATATCCTCGGTGAAGAGGGTCTCGATCAGGTTGGGGTTGCCTTCCAGGGCCAGGCGGACGAACTTGGGCAGGCCGAAAACGACGTGGTCGCTTTTCGCGTCTTCGTGTTGCTCAAAACTCTGCAGTCCCAGCAGTGCCTCCTTGGGTGGAATGCACACGCCGCGGCTATCCTCATCGCTGTGGGGGCCGGCCAGCCCGTAGGCATGGCTGCCGGCCCGCACCTTCAAGATGAGCTGGTCTTCCCAGCAGTTCAACTGCGCCCCAGGCGCACGCGCACCACGAACTCGCTCAGTTCTTCGAAAGCGCCGCCGGAGTGGGGGAGAGGACTACCGTTGTGGGCTTCTTCCAGTTCGGATTGGAGTTGTTCGAGGCGCTTGAGGTGCCGCTGTTGGCGCGCACTATCCAGGGGGGCATGCTCCTTTGTTGCTTGTTTTTCCGCGATCAAATCCAGCACTTCCTCCTGAGGATAGAGCTCGAGAAGACTCGGCAGGTTGGCGTTCACCTGGCCGCTTTTCAACAGATGGATGCCGGTTAGAGCCACGCGGTAGCCATACAGGGTTTCTTTGACAGTGGCTTCGGGCTTTTCGATCAGGCGCCGCTGATTGAGCAGAAAGCCCCGGTAGTGAAAATAGAATTCCTGACCGAGGTGGGGCTGAAACAGATTCCGCAGTTCGTCAAGATGCGGCGAAGGCCAGACCACCAGGTCGGAATAAAGCTGCTCGAGCACCTCGCCGCTGTTCTTGTTGAGCAAGCGGCAGAACTTGAGCACGTCGTGGCAGACCAGGTCGATTTCCAGTCCGTGTTCAAGGAAGGTCTTGGAGACCGTCTCATTGGGTTCATGCATGCCGATCACTTGCTTGAGCGGCAACACGAAGGCTCCGCGCAAATCGACGTCGCTGTCGGGGGATTCAAAGCCGTAGAGATGAGCTCCGCTGAGGGTGGCAAAAAGGGGCTGGAAGGTCTGTTTGGACAGGGTCTGTCTGAGTTCTTCGAGCTGCATCAGGCAGGATTCGTCCTTCCCCGGCCTTTTGCCTCGGGGAGCAGGGCCCGGGCCGGCCCCGCAAAAAGGGCCTGGTTATGAAAGATCAAGAGTTTATGCAAGCCGCCCTGGAAGAAGCCCGTCAGGGATTGGCGGAAGGTGGCATTCCTATCGGGTCGGTGTTGGTGCTGGAGGGAAAGATTATCGGCCGCGGCCATAATCGCCGAGTTCAGAAAGGCAGCGCCATCCTGCACGCCGAGATGGACTGCATCGAGAACGCCGGGCGCCTGAAGGCGGCGGACTATAAGCGTTGTGTGCTCTATTCCACCCTCTCCCCGTGCGATATGTGTAGCGGCACCGCTTTGCTCTACGGAATTCCGCGAATCGTGGTGGGGGAGAACCGCACTTTTCAGGGACCGGAGCAGTACCTGATGGTGCGCGGCGTCGATCTGGACATTCTTGACAACCAGGAATGCATCGACCTGATGCGCCAGTTCATTCAGGATAAGCCGGAGTTGTGGAAAGAAGATATCGGAGTTTAAGGGCGGCGTTTGAGAGGGGCGAAGAGGACATACTGTGGCCTTCGCCCTACCGAGAAAAAGCCCCCGCCAGGGGGCTTTTTCCGGTTAATGGACGGCGGTTTCCGTAGGGGGAGCGACGGCCAGCACGTCCTTGCTGAGTTTCCGGGTATATTCGTCGAGCAGTTCGTCCACCCGTGAGGATTTGGCCGCCGATACGATGACGGCGGCGTGGAATTCCTCGGCCAGCTTCCAGACCACTTCTGGAGCATTATAGCTGGACAGATCCGGGTGTTCATTGCGGCTCAGGCAGATCACCAGGCCGGCCTGATTCTTCTTGATCTTGGGCAGCTTGTATTTTTCCTTCTTCAGGTAAGCCAGTTCCAGGCGCGGCCATTCTCTCCAGGGGTTGATGCCGGAGGCGGCTTCCACCAGGCGGTCGATATGGGCGCCGCCGACGCGGGCGGCCATTTCTAAGAAGTAGATGGTTCCGTCTTCGGCGCGGATGAACTCGGCGTGAGTCACACCGCGCACCAGGCGCATGGCTTTGATGACCTGTTCGTTGGCGTCTAGCAGTCCCTGATAGGCGGGATGCTTGGGATCAACCGTCTGCGAGGCGAAAACACCGCCACCGTTCCACACGTCGAAGGGAGGGGTGTGATAGCGCGAGGAGAGCGCGAAGTGGATCTTGTTGTCAAAAACGATGGAGTCCACGTGGAAGACGTCACCCGGCACATACTTCTCGATGAGGTGTTCGGACTGCTCGTCGCCCAACTTGTTAATATGATCCCAGACCTCTTGGGAATTGTGGCACTTTTTAATACCGATGGATCCGGCCTGAGAACGAGGCTTGAGCACCCAGGGCCCGGGCACCCGGTTGAGATACTCGTTGATCTGATCGTAGTTGAGCACGTGCACGAAGTCGGGAACAGGCACGCCTTCGTCACGGGCCTGCACGCGCATGGCCAGTTTGTCGCGGAAGAAGCGGGCGGTGGTGTCGCCCATACCCGGCGAGCGCAAATGTTCCCGGAGCCCGGCGGCCACTTCCACGTCAAAGTCATCCAGCGGAATAATGCGATCGATCTCGCGGGTGCGGGCCAGGAAGCTGACCGCGTGCGTGATGCCGGGCTGTTCGAAGCCGAGCGGCATAAAGAATTTTTCATCGATGGCGTGCCAGGGCCAGGCCTTATCTTTCAGGGATTCCACCGTCAGCAGGATGGTATGAATTCCGAGCGCCTTGCATTCCTCGATGAGCGTGCCGCCCTTGAAGAAGCTGGACATGAGTAGAAAGATGGGTTTGCGATCCATCAGTGACAAGAGTTCCCTTCCACGATTGCGATTGCGCTTCGCACACATGGTCGATTCACCCTGCTGGGCCCGGTTTTGCTCCATGATCGCCAAAGAAAGGTTTGGCGATCATGGAGGGCCGGCCAAAGGCGCCGGCTGAACGGCGCCTGCGGGGATTACTTTTTGGCCGCTTCGCGGACCGTCAGCGGATACTCGAGAACTTTTTTGCCGCCGAGCTGGACGCGGAACCAGTAAGTGCCGGGTTTCTCGAAGACGATGCCCTGGAAGAAGTTGACGGCCATGAAGGGCGTGATCGACTCCTTCAGTTCGAAGGGCTGGTCGCCGGTCTCCACCATAGTGGTCTTGTCCGGCTTGAGAATCATCATGCTTTGAGTGAACTTGCCGGTGCCGTTGCACCAGCCATTAGCCACGAAGAAGTCAACTTTGAAGGGGAATTCGGGCAGCGGGAGTTCATAGAAGAGGTAATTGAAGCTCGGGGGCTTGCCTTCGGTATCGATGACCTCAAGACAAGGCACGGAGAATTGCAGGAAGGGACCGCCACCGGCTCCGCCACCTGTGTCACCGCCGAGAAAAGCCATTCCGCCGGTTTGAAAATCCATTATTACTCCTCACTTCCTGGAGGGACCAGGCGCTCCAACTCGGCTCGGCCTATCCCCTGAACTTTGACCAATTTATGTCGAGACTTTTGTCCACTCTGGAGCTGCACCTGCTGTTTGCGCAAGCCCCAATGACTGGCCAGAAACTCCAGCAGGGCCTGATTGGCCTTGCCGTCCACGGGTGGGGCCGTCAGGCGCACTACCAGCACACCATCTTGCATTCCAACCAGCGAATTCTTGTGAGCATTGGGAATCACGCGGACTTTCAAGGTCAGCTCATCCACCATTGCGCGTCGCCTCTTCGCCCTGCTCCCGGCCGGCTCCCTCTAAACGGCTCAAGGCCTCCTCCGCGGCTTTCTGGCCGGCTTCCCGCTTGCTGCGGCCGCTGCCATGTCCGTAGACCCGGCCCCGCAGGCAAACCTGAACCAGGAAGGTCCTATCGTGAGGGGGCCCGATCTCTTCCAACACCTGGTATTCGGGCAGTTCCTGAAAGAGGCGCTGAGCCTCTTCCTGGAGGCTGCTCTTGTAGTCTTTACGCCACTCCTCCGCCGCCCTGAGTTCGTTTTCGAACAGCCGCAAGACCAGGTTCCGGACCGTTTCGAAGCCGGATTCAAGATAGATGGCGCCGATCAGGGCCTCCAGCGTGTCGGCCAGCAGGTTGGAACGCTGGCGATTGCCTTCCTGCTGCTGGCCGCGGCCCAGTTCGACGTAATCGCCCAGCTCGAGCTGGCGGGCTTTCTCGGCCAATTGCTCGGTGGAAACCAGAGCCGCCTTCATTTGGGCCAGCCGGCCCTCGGGCAGTTGGTGGTAATGACGGAAGAGAAAGTCGGACACCACCGCGCCCAAAATAGAGTCTCCCAGGAATTCCAGGCGCTCCTGGCTGCTTTCTTCGCTTTCCTGAGCGTAGGATTCGTGGCGCAGGGCCTGGGCCAGCAAGCTCTGGTCGCGGAACTGATATTGCAGCAGATCCTGGAGGGTATGACGAGCCATTCAGTTCTGAGAGAATTTCTTGACCACCACAACCGCATTGTGACCGCCGAAGCCGAAGCTGTTGTTGAGGGCGGCGCGCACCGTCATGCGGCGAGCCTGGTTAGGAACGCAGTCGATCGGGCACTCGGGATCGGGAAACTCATAGTTGATGGTGGGAGGGACGGCGTCATTCTGGACGGCCAGCACGCAGCAGATGGTTTCCAGCGCGCCGGTGGCTCCCAGAGTGTGCCCGATCATCGACTTGGTGGAGGACACGGCCAATGTATCAACGTGGTCAGCGAAGACTTCGCGGATTGCGGAGGTCTCCATGGGGTCGCCGACCGGCGTGGAAGTGGCGTGGGCATTGATGTAGTCGATATCTTCAGGCTTGAGGCAGGCGTCTTTGAGGGCGATGCGCATGGCCTCGGCGGCGCCTTTGCCGTCGGGATTGGTGATATGATAAGCATCGTTGGTGCAGCCGTAACCGACCAGTTCGGCATAAATCTTGGCGCCACGGGCGTTGGCGTGCTCCAGCGTCTCGAGCACCAGCACTCCGGCGCCCTCGCCCATCACGAAGCCGTCGCGCTCCTTGTCGAAGGGCCGCGAGGCTTTGGCCGGCTCATCGTTGCGGGTGGACATGGCCCGCATGGCGCAAAATCCCGCCATGGCCACCGTGCAGATGGAAGATTCCGAGCCACCGGCCAGCATGACCTGGGCGCGACCTGTGAGTAGCGTGTCGATGGCCGAGGTGATGCCGTTCACGCCGGTGGCGCAGGCGGATACGACGGAAAAGCTGGGTCCCTTGATGCCGAATTGCAGACTGACCTGACCGGCGCACATGTTGGGGATCATCATCGGGATAAAGAAAGGGCTGACTTTACGGGAACCGCCCTCCAGCAAGGCTTTGTGCTGAACTTCGAAGGTGCTCATCCCCCCGATGCCCGAGCCGATGCTGACGCCGATGGTTTTATTGTTGCTCTCGTCGATGGTCAGACCCGAGTCGTCGATGGCTAATTTGGCCGCGGCCACGGCGAATTGCAGCACTCGATCCATGCGCTTGGCTTCTTTTTTGTTCATGTAATCGTCGGGATTGAAGTCGTGGATTTCGGCCGCGATCTGGGTGGTCAGGTCGCCAGGATCAAAAGAAGTGATACGGCCGATGCCGTTTTTACCATCCAGGAGGGCCTGCCAGAAATTGGCTACGCCGTGGCCGATCGGGCTCAGGCAGCCGATGCCGGTAACGACGATTCTTGGGGTTCTACTCATACTGACTCCTGGGGTTGAAAAAATTCAAAAACGGCTTCGCGCAGAGGATCCCCAGTCCTTCCCCAGGATTCGCGGGGGGTGCCGGGAAGCCTGAGTTCGTGCCGTTTGTGTTGGTTCTGCTCTGGCTGGTTCTGAAGTTCCCGGCGGTGGCCCTGGAATGGGCTCACCAACCTTCCACGGGGGAGAAGGTGGTCACTCTAGCGCCGGAAATTGCCCTTTACTGGCCGGCCGGGGCTTCCCTACCCTATCGCCAGGCTCGTTTGTTTGTGGATGAGGCCGAGGTCAGCGGCGATTGCCTGAAGACCGGCATGTTCATCAGCTATAAGCCCTCCAAACCACTGCAACGGGGCGTTCACAAGGTGCGGGTGGAAGTGGGTGATTATACTCAATCCTGGGATTTTGAAGTGATCGGCTCGAGCTTTATCAAGGGGTGCGTGTTTACGGCTCCGTTTAAGCCGCGCGCTTTCGACAAGATCGTGGTGGAGATGAAGGGCCGCAATATGGGCAAGGCCTGGGTGGAGCTGACCGGCTTCCCCGAAAAATACAAGATGCTGGAGGAGCGGGGCAGCTATAAGGCCATTGTGAAAATTCCGGCCAAGCTGGCCGGCAAGAGCTGCCGGGTCGAGGTTTTTTTAGAGAAAGAGGGCGATCTTGATCGCCAGTTGTGCGAGGGTACCCTCACCATTGCCGCGCCCGATCTCACCATTCGCTGGGATTCACCCGAAAACGGCTCGACTGTGGATAAAGTTCTGATTGCGCGCGGGGTTACGGTGCCCGAGGCCACGGTCGAGCTGCACGTGCACACCTTTTTTCGAGATGGGGTGGACTTCGGTAAGCTGCCCCCGGATACCCATCCTAAGGTCAAAGCCGACGCGGAAGGCAGGTTTCACTATGAATACAAGTTTCCGCCCGGTTACCCTCGGCTGGCCGTGACCATCATCGGGGTGGCTCGCGATAGCTTTGAAAATACCAGCCAGCCGGCCGGGTTATTGCTTTACTTGAAGACCTCGGGTGGTTTGCCCCCCTTGAAGGTCAAGACACCTGTCCTTGACGCGCCGCCTGGATCGCCTTGAGCGAGTTTTCCAGGCTGGCGTAAGCAGCCCGGGCTTGAGCCAGGTGGGCTTCGTTGAGATCGCCGGCCAGCAGTTCGTCCAGGCACTGTTCCAGACTTTCGAAAGCCGCGACGGCCTGCTGCTGGAGGCTGGGCCCGGTGAGAGTGCCTTCGGGAAACTGGACGGCGCGCATACCGGCCAGGGCCGTGTCCAGGCTGCGCTTGACCAGTTCCAGCCCCTTTTGATACTCCGCCTCGTCCACCTGACCGGCGCGTCGGCCCTCCACCAGTTCCTCAATCTTTTCGAGAGCGTTGAGGGGGCGGCTCATGACTGCAGCCTGAAGCGGGCGCGGATGGGTTTATGATCGGAAGCGTTCTGGGTCATTTCCCGGTAGTCTAGCACCTGACTGTCGATCAGTCGATGCTTGAATTTCTCGGGGATGAGGATGTGGTCAAACTGGCCGGGCGGAAATTTGCCCGCCTTCTCGGGGTCAGCCGGCCAGGTGACGCGTTTTTTCGGTTCCTGGCCGGTGAGCGTGTCCATGAGTTTGTCGCCGGGACCGTGGAGTAAAGCTTGGAGAGCTGGAGCCTCGGTGGTGTCGTTGAAATCGCCGGTGATGATATAGAGGCGATTGGGGAACTCTTGCATTTCCCGGGTGACGATTTGCTTGATGGCGTTGGCTTCAGCCAGGCGCTGCAGATCGGCTTCTTTGGCCATTTCATCCCGGCGCTGGCTGTAGGAGTGGGTGGTGTAGACCGAAACCGTTTCGCCCTGCACGTCCAGGTCGACGCGCAGCAAGTCGCGGCTGAAGTGCCGGTCCCCTTCGAGATTGACTTCCTTGTGGGTGATCACCTGGAGCATCGGATACTTGGAAAGCACCCCCAGATTGATGCCGCGCTTGTCGTTGGTGGCGGGCGCGGTGATGTTGGGCAACTGCTCGGGCCAGCGCTGCAGCACGCTCTCGTTCTCGACCTCCTGGGCGGTGACCACTTCCGCGCCTGATCGTATCAGCACTTTGGTCAGCGCGTTGACTTCCCAGATAGGCTTCTCGGTGGACCCCTTCTTGGGGTCCTGCCCCTGAGCGTCGAAGAAGTTTTTCATGTTGTAAGTGACCAGGCTGAAGACACCCTCTTCAGGCTGGATTTCCGCCTGGTTTTTCGGTCGCTTGTTGCGATAGGCGGCGGGATTGTTGAGGCTCTGGGGACGGATCTTGGCCATTGTCCGAGTGTAGTGAAGGGCCCTGAAAAATCCCTGGAAGGTGCCGGCGGGAGCTCCCGGAACCTTCTCCAATGCGTTTTTTACTGGTTTTCTTGCTGTCTACATGGGCCTGGTCCGAACCTGTTCGCCAGAGTTGTGGCGGTGGAGTCTCCCTGGAGTTTCCGCAAAAGCCCAGGCTCTGGATGAAGAAGGGCGACCCGAGCCACATTTCATACTCCTGCAGCGGCGAGGGAGGGCGCTTTTGGATGACCAGTTTCCCCAGCCCTTTTGAAACGGAAAAGCGCGGCATGCAAAATCTCGATTCAAACCTCTCCGAGTTTGGGCCGGTGGCTAAGAAAAAAGTGCGGAAGGGTCGGTTTTACGGATATCGGTTCACAACGCCGGACCAGCATGTACTCTGGCTGCTGGATAACAAGCGTTGGGTGCAGGTGTGGGCGCCGGCCAACCGGGCCGGGGAGAAATTCTTGGACTCAGCGCGGTTGCCGTAAAATACGGAAGGCGGGACTCGAACCCGCACGATCTTGCGATCCCGGGATTTTAAGTCCCGTGCGTCTACCATTCCGCCACTCCCGCGTGCAGTTTCTGGGCTTCTGCTCCGGCTAAGCCCAGTCCTTTAACCGATAAAGAACCAGTGCATGAAGCGCATCATCAGACCGGGGTCGGCGGATTCGACGGCTACGGTGGGCTTGAGGGGAGCTTTGCTCAGGTTCTCGCCGCCGAGGACGACGAAGGAAACCTCACCATATTTGATCAGCCCTAGCTTCTCGCGGGCCACCTCTTCCGCGCCCGCGTCGGTGGACAGGTAGGCCACCTGCGCTTTGAGCTGGGAATTAGTGTACTCGGCCAGGCTGATTTCACTCCTGAGCTTGACCAGCTCCCGCTGGCGTTCTTCCAGTTCGCGCTGTTTGATCTGGCAGCAATAATACAGGTTGTAGGAAACCAGGCCGAAGAGCACGGCGGTAACCAGCAAGGCCCCCGATTGGCCTTTGCTGGGTTTCTTGATCCAACCGCTAAAATTCATGGCCGCCACTCCCTGTCACTTGAATGTCTTTCAATTCCCGAGCCGGGCCCCGTTTCCTGCCGGGATGTTCACCTGACGAATAAGTTTGCTCTAAGTTCTGTGAGGCTTTGTTCGCTCCCCGGGCGCTAAGCTTGGGGACTTTCGAAAAAGAAGAGATGAACTCGCCCTCAATGTGAGCTTTGGCCACTGGTGACCAAGGCCGGGTTCTGGCTGAGCCCTGCTACTTCTGGCCGAGGATGCGGAAGGTGATGAAGTTGGTGGGGGCGCCGAGGGGCATGCCGGCTACGATCACGATGGTGTCGCCGGGCTGCATGAAGGGCTGCTTGAGAGCGGCTTCTTCGGCGTGGGCCAGCAATTCATCGATCGTTGCATACTGGGTGACTCCGAGCGGGGTGACGCCCCAGCTGAGCAGCAGCTGACGGGACATGGCCGGATCGGGAGTCAGGGCCAGAATGGGCGCGCGTGGGCGGTATTTGGACAGGCGGCGCACGGTGGTCCCGTTGACGGTGCAGGCCACGATGGCCTTGGCCTGGAGTTCTTCGGCTACTTCGCAGGCGGCCAGAGCCAGTACTTCTCCGCTCTGACCGGGACCGGCGATTTCAGTCAGGACGCTTTCATAGTTGAGGTTGCGCTCGGCGCGGTGGGCGATGCGGTCCATGACCTGCACCACCTGCACGGGAAAGGCGCCCGAGGCGGTTTCGCCCGAGAGCATCACCGCGTCGGTGCCGTCGAAGATGGCGTTGGCCACATCGGTCACCTCGGCCCGCGTGGGCGTGCTCTGAGTGATCATGCTCTCCAGCATCTGGGTGGCGGTGATGACCGGCTTGGAGGCCTTCAAGGCCAGCTTGATGGCCTCTTTCTGCACAATCGGCACTTCTTCCAGAGCCACCTCGATGCCCAGGTCCCCACGGGCCACCATGATGCCGTCGGCGCTCTGCACGATCTCGGCCAGTTCGTTGATGGCCTCTTGCTTCTCGATTTTGGCGATGATGGGGCGGCGAATGCCCACTTCTTTCATGATGGCTCGGGGGCGATCCAGGTCGGTAGCCCGGCGCACGAAGGAAAGGGCCACCAGATCCACGCCCAGGTCCAACCCGAAGCGGAGATCGGCTTCGTCCTTGGTGGTCAGCGCCGGAGTGGATAACACCGCTCCGGGCAGATTGACCCCCTTCTTGGACTTCACCAGTCCCCCGTGGAGCACCCGTGTGACCACGCGATCGTTATGGCATTCCTCGACGCGCAGTTCCAGCTTGCCGTCGTCGAGCAGCACGATATTGCCGGGCTGCAATTCCTGAGCCAGGCCGTTGTAGGTGACCGTCGCGCCCAGCCCGTTCCCGGGCCGAGCAGCCAGTTCCGATTCTGGAGAACGCAGTTCGAAGGTGTCGCCGGCGGCGATCTCCACGCCGTCTTCCATCAATCCAAGCCGGATTTTGGGGCCGCACAGATCCTGCAGGATGGCCAGCGGCAGGCCGGTTTCTTGCGAGGCCAGGCGCAAGTTGGTATAGGTGCGGGCGTGGCTTTCGTGGTCGCCGTGGGAAAAGTTGAGACGGGCCACGTTCATGCCGGCGCGCAGCAGCGCCTTCATGGTTTCCAGATCGTGGCTGGCGGGACCGATGGTGCAGACGATGCGGGTGCGGCGGGCCGGTAGCGATTGGGTCACGGGGAAACTTTGACTTCGCGTTGGACGCGGCCCATGGCCCGGTATTTCTGATAGCGCTTTTCGACCAGGTCGTCGGGCGCCAGCTCGACCAGTTCGCCCAGGTGCCTGGTCAGGGCCAGTTGCACGGCTTTGTAAGTCATGGCCAGATCGCGATGGGCGCCGCCCAGAGGCTCGTGAATCACTTCGTCCACCAGTCCCAGTTTGCTCAGGTTCTCACTGGTCAGGCCCAGGGTGGCGGCGGCCTGCTCGGCCTTGGAAGCGTCGCGCCAGAGAATGGTGGCGCAGCCTTCCGGACTGATGACCGAATAGACCGAGTGCTCCAGCATGAGCACGCGGTCGCCCACGGCGATGCCCAGCGCGCCTCCGGAGCCGCCTTCACCGATGACGATCGTCACGATGGGAACGGTCAGTTCCGTCATCAGTGCGATACTGCTGGCGATGGCCTCATACTGGCCGCGCTCCTCGGCTTCAATGCCGGGATAAGCTCCGCTGGTGTCCACAAAGGTGATGATGGGCAGCTTGAAGCGCTGGGCCATGGTAAACAGCCGCTGGGCCTTGCGAAAGCCCTCGGGAGCCGGCATTCCGAAGTTGCGGTGCAGGTTCTCTTTGGTGTCCTTGCCCTTCTGATGGCCGACCACCAGCACGGCCCGACCTTCGAAGCGAGCCAGACCGGCCACCACCGCCGCATCGTCGGCATAGTGCCTGTCGCCGTGGAGTTCGTGAAACTGCGTAAAAAGCTCACGGATATAGTCGAGGGTTTTGGGCCGCTGGTCGTGGCGGGCGATCTGCACCCGGTCCCAGGCGCTCAGATTGCTGTAAATGCTGTGCTTCAGTTCTTCGGCTTTGCGTTCTAACTGGCGCACCACGCCCGAGAGATCCACACCGTTCTCGGTGACTTTCTTGAGTTCGGCAATCTTTTCTTCGAGCTCGAGCAGTGGCTTTTCGACTTCAAGAATCATCAGACCACCTCCAGCGGGCGGGTCAGCAAGGCCAGCATTTCAAAGGTGGTGCGCTTCAGTTCGGCTCGCTTCACGACGCTGTCCACGAAGCCGTGCTTCTGATAGAATTCGGCTGTTTGGAATCCCGGCGGAAGTTTTTGCCGAATGGTTTGCTCAATCACCCGCGCACCGGAAAAACCTACGATGGCTCCCGGTTCAGCCAGGATGATGTCGCCCAACGAGGCAAAAGAAGCGGCCACCCCGGCCGTGGTCGGATCGGTCAAAATGCACATGTAGGGCAGGCCGGCTTTGTTGAGGCGGCGCACCGCCGCTGAAGTGCGGGCCATCTGCATCAGGCTCAGCATCCCCTCTTGCATGCGGGCGCCGCCCGAAGAGGTGATCATCACGGTGGGAAGTTTTTGGTCCAGAGCTTTTTCCATCATGGCGGTGATCTTTTCGCCCACCGCCGAGCCCATGGAGCCGCCGCGGAAGTGAAAGTCCATCACGCCCAGGGCCACGCGCAGACCTTCGATGGTGGCGCTGCCGGTGAGCACGGCATCGGAAAGTTTGGTCTTGGCGCGGTCTTGCTGGAGTTTGTTGAGATACTCGGGTCCGAACTCCAGCGGGTCCATAGAAATGACGTCGGCATCCCACTCGGAGAAGCTGTTCTGGTCGCACATCTGCTCGACCCGCTCCTGAGCGGTCATTTTGTGGTGATGCCCGCACTTTTCGCAGACTTTCAAGTTGTCTTGAAAGTTCTTCTTGTACATAGCCGTGCCGCAGCCGGCGCACTTGACCCACAGGTCGGAGGCGGGCGCCTTGGCGGGAACCGCCTCCCCTTCCGAGGAGTCAATGCGGGGCTTTTGCTTGCGAAACTTGTCGAATATGGAGGGCATTCAGGTTCCTAACCTTTGGATCAACTTCCGAGCGGTAGCATTACCCCGTACAGGGGGTCAAAAACCTTCTTCGACCACCGCTATGATCTGTTCCCCCCAGCGGCGCTGGAGCCTGCAAAGCAGGCGTTTCCCACGCAGGGCCGGCCCGCCGCGCAGCAATAGAGGCAAAAAATTATCGCTGGTGGCTTTCATCCAGCCCGGGCGCTCGCTTTCCGACTCGACCAGCGCTTCCCGGACCTGGCCCAGATTCTGGCGCTGAAAGGCTACTCTTTTGCGCTCGGCCAGTTTGAGCAGTCGATCCCGCCGAATTTGGCAAACCGCCTCGGGCACTTGATCCGGAAAGCGAGCGGCGGAGGTACCGGGCCGCTGAGAATACGGAAAAACGTGAATGCGGGCGAAAGGAGTGCGGCGTACGTAGTCCATCAGGGTTTCAAAATCTTGATCGGTTTCGCCCGGGAAGCCCACCATCAGGTCGGTGGTCAGGCTGGCTCCCGGCACCCGCGCCAGAAATTCTTGCACCAACGCATCGTAGTCGGCCAACTGATAGCCTCGATGCATCCGCTGCAGCACCGAGTCGCTGGCGTGCTGTAAGACCAGGTGCAGATGGGGACAGAGGCGCTCATCCATCAGCTCAAAAACACGCCTCGGAAAAAGATCGGGTTCGACCGAGCTGAGCCGGTAGCGAATTCCCTCGCTGCGGGCCAGCAAAAACTCGAGCAAATCGGCCAGGTCCTCGTCCCGCTCCCGGCCCCAGGCCGACAGGTGGATCCCACTCAGCACCACTTCCTGGGCCCCCAGCTGCAGCACTTGCTCCAGAACCCACTCACGGGTCTGAGAGCGGGCCCGGCCACGCACGTAAGGCACAATACAAAAAGTGCAAAATTGGTCGCAACCTTCCTGGATGCGCAACAAGGCGCGGGCCCGATCGCGGCGCAGCCAGTTGCGTTCCAGGCGTTCGCCGCTGGGACAGTGTTGGGCCCCGATCTTCTCCAGGATCTGTTCGCGCTGGTCGGGTGGCAGCCGCAGGGCGGTCGAGGGAACCCGCTGCCAGGCGCCGCCCTTTTGAGCGGCGCCGCAACCGGTGACCACCACCTGCTCGCCCAGGCGGGCGGCGCGGCGCACCATTTGGGCTGACTTGCGATCGGCCTCGCGGGTCACGGTGCAGGTGTTGATCACCTGGCAGTCGGCTGGCTGACCGAAGGCCACTTCCTCGAAGCCGGCGCTGAGCAAGATCTGGGCCAGCTGTTCGGAATCGGCCTGGTTGGCGCGGCAGCCCAGGGTATGGATGGAGAAAGTGGGCAAACTAGGCTTTGGTGAGCTTGGTCAACTCGGCATGCACGGCTTCCACCAGGGCTTTGCGAATCTCGCCGATTTTGCCGTCGGTGGTGACGCCGGCGGCCCGGGAATGACCGCCGCCGCCGAAGATGGCCGCCACCTGATTGATAGGATGATTGCGCGAGCGAATGCTGGCTTTGATCTTGCCGCCGGGAGCTTCGCGCACCAGCACCACCACGTCGGCTTGTTCCACGCGGTCGAGTTCGTCCACAAAGAATTGGATCTCCTCGGGGCGCACGTTGTATTCGTCCAAAGACTTCTGGGTGATCTCGGCCCAGGCCACACACACGCCGTCGCGTTCGTCCACGGTCAGATCGTTGAGCATGCGGCCGAGCAATTTGAGCACATTAGGGGTGCTGTTGCGGTAGACCGAACGCGAGACCTCGTCGGTGGCCACCCCGGCCTGGAGCATGGACGCCAGGCGCCGGTGAGTAGCTGGAGTCACTCGCGAATATTGAAAGGAACCTGTATCGGTCAACACGGCCACGTAGAGGGCGGTGGCCATAGAGCGATCCAAAGGCACGTCCAGGTGTTGGATCAATTCAAAAGTCATTTCGCCGAGGGCGGCCACTTCCGGCAGCACCCAGTTGATGTCTCCGTAATTCTCGTTGTCCTGGTGATGATCGAAATTGAGCAGCAACGGCGCCATTTTGCGCGGGTCAAAGCCCTTGGGCATACGGCCCAGGGTGGGACATTCCAGGGCCACCACGGCATCGAATTTTTCCTCGGGCAGCTCGGCGCTGGTATTTTCCAGGCCGAAGAGAATGCGGCTGAGCGAGGCCGGCACGGATTCCGGCAAGAAGGCTACCACGCGTTTGCCCATAATGGTCAAGGCCTGCTGCAAAGCCAACATGGACCCGAGATGGTCGCCGTCCAGACCGACATGCGAGACCAGCAGGTAGCTTTGATGTTGCCTGAGCGCCTGCACAAACGCTGGAGGTACCTGAAAATCACCTTTCACCGACTCTGCTCCCTACTGTCCGTCAATACCTAACTCCAATCGCTCCGGGCCGCGTCGGGCCGGGCCGGAGGCGGGAGCGGATGGGCTCGCCGATTCCGATGCGGCTGCAACTGGACTGCCAGCGGGTGTTCCCCGCAAATTCGCGCCAACCTTCTGCCGAGCCTCGTGGACCAGACGCAGTAAGGGGGAATTTTCTTGAGGCGTGAACTGCATCAGAGCCATAAAGTAGCTGACAACCTCTGAATTGAACTGGGTTCCGGCGCCTTTTTCCAGGCGCCGCATAGCTTCTTCCCGTTCCAGGCCCTGCCGGTAAGGCCGATGCGAAGTCATGGCGTCGTAGGCGTCGGCCACGGCCATGATGCGGGCGCCCATGGGAATTTGTTCGCCCTTCAAGCCTTGCGGATAGCCTTTGCCGTCCCAGCGTTCGTGGTGTCCCAGCACCATCTTTTGAATTTCCGGAGAAACCGAACGAATGTCGCGGATGATGCGGGCGCTGTGTACGACATGCTGTTTCATGATCTCGAATTCTTCATCGGTCAGGGCGCCCTGTTTCATGAGGATGCTGTCAGGAGTAGAGATCTTGCCCACGTCGTGGAGCATGGCGGCCGTGTTCATGTCCTTCACAAAACTGGCCGGCAGCCCCATGGCCTGGGCCAGGCGCACCGAGTAATTGCACACTCGGGTAACGTGGCCGCTGGTATAGGGGTCTTTGGCTTCGATGGCCTGGGCCAGGGCGCGAATCATTTCTTCGTGGCTGCGTTCGCGCTCGGCCAGGAAAAACAGGTTGCGAATGGAGATGGCGGCGTCAGTGGCCAGAATCTGCAGATAGCCCTGGTCGTGACTGCTGAAACGGTCTCCCACCAGCTTGTTGCCGACCAGAATCAGACCGAGTGGACTGTTGTCGAGCGGCGTCTGCAGGGGAACGACCAGGAAATTTTTCAAGTCGTCGCTGTGGGGTTGATAGCCGGTGGTCTGGCCGCGCAGGATGGGAATCAACTGTTCCATCCCGTTCAGGGGCCAGTACGGGCGGATCGGTTCGACTCCATCGGCTTGTGAATAGATGAAGGATTCACCGGTGGTGACCAGGCGGCCGAGCAGGCCCTGGCCGATGGGGCTATTGAGTTTGGCCGCCGCTCCCTCGGTGATGCCTTCTTTCCACTCGACCATCAGATTTTGCCCTTTGCGCAGCAAAACCACCGCGATATTCACCTGGAGTTGCTCTTTGGCGCAGTAAACAATGGTAGAGAGCAGTTCGTCCGGATTGCGCAGAACGGCCATGCGGTGGGCGATCTGCATGAGCGCTTCCAGTTTGCGCCGCTCATGATTGAGTTCTTGTTCTTGGGCCAGGCGGGCCTCACCGTGGGTTCGGGCCGCTTCCTGAGCTTTCTGCAAGGCCACCGCCTGGCTCTTGTTGGGATCCTCAGCGACCTCCGCGCGGCCGCGGGCCCGGGGCAAGGCGGAAATCAAAAAGGGAGCGGCGCACAGGGTGACCACGCGGTAGACCAGCGAAAGCGGGTTGAGATGGGCCAGGTGGCGGTCCATGATGGTCGGCGCCAACCAGCAGACGCAGTTGACCCAGGCGAAGATGATAGCCGCCTGCTGGCCTTTCTCGATGGAGATGAGAGCGGTCAGTGCCAACGGCAGCATCAAGATGGCCCCGGGACCGGCGAAATAGCAAAGGAAACCGACCAGCAGAGATTCCACGCCGGCCATGACCAGGGGCTGGCCTTCATCCTCCCCTACCCTGCCCTGGTAGGCGGCCAGCACGATCAGAGCCAGGCACAGGCCGCCGGCCACGGGCAGGACGCCGGTGCCCTTATCGGCCACTACCTGGAGCAGACCGGAGAGATAAAGAAAGACCCGCAGCGGTAGGGCCGGCGGCAAGTTCAAGCCGCGAGCCCGCGGCGCACGGGTCTTATGGCGTGTGGTGGAGCGGCGCGCGGTCGAGCTCAGGTCCAGCCCTCTCGCAAGAACATGACGACTCCGTCGATTTTTACCAGCAGCAAAAGGGAATTGCAGTGCGGGCAACGGGTCTGCTCGTTCAGGCTGAGGCTCTCCATATGCAGGGAGGCGTCGCAGCCGGGGCAGTCGGGCAGCACCAGGCGGCCGCGGTCCTGCCCCGCCTTGGGGCTGGCGTCGGCGCTCAAGGGCGCGTTGCCGGCCAGTCCGCTCACGAATGAGCTCCGGCCTGTTTGGCAATCAGGCAGAGCGGATCAGGATCGGTCAGCGTGCCGGAAGTCACATAGGCGCGGGAGCGGTCGCCGCCGCGGCAGGACTTGAAATAATCGCATTTTTTGCAGGTGTTGTTACCGGGGTTATTGCGCAGCACTTTCAGGCCGTGGCCCTGGTGCCAGATTTCCTTGAGGGGCTTTTCGCGGATGTTGCCGGCCGCCAGTACGGTACCCAGAAAACCGCTGCCGCCCACCAGGCCCTCGGAATTGATGTGGCAGTGCAACTGGCCGCATTCGCTGCCGAAGCCCTCAAAGACGCGCTTCTTTTGGTAGGGCGGCGGCACCTTGGAGACGATCTCCACCTTGCAGCGGCTGGTCTCTCCGATACGGCGCGCCAGATCAAGCGCATTGTTGGCCTCGTCGATGGTGAGCAGCATTTTCGGGTTCTCTTTGGCGCGGCCCACCGGTGCGACGATATCGAAGACAATGCGCGGAATCTCGAAACGTTCCGCCTGTTTCACCAGAGCCGGGATTTCCGTCAGATTGTCGCGCTGCAGCACGGCGTGGAAATAAATCGGCGCTTTGGAGAGTTCTTGCAAGTTCTTGATGCCGCGCATGGCCTTGCGGTAAGCACGATCGCCGCGCAGGTAATCGTAGCTTTTTTCACTGCCTGCATCCATGCTGATCTTGATTTCATCGATGGCCAGCTCGCCCAGTTTGGAGGCCACGGCCCGGGTGGCCATGGTGGCGTTGGTGGCGATGGAAACCTTCATGCCACGGCTGTTGGCGTGGGAGATGACGTCAAAGACGTCACTGCGGCCGAGAGGCTCTCCGCCGCCCAGACGCAGCTTGAAACAGCCCATCATGGCCATGTCGTCGATAATTCTACGAATGTCGAGAATGGTCAACTCGCGCGGACGAGCCGCCCCGGCGTCGGCCCAACAGTGTTTGCAGGCCAGGTTGCAGTAGCGGGTCAGCTGCAGATAAACCGTGGTGGGAGCCGATAGATATTGCGTTCCCTCGGGCATGTCGTTGTCCAGGAAGACGCCCTGAAAGGTGCCGTCCTTGACCAGGCCGATGCTGGAGCAGAGCTGGATAAAAGTGTCAAAGGACTGGCGCGTGACCGTTTCGCTCAGTTCGCGATAGACTTCGTCCAGAGAGTAGTCCTGGCTGCGCGCGAAGATGCCGGTAGCTTCTCCGTCGAAGGGGATGTAGTCGGAATTCTGACGGTCGTAGACCAGACAACCGAAGTATTCTTTGCGCGCCACGAAGGGCTTCGTGGCCAGTTGTTTGAGACGGTCATCCGCGCTCAAAGAAGTTATCATCCATCATCTCGCTTTGTGGGGGCATTACTTGACTGGCTTTCTAGGTCTTGATGACGTGAACCTTCTCGGCCGCAAACGGCTCTACAAAAGCGAAAGAGGCGCCGAAGCGCCTCTTTTTCTTTAGCCGAGCGACTCGCCTTCCTTGTCGTGGAAGTCGCACTCTTCGATGCAGTCGCGAAAACTTTTCAGAGGTCGTGACTGATACGGGTGGGTGCAGTTGATAAAAATTCTAGGCGCCTCGCCTTCCAGGCTGAACCCAAAATCCACATAGCCACAAAACCGATCGGGGACATGCTCGATGCAATATTCATAAAGTTCGTTGTAAATTTCCGGGTAGCTGTGCTGGAACATATGCTTTTCGCACTGGAAAACACCCAGCACTGAACTACGAAATCTACAGGGTCTGTACGCCATCGTACTCTCTCACTCTCAATCCGTTCCCGGCTTCTCGACGCCGGGTTTTCAGCGACCGCTTCACCTGAAGCATCTCCTCTGAACTTGGGTTCGATTCGGAGGACTGCCTTTCTCCTCGACCTATGGAGTTCCTGTCGAGTGCACAAAAAGTTTGTTATGAAGGCTGCACGGGTGTCCGACAAAGAAAAAGGGTCCGCTGAATCAGCGGACCCTGTTTTGGTGGAGCTACTCGGACTTGAACCGAGGACCTCTTGCATGCCATGCAAGCGCTCTCCCAGCTGAGCTATAACCCCGTGGGATTGAGAATATAATGCCTCTCTCCCGGACTGTCAAGCCTTTTCTCGGTGACTTAGTTGGCGGATACCGACTTGGCCACGGCTTTGGTGGTGTCCACGCGTACGGCGGGCGACATGGTGGAGGCCAGCGAAATGGAGCGCAGGTAGGTACCCTTGGAACTCTGAGGCTTGGCCTTGACGATGGCTTCGAGCAGCACGCGCAGGTTCTCGAGCAGCTTGTCTTCGGAAAAGGACAGGCGGCCGATGCTGGAGTGCACCACGCCCTGTTTGTCGGCGCGGTATTGCACCTTGCCGGACTTGAGCTCTTCCACGGCTTTGACCACGTCAGGGGTAACGGTGCCGGCCTTGGGGTTGGGCATGCGCGGTCCCAGAATACGACCCAGATCCTTACCGATCAGGCCCATCATATCGGGAGTAGCCACTACCAGGTCAAAGTCCGACCAGCCGCCCTTGACTTTGGCCACCAGGTCTTCGGCACCGGCGGCGTCGGCTCCGGCGCCTTCCGCGGCACGGATACGGTCCCCCTTGGTGAAGACGATGACGCGGGGGGTTTTGCCGGTGCCGTGAGGCAGCACGGTGGTTCCGCGTACGGTCTGATCGCTCTTGCGCGGATCGATCCCGAGCTTGATGTGACACTCCACAGTTTCGTCGAACTTGGCGGAAGCGATCTTTTTGACCACTCCAATCGCCTCTTCGAGCGCGTGCAGCGCGTTCTTGTCGTAGGCCTCGAGAGCGGCCTTACGCTTCTTGGTTTGTTTAGCCATATTTACCTCCGTGGTGCGAACGAGACCCCGAGGAGTCTCTCCCACAAAATAAATGAAGCCCGGTTGGATAACCAGGCTTCAAACTTTTCGCTTTAGGCGACGACTTCCAGGCCCATCGAACGGGCCGTGCCTTCGATGATGGCGATGGCGGCGTCGAGGTCGTTGGCGTTCAGGTCAGGCATCTTGATTTCGGCGACCTTGCGCACCTGGGCGGCGGTCACTTTACCGACCTTCTTTTTGTTGGGCTCGCCGGAGCCTTTCTGGATGCCGGCTTCCTTGATCAGCAAGGTGGCGGCCGGCGGGGTCTTGGTGATGAAGGTGAAGGAGCGGTCTTCGAAGATGGTGATCTCGACCGGGATGATCATTCCGATCTGGGAAGCGGTGCGCTCGTTGTACTGCTTCACGAACTCCATGATGTTCACGCCGTGCTGACCGAGGGCGGGACCGACCGGCGGTGCCGGGTTGGCCTTTCCAGCCGGGCACTGCAGCTTCACCATTGCTTTAACTTTCTTAGCCATGACTACTCCTCTATGTTCCTATCTGACGCTTAGGAAAGCTTCTCGACTTGTCCGAAATCCAGTTCCACCGGCGTTTCGCGGCCGAAGATCGAAATCAGGACGCGCACTTTCTCGCGATCCGGAGTGACCTCCTCCACCACGCCATGGAAGTCCTGGAAGGGACCGTGGGTAACTTTGATGGCCTGGCCCACGGCCAGGTCCAGCTTGACCCGGGTGGGGGCTTCCATGCCCATCAACTGTTTGATGCGGCGCACTTCGTCCTCGGGCAGGGGCACCGGCTTGGCGCCCGGGCTGACGAATCCCGTCACGCCGGAGGTGTTGCGCACGACATACCAGGACTCTTCGGTGAGAATCATCTCGACGAAGACGTAGCCCGGGTAGATTTTACGCATGACGGTCTTCTTCTTGCCGTCCTTGAATTCGAGTTCTTCTTCGGTGGGCACGTGGACCTGAAAGATCCGGTCGCGCATTCCCATCGAGTCGATACGTCGCATCAAGTTGTCTCGCACCTTGTTCTCGTATCCCGAATAGGTGTGAATCACGTACCAGTTGATGCGCGGGTCAACCGGAGCGGGCGCGGCCACGACGGGCGCTTCGGCGCTCTCGGCGACGACCTCGGTGGCTTGCTGCTCTTCAGCGATATCCTGTTCTTGCTGTTCCATGATCACTCCTCAGGGTCGGGGCTTTAGCGGAAGAACCGCTTTAAAATGGCGTCCAGCACTCCCAGGTAGCCGGCGAAGAGAAACAGGGTCACCATCACGACCGTGGTGGCGGCCTGTAGTTCCCGGGTGGACGGCCAGCTGACTCGGCCCATCTCCAGCTTGACGCCTTGGAGATAGGCTTTGAGAGCGGCGGGCGACCAGCCCGACGGAGCCGCGGCTTCCGGCGCGGGGCTCACCGTGGTGGTACCGCCCCCGCTCGCCATCGCGGCTTTTGTCTCGCTGCGATCGCGCCGTGGACCTGTTCTTTTTTTCGCTGGTTGACCGGCCATCGCTGCGCCTCCTCTGGGAAATCCCCTCCCTATACCGCCCGAAACGCGGGCGCCAAACATGGCTCCGCATACTCGATACGACACGCGTGGGAATCCACACTGCGGCGAACCCTGAAACCCACTTCAAAGTTCACCTTCACCAAAAAAAAGAGACCCTTCGGCCGTTCTATGCTTGCGCACTGAACTTTTTTAGGGCCTTGGAGTTCGCCTTGCAGCAAACCCCTTGTTGGAGCTGGAGAGCGGGCTCGAACCGCCGACCTCGTCCTTACCAAGGACGTGCTCTGCCAACTGAGCTACTCCAGCGAAACCTGGAGCGGGAGACGAGGTTCGAACTCGCGACAACCAGCTTGGAAGGCTGATGCTCTACCAACTGAGCTACTCCCGCACATTAACAAGGTCCCGGTTGTCCGGGACTGTGTAACGCTGCTTTTCATACCATGCGCCTTCGGGCTTGTCAACACTGAACGTGCGCTGCGAAAATCCATCAAGGTGCTTAAGAAACGGGGATCAGGGAAATAAGCACTGCAGAATTTTGGAGGTCCTCATGAAAACCTATCAATACGCCGCTCTGGCCGTGGCCGCCACCGGCAGCCTGCTTCTGCCCGCCTACGCCGCCCGGCGCAAATCCGATCCCGGTCCTCACCCCCTCAAGGTTTTGAAGATCGTCCAGGATGGCTCTTCCACTATCAGCATGAACGGCGCTTCCGGTCGCTACCACCTGTGGATGCAGAACACCACCGACGTGGCCGTCGACAAAGTCGAAGTCCAGATGGAGCTGTGGAGTAAAACCGGGCGCCTGGAAGACACCATCAAGAAGGAGGTCGGCAACGTGGACGCCGGCCAGAAGACTTTTGTGGACCTGAAATACAACATTGTCGGAGAAACCAGCCTCAAGCCCCGCTTCTGGGTTCTTTACAACGGCGGCAAGGAAGCTCCCATCCAGTTCGAGATCGATGGGCCCAGCTGGAACTATTGAAGGCCTAACAGTCTCTTGAGCATCGCGAGCGCGTCCAGAACGCGCTCTTGTTGTGTACCGTCGAGGGTGAGATAGACGGTTTCCTTGCCTTCGAAGTACTGGGGGTATGAGCCGAAGCGCACATCGGCGAAGGCCTCGACCACCGCGTTCAAGGGCAGCACGATGTCTAATTCGCTACGCTCGAGGTCAAGGCGCTCGCTGAAGATCGGTTCCGAGCGGAAGCGTTCGGCGATAGCCGAAAACTTTTTACGCACGATCGAAGGCACGCCCGGGAAGAGGTAGACATTGCCCACGATCAACTGCGGGAAGCGAGCGTTTTCCGGATAGATCAGTTCGGCTCCCTCGGGAATGCGGCACAGGCGGCTGCGTTCCGGGCCGGGCGGCAGGTTATAGAGCTTCTCCAGCAAGATCTCCAGGCTGGGACTGTGGACCATGGGACGATTGAGGGCTTCGGATACGGCCGCGATGGTGACATCATCATGGGTGGGGCCCATGCCGCCGGTAGTGAAGACGTAGTCATGCCGGTCCACCACCCAGCGTAACGCCTCGACGATATCCCGGGCGTCGTCGGGCACGAAAAGCACGCGTTTGACCTCCACGCCCAGGGAGTAGAGCTGCTCGGTCAGGTATCCGACGTTCTCGTCCTTGACCTTGCCCGACAGCAGCTCCTGGCCGATGATGACCAGAGCCGCGCTAGGACAGATCAAGCCTTGACCTGGACTTTGGCCATGGTGTCTCGGAGCGCCTCGGCGGAGGCGGTCAGAGCGGCTTTCTCCTTGGGCCAGAGTTCCATTTCCAGACGCTGTTCCACTCCCTGCCGACCGAGCCGGGTGGGCACCGACAGGCACACGTCGCGCAGGCCGTACTCGCCCTCGATCCAGGTGGACACGGGTAGAATCGCCTTGGTGTCATAAGCCAGGGCCTTGATGACCTCCAGGATGGCCACACCGACCGCATAACCGGCGCCGCCCTTCAGGGAGATCACTTCGGCGCCGCTCTTGCGCGTGCGTTCAAAAATTTTCATGACGGCCGACTGGTCGTACTTCGGCAAACTGGTGAGGGGGACGCCGTCCACGCAGGCGGTTGACCAGAGCGGCACCATGGAGTCTCCGTGCTCGCCCAGGATCAGGGCCTGCAGTTGCGGTGCGGCCACTCCGAAGTACTCGGCCAGCAGCGAACGGAAACGCAGGGTATCCAAAACGGTGCCCAGTCCGATGACCCGCTGCTTGGGGAAGCCGGATTTCTCCACCGAGAGCTGGGTGAGAATGTCGACCGGATTGGTGACCACGATTAAGTGGCAGCGGTTGCTCACCGAGACCTTGCGCAGTTCTTCCAAAATTCCCAGGAAGAGTTGGACGTTGCGGTTGATCAGGTCCAGGCGGCTCTCGTCCGGCTTGCGCCGCAGGCCAGCGGTGATGACCACGCAGTCGGCTCCTTCCAGAGCCTCATAGCCGCCGGCACGAATGCGTTGGGGAGCGGTGTAGGCCGAGCCGTGCAGCAGATCGAGGGCCTGTCCGGCCGCTCCCTGCTGGTTGGCGTCCACCAGCACCAGTTCGCTGCCCACTCCCGCCATTTGCAGGGCGAAAGCCAGGTTGGAGCCGACCAGTCCGGCGCCGCCGATGATTCCGATTTTCATTTCGCTTGTCCTCCGGTGGAATGGGGCTGGGGGTTTGCTTAGCGGGTGGCCACTTCCTCCGAGGAGTGCTTGAGCATGGCCGCCCGTTCCACTACCTTGATGCGCGGCCGGCCCGAGTCTTTACCCTGGTTGACCTCGTGGTCATCCAGGCGCTTCCAGCCGGCGAAGTCGACCCACTGGTGGCCGCTCAGATGCTCATGGATCTCATGGGTGGGCGTCTGCAACCGGCCGGCCAGAGCGTCGCTGAGAATGGCCTGAGCGCTTTCCTTGGCGCACGGCTTGTTGGTCCCGATCACGCCCGAGGGTCCGCGCTTGATCCAGCCGGCCACGTAAACGCCGGGCTGCCCCACCACGCGGCCTCCTTCATTGGTGATCACACCCTTGCCTTCGTCGAAAGGCAGATCGGCCAGAGGCTGTCCCTTATAGCCGATCGAACGGAAGACCGTGCCGATCTCGAGGCTTTCACGCTCACCGGTATCCTTGGCTGAAAGTTTTTCGGTCAGTTGATTGCGGCCTAGAGTCAGCTTTTCGACTCGGCTCTCACCCTGGATTTCTAAGGGGGAAACCAGAAAGCGCAGCACCAGCCGCTTGTCGGCGCCGGGCCGTTGAGTGGCCTGAGCCAGCAGTTCCAGGCGCTTGCTCACGGCCTTGTCCGGCTCGGCCTCGTGGGCCGCCTGGCTGAACGGGTCGAGCTTCAATTCGTCGCTGCGAATTTCAAAGGAAACGTCTTCCATTTCCACCAGTTCGCGTAGCTCGGGGTTGGTGAAAGCGGCCTGCAGGGGCCCGCGCCGGGCCAGGATGTGGACTTCCTTGACCGCGCAGTTCTTGAGCTCTTCCAGAGCGTGATCGGCGATGTCGGTGGTGGCCAACCGGTCGTGCCCGGCCAACAGGATACGGGCCACGTCGATGGCCACGTTACCCACACCCACCACGGCCACTCGCGGCTGGTCGAGCAGGAACTTGTGGTCCTTGTAGTCGGGATGGCCGTTGTACCAGGCCACGAAGTCGGTGGCCGAATAGCTGCCCGGCAGATCCTCGCCGGGTACGCCCAGGCGGCGGTCGGTCTGAGCGCCCACGGTGAAGAGCACCGCGTGGTAGGCCTGGCGCATCCAGTCGAGCTCTTTTTGCCCGACCGTCACGTTGCCGTGGAAGTGCAGGCGTGGGTCGCGCATGATCTTTTCGAAGACGGCCGTCACGTTCTTGATCTTCTGGTGGTCGGGAGCCACTCCGTAGCGGACCAACCCGTAGGGGGTGGGCAGCGCGTCATAAAGGTCGATGTGGACTTCAAAGTCGGTCGTCTTGAGAAGTTCTTCGCAGGCGTAGAGACCGGCCGGACCGGCTCCCACCACGGCGACGCGTAAGTTGCTCATTCGGGCAAACCCCCTGGTGAAATCTTGTGCGGGGAATATTTTTGGCGCTGGCCACTTCTCCTGGCTCTAATACGATCCATAGAGCGATAGCCGGCTGACCTTCCCAAACGGAGTGCGCGGCAACTGAGGCAAAAGAGTCCAGAGTTCCGGGCGCAGCCAATCGGGCAGTCGGACCTGGACATACTGGCGGAGTTCGTCCACCGAAACGTTCTTGCCCGGTCTTGGCACCACGAAGGCGTGCAGTCTGTCCACCAGGCCGATGCCCTTGAGATCCCTGGGAAATCCGGCCGGCCAGCCCAAAACGGCCACCTCTTGCACGGACGGGTGGAGGTGAATGACCTCCTCGATGCGGCGCGGATAGACCAGATTCTCCCCCACCTTGCAGCAGTCGGTCATCCGGCCCAGCAGGTAAGTGTAGCCGTCGCTGTCGGTCACGCCGAGGTCGCCGGTGTGCAGCCAGCCATCGCGCAGGGCCTCGGCGGTGGCCTCAGGTTCTTCCCAATAGCCGGTCATCAATTGAGGACCGCGCACGACCAGCTCCCCGATTTCTCCCGGTGCCAGGGGCATGCCCGTGGTGAGGCTGAGAATCCGGCTCTCGGTCTCCGCCAGGGGCAGGCCCACCGACCCCTGCTTGCGCATTCCATCCAGAGGCGTGCAGTGGGTGATGGGACCGGCCTCGGTCAACCCGAAGCCCTCGATGACCTGGGCGCGAGTGACTCGTTCGAAACCTTCCTGGACCTCGACCGGCAAAGGTGATGAGCCACAGGCGCAGAGTCGGATGGACTTGAAATTGTAGCTGCGCAGGTTGGGCAGGTTGAGCAGGGCCGCGTAGAGGGCCGGAGTGCCCGGGAAAAGAGTCGGATGAAAACGGGAACTCAGATCGGCCAGGTGGTCGGGTTGCAGAGAACTGCTGAGAATCAGGGTTCCGGCCGTATGCATGCCCAGATTCAGCACCCCGGTCAGCCCGTAGGCATGAGCCAGGGGAAGAGCCGCCAGCAGGCGCTCTTTACCGCGTTGCATGCCCTGGTCCCAGCCGGCCAGTTGCAGGGTGTTGGCCCACAGGGCGCGGTGGGAAAGCACCACTCCTTTGGGAGTACCGGTGGTGCCGCCGGAAAAGATCAAGGCCGCCGAGCGTTCCCCGCCATCCGGAAAAGGGATCTCGCTGGCCCTGGCTTCGCGCATGCAGGCGCGCCAACGATGGACCCCGCCCGGCATGGTCGACCGGGGTTTGGGTCGGCGAAAGAGCCAGCCGACCTGGGTGCGCATGTATTCGCGGCCGCTGCTGAGAATGATACGTTCCACTCCCAGATTGCGAATCGACTGCGCCAGCGTGGCATCCAGGCGGTTGCTGGTAATGACCACGCGGGGGCGGGCTTTGCGCAACTGTTCGATGAGCAGCGGAGCGGGGATCAGCGGGCTGCTCAAGGCGGCCACTCCGCCTACCCACCAGATGGCCTGGCAGGCGACTACGAACTGAGGCCAGTTGGGTAAAAGCAGAAAGACCCGGTCGTTGGGTTCCACCCCCCAGGACTGCAGCAGACCGGCCAGGGCTTTGACTTCTTGCAGCAACTGCTGATAGTTGAGCGCTCCTCGCTCACTCCAAACGGCGGCCCGGCGCCCAAAATCACGCTCGGCTTCGAGCATGAACTGGACCAGATTTCGCTCACTGATCAGCATGCCGGGGAGGTTTGTTTCAGAGGGGACTGGCCCCTGCCTGAACTTTACTGGCTGCCGCAACTGCCGTGGTTGCAGTCGCAACCGCCGGCGGTGCCTTCGCGTTCGGCCTTCTCGCAAGCCTCGCAACAATACGTTTGATCAGCGGCTACCTGGCAGTGGCAGCCCTGATGGGCGCATTCTTTGATTTCGGACATGGTGGTCACCTCCAGGACACCAGTCTAAAAGCTCCCTTGGAGCAGCCCTAGAGCCTGGAATACCGGGTTTTGAGGAATACGGGTCGAAGCTCGGCTCATGACCGAGTCCGACTCTCAAAGCATCGACGATTACCTGGCTACCTTCTACCGATCGGCCAGCCTGGACAGCCAGGGGCGCTTCACCATCGACCTCGAGAGCCGCGCCCGCAAGACCGCCTTGCAAGTGGTGCAACCCGAACTCTTTCTTATTCCGCTGATGATGGCGGCCTCTCTCGGGGGAGCGCGGCGCTTCGAGATCGAGCCGGCCGGTGCCGGCTTCACCATTCGTTTTGACGGGCAGATCTGTGGCGATCCAGAGTTGAGAGTATTGCAGGACAACCTGGAAAATCGCAGTCCCGACAGCCCGGACGGGCGACTGCGCCATCTGCAGGCAGCCCTGCGGCTGGCTCACGAACTGGCGGTGGATGAAATCTCTCTGCAGCCGGCCGAGTCGGGCCGAGCCCTCTATTGGAGAGGCCGGTACCTGGAAGTGGCTCCGGGAGGCGGTCCGCAAGGACTGACCTTGCGGCTGCGTGAGAATGCTCTGGCGCGCCTCTTCGGCTCCCGCCTGGTCAAGATTCGCGCGACTTTACACAAGCTTTTGGAGCACCGGGGAGCCTTTGACGTGAACTGGTATGAGCCGGCCGCGGTTGCTCACCTGCAAATCGGTCCGGACTCCTACGGTCCCTGCCTGGGAAGCTTGCCTTCACAGCATTCAGGGGTGCTTTCCCTGCTGCCCTGGGGCAGCGCCAGTCAAGCGCTGCTCATCCACCACGGAGTGAGCTTCGAGCTGCCGGCCCAGCGCTCCACCACGCGCCGGCCCTTCCGCCTGCTGCTGCGGAGTGCGTTGGTCCGTCCGGACCTGGCATACCAGTCGCTGGTCCAATCTCCGGAATTGCAGGGTATCTTACAGGCCATTCCCATCTGGCTGGGAGAACTGGAGTGGGCCCATCTATTGCTCTCGGCTGCGCGAGGCCAGCCTTGGGAAGAGCAGTTCTCGCCTCGAGAAATCTTCTGGGACATGCGCCAGCGCGCTTTGCATGGACTGACCGACAGCGGCATTGAGTGGGCCGCTGATTCGGGCGTGGACGAGGGCCTGGGGCGGGGCATGACCTTCCGCGACAGCTCTCGAGCCTATGGCCAACTGCGCTATTTACCGGTGACCTGGGATAAGGGAGCGCCCCGCTATTTGGACCAGGGGGTGGCGCTGCTGGCCCGACCGACTCCGCACGACGGCATCCTGGATCAGGTCTATCCCCGCCAAAAAGAATTTCTGGCCGTCCAGGACCGGGCGGTGCCGGCCACGGTGCTGCCCGGCCAGCTCCTGCCGGAGGGCGAGTTCTGGCAGTGCTCGCCGGTCCTGCAGGGAGTTCAGCTCGGTTTGAACCTGGAGCCCCAACTGCACCCGGCCATGGTCTGGCGTTTCGACACGCGCGAAGCGGGCGGGCCCCTTCATTTTTGGAAAGCCGAGCCGCCCGCCGAGCCGATGCCTCCGGGCCTGACCGTGGCGGCCGTCTCTTCGGCGCGCTCTCTCCCGTGGCAAAAGTGCCTTTTGGAGGCCTTTCGGCTGGCCTGGCTCGATCCTCGGACGGAGCAGGACGAGCGGCGTCATACGGCGCTTTTGGAGCACTGGCTGCTGGCCGCAAGCATTCCGGCCTTGCGCGGTCAGTTGAATTCCGAACCGATCTGGATTTGGAAGGAGGATGGAAACCAGGTTTTCCTGTCCGACATCCGGCCCGGTCAGGACGGCGGGTTGCGTTTGAACGAGCGCTTGAGGTCGTTACTCAGAAGTCTTTGGGGATACTCTCGCTCTTAGGGCCCGCCGTGGCGGTTAGTTGCGCCAGAGAACCTGGTTGTCGGTGCCGTAGACGGTCATGTTGTCGATGGTGCCGTCGGTGCGCACCACTGTGCCGCCCGTGCCGCGCTGGTAGAGGACCTCGCCGTTCTGACCCAAAATGGTGATGTTCTCGTTGCCGGCATTGATGCGGGCGTTCTGGGTGGAGAGCCAGCCCGAGTTGCCGTTCATCTGCACGTTGTCGTTGCCGGCGGTGACGTTATAAACCATGTTGCCGCTGCCGTTGCCGTTCATGGTAATGGTATCGTTGCCCTGACCACCGGTCACCGTCATGTTGGTGCTGCCGCCGCCGGCGTTGACGGTAACCCGATTGTTACCGGTAGTGCCGCTAAGCTGCACGTTCTGATTGGTGGTGGAGAAGATGCCGCCGCCGCCGTTCAGGGTGATCACGTTGTTGCCGGCTCCGTTGGCGGTGACCGTCTGGTCGCCGTTGCCGAAAGTCGAGCCGTTCTGGGTAACCACGTTGTCGCCGGCGCCCACGTTGGCAACCTGGGTATTGCCGCCGATGATGCCGCCGGACTGGCGCACGTCGTCGTTCCCCGCGCCGGTGTTGACCACCTGGGTACTGTTCCCGCCGGCATTCTGGGTAACCAGGTTGTCGCCGTGGCCGGTATTGGTCACCTGGGTAGAGTTGCGGCCGGCGTCCTGAGTGACCACGTTGTCACCGTGGCCGGCGCTGGTGATCTGGGTGGAGTTGCGGCCCGCATCCTGATTGACGGTGTTGTTGCCGCTACCGACCAGGGTGTCCTGGCGCGAGTCAGCCCCGGCGTTCTGGACCACCGTGTTGTCGCCGTGGCCGGCGGTGGTGACCTGGGAAGAATTGCGTCCGGCATCCTGCTGAACCACATTGGTGCCGTTGCCCACCAGCGTGTTCTGGGAAGAATCGCGGCCGGCGTCCTGGCGCACGACGTTGTCGCCCTGACCCAGGATGGTGGTCTGGCGGTCACCCGCCACGCCACCGGTCTGAGTGACGCGGTTGTCGCCATCGCCGGCGGTGGTCACCTGGCGGTTCTCCGAGAAGCCGCCGGCCTGGCGGATGTCGTTGTTGCCGTTGCCGGCCTGAGCCAACTGATCGGCGGCGCCCCAGCCGGCGTTCTGGCGAATCTTGTTGTCGCCGTTGCCGGTGTAGACGGTCTGCAGATTCTGGCCGAAGGTCCCCCCGTTCTGCACGATTCGATTGTTGCCGTTGCCGCCCCAGGCGGTTTGCGGGCCACCCAGCAGCCCGCGATCCTGGCGAATATCCTGGCTGCGCCAGGCGCTGCCGTTGACGGTCTGGGGACTGCTGTTCCAGAAATCGCTTTGACGAATGGTGGGGCGAGTGTCGACGGGAAAGTCAGGGCGGGCCCAGGGCGAGGGAAGGGGTTGCTGGAAACGTGGGGAGGGGGGCATCGGCGGCCAGCTGGGCTGCGGGTAGAAGGGCATCGGCTGCTGCATCTGCGGCGGGAAGCCCATGTAGGGATCCATGCCGGGCATTCCCATACCCGGCATCCCCATTCCCAACCCGGGCATCATTCCCATGCCCGGCATCATGCCGGGCATTCCTCCGCCCATCATCATCATCATTTGCTGCATCATCTGCATCATGGCTTGCATTTGCATCATCATGCGTTGCTGTTGAGCGGCCTGCATACCGGCCTGGAATCCCTGACTGTAGGGCGAACCACCCATCGCACCCGGGCCATAGGCCATCATCGGGTTACCCAGCAAAGCGTTACAGCCGCATCCGCGGTACATGGCCTGGGCCGCCTGGGCCTGGCGCATCTGGGTGATGAACATTTGCTGGTCCATCGCCTGCTGGTTGAAGTTGGTGATATTCGCTGCCACTGAGGTCGACCTCCCGATGTTCATGCGTAGAGTGTGTGGATTAAGTAAACCAAAAGGCGAAGAGAAAGGCGACTGACAACTTGTCAAAGTTGTAACAAGTAAGTTACAACTTAAGGGAATTTTAAGCGAGAGAGCATGCCTTGTATCCCGAACCGCTATTGGTCACTCAGGCACGGGCCTATCTGGAAGGTCAGGGCGGGCTGCCGGAAGTGTTGGACTGTGCCGAGAAGACCCGCCAGTCCGTAGAGCAGCACGGCCAGGAAATGCAGGCCCGGCTGCACAATGAGCCCGCGCACGTGCAAGCGCTGGTGGAGCCGGAGGTGAAAGCCTGGCTGGAATCGCACGCGGACTTCCTGCGTTGGGCCCGTATCGCCGCCGAAAGCGCCGGAGCCAGCGCACCCTTGGAAGCTCTCTGTCAGGGACTGCCGGTCAGCGCCCAGCGCTTCCACTTTGACGAATTCCGTCTGAGCGAAGCGCTCTGGGTCAGCCGCGGACCCACCACCATGGCCTTTGCCAACCGGGCTCTGGCCGCCAGCCAGGCCGAGGAAGATCTGGCCGCTGTCTGCCAACGGGAGGCGGAGTTGCTGGGGGCCTCTTTCACCCCCTTCCTGCAGGGCTATCCTCTCGAGCTGCAAGAGCCGCTGGCGGCACGTCTGGAAGAAATGCTGGAATGGCTGGAGCAGCCGCCGGCCCCTCCGGATGTGGCTGCCTGGCGCAGTCAGGGAGAGCAGATCGGCAAGGAACTGGGACGCTACGACCTGTCTTTCCTGCTGCGCGGCTATTCGGCGGGCCCGACCACTTATGGCCCGCTGAATCTGGCCTTGAACGCCTGCTGGCTGCAGCCGCAGGGTTTTGTGGCACCCGAACTGACTCAGTTCTGCTTACAGGACGCCCTGACCCAATTGGAAGGTCTGGCGCCGCCCGAGGGGGGCGAAGTGCCCGAGATCTTTGAAGACATGGAGCAACTCTTAGGACAGTTGCTCAAATTGTGCCAGCGCGGTGAGGATCTGACGGCCGTCCATCAGGCGGCCAGCGAAGTGGCTCAGGAATTTCAGCAGGCACTGGAAGTGGAGGAGCAGGCCCGCTGCCCGGTGTGCAATCAGGCTCAGCCCCTGGGCACGCGGCGCTGCACCATGTGCGGCAGCGCCATGAGCACCGGGGGCGCCGAGCAAGCTCCCCAGGAGCGACTGGATCGGGTGCTGTCTCTGGCCGAAGCGCGGCTGCAGGGCGAGGAAGTCGACCTGGAAAAAGAATTGACCTCCTACCGCAGAGACCTGGATAAGGCCCGCTCCTTCCAGGATCCGGATTATCAGGAGATTCTGGCTCAGTATTCTGAAGGACTGGCAGCTCTGGAAGAGTTTGTTCAGGAACCGGGCCGCGAGCTGTTGGATGAAGCCGCCGGCTGGCTGCGCCAGGCCGAGACCCGCCTGAAGAGCTGGAAAGAAGCCCATCCAGAGGCGGACTAAAAGGGCCTTTCCGACTTACCTCTTACAAACGTGAGCAGCGCCTCGTTGACCCGCGCGGGGCGTTCCAACTGAGGCAAATGGGCCGAGAAAGAGATACCCTCGTAGTGGACTTGCGGAATGGCTTCGGCCATGCGGCGCACCTGCTTGGGTTTGGTCAGGCGATCCAGTTCGCCGCACATGACCAGGGTGGGCACTTGAATTTGAGGATAGAGATCCCAGCCGTCCCAGGCGTCCACATTGGGCACCAGTTTCTTGAGCACGGCCACGGGAGCGCCCACCCGCTTTTGAAAAAAGCGCTGCACGGGGCTCAGCATGAAGGCGGGCGCTTTCATGAGCAGCATGACCGAGACACCCAGGAAGATGGTGCCGGTGGTGCTGAGCAGAGCCAGCTTGGCCACCCGCTCGGGATGGCGCAGGGCGAAGACGGTCGCCACCGCGCCCCCGAAGGAATGGCCGACCAGCACAATGGGTCCCTGCACCCCGGCGTGTTCCAAGATCATGAGTACGTCGTCGGCAAACTCTTCGGCGCTGTAATTGGACCAGCTGGGGCGGTGGCTGTGGCCATGGCCGCGCAGGTCCAGAGCCAGACAGCGGCAGCGGCTACGAAAGAACTCCAACTGGTAGCCCCACTGGCTGAAATGGCCGGCCGCTCCATGGATGAAGACCATAGGGGTGTCCCACTGGGGGTTCTCCGGCTGGAGATCGACAAAAGAGAGCTCGATTTCTCGCCCTCGCTCATCTTTGACGGTCGCCTGCCGTCGTTGCGCCGACCAACCTTCGCTACCCAACCCCCTGGCGTTCGCCTTCCCCCAGGGAAGTGCCTCTGGCCTGTGGAATCGTCGGGCCGATGTCGGTGGCCGAATGGATGACCAAAGACCCGGTGGTGACGAGCGCGGATGCTCCTTTGGAGGAATCGCTGGCCACCATGATCCGGCATCGCGTCCGCCACCTGCCCATTCTGGAAGGCGATAGTTTTGTCGGATTGTTGAGCGCCCCCGCGCTGGTGGCCCAGCTCTCGGGCGGAACTCCCCTCGCCCCTAGCCTGGCCGCTTCGGAGACCCGCCAGCACGGTCAGTGGGTCGAGCCTCTGCGTCCCGGCGATGAAATCGAGACGGCGCTGAAATGTCTGGAAACCCAGGCCTGCCTGCCGGTGGTTTCGGAAAACCGGCTGGTGGGGATTTTTTCGCATCACAACCTGATGAGTTACTTTATGCGCCACCTGGCTCCGCAGCGGGTGCGCCGGGGCGGCTCGACACCAGCCCCCCACCGTCTCGACAGTCTGGTCAACCTGGTGCGGCGCATCTCCCAGGCCGACGATCCCGACTCTATCTTGCAGTCCGTGCTGGCCGCTCTGAGTCCGTTGATGCCGGTGGACCAGGCCTTCATTCTTTTCCATCAGCCGGAAAGCACCAGTTTGAGCGTGGCCGCCTCGTACCACGGGCCCTCGGCTCCCGGTGAGCCCTTTCAAGAGATTCCGGTGCGCGATACTTTGAGCGGCTACGTGTGCCTGCACCACCGCAGTTTGCGTATCGACGATCTGCACCAGGAGCGCCGCTTTCCTCACAGTCAGGATCTGTGGATGCCCGGAGGTTCGCTACGCTCGGTCATCGCCGTGCCCTTGAGCGAGCGCCAGAATACCTTCGGCGTGCTCCAGTTCTGGTCGGTGCGTCCCTATTCTTACCTGGAGTCGGACCTGGAGCTGCTGGAACTGGCGGCCGGCTATATCGCCTCCATGATTCAGCGTAGTTGGCGCCTGCAGAAAGAACAGGAGTCCAACCGCATCAAGGACGAGTTCCTGGCGGTGGTCACCCATGACCTGCGCAACACCATTCAGGGCGTGATGTCCTATTCGCAGTTGCTGGAGCGCAAGGTGGGCGAGCCGCGTCTGCAATCGCTGGCCCGCGGGGTGGTGGAAAGCGCCCGCCACATGTCCAACTTGACCAACGATCTCCACGACCTGGCTCGCATGGGCATGCAGGCCATGCGCGTGGAACCGCAGACTTGTGTGCTGCGCGAGACGGTCGACCGGGTGCTCGAAGAGTTTGCCGATTTCGCCGTGCAGGAACAGGTCGAGCTACGCGAGCCTCAAGTGGAGCCGAATCTGATGGTGCGCGCCGATCCCGTGCGCCTGCGCCAGGTTTTGAGCAACCTGGTTTCCAACGCCGTCAAATACAACCACCAGGGCGGCTGGGTGAGCGTCTCCGCCGCCGCCGTGATCAACGGCGTGCGCATCGTGGTGGAAGATTCGGGAATCGGCATTCCGGCCGAAGCGCAGGCCAATATTTTCGCGCTCTTCACCCGGGCTTCCAATCACCGTCGGCGCGACAGCTCGGGTTTGGGTCTGGCCATCAGCAAGCAGTTGGTGGAACTGCACGGCGGCACCCTGGAACTGCGCAGCCTGCCCGGCGAAGGCTCGGCCTTCACGGTTTTCCTGCCCGACACAACAAACACCAAATAGAATTCACGAACTCCAGTCCAGCTCCGCCCAGACCACCATCTCCTCCCCCACCGGCTTCCACACCGCGTTGGTCAGTTTGGGAGGCTGAGGCTGGCGAACCAGCGCCGGCAGGCCGCCTGACAGGCGGGGCGCGATGGTGACCACGGCCACATCGGCCAGTTGTTGGCTCAGGAAAGCCCCGAGAACGGTGGGCCCGCCTTCCACCATAAGCCGTTCCACTCCCTGCGCGCGCAGGCGTTGGAGCAGTTGTCTCAAATCGACCCGTCCTCCGGGACCGATATCCACTTCCAGCAGGCTGGCTCCGCGTTGCTTGAGCATTTGACCCCGGCGCGAGGCTCCGTTGGCGGTGGCGATCCAGGGCTTCAAATCGTTGTCGAGCATGCGCGCTTCCACCGGAAAGCGCAGCCGGGAATCGACCACGATGGGGCGCGGACTGCGGCCGGGTAAGAGGCGCACGGTCAGTTGCGGGTCATCCGAGAGCACGGTGCCGATACCGACCAGGATGCCGTCGTGCCAGCGCCGCAGCCGATCGGTCAGCAACGGGGGGCCGGCTTCCTGGGCGATACTACCATCCAGGCTCTGGGCGAACGCCAGTGTAACCAGCGGGCGGGTGTCCGGAACAGAGCGGCCATCCAACCAGCTTTCCATTTCGTCGCGCAGTTCGCCCGGCTTGAGCATATGCTGCATGCGCAAGATCTTGGTTTGCATGTAGGGATGGTTTTCCGGCCCGATTTTCACTTCCAGGGGCAGCCGCCGGCTCACCTCGATACCCAGATCGCGAAGACTGTCGATTTTGTGCGGATTATTGGTGATCAGTTCGACCGATCGCACTCCCAAGTCTTCGAGAATCAGGGCGGCGGTGGTGTATTCGCGGGCATCGGCCGGGTGTCCCAGCCTCAGGTTGGCGTCCACCGTGTCGAAGCCTTCGTCCTGCAGGTTGTAGGCCCGCAGTTTCTCCAAAAGCCCGATGCCCCGGCCTTCCTGGCGCAGGTAGACGACCACGCCGCTGCCTCTGCGGGCAATCATGGAGAGAGCTTCATGAAGTTGTGGCCCGCAGTCGCAACGCAGCGAGCCGAGCACGTCACCGGTAAAACACTCGGAGTGAAGGCGCGTGGGAACATCATGTTTGCCGCTGAGCTCGCCGCGCACAAAAGCGAGGTGGTCCAGGCCGTCCCGGTTGTTTCGATAAAGATGAAGATAGAATTCACCCTGCTCGACGGGAACACGGGCGCTGGCCATTCTCTGCACCCTCAACTTGTTCACCATAAGTCGCCCTTCTCAGAAGATCCGAATGGCCCCTGCGGCGAGGCTTTGATCCTGGAGAACTGGTTCGATAGTATGCGACGCTCCTGGGGGACGGTACTGGTGTCAGGAGGCTGAGCCGGGTGGCTTTGTTAAGATGGCTTCGGGAATTGAAATTTTGACGAGGTGCTATTGTGTTGAATCTTATGGTCGCTGATGATCATCCGCTGGTCCGTTCCGGAGTTCGCGCCACGCTGTCGCAGTCGGAAGAAATCAAAGTGATTGCCGAGGCGCACGATTTTGCCGAAGCGGTGGAAATGCTGCGCAAAATCAAGCCGGACATTCTCCTATTGGATGTGGAAATGCCGGGGGGAAAGGCCGAGAACCTGATCCTGACCGCTCGCGAACTGCAACCGGACATCAAGATCCTGATTCTCACCAGCCATGCCGAAGCGGCCACCATTCGCGCTTTGATGAAGGCAAAAATTTCCGGCTATCTGCTGAAAGACGAAGCTCCCGAGCATTTGCTGCAGGCAGTGCGGGTTCTGGGCAGCGGGGCCACCTGGTTCAGTCACGGAGTGATGGAGAAAATGATGCACAGCACGGACGCGGAGGACGACCTGGTCGCGCTCTCACCGCGCGAACGGCAAATTCTACGCCTGCTGGCGCAGGCCAAGGACAACGCCACTATAGCCGATGAGTTGTCGCTGGCCGAGCAGACCGTGCGCAACCACGTCAGCACCCTCTACTCCAAATTGGGAGTATCCAGCCGGGTGGAAGCCATCGTCTGGGTCCGCGAAAGAAATCTCTTCGAGGCGGAGTAAGTCGAGCGACTGGGCATAACAACGAGGGGGAATCTTTCTCGGGAGGTTGACCGCATGCAGATGCTCAGCAGTGGCTTCTGTCCTATCTGTCAGACAGATTATTCCTATTTCCTCGAAATCCCCACCTACCAAAGGGTGCTGCACTGCCTGCTGTTGCTCCTGTGCCTGGCCGTGCAGTGGGCGGGCTTAACGATCGCAAACCTGGATTCTGCTCTGGACGGCTCCGCCGAACTGCTCTCCCGAGGTTTTCTGTTGTATGCCCTGGGCTGGTTTGGCGCCACTCCGGGAATGCTGGTAGCCGGACAACATCTTGAGTTCCGCTGGAGAAATCGATAGCCATTTGCTAATAAAAGGAGCAAGAGGCTGGCCCCTGGAGCACGAATCAGCGCGCCGATGGCAAACTCCGACGCGACTGACTTGTGTTCCATGCTCTACGACACGATGCTGGCCATGCTGCGCTTCGATCCCGGCCGTTATAAGACGCTCTCCGGAGAGTGGCTGCCGCTCCACCAATGGAGCGAGGAAGACAGTTGGTGCATTACGGCCACCCGCGGGCAGGCGGGCGGGCCGCTTGAGGTAGAGCACATCTCGCCGCTGCAGGCATACTCCATGGCCAAAGTCCTGATCGACGAAGGGCGTCCCGCTCTCCCCGCCTTGCAAAGCAAATACGATGAGATCGTGCGCCTGCTCAGCAAGCGCCCCTGGTAGTCCGTCGGCACGCTCTAAAATGCGCACTGTCATTGTACGATTGCGCAATTCCATTGAGTATTCCTGTTCCTTTGACCTAAACTACTGAGAAAGCAAGTTTTTCTTTTTCAGGAGGTCCCATTTCATGATCACCCAGGCAGCCCCAAACTCCGCATCCATTCGGCAGCTTCGTGTCGCTTTTCCCCAGCAGAGCTTTCCGGTGGGCCAGGATGCTGAATGGTGTGTAGTCAGTGATGGCGATAGCTGGCGAGAGTTTCGCTTCCACGACTATGCTCAGATTTACGAAGTGCCGGGCCTCTACGAAAAGATCTTTATAGAGCATCTCAAAAGTCGCTCGCACCTCATCATGGCCGAGGCGTTGGTGCGCGAACTCCAGGCGCGCAAGCGCTGTCTCTCCGAATGCCGCATCCTCGATCTGGGGGCAGGCAACGGCCACGTGGGGGCTCAACTCCATGAACTGGGGGCGCGCCATCTCTGGGGGGTCGATGTCCTGCCCGAAGCCCGTCGCGCCGCGCAGCGGCAGCATCCGCACGTATACACCGGTTATTCCCTGGTCGGCCCGCAACTGCTCAAAGACTTGAAGGCGTTTGGGGTCAACACCGTCATCTGCGTGGCCGCCCTGGGATTTGGAGATATCGACCCGGAGTTGTTTGAACAAGTCATGTCTACCCTGCCTTCAGGTTCCATCATCGCTTTCAATATTAAAGAGCAATTCCTGAATTCGCTTGACCCCAGCGGGTTTAACCGTCTCTTCGGCCGGCTGGAAACCCAGGGGAAGCTCAAATCCTTGCGCCAGTGGCGCCATTTTCACCGTTTCTCCACCTGGGGCGATCCACTCCATTACCTGGGAGTGGTGGCGGAATGTCCATGACCCTGCTGCAACTCGAGGCGGTCAGCAAAAGCTATGGGGAGCGCCTCATCCTGGATCGAATTTCGCTGAAGTTAGCGCCCGGCCAGACTATCGCGCTGATCGGTTCCAGTGGCTCAGGCAAAAGCACCTTACTGCGTCTGATCAACGGTCTGATTCCCCCTGATTCGGGACGGGTGATTTTCCAGGGCCGGGCTCTGGAGGGTGACCAGAACTACGATTACCGACGACAGATGGGGTATGTACTCCAGGAAGGTGGCCTCTTTCCCCACCTGACCATCGAAGAGAATCTCGGTCTGCTGGCTCGCGATCAGGGCTGGAACTCCCGCGCTATCCTGGAACGAGTCATGGACCTGATCGGCCTGCTGCGCTTGCCCAACGACTGCCTGAGCCGTTACCCCGGTCAGCTTTCGGGAGGGCAGCGCCAACGCGCCAGCATCGCCCGGGCCCTTTTCCTCTCCCCTCCCCTCTTATTGCTGGATGAACCATTGGGAGCGCTCGACCCTCCGGTGCGCCGCCAGTTGCAGGACGAGCTCAAGGAGTTGTTTCGGCAACTGCAGTGCGGCGTGGTGCTGGTGACTCACGACCTGGCTGAAGCTGCTCACTTTGCCCACAGTATCTGCCTCTTGGAAGCGGGCCGCCTGGTCGACCAGGGCAGCTTCGCCGACCTGGTCGAGCGCAGCTCGTGCAGTTTTCAGGCCATGCTCCACAGTCACCGGGCCCTGCCATGTTAAGATGGCTTCTTCTACTGGTTCTGCTCAGCGCCGGCTGCGCCCGCCCCCAGGGCGTTCAGGTCGGCTCCAAGTCCTTTACCGAATCGGTGGTGCTGGGGGAAATCCTTTGCGATCAGCTAAAAATGCGCTCCATTCCGGCCGAGCATCGCGCTCAACTGGGCGGCACACGCGTGCTTTGGGAAGCTTTATTGGCGGGTTCTATCGACGCCTATCCGGAATATACGGGCACCCTGACCCAAGAGATTCTCCATCAGCCCCAAATGGAAGTCCAAGAACTCAGAAAAACCCTGGCCAACCAGGGCGTGGGCATGACCCCAAGCCTCGGCTTCAACAACACTTACGCTCTGGGCATGCGAGCTGAGCGGGCCCGCCAACTGGGCCTGACCAAAATGTCGCAACTCAAGCACCATCCCGAGCTGCGCTTCGGCTTCGGCCACGAGTTTTTACGCCGCCAGGACGGCTGGCCGCGTATTCAATCGGTCTACTCTCTGCCTCAGAAACAGGTGGCCGGCACCGACCACGATCTGGCCTACGAGGCTTTGGTCTCAGGCCAGCTCGACGTCATGGAAGTCTATACCACCGACGCCGAGATCGAGCACTATGGGCTGGTGCTGCTGGAGGACGACTTATCGGCTTTCCCACGCTACGACGCGGTCGTTCTTTATCGTCTCGAGAAACAGGCTCTGCTTCAGACACCGCTGGAGGAATTGGCCGGACGCCTGGACCGCCAGGGGATGGCCCGGCTCAACCAGCAGGTTCGGCTGCAGCAGCGCAGCGAGGCCCAGGTGGCGGCCGCCTGGCTGGGTCTGGACCAGCCCGAATCCCCCGGACTGGGCACCCGCCTGTGGCGCTCTACCGGCGAGCACCTGCGCCTGGTGGGTATCTCGCTGGCCATCGCCTGTTTGATCGGACTGCCCCTGGGCATGCTGTGCCACGCCCGGGCCGGTGTGGCTCGCCCCGTGCTGGGCTTCGTCGGTCTGGTGCAGACCATTCCCTCGCTGGCCCTGCTCGTTTTTTTGCTGCCCTGGAGCGGACTGGGCCCGCGTACGGCCATCCTGGCGCTCAGCCTCTACGCGCTCTTTCCCATCGTGCAAGGCACTTACCACGGCCTCCAGACCATCCCCGGAGCCCTGCGCGAATCGGCCGAAGCCCTGGGCCTGAGCGCCCAATCGCGCTGGCTACGGGTGGACCTGCCGCTGGCCCTGCCGGCCATCGTGCACGGCCTGCAGACGGCGGCCGTGATCGCGGTCGGCACCGCCACTCTGGCCGCCCTTATCGGCGCCGGCGGCTACGGCGAGCCCATCCTCACCGGCGTTCGCCTGGCCCGCACCGACCTGCTCTTAGAAGGCGCCGTTCCTTCCGCGGTCATGGCCCTGCTGGTGCAGTGGGCTTTCGGCCGCTGGCAGCAATCCTTACGCCGCGCCTGACCAGGCTACTTCAATTCCAATCTGAAGGACGACTCGTAAGTCTGAACATAATCGAGCCGTTTTCGCGCCCGAAATGGGTCAGGCTGGGAGTGAGCGCAAAATCGGCCGGCCGGGTCTCAATTTCCAGCCAGCGTTGCAGGCAATGCTCGGCCTCAGGCTCCCGGCCCAAGGAAAAAAGGGCGTGTCCCTTCAAGGCCAGTGCTTCCAAGGAAAAATTCTCCTGGAGCGACCGATTGGCCCAAAATAAGGAATCCTCATAACGCTCGGCTCCTTGCAAAAAGGCGGCCAGAGTCAAGTATTCATCCGGCTCCGAGAGGTTCCGCAAAATTTCCAACCCTTCCTGGAAACGCCCGCACAAGGCCAGCGCCCGGGCGCGATAACGCTGGCAATGCGGTAAAGCAGGCAGAGCGGACTTCTGGAAACACTCCAGAGCCTCCGGCCCGCGGTTCAAGCAGGTCAGGGCAAGCCCCCGGTACATAACAATGGCGCGCGCCACCGGCTTCCAACCCCAGAACTTGCGCAGTTGCCAGGCCCTGGTCAAGGCCTCCAAGGCCCTCTGAGGCTCGCGCTCCCAGCAAACCATGGCCAGCAGCAGATAGCTGCGGCCTTCCCGGGCATTCCACTCCAGAGACAGGTACACATCGTCCTCGGCTTCCTTCAGCTTTCCCAGACAGAGGCGAGCGTAGGCTCGGCAGCGCAGCGCTGCCGCCCGGGAAAAGGCGATCGCCTGAGGGTGCCCCTGGATGGCCTGCGCCGCCCTTTCCAGCTCCTGGTGGCGAGCGAGTCTGACCAACTGCTCCAGTCGGTAAAGTCCCACCAACCCGACCCGACCTGCCCACCGGTAGGCGTGAAGCACCCAGAAAAGGTAGGTCACGGCGAACAAATAGCTGGCTAAGCCCATAGAAGCAGTCTAATGCTTCCTTGAGGAGATGCAGTAACATCGGTTACGCTGACATCTATACTTATTGAAACATCTGATAACTCAAGTATCCACCGGACAGATTGCGGACCTCGAACCCGTTATGCATCAGAATCCGGGTGGCCAGGTAGCCGCGCATGCCTACCTGGCAGTAGACGGTGAGGGGCCTGTCGGCGGGAAGTTCCTTCAGCCGGGAGCGCAATTCATCGACCGGAATGTGCCGGGAGCCGGGGATGTGCCCGCGTTGGTGTTCTTCCAGACTGCGCACATCCACCAGAATTTCTTCGCCGGAGAGCTGGTCCGGGCTGATCTGGGGATGTTCCCCACGCATTTCATTGGCGGCCACGAAGCCGGCCATGTTGACCGGGTCCTTGGCCGACCCGTAGGGAGGCGCGTAACAGAGTTCGAGTTGCTCCAGATCAAAAACCGTCATTCCGGCCTGGATGGCTACCGCCAGCACGTCGATGCGTTTGTCCACGCCCTTACCTCCAACCGCCTGGGCGCCTAAAACTTTGCCCGAGCCAGGCGCGTAGAGCAACTTCAAAGTCATGGCCTGAGCTCCGGGATAGTAACCGGCATGATCATTTGGATGCACGTAGACTTTGCGATAGTCGACCCGGCCGGCTCGGAGCCACTTCTCCGAAGCTCCGGTGCAGGCGGCGGTTTTGTCGAAAACCGCCACGATGGAGGTTCCCTGGGTGCCCCGGTAGGCGACCTGGCGGCCGGCGATGGCGTCAGCCGCCAGGCGGCCCTGGCGATTGGCGGGCCCGGCCAGAGGAATCTGGGTGGGCTGTCCGGTGACAACGTCAGTCACTTCGATCACGTCCCCCACGGCGTAAATATGGGGATCGCTGGTGCGCATCGCCCCATCCACCCGAACTCCGCCACGCGGCCCGATTTGTAGCCCGGCCTGGGCCGCCAGGGCGCTCTCCGGCCGCACGCCTACCCCCAGCAACACCATGTCGGTCGGCCACTCCGCACCGGACTGCAAGCGTACCTTCAATCCCGGTTCAATGGTCGTAAGCGAGTCTCCCAGATGGAGATCGACCTCCCGGTCGCGGAGAGCCATGCTCAAAGGCCGGGTCATCTCACGGTCCAGTGGCGGGAGCACCTGAGGACTCAATTCCACCAGGCTGACTTGAAGGCCCCGCTGGCGCAAATTTTCCACCATTTCCAGACCGATAAATCCGGCACCCACCACGGTGGCATGGCGGGCGCCCGCGGCAAAGGCGTGGATCCGATCGGTATCTTCCAGATTGCGCAACGGGAACACGCCGGGCAGGCCCAGGCCCTCTACAGGGGGCCGCAGGGGAGCGGCTCCGGTGGCCAGAATCAAAGCGTCGTAGTCCACCAGGCTGACTTTGTCTGTGTTCAGGTCGCGCAAAGCCACCTGGCGCCGCTCCGGGTCGATACTTTCCGCCACCGTCCGAGTGCGCACCTCCAGCCGAAAACGGCGGCGTAGATTGTCGGCGCTGGTTACCAACAACTTGGACCGCTCCTGAATGACGCCGCCCAGATAGTAGGGCAAACCGCAGTTGGCGAAGCTCACTTCAGAGCCGCGCTCCACCAGCAGGATTTCCGCCTCTTCGAGGTTGCGGCGCAGCCGGGTGGCGGCCGAAGCCCCACCGGCCACCCCGCCGATAATGACGATTTTCATGATTTTCTCCACGTTATGGGATAAAAAAGTTGGCCTTGGCCCAGTTGCGGGCGCCCTGCTGATTACGCACCACGAACCGGAAAGGATGGCTTCCGCGGCCGAGCTGCTGGTCAGCCACCAGCAGCACCTGACTCTCCACCACCTGCCCGGGCTCGAGAGCTACCGGCTGTTCCAGACCGGCCAGCTGCACCTGGCCGATTCCCCCCACCTGGACCGTGAAATCGGCTGACTGGTTGAGGCGGTTGATCAGGCTCAGCTTGAAGATGTTGGTCACCCGGCCATCCGGCGTGCTCAACCCCAACTGACCTCCCGGTTGCACCACGCGCACGGCGTCCAGGCCGATCGGCGAGCGATTCCAGGCCAGGTAGCCGAGCAGGCTGCCCAACAACCCGAGCAGCGCTCCGTAGACCATCAGTCTGGGCCGGACCAGCTTCTGGGACTGCCCCTCCAGGGCGTTGAGAGAAGTGTAGCGGACCAGGCCACGAGGCTGGTGAACCTTGTCCATCATTTCATCGCAGGCGTCGATGCAGGCCGTACAGGCGATGCACTCCAGTTGCAGGCCCTGGCGGATATCGATGCCGGGTTGGACAGGCCTGCACGCAGGCCGAACAGTCGATGCAGGCGCCTCGGCCCGTATCCTTCACCTTGCCGCGAGGCTCGCCACGCTTGGAGTCGTAGGCAACAATCAAGCTGTCTCGGTCCAGCATGGCCCCTTGGAACCGTGCATAAGGACACAGGTAGCAGCAAAATTGCTCGCGGAAGTAGCCGAAGTCAAAGAGCGAGACGAGGGTGAAAAAGCCGATCGCGATAGCCGTGGTGGTGCTTACCTCGCCGGTCAGCAGTTGAGTCCAACTGTGGCGGATGGGCAGAAAGTAGCCCGAGAAGGTAAAGCCCAACCACATTCCCATCACCGTCCAGGCCGCCCACTTGCCCAGTTTGCGGCCCAACTTGTCCGCCTTCCAGGGAGCCTTGTCCAAACGGATTCGGGCGGCCCTGTCCCCTTCAAACCAGCGTTCCACCATGATGAAAGCCTGGCTGAAAATGGTTTGCGGGCAGGCGTAGCCGCACCAGGTGCGGCCGATGACGGCGCTGACCAAAAACAAGGTGAGCGCCGCACTGATGAGCAGCAAATGCAGGAAGTAGGTGTCCTGAGGATGGAGCACCAAGCCGAAGAGAAAAAGCTTGCGCCCGGGCAGGTCGGCCAACACCGCCTGGCGGCCGTTCCACTGCACCCAGGGCAGCAGAAACAGCAGAGCTTGCAACAGCACGCTGAAAAAGTTACGCAAATTCCGAAAGCGCCCGTGGATATACTTCGGGTAGACCTTGTTGCGAGCCATGGTGATTTCGGAACCGGGTAATTGCATTGTCATGTATCCAAGATAACGACCTTCAGGTCGCTTGATACTGATCTAAATCAGGTCAACGGCAAATCCAGAGCGATCTGGATAAGACGATATAGAATTATATGAATATCTTAAGTTAACCTGTCAAGTGCCGTTTTACCCGGCCTGGTGGCGGAAGCTCACGCCGGGATCACAGCTGCGGATGCAATCGAGCAGTTTGAACAGTTGCGGCAGGGCGACGCTGTAAAAAACCATTCCCTGGCTGCGCCGTGCCCGCAAGAGCCCCAGCAACTTCATCCTGGTCAGATGCTGGGAGACCACCGGCTGCGGCAGTCCCAGCTCCTCTTGAATCTGGCTGACGGCGGCCTCCTCGCAGCTCTCCAGCAGTTCGACGATGCGAAGGCGCACGGGATGCCCGACGCACTTGAGCATGTCGGCGGCAAAGTCGATCAGTGCGGGCGCGAGTTTCTCTTTTTTCGTTCGTTTCATCTGCTGTGTCCGTTCTTTTCCCTTGCTGGTAGCTCCCTCAGTATACCTTTATGAGAAGTGACGGACAATACGATATATGAATGATCGAATAAGCCATAGTTTGAATATACCATTGGCTTGTTCCGTGCCAGGTGTGGTATGAATATTACAATATTCATATATAACTAGAACGCGGTGTAAGCCTGATGATGAAGAGAACTCTACTCTTGGGAGCTCTGGCGATGGGGGCGCTCGGTTGCTCCTCGAAGACCCCCGGCATCTCGCCGGCGGCGCCCCCCATAACGGTTTCTACGGCTAAAATGGAGGTCCAAAAGAAGGCCTCTGAAACGGCCTTTCCGGCCAGCGTGCGTTCCCGCCGCCAGGCTGTGCTGGCCACCAGGTTGCCCGGCCGCATCCTGTATTTGCCGGCGGAAGAAGGCGACATCGTGGCGGCCGGCAGTTGCATGGTGCAAGTCGATACTTCTGATCTCGAGGCACGCGCCGAGCAGGCCGAGGCGGGACGGGCCTCGGCCCGGGCGGCCCGGGACCAGGCGGAAGCCGGAATGGAACGGTCGCGGCGAGCGGTGGCCCAGTCCGAGGTTCAACTGAAGAGGCTGGCCAACCAGCGCCAGGAGGCGGACGCCCGACTGCAACTTGCCCAAAAAGAAGAACAACGCTATCAAGGCCTGGCCCGGGAAGGGGCGGTCCCGCGCCAACGGGCCGACCAGGCCCTGGCCGAACTGCAGATTGCCCGCTCTCGCCTGAAGCAATTGCAAGCGCAAATCACCTCCGCCCAGGTGGCCATCTGGCAATCACAGGCCGGCGTTGCCGAGGCTCGGAGTTCACTGGCCCGCTCTCAGGTGGGCATCCGCGAGGCCGAGGCCGGCCTGCGGGTAGCCGCCAGCGACCTCTCGTACGGCCGAATTCTTGCCCCCTTCCGCGCGGTCGTGATAGAAAAGAACGCCTGGCAAGGCGAATTGAACACCCCCGGGCGCCCGCTGCTCAAGTTGCAGGATTTGGACCAGTTGGAAGTCACCTTGAGTCTGCCGGAATCACGGTTGGAGCAGGTGCGAAAAGGTCAACTGCTGACCGCCGAGATTCCTTCATTGAAGCGCAAAGTTCAGCTACGCGTGGGCCAGATTGTCGCCTCAACCGACCCGGCCACCCACAGCTTCCTGGTCCGGCTCAGCCTGCTCGATCCTCCCCGCCAACTGTTGCCGGGAACCTTTGTGCGCGTGGCCTTGCCGGAATCCCCCCGCCGCCTGCTGGTCCTGCCGGAGGCCGCTCTGGTCCGGCGCGGTCAACTGGAGGGCGTCTTTGTGGTCTCTCAAGGAGTGGCCGAGTTTCGTCTGATCCAGCTCGGCCAGTCCGTAACCGGGGGGCGGGAAGTGCTTTCCGGGCTGCAAGCGGGAGAAGAAATCGTGCTCAAGCCCGGCGAGACTTTGCACGACGGTCAGAAGGTAGAGCCCCAGTGACGACTCCGGGAGCCCATGGAGTGGCGGGCCGGCTCGCCCGTTTCTTCCTCAATTCCAGCCTTACCCCGCTGTTGATTCTGGTTTCACTGCTGCTCGGGCTGGGAGCCACCATCATTTTGCCTCGCGAGGAAGAGCCGCAGATCACCGTACCTATGGTCGACGTGCTGGTTTCCATGCCGGGAGCCAGCGCCGCCGAAGTGGAACAGCGGCTCACCACCCCGCTGGAAAAGCTGGTGCGGGAACTGCCCGGTGTGGAGTATGTCTATTCGACTTCGCGACCGGGAGGCACCGCTCTGATCGTGCGTTTTCTGGTGGGCACGCCTTCCGAGGACGCCCTCGTCCGACTCTACAGCAAGATTTACGCTCATCTCGACCAGGTGCCTCCGGGAGCATCCCAACCGCTGATCAAGTCTCACTCCATCGATGACGTGCCGATCCTGGCCTTGACTTTTTCCAGCTCCGAGTTGGGCGCTTTTCCGCTGCGGGCGGTGGCCGCTCAGGTGGCCGAAGAGGTGAAGAAAGTGGCGGACGTCTCCGAAACGACGCTGCTGGGCGGGCTACGCCGGCAAGTGCGAATAGAATTACGTCCCGACCAGTTAGCCGCTTACCAGCTCAGCCCCCTTTCCCTTGCTCAAAGCTTACAGGGCGAAAACATCCGCCGCTTGAGTGGGCCGACGGTGGCCGACGGCCAGGCCTGGATGGTGGGTACCGGCCAGACGCTGCGTGACGCCCGGGAAGTCCAGCGACTGGTGGTGGCCGTGCACCAGGGCCGGCCCGTTTATTTGGGGGAAGTGGCTACCGTGCTGGATGGGCCGGAAGAGCCCACCTCGCTGGCTTTTCAGGAAGAGAAAGCCAGCCCCGGGCTGCGGCCGGCCGTCACCCTGGCCATCGCCAAGCGCAAAGGGGCTAACGCGACCGTGGTTTCCGGCCACGTCCTGAAAAAGATAGAAGAACTCAAGGGCGTTTTGATCCCCTCTCAGGTTCAGGTCCGCGTCACCCGGGACTACGGCCGGACGGCCGCCGAGCGCTCCAACGAATTGTTGGTGCATATGCTGGTGGCCGTCGGTTCGGTCACAGCCCTGATGTGGCTGGCTCTGGGACACCGCGAGTCGGGGGTGGTGGCCGTCGCCATCCCGGTCACCCTGGCTCTGACTCTGGCCACTTTCGTCTTCTACAAATTCACCCTGAACCGGGTTACCTTTTTCGCGCTGATCTTCTCGATCGGCATCCTGGTAGATGACGCCATCGTGGTAGTGGAAAATGTGGTGCGCCATTTACGCCTGCCCGAAAACCGCGGGCGCTCGCCTGCCGAAGTGGTGCTGGAGGCGGTTTCCGAAGTGGGCAATCCCACCATCCTGGCCACTCTGGCGGTGGTGGCGGCCATTCTCCCCATGGCTTTCGTAAGCGGTTTGATGGGCCCCTACATGTTGCCGATTCCTCTGGGGGCCTCGGCCGCCATGCTGTTCTCTCTGCTGGTGGCCTTCACCATTGTGCCCTGGGCAGCCCTGCGACTGCTGGGCTCGGTGGGAGACAAAGGACCGGAACAGCACGCCGAAGATCGCATGACCGTGCTCTATCGAAAGATGATGGGTCGCTTGCTGCACGACACCAGAGCTCGCTGGGCTTTCCTGGTGGCCATCGGATTGCTGCTGCTGGCGGCGGTGGCGCTGGTGCCGTTCCGAGCGGTTCTCTTCAAGATGCTGCCCTTTGACAACAAGAGTGAGCTTCAAATTCTGGTGGATATGCCCGAGGGCACTCCTCTGGAGAACACCCTTCAGGCGCTACGCCGCTTGAGCCGGCCCCTGGCGGAAGTTCCCGAGGTGACCGGCTTCGAGATCTATGCGGGCACTTCGGCTCCCTACAACTTCAATGGTCTGGTCCGCCACTATTTCCTGCGCTCCGGGCCGCACTTGGGAGACCTTCAGGTCAACCTGCTCCCCAAGGAGGAGCGCGGCCGGCAGAGCCACGCCATCGCCAAGGAGTTGCGCGGGAAATTACAACCTCTGGCCCGGGAACTGGGCGCGGTGCTACAGGTGGCCGAGATTCCTCCCGGACCTCCGGTGCTGCAGACTCTGGTCTGCGAAATCTATGGTCCGAGTGCGGCCGGGCGATTGGAGCTGGCTGCTCAGGTCAAGAAACTCTACAACCAGAGCGAAGGGGTGGTGGACGTGGACTGGTATGTGGAAGACCCGCAGCCGCTGCTGGACCTCGAGGTCGACCGCCAGCAGGCCGCCTTATCTGGACTCAGCAGTTCCACCATCGCCCAAACGCTCGACCTGGCCGTGGGCGGTCTGCCGGTCGGTCTGCTCCACCTCGAGAACTGGCGTGAGGACGTGCCCATAGTGCTGCGCTTGCCGATCGGCCAGCGCGGCGATGCCCGGGCCCTGCTCAGTTTGAAATTACCTAACGCCTCGGGGCAACAGATTCCGCTGGCCGAGGTGGTCAGCCCGCGCCGGGAAAAGCTGGGCAGCAACATTTACCACAAAAATATGCAGCCGGTCGTCTATGTGACCGGCGACGTGGCCGGCCAACTCGACAGTCCGCTCTATAGCATTCTGGATTTGCGTTCTCAGCTGGCCAGGGTGCCCGGGCTCCAGCAATACTTTTTCCGTCAGCCCGACGGCCGGGGCTACAGTCTCAAATGGGACGGCGAGTGGCAGGTAACCTACGAAGTCTTCCGCGACATGGGCATTGCCTTCGCGGTGGTGGTGGTGTTGATCTATGCCTTGATGGTGGGTTGGTTCGAAAGTTTCACCACCCCTCTGGTGATTCTCACCGCCATTCCCTTCTCCATGATCGGAATCATGCCCGCTCACTGGCTGCTGGGGGCTTTCTTCACAGCCACCTCGCTGATCGGGTTCATCGCCGGAGCCGGCATCGTGGTACGCAACTCCATTATCCTGGTGGATTTCATCGAACTGCGTCTGCGCGCCGGCGCGCCCCTAGACCAGGCCGTCATCGATGCGGGAGCTATTCGGTTTCGCCCGATGCTTTTGACCGCCGCCGCGGTGGTGGTGGGCTCGGCCGTGATGCTCAAAGATCCGATTTTTAATGGATTGGCCATCAGTCTGATGGCCGGTGAGGTGGCCTCGCTATTGCTCTCGCGCACGGCCGTGCCGGTCCTCTACTATATGCTCTGGAAAGGTCGGCGCCATGCTCAAGTGGCTTAGTCTTCCCCTCCTGATGATGTGGCTCTGGTCTCCCTCCTGGGGTGAACCCTTAAGTCTGGAGCAGGCCTGTCAGCAGGCCTTGCAACAAAGCCCGGGCATTGCGCGGCTTCAAGCACGGGTGCTGGAAATGCTGCAGAAAGTGGCCGAGGTGGAAGCCGGCGGTAATCCTCGCCTTGATCTGCAGGCCGGCTACTCCTATATGGCTCCCTCCCTGAGTTTCAGCGGATTCCCTCTGATCGTGAACAACAACTATCGGGCCGGGGTGATCCTGGAACAGGCGCTGGCCACCTTCGGCCGGCTTAGCTGGGGACGCCAGGCGGCCGAACTGCAGGTTCGTTCGCTGGAACAGGAACTGGTTCGCGAGCGCCAGCGCCTGGAATACCAGGTGGCGGTGGCCTATAGCCGGCTCCAGCTGGCCCGCCAGGCCATCGAGGTTGCCGAGCTGTCCCTGCAATCCCGCCGGCGTCTACTCCAAGACCTCAATTTGCGAGAAAAGGCGGGCGCCTCGGCCAAATTTGAAGTTTTGCTGGCCGAGGTGGCTCGCGCCCAAGATCAACAACGATTGGTGCTGGCTCAACAACAGAGCCAGTTGGCCCAAAGCCAGCTCCAGGTTCTGCTGGGTTGGCCTCGGGCCCGGCCGGTAGAAACCCTTCCCCTCCCCGAGGGAGCGCAAGTTCCGCTGCCCACTCCCGAGCAGGCTCTGGAGACGGCCCTGAAACAACGGGCCGAGCTGCAGGCCATGAACTATGCGGTCCAGGCGGCCGAAGCCCGCGTCCATCTCGAAGAAAGCCAGTCTAATCCCACGCTGGGCCTGCAGACCCGCTATGACCAGCGCAACGCCACCACTTTCCAGACCTCCAACCAGTGGTCGGTGGGCCTGGAAATGCGGTGGCCGCTCTTTGACGGGGGACTGGCCCGGGCTCGCAGCCGTCAGGCGGAGGCGGTGGTGTCTCAGCTGCGCGCGGGAAGGCGCGAGCTGGAACGCCAGATCCGGCTCGAGGTGGAAGAAGCACTGGTGCGCTGTGGCAGTGCTTTTGAGAACCTCGAGGTGGCCCGGCACAACCTGACCAGTGCCGGTGAGGCGGCCCGTTTAGGGGAGCTTCGCTTCCGGGCGGGGGTCAGCACTCATCAGGAAGTGCTGGATGCGCAGGCGCATCTGCGCGAGGCCCGGCAAAGCTTGTTTGAAGCCCAACAAAGTCTGCGGGAAGCTGACTGGCAGTTGCAACTGGCTCTGGGCCTGATGATTTTCCGCACTGCTGATTCACGCAAATCTATGCGAGAATTGCGTAGCACCCCAGGAGACGAAAGCCCCGGTCCAGTAAGGAAAATATCAGATGGTCGCGGCGGAACTGGGAATGGGCCTGCTGGTCACGCTTTTGTGGCTGGCCGGGCGGAGGCAGGGTCAAAGCCTGCGGGTCGGCTCGAAGACTTTTGCTGAGTCGGTGAGGCTGGGCGAGTCTCTCACGCAACGCCTGCAAATGGCCGGCCTGGAGGCGACTCATCGCCGCGGCCTGGGCGGAACGCACCTGCTCTGGGAAGCTCTGCTCAGGGGAGAAATCGATCTCTATCCCGAGTACACCGGGACCCTGGAGCGAGAACTGCTGGACCAGGGGGAACAGCTCCCCGACCTGGGGTTGGGGGTCAGTGCTCCGCTAGGATTCAGCAATCCTTACGCCCTGGGAATCAGGCGGGAGCGAGCCCGGCAGTTGGGGTTGCGGAAAATTTCGCAACTCGTTCAGTTGCCTGAGCTGAGCCTGGGAATGGGCCACGAATTCCTTCAGCGCAAGGATGGTTGGAATTTACTCCAACGCGGCTACGACCTGCCCCAGCGACGCATCTATACCTTCAAAAGGAACGAAGCTTTCTCTGCCTTGAAAGCCGGCCATCTCGATTTGCTCGAGGTCTTCGCTACCGACCCCGAAGTGCGCCGGCAGCGACTCCTTCTGCTCGAAGATGACCGGCGGCTCTTTCCCAGCTACCAGGCGGTCATCCTTTATCGATTGAAGTATGACCGCCTGGTCGGTCCGGTGCTGAGCCAGTTAGAGCATTCTCTGGCGCCTTTCAGGGTTGGAGCTGCATCCCGCATTTAGGGCACTGGCCGGGTTTGTCAGACTGGACCTCGGGATGCATCGGGCAAGTGTAGATGGCGGCGGCCTTCCTGGCAGCTCCGCCTACACGATGCGAGACGGTGCCCTTCGGCGCTTTGTACCAGCCGGGGTCGGCGTAGCTGGTCAGGCCGTCGCGAATTTTGACGACGGTGAACATGCCGCCCATGGCGATGGTTCCGTAAGGTCCCGGGGCGGAGCCCATGGGGACGGTATTTGGGGGAAAGGTCATGGTGCTGCCCTGGACGGGGTCGGGCTCCTGCCTGGGCTTGCCTCGGGCGTCGGTCATTTCGGCCTGCATTTCACTCATCTGATCCATACCGTTCTCGCCCATCGGCATGATCTCGGGCAGCAGCTCCTGGGCTTTGGTGCCTTTTTGAGTGACGCCCATCATGTTGGGCAGATCGTGCTCCATCCCGTTCATCGTGTGGTGGGTTTTGTGACAGTGCAGCGGCCAGTCGCCCGGATTGTCGGCCAGGAATTCGAAATCCCGCGTCGAGCCTACGGGCACGGCCACGGTGGTCTCGGGCCATTGGGCCGATCGCGGAATACGCCCACCGGGCGTGCCCGTAATCCAGAAGGTGTGCCCGTGCAGGTGAATGGGATGTTCGTCCATGCTCAAATTGGCCAGACGCACGCGCACCCGCTGGCCACGTTTCACCACCAGGGGGTCGGTGCCGGGGTAGACTTTGGAATTGAAAGTGAAATAGTTAAAGTCGGTCATTTCGAAGGCGACGGGAGTGGCCGTGTCGGCTTGGATGCGCCACTCCCCCAGAAAGATGCAAAAGTCGCGATCGATCCGGACTTCCGGCTGGCGCGGGTGGATAATGAAGAAACCCACCATTCCCATTGCGATCTGAGTCATCTCGTCGGCGTGCGGGTGATACATCATGGTGCCGTGCTGGCGCACGGTGAACTCGTACACATAGGTCTCCCCAGGTTCGATGCCCGGCTGGGTCAAGCCGGTCACCCCATCCATTCCATTGGGCAAGATGATGCCGTGCCAGTGCACCGAGGTCTTCTCCGGCAGTTTGTTGGTCACCAAGATGCGCACCCGATCGCCCTCCACCACTTCGATGGTGGGGCCGGGCGTTTGACCGTTGTAACCCCAGCAATTGACCACCAGGCCGGGAGTGAATTCTCGGCGCACCGGCTCGGCCACCAGGTGGAAGACCTTGACGCCATTTTCCCATTTCCAGGGCAGGGTGCTGCCGTTAGGCGTGACCACCGGTGTGTAACCGAGCGGCCGGGCCCCGGCTCTGGTCTTTAGAAGCGCGCCGGCGGCCAGCAGCGCGGCCGAGCCGCGCTCGATGAGTTGTCTACGGCTGAAGATCATGAGATTCGTCCTTTCTGATGGAGAGGTCGGAGCCTACGGCTTTTTCCAGTTCCGCATGCGCGCTCCAATATTCGCGAAGCGCCTCGACCAGGGCTTTGCGCGCTTCGAGTTCCTCACTGTAGATGGTGAGCAGGCCGTAGATGCCCAGGAACATGTTGTTAAACTGTTGCTCGGCCAGCTTGAGAGCCTGATGGCGCAGGGGAATGCTGCGCTCGCGGGCGACCAGCACCCGATTGCGCGCGGCTTGAAGTTGTCGGTAGGCCTGGCGTACTTCAAATCGAGCGTTCTGCAGGGCCGAAGCCAGGGATAACCGCGCGATCTTCTCCTGAGTCTGATAGCGCGCGCGCATCCCCTGATTCTGATTGAAAACGGGCAGCGGGAATTGCACCACCGGGCCCGTCACTTGAAGGCCTTCGACCTCTCGAGCGCTCGAGACGCCCACCCGCACTTCGTCTATTCCGAAGAAGCGCGAGGCCAGGGAATAGCCCTGGCGAGCGGCTTTCTCGTCCAGGCGGGCGGCGGCTACCTCCTGGCGGTTTTGCGCAGCCACCGTCTCCAGTTCTGCCAAATCTGGATCATGAGCCGGTATCTCGCGAAGCACCGATTGGAACCTGAGCATTTCCGCGTTCTCGGGCGTGCCCAAGAGACGGATCAATTCCTCGCGGTCCACCTGCAGTTGGCCCTGCACGACATAGAGTTCACTCTGGGCTTCAGCCTGGACCGCTTGTTGGCGAGCCAGATCCATCTGGCTAATGGTGTTGGCGCGACGTTGGCGGAGCGCCAGCTCGGCGGCGGCCGTGGCGGCGGCCACCATCGTCTGAGTCAGTTGGAACTTCTGCTGATCGGCCTGCAGCTTGAAGTAGGCGACTTTGATGCGAGTCGACTGTTCGTAAAGCACGCGGGCCACGCGCAGGCGAGCCGCTTCCAGCTCGGTCTCGGCCAGTTCCACGCGGGCGCCGCGCAGCAGAAAATCGAGAAGATTCTGTGTCAGCGAGACTTCCCAGGCGTTGCTGAAGCCTGACCGGTCGGCCAACTGGTATTGCCCCTGAAAGACGGGATTGCCGATCAAACCGGCCTGGATCAGGGCGGCATCCTGAATTCCTAATTGTTGCAGGACGCCGAGAAGGTCCGGGTTGCGGGACAATCCCAGACGCACCGCTTCTTCCAGATCGAGTCCTTCCTGGCTGGGAGGCGGAGGAGTGGGAGTGACCGGCATTTCTTTGGGCTCGGGCTGCTGGTTGCCCAACCAGGGCCGGGGTGGGCCGGTGGGGATACCATTGGCGCTGACTCCTGAGGTGGACGAGGGCGCCATAAAGGGGACGGTGGCCGTGGCCCGGCCGTTGTCCAGGCTGAGCTTGAGCCGCCAGTTGCCTTTCATGCCGGTTTGCAGCCGGGTTTGCGCCTGGCCCTGCCCGTCGGTGGTGACTTCCTGAGCGAAAGTCACCATATCCATGTCCACCATTTCCGTCTGGAGATGGACTTTGACCTGGGCGGCGGGCTTGCCTCCCGTGCTCACCCACAGGTGGACGGTGCCTGAAGTCATTTTAACCTGTATTAGATAGCGGCCGGCCGTGACGGTTTCAGCGTGAACGGCGGCGATGCAAAGCCCGAAGGCCAGCAGAAAAACGACCCATCGTCGCATGCGTTTCCTCCTAAATTTGCTGAGGGCATGCGGAAAGTAACCTTCCCGCCCGGTCAGGCGGGCGGTGGAAGGGCGATTTGGAGCGCGCTGAGTCCCAGCGAAGTCGGGCCTCGCGCCCGCCCCTCGCCGGGGATGGTGAAAATCGCTGCCGGCCACCAGCGCATGAGCAGCAGGTAAAGGATGACCAGCTGGCTGAGCAACCAGACGACCAGCGCGGGGTGGTTATCCCCATTGTCGTTGGGAATGGCCGGCTGGCTGGTGTCGCGCCGGTCACATGAGCAGAGCTGAGCTTGTTTCTTCTTGCAGCAACAACTGGCCGAAGCCGCGCAAGCAGACTGCCTCAAGGCCAGACCGCCGAGACCAAGTCCCAGAGCCAGGCAGATCATCAGCAGATAACGGACCACAGGATCAGGCGTTCTAAATGAGACTTTGAGGTCCTTCAGCTACTCCATCGACCTCGCTGTTCATCACGAAAGGTCCGTGAGAATCGAATCCCTTACCGAAAGATTACTCCGGGAGGTATGGATGATTGCCTTCCTGCAAGTGCATGTTGGTCAAGTATAGGTGAGTTCCACCCACGGGAACGCCCGGTAGCAAATTGGTGGCGTCACTGGTGAAGGCTACCCAGTCTCCATACGAGGCCAGCGCGCACACCGAAGGCAATCCGCTACCCCCGGTCGCCTCCTCACCGTTCTGGGCGAAGCTCAGGCGTCCGACCACCGCTTCGGCCAGCCCGACGTAGAGGAAGATATCGCTGCGCCCGTTGGTGTCGCTGGGCACGAGGTTGCTCGCGCTGGACTGGAAGATAATGCGGTCGCCGGCCAAATTGACCGAGGGCGAGTCGGAATCACCGTTGGCGGGCTGTCCGTTCCGCCCCTTGCTGATGAGCCGAACCTCGCCGCTGACCAGGTCCTTCATGAAAATATCGCTGGCTCCATTGGTATCGCCAGCCACGATGTTGCTGGCCCGCGAGCTAAAGACATATTTGCGCCCGTAGTCGGCCGCCTGCCCGATCCGGCTTTCAGCGTTAAACTGCTCGCCGTTGGGCCCTTCACTGACCCGAATGACTCGATTCTCCCGGGTCAGATAGCAGAAGATATCGCCCACACCGTTGGTATCATCAGGCACCAGATTGGTGGCGTTCGAATAAAAGAAGATCAGGCGCTGGTCATAACCGCCCTCCAACTGAGGGTCGAGACAGTCGGCGTCGGCATACTTCAGCAGCACAGCCGGCTGAAAGTTATTCGGATTGTCAAGACCGACAAGCTCGTCACCCGTTGTAAGAGCAATTCTGGTCAGACCCGTGGGGTCGTCCTCAGCGTGAGTTTCATAGGCGGCCACGCCGCCCATATAGCTGGTAACCAGGCCGCGCTGGCCCGTCACCGGAGGAACCCCGTTAAAGCCAAGCACCGTCAAAAACGGCCCAAACGGGCTATTGTCGGTATTCTCGGTGGAAAAGGCGAAGCCGAAGTGGTCATAGTCGGTCGCATAGGAAACCAGATTGGTGGTATCCGCAGGGTTGACCCGGATGGTGGAGTTGCTGGATCGGCGGTAGACGAACAGGTCTACTCCGTTGTTATCGTCGTTGGGCACCAGATTGGAGGCGCTGGATAAAAACGAGACCGCTTCGCCCAATTGCGAGACGTGAGGCATCAGCACATTACCCTGGACCAGCTCGCCGCGCGGATTCACCGTGCCCAGCGGCTTATCGACCCACTGCAAAACCCGAGGGGTTGCGCCGTTACCGGAAGGAAGTCCGGTGTAGCCGGGCGGGCCCCCCGACCCGACCCCTCCGTCGCTGGTAGAGGAAGAGCTGCCTCCGCATCCGGCCAGGGCCAACAAGATCAGGAGCGCCAGCGCATCAGTCATTTTTTTCATAGCAAACACTGGGATTCCCGCGGAACCGGATGAACAAACCTTATGACGCAGATCAGGGCGGGCCTGGCCGGGAGAGGTAGAATCGGAGGATGAGGAGACAGTTGGCGATCGCCCTGCTGGCCGCCGCGGGATTGGCCGTGCATGGCCTGTTGCGCTGGTTTGACCAGCCCTGGCATGGTTTTCCTCTGCAGGCGGTGGTGGTGTTGGGCGGTCTGCCCCTGCTCTGGGACCTTCTACGTAAGGCTTCGCGGGGCCAGTTCGGCTCGGACCTTCTGGCCGGCATTTCGATCATCACCTCGGTTTGCCTGGACCAATGGCTGGCCGGAGCGGTGGTGGTGCTGATGCTCTCGGGCGGCGAAGCCTTGGAGGACTATGCGGTGGGAAGGGCTTCCTCGGTGCTCGAGGCCCTGGCCAAACGCCTCCCCCAGCGGGCTCAACGGAAGCGGGATGGCCAGCTTGAGGAAATATCCCTGGATCGGATCGCCCTGGGAGACCATCTGGTGGTGTTGCCTCATCAGGCCGTACCGGTGGACGGCGTGGTGCTCGAAGGCTACGGCCGTATCAACGAAGCCTACCTGACCGGGGAGCCCTATGAGAGCGCCAAAGTGCCCGGCTCGCAAGTGCTGTCCGGCTCGATCAATGGCGAGACTTCCCTGGTGATCCGGGCCGATAAGCTTCCCCAGGATTCCCGTTACGCCAAAATTATGCGAGTGATGCAAGACTCCCAGCAGCATCGGCCGCAAATGCGCCGTTTGGGCGATCGCCTGGGAGCCTGGTACACCCCTCTGGGAGTGGGCATCGCTCTGCTGGCCTGGTGGTGGAGCGGCCAGCCGCTCCGCTTCCTCTCGGTCCTGGTCATCGCCACTCCCTGCCCACTTCTGATCGCCATTCCCGTGGCTATCATCGGTTCTATCTCGCTGGCCGCCCGCCGCGGCATCATCATTCGCGATCCGGCTGTGTTGGAAAGAGCCGGAGTGTGCCAAACCATGATCTTGGACAAGACGGGTACGCTGACTTACGGTCGACCGGAGCTAACCGAGATTCAAGTCCTCGAAGGCTTCGAACGGGACCGCCTGCTGGGCTGGGCCGCCAGTCTAGAACGCTACTCTCGCCATCCGCTCTCGCTGGCGGTCCAGAAAGCCGCTCAGGCCGCCGGCTGCCCGTTGGAAGAAGCCACCGAGATTTCCGAGCCTCCCGGCCGCGGGATTCAGGGCCGGTTAGGAGAACGCCGGGTGGCCCTGGTCGGCCGCAAGCAATTGAGCGCCGAGCAAAGCGGCCGGTTGACGGGTCACCAATCCGGCCTGGAAGCCATCCTGCTGGTCGACGGAGAGCCGGCCGCCTGTCTGCAGTTTCGCGACCAGCCGCGCCACGATACCGCCGCCTTCCTGGGCCACCTGCACGGCAACCATGGATTTAAAAAACTTATGATTGTATCCGGGGATCGACTGCGCGAGGTCAACTACCTGGCCGATCAGGTCGGAATGACCGGCCTGGGCGGCGTGACCACCGAAGTTCACGCCGGCCAGTCGCCGGAGCAGAAACTGGCGATAGTGCGCGCCGAAACCGAACGGCAAGCCACCATCTACCTGGGCGACGGCATCAACGACGCGCCGGCGCTGACGGCCGCCACCGTCGGTCTGGCCATGGGGCAGCACAGTGAAGTGACCGCCGAAGCAGCCGGCGCCGTCATTCTCGACAGCAGCCTGCGCAAAGTCGACGAGTTTCTTCACATCGGAAGGCGCCTGCGCCTGGTGGCCTTACAGAGCGCCCTGGGAGGCATCAGCCTGTCCCTGCTGGGCATGCTGTTGGCGGCCAGCGGCCACCTCTCACCCGTCCAGGGAGCCATCGGCCAGGAATTGATCGACCTGGCGGCCGTACTCAACGCCCTGCGCACCAGCTTCGCCACCGGTGACTTAAGCGACTACACTACCGCCGGGTAACCGACTTACCGGCCTGATCCCGTAGGTGGCGGGGGCCGACTTGCCGGCCTGGTGGTAAAAATTACCGCCGCCCGGTAAGTCCTGAAGGCGGCTGACCCGACTTGCCAGCCTGGCGGTAAAAATTACCGCCGCCCGGTAAGTCCCGGAGGCGGCTGATCCGACTTGCCAGCCTGGCGGTAAAAATTACCGCCGCCTGGTAAGTCCTGAAGGCGGTGGGCCCGACTTGCCGGCTTGGCGGTAAGAATTACCGCCGCCTGGTAAGTCCCGGAGGCGGCTGACCCGACTTGCCAGCCTGGCGGTAAAAATTACCGGCGCCCGGTAAGTCTCGGCGGCGGAGGGCCCGACTTGCCAGCCTGGTGGTAAAAATCACCGCCGCCTGGTAAGTCCGGAGGTGGCGGGGGCCGACTTGCCGGCCTGGTGGTAAAAATTACCGCCGCCTGGTAAGTCCTGAGGCGGCGGGGCCGGCTTGCCAGCCTGGCGGTAAAAATTACCGCGGCCTGGTAAGTCCCGGCGGCGGCGGGCCCGACTTGCCAGCCTGGTGGTAAAAATTACCGCGGCCTGGTAAGTCCTGAAGGCGGCTGACCCGACTTGCCGGTAAAAATTACCGCCGCCCGGTATTTATGGTACGATCCCGATATCCAGACTGAGGACGAATCCCGAGTTGGGATCTCCTGTCAATTCCGGAATCTGCAGCGAATAGCCATCGCTGAACACGTTGTCGGTGTTCAGGCTGACTTGATTGAAGCGGCTTAAGCTACTGGCATAGGCGGAGGTGGCGTAGACCTGGTTGCAGGCGTTGGTGGTCATGGCGATCTGCGAGGTGCGCAGGCGGTTGTTGGCCGTGGTGGCGGAGGCCAGGCTCCGGTAGACTTCAAAATGAATGTGCGGCCAGCGACCGGCGTAGCAAGCGGGAAAGATGCTGGTAAAGCTGACCTGCCCGGTGGAATCCGTTTCCTGTATTCCTCTGAGATAATTTTGGTTGGGCAGGTCATACATGGAATAGTAGCCATCTTTGTCACAGTGCCAGAGATAAATGGCGTAGCCGGCCAGGGCCGAGCAACTGTCGCTGACATTGGTTAGTGTCAGTTGAATGGTCAACGGAACTCCGGTGGCCGTGCCGCTCAGACCTGCAAAGCTCGAGCGTATATCGCTGCGGACGATACCGCTTGTGGTCAGGATGTTGACTCCATTCGATCCATCTGCCGGGTAGGGCCCATTCGTCTCGTTGGGAATAGCGGCGCAGGCCGTAGAGGGCACCTCGCTGGCGGAGGTATCCGTGCGGGTGCCATTGGAACTTCCGCCCTGAGACTGAGACGACTCCTCTGAGTTAAGTCCTCCCACGCTCTGTGAGCCGCAGCCAATCAGGCCGGCGGTCATGCCGGCTTTGACCAGCAATCCCAGCAAACTTCGCCGGTTGAGCGTCTCCAGGTCAAAGAGAAGACCTTTGTCGTGGTCGTGATCGTGTTCTTGGTGAGTATGGTTTAAGTGCATAGACATAAGATGCGCAACCCACCTTAAGTTTGAGCCGGCCCCTGACTGAAGGATTCCTTAAGTCTCACGACAATGCGGATTTCATGGTATAAATTAGCTTATGTCAAGCCTGCCTATGGTCGATCTTTCCTCTGCGGGCGCAGCCCGCAGCATCCGCACCGCCTGCCTCGAACATGGCTTTTTCTACCTGGTCGGCCACGGAGTGCCGGAGGAGCTGGGTCAGCGGCTGGCTCGGCTCTCACGCGAGTTCTTCGCCGCCCCCCTGGAGCAAAAGATGAGCCTGCGCATGGAATTGGGAGGGCGGGCCTGGCGGGGCTATTTCCGCCTGGGGGACGAGCTGACTTCAGGGCGTCCGGATCAGAAGGAAGGCCTCTACTTCGGCCAGGAACTGAGCGAGGACCATCCCGAGGTGCGGGCCGGAACGCCCATGCATGGGCGAAATCTATTTCCAGATTTCGTGCCGGGCCTGGCCGAGACCGTGCTGGAGTACATGCAGGCCTGCGAGCGGGTGGGCCACGCCTTAATGCAAGGCATCGCCCTCAGCCTGGACCTGCCCGCGACCTACTTCTCTGAGCGCTACACCGGCGAGCCGCTATGCCTCTTCCGCACCTTTCACTACCCACCGCACCGGGCCACTCCCGAGGAGAGCTGGGGCGTTGGCGAACACACCGACTACGGCGTTCTCACCATCCTGCGTCAGGACGAAGTGGGCGGGCTGCAGGTGAAGTCTCCGGGAGGCTGGATCGAGGCGCCTCCCATCCCCGACTCCTTCGTGTGCAATATCGGCGACATGCTCGATCGCATGACGGGCGGCCTGTATAAATCCACCCCTCACCGAGTCAGGAACGACAGTGGCCGTTCGCGCCTCTCCTTTCCCTTCTTTTTCGATCCCAACTTCCGCGCCGAGATTCGCCCTATCGAAGGGCTGGGCCCGATTCGGGAAGACCAGCAGGAACGCTGGGACGGCGCCAGCGTGCACCAGTTCCAGGGCAGCTACGGAGATTATGTGCTGGCCAAGGTCTCCAAAGTCTTCCCTCAACTCAAGGTGGACGCTCAGCTCTAGCTGGCCCGAAACGGCCTCCTTTCCTGAAGGGCCGGCAAGCCGGGCCCCTTGCCTCAGGGATTAGTCCTTGGTGGGAAAGGCCTGGGTAGCGATGACGTAGCCGTTGGTTCCCTTTTCCGTCAAGGTCACGCTGATCGGGCCTCCCCCGCTCAAAACAATCGGGCCGTCCGAGGTCATCTTGCGATCAATATGGAGGAGCTGGGGTCCCCCCGGGCCGTTGAAACTACTGTAGAGCATGCTCAGATTCTCAGCAGCCTTA
>JAHBVR010000024.1 GCA_019637395.1 Vulcanimicrobiota bacterium
GCATTCCCCCGACCTTTTGCTGACTCGCTGATTCTACAATTAAACTTGCGTTTCCTTTCGCCGTCCGGTGTGAAATATATTTCACACTTTGAGAAGCTGCAAAGCCGCCGTTTCGTTAATCCCAGGATCTGGGGGAGTTGAGCCCGAGCCAACGGGATTTCTCTTGTCCGGATAACTCCGTGTCCATTTTGTTGGAGCAAGGCGGGCTTTTGCACACCGCCCGCAAAGAAAGTCTCCGATTCTCGGGGCCTCTCCAGGCTCTCGCTTCCGGGCGTCAATCAGCCCATTCCGGAAGCTCTCAAGCACCTCTTTCGATAGCAACTGAGAAGCATTGAGCCTGACTAATTTAGTCCCTAATGGAAACCCCCGGCTCGGCCGGGGGACCCTTAATGTTCGACTTTTGCGGGAGTCCTGCAAAGGAAAAACTCCCTTCTGTGAACCGCTCAAAGTTCAAGAAGGGAGAATGTCTTGTCGGACGTTGAAAGTCTAAAGCACACTAGGTGGGAGTGCAAGTATCAAGTTGTGTTCATCCCGAAATACAGGCGGAAAGCCTTGTTCGGGGAGTTAAGGAAGGAACTCGGAGCAGTCTTCCGAGCACTTGCCCAACAAAGGGAGAGTGTTGTGGTTGAAGGCCATCTTCTGCCCGATCATGTCCATATGCTATTGTCGATTCCGCCGAAGTACTTGGTCGCGCAGGTCGTTGGTTTCATCAAAGGTAGAGTGCTATTCACATAGCCCAAACCTTCACAGGAAAACGGAGAAACTTCACTGGCGAGAACTACTGGGCGCGTGGATACTTTGTGTCGACTGTTGGTCGGGATGAACAGACCATCCGTCAATACATACGTAACCAAGAGGCTGAAGACAAACGCCTGGACCAACTGCGACTGTGGTAAGTGCCACCTTTAGGTGGCTCAAAGACGCCGCTCGTGAGCGGCTCCGATAATAAACCGCTTTGAGCGGTTCACATCAACAAGCCTCCGGCTTTGCCGGAGGTGTTATGACTTGAGTAACGTGGACAGGTGCCCATTTTCAGGCGCCGAGGGCTTCCAGGGGGTGGGTCTGGCCGATTTCCTGGTAGTTGGAGCGGGTGAGTTTCTCGCAGCCGTCGGCGGTGACCAGGACTGAATCTTCGACGCGGCAGCCGGTTTCGCCGGGGATGTAGACGCCGGGTTCGATGGTGATGACCATGCCGGGCTCGAGCACCACTTCCGAGGTACTGCGTACTCCGGGCAATTCGTGCACGGCCAGGCCGATGCCGTGTCCCAGGCCGTGGCTGAAATATTCGCCCAGGCCCACGTCGGTCAGGGATTGGCGGGCCACCGCGTCGATTTCTTTGCAGGTTTTGCCGGGCTTGACCGCGTCCACGGCTCGTTGCTGGGCGTCGCGCACGCTCTGGTAGAGAAAGCGGTTGCGCTCGTTTAATTGGCCCAGCCAGATGGTGCGGGTGATGTCGGAATTATAGCCGTCGCGGTAGGCGCCGAAATCGACCGTGATCAGCTCATGCTGTTGAATGACCCGGTCGGTCACGCCGGCGTGGGGGAAAGCCCCGTTGGGACCTGAAGCGACGATGCTGTCGAAGGCGGGCTTGCGGGCGCCTAATTTCTGCATTTGATATTCTAATTCCAGGCAGAAGTCGCGTTCTTTGATGCCGGCCTTGAGGCTTTCCAGGGCTTTTAAAAAGGCCCGGTCGGCCACCTGAGCGGCCTTGCGCATCAATTCCAATTCCGCCTCGTCTTTGCACTGGCGAATGTTCTCGACGCTGTCCTCGACCGATTGGACCGACCAGCCTTCCGGCAGGGCGCGCTGCAGGGCCTGGAAATCGGCTACCACCATGTGCTTGCCTTCGACTCCGAGCACTCCCGAATCTCCCTGGACCTGGGCGGCGGCGCATTCGATCAGGGACTTGAATTCTTCCAGGCGAAATTTGACCAGCTCCAGGTCCGGGCACTGGTCGGCGCACTGAGTCCAGTAGCGCCCGTCGGCCACGATCAGGTTGTACTCGGGACCGAGCAATAAGTAGCCGGCTGAGCCGGAGAAACCGCTCAGGTAGCGGCGATTCTCGGAGGTGGCCACCAGCAGCGCATTGACCCCCTGGCTTTCCAGTTGTTGCAGCAGTTTCTGGCGGCGTTGCCTGGTCATCACGGTATTTCTCCTCTGAACACATTGCGGGCCGGGCCGGTCATGAGCACGCCGTCCTGGCAGTTCCAGTCGATTTCCAATTCGCCTCCGGGCAATCCGACCCGGCTGGCCCCCTGCACCCAGCCCACTCGAATGGCCACCACCAGGGCGGCGCAGGCGCCCGTGCCGCAGGCCTGAGTGGGTCCGGCACCGCGCTCCCAGACCAGCGCTTCCAGTTGGTTGGGGACTCCCGCTCGCCGGGCTACGAACTCCACGTTGACGCCGCCCGGGAGGCTGTGGGTGAGTCGGGCGCCCCAGCGCTCGAAGTCGGCGCGCTCGGGCAGTTTCTCGGGACAGAGCACAACCAGATGAGGGTTACCCATCGAGACGAAGTGGCCGGGCAGGCCGACTTCGGGTATGGGCAGGAGGTCGGCCGTGCCCTCGACTTTACCGGGCGGACCCATATCCACTTCTACTCGATCGGCGCGCACCACCCGCAGGCGCCGCGTGCCGCTGTCGGTGGCCACTTCCTCCCAACGGTTGAGAGGCAGCAGGCCGCGCTGGTGGCGCCAGGCGCCCACACAGCGCAAAGCGTTGCCGCAGGTGGCTGCGCGGGAACCGTCGCTGTTGAAAATGACCATGCGCGGCTCGTCGTTGAGATAGACGAGTCCATCGGCGCCGATGCCGGTGCGCCGATGGCACCATTGGACGGCCAGGGCTTCCGCTTGTGGCGGTGGGTCGCCGGCAACGAAGAGAAAGTCGTTGCCCAGGCCTTCCCATTTGGTGAAGTTCAACATTGGAGCTACTGCGTAGCTCCGTCGAGTCGCGTGGAACTCGCTTCGCGAGGTCCCGACGACTCGCGGTGAATTTGCTCAGGCAAATTCACCGGACCAGCGGACTCTTCTTCTCGGTGGAGTCCTTGAAGGCGTCGCGCAGGAAGGCGTCGCTGGTATCGCGGGTGGGGCTGACGGTGGTGATGGAATGCTTATAAACCATCTGCATGCGGCCGTCCTGATCTTCCAGGAAGATGGTGAAGTTGTCGTAGCCGCGGATGATTCCCTTGAGCTGCACGCCCTTGGCCAGGAAGACGGCCACAACCTGGCCCTCTTTCTTTAGTTGGGAGAGAAAAGCGTCTTGCAGGTTCAACATGTGTCTGTCCAATCCATCAGGTCCCCCGCCAAGTTTATTTGTCTGTGGGGGTTTGTAGCTGTTCCCAAACGCGCTCGACCAGGGCCGGATCTTGTGCGTCAAACCACTCCACGCCCGCCTCGGAACGTCCCCAGGTGCGCTGTTTTTTGACCAGCCGCCAGGTCGATTCGCTCACCCGTTCAGCCAGCTCGGAGTCGTCTGTCGCCAGCTCCAGTCCCTCGACCACTTCCGGATATCCGATAAAGCGCATCGACAGCAGCCAACGTTGCAGACCTTTCTCACACAAGCGTTTGACTTCCTTTCGGAATCCATTCAAGAACATGGCTCGAGAGCGCTCGGAGATACGGGATTTGAGCCAATCGGGAGCCGCCTGTAACCCAATTTTACGCACCGGCTCGGGGCGCGGTTGGCGGCGATAGTGTTCGGAGAAGAGTTTGCCGCGGCGGCACACTTCCAGGGCGCGGATCACCCGGCGCCCATTGGCCAGGTCGACGATGTTCAAGGCCTGGGGGTCCCGGTTTCGCAGCTCTTGAATGAGCTGATCGAGAGGCTGCTGATCAGCCCATTGCCGGAATTCCGGGTCGGGGGCCACTTCGCTGAGCTGGAAGCCTTGCAAAAAGGCGCGCAGGTAAAGGTAGGTGCCCCCCACCAGAATCGGTTGCCGGCCCCGCGCCCGCACCTCCAGCAAAGCCGTTTCGGCGCGCTGTAAAAAGTCGGCCAGGGTGAATTCGGCGCCGGCTTCCACCAGATCAAGCAAATGGTGCGGGGCCTGCGCCTGTTCCTCGGCCCTCGGCTTGGCGGTGCCGATGTCCAGCCCGCGATAGACGGTGGTGGAGTCAAAGCAAAGCAGTTCTCCGCCGCTGCGCCGCGCCAGTTGCAGGGCCAAAGCGCTCTTGCCGCTGGCGGTGGGTCCGGCGATGACCCACAGGGCGCTTACCTGTGAAACAGGCGCTCCAGGGCGCGGTCATCCAGTTTGACGCGGGTGGGCCGGCCGTGGGGACAGTAATTGGAGTGCTCGACCGTGAGCATTTCGCGGATCAGGCTTTCCATTTCGTCCACCGAAAGCGGATCGCCGGCTTTGATGGCGGCTTTGCACGAGACCATGGCGCGCAGTTTCTCGCGCACGACTTCCTGAGGGTGGTTGCGCAGGCTGACCTGCTCCGAGGCCATCTGCTCGACCAGATCGCGCACGATGCCGGCCGCCCGGCCCGGCTTGACCCCCAGGGGCAGGCTGCGCATCTGAAAAGTATTGCCGCCGAAAGGCTCGATTTCAAAGCCGAAGGAGCGGATCTGCTCGAGAGAACCTTCCAGCAGGGCGGCCTGGGCCAGCGGAAATTCCATGATTTCCGGCACCAGCAGCCCCTGCTGGGGTCCGTCCAGCGGCTGCAAATGGCCCAGTTTTTCATACCAGATGCGCTCGTGGGCGGTGTGCTGGTCCACGATCCACAGCTCGCCGTCGACCTGGGCCACGATGAAAGTGCGGTAAAGCTGGCTGAGCACCTTGACACGCGCTCCTTCGGGAGCCGCTTCCAGAGGCTTGAAGAGTTCCAAGGTGGCCGCCAAAGGTGGGGGAGTGGGACGGTAGGGAGGCAGCGGGCGGGCCGTTGGTCGAGCGGGCGCGGAGTATACGGGGGCTTGCGGTTCGCGCGCCTGGATGGCGGCCGATGGTTCCGGCACAAAGGGCGCTTCGTCAATCAAGTCCCAGTGTTGGGGCTGCACGCTGTCGGCCGAATGTTCTTCCAGGCTGCGGGCGATACTGCGATAGATGGCCCGGAACGGCGAGCGGGCTTCGGCAAAGCGCACTTCCGCCTTGGTGGGATGCACATTGACATCGATCAGGCTGGGGTCGATGTCCAGACGCAACAGCGCCACCGGATAGCGGCCCTTGCTGACCAGCGGCGTGAAGCCTTCCAGCACGGCCTGAGACAGACTGGCGCTTTTGATGATGCGCCCGTTCAGGCAAAACAACTGGTGGTTGCGGGTGGGCCGGGCGTGCTGCGGTTTGGCCACCCAACCGCGCACCTGCACTCCCTGCACCTCCCCTTCCACTTCCACCAGATCTTCCAGCGGAACTTTCCAAAGCTGAGCCATGCGCTGGGGCAGCGTCATTTTGGCGGTGACCAGAAAGACTTCGCGCTGATTGGAGCGCACCTGGAAATGCACTTCCGGCTGGGTCAGAGCCATGCGGGTGAGCAGGTCGATCACCTGGCTGGTCTCGGCGGCCGCACTCTTGAGGAATTTCAGGCGGGCCGGCGTGTTGTAGAAGAGATCTTCCACGGTCACCCGCGTGCCCGCTTGTGGGGGGGCGGGGCCTTCTTCCGCGATCACGCCGCCCTCCACCCGGATACGCGTGCCTGAGCTGGCTCCTGGTTCGCAGGTGGCGATTTCCAGCCGCGAGACGGCCGCGATGCTGGGCAGCGCCTCGCCGCGGAAACCCAGGGTGGAAAGTGAGTCGAGATCTTCCCACTGGGTAATTTTGGAGGTGGCAAAGCGCTCCAGTCCCAGCTTGACGTCTTCCGCGCTCATGCCGCAGCCATCATCAATGACGCGCAGCAGATTGATGCCGCCGCCCACCAGTTCCACCGTGATCTGGCGGGCCCCGGCGTCCAGGCTGTTCTCCACCAACTCCTTAACGGCCGAGGCGGGCCGCTCGACCACTTCGCCGGCGGCGATGCGTTCGGCCACCAGCGGGTCCAGCCGCTGCACCCTGGCTCTAGATTGCCCCCCGCCCATGCGGTCGCTCGCAGCAAGCTGCTTCGACTCCCGCGTGCTGTCAGTGGGGCAATTGGGAGCACAACCAGGTGAGCGGCTATCCCGCTTCGCGGGACTAGCCATTCGATTCATCCAGGCGCACGAATAGATAGTTCTTCTCTTTGAGTCGGCGGATCAACTGGCGAGTGGCTTCGATGGTTTGACTGCGGCTGGCCAACCCGTCGTGAAGCAGGATGATCACTCCCTTGTCCATGGCCTCCAATGTGCGAGAGACGATGACCTCCACTCCGGGATCCTGAAAGTCGCGCGGGTTGACTGTCCACAGAGCGGCGCGCAAACCGAGTTGGTCGGCCGCCGATTGGGTCCAGGGCGAGCGAAAGCCGAAGGGAGGACGCCAGAAAGTGGGTTTCTGGCCGGTCAATTCCTGAATCTGTTGCTGCACCCGCTCCAGCTCGCGGCGCGTGCGTCCCGGGGTGCAGATCATCAAGTTGGGATGCGAGTATGTGTGATTGCCCAGTTGATGGCCGTCGGCGACAATACGCCGAACGACCTCGGGGTATTTTTCGACCTGCCGGCCGATCACGAAAAAGGTGGCCTTTACGCCCTCTTCTTGCAATAGATCCAGAAGGGCGGGGGTGTCCTCGGAAGGCCCATCATCGAAAGTCAGCGCCACGCCGGCCGGCAACCGGCTCAAAGCCGCGCCATAGACCTGGCGGTAAGGATTGACGCAGGGCTCCAAAAGCGCGCCCACCAGGGCGCAGCCGAGCCAGGCATAGATGGTCCGGGCAGGATCGGGGAAAAACAGGCTCTGGCACAACACCGCCGTACCGGCCAGATAGGCCCAGTGGTAGTTCTCGTAGGTCCAGTCGCGAATCTTGAGGAGTTGCCCGGTGAGCGGATCATTCATGCTTGAGCGCCTCGCGTCCCAGCAAGAGCCAGCCGGCGATCATGGCCAGTCCTCCCAGCGGCGTGATGGCTCCCAGCCAGCGCAGGCCGGTCAGGCAGAGCAGATAGAGGCTTCCCGAGAAAAGCAGCCAACCCAGGGCCAGGAACCACACCGGCCTGTGCGAGCCCTTTTGCAGGCAGCCCAGTTGGATACCGAAGGCCGCGTACATCTGATAGCGCACGGCCGTCTCCCAGGTGTTGAGAAGCTCGGGGCTGAGGCTGCCCTTGAGAGCGTGGGCGCCAAAAGCTCCCAGGGCGATGCCCAGGGCCGCCAGCAAAAAACCAAAAGCCCTCATCAGTCGCGACGGCCGAAGAGGCTTCCCCAGCCTTTGGGACGTTCACCCGGACCGGGCGGGGGAGGCGCCTGCTGCTGTTGATGGTCACTCATCTGCTTGGCCGCCACCTGAGCGGCCAGCTGACCCCACTCGTCCTTCAGGCGTTCGTGGCGTTGCTGCAGCTCATAATGGCTGCGCTGGACGGCGTCGAGTTTGGAGCGCAGCTCGCCGATTTCCGCATAGGTCTGATTGACCAGCTCGTTCTTTTCGGCCATTTCCGCCTGGGCTTCGGCCAGCCGTTCCACCAACCGCCGTGATTCTTCCGGGCTGGTGCCGGTGGCGCCGCTGCCGGCCATTTGTAGTTTGTAAGTCAGGCTGGTGACTTGCTCGCGCAAGCGGCGAATCTCATCGTCGCGTTCGCGCAAGACCTTTTCATGGTCTCCGCCGCTCTGCTCCAGCTCGCGTTTTTGTTGCTCCCACGATTCTTGCATGCTGGTCAGACGATCGATCTCGCCTTGCAGGGAGCGGTTTTCCAGGCTCCAGCGGGCCCGTTCGGCGTCCATGGCCAGGCTGGAAGACTGCAGTTCTTCGATTTCCGCGCGCAGACGTTCTGCGTGGTCGGCAGCTTCCTGGCGCAGTTGGCGCTCCAGGGCGACTTCTCTGGAGAGGCGCTGGAGCAGTTGCTGAGTTCCGTCATCGTGCTGCTGCGCCTGGCGGTTCATTTGCTCCAGGTCGTGGCGGGCGCCTTCTGACTCCTGCAGGCGCTTTTCCAGCTCGCGCCGGGCGGCTTCCAGCTCCTGCCGGAGGCGCTCCGATTCTTCCAGGCGCTGGCGGAATTCTTCGCGAGCCAGGTCCTGATGCCGGAGCTGCCCTTCCAATTCCAGAATGCGTTGTTCCAGGACTTCAATTTCATAGGGATGGCTGACCGGCTCCGCGACGGCGGCCGGAATGGGCCGAAATTGCTCCATGGCGGCACCGATGGCCGATTTGATCTCCTGGTGCAAGATTTCCAGGGTAAAGTCGCTGGCGCGCCGGCCCATGCGCCGGCGGCGGTCCCGTTCCCCCGCAAAGGTATCGGGATTCTTCTCGCTGCGCGGGGGCAGGACCCGGGGGCGTTGGACTGGTGCGGCCTCTTCCGCGGAGGGGGGGGAGTGGCGCAGACGGTCTACCTCTGAGGGGCGCAGCAGATAGTCGCCACCACGGCGTGTGGCGCGCGCCAGACCGCGTTTGATCCAGGAACGCAATTGTCCATCGCTCACACCGAGTTGCTCGGCGCTTTCCTCGAGGCTGAGAAAGTCAGACATTCCGGGCGCTTCGCCCAGTACGCGAGCGGATCCTGGAGCGCTCTGGCAGGAGTCTGTGGAGCACGACGGAAAGCCCAGCAGCTATGAAGAAGACTTTGGCACTCTGCTTATTGACGTTGCTGTGCGGATGTTCGCAGCCCGCCCCGCCCGCGGCTTCGGGCACACCGGTGGCAGCCACGCCGGTCACTCAAGACTTTTCCACCTTGACGGGTAAGACCGTCAAAGATTTTACCATCGCTCCTTTTGGCGGACTGAGTAAGGACCTGTCCACGCTGGTGGGCGCCAAGTTGGAGGCGGGCAAAGGGGCTTATGTTCCTTTTATCGAGCCCAGTTCCGGCAACAAATTCGTAGTTGCTTTCATACCCGGGGCGGACCCGGCCGAGGTCGACTCGCGCGCCGCCGGCCCCTTGAAAGTTTCCGGCCAGTTCAAGTCTATCGAGGACGGTGCGCTGGCCAAGTCTTTGGAAGGTAAGCTGGGGGGCAGCCTGTTCCAACAGGACGGCAAGCCGGTCTATTTATTGCTGGACAGCGATCCCTGGCCCGCTCCGAAGGGAACCCCCTAGGTGGCCAGAAACCGAGCCGAAGAGGAGCTGCAGGAACTTCACGTTTTGCGCGTGGGGGAGGTGTTCGAGCCGTTTGCGCCCTGGCGCCGGAACGAACAGGGTAAGCAGGTCTACATCAAGCTGTCTCGCAACGAGGAGGTTTCTTACCTCTACGTGGGCTCTCAGTTAAGTGTGCGGGCTGAGTTGCAACAGGCTCTGATGCGGCTGGTCAATGACGGCTGGATGGTCGAAGGGGAGGTCGTCGTCCAATTCGACGGCCGCAGCGAGCCCGGCACCGATCCTTATGTCTACCGTGAGCCTTTGATGCTCGAGTTGGGTAAGGCTTTATTGCCTCTGGTCGATCCTCAAAACGGCTCCCCGCTGGTGCCCAAGGTGGAGCAGATTCGTGAAGAGGTCGCCCGCGAGGTCGGCCTGGTCATTCCGCCGTTGCGGATTTCCGACAATCTGCAATTGGAAAATCAGTATTTGCTGCGCATCAAAGATGCCCCGGTAGCGGTGGGCGAAGTCTACCTGGATCGCATGATGGTGCTGGGAAATCTGGATCTTTTGGGACAATTGGAGGGCGGCATCACCCAGGACCCGGTGCACCGCCTGCCGGCCAAGTGGATTCAGGGTGAACTCAAGGAAAAGGCGGAGAATTTGGGCTGTCCCGTGCTCGGTCCGCTGGCCGTCATGGTGGCCCACTTGAAGGGCCTGATTATGGGCGCCTGTCCAGAGTTGCTGGGTTTGCAGGAAACTTACGATCTCATTCATCGACTGCGCAGCTCGCACCCGGTAGTGGTCGAGGAATTCCTCAATGACCGCCGCCTGTTGCGGCGGGTTCGCAAAGTTCTTCAGGGTTTGCTGGAGCAGCGCGTGGCCATTCGCGATCTGGTGACCATTATGGAGATCTGTGGCGACCATGTCGACCTTCTTGATAACGTCGAAGAGGTGACCGAGCGCTGCCGGGTGGCTCTGGCCCGCCAGATCTGCGCTTCGGTGGTAGACCGCGAAGGCGGCCTGCGGGTGCTGGCGCTGGGCCCGGTGGCCGAGCAGGCCATCCGCGAAAGCTTGCTGAGCGGCAAAAATTGGAGTCATGACCAGGTGGAGCAATTGGAGCGAGCGGTGCGCAAGGCGCGCGACGAACACGATCATCCACCGGTTTTGATCACCGATCCTCCGACCCGGCGGGTAGTCCAGCGTTGGCTCCAGCATGCGCTACCGGATTTGACCATTTTGTCGACCGAAGAATTGGTGGCCGGTTTCAAGGTGGAGGTGGCCGCCATGGTGGAGCTGCACTCCGCTCCCACTCCCTCGGGAGTGGCCTGAGGCGCAACCTTTCCCGGGGTGGCCGGTTAGACGGCCTATGAAACGATACGCGCTCCTCTTTCTACTGGCGGCTCCCGGCTACGCCAGGGCACCCTACGAGGGGGCCACCTTGAATAGCTATCAGGCCGCCGCGCACATGTTGTCCCGCTTCAGCTACGGCGCCACTCCGGGTCAGGTGGAAGCGGTGGTTCACCAGGGCCTGGACAGGTGGCTGGATGCCCAGTTGCAGATGCGGGACGACGATTCCGTCTGCCGCCAGGCGCTGCAGGCCTATCCGGCTCTCGGCATGGATCTCGAGACCATGGATAGAACCTATCTGGCCGGCCCGCAACTCAAGAAGATGGCCAGGGTAGCTCAATCGACCACGAATCGCCAGGCCTTGCAACAGTACGTGCGGCAAAACAACCTGCACACCGAGCGAGAGTTGTTGCGCCAGACCCTGGCTCAGAAAGTGACCCGGGCGGTTTACACCAAAAATCAATTGCAGGAAGTGATGACCGATTTTTGGTTCAATCATTTCAACGTATCTCGCACTTCGGGCCCGGCCCGCCCTTATATCCTGAGCTATGAACGAGATGTCATTCGCCCCAATTCTCTAGGCAATTTTAGCACATTATTGGCGGCTACCGCCAAGCATCCCGCCATGTTGTTCTATTTGAATAACGCCCAATCCATGGCTGCCGCCGATGCCCCCCGTTTGAGCCAATTCGCTCTCCGCCAGATGCAGGGCAAACAGCGCCCCATGGGGCTGAATGAGAATTATGCGCGCGAATTGATGGAATTGCACACCCTGGGAGTGGACGGGGGATATTCGCAAAAAGATGTAACTGAAGTGGCGAGAGTGCTCACCGGTTGGAGCGTGGCCGGTGGCCGCCGTGGGGGGAACCGCCTGGAGCGGCTCATGCAACAGTATCCGGACCAGGTCCAGCCAGGCGAGAATGGCTTTATATTTCTGCCTTTCCTGCATGATTCCGGGGCCAAGACCATTCTGGGCAGCCATTTTCCGGCCGGCCAGGGAATGTCTGAAGGCGAGCGACTGCTGGATATGCTGGCCCGCGATCCTCACACCGCTCGGCGTATGGCCCGCAAGTTCGCCATCCGCTTTATCAGCGACGAGCCCGACGAAGCCACCGTCACCCAACTGGGCCGCGTCTTTGTCAGCAGCGGCGGCAGTTCTCAGGCTATGCTCAAGGCGATCTACCATTCCCCCGCTTTCTGGTCGCCCCAGTCGCTGCGCGCCAAGGTGAAGAATCCTCTAGAATACACCGTGAGCAGTGTGCGCATTCTGGGAGGGCAGTTGCAGACTCCAGAGACGCAGTTGCCGCTCTGGATTGAGCGCATGGGCGAGAATCTGTACGGCTGTGTGCCGCCTACCGGCTATCCCGACAAGACCGAACAGTGGATCAGTTCAGGAACGTTGGTGTATCGCGTCAATTTCGCCTTCGCTCTGGCCAGCAACCGGGTCAAGGGTGTGGCCGTTCCGCTGCCGCAGGGCCAACTGGAGAAGGTGGCCGCCGCCGTGATGCCCGGCCGCCCACTGGATCAGGCGCTGACGCCGGTACGCAAGACTCTGACCAATGACAAGTTTTTTGAATCGGTTCGGCCCACTTTGCCGCCGTCCGCGGAAATGTCTTCAGATGCCGGTGGCGAAATGACCAGGAGCAAGGCCAAGGAGAAGGGCATGAAGTCTGACATGCCGCAAAAATTTAGCCAATCCCAAAAAGTCGTCGGGGTATTGCTCAGCTGCCCGGAATTTCAACGGAGGTAACGAGAATTTATGTGGAGTCGTCGCGCTTTTCTACGCACCAGCGGATTATCGGTATTCGGTTTGACCCTGGGTGGAGTGCCTGGTTTTCTGACGCGCGCGGCCCACGCCGCTCCCGGCGGTATCCAGGCCAGGCGCCCCATCCTGGTGACGATTTTTCAGCGGGGAGCCATGGACGGCTTGATGGCGGTGCAACCGCTGGCTGACAAGGATTTGGCCCAGTTGCGGCCGGGATTGATGTTGCCTCCCGGTGGTGAGAACGGCTTGATTCAGCTGGACGGCCGCTTCGGCATTCACCCGCGCGGCGGTGCCCTGGCCGATCTTTACAAGCAGGGCCGGCTGGCGGTCGTGCATGGGATAGGATCACCCGAGAAGAATCGCTCTCACTTTGACGCTCAGGACTACATGGAGACGGGCACACCCGGTGTCAAGAGCACTCAAAGCGGCTGGTTGAACCGGGCGGTGGGCCTGACCGGCCACGAGCATTCGGCTTATCAGGCGGTGGCCATGACTTCGAGCATGCCGCGTTCCTTGTCGGGCAACATTCCGGCCCTGGCCGTCGGCAATTTGGAGGAATTCCAGGTGCGCGCCGGAGCCGGTGCCGATTCCTTGGAAAGCCTGTATGCCCAGGCTACCGGTGGTAAGACCGGGCAGTTGTTATCCAAGCGCGGCACCGAGGCCTTTGAGGCTACCAGAGTTCTTTCGCCCGATAATATTCGTAGTTATCGCCCTGCTAACGGGGCTGTTTACCCGGCCGGTGTGCTGGCTCGCGGATTGCGCCAGGTGGCTCAGTTGATCAAGACCGAAGTGGGGCTGGAAGTGGCTTTCGTGGAGAGCAACGGCTGGGACACCCATGTGGCCCAGGGTACGAGTCAGGGGAACTTTGCTCGACTTTTTGGTGAACTATCGAATTCGATCGCGGCTTTCTGGAAGGACCTGGGTCCGGATTACCAGCAACGAGTCACCATCATGACCATGACCGAGTTCGGCCGAACCGTTCATCAGAACGGCTCCAACGGCACCGACCATGGCCGCGGATCCTGCATGTTCGTGCTCGGCAATGACGTCAAGGGTGGCAAGGTTTACGGCAATGTAGGCGCTTTCGCCAAAGAGGCCCTGGAGGACGGCCGCGACTTGCCCGTCAGCACCGACTTTCGCTCGCTTTTCTCCAACGTGGCCACCGGCCACCTCAAACTGGCCAGCGGCGGCGACCTCTTCCCCGGCTGGCAGGGACCCTCCCTCAGCGTGGTCTAGGGGCAAAAAAAGACCCTCTTGCGAGGGTCTGGCTACGTGACGGGTGGGACTTCCGTAGAGGTCCCGGGGTTGGGTCATGCGATTGGGAAGAAAACTTACTGCTTGCTGAATTGGGCGACTTGCTTGTTGAGTTGTTCGACCGAGGCTTTGCTGGCCTGCTGGTAGCTCTGCACCTGGAAGGAGAGCAGCTTGTCGAACAGATCGGCGAAGAGGCGGGTGGACTGCTTGATTTGCTCGCCGGCCTGCTCGATGAGCTTGACGCTCTCTTCGCGGTTTTTCTTGTTGAATTCGATGATCTGAGCGGCGGTCTTCTCGCCTTGCTCGGCCACTTTCACCCAGTTGTGCAGCGCCTTGACGCTCTGGTCGAGGATCAGCTCGCTGACTTGGAAGGGGTTGACGGGAAATTTAATCTGGCTCATTTTCGTGTGTCCTTTGCGTTGTCGATGGACGGACAATAGACGGGACCTGTTGCACTTTCGCTGCGCAACCGTTTTGCAATCGTAACACCTTGGTCCGCGGGAGATTCGAGGCTTTTTGCAGAAGGCAGGGGAAACAAAGGAGGTCGGAGCGGTGAAAGTACACGACGGTGGCTCGGTCCAATGGCAACCTGGTCGGAACCAGGGCGTTCGCAGGGAATCTTCTGATGTGCCTAAGGAGACGTTCGTCTCCGGTGGAAATGACTGGGCTCCGGTTAAGCCCAACGTTACTGCGGCAGTCAGCCACAAGCCCTCGGCCTTGCGGAATTTCACCGGCGCTATGACACTGGCTCTGGGATTGGCTCTGACCCTGGGCGCCACCGGCTGCGCTTCGGTGGCTACCGCCCAGGCGGCTGAAAAGACCCCGATCGTGCAGACCCAGACCAGGCCGGCTCAGCAAGATAGCACCAAAGCAAGCGCCTCCTATCAAATCGGCAAAGGCCTCCATGAGATCGGTAAGGGCACCAAAGAAGCTGCCCGGCCCGCCCTCGACAAAGGCAAAGAAGTTGGCAAAGAGATTGGTAAGGCCGGCAAAGAGGTCGGGCAAGAAATCGGCAAAGCCGGCAAAAAATTTGGGTTGGGTGTGGCCAAGGAAGCCAAATCTTTTTGGAAAGGCCTTACCGGTAAAGAATAGCCTACCTGGCCGCCGGTTTGAATTTCAAGCTGATCGAATTGATGCAGTAGCGCAGTCCGGTCGGCTGAGGGCCGTCTTCGAAGACATGGCCGAGATGGCTGTTGCAACTGGCGCAACGTACTTCGATGCGATGCATCCCGTGGCTATCGTCCTTGAGCAGCAACACTCGGTCCTTGGCGGCTACGGCGAAGAAGGAAGGCCAACCGCAGCCGGAGTGAAACTTGGTGTTCGATTTGAAGAGCTCGTTGCCGCAAGCGGCGCAGTAATACGTGCCTTTTTCCGTGGTGTCGGTATATTCTCCCTGGAAGGCCGGCTCGGTAGCAGATTTGCGGAGTACCTCGTACTGTTCCGGCGTCAACTGTTTCTTCCACTCCGCCTCGCTTTTCACGACTTTGGGCGGAGCGGCCAGAGCCAGCAGGGGGAGCAGCAGTGCAATCAGAGTTTTCTTCATAGCTCGCCCAATGCGGCCGGCTACCTTCCAGTTCCCCGATGACTCCGCCGGCTTTAGGGCTTCTGTTGATAGCTGCCTGTCTTCACGCCGGATGGAATTTTCGTTTGAAGTCCTGCCGGGAGCGCCTGGTGGTGTTGTGGTGGTCCCTGGCGTTCTCGGCTCTGGCGGTTTTGCCCGTGTTGCTTTGGGTTCCGTTGCCGCAGGGGCGTGCCTGGACTTTCGTGCTGGCCAGCGCGGCGGCTCAGGCGGCCTACCTGGCTCTGCTCAGCCTGGCTTATTCTCTGGCCGATTTTTCGCTGGTTTACCCGGTGGCGCGTGGCAGCGCTCCCCTGTTTTTGCTGCTCTGGTCCACTCAATTGCTGCATGAACCCCTGCAGGTTCAGGGATTGGTCGGAGTGGGGGTGCTCAGTCTGGGGCTGATGGGCATGGGGTTGAGCGGAATCCTCGGCTCGGGGACCCGGTTACGCCCGGGTCAGCAAATGGCGGCTTTGTTGGCTGCCTTAGGCGTGGCCTGCACCATTTCCATTTACACCGCCATCGACGGCTATGCGGTCAAGGCTACTCCGGCCCTGTCTTACTTCGTGGCCCAGTGGTGTCTCAGCGTGGTGCTGGCACTGCCGCCGCTGCTGCTGCGCAATCGTTGGAGTTCCCTGGTCGAGGTCTTGAAGTGCGAACGAGCCGGCGTAGCCTGGGTGGGATTAGGAAGCGCGCTGGCTTATTTTCTGGCCTTGCAGGCCTACACTCTGGCACCGGTCGGCTATGCCGGCGCGGTCCGCGAGGTCAGTGTGGTATTGGGCGCTTTTCTAGGCTGGCGCTTCGGCGGTGAGCCCGGCGGTCCGGCCCGATTATTCTCGGCCGTGGTGATTTTTTGCGGAATCTTGCTGGTGGCCACTTCGCGCTGACCAGAGCTCTCGCCAGGCGCCTTCCACCCAGCCTTGCCGGCGCCGCTGCTGACGACGTCGCCATTGCTCATGCAGTTCGGCGATGTGCAGCTGGATTTCGGCTACGGCTGCCGCCATCCAGAGTTTTCCCTTGGCGGCTGTGCCCAGGCTGGGGTGGCCGTAGCTGCCGGTGCGAGTGTCGTCCGACCAGGGGGGATTGAGGATCAGAGCGCCCTCTCCGCTCCAGTCCATCTTGTAGTTGGCCGTTTCCAGAAAGTCGGGCTCGTCGACCACCCATTCCATGCGCACCTGCTCCGGTTTGAGGTGCAGCAGATAGCTGGTCTCCAATTCACAGGCGTGACCCATGATGCGGCTTTGCCTATGTTGGCGCAGACTTGCTTCGGCTTGACCGGAAGCGGTGTGCAAAAACGTGGTGGCCGTGAGCGCCTCGGGTAGCTGTTCACCAGCGAACTTACAGATGTTGACCAGGAAACTGTGATTGCCGCCGTGGCCGTTCAGAAAGTAGATGACCGAGTGTTGGCGAGCCAGACGGTGGGCCAATTCGGTGAATAAGTCTTCGAAAATTCGAGGATCGAGGGAGAGCGTACCCGGGTATTGGCGCCGATGAGTGCTCACGCCATAAGGCCAGACCAGCAGCCGGGTGGGTCGGGGCTCTAACTGAAGTTGGCGGGCCAGCCCGTCGGCAATGAGGCTGTCGGTGGACAGGGGCAGGTGAAAACCGTGTTGCTCGGTATGGCCGATGGGCACGATGGCGGTGGTTCCGTTGATGTGCATGGGCGGAGGCTGATAGGGGATGACCGGCAGGCCGCAATAGCTGCGCGGACCCAGCAGGCGGACGTCATGGAAGCCGTCCTCCCGGAGGATATCCACCAGAGACGCGATCATCGGTTCGAGATTCAGTTCCAGGGGAGCGGCAAATCCGTAGGGGATGGAGGGGAGCAGGACGACATCCAGCCCGCCCACGACTTTGACATGACCGTTGCGGCAGCCCCCCAAGGGGAGGACGACCGGAAGGTCGCGCGAGAGTTCTTCCACCTGCGGAAAGACCAGATCTTCATAGTGAATCATGGTGCCCCATAGTTAACCGACTGTACACAATTTGGAGTTAATTTGTAACATGAGCAACAGTCCTGTTACAACTTTGCCCCCACAACGGCAGTCAATTTAAGGATAATTTTAGTGGGCCCGGTAAACAAAACAAACGGGTGCCGCAAGAAATGCAGAGAGGAGTAACCGACCGATGAGCAACTACGCAGCCGAAGTAGCCAGCCGCACCGGCGCCGTTCAGACGGCCGCCCAGTCGGTTGCCCCCAAGCAGACCTCCGCCAAGACCAGCCGCGAAGCCGAAGATGCTCGTGGTTTCACCTTCAGCGAAGAAGACGCCGCCGCTTTCGGCAACAACGTCACCGCTTTCGCCCCTCCCGAGAAGACCCGCAGCCGCCGCGAAACCAAGCGCCGCCGCCAGGCCGAAGTCGAAACCCGCCGCACCGAAGAGGGCCGCGAGGTCGAGGGCCGCAAAAAGACTTCTGACACCGAGAAGGTCGGCAAAACCGAGAAGAAGTCCAAGGCTCTTCTCCGCCGCGCCGCCAACTGGACCCCCGACCGCGGCTACAAGACCGCTCAGGCCGTCCTCAATCAGCAGAGCCTGCTGCAGCAGGCCAGCATCAAGTTCGAGCAGAACCGCCCCGCCGACCAGGGCATGATGTCCCCCTTCGGCCAGCAGCAGGCGATGCTGGACAGCCTCATCAACATGACCGAGATGCTGTATCACCAGCATACCGGCGACAAAGCCGGCGAAATCTACAACCGTCCCGCCACCCGCCAGATCCTGACCGCCCTCAAAGGCCTCAAGGACGGCGCGATGGGCACCGAAGAAGTCGCTCCGGTTCGCGCCCCCAAGCGCAAGAAGCGCGAATTCATGGCTCAGATGGCCCGCATCGAGAAGACCCAGCAGAAGCTCGAGCCCCAGGTCTTCCCGGCCGACTACGAGCCCCTCGACCTGGTCGCCTGATCCTTCCGCGCTTATAGTGCCCGGTCTACTTGAGGGCGGCTTCGATGGCGCTCGTGAGTTTAGGATCGTCGGGTTTAGTGGTGCTGCCGAAGAAGGCGACCAGTTTCCCTTGTTTGTTGACCAGGTACTTGCCGAAATTCCAGCTGGGAATGTCGCCGTGGGAGCTGAGGAACTTGTAGACGGGCGCCTGGCCGGCTCCCACTTTGACCGTCACCTTTTCAAACATGGGGAAAGTGACGTGGAACTTACTCGAGCAGAACTGCTTGATTTCGGCTGAGCTGCCTGGTTCCTGGCCGCCGAAATCGTTGCTGGGAAAGCCCAGCACGACCAGGCCTTGCTTTTGATACTTTTCGTAGAGCTTCTCCAGTCCCTCATACTGCGGAGTAAAGCCGCATTGGCTGGCCGTGTTGACCACCAGGGCCACCTTGCCCTGATAGGTTTTGAGCGGGACGGGCTTACCGTCGATCGAGTTGACGGTGTAGTCGTACAGGCTGGCGGAGGCGGCCAGAGCGCCGAGCGGAAGGGCCAGTAGCGCGAGCGCGACCCAACGAGTTGCGGTTTTCATGACCATGGCTTTGCCCCGAGAAGCTGCCCACCTGCGCCTCGGGCATTTCCGCAAAAAAGGCCCCCGGCGAGCCGGAGGCCTTTTCAAGGAACTGGCTGGAGCTTAGCGAGCGTTGGTATCGAAGAAGCTGAGGTCCTGGTTGAACGCGCCACCCGACACATAGCCGATGATCTGCTGGTAACGATCCATATTGTCGATCGTGCCGCTGGCGAGGACATCCTGGAGCGAGAGCTGACCGCTGTTGAGCGCCTGGGTGATGGCACCGATGGTCTGCACGTCCGTCTCGCCAACGCCCGGCTGGTTGGCCAGGTTGCCCAGGCCGCGGCTCTGTAGCAACTGCTTGAGACCGGGATTGTCGTAGTTGCCGGGACCGCCGAGCAGGTTGCCCTTGAAGACCGAGGCGACCTGAGTGAACAACTTGGCGTCGGGTGACATCTGGTCGAAATTCTGAGCGGCGAAGGCCAGACCCTGGGGTGAGAGAGCGTCCTGCCCCATAGCCTGAGCGGCAAATTGATAAGCGTAGTTACGGGCCACTGAGGCGTTCCAGGCCTGACTGTTCTGCACCGAGCCGAAACGAGTACCAGGAATGGCGTCGCTCTGCCGGATGGTGGTCTGGCCGTTGAGGGCGCCGCCCAAACGCTGAGCCTGCAGGTAGCTGGCGAAATCGTTGGGGTCGGTGGGGTAGGCCATCAGGCGGCCGGGAATGCCCGGGAAGCCTGGCTGGGTGGGATTGAACTGCTGACCCTGCGGAATGAAGTTGCCTGGACCGGTATACTGGGTGCCGCCATACTGGCCGGTGCCTTGTGGCACGAAACCGCCGCCGCCATAGGGGAAGCCGCCGCCGCCGTAGACGGGCTGTTGGACGCCGCCATAAGGGAACTGAGCGGGCGGATACTGGGCGGGGACGAAGCCGCCGCCACCCGGGTATTGTTGCGAAATCGCGGCCCCGGTGGCGTTGAACTGCTGCAGCGCTTGCTGAGCATAGGCGTTGAAGGCGGCCGATTGCGGATTCTGCTGCGGAAAGCCGGGCTGACCACCCAGCGCTCCCGCCCAGCCACCGGCCAGTTGCGAGAGACTCTGCATCAGCTGTTGAAGGACTTGAATAATTTGTGCCGGTCCGTTAACGGCCGGAAGAAATTGCTGAAAGTTTGCTTGCGCAGCGCCGGAGGCGAAGCTCTGCTGCGGGATGAAAGGCGTATTCGGATTGAATTGAACGGCCAAGGCGTTTCTCCCATTCTGTGTGAGACAACTTTATCTCATGTCTAAACTAGTTTTAACATAAAGTTCAGGCGATCTGAAGAATGCTTCTGTGAAGAACTGCTAATGATTCCTGCCGGAGAGGCGGCAGGCGGTCCGATTACGAAGGGCCGGCCCATGAAGCGGTCTGAATTCCTCCGCGCCGGCGCCCTTCTGGGCCTGTCCGCCCTGTTTCCGCGCCCGTCCGTCGCGAAAACTCGCCCCCTGCATTTCGTTCAGTGGAGTGATGTGCATTGGGGCAATGACGAGGATGCGCCGGACGCCTGGCGAGAAGCCCTGGAGCGTGGGTTGGCGGAGAAGTCGCCGCTGGTGGTGTTCACCGGGGACCACGGAGATAATGGTCAGGGCCGCGGTGACTTCGCCGAGCGCACGCGCGGGTTCTGGGGCACGGCCCGCGAGCGGCTGGGGGAAAAACCGCTGCTGCTGACCCTGGGCAATGCGGATTTTCGCGAGAACTACCAGACCGACCCCGCCAATCTGGCCGAGACCGAGAAGCTCTACCGCGAGATCTGGGCTGATGGCTACTATCTGGATACCCTCGGCAATGGTTGCCGAAAATACGAAGGCCTCCATTGGATCAGCCTCAATACTCAGGTTTTCTCCTATAAGAACCGCTATCCCAAAGCCGACCAGCAGGCCCAAGCCAGTCTGGACTGGCTGGCTCAGCGCCTGGGAGAGGCGCAGGGCGGCTGCATATTGCTGCTGCATATTCCTCCCACCGTGGATCTTTTCAATGGCCGGCAGGCCTGGCGTGCCGAGCCGCTCGAGCGTTTCTGGTCGGTGCTGACGGCTCATGCAGGGCCGGTCACCATCTTAGGCGGGCACTTTCACCGTAACGAAGTGCATGCGTTCAGGCGCCCGCAGGGAGAAGTTTGCGTGCTGGTGACCAGCTCGCTCTCCCGAAAATACGGTTACTTTCCTAATTGGCGCAGCAATCGCTGGAGTCTGGATGAGCGGGGCCAGTTGCTGAGCGCCGACTACGACCTTCTCTATCCCGGACACGCGAATTTTCGTAGCCATTACAAGCTGGAGCGCCCCCAGGATTTTCTCACGCAGGTGGATCGCATTGCTTATTTGAACGACCTGTTCGCCCATCATCCGCAAATCAAAGACCGTTGGAAGGAGCTAACGGAGCAGTTTTGGATAAGAGGGGGGTCCTAGGGGGAGACGCAGTCCCCCCTAGATCCCTTGAAGAGGGGGGTCCTAGGGGGACGGACGTAGTCCGCGCGGCGTAGCCGCTCAGTCCCCCCTAGATCCCTTGAAGAACTGACATCCGTTTTCGAAATACCATCATGCTTGCCGTCTATATCACCCCGTTTTTCACCGAAAACGCCCTGATCTTTCTGGACCATTTGAGCGGCATCGAAGGAGCCCGGCTGGCCGTGATCAGCCAGGAGCCGCAGGAGATTTTGCCGGAGCGGCTGCGCTCGCGCTTCGCCGGCCATTGGCGCGTGCCCGACTGCCTGGAAACCGAGCAAATCCGCTGGGCCGTCGAGGGCCTGCAAAAAAGCCTGGGCAAGGTCGAGCGCATTCTGGCCGCCAACGAACACATCCAGGTCCAGGTGGCTCAGGTCCGCGAACAACTGGGAATCCCCGGTATGGACTCGGCCACGGCCCTCAAATTCCGCGACAAGAACAAGATGAAGAAAGCCTTCCGCGAAGGCGGCGTGGCCTGCGCCCGTAGCGCGGCCGCGCGCAATGAACACGAAGCCTGGGCTTTCGTGGAGCAAGTCGGCTACCCGGTCTGCGTCAAGCCGGTGGACGGTGCGGCCACCCAGTCCACCTTCAAGGTGGAGGACGCCTCGGCCATGCGCGACGTGCTGCGCGGCAGCGGTCCCAGCCCGGAACGCCCCCTGCAGATCGAAGAGTTTGTGGTCGGCCAGGAGCACTCTTTCGAGACTGTCAGCATCGACGGCAAGCCCCTGTGGCACTCGCTGACCCACTACATTCCCGGGCCCCTGGACGTGGTGCGCAATCCCTGGATTCAATACCAGGTCATCCTGCCGCGCGAAGTAGACAGCAAAAAATACGATGATATCCGTAAATGTGGGCGCCAGGCTCTGAAGGCGCTGGGCATTCAGACCGGCCTGTCGCATATGGAGTGGTTCCGCCGTAACGATGGCAGCATCGCCATCAACGAGGTGGCTGCCCGCCCCCCGGGAGTGCAGATCATGCCGCTCATCAACCGCGCCCACGATATCGACTTTTTCAGCGCCTGGGGCCGTTTGATGATGTTCGACGAATTCACTCCCCCCAAAGAACGCAAGTACGCGGCCGGCTGCGCTTTTTTACGCGGCCTGGGCGAGGGCCGGGTCAAGGCGGTGCACGGACTGGATGAGGTCTTGCGCGATCTGAGCCACCTGGTCACCGACTACAAACGGCCCGCTCTGGGCACTCCCAAAGCCATCAGTTACGAAGGGGAAGGCTACGTGATCGTGCGCCATCCCGAGACCAAAGTGGTGGCCGAGGCACTCCAGGAAATCGTCAGTAACGTCCGTGTCGTCTTGATGGACTAACGCAGTAGCCGGTGGGCGCGAACTTCCTCCAAGTTGCAGCACCCGGCCAGAGCCATGGTCAGGTCGAGTTCAGCCAGGGTGTTTTCAATCACTTCCACCACGCCTTCTTCTCCGGCCAGCCCCAGAGCCAGAGCAAAGGGCCGTCCCAGGCCCACCGCCGTGGCGCCCAGGGCCAGTGCTTTGAACACGTCCGCTCCAGCCCGGATGCCGCTGTCAAAGAAGACGGGAACGGCGCCCTTGACTTCGGCCACCACTTCCACCAGAGCGCTCAGAGAGGTCCGCGCTCCGTCCACCTGACGGCCGCCGTGATTAGATACCCAGATGCCATCCATTCCGGCATCCAGCGCCAAACGGGCATCCTCAGCGCAGAGAATGCCTTTGAGCACGATGGGTAGCCGGGTGTGTTGGCGCAGAAACTCCAGGTCCGCCCAGACCAGATCGGTGCGCGAATAGATATCGATAAACTGCTGCACGGCTTTGAGGGGACGGCGGGTGCGCAGATTTTGCCACAAGCTGCCGCCATAATTGCGGCAGGCTTCGTAGAAAACCTGGAGCGCAGCCAGCGTGATGGGCCCGCCGGGACGGAGTTGGACTTCGTCCAGGTAACTTTGAAAGACCGGATCGCTGAGGTATTGGGCCAACCCGATAGCCCGCGCAAAGGGCAGGGAACCGAGTTGGAGATCGCGGGGGCGCCAGCCCAGCAAGGGGGTATCCAGCGTCACCACGATCGCTTCGCAGCCGCAGGCTTCCGCTCGCGACACCAGACTGGCTACCAGTTCCTGGGATTTGCTCCAATAAAGCTGAAACCAGCGTGGACTGTCGCCTAGCAGAGAAGCACAGGTTTCCATTTTCACCGAAGCCTGGTTGGAAAAGACCATGGGCGTGCGGCAGCGGGCGGCGGCCCGCGCCACCAGGGCGTCGGCTTGCTCGCGCACCAGTCCCAAGGCTCCCACCGGGGAGAGCATCAGGGGGGCTCGCCATTCTCTGCCAAAAATGGTGAGCTTCATCGTGCGCTCCGATACGTCGCGCAGCATCTTCGGTTGAATGTGCCAATCTTCGAAAGCCCGCCGGTTGGCGCGTTGGGTGCTTTCCTGGCCGGCGCCTCCGGCCACGTAGGCAAAAGCGCGCGCCGGCAGTTGTTGACGGGCTTTGGCCTGCAGTTCCTCAAAGTGCATCGGCACCCGAGGGTTTTGCCCGCGCGCTCCCCGTTGGTAGATCTCGCGCTGATAAGGGGGGACGCTATCGACGTGCTCTTTCATCGTGGCTGGTTTGCCCGAGCGGAACCTTTCCCCTGTCCCGGGCATTGGGGTCTTCATTAAGTCCTTAAGGAGTCTTCATGAAAAAGTACTGGGTCAGCGCCAGCCTTGCCCTGGCTACTCTCGCGCTCTTGATCGTTCCCTCGCAGGCGCGCAGCGCATCAGACCATGTCGGCAAGCCGGCCATCGAGATTAACGCGGGCAAGTGGCTGAACACGCAGCCGTTGAAATTATCCGCTTTGAAGGGGAAAGTGGTGGTGGTCGAGTTTTGGGCCACCTGGTGCGGACCCTGCCGGGCTTCCATTCCCCACCTTAAGGAGCTGAACGCCAAATACGCTTCGAAGGGTCTGACGCTGGTCTCCCTTACCGACGAGCGGGCCGAGGTAGCCGAGCCGTTTGTCAAACAGAACGGGATGAACTACCCGATCGGAACCGATAGTAGCACCAGTAACGATTACGGCGTGACGGGCATTCCGCACGCGGTGGTGGTGGGCAAAGACGGCAAGGTGGCCTGGGAAGGCCATCCCATGAACGGCCTGGATCAGGCTATCGAAGCCGCTCTTAAGTAGCCTGCAAAGCCGCCTGAACCTGGGCCAGATCGGCGAAACGATCTTCCGGCTTTTTGGCCATCATCTTCAACGTGACTTTTTGCCAGAGTCGCGGCACATCGGGACGTAAATCCTGGATGGGCGGCGGCTCTTTTTGTAGATGCATCATTCCCAGGTCCATGGGGTTGCTGGAGTGGAAAGGGGCTTTCCCGGTCAGCATTTGGTAGAAGACCACCCCCAGCGCGTACTGATCGGTCTGGGCGTTGCACACGCCTTTGGTGAGCATTTCCGGGGCCATGTGGCTGGGCGTGCCCATGGAGAAGCCCACGCTGGTGAAGCGAGTCTGTCCTTCGCCGATGGCCAGGCCGAAGTCGAGGATCTTCACACGGGCGTCCCGGCTGATCATGATGTTGGCGGGTTTGATGTCGCGATGAAACATGTGTTGGGTATGGGCGAAGTGCAGTCCGGCCAGCAACTGGCCGGACAGCTTTTGGAAGAGGTCGAGCGGCACCGGGCCCCGTGTCAGAAGCACCTCCAAGGGCTTACCGTCCACGAATTCCATGATCAGACACATCTGGCCGTCGAGTTCGCAAGCTTCGTAAGCGATCACCAGGTTAGCGTGCTGTAGTTGCTGCGACAGTTCCACTTCGCGCTGGAAGCGACGGTGGAATTCGCGGTTGTCGCGGTGCTCGGGGCTGATCACCTTGAGTGCCACGATATTGTTTAGATCGCGGTGGCGCGCCTTGTAGACGGTCGCCATGCCCCCCTTGCCCAGCTCGGAGAGCAACTCGAAAGGCCCCAGGTACCCCTGGGCGACTTCCGCTGCGGCCGGAGGCAGAGAGACCTGAAGCGGAGCTTTCTTGGCCGGCTTGCTTGGGCGCGTGGCGGCCCAACCCACGCCGACCACCAGACAAACCCCAACCACAATGGCTAAGAGCATGGCGAGCCATGCGTGAGAAAGGCGTGGACTCCTGCCAAGGGGGAGGCGCGTTAGCCCCCCCCCCTTGGGACATGAAGTGGGGGGTCCAGGGGGGAGGCGCGTTAGCCCCCCCTTGGGACAATAGTACTGATCACGAGGGACTGGAGTACATAGGCGGAATTCTAGTAAAGACAAGGAGGGTGTGAGTTTTGTTCTTTCCCGACAGTTTAGTGGTCGATATCGTCGGCGGCCATCCAGGGCTATCCGTAGTCCTAGAAGAGTGGGGCATTGATACCGGCCGCGCGGGCGGCCAGACTCTGAGGGCCGCCTGTCAGTCTCTGCAGTTGGACCTCGACGAGATCTGCCGGCAGCTCGAACGGGCCCGCGAAGCCTGTCCCGAAGGTCTGGCCGGATTGTCCCGAGCCGAATTGATGGCCCACGTGCGCCAGGTACATCATGGCTACTTACGCCGGCATCTGCCGGGCCTGCAGAAAACCGCGCGGGATGCGGCCCGTATCTACGGGGCGGAGCACAAGCAACTGCGTCACGTGGATCAGATCTTTCGTCTGCTGGCCGAGGAATTGCACCAACACCTGGCCCGCGAAGAGCAATTCGCATTCCCCTGGCTGGGTTCGCAAGCCCTGAGCCCGCTCGATTTGTGGATGCTCGACAGCCTGGCCGAATATAGGCGCAAAACCGTCTTTAGACTCAACTGTTTGCGCTTTTTGACCAACCACTACACCTTGCCCGAAAGCGCCGGCGAGTCTTTGAGGAAGCTATACAACGGCCTCAAGGACTTGGACCGAGACTTTCAGCGCCACGCCTACGTCGAGGAACGGTATCTGTTCCCCCGGCAATTGGCGGCTTGAAACCTCTGGCTCCGTCCGAAGAGCTCAAACCTTATCTCCACCGCATTGAAAGGGCCCTGGGACTGGAGCTGACCTGGAGCACCTGTGAGCGTCTGGGCGGTTTGACCAATCGTAACTTCCGCTTGGATTGCCCTCAGGGCTCCTTTGTTTTACGCATCGCCGGTGAAGGTACGGCCGACTATCTCAATCGGGCCCATGAGGAGATCAACGCGCGCGTCGCCAGCCAGGCCGGCGTCAATGTGGAAATTCTCTTCTTCGATGCTGAGGACGGCACGTCGCTATGCCGTTTTTTGCCGGAAGCCAGAACCATGGACCGCGAAGCGTTCCGTGATTCGCAGGCGCTTCGCCGAGCCGGCCGCCTGTTGCGGCAATTGCACTCCTGTGGGCGGGAGTTTGCCAACCGCTTCGAGTTATTTGAACAGATCGACCGGTATCAAGCGGTTTTGCGGGAGAAGGGAGCGGATTTGCCACCGGGCTACGCGCAGGTGCAGCAATGGGCCCAGCGGGTGCGGCGGGCGCTGGCGGGCCACAGCCTTCCCTCGGCCCCCTGTCACTGCGACCCGTTGGCGGAGAATTTTCTGCACGACGGCCAGCGGATGTATCTCATTGATTTCGAGTATTCCGGCAATAACGATCCGATGTGGGATCTGGGGGATCTATCCGTGGAAGCGCACTTCACGGCGGAGCAGGACGAAGAGCTGTTGAGGGGCTATTTTGGCGGCCCGGCTCCGCTGCTGGAGCGGGCGCGCATGGTGATGTATCAGGCCATGTGCGATTTGCTTTGGACCCTGTGGGGCGTGGTCCAGCACGCCAACGGCAATCCTGCCGACGATTTCTGGGCTTACGCTGTGGGCCGACTGGAGCGTTGCCGGAGACTCATGGCTCAACTGGCTTTTGAAGAGTACCTGGCGTTTTTGGAGGCGCCGGTGGCGGAGCCGCGAACGAACCAGCCACGATGAAAGAAGATCTCCTTCCCGAAGGTCTGGAAGATTTTATTGTTGAGGACGGCGAGAAGCGTCCCGGTTTCCTGGAGCACTTCGAGGACAAACTCAGTAACGAAGAATTTATCGAGCGTTACGCCCTGGCCGGCCGGGTAGGACTGGTGCAGGGCGCCAGCATCATCGACCAGGTGATTCAGACGGCCACCGGTAAAGTGAGCGCCCGCCAGCGTCGGGGTGAATGGTCGCACGCCTGGGTTTTTCAGGGACGTCGCCGCGATGGTCATCATTGGATTATCGAATCGGATCTCGACGCCGGTCTTAAGCACCGCCGTTTAGGAGTGCAGGAGAATCGCGCCAGCAAATTCTTCTGCGAAAACGAGTGTCCGCGCCTGGGCATTCTCGATTTCGGCCTGACCGCGGAGCAGGTGGACATCGTGCTGACCGAGTGCCTGGAGCTGGTGGCCAACCAGGCCACCTATTCCTTGATGGAGATTTTGGGCACGGCTCTGGCGCTGCAGACCGGGCGATCGCGCAACCGCAAAAATTTGCTGGCCAAAAAGAGTTCGATGTATTGTTCGGGCCTGGTCCAACACGTTTTTGCCAAGGCGGGCGTGGACTTGATTCCGAACGTGCACTCTTCGTTGGGCACGCCCGAGGAACTCTCTCGCAGCCCCCTGATTCGCCAGGCCTACTGGCAGCGCCGAGCCATCCCCTGGCGCTGACTCCAACATTTTGTGAAGAAAAGAACTAGCAAAAACCAAGCCAAATAAGGCTTCCAGCCTCTTCCAATTGATCCCGGAAAGGCGTAGTATCTAGATACACGCCATAGGAGAGAATGAAGGGGGTCCGATGTTTCCCAGGATCGGAGTATTTCTTCTCATCGCGGTCTTTTTGATGTGTCTCGGGCGCTCTTCGGCGCTGGAACTTTCCTCGCTGAGTTGCTACGGGGTGAATTCGCAAATGACCGCGCCGCAGTTACGGGCCATCCTGAACGAGCAGGGATTTCAGTGTCACGAGGCCCGGCTTCCAGGCGGCGGCGACAGTCGACAGTTGGTTTTCACGCGAGGGGATACCCAGCTCTTGGTATTGACCTATGGCCCTCAGGTCCTGGAGATCTTTACCCCCGAGGTGGCCATCCGCGGGCACCACCTGTGGCTCGGGATGGAGCGCCGACAATTGATCGCTCAGCTCGGGCTACCTAATGCGGTGGAAAGAGCCGACGAAGTGGAATTGCTCTATTATCGCAGCGCCAGCGGCGAATTTGGAGTTCAGATGCGCCAGGGCAAGGTCGACTTGTTCCGCCTTTCTCCTGCTCAGAGTCCCGCTTTGATGACCCTGCCCGGTGTCCACGAAAGTACCGACACCGTGCCCCGCAGTGCGGTGGGAATGTGTATTTTAGGACTGGCCCTGTTGGCCCTCAGCAAAACGCTGCACCTGGCCCGCGCCCGCTTCAGCCATGCATAAAGCCGGGGCACTCAGTCAACGGCCTGGCGGGCCTTGCGCTGAATGGCATCGAGATAGTTATCCAACTCGGCCTGGCTGGTGAAAACGCTTTCACTGGGCAGGGCTTTGACGACGTCGAAAACCTTCTGGACCTGGGGCTGGGGATGGACGACCAGGAATTGCCCGCCGACGCCGCTCAGCTTTTTCTTAGCGCGGAAAAGGCTGCGCAGACCGGCACTACTGATGTATTCCAGGTCCGCTAGATCCACGATTTGAAGCGGGTGACTGGCGGGATCCAGGGCTTCGAGTTTCTCATCCAGTTGCTCGGCCGTATGAGTGTCCAGGCGGCCTTTCAGTTCGATTCGGCATTTTCCGGACTCGCTTTTGAGAACTTCAATATTCAGGGCCATTTGGGTCTCTCCTCACTATGGGCTTGAGCGCTTCGCTGTGCAAAACTAAATTTCCCGTTCCCGGCGTAGTAGGGTAATTTGATTGATGTCCCCGATGCGCTGGTACTCGAATTGCTCCATTAAAGTCTTGATCAAGGGAATGCCCCAACCGCCCACTTTGTCCTCTTCGCGTTCCTCGGCTTGGAGCGGATTGAAGGCGATACCGTTGTCGCGCAGGACCAGATGAACGTGATAAGCGTCCGCCCACAGGGACACTTCGATGCTGGCCTGCTCGCTTCCATCGGGATAACCGTAGCGGATAGTGTTGACCAATAATTCTTCGGTGACCAGGTCCAGGTCGTGCAGGCAATCCTCGCTGCACCCGGCGGCCAGCAGGCTCCGGTGCAGCGACCGGGTGAAATCCATCAAGGCTTCTAGCCGGCATGGGATGTCCCAATGGTAATGCTGGCTGGTGCCGGGTTGGATGGCCAGCAAGGTCAGGTCATCGCTCAATTCCGCGCCGGCGGTGAAGCCTTCCACGGCTCCCAGACAGGCTTCCACCAGTGTGGCCGGGTTGCAATCCTGGATCGAACCCAGGCTCTCCAGCAGACGCTGGCCGCCAAATTCGCGGCCGGCCGCGTCGTTCGCCTCGGTTACGCCATCGGAGAGCAGCACCAAACTTTGCCCGCGCTTGAGCGTCCAACGGTGAGCGGGAAACTTGGAATCCTCGTAAAGTCCCAGGGCCGGCCCGCCAGCCACGTTCAGCGGTTGGGCCGGTTGTCCCGGAGTTACCAGGATGGGCTCTTCATGGCCGCCGCTGGCATAGAGGATCTCCCCTTTATCCAGGTCGGCCAGGCCGCAGCCTAAAGTGACGAACATGCCGGCGTCATTATCGAGGCAGAGGGCCTTGTTGAGCGATTCGAGCAGCTCGGAAGGGTGGCTGGAAGTCGGGGCCAGCCAGTGTAGCAGGGTGACCACGCGTACCATGAAGAGAGCGGAAGCCACTCCTTTGTCGGAAACGTCGCCCAGAGTGAAGAGCACCTTCTGCGGACTCAGATGTAGATAATCGTAGAAGTCGCCGCCAATGGCGCGGGCCGGGCGGAGCACCGTGGCGATGTCGCACCCGCCCATTTGGGTGGAGTGATAGCGGGCCGGCGGTAGCAAGGACAACTGCAGCTTGAGAGCCAACCGCAAGTCGTTTTCCAGCATGGTGCGAGCCAGCGTGGCCTGCACCAGTTCGCGGCTACGCCTTTGCACTTCTTGTTCCAGGTTATCGCGGTGCCGTTTCAGCTCGATATGGTTGTTGACGCGCGCTTTGACCAGCTCCGGATGAAACGGTTTGGTAATGTAGTCGACGGCGCCGGCGGCCAGTCCCACCCGCTCTTCTTCAGCGCTGCTCAAGCCGGTCACGAAAACGATGGGAATGTTGGCGCAGCCCGGTGTTCTTTTAAGAATTTCGCAAACCGCGTAGCCGTCCATATCAGGCATGCAAACGTCGAGCAGGATCAGGTCGGGATGAGGCGTCTGGGTCGCTATGGCCAGCGCCTCGCCGCCGTTGCTGGCGGTGGTCAGTGCATAGCCGTGCTTGAGGGTGGCCGAGAGCATGAAGATGTTCTCGGGCGTATCGTCCACGATCAAGACTCTGGGCCGGTCTTCCATATCGGGAGGGTGCTTCGCCTCAGGCGGATTTCCTTCGCGGGGGCGCGAATCGAGCTGCATGACCTCTTCTCCGGCCGCAGGCTGCAACCAGAATAGCATCCAGCGCTACAGTCGCAATCTGGTCGTCTTTCTCGGCATTTTGACGGTGCTGACCCTGGGCTGCGGATTCCAGGCCCTGCATTTGCGCACCCTTCAGGAAGGGGCGGCGCGAGACCGTGAAGAGGCCCTGCTCCTGTCCGATCAATTGGCGCTGGGCAGCGACCGGCTCACCTCCGCCGTGCGCGGCTACGCGGCCAGCGGTGACAAGCTCTTTCTGGATGAGTTCCACCGCGAACTCGAACGGGATCGCAATCGTGAAGTGGCTATCGAACGTCTGAAGAAGCTGGGCTTGACCGTCACGGAAAGGGACCTCTTGCAGCGAGCCAAGAAGAACTCCGACGAGCTGGTGCAATTGGAAAACCAGGCGATCGCCTGGGCCGACCAGGGACAGTTGGATAAAGCCGTGCCGCTGGTCTTCGGGCCCCGCTATCGCCAGTTCAAGACTTCCATCATGCAGCCGATCCAGCAGTTCCGCGACTCGCTCCGCGACCGTTATGGAGAGCAAGTCGAGCTGCTTTCCCAAGAAGCGCGCGATTGGGCGGCCGGCGGGTTATCCCTGCTGGTGCTCAACTCGCTGGCTACGGGAGCGGTGTTGACTTTGTTTTTCTGGCGGCGGGTGGTCCAGCCTCTGACCAGTATCAACGGCAGCCTGCGCGCGCTGCTGACCGGTCAAAAGAACGTGGTTATCGGCTATCAGGAGGAAGCCAGCGAGGTCGGCGACATTGCCCGGTCTCTCGAACGTTATCGCCAGGCCAGCGATGAAGCCGAACGCCAGCGCTGGATGAAGAATCAACTGGCCGAGATCGCTGACGCGCTTCATCAGGCCGAAACGCCGGAACATTTCGCCGGCTGCCTGCTCTCCAAATTGGTGCCGCTACTGGGCGGTGGCTATGGGGCCTTTTACTGCTGGCAGGAACAGGAAGGACAACTGCGCTGGTGGGGCGGCTTTGGAGGGGCGGAGCACTGTGAGACCTGCTTCGACCCCGGCCAGGGACTGGTCGGCCAATGCCAGTTGGAGCAGCGTCTCATTGTCATGAGCGACTTGCCGGATGGCTACGTCCAAATTACTTCCGGCTCGGGAGCCGCTGCGGCGCGCAGTTTGGTGCTAATTCCGGTGATTTCCAACGGAGAAACGCTGGCTGTGGTCGAGTTGGCCGCTTTCCATGCGCCTTCTCCTGAGCAGCTGGAAATCTTGGAAGCGGTTTCGCCCACCGTATGTCTCAATCTGGAAATTCTGCAGCGCAACCTCAAGGCCCAGAAACTGGCGGTGGAGTTGCAAGGCTATCGCACCTCCCTGCGCTTCTCCCAAGAACAAGCCGAGCGCCTGCTCTTTTCCGAGGATCGGGTCTGATGCCGCTCTATTTGGCCGGAATCGGCGCCTCGGCGGGAGGACTGGAGGCGGTGCGAGCCTTACTGGCTCATTTGCCGCATACGCGCAAAGTGGCCTACGTGGTAGCCCAACATCAAGCGGCCGATTCTAACGCCCAGAAGCTGGTCGATCTGGTGCAGCCCAACTGTCCCCTGCGCGTGGAGGTGGCTCGCTCCGGTCGCCCCCTGGCCCCCGACCATGTCTATTGGATTCCGGCCGGGCAGGACGGCCGCATCGACGGTCAGATCCTCTTGCTGGCTCCAGGGGCCAGTCTATCCAAGCCTTCGGTGGACCGGTTATTCCAATCCGTGGCCAACAACTTTGGTTCGCGCTCCGCCGGCCTGGTTCTTTCCGGGGCGGGCGGTGACGGGGCCCGGGGCTGCCGGGCCATCCAGGCCGCCGGCGGTTTGACCATGGCCCAAAGCCCCGAATCGGCGCGCTTTCCCGGCATGCCGGAAACGGCTATCCAGGCGGGGGTGGTGGATCGGGTGCTGGCTCCTGAGAAGATGGGGGCGCTGCTGATGCAGCGACTGTCGGACCGGGAAGCTCCGCCGGGTATGGCGACCTTGCTCGAGCTGGTGCACAGAGCCACCGGGGTGGATTTCCGCGGTTACAAGGAAGAAACGTTGCAGCGCCGCCTGCAACGCCGTCTTTCCGGCCTCAAGTTGCCGGGAGTGGACGCCTACCTGGAGTTAGTGCGGCGCCAGCCGGAAGAGTTAGGTCAATTGCAACAAGACTTTCTGGTCTCGCTCTCGGGTTTTTTCCGCGACGCGGAATGCTTCGCGGCGCTGGCCCAGGAGTTAAAGGCCTGGCTGACCCACCATCGCGGCCCGGTGCGAGTCTGGGTGCCCGCTTGCGCCACCGGGGAGGAAGCCTATTCGCTGGCCATGTTGTTGGTGGAATTGCTGGGGGCCGAACAGGCCTCGCAACGGTGCTCTATAGAAGCTTGCGATCTCAACGGTCAGGCGCTGGAAGTCGCCCGGCGCGGAATTTATAGCGTCGAGGCTTTGGAGAAGCTCGAGCCGACTCGTCGCCAGCGCCATTTCGTCGGCACAGGCAACGGCTACCGAGTTAGCGAACTGTTGCGCTCGATGTGCCGCTTTCAGTTACAGGATGTACTTACCGGATCCATTCCCGAACGATTGGATTTGATCAGCTGCCGGAATTTGCTCATCTATCTGCAGTCCGGCCTGCAGGGAGAATTGCTGCGGCGCTTTCGCAACAGCCTGCGCCCGGGGGGCTTGCTCTTTTTGGCTCCTTCGGAAACGACCGGCACGCTGGGGGCCACCCTGTTTACTCCGGTGGATAAGCAACACCGGCTCTACCGACGCCGCGGAGGCTTAAGCGCGTGAGCTACTGGCGACACGCGATTCAAAAGTTGACCTTGCGCCAAAAATTGGTCATGGGCTTTGGCTACCTGCTCTTCATTTTGCTGGTGGTCGACCTGCACGCCATCGAGACCCAGCGCCGTCTGAGCGAGCAGACGCAGATGCTGGTGGAGCGCGAATTGATGGGACTTTCCCATCTCAAAGAGGCCAATCTCAATCTGGTTCGTATCGGACGTTCGCTACGTCAGATGATGCTGGCGCCGGATGAAGCTGCGCGCTTGCTGGCCAAGGAAGAGGTGACCAAGGCCAAGGACAATCTGGAACTGGAGCTGGCCGAGGGCAAAAAGCGCCTTTTCCACGATGACAATAAGCAGACTCTGGTGCGCTTCGAGGATGATTGGCGGACCTATCAACGCAAAGTCGATGACGCGGTCGATCTCATCGAGAAGCAGCCCTACACCAGGGGCGCCCCGCAGACACTCTTGAACGACGAGGCCTTCCGGCAGGTCTTCGAGCGTGTCGACACCTCTCTGTCGGAGGTAGCCCGGGGGAAAGAATTGGAAGGACGGGAAGTCGGCGAGCAGGCGCGCCGGATTTTCGAGACCAGCCGGCATTGGAATCTGGTGCTGGCCGTGCTGGGACTTCTGGGTCTGCCGTTTGGCTATCTGGTGAGCACCTCGATTCGCCGCCCGGCCGAGAATCTGCGCCATGTGGTCGAGAGCCTGGCGGTAGGCGAGCTGGAGGTCTCGGTTCCCTATACCGATTATCCTAATGAAGTGGGAGCCATGGCGCGTTCTATCGAGGTCCTGCAAAGCGGAGCCCGTCAGACCGAATCCCAACGTTGGGTAAAGACCTACGTGGCCGAGGTCTCAGGAAAGTTGCAGCAGGCTACCGATTTCCCTGAACTGGCCCAGGCGTTGCTCTCGCAGGTCGCCCCGCTGCTCAACGTCGGCCAGGGGCTTTTTTATGTCTACGATGAGTCGGAGCGGCGTCTGATTTTGATGGGCAGCTACGGCTTTCGCGAGCGCAAGAGTTTGGCGCAGAGCTTCGCCCTGGGCGAAGGTCTGGTGGGCCAGTGCGCCCGCGAAAAGAGCCCGATCACCCTGACCAATCCGCCCGAAGACTACATCAAAATCGGTTCGGGATTGGGAGAGGCCGTCCCCAAAGCCATCGCCGTCCTGCCCGTGCTGCACGGAGGCGATCTGCTGGGGGTGGTCGAGCTGGCCGCCTTCAAGCCCTTTGGAGATCGGGAGCACAACCTGCTGGATAGTCTCATGCCGGTGGTGGGCATGTCGCTGGAGATTCTCCAGCGTAACCTGGAAACACAGGTACTTCTTAAAGAGACCCAGGAACAGGCTCAGCGCATGGAGGTTCAGGCGGCTCAATTGGAAGAGCAGACGGTCGAACTCGACGCCCAAAAAGCCGAGCTCAAGATGACCGAAACCTGGTTTCGCAGCATTATCGAATCCGCTCCCGACGGCCTGCTGGTGGCTGACGAGGGTGGCGTCATTCTGCTCTCCAACCCCAATGCCGAGCACATCTTTGGATACTCGCACGGCGATTTCTTGGGGATCCACATGGACCAGTTGGTGGCCGGTCTGGCTTCGGGGGTGGAGGGCCGGGTCAACGGCAAACGCAAAGACGGCAGCCACTTTCCCTTGGAGGTCGGCATCAGTAAGCTGCCCAGCCTGGGTGGCAACGGCATCTGTTTTTGCGTGACTCTGCGCGACATTACCTCGCGAGTGCAGCTCGAAGAGCAGATTCAACGCTCCCATTTCCTGGCCGACACGGCTTTGGAGTTGAGCCACGCCGGCTACTGGCATATGCCCCTGGACGGCAGCCAATACCTTTATGGGTCCGAGCGTACGGCCGCCATCTTCGGTCAGGAGCCCGCCCCGGATTGGCGGTATCATGTCGTGAACGAGTGGTACGTGCAGGCCAAGAAGGCCGATCCGGGCACCGCCGGAGCCGCTCTCAAAGCTTTCCACTCCGCCTGGAACGGTCAAAGTGAGAAGTTTGAATCGACCTATGCCTTCCTGCGTCCCAGCGACGGCCGGCGCGCCTGGATTCACGCGGTGGCCAACGTGGTGCGCGATCGGGACGGCCAACCGAATGCGATGTACGGAGTGGTGCGCGACGTCACCGCCCAGCGCGCGGCCGAAGAGCGTATCAAAACCAGCGAGAAGCAAGTCCGCTATATGCTGGAGTCGAGCCCGGTTTCGGTCGGATTGGTCAACGTGCAGAGCGGACTGCTGGTTTTCGCCAACGAGTCGCTGGCCACCATGCTCAGTGGCGATCTGGAGAATATGATTGGTTACCCGCTGGCTTTGAATGCCAGCGTGGCGGAAAACTTCGAAGAAATTCGCGACCGCCTGGTGGAAGGCGACAATCTGCTGAACCTGCCTATCGAGCTGGTAACTTTTGACAAGCGCACCATTTTCGTGCTGGCCTCTTACGTGCACGTGATTTACGAGAACGAGCCGTGCATCCTGTGCTGGATGTTCGACGTCACCGAGTTGCGCCAGGCCAAGGAGCTGGCCGAAGGCGCGACGCGGATGAAATCGGATTTCCTGGCCAATATGAGCCACGAGATTCGCACTCCTATGAACGCCATTATCGGCATGTCCCACCTGGCTTTGAAAACCGATCTGACTCCGCGCCAGCGTGATTATGTGCGCAAGATTCAGCAGTCGGGCCAGCACTTGCTGGGGATCATCAACGATATTCTCGACTTCTCGAAGATTGAGGCCGGCAAGCTCTCTATGGAGGAAGTCGATTTCGAGCTGGATCGTGTGCTCGATAATCTGGCCAACCTGATTGCGGACAAGGCAGCCGCCAAGGGTCTGGAGTTGATTTTCGACGTGGACAGTCAGGTGCCCAAGTTGTTGCGCGGGGATTCGTTGAGGTTGAGCCAGATTCTCATTAACTACAGCAACAACGCCGTCAAGTTTACCGAGCAGGGCGAGATCGTCATTTCCGTGCGCGTGCTCGAAGATGTCCGCGACGAAGTGCTGCTGCGCTTCGCCGTGCGCGATACCGGGGTCGGCCTGACCCCCGAGCAGGTAGGGCGGCTCTTCCAATCTTTCCAACAGGCCGACACCTCCACCAGCCGCAAGTATGGCGGGACCGGCCTGGGATTGGCCATTTCCAAGCAACTGGCTAATCTCATGCAGGGCGAGGTGGGGGTGGAAAGTGAGCCGGGTCAGGGCAGTACTTTCTGGTTCACGGCCCGTCTGGGCAAGGTGCGCGGCATGCCCCAACGCCGCCTGCTGGCCCCCGATCTGCGCGGCTGCCGGGTGCTGGTCATGGATGATAATGAACTTTCTCGCGGCGTGCTCCACGAAATGCTGACCACCATGCATTTCGACGTGAGTGAGGCGGCCACGGGACGTCAGGCCTTGCAACTGGCCGAGGAGAAGACCTTTGAGATCGTTTTCCTGGACTGGAGAATGCCGGACATGGACGGTTTTGAAGTGGCCCGCCGCTTTCAGGCCATGGAGCCAAGACCACGGCTGGTCATGGTCACCGCTTACGGACGCGAAGAAGTGCTGCGCGAAGCGGAAGGCGCGGGTCTCGATGGCGTCTTGATTAAACCTGTGAATGCTTCCGTTCTCTTTGATACGGCCGTGCGCGTGCTGGGAGGCGGCCACGTCGAGGAGCGCACCTGCGCTCGAGACAACACCGATTTGAGCGAAGAGCTGGCCACCATCAAAGGCGCCCGTATTTTGTTGGTGGAGGACAATGAACTCAACCAGGAAGTAGCCGTAGGCCTGCTCGGAGAGGCGGGGCTGGAAGTCGATCTGGCCGACAACGGCCAGATCGCCCTGGACAAGCTGGAGGCTCAGGCCTATGACCTGGTCTTGATGGATATGCAGATGCCGGTGATGGACGGGATCACCGCTACCGAGAAGTTGCGCGCCCAGCAACGCTTTGCCCGACTGCCCATCGTAGCCATGACGGCCAATGCTATGCCCCAGGACCGCGAACGCTGCGCTCAAGCCGGTATGAACGATCACGTGGCCAAGCCCATCGAGCCTACCGAATTGTTCCGGGCCCTGTTGCGCTGGATTGAACCACGCCACCAGGTGGTGGTCAGAGTCCCAGAACTGGAGCCTCTTCCTGAGGCCGAGCTGGGCTTACCCCGTGTGGCCGGGCTTGATTCCTCTCAAGGCTTGCGGCGCGTGCTGGGCAAGAAGCAGCTCTACATGAACATGTTGCGCAAGTTCGTTTCCAATCAGGCCAGTACCGTCAGCGATTTGCAGCAGGCCCTGGCGGCCGGCGACCGGGTTACGGCCGAACGGCTGGTCCACTCCACCCGGGGCGTGGCCGGCAATATCGGGGCGGCCGGGCTGCAAGCGCTGGCCGAGCGGTTGGAGAAGCTCATCCGCGCTGGCTCTCCTTTCGATCAAGCGCTGGAGGACTTCGGCCAGGCGCTGGAGGAGCTATTGATCAACCTGCGCGAGGCGCTGCCACCCGAGAAGACGTCCAACGGCGCTCCGCCCGCCGATCCGGAAAAGGTAAAGCAGATCCTGGAGCGCCTGGGAGAGCTGCTGAGCAATGACGACAGCGAAGCCGGCGACTGTCTGGAAGAGAACCTGGACCTGTTGCGCCAGGCCCTGGGAGCCGAAGTCTTCGCTCGCCTGGATCAGGCCATCAAGCAGTTTGACTTCGAGAAGGCCCTGGAGCAGTTAGCGGGCGCCCGCCGTGAGTGAACGGCCCAGCATTCTGGTGGTGGACGACACTCCGGACAATCTCTCTTTGATGAGCGGTCTGCTCAAGGAGGATTATCAGGTCAAGGTGGCTCCAAGCGGCGAAAGGGCCCTGCGCATCGCCAGTTCAGACAAGCCTCCAGACTTGATTTTGCTCGATGTGATGATGCCCGAGATGGATGGCTATGAAGTTTGCCGGCGCTTGAAGGACGATGAAAGAACACGAGAAATACCGGTGGTTTTTTTGACCGCCAAAAGCGAGGTGGCGGACGAGACGTTGGGCTTTTCCCTGGGGGCCGTTGACTATATCACCAAGCCGATCAGCCCTCCCATCGTGCTGGCCCGGGTGCGCACTCAGCTGGCTCTGAAACGGGTCTCCGACTTTCTACGCGATCAGAACGCCTTTCTGGAAACCGAGGTGCAGCGGCGCACCGAGGAGCTGCTGGCCACCCGTCTGGCGCATCAGGTGGTGGAGCGCGACCTGAAGCTGGCCCTGCGTTTGCAACGATCGATGCTGCCGCCGGCCCGGTTCGAACTGCAGGGGTGGGGCGTGAGCGCCCATCTGGAGCCGGCCCGAACCATCGGCGGTGATCTTTATGATTACTTTCGCCTGGGAACGGACCGCCTGCTTTTCGCGGTGGGCGACGTTTCCGATAAGGGCGTGGCCGCAGCCCTGTTTATGGTGCGCGTGCTTACCCTGCTGCGTTGGCTGGCCAACAGCTGCGCTGATCCGTCCCAGGTCTTGCGCCAGTTAAACGAGGCTCTGTGCAAAGACAATGACGCCTGCATGTTCGTGACCCTGGGCCTGGGCGTTGTGCATTTGCAGACGGGGGAGCTGGTTTACGCGCACGGAGGCCACGAGGCTCCCGTGCTGGTCACCCCCGGGCAGGCTCCGCGCTTGCTGGAGCTGGCCAGCGGCCCGGCTTTGGGCTTAACGGACGAGGGCGAATACCCGCTGCATTGCTTGCACCTGGAGGTCGGCCAGCAGTTACTGTTGGTTTCCGACGGGGTAAACGAGGCGAATAATCCGGTCCAGGACCAGTTTGGTGAAGAGCGTCTGTTGAAAGTTTGTGCTCAAGGGGGAAGTGATCTGGTGCACCGTTGCCAGGAAGCGGTGAGGCGCTTTGCCGATGGGGCGGAACCCAATGACGACGTGACCATTCTGCTTTTGTCCCATGGAGGTGGTGTTGGCTAAAGCAACGATTCTGGTGGTGGACGATACCCCGGATAATCTGGCCTTGATGAGCGGTTTGCTCAAGGACGAATATGTGGTCAAAGTGGCTAACCACGGCGAGAAAGCCTTGCGCATCGCCAGCGGAGAGAATCCGCCCGATCTAATTTTGCTCGACATCATGATGCCGGACCTGGACGGCTACGAGGTGTGCCGCCGCCTCAAGGCGGAGGCGCGCACGCGGGACATTCCGGTGATTTTTCTCACCGCCAGGAGCGAGACCAGCGATGAAACTCTGGGCTTGTCGCTGGGGGCGGTGGATTATATTACCAAGCCCATCAGTCCGCCCATTGTGCTGGCGCGGGTCAAGACCCATCTGTCGGTTAAGAAAATGGGCGACGCCTTGCGCGACCAGAATGTCACGCTGGAAGCCGAAGTCGAGCGCCGCACGGCCGAGGTGGTGGCCATTCAGGACGTGACCATTCACGCCATGGCTTCGCTGGCCGAGACGCGCGACAGCGATACCGGCAATCACATTCGGCGCACCAAGCACTACGTGCGGTTGCTGGCCGAGAAGCTGCGCTTTCATCCACGCTTTGAGCATTTTCTGGGAGATGAGCGCAATATCGACATGCTCTACAAGTCGGCGCCATTGCACGACATCGGCAAAGTAGGCGTGCCCGACCGCATCCTGCTCAAGCCGGGGCGCTTCGACAGCGACGAGATGGAGATCATGAAAACCCACACCACTCTGGGGCGCGACGCGATTCTACAGGCCGAAAGGGAGCTGGGACTGGAGATGCCCTTCCTGCAGCACGCCAAGGAAATCGCCTACTGCCATCAGGAGAAGTGGGACGGTAGCGGCTATCCTCAGGGCCTGGCCGGTGAGGAGATTCCGATTTCGGCCCGTCTGATGGCCGTGGCCGACGTCTACGATGCCCTGATCAGCAAGCGGGTCTATAAGGACGGCATGAGCCACGAACAGGCCGTCCAGATCATGAGCGACGGCGCCGGTAGCCATTTTGATCCGGATGTCATCGCGGCTTTTCTGGAGCTGCAGAGCGAGTTTCAGGACGTGGCCGTGCGCTACGCCGACTCCGACGACGAACTCGGCGCCAAGGCGGCCCACCTCAGCAAATTTCAGTAAAGGCCTGGTGGGCATTCGGTTGGGATCGGGTCTGGTGCCGAACCACCCCCCTCAGCCCCGCGCGTTCAGGTTGAGAGGGGTCTTCAGCAGCCTTTCAGGCTTAGAACATCGAGAACATCATCAGCGGGAAGGACAGGCTGCTGATGAGGCTGGAGGCGGCGAACATTTTCATGGTGAAGTCCATGCCGCCGCCGCCCATGCCATACATGCCGCCCAGGCCATACATGCCGTTCATGCCACCCATTCCCATGCCGCCCCAACTGTTCCAGCCGCCACCGGGCATGCCCCCGTAGTTGGTGGGCGGGTAGGACATGTAATTGGGATAGCTGTTCATGTAGGGCATCATGGGCTGCTGAGGCATCCAGGCTTGCGGATAGTATCCGTAGTTGGGGGTGCCACCAGCGTAGCGCATGTAGTCCATGTAGCCAGGCGCCACCGGCTGTTGCGGCTGACCCGGCTGCTGCGCGGCTTTGGGATCGACGCTGGCGCCGGAGGGCCAGGTCAGGTTGGTGTCGCCCATGCATTGCCGGATCAGGGAATTTTGCCCGGGTGAAAGGTTCTGGGGATGGCTCTGAAGTTGAATCCGCAGAGAGGGGTCGTCGGCCGAGGTGGTGCAGGCGTGATAACCATTGACCCCACCCTGAGCGTTGCCGACCACCGCGGCCACGCCCTGCCATCTCTTGGGATCGTCGCTGGCCACACGGTATTGCACGTAAGTTCCGTCGCTTTGGCCGTAGCCGTCGGTGGGACGGGCGGTGAGCTGGTAATCGTTTTTGCCGATGGTCGACATCATGGTGTAGTTGATGCCCTGGTAGCCTTGCTGCTTCAGATCATTGCTGATGTCATTGTTTCTCCAGCTGAGGTGGGTACAGACCTCGCCGTCTTTGTCGAAGGTGACCTGCAGCGCACCGGGTTGCTGATAGCGTCCGGCCGTGTTGCCGATGCGGCTCTGGCATTCGGCCACTTCGGCCCGGGCTTTGGCTACCGCCTCTTTGTCGTTGGGATTGGCGTTGATCTCTTTGAAGAGTTGGCGGATGCGTCCGACGTCGCTTTCCAGCGACTCCAGATCGGCTTTCTGACCAGGGGTAAGCTGACTGCGCGCTTTGGTCAACTGCATTTCGGCCAGGGGATCGGAGAATTGCTTGAGACTCTGGGTAGTGGCCGTGCCGGGCATTTCGGCGGTGGGGAAGGGGCCGTCCGTCTTGATGACGGTGGCCGCTTCTGCGGCCGCGCCTGTGGCTTTGGCTTCCTGAGTGGCCTGAGTCTCTTGAGTCGCCTGAGCGGCGGCGGGCTCGGTGTGTTTCTCCAGGCCTTTGGTCGCTTCTTGATAGTGGCGGGCGCCGTCATCCAGGTGCTTGAGGTTGGCGGCGTCCAGTTTCAGGTCTTTATCTCCGCCAACCGCTTTCAGCGAACCGGCCGGATCGTCGACGAAGCGGCGTGAAGCCTCGGCCATCCAGCCGGTTTCGATATCGGCCTTCTCGTCGGGACCGGCCTGGCGATAGCGCACGGTGGCGGTGGGATCTTCGTTGAACTCGGTTTTGACTTTATCCAGGTGGCTGTGCACTGCTTGCTGAGCCACCGCCGGTAGTTCCTCGTAAGCGGCCATGAAGCGTTCCTGGGCGTTGTTGCGCACCGCTTCATAGCCGTCGCGTTGGGGTACGGTATTCCCGTTGACCGTCAGTGCGCCGGCCTCAAGTTTGGAGAGGATGCGGTCGTTCTGGTCGGTCTCGATCTGTGCGTCCTGCATGGCTTTGCTGGCAGGGGCGGCTTCCGCTGGGGGAGCGGCCGACCCGCCCGGAATTCCGCCCGCAATCATGGCTTCTTCCTGATAACTGCCGGAGGCCAGTTCGGCGGCCGCCTTTTCAGCCGCCACCTGGTGCGTTTCCAGAGGCAGCTCCAACTGGATCGGCTGCATTTTCGGGTCGTTGGTGGTGTCGCGGATGTCCATCGGCTCGACCAGCAGGGAGGTCGGCTCCATCTCCATGGTTTCGGCCACGGCGTCGATCTTGGGATCGGTCTTGAGCACGGCCACCTTGCTGACGCCCTGGGCCATCTGGGTGTCCATCACGGCGCTGGCGGCTTCCAGATTCCCGGGCGGTATGTCGTCGAGCAACTGGGCGTCGGTGAAGTCCGGGTCATCCATCTTCTGGGTCAGATACTCGTGGTCTTCGACCTTCAGGACCTGGATGGTGCCGTCCGGAGCGGCCATTTTCATGCCTTTACCGTCGGCGGTGGGGCCTTCGGCCAGCAACTCCTGATCGCGGTCGTAGCCGCGCTTGCGTTGCAGTTCCGCCTGTTCGTGGTCGTCCTCCGGTACATCCAGGCCGGCCTGATGGGCCATTTCGTTGCCGTGTTCGGCCATATGTTCGGCATGTTGCGCCTGCTCGGATTTGAGGGCCTCACGGGCGGCGGGGCTGAGGTTCGAACCCTCTTCGGCGATGTTGCCCCCCCGTTTGACGGTGGTTTTCTTGGCGGTATGGGTGACGCCGCTCTGGTTGCGCAGATTCTCGGCGGTCTTACCCTCTCCGCGACCCAATTGGTTCGCAAACTGCTGGTTGATGTTGAAGCCGCTATTGCCGACTGAAGACGCCACGTTAAATCCTACCTTGGGTAAACTTCGGACCTTTAAGCTTCTCGTTCCCGGGCAGTCTTCCTACCAGTTGAGAGGTCAGCTTGAGTTGGGCCCAATGGGCAAAATCATCGTTACCTTACGGGGTTGAACTTGGAAGCCTGGCGTAGATAAGGGGGGAGGCTCTATGTTAAGAATTTCCCTTTGATTGCGCCGGCGGTCACTCAGGGCTGGTTCTGGTGAGGGAATCCGCCGGCCGGCGCATAGGCGGGGACGTTGCGCAGCTTGCCCAGGTTGGGTCCATTCTCCGGGGGTCCGCCGACGCCGCCCGGGCTGGGCCATACGCCTTTGCGGGTGAAGTAGGGCAGATTGACGCCCTGCGTCTGATAGGCGGCCGAGTCCTGGAGGTTGCCGATCAGCTCCACCAGTCTGGTGGGGCCCAGTGCGCCACGCACGCGGTAGACGAGCACGCGTCCCTTGAGGGCATCCAGGCTTCTCGAGGTGCGGTTCTGGCAGCCTGTGGTGAGTTGGCCCGTCCAGAGGTGGCCGGCCCCGTCCTCGACCGTGATGCTATCGCCGTTAACGGCGCGCAACTTGCCTGAGCAGGTCGGTTGGGCCAGAGCCACGCTGGCGGTGAGGAGTAGCAGAACGATAGTTTTCATGGGTTGACTCTAAGCCAGGTTGGTGTCGCTTCCGTGGGAAGTTGTTGCCGAATTGCTACCGTCGTGGACGCTTCAGCCTCAGGGGGAGGAGGAGGTTGGGGCCGGGAAGCCACCTGATATGAAGTGGGTTTTAGTGACCGGGGGCAGTCGGGGGATTGGAGCGGCCATCGCGCGCCTGGCGGTGGCTCGTGGCTACGCGGTGGCCGTCAATTATCGAAGACGGGCCGAAGAGGCGGAGAAGCTGGTGGCGGAATTGGGCGGCGCTGCCGTGGCCCTGCCGGCCGACTTGAGCCGGGAGTCGGAAGTGGTGCGTCTTTTCGCGCAGTTGGACAAGTTGGGCCCGCTCTGCGGACTGGTCAATAACGCCGGCATTCTGGAGCGGCAGAGCGATATTCTGGGCATGGACGAAGGGCGGTTGCAGCGAGTTTTCGCCACCAATGTCTTCGGGCCGATTTTGTGTTGCCGCGAGGCGGTGCGCCGTATGTCCACCCAGGGCGGCGGAGCGATCGTCAACATCTCTTCCATCGCCGCCCGTCTGGGGTCGCCGGGTGAGTACGTCGATTACGCGGCCTCCAAGGGCGCCCTGGATACGTTCACTATTGGATTGGCCAGGGAAGTAGCTTCTCGCGGCATTCGCGTCAACGGCGTGCGGCCGGGCGTGATTCATACCGAAATCCACGCTTCGGGTGGGGAGGCCGGACGAGCCGAGCGACTCGGCCCCGGCGCACCCCTGGGCCGCTCCGGCCAGCCCGAGGAGATCGCCGGCGCGGTGCTCTGGCTGTTGTCGGAGGAGGCCTCTTACACCACCGGGGCGATTCTGGACGTGAGCGGCGGTCGATAAGGGCACGGCTACGCGGCCGCAGGCTCTTTCAGGCGACACCACTTCCACGAACACTGGATTGGCAACGCCCGCCAAATCTGGCAGAGCCATGATTAATGTCACACCCGCGATCTGGCACAGGACGGTTTGCGGCCGGAACGAAAGGCCGGCGATGAGCAAAGTTCGCATTCTGGCCGGCACTCGCAAGGGGGCCTTCATTCTGACGTCCGACGCGCGGCGCGAGCAATGGGACATTCAAGGACCACATTTTCCCGGTTGGGAGATTTATCACGTCAAGGCTTCGCCGGTAAATCCCGACCGTATCTATGCTTCGCAGACCAGCGGTTGGTTCGGGCAGGTGATTCAGCGTTCCGACGATGGCGGCGAGAGCTGGCGGGCGGTGGGCAATCAGTTCGTTTACGAGGGGGTGCCGGGCACGCACCAGTGGTATGACGGCACGCCCCATCCCTGGGAGTTCAAGCGGGTCTGGCACCTGGAGCCGGATTTGCATGATCCCGAAATGGTCTATGCGGGCGTTGAGGACGCGGCTTTGTTTCGTTCCTCCGACGGCGGCCAGAGCTGGCAGGAGCTGGCCGGTCTGCGCGGCCATGGCAGTGGGCCGCATTGGCAGCCGGGAGCGGGCGGTATGTGTTTGCATACGATTTTGCTCGACCCCAAGACAGCCGGGCGCATTTACGTGGCCATCTCGGCGGCGGGCGCCTTCCGCAGCGACGATCACGGGCAGAGCTGGAAACCCATCAACAAGGGCCTGGTCTCGGAGTTCATTCCCGAACCTACGGCCGAGGTCGGCCATTGTGTACACCGCCTGGCCATGCATCCGTCCCGGCCCGAGGTGCTCTTTATGCAGAAGCATTGGGACGTCATGCGCAGCGATGACAGCGGCGATTCTTGGCGGGAAATCAGCAATAATCTGCCGAGTGACTTCGGTTTTCCCATCGAAGTCAACGCGCACGACCCCGAGACGATTTACGTGATTCCGCTCAAGAGCGATTCGGAGCGTTATCCGGTGGACGGCAAGCTGCGCGTCTATCGCAGTCGCAATGGAGGAGGAGAGTGGGAAGCCCTGACCGAGGGACTGCCGCAGAGCGATTGCTATGTAAACGTACTGCGCGACGCCACTTGCGTGGACAGGCTTAATCCTTGCGGTATCTACTTTGGCACCACCGGCGGCCAGATCTACTGCTCGCCCGATGGCGGCGAGCATTGGAAGACGGTAGTGCGCGACTTGCCCGCGGTGCTGTCGGTGGAAGTGCAGACGCTATCTTGATCCGCCTGATGCTGCCGGGGCCGCTCCGCCTGCTGGCCAAGATCGACGGTGAGGTCGAATTGGAAGTGGCCGCTCCGGTTACGCAGCGGCGCCTGTTGGAGGAGCTGGAGCGACGTTACCCGGTCCTGCTGGGGACTGTGCGCGATGCTCAGACGGGCAAACGCCGCGATTTCATCCGTTTCTTCGCGGAAGGCCAGGACCTGTCGCATAAGCCCCCTGACGACCCGCTACCCGAGTCGGTGGCGGCGGGTCGCGAGCCCTATCTGGTGGTGGGGGCCATCGCCGGCGGCTAGCGCCTGAGTCACTTTGGGAAAACTTCACGGTTGCTCCCGAGTCTCTGAGGTATAAAGTGAGCAGGTGCTCCGAACTTGGACGGTTCGACTGCTCCCCTGACCCGGAGGACCTACATGGCCAGTGCCGCTCTGGCACCAGGTTTCCGCCCTGCAGATTTTGCAGTCCCGCCCGCAATGCCACCCGGCGTTCGGGCCTGGCGCCGAAAGAAACTCAGGCCCCGGATGAATCCGAGGCCTGAGTGACGTTCCCAACTGGTAGTTACGAAATTTCCCGAGGTGTCTGGAAAGGTGCCCACGGTGTCAACCGGGTGGAGCACCAATCTGACTGGTCCATTTTTGTTCGTCTCCGTGGTCGGGACCGTTTTTGGTCCAAGCCCGTGGGGGCTTCCTCCGATTCTAATCGGCCAGGTCTACCAAAAAGAGTGATCCGGATACTTTCCGCTGTGGTCAGGATCGGGGTTGGTATCTATGGTAGAAACATGCTACCGAAAAGCGAGCAGGACGGGGTAGGGGCCGGGCACGGCCAGCCACTCGAAGCGGGTGAAGCCGGCTTCGCGCCCCATTTCCTCCATCTGAGTAGCACTGAAGACGGTTCCGTCTTCAGTCCACATCAGCATGTTGAGGTCAAACAGGTTGGAGAAGACGTCAGCCGCGCGCGGGGTTGAAGCCACCATCTCGGCGATGACCAGCACTCCGCCGGGATTCAAGCCATCGTGAACGCGCTTGAGCAAAGTGCGCGAGGCGGCTTCGCCTTCGCTGTGCAGAATATGGCCCAGAAAGACCACATCGGATTTGCCCAGGTCGACGTCGCGGAAATTGCCGGCCCGATACTCATAGCGCTCAGAACAACCCATGCGCTCGGCGAAGACCCTGGCCACCGTCTCCAGCACCAACTTGCGATCGACGGCCACCACCTTGAGTTCGGGCTGGGCCTGAGCCAGGGCCAGACTCCACACGCCCGAGCCGCAACCGATGTCGACGGCCGTCCGGGCGGGCGGCAGCGCGCGGGCCACCGCCTGGGCGGCCGGCCAGTTGAGATTGAAGAGTGAATCCACGAAGGCGGCAAAGAAGGCGCCATCATCTTGATCGCCTTCCACCACCGTGCCGGGCGGCTTGCCCTGGCGCACGGCCTCGGGCATTTGGGCCCAGGCGCCGATCAGCCTGGTCTGGTGGGCGATGACCCCACCCAGGTAGGCCGGGCTGCCGGGTAGCAGGAACATGCGAGTATCGGGGGCCAGGCGGAAATGGTCGCCCGCCTGCTCCAACAATCCCAGTCCGGCCAGGGTATAGACCAGCGGTTGCATCCCACGTTCTTGACAGCCGCAGGCGGCTGCCAGTTTGGCGATGGTATTGTGGCCCTCGGCGACGGCCGCGAAGATTCCCAATTCGATGGCGGAATAGACGGCCACGCCGGGCACAAAGCCAAATGCGAACTGCATGATACGTTGGGGATTGGGTGCGACTTGGGTTTCCATGAGCGTTCTCCTTATATGTGTGGCGGAAGTTTCCGCCAAAAGTGGATCTGATGATCGACCTGTACCAGCGGGTCGGTGATGCTACGGGCAGCGCGGAAATCGTTGACGGCCGCGTAGGCACCGATCACCGGGTTGTAATCGTCGATGATGATGAAGCCGCCCCAGGAAACCTTGTCGTAGAGGTGCTCGAGAGCGGTGTAGGTGGACTCGTACCAATCGCCGTCGAGGCGCAGTAGGGCCAGCTGGCCTTGCCAGGAGGGCAGCGTATCGGCGAACCAGCCGGGTAGGAAACACACCCCTTCGTCCAACAGGCCGTAGCGGGCGAAGTTCTGGCGGACTTCCTCGAGCGAGACCGAGAAAGAGCCGGTTTCCTTCAAGTAGGCGTGCAACACAGCGTCCACCAGTTGGTCCGGTTGAGGTAACCCTTGGAAGGAATCGGCTACCCAGGTGCGCCGCCGGCTGCCCACGCCCAATGCGTTCTGGATGGCGCGCAGCAGGATACAGGCCCCCCCGCGCCAGGTTCCGCACTCCATAAAATCCCCCGGAACGCGTAGCCAGATGGCCTGGCGGGCGCAATTGCGCAGACTGGTCAGAGCTTCCTGACCCAGTAAAGTATGCCCGACCGGAGAATTGATGCGCAGTAGACGGGCCACATCCTCGGCCTGAAAATCCAGCAGCAGGCCGCGCAGAGTGGTCAGGGCCGGCTCAGACAAAGCCAGTTGATTTTTCTTGAGGGCGCGCACTTCGGGGGCAAAAATCGATCGGACTCGCCGTGTCAACGCGCGGGCGCGGAGCAGTTCCTGCTTGGAAAAGGGAAGGTCAGGCGGGTTGCAAAGCCCGCCGCCAATGGCGGTCTGGACCAGATCCAGATAGGCTTGTTCCAAGTCGAAGGCCATGGCCCAGGGCGTTCGCTCCGCGGCCAGGGAACCTCTTCTCTCATAAATGCGATTTATGACTTCCCTGGGAATTGTATTGGACGCGTGGTCTCGCCACCGCTTACGATGCCAGGACAGGAGGATCGAACCATGCTCAAACTTTACAATGCCGACATTTGCCCCTTTGCCCATCGTGCCCGTCTGGTGCTGAGCGCCAAGGGAATCGAACACGAGCGGATCGCCATCGATCTGAAAGAAATGCCTCAGTGGTATAAGGAACTATCCCCCAATCAGAGCGTTCCCTTTATTCAGCACGACGAAAAAGGCGTGCCCGAGTCGTGGATCATTATGCAGTATCTGGATGAAGCCTTCGGGGGCTTGAAACTGACTCCCGAAGATCCTTTCCAGCGCGCCAAGATGCGCCTGGCTTTCGAGACCATCGGGTCGAAACTGGTCAGCCTGACCTCGCCGGCCTTCAAGCATCCCGACTACCAGTTGCCCCCGGATGAGGAACTCTGGGGCCCGCTGGAGGCCTCCTTAGATGCTGAAGGTCCTTTCTGGCTGGGAGCCCAACTGACGCTGGCCGACCTGGCCGCCTACCCGTGGTTCGAACGCTGGGCCATCCTGGAACAGCGCACCGGTCGCAAGCTGAACCTGCCGCCTAAGCTGAAGCGCTGGCTGCAGGCCGTCTCCACCCAACCGGCCGTGCTCAAAGAGGCCCACCCCGACGAATTCTACCTGGAATATTTCCAGCAACCCAGCTTGAGGTAAAATTTCACGGTGCCAGTCGGCCCGGATCCGTAAACTCAGAAAATGCTACAGCGTTTGATGTATTTCTACGGGTTCCGGGCCGAACTCTTGGAACACGGCCCTCTTCACCAACTCTTTCCTCGTGGGCAACACGGCGACTTGCGCTGGGCGGCTCAGGCCTGCGCAGCGCGGGCCCGTGAGCATCAGTCCGACCACTTTGGCCTCTACTGGTTACCCGAGCTGGAGACGTTCTTGCTGGTCTTCAGCCTGGACGGCGACTGGGTGCGCCTTTTCGAAGATCGTCCTAATCTGACGGATGTGGCTCGCTGCCTGCGCCAGACGCTGACCGGCGTCACGCTGGCCAGTCGCACGCCCTATATTCCCAGTGGTTCTTTGGATGCCGGTTGGGATGAGCTGGAAAAGGCGGTCCGCCTGTGGTGGTGGGGCCGGCTAAAACACAACCTCAACCGGCCCGTGGAGGACCCCGACGACTGGCCCCAGCGCTGGGCTGACCTGCTGCACACCCTCGATTGAGTAACCCACTTCACAGAAACATTCGGCCTCCGCCTGTATAACAGGCGAATGAAATGGTTTGCTTCGTTCGCCTTAGGCTTGACTCTGGTGCTACCCGCCGGCGCTCAGACGGGAGGAGGCGCCGTGAACTTTCTAGACCTGATGCAAACCACGATGCAGCGGGCCGGTGTTCCAACCTCGGGCTGGATGGACACCCTGCGGAATATACCGGAACTTCAGCAACTGACCTTCCCGGCCGGTTACTCGATTCCTGACCTGCCTCTCATTCCTGGTCAGTTGAATCTGCCTACCGGTGTGAATTCTTACCACCCCTCGCCTTTGCCGGGCGCGCTGCCCGTCGAAATCAAGACCAGCGATTTGCCCGGTCAGCCCGTGGAGAACTACGGTTGCATGAGTTCAGGTGGCTATCCCTGCCGTTTCCCCAGTGACATGCTGCCTCTGCGGGTCTATTCACCACTGCCGGAACGGCGCGCCATCGTGGAAAAATCCCTGGCGGTGTGGAACGCCACCGGCCAGAAGGCGCTCAAGACCAAGCTCTTCCGCCAGGTGAGCGAGCCTGACCAGGCCCAAATCAAGATCGATTGGATGGGCGTCAATGTTCCCGAAGGCGCCGGCGGGGTAACTACCTTCCGGGTCTACAGCAACCGGGTTCAGGTCGGGGAGATCGGAATTCTCGACAAACCCCAGTTTAGCGAAGCGGATCTGGGGGCCTTCCTCAGTCATGAATTGGGGCATGCGCTGGGACTCGACCATTCCAACCAGCCTGCCGACTTGATGTATACTGCTCACACGGTCAACAGCAGTCATGGCGACATTTTGACGCAGCGTGATGCCTGGATGCTGGGCTGGCTCTACTCCCAGAAGTCGGCCATTCCATTAGTTCTGTAACACCTGGCGGCGCAGCAGGCGGAGCACTCCGTTGACCAGCATCATCACCGCGAGCAGGCTCAGCCAGGCCAGCATTCCTTGAGCCAGGTGCTCGGGTCGGGAGCCGGGGTCTATGCCGTAGCCGTAGCCGTAGCCGATCAATAGTCCCGAGATTACGGAACTTTTTACCATTTTTCTCAGGGTCAGGCTATTTCCGGCGGAGAAAACCACGGTGAAATAGTAGGCGATCCAGAAGAAAAGGCAGATACTGTCAGAGCCGATGGCCGGCATGGAATAAATCAGGGCCACCATGGAGAGGAAGGCCAGCCAACCCGCCGGCCGGGTGAAGCCCAGCAGCACGGTAAACCCGAGGCCGAGTCCGGCGGCAATGGTCGTGGTTTCCCGCCAGTAAGCCACATGAGCGGGGGGAGTGTAGCCCTGGCAAATGAAAAACCAGAAGACCGACAGCGCCAACCAGAGCCCGAGCAGCCAGACATCGGGAAGATCTGGATCCTTCTGCGCGGGCAGGGCCATGAATAGGAGTTTCTATCTTGGCCCGGGACGGACCTGGGGAGGCCCGACGGGAAAATGTAACAAGTTGTTTCCTTTTGGAAGGCAGGTTTTTGGAATCGTTTCGTCGTGGACGCCTAGCCTCTAACTATGAAGATTTCCGAAAAGCCCCCCAAGTTCTCTGCCACTCGCGTCGACCTGGCCGCCCCCGGCCGCGACATTTCCTCCACGGTGCCGGATGACCGCTATCAGCCGCTATCCGGCACCTCTATGGCCACGCCCTGTGTCTCCGGTATGGGGATGATGATGTACGCACTGGGCTCAGGCGCCAGTCCCGACCAGATCGAGGGTGCCCTGCGCCATGCTGACGCCATGGCCATCCTCAGCGGTAAGTCGGAGTTTCGTAGCGAGGAAGAATATGTCAGGCTGGACGCTCGGGATATCCTTAAGCAAGCGGCTACGGAGGGGATCAGCGTGCTCGAACAGTTGGAAAGACGCTACCCGGTGCAGGACGAGATGCCCATGGCATTCAGCAGCGACGCCAAGCGTGATGAGTATTTCCAGGGGCGCGTAGACGATCGCGCCAAGCGGGTGGAAGCTCTCAAGGCTCTCGAAGGCGAACCCGGCTACAGCGGTCCAAAAACCGATTGGTCCGGCGAGAAGGCCGTACAGATCAGCCAGCTCGAGCCCGCCGAGAAAGCGGCCTTCTACGCGAAACTCGACTCTCTGAATCAGGCCTACTACGGCAGAGTCATCGCCATGCTTACCTGATTCTCAGGGCCAATAGCGCTTGAGGTGGGGGCTGTCTTCCCAGCCGCCGTAGATGGTCACCGGAGTGCCTTCTTTCAGCATGTCATAGAGGGCTTCCACATCGTAGATGTGCATGCGCAGGCAGCCGTGCGAACTGGCCGAGCCGATGGACCAATCGGCGTTGGTGCCGTGAATGCCGACGCTGCCCCAGGACAGGCCGATCCAGCGCGTGCCCAGGGGGTTGCTGGGACCCGGGGGAATGGTTTCGGCTTCGCGGGCCCAGGGGGAGTCGGGAGGAATCCAACTGGGGTCTTTGACTTTTTCGGCCACTGTGAAACTTCCGGTCGGCGTAGGGTAGGCCGGCTGGCCGCAGGCCACCGGAAAGCGTACCGGCTCTTCTCCGGGACGGTCCAGCACCAGCTCGAAGCGGTTCAGGTTCACGAAGATGCGTGGGCCCAGAGCGGCCAGGGTGAGCTGGGCCACGCGACCGGTGGAGGGTAGGCCCTCGCGCTTCTGAAACTCCTTGACGGCTGACTCGGTGGGGGCGTCGAATTCGCCGGTGATCTGCTCGTCTTTGAGCACGCCGGCATCCACCAGGCGGCGTTGCAATTGAACGATGTCCTGACCGCGGGCTCCCGGGGTCAGCATTTTGTTGCCCAGTTCTTCGCTGGAATCCACCAGGAAGTCGGCTTCCTCGCTGACCCTGCGGCCGGCCTGGTCGACCACCTCAAACTCCAGTTTACGACTTCCTTCCGGAAGATTGCGCAGGGGGAAGAGAGCCTGCCAGCTCTGGCTCTGGAAACTCAGGGCGGGCTTTTGCCATTTGCCGCCGTCCAGGCGGTAGCGTAGAGCGGCGATGCCGCTGTCATCCTGCATGAGCACGCGCACACGGAAACTGTCCTTGGGGCTGTCTTTGGCTCGCAGCGGCTCGGAGCTACCGTCGGGCAGCAGGCGTTCCAGCGACAGGCTGGGAGATTGGCGATCGGAGAAGAGGCGGCGCTTCAGGCGGGATTCATTGCCGGCGGCATCTCGCGCCACAAAGTGGATTTCGTTCCAACCGGCGCCCAGGGCCAGATTCATGCGGAACGGTCCGTCGGCGGATCCACGTATCGTGACCGAATCCGCCGCCAGAGCCGCTCCCTCGCCAGGGCTTTCGATAGAAAGCTTGGGAGGAATCGAGTCCACCTGGAGCTGGCAGTTCCAGCCCTGGCCACGCAAGCCGCCCAGCTCCACCACCAGAGGGATACTACCGTCGGCCTGATCTTCCGGTACAGCCAACCGAAAACCGTGCCAATCCCTCGCCACCGGCACTTCTCGTCCGTCAATGCGGGCCTTGACCCACCAGGGCACCCCGCTCAGGCCGAGGCGGATTTCCTGGCCGGGCCGACAAACCAACTGCGCAGGTCCCTTTTGCACGTGGGCGGGCCAGGCCAGAGCCACCAGGCCCAATCCCAATCCTCCCGCCATGAGTGCCGCTTTCGCCCTGTGCATGTTCGTTTGAATAGTTTTCAAGAACCCACGGTTGGGTCCTGGTCATCCTCTCTGGGTGTTCGAAAAATCATGAAGGCGAGGTTTTTTGCCAGGCCTCGGACAGGCCCACCAGGGCCACGCCGGCCGCGATCAGGAGGACCCCGGCCCAACGGGTAGGGGTCACCGTCTCATTCAGCATCATGGGAGCCAGCATAGCATTGAGCACATAGGTCAAGGCTGTGAAAGGCAACACAAAAGTCAGGTCGGCGTAAGACAAAATGGACGTCCAGATGAAGAAGAAGGTGGCCATTCCCGATACCGCCAGCCAGAAGCGCGGGGTGGAGAGCACACGGCCTATCAGCGAGAAGAAATCCCCCGGGCTGGAAATCCTGATCTCTCCCAAACCTTTCATGGTTTGGGACATCCAGATGTCCCCAAAGGTCACGGCCACAATGGCTATGAACAACAACACAATGGTCTTTCCCACGCTGACTTCCTTCTGTCCTTGAACGGCTTGAGCAGGGAGGGTTCAATGGCAGCAAGAAGCCGCCGAAGTGACCGAGACTCACCTTTTTATCGCTCTTTACGCGTTGACTTTTGCTCGCCTGGTGATTTATTTCCAGCCGAAGCTTATATCCGAACCCCTCAAGCGTCGAAACGTCAACGAGTTCATCGACTCGATTGTACATGCCGGGGTGAGCGCCTTGCTGCTCATCCACTTTATCGTGCGTAGCTACTACATTCCCTCCGGGTCGATGATCCCGACCCTGCTGGTCAAAGACTACATCCTGGTCAACGAACTGCAGTACCGCTTCGCCAAGCCGGCGCGCGGCGACGTGGCCGTTTTTCATCCGCCCGACACCTACCACGGCAACAAGGAAGACCTGATCAAGCGCGTGGTGGGCATCGAAGGGGATCTGATCGAGGTCAAGGGCGGCAAGCTCTATCGCAACAATGAAGTCGTCGAGGAGCCGTTCATCAAAGAAGCCATCAACGAGCCCTTCGAGCAGTATCGAGTGAAAAAGGGCTGCGCCTTCATGATGGGCGACAATCGCAATGACTCGTTCGATTCTCGCTACTGGCATGATGTGCCCCTGGACCACTACGTGGGCAAAGCCGAATTTATCTTTTGGCCACCCCATCGGGTGGGTCGAATTCGCTGACGCCTTGACCCTCGCGGCTGAGCGGAGTATACTCCCCACAGTCTTGGGGATATAGCTCAGCTGGGAGAGCGCTTCGTTCGCATCGAAGAGGTCAGGGGTTCGAGTCCCCTTATCTCCACCAAGAAACAAAACAAGCCCGCTTAAGCGGGCTTTTTAGATCGGCGGCGAAGCTTTCCAGGGTGGAAAAGCAGCCGGAGTTCAAAGACAAGTGGATCCTGGCCTGGTTTGCGGTCTGGTTCCTTCTTTTTCTGCCGTTGGGCATGAGCTCGGTGCCCGAGACGCACGGCGCCTACTGGCGCGAGGTCCTGATCCTGCCCCTGGTGATGGGAACCATCTTCACCGTGCTGGCGGGGTTGGCGCGGCCGGCCGGCTGGATCTCCATTGCGGGCTTGTATATCATGGCTCGCTTTCTCCCGGAGCTGGATTCGCGCAATCTGCAGGCCTATTTCTTGGTCGCTTCCTATTTTACGCTATTTTTCTCGGTGGGCGAGCGCCTGACGCTGGGCAAGCTCCTGAAGGTGGCGGGGATGGCAGGGGGGGCGCTGACCTTCGCCTACTTCCTGGATCCCGGGCTGGACCGGGCCGGCTTCGGCCAGGGGATGTGCAACTGGCTGGTCTTGATTCTGGCTCTGGTGGTGGTAAACGGGATGCAGCGCGTGGCGACCTCGCTTTTCAAGCGCAAGGAGGCCAACCGACTGGACTGGATCGATACGCAGTAAATTTAGGGCTACCCAAATGGGCAGATTGTGGAGGCTTTGTCTCCTCAAGGAAGGGTTGGGTAGTGGGGCTGCGAAGGCGCGGATCACAAACAAATCCGGCAGGAGAAAGCATGTTCCAGAATACTCTCATTCCCTACGTGGTCGAGCAGACGGCGCGCGGCGAGCGCAGCTACGACATCTACTCGCGCCTGCTCAAGAACCGCATCATCTTCATCGGAGATGCCATCGACGACCACATTGCCAATCTGGTCATCGCCCAACTTCTCTTCCTGGAACAGGAAGACCCGGACAAGGATATCGACGTCTACATCAACAGCCCCGGTGGTTCGGTCACCTCGGGGTTGGCCATGTATGACTGCATGCAGTTGGTCAAGCCGGATGTCTCCTGCATTTGCATGGGCATGGCCGCCTCGGCCGCGGCCGTGTTGCTGGCCGGTGGAGCCAAAGGCAAGCGTTACGCTCTGCCCTACAGCCGCATTATGATTCACCAACCCTGGATCGGTCAGATCGGCGGTCAAGCCACCGACATCGACATCCACGCCCGCCAGATTCTCAAGACGCGCGCTCTGCTGAACCAGATCCTGGCCGACCACACCGGCCAGCCGCTCGACCGCGTCGAAAGAGACACCGAGCGCGACTACTACATGTCGGCGGCCGAGGCGGTGGAATACGGCCTGATCGACCAGGTTATTACCCGCGACGCACGCTAAAGGAATGGAGACCCTGTTCCTGCGGGCCTGCCGCAACCAGCCAATCGAGCGCGTGCCGGTCTGGTTGATGCGGCAGGCCGGCCGCTACATGGCGGAATACCGTGAGTTACGGGCCCGCCACTCTTTTTTGGAGCTGTGCAAGCAGCCCGATCTGGCCGCCGAAGTCACTTTGCACGCCCGCCAGGTGTTGCAGGTGGACGCGGCCATTTTGTTTGCCGACATTTTGCTCATCGTCGAGTGCCTGGGGCTCAAGTTGACCTTCGCCAAAGGCGACGGGCCGGTCATCAGCGAGGCTGTGCGTACGCCCGAAGCGGTTTCCAGGTTGCCCAGGCAGATCGAGGTGGGCGAGCTGGACTACGTCTACAAAGCCGTCAGCCTGATTCGCCAGGAGTTACCCCCCGAGATCTCTTTGATCGGCTTCGCGGGCGCCCCTTTCACGGTCGCCTCTTATTGTGTGGAAGGCGGGAGCTCCCGAGAGTTTCTGCACACGAAGCGGCTCATGTACTGCGATTTCCAGGCCTGGGACCGCTTGATGAGCACGCTGGCCGAAGCCACCGCCGAATATCTGAAGCGCCAGATCGAGGCGGGCGCGGATAGCGTTCAGCTCTTTGATTCCTGGGCGGGATGCCTGTCGCCGGCCGACTATCGCAAATATGTCAAGCCCTACAGCACAAAGGTCCTGCAGAGTCTACCTGCCGATATCGTGAAGATCCACTTTGGCCGCGGCACCGCGCTGCTGCTGCAAGACATGGCCGAGTGTGGCGCCGACGTGGTGGGCGTGGACTTTATGACCCCGCTGGCCTGGGCCCGCCAACAGGTGGGCGGTAAAGCGCTGCAGGGCAATCTGGACCCGGCCGTCTTGCTCACCGACCGCGAAACGGTGCGCAACGAAGTGGAAGAGGTGCTGCGCCAGGGCGGCGGCCAGGGACATGTCTTTAATCTGGGTCATGGAATTGTTCCCCAGACGCCGGTAGACCTGGTGAAATACCTGGTGGAAACGGTACGGGAACAATCGAGTGTCTCATTCTTATGATCTGATCATCGTGGGCGGCGGCCTGACCGGGCTGACGGCCGCCTACCGCGCTCAGCAACGCGGCTGGAAGTTCTTGCTGCTGGAAGCCTCCGAGCGTCTGGGCGGCTCGCTGGAAACGCTGCACTCCGACGGCCTGCTCCAGGAACTGGGCGCGGAATCGATGGTCACGGCCAAACCGTGGGGTAAGGATCTCATTCTCGAGTTGGGACTGGGTGACCAACTGGTCAGCCCTCAACCTGAGTTTCACAAAACTCTGATCGTGCGTGGCGGCCAACTGGTGCCCATTCCGGAGGGTCTGCGCTTGCTGGCGCCCAGTCAATGGATTCCTTTCCTACGCTCGCCGGCCGTGAGCTGGTTGGGCAAGCTGCGCATGGGTCTGGAGTTTTTTGTCAAGCCGCGCCAGGATGTTCGCGATGAATCACTGGCTTCTTTCGTGCGCCGGCGCCTGGGCAAAGAGGCTCTGGAGCGCATTGCCCAGCCGATGGTGGCGGGCATCTACACGGCTGATCCGGAAACGCTCAGTATGCGGGCTACCTTGCCGCAGTTTCTCGAGTACGAGCGCAAGTACGGCAGTGTCTGCCGGGGCTTGCTGCTCAGTCCGGAGGCGCGCGCCAGCCGGGGTCCACGTTATCATTTATTCAACAGCCTCAAAGGCGGCTTCGGCCAGTTGATTCAGGCCCTGCGCGCCCGCTTGCCGGACGAAAGCATCCGCTGCGGACGGCCGGTAGGGCACATTCGACCGCTCGAGGACGGCTGGCAGGTGGACGGGGAAACGGCTCCGCGCTTGTTGCTGGCCGCACCCACCTACGCCATGGCCGACCTGCTGCGCCCTTTCGACGCCCCGGCCGCCAGTTTGCTGCAGAAGCAGGAGTACCTTTCTTCGGCCACCGTGAATCTTGGTTATCCACTGACCGCCGCCGACGCCGCCACCCGAGGCTACGGTTTTGTCGTGCCGGCGGTGGAGGGTCGCGACATTTTGGCCTGCACTTTCAGTCACCGCAAATATCCCGAGCGCACTCCTCCCGACATGGCCTTGCTGCGCACTTACGTAGGGGGAGCCTCTCGGCCCGAGGCCATGGCCTGGAACGATGAGGAGATGATTGCCCGCAGCCACATGGAGCTGTCGCGTTTGCTGAAGATTGGAGAGCCTCCCATAAGCGCCGTGGTCAAGCGCTATGTACGCGCCATGCCGCTCTATCGGGTGGGTCACCTGGAGTGGTTGAGCACGCTTGAGGATTGCCTGGCGCGTTGGCCGGGCCTGGGATGGGCCGGCAACGCTTACCGCGGGGTAGGCATCCCCGACTGCGTCCGGTCGGCTAATGAGGCGGTAGCACGCCTGGGCTGAAGGCCGAGGGGCAGAGGCTGGCCAGGCAGCAATCCGGGCAACGCGGCTTCTTGGCCAGGCAGACGTAGCGTCCGTGCAGAAGCAAACGCGAGGACCCCTGGCTCCAGTCTTTCTTGGGAAGCAGCTTTTGCAGGTCCTTCTCGACTTCCTCGGCCTCCTGCTTAGCGGTCAGTTGCAGACGCCGGGCCACCCGGCCGACGTGCGTGTCCACGATGATACCGGGTTTGCCGAAGCATTCCCCCAAGATCAGATTGGCGGTTTTGCGGCCCACTCCGGGCAGGCTGGTGAGTTCTTCCATCGTCTCAGGCACTGTGGAGCGAAAGCGTTCCACCAGGTGGCGGCTGCAGGCCTGGATGGATTTGGCCTTGTTGCGGTAGAAGCCGGTAGGCCGGACCACTTCTTCGACTTCCTCGGGTAGGGCCTGGGCCAGCGCGGTCGGGTCGGGCCAGCGTTGAAAAAGCAGGGGAGTGACCTGGTTGACGCGCTCGTCGGTGCACTGGGCGGAGAGAATGGTGGCGATAACCAGTTCAAAGGGACTGGAATGCTTCAGCTCGACGGCCGGATTGGGAATGCTGGCCCGTAGCCGTTTGAGTATTTCGCTGGCTCGGTTTTTACTCACCCGCTAGTTCGGCCAGCGGTTGGTAGGATAGGGGAGGTGCGAGTTGGCGGCGCCACTGAATTTTAGCATGGAGTCGAGCGTATCCAGTCGGATTTCCGGGGGTTTGTCCTCGAGGGCCAGCACCGTGACCTGCTGACTACCCGAGCGCATCAGTTCGGCCCAGGCACGCCGGTAGCGCGAGGCCACCACGAAGGTGGGGAAGGCCTGTTGCTCACGGAAAGCGGCCAGACGCGAGTAACCCAGGTGTAGAGCCTGCTGCTTCTGGCCTTCGCCGCCCACCGCCAGAGCCGCCTGAGTCTCATCGATTTTCCACACCAGCAGTGTTTCCCGGCCGTCGGCGGCCTTCTGGTAAAGCACCGGGGCCAGACGGCGGCGCACAAAGTCGAGCAGCACCAGGGGAGCGGTTTTGACCGGTTCGTGCAGGGCTAATTCCAGCAGCACCGCGTCCAGATCGCGAATGGAGACGCGCTCGCGCAAAAGCATGCCCAGGATGGAACGTAGCTTGGCCTCGGTCAAGCCGGCCTGGCGGGCCTGGCGCCAGGCTTCCTGGGATTCGAGCAAGAGCGCGTCCAGGGGAGAGCGGGCGAAGATCTCCTGGGCGTGAATGCGGGCTACTTCGGTCAGGTGGGTGGCGATGACGGCTTTGGGCGTAAAGCGCATGTGCAGATCGCTGGGCTCCACCACCTCCTCGTCGGGAATCCAGATCGAGGGCATGGAGTAAACCGGATCATTGACTGAGGTGCCGGTGGGATAGCCTTGACGCAACGCGGTCAGATGAGGGCCATGAGCGAAAAAGAGCGTCTGGCGGGGAAAAACCTGGCCGCGCGCGGCCAGATATTCGCCCACCGTAATTTCATAGGAGTTCGCCGGTAGAGTCACTTTGTTGCGGAAGCGCACCGAAGGTAGATAAAAACCTAGCTCCATGTAGATGTGGCGGCGAATGGACTTGCAAGACTCCAGCAACGCCGCGTTCTCACCTTCGACCAAAGGGATCAAGGCGTTGCCCAGCAGAACTTCCACGGTGGAGAGTTTGAGGGGTCCGAACTGTTTGTGAATCTCGTCGGGGTCTTCGGCCAGGGGGTTGACGGCCAGTTCTTCGGGTTCGCCTGCTTGGTCCATCCGTCTATGTTAGCAGATAAAGCGAAGTTGGAGAATGCCGGTGGGGATGATACGCAGGGCCTGGAGTTTAGCCTTTGAGAATCTTTCAGGCCGTGAGCTGGCCGAAGCATACCGTGTGGCGTGGTTCTTCAGGACGGCGCCTGGGGTTCGGGACGAGGTCAAGAAGTCCCTGAGTCCCAGTACGCCCTTCCCTACACCCTGAGGTCCGTCTGCGGTGTAATGGACTCCAATGAAATTTCTGGAGGACATTATGAAACGCTGGATGATGCTGGGCTTCGCGGCCTTTACCTTGATGGGGGTGGCTCAGGCCTTGCCCGGGCGAGACGGAATGAACAGCCCGCTGTGGCCGAGCACCTGGGCCCGCTACGACACCAATGGCAATGGTAAACTGGAAGACGGCGAGTGGAAGATTCTCCAGGAAAAGGAAAACGAAGGTGACCTTCACCTCTGGAGCCGCTTTGATCTCGACAAAGACGGCCAGGTTGAGGACAACGAGATCGCCGACGCTCGTTTGGACTATGAACGCTGGGCTAAAAAGTCGCAGGCTGCCTACGATAGGAATGGTGACGGTGAACTCGACGACCGCGAGCGCCTCGAATGGCGCCGTAGCTGTCCCCAATAAAGAGGCGTGGGTCTGCCTAACTCCAGGCGGGCGCAGATACGAAGAAGCTGAGACCCCAATTCACCAAACCCAACACCAGTGCGCCCATGAAGCCGGAGAACCATCCGTCCACTTCAAAGTCGGACACCATCTTGCCGGCCAGCCAGAAACAGAATCCCAGAATGACTACGTAGAACAGACCCAAAGTGACCAGTAGGAAAGGAAGGCTGAAAAAGACGACCAGCGGTTTGATGAAGAATGCCACAAATCCGAGTGCCAGGGCCCCCCACATGGCGCCGGAAAACTTGTGGATACGTACTCCGGGAACGATGGCGGCGGTTACCCAGAGGGCTACGGCGTTGAGAACCCAGGTGATGAGAAAAGCGACGACTGGATGCATGGAACCTCCATTAACTTAAATGTACCTTCCCACCCATGATCCAGATACAAACTGTTCAGAAGAAACTTTCAAGCAGATAGGCGGAACCACCAGCTTTCAGGGCGTGGCGGGCCGCAGGAATTTCAAACTGCGCTGGGAAATCTCGCGGGATGAAACGCCTGCTTCTTCCCGCCCTCTTTCTGGCAATCAGCCTCGTGAGTGGAGCCGAACCGGCCGCCTCGAATCGCGATGATTTGTTAAAGCGAGCCCGAACGGCTCTGGCCGAAGTTTCTAAGGGACCGCAAATTTGGACTGCCAAGATCCGCGAATCTCCCGATTACGGCCTGCAGGCCGACAATTTCAGCTTCGATGGGGACGGAGACGAAGGTACTTTTTACCTCAAATTTCCCGGCAAGTACCGCATTCGTTGGTCAGCCAACAACGAGGCTTATTGCTACGATGGTCAGGAAATCCACATCTGGAGCGGTGGCTCCGAGGGAACTCCCCTCAAACTGTCAGAAACGGCCTTCTCCTCGCTCGTCCCGGGTCAACTTGACGGCTCCATCCACGTAGCCGCCGTTTCTCAAGAAGAGCTGCGCTTTGAAGGAAAAAAACAGCCGATCATCTTTCTCGACCTCGAATCCGCTCAAGATCCCAAACGGGACACCACCGTGCGGGTTTACATCACCGGCAGCGGAACCCCACGCATCATTGGTTTCCGCATCCCCACCGAACGCCGCTCCGGCTATCGCCCGGATTACGTGAACTACTGGTTGCGCGACTTCCACCCCGAGATAATGGATAGTTCGGTCTTCAAGCCACACTGACGTGGGGCGCCGTTGCCCTCAATAAAAAGGCGGGTGCCTGAAAAGCACCCGCCTTTTGGGGAACAAATTAGTCGTGCTTGACGGGGGAGGCGCAGCCGCCTTTGCCTTTACAGGAGTTCTTGCCGGCGCAACCGTTGTCGCCGGATTTGCAGCCTCCTTGAGCTTTACAGCCATTCTTGCCCTTGCAGTCGTGCTTGGCGGTGGCGCAGCCGCCTTTGCCTTTGCAAGCGTTTTTGCCGGCGCAGGTGTTGTCGGCGGATTTGCAGCCGCCCTTGCCTTTACACGAGTTCAGGCCTTTACATGCGTGCAGGTCTTGGGATTCGGCTTTACAACTGGCTTTGGCCTGGCAGCCGTCCTTGCCCTGACAGCCGGCCTTGTCCATGGCCAGATAAATACCGCTGGGATGCAGGTCTACACCCGTCAAAGTGTTCTCGGCTCCAGCCGTCTGGACTGCCTGGGCCGACTGAGCCCCGCCCAAAAGAAGTCCGGCCATCACCGCAGTCATCAGGTGATTGGTGCTCTTCTTACTCATAGTTCGGTAATCTCCATTCAAATCTTGAGAACTGACCCAGGCTGGGTAGCCTGGGCCAGTTGCTTCTCCTAAAGCAAATTTACTATCCTGCCTGGCCGCCACCGAAACGCAAACCGTCCGGGGGAGATGTGAACGAGTTGTAAATGAATTGTTGCTAGAGTGTGAACTGGTTCAGGCGGGTGATCAGCTCCTGGGGCGTGGCGGTGACCCAGAGGCGCTCTCGATCGAGCGCATGGTAGAAACCGCATTCTACGGTATGATCCAGTAGATGGAGGAAGCTTTCGTAAAATCCCAGGGTGTTGAGCACGGCTACCGGCTTCTTGTGGATCTCCAGTTTTTGCCAGGCCAGCGCTTCACAAACTTCGTCCAGAGTGCCGATGCCGCCGGGCAGGGCCACGAAGGCATCACAACGGTCGTGCATGCGCTGCTTGCGCTGGTGCATGGTCTCGACCACGTGCAGGTCGGTCAGGCTGTTGTGGGCCCATTCGCGCAAAACCATGGAGTGGGGAATGACTCCTTCCACATGGCCGCCGCGGCTGAGCGCGCCGTCGGCCACGGCCAGCATCATGCCCTGGCCGCCTCCTCCATTCACAATGCCCCAGCCGGCGTCGGCGCAAAGTTCTCCGAGTTGGCGGGCGTGCTCCATAAAAAGGGGATCTCGACCCGGCGAGGACCCCGCGAAAACACAAAGCTTTTTCATGAACCGGCCTTTCGCAGGGGTCTTTTAAAGCCCTGGCCGCCGTTTCTCCCAATGTGCAGGCCGGGCCCGAACGGACAGGAGCCGGCACATCATCCATCCTTTCGCAGGGGTCTGGCCAGGAGCTTGCAAATCAATCGCTTATGCTCGAGACATTGGACGATTTTGACGGCGGCCCGGCGGCCCGCCAGCGTGTGTTGCAGGCTTTTCAAGCCGGCCTGGCCGGCCCTCATCAGGAGCGGAGCCAGGTGGATCATTGGGAGGCGGATGTGGAGGCAGACCCCTCCGCCGCTTTTCGGCTGGACGAAGCCGGGATGGCCTGGTTGGGGGAATTGGCAGCCGGACGTTTTCGCTGCCGCAGTTTGCGGGATATGCGCCCCTCCAAGGGCGGCGGCCGACTGAGCCTGTGGGTTTTGACCGGTGCTCACGCGGTCACCGACATCGGCGCTCTCCAGGCCTGTGCACCGCCCGATAGCCTGTTTCAAGTAGCCTCCCAGTTCAACTGCCTGGAGTCGCCCGGGGCTTACCTGGTGCGAGTGGCTGACTATTTTTATGATCCCACCCAGGGACCGCGCGCCTCGATTTCTGCTTATCCCGGCACTCTGCTGCGCCACTATCGCGCTCCCGACCAGGCCGGGGGGCATTTTGTGCAGACTCAGGCCGGACCCCAGCTTAATTTGCTGCACGCGGTGGAAGCACCGGTGCAGAGCGGGTACTTGACCTCCCGCGATTTGGTCCGGCCGGCCGAGTTTGCCGAGCGATTGGAACAGGACTTTGATTTGCTCGAGGTGGGCGTGCACGAAGCGGTGCAGGTGGTGCTGGGGGCTCAGTGGGACGGTCCGGTGCGTCCTGGCACCAGAATTTCACAGGTATTTACTTCCACGCTGGCGGCCGGCGGCTATGGGCGCATCGAATCGGTGCATTTAAACATCTGTCGGCAGTTGTTGCGGGCGGCCTACCTGGGCACGCTTTTGGCGGCGGCTTCGTTGCGCCAGCGCCGGGCGGTGCTGACCCTGATCGGAGGCGGTGTTTTTGGCAATCCGCTGCCCTTGATTTGGGAGTCGATCGGGTGGGCTCTGGAGCAGGTGGAGCCTTATCTGCAACAGGATTTGACGGTCATCGTCAACGGGCGCAATCTGATTCCCGAAGTGGATGAGGAAACGGTACGCCGCGAGGTGCGCCGGCGGGGCGGTGAGGTTCTTTTCTGCTATGACTCGGGCATTCGCTTCTGAGCCTGCCGCGCGGATCCTGGCTTTTCCTTTTCGCTCATCCAGATGATGATGTGCTCATCGCCGGCACCGTATACACTTTGGTGGAGCGGGGCGATCGGGTGGATCTGGCCTGGGTGACGGATAGTTCTTCGCTGGGGGGATTGGTGCGCCGCCAGGCGGAGTCACGGGCCGCCGCTCACGCCCTGGGTGTGGAGCAAAGTCGCGTGCATTTCCGCGACTTCCCCTCGCTGGCTATGGTGCCCAGGCTGCGCCAGGATTTTCCGGCCATGCAGGCTCTGATCGAGGGAGTGAACGCGGATTACTGCATGACGGTGGCTTTTGAGGCCGGCCACACCGATCACGACTGCGTGCAGTTCCTGGCTTCCCGAACCGGCCGTCCGCTTTATGAGTATCCGCTTTACAACTCGGCCGCCCGGGGCTTTCAGGTCAATCGCTTTCCTAATGGCTCCTGCGACTATCAGCCGCTCAGCTCGGAAGCGGTGCGGCGCAAGCATATGACGATGCAGCTCTACGCCAGTCAGTGGCCTTACATGCTGTGCGCCCGCCTGGCCACGCCGGTTTCCTTGATGATGGGGCGCGGCGAGCCCTATCGCCGTTGCCCCGCCGACCGTGATTATTCGCAACCGCCCCATCCGGGTACCTTGAACGTGGACCGTATCTTCAATCGCTTTATGCGCTGGCGCTTTGCCGATTTTGCCCGGGCCGTGCGCGAGTTTGATTGTCAATAAAGAGGAAATGAATTGTCAAAAAATAGCAAGTTGTTCTCCAGTTAATTGAAGGCTATCCTGGACTCGTAATCCCAATGAGAAATGGATGGATGAAAATTTATGAAGATCACTTTAATCGGCGCGACCGGCACGGTCGGGCAGCGCATTTTAATGGAAGCCTTGCAGCGCGGCCATCAGGTTACGGCTCTGGTGCGCGACGCTTCCAAGTTGAAGGCCGAGCCGGGACTGAAGATTGTCCAGGGCGATATTTTTGACCCGACCACGGTGGCCGCCGCCGCTCAAGGCAGCGAAGCCGTGTTGAGCTCCTATGGACCGCCACCCGATCAGACCGAAACCTTGATTCAGGCCACCCGCGCTCTTCTGCAGGGCGTGCGCCAGGCCGGTGTCAGACGCTTGTTGATGGTGGGCGGTGCCGGCAGCTTGCTGGTGGCTCCCGGACTCAAGCTGATCGACGCCGAGATTTTTCCGGAGGCCTACAAGCCGATCGCTCGGGCCCATGAAGCGGCTCTGGAAATTCTCTATCGCGAGGCGGATGATTTGGTTTGGACCAATCTCAGCCCGGCCGCCGTAATCGAACCAGGGGAGCGCACCACTCGTTTCCGACTCGGCCTGGATAATCTGGTGGCCGATGCCCAGGGGAACAGCCGCATTTCGGCCGAGGATTATGCGATTGCTTTCGTGGACGAGCTGGAGCAGCCGCGCCATAGCCAGCGCCGTTTTACCCTGGCTTACTGATCCTCGGGCTCCGGCTCGCACTGGAGTAACAGCCGCCGCGCCGTGGCCAGGAAGGCGCTGCCCTGGTCGGCGGCGTAGGCGGCCACATCCAGAAAGACCTGCCGGTCCTCCTGAGAGTACTGGCTCAGGGAGCCGGAGGACTCACGCCAGGCGTAGAGCGCTTTGAGCTTCTCCTCACGAGCTTTGCTGACGTCGGGGTGGTCGATGGGGACCTTGGCTTCTTCCTTGCGGATCAAGTCGGTTAAGTATTGATCCACTTCCGAGAGCAACTGGCGGGCTCGCTCGGGCGCCACGGTTTTTTCGATCAGCCCGTGGCGAATCATCTGAATTTGCACATGCACGGCCGGCAGGGTGCCGGGTACAGTCGTCTCCAGCAGTTCTTGAATAGCCCGGTCGCGGTCTTCATTCCACTGAAAGTCCTCGGAGCCGTCGGGTGGCGGGGGGGAAGCTTCAGCTCCCGCGGCGGCCGGCTCGAAGGGATTGGCCTGGGCTTCGGCTTCTTCCCGGCGTTTCTTGGCTTTCCACTCTTCGTAGTGCACTAGGGCTTGGAGAACTTGCCTTTGTCGCCGTAAAGTTCCAGCACGCCCAGCGTTTCTTGTTGCCACAAACCTTCGGTCAGCGGGTAGGTCTTATCACCGGCTTCGGACGCTGCACGGCCCGTCCCGACGCTCGGAGCGGTGGGCTGATAAACGATGTAATCGGCGGATTGATCGGACATATACCAACTCTTTCTAGCGAGCGATGCGGAATTCCTCGACGTAGTTCAGGCTGGGATCGGTGTGGTTGACAGAAACCGTGCGGGCTACGATTTCAGCTCCCCCGAAAGAGGCTTCCCGCTTGGTGATGCCATCGGGGTGGAATTGGGTTTCGATGAAAGTTTCAAAGGTGGGCCGCTCGCTGCTGTTAACGAACAGGCCATCGACGCGATGCAGGCTGCCGGTCTGCGGGCAGCCGCTATACTCGGCCGTGCGGCTCCAGGGCACCATCAGGCAGTGGCCGGGACCTTGCAAGGAAATTTTACCGTCGCCATCGGCATCCTGGCTTTTGACCGAGTGGAATACATCGATCTCGCGATGGGCTTCGTGGCTGGCGTAGTCCGCCTGGCTGCGTTTGGCCTGGGCGGCGTTGGGATGAGAATAAACCTGGGCAAGCTTGCCCGCGACCTGGCTGCTGATCATGGCGTTGAAGGGACCTCTCTGTGTGTGGTCCTAGAGTAACGCCCGGGTCTGAAAGATGCCTGAACGTCCCTGTATCCATGCGGGTGTAAGGTGGCCTGCTCATGGCTGCATCCGCGTAAGCCAGCGCATAGTAGCGGTCCTTCTCGGATGTATAGCCGAACTGGCCCTTTCGCCGTCCAAAACCAGTGCCTGCTGCACCATTGGCCATTGCTGGCAGAGATAGCCCGACGAACGGAGAAATTGGACGCAATCTGGTAACGCTGGCAACAAATTTGTGATTTTCGAACCGGCGTTGCGAGTAGCCCTTCGAGCTATGCTGGAGCCATGGCAGGCAAACTCGACGGCATCCAAACCCCAACCACCTATCACCTTCCTCCGGCCCGCCGCCGGCCCATTCAGCGGCAAGAATTGCAAGACACCTTCACCCCCTCTGCTCCCGTCGAGCGCTTTCCCACCCGCTCCGAAATGCAGGCGGTGATGCGGGGATTCAACGAAGATCAGGAGCGGGCCGTGCTGGGCGGCAGCAATCGTCCAGGCCGCCTGGTCCCGCTGGTGCGCGGCCACAACGGCGCCGTGATGACCATCCACGGTGCCAACGCTGCGCCCGAAACCGTTAATTCGTTGGCCGAACCCGGCCTGCGCCGGGGCCAGGAGGTCCACACCTTCGCCTATGACGATCGCTTTCGCAGTCTGCAAAACAGCAGTCAGGATCTGGCCCGAGAACTTGGGGAATGGATGGAGCGCAACCCCGGCCAGCCCCTCACTTTGCGCGCTCACAGCATGGGCGGGCGGGTGACTCTGGGCGCCCTGGCCCTGCTGCAGGAGCAAGGACGCCTGCAAGGACGCCGCCTCAACCTGGATCTGGTGGCCCCGCCCCTGGGCGGCTACAGCGAGGCCAACCTGGCCCGACTTGATCCGACCGGCGTGGCCGGCAGCCTGTTCCCCATGGTCCGACCCGGAGTGGACATGGGCACCACCTCCGAGTTCCAGCGCCGCCTGGAGAACCTGCGCCTGCCCGAGAACGTGCGCACTCGCATTTTTTTGGGGGGGCGTGACGAAGTCGTCAACCCCAACTTGTCGGGCTTCCGGCGCATTCAGCAGAACCTGGGGGCCGAGGTCATCCGCCTGCCCGAGGCCGACCACGAGAGCATCCTGCAACAGGTGGTCGGGCACTGAACGTTTCTCCGGATTCCCAGGCCTGAGATGGAAGAACCCTCTGAGCTGATGCCCAGGTTAGGCGAGTGATTAAGAGTGGGAACGCCGGGGAGCTCCTGGGCAAGGCAGTAAGGCCACCATCAGCCCCTCCCGCATCCAAGTCTGAAAGGCTTCCTGCGGCAGACTCTCCAGTCCATCTTCCTCTTGTCGGCGCACGGGACCACCGGCCACCAGAGTGGCGCCTACCTGCGCACCTTCCCCCAAGGAGTTGTAAAATATCAGCCGGTCCCCCTCCAGGGAGTGGGCCACCAGCACGTGGGGACCGACCTCGGGCCACTGCAAGACGAGGGGAATCTGCCCGGGTAGAGCCGCTACGAAGGTCGCCCAATCTCGACAGGGTGCCAACTCTTCACCCAATACCGAGCGGTGCAGAGCTAACTGCTGGGCCAGCAATGAATCCATCCCCGTGTCCTTTGGCAAACCGGGATTTCTCCCCTTGCGCCGAAAGCGGCGGGCTTGGAAGCTCTAGAAATAACCCCCCTTCACTCCACTGTCGTGATCTGGCGCAAATACCTGGCCCTGGAAGCCACCGAAGCCCAGTTTGCCCAGGCTCGCCAGGAAATGACCGAGCAACTGCAGAGCTGGCTGAAAGACTGCCAGGATGAAGAATTGGCCAAACTGTTGCAAAGCGCCCAAGTGGCCCAGGAGCTGGAGCAACTGATCGAAATCGATCAGGAATTGCATCGCTCCGAGCTCCTTTCCGAGCTGCTCCGGCAGCGCTGGAAGGATAATGAAAAAGCCAAAGTCTTAGCCCGCATGAATTTGGAGGTCAGCCCGTCTGAGCTGGAAGCCGGCCACTTCCTGGTATTGCGCCAAATGGTCGAAGAACGACCCGAAGAGGAGGCCCGCGCCTTTCTCCAAGATCTTTGGGACGAATTTGAGTTGGCCCATCAGGACTACCTGAAGACCCCCGTGGGTGAAGCGGAATGGACCCTGGAAGTAGCCATGGCCGACGACTGGATGGAGCAGGGCTATCGCATCTGGTTTGATTGTCTGGGTTGGCTGCTAGAGCAGCCCTGGGACGACCCCGGGGAGCTGGAAGCCATCTGGTCGGACCTTCGCGAAGCCAATCGCCTCTGGGTCTGGGTAGGCCGATTGGGCAGCCCGTTGTCCTAGACAAAGCTGGAAGAAGTGGGAAACATCTCTCAAGATGGACGCAGCACGCACAGGCACTCGCAATCTCGAGACTCCCACCGTGGTTCGCCCCCGGACTCGCAATGAGGGGGGCGCTGCCGGACAGGCCACGGCCGGTGGAGATCGAGCGGCGGCCCAGACCCTCCCCGTTGGCCAACTGCGCGGACGCGAGCCGGCGGCCGCTGCTGGCCCCCATCAGGTCGCCCTGCAGGAGCAGGGAGGTGCCGCACAAAGGGCTCGGGGCACAATTTTACGTGACCCCGCTGCCATCGTGCAGCACGAGATCGATTCCAATCCCCGTTTCCGCGAGCAGTATGCCCGCCTGACCCCAGCACAACAGGCCGTCTTCCAACGTGTCGCTCGCTCCCAGGTGGCGGAGGGGACAACCCTCAATACCGCCCCTACCCAACCAGGCCTGGGCTTCGCTCCAGGCCAACAGGTAAGCCCCGAACAGCAAAGACAACTTCGCGGCACAGTCGCCCGCAATGGACTTTACGCCTTGTTGCGAGAGGGCAAACTCGGCGAATCCGATAGCCGGGGAGGCAGCGCTCTGAACAACTTGGACCGTCTCCAGCGCAGTGGCCGCAACGGGGTACTTGAGGGTGCTCTGGCAAATCTGGCTATGCCGGGCGCGGCCAACAATCCTCAGTCTTCGGCGGCGGTCAGCGAATTTCAGAACCACTTGATAGAAAAGAAACCGGCAGAATATCTCAATCGCCTGGCCACCCTGGTTGAGCAGGGACGCCCCGCCGTCGAATCCAAAGACAGCAACGAAGCCAATCGACTTTTAGCGGGCAACCTCAATGAAGCCGATGCCCGTCGTCAACTCTTCCATTCGGAGATAGCCTCCCAGCCCGGCTATGCAAGCCTGGGCCGGGAAGATCGAGTTCGCCTGCAAAGGGCCTATGATGCCACAATTCCGTCCGGTCCTCCCCCGGTCTGGCCCGAGTACAAAGACTTTCGCAATCCCACGGCGGCCGAACAAGAAGCCCAGCGCAATTTCAGTCTGCAACTGCAAGAGCAGACCGCGGGCCGCCAGTCTCGGGCCGACCTGACCCGGCTTCTTCGCGATGACCGCCTCAACCACCGTGACTCGCAGGGTCAGACTCTGATGGCCAACCTCGATACCCTGCGCACCCAAAGATATGCCACGGAAGGCGGACACAGCCTCAACGGCCAGACCTACTATCGCGAAGTTCTCCATCAAGTGGCCAGCCCCGGCTCCATCCATCAAGGCGATCGCGGCACCTGCACCGTAACCTCAATCGAATATCTTCAAGCCACCCGCGAACCCGCCGAATACGCGCGCATCATGAGCGGGCTGGCCGGGCCGGAAGGGCGCGTGGCCATGCGGGACGGCCAAATCCTGACTCGAGATGCTGGCATCGTGGCCCCGGACAGCAGCGGCAGAAGCAGCGCCAGCCGGGTCTACCAGGCCAGTCTGATGGAATTTGCCAATGGGACGGGACTTGACTACAGCAACGAGGGCCAGGGCCGCCACCTCAATGCTCGAGGTGTAGCCCAATTGGACGGAGATGGCAAGCCACGGGGCGGGCTCTATGCCGACGAAATTCGCCGCATTGCCAATCCTCTCTTAGAGGGTGCCTTTGTGACTCACAACGGAACGATGCACGGAGGCAATCGAGAGGCCATCACCCGCCAAATTCAAGAGGCAATTGGGGATGGTCAGGCGGTCCAGGTGGGAATGCGCTGGTCCCGCACTCCGGGCGAGCGAGACTCCTATCATGCCCTGACCGTGGACCGGATCGAGGGGGACTATGTCTATCTCCGCAATCCATGGGGATTTGGAGAAAGCGGCAATTCAGATGGAAGCCGTAGCCCTGTGCGCCAGGCCCTGCGCAGCGAGACCCCTTCCGTCTTCGGAGACAACTCCGATCCCGGCATCCCGAGGGGACCGGCAGGCAGTTTGCGCATGAAACGGGACGAATTTTTCGCCAACCTCAGTGAATATCACGTGCTGCAAGAGGATCCGAGCCTGCTCGAAAAGGCCTGGCAGGCCATCAATCCCATTCCCGGCTGGCGCCGCATCGCCAACTTTATTTTTTAAGACGTTCCAGCCTCATTGATTTTGACGTTAACGCCCTAACGTCGACAGAGCGTTCAGCACCAGCTCCTTATTCTTTTCTTTGGCGTAGTCCATGTCCCATTGGCCGGGGAAGAGGAGGACGGGGCGTTCCCAGTTGTCCGTGGCCGGGCGAGTGGAACGGGAAAGTTGCAGGGCTTTATCGCCGGGATTGTCGATCCAGCGCACGAACTTCAGACCCATCGGCTCCATCTGGACTTCCACGTTGTAGTCCTGGCGCAGGCGATGTTCCACCACCTCGAATTGGAGCTGGCCGACGGCGCCCAGAATGGGGTCGTAAGTGGTGGAGTCATCCAGCCAGAAGACCTGGACGGCGCCTTCCAGAGTGAGCTGGTCGAGGGCCTTGCGGAACTGCTTGCGGCGCGAAGGGTCGGTGACGGTCAGGCGCATAAAATGCTCGGCCGGGAACTGGGGGATGGGCTCGAAGCGAAAGGCCTTGCCGGAGTCATAAAGGGTGTCGCCCAGGGCCAGGTCGCCGGCGTTGACCAGCCCGACCACGTCGCCGGGGAAGGCTTCGTCCACCGTTTCGCGAGACTGGGCGAAGAGTTGCATGGGGGTGGACAGGCGCAGGGTATCGCCGGTGCGGGTGTTCTTCACCTTCATGCCGCGTTCGAAGCGACCCGAGGCGATGCGCACGAAGGCCACGTGGTCCCGGTGCTTGGGGTTCATGTCGGCCTGGATTTTGAAAACGAAGCCGGAGAACTTTTCCGAGTCGGGAGGCACGGGTTCGTCCCCCGGAACCTTGCGCGGGGTAGGGGTGGGCGCCATGGTCAGAAATTGGTCGAGGAACAACTGCACGCCGAAGTTGTTGGCAGCGCTGCCGAAATAGACCGGCGTCTGCTCGCCCACGGCGAACTGCTTGGGATCGAACTCTTCGTTGGCTTCCAGCAGTTCCACGCCGTCGATGAAGTTCTTGTAAGTCTCGCTGTCGCAGGTTTCTTTTATGATGGGGTCGTCGGCCTGGAGTTTGGTCAGCTCGGCCCGGCCACGGCGGTCCTCGCCGCGTTCAAACCAGTGGACCTGGTGTTCGTGCAGATCGTAGACTCCCTTGAAGGTGGTGCCGTTGCCCAGCGGCCAGTTCATGGCCACCGTCTTGATGCCGAGCACATTTTCCACTTCGGTGATCAGGTCGAGCGGGTCAAGAGCCGGCCGATCCATTTTGTTGATGAAGGTGAAGAGCGGCATTTTTCGTTGTTTGCAGACATCGAAGAGCTTCAGGGTCTGGGCCTGGATGCCACGAGCGGCGTCCAAAATCATGACCGCTGCATCGGCGGCCAAAAGCGTGCGGTAGGTGTCTTCCGAGAAATCCTGGTGGCCCGGCGTGTCCAGCAAGTTAACCCGGTAGCCCTGGTATTCAAACGAGAGGACGGTGGAAGTAATTGAAATACCGCGCTGCTTTTCCAGTTCCATCCAGTCCGAGACGGCGTGCTGTTGGGCGCGGCGCGCTTTGACGGCGCCGGCCTGGTGCACCGCTCCGCCGTAGAGCAGCAGTTTCTCGGTCAGGGTGGTCTTGCCCGCATCGGGGTGGGAGATAATGGCGAAGGTGCGCCGGCGCTGGACTTCTTGCTGCAATTGGGTATGGGTAGCCGTCATGTTCTCCTGATTTCAGTGACCGCCGCGGACGTAGGGTGCGAGCAACTTATCCCAACGGTGTTCTTTGATTTTGTATTCGTAGAGGGCCTTGGCCATGCGATTCTTGGGCACGATGGTGGAAACGAACGAACCATAAGAATTCGGGCTGTGACCATACATGAGCAGCAGAATGTTGTAAAGACGCTGCTGATCCAGAGAGTGCTCGTCCCAGAAGGCCAGTTCCTTCTGGTTACGTCCCATGGCGTAGAACCAATCGGCCGCCGCCCCTAAGATTTGATGACCTTGCGGCCCGCAGTCGAGAAGGATCATCGTGGCGAATTCATCTGCGGCATCTTCCTCGCGACCGACCACAGGCACGTCCATTTCGCCGATCAGGGCGTGGCCCATTTCGTGCATCAAGGTGAAGAGAATGGCGCCGGTGGCGTATTCGATGGCTTCCTGTTGGCTACCCTTGTGGGCCACCGCGTCTTTGATCATGAACTCGACGAAATCGTAGGCCATGATGACGGCGTGGTTCTCCGGGTCATACCAGGCGTTGATTTTGCCGGTTTCGGCAAAAACCACGTCCATGTTGCGCGGCAGTTTGAAGCCCCGCGAGATCACGTCCATCAGCACCTGGATGCCATTGGTTTTATCTTCGACGAAGGCCTGGTGGACGGCTTTGCTGATTTCACTTTTGGGTGCTACGAAGGTGACTTTGATGCGGCCGCCGTTCTGCGCGCAGGCGAAAGCGGTGAGCATCAGAAAGCAAAGGAAGGTTTTCACACCTGGCCATTCGTCCGGGGGAGTCGCGGGGCCTTTTGGCAAAGGAGTCAGGCAATCAGCGCATTGGAGTTGGATTGTGACCGAACAAGTGGAAATTCAGGGCATCAAGTTGAGAGTGGCGCAGCCCGACGTGCTCAACATGCAATGGGTGGGCCAGCGCGAGCTGATGATGCAGCTACTGGCCGCCTGGTCGATTCTGGACCCTCGGGATGTTCCGCTTAATCCGCGCCTGCTGGGTAAGCCGGGGGTGGGCAAGACCACGCTGGCCTACGCGGCCGCCGTGCAGTTAGGCCGGCCCTGTTACCTGTTTCAGGCCACCATGGATACACGTCCGGAGGACCTGATCATCGCCCCGGTGGTCGGCCCCGACCAGCAGATACAGTATGTGGCCAGCGCCGTGGTCTCGGCCATGCTGGCCGGCGGCGTGGTCATTCTCGACGAGGGCAACCGCATGAGCGAGAAGGCCTGGGCCTCGCTGGCGCCGCTGCTGGACACGCGCCGCTATGTAGAATCGGTTATCGCCGGCGTGAAGATTCAGGCGCACCCGGAGTTCCGCTTTGTAGCCACTATGAATGAGGATTCCTCTACCTTCGAACTTCCCGAGTATATTCACTCGCGCCTGCAACCCCAGATCGTGGTGGAGTTTCCCGATCTGGCCGAAGAACTCAATATTCTGCGCTCCAATCTGCCCCACATCAAGGACGATGTGCTGATTTACGTCGGCAAATTTTTGCAGGCCGCCCACGCCGCCAATGAGCGTTATTCGGTTCGCGACGGCATCAACGTGGCCCGCTACGCGGTAAAGTACGCCCGGGCGGCCGGCTGTGAAGAGAAGGAGGCCCTGCGCAAAGCCATCATCCAGGTTTTGGGAAAAGAAGCTGAACGCTATGCCTCATGAGCCCTTTTACCTGGAGGTCGGGCCGTTTTATGTAGTGCCGGTGTGCCACCACGCCATGGAATTTGCCCGCGAAGTCGAGCGGGCTTTTCGAGTGGTGCGGCCGCGCCGGGTGGCCATCGAGCTGGCTCCTTTCCTGTTGGAGCCGATGCAGCGGGCGGTGCGCCGCTTTCCGCGGCTGACCACGCTGGCCTACGAAGCGAGCCTGGAGCTTTCCGGGCGCGAACTGGAGGTGGTCAAGGAGAAGTTGGCGCGCCTGGAGGCGTCCGGCGACCTCTTTGACGGCTCCGGTAAATTGCAATTGAAGCGCCATCATCTTTTGGCCGTGGAACCCACCGATGCTTTTGCTGAGGCGACTCGCCTGGCTCAGGCTCATGAATTGCCCCTGCACGCCATCGACCTGCCCATCCACTATCTTCACCAGCATCAAGATAGGGTACCCGACCCGGCCAGCCTGACGGCCATCGGCCTCAAGGCTTTTTATGAACTTTGGAACGAAAAAATGGGAGGCGCTCACACTCCCGAGGATCTGGCTCGCGAAGCCAACATGGCCAACGCGCTTTTCCATCTGCAACGTATGCACCCCGACGAGAAAGTGCTGGTGGTGGTGGGGATGGCCCATGTCGCTCGACTGCTCGAGCACCTGCAAGCCGGCGACGCTCCGCTCAAGCCGCCGCCTCCGTTTGAACACGGGGAGGTTGAGCTGTACGAGCCCGACCTCGAGACGGTGCGTATGAGTCACAGCGAATCCCCCTGGGTGATGGCTCTCTATGAGTTTCACCGCGGCGGTCCGGGCGAGGAAAAATACTGGCAGCCGCCGCCGGCCCCCGAACCGGAGCCGGAAGATCCGCGCGACCGCCTGAAGAACGTGGACCCAACCCAGGTCGTGGCCTCGCTGGAGATGATGCTGGGCCTGCGCCGCCGGCGACCCCAGCCGATGGACAAAAGGGAGCGCAAGGCGCTGTCCCGCTATTTGCAAGGCTTGAATGAGGATCCCGGAGCCTTCATGCAGTTGCTCAATCAGTTCGGTGGCGGGCGCCTGCCGGAGAAGGTGGATTTGCCTCACGTCAAGGCTCCCTCGAGCCGGTTTCAGGCCTTCAAGTTCAAGGAAGTCAACGATCGCCGCGCCGACCTGCGCGGACTTTACGCGGCCGTCCTGGAAGAAGCCGGCCCCGAGCTGGATCGCCAGGTCATGTTAGAAGCGTTGATGCGTACTACGGGGCACTACTACAGCGAGAACACCGGCGACCACCTGGCCAACTGGCAGTTTCAGACGTTGTATCAGTATGTGCGAAACTATGCGCACCTGCACGGCCGCCTGCTGCCCACCGTCTATGAACTGACCATGGGAGCGCGCGGCGTGGCCGACGACAACTGGGCCTATGAGGTCTGGGACCTGGGGAGTTTCTACCCCTGGAGCCCCGAGCCCGAGGGCCACTCCGAGCTACCGCTGATGCATATGAGCGACGACAAGCTCTGGCTGGGGGGGCGTGAAGTGGTTTCCTGGCAGTTCCGCCGACGCTTTCCCAGTTTGCGCCGCATGCGCAAGCGCGCCAAAGAGGACGAGGCCGGCGATTGGGCCGATGAGTTCGAAGGCGGCAGCATCTGTAGCTATCCGGCCGAGGACCTGGTTATCGAAGACTACGCCCGCTATCTGCAAAAGAAAGCCATTCAGCAGATGAGCAGCGAGAAGACTCGGGTAGAGCCTTTTACCACCAGTCTGCTCGACGGCATAGACATGCGCGAAACGCTGCGCAACTGGCACGAACGCAAGCTCTTCGTGCGGGATATCCGGCGCGTTACCGGCGGAGTGGGGGCGGTTATCGTCATCTTTGACGAAGACTCTAACGATGATCGCTATCCCTGGCGCATGACCTGGCACGGCGAGCATTCGCAGGAGTCGGATATGGCCTTTTACGCCACCCCTACCAACGTAAAATTGGTGGGCCCGGGCATCTCCCGCTGCGAATACGGCGGATTGCTTATGACCTATCCCAACCGGCGTCTCGAGAATATCTGGGCCGACCCCAGCTATCACCAATTGCGCAGCAAGTCCGAGATTTTGCTGATGGGTGCGCTGGAGTATGGTCTGGATCGGCACATCGTCTACGTATCGGCTACGCCGCCCCGCTCTCATTTTCGCAGCGTGGCCGGCCAATTGGGCAAGCGCATCGTCTACCTGCCGATCGGTAGCTTGAGCCCGCAAAGCATCCAGAAGATCCGCGTCTTTCATGTGTTGAGCGACCACCAGAAGCGCAAAATAGCCAAAGATTATATCTGGTAGTAGTATAGAGTATGGCAAGAGCACGCAAGGTCTTAGAAGCAGGCGGAGTGGATAGCCGGCAGCGACTGGTAGATACAGCCTCGCGTCTTTTCCGCGTGCAGGGCTACCACGCCACCGGGCTCAACCAGATTGTGGACGAAAGTCAGGCGCCCAAAGGCTCGCTCTATCACTACTTCCCTGAAGGCAAGGAACAGTTGGCGGCCGAGGCCATGGTCAACGCCGGCCAGGTGCTGCGCAACAAATTGACCGGCCTGGGCTCTCTTTCGCCTGCCGAAGCCATCGATCGATTGGTGGAAGTTTCCATCGAGGAGCTGGTTTCCAGTGATTACCGCGATGGTTGTCCGATAGCCACCGTGGCCCTGGAGACAAATTCGCATTCGGAGACGATCCGGGGCGTGTGCCAACGTATTTTCGGTGGGGCCCTGCAGATTTTGACCCATTGGTTGGCGGGTAAGGGCCTGGAGGAAGAAAGGGCGCGAGTGCTGGCTTTGACCGTTTTCTCGGCCTACGAAGGGGCGTTGATGCTCAGCAAGGTGCAAAAAAGCCCCCAGCCTTTACGCGAGGTGGCCGCCCAACTCAAAGCCTTCGTGGGGGACATTCCCTGAGGCGGGCCCAGGCCGGAGATTACGAAACGGTCCGGGGGCTGCTGGCCGCCAAGGTCTATCCCGCCAGCCGTATCGCCGAAATCACGCCCGAACTGCGCCGCCAGGCCGATTTGACCGCTTTGGAGCAGTTCTGGACGGGTTGGTTAGCCAATGACCAGGTGACACTTATGGTGGGAAACGGTTGTTTTGCCATTGCCGCCCACTCCCAGGCGGACTTCGCCACCGGTCAGCCGGAAACGATTGTGGTGGAGCAGGTCGGATTCGACGGTGCGGTGCTGGCGTTTCTGCAAGAGCGCGCCAGGGTTTGGGGAGATGAGTTTCTGGCTTTGCGGCACTATCCGGAGGATGTGGAGCTAGGCGAGCGCCTGCCTAAACTCGGGTTCGCCCCTGAGCTGACGCGCATTACCCGCTCCACCGAGCCGCTACGGCCCATCGCGGCGGAGGTTCGCCCAGCCCGCGCGCGGGATCGGGCCTTCATGAGTCGCCTGCATATCGAGTGTTCGCCTTTCTACCGCTCTTCCAATCGCCAGGGCGTAGACTTGGGAGCCATTGACGCGCTCTCCAATTACCTGAGTTTGGACCTGCGGCACTATCTCGGTTGGGTGGACCAGCAACGCCGGGGCTATGTATTGCTGGAACGGGACTTCACCCTCGATTTGCTGGAGCGCAGGGGGGTTTATCTCTATGACATCGCGGTAAAGCCGGTCAACTGGGGTCAAGGAGTGGCGGTGGCACTGCATGAATCGGCTATGGCCGGCGCCCGCGCGTTGGGCTACCGGACCGTGGTCGGCGACATCGCCTTCGAGAATGAACGGGCCTTTTGGGTGGCCACCGAGAAGTTGGGCTATCGGGTGGAGTGGCGTCGCTGGGGCATCAATTTGTAGGAAACCGCTGGGAGTTTGTTACATCTTTAACGAGATGGCAACACCCGGGCGACTGTGGGAAGCTTCTCAGGCGCTAAGATTATCTCGACGGAGCGGCGACAGAAGCTGCGAAACGAAAGGGGCGACTCTTATGATTGGTGCTTTAGGCGGACTGGCCGGAGGCGGCGGCGGAGCTGGTGGAATTATGGAAGCCGGCAAGGGATTGCTCGGAAAAGTTAAGGGCAAAAAGAAGAAGAAGAAGGCCAAGAAGGCTCAAGAAGCCCAGCAAGCCCAGGGCGCCCAGGGTGGCGGTGGAGGCCAGGGCGGCGGCACTGGGATTCCCGGTGGTGTCAGCCAGATTATCGACATCGCCAAGGGTTTCACGGGCGGCAAAGCCTGATCTGCTCCAAACAATAAATATTTAAAATTCACAACAAACTCGTCGCGTCCGGCGGGTTTGTTTGTTTTTGTGGCGAAAAGCGAGTTCCGCAAGGGGTCAAGGAGGCGAACTGGTGACGAGAAAACCGATTGATATGGGCGCACTTTCCCATGCGTTGCAAGCGCCGGTGGAACCGGACAGTGCGCCGGTGAACCTGCTGGCCGGCGCGCTGAGCAAGCGCCCTGGTTCCGCCAAGCAGGGTGAACTCGAGGAGTCGCCGCACTTGTTGGCCGTGCGTGAAGCCGTGGAGGGCCTGCGCACCGGGAAACTAACTCCCGAAGAGTATTATGAGGCCATCTCCACCGTGCACCTGCAGATTTCTGAATTGCTGGGACTGTTCGAAATGGGCCAGGTGCAGCGTGAACTGGCCAAAGCTGACGAGGAGAATCGGCAACTGGCCGAGCGTACGCGCGACGGCTTGCAGGTGGTGGAACAGGGATTGGTGCGCCTGGTGAATTACCTGGAGAGCCAGGAAACTGCCGACTTGGAAGAAGGGTTGGCCCGGGTCGAGGCCGGTTATCTCGATTTGGATCGAACCCAGGACGACGCGCTACTTCTGGTTGAGGACGAGGAAGATGACGACGATGAGGATGAAGAGGACGAATAGACCAGGTCTATGAGCGACACAGAACAGAAGATTCAAGAGGCCATCGAGCTTCATCGGGCAGACAAGACGGCGGACGGCCTGGCTATCCTGGATGAGCTGATTCCTACCCTGGAAGACCAGCGCGTGGCGCTTTTTGTGCGCGGCTGTCTGCGCGTGGGCAACGAGGACGCTCAGAACGCCATCGTGGATTGGGAGCAGGCTCTGGATGGAGATCTGCAGTTGGCCTCGGCTTTGCATTCGCAGCACACCGCCCTGGTCGACAAAGCACTTTACGACTTTCACTTCGAGACCACGGTGGAAGCCAACGACGCCAATGTTCATAGCGCCTTGGGGCGAGCTTACCGGCTCTTCGGGCGTTTCGATGAAGCCATCACCAGTCTGGTACGCTCCACCGAATTATCACGCAGCATGTGGCGCGACGGAGTGGCCGCGGCCGAGTTGCAACTGAAAATGGGCATGGTCGAACAGGCCCAGGTGCTGGTTACCGGCCTGCTGGAAACGCGCCAGGATAACGGCGAGCTGCATTTCCAGGCGGGCCGTATCTTTCAAATGCAGAACTCGCTGGCTTTCGCGCTACGCCATCTGGAGCGAGCCGTTCAATTGGAGCCGGAGGATTGGCGCCCACGTCTGTCGCTGGGTGAAATTTACGTGCTACAAGCTCGTTTCGATCAGGCCGAGCCGCAATTGAGCAAAGCCCTGCAGCTTCAGCCCAGCGCCCGTGCTCACTTGTGCATGGCCGAGTGCGTTAAAGGCTCTTACCGTTTTGATGAGGCCCTGCAGCATCTGCGCAGCGCGGTGGAATTGGAGCCGCGCAATCTGACGGCTTTGACGGAGCTGGGCTCCCTGGCGCTGCAATTTGGCGATTTGGAACTGGGACAGGACTGTTTGCGTCGTGCTCTGGAAATCGATCCGAGCCGTGCCGAACTCTATGGCTTGCTGGCCAAAGCGGCTCAGCAGAAAGGCGATGCCGAAGAGGCCATCAGTTCTTACCGGAAATTGTTGGAGCTCTCGCCCGGCGAGGCTCAGCCCAATCATATCTTGGGCGGCCTGCTCGCCGCCCGCGGGGAAAATGGCGAGGCGGCCCGTTACCTGGAAAAAGCTCTGGAGTTGATGCGCGAGGACGTGCAGGTGACCTTGGACCTGGCCCGCGTCTACCTGTCCCTGGGCAAGAATTCCGAAGCCATCAAGTTATTGCGCGATAGCTTCGCGCGCAATCCTCATCACTCCGACACCAAGGCGTTGCTGCAGCAGCTCGACCCCGCGGCCGTCCCGGTCGACCGCACCCTGACCGTGAGCAGCGGTCCGGTGGAGGAACACAATCCCTGGCTGGATTCGAGTGAACGGGAGCCGGAGCTGGTCATCTTCGAAGGTCATATGAAGCAGGGCCGGGCTCTGCTGGCCGAGGGACAGGAGGGCGACGCGCTCAAGTCCTTCCGTGCCGCCCTGACTCTTCGCCCCAAGGACCGCGACTGTCTGGTGGAAACGGGGCGCCTCTACGCGCGCCGCGGCATGTTGGGATTGGGGGCGGACCTTTTACAGCAGGGCTATGCCCTCAATCCTCAGGATTTCTCGCTGCTGCCTGAATTGATGGACTGTCTGGTTCGAGCCGATGAAATGGAGCGAGACGAAACGCTGGCGGCGCTGGTGTTGGGATTGCCGGCGAATCTCAACCGGCAGGGTTTTGTCGAGGCGCTGGCGCCTTTGCGGGGCAGCGTAGCGATGGACGAGCTGACCGACATCGTGGTCCAGGGTTTGCTGTCGCGCTTTCCCAGCGACACCGAGCTAAGGGCTCGTTGGGAGCAACTGAAGGTGGCTTCTTCGGTGGTCGAGGAACCGGTAGTCGAACCCGGTCCGGACGGCTTTGAAGAGCCCACCGCCGCCGAGCCTGCCCAGGTGGTCGAACCGGGACCGGATGGATTTGCCGGGCAGGCGGTGGAAACGGGAGGGGGGGCAGAGCTCGCTCCTCAACCCGCTGCTGTTGCGTTGATGGATGAGCCCGTGCCGCAGGCGACGTTGGAGCCGGTGGCGGTCGACGCGGTCCCGGAACCGGAGCTGCTGGTAGAATCTGTGCCTGACCCCCTGGCTTTCGAGCCCTTGGCGGCGGAGCCTGAGCCTGAGCCTGAGCCGGTGGCGGTGGAGCTTGAGCCGGTGGCGGCCGAGCCTGAGCCGGTGGCGGCCGAGCCTGAGCCGGTGGCGGCCGAGCCTGAGCCGGTGGCGGTGGAGCCCGAGCCGGTGGCTGTGGAGCTTGAGCCGGTGGCGGTGGAACCTGAGCCGGTGCCTATGGAACCTGAGCCGGAAGAGCCGGCTGAAGTGGCTATTCCCGAGCCGGAACCGGCGCCTGAACCTGAGTTCGAGCCCGCAGCTCCGATGCTCCAGGCCACGGTGGCAGTGGTTCCGTCTGAAACTAGACCCTGGGTGGAGGGGGAATTGGTGGAAGTCAGTTCCGTCCACCTGGACGTGTGGCGCGCTCAGCCTCGCTCACAGGAATCGGGCAGCCCGGCTGAGCTGCTGCGCCAATTCGCCTGGAACCTGTCCGGTCAGGGCCACTACCGGGAAGCCGTGTTGACTCTCAGCCAGGCCTTGGAGTGGGAACCCACGGTAGGAGCCGCCTGGTTGGAGCAGCTTCTGGGTCAGTGGTGTGACCACCTGGAGCAATCGGGCCAGCCGGAGGCAGCGCTGCAGGTGTGCCAGAGCAGGGTCGAACTCTTTCCCGATCAACCCGACGCTGCTCGTCGCCTCAAGGAACTCACCCCGGTACCGCCTCCACCCGTTGAGGAGGAGGTGCCGGTGGAAGATCTGAGCCAGGCTTTGGAAGCGATGCGCCACCATCCGGGTAATGAAGGATTGATCCTCAGGACGCTGGCGCTTGGAGAGGGCCGTGACGAGGAGTTGCTCAACGTCTTTCGGGTGCTGATTCGCGACCACGCTGACGAGCCGCTGCACTTCCGTAATTTCGCGCGCTGCTACTTGAAGCAGAACAAGCCGATTCTGGCGGTTGTTCAGTATCAGAAGTTCCTGGTGGCCCGCCCCACGGCCGAAGGTTACCGGGAACTGGCTGAAGCCTACACCCTGCTCAAGCGCGACAAAAACGCCGCCGATGCCCTGCGCAAAGCCGAAGAGCTAGCCTCGGGGTAGACCCTTACTGGATGGTAAAGAAGATCTTCTCCAGACGGAGATGATCGCGGTTGCCGTTGTCGGTGGTGTGGTTGGTCTTTAACTGGCTGTCGACGAGTTCACGGTCATAGATCAGATCCAGGGTGCGTGCTCCGTTAACGGTCACGTCTCCACCCGCCATGGCCGCGCCTTCGAGCCGGAACGACTTGTTCGGCGCGTTGATGATCAGGTCTCCGTCAGCGTAGAGCAGGCCCTGATAAAACATCTCGGGCACCTGGGCGGAGGGGTTGGCCAGATAATCTTGCAGGCTTTTCTTGTAGCTTTTGGCCCACTGCGCCATGGTGCTGACCATGTTGGAAAGGCGGGCTTCGGTATCGCTCCCATGAGCGGCCATATCGATCCAGGAGGCGTCGCCCTGGCCATGGTTGTAGCCGGCCGCCAGCGTCTGAATGTATTCCTTCAAGCGCACGTACTGCTCGATGGTGGTTGTGCCCGTCCAACCCGGTCCCCAGACCGGCTCGGGGAAGTTGGTATGCAGTTCGGTATTGAGTTGATTCCAATAGGTTGCGGGTGAGCTGGATAACTGGGTGGTCTTCAGGCTTTGGGTGATGGTGGCCCGTTGCGCTCCAGTCTGGGTCAGCCAGTTGTCGAAGGGAGCCCAGTCGCCTCCGGCAAAGGTGTTGATGGCGTCTTTGAAGATGGGATAGTCCATGCTGACGGGCTCGCCGGGGAGTTGGGGTTCCGGCTCGGTGGCCGGGTTGATGGTCAGGTTGCGGGCCTTGACCACCACTCCCAATTGAGGGGCGGCGCGCAAACCCGAGGAGGCTTTCACGGTCATGTCGCCGCCCGAAATCATACTGCCGTAGCCGATGGCTCCGCCCGGGATGTCGATGTCACTGTTGGCCACCAGGGCGGCCATGTATTTGGCCGGATCGTTCAAGGCTGCTTCCAGGCCGTCGTTCAGCGATTGCTGGACGGCCACGCCGCCGGGAGTGAACTCATAGCCAAACAGCACTTCGGGCAGGCGGGCACCGTCGGCCGTTACCCGGAAGGCCCCGTTGCATTCGACCTTGTAGCCAGGTTTGATAGCCAGCTGGGCAGTCAGTACATTGACCAGCAGGCCGGGCTGAATTTCATGCACGGTCGCTTGCGGAGGATTGAGCAAAGGCTGGCCGTTGGCACCGGTGAAGCCGGCGTCGGTGCCCTCGTCGTAGCCCCAGTTTTCCGCGCCCGACTCCGATAGGGGAGCGCTGGGCACGGTGGGCGGATCGAGTTGGACGGAACCCTGCCGGGCATTAGCCGCCAGCCAGATATGGCCATCGGGATCGATCAACTGGTCATAGACCGAAGTTTCTCTTTGGTAGCGTTGGCAAGAGCCGGAGTTTCCTCCATCCAGTGAGCCCGGAGGTGGGGGCTCATAGTATTGGATTTGTTGTTCGATGTAGCGGACGTGGGTCAGGCCGCCGAAATGGTATTCTCCAGGCTTGGCCTGCGAGACTTTGCCGGGATCGTCCGGCAATTTAAAATTGGCGGGATCAAACGTGGGAATGGTCGGCGGTCCCTGCCCGACCAGGTAAGTACCGGAACTGGCCGTATTGGCCGCATCTAACTCCTCATCCGTCTGTTGTTGGGTATTCGCCAGGAACAATTGGTTCGATTCGGCGGATCCGTTTTTGAAGAACTGGACGTTGGCGGCGTCCGGCAACCTCAGTTCGGTGCCGGCACGCATGCGATTGACGTAAGGATCACGGCTTTCCATGCGGATCAAGCCGGTAACACCGCTCAGATCGGCTTTCTTCTTCGAGACCAGGGAGTCATAGGAGATCGGTACCTGACGTAAGATCGTGTCCATACGGCGTACGGCGCTGCCGGAGCGGGCAACGCAGACCAATCGGCAGCTACGAGCCGGAATCGAGTAGTCCCCGTGGGGGTCGACCAGGCGGTTGGCCAGATTATTATAGATGGTCAGGTCGAATGTAACGGCGCTCGGACCATCGAAGTCTCCCTCGGGTTGAATGGCGCCGTGCAGAATCTTCTTGCCTCCCACCAGTTGAGTTTGGATGCGGGCAGTGGGATGCAGCGCCGGATAGTTGTTAGGGCCGGAGACTGGGAAGTTCGGAGTGGTTCCCCAGGTAGGATCTTCTTCCAGGTGGTTCCAGGCGATACTGAGAGCCGTCAGGCAGGCGTCCTGAGCAGCACGCCGTTCCAGGGCATTACCCGTCAGCCGATGATTGGCGCGCTCGACCTGAATGAAAGCTCCGATCAAGGTCAACAGGAGCGACATCACCATCAAGGTGGTGATCAGTGCAAGTCCCTTTTTACGCTTCAAAGCCCCCCCTCTCCGAGACCTACAGTATACATCAAATATTGGTCAAATCCTGTGGGTAGGTATTTTCCGGTCGGACGAACATCTGCAACTGATAGGTCTCCATTCCCTGCACAATTCCCCCGTCGGGGCGGAGTTGGCGCTTCTCCTGGAGCTTCAGCGACAGTCGGAAACTGTTGTTGCCGTCGCGGTCGACCTTGAATTCGTAGACGTTGCGGCACAAATAGGAATGCGCTGGAACGCTGCCATCGAAATTGTTGAAGCTCGGGTTGTCGCGGCAAAGATTGGCGAACTTGAGGATGGTCAGAGGAATCGGACTGATCGGGGGCGGCAGAGGATCGACTTTGAGCCGGATCAGCGCACCTCGGTCCTGGTCGTTACTGGCGTAGTAGATCCAATAACGATTCCATTTCGGCTGCGAACCGGCCAGGTCGAAGTTTTCCGTATTGTTCGGGTCGCTCCAGTCCTTCAGACTGATCAGAGAAATCGCGTCGCGATGAACGGTGGCCGTCTCGATGGTGCGGGTGCGCGCGGAATTGTTCAGGATCAAGACGGATTTGCCGGCGGTGCGCTTCAGGTCCGCCTGCAGTCCGTCCATCACGCGCAAGGCGTCGGCTTGAACTCCCTGGCGCTGGTTGGCCGTCATGAAGGCTCGCGTACCATAGCGGAAAAAGAAGAAAACGATGCCCAGCACGCCCAGAAAAAGCATGCAGGCAATGGCCAGCTCCAGCACGGAAAAGGCACTTCTCTGCCTACGGTTTGGGTACATACACAATGCGGCTGCGCTTGAGGTGCATTTTACCATAGCCCTGCCGGTTGCGCGCGGCCCCTTCTTTGGATTGCCACCAGCGGACCTCGACTTGAATCGAATAGGTGAGGCCCATGTCGTCGGTGCCGGGCACGATGTGGGCTGGAACGGAATCGACGTGGTAGGAAAATTCGGTTTGATTGGTTTCGTCGGTAAAGCTGATCCAGGCTGAGCCGTCATTGGGGGCGAGGGGATTCGCGTCAGGGTCGCGATGATGTTTGGCCAGAGCATAGATCTCTCGCTCGATGACCGTTTCGGCGAAGAAACTGCCCTGAGATACCAGGGCGTTCTTGCTGGTGGCATCCAGCATCTGCCCGAAAAGCACCATGACGGTGACCACCATGAGGGCGAGCAAACCGGTGGCTACGACCAGTTCGCCGATGGTCAGCCCCCGTACTGCCGGCCGTTTCATTTTTGCGGGTTTCTGCGCTACTTTGAATAACCCTATGGGGCTACCAGGGGAAGTCCTGGGCGGCCAACCAGATCGAAGCGTAGTGGCAGGCGCTGCCCGCCATCACGAAGAGGTGCCAGACGGCGTGGCTGTATTGAAAGAAATGGGTGGCGTAAAACAGACTGCCCAGAGTATACGAGAGCCCGCCTGCCAGCAGCAGGCTGAGGGCCTTGAGGGAAAGGGCCTGCAGAAAATATGGGAAGAGAAAAACCGCCATCCAACCCATGAGCAGCATCAGAATCATCGAGATGGTCGGGTAGCGCGTGCCCCAGGTCAAGGAAATAAGTCCGCCGATGGCGGCCATGGACCAGACCAGCGCCAGCATGGAGGTGGACAGCGAATCGGGCAGGCAGAGCACGCAGAACGGCGTGTAGCTACCGGCGATGAAGAAGAAAATAGCCAGATGGTCGAGACGCTGCAGGCGTGGCTTCAGGGAGCTGCGCGGGCAGGCGTGGTAGAGGGTGGAAAAGAGGTAGAGCACCGCCAGGGTGCCGGCAAACAGGCAGGAGCCCCAGGCGGCCAGCGGACGGCTGGCCAGCCAGTGCCAATAGAAATAGACACCCAGACTGCTGAGGGCGAACCCCAGTCCGTGGGTGATAGTGTTGGCTATTTCTTCCCGGGGAGTTTCCTGGTGGGTGGTCACAGTTTCAGAGAGTGAATGAATTCCCGGTTGCGCGCCATGTCGTAAGTGGCCGAACCGGCCAGCACGCTCTGGCCTTTTACGTTGACCAGCAAGACCGAGTAGGGAACCCCTTGCTCATTGATTCCCTCCAGCTGAATGGCGGGATGATTGGAGACGCGCGTGGTTTTTTCTTCGTAATGACCCAGGTTGGGCGGCATGGTCTTGAGCGTGAAGGCTTTCAGGGCCGGTAGCGTCATCTGCTTGTTCAGCACGATCACCAGTTGGGATTGAGCCGGATTCCCATGCTCGTAGCTATAGGCTGTCCCGTCTTTGTCGCGTTCTTTTTTATAGGGCTTGTCGAATTTGGCCCCAAAGGGCGCCGGATCGGCCCCGACGGAGGTGGCCAGTAAGAGCGCGGCCAGCAGAAGCTTTTTCATTCCTCAGGGTTCTCGCCCGCTTCAGGCCGTCCTGCAGCGCTCCAGGTAGCGCAAAATGAGCAATATCTTCGAGAGCATTTCCTCGGCCGGCGGGTAGGTGGGGGGACCGGCCGCGACCCCAAACAGGCTGCCGAAGATCAAAGTCATGTTCTCCTCCATGCATTTCCAACCGGTTTCCTGCCACAGATGTTGTTTCTCTTTCAGCGTAAGCTTCCGCAAAAAAGGCGCCAGAAAGTAGAGTTTTCCCTCTTTGATGCGCACCGAGGGCACCTCGATGGCCCGAGCGCGCAATCGAATCTCCATCAGTTGCAGCAGATACTGGCCGTTGGGTGGGGGAGGTCCAAAACGATCCACCAGCTCGTCCCGCACCGCTTCGAGGTCCTCGAAGTTGCGCACGGCCGCGATCTTTTTGTAGAGAGCCACCTTCTGAGCGGAATCGGCGATGTAGTCTTCGGGCAGACTGGCCGGCACGGGGATCTCGACCACCACCGGCGTTTCTTCTTGAACCGGTTTCTCGGGCTTCTGGCCACGCAGGGTCAACACGGCTTCGTTGAGCATCTGGCAGTAAAGATCGAAGCCTACGGCGGCAATCGAGCCGGACTGCTCGCGGCCCAGGATGTCGCCGGCGCCGCGAATTTCCAGGTCGCGCAGGGCGATCTGGTAGCCTGCCCCGAGGTGAGTAAAGTCGCGGATGGTCTCGAGGCGCTTCAACGCCTCGTCGTGCAGTTCGCGCTGCGGAGGATAGAGCAGGTAACAGTAGCCCTGGCGGCTGGAGCGCCCGACGCGGCCGCGCAGCTGGTAGAGCTGGGCCAGTCCGAAGTGGTGGGCGTTGTTGATGAGAATGGTGTTGACGTTGGGAATGTCGACCCCGCTCTCGATGATGGTGGTGGAGACGAGCACGTCGTGCTCGCCGTTGAGGAACTCCATCAACAGCTTTTCCAGGCCTTCTTCGTCCATCTGGCCGTGGCCCACCACCACTCGGGCGCTGGGAACCAGGCGGCGGATGTCGGCGGCCAGGCGCTCGATGCCTTCGATACGGTTATGGATGAAGAAGACTTGCCCTTCGCGGGCCATTTCGCGAGTGATGGCGCCTTTGATGATATCGGGGTGAGATTCGAACAGGTAGGTCTTGATGGGAACACGGTCTTCCGGAGGGGTCTCGATGACCGACATGTCCCGGATGCCCATCAAGGCCATGTTGAGAGTGCGCGGAATGGGCGTGGCCGTCATGGCCAGCACATCCACGTTGGCTTTCATCTCTTTGATGCGCTCTTTCTGGCGCACGCCGAAGCGATGCTCTTCGTCGATGACCAGCAGGCCCAGATTTTGGAAGACGACGTCTTTGGACAGGATGCGGTGGGTACCCACCACGATGTCGACTTCGCCTTCTTTCAGCCTGGCCAGGGTGGCTTTCTGTTCTTTGGCGCTACGGAAGCGGCTGAGCATCTCGATCTTGACCGGAAAGGCCGCCAGCCGCTCGCAGAAAGATTGGTAATGCTGATGGGCCAGCACGGTGGTGGGCACCAGTACGGCCACCTGGCGGCCTTCCACGGCCGCTTTAAAAGCGGCGCGCAGAGCTACTTCGGTTTTGCCGTAGCCCACGTCGCCGCACACCAGGCGATCCATGGGGCGAGGGCGTTCCAGGTCGTCTTTGACTTCGCTGATGACGCGCAACTGATCTTCCGTTTCGGTCCAAGGGAAAGCTTCTTCCATTTCCTGCTGCCAGGGGGTATCGGGTGGAAAGGGGTTGGAACGGCTCATCTGGCGCTCGGCGTAGAGCTTGATCAGTTCCTGAGCCATCTTTTCGGCGTCCTCTTTGACTTTGGCGCGGGCTTTGGTCCATTCGCCGCTGCCCACCCGGCTCAGGCGGGCCAGTTCCGAGTCGATACCGTTGTAGCGCTGCACCAGGTCAAATTGCTCGACCGGCACAAAAACGCCGTCTCCTTTAGCATACTCGAGGTGCAGAAAGTCGCGCGCGTTGCCCTGGACGACCAGTGATTTCACGCCGAGATAGCGCCCGATGCCGTGCTGCAGGTGCACCACCAGGTTGTGCGGTTCCAGTTCCTGCAGACGAATGAGGGAGCCGCGCTCGGCCTTTTCGGTGGGCCTCCGTCGTCGCACCGCACCTGTAATTTCGCGGTCGGAGAAGACCTCGAGGGTATCGTCCAGGCGGAATCCCTCAGAGAGGGAGCCGTGCACTACCTGGGCGCTGAGTTGATTCTCGGCCAGCAGTTCTTTGAGGCGGCTGGCTTGCAGGCTGACCAGCAAGACCGGGGTTTTGACCTTGGGTAAATGCTTGAGCAGGCCTTCGACGCGGTCGGAGAAGCCGATTTGGGCCTGGGACTGAAACTCGAGCGAGTGCTCGGGCCTGGCGATGGTATCCCAACTGGGATTGGTCCAACTCGAGTAATAAAGCGGCTGAAAGCCGGCCAACAGCGCCAGCACGTCGCCCCATTGTACCCCCTTCCCTTCGTGCGTCCATTCCATGGCGTTAAGGCGCAATTGAGAGGGTTCTTCCAGAACCACCAGTGTGCCGCGCGGCAAAAAGTCGCACAGGCGCTTGCCCTGGCGCTCGGTCTCTTTGGCCGGCAGAATTTCCACCTTGGGGATTTTTAGGAGGCTGCGCTGGCTATCGCGATCAAAGATGCGGATGGACTCCACGTCATCGCCAAAGAACTCGATGCGTACGGGATCGCCGGTGACGGGAAAGATATCCAGAATACCGCCGCGCAGGGAGAATTCGGCCCGCCGCTCCACCATTCCGGTGCGTGAGTAGCCTTCGGCGCTGAGCATTTCCACCACGGTGTCGCGGTCCACGGATTCGCCGACGTGGATTTCAAAACGGCCGCGTTTGAGCTCGTCCGGGCTGAGCGTGGTCTGCAGCATGGCCCGGATCGAGGTGATGATGAGGTGATGCTGTTGCTTGTCGAGTTGGTCCAGAATGGCCAGCCGAGCCGGATCGAGGATGGCTTCCTGACTTTCGTCCTGCTCGGGAAAATGGGTGATATGTTTGGCGTCCTGCACGGTGGCGCGCAGGTCCTGGGTCAGACGCTCGGCGCTTTCCGAACTGGGCGTGAGCCAGACGACCGGTAAGTTGTGATGAGCGCAGCAGGCCAGAGCCAGCAGCATGCGCGAGGAGCCGACCAGGCCGGTGCAACTGACCGGCTGATTGCTTTGCAGGCGCTGGGTTAGCTGTTGGGTGAGGGGATGTTTTTGAAAAAGCTCGAGGGCCGATTGCCATTCGGGCAGGAGAATCTGTTGACTGGTAAGGAGCATATTTCTTCTCATACCCAAGGTGTAGGGCCAGAAACTAGAGAACATCGAGCGCGATGCAGGATGGCTCCGACCGTTTACGGCTGTTCTTGATCGGTACCCGCCTGGGCGGAGTGGTACTGGGCTTAACGCTGACCCAGATGCACAAGATCGCACCCGCTTTGCCGGAGCCGCTCAAACCTCACGTCACCTTGCTGACGCTGGCCATTCTTTTCTACCAGTTGCTGGGCTGTGTGCTGTCTCATTTCGCCCGCGGCCCGGTGGCCGGCATCCTGGTTTTGCTGGATACGGTCATCGGTTTTGCACTCGGGAGAATCTTCGGGGCTCCCTATTTGTTGCTCGGATTTACTCTGCCGGTGTTGGAGGCGGCCTGTTTCTTTTCAGCTTCGGCGGGACTCTTTCTGGCCTTGATCGGCGGGGTTTTCTATGCGGCCGTGCTGGCCCTTCCTTTGTTGTCGAGCATGCGCGACGGCAGTGATCTGACCGCCCAGGCCAGCCTGCAGTTGATTGCGGTGGAGGGGGTCTTTTCCTTTATCTTGCTCTATCTGTGCTCGCTAACCTTGGGCGAAACCCGCCAGCGCGCCCAGTTCGTCGAGGAGATGCATCAGGAGAAGGATCTGCTATACCAGGAGATGCAGAAGAAAACCCAGGATATCGGCAAGATCTACGCCGAGGTGGGTCAGCGCGAAACGGTGGCCACCGAGTTGGAGACTCGCTTGAAGCGGGCCGAGCGCGAGAAGCTGGAGCTGGAAGACCAGTTGCTACAGGCGGTCGAGGACCTGGATCGCCTGAAGCTGGCCAGCGAACACATTGGACAGGCTTCGGAGCAGCGCGAGGGCCAAATTTCCCAGGAGTTGAAGCGCTACAAGAGCCAGGCCGAGCGCGAGATGTTTTTGATGCAGAAGCGTCTGGAGCGGGAAACCCGGCTGTTGGGGGTGCTGCGCGATCTGACCGGGACGCTGGCTTTGAACGATACTCTGTTGGCCCTGACCAATCAGTTGCAGACGGTCCTGCCCTCGCAATCTTGTGTCATCTTTCTGGTGGATGAAGTCGACGGGCGGCGGGAGCTCTACCCCGAGGTGGCCGCCTCTCCCTACACCGACGCTTTCCGCAATCGCATTTTGCAGATGGGCGAGGAAGCACCGGGGTGGTGTGTGGCCCGGGTCCGGCCTTTGCGCATCGAGAACGGCTCGGTCCAGGTGGAAGGCACCACTCTGTCGACTCTGACTCCCTATGAAAAGAGCGCTGTAATCTGTCCCCTGCGAGCCGGGCAAGACGTCCTCGGAGCGATTTATTTGGGACGTAACGACGCCAATGAGTTCTCCCCCGAGGAGCAGGATCTGTTGCTGCGTATCTGCGAGCTGGCCGGCTCGGCCCTGGGCAATTCGCTGGAGTATCAACGCCATATCCAGCGTGGACTGCACGACCCGGTCACCCACTTATACAACTCGTTGTATCTGGAAGAGCGCTTGAAGGAAGAAGTCATGCGCGGCCGCCGCTACACTTATCCGGTCAGCCTGATTCTGTTGGATCTCGATGGCTTCGTGGCCGCTCTGGAAAAGGTCGGCGAAGCGGGAGCCCACAAGATTCTGGTGGACGTGGCCGAGATCGTGCGCGTGGCTACTCGCGAAACCGACGTTCCCTGCCGCATCGAGAATGACGATTTCGGGATTCTCTGTGTGCATACCGATCGCGACCGGGCCAAGGCGGTCGGGGAGCGCATCCGGGCCGCCGTGGCTTCCACCGTCTTTGGACCTCCGGCTGTGCCGGTGAAGTTGTCGGCTTCGGTGGGAGTGGCCGGTGTGCCCCACGACGCCACCAATGAAGAAATGCTGCAGAAGCGCGCTCTGGACGCTCTGGAGACGGCCCGCACGGGCGGCGGCAACCGCGTCTGTTTTTGGGACGGCTAGGTGGATTAGCGATTGAACTTGTTCATGGCGGGAGCGATGCCCTGATCGATCCAGGCTTCCACGCAATCGGCGGCACGTTCCAGCATCTGATCCAGGACTTCTTGTTCGTCTTTTTGGAACTTGCCCAGCACGAAGTCGGCCGGATCCCACTGTTCGGGCACGGGGCCGATGCCCAGGCGCAGGCGCGGGAAGGCCTGGGTGCCGAGTTCGGCGATCAGGCTCTTGAGCCCGTTGTGCCCTCCCGCGCTACCGTCGGCGCGTAAGCGCAGCTGGCCCATCTTGAGAGCGAATTCGTCCACGATGCAGAGCACATTGCCTGGTTCGATGGGCGTCTGACGGCGCAGGGCGCTGACAGCCTGGCCCGACAGGTTCATGTAGGTCTGGGGTTTGAGCAGATGGATCTCGTCCTGGCCCCGGCGCTCTTTGACATACTCCATGTTGCCTCTGGTTTTCCAGGAACCGGCTCCCCAGCGTTTGCACAGCCGGTCCAAGACCATGAAACCGACGTTGTGACGCGTGTCCTGATAGCGCGTGCCGGGGTTGCCCAGACCGACCAGTGCTCGATGTGCCATTTCCTCTCCTCATGAAAGAAGGCCCCGAGTGGGGCCCTCCTGACCTGCCTTGACGGACCGAGTTATTCGGCGGTGGCCATGGCGCTGCCGCGGGCGGCGAAGATGTTGACGATGGGCGAGTCGGGATTGTCCACCAGTTCGACGCCCTCGGGCAGGGCGACTTCGCCGATGGTGATGGTCTGCCCGAGGCGCAGTTTGGAGATATCCGCCGAGAAGCCGCCGGGGATGTCATTGGGCTTGGTGCGTACGCGAATGCCGCGCACCATCTGCTCGACGATGCCGCCCTTGCTGCGGATGGTCTGTTCGCCCTCGAGAATCAGACGCACGGTGACAACCACTTTCTCGTTGAGGTCGAGTTTGCGCAGGTCCAGGTGGGTGATGCGCTGCTGATAGATATCGCGCTGCATGTCCTTGATAAGGCAAATGTGCTTCTTGTCGCCGGGAGCGCCGTCCACGGTGAGGGCGATGATGCGGTTCAGGCCCTTGCTCTGGACCAGGCTGAGCACTTCTTTCTCATCCAGGTCGAGCGTGATGGGCTCCATCGACGGCCCATAGAGAATGCCAGGAACGCGGCCGACGGCGCGCAGTTTGCGAGCGGTTCCTTTGCCGGTGCCTTTGCGAAATTTCGAAGCGAGTTCGACTTGGGCCATGACGGCCACCTCCTGTGATAAGTTCCCCTACAGCCCGTTTTGGTGTAGGGACGGTAAGACCGCAGAAGTTTATGGTAGCGAGTCTTTTTTGTCAACAGGTTTACAGGGGAACGAGGCTGTATTATACTCCAGCGGTTCGCGGGAGTAGCTCAGTCGGTAGAGCATCAGCTTCCCAAGCTGAGGGTCGCGAGTTCGAACCTCGTCTCCCGCTCCAGAGTTCTTAGACATATGGCGATGTGGCCGAGTGGTTAGGCAACGGTCTGCAAAACCGTCCACAGCAGTTCGATTCTGCTCGTCGCCTCCAGAATACAAGGGCGTATAGCTCAGTTGGTTAGAGCACTACGTTGACATCGTAGGGGTCAGCGGTTCAAGTCCGTTTACGCCCACCATTCCGAAGCTCCGAGAAGTCGGGGCTTCTTTTTTCAGTACAAAAGTGACAAGGGACCCCCTTGGCCCAGCGCGTAGGCGTAGCCTATGAGCAACAATCGCGCCAGTGGAGTGCTCCTCCACGTGACCAGTCTACCCGGCCGTTACGGGGTAGGCACTCTCAACCGTTCCGCTTACGCCTGGGTGGATTTTTTGGCCGACGCGGGTCAGAGTATCTGGCAGGTGTTGCCTCTGGGTCCCACTTCCTACGGCGACAGCCCGTATCAGAGTCTCTCCACTTATGCTGGGAACCCCTACCTGATCGGCCTGGAAGGATTGCTTGAGGAGGGTCTGCTGGAGCAGAAGGACCTGGAAGATGCTCCGGAACTGCCGGAAGGCAAGGTTGATTACTGCGCGCTCTATGAATGGAAGCTGCCGCTGCTGCACAAGATCGCCGAGCGCCACAGCCAGGCTGCTCCAGCCGAGTTCACCCGATGGTGTAAGACGCAGCCCTGGCTGGAGGATTACGCGCTTTTTCTGGTTCTCAAGAAAGAGCATAACAATCAGGCCTGGAATCAATGGCCCAAGCCAATCCGGCAGCGCCAGGCCAGGGCTCTGCAAGAGGCACGAGATTCCCACCAGCAACTGATTTTGCAAGAGAAGTTCATTCAGTGGCTGTTTTTCAAGCAGTGGAAGCAACTACGGGACTACGCCGCCAGGCGCAAGGTGCGGATCTTTGGAGATATTCCCATTTTCGTGGCCATGGATAGCTCGGATAGTTGGGCCCACCACCATCTCTTCCAGTTCGACAAGGAACTGCAGCCGCTGGCGGTAGCCGGCGTCCCCCCCGATTACTTCTCACCCACCGGCCAGTTGTGGGGCAATCCCCTCTACGACTGGAAAGCGCATAAGGACCAGGGCTACAAGTGGTGGATCGATCGGGTCAAAGCCGCATTCGACATGTATGACATCTTGCGGGTCGACCATTTTCGCGGCTTTGCCGGCTACTGGCGGGTGCCGGCCGATGCCAAGACGGCCGAAACCGGTAAGTGGGTCAAGGGACCCGGAGCCGACCTCTTCAGGGCGCTGCACAAGGCTCTGGGTGAGCGCAACATTGTGGCCGAGGACCTGGGCGACATTACTCCCGACGTCATCGCTCTCCGCGACAAATTCGAGTTTCCGGGGATGAAGATTCTCCAGTTCGCCTACGGCTCCGGCCCCGGGAATCCGTTCCTGCCTCACAACTTCGAAACCACCCGTTTCGTGGCTTACACCGGTACCCACGACAACGATACGGTGCGCGGTTGGTATGAGAACGGCACCGAATCGGAACGGGAATATTGCCGCGAATACTTCGGTAACCCAGAGGAAGCGGTCAGCGCCACCCTGATCCGGGCCACCCTGAAAAGCACCGCTCAATGGGCCATCATTCCTCTCCAGGATCTGCTGGACCTCGGAACGGAAGCCCGCATGAACTTCCCCGGCCGGGCTCACGACAACTGGCAGTGGCGTTTGAAGCCCAACGAACTCCGCCAAGAACACCGCGACCAGCTTCTCAAATGGACGCGCATGTACAATCGCCTTCAGGGCTGATGCCAGCGGCTTTGGGTGGCTGTCATTGCCACCTGCAACCGTCCGCGCGAGCCCCTGGGTTGTCGTTTGTTGCGGGCCAGCGCTCTTCGGTTGTCGTCCGGCGGTGACTAATGTTGTCGGCCACCGGCAACTGCCTGCGGGAGGCCCTTCGGTTGTCGTCCGGCGGTAACAATGTTGTCGGCCACCGGCAACTGCCTGCGGGAGGCCCTTCGGTTGCCGTCTGGCGGTAACAATGTTGTCGGCCAGCGGCAACCGCTCGTGCGGGGGCTTCGGTTGCCGTCCGGCGGTAACAATGTTGTGGGCCAGCGGTAACCGCTTGTGCGGGGGCCTTCGGTTGCCGTCCGGCGGTAACAATGTTGTCGGCCACCGGCAACTGCTTGCGAGAGGCCTTCGGTTGCCGTCCGGCGGTAACAATGTTGCTGGCCAGCGGCAACCGCTCGTGCGGGGGACTTCGGTTGCCGTCCGGCGGTAACAATGTTGTCGGCCGCCGGCAACCGCCCGCGCGGGACCTTCGGTTACGGTCCGGCGGTAACAATGTTGTCGGCCACCGGCAACTGCCTGCGAGAGGCCTTCGGTCGTCGTCTGGCGGTAACAATGTTGTCGGCCAGCGGCAACCGCCCGCGCGGGGCCTTCGGTTGCCGTCCGGCAGTAACTAATGTTGTGGGCCAGCGGTAACCGCTCGCGCGGGGGTCTTCGGTTACGGTCCGGCGGTAACAATGTTGCGGGCCAGCGGTAACTGCCCCGCGCGGGGCCTTCGGTTGCCGTCCGGCGGTAACAATGTTGTCGGCCACCGGCAACCGCTCGTGCGGGGGGCTTCGGTTGCCGTCCGGCGGTAACAATGTTGTCGGCCACCGGCAACTGCCTGCGGGAGGGCCCTTCGGTCGTCGTCTGGCGGTAACAATGTTGCGGGCCAGCGGTAACCCCCGCGCCTCCCGCCCCGTCGGTTGTCGTCTGGCGGTAACAATGTTCCCGGCCACCGGTAACCACCCGGGCCTACTTCTTCAGCAAGTTCGCGTAGAGGTGGCGCATTTTCTCGACTTTGGGGGCGATGACCACCGAGCAGTAGCCCTGGCGGGGGTTGGCTTTGTAGTAGCCCTGGTGGTAGGTCTCGGCTGAATAGAACTTGCGCAGCGGCACGATCTCGGTGACGATGGGATTGGGGTAGTTTTTCTGGGCGGCTTGTCTGGCGGCTTCGGCTTCCGCCTTCTGTTTGGCGCTCTCGTAGAGAATGATGCTGCGATATTGTGGGCCGTGGTCGGCGCCTTGCTGATTGGGCGTGGTGGGATCGTGCATGGTGAAGAAGATCTTCATCAACTGGTCGTAAGAGATGACCTTGGGGTCGAATTCGATCTGCACCACTTCGGCGTGTCCGGTTTGCTTGCCGCAAACCTGTTCGTAAGTCGGGTTGGCTACGTGCCCCCCGGAGTAACCGCTGGTCACAGCCGATACGCCCTTGAGATCCTCGAAGACGGCTTCCAGGCACCAGAAGCATCCGCCTCCAAAAGTGGCCCGTTCCGCCAACGCTGGTTGTCCAAGTGCCATGAGAAATAGTCCTGCTATCCTTGCGAGTTTGGTCAGTTTCATAGCGAGGCTAATGCTTCACCAGTGCCGAAAAGTTCCTCTGTGAACCTGGACTTGTTGGGTCTCTTTCAGAGTCCTCCCCGCCTGCGCAGCAAGCGCCACGCCGAGAAGCCGGCGCTGCCGGTCAGTGCGCGCCTGAAATATCCTCTCGGCGCTCACCTCTACCGGGTGGGCCTGACCTGCCTGCTCACCTGCCTGGCCATTCTGAGTCTGGATCATCCCTGGCCTTTCCTCTGGTTGGGCGCGGCGGTGGCCATCGCCGCCCTTTACTGGCGCGGATTGTCGCTGTGCTACGGACCCGAGGCGCTGGAGCTCTATTGGCGGCTGCATAAACTGGCCCGCGTCTGCTGGTCGCAACTGTTCCTCATTGATGTCTCGCAACGCGGCCTGCTGACCCTGTGCGAGCGCGACCGCATTCTGATGTCGGTCGACCCCGAGTTGGATCAGTTTGACGCCCTCTGCGCCGTCATTCTGCAGCGTGCCCCCGCTGATGTGCACATCACCGAATCGGCCGCGGGATTGCTGCTTAAAGAGGCCCGCCTGAGCGACGAAGACCTGCTGCGCTACTATGGTCCCCACTTTCTGGCCGAACCCAAAGTGCATGCCGTCCTCTGGGACCCCGGCCTCGATCCCTACGAAAGCTGGCTGAAAACAGCCCGGGACCTCAAGGCCCGGCTGCTTAAGGCGCGTGGGCGCTTCGTTCCCTTCACTCTGTCGTTGAATGGAATGGGCAAGACCCAGGTAAGCACCGACCCTCCCACAAAGGATTGCCTGGCCTGGGCCAGGGTCGAGGCCGACAAAATCCTCGTCAATTACGAGAATAACGGAGAGCGCACCTATTGAACGAGCGCCGGGTCGCGGCCCAATCCCCCGCTAGCGAGCCTGCTTCCTACCAACTCACAGGCCCCGAAACGACGGCCGCCGGCATACCGGCCGTGGTCTCCAGTCTGCGCCACGTCATTGGGCAGGCGGGGCCGAAGAAGGCCATCAAGCTTTTGCGCACGCTCAACCAGAAGGGGGGCGTGGACTGTATGAGTTGCGCCTGGCCCGATCCGGAGAAACGGTCGCTCGCCGAGTTCTGCGAGAACGGCGCCAAGGCGGTGGCTGACGAAGGCACTCTGCGCAGGGCCCGGCCGGAGAACTACACGGTCGAGGAATTGAGCCGCCAGTCCGATTACTGGCTTAATCAGCAAGGCCGGCTGACCCAGCCCCTGGTTTTACGCGCGGGCTCTTCGCGCTACCAGCCCATTGCCTGGGATGAGGCCCTCGACCTGATCGCGCACCGGCTCAAAAGCACTCATCCCGATCGCAATGTCTTTTACACCAGCGGACGAACCAGCAACGAAGCAGCTTTCCTTTACCAATTGTTGGCCCGCCGTCACGGCACCAATAACTTGCCGGACTGCGCCAATCTTTGCCACGAATCCAGTGGAGTCGGCCTGAACTCTACTCTCGGTGTGTCCAAAGGCACGGTCACTCTCTATGACTTTTATCAAGCTCAGGTGATTGTGATCGTAGGCCAGAATCCGGGCACCAACCATCCTCGCATGCTGAGTGCTCTGCAGCGGGCCAAGAAAAACGGGGCCAGGATCGTTTCCATCAATCCGTTGCCCGAAGCTGGCCTGAGTAGCTTCAAGAATCCTCAGGATTACATGAACCCGCTGCAGTTTTTCCGCTCGGCCACTTCCATGGCCGATCTGCATCTGCCGGTGACTATCAACGGTGACGTGGCGCTCTTTCAGTGGATTTGCCGCCGTCTTTTGGAGGAGAATAAACAGGAGGAGGCTTTCATCGAGGCCTATACCAGCGGTTTCACGGTCTTTCGCCATGCGGTCAAGAATGCCAGCCTGGAGGGCACCGGCTTGACTGAAAAACAGGTGACTCCGCTGGTGGAGTGGCTTTCCCAGACGCGCCGCATTGTTTTTTGCTGGGCTATGGGTTTGACCCAGCACGTCAACGCCGTCGACAATGTCAAAGCCATCGTCAACACCTGCCTGCTGCGTGGCGCCATCGGCCATCCGGGTGCGGGACTTTGCCCGGTGCGCGGCCACAGCAATGTGCAGGGCGATCGCACCATGGGTATTACCACTTATCCCAAGCAGGCCTTTCTAGACCGCCTGGGTCAGCATTTCAAGTTTCATCCGCCGCAGAAACCCGGGCTGGACGTGGTCAAGGCCATCCAGGCGATGTTGGAAGGCAAGGTCGACCACCTGGTCTGTCTGGGGGGAAATTTCCTGTCGGCCTGTCCCGATACCGAGTTAACCGCGCAAGCCCTTAAGAACACCAAATTGACGGTGCAAATTTCTACCAAGTTGAACCGTTCGCACCTGGTTACCGGTGAAGAAGCGCTAATTTTGCCCTGTCTGGGACGCACCGAGGAAGACGGTAACCAGTTCGTGACGGTGGAAGACTCGATGAGTATCGTGCACCGCAGCCAGGGCAAGCAGACGCCGGCCAGTCCGCAGTTGCGCTCGGAAATCGCTATCGTGTGCGACCTGGCCGGCCGGCTGCTCGACACCGACTGGTCTCTCTACAAGAGAAGTTACGACAAGATTCGCAGCGAGATCGAGGCGGTCGTGCCCGGCTTCTCGGATTTCAATCGGCGGGTGCGCCACCCTTCGGGATTCGCCCTGCCCATTCTGCCGCGCCAGGGCATCTTTCCGACCGCCGACGGCAAGGCTCACTTTTCGCCTCTGATTACGCCGGACTTGCGCCTGCCCGAAGGGCATTTCTATATGATGACCATTCGTTCCCACGACCAGTTCAATACCACCATTTATGGGAATGACGACCGCTATCGGGGGATCCACAACAAGCGCCGGGTTCTTTTGATGAATCCGGAGGACGCGGCCCGGCAGCGGCTGCGTACGGGGGATCAGGTGGACCTGTGGTGCGAGCATCGCCGAGCCGACAACTTTACCGTCGTAACCTATCCCATTCCCCCCGGTTGCACCGCAACCTATTTTCCCGAGGCCAATGCCCTGGTGCCGCTACAGAAAACCGCCCACGGCAGCAACACGCCGGCCTACAAATCAGTGATCATTCGCCTCGAGCCGCGCCAGTAAAGCCAGCAGGTCATCCGAGGCGGCCAGGAATTTATCCAGCCCTGAGGCCACGTGGCCTTCCCCGATGCGCATTTCGTCCAGCGCCTCCAGGCTGCGCTCCAGAGCGGCCACCGTCTCTTCCTGAAAAGGGCCGGTATAGTTCTCCTGGTGGCCCATGAGACGCTCTTCGACTTCGTCCATCACCTGGTATAGTTCTTCGAAACTCAGCTCGGCATCGACCGCCCGCACCAGCTTGAGGGCATTCTCGGTCATGGGGCGGCCGCGGTTGTTCAGACCCTCATCCTGCAGCACCGACATGGAGCTGCCCGTCTGGGCTTCGGGCAGGTGGCGCTTGCAGCCGCCGCAACGCTCGGTGCCGCGTTCATTGACGGTGTTGCAGAAGGGACAGACGAGGCGCGACTGGGCCTCCACCCGTTCCAGTAAGCGCAGGTGCGCGGCCATCAGGTAGTTATTGGCTTTCTGAGCCAGCTCCAGGCCGCCCGGAAAATCGCCCTCGAAGCATTTGGCCACGGCCTCGAGCTGTTGTTCGAAACCCTCGAAGATGGCCGAGAAGATCGGATCATCCCAGGAAGAATGACCGTGAAAGACTTGACCCTCCAGGCGGTTTAACTCGAACTGGACTCGGTCCGAGTAGGCCTGCAGGGTCAATTCTAGATCTTCGGAACTGGCCTGGCCGGCCTGTACGGCTTCCCAGCACGTCCGTAGCGCGGCCAGAGCCGGTGAATCGTGATTAGTAGCCGAACCAGCCACCGCTCGCGAACCCACCGCCGCCGAAGATGTTGCCGGCCTGGTAATTCCACTGGTTGGCGCCGCTCCAGACGTTGCCACCCATGTTGCTGTTCTGGTAACCCCACATATTGGCCTGGGTGTTGCCCTGGTAGTAGTTGCCCCAGACATCGTTGGCGAAGCGGTTATTATTGTAGTTTCCGAAAACGTCCGCGTAGGTCGAGCTACCGCGTGTGGTGCCGTTGGTATCCCAGCCGAGGTAGTTGTTCTGGCTGGCAAATCCATTGTAGGAGCCGTTGTAGTTGTCCAGGTAGGCGCCGCGGCCGGTATTGAAGCCGACTTCGCCGGCGTTATAGGCCCCGCCCCAACCGTTGCCGTAGCCTTGATACTGGCGCACGCCCAGACCGAAGTCCAATTTGCCGTCGCCGTTGGTGTCCCCCAACTGCAGGTTGATTCCCTGGCCACCATGGGTGGGCAAAAAGATATTCAAAGCCATGACAATTGCTCCCTCACTCTGCTATCTCTGACCTGTCTATCTTGCCAGAGCACCCTTAAAAAAGTTTACCCCTCCGCTTGCACCTTTTCCAGTTGGCTGGCCACGATCTGGTTGGCCATCAGCAAAAGTCCGTAGAGACGAATGCAGTCCGCACCGGACCCGCCGGTCAGGGGGCTATCGTAAAAACCCCAGATAGCCAGGTTGCCCAGCGTGAACAGGGTCAGCGCGAAGCCACCCATCAGCTTGCGCGGCCAGCCGGCGGAACAAGAATACATGTTGGTCACGGGAATCACCAGGGTGAAGTAGATGATGCAGCCGACCAGTTCCCAGACGCGCCCCTCATAATGGTACAGTCCCCAACTGGCCAGACCCAGGAAGATCGAGCCGCTGACCAGGTTGCTTTCCATGACTTCGTCAGCGCGCAAGATCTTGCGTCCATATTTGCTGAGGCGCAAAAGCGAGTTGCCGACCGGTCGCGCCACGAAGCTCAGGTAGGAGAAGATCGACCAGACGAAGAGCAGGCCGCTGATCAGGGGTCGCAGGCCGGGATGGCGTTTGGCCAATTCGCGCAGGAACTTCTCGGTGAAGTGCTCGGCCACCACCAGCATCCAGCGGATGTTGTTGGGTAAACTGGAAAGCCACAGGAGATAGCGCACGATCAGGCCGTAGAACGGATAGCGCATGCGCAAAGCATCCAGGAATCCGTCGCGAGCCAGTTCGTTTTCCGGATCCGCCCTTAGCGCCTGGGTGAAAGCTTCCAGTGCTTCCTCCCGTTTGCCCTGGCGCAAGGCCGCGTAACCGAGGAAGGAAATCGCATCCGAGTCTTCCGGAGAATCGGCCAGCATCTCCGTGAGCAGGCCGCGAGCTTCTTCGGCCTTGCCGCTGTTGATCAGCGCCCAGCAGCGAGCGTGCAGGCAGTTTTCATCGCGTGGATCGAAGGTGAGTCCCTGGGCGGTGAGATCGAGTGCTTCGGCCCACTTCTTCTGGTCGCACGAGATAAAGGCGGACAATCCCAGGATGTCGGAGCGGCCGGGGTCGAGGCGTAAAGCCTCGCGCACCGAGGTCCGCGCCTCGGCCACCATGCGCCGCATGCGATAGATGGTGGCCAGCGAGGTGTGGGCGAAGACGCACTCCGGATCGAGTTTGATGGCCTGCTGGGCTACTTCGGTGGCGGCCTTTTTGCGACCCTGGCGAGCCAGGCACAGTCCCAGGTAGGCCATGCAGATGGCGTCGTCGGGAAACTCTTTCATGTGCTCGGCGAATTGATGCTGAGCTTCCTTGTAGTGCTGGGCCTGATAGAGCATCTGGCCGCGTCGGAAGGCGGAGGACTCGCCTCCCAGATCACCCTCGACTTCTCTCATCGAATCCTCGCCTTCTCCAGGTACTGGTCCAGGTCGTCGTACATGCCATCCTGGTTGGCAAAATTCACGTAGTTTTTGGCGCGCCGCAGCCACTCCATGGTGGAGGGCTTGCTCTCCTTGAGGGCGGCCTGGAAGTCGTGGTTGGTAATGTCGCGCAGGTTGCCCGATTTGAGCGCTTCCGAGAGAGCACGCTCGGTGGCCAGTTCGACCAGGTGAGCCAGGTCGGCGCCCGAGAAATGGTCAGTTTTGGCGGCGATGTCGGCCAGGCGCACGCTGCTGTCGATTTTGCGCCCTTTGGTGTGGATACTCAGGATCTGTTCGCGGGCCGGTTTATCGGGCGGCGGCACGAATAGCACTTTGTCGAAGCGGCCCGGGCGGCGCAAGGCCGAGTCCACGTTCCAGGGCATGTTGGTGGCGCCCAATACCATGACTTTCTGGTTATCCGCCACCATGCCGTCCATTTCAATCAGGAACTGCGAGACCATGGAGCGGGAATGGTGCGAATGCATGTCGCTGCGCTTACCGCCCAGGGCATCCACTTCGTCGATGAAGATGACCGAGGGCGCGTGATCGCGGGCCGTTTTGAATAGATTGGAAAGCTGCTTTTCGCTTTCGCCGATCCACATGCTGAGCACTTCGTTGAGCGACAGCAGGTAGAAGTTAGCGCCGATTTCGCCGGCGGTGGCTCGAGCCAGGTGGGTCTTGCCGCAGCCGGGCGGTCCGTAAAGCAGCAGGCCGCCGCCGATTTTCTTGCCGTAGGCGGCATAGATCTCGGGCTTTTGCAGCGGATAGAGGATATTGAGGCGAATCTTCTCTTTGAGCGCCTCCATGCCGCCGATCTCGGCGAAGGTGACGCGCAGCCGATTCTCGTTCTCGTGCTCTTCGCGCTTGTCGTCCTCCAAGCCGCTGACCGGCACTTTAGCCACGCCTTCCAGTTCGGTTTCCAACTGCTCGTCGATCAGCTTGCGGTCGCTGGTGATGGCCTCTTTGTAGAGTACCCGGGCGGTTTCCAGCTCCCCCTGGGAATTAGCCAGGTGGGCGCCGGCCAACTTGGCCAGACCCTTATGCTCGGTCACCCGCAACGGGGTGGCGTGCTCCACCGCTTCCGCGTAGCGCCGAGCCTTGAGAAGCTGAGTTACGACCTGAACGCGCACACGGTCGTTGTCGGGCTTTTCCTCGAGGGTGGACAGCAGCAGGGAAATTAAATCATCACTCATATCCCGTGGGGGCTTCCCTCACTGCTCAAAAAGTCCCTTTCCCAGCACAAGCGGAGCGGCTTCGAGATGCCTGTCTAAAAGATTACTGCCGGGACTCGAGACGGGGTTTGCCCCCGACTTGCCGGCTTGGTGGCAAAAATTATCGCTGGCTGGTAAGTCTCACGGTGGGGGCGGCGACTTGCCGGTCTGGTGGCAAGAATTACCGCTGGCTGGTAAGTCTCACCGCCGGCTGGCAAGTCTCACCCCGGGGGCGCCGACTTGCCGGCTTGGTGGCAAGAATTACCGCCGGCTGGTAAGTCTCACCGCGGGGCGGTGACTTGCCGGCTTGGTGGTAAAAATTACCGCTGGCTGGTATGTCTCACCGCGGGGCGGTGACTTGCCGGCTTGGTGGCAACAATTACCGCCGGTTGGCAAGTCTCACGGCGGAGGGAGCCCGACTTGTCGGCTTGGTAGTAAAAATTACCACCGGCTGGCAAGTCCCGCGGCGGAGGGAGCCCGACTTGTCGGCTTGGTGGTAAAAATTACCGCTGGCTGGTATGTCTCACCGCGGGGGCGCCGACTTGCCGGCTTGGTGGCAACAATTGCCGCCGGCTGGCAAGTCCCGAGGCGGGCGCGCCCACTTGCCGGCTTGGTGGCAACAATTACCGCCGGCTGGTAAGTCTCACGGCGGAGGGAGCCCGACTTGTCGGCTTGGTGGTAACAATTACCGCCGGCTGGCAAGTCCCGAGGCGGGGAGCCCACTTGCCAGCTTGGTGGCAAAAATTACCGCTGGCTGGTAAGTCTCACGGTGGGGGCGGCGACTTGCCGGTCTGGTGGCAAGAATTACCGCCGGTTGGCAAGTCTCACGGCGGAGGGAGCCGACTTGCCGGCTTGGTGCAAGAACTACCGCCGGCTGGTAAGTCCCCGAGGCGGGGGCGCCGACTTGCCGGCTTGGTGGCAAGAATTACTGCCGGCTGGTAAGTCTCACGGCGGAGGGAGCCCGACTTGTCGGCTTGGTGGCAACAATTACCGCCGGCTGGTAAGTCCCGGAGTAGCTGGAAATTGAGCTGGAGTCCTGTTCTGGACGGCGAGCAGGTGAAGGAAGCCGGTTTCCTATTCCTGGGAGGAAGAGTCCTGGCTGCCGGGCCAAGCGTAGTTTTCTCGTGATTGCGGCAGGTCGCCCCAATATTCGCGCGCCAGCATGTAGCCGCAGCAGTTGGGAGCGCCGCAGGCACAGGGGAAGCGTTCGTATTCGCTGAGATCGTAGCCGTAGTTGAAGCTGAGCTCTTCGCCGGCTTGCAGGTCGCGGTCAGCCACGATCCAGATTTGGCCGCCGCTGAGTTCGACGCGGCAGTTAGGACTGCAACTGTGATTGAGGTAGCGAGCCGTGTTCTCTAGAGCTGCTCCGTCGATGTCGTGGGCGTAGTCGAGGTGGAAGATGTAATTATTGCCGGCCAGGCGGCGGCGGGCGCTCTCTTCTTTGCTGATGTGCTCGCCGCGATATTGCAGAATGCGCGTGCCGCCGGGAATCGGTTGCGCGGCGAAGAGTCCTTCCCCGGCCCAGCCAGAAGGCCCGATCCGTACCAGGCTCAAGAGTCGAACAACTGCATGAACTTTTCCACCACCTGCTTCTGGCCGCTCTGGTCGAGAGTATCCGCGTCGGGTTTCGTCGAAGTGCGGGTGAAATAGCGCACTCCATCCCCTTCCATCACCATCAGGAATGGAGGTTCGTCGGCGCCTTTGAACGCCGGGCGTCACTAAGCATCCAGGGGGATTCCCAACCGGTGCGGGGGTGATCCTGCTGTCCGAGATTTTACAGTCCCATCAGAGCGCGGGCCGCCAGGCCCAGCGGCAACCCGACCAGGATTCCGCCCCCGGCGCCCCAACTCCCTTCCGCGGCGGCTGCGACCCTGGCCTGACCCTTCTCGCCCATTGCGGGGTTGGCCAGTAGCACTCCGGTCGCTACCAATGGGAGCGCCACGATTCCCGCGAGTCCCCCCTTGGCCAGGCAGGCCGCCATCTGGGGTCCGGCCAGGCCGGCCGCCACGCCCGTCGCGAATCCGCTGAAGATGCCCACCCGGGTGGCCAAAGGCCATGGCCGCGAGGTCGAAACTTGCGTTTCGCGATGGACCGGAGCGACGGCCCCCAGGACCAGGGAGTCCACCTGTTCCCGAGGAGTCGTGGGCGGTGCCGCCGGTTTGTGTGAGGCGAATTGGGTTCGAAAGATCTGGCTGTGCGCGATTTTCAAGGGAAACCTCCAGCAGTTTCTGCTCTCAGGTTAGCGCGACCCGCTTAGACCAGACTTAGAAGCTCAAGGCTTTTCGGCGAATTTGCGAGCGCTCCAGGCGGCGTCGGGTTGCAGTCCACGCGCCAGGCAGAACCTGCGCAGATCCTCGAAGCGTTTGCCCACGTCGAAGGCCAGCCGGAAGCGGAGTTTGCGAAGGCAGACGGGACATAGGAAAAAGCTGCGCGAGTCGAGTTCGTCCAGGTGGTTAACTCCGTTCATCAAGCAGTTGTAGTCGAGGTAATGGGCCATTCCAAAGAGGTGGGCCACCAGCCTGCAACTGCGCCGCAGGCGCAATTTTCCCAATCAGCCGGTCGGGAATGACCCACGCCCTGGTCGAGACGAGCCAGGCCAAAACGTAACTCCAGTCGTCTTGTGGGTAGAGGTCGGTGCTCGGGCAGGTCTAATAGCATACGCTCCCACAGATCGGAGGCCAACAACCGATACTTCTTGACGAAGAAATCAGGGTGGCCTTTGCCGGTTTGAGTGCCGGCAACACCTCACAATAAGCCCGGGTCGACTCCAGTTGCCCTCCCATAGCAGATAGCTCGGGTCTGGGTGACCCCGGCGAACCGGGCGAAGGACTGGCCTGGTTGATGGGCCCCAGCTGCTCGAACCCCGCTCCGAGCAATAGCGGCGTTCGGCGGGCGGAAACCTCGGCTAGAGGCACTTCCGGGGTCGGCCCGGCCTCTGTGGCGCGCAGCCGTAGAACAGAAGCAACCATGGCAAACGGTATCTCATTCGCCCGACTTGGCATCGGGAACCCCATCCCTTTTTCGGCCGTTCCTCTTGGTATGAAGAAAAGCTTGATCCTGTTGCTGTTGGCTACCTGTCCGCTGCTGGCCGCGCCTTACCGCAAGCCGAGCGCCCAGCAGGCGCGCGCCGTGTCTCTGGGGCAGGGCTTGAACGGGGCCGACCTGGAGCGCATCAAAGTGGGTAACCAGGCCGGTATCCTCAAGGTGTTGGGAAAGGACGGCCATTCGGTGGCTTTTCTCAAGGGAGCCGATAGTTGGAATGGGGGAGGCATCGATGGGCGCGAGTGGGCGCCGGTCAAGCCGGAAGAGCGCGAGGCCATTCTACGGGCGCTGGAAATCAAGGACCCGGTCGACCTTTCCTACCAGTTGATTCTCAAGTATGAAAAGCTCTCACGCGTACCCGCGTTGGCTTTGATCGGAGTGCTGCAAGAACCACACTCCCACGAATTCTTGAGAAAACGGCTGCAGCCGTCCGAGGATCAGGTGGCTCGCCGTCAGGCCGTGCTGGCTCTGGCCATCAGTCCCAAGATCGAGCCCGAGGACGTCACCGCCGTTCTCAACCTGTTGAAGCGCGATCACAACGCCTGGAACACCTTCGGTGTGGTACAGTTCTTTGAAATGCATCAGGCGCAACTGTCCAAAGACTCCACTTTGAAGGAGCGGGTGCTGGCCACCAATAGCCCGCACGCCGCCCAGATCGTGAGCCTGCTTCAGTCGCCCGAAAGTAGGTGAACTTACTCCGGGCTCAAAGAAGGCCGGATGAGACGCGAACTGATCTATATGGACGCCAAGTCCAGCAAATTCTGGAACATCCAGCTCGCAGGCAGTTCCCATACCGTTACTTACGGACGCATCGGATCGGCCGGCCAGAGCGCGACCAAGAACTTCGCCAGTGAAGAGCTGGCCCGCAAAGACGCCGAGAAGTTGATCAAGGAGAAGCTAGGTAAAGGCTACGTCGAGGCGGCCGCCGAGACTCCCCAGGCCGGCCAGTTGCTGGCAGTGGCCTTTCCCAGCGTCATCCACAAAGACGAGATTCAGCGCAATGTGGGAACCTTCGTGGGTCAGCGGGTGGTCGACTACGACCCCGAGAAACCGGCCCGCAGCGATGTGGCCTACCGTTTCCGCAGCGACTACGAAAACGATGCCCTGCTCGAGAACCTGGAGCATTTTGCCCAAACCGAGGCGGCCGCCCAGTGCAGCGCCCTGGTCATCGGAGCCTGGCAGGGGGACGACAGCGGCACCGATTCCAGCCAGGTGATCGCGGCGCTGGTGGCCCACAAAGCGCGCTTCCCACGCCTGGTTGCCCTGTATCTGGGGGACATCACTTACGAAGAGAACGAAATGTCCTGGATTCAGCAAAGCGACCTCTCGCCGCTGTTGGAGGCCTACCCGCAACTGCAGCTGCTGCGTACGCGCGGGGGAGAGGGCCTGGAAATCAGCCGCCCGCGCCACGCCAAGCTGCGCGCCCTGGCCATGGAAACCGGTGGAATGAACGCCGCGCTGGTACAATCGCTGGGCCGGGCCGAGTTTCCCAACCTGGAGTATCTGGAACTGTGGCTGGGTACCGAGGACTATGGCGGCACGGTGACGACCGAGGATTTACAGCCGATCTTGGCCGGCACCCTTTTCCCCAAGCTGAAATACCTGGGTCTGCGCAATAGCGATCAAGCCGACGCCATGGCTCAGGCAGTGGTCACGGCGCCGCTGCTGCAGCAACTGGAAACTCTGGATCTGTCACTGGGCACATTGTCAGACGAAGGTGCTCGCGCTTTGCTGCAAATCAAGGCTCCTTTGAAGCGTTTGAACCTCCACCACAACTATATCAGTCCTGAACTGGTCCGCCAGTTAAAGGAGCTTCCGCTGAGCCTGGACGCCACCAACCCCTCCGGCATGGAGGCTGACGACGAACGGTATGTCGCCGTCGGGGAATAAACGCTTCGGCCTCCTGGGGAATCTCGAAAACCGGCGCGTCCGCGACTATGTCCAGACCTTGAAAGAACTCGGCCAGCCCGAGCCGCTTTGCTTTGCCTATACGGACCTGTTGCAAAATCCCCGGCCGCTGCCGGTGGATTGCTTGCGCATTGACTCCCCTGGCGAAAACGATCGGGTGGCTCAATTGCTGATCGAACGGGGAGGCGGCCCCGAGAAGGCGGAAATCGGCCACGGGGAAATTGCTTATCTTAGGGAGTATTACGAGGGCTATCGGCTGTTTTTGCATAGCTTGAAGACTCCGGCCGTGAATGCTCCCGAAGAGATCGCGGTGATGTTCGATAAGTGGGCCTGTCACCAGCGCTTCATCCGGGCCGGTCTGCCCCGACCGGCCAGTCAACTGGCCACTGTGGAGTTACTACAAGCCCCGCAGGGCCGCTATTTTCTCAAACCTTTGCACGGCTCTTCGGCCTCGGGGGTGTGCGCCGTGCGCTGGCACGGCCGGCGCCGCCAACTGATCGCGCCTATCGAGATCGAGGGCGGGCGCCTCTACAACACGCTGAGAGTGCGCACTTACCGAGAATGCGAAGAAATAGACTTCATCCTGAACCGGTTGCTGCCCCAGGGAATGATGGCCGAGCAGTGGATTCCCAAACTGAGCCTGCCCGGTGGTTTCACCGACCTGCGCGTGCTGGTGATCGCCGGGAAAGCCCGCCACCGGGTGGTGCGCCAGAGCCGCACTCCCATGACCAACCTGCATTTAGGAAACCGGCGTGGCCAACCAGAAGAAATCGCCGAGTTCCTGCCGGCCGCCCTGGAACTGGCCGAACGCGCCGCCGCCTGCTTCCCCGGTTGTCTTTACGCGGGGGTGGACGTGCTGCTCGATCTCAAAGGCCGCCCGCTGATCGGGGAAATCAACGCCTTCGGGGATCTTCTGCCCAACCTGGAACATCAGGGAGAGAGCGCTTATGCGGCCATCATTCGGCAGGTGCTGGCTCGACCGGCGCAAAGCCGAGCGCTATGAAGGAATGGGTGGCGCGCCGGGCCGATATTCTCCTGATCACCCTGGACACGCTGCGCTACGACGCGGCCCAAACGGCCTGGCATCAAGGACAGCTTGAGGCTCTGGGCCCGCACCTGGGAGCGCAAGGCTGGGAAGAGCGCCATTCTCCGGCCAGTTTTACTTATGCCGCCCACCAGGCTTTTTTAGCCGGCTTTCTGCCCACGCCGCTGGGTCCAGGGCCGCACGCGCGCCTTTTCGCCGCCGAATTTGCCGGCAGTAGCAGCACCACCGAAGACACTTTTACCTTCGAGCAAGCCAGTTTGCCGGAAGCCCTCCAGGCCCGCGGTTATCATACGGTCTGCATCGGCGGCACCGGATTTTTTAACCAGGCAAACGCGCTCTCGCGAGTCATTCCTTCGCTGTTCGCGGAAAGTCACTGGCGCCCGGAACTGGGCGTCACCGACCCGCAGTCGCCCCGCCATCAGGTGGCTCAGGCGCTGGCCTGCCGCGACTCCCGGCCCAATTTCACCCTGCTCAACATCTCAGCCATCCATCAGCCCAACCGCTTTTACACCGGGGCGGACCAGGACGACCTGGCGAGTCACACGGCCGCCCTGCTGGCCGTCGACCAGGCTCTCTTGGAGCTCTTCCGCGTGGAAAGGCCGACTTTTGTAATCGCCTGTTCCGATCACGGCACCGCATACGGAGAGGACGGCTATCACGGCCACCGCCTGGGTCACCCGGTGGTATGGACCGTGCCCTACGCCCATTTCAGTCTGTGAATCTGGCCGACCGCATGCGCGAGGAAAGCTACGACGGCTATACCTACGCCTATCCTCACAAGACCGCCTACCGCCCGCTCGAGCCCGCTGTGTCGCTGCATGAGGCCTGGCGCGCGGAAGACACCAGCCGGCTCTTTCTCTATGTGCATCTGCCCTTTTGCGAGATGCGCTGCGGCTTTTGCAACCTATTTACCACCATTCGGCCCGGCCAGGAGCGGGTGGAGGCAACCCTCCAGGCCATTTTACGCCAATCGGAGGTTGTCTCTCGGGCGATCAAACCCGAGAAAGTGGCCCAGGCCGCCTTCGGGGGCGGCACGCCCAGCTATCTCAGCGAAGAGCAACTGGCCGGTCTTTTCCACCATTTGCAACAACACTGGCCGGTGCAATTCACTGAAATCCCGGTATCTTTTGAAACTTCGCCGGGCACGGTCAGGCCGACCAAACTTGCCCTGCTGCGCCAACTCGGGGTGGACCGCCTGAGTCTGGGCGTGCAGAGTTTTCGCCCCGAGGATCTGGCCGACCTGAAACGCCCGCAGCCGCCCGGGCAAATTGAACAAGCTTGCGAATGGATTCGTCAGGCCGGCTTTCCGGTCTTCAACATCGACCTGATCTACGGCAACCAATTACAGGACGAGAACGGCTGGGAGCAATCGTTAAGGAAAGCGCTGGAATGGCGACCCGAGGAGCTTTACCTGTATCCGCTCTATGTGGGCAAGCTGACCAACCTGGACCGGCTGGGCCGGCGTCCCGGCGAGCGGCGCCGGGCTCTTTATCGCTTGGCCCGGGAATTGCTCCTCAGTCACGGCTACCAGCAAGTCTCCATGCGTCTGTTTCGCTTGCCCGGAGTGCATGTAGATACCGACTACTGCTGCCAGCAGGACGGCATGGTGGGACTCGGGCCGGGCGCTCGCTCGTATACGCGGGCGCTGCACTACAGCAGTGAATACGCGGTCGGGCAGCCGGGCGTGCGCGCCATCATCGAGGATTTCTGCCGGCGTTCCCCTGAGGAATTTGCCTGGGCCGACTATGGCTTCCGGCTCGACCCTGCCGAGCAGAACCTGCGCCGTCTCTTGAAGACGTTACTGCGCAACCAGCCGCTCGATTTCGACCCCGGACTGCCTCAACTGGAAGAGCTCGAGCAACTGGGGCTGGCCCAGTCCGATCCCTGGAGACTGACCGAAGAAGGATTGGCCTGGAGCGATACCATCGGTCCCTGGCTTTATTCGCCGCCGGTTCAGGAGCGCATGCGGGAATACGAACTGCGATGAGATGGGATCTCTACTACCGCGGCTCGCTTTCCAGTTGCAACTATAGCTGCGGTTACTGTCCCTTCGCCAAGACGCGCAACACCCGCAGCGAACTCGCCCGGGACCGCCGGCAATTGCTGCGCTTTCAGCACTGGACGGCCCGGCAGACGGCCCGCCTGGGCATTCTCTTTACGCCCTGGGGAGAGGCGTTGGGCCACCGCGCTTACCGGCGAACCTTGATTGAACTCTCCCACCAGCCCAACCTCGAGCGGGTGGCCATTCAGACCAACCTGAGCGCGCCTCTCCAGGAGCTGGCCGAAGCTTCGCCCAGGTTGGCCTTGTGGGCCACCTATCATCCCGGTCAGACCAGCTTGCAGCGATTCGCCGCCCAATGCGCGCGGCTCGACGACTTGAACATTGGCTACAGCGTGGGGATGGTAGGCCTCAAAGAGCACTTCGCAGATCTGACCCGCCTGCGCCAGTTGCTGCCTCCCGAGCGTTACCTTTGGATCAACGCCTACAAGCGCCGGTCTGACTACTATACAGCCGCCGACATCGATTTCTTGAAGAGCATCGATCCGTATTTCAACTACAACCTGCACCGCTATCCCAGCTTCAATACGGCCTGCCAGGCCGGCCACCGCAGTTTTGCCGTGGATGGTGAGGGTAACTTGCGCCGCTGTCATTTCGTGGGGGAGGTCCTGGGCAATATCTATGAGTCCGACTTCGCACGGCACTTAAAACCGCGGTTGTGCCCCAATCAGACCTGCGGTTGCTACATCGGCTACATTCATCGCCCTGTCTTGCAATGGGAGCAGCGATTTGGACCGGGATATTTGGAACGCATCCCGAAAAGCGGATCCGCAGTGAACCTTCCAGAAGAGAGTTCTCTATGACTCCACTGCTGGAACTTTTGCAACTGGGTAAAGTGCACGAAGCCCGCCAACAGGCTTCGGCTCGCCTGCTCATCCAACCCAACGATCCCGAAGCCCTGCTGGCCCTGGCCCGCATTGCCGCCGCCAACGCCGACGTGGAAGGGGCCGACAAACTCCTGCAACGCGCCGAGGCGGCTGGACAGACGGCCGAGACCCGTTTGACCCGGGCCTGCCTGGACGCCGCTCGCCAGGACCATTCGCGGGCCGTCGAAGGCTTTCGCAAGATCCTGGCCGAGCAGCCGGAGCGGGCCGACGCGCTCTTTGGCCTGGCCTCGGCGCTGGTGTACCAGGAACAGTACGCCGAAGCGCTACCGTTTCTGGAAAAACTCACCGCCCTGGCGCCCGAAGAAGCCCGTTACCATTACCACCTGGGCCGCAATTACCTGGAGCTGCAGCGTCTCGACGAAGCCGTCGACAGTCTGTCGCGCGCTCTCACCGAGGATCCCCACCACGTGGATAGCTTTCTGATCTTGAGTCGCACGCTGCATCGCGCCGGTCAGCCCCAGGATGCTCAGGAGCTGCTGGAAATGGGAGTCAAGCTGATGCCCCAGCAGGCCCATCTGCAGAACGAACTGAGTAACCTGCGGCTGCAGCGCGGCGATGTGACCTCGCTGCCGCACCGCTCCAAAGCCGCCGGCCTGGCCCGGGTGCGTTCCAAATTGCAGGCCGCCTTGGAGTTGGTTAACGGGAACTGACGCGCTTATCCTTGTTGAAAAGCGAATTGGGCAGGTTCTGATTGAAAGAGTAGTGGCTGTATTTGGCTTCGCCGTTGGCGGAAGCGGACATAGAGGGAAAGTCGGCCGTCACTTTCAAGCTGTCGAAGACGGTGAAGTTACCCACTTTGGTGTACTCTATGTCCAGGGTCAGGTTGCCTTCGTTGCGGTAGCTGGTGGAGGACTGGGCCACCGTGTAGTGCTCTTTGTCCACCAGATAATCGATCTGCTTGATGTTGTCGCCGTTCCACTTGGGCACCAGCCGGCAATGAAAGACGGGGCGGCTTTTGTAGACGGATTCTTCCACCATGGTCGAGTCGAATCGCTCCATCTGCGGAAAGTTGAAGCCGAAAATAGCCGGGTACTTGCGGATTTCTTTCGGACCGCCGCTTAACTCGATCTTGTGCTTGTCGGCCTGTTTAAAGTAATAGGTTCCCTGCAACTTGGGTTTGTAGTGAATGGGTCCCATATCGGCCTGCATCTCGATGTCGAGCTGGGCCTTGAAATCCTGAAGACCGGGATTGAGAGCGCGGGCCCGCGAGAAGATTCTCTCGGTTTGTTCATCCGCGCCGGCCGCCGTGGCCAGAGCCAGCAGCAGAGCCATTCCTAAATACCGTTTCATCTAAAGCAAAGCCTCCTGGGACAACCTAGCGTAAAGGTTGCTTCTCGGCATGACAATTTCTGACAAACCTACCACAAGCCTTTCTCGCGTAGATGATCGATGACCATCTGGCGGGCCGTCCAACCGCCCGGCCCCTGGCATTTACCCTGAAAATCCAATACCACCACATATTCCCCTTGGGGACACTGCAAGATGCCCACATAGCGCCCCAGGTCGGTGCTTTCCCAGGTGCCGCTGCCGGTCTTGCCGGAAAGCCTGGATTGGCCGGAGGTCTGCACCACCAGAATTTGTTTGGTCAGCTTTTGGGCTTGCTGGGAAACGGGCAGCTTTTCCCGCCACAAGTCGCTCATAAAGCGGGCCTGCTCGCGGCTGTCGATGAGCAGGCTGCTGGTCAACCAGGCCCGGGTGAGCCCGCCGGAAAAGTCCTGATTGCCGTAGGCGAATTTGGCCAGATAGGCTTTGACTCGTTTCATCCCCAGTTCTTGAGTAAGCACCTGGGTAACCCAGACCACCGAGCGCTCCATCCAGCTGGCCGCGGTCTGGTCCTGATTGACCTCGGGCCGTGAGTCTTTGACGCCGTTCCAGCGGAAGACCCGGTCCATGGTCAGGACCTTGGCATCGAAGCTCATCACCGCCGCCGCTACCTTGAAAGTGGAGCAAGGCGGCAGGCGCTGGTTGAGGCCGGCCTGCTCCACTACCCGGTTATCCTTGAGATCGATGAGCAGAAAGCAGCCCTTGCGCCCGCCCAGCACATCGGCGCTGGCCACACCCCAGAGTAGTAGAAAGATGGTGAGGATGGTCTTGAAAAACATCCGGCCCGGTTCGGGCAGGACCTCAAACCTTCCCGCAGGTTATTGAAGTCCCATCTCACTCTGGCGCGGCCGGGTTAGTCTAAGTTCACACCCACACCAGGATTGGATGGACGATGATCATGAAGAATGCACTCAAACCTTTGATGCTGGCCACGCTGATGGCCCTGCCGCTGGTGACCTCCGCCTACGCCAGCCGGGTCGACGATTTGCTGGCCCGCCGCCAGGAGCTGCGCCGGGAACTGGCCGAGCACGAGCGCGAGTACAAACAGGCGGTGGCCGACAAGGATTTCGACCGCGCTCGCGACGCCTTGCGCGACGTGCGCGACAGCGAGCGGGAATTGACCCTGAACGGCGTCGAGCTGAAGGGCTATAAGTCCGACCGCGACGACATCTCCAAGGCCTATTTGCTGCGCTGGGACAAAGAGCCCGGTCTGCCGGTCCAGAATCTGGACAGCAAGTAAATCAGAAGCCGCCCGAAGGGGCGGCTTTTGCATGGATCTGAGTGGGCTTGACCCAGGTGTCCCGGTCGTTTTCATAGTTGCCCAGCCAATGGACCAGCACGCCCTTGGGGCCGCGTTCCACCACCCGGGCCGGCCAGATGCTGCCTTCCGCTTTGACCCGCACCAATTCGCCCTCGCCGGCGCGGTTGACCCTGTTGGCTTTGATGAATTCGGTCTTGCCGCGAAATTGGGCGGAAAACTGGGTGCGGGCCTTCTGCTGGTCGACGAACTGCATTTGGCGGCCGAGTTCACTGCCCACTTCACTCAGCGACAGCACGCCGTCGTGGTTGCCGTCCAGGTAGCCTTCGCCGTGGAGGGCGTCCAAGAAGCAATCGGAAAAGGTCCAGTTGCCCGTGCTGCTTTCGCTGGCTTTGGAGGAGGTCAAAGCGGCATAGTCCTTTTTGTGGCCGCCTCGTTTGACCCAATTGGCCAAAGAGCCGGAATGGCAGCAGTCGGCTACCAGTAAGACGCGCTGGCCGCGGAAAAGCGACTCCAGGTCGCCGGTCAGTTGCTTCTGACTATACAGCGTATCGGCTTCATAACCATCGTAAGGAACCATGTAGAAGGCTTTGCCGTCATGGTAGCCGTGACCGGCGTAGTAAAAGATCAAGATATCGCCGGGGCGGGTTCTGGCCAGAGTGGCTTTGACCGTGCTGCGCACGGCTTTGTAAGTGGCTGCTTTGTCCTGCAGCAGCACCAGGTGCTCGGTGGGCACGCCCAGTTTGCCGAAGGCTTTGACGATCTGGGTATCGCGCCGATTCAACTTGGAGAAGGAAGCCCAGGTCTCCCAGGTTCGGCTTGGATCGAAGGGCGCCGCCAATTGCTGGGCGGCGGCCAGGTGGGGGAGCAGCAAGAGTAGCAGGAGCAAAAAAAGTGGCGCACGTAGCCCCGTTCGCCCTTGGTAGCCAGGTAAACTCCTCAAAGTCCAGAATTGTCGAGCATGCTGAAACCTGTCGCCTGGGCCCTGCTCCTATCGCTGGCGGCCTCGGCCAAGCCCACTCCCTATCGTGATGCCACCTGCGAGGTGCATTTTCCGGGCCACTTTGCCACCGGCCAGCAGGCGGTCAGCTACGTCCGACCGCACCTCCAGATGTACCTGCTCAGCTGGCCGACCTCGCCGAGCCAGGCCACTGCCTGGCTGGCTAATCTCTACCAACAAGCCAGGGCGCGGGGGTGCATCACCGCTTTCCTGAGCAAAAATCAGGCCAACGGATTGCAAATCCTGGAGGTCCTGACCGCCTCGGACCGGACCATCAGTCAGTTTTATCTGCTTTACGGTCGTTGCTACGAATTTCGGGTGTGTATTCACGATGGCAAAAAACATCCGGAAGTCGAGGATTTCTTTAACTCCATTCGTTTTCGGGAGCGCACCGTCAACCTGCGAGCGGCCATTAACAATTATCCGCGGGTTGCGAGCCGGGCTCCGGTGCCGGTTCAGCCTCGCCTCCCCGCGCCTTCGCCCGCCAATCCCTATACCTTCTAGTCCATCCCGGCCTGCAAGGATCTTGGTCCCAACCCTTGGGTATGCACTTCACTCCTGCCGGCGCCGCTTCTGGCGTATTCTTAGCTCAAGGAATTCAAAGAAAGATTGGATGGAATGAAATAATGCTTCGTTTAGCTTTGATGTTTTTTCTTATCGCCATACTGGCCTGGATGTTCGGTTTCGGCGGTGTGGCCGCGTTCTCGGCCGGAATCGGTAAAACTCTGCTGGGCGTGTTCCTGGTGGTGGCCATTTTGGGGCTGCTATTCTTCGGCGGCTTGTTCTCCCGAGCTTGACTTGGTAAATAAACCTTAACAGACTCCTGTTTAGCGCAGGGGTCTGTTTTTTATGCAGAAGGCTCTAGCATGAAGTGGTTGCTCGTTTTTTTATTTTTGATCTCGCCGGCTCTGGCCCAATCGACCGATCCCGATAAACCGACTCCCCTCACCAGTAGCGTCACCGGCACCAGTTCCGGCGGCTTAAGCGACGAGAAAACTTACTATTACGCCTTCATGGTCAACAAGGGAACACTGACTCTGACGTTGGATGTCACTCCTCTAGATAAATCGGATGGGGGAGGGATTGTCCAGTGGACCCTGCTCGATAGCAAATTCGCTAAACTGAAATACGACAATCTGGCCGCCCAGGGCACGCCGCAGAGGCAAGTCAAGGACCTTCCCGTGACGATTAAGCGGCGAATCATCTTGAAGCTGACCGTCTCGGGCAATATCGACTACAAATTGCAGACCGGCGGCAGCGCGGTCAAACTCTGAAATCATGATATACGCCGCTCCTCCCAGCCAGTGGCTGATGTGGTGGGCCGTGCTGGCCACCGTTTTCCATACTATTGGCATCCTCTCGGCTTTGCATGCCGTGTTGAAGTGCCGCACCTCGGAGGGGGCCATCGCCTGGGGCCTGTCGCTGCTGTTTTTCCCCTACCTGGCCCTGCCCGCCTATTGGGCTTTCGGTAAGGACAAGTTCACCGGCTACGTGCAGCGCTTTAAGCGCCACCAACAGGCACGCCGCAATGAATGGCTCGAGCAGGTGCGCGAAGCCGGACCCAGGGCCAAACCGCTTAGCCCCGACCTGGACCAGGCCCGCGTCGGTTTTGAGCATCTGGCGGACTTTCCGCTGACCCACGGCAATCGAGTGGATCTGTTGATCGACGGAGAGCAAGCCTACCAGGAAATGTTCCAGGCCATCGGCCAGGCGAAAAGTTATGTGCTGGCCGAATACTTCATCATTCAGAATGACGGAGTGGGCAATCAGTTTCGTGAGGCCCTGATGGAGCGCGCCCGAGCCGGGGTCAAGGTTTACCTGGTCTACGATGAGTTTGGCTGTTTGGGAGTCGGTCGCGCCTTCTTTGAAGAGATGCGGGAAGCCGGCGTGGAAGTGGTGGCCTTCGCCCCCGGGGGTTGGACCAAGGGCCGCCTCCAGATCAACTTCCGCAATCACCGCAAGATTCTGGTGGTGGACGGGCAACTGGCCCACGTGGGGGGTATCAATATCGGCGACGATGCTTTGGGACTCAACAAATTCTACGGTCTTTGGCGCGATACCAACGTCAGTCTCACCGGTCCGGCCGTCCAGGGCGTCCAGGCGGTCTTCTGCAGAGACTATTATTGGGCTTCGGGCGGCAAATCCATTCCGGAGATCGACTGGGTCCCGAATCCCGATCACGACGGCCCGGATTCGGCTGTCTATGTGGCCGCCGGTCCGGCCGACCAGACCGACACCGGCACGGGCGTCTTTCTCAATTCGATCTATACCGCCCGCCGCCGTATCTGGCTGGCCACTCCCTACTTTTTGCCAACCGCCCCCGTGCTCTCGGCCCTGCAAACGGCCGTACTGCGCGGGGTGGAAGTCAAGATCATCATTCCTTTCAAGCGCGATATTTTGTTGGCTTACCTGGCCGCCTTCGTCTACTTGCCCGAAGCGTTGCGTTGCGGCATCGAGATTCACCGGTTCAAAGCGGGCTACACCCATCAGAAGGTCATGCTCATCGACGACGAGTTGAGCTGGGTGGGCAGTTCCAACATGGACGCTCGCTCCATGGATTTGAACTTTGAGGGCAATCTGGTGGTTTTTGGCGCGCGTTTCGCCAGCACGGTAGAGAGGATGCTCAAGCTGGATCTGGAGCGTTGTGAGAGAATGAAGGCCGAGGACTGTCCGAAGGGCCTGTTCTTCCGGTTTGCCGTGCGCTTTGCCCGGCTTTTCGAGAATATCTTGTAATGCCGCAAGCCTGGGGGCGCTATTTCTCACGCCATCCGGAAACCGGCTGGAAGCGAGCCTCGGCTGAAGTCTTTACCCATGAAATTCCGGTTCGGCAGCCTTTGCTGGCCTTACAGCAGGCCGTCCCCGAGGCCGCCTCACAGTTGCAGCAGTTGGCGCTGCAAGAGGAAGCGCGGCAGCGCGACGCCGTGGTGCTCGATTTCACCGTCGAGGAGGGAACTGTGCGCGTGTTGGAGGTCCGTGGGCTGGAACGGACGCCCCAGGCCGCCTGTAAGATCGCCGTGGCTCTGGTGCAGGAAGGCCTGCTCGGGCGGGAGCAGGCTCTCTTGCGGATCGATCCGCAGGACTTGCGTGAAATGTTGCTGGGTTCCGTGGACGGTTCCGGCGAACTCCTCTGTCAGGGGGAGTCCATGGTGGGAGGGGTGGCCACGGGACGAATCGTAACTTCTCTGGACAGTGCGAGTCAGTGGCGCGAGCCGGTGATTTTGCTCTGCGATCAACTAACCTACGCGCAGCGTGACGCGCTCGACCTGGTCAGTGGCCTGATTGTGCGCTCCGGACCGGCGCTGGCGGCCCGTCACTACGAGCGGCCCTGCATCCGGTTACAGGAGTGCGAGTTGAGTGAGGGTCAGCCGGTGACGCTGGACGCCGGCAGTGGCCGGGTTTTCGCCGGAGAGCTGCCGCTTTTGGCCGGGGAGCTGAGCGGGGATGCCCGCACCCTGCTGGAATGGGCGGATGAGCTGCGCGGTCTGGAAATCCGAGCCAACGTGGCTTCTTTGGAGGAGGCTCGGCAAGCTCCTTATTTCGGCGCTCAGGGAGTGGGGTTGTGCCGGATCGAGTCGCTTTTTCAGGCGCCCCACCGGCTGCCGCTTTTCCAACAGGTGTTACGCCAAATCTGTTACGAGAAACGGGCAACTTCGCCGGAATATGAACAGATCACCCGCGAGCTTTCCGAGGAAATCGCCGGGCTGCTGGAAGCAACCTCCGGCCCTTTCAATCTCCGCCTGCTGGACGCTCCTCTGTCTCAGATGCTGGGCTATTGGCGCGCTTCGGGAGAGCTGCCGGAGGGATACTTTGCCGGCGAGCTGTCCGCCTGGCTGCACGAACTCAATCCGATGCAAGGATTGCGCTGCGGTCGTTTAAGCCTGCTTTACCCGAAGCTTATGGAGATCCAGTTGCGGGCTGCCGTGCGCGCCCGGGCGGGTCGCGAGCTGCGACTTCAGGTGATGCTGCCGGGGGTCTGCGACGCGCAGGAACTGCGTCTTTTTCGCCAGTGTCTGGAGCAGGTGGCGGCCGAGGAAGACTGCCAATTGCCGGAGATTGGCTCGATGCTGGAGATCCCGCGCGCCTGCCTGCTGGCCGACCAGTTGGGTGAGGTGGCTGACTTTCTCTCTTTTGGAACCGGCGATCTGACCGAAGCCACCTGTGGAATCTCACGCTACGATTCGCCTCTGAGTTTTTTGCCCGGCTACCTGGAAGCATCGGTCTTCGCCCGCGATCCTTTTGAGGCCATCGACCAGGACGGAGTAGGAGCCTTGATGCGCCTGGCTTGCGAACGGGTCCATGCAAAATGCCCATCCGTGGAGATGGGCACTTGTGGCGCTCAGGCAGTGGACCCCCAGAGTCTGGAATTTTGCATCCAACTGGGACTGAAGTATGTGAGCGTGCCGGTGCACCACCTGCCGGTAGCGCGCCTGGCGGCCGCTCAAGCGGAGCTTAGACCAGGTAGCCCCCGCCTCCGGCTCCCGCGCCTCCGTAGAAGTTGAATGGGCTGGGCTGCTGCGGGCCATAGGCGCCGGCACCGCCGAAAGGATTGTAGGGCTGCTGGTAGCCGCCGCCTCCCTGGAACTGGCTGAGCATCACCTGCATCAGTTGAGCGATGATCTGCATGATGGCCTGCATTGGATTGAAGCCACCGGGGCCCGGCAGGGGCCGCGGTTGCGGCGGCGTGGTTGGAAATCTTGCTAAAGCCATATTGGATCCTCCCCAGAATCTGTATCTATTGGACCAGTATAAGTAGCGTATGTTTCCAAATCGTAAAGTGGACGATTAAAAATTCCCCTTAATTACCCCGGCCACTTCCAGGCGTTCGATGGCCTGTCGACACTGGGTGCGGGAGAACTCCAGCATGGCGGCGTTGCCGCTGGCGGCCAGGCCGCGTAGAGTTTCAGCCGCTTCGCGCATCAATTGCAGGCCTTCCTGGATGGCCTCCAGACGCGCATCTGCCTGGGAAATTTTGGCCGTTTCTTTTTGCATTTTGGCGGCGGCGTCGTCCAGGTGTTGAGCGGCCGCGCGCACGGTATCGGCGTCGCACTGCCCTGCCGCCAGGGCGTAGGCCGGATCCAGTACGGAGCGGAATAAAACCGGCATTCCTTGAGTATGAGGACTGGCGGGAATGGGTTGGGGAGCGGCCGGCGCGGGAGCGGAGGCGGCCACGGTGGAGGCCAGCGTCTTGGCGCTGGCCTCCAGTTGCCCGGCACTGGCTACCAGATCTTCAAAGCCCGTGCGCTCCCGCAAACAATGCTCCATTTTGTCCAGGCTGCTGAGCACGAAGTTGAGGCGGCGCATGACCAAAAGCATGCCGCCGGGCGGCACCACCGAACGCAGACTGGTGCGGCACTGGCGGATCACGGTGAGCAGAAAGTCCACTTCCTCGTCCGCTCCGGTGCAGATTTCCAGGGCCTGAAACACACGATTCACGGCCGGAATGGGAGTTGGGCCTTTTTCGGCGCCGGGACGCAGCGGTTCTTCCAGCAGTCCGGCCAGGCGCGGAGCCAGTTCGGTCACGTCCTGTTCAATGTCGGGAAGTGGCCCGCCGGACTGGGCGGTAGCCGATACCGCTTCCAGCAGTTGCTGCAGATGGTAGATCTGTTGGGCCGCCACCGGCGAAACGTTGCGGGCGGCCAGTTCGAAGCGCAGCCACTGGACGAAACTGGGTGAGTCTTTTAGCATGGCCAGCAGCCGCCCGCGATCACCGCCCTGGCGAGCCACGGCGTAGTGGGTCAGCAGGCGATTGAGATAGGGGAAGACGGTGACTCCTTCGGTCAGGGTGGCCTGGTGCTCGGTCTGGGCGGATCGCACCGAGTTGACATTCCGTTCCGCTTCGTCGACGCTCAGGCTGAGCGCGCGCGGATCTTCAGCCAGGGAAGCCTGGCGCATGCGGGCCAAGCCGCCTAAATATTCGTTGAGTGCCTCGGCAATTTTCTCCCGGGTGGGAACGGGCATTTCGATGTCGTACTCGGCATCGGCCAAAAATTGGCGCAGGGTGTGCTGGGTGGTCAATTCCACCGATTCGATCAAGGGCGCCATGTCTATCATCGGCTCGGCTCCGCCCGCGGCCGCTCGGACTCGCGTCAACAATTCTTCGGTACGCACGGAGCCCACTTCGGTGGAGTAAAATCGGCTCCTTCGGGAGGCTCCGGCCTGATCCGGTCGAACGGGGACGAATGTCGTTGCGTGCTCTTTGCCTGACTCTGCTGTTGAGCGGTCCGGTGCTCTCGGAGCCGGTTCCTTTTGTCACGCCGGACGGTATGGCGAAAGCCGTTTTCCCGGCGGCCGTACCTGATCATCCCGAAGGTTTTATGCTAACCCACGGCGACAGTTCTTATTTTTTCAAGCTCTTTCCTTGGGCCGAGAGCGATACTTCAGGTTACTTCGAGCTGTGCAAGCGGCACACGCTTTCGCAACCCGGCGGCGCGGTGCGAGATCTCCAGGCCGGACCGGTCAAGGGGTTGGAGCGGCATACCGTTTCGGCGGGGCGACATCGGGTGACCCGCGAGTATGTGGCCAACGGCAACCTTTATACTTTTGTAGCTATGTACCGTGATTCGCGGCAGCCGGCGGAAGTCGACGCCTTTTTTGATTCGATTGCTTTTGCCCCGGAAGCCACCAATCCCGCTCACTTGGGGCGGTCGCGGTTGGTCAATTGCAGCATTCGTCTGGATGGTTTGGTGCGTGCTTTCCGAGCCTACGCCGAGCAGCATGGCGGCGGCTATCCGGCCTCGCTGCAGCAATTGGTCCAGGCTCAATATCCGATTTTTACCACGTGTGAAAGCGGTGCGCCCTACGTTCTGCAAATTCAGGCCGATCATTTCACCATTCATTGTTCCGGTGATCACCATCGCGAAGCCGGTTGCCCGGCCGATTTTCCGCGCATTGACCAGACTCGCCAGGTTTGGGAGGCTCCCGATCGGATTTTGCACCGGCCCGACACGGGCGTTCCGGGATTCTAGGCATGTCGCTGGAGGCCTTTTACCAATCGGTGCCGGCCCATTGTGAAGTCCTCAAGCGCTCGATTGCCGATGAGAACTATGGCCAGTTCTTGAACATGAAGTACCGGTTCAAGTCCGAGCAGCCGCATCCGATGTGGGAGGGAGAAGATGTGGCCTTCTGTCAGGATTTGAACCGTATGCTGGAGGCGCATCCGGGTTTACATGCCCGCAATTATACGCTGGCGGATCAGTGGGACGTGCTCGAGTATTTCATCTCTCCCTCGCGGCGCGCCGAGGATTACGAACATCCTGACCTGGGTCGCAAAGCAGTCAACGGCGAGCGTGAACTGGCCCCCCACCTGGTGGGGGCGGAAGGGGTGGCGCTGCGCTTCACGCCTCCCGAGACGGTGAAAAAGATTTTGACCTACCTGATGCAGACGGATTTTAAGGCGAAGTTCGATTTTCCGAAGATGTGCCAGGCGACTGTCTATAAGAATCGCGAGGATTGGACGGCTGAGGCTTACTGGCCGTTTGTGGAAGGGCTTTTACGGGATTTAACCGGTTTTTATCGTCAGGCGGCCATCCACAATGAGGGGGTACTGGTCTGGATTGATTAGCTCTCGATGCCCAGAGCCCGTTTCCACCAGGAGGCCCGGACCGCAGGTCTGACCACGCGCCACTCCACGTTGAGCACTTCGCCCTGGGTATCCAGCAGGACCACCACTTCCTTTCCGTTTTCGGGAGAGGCGATGAGTTCCCAGTGCATCACGGGTGAACTGAGCTGGCGGCCTACGATGGGACGAGCAAAATTGAAGCCGCGCTCGCGAGCGGCCGTGATGGCCAGTTGTTCCAGATGATAGCCGGCTTCTGACATCAGACTTTACAGGGCCGCGAGATAAGTTCCAGCAGGGCTTCCCCGTCTTCGGCCTGCAGGCTGTAGCGCCGCCAGGCTCCCGGACCGAGACGCTCTTCTTCTTCGGCCGCCACGGCCTCCGACTGCATGCGGGCCACTTCGGCGCAGCGCGCCGTTTCGCGATCTTCCAACCAGTGGCAAGCCGGAAATTCCAGCGTATGAATGGTTTCATCGGGCGTCACGAAGCGTACGAATAGTGAGCCGGAGGTGAGATTCCGAGAATAACCGTCCAGGCGGGCTTTGACCGGCAGGCACAGGGCTGGAGGTTCCGCTTTCGGCGGTGGAGGGGATGGCGGGGGGGAGGCCGCCGCGCTGGTTACCGCACCCGGCAACGGGTCGGCCAGGCGCGCCTGGTTGAGCAGTTTTTGCAGCCCCGAGGAAGCCCTCTCCTCCACGAAGCGAGCCAGATCATCCAGATCCTTTTGTTGTTGCGCGTCTTTGGGCAGAAAGCGCACTCCGCATTCATGGCCATCGCCGTTGGAGGTGGCTCGGGCCACCTCGATGGGCACGGCCAGTGTGTCGAGACGAAAGCCTTCCAGGTCCAGGTTGAGCACGAAGCGTAATTTTTGCTTGATGGGACCTTTCAGTTGCAACTGGGCGCCACCTCGGCTGAAGTCGGTGACGGTGGCCTGGAACTGGGGGAGTTCCTTGGCTCGCGCTCGGATTTTGACGTCCACGCGCCGGCCCTGGCGCAAGATGGGATCGTCTCCCCGGAATTCCAGTTGTTCGGGCAGTTCCGTGTCGACCACGGCCCGGTAGAGAAAGGTGCCGCCCGGCAATTCTTGCTCGGATTCGAGAAGGATGGGAACGGTCACCACTTTGCCGGTGCCGGGGGGAAGTTGCACGCGCACCTGAGTACGCGTGCCCAGGGTCATTCGTTTGCGCGAGCGCAACGTCAGGTTGCCGTTGCGCAGGTCCAGCGCCTCCACCAATCCAACCCTGGAAAACATTCTAATTCTTGCGCCTCAACAATTCCAGTTGATTGGCCGAGATACCCCAGCGCACCGCCAGGTCGCCCAGCAGGGTCAATTCGGCCGGTTGGGGGTGTCCGTCGGCAAAGCAAACCTTGACCAACGCTTCCATACACTGCAAACGCTCGTGTTCGCTCATAGCAGCCTCCATCGATATGCTGGCCGGCGGCTGGCTCAGTCCCTGGTCCATCCAGGCCAACCGCTGCGCCAGCCGGACCCCTTTCTGCGCCAGCAAGTCCGCGATCAAGTCTACTTCGCTTTGTTTGACCACGCCGTCGGCCCAGGCCAGGCGGAAGAGCATCTGCGCTAGCTGCGTTTGCATGCGCGGCTCTTCGCCAGGTACTGCAGAAATGCCCTCCGTTGATGCTGAGCCCAGGCCAAAGCTATCAAAGTTTTTTTGTCATAGTCTGGACATGCCCTTGGAGGAGCTTCTAAAATAGTTCACAGATTGGATTTGCGCAGGGGGAGAGCGTCCAGGGTGTCACGGTAGCCGCCGCTTTTACCGACCAGGAAGAGATAGGCCAGGATGGCGTAGAGCAGCATGGGCAGGACGGTGGCCGGGCCGGAGGCGGTCAGGAAGCGCACCGGCCCGTGGGCGGCGTAGGTGACGGGGTTGAGCAGCCAGATGTAGAGTCCCATGCCGAAGAAAGCGCAGAACAGGGCGGGCAGGTTGAAGCCGTGCCAGAACCAGTAGTGGCCTTCAGGGGCGTCTTCGAAGACCTGGGAGACGTTGATGCGCCCGCGCCGCAACAGGAAGTAGTCGACCAGCAGCACCGCCGAGATGGGGGCGAACATGGTGGCGTTGTAGGCTAAAAACGCGCTGCCGCCGTCATACAGCCTGGAGGGCATGATCACGTAGGCCAGCACCGGGATGAAGCCCAACAAGGTGAGCTTTCCCCAGGGCAGAGCGCGCAGGGCGCCGATGTGCCGTAAGGCCAGGGCGGCGGTGTACATCATCATGGCCGAGGCGGACACATTGGCGATGGCCACCAGCAGCAGTGAGAGCACTCCGAAGAGAGGACCGCCCACCTGGATCATCCAGACGGTCGGATCGTAGGAGCGAAAAACCAGCCCGGCCAGCAATCCGGTGCAGCACACCACTCCCATGCCGAAGCCCATGGTGAGCACCTGAGGATAAAGACTGTTACGCTGGGTATCGGTGTTTCTGGTTAGAAAACCAATGCCGGGCCACCACGAAAACCCGGCTCCCAGGCCGTATTCGAAAGAGAGAATGTAATTGAGACCGGGGTCCTGCGGATCGATGGGCGGCTGAGCGCAGATGGTGGCCCAGTCGGCGCTCTTGAAAATAGCCCAGTACAAAAAGCCGGTGACGATCAGCAGCCCGGGAAAAACAATGCTGTTGAAGACGTTGAGCACGTGCACGCCCTTGTTGATTACCCAGTAGCCCACCACCAGACCGGCCAGCACGCACAGCCGCACCAGATTTTCGCCGCCGTCGTAGCCCAGGCCGGCGGCCACGTTGGTGACTCCTTTGCCGAACATGACCAGGATCATGCCGGTCCAGCCGATCTGGTTGATGATGTAGAAAAGCAAAATCAGGCGGGCGCCGCGCTGGCCGTAGCAGCTCTTGGTGTAGTCGATCTGCTCCAGGCCGTAACGATTACAGGCCAGGGCCGAAGCGGCCGCCGACATGATCACCCCGATGGTGCAGCCGCACACCAGCGTGACGATGCCCTGCACCGCCCCCACCACATTGGCCGAGTAGCCGCCGATCAGGAAACACCAAGCGGCCACCGCGTAAGTGAAGCCGGTGGAAATGATGCCGCGCGTGGAGTATTCGCGCTCTTCTTTGAGCAGGGGCAGGCGCCCGAACAGCGCCTCCTCGCGAATGCGCTCCTCGATGGTCACGCCGCCCACCACACGGCCACACAGGGAATGAGCAGCCCCAGGAGCAGGAAAACCATCCACTCCATTCCGGAAATGCGGCCGAAGTCTTCCTCTGTATAAGAAGAAACGGCGTCAATGCGCTTGACCAGCTCGACTTGCAGTGCCTGCTCGAAGAGCTCGTCACTCATCGCTGCGGCGCACCACCATCTTGCGTTTGGCCATTTCCTGGAAATACGGCTCCACCGGCACGCACAGCTCCGGTGGGAGCACGCCGCGGCCGGTGATCTCGCCGCGGGCCAGCATCTGAATGCCCACCGAAGGCGGGCAGCCGGTGTCCACGTCGGAACCCATACCCCATTCGGGAATGCCGGTCACGTAGAGATCCATGTTGACTCCCACCTTCTTACCGCCCCTGAGGCCGCGAACCAGCGAGCGCACCACTTCTACCTGATTGGGCGGTCGCGTGTCGGGAGCGGGCTTGGGCTGGCGATTCAAAACCGCCAACAACACCTCTTGGGGGACCACCGTCTGGCCGCGCACGGCCACCGGCTCCAGCGAGTTGACGCCGATTTCGCGTAAGAAGCGCAGCTTTGAGGTGAAATCGCCGTGGAAGGCGATGGCAAAGGTGCATTCTTGAAGGCCCTTGGAGGCATAAGAGGTGGGCAGGGTGGCGACTTCGGAGTGAATGGTAAAGGCCGGCGACTGCAGGCCCACCGGGGGGCCAAAATCCACCGGGACTCCGCCGCTCATCGGCTCCACGAAGGTCATTTTGCCACCTGTGAAGACGGCGGCCGGCTTGGAAGCTTCTTCCAGAATCGTCTGAATGGAATAAGAAGAAGCCAGGCCTCCCTCGGCTTCGGCGGCATTCAAGTCGATGCCGGCCACCTGGCAATGGATTTCGTGGACCTCGTCCATTTCATCGGCGGCCATGCGGGCCAGCAAGTTGGTGGTGCCGGGGGCCGCCCCCATGCCGATCAGGGCCAGTAGATCCTTATCCAGGAATTGCTGGTGCAGCTCCAACTGCTTGACCGTCATATGAAAAAGGCCGCCCAGGTCGGTGTAATGGCAGCCGGCCAGCAAAGCCGCCTCCATCACTTCCAGATTGAGTTGATACTGGACCGAGTTGATGACCGCGAAAGAGCCATTCAGCAGCTTGGCGGTGGCCTGGCGGTCGCGCACGTCGGCGTGAGCGGCCGTGACCCGCGCCGAAGCATAGGCGGCGGCCACCGCCTCGGCCGCTTCGCGATTGTAGTCGGCTACCACCACTTCGAAGTCGCTGGTTTCCACCAGGTCTTTCAGAGTGATAGCCCCCATGGCGCCGGCTCCCCCGAGCAAAACGATCTTTTTCATAAGCTGGGAATCTCGTGGGCCCGGCGCAGGTTCGGGAACCAGTAGCTCTTGCGCGAGGGCAGGTAATCGAGGTGCACGTGCTTGGTCTCGCGGAAGGCATCCAGGCCCTCCTCGCCCAGCTCGCGCCCCATGCCGCTTTTGCGCATGCCGCCGAAAGGAGCGGCATCGTTGTCGGTGAGCGGATCGTTGATCCAGAAGGTGCCGGCCTTGATTTCGTTCATGGCCCGGAAGGCGTAGCTCATGTTGCGCGTATAGATATTGGCGCCCAGGCCATAGTCGGAGGCCGCCGCCAGGTTGATGGCCTCCTCGGCGTCTGCCACGGCCAGAACCGAGGCCACCGGACCGAACAGTTCTTCCGATACCGAGACCAGTCCCGTCTTGACTTCGCTCATCACCGTGGGAGCCCAGAAGTAACCGGGGCCGACCTCCAGACGCCGGCCGCCGGCCAGCAGTTTGGCGCCGCCGGCGATGGTGCGTTCGACTTGACTTTGAACTTTGTCCAGAGCCCGTTGGGAAATCAGCGGCCCGATATCGGTTTTGGGATCCATGCCGTTGCCCACCACCAGTGAGTTGGTGTAGTCCAGAAATTTCTCCAGGAAGGCTTCGGCCACGCTCTGGACCACGTAGATGCGCTTGGCCGAGGTGCACACCTGGCCGGCATTCAGGAAACGGGCCCAGGCCACGCCGTGGGCGGCCACGTCCAGGTCGGCGTCTTCGAAGACGATGAAGGGGTCGATGCCGCCCAGTTCCAGGTTGACGCGCTTGAGCTGCCTGGCGCAACGCACGGCGATATCGGTGCCCACGGCGGTGGAACCGGTGAAGGCCACGCAGGCCACCTTGGGGTGCTCCACGATGGCTTCGCCCACGCCCGCGCCGGTGCCCAGCACCACGTTGAGCACGCCCGCGGGCAGACAGGCAAAGGCCTTTTCGCAGGCGCGCAGCGTGGCCAGGGGAGTCAGTTCGGAGGGCTTGATCACCACCGTGTTGCCGGCCGCCAGGGCGGGAGCGATTTTCCAGCACAGCAAGAGCAGCGGGTAATTGAAGGGCACGATGCAGCCCACCACCCCCAGCGGCTCTTTGATGGTGAAGTTGAGCTGGTTTTCCGAGGTGGGCGGAACCGAGTTACCGTAAGAATTGCGCCCGATCTCCGCGTAGTAATCAAAGCAGGCGGCGCACCACTCGACTTCGTCCAGATTCTCGATGCGCGGCTTGCCACCCTCAAGGGTGAGCAGGCGGGAGAGTTCGCTCGCGTCGTCGCGCAACTGGCGGGCGATTTCGTGCATCAACAGAGCTTTCTCCAACCCGGGCAGCTTGCGCCAATGCTGAAAAGCGTGCTCGGCGGCGGCCACGGCGGCCCGGGCATCCTCAGCGCTGCCCTCCACCACGGTGTCAATCACCTCCAGGGTGGCCGGATTGATAATCTCTCGCTTGCCGCCCCCTTGGGACGGGGTCCAAAGCCCATTGATCCAATGACTCTTCACATGCACCTCCGCAGGTGCCGGCTTTTCGCTCCCGAGTTTTTATTTCCCCCGGCTCGCCAGGCGGCCTTCCAGGCTACAAATAGCTGACTGCATGGCACATTTCGCTCCCGGGTCGGTCTCACGAGCCAGCGCTACTTTGACCAGCTCCAAACTAGGCTCCAACCAGACCGGACTGTCTTTGGAAGCGTTCTTGTCGCCCAGTTCGCTCAGGCATTGGGCTGCTTTTTCCCGCACCAAGGGCTCTTGTTCTGTGAGCGACTCCCGAGCGATGCGCAACGCCTCGGCATCAAAGCGGTAGGCCCGTAAGCTACTCAGGGCCGCCGCCCGGATCACGGGAGGCTCGTTGGTATTCTGAGCCACCCGACAAAATAGGGGGAAAACTTCTTTCTTTTTGCCCGGCGCCCGGGCCATGTGGCGCAATCCTTTCAGGGCTTCCACGCGAAAACCAGGAGCCTGCCGAGTGTCCCCGGCCAGTTTACAGAACAAGGGCCAGGCTCGCGGGTCCCGAGTCTCCGCCAGCGCCAGCAGGCTGGCTTCTCTCAGGGCGGGTTGCGGCGCCTGCATAAAAGTGAGCATTTCCTCATAGGCGGTGGAACCAGTCAGGGCGGCATAGAGGGGTAAGGCGGCGCAGCGGACCGCTTCCTCGCAGCTCGCATCGCGGGCCTCGTCGTGGACTTGCTGGATGATGCGCCGGCGGGCGGCCAGCACAGCCGGTAGCTGTTCTTTTTCCGACTGCTTTTGCCCGAATTCGGGGCAACGGTAGCGGCGGAGGGCCACATAGCAACCCACGCGCACCTCGGAATTGTGGCTCGCATCCAGAAGCCAATCCAACAGAGGTTTGTTGGTAATCGCCACGGGGTCGCGAAGCAAGGCTCCTACCATCACCAGTTGACTACCGGGATCCAGTTTGGTGCTGCGCAGAAGTTCCACCGTTTCTTCATCATCCAGAAGCGGTAACAAAGAGCGGGCTGCCTGATTGCGCACGATGGGTTCCGGGTCGGAAAGCATCGGAGCCAGCCTGGCGGCCATGGTCACGTCCTGCCTTTGGCCGAGCAGTCGGGCACATTGGCCGCGCACCCGTGCGCTGGTGTGTTTGGTGCCGGCTATAATGGCCGCATCGGTTTGCTCGTCTTCCAATTGGCGCAGTTCGGCAAAGCAGTTTACCGCATCCGGGCCGTTCAGCCCCTCCACCAGAGCCTGCGCCGAATGGCCACCGGCCGGCCGGCCCAGCCACAAGATGCCTCCCGCCAGCAATGCCGTCCCGAGAACCGCGATACGCTTCACGCTGGTGGAATTCTTTCAGGCGTGGATGGGTCCTCTCAGCCCCTATGCCGGTCGTAGTTAAAGAACTGCCAGAGGATTTCGTGGGCTTTGACCAATGGACTGGGCTGGTCAGCCACCGCTCGAGGAGAGGTGCCGCCCGGCCAGGCGTGCCCCTGGTTGTGTAGGATCCACAAAACCACTCGCGTGTTTTGTTTGCCTCCACTCCAGGTATAGCGGGTGGCTTGCTTGTCCGGCAATTCCTCTACTTTGGGTTCGGCCTGGCAGCCATTGGCCTTCACCCAGAATTGGGCGCTTTGCTGAGCGGAGCAGACATAGCGGGCCTGTTTTTCCGTATGCAGCACCTGTTTTCCGCCCTGAAGAGGCACGTGCTGGTCCAGTTCGCCGTTGAACATGATGACGTTGACGGGATGTTCGGGTAGCGGCGGATAAGTCAATTTGGGAGTTTCGCCGCCCGCCGCGCAGCCGACTACAGGGGCGATACCGGCGATCAGGTCGGAGTTGGCGGCGCCGGCGTAGTGGCACAGGATGGCACCGTTGGACAGGCCGGTCAGGTAGACCCGCTTGGAGTCCACCGGGTAATCTTTTTGTAGTTGGCCGATCAGGGCGCGTACAAAGCCGACGTCATCGACGCGGTGGCGTTGCGCATAGCCAAAACCCCAGCCGACGTTCCAGGTGCGTAGCAGTTCGCGCGGCAATGCGCCGCTGCCGTTGGGGGTCACCAGAATAAAGCCTTCCCGGTCCGCCAGCGGTTTTAGCGGGTAGTTTTCCAGGGCTTGTAACGCCCCGCCTCCGCCGCCGTGCAGTAGAATCAGCAGCGGCAGTGACTTCTTGGATGCCAATGCGGGAGGCAGATGCACGTAGTACGAGCGTATTGAGTTTCCGTATCGGAGTACCTTGCGTAAGTCTTGCGCGTGTCCCAGGTGTGCGCAGACCAGCAAGAGAGTCAATGTTGGCAAGCATTTCATGTGTTGACCTCCGAAAATTAAGCTTTTTTTAAAAAGCTTCTCATATAAACAAATCTAGAGCACAATGTTGCGGGGGGACACGGAACACACACGGACGAGGTAGGCCATGCAGTTTTTCAACAATCAGTTCAACCCGAACTCTTACAGTTCGAACACTTTTGGGTTCACCCCCAGCTTCCCGCTGCAGGCTCCCCAGTATGTGGCCAACGTTGCCCCTTCTGGTCGCCTGGCCGCCCCGACCGCTCCGTTCTGGTCGCAGTTGTTCAGCTCGATTCAGACTCTTCAGAACGCCTGGCAGAGCTTCCTCGGTCAGGCCCCCAGTTTCCGGCCGCCGGTCTATAACCAGCCGCCTTCGGTGCCCGCCTCCAATCTTTTCGGCGCGCCCACTCAGAGCAATGCGCTGGCCGGCAATCCCTATTTGAACAATAACAACCGCCGCTTTCAGTCCGCCCCCAGCTATCCTCAGGCTTTCTGCAATCTGCCGGCTCCCTATCAGCCGCCCTCCGGCGGCAATCAGCCCGGTCCCTATACCCCGCCGGTGAACAACCAGCCCGGTCCCTACACCCCGCCGGTGAACAACCAGCCCGGACCCTACACGCCGCCGGTGAACAACCAGCCCGGACCCTACACGCCGCCGGTGAACAACCAGCCCGGTCCTTACACCCCGCCGGTGAACAACCAGCCGGGACCCTACACGCCGCCGGTGAACAACCAGCCGGGACCCTACACGCCGCCGGTGAACAACCAGCCCGGTCCCTACACCCCGCCGGTGAACAACCAGCCTGGTCCCTACACCCCGCCGGCGCCCCAGCCGGAGCCTTACACGCCGCCCGCTCCGGAGCCAGAGCCTTACACCCCTCCTCCCACGAACGAGCCCCCTGTTGGGAACGAGCCTAACCAGGGTGCTGAGCCTAACCAGGGT
>JAHBVR010000025.1 GCA_019637395.1 Vulcanimicrobiota bacterium
TCCGACTAATCGAGAGTAAAGAGAGAATTGAGCTGCTAGAAATTCTTTACCAGGTCTAACCTGCCTTTTTGTTTCAGAATTTAGCAAATTAACTGAATTAGTGTTCTGAACTTGAGCGACTTCGTCCGCAGGCACGCTCGATTCACCCTGCGGACTCAAGGAAAATTCGAGTCGCCTCTCTGAGGAAAAAGGCTAACCCATTCGTCTTCGATAAACTTTGCGAAACATCGCGCGGCCGTGTAAGCAGCGTATTCCTGCCAATCGTCGTTCTTCTCTGAAGCAAAATCGCAAACCGACTTGAGGCATAGAAAATACGGAGCTGGTTCCACCGCTTCGCAGGCCGCCGAGTGAACTGCATACGCTTCCATTTCCAAGCCGATGGCCGTCCGCCAATGTTTGATGACATCTTGCGCGATAGACGAAGAGTTTACAACGCTCGGTCCCGATCCCATAGGACCTAAGTGCATTTCAAGTGAAGAAGCAGGCCGCTTCCCCTGCCATTTACGTTTGATGTCATCGAGTCTATCGCCTCTTTCCGACTTCCAATGCTTGAGAGACTGTATCACGCGGGTGGCTAACGGGAAGGGCCTCGGATCTGGCTTAAATAGAATTTTCTTACCTTGCTCGGCATGTTTGCCGGAAGCATAGTCGTAAGTTTGGGTAGGAGCTAAGATGTCACCAAATCCTTGCTCCTCTCTTAGACCGGCCGCTATCCCAACCATGGCCACTAATTTGGGTTTGAACTTGAGGATCATCTTAGTAGCCAGAACTGCCGAGGCCGTCATGCCCATCTGATTGGGTGCAGCTATGACGACAGAGATGGTGCCTCCGGTCGATATTTTCAGAGTAGAGTGAAGATATCGGTGGGGGTCGTTTGCAAGATGCGGTAGTTCTTCCCAGCTGTCTGCCAACTCCTTAATCTTCGATAGTTCAGGCTCGTGTAGCGCACAGACAACCACGATGTCGAACTGGCGCTGGACAATATCGCCAGTGGCAGGAGTGCCGTTAGCGTTCGATGCTGAGTTGGAAATGGCTGGTTCACCTCCTGATGATACGTGTCTTTCCAGTAGCGAGATGAGCTTCCAGGCTGAACGCAGGAAGAACTGGCTTCTTTTCAAGGTTTCGATCAGCGCCATGATTTTGGCTTGATAGGGTATGTGAGGAGCCACGCGTTTTCCCTGGTAGATGGAGCGGGAATCACGACTGACTCTGGGGCAGATCGCTAGGTCGCCGATAAAATTGGCCTCTGAGGCACGTATTTCCAGTTGCTCGATCTCTACACCCAGTGCTGACTCTGTCGACGATACCCCAGTCGGCTGCGCATAGGCGAACTCGGTTGTAACTTCGTCTTTTAGCTGCTCTAGTCGCTTTGCGAGTTCAGACACCAAAGTATTGATGGTTGCCAATGGCAGGCCCGAATAACCGTCCTCTACCCTTTTTGACGTTTCCTCGGGTGTTCGCACTGCCCAACCCTCGGGGATCCCTCGTAATAGCCCCCATTCAATGTTGAAGATTTCATACCCAGTGGGCTTCTGAAAGTCTCTAAAATAGAGATCTGCGTGAGCTCCCAAGGAGGATTGAGTCCAAGAGGATGCCACCCGCTGGCACCTGTCGAGTAAATCTGCGAGGTCAGGTTCGAGCCTCGAACAGTCCTCGTAGGCGGTTCGAGCGGCGTCAATCTTCTGCTTCAAACTTTTAATGTTGTCTGGCTGCATTGTAAAGTTACGTGAATGCTAACATCCCTTTCGGGTCCGAGACTGACAGGGTTTGATGGCGGTCGCCAAATTCCTGGAAAGGGTCGACTCGTGTGGGAGTTACCGTTGCCTTGGAATTCCCCCCAACGGGCTCTGCAACGGTGCACCGATGACTGGCCTCCGCCGACCCGGGCCGCGGCTCAGAGTGTCGTGGCTCCTGGCGGAAATCGGTCAAGTCTGGTGCATCGAAGTGCTAGACCGAGCGCTGGTTACCGCTACCGGGGATAGGGTGATGACTCTCACGCGAGGGCAGGTGCTACGAGTTGGAAGATACCACACGCCGCCTTGACGGCGAAGGATGCAAGCGGTCGCAGGACGAGCAATTTAGCGGTATGGAATTTGACCCGACTACCCGATCGTCAGCTGGCCGCTAATCTTGGCCTTCTAAGAATTTTAGCTGTAACTGTTTTTACACGCGCCCCGCGTGGGTCGTATGGGCGAAAAGGTTAGACCCAGTCTGCAAGGCACCAAGCCCGCAGCCACGAAGTTGCCGGGATGGAAATCGCCTTCGATTCCCAGTTCGGCCGCGGTCCGGTTGACCATCCTCCGATTGCATATGCTAGCGACGGCGTTTGGACCAGGAGCGCGGGGCAAGAACCGCGCCAGCTTTATATCGTTTGGCAGAGTTCCAACTGCCCTCTCGCGTGGTCACCTGATGGCGAGTGGGTCTACTACGGTAACGTGCATCAGGTTTTAGCCCTCCAGTTTGACGGAGATGGGAAGGTCAAGCTTTGGGAGGGGCGCGAGCGCATCATGTGGCTCCTTCAATCCTGCCCGCAAACTGGTAGGCTTCTATTCAGGGCCGGTGGGCGGCTAGTTTTGTGCGAACCGGAGGGCTTGGAGCGAACACTTTACCGCGGCGATTTCTTCACCCTCGATGCCACTCTGGCAGCCAGCAAGGCCGTCCTTTGGAAGAAGGAAGACCTCATTTTACTCGATTGGTCCGAAGGGCTCGAAAGAACTCTGATTTCTAGCTGTCCGTCAGACTTCGCGATCTCGCCCGACGGCAAAAAGATTGCTTGCGCTGAGGGCTGTTTGAGGTTGTTTTTGAACCCTGCATTTACTCTCCTGAGTTCTGCGCCCGAAGCCGCAGCCCCGAGTTTCAGTCCCGACAGCCAAAGTTTAGTCTTTCTGAATGGAGACTACGAGCTCTGGCGGGTTAACATCGACGGCACTGGCCTTACACGGCTGGCATGGGTGACCGAGCCCATCGTTACCGTGAGCGAACGTAGGGGTAGCTACGCTTGCAAGCCGGGCTGGTCAAGCGATGGGCGTTTTCTGGTTGCTCAACTGACTCATGCTACTCATTGTCCAACCAATGAGGACGCCAGAATCGAGCACGCCTCGGTCATCATTGATTTTCAAGAATCTCGAGCAGAAGTCTGGCCAGGTTATCACCACCACGCGATTTTCCGCCCCACCACCGGGAGCCCGAATTTTCGCTGGACTGCGGCAGACATGGGCTCCCCAGTCGAGCCGCAGCTCTGACCTTTCATTTTTGCTCGAGAGTCTTGCGCCTGAGGGAGATCTTTGTTCCAGGTGCCCGGCGTCAGCCGGGCACCTGGTTGCTAAGCCTTCGCCTGGATAATCCCAGTTTTGATCTCTCCGTCGCCGTAGCGGCTGTGGGCGGGTTGGATGGCTCCGGCACTTAAGCCCTCGAGTTCTCCACCTAGCCAAGTTCGGAGCCTTCCAAGCCGTCCATCAGCATTTCTCTCGGTGGGCAGGCTGGGAAGGTCCCGTCTCCCAGCCATCGCGTGCGGCACCCGTCTCTGGCCGGGACCTTTCCAGGCTGTCCACGGACGGTTCTGCTACTCATTTTGACGGCGTACTGGCCCAAGAGATTTAAACTGTTGCCAGGTTTCAGGATTCTCCGGCAGTCAAAGGTATTGAATCGGCTGGCCGCTCTGGAGAGCCTCTCTGATCCTACGGATCCTTCCTTTGCGAATTGGCGGCCTGCCCATTTGATGGAGGCTCTCAAGATACTCCAGGGCTGCTTCGAGTGGAACCTCTGAGAGGAGCCGGCGGGTCAGTCGGTAGTGCCAGCGACTACCTTGTAGTTGTTGCTCCGCTTCCTGAACGTCCCCCTTTGCGACGGCCAGGAGGCCGTAAAGAACCGTGGTTTCTTCCTTGTCAGCCATTTCTTTGATGGTAGCCTCGGCTGCATCCCATTTCTGCAAGGCCAGTTGCGCGTCGAAGCAGACCTGCAAAGCGGTCTGTCGCCAACTGCCTTGCAGTTTCTCGGCGGCAGACCTCCCGTAATCGAGTGCTTCCGCCCAGTCCCCGAGTTCAGAGCTAATCTCGCATAGCTCCAGGTCGATTTTCGGCCGGTCGAATCGGATTTTTCGAAGAAGCTCCCTGCTCAGGCGGGGTCTCGTACGTCGCCACCTCTGAGCCACTGCTCTGATTACCTGGTAGTCATCAGGGTTTTCTTCCAGCAGGAACAGCATCTTTTGGTCGATCTCCCTGCCGTGACCTTCCGGGCTCAAATCAAAATAGGGCGCCAGATGCAAATCGAGGAGGATAGGGTGGTCTGGTCGATGCTCCAGGATCCATCGGGCGTGAGTCTCGAACTCTGAAAGGCACCTTCGACGAGTTCTTACCTTTGGCCAACTATGCGCTAACAGCAACTGGCTTCGCAGGAATATATCATTCGGTTTGACCTGTAACTCCAGTTCCAGACGCTGGATTTGGCGGAGAGGAAGGGTCAAGTTGCGTAAATAGCCAGTGAGCTTTTTGCGAAGCGAAAGCGCCCCATCGAGCAGTCTCTTGCTAGCCTCACCTTCTTCGGCCCAGCCCAAGCCGGCCAACAAATGCTGAGGCAACACGGGCTGCGGTCTGTACTGCCACCGAGCAAGATAGCCTGCAATGTGAACAGCTCGCTCCCAACCCGTCGAGTGCACCCCGTCAGCGCCAATTGGCTCCTCAGGATCATATGGGCGGTCTCCCCCCAATCCGCGCAGCGCACTCCAGCGCAGCGACTGTTTGACCGAGCGGAGCAAATCTAGACTGGTCCAGGGTGGAGAAAGGGATTGAGCGTCTTTCAGGCATTGAATAGCTTCAGGAGACCACTCCAGTGGGGGAAGCGTCAATCTCGGCTCGGTAGGGACTTGGTCCTGGTCAAGCCGCTTCAGCACAATTCGCAGCATTTCGTTTATTCTGTGGAGGTTGATGCCGCGGGGAGCCACCGGTTCCTGACTCCAGATGAGGGCACTGCAAGAGTCTGAAAGACACTCTGTGCATTGGTGGCCGCGCCCTTGCTGGAGGAGCACGAGCTTGGCGGAGGCGGTGCGACAGCAGATGGTACAGTAGGCTTCACCGAGTTGGCGCGCGAGTTCGGTGCCCAGCTTCCGGGCCTCCTCAACTTCCCACTTTCGGACTCCTTGACTAAAGCTCCATTTGAGAAAATTCGCTAATTGCTCTCTGCGCTTTTTGGGCTCGGTCAGCTTTAGCGCGAAGTAGAAGAGCCTGTGTCTAGCCGGGTCATTTTCTTCGGGAGCCTTCTCGCCAAGGCCACAATAGATGGAGCGCTCTGAGTCGGGGAGCCGTTCGGCCCAGAGAAGCGCCTGCTCCTGTTCACCCAAGCAGAAGTGGTCTCTCACTAACTCTTCGGTGAGCCAATTCCGAAGATGGCCGTCGCACCAGTCTGACTCAAGCACCTTGACGCGAATCGCGGCCGCCTCCTTGAATCGGCCAGCCCTGGATTCCGTGTCGGCTATCTCGGCTTGAACCCAAAGATTCGCTAGCGGTGAATTCTGACGCAGTGGGAAATCCAAGTCGCTAATTGGTAGGATTGGTGCGGCCATAAGCATATCTACCGTCCCCACCGAGGAATGTCTAGCCTACTGGTGGGCTTGCGAGCGGAAGGTCACTGGATAGCGTGGAAAACTCCCGGCGGAAGGTGGGTACCGCTCGCGAGGGCTGGGAGGCGGGAGTTTCCCACCCTTCCCAGCGAGAGGAAGCTGATGGACAGCTTGGATGGCTCCGAACAGGGCTGGGAGGTGAACTCGAGGGCTGGGTGCCGGAGCCATCCAACCGTGCCCACAGCCACGACGGCGGCGGCGCATAAATCATAGATTTTTAGAGAATCCAGGCCGGGGAAAGTGACCAGGGGCCCGGCTGACGCCGGGCCCCTGAAACAGAGATTTGCCGTACTCGAAAGGAGGCTGAGAATCAGAACAGGATGCCGTCCACTTTGTGGGCCACCTCCTGCTGCATGCTAGGGATGACGTGGGAATAGACGTCCAGGGTCATCTGGACGCTGGCGTGGCCCAGCCGCTCGGCCACGATCTTGGGGTTCACGCCCGCCTGCAACAAGATGGTGGCGTGCGCGTGACGTAGACTATATAAATGGATTCGCGAGTCTAGCTTGGCCATCTCTAGAGTCCGTCGTAGCGCGTGGCGTCGTAGGTTGATGGCGTGCACCGGCTGGCCGTTGTAGCAGCGAAAGACAAAGTCGGGCAGTTCAGGGTCGTTGGGTTTCTGAGTGGCGCGGTGCTCGCGCAGCAGCTCGACCAGGCCGCCGGGCAGCGTGATGGTGCGGTTGCTTCCTTTGGTCTTGGGCGGCTCGAAGCGCCAACCACCTTTGCGCAAGCGATAGAGCGAGCGTTGCACGACCAGTCTGCTCTGGTCCAGGTCGATGTCTTTCCAGGTGAGCGCCAGGTATTCGCTGGGTCTCATCCCGGTGGACAGGGCCAGGATGAGAGCCAGGCCGTGGTGGTGAGCCTGGGCGGCTTCCTGGAAGCGCTTTGCCTCCTCGGCCGTGAGAACGCGCACGTCGTCCTCGCGCAGGCTGGAGCGCTGGTTGGCCACCACCACGCTCCTGGCAGGGTTGATGCTGAGCAGACCCCAGGCCACCGCCTGCTGCAGGCTGGAGGAGATGACCACGTGCACTTTCTTGAGTGAAGCGGTGCCCACGCCCAGCTCGCGCAGCTTGGCGTAGTAGGTCTGCAGCTTGTAGGGGGTGAGCTCGCTTACCCTTTGCAGCCCGAGCTTGCCGGTCACGTAGAGCCGCACAACGTCGGCGTAGCCGTGGAAGGTGGCCTCCCGTAGTCTCGGCTTGGCCACTTCCTCAAGCCACTGCTCCAGGAAGGTGTCCAGCTGCACCTTGCTGGGCTCCACGAAGCGGCCCAGGTCCTGGTCGCGCAGGGCGCCGGTCAGATAGGCCTGGGCGTCTTTCTTGGTGCCGTGGATGGTCTTGTTGATGTAGCGCCGCTTGCCGGTGCGCTGGTCTCTGCCCATGAAAATGCGCACCACATAGACTTTCTCGCTGCGCTTGATGATTTGTCCCGCCATTTTGGTTCCTCCTTGTAAGCATAAGGGGCGTTCAGCCCCGGGTGTCTAGCTGGCTCGGTTGTGGCCGGGTGCATAGCGCAGCCCGCCCTGGCGGACCCACTCGTTGAAGGCCTGCTCCTCGATGCGAATCTGGCGGCCAATGTGGACGCTGGGCAGCAAATTGCGACGAATGGCCTCGTAGACGCGGTCGGGGGGCATGTTGAGTTGCTCGGCAATCTCGATGACGGTGAAGAACTTCATGGCTAAGCCGTCCTCCGTCCGCTGGTGGAGTGAATGGCGTCGTGGAGAATCTCGGCTAAGCGGGCCACCGACGCCTGGCCGGCGGGGTCTTGGAGCGCCTTGCGCACGGCCACCACGTGAGAGCAATCCGACCAGTGGCTCTTAAAACGCCCCCACTGACAATTACAGCTCCAGCGAAAGCTGAGCTTGATCACGTCGTAGGTATCGTGGTCACCGATGACCAGGGCCTTGACGCAGCTCAGCAGAATGACGCGATGGTTCTTGTTCAGACGGTCGGCTTTTTCAGAGATAGACTTACGGTTCATGACGTTGGTTTCTCCTTGATGTTTGATTTTGGGCAGCACAAAGCTAGGGCAAGAGCTGCGATGATGGGGTAGGGGAGCCAGCGTGCCGGATATGGCACGGCCAGGGCTTACGAATGGGACGGGTGAACTGGGAGTGGTCGGGGGCGGCGCCCTGCGCAACCAACTCCAAGGTTGAGCCTCTTCCTCAACCGTACATAAGTACAGTATACTGTGCGCAACACCTGGAGTCAATACTGTGCGCAACGGAATTTGGAGGAATAATGGCAGAAGAACGAGTGCCGGGCAAACGCGGTCCTAAGCCAAAATACGAATCGAATGGAGGTTATCAACGTGGAGCACCGCGGTTGGCTACCCGTGTGGATCCTGAAGTATTGGAGTGGATCGAATCAAGGCCCGAAGGTGTCCGGCGCTATATTGAACGAGTAGTGCGTGAGGACCGTGACCGGCTCGGCGACTTGAAATTACGCTGAATGACGAGCGAGAACAAGCTTCTGACGTTAGGCCAAAACTCGGGGCAAAATAGGGTTGCCGCTGAGCAGAGTGTCGCCGAGCTGCTAGGCCCGTTAGAGCTTTTCTTACGGCCATACACCAACTTCGGACCCAATGCGCCGAGTGATCGGTAACTGAACGCGCCGAGCTAGATGTAGGAGAAAACGGTAACTTTTCTCGCTCCAACGATTCACCCCGACCAATAATCTCCTTTTCAATCAGCTTCTGACAGGGCGGACACGGTGGCTATCGCGTCTCGTTCGGTATGGTTAAGTTTGACAACTTCGCAGTAAGCCCGCTAAAATGTGGAGCGGAATTGGAGACTTTGGCTCGAAAATTCCTCTTCGTCTCCCCAAAGTTGGGATACACTCCTCTGAACGGTTCGCCCGTCAGGGGCTTTTGCTTTAAGGGGGTAAGGTTGTACTCGCTAGTTCAATTTCCGATCGCGGACATTAGGCGCTTCGTCTCACCCGGGGGGCCGCTTTTGAACAGGCCTTGCTGGGCAACTCCCCAGATAGGACGGGACTTCCTGAGGTCTATTGGCATACTTGAGTTTCGCAGGCTTGGCGGACACTCTAGGCTCTTTAATGAGCACTTCTACTGTAGCGCCAAAAACCTTGTTAAGTTGTCTCAATCATCAGCATTCGGTACATCGACCTCGAGCCGTTGTCTTGGTCGTAGGCTTTTTTTTGATGGGTCTGCGGTGGTCCGGTTTGAATACGCATTCGAAACCTATTGCAATGAAGAGAAACTTGATATTGATGAGTTCATCGGGAAGGTCATGGCGCAACCCGTTCGGCTGGAGGGCCGTGATTTCGAGTTGCAAAGAATAGGCAGAACACTTAGTGCGACGTATGCCAGAGCTTCTAGCCCGACATACAATGCCGTGGTCGAGTCCGCCGACGTCACTTGCTTGTCACCGCTAATCGTTTTGGTCCAAAGCGTAGAGGGCGCGGTAGTAAAGCCACACGGGTTTTCCTCGCTAAACGCATCAGCAATTACTGGTCAGCATGAGCGAAGTCTAGGAGTTTTTTACAGAAATATTCGATTGGCAAGAACCTACTGTGAAGTCATCTGCATAAGATGTTCCTACCAATATCTCCTCGAGAATCATCCTGAGCGGCGCGTCCGGCCCCTTAGGGTTATGGTCTCGAGGTTGCACGCTGAACGTAAGGTTTTAGCTCACGTCCTAAATCGGATTTCCGACGGCTATCTGAAACTTCTTGACTTTACCGATCAGGATGCCTACGACCGACTTCAAGAGTATTTGGGCGAGGCTGCGGGGAGACTTACTGGCCGTTCTGATATGCTTTATCCTTCCGAGCCTTTGGGTGGAATCTCCAATTTGGGCTTGGCGCCTCCCGGCCAAGTGGAATCGCTTTTGACTCAAACCGCTCGAATACGAGGTAATTACCGTGCCAATTTGAAGAAATACCTGGGACTGGAAAATCCGCTGGTGATCAATCTAAACTCGATTGTCATTGATGGCGACAACCTTGCGCCGCTCAATCAAAGCATGGGCAACACGGCACCAGGAACTAGTGAGGTGTCATTACCGCTCACTCAAGCAGTTCAAGAAATACGTATTGAGCGAAACAACGCGGGAGAAATCAATCAAACAATGAATGGCTCGTAGTTGGCAACTTCCAGTGGCGCGGGGCTGATAAATTTATAATTCCATTTCTCGAACGAGTAACATTCTCTCAGATGGGATTGATTACCTCGAGCCTTCGGGTCATTAAGTTAACTTGGCCGACATTTCCGTCGATAAAAATTGAGCCGACCCATCTGCCCTTCTTGTGCAGAACGTATTCGGGCAAGAGCTCAGAGGCTGGCGTCACCGGAAAGTCCGGGTCTGCGAGCCGTCTTCCCACCTCATAAGCGCAGAAATCTGCAACCCACAAGAGCGGGCACTCAGCACTTGTTTGAGAGAGATCTAGTTTTACTTTATTGTCCGACTCAGGCAAGCCGGAAGCACCGATTCCGTCCTCAAATCCCTTGCGAATTGCATCATTACGACTCGGAACATTCATTGGATCCCACTGGCACCTCCCGAAACTATTGCGGGCCGCACAAAATGAGCAAAGCGCGCTAGCGAGAAAGGTCGCGGAATCGGCGACAACCTCATCTCCACCTTTTTTTGAAAAGAATTCCAATTCTTCGATGAATCCAAGATCACGATGGCCGCTATCAGGGTGCAGCTTCTCCTGAACAAGATATTTCTCTTTGTAGAGCCCCAGTTTGCTCTGAGCGTAAACATACGCTTGCTCGAATTCATCCGTCAAAATTCGATAAAACCTTCTTAGAAATGCGTCCCTCTTTGAACGGTGAAACTTGTAAATGGTTCTTGCTTTTGGTTCGAACAAGCTGAAATCTCTTGCCAGGGCTCTAAGCTTCTTTCCGGCAGCCTCGACCCTTGACTCTTCAATTAGTGCGGCATAGGTTACTAGCCAATCCGAACCTGCTGGACCGTCGTCCTTTAACCGAGTCCCCGTACATCCTGTTTCATCGACAAACATGACATAGCGGGGGCTATCTACCAGCGGCGCCCACCGCCGACTCTCTTCCCAGCTTTCTTGCCACTTTCCATAGAGAGCTCTGTCGGGGAAGGTCTGCTCACAGTCGAACTTACCGGGGTCCATGCTGGATGCGAATTCTTTTAGTTCGTCCATGTCCGCCTCCATCTGTTCTTGAAAACTCTTCTACGGGAAATACCTGATTACAAAGTTGGTTCCTTCGCACCCGTCTTGAGCAAGACTTCTAAGCTTGGTCTACTGGTTCCTATTCGCTGCGAAAGGAAACAGAAGCCAGGTTAAGGCTCAACTGCTTTGATGCAAAAAAGACCTGCAGGGGGCCCGGTTTCCCGAACGGTGCAATTGGAGTGTGCAAACCTTAGACCTTGACAAGGCGCCTTTCCCCAAGGTCGCGGGGCTTTGCCATCTCAAGCAGGGATTCAAAGTAGTATATGTTGCATCTCGTACACATGCCAGTGCAATGAGCCCTTGAAGCTAAACTTTGCTGCGTTTACGGGGCCATTTCTGACCGCCAGTAAGAAATCGTTGCAGCATTCTTGATGACGCTGCGGAGATCCTTAGAGGCATTGGTGCTAAGGTCTATGCTGAAAACTAGTACTTCATTTGCTCCGCAGGATGTCTGGGTGCTCTGACTCAACTGGCGAATCTTGGATGAGCGCTCAGCCTTAGTCATACTAGCATGGAGGAGAAAGCAAATAGCAACTGCCGAATCCCGAAGTGTGAAGTGAGCACCAGCCTTAGGCCAAGCAGCCAATAACTTAGAGGCTCTCACCTCAAACTCACGTTGCCACTTGATAGGAGTCGATAGTAAGATTCCCGTAGAATCGACCCAGTTTCCTTTCATTTGCCGTGCCCTGTTCAATAGCAAGCCCCAAAATCCAGTCCTCTTGGCCACCGGTCTGGGCGCGTAACCGACAAAATATTTGTTAAGCGCGTTCGATTGGCCGTATGCATAGACGAAATCCTCCGATTCGACCGATCTTCCTCGGAGTGATAGAGTATAGTCCGGGTCAAGATACAAAGCCAGTAAGTCCAACTCATCCCCAAAATACTGAACCCGCTTATGTAGTCGGTCACGAACCCTGAGATAGTCAACGAACTCGAAATCTTCCTGCAAGATCACGCCCACAGACTGCAACTCATGAAGGCACATTGTCGGAGCACTTCCGAATTGGGCCAAGTGCGCATCTTTAAGGGAAGTATTGCTAGCGCCAAGTCCGCCTAGATGCTCAAGCGTGACATTAAGGACTATTATGTGGTCCAGAAGCCCCAACTCAAGGACAGCCTGTCGACCATCTCGATCCACCCCCTTCACCAATCGGCCGGACTCAAGCTCATTCACGAGCCTGCTCGACTGCGATGTTGAGGCACCCATTAGGCGACCGGCATCACGTTCCAAACGCTCCGTCCGCCCTTCTTTGGCTAATTGGGTAAATTTACCAGATTTTGATTCCACAATTATAAGAGTACGGTCCAAAAGGACACATAAATCATTCTCCCAACCATCTGCAGCGTCGTTACTCCAGCGAAAACCCTGCCACAACTCGGCACATCGCAGCCGTGCCCTGAAAACGCTGGCCACCGCATCCTCCAGGTATGCCGCTTTCAGATCAGAGAAAGCTTGCGAACGCTTGGGGCCAACAATGCTCTCCATATACTCCAAATAAAAGCTGTCTACAATGCCGATACAAGGTAGAAGAAAAGTCTCGGGTGCTAAGCGCACCAGAGGCCGCTGCCAAACGGGGTTCCTCACTATGAATTGCTGATAGTCTAACTTGAGGGTATTGATACTGTAAGACCAGCTATTCAAAAAGACTGCGGGGTCAAAATTCTCGACCCGCTCGCTGCTTAGGTCATCAGGCCCGATCATAAATACCTTAGTTAAGCTGAGGTCGCAGATCGCGCGAACTCTAAGTTTCGCATCCCGCAGCTTCAGCCCATTCAATTCCCTATGGCAATCATCAAAATTCAATGTTTGACCAAATATCTTGCAAAAAGACTCGAGAAGCTGGTTCACGGAGTTGCTCCTCAAAACCAGACGCACGCGCCGACCATGTTCAAGAATTCTTTGCTTTACAAGATTCTTGAGCTGCCATAACAGCGCCATGGAGCTGCCCAGATGGATTTCTGGAAATTTTTCATCGAATAGGCGGCAAAGGTGGATGACCGTTTCCTGTATTTGCTCAGGGGTCCCCGAATTTCTTACTGCTGCTGTGTGACCTCGGACTGATTCACTGATTGTGAGTTGAGCTCGAGAAGGTGACGCATTCCCCTCACGAAAGTTCGACAATGCGCGATGTGAGAAGGTCGCTTTCAGTGAAAGCAGTAGAGATGCAAGAAGGGCGAAATCCCTAACGTCAAACGGTTTTGGGTTAACATTGTTTGAACCTAATCCAGTAAGGACTAGGGCCTGGACTAGCTCAATGTTGGACTGACTCACAAAGGGTATCTGTTCGGGGTCCGAGCCCTCCGGAGAGACGGTGCTGTAGTAAGCTGTTACACACAACAACTCGAGAGGATTGTGATTCGCCAAGATTTCCTTGATGGAAGCCAAAATCTGAGGAAAACTTCGTGCAGCGTCCAAGGATATTGCCGCAAAAACATCGTCAAAGTCTTCAAATGCGGGTTCTTTTGACTCATCAGGCGAGGGTCCACTACTGCTCGTCTTGCTGCGGTTACGTTTACTCAAGGCAGAATCGGCAGCCTCTGCTGCTTGGGAAAAGGAACAAAAGTTCTAGTGGCCCAAGCACGACAGGTGCAATCCAGAAGCTCCCTAGGACGCAACAGTCGCGAGATAGGCAGCTACTGCAACTGCGGTTTTAATTATTGGCTCTGCCGCCTCACCCAGTGCTTGTGCAGCCTCGACGATGCCGTCCCTACTGGCTTCGTACCACCTCTTGCTAGGCTTGTCCTTCGTCGACTCTTTAACTAGACCCTCGACCGATTGGGCAAATTCGTCCCTGGACTCTGCCGGTAAGGCGGGTAGAATTGACTGAGATTGCTGCTGCAACTGGGCGAGCAAACCTTTTAATTCTTCGCGGTCATCCTTATTGGCCAACTCTCCATTCGCTGCTTTGAAGCTATCAGTGATTCGATTTGCTATAGCCTGCGTAATTGTTCCGGAATTATCCCCCCCGATCTGTATGCTCTGACTATGTCCAGGCTTCTGTGAATCCATAGCTCCTCCAGGTTCCGTCCGATCGATAGTTTGATTGATGTCAGCAAGATTGTCGCCCTGAACTAGGACGCCAAAATTTGTAATCGATGCATCGTCGCGTTTCAGATACGCCTCGACACTGCGGAGATAGTTTCCCCTTATGCCAGCTACCTCCTTCAAGAGCGAGTCGACACAACCCCGATGGACTGACTTAATGAGTTCTGCTCCGAGCACATCCGTTGGACTTGGTTCGTAGCCTGTGAATTGTTCCGACCTCAGTAAAAGCTTGGATGCAGTCTCTCCAAGGTAGGCCTGGAGAATGTCATCCGGTCGGCCACGGCCCGACCCGCTCTCCAAGACGATGTTACGGAGAAGTATTTGCCGCAAGGTGTATGACAAAACTTCCTTTTCTGCATGAGTCCTGGCTAAAACTATCCTAAGGTTACGGAATCCACTATCGTTACGTCGGTTCATGCAGCGCCGCTGCACTGAAACGCAATAGACGCTCGCGATGGTAGCCTGTGATGGCAGCATCCTGTGGTGAACGCTAACGAGATCTGGGGACCGCTTGGTGATCTTCGAAAGTCTAACGGGGTGAAAACCTGCTGGGGCAAGAATTGATTCATCGACTAATCTACTAACGATAACCAATGGGGTTAGAGCGGCCATCGACCATAAGGGAGTCAATTGTCTGAGGGCAGTGGTTGGACTCGTAGCTTGAGTGTAGGCCTCTGCAATCAATTTGCCAGACTCGCCGAGGCGGGAAGTGGCCCCGCCCACCAGTACAGTTCTGTTCAAGACTTCTTTTACGATGCTAGTCAGTTCGTTTTGGTAACCTCGTGTTTCGAGCGATAGTTCAAATCGTAGAACCGCAGTTCCGTCAAAGAAAATCCGTCGGCCGCGGCAGGGCAATTGTGAACTGGAGCCCCAGTGACTGCCGTCCTGGCTGAGCTTGATCAGACGGTCGGCGTTGCAAAAGACATCTTCGCTGCAGAATAGCCCGTGTCCGCCCAACCGACGCCTCTTGATCTCACCAAGCCGTCTGACAAAGTCAGCCCCAGGAAGCGGCGCCTTCCATACGGGTCGGGGAAGTAACGGCGCTGGTTCCCTCAGAAAGCGCCTCAAATCTGCAAACGGGATCTGAACTAAGATGAACACGCTACTACCTTACACAAAAAGCCCCCGCTCGGAGAACCTTGCAGGGGATGCCCCTGGGTAAGCAGTGGGCTCACAGGCACCGCCAGACCGTTGCCAGCAGTTCCTAGCGTGGTTTCCCGCGCCGACTAGAAGGTTAGTCCCTAACTCGCGACTTGTCAATGTTCTTCTGTCTCTCGAGCCTCTCTCGGTACGGCGAGGGAGCTTCGGCCAAGCCAATGAAATGAGGGTGGATTCAGTCCGCCGGACGACTTTTGTCGTCCGGGCTAGCTTGAACAGGAGAATGCGCGACAGACATAAGGTCCGCAGACCTATGTCACGCCATGGAGCCGGCGGGCCCACTACCGGCCGAAGTTCGCCCCAACTTTTCAGCGGAGAGTGTCTCGACCAGATAGTTTTCAAGGGGTTCCAGTCAGCGTTTAGTTTAATGGGTAGGGGATGTCACACCAGTGAAGCCGGCCTACCTCTGCGCTCGAAGGACCTGTTGTAGTATTGAGCAAAGAATCTGGGGACGGAGCCTGACAGAATGAGCCTTCATCCCAGAAAAATCATCGAAAGACACTCGCTACGAAGCGTTTTACAGTCCATTGGCGCATTGCTGGTGATGCCCGAGAATGCCCCCATCCAACTCAGACTAGAATTTTTGGCCAATCTGGCTGCTAGCGCGAACTCCTCTGCAGTCCGCCAGCTGACGGTGGGCAAGCTGGCGCAGTTGACCGGGAATCAAGTTCATCAATTCTATTCTGAAGTAGCCCTGAACGAAGACCCGCCCGAGAATCTGTTCGCGCGGCAGGTGAGAATGGGCCCCTACCTCTTCGAATACCTCACTGGGCTCAACCAAGGGATTGCCCATGACTTACCGGCCTTACTGAACTCAATCGCAGCACCAGGAATGCCTCGGGAGTTTTCCGCCGTTTACATCAGGGTGTGGCACGTCTTACTATCGATAAGCAGCGAGATTTTGCACCGGCTATCCCCTATGACTTTGGGTGGCGATTCGAACGCCGGATCCGCCGTTACCACACCTGTCCTGCGGCAGAGTAGCGAGATTGAACGGTGGGGCAAAGCATTATCATTCAGCTGGCATGAGCTGGCTGAGTTCTTGAAAAACGCAGACCTCCCGAAGGATTTTCTCGATTGCTACATAAAAGGGCCGGAAGAGCTTGCAGAGATGGGCTGGCTGTACGACTCAGGAGTCGGACCACTGGCCATTTATCCTATAGTTAGAATTACGGCCGACGAATTTATCGTGCCTATACCGTCGGCTTTGGTCACGGCCGCGCGTGTAAACATGCTCGACGACGCCCGTCGGCAGAACCTCCTTACTGTCGTTGCAAGCGAGGTCGTCACATCTTCTGCAGAATTCATTAGGCGGAAAATTAGAGACGCAGATTCGGTGGAAAAGCACCGGGCGCGACCAGACTGCCCGTTATCTCACATACAATATTCGTTTGGTGAGCTGACAATTCATGTAGTAGTGGTATGCGATTTCGACTTCTTGGGACAACCTCCTGAGACCGCTCTTGCAAAACTTCTCGGGGATGTGGACCTGGCAGTATTTGATCAGCGAGGGCCGATAGTGGTCTGCACTGTCGGGTTAGGCACTGAACTGGGCGGTCCTAACTCGGCAGAAATGGCGGGCGAGCGGATAACCGTCACTACCGGCGAGCAATTTGAGGTGTTAATTCAATATTTTGAAGGCAGTTTGGGCGCATTCTACAAGTTCTTGAAAGCCCGACGACGATTTTTGGCGAAATCCTCTGACCGATCTTGGAGCCTCATCGACTTCTTCAGTATTTACCGCGAATCAAGTTCTATCTATCTAGGTGACAGTGTTGATGTTTCTACGGTCGAATATCTCCAAGTTCCTCCGGGAAGTGGACGGGTGATTCGTAACATAGTTGAGGAGAGATTCGGCCGGCGTTTTTTTCACCACCCTTCGGGAGGTATCGTAGAGGCTCAAAGAGTAGACCCTGACTCTCAGCGCCCAATCTTCGCTTCCCTTGAAAGATTGAATAACCGACATCTATTTCGCATCGATGGCCCTATTCCGATTTGGGTTGAGTCACAGCCCTTGCCGCGCGACACTCCGCGTGAGGTGTTTGACCTATACTTCTCCTACGCTAACGCGATAGCTTATTGGCTATACTGCGTGTTTGAACATTGGCCTCACAAATCGTCTCGTGAGGTTACCGTAGAGGTCTCGCTGACCCAGATCGAGTCGTGGTTTTCTCTGCCCGCGACCGCCAAAGAAGAACTCAGCGGGCTGTTTGACTGCTTAGCATCGAAGTCCGAGGGCCGGCTTTTGCTAACAGTCAGACAGGGGCTGACAGCTTGGCTTGCTGATCGAACCAACGTTGCGGAGGTAGCAATTGCTGCAGCGATAATTCCGAAGCTATGCCGGCTTATTGAACTCGAACATTTGGAACTCGACGCCCTCGCCACCCTGAAGGAACTGGCGAGAAATCCCCACCGCGCAATGCTCATCGGCCTTGACACCAAAGATCCGCGGATAGACCCTTCTGACTTGGAGGAATTTGACACTGTCTCTCGCGCCGACGAGGAGGAATTGCTTGAGGAACTCGGGGCCTACTTCAGCCGAGCTGGAGCCACTTTCGGCGATCCAGATCGGGTCTTGAATGAGTGTGTAGGCTTCCTCTTTGGCATCCTGGAAAAGGAGACTGCCGAGCTGGACCCCGCGGGCGCGTTAGAACACTTCTTGTCGATGTACGAATACTTTTCCCATTCTGCCGCCAGATTGGAAAAGGTTGGAGCAAATCGCCTCCATACGGATGGGCATTCCGCTACAACAAGACTGGCAGAGGACAGGAGAAAGGTGGAACTTGCGACCACTTGTTCACGCTTTTTGGTAGAGTACATCGCCGCTAAGCCCTGTCTCGGCCAAACACAAATTTCTTCCCAGGTTTCTGACCGACTTTTAGCCGTGGCCTCCCAGATCGTCTATTTTGGGACCGAGTCTGACATGGTGCGTTCTGGGCTTCTGAGAGTTGAAGCCACACTCCTCGCTTCCGGACGTCTTGGCTTGTACAGATCAGGCAATCTGCCGGATTCTGGGGCTTTCAACGTAGAGTTTTCTCTCGGGAAAGCACTGCGAGCTGTCGATCCTACGACACCAATTCCAAAAACCTTAACTGACAGTCTCATCGAGGCCTATACCAACGAATACGGTATTTCCCTTGTGGACCTGCATGAGCTGCTTATTGAGATAGCCAATCGTGGTAACTATAGCGGCTCTGTCGGGTCCGCCAGCTTAGCCGAACTTAAATCTAGCATCCCTGCCCAGACGAGATTCAATGCGCAAACGATAGCCATTCTTTTTCGCCACTTCACCCTGGCGCCTCGAAAAGATTTCTTTAACCCGCCGGGGTTCGGTAAGGCAGAAGTCTTTCCTTGGAAAATGAACAGAAAGGTGTCACTTCTGACACGTCCCTTAGTCATCAATGGAGATCTGCTAACTTGGGGCAAACGAACAATTCAGTTCTGCTCATTCTTCATCCTCCAAAATTGCTCATGGGGAAGGTATAAAGCAGACTCAAAGCAGCTACAGCAAGCGATTTCAAAGCTAAGGAACTGGCAAACGGAGCAGTTTAACCAGGAGGTCCACCAGTTTTTCTCCCAGCTGCCGGGTTACGTCTCGAAGTTCGGTGTCGACAAGTTTGGCACGGTACCCCTAGAGCGTAGTAAAGGAAAGCCTTTAGGCGACATTGATGTCCTGGCAGTCGATACCCTACGGAAACGAATTTGGCTTATTGAGTGCAAGGACTTTGCCGGTGCAAGGACCGGCGCCGAGCTGAAGAAGGAAGTAGAAGCAATTTTCGAAGAGGGTGGATACGTGGAAAGACACTTGGCAAGAACAGAATGGATTAGGCATCATTTGTCACTTTTGATCGAAGAGTTCCAGCTAAGTGGTAACCCAGACGATTGGGCGCTTCAACCGGTCATCGTTACTGATCGCCAGCTTTTCACTCCCAATTTGAAGAAGTCCGCAATTCCAGTAGTAGCGTGGATCCATTTCAGGGAGCAGTTTAGAGTCGGTGCAGTGTATTCGTCCTAGCAGGATGTCTCGTTCTGGCTCTCTAGCGAGTGAGAGGCTTTCCTTATTTGGTATTGCCGATTTTTCAGTGAAGGTGATTTATATGCAAGCTGCTCCGGCCGAATGAAGCTTCGGTCTTTAATTGTGCGGTCGCCAGTGCTGTGGTTAGTCTGGGGGCTCTCGGATATCAGAGCTTGTGGGAACCTCGGTAGTTCGGTAGCGGCCGAATCACTGCCGTAGCCCGTAGCGGCTTATCTCGCTTCTGGAACCTGGAGCTCGCGAAGGATGGGTCCGACCCAGGAGGAACGTCTACTGGTTGGGCCGCAGTCGCCTAAGCGCTTTGTTTCTCCCTTTTGGAACGGGTCGATCGGTGGCACACTATGGGCACACTAACTCCACCCGGCACGCCAGTCCGGCCAGAGCAAACCTTATAACCAAGCCCCGCAGCCATCATCGGAACCGCCAGACCTCACTCTTTCGCAAAGAGTGAGTAGTGTTCATACCCACGACCGGTCCATTGAAGAGCGTCTCCACCTCACCAGACTCTTGGAATTCAGGGAATGCAGCGAGCCCCTTCTTGCGCCATCTCCAGCTTCTCCCACCGCATGGCACCCCGAGCCGATAATCGGTCGGGATCCAGGGTGATCAAAACCTCCAGCGAACAATCCTGGGTCAGAGCCGGTTTGTGCGGAATTAGCTGAAGCATTCCCGAGGTTAGAAACTAACCGTAAATCAACTTTAGCCGGCGAGGCCGAGCGGAGCGAAGCGGGCCTGGCGGCGCGGAGCCGGCAACTGGGCGCCAGGCAGGGCGGGCGCCCGCAAGGTGTGCAGACCGGCGCGCAGGCGCGGCTCGTCGGGGTCGGTGAAACGGCAGCCGGCCACCCAACGGTTGCCCTCGGGGCGGCACCAGAGGACCTGGACTTCGCAGTCGACCTCGCGCTCGTAGCCGGGAAAGCTGATGCTTAGAGCCAGCAATTCCCCGGGTTCCAGGCTCTCGGACACATCCAGGCGCAGGCCGCCGGCACTGATATCCTGAGTTAGCGCCTGGTAGTCGGGGAGTTCGGGGGACATCACCCGCAGGCGCTCATCCAGGCGGGCCTGGCGCCGGGTGCCGAGCACGGGCACGGAGTCGACCAGGCCTTCCAGAGGGACAGGCGCCCGAGCCGTCACCAGGAACTCCTTGTCGCCTATCGGACGGCAGCTTTCTACTTCGAGCTGAACCGTACGTTCTTTCATTGAGACGCGCAGGCAGTCACCTGGACGAAGCTGGCTGGGCACGCAGAAGGTCAATAAATCACCCTGGACCTGCAATCCTGACATAGCCTCTTCCTCCTGATCCCAGCTTAGCTCCGACAGGCCCCAGAGGTTGCAGGCGCGTTCGTAACAAGAAATTAGTACACTATTACTGAGTAATTTCGGCTTTACCGGGGAAAGACGGAACTTCCAACACGTGGTACTGGCCGAATCCATAGGGAGCGGCGTAATTGCGATAGTCCGGCGGCACCTCAAAATCCACCTTCACCTTGAGGTCATTCCCCTCTCGCCGGGTCTCGGTAATCTTACAACCGATGTGCACGTTCTCCGTCCATACCGCTACCAATGAGTGCTCCTGAAAATTCACCCTCGGCTGGCGCAGAAATGGATCCTGGCTGGGCGGAGCAGGTTGCTTCATCTGGATCCGTTCCTTGGGAATCCGTTCCACGAAGGCGTCGTATTCGGCCTGGGTGTGGATGGCCAGGCAACCACGCTCATTCTCGCAACGGACAAGGCCGTGCCAGGAACCGTCGGCCGCCCAGGCCGGCAGGGCCAGCATCAGCAAAAGCCACTTCTTCATCGCTCCGAGCCGGGAGCGAAGAGCATGATCATCTCGCACTGGCCTTTCTTGAACTTGGGAACTTTGTAGGGGTCTTGCTGACGGGGTGGCCGGCCGTCTTCGAAGAGAAAGCGAACCCCCAGCTTCTTATATTCAAGATAATACGGGTCGTCGTCATCCGGTGGGCCCAGAGCCGCCACCACCGCCTCCCGCCCGCAGCCCAGATGCACCTTGGGAAATCCCTGGAGAGTGCAGCTCGGATCGTGAATTTCCAGTCCGGTCAAATGGTCTTTGCGATCAAAGTTGGCCAGCAATTGCACCGTGCCCTGGGCGGGAAATTGGTAGATAGGGCCGATGGCGTAGTCGTCGTCGAGCTCGTGGGTAAAAGCCTTAAGGGCTGCCAGGGTGGCCTTCACCGATTGGCCCAGGCGCAGTGGGCCCAGCGACCGGCCCGGCGAGAACTGCATCCCGAGTGGCTCGGTCCAGGCCAATCCGGCGCACAGAATCGTAATAAGAAACACCTTCCGCATGATCGTTCATGTTCGCAGCCGCCCCCTTCCAATCCCGCCCGACCAGTTGAGCAACCTTCTCAGCACCAACAGCAAAAGCAGTGCGGTTTTCGCCCGGGGTTCAAATCAGAATTCGTGCCAGGCTAAAATCTGAAAGGAAAAGGGTCCGCTTTCAAGCAAGTTGGCCACATAGCTCGGGTCGAAGATAATAGTTGAATTGTTAGCATGAATCGTGGTCTTGGCTACACCGGGCACGGGCGGGCCGGTGGGATCGCCACCGTAGGCCACCATTTCGCCGGTCAGGTCAAAGCGAGAATTGCTGCCGCTGTTGCCGGCGAAAATGTTCACTCCCTGCCAGGCGTATAGGATGCCTTTCATAGTGATATTGCGGAAGGTTCCGCTGTCGGCGTCCAATTTGAAAGCATCGATGTTGATGGTGCCCTGGGCGTAGAGGTTCAGCCCCAGCGCCTCCCCGGGGGTGGATGTGAATTCACTGCTGGTGCCGATCAGGGAGATGTCTTTCGAGCTGACCAGGGCCGCGCCGTGCCCCTGCACCTGTGAACCAAGAGTGATGCTGCCGTGGTTGTTGCCCAGAGTCAACCCCGAGCTTCCGCTTCCCTGCAAATTTAGTTCCAGGTCGGAAGGCTTGAGTTTGCTGGGGCCGGTGGGAACAGTCGGGCTTTCCTCGGTGGATTCGGGGACGGCGCCGGTATAGGTGGGGTAGAAAGGTATCAGCGCGGCGGTGCGTGTCACTCCGGCCTGGAGAAAGGCAGTCAACATGGGCTGGGTATCGGTGTTGGTCAAGATCGCCAGATAGGGGCTGCTGATAGGAAGGGCAACGTGATCGGTGTGATCGGCGCTGAGCCAATAGTTGTAGTAGTTGTTGTCCGCGCTGATGGAAGAACCGTAGGGCAACTGATTGAGGACCTCCAGCCAGGCGTTCTTGGCGGCCGTGCTGGGAGCAATGTCGGTGGGCCCGGTGGTCAGCCAGTTGGCAAATTCTTTGACAGGCGAGAGCGAGGGGGGAGTGGCCGGTAGCCCGCCGTAGTCAGTGGACTGAGCCGCGCCGCCGTCGGGAATGAGGGCAAAATCGGTGACCGCCCCGGCCGCGTTGATGGCCAGGTCCTGGCTCACGGTCAGGCGGAACTTGGGAGCGGTGGGATTGGGCCCGTTCAGCTCCATGCCCGAGGGTAAAGTGACCGGAGTGCCGGTGGGCGGCGGAGAGGCGTTAACGAAGTCAGAGTAGTTCATCGGATAGTACATCACCGTGTTGGTGGCCGTGACCACGTAGGTTCCGGCCGGCAAGGTGAGCCCGCCGGCGGGAGTGCGCACCTTGGAGAGGGGAATCTTGTAAAATCCGTCCGGGCCGTGGTCGGTGCCGGTGGTCACATTGGTCAGCGCGCCCGTGCTCATGGTTCCGGCCGCCCGTAGCTCTCCGTGAGTAGAGTTGACGGCTCCTACGCTGAGGCCGTCCTTGCTGCGCAAACGGGCTGTTTGGCCACCCAGCGAGTCCAGTTGCAGGGTGCCTCCAAAAAGATCGATGTCGAGATTGCCCGAGGAGCTGATGGCCGAGTCGGTGACGGGCTGGTTGCTGCCGAACTTGAGCAGAGCCTGGACGGTGCGCCGGTGCACCGTTCCATAGAACTGGTCTGGATTTTCGCTGGAGGTTCGACCGGTGGCTCCTTCGATGCTCAAGAGCAGCGTGGCCGGGGGGACGACCAGCTGAGTATTAGGCCAGGGGCCGGAGTGCACCGATTGAGAGCCCTCTCCAGCCAGCGGCAGGTTGCGCTGGCTGGCGCCCTGCAGATTGTTGCAACTGAGATAGGGCATATCCGTCCAGGCGGTGGGAGGATCGGCCATGTCATCGCTACCGGAACCGGCCACCGGCCCGCCGTCCTGGTAGTTGAAGCGCAGGCGAAAGCGCGACCAGTTCTCTCCGTCGCGCAACCAACCCAGGACTTGCCCATGGCCTTCGCTGACTCTCAAGCCGGGGGCCTCATAGGTTTGCACGGTGGTCTGATTGGCGCACCAGGTCGGATCGCTGCTCAAACGGCTGCGGACCCAGTCGAGGCCGCTCTGAGCGGCCCGTTCCGCGGCTCCGCGCTCCACGTCGTTTTGCGTGCGCGACAAGGCGCCGGGCGCCAACGCGAAGCTGGCCTGCACGAAAATCAACACCACCACGCTGATGAAGAGTACGGAAATCAGTAGAATTGCGCGTTTTTGATTCTTGCGAAACATTTGGTAATATTTTACCATGAGCATGGTGAATTTGCACGGCGGTCGGGTATAACCTCGGGATGCGCGGATTTTCTCTGGCCGAGGCCATTTTAGCTTTAGGGTTATGTTGTGTGGTGCTGCTGCTGGTGGTGGCGCTGGCCATTTCAGCCAATCGCACTCAACGCAAATCGAGCGCCACGCTGGTGGCCAATTCCTATGCGGGCCAGGTGCTGGAAGAGTTCGTCTATAGCCTGCCTCCCGCCGGCGACGATTTTTGGAGCCATTCCACCTTCACCAATCCTTATGCGCAGGACCAATCCCAGCTCGGCCCGGTGCTCTACCAGTCGCGCCTGTTCCTGGAGCCGATGGGCACGGTGGCGCCGGGATTGCTGCGCTGCACCGTCAACGTCAGCTGGTCGGCCGGAGCCCAGCAGGGAAATCAGGCCCTTTCGATCAGCCGGTTGCTGTATGCGCCGTAGAGCCTTTACCGTGATGGAAGTCTTGATCGTGTGCACGATCTTCTCCATGCTTTCGGCTCTGCTCTGGTTCGCTCTGCGCAATGTAAGCGATCTGTGGCGCCAGTCCGACTCCAAGGATGACGCCGTACGCGAATTGATTCGGGCACGCACCGCTTTGACCCGCGACTTGCGCAACGCCAGCAGTGTGCATTTCGCCACCGCTAAAGTAGGCCCGAACCTGACCGGTTTCGATGGCGACGCGGTGACGTTTCTTTCGAGCGATAGCGGAGCTTCCAGTTCGGAGTGGAATTTGACCTCGGACGGACGGGCGGCGCTGCCGGCCCAGATCACCTACTACCTGGTGGTGCCCAATCCGGCTGGCGAGGTGGCCGCCGGACCTCCCGACAGTCACGGCTACGAACAGCAGGACCCCTACAAGTGGCTGGTGCGCCGGGTCGACCCGGGTGGGACGGCGCTGAATCCAGCCTGGAACTCATGGCTGGTGCGCCCTACCAGCCCCAACCCGGGCCCCAATCAAAGCGTCCTCTCCACCCGGCTGCTCGGATTCCGCGTGCTGCACGACGGCCCCATGTGGATGCTGGAACTCAGCGCCGTGGCCATCAAAGACGCCCGCCACCGCGGTTCCCTCGGCGCCACTCCCCTGCGCGATACGCCCTACACTCTGATCGATCGCTTCAGCGTGCGCAGCCAGAATATATAGTATTACCGTGCCTGATCACGCCCAGGCCGGTAAGCTAAATTGGGTGGGTGGACCACCTGCTCATTCAGATTGCTGTCTTGGTGTTGTTCGGGCGTGTCCTCGGTGAACTGGCCAAAAGGGCCGGTCAGCCCGCCGTTATTGGGGAACTCCTGGCGGGAATCTTACTCGGTCCCACCCTGCTGGCCAAAGTCTGGCCCGACGCTCAGAGCTGGCTCTTTCCCCAGGCCGATCAGCAAGGCCAGTTGCTGTCGTCCATGGCCCGCCTGGGCGTGCTCTTGCTGCTGCTGGTCACCGGTTTTGAAATCGACCTCGGGTATATCCTGAGCCGCGGCCGGCGCGTCCTGCAGGTGGCCCTCTGGGGCACCATGCTGCCGCTGCTTTTCGGCACCTGCCTGGGAATGGCGCTGCCCGACGTGCTCCTTGGCGATCCGGAAAGACGCCCGCTCTTTGCCATGTTCATGGCAGTGGCCATGAGCATTTCCGCCATGGCCGTGCTGGCCAAGATCCTGCTGGACCTGGACGTCATGCGCCGCGACATTGGCCAGACCATGGTGGCCGTGGCCATGTCCGAAGATCTGCTGGGTTGGATCTTACTCTCGTTGGTGGTGGGTCTGGCCGGCGGCGATTTTCAACCCACCCTGGCCCTCAAAGCCGTGGGCGGCGCCGTCCTCTTTCTTGGTCTGGCCTTCACCGTCGGCCGCTGGGCCGTGGACACCTTGCTCACTTATATCGACGACCGCGACGGGGGAGTGCCCATGCAGATGTCGGCCGCCGTCTTTCTGGCCATGCTACTGGGCACGCTTACCCACGAACTGGGCCTGGAACCCATGCTGGGCGCCTTCGTGGCCGGCATCCTGTGCGGCCAGGCGCGGCGCTTTCACGCGGAAACCGAGCATGCGCTCAAATTGATGGTCACGGCCGTTTTTTCGCCCATCTTCTTCGCCAACGCCGGCCTCAAAGTCGACCTGCTCAAAGTCATCAACCCCACTGTGATTGTCTGGGGCCTGTGTATCGTGCTGATAGCCAGTTGCGGGAAACTCTGCGGCGCCGCCTTCGGAGCCTGGATGGGCGGCTACAAGCCCTGGGAGCGGGTGGCCTTTGGAGTGGGCCTCAACGCCCGCGGTTCCATGGAGATCATCGTGGCCACCGTCGGTTACAGCCTCAAAATCCTCTCGGTGGAAACCTACTCCATCATCGTGGTCATGGCCATGAGTTTGTGTTTGATCACGCCCGGCCTCTTGCGCCTGGTGTTTCGCAGAATTCCCATCGAACCGGAGGAACAGGCCCGACTCGAGGCGGCCACCTCGCACGGATTTTTGAAACGGCTCAAGCGCGTTCTCGTTCCCCTGCGCGGCGGCCCCAACGCCGAAGCGGTGGCCCAGTTGGTCTCGCGGCTGGGCCAGGCGGTTCCCTTCGATACCACCCTGATGCACATCGACAATGCTAGAAATCGCGAGACCGCACCGCCTTTCGAGGAGATCAGCCAGACTCTGTTGGTGGATTTGGAACGCGCCCCGACCGTGCGCCGCCTGCGTAGCAGCCACGTGGTTCCCCTGATCGAACGTGAATCCCGGCGCGGCTATCAGCTGATGATTTTAGGAGCCAGTCAGTCCACCAGCGTGCGCGGTTCGCTCTTCAACCACGCCATCGACAGCCTGCTGCGCGGCAGCGGTTGCGCCGTGGCGGTGGTGCACGTGCCCGCCAACCACCGGCTCTCGGAAGTAAAGAAAATTATGGTTCCCACCACCGGCAGCCAGGCCAACGACCCTTCCATCGAGCTGGCCGCCGTGCTGGCCCAGGCTTACGCCGCTGAACTCAAAGTGGTGCACGTGCTGGAAACCCCGGAAATCAGCCGGGACCCGCGTAACATCCAGCATCTGGTCCGCGTCTCCAACAGCATTCTCGACCAGCAGACCGAGGCCGCCGCTCGTTTCTATCCACAAGCCAGCGGGCGCCTGCTTCAGGGAGAGACCAGCGAAGGCGAAATTCTACGCCTGGCCGCCGAAGAAGACTTCGACCTGATCGTTTTGCGCGGCTCGTTGCGCCATAACTCGGGGCGCGCCTTCCTGGGCCACCGCGCCGAGCGGTTGCTCAAGCAATCGCCGTGCGCCATCATGGTCTTGTGCAATCCGTAGAAAAGTGTTGAAAATCGGCAATAATTTTTGACCGGCGGATTCATCTTGGCCGCGCACACTGAGCCTATGCAACCTCGCCTGCTTCTTCTGCTCGCCCTCCTCGCTTTTTGGTGCTGGACGCACCCGCCGGTCCTGCAACTTTGGACGGGCCGCTGCAGCTACGAACAACTGGCTTTCCTGCGCGCCCACGGAGCCCGGGTGCGCCCCACCGAGCACGGTCTGCGCATCGTCGCCAACCGTGGTGGGGTGCGTGCTCTGGCCTGCTGGTGCGCTCACCTGCAAAGGTCCCGCGAGCTGGTCAGCCAGAACCTGGCCAACGCCCATACCTACGAAACGGCCGAAGGTACTCCCTATCGGCGCCGGTTCGTGGCCATCACTCCAGCGGGAGAAAGCTTTGTGAACGAAGATCGGGGGGACTACAACTGGGTTTACGACCCCACCAACCCCAATGCCCTGCAGGACGGCGAACACAAGGGTTACGTGCCCATGCCCAACGTCAACGAAAGCTGGGAACGCTCCCAGTTGCAACTGCTGAACGAAGAAGTGCCCCGCTATCGCCAGGCTCTGGAGGAACTCAGCCGGATGACCGATCCCACCCACCGCCTGGACCTCGACCCGCTGGTGGAAGAGCCCGCCAAACCCGAAAGCCTCTAAACTCTCGGCACGTGCCTCACCCAGCCGCGCATGACCCGGCCATCCGGAAATTTGCGCACCGTTCCGTCCAGACGAAATCCGCACCTGGCATAGAGCCGTTCGGCCGGAAGTAAAGCCGCGTTGGCTTCCAGCCAGACCGGCAGGCCGGCGGCGAAGGCCAGCGCCAGCTCCAACATTCCCGAAGCCAGACCGCGCCCGCGCGCCTCCTCAGCCAGATAAACCGCGTAGATTTCGGCCCGCTCCTCCTCCCGCTTGACCACCGTCATGCCCAACAGATGCTTCCCCTCGGCCACCACAAAGGTGGCTGTGCGCTCGCTTTCCGCTCCCATGCGGCAGCGCTCTTCCCAAATAGATCGGGTCAAACGTGCTTCCTCGGCGCGCGTGGCGCAGAAGGCCTGGGGTTCCCGTTCCAGCGCGCGCAGACGCAGATCGCGCAGGGCCGCCCACTCGCCCGTTTTGATCCGGCGGATTTCAGTCATATTTCAGCACCTGCATGTATTTTGTTTACGGACTATTTCGTCGGAGGTCAAGTCATGCTCAATATCCCCGCTCAAATGCAACCCACCCTCGATCAATGGAAAAAGAACCTCAGCCTGGGCGAGGGGATGAAATTTGGCGCCACCTCCCGCCCCGAAAGCTACCAACAGATGATGGACCAGGTGGTGCTTTCCGACAACGGTCCCAAAGACGCCAATTCTCAGGCCGGCCTGGTGGTGGCCAAGGACGACGGCGAAACCATCCGCTTTCAGGGCAACTCCAACCAGGGCAGCCTGGAAGCCGTCACCGCCGACGGCCGCGTGGTGGCCCTCAACTTTACTGACAAAGCCGTGGATTTTCTGCAACTGACCGCCAAACCCGAGGGCGTGGAAGCGCTCCACGAGCACCACGATCGCCAGACCGGCAAAGGCTGGATGCAATTGGGCGGCGCCGTTACCGTCATCAATATGGACGAGCCCGGCGCTCTGGATGCCATTTTCAACCCCGCTCCGGCCACACCGGGACAGGGCCTGGCCCGTGACCTGGCGGCCAAACTGCAGGTGGATCCAAAAGAAGTGCAAGTCACCGGCTACGAAACCCAGAAAGGCTTCAACGCCGGCGACTGCGGCTTTCCCGTCAGCGGCGAACTCATGATGTCGGCCTGGACCGAAGGCATCGAAGCCAAATTCAGTGTCGGCGAGGACCGCTACGTCTATCGCGGCCTCAACGACCAGAACGGACGTATGGGCGTGGACATCGAGCATGAAGGCTTCTGGAAAGCCGATGACCGCGGCATTTATCGCCCCGACCCCAACGCCCCCAAAGACCCCGACTTTTGGTAAACGACTGGGTCCTGGCTCACACCGGGGCCGCCGTCACCGATAGTGTCCTGCTGCAAAACCTCTGGGGTGGCTACGGGGAATTGCGCCGCCTGTACCTGCAGGACCGGCCTTCGGTGATTCTCAAGTGCGTGCTGCCCCCGGCCGAGGAATGCGCCAGCGTTTCCGACCGGCGTAAACGCCGTTCCTATGAAGTCGAACAGGCCTGGTATCAAGGCCCGGCCCGCCATTCCCAGGCCCGTCTGGCCGCCTGCCTGGCCACCGGCGGCGCGGGAGAAACCAGGCTGCTGCTACTGGAAGATCTGGCTAACGCCGGCTTCAAACCAGGTCGCCCTCCCCAAGTCGGCGCCGGCCTGCGCTGGCTGGCCCGGTTTCATGCCAGCTTTCTGGACGCGCGCCCCGCTGGCGTGTGGGAGCAAGGCGGCTACTGGCACCTGGATACCCGCCAGGAAGAGTTTCAGCGCATGCCCGCCGGACCTCTCAAAGAAGCCGCCCGGGCTCTCGACCTGCTATTGAAAAAGGCTCGCTATCAAACGCTGCTTCATGGAGATTCCAAACCGGCCAACTTTCTCTGGAAAAATTCAGCAGAAGCGGCCGCCGTGGATTTTCAGTATGTCGGCGCCGGCTGCGGTATCCGCGACGTGGCCTACTTCCTGGACTGCTGCGCCAGCTCCAGCCAGGTCGAATCCTGGCTGGATTTCTACTTCCGCGCCCTGCAGGAGGCTTGCCCGGACTTACCTGAAGGCTTGGAAGCGGAATGGCGCCGGCTTTACCCGGTAGCCTGGGCAGACTACGCCCGATTCATGCAGGGTTGGGGCCGCCCCGGTCCGCTCGACGACTACGGGCGGCAGCAGTTGCGGCGGGCCCTGGCGCTACTTTAGTAACTCTTCCACGATGCGCCGGGAGGCCTCCTGGCAAAAGTCCAGTCCGGAATAATCTGGATTGTGCCCGCCAATGTAGGGCACGGCCATAATTTGCACACGCGGATGGGCCCGGCGCTGCCAGTCCAGCGGCTGGAATGCGTCGTTGATGGCGATGCCGGGCACGATCAGATGATAGCTGCCGTCCTCATCCCGCTCCACGTCGTCGCGCCCTCGGGCTTGCTGCGGATCGCGGAAGGTCAGGCGCGCCTGGCGCACCACTTTCTGATCGATCAGGGACTTGAAGGGGAAGGCTTCGAGCGGCAGATGCGGCTGCCCCACGCAGTCCACGAAGGTTTCGAAGGGATGGTCTTGCTGGTCATAGCGGTAGGCGATTTTTTGCTCCTCGACCTTGACCTCACTGTCTTCACCTACCGAGACCAGCTGCAGACAGCCGGCCGCATGCAGCGCCAACAGCTCCTGGCTGGAAGACTGAGGAATGAACGCGATCACGATGGAAATCAGCGGCGCCAGCACCTGGCGCAGACGCAACATATCCTCGGCGCAGAAATACTTGGCCGGATAATTGAGAGCATAGCTGAGAATAGCCAGGGTTTCTTTCCAAGGAATGCTTTCCCGTTGGGCCAGGGAACGCAGCGATTCACGGTACTCGGCTGCAAAAAAATCGAAAGGATGCGAGCGTTCGCGCGGATCCATGGCGGCCGCCACAAAGTCCTCCAGACTGAGATTGCGAACTTTTTCGTGTAATTCAGGATCACGCTCGGCCAATAGTTTCTTGAAGTATTCGTCGAAGACCAGGTCGAGCGGCACGAAGCCCTGATTGCGCTCACGGATGCTCTCGATATCCTGAGCCGTGAGCAAGTCCACCCGGGTCACCTGCGGATCCTCGAGGTGAAAGCGCACACAGGGCAGCAATCCGTTGCGGGTGTGCATCACGATGCGGAAGTTCGGGCTCTCTTTCTCAAAGCGCAGTCCCGGCCCATCGGTTGAGTGAAACCGCCCGTTGTGGCGAGCCAGCGTACGCACTGCGTCCACCGCCGTCAGCGAACTACCCCGCAGCGCCACCGCATGGTCGAAGGGCCGGGCCAGCTTGGCGGGCGGGTAGGGGGAGTCGAAGTAGCCCGGCACCTTGCCTTCACGCTGGCGCGGCCAGTGGTGACCGGTGCAAATGACTACCCGATCAAAGGCCAGAGCCGCGCCGCTTTCGATCACCACCTCAACCTGTTGCTGCTCCGGCACATCCCGCAGATCGGTCACCAGGCTGTCAAATTGGACGGTGGTTTCCATACCCTGAGCGGCCGCCCGCACCCGCAGGGCCCCAAATTGGACTTCCAGATATTCCCCAAAAAGCAGGCGCGGCAGCACCTTGTCCTGGGTAAAACTCTCGCGCCGAAGGCCGTGCCGGTCCAGCTTTTCCTGAGGCAAATCACGTACCCAGACGGCTAGAGGAACCACCAGTTCCGGCAACTCACTACCCGACACGTTGGTGATGTGTTCCCAGCCCGCTCCCTCCGGGCTATAAGGCATCCCCTGACCCAGGTGCCCCCCGCGCTCGAAAATCACCACGGAAACATCCGCGCGCCCGGACTCCACCAGCCGCTTGAAGACGAACAACCCGCTCGGGCCCCCGCCCACAATCGCAACCCTCAACATCCCCCCGCCTTCTCATCCGCCCCCGGCCATCCCTGGAGCCTGAAGGACTCAAACCGCCTCAGTCCTTAAAGCGCTCCATCTTGGAGGGGGAGCCAACCACCAGGGTATTGCCCACCTGGTACCAGGAATAGGGCCTTTCCTGCATCTTCAAAACCAGCGCCACCACGCCGTCGGCCGGCACATGGCGGGCCTGAATGGTGACCTTGCCCTTCACTTCATTGCCCAGATACAGGTTATAACCGAGGTGCTTGGATACCTGGCGCAGGACCTTGACCAGGTCCTCGTCTACGTAATCGAGGTCGATGTAGTTGGGTTTGGCCCAGCTAAGGCTGGTCAACAGTAAGAAACACAAGGAAATGCGCAGCATTTCCCGATCATAGCAGAGGTACACTCCGCTGCCTAGCCCGGCAGCAGGCGCTTCACGGTGGAATCAGATCTTCAACGGCGGAACGTTCCAGGTTGAGGGTGCGTCCGCTGAGCTTCTCCCAGCGCGCTCTTACTTCGTCGGGAGTGCCGGCGGCGGCCGGCAGGGACCAGTAGCCGACGGTCGCGTCGCGGGCACCCAGCAGCCCTTTCTCGCCCCACAACAACTGGTTCAAGCCCGGCGTGGTCAGTGACGGCGCCAGTTCATTGCCATCGCGCAAGTCCAGGAGAGCGGTGTTGTCCACCGAGGACACGGCTACCAGATCGCCCCGACCCGCCAGGGCGGTCACCTGGGTGGAAAGGGGCCAGGCCGGGCCGGCCAGGCTTCCCATCGGCAGATTCACTTTCTGCAGGGAGGGATCGTGAGGGCAGGCCAGCATCCAGCTCTGGCCCGCCAGAAAAGGCCCGTCTTCGCCGAGGGTCATCTGCCAGTGGGCCAGTTGGCGCGGTTCCCGCAGGGAAAGGGTGACCAGCTCGCCGGCGCTGCCGGCCAGCAGCCATTGATTGTCAGGAGCGAAGGCCAACTGCAGCGGCTGCCCCTGAAAGGGAATTTCCGACACGGCCAGCGGCACGCCGCGCAGTTCGGGCAACCGCCATACTCCCAGGTGCAGCTTCTGAGCCCCCAGTTTGCCGCACAGAGCGGCCACATATTTGCCGTCGGCCGACAGAGCCAGCAGCTGCGGCGGTTCGGCGATAGCCACCTCCCGGGCGGGTCGGAGCTTTTGTCCTTCTACCTGCCAGACCTTGAGAAAACCCGGCATGGAGGCCAGCAGTAACTTGCCGTCCTGGCTGAAGAAGACCCGCTGGCAAAACTCTTCGAACTGGCCCGGCTGATAGCGGGCCAGCTCGTGCACGCCACCCGGCCAGAAAAGCTGGAGTCCTCCCTCCAGTTCGGCCACTCCGGTTCCGTCCGGGTTCATGGCGTAGGAAAAGGCCCGTTCGGACCAGGGGCGCTCTTCCAGCACCTTACCGTCGGCGGCCAGCCGCGCGATACCGTTCTCCGCTCCCACCCAGAGCCATTGCTGGCCGGGTCCCCAGGCCAGCTTTTGCACCGTTCCCGGAGCGGGGGCGATCCATTGCGGACTTGGCGGATCGATCCGCCAGACTTTGTTCACGGTGTTGTCGCTGCCGTAGAGCAGGCGGCCGTCCTCACTGAAATGCAGGTCGCGCGGGCTGGCCTGGCTGTTGGCCAGCCGCTTGCTGGTGAGAAAGATGCCGGTTTGCGCGTCCCAGAGCTGAAAGCGCTGGTTATCGGCCGTCAGCAGGACCGCTTCGGTGGCGATCGCCTCGTAGGCCTCCACGGGCCCCTGCAGGGTAACTTCAGAGCCGTCGGCGGCCACCACGGCCAGGCCCAGGGGGCGCCGCACGGCCACCCGCCCGTCGCCCACGAAGCAGAGAAACTGCCCGTCCGGTTTCCAGTCGGGCGCGCCGCTCAGCGACAGCAGGCGGTCGTCCGCGCGCAACCAGCTGCCGCCGGGACTGAGAGCGCACTCCCGGGCCGAAAACTGGCCCCGCTCCAGGAGCCGCCCCGTGCTGGACCAGCGGCTCCAGTAAGGCGGCTCAAGAACGCGCACTTCCTGGCCGTTCCAGGCGACCTCCCGAGCCGGGGCGCGTAGCTTGAGTCCTTCGGCCAGTTTGCGTTGCCGGCGAGTGTCGTAAAGCACTCCTTCCTTTTCGCCGAACACGGCCAGCAAATCACCGCTGGCCTTGCGGCAGGTTGGCTCGGCGGCGGGCGCTGGAGTCTCTTTAGCGAGCGAGTATTCCACCAACCCAAAATGCTCGCGCCCCAATCGCATGCGCAGCACCGGATCATCGGGTTGGTTTTTCAGCGCCTGGCACCACCACAACGGGGCGTCTTCAAAATCTTGGGCGCGCTGGGCCTGCATGGCCTGCTGCACGGTCAACTGCTGCACCTGCCGGCGCAGCTCCAAATTGGCCCGGCTCAGCCGCTGATAAGAATAAACGGCGGAACTGATCAGGGCAAGCGTGGCCAGAGTAGCGGCCACCAGGGCCGGCCGGCGCGACCACTTGTAAGCCAGGTAGCTCCAGGCCCAGGGCCGGCGGCACAGCAGTGGCAATCCCCGCTCGCGCCGCTCCAGGTCCTCCAGGATGGCGTTCATGCTCTCGGGCCGTTGTTCCGGCGTCTTGCGCAGGCAGGCTTCGATCAAGTCAGCCAGATCGCGATCCACCCCGGGATTGACCTTGCGCAGCGGAATCAAGGGAGAGATCTGCAGGTGCTGGCGATACTTACGTAACCGCTGAGCCAGCGGCAGGCGACTCAAATGGGCCAGTTCCTCTTCCGACCAGTAGGGACAGAAACCTGTCAGCAACCGATACATGGTGGCGCCCAGGCCGTAGATGTCCCAGGCCGTCTCGGGGCTGGAGTGGTCCTGTTCGCTGCCCAGGGCCGCCTGCTCCGGCGCCATATAGCCGAGCGTGCCCCAGGCCACCACGCCGTCGCCCTGCTGGCGCGACTGGCCGAAGTCCACCAGCCGGGCCGTGCCGGACTCATCCAGCATCACGTTGCTGGGCTTGAGATCGCAGTGCAGCAAGCCCTTGTCGTGGCTGTGGCGCAAGCCCGCCGCCAGCTGACCGAACCAGCGCGCCGCCTGAGCCGCCCCCGGCGGATCCTCCTGGGCCAGCGAGCGCACCAGCAGCGGCATCACGAAATAAGGCGGCTGATGGTCCAGATCGGCATCCACCAGGCCGACCACCGCGAAATGGTCGCTGACCTCGCGCAACCGCTCCAGCTCGCGCCGGATGTAGCTCAGGTCTCCCTCGAAGAAGAACTTGACGGCCACCGCCTGGCCGGTGCTCTTCTGCACCCCGGCCCAGACCTGCCCGAAGCTGCCCTGTCCCAACTGGTGCTGCAGCTCATAGCCCGCCAGCTGCGGTTTATCGCTTATCGAAGAGGCTTCGCGCGCCTCTTCCAGACCGGAGTCCCCCTGGATAATGGTTTCGTCGTTACTCAACCGCCAACCGTTCGCCTGAAAGCGAGGAGCCACCTCGCGGGTGGCTCCTCGCTATTCGATGCCGGCCAGCTTTCTCAGGCCCGGCAATTCGTCGCCTTCGGGTAGCTCCACGAAACCGAACTGCACTTCCAGCCAGGTGTCGTGCTCAAAATCGCATACCACAACTACGTTCTTCATGTCACTTGCTCTCCTCTGCGGGGGCTGTGTCCAGCTCTCCCACCCATAGAATAGCGGGAGCACACTGCCAAAGGTTTACCAGCCTGTAAGATCTTTGGGGCTGGATTTATCTCCTATTTAACTTCTGTTTTAACCACCTCCAGAAGCTGGCCTTCGCGCAGTTTCTCCCACACCGGCGGGCTGGGGGAACGCAGCACCACCTCGCCGTTCCGCGTCCAGACCAGCCGGATCAACTGCATCATCACGCCAAAACAGGCGGCGTCCATATAAGTGACTCCGGACAGCTCCAGCTCCACCCGGCGCTGTCCGCGCAGCAGAGCCAGATCGGCCAGAAGGCGATTGGCCACCGGCGCGTCCAGCCGGCCCTGCCAGGTGATCACTCTCATGTCGAAGCCTCCAGCAGCTTGGTCACGCTGTAGTGTTCCGAGGCCAGCGCCAGGGCATCGCTATCGCTGCTCTCCAGGTAGGTGCGAATCAACAGATGGCGGGTGGGAGCATGCTTGGGGCGCTCCTGCACCAACCGGCGCAGCCGGTCCAGGGCCAGCTCAGGCTGCCGGCGCGCTTTCAGCTCCGCGACCTCGGGCGGGAACTCCAGCGCCGGGCCCAAACTGACCTGGGCGGGTCGCGCTCCCAGCAAAGTCTTGCTGACCAGCTCCTCCGGCTCCTGAAAGCCTTCGGATGTCGAGCAAGCCACCTCGAAACGCCACAGGCCCAGGTCGGGTATCCATAACCCCAGTTGCGTTTGCAGCTCCTTCTGAAGATCCTGGGACAGACGCTGCGCCGGAGCGGCCTCGGTCCCCAGCAAGAGCACTCCCAAAGTATCGGCCTCCCAGTAACCGCGCACGTCTTCGGGATGCAAAATCGACTGCAAAATCAGTTTCAACGCGCGTTCCACCAGCGCCCGCCGGGTCGGATTGGTCTTCTCCAATTGGGGCAGCCGCAGCGAGATATAGGAGAAATGGGCGCGCGTTCCCTTGCTCTGGGCGGTCAGTTCGGCGCGCAGGCGGCGCCGGAAGAACTCGCGCGAGAGCCATTCGCCCGAGGCGGCCGAGGAAGTCACCGCCGCCGTCAGCGACCTGCCGGCCAGCTCGGCGATGGTTTCCAAAAGCTGAGTTGAACTGCGGTTAAACAGGGAGAAGGGCAGGCTCTCCACCGAGAGTACGCCCAGCACGGCGCCGCTGCCGGCATGCAGAATGGGGGCCGCCATCAAGCGCATAAAGCCCGCCTCCATACCGTCGTAGCGCAGACGCTCCAGGGGAAATTCTTGGAGCGTGCGCAGGCGCTTCTCGCGCACCGCCAGGCTGAGCAGGTCGTCGCCCAGGGTCAGCGTGCGCGCTTCCTCGGGGGTGGAAGTCCAGCCCTTGGACATGGCCAGCCTCAGGGAATTGCCTTCCATCAAATAGAGCGAGCACTGTTCCGCGCCGATACATTCGGCCACTACGTCGACCACGGCCGAGGGCAGGCGCGCCAGATCTTCATCGGCCAGACGGCGGTAGACTTCGTGCAACGTGGCCGTGCTGGTCTGGCGTTCGGCCAGGCGATGGAGCAGTTCGGCCTTGGATTTCTCCAAACTGGCCAATTGCTCACCCTGGGAAACCAGAGCCTCCGCCTGACTGGCCACCACCAGCCGCAGGTGGCGGATACGCCGGCGATTGCGATCGGCCAGCCCGCCCACAAAAAGGGCGCTACCCAAAAGCAACACCACCTGAAATCGCAAATCCGGGTGGCCGGAGCCGGTCAGGCCCAGCACCGCCAGGGCGGCCACACAGGCCTCTATCCAGCCGTGCTCCAGCGCGATGGCGATGACCAGCAGCACGTAAGGCGACAACGCCCAGTGCAGGAAACGAAAATCGTGGCCCATCAGTTGCCCGGCCAGGGCCAGCACCAGCATCCCCAGGCCCAAGTTTAACCAAAAACGCACTACGGTTTTCCCCCGATCCAGACACCATCTTTCATCAAAGTCTGGCCAAAAGCGCTGGCCGCTTCCTGCTTTTCCAGGCGCAGTTGCCCGGGCATCGGTTGCTGCATAAAGGTAATTCTCTCCAGATTGCGCACCACGCGCAGCAAATAGCGGTAGGCGAGCAGCAGGCCCGGCAGCGAGCCGACCAGCAGCCCCAGACCATGGCTGCTCTGCCCCCACCACAGGCTGGCCAGCGCTCCGGCCAGGTTACCCACCACCAACACCAGCGCGCTCAGGGCCACTTCAGAGTAGGCCTGGTAGTAGAGCAAAATGGTGGTCAAACACTGAAAAATCACCAGGAAGAAAGCGCCGGCGGCGCAGTTGCGCGTCATCTCCAGCGTTTCCGGCGGCAGTTTCATAAAGCTGAAAATCACCTCGGGAAAGGCGGCTACCAGCAGCGACACCAGCCCCTGGACCTGGAGCAGCGAGGCAAAGCCGGCCCGCAGGGTGTCGACCATCTCGGCTTTGCGGCGCTGCAATTCGCTATAGGGCACCTTATTGGTGGTGATGCCGCCGAAAAAAGCCCGGTAGCTCTCATAAAAATCCGTTTCCACGCGCACGAAAAAGATGACCAGCGCGGGGATGATGGAGAGCAAGGCCAGAAAGACGGCCACGTCGTGGTAGGGATAGTAGCTGGGGAGCCCATAATATACGGTGGCATAGGATGACATCCAGTAGACGAAGACCCCGATCCAGGCTCCCAGATTGAGCAGCCAACCGCCCACTCCCAGGGCCGGATATTTGCGAAAATAGATCAGGAAGCTGAAGTTCCAAGCCGGGCCGGAGGACGGGAATTCGCGCAGCAACAAGCGCAACATCCAGAGATAGGCGACTGCCTGGCCGCCTGAAAAGCCCAACAGCAGACCTAATTCCTGGTAATCAGACAGGGCCCACATCAAACCCAGTGAAGCCAGCCCTCCCAGGGCGAAAGCGGCCAGAATGGAAGCGTAGGCGCGCACCGCCCCCAAGAAAATCATGAGCAGCCACAGGTTGCACACCAGCACATAAAGGGAAATGCCGGCCGCCTTGAAGGCGACCGGCATGGGCAAGAAGCCCAGCCCCAGCCCGGCCAGCAGGGCCTGGATGGGTGAATTGAGCAGACATAAGCCTGCGTAGGTGGGCACGTGGCCGTGGGGATCCTCGGCGTAGAGGCGGTCGGCCAGATAGCGCGTGACCACCGTCTGCAGGCCGCCGGTGGTGACCAGGCTGAAGGCAAAAACGTAGACGATGAGCAGGCGAAACAGGTTGGGGCGCCCGCCGGCCGAGAAACCCGCAAAGAACAGGTCGGCCAGAGACAGAGTCAGCACCGTCAAAATCCAGGGACCGCAGCAGATCAACCCGGCGCTGATATAGCCCTGGAAATAGCCCAGCAGGCTCTCGTCCTGAGTCAGGCGGCGAAGTTTAAATCCGATCCCGGCCATACTGCATCCATTTCTTATAGATATCGGAGTAGCGTCGGATCATATCGCAGTGGTCGTAGTAGCGGCGAACTCGTTGGCGGCCCGCCTGGCGCTGGCGCTCGGCCAATACCGGATCGCGGGCCAGTTGGATCAGAGCCGCCGCCGTCTCATAGGGGGAACCCACCTGGGTGACAAAACCAGCCGGCCCCAACTGGCGGTCCGACTCTTCTCCGCCCAGCAGAATCTCCGAGCAGGCCCCCACATCGGTCGCGACACAGGGCACGCCGCCTACAAAAGCCTCGAGAATGACCAGGGGTTGGCCCTCGCTGATGCTGGTCAGCACCAGCGCGTCCAGTTTCGGGTACCATTGCTTCACATCCTGAGGGCCGGTGAAGATCACCTTGTCTCGCAAGCCCAGCGTCTCCACCAGATCCCGGCACTGCTTGAAGTATTCCTCGTCCTCGTCGGTGGGCCCGATGATGTAGGTGCGCGCCTGCGGCACGGCTTCCCCGACGATTTTGCAGGCGCGAATCAAAGTCAGCACATCCTTGATGGGCACCACCCGGCCCACGAACCCGATGGTGAATTCCTGAGGATTTTCGGCTGAAACATCAGGCCGGTCGAAAAGATCGATGCGCACTCCGTTCGGGATGATCTCGATCTTGTCCGGATCGGCGCCGGCCGCGACCTGCTTGACCTTGTTACCGCCGTAGAGGGTATAAATCTGGTCGCTCATATCGTAGCAAAGGTGGCCCAGGGCTTGAAACAGATGGATCCACAGGGATTTCAAAAAGCCGAAAGCCTGGCCTCCGTCCGCCTGCAGCGCCTCCACGTAGATCCAATCCGCCTTCACGATCTCGATGCGCCGTTCGTTGGTGTAAATGCCGTGCTCGGTGAGCAGCAGCGGCCGTCCGCTGCGAATTTTGGCCAGCGCAGCCAGCAGTCCGGACCAACCGGTGGTGACGGTGTGATAGACCCGGGCTTGGGGGATGGGAGCATTGAGTAGCTGGAACAGAGGAAAGTGGATGAAGCGCCAGGTCCAGAAGAAATCCACGAAAGATAGATGCGGTGCACAGCGATGATACTGGCGCAGGAGAATGTCCCAGGCGCGATCGGAAAAGGCCATTTCTTCCAGAGACAGCCGTGGAGGATAGCCCAGTGCCTGGAAAAGATCGGCGATCTCCCGCCAACGCCCGTCAATGATGCCGGCCGAAAAGTTCTCCAGCGCCGCCCAGGCGGCTTCCTCCTGTTCGGAATTGCGTTGCGGGTTCTGCCGCACCAGGCGCACGTCGTAAATGTAGACTTCCACGAATTCCACCAGATTGGGCGGTAACGGGTACTTCAATTCTTTCTTGAAGGATCGGCCTGGAGAAAGAAAGACGATGCCGAACTTGAGTTCGGGCATGGCCGAGATGAGCGTATGAATCCAGCTGGAGACGCCGCCCGCGATAAAGGGATAGGTGCCTTCGCAAAAGAGCACCACGTCAAGCACGGCGGAACCACCAGCGAGCGGATTCTTGCAGCGATGGATCTTCGATTTGCTCGGGCTGAATCTCGTCTTTCAGCCGTTTCAACATGCCGACAAACTGGCGGGTCGATTCGCCCATGCCGCGACGAGCGCCGTAGTAGTAGATCTCCAGGATGCGCATGCGCGCCTCACTGTTCTCCGGCCATTGCTGCAGGATCGACTCACAACTGGCCAGAGCCTCGTCGTATCTTCCGTTGCGCCGGTGCAGTTCGGCGATACGCAGCCGCCACATCGGCTCGTCCGGTTGGAGTTGGGCCAGCAGCTCAAAGCGCTGAACCGCCAGTCCGTAATAGAATTCCGAGAACTGGCCGTCCAACAGACCGCTGCGCAAATAGTCCACGTAACCTTCGGCCAGGGCCGCCTGTAGCTCGACCGAGCCGGGAAAGGCCTGGGCTCGCTGCGAGGCCTCATAGAGACCGACGGTGTAATGTTCCTGGAGGCGGGCCAGTTTGGCCGCGGCCACGTGATAGGAGTCGCTCTGTGGATCGGTCAGCAGCGCGCGCAGGCGGCGCACGCGGCCCGCGTCGGCGCCACCGGTCAGCGAATCGGCCAGCAGACGCACCGAGCGCGCGTCCGCCTCGCTCTGGCACAGCGAACTGGCCGTGGTCAGGTGGGCGGCCATCTGTTCTTCAAAGCTTTGAGGCGTGGGCGGCGCGGGCTCGGGCAGGGGCCGCGTGTGTTCGCGAAACTCGGCCATCACCAGGGCGGTCTCAGCCGCCGCCGCCCCGCGCAGTCCGCCCGGAACCCAGGCCAGCACGGCCAGCAGCGCGCCCACTCCGGGCATGGTGACGGACATCACGGCGGCCCAAATCCCCCAGGATCGGACCTGCTGTCCCAGGGCCAGGGCCACCAGCAGGCTGGCTCCCAGGTGAACGGCCAGACCGGCCAGCCCCTGCCCGTGCAGCCAGCAGCGCACCGCCTGATATTCCAGGTAGAGGCCCAAAGCTGCACAAAACCAGGACAGGACTTGTCTCACAGCCTCCCCTTTGGGTAAGAAAAAACACTTCCCCTGCCTTCCAGTGCTGATATACCAGTCCGACAGAGGAACCTACCAGAGCGCTCAGAAACTCCCCGGCCAGAATGACCCTCATCCTTCTCGTGGGAGTTCCTCCCGAAATTGGGAGCTGGCTGGAGGCTCGTCTACCCGGCTTGAAGACCCAGGTATTGCAAGCGGCAGCCGAGGTCATCGCCGGGCTGGAGCGCGAGGCCTGCCAGTTGATTCTGGTTGACCACAACCTGCCGGGGCAGACGGGTCTGGAGTTTCTTCAACAGGTCCGCGAAAGCGTCTCCAAATTGCCTCCCATCTTCTACTCGCTGCCGGATTTGCGCGACTTTGCTCTGAGCTTTCGCCTCACACAGGAATTCAAAGTCAAGCGCCTGCTAATCCATCCGCTCGATCCCGACGAGTTGATCGTGCGCTTGCGTGACACCCTGCACCTGGCTCCGGCCACCCAGCCGCCGCCGCAGATTCAGGGGCGCCTGAAGGAACTCTGGGCCAAACACTCGGGAGGCCTGCTGGCCCAGGCGAAAGCGCTCTCCACTCTCACCGACTTTGATCTGGAAGACGAAGAAAAGCGTGCCTACCTGGTCAAATGCGCTCACCAACTGGCCGGCACGGTGGCCACCTTCGGTTTCCCCCGGGCCTCGGAAATGGCCAGGCTGGTCGAGCATTCGCTGCTGGACGGCAATCCGCCGGCCGAGAGCGTGTGCGCCCAGGGGGCGGCCATTCTGCAAATGCTGCAGGGAACCGATAAAATGTTGACGCCCGCCAACGGCGAACTCTGGGATGAACGCCTGGGGTTGCTGCAGTCACTGGCTCTCGATCTGCTGGGGGGGCCTCTCAGCAGCGACCAGTTGCGCACCGGTCTGGCCGAGGCGCGCAAGTTGCGCGTGGCCGCCGGTCTCTTTCGCCTGCCCGCGCTCCTGGGAGCGGCGGCGGCCGTGGAAGAATTGCTTATGCAAAGTTCTCCGGGCCGCGAAGTGGCCGGCCAACTGGCCGAGCTGGTCCTGACCATGCAAAAAGAGGTGAGCCGCCGCGGCGGTCTGAGCAAGCCGTCGGTGGACCGCAAAGTGCACTTATGCGGCGAAGCCGACCTGGTCCAGCAGGATCTGGCCTTGACCTTCCGCCTGCAGGGATTCGATGTCGGTTTGGGGACGCTCGGCGATTTGCCGCAGGCCTCGCCGGGAACCCTGGTCCTTCTCGAGTTCCGCCCCGAGGTCTCCAAAGAGTTTTACCAGGCGCTGGCCGAGCTGCAGCAGGGCGGTCAATCGGTGATTGTCTACGGCGAGGAGGTGCCCACCGGCGTGCGCCTGCGCGGTAGCGAAATCGGCGTGAAAGCCTTTTTCGACAAACCGCTGGATCTGGCCGAGCTGGTCGACTTCGTGAAAAGCCTGTTCCGTCTCGAAGGCCAACAGGGAGTGCGCTTGCTGGCGGTGGATGACGATCCCGCCCTGCTGGGAATTCTTTCCGTCACGTTGGGGGAGGCCGGCTATCAGTTCACCGGCGAACGAGAACCGCTACTCTTCTGGCAGCGCCTGGAGGAAGTGAATCCCGATCTGCTGATTCTCGATCTGGAGATGCCTCACGTGAGTGGCATCGAGCTGTGCAAAGTGGTGCGCAGCCACCCGCGTTACAGCAGTCTCCCCATCGTCTTCCTGACCGGCATGCGCGAAGCCGAGGTGGTGGAAAGTTTGTTCCGCGCCGGCGCCGACGACTACGTCCTGAAGCCGGTGGTGGGCAACGAACTCTTGCGGCGCATTCAGGATCGTCTCCAGCGCTTCTGGCGCGGTTGGAATTCCGTGCAGGCCGGCCGGCAGGGCACCGCTCAGTTGGCCCAGGCTCGCGTGGAAACGCAGTTTCAACTGGCCGAGCGCTTCCAGCAGACGCTCTCGCTGGCCCTCATCCGCGAAACCCGGGAGGCCGAAACAAACCGGCTGGAGCGTCGCTTACGCGAGAGTCTGCTGCCCGGGGACCTGCTGGCCCGCTGGGACGCCCGCACTCGTCTGATTGGTTGGCTCGGATTGGAGCGTCAGGCGGCCCAACACCGTCTGGACAAACTGGTCAACGGCAGCGACGCGATCGCCTCCGAGCTGCTCTGTTTGCCCGCCGACGGGGCCCTGGAAAGGGGACTGACCCGCCTGGAACAGTCGTTGTCCAGCGGCACGCAGGGCCGGAGCACCCGATTCGCGCGCGAGGTCTTGTTGGTCGACGATGACCCCCGCATCCTCGACCTGGTCAAATTGACCCTGGAAATGGAAGGCCTGACGGTGCGCTGGCTCAACAGCCTGGGGCAGGCCCAGGCCTGGCTCGCCGCCCAGCCCCGTGAACCCGCTCCCCAGGTGATTTTACTCGACGTCCAATTAGGCGAAGCCAGCGGCTACGAACTGCTCAGCTCCCTGGCCGAAGCCGGCATCCTCAAGCACAACCGCGTCATCATGCTCACCGGCGAAGCCAACCCCCAGCAAAAGGTATTTAAAGCCATCGAAGCCGGCGCCTTCGACTACCTGGCCAAACCCTTCGAACCCTGGGTTCTCCTCTCCCGAGTGCGCCTGGCCCGCAGCCAATCCTGACCCGCACAAGGCGGTGACGGCCAGGCCGCGAAGTGACGGCCATGATTATTCTCGTGGTGGAAGATAATCCACTCAACCTGGAACTGGTCACGGATTTGCTGGAGATGTCCGGGCATACGGTCATCCCCGCCGATTCCGGGGAGGTCGCCCTGGAGATTGCGGGCCGTCAGGCTCTCGACTTGATCTTGATGGACGTATCGTTGCCGGGTAAAGATGGTCTGACCATTACCGCCGAGCTGAAGGCCGAGCCGAAGACTCGCCATATTCCCGTGATCGCGGTGACCGCCCATTCCATGGCCAAAGATCGTGAACGCATCGTGGCGGCGGGGTGCGACGGCTACGTGACCAAGCCGATCGACGCGCAAACCTTCGCCTCGGAAATCGAGAAGTTCAAGAAATAGGCAGTTCCACGCTAAAACAGGCTCCCTGGTTGGGAGCGCTCTCCACGCTCAGGCGGCCTCCATGCAAAACCATCAACTGATGGGCCAGGGCCAGACCGATGCCGGCCCCTTCCTGCAAACGGCGGTAGGTGAAATCGACCTTGCCCCACTCCTCGAAAATTCGTTGCTGATGCTCCAATGGAATGCCCGGACCACTGTCACGAATAGAAATGCGCAAACGGGACTCATCGTGCTCGGCGCGCAACTGGATCTGGCCTTCCACCGGGCTGAACTTGACCGCGTTGTCGAGCAATTGGAAGAAAACTTGCTGCAGACGGCTGGGGTCGCCCTGGCACAAAGGCAACTCTCCAAGGTTGGAGTCCACCGTCAGCGAACGCGATTTCAGGTTGTCTCCCACGGCGTGGAGCGCGAGCATTAAAGGTCGCGAAGCGTCGATGGCTTTCAACTGCAACTTGAGGTCGCCGCTCTTGAGCTGGGCCAGATCGAGAATCCCCGACACCAAATTGCCCAGGCGCAAGCCACTGGCGTGAATGTTGTTCAGGTAGCGGACCTGCTTTTCGCTCAAATTCTGGGTGGGAGATTGAATCAGCAGTTCCGAGAAACCCAGGATGCCATTGAGCGGCGTCTTGAGCTCGTGATCCATCATGGTCAGGAACTGGCCCTTGACGCGACTGGCCGCTTCGGCTGCCTCGCGAGCCGCTGTCAGGTCCTTCAGGGCCTGGCGGGCGGCCCGGACCGCCATGGTGGTGCGTCTGCGCAGACGGGCGGCCGTGCGCGCCGTCAGGGAAGCGTAGAGGCCAAAGATGTACATGACCAGGGCCTTGCACAGCTCCCCTCGCCATTCGACCTGGTGGCCGAAGTGCTGTGCGCATAATACCATGGCCAGATAATTTAGCGGGATCCAGTGAGCGAAGAAGAGCACGCGGCCAAAGCGGGTGGCCACCTGATCGGCCACGCGGGCCAATAAGACATAAGAAAACCAACATCTTTCGGCGCCACAAACATAGACAACGCCGCTCCAGACCGGAACGTCCACGATCAAGAAGCACAATCCCAGGTCCCACTTTCCTTGCAGCACCGCGAACCAACGGCGCAGCACCCACCAGGAGCCGAACCCGTAGGTGAAGAGAGCCAGAGCCAGAGGCAGAATTCGGGTGAGCGGCTGGGGGTCGAGCCAGAGCAGGTTGATGCCGGCCAGCAACACCAACAGGGAAAGTCCCAGCACCCGCAGACGCGGAACCGTGAACATGTGGAAAATCCGCTCGCGAGCGGTTTGCCGCGACTCGATTTCGAACTCCACTTCCTCCTCGACCATCTTAAGGAGAATTGCTGGGAAGCGAGCCTTTTCCTGTGACCTGAAGTAGATGGACACGAAAAAGACCCGCCGAAGCGGGCCTTTTGGGCTCTTGACAAACTACCAACGATTGTTCAGAGCGCCATTGATCAGACCGTTGATGATCTGGCCGGCCGCGTTGTACTGATAGCCATTGTTGTAGTAGTAGCCGTTGTTATACGAGCCGTTGTTATACGGGTAGGTGTTATAGTTGTAATAATACCCGTTGTTCGGATAGGTGTTGTAGCGGTAATAATAGTTGCCGTTGTTATAGTTGTTATAGGGTACATAATTGTTATTGTAGTAGCCGTTATTGTAATTTCGGTGGCGGCTGTAGTTGCCCCAGGCGTTTGGGTAATAATACGCCTGAGCGCTGGCGCCCGCCGACAGGAGAGTTACGAGTCCAAGACCCACAATAGGCTTAATAAAGTTTCGCATGTGTGAAAGTTTCCTTTCCGGGTGTATGTGTTCATTATAACCGCTGAGACTTAAGAAAGTGCCCGATTTTTCTTAAGATTGGCTGAATATATTACTTAAGGTGTCTTCTGTTGCGTATCTTTTGTCTCCACGGGCGTATCGGTGTCCCGGTACTTCGTTCCCCGCGGGGCAAAGGAGGCGGCCGGCTGCCGGCAAAGCTTGCGAGGATGAAGAACGAAGAGCGCATCCAGACACCCCCCGACTACGATTTCCCGCTGGAGAGGCCCGGCGCCAAAGAGCTCGCGGCCGCTCTGCGGCCCGCTCATCTCGTCCTCAATTTGACCGCCGTTCCCGAACCGGTGGTGGAGATCTTTCGCGATCAACTGGTTCCTTTCAAGGAGGCCAAAAACCCGGCTCTGGTCTGCTTCCTCAGCCGGGGGGAAAGATACCGCTACTACAGCATTCCCTTCAGCGTGCTGGTGCCTTTGCTGGGCTGGGTGCGCCTCAGCGACGAGAAACGCCCCCGCTGGCGCCTCAACCTGGTGCCCAAGAAGCACGCGCTGGTCGCGCGCAACGGACCGCGGGTGGAGACCATCAGCCTGCTACCCTATTACAACAAGAATCCCCAGTAGGAAGGACTCCACCATGAGCCACCAGTTTTCCGCCCACCTTACCTTTGCCGGCAACTGCCGCGAAGCATTCGCCTTCTATGCAAAGGTCATCGGCGGCAAGGTCGAGATGACCATGACCTGGGGCGAAAAGCCCGACGGCTGCCAGGGTCTTCCGCCCGGCTGCGAAAACCGGGTCATGCACAGCAGTCTGAGCTTCGAGGGCGGCCTGCTGATGGGCTGCGACGACCTGCCCGGACAGGACTTCGCCGGTCTCAAAGGCTGCAGCCTTGCGATCAACTATCCCACTGTCGAGAAGGGTAAGCAGGTGCTGGAAGCTCTGGCCGAGGGCGGTAAGCTCACCATGGGCATGCAGAAGACCTTCTGGGCGGAGGGCTTCGGGATGGCCGAGGACCGCTTCGGAGTCAGCTGGATGGTCAGCGGCGGCTCACCACAGGCCGGGTAACAGCCGGTAGCGCACGCGCCGGCGGTAGTCGGCATAGCCTTCCAGCGCCTCGCTCAGGAAATCTTCTTCGAGCACCAGCCGGGCACTGAGAATGGCCGTTTCGATCGGCCACAGGCAAAGCGCCCACCAGGAACCGAGCATCAGTCCCAGGCCCAGAAAATAGAGCAGGCCGGTGCTGTAACCGGGATGCCTCACCAGCGCATAGGGACCCCGATCGACCAGCTTGTGCTGACGATCCGTCTGCAGCCGCACGGTGCTTTCGAAGTGGGTGTTGACCAGCATGCATCTCAGCATGCCGAAAAATCCCAGCCATGTGCACAGCACTCCGGCCCAGAACATGATCGGCCCCGGGCCTCCGTTACTCCGACCCACATCCAGTCCGGCCACGGCAAACTGCATACAGTAGGTCATAATCAAGGCCGCAACCATGCCCTTATCCCACAGTTGGGTATTCTCGCCCACCTGGCTGCGCCGCCGCAGTAACTCGGGATTGCGAACATAGAGAAGAATGCCGCCCAACAGGATGATGGCCAGGTTGACCAGCCAGCAGACCCAACCCGCCCACCAGTCCCAGCGTCCGGCCGGGATTTGCAGTAGCGCGGCCAGGATGGCCATGGTGAGGAAGCTGGAGAGGAGAATGCGGATTGGAGAACTCATAGGTGAATTGTAACTCGAATGGGAAGGAAGAGCTATGGATCTGCAAGGGAAAACGGCTCTGGTAACCGGTTCCACCAGCGGCATCGGCCTGGGCATCGCCCGGGCTTTGGCTGGCCAGGGAATGCGCCTGATCTTCAACGGTCTGGCCACGCCGGAGCAGGAAGAGACGGTGCGCGGCGAGCTGACCGAACGCTCCGGTCAAACCGCCCTGTACTGGGAGGCGGACCTGCGCCTGGGAGCCGAACTGCTACCTGCTCTGCACGACCTGGGCCCGGTCGACGTGCTCGTCAACAATGCGGGCATCCAGCACACCGCTCCCATCGAGGAATTTCCCCCGGAGCGCTGGGAAAGCGTGCTGGCTCTCAACTTATCCGCCGCCTTTTATACCATCCACGCCCTGCTCCCGGCCATGAATCAGCGAGGCTGGGGGAGGATCATCAATGTGGCCTCAGCTCACGGTCTGGTGGCCTCGGTGCACAAAGCCGCCTATGTGGCGGCCAAGCACGGTCTGCTGGGGCTGACCAAGGTGGTGGCCCTGGAGCAGGCCGGCCGGGGAGTGACTTGCAACGCTCTTTGTCCCGGCTGGGTCCTGACTCCGCTGGTTCAGCAGCAGATCGAAGCGCGGGCGGTCCAGGAGGGCATTTCCCTGGAGACCGCCCGCCACGATTTGCTCCTGGAAAAGCAGCCCAGCGGCCACTTCACCACCGTCGAACAACTGGGCCAGTGGGCCGTTTTTCTCTGCTCGCCCGCCTGCGATAACGTGACCGGCACCAGTTTGCCGGTGGACGGGGGCTGGACCGCCCGCTAGGAGCGGGGCCGAAACCCCCGGCCACGCTCCTAGAAATTGATTCCGATTCCGGGACGGTTGTGCCCATAAGGATTGTCGGTTCGATTTAAGTCCTGCAATAGATGATTGTCGTAATAAGTGGATAAGCGGGTCAGCGGATCATAAACGGTGTCGAATTTCACCTTGCCCAGATAGTTGAGTTTGATTTCTTGCTTGTGCAGATAAAGCGGAGTGGATTCTTCTTCCAGTAACTCGGCTCGCAGACTGGCCGTGGTCGGCACCGAGCCGTGGATGACGATCGGCGCGGGCAAGGACCGGGCCGCCCAGGCCCAGGAAGTGGAAATCAGGCCGCACAGGCCGAGAAAGATAAGTTTTCGCATAAGGCAATCCTCCTTCGGATCGGACTTGCCTCTATTATGAGTTTTATTCACCTGCCGGGTCAGTCACAGCGGTACCGGAATTATACCTGCAAGCCTACCGCCCGCATCAATTCCAGAGCATTACTGCGAGCGATCACGCCGCTACGCAAGTGGTAGTCGAAGGACATGACTCCCTCGCTCCATTGATCCTCAAAATGTACATTGGCGGCCGCCGGCCCCAGTTCGTCCGCCAGTTCCGTCAGAGCCAGGTCGTGGGTGGTGACCAGGCCCAGTCCTTGCAGCTCAAAGAGCCGGCGGATGACCGCCCGGGCTCCCACCAGTCGATCCTGAGAGTTGGTGCCGCCCAAAATCTCGTCCAGCAAATAGAGCAGACGAGTCGGGCCGGAGGCTTCCTCCAGGACCTGGCGCAGGCGCAAAATCTCGGCGTAGAAGCGCGAGATTCCCTCCCGCAAAGAATCCCCAAGCTGAATGGAAGCGGCAACCCGTAGCGGCTCCAGGGACATTTCCCGGGCGCGCGCCGGGGCGCCCGCCATGGCCAGTACCACATTGCAGCCCAGAGCCCTGAGCAAGGAACTTTTGCCGGACATGTTGGAGCCACTCACAATCCACAGCCGCACGGAAGTCAGCTCCAGATCGTTGCAGACGCACTCCGCTCCCAGCAGGGGATGGCCGAGCTGGCGCGCGCGCAAACCGCTTCCAGGAGCTTCCAGGCGTGGCCAGGCGTAATCCGGATTCTCCCAGGCCAGCCCCGCGAAACTCAGCAAGGCCTCAATCTGGGCCAGCGATTCCAACCAGCCGGGCAGGTCCTGAGCGTGGCGCGCCCGCCAGTTCTCCACTTCGTGGGCCAGCTGGAACGAAGCCAGCGAGAGCGCGAAAAAGGGGCCCAGCAGGGGGTTGCGGCGCGATTCTAAGGTATCCAACACGCTCTCCAGGCGGGACAGGGCCCGGGCCGGACCTTTTCTGAGCGGCTGCCAGAGCTGGCTCAGGTACTCGGACTCGACCTTCTCGACTTCCAGGCGGCGCAGGTAGGCGCCCAAGATCAGGCATTCCCCACGGATGGATTCGGTGCGCCGCAGAACCTCGCCGGCGGTCCGGCCGGCCAGGCGCAGAAAGGCTTGTTGTACGACCAGAACCAGACCCAGAGGCAGAGGGTTGTAGCGAAAAATCCAATAGGCCAGGGCCAGCCAGCCCCACAATCCCAGGGCGGCGCCCAGCAGCCTCAGCCAGCCGGAACGGAGCTGCAGCGGTTGCCGCGCCCACTCTTGGGGTGAATTTCCTTTGAGGTGCTGCCGGCTGCCCTGCAAGGCCGACAAATCCTCGCGCAGGTCCAGGCGACTTTGTAACTCGCGCGCTGCCTGTTGGCGCGCGGCCACTTCCTCAGCCGAGGCAGGTCGCGCCAGCCAGTCCGCCAGCCGTTGCTGCCCCGCCCGGGTGCGCGCGCGGCACAGCCAGTCGTAGAGGGAACCCTTGCCGAACAGGTCCAGGTCGCGGGCGTAGGGATGTTGCGCCTCAACGAACTGGCTGGTGACTCCGCGCCCCGCCCACTCGCCGCCCAAGCGCAGCAGCCCCTCGCGGTAATAGTCGGCAGCCCGCCGAGCCCTTTCCCGGCGCGCGCTCAGGCCGGCATGATGGCGCATGAGCGCCAGGAAAAGGAGAACGGGAAGAATCAGCCAGGCACCGGGATAGGCCACCGCTCCGGTCAGCACGATCAGCGCCACCAGCAGACGCATCCAGGCGATTCTGCGATGGCTGGAGTCGAGTTGCTCGGCCAGGCGGGTGCGTTGCGCCTGGCGTTGCGCGTAGATTTCGGACGGAGTTGGCAACTAGACCAGGGACAATTCGTGCAATTCGCTACGCAACTGACGACTGCTCAGGTTGGTCAGGTCACGCGCCAGTCCGGCGCAAACGCGGGCGTTAAGACTGTCCCCAAAGGCCAGGCTCAGGTTTTCCAGGAAGCTGGGAGGCGCCGCCACCACCAAATTGTCGAAATCCGTCTGCAGAGTGTCGATGCGCTCGGCGATTTCCCGAGCGAAAGTGAGTTGGCCGTCGGGGCACTGATCGCAGCGGTCCCAGCTTTCGATTTCATGCAGGGAGCCGACACAAGATTGTACCATCAATGAGGCGTGGTGATCGTCGGCGACTAAAATCCAAGTATCCATATCTGTGCGTTCCTCCTTCGGTCCAGGGATGGAGGGTTCCAAGTGCGTGTTACTACTAAAGTCTTACCCCTGATTGGCGGACTCCACACATGCTGAAGGTTAACCAGTCGTCTCCAGTACTGGCGTACCGGATCGGGGGTATAGGGGCTGGTATTGGCCACACCCCGGGCTAGTCTATAGTTACCAGGTCGCTGCCGCCCAGGTACATGCGGGATTCAATGGTGGAGGAAAGTAAGCTTGCTCGATTCGTACAGACCCCTTAGCTCCAGCTATGCAGTTCCCCGGCATCGCGCGCCTCGGCCTACCCTGGTTCCCGATCACGATGAAATGGATCGTCCTTTTCTGCAGGGCACCAGCCCCATCGATCTGCGGCACATCAGCCTGGGGGCCAGCGATGAAGCCCAATTCTTGCGCAACTACGGCTATGATCCGGATTGCCCCCAGGAAGCTCAGACGCTGGAGCGCTTTCACCGGGAAGCCATCGACTTCATGGAGCGCCACCTCTGCCAGGCACCGCGCAGTTGCGACCAGAGCTACTTTATTCCCGAAGAAGTGAAGCCTCCCACCTCGGTCTCCACCCTGGTCAAATGGGCCGCCCGCCGGCACGAGCACGATGAACAGCAGGCCTGGGCCTGCGCCGTCCTGCGTGTGATGCACGCCATCGCCTACGCCGAGCCGCTGGCGGTTTCGCCTCACAGCGAAGAGATTCAGAGGCAAATCCTCGATCCTTATCGGCGCCACATCCACCGCGACCGCCAGGGGCGGCTCTGGTTGGGCAAAGGCGACGAAGCGGTGGCTTTGATCGATATCCAATTTCGCCAGGAGAAGGCCCGCGACAGCCTGATTCTGAAGCTCCTCCACAAGCCGGATAACCTGCCCCACAGCGTTTATGATCGGGTGGGCGTGCGCATCGTGACCCGCAGCGCCTGTCAGGCCCTGCGCGCGCTTCAGTACATTCGCCGCCATCACCTGGCCAACGCCGCTCATGTTACTCCGGGCCGTTCGCGCAACACCCTGGTGGAGCACTCGTACGGCAGCATCACCGGCTCGCCCAACCCCCACTCCAGTCCCGAGTTCCGCTCGCTGCAGTTTACCTGTCAGCAACTGGTCAAGGTGCCCAACCCGCTTTATCAACTGGCCCTGGCTATGCAACAAGAGCCTCAGGTAGATCCGTTTCTCCGCTTCTTCTTCCCCTTCGAGGTACAGATCTACGACCAGGAGAACGATCAGAAAAGCCGCTGGGGCGAAACCTCTCACGCGAACTATCGCCTGCGCCAGATCCGCGCCGTCCGCTCCCGGGTCTTTCCTGGCTGGCTGCGCCAGGGGTAGGAGAGGCTAAGGACTCCAATACCATAGATGGGTTATGGCTCGCTCTGCTGTGAAATGGACCCCTGGTTTAAGCTCAGGGTCCATACGAATTCCCAGGAGGCACCATGGCGATTGAAAACACCGAAAAAGAAGTTTTGAAAGCTGCGTCCACCCTGCATCAAGAAGGCAGTTGGACGGCGGAAGATCTGTTTCGCTATCTGGATCGCTCCGATTTGCCGGTGGAAGAAGTCTCGCTGGCTCTACTGCATCTGCGCGACGAAGGCCTGGTGCTGACCGAGCCCACCGTCGGCGATCCCCTGGATGGACATTTCGCCTTTCGCCTGAGCCAGGAAGGCCTGAGCGCCGCCGCCCGACTCTAGACCCCCAACTCTCCAGCGACTCCGCCCTACGATAACCGCCGGGGGCGCTGCCGCCCGGCCGCAACAAAGTTACCGCCCCCCTGGCAACCGCCGAGTGTTACCGCCCCGCCGCAACAAAGTTGCCGCCCCACGGCAACCGCCGAGTGTTACCGCCCACCGCAACAAAGTCACCGTCCCCCGGCAACCGCCAAGTGCTACCGCCCACCGCAACAAAGTCACCGTCCCCCGGCAACCGCCGAGTGTTACCGCCCAACCGCAACAAAGTTGCCGTCCCCCGGCAACCGCCAAGTGTTACCGCCCAACCGCAACAAAGTTACCGCCCCCTGGCAACCGCCGAGTGTTACCGCCCCGCCGCAACAAAGTAACCGCCCCCCAGCAACCGCCGAGAGCGTTACCGCCCACCGCAACAAAGTTACCGCCCCCTGGCAACCGCCGAGTGTTACCGCCCAACCGCAACAAAGTTGCCGCTCCACGGCAACACCGAGAGCGTTACCGCCCACCGCAACAAAGTTGCCGCTCCACGGCAACCGCCGAATGTTACCGCCCAACCGCAACAAAGTCACCGTCCCCCGGCAACCGCCGACACGCAAAAAGGGCGGGAGCTTCGGAAAAAGCTCCCGCCCTCTTGGCGATTCAGAAACTTAGTAGCAGGGTCCCCAGGGGGCGGGGCCCCACGGGCCGGCCTGGTGGTTGACCGAGTTGGTGTTGCAGAAGGGGTCGACGTAGTTGAGACGCCCCTGGCCGAAACCACCGGTGGGGAAGTTGAAGGGGCTGTGCTGCTCCCACTGCTGGAACTTGCCGTCGCGGTTACCGTCGACCAGCACGCGACCACCGGCGTTGGCGAACTCACCGGCCGATAGGCGGCCGTCGTGGTTGCTGTCGTAGCGGTTCATCTGGCGGGAGTAGCTCTGGCCCTTCATTCGCTCGCAGACGGTGGTGCGGCCGTCTTTGTTGAAGTCATAGTTGCCGCCCATCGCCTGCAGGCGCTGCTGAGAGCCTTCGATTTCCTGAGGAGTAATGCGGCCGTCGCGGTTCAGGTCCATGGCCAGCACGCCGTCCTTGCCACGGGTGTAGCGACCGTCGCCGTTGGTGTCGAGGGCGTAACCGTTGGTGGTCTGCAAACCCAGGAAGCCGTGGTTGCCGACGTTGGCGTTCGGCAGATTGCCACCGCCCTGGTTCCAGTTCCAGGTGGGCGGCGGTCCGCAGGGGCCGGGGAATCCGCAGCCGCCCATCGGGGGTTGGTAGCAACCGCCGGGAGCAAAACCGCCGCCGTAGTTCGCCTGGATATTCACGCTCATCGAAAATGCCATTGTCTTAATCCTCCGTCTACCTGCTTTTTGCTGTTGAGGTAAGATTATCGGAGGTAAATTAATCCGCCCTTGCCACGGTCCTCAAGATGTTAACGGCATGTAAACGCTTTTCAGGAATTTTTCACCAGACCGTTTTGGCCTTTTTCAGGGCCCGCAGGAAGTCGTTATAGCTCTTATCCAGCGAGATCTGGTGCTCGAACTTGCCGTTCTTGTTCTCTTCCACCTGGATGAGCTTGACCTTGACCCCGTGCCAGCGCCCTAAAAGGGTGCTGACCTTGGAATCACCAGCATTCTTGCTCCAGACCACCTGGAAGCCGTCGGCTTTGAGCCCATTGGGCTTAGCTTTTAACTCGGCGGCTTTCTGCTCCAGCTCGGCCAGCAGGGCCTGATCCAGGACCACCGTGGCCTCGCCGGTCTTCTCCGGGCTTTTCAGCTTGAAAGCCAGGTAGGTCTGGCCCTGCACGGCCACCTTCCAAAAACTGCCCTGGTTGCCGAAGGGGTCGCTGAAGTAGCTGAGCTGGGTGACCTCCTGGGCCCGAACGGTAACCAGCAGCAAACCAAAAAACAGCAGAATCTTACGCATCGACCGACGTTCTCAGGCTTTGTCAAAAGCCCTGCTGCCGCGCTTCTCGTTGCAAAAGCGCGCGTTTGACTTCGGGTCCTCCCCAGGCGTAGCCGGCCAGCGAGCCGTCCGCCCGGATCACCCGGTGGCAGGGGATGGCTACAGCCACGGGATTGGCGGCGCAGGCCGCGGCCACCGCCCGCACCGCCCGAGGCCGGCCGATTTGCGAGGCCAGCTGGGTATAAGTCCGAGTTTCCCCCGGTGCGATCGAGCGTAGCGCTTCCCAGACCTGGTGCTGGAAAACCGTGCCGCGCACATCCAGGGGAAGCTCCAGCGCCGATTCGCCGGCGTCCACCATGGCCAGAGCCGCCTGCACCCACGCCTCCAGGGCATCCTCGGCCGGCACGAGCTCGGCGTGCGTAAAGCGGCGGCGCAATTCCTCGACCAGGGGCTCGGGGCGGTCACCCAAAAAGATCCCGCAAATGCCGGTCTCACTGGCCGCCACCAACATCCAGCCGCTCAGCCGGCAGGGCCGCAGGCAATAACCGAGGCGGCGGTTCTCCCCGCCTTTCTTGAAGTGAGAAGGGCTCATTCCCAGGATTTCCCGGCTGTTTTCGTAGAAGCGGCTGCTCGACTGGTAGCCGGCCTCGAAAATGGCTTCGGTCACACTTTCCGCTCCGGCCAGTCCGGCTCGCAGCCGCTCCGCCCGGCGGGCTCGCTCATACTGCTTGGGTGTCAAGCCTACCAACTGCTTAAAGAGACGATGAAAATGGAAGGGGCTCAAGCCCGCCTGAGCGGCCAGCTCCTTGAGGTCCGGCGGCGGCTCGCTCTCTTCCAGGCGGCGGCAGGCGCGCTCCACCAGTTCGGCCCTGAGTCGGTGAGGATCTTGTTGATCCGGCTTGCAGCGTTTGCAGGGACGAAACCCGGCTGCTTCCGCTTGTTCAGCGCTGTCGTGAAAAGCCACGTTCTCGGGCCGGGCCAGCCGGGCCGCGCAGCTGGGACGGCAGTAGACTCCGGTGGTTTTGACCGAGTAGAAGAAAGTATCATCGTGTTGGCGCTGCGCAATCGCCTGCCAGCGCCTCTCTTGGAGTGTGTTCATAAGCTCACTTTAGGCCGTCTCGAAGCCGGCCGCACCCCGCTTCTTGCGCTCAAATTCAACCGTCCAGATAGGCCAGAAAATGGGTCCACAGAGAAAAGCTGGTCAGGCTCTTCATGCGTTCCACCAACGGGAGCGTACCCACCTGCTCTTCCAGGCGCAGGCAGCGTCGCAGTCCGCGCCCATAGACGGGACAAAGCGTGCGGAACAGGTTCTCGGCAAAGGCGGCCCGGCCCAGGTTGTGGGCCACCCTCCATTCCACCCAGCAGGCAAACCCTTCCATGACGTCGGGGGACTGAGGCGGGCAGTGCTGCCACTGCCAGACATGAGTGAATTCGTGGGCCAGAACCGCGGCCGCGAACCAGACCGGATAATCTTTGCCCAGCCAGATCTGGCGTGCGGCCGGGTCCCACAAACCCACCACCGAGCGTCCTAAAAAATAGGTATCGCTGCCGCGCCTGGGCATTTCCTCGGGCTGATGGGCCAAACGCAGTTGAAAAGGTTGGCTGACCTCCAACCCCAGTTCTTCGGCGCAAAAGGCGCGGACCTCGTTGAAGAGAGCGCTCAGGCTATCCATATCCGAGATTCGCTCCCGGGCGCATTCCTCACAGATTCCGTCCAGCGCGGGCTCCAGGCAAAATTGGCATAAACACATCGCTTCCCAGAAGCACTCCGGGCAGTACCACCAGCCGTCGCAGATGTGCCAGCGCAGCGATAGCACCCGGCAACAACCTCCGCAAGCCCGCACCGGGCCGCCGCAGGCCGAACACTCCTGGCCTTGCTTGACGGCTTCCCCACAGTCCAGGCAGAGCGGATAGCGCGCCGCGCATTGGGCACAGTAACTCTTGGCGCCAAAGGTCAGACAGTCGGAGTAGACCAGGCCGTCGCAGCTATGGCAGCGCGGAAAATTGCCCTCGCAGAAGATGCAGATGCAACCGCGCTCATCCTCGGCGGCCACCTCGAAGGCCGGGCGGCCGCAACAGAAACACAGGGCCACTCCTTGGGAGCACTCGTGGCAATAGGCCAGACCATCCTCCCAAGATTTGCCGCCCCCGGCTTCGATGGCGATGGCACATTCGCAGCAACGCGAGACGGAGGCCAGGCACTCCTCACAGCCCCATAGATTGCGGGTGGTCAAAATCAGCTCGGGGGACTCGGTGTCCCCGCAAAAGTTACAGCCCTGACCCATGGCCAGCTTATTTACCCGTTTGTTCAAAAATTAGAGATACTTTTTAACTCTGAGTTTACTAGACTGAAGGTATGACACCTATGTCCGGCACCAGCCAACGGCTTCAGAACGTAATCCACCGCCTGCGCCTCGTTCAGGGTAACATCCAGGAGGTGCAGAACATCTACACGGCCGCCGCCGCCGATGCCAACGCCAGCAACACCGACATGATCAATACCAAGAAGCCCATGGCCAACGCTCTGAAAGACCGCGGCGACATCAGCGTGGCCGCCGACGGCAAGACGCTGGTGGGCCTGGTCAACGGCACCCTGAGCCGACTGCGTAAGACGGAGGGTAAACTGGTGCTCAGCACCGAGACCGCCAAGAACGCGGGCTTCCCGCTGGATGGTTTGCACCAGGAGATCTTCGACCTTTCCGAGACCGCCGAGAATGCTGATGCTCGGGCGATTTTGAAGCAAAGTCTGGGCTGGATGGGACGCGGCCAGACTTATCATCAGTGGGCCGCCCGCACCGCCGACTGGGCTCGCGGCAGCGCCGCCTACGGCGAAAACCGCCTCTCCCAGGTGGGCAACTCTCTCAATGCGGTGGCCAGGGATAACGCCGACGGTAAGAACGTGACCAACGATATGGCCGCCGCCAAGCCCAACATCGATCTGGCCATTCGCGCCGTGGGCGAGCACAATGACCACGCCAAAACCACCGTCGGCCAGGAAGCCGAAGTCATCGTGGCCCTGGCCCAGGTCCAGGAACATCTGGCTCAGGCCCTGGCTTTGAGTCAGCCCGTTCCTCCCGCCTTCCACCGGCCCAACCTGCTCGACGTGCTCCAGGCCAACGATCCCACCCCTTGATCGCCGGCCTTTCCCGCTTCTTCACCCAGGTTGTCCACCGGTTCTTGCCCGATCCGCTGATCTTTTCCATTCTGCTCAGTTTGCTCGTGTTTGTGGCCGCCCTGAGGTTCACTCCCGCCACCCCGGTGGCCCTGATCACCTACTGGGGCGAGGGATTCTGGGAGTTGCTCAAATTCTCCATGCAAATGGCCATGGTTTTGGTCATGGGCCACGCCCTGGCCAGTTCGGCCGCGGTGGGGGCGATGATGCGCCGGGTGGCCTCGCTGGCTCGAACTCCCGCCCAGGGAGTGATGCTGGTCACCTTCGTGTCCGCCCTGGCCAGCGTGCTCAACTGGGGCTTCGGACTGGTGCTGGGGGCCATGTTCGCCCGCGAAGTGGCCCGGCGCGTTCCCCACTCCGACTACAGCCTGCTGATCGCCTGCGCCTACATCGGATTTCTGCCCTGGCACGGCGGCCTTTCCGGTTCGATTCCGCTGATGGCGGCCACCGCCGGCAACCCGGTGGAGAAGTATTGCGGGGTGATTCCCATGTCGCAAACTTTGGGGACCGGCTACAACCTCTTCATTACCCTGGGTCTGATCGTCAGCCTGCCCTTCCTGACCCGTATGATGCTGCCCGGCCCTGAGGAGGTGCGCAAAGTCGACCCGGCCCTGCTCAAAGAAGAGCCGAGCACCCGACGAGTCCTGCGGGAAGATGCCACTCTGGCCGAGCGCCTGGAAGAATCACCCTGGCTGGCCTGGTTGGTGGTGCTGGCCATCGCCGTTTTTCTAGGTTTGCGCCTGCACGAGCGCGGGTTGGTCAAATGCATCGACGTCAACAACGTCAACATGCTGTTCATGGCCCTGGGTCTGGCCTTGCACGGCACGCCCATGGCCTACGCCCGGGCCATCACCAACTCGGCCCGGGGCTGCGCCTCCATCATGCTGCAGTATCCCTTTTATGCCGGCATTCAGATGATGATGGACAGGTCCGGATTGGGCGGCGTCATCACCCACGCTTTCATCGAAGTAGCCAGCAAGCAGACCTTTCCCTTCCTGGTTTTCTTCAGTTCCGCCCTGGTCAACTTCGCCATTCCTTCGGGAGGCGGGCACTGGGTAGTGCAGGGACCCTTCGTCATGCCGGCGGCGCTGGAGCTGGGGGCTGACCTGGGTAAGGCCACCATGGCCATCGCCTACGGCGAGGCCTGGATGAACATGGCCCAACCTTTCTGGGCTCTGCCGGCTCTGGCCATCGCCGGACTGGGCGTGCGCGACATCATGGGCTATTGTGTGACCGCGCTGCTCTTTTCGGCAGTGATTTTTCTTTTAGGACTGGCCCTGTTTTGAGTATCCTGACCCTGGCCTTTGACGCCGACGACACCCTGTGGCACAACGAGACTCTCTTCGCCGTGACCAGCGAACAAATCGGCGCCTTATTGGCCCCCTACGCCGATTCGGACAACCTGCACCGCCGTCTGGTGGAGACCGAACGGCGCAATCTGCGCCTCTTCGGCTACGGCGTGAAGGGCTTCACCCTGTCTATGATCGAGTCGGCCATCGAGGTCTCCGAGGGCCGGGTCAGCGCCCGCGAGATCCAGGCCATTCTCGAGGCCGGCAAAAAACTGCTGGCCCATCCCATCGAACTGCTGCCCCAGGTGCGCGAGAGTCTGGAGGGCCTGGCCAAGAAGCACAATCTCATGATGATCACCAAAGGCGATCTTTTTCATCAGGAGAGCCGCCTGGCCATGTCCGGGCTGGGTGACCTGTTCAGCGCCGTCGAAATCGTCTCCGAGAAAAACGCCGAAACCTATCGAAAAATCCTTCGTCGCTACCATCTGGATGCGGAAGACTTCGTCATGGTGGGCAATTCCGTCAAGTCCGATATCCTGCCCGTGCTGGAAGTAGGCGCGCGAGCCATCTACATCCCCTACGAAATCACCTGGGAGTTGGAAGTCGCCGAGCTAGGCAATCCCGACCCCTCCCGCTGTCGCCGCTGCCAATCCATCGCTGAGGTGGCCGGGACCGTGGCCGAGTTTTTTCAGACCGTCTGATCCAGCACCTGGCGGATGGTCTTGGCCAGCGAGAGCGGGGAGAAGGGTTTCTGTACAAAGCCCCGGCCGGCCGCCAGTTCCTCGCGGGAGGTAACGCTTTCATCCAGATAGCCGCTCATGAACACGACCGGCAACTCCGGACGCTGGCTGCGGATAGCCTCCACCGCCTGGGGCCCGCTCATGCCCGGCATGACCACGTCGCTGAGGATGCAGTGAATCGGGCCCTGGTAGTGGCTGAGCAGACGCACCGCTTCGGCGCCGCTGCTGGCCTCCAATACCGAATACCCCTTGGACTCCAGCGCCAGGCGGGCCACCTTGCGGACGCCGGCTTCGTCCTCGATGACCAGAATCGTCTCCGAACCGGTCAGGGTAGAGTCGGCCTCGGCCCGACCACTGGCCTGCAAGACGGGAAACCAGCAGTGGAAAGCGGTGCCCGCTCCATCCTGCGACTCCAGTTGGATGGCTCCCCCCAACTGTTCCACGATGCCGTGAGCCACCGCCAGGCCCAGCCCGGTGCCCTGTCCCAGCTCCTTGGTGGTGAAGAACGGGTCAAAGATGCGATCGCGGATCTCCGCTCCCACGCCTACTCCCGTGTCGGCCACCGTCAGCACCGCGAAAATCCCCGGGGGAAGGCCGGCAAAGGGCGCCTCCAGCCGGCGTCGCGAGGTGCTCAGGGTCAGCCGGCCTCCTTGCGGCATGGCGTCGCAGGCGTTGCTGGCCAGGTTCATGATCAACTGCTCCAACTGGAGCGGATCGGCCTGAATCTGACCCACTCCTTCCTGCAATTTCAGCTGGCAGGTCACCGAGTTCTTGACCAGCCCCTCCAGCATACGCGCCGTTTCCGCCACCAACGAGTTGAGGTCCACGGAGGTGGGGGTGGTCACGGCCAACCGGCTGAAGGCCAGCAACTGGCGGGTCAGGCGGGCGGTGTGTTCGCCCGCCCGGTAGACTTCCATCAGCAGCTCGCGGTCGGGATTGTCTGCTTGCAGGGAGTCGAGCACCAGGTCGCAGTTGCCCAAAATGATGGTCAACTGATTGTTGAAATCGTGGGCCACCCCACCCGCCAGCCGGCCGATGGCCTCCATTTTCTGGGCCTGCCAGAATTGCTTCTCCAGGCGCTTGCTGGAGGTGATGTCGGTCGAGATGGCGGCCAGCGCCTGGACCTCTCCGCTGGCCGAAAGCAACGGAAACTTGACCGAGTAAAAAGTTTTCGGCTCCTGATCCAGCTCCAGGGTTTCTTCCAGTTCCGCCGCCTGGCCGCTGGCCATGACCTGGGATTCGTGCTGGATGAGCTGCTCGGCCTGGGCCGGGGGGAAAAGTTCGAAAGTCGTCTTGCCCAGGATTTCCCCGGCTTCGCGCTGCCAGTAGCGGCAGCAGGATTGATTGACGATACGGAAGCGCCCGTCCAGCGACTTCACCCAGATGACGGCCCGGGCATTGTCGATGATGGCTCGCAACAGGGCCTCGCTGTCGCCCAGTTGCTTCTCGGCTAATTTTTGAGCGGTGATGTCCCGCGAGATACCGATGATTCCAGCCACCTGACCGTATTCGTCAAGATAGGGGGCCTTGGTGGCCAGGAAAGTCCGCGTCTCCCCTTGGGCGGTCAGGGTTTCTTCGGCGGTCTCGGAGCGGCCCGATTGGATAATTTGGCGGTGCCGGCGCTGTAACAGATCCACGCCTCCGGCATCGAATAGCTGGGAGTCATCCTGGCCCAGCACCTCGTCCACTTCTTTGCCCACATAGCGGGCGGCGGCCTGATTGAGCCAGGTATAGCGTCCCTCCAGGTCTTTGACGAAAAGCGCATCTTGGGTGGCTTCGCTGACGGCCTGCAAGAGCTTGGAAAGCTTGAGCTGGTTGGAAAGCAGGCGGCGGTATAAGTCGCCACCCAGTTGGGTTAACAATTCAGCCGCTTCCGCCGGGTTCAGGTTCAGCTTCTGGGCCAGTTCATCTCGATGCTCCAGGACGAAATCCTGAAGCACCTGGCCGCTATTGTGAGTGTTCAAGGAATTTAGCCATTTGCTCTCGGGGCAAAAAATACTTGTCCGGCACATCCGAACAAGCCTTTTAACGGGATGGTAACTTCTTGTTCATTTGTTTCAGGTATTTTTAAGACAAGTTTTACGGCTCGCTAACGGGTCGCGGAGGTAATGATGGCAGAGATTTCCAGCAGCAGCGCGGTAAAGTCCCCGGCGCTCAGCGGCGTTAAGAAGGCGGCGCCGGCCAAGGCGGCCTTGACCACCCAGGCCAAGACCGAGACCCAGGCCAAAGCGCCCGCCGACCAGGCTACCGTTAGCGGTGACGCCAAGCTCAAAGACGACCCCCGGGCCAAAAAAGTCACCGAAGGCCTGGGCGATGCCTACGGCGCCTCCGCGGTCAAGGCGGACACCTGGAAGAAAGGCCCCAACGACACCATCGAGGGCATGCTCAAAGGCAAAGGTTTCTCGTTGAAGGACATTTACACCAAGGGTGCCGACGGCAAGAACCTGGTCGACAAAGTGCTGGCGGCCAACAACCTCAAAGACGCCAAGAAGATGCGCGACGGCCAGGAAATGATCATCCCCGATCTGGGCAAGAATGGCGCGGGAACGGCCACGGCCGGGCTGAAACCGGGCGAAAAGACGGAACAAAAGGAAGTCGGCGCTCACAAGATTCAAAGTGAAAAGCTGGAGGACGGCACCAACCGCTCCAGTGTGCAGACCAATAACGGGACCGGAGTCAGCGTCGATTCGCCGGGCAACAGCACCGCCGCCGCGCGTAAGGAGGGCGACACCACGCGCACTCAGATTGTGGCCAAAGACGCTCAGGGCAAGCCTTCCACTCAGGTGGACACCACCACCCAGGGCAACCAGGATACCGTTGAGGCCAAAACCTTGAACGGCGGCACGCTGACCGGCACGGCCAGCCAGGATGGGGTGCAACTGCAGAACGGCGACGTCAAAGTCAATACCGACCTCGACGAGCGCAAGCGCGATGGGGGAGTGGAGAATTTCGGCGCCCGCGTGGACAAATTCTTTGGCCTGGGTCCCAAGGGTCCCTCGCCTACGGTCGACGTGCAGGGCAAGCAAGTGACCACCAGCGCGGTGGGCAACGACATCACCGTCAGCGCCGACGGCAAGCCGGTGGCCCAGTTCAACCAGGATGCCGACGACGGTTTCTTCGAGCGCACCGGCGCGGTGGTGGACAAAGGGGTCAAGGTGGTCACCGATCTGGCCAGCCAGGCCGGCACCGCCATCAGCAACACCGCCAGCGGCATGTGGAACTGGCTCACCGGGGGTTAGACTAACTTCAAGTCCACCAGCAGCGAAACCGTCTGCCCTTCGGGCAGGCGGTTTACGACTTTTAACTGACCGTGCAAGAGCACGCCGCGACTGACGGAAAAGGCATACCTTCCCTGCACTTCCAGTTGTTCGTCGGCTCCCTGGCTGCTCAGCCGGGCCACCAGTTCGTCCCCTTCTTCGCGAAATTCCTCGACCAGGTAGGTGATATCGAGCGGCTCGCTACGGTTGGGCACGCCTTCGCTGCAGGTCCATTCCGCCTTTTCTTCGAGCGAGTCCTCAGACAGCATGGGAAAGGGAGACAGAGCCGCCCATTCCTCGTTGCCCTTGGGCATCAGGCCGCAGCCGTCCAGATAAACCTTGCGCTGGGCCGGAGGATTTTGAAAAGCCTGGGTCAGCGGTCCACTCCGCTCGCGCACTTCTTCGCGCACGCCTACGATCATCAGCCCGTCGCGCTCCTCCAGCAGCGTCCACTCCTGGGTGGTGATCACCAGGCCCTGCAGGGGCGGAGGGTCGGATTCCATTTGCATGGTGCGCAGGTAGCTGAGCGGGGCGGCCGGGCCGAATTGATATTCCAGTCGGGCGGTTAACATCTGCCGGGCTTTGGTCAGGCAGCCGAGCTACCCTTCCCGAAAGTTCACAAGTTGGAGGCGAGCGGACCTCCGGGATTTGCTAACCTGGAAGTGTCCATGAAAATCGCTCCCCAAACCCGCTACCTTCCTCACCGCAGCGGCCATTCGCACAATGACGAAATGCAGGCCCGGCCGCTCGAGCAGGCGCTGCAGGATGGTTTTACCAGCATCGAGGTGGATGTCCATGTGCTCAAGGGGCGCCTCATGGTGGGCCACACCGTCAAGGACGCCGAGCGCAAGAATCTTTCCCTGGAAGACGGCTATCTGGCGCCGCTGCAAAAGCGCGTGGAACAGTTCGGCTCGGTCTACCCGCAGTCCGCGCCGGTGACCTTGATGCTCGATTTTAAGGGTAACGCGCAATCCACCTATGATACTCTCAAACCGCTTTTGCAGAAGTACGCCGGCATGCTGGTGCAGGTGCAGGGCGGCCAGCAGCAATCCGGGCCGGTGCAGGTGGTGGTGACCGGCAACCGCCCTCAGTTGGAATCGCTCGATGATCGTAGCCTTTTCCTGGACGGCTCGCTCAAGCAGGCTCTGGAGCGTCCCGGCAGCCTCGATCCCGGAGTGACTCCCACCGTGGAGGGCAACTATCACATGTACTTCCGCTGGAACGGAAACGGCGCCATGCCCGAGGGAGAGCGCCAGAAGTTGGAGCGCATGGCTAACTCGGTGCACGAGCAGGGGCTGCAGATGCGTCTGTGGGACGCGCCCGACAAAGTGCGCGCTTGGGAAACCCTGGTGGCGGCCGGAGTGGACCGGGTGAACACCGACGACCTGGATGGTTTCGCTGCCTGGCAATCTGTTCACTCGGCGTCAAAAAACGCTTAGCTCCCGGGTGATATGCTGCTCCGGCAGGACACACATCTCTTGGAGGTCGCATGTTGATACAGACACAAAAACCGAATGCACCCGTTCTCCGCGCAGCCATGCAGCGCCCCGCCGCCGAGCCGGCTCCGGCCGCTCCCAAGCCCGCGGAAGACTCCGTCACCCTCGGTTCCAACCCCGTTGCGGAGCCCGCCGGCAAGCCTGAGGGCCCGGAATCCCCCGAAGGTCCCAAGCACGGTCTGCTCTACCGTAGTGCTCGTTTTCTGGTCGGCTCGGTGGGAGGATTGGTCGGTGGCGCTATCGGTGCCGCCGTGGGAGGCGTCATCCACGCTGGGGATACCGTCATTCCGCCGGGTGTACAGAAAGTCGCTTCTAAGATTCTCCGGCCCGGTCTGGCCGCCGCCGGAGCCGTAGCCGGCGCTTTTGTCGGCGTTTCGGTGATTCCGTTGCTGGGACCGGCTAAAGGAGCCGCCCTGGGCGCCGTGGCCGGCGCCGTCATCGGCGGAGGCCTGCCTGGCGCCCTCGACGCTCTGGCTGCTTCCGGTAAGGGCGCCCTCTGCGGAGGCTGGAAAGGCCGCAAGCAGGGCTACGACCTGGTCGCCGGCGCCTTCGATAAAGTGGCCGAGAAACTCCAAAAACCCCCGGCCCCGCCTCAAGATCCCCCCACTCCCCCGCCCGCCGGCTGACCTTCAAACTTCCGACTCGCAAAGCCCGCCGGTGTGATACGGCGGGCTTTTGAATTTGAGGCAGACCTGTCAGTGATACTGTCAGGTGGCGTTTGTGTTGGTGGGGTAGCGCAGGGCGGCGCGGGCCTTGGCTTTGGCGGCTTCCTCCTGGCGATTGCGCGCGGGCCCCTGGCTGTGCAGGCTGTTAAGAAGCTTTTCCAGGCTGTGGGTAATGTCATGCACGGCTTCGTCAAAGGCAGCCTGGTTGGCTTTGGAGGGGCGGCTGCTGCCGCTGACCTTGCGCACAAACTGCAGGGCGGCGGCCTGAATTTCCTCGCCCGTGGCCGGCGGATCAAAGTGAGAGAGCCTTCTGATGTTTCTGCACATACGGACAGCTTCGGGAAAACCTTCCGCCGTCCTGGTGGACTGGTCACGATACACCACTTCTCCTGGTTGATATATACTAGTTGTCTGCCAGTAAGACTGTGAATAATGCCTATTGATTAACAGTTGCTGTTGGGTAAAATGTTGATTAGGAGTGGATGAGCTAGAAATAGCTGCATAACAGCGAAAGTGTAAATTGCTGTAGCGGCAGGTTTAGATAGAACCGGGGAAACCTAAAATGCTGATTAACCGCTTACGGCGGGGATTTTCCCTGTCAGAAGTCCTGATTTGTCTCGGGGTCGTTTCCATCGCTTTCCTGGGCACCTTCGCCTCCCTCATCTGCTCGCAACGAGCCGTGGGCGTCGGCCAGCGCATGTCGATCGCCACTGGTTACTGCCGCCAGATCTGCGAGATCGTTCGTGCCCGTGGGTTGGCTTACTCTTCCGGTACCGTTCCGGCCAGCGGCAGCGATCTGCAAACCGCCGAGGGAGTCACCAACACCCCCCTCAATCAAGGAGCAGCCTTCTCGGCGCTGCCCAACGACGGCAAGTATACTCGCTCGATCAACACCGTCCGTGTGGCCAACAACGGGTTCGGCTTCAACCTCTACCGCGTGACCGTGGCCGTCTACTGGAAAGAAGGAAAACGCCTGAACAAGGTGTCGATGGTCACTCTGGCCCGGGTGCCGCTGACATGAGGCACAACCGGCGCGCTCTGACCCTGGCCGAATTACTGGTCAGTTCCACCGTTTTTTCGCTGCTCACCGCCGGCTTCGTGATCAGCTACAAAAGCAGTTACACCAGCTTCTCTCAAGGCAGCGAGAAGACCATGTCCATGCGCTTACTGCGCGAAGCCGTCAACCGGATCCAGCCGTTAATATCTTCGGCCTGTCCAGTCACGGCCAGCAGCAACGCCGTCTACGAACCGGATTTCGTGGCCTCGCCGGGCACCACATCCTCGCAAATTCGCTTCACCACTCTGAAAGAATACGCCGAGGTCAATATCCAACGCCTGGGCGCGCCGGTGCATATTTTCAGTCCCATCAATTCATCCGCCGACCAGTATCAGGAGGCCCGCCTCTTCTTTGATAAAACCGTCGATCCAGCCAGGCCCGGAGGCCAGGTCGGCCGAGTCAAACTCGACCTTTCCACTCCTTCCAACACCGGCGACGATTTAATCCTCGCCCGCGACCTTTACGATTGCAGCTTCACCAACGTCGGCGCCAACACCATCGTCTTGAAATTGGAAACGCGCCGATTTTTGAGGCGCACCATGGGAGCGCGCGACGTGCAGGCCTACAAGCTGGAAACGCGCCTATTTATTCCGTATTATTCCAATACCGCCGGTGGAGGTGGCTGATGATGAGATTGAGATTTTCCCGGCGCCGCCGGGGTGTGGCCCTGGTTCTGACCCTGTTTTTTATGATTTTGCTGTATACCGTGGCTTCTTCTTACTATGTCATGATTCCGGCTGAAATGCGCAGCGCGGTCCGCCTCCAGGATGACGCGGAAGCCTTTTATGTCGCAGATTCCGGTATTTCCGACGCGCTGGCCCAAATGGAATATCAAGTAAATACTGATCACAATAATTTTGAAAATTACACTACCTCCGGCACTTTTTGGGTGGCCAGCAATGGGGTGGCCCCGATTGCCCCGGCCAATCCAGTTCTGAGCACCCAGTTTCTCAATGCGGCCGATGCTCGCCAGCTGGTGGCCAACAAAACCTATGCCACCAGCGTAACAGCGCGCTTGAGCTACGAGGTGATTTTGGAGCGCTGGGCCTTCAAACAAGGCGGACTGCGCGTCCCCGACGCCTATCGGGTGGTTTCGCGGGCCGTCCGCGACCGGGGCGCCCCGACCAGCCGGTTGCGCCGAACCGTCACTTCCTGGTGTATTCAGAAGAACTTCGCCAACTATGCCTATTTCGTCGATCGTCTCCCCAGTGACATCTGGCTGGATCTGAATACTTTTCGTATCGACGGACCCTACCATACCAACAATCGCGTGATGCTCAGCGCTCCCAGCAACTGGTCGGGCGCCAGTTCCTTCAAGAGTCAGCTTTCCATGCCGCAATCCATGGCCTACACCGATCCCAATCTTCGTCGCGTGGTCGATGGGGTGCGCTGGAACAGCTACTCGGCCAGCGGCCTTCCTTACGAACCCACCACCGGGGTCATTAATGGGGACCGCTATCAGCGCGTCATCGACGGCGGGGTGGAGCGAGTCCACCAGACGGCCGCTCCCATTCAGCTCCCATCCGATTCGGGCCGGCTCGAGGCGGCCGCTTTCGGCAGCAACGTCTCGGGCAGTGTGCCCTATACGGCGGCCACCAGCGCCTTTGGAACAGCCAGCTCGGTCAACCTGCATGTGCCCACGGCCAGCTCGGGCGGCTCCTATCCAGCCATGGGCGCCGGACTCTATTTCCAGGGAAATCTCGACCAGGTCACTCTTTCCGCCCCGGCCGCCGCCAACGGCAACGCCACCAGCTCGGACGACAACACCAATGCCGTCATGACGGTGACGCAGGGCAGCTACACCGCCAACATCACCACCGTCTACGAAAGCCTGACCGTGCCCGCCGGCGCGCTCATCAACGGCAGCACCAGTCCCACCGCGAGCGCCACCAACCTCAAGTTTAGCGACAATAACGTGGGCTACACCGTGGTTCGCGACGGAACCAGCAATCGCTATCGTATTTACCAGGGGGTGGGCAACGGCGCTATCTTTGTCGACGGCAACATCAACGGCCTGCGCGGTGTCAATCGCGGTCGCAAGACCATCGCCACCGCCACCGACACCGGTTCTTCCACCAGCAACGATAAGAAAATCTATATCAATGGGCCGATTACGCGCGCCGATACGCCCACTCTGGACCCCAGCACGGGCAAACAGACGGGTACGGCTCCCACCGGTGTGCGCGATCAACTGGGCCTGGTCAGCTACGCCGTGCGCATGAAGCGTGATGACGTCACCAATCCCTTTGTGCCGGCGCGCAGCGCCACTTCCCCAAACGCTCCGGTGCTGCTATATGCGGCCATCTTCGCCGGACGGGGCGGCGACCCTAATGCCACTTCCAATTTGATCGGCGGCGGGATGGGAACCGACAATTACGACGTCGGAACTAGCGGTCACTTCAGCCTCTTCGGCAGCTTGACCGAGGGAACTCGCCAGGTGAAGGGCACCTTCGGCGGCACCGGCGGCGGTACCGGTTACTCTTACGAGTACCACTACGACACCAACTTCAGCGCCACCGCTCCGCCCTTCTTTCCGGGCACCTCGGGTTTCCGGATGGCTTCCTGGACCGAAGATGCCGTGCGCCAGGAGTAGCGGCGGTGTTTGGAGGCTACCACGGCCTGGTCCAGGAGTTTCCCTGTTGCGACGCGTTGGGAAGTTTTCTCCGCCAGCAATTGTCGGCGCTCATTCTCGATTTGCTGGAATTAGAAAGCTTGCGCCTGATCGCCGGAGGTAAGGCGGTGTGCCGCAACGGTTACCAGCAAGAGCAACAGTTGCGTCTGGCCTGCGGCACCTTGAGTCTGCGCCGGCCGCGTTTGCGGGGAGCGCATACCTCCCCCGGCGATTTCTTGCGGGTCATGCGCTCGCGCAAGAGCTTTCACCAGCTACCCTACCTCTTCTTGCTGGGCCTGGCCCGCCGCGAGATGGGCGCTCTGCAGAGCTATCTCGGCATTGAGCCGGACCTGTGGCGGGCGGGGGAAGAACGCTTCTGGGCGCGCCTGACGGCCTGGCGGACCGAGAATCTGGGAGCGCTGGTGCAACATTGCCTGATTTTGGAGCGACTCGACTTTGGGCCCGACCACCCCCAATTGCTGGTGGCCTTGAGTATTGGCCCAGACGGCTCGGCTCGGGTCATCGATGCTCGTCCCGGCGACGCCAGTTCCAGCCAGCAGTGGTCAGAATTGTGCCGCACGCTGAAGCAGCGGGCCATCCCCGCTCCGATCCTGGTCAAAGGGGCGGCTGAGGCGGCTCTTTCCCACTGGCCCCAGGCGACCGCTCTGGAGGTCTGATTTCCGAGCCGGGTTATCGAGATTTTTTGACCGAGAGATCTTTGGGAGAAATTCGTCCATCCAGCCGTTCCACGCGGTAGCTGACGCGATCACTGGTGGTCTTGCCCGCCTGCGTCCAGGTTTCGCCCATCAGTATCGTGCCGTCGCCGGTCTTCTTGGGGTAGCCTTCCAGAAAGAGCAAGCGGCCATCCTCGAACGGCCCGCTGATGCGAAAGCTCCCGCCTTGGGCCAGACCGCCCAGTTTGGCGCGTTGGGTGATGAGCTTGCCGCGCGTTTGATGGCTGACCTCGCAGGAGCCTTTCACCTGGGCCCCGTTTTGATTCAGAGTCAGCACTAACTGGAATTTTTCATAGCTGAATTCGGTCCCGATCCGTCCCCGGTAATGTCCGGCCACCTGGCAGTAGGGCCGCGACCACCAGTAGATGCCGGCGGCGGCCAGCAGCAGCAGCAACAGGGCCGGAAGCCGCCAGGGAAGGGGCTTTCGGTTGGGGACGGTTTCCACGCTATAGCCCCCGGTTGAACCCATCCGTGTATTTTCGCCCTGGAGCGGACTTTTGTCCTTTCGCCGAGAATGGGCGCCCCACAAAATACCAGAACGACTTCACCTACAGGAGATATGCTATGAATCGAAAGAGCTTTTGGCTGGGTTGCCTGGCCCTGACTTTACTGGCCGGGTCGGCCCTGGCCGAGGTGCCGGGCGTGGATCAGGCCACCCTGGCCGGTCTGGACAAGCAGGTCGGGACCGTGATGGAAGGCTATAATGCCAACAACTGGAAGGCTTTTTACGGCTCCGGCTGGGCCGAGCAAACCAAAGCCATACAGACCGAGCAAACTTTCACCACCCTCTACACCAATATGTACATCAAGCAATACGGCACCCTCAAAAACCGTAAGATCAACGAATCCAAGTCGAGTTTTGGACCCATGAACGCGGTTCTCTTCTACGATGCCGACTTCTCGAAGAAAAAGGGAAAGTTGGCCGTCAACTTCTTCAAAGAGGGCGGCAAGTGGAAGATCCAGCAATTGCAGGTCACTCCCTGAAAATAAGGTAATTTTCAGGCCCCGGCTTTAGGCTGATAGGGATGAAAATCGACAACATCCGTTACCAAGAGCCCATCATCCAACGCACTTTGCTCGGCCAGAAGCCGGCCAACGTTTTCAACGATTCGCCCACGGTGACGCGCGACTACGTCAGCGTGGGCGAAGCGCTGCCGGCGGGAGATACCGCCAGCGTATGGGGCGACATACCCCATAAGCACGCCGACGGCACGCCCCAGCTTCGCGAAGTGGTGGCCAGTCTGGATCTCAACCCGCGCAGTCCTATCAGGTACGGCCTGATCGCGGCCGGCATCGGGGCGGCTGTGGGTGCTCTGGCCGGTCTGGCCGCCGCCCCGGCGCTCGGCCTCTCCTCGCTGGCCGGCTCTCTTGCCGGTGGAGCCGGCTTGGCTGCGCTGGCCGGCGGAGGCGCCGCTCTGGCCGTCCGTGGCGATCAAGTCAAAGTCGTTTGGACCCGGCATGACATCACCGACCACAAACTGATCGGCTATCGAGAATTTGTCGGGCCCGGCCAGAAAAATGGCCAGCCCGGTTACTTTCATCGCTTTGTTCCAGATGTTCAGGCTACCGTGATCGGAACCTACTCGACTCCTGCGGCCGTCCACTACAAGGAGGAGGCTAAATGAAAGTCCACCGTTTCATCGAACGCATCTTCGAGCCTCGTCCCAAGCCGGTCGACGAAAAGGTGACCTACGAGGAGGCCGCGCTGCAGAGCAAGTATCTCGGCTCGATTCCGCACGACTACTGGTCTCCTTTTGGTTTTGGCAGCGGCTACACCCACTGCAAAGGTGGATTGAGCAGCGGCTATCCCATCTATCGCGACACCCCCATCTACGAACCGGACGACAAACCACGGCTTGATGTGGTGGACCGCAGAATCCATGCCCACGCCTACTCGGTGCCCCTCTTCGGAGCCATGGGCGCGGCCGGCGGCGGCGGGCTGGGCTATGGACTGGGACTGGTTCTTTCTCATTTTACGGGCTTGCCGCCGGGTCTGACGGCCGGAATCAGCGCCGGAGTAGGCGCGGCCGCGGGAGGAATCGGTCTGGCCGGTTACGCGGCGGGGGATCGCGTGCGCCTGGAGTGGCGCGAGATGCCGATTCGTGAGAAAGAACTCGAAGGTTACTGGGAAACGGTCACGCCCCACTACGAACAGCGCTGCCATACCACCACCGATAGCGACGGCAAGTCCAAGACGGAATGCGAAACCGTGCAAAACGGTTGGAATCATTCGTTCTCGCCGGATGTGCGCTACTGGCAGGTGGGCTCTTTCGAGGGACCGCAGGTAGTGCATTACCAGGAAAGCTCGGGAGAATGGAAGCCCGCTACGCAAGTCAAAGAGGACACCGATAAACCCCGCGATCCCTAAAACCCCCTAAAACCCCCTAAAACCCCCCACTATGGCTCGTAAAAAGAGAGAAAACCTGGAGTCCATTGCACTGCGCTCGCGCTGGTGGATTCGTCACGACCTGAGTTTCGCGCACCTGCACGGGTTTTTGCTGTGGGCCGGCTTGATCGGCTTTGGGGGCGCGCTGGTCACGGTCTGGTTTCGTGAGGCCATGCAGTGGGTGGCTTTCCTGTTGACTGGCAAAATCGGCCGGTTTTCCGAGATTTCCGCCTCGCTGCCGGCCTGGCAGCGCATGCTCATACCGACCCTGGGCGGATTGCTGGCCGGCCTGATTCTGCAGTACGGCATGAACTGGGCGCGCGGGCGGCGCACCACCGACTATATGGAAGCGGTCACGTTGGGCGACGGTTTCATCAGCGTGCGCGCCAGCCTGGTCAAAAGCGCTTCTTCCCTGTTGACCATCGGATCAGGCGGTTCGATCGGGCGCGAAGGCGCCATGGTCCAGTTGGCCGCCATGTTGGGCTCGGCCCTGGGCCGCATCCTCAAGTTTCCCGCCCCCACGCGCCGCCAGCTGGTCGCCTGCGGGGCTGCCGCCGGCATCGCTTCGGCCTACAACGCGCCCCTGGCGGCGGCGATTTTCGTGGCCGAGATCGTGCTCGATTCCTTTCAGTTGGAAAGTATCGCCCCCATCATCGTTTCCTCGGTCATTGCCAACGCCACCGTGCACGGGCTGATGGGCTACGAGCCGGTCTATCAGATTCCTCACCTGGAAGTCGGCGAAAGCTGGGAGCTGATTTTTTTTCTGATCCTGGGCCTGCTGGCCGGCCACCTGGCCCCGACCTTTTTGTGGATGCTGGATAAAAGCCAGAATCTTTACCAGCGTCGTCCTCTACCCATCTTCCTGCGGCTGGGGCTGGGTGGTCTGGCGGTAGGGATTATTTCTGTTCACTGCCCTCAGGTCTGGGGGAACGGTTATTCGGTGGTCAACTCCATCCTGCACAACCCCTGGACCACGGTGGCGCTGCTCGACGTACTGGTGAGCAAGATTTTGGCCACCAGCGCCATGGTCGGTTCGGGCGCGGTAGGCGGCGTCTTTACTCCCACGCTCTTTTGCGGCGCCGCCCTGGGGGCGCTGGTGGGCAGTTGTGTGCAACAGCTTTTCCCCTGGATGGCCGATACCACTACGGTTTTTGCGGTGGTGGGCATGGGCGCCTTTTTGGCGGCCAGCACGCATGCGCCGCTCACCTCGATTTTGATGGTCTTCGAGATGACTCGCCAGTATGAGGTGGTGCTTCCGCTCATGCTGGCCAGCGTGGCCGCCCACTACGTGGCCAAAATGTACCGCCACGGCAAGTCTATCTACGCAGAATCCCTGACCGGTAAGCGCCTGGGCCGCGAGCAGGTCAGGCTGCTTCCCTGGCAGGAGCTGGCTCATCCGGTCCAATCGGCAGTTACGCCCGAAGCCGATCTCGAGACCATGCGCGCCCGCCTGGCCGAAGTCTCCTTCAACAATTTGCAGGTGGTCGACGGCCAGGGCATTTGGCGCGGAGTGGTGGGACGCAAGGCGGTCGCCTCGGCTCCTCCCGAGTCCACCGCCACCTCTTTGATGGACGCATTTTCGCGCTGCCTGCGTTCCAACATGAGTTTGGAGGAAGCGCTCCAGGTGGCCTCGGAGATTCCCAGCGAGAATCTGCCGCTGGTGCAGTACCCGGAGCAGAAACTGATAGGCATGATCTCGAAATCCGATTTGTTGCGGGCTCTACAAAACCGATTACGGGCGCTGGCGCGAGGAGTGTAATGCTGGAACTCTGGTGGATTCGCCACGGGCAGTCTCAATGGAACGTGGAAAATCGGTGGCAGGGGCATAGTGACATTCCCTTGAGCGAGGAGGGCGAGCAGCAGGCGCTACGCCTCCGGCGCTCTCTCTCGGAAGTCCATTTTGACGCGGTCTACAGCTCTGACCTGGGACGGGCGGTGCGCACCGCCGAGCTGGCCTTGCCGGGAATAGCGCCCCGGCGCGACGGGCGCTTGCGCGAGGTTCACTTCGGAGAATTCGAAGGCCTGACGCGCGCGGACATGAGTCCGGAACAACTCGAACGGCTGAAAGTCTGGTTTCAAGACCCCTACGCCGCGCGCGTGCTGGGAGGCGAAAGTCTCTCGGATGTGGGAGAGCGCATCCGCGACTGGCAGTCGGAACTGGCCTCCAGCGGCCGGATAGCCATCTTTACCCACGGCGGCGTTATTCGCTGCCATCTCTGGGCCGCCGCCGGCGGCGGCAACCCCTGGCGCGTTCAAATCGACAACTGCAGCACTACCTGCGTGAGGCACGGGCCGGCGGGGGCGGAAGTTCGCTGGGTAAATGATACCTCGTTTCAGGAATAAAGGAGCACTCCCCGCGACGTCCCCCTCATCATCTTCTACCCAGGGGGTTTTCCATGCAAAAAACATTACTCGCCGGCCTTCTCGGCCTCAGTTTGCTGGCCGTGCCGCTGACCGCGCAGGCCAGGCGAGATCCCAAGCAGCCGGTGGTCAAAGTGGCCATCCTGCTCGATACCAGCAACAGTATGGACGGATTGATCACCCAGGCCAAGAATCAGCTTTGGAAGATTGTCAACGAGCTGAGCAAGGCCGAACTCAACGGGCGCCCTCCGCGTCTTGAGGTGGCCCTCTATGAATATGGCAACGACGGCTTGCCGGTCACCAAGAACTATGTGCGCAAAGTGTTGCCTTTCACCACTGACCTGGACCGCGTTTCGGAAGAACTTTTCCGCCTCAAGACCAACGGTGGGGAAGAGTACTGCGGCGCGGTCATCAGCGACAGTCTGAAAAATCTCGACTGGTCGGGCAGCGCCAACGACATGCGGGCCATTTTCATCGCCGGCAATGAGCCTTTTAGCCAGGGCGGAGTTAGCTATAAGGAAGCCTGCGCCGGGGCCCGCCAGAAGGGAATTCTGGTCAATACCATTTTCTGCGGCAGTCGCTCGGAAGGAGCCAATAGCCACTGGGAAGATGGCGCTCAGTTGGCCGGCGGTCGTTTCCTGGTCATCGATCAGGACCAGCGTGTCGCTGATGTGCCGACTCCTTACGATAAGGAGATTTCCGACCTGGGCATTCAGATCAATAAGACCTATGTGCAATATGGGCCGCAAGGCGGCCTGGGCGCCGCTCGCCAGGAGAGCATGGACAAGGCCGCGGCCGGAGCCGCGCCCAGCGTGGCCGCCAACCGGGCCGCCAGCAAGGCCACCAGCAACTACAGCAACAGCAATTGGGATCTGGTGGACGCCAAGAAGGAAGGCGCTTCGGTCAACAAGATCTCCAAAGAACAGCTACCCGCCGAGATGCGCTCGATGAATGAGAAAGAACGGGAGGCTTACCTCGACAAAAAGCGGGCCGACCGCGAGAAGATTCAAAAGCGCATCCAGGAATTGAGCAAGAAGCGTGACGATTTTCTGGCCAAGAATCAGAAAGCTCAAGGGAAAGATAGTCTGGATTCAGCCATGTTGAAGACCATCCGGGTCCAGGCCGAAACCAAGGGCTACAAATTCGGGCGCTAAAACTTATCGGATCCTTTTCATATCCTTAAGGCGGATCTCCAGGCTGCTGCGGAGCTGCGTGCGTTCTCGCTGCAAGCGCGCCAACTGCAGCACTTCTTCGATGGCTTCTTCGGGAAGGGAGGAAAGGAAGTCGATGACCTGGTCAAGTTCCAGCAAGTTTTCCCCCGGGGCTTCTTCAGTTGAAAGAACTTTGCGCACCGCGGCCGGTGAGCGACCGACCCGCATGGCTATATCTTCGGGGGAGATGCCGGTGGAACTCATTTCCAGGATCTGGTTGCGCAGTTCGGCGGGCAGGCGGCCTCGGCCCAGTGCCACGCCCTCACTACTTTCCATAGCTTTTGAACTCATGGGCAAGACTTCGCCCTCTAACGGTGGCACTACCTCCAACTTCACGATAGAAAGTTGGAGTTTACGGCCTGAGGGTGCTATCTCGTGATCCGGCTCCGTGCCGATTTCTTCCACCATCACCGGACAACCGGTGCTGGGCCGGTTGCGGAAACCTCGCCGCGGCCGCTTGCCACAAAAAATCTGCCGCTTGAGAATCTTGAGGCCCGGGCGTTGTGGGGAGGTCGACCAGAAGGTTTCCATTTCGGCCGGTCCGCCGCACCTTGGACATACGAAGTTGCAGCCTGCCGTCTCCTCGACCGTTGCACCTAGCTGTAACTGTGCTTTGACTGCTTTTTCCACGAACACCGGCCCATATTCTTGGCACGCTCCAAAACCAAAGTCAATGGTCAGAACCGCCTAAAGGTAGCCGTGACCATGGCGTGGTCTGAGGCCCGCGATTCGGGCCAGGCCTTAGATTCTACCAAGAAATCGGTCAGTTGGCCGGGATAGAGGATGTAGTCAAATTGTCGGCGCGAACCGCGACATGGAAAAGTTTCGGTCTTCTGCTGTCCCGCCTTGAGCGAGTTCCGAATGTCCAGCCCACTTTCAAAGAAGCGCCGCAGAGTGGGAGATTCGGGAGTGTCATTGAGGTCTCCCAGCAATAACCAGTCGAGTCCCTGCGTGTTTGCGAGCAGAGTCTCCAGGATGGCGGCCGCTTCGCTCTCGCGCTGGCGATGCGCGTTGGGGCCTCCCCGCATGGACTTGAGATGAGTGGAAAAAATACGCCACAAACGCCCCTCGCACTCCCAATCGAGAATCAGAAGATCCCGGCTGAAGCGACTGCTTCGCGTCCCGTCCAGAAGCGGGAAAGTGTGGTCGGCCAGACTCCGCCAATTCAGAAAAGGACGCTTGGACAGGACGGCCACATTCATCCCTCGCGGGTCATTGCCCGACGGCCCGATCTGATAGGGATACAGGTTCTGTAGATAGTCACGCTGGAAAGCGTCGAGAAATCCCGGAGCATTGCTGATTTCCTGCAGACACACCAGGTCGGCCTGAGAGCGCAGCAGATTGCGCGCCGCGAAACGCATGCGGGTATGGCAATCCGGCGTCAACGAACTCAAATTGTAGGTGCTGAAGGTCGGCAATCGATTAGGGCTTGCCGTCCAGTTCGGCGGCGCTGTTCAGAGAGGGTTGGGCTTCGAGAGTTTCCACGTCCATCAAATTGGCTACCCGCTGCAGGGCCGAAAGCAGCATGCTGCGTTCCCAATCTTGTAGCTGGCTCAGCCTTTGCAGAAAGCTCTCCTGCAGCAGGGGAGGGGAGGAGGCCATCTGGAGCTGCGCCTGGTCGGTCAGGGCATAGCTGTGCATCCGTTTGTCCCCCCCGGTTGCCACCCGTTGCACCAGGTTTTTGCCCTGCAGGCGCTCGAGAATGCCGCTCACGGTGGGTTGGCTCAGGCTGAGTTGGCGAGCGATGGCGGTAGGAGTGGCCGGACTGAGGCGGGCTACCGATTTGAGCACCGAAAGTTGCGGGGAAGTGAGACCGACCTGGCTGACCAGGCTGTGAGAATAAAGCTCAATAGCGCGAACAATACGTCGAATCGACGTCAGTATTTCTTCTTCCAGGCCGGTCATATCTAATCGCTCGGGCGGCATTTGAGGCCCATCCTAGCGGATTCTTACGGACATGACAATTACAAGCGTCCTGGCCCAATTGAACTACTCAGAAAGTACTACTTTCTCTCGGCCGGGATTGGATATTCCCAGGCGCACGGCAAAATGCGAGCCATCCATTCTTCCAGGCGAAAGGCCGATGGAGTCAGGGGTCTGGCCTGTGCCCGCCGGCCTCAAACAGAATCAAAGTTCTCCATAACCAAATCCTTCCGCCATTTGCCGGGTCTCGTCCGTGAGGGCGCCATCTTCGGGGAGGCGGCGCGCGCCTTGCAGAGCGGAGGCGTCGATGGACGATTTTTTATAGAACATTTTGTCTCCCGAGACGAGCCCGTCCAGGCGTTCGGTCATGCGATCACCCCGGTAGGGGTGAATCAGTCCTTCTTCATACTCCAGCTCGAGAAACTGGCAGATCCGGCGCGCTTGCGCTTCCGCATCGGCCAGCACGTCTTCATAGCGAACAAGGATGTGCCGCCGTGCCTCGATGCCACCAAGGTGCTCCAAAATATTTTCGTTGGAAATGAGCCAGTCCATTTCGGCTGCCTGGCGGGGTGGACCGTAGAGCACCTGGTCGAAGTTGCAGGCGGTCCAGGAGCGGATGCAGGGCAGCGGATGGCGCACCAGGTGAATGTAGCGCGGTTGGCGGAACCACCGCTCGGCTCGGCGCAAGGCGGGCCGGCTCAAGGGATAGGAAGGAGACTTGTCCACCAGCAGGCGGGGAGCGCACAATTGCTGCAATTGGCCGTAAATCTGGTAAGTGCTGGCGTTTTCCTCGAGCAGACGGGCTACTTCCTGGCCAGCCGCTGACTGGTCACAAGGGCGCAATTCCATGAGCGCTCTTTCCAGCCCCTTAAAATCGCTCCAACCATCCATCAAGCCGCCCCGGCGCTCCTGCATGTCGCGGAAGAGCAGCAATTCCAATTCAGGCGGAGAAAAAAGTCGAGAGTGGCCGGCCAGCATAATGCGCAGCAGAGTCGAGCCGGTGCGGGCGGCGGAAAGTAAAAAGACCACGGGCCCAAGCGCCGGCCCGGGAGTTTCTTCCGGGAGATCTGGAAAGCGCCGGGCGAAAGCGTCGCGCCACGACTGCGGTTGAGCCGGTTCCTCGGCGGGCGGGCCGGGAAAGCAGCGATAGAGTAGCCACTGAGCCTGGTCTTTGACGGTCGGGGCGGCTACCAGCCACGGCAGGTGTAAAATCAACTGAAAGCGCTGCTCCAGCTTTTCGATCAAGCGTCCGCCGCGCTCGGGCGTGCCCCCCCGGTCAGTGAATTTTTCTTCACTCCCGAGTTCGTCGATTTCTAAAACCTCTCGCCACATGGCCAGCAGTTCATGTTCCAGAGATTGCAGCGTCACCGCCGAGCCCGCTTTCATTTACCGCAACACTTCTTATATTTCTTGCCGCTGCCGCAGGGGCATTTCTCATTGCGGCCGACTTTGCGAGTTTTGCGACGGAAGGGCCTGGCTTTAGGCTTTTCCTCGGAGGCTTCCGGCACCACCGCGGCCTCGGGGACTACGTCCAGGGCCTCGGCGACTTCAGACTCACTCGGAAGGGGGTCCGGCACTTTCTTTGTTTCTTCGGAAAGCCCCTGAGGGGTTACGCTGGTCGGATTCGGGTTCGCAGATGCTTCCGGGGTCTCTTCCTTTTCCATCGGATCATCCCGTCGCGGTAGGCTGCTCAGTTGAATGCGGCGGGGGGGGGCCTGCACCACCGGAACCCGCTCGTCGGCTTCTGGAAATTCCAGAAACGAAGCCACGGGTTTGGGTGTTGCCGTGGCTACTTCCACCGGCGCGTAAGGTTCATGAAAGACGGGTGCGGGGAGCTGGCGGCGCGCGGGCGGAGGAATAGGGTCGGGAATAGGAGCTTCCTGGGGGGGCTGGAGTTTCGCCGTGGGCATGACCGGTGGTTGCGGCATAACGGTTGCCGGCCGGTAAACTTGATTGGCCGCCTGCTTGGTCAGTGCCGTAAAGTCCACGGTTTCCAACTCGACCTCGGCGTGCTGGCCGATGCCCACCCGGATCTCCAGAATGAGGTTGCCCATCTGGATTTTGTCGCCGGGCGAGAGGTGACGCGGCTTGCTCACTTTGATCTGGTTGATGAAGGTCGGGTTGGTGGCCGAACGATGGGTGAGCAGATAGCGGTTGGCTCCTTCATCCCAGTCCAAGGTGGCGTGAACCCGTGAGACGGTTGGTTCGGGAAAAAGCAGGTTGCCGAAGGCCGGCGATTCACAAGGATCGAGGCGGCCCAGCACCACGTGCGGAGCCGCCAGCGAATGGCGCGCGCCCCTGCCCCCACCTTGCAAAACCACCAGTTCTAAAGGTTTCCTCTTCAAGACGGGGCATTTCTCGATCGATCGGAGCCCACCCTTTGCCTGCCTATTTTGGTAACAATCGTCCGAGATTGTGACAAAGATTGCCGGGATGTTAACGGACATGGTTTCCAGTTTACATTCTTGTAACATGTGGCCGGAGCCAGGCGGATATTCTCTGGATGTGATTCGGACCCAGAACATACCGCCCGCGCTGCTCTTCCAGGCTCCCGCCGCCCGACCGGCCGGCAGCGCTGGCAGCGACCGCGTCGAATTGGGCCAGAACCCTTCCGAATTCACTCCCGTCAATTTCCGCCAGATGCTGGCTTTGAGCAAAAGCGACCAGTCGCGCCTCGACCGCTCCGTTGGCGAAACCGCCTCGGTGCGCCTGCCCGGCCTCGACAAAGTCTGGGCTCAGGGCTTCACCGGCAAAGGCCAGACGATCGCCATCATCGATTCGGGCTTCTTTCCTCACGCCGACATCAAGGACCGCGTGGTCGGCTACGTGGACCTGGCCAGCGGCAAAGAAAAGTTGAGCGACAATTGGGGTCATGGTACCCACGTGGCCGGCATCGTGGCCGGCTCCGGTAAGAAGTCCGACGGCCGGGTCAAGGGCGTAGCGCCCGAGGCGAACCTGGTGGGCGTGCGTATCGGTTCGATGCAGCAGGCTATCGACGGGCTGCGCTGGGTGATCGCCAACAAAGACGAGCTCAACATCGGGGTAGTCAACATCTCGCTGGGCGAGACGGCAACCCAAAGCTATAAAAACGACCCCTGGTGCCAGGCCGTCGAGGACGCCACCAAAGCCGGGCTGACCGTAGTGGTGGCCGCCGGCAATGAAGGTGAGCGCGGACCCGGCAGCATCGCTACTCCGGGTATCTCGCCTTCGGCTATCACCGTGGGCGGGGTGGATGACCAGGGCACGGTCGACCCTTCCGACGACACCCCCTACCTCGAGGGCAGCTTCGGCCCCACCGCCGTCGACAAGCTGGCCAAGCCTGACGTCATGGCCCCGGCCATCAGCATCTACAGCACTCTCTCGCCCAGCTCCGGCCTGGACGATCCGACTCGCGCTCACATCGGCAAAGACTACATGACCATGGCCGGCACCAGTATGGCCACCCCCGCCGTGGCCGGCCTGGTGGCCCTGCTCAAACAAGCCCGCCCCGACCTCTCGCCGGCCGATCTCAAAGCCATCCTGCAAAAGTCCGTCTACCGGGGGGACCAAAATCTCCCTATCGTCCAGGCCGACGCCGCCCTGGAACTGGCCAAAGCTTACAAGGCCGCCTGAAGTTAAGCGCTGGCGCGCAAGTCGGCGGGGTTCTCGGTCAGGTGACCGGCATAGAGCAAACAGGCCTGGATGTCCTCAGGTTCAACCTTGTCTGACTTGATGATCACGGCTTCTAGCTGTTGGGCGAGTTCCAAAATCTCGGGATCACTGGCTTCGGGGTCCCGATGCATGATGTGGGTCGCTTCATGGACTTCCTTCGAGGCCATGGTAGGACACGCGGTGAAATCCCCATGTCCAGGATAAATTTCACTTCTTGAGGTTCGCTCCCAGGGAGAGGCTGCGGAAGGCTTCGGAGATGCCGTTGGCCAGTTGCCCCTCGGGCACGGCCAGCAGGTCGCGCAGGATCATGGCTTTGGTTTTGCGGTAGGCGTCGCCCGCGACCTTGGCGGCGGCGCGGGCGCGCTCCTCGGTGACCGAGTGCAGGTACTCGAGGGGGCGGAGTTCGTCCAGGAAGCCGAGCGCCAGGGCTTCTTCGGGCGGGAAGGTCATACCGAGCATCAGCGCCCGCGTGTAAGCCCGCGGATGTAAGCGCAGGCGCGCCAACTGGTAGACGAACTCCGGCAGGGCCAGGCCGATGGCCGTCTCGTTCAGGCCGATCTTGTAGGGGCCCGGAGTGGCCAGGGCCAGGTCGCAAGCCAGCAAAAGCACCGTGCCACCGGCCATGGAGTGGCCCTCGACGGCGGCCGCCACCGGCACCGGAAATTCCAGCACGGTGCGGATGGTGCGCTCGAACAGATTGACGGCCTGCTGGAATTCGTCCGGAGGCAGCTTGGGCAGCAGCTTGAGATCCAGGCCGCCGCTGAAAAAGCCGCTACGACCCGAGATGACCACCGCCTCAGCCGTACGGGCCTGCTCCAGGGCGGCCATCAGATCAGTCAGAAACGCCGGATTCATAGCGTTGGCCTTGCCGTCGTCCATGCGGACGCGGGCCAGGCCCTCATGAATTTCGCAAGTAACCATCAGAACCTACATCCTCTCCGGAATCTCGATGCCCAGCAACCCCAGTCCCAGCTCCAGTTGGGTCAGCACGGCCCGGGACAGGCGCAAACGCGAACCGCGCACCGCTTCGTCCTTTTCTTCCAGAATCTTGGGTGAGGCCACCCAAAACGTCGAAAACGCCTGAGCCAGAGTAAACACATGCTCGGCTACAAAGTGGGGAGCGCGTTTTTCAAAAGCCAGATGCACGGCCCCGTTGAAACCGTCGAGCGCCAGCACCAAAGCTTTCTCTTCAGGCAAGAGCACTTGAATGGGAGCCTCACCCAAGCCCTGCTCGGCAGCCTTGCGCAAAAGCGATTTAACGCGCACCCCCTGAAATTGCAGATAAGGGCCGGTCTTGCCCTCAAAACTGGTGAAGCGATCCAGATCAAAGACGTAGTCGGTCAACCGGTAGTTGGACAGGTCGGCAAATTTCAGCGCGGCCGTTCCCACCATCAGAGCGGTCTTCTCCCGCTCCGCCGGCGAGAGTTCCTTACCGTAGCCGCCCTCTTCCATCTTCTCCAGCGCCCGCTCACGGCACGAAGTGATCAAATCATGCAGCTTGATCACTCCTCCCGAGCGCGTCTTGAAGGGCTTGCCGTCGGTCCCGTTCATGGTTCCAAAACCGATGTGCTCCAGCCGCGACTCCTGACTCAGACCGGCCGCCTGGGCGGCCCGGAAGACCTGAGTAAAATGCAGAGCCTGGCGCTGATCCACCACGTACAAAAACAGATCGGGCTTGACCTCGCGCTCTCGCTCCACGATGGTGGCCAGATCGGTCGTTCCGTACATGGCGGAACCCTCGGACGAGACCAGTAGCAGCGGCGGCACCGTCTTTTTGTCTTCCTCCCGGGCCACCTCGATGACCAGCGCGCCCTCGCTGGGTACGGCCACGCCTGCCTGGCGAGCCTTCTCGACCAGCTCCTCAATCAGGTAATTGACATCGCTCTCGCCCTTCCACAGATCGAAGTGAATATTCAAAGCCGTGAACTCACGCTCCAGGGCGAACTTGCTGACCTTCCAGAAATGCTTGTGCAGGGCCAGGTAGCCGGCCCGGCCTTTCTGCAGCTCGGCGGTGGCCTTGCGGGCCCGGTCGCGGTAAGCCACATCTTCCTTCATGCGGGCGCTGGCGGCCGGATACATGCGATCCAGATCCTCCATCGAGACCGGAGGTTCCTCGATAAACATCGACTCGTCATAATCCGCCCGGAAATAGGGCAGCTCCGGCTGCTCGTCCTCCAGCGAGATGATCAGCAAGCCGATCTGCAGGCCCCAGTCGCCGAAGTGGGCGTCGCTGGTCACCTGATGTCCCAGGGCGCGGGCGATGCGCTGCAGCGAATCACCGATGACGGTGGCGCGCAGATGGCCCACGTGCATGGGTTTGGCCACGTTGGGACCGGCGAAGTCCACCAAAACCCGTAAGGGCTGAGCTACCGGCGTCAGACCCGAGCGCGCATCCTCGGCCAGGCGATTGGCCTGGGCGGCCAGTGCTTCATCACTCAGGGCCAGGTTGATGAAACCGGGGCCGGCCACGCTGGTCTCGCGCAGCAGCGCTTGACCGCGTAACGACTCCAGCAGACGATCGGCCAACGCGCGCGGGTTCTCCCCCTTCTGTTTGGCGCCGGCCAGGGCGCCGTTGCACTGGAAATCTCCCAGATCGGGGCGGGCCGAGCGGCGCACCTCGGCCAGGTGGGGGTCGAGCCCTTCCCGAGAAAATTCGGGTCCAAGCAAGTTGGTCAACTGCGTAGCGAAATCGATCATTCCCCAGGCCTATCACGATCCGGGCGGTTAGGCAAGATACAGGGACAAACTGGCTGCTGCAGAACAGAGCAGAAGTGCGTCAATGTTTACATGGTCGGGACCGATTTTGGAATAGTTTCTCCTGACTGTGTAAAATAGGAGTTTGGGCGGAGGGAGGTGTCGCGACCCATGGCTAAAGCGAAGCGCAAGGGCTTCTCCATGCTCGAGCTGATCTTCACGGCCGGCCTGATGGGCATGTCGGTCGGTTTATTCATGTTGAGTGGAGGCACCCGACTCAAGGCCAAACCCGGAGCGGACGCTCTGGCCCAGGCTCTGGCCAACGAGTTGGGACAGGCCCGCTTGCTGGCCATGCGCCAGCTCAGCCCGGTGGCCGTCATGTTTCCCTGCGACGGCAATCGGCCGCACAGCGCTTCCCTTTATCAACTCGAAGGCTTGACCAACCCGCACGTTTCCCGCTCGCACAACTTTGCCGGCGATTTCCCCGGTTTTTCGTTGTTCCTCGGCAACTGGTCCGGTCTGGAAAGCTCCGATCCGCTGGTGGTCGGCACCAAGTGGTCCGAGTTTGACGTGGCTCAGTGGCTGCCCGACGCTCGCGAGAAAGACTGCGCCCTGGTTTTCATGCCCGACGGAACGGTGCGCGGAATCCGGGCCGGCGTCGGCCTGCCCCAGTTCAACGGGGAATACCACATCGCCGTCTCGGCCGGGGTGAGCTACTCCGGGGATACGCTCAGCGGCGCCGGAGAGACCAACACGGTGTGCCTCAACGGCGGCGGCGCTATTCGCATCGAGAGTGGCCTGACCGGATCCACCATCAAAACCACCGGGACGATGCCTGATTCCCATCCGCCTTCCGCGCCGGTGGCCCAGACTTATGTTGGGCATGCCCAGGGATTGCCCAAGGGCAACAGTTCCCTACCGGAACCGGTAGATGGTAATCCAACTACTATTCCTCCCGATGGATTTGCCACGGTAACGGCTTTCGCAGTCGATCAGAACCAATCGGGGGAACGTCTTTACCTGCGCTGGGACGTTGACCCACCCTCCGGCCGCGGCAAAGGGGTCTTTTCCATTCCCGCCGACGGTGATCGGGGGGTGGCCATGGACTTCAATCCCCAGGCGACCGTGCTGGAGGGGGGCTCGGGCCAGATCAAACCCGCTTACCAGAGCAGTTATCAATGGCGTCCTCCGGCCGATGCCGAGCCCGGCGATCAATTTCGCCTGAAGCTGATGATTCAGAACCAGGATACCGGAGTCTGGGAGGAAGTGGCCATCCGCAAGGTCGATATCGCCCCCTATGGAGCGGTTCTTTTCGAGTATTCCAAGGGAAGCGAGCGGGCTCTCTATCGAATGCACGCCAACGGCACCGGTAAACGCCGTTTTCACGTGGCTCCCTCCACGCCGGCCCAGCCCCAAGACTACCACGAATATTGCCCGGCTGCTTCCTCGGATGGCAACCGTATTATTTTTCTCTCGGACAATCGGCCCGGGGTTCCCGCCGGTTGTCAGGACATCTTCCTGACCGATCGGCAAGGGCTGACCTGCATTCAGGTAACCAAGGGCCTCCAATGCGAGGCTCCCTGCCTCAGCCCGGACGGCAGCCACGTGGCCTTCAAACGCTGGAATGTCGACCACTATGAGCTCTGCACCGCTCCCGTCGCTCCCATGACCACTCCCGCCACCGTGCACACGTTGCCCAGCGCCGGGCCGGCCGTGTTAGACCTGTCTGGTGTGCCCCTTGCCGAGGCATTTCACGGCAAAGAAAACGCCAGCGGATTTCTCCGCCACGTCTACCGAGAAGAGCGTCTGTTGTGGGAGCCCGGTTCTCCTAACAGGATTTACTTTACCAAGACGCTGATCGGCCACCAGGCCGCCAGCTATGATGTGGGGGATCACCCGTTTATCTTCCATGTGGAAGTGAATCGAGCCGGGCAGTACCATGCCGGACCCTTCTACCCCTGGCCGGATAGCTACCAATACGGCAGTTGGTCCCCGAGCCGTTCTCCCTACTCGGGCTACATCTTCCGCCCGGTGGACGGAGCCGATCATCAGGGCGATCCTTTCATCAAACTGGACGGTCCCGGCTGGTCCCTGGGGGCGCTGGGCAGTCCTGGTTATTATGACAGCCAACCCACTCCCTATTTGAAGGGACAGGGAGCCGGCAGCGAGGCGTTGCTGATCTGCCGCAGTCCGGCCGGCGACCCGGCTAACCATCAGTCTATCAGCATTCTTCCGCGGGGAGCCACCAACGACGCCCAGATCACTTCGATCACGCCCGAGCTGAGCAGCAGTAACGCCACGTGGCCGGTTTATCTCCGCTAAGGCGGGCGCGCGGCCTGAGCATGGCCGAGGCTATCGTGGCCATGTTTGTGTTATTGGGGGGATTTACCGTCCTTTTCCGGCTTTTTCACACGGCCGTGCACTACTCTAATATTGTCGATTCGCGCCAGAACAAAGTGCGCATCGCCCTTAACAAGTTGGAAGAGATTCGTGCCTGGAGCCAGTCGGTCCACGAGCCGGTGGGCAGCCTGGCGTTTGATAACGCCTGGCCCTACTGGCAAGACCTGGAAGGTACGGACGACGAGAATCCGGAGATCCGTTGGAAAGTGAAAGTTCTCCAACACACTCTCTATTCTCCGTGCCAGAGCTTCGAAGCGGTGAAGCCGGTGGCCCGGCGCCGAGAAATGGCGCGCTGCTGCAAGCAGGTAGCGGTGCTGGTCAATGACGGCGATCCGGAAATGAGCGGAACCGGGATGTCGCACCACCCCGTCGTTCTCACCACCTTGATCGGCCAGCCTTCCGTGGATCCGGCGGCGACCGGCACGTTTCAGGTCAGCGTAACCGGCCCGGTCGCCAACCTGGGCCCGGATGCTTCCGCCGGCCCTTATATCGCCAGGCTTACCACCGGGGGAAGAGAGCTCCTCGACGTTTTCTTTTTCTGGAACACTTTGGGCAACGCCGCGGCTACGGTGGTGGAGAGTGGTCCGGGCACGGGCCGCCAGGTGGAGGTCGTTCATAAGATTAAAGTTCCGGATGGAGCGGATGTCTACAGTGTCCCGGGAACGTGCCAGGCTACGGCCACCTGCAAGTTCCGAGGCTACACTCTGGTGAATCCCACCGGTCCGTCCATTGACCTGCACGACTGATGTTGAAACGAGGCTTCACCATTCTGGAAACGCTGATCACCATCACCCTGGTCTCGCTGGTTTTCGGAATGTTCGTGCTGCTTCTACGCGACTCGTTCCAGTTGTCTCGCCGGATGGCCAGCAAGGACGAAGCGCGGCGGGTGACGCAGGTGGCTCTGGACCGTATGCTGACGGAAGCTCGCGAAGCCGACGAAATTCTCGCCGGTCCCAACAATCGGCTGAATCTGACCAAGGTCATCGCCCAGGATGACGTCCGCTGCCCGGCTCCCCTGTCCTACCCTCTGCCGGATGGCTATGGACTGCCTGCCCCACCTTCCCCGGTAACTTTTTCTCCTTTCGAGCCCAGCCTGCGCCGCCAGGTCCTCTATCGCTTGAGTGCGAGTGGCAGCTTGCTGCGCGAAACCGGCCCGGTCGGGGGAGCGGTCTCCAACGGGTTGGAACTGGCCAGCGGCCTGACCGGTCTGCGTTGTGAATGGGCTGCTGGTCCCCCCCTGCTCAATCAGCGCTTGTTGGTCATCGTGCTGACCTATCTGGATGGCAAGCATCTGCGACCGATCAAGGGCATGGTGGTGTGCCCGGGAATCCGGAGGAACTGAGGATGCGCCGCCGCGGCATGCTGTTGATTGTGGCCTTGCTGGTGCTGGGAGTGGCGCTGCTGGCCGGTATGGGTTTGATGACCTCGCAGGTTTCCAATTACCGCGGGGTGCACTCGGCCGAAGACGCTGCCCTGGCCCTGTGCCTGGCTCAAGCCGGGCTGGAGGATGCCCGCCTGAAGTTGGAACGGGACGCCCTGTTTCCCCCTCATGGGGATGGCAATCTGGTCGATCCGGATGACGGGGCCAAGCCGCAAGAGCAATCGCTCTTTACCTATAGCGAAGACATGTTCTGGGATGCCAAAAGAATAGGTTGCTATCGGGTGAGTATTGACTCCAGCTTCGCCGCTCCCTATCAGTTTGTGCGCGTCACCTCCAATGGCCTGGTGGGGCCGGCCGAAGCGCCCACCGCTCAGCGCGTCATCAAAGTCGACCTGGACATCAGTACCGATCGGCCGAACACCACCTTCCAACCCCTCAAGGTCGAGGATCTCTCGGGTCTATAGGTAAGACCTGCAGGATGGGCAGGGTGCGTACCTGAGCCAGTTCCAGGCGAACCAGTTCGGCGACCGGCGGGGGCAGGCTGATCAGGTTTTTAAAATCTCCCGCCAACAATCGCAGCAGCGCCCCGGCCACTTCCGCCCCCAGCATCTCGCGCAAAGCGTTTTGCAGGACCGGCAGCCCGGCCGGGCTAAGGGAACGGAGCGCCTGTTGTATCTCCGGAGAGGCTTGCAGACGTTGGCGCCGCAAGACCATTTCCACCGCCTGGCGGTAATGCCGCAGTTCCGTTTCCAGCAACTCCGATTCTTGAGCGCGGATCAGCTCGTGGGTATCGATCGGGCGAAGGGTGCCGGTAGCGCTCCAGATGCCGCCCGGTGGGGCCGGTAGGCGAGCGCCGGCGATCGGGTTGGCCGGAGGTTGGCGGCGTTTGAGCTGGCGCATCGGGCCCCGGGTGGAACTGGTGCCGTCCAGGGGCAACAGGCAGGGGCCTTCCAGACTGTGCAGCACGGCCAGAGCGAAGACATGGTCCGGTTGCTCCAGAAAGCCCTCATCCAGTACCCAACCGTTGCCCAACAGCGAAGGAACTCCCATGTGGCGCAGCAATTCGCAAAGCATGGCGTTGAGTTCGTAACAGATTCCAGCGCCCAGCCATTCAGCCGAGCGCCCGGCGTGCAGCACCTCCAATTGATGGTGCCCCCGGCCGTGGTGGGGCCGACTCAAAACCTTGGACGCTTGAGGATGTTCGGCGAATCGGGGGTCGTAGGCATAGTGGGTTTGCATGAACTCCTGGGCCGCCAGCGCCTTTTCCCAGGTGTTACGGCCTTGTTGGGAACGGACGAAGGCTTCGGCTTCGGAGGGAAGGTGCTGCAGAGTGGGTTGGCGCCAGGCACTCGGGACGGCCGCTTCTCCCTCCAGCGGGCGGGGCGGCTCCAGCATTTCCACCTGAAAGCGCACCTGCAGGGTTTGCTGAGCCTGCACCAACACTTCCCCGAGAGCGCCTCGGCGCAGCCCCATCGGGCCTGAGCTGTCGATATGGCCGTGCAGGCGCGTATACATGGGCAGGGGCAAACGGCTCAGGCCGGGCAGTAAGGTGCCCTGAAAGGGCAGCAGGTGTCCGGTGGGGCGACCCTGGGCAAACGCGGCGAGTTCGTCCCAAGGCAGCGGCTGCCAGCGCTGTTGGCGGGCGTCAAACTGCGCGCACAGCAGAGAAAGGGCGTAAAGATAAGGGCGCGGCAGGACAGGAGGCTGATGAAAGAGACCCGAGACGGGAGCGCGGGTGGACTGCTCCTCCAGTTCTTCCACCGAGTGACTGTGCCCCTGCACGAAGCCAGCCGGCGTGTAGGGGTTGACGGCTGACTCGACGGCGGGCAAAGGCTGCCCACCGCGGAACCAGTTGCGCAACTTGGCGAAGAGACTCTCGGCTGGCGGCGTCTCGCTGGGCGCCACCGTGACGCGCACCACCGGAGCGGCGGGAGGTGGACTTGCGGGAGGCGGGGCCACCGGTTGCAGCATTTTTTCCAAAGAAGGGGCTCGAAAGTATTCCTCCAAAGCGTCCGCGGCTTCCGAATTTTCTTCGCCGACCAGGGCGCGGGCCGCCTGGGCCGGGGTCTGACAGTCGCGCAGCTTCTCAGGCTCCCATTCTCCCAACTCGCCAAAGCGTTCGCGCAGTTTCTGGTCCAGTTGATAGTCAAGAATTTCGGCCAGGCGTTCGTGCCAGGGGTTGGCCGGCGCTTCTTCGGAAGCGGGAAAGTGGCGGGCGTCCAGGTAGGCGTCCATGCGTTCGCGGCTGGTGAGAGGCAGCAAGATTTCGAGGATATCCACCAGTTGCTCCTCACCGGGGCCCTGATAGAGGCAGGGCAGTAAACCCTGGGCCAGTCCGGTCAGAGGAGCCTCGGGGGTGCGCACCAGGGACGCATCCACCAACAGCTCTCCCTGGTGGTAGGCGGCCGCGGTGCCGACCGGCGCCGAGCCGACTCCCGGCAATTCATAGACCACCCGCAGGTCCTGGACGGCTTTCAGCGAGTTCAGGTCCTGAAGCCGATCCAACCAGCCCTGCGCGGAAAGCTGCTCGCGCTGGCGCCGCACCCGCCCCAAAACCATCTGCAGCGAGCGCAGGCAGGTGCGCAGGCGAGCCAGCCCCGGCCCGCACTCCGAGGAAACGTCGCGCCCCTCTCCCTGCACACGCACCTGAAAGGAATCGCGCAACTGGCGCAGCCTGAGCGCAGCGTGAAAAGCTTCGATGGCCGGGCGCTGCTCGAGGTTGCCGGTCTGGGCCACCAACAGTTTGCCCGTGCCTTCAAAGAGCCGCTCCAGACTGGGCGTGTCGCTGCACACCAGAGCGGGGTGCTCGGCCGCCACCAGGCGCTTTTCTCGTCCGGGCCGGAGTTGAGCTAAAATCACCGGGAGTTTGCGGTCGATAGGCGAGCCTTCCAGCCGGGTGTAGCAGGCCAGCAGCATGCGGGGCAGAGCTTTGTCGGCGGCCAGCACTTCCTTATCCCCGCGCCGGGCCACCTCGGTGCCGATCTCCTCCAGGAATTCACGCACCACCGCGCCCTCCACCCGGCCGGGGATCTCGAACAACGAGCACAGCGCGGGACAGGCGCGAAAGCCTCTTTCCCAATAACCACGGCGATTGCCGAAGTAGGTGAAGGCATGAGTTCCCAGCACCTTGCGGTGGTTGAACCAGAGGCCATCATCCGTGTAGATCCAGGCCGGCTGGGCCAGGCGCTGGCGTAGCATTCCCGCATCGATGCCCCGCTGCAGGCCGTTCTCCAGCCACTGGTAAAGCCGGAAGCTGACGGCCTGATGGCCGCCGGCGCAGCTCTTCAAGTGCTCAAGCACCTCCGGCAATTCCACTTGCTGCTGATCGCGTAGCCCCAGCCGGGCCAGCAGAGGAACGCCCAGCAGGTCGCTGATCGGCCCATCGGGATAAAAGCGGCCGTGGGCGCCAATGAGCGCTTCGCATTCGGCGCTGGGTAGGAACAGTTCGCGGGGGATGCGGGGGACTCCCAGCGCGTCCGGTAGCCACGCCTGCAATCGGTATTCCGGCACTTGCTGCAAGATTTCTTCGCCCTGGCGCCGGTAGAGCGCCGCCAGTAAGCGGGCCAGCCCCAGCGCCCCGGCTGCTCGCCGCGGTCGTTGGAAGGCCTCGCGCAGCCTTTCCCAGGAAGGTTCCCGGGCCAGTCCCAGCGAGCGCAACAGGCGGGTCTGAGCCTCACTGTAGTCCTGGCTGATCAGGTGTTCGTCGAGGAATTCCTCCAGGCCCAGTTCCGGGTCCGGCCAGAGCACCTGAGTAACCGGCCGATAGCGTCCGCGCCGATCCAGCACAGGCAGGTCCTGGCCGAGCAATCCCGGACGGTCAGAAAATTCAGCCGCGAGATAGTCAAACAACTGTTGAGCTCTGGCTTTCTGGCCGCGGGCGGCGGCTTCCCGGTAAGCCGGCAGCAAGTGGCTTTCCAGCAACTGGCGCGGTTTGCTCTGGCCCACTCCCAACTGGCGGGCCAACACCGCCTGCAATTCGGCCGGAATCTCCGGGTGAGGATACCAGTCCACGCCCAGGTCGGGCACGGCCGCGTCCAGCACCAGTTCGGCGGCGGGCAGCAAGCGTTGCTGGCGGGTCAGCCAGAACGGATGATGGCTCAGGAGTTTTCGGCTTTCCAGACTGGCGAAAACCTGGCTCTCCTTATCCAGCAGCCACTGATAAAAGGTGCGCCGCAAATCCTCGGAGGAACGCCAGATCGCCGCCGGCAGGCGACTCAGGCCGGCCACCACCTCGACCAGCTCCAAAGGCCGGGTGGCCGTCGTGCGCAGGGGAGTGATTTGAGCCAGCAACTCCACGGCCAGCAAGGGGACGGTGCCGGCTTCGCAATAGAGCAGCCGTTCCTGGCGCAGGCAGCCCAATCCGTCCACCAGCGGAAGTCCGTCCAATTTCTCGGCCACCGCCAGCACGCGCTCGGGGGTGTTGAGGAAATCCGGCTGCTCGCGTAGCGGCCGCCCCGGCTGGCCTTCCAGCAGCAGGCGCAAGTGCAACAGATCCAGCCCGCTACGCGGTTTTAAAAGCTGGTTGAAGCTCTCCCAGGCGGGTGCCAGAAGTTCCCAGTCGCGGGTGTCCATCATTCCACGCAGGTCGGAAAGCTCGGCCACCTCGTCGGCCTGCAGGCGGCGCCCGGAGAGAGTGGGCCAGAGCGGCAGCCGGCTGACTTCCGCTCCCTGGTACTTGCGTTTGGCCAAAAGCTCGAGCAGGCGCAGCAACTGTTCCGTATTCCAGCGCTGCGGGTCCTGCGCGTAGTAGACCAGGGCCTCGGCCGCTCCGGCGGCTTTGCGCAGGGCGGCGGCGGCCAGCTCTTCCACCCAGTCGCGCAACTCTTCGGGCAGCAACTCGGCATCCGGGAGAAATTCGGCCAGTTCCGGTTCCACCAACCCCCACTCGCCCAGCGGCCGGTCCGGAAAAAGCGGCAGGGCCAGTATGGTCTCCGCCTGAGCGCGACTCAGTTCGCCCGCCCGGCCGGCCAGATATTTCAATACCGGCCGCGAATCGTCCAGGCGCACCGCGGTCAAATCCTGCACCAGCTGCGGCAGCCCCACTTCGGGCAGACGCTCGGCCAGGCCGATCCGGACCAGCAGTTGCTGACCTTCTTTTCCCAGAAAGTTGCGTTGTAGCGGGCCTTCATAAAGAGCGCGTAAGGCCGGTGATTCGGCGCGGCACATCTGGCCCAGGGGCGCCAACCGGCCGCGGTCGTCGGGCAGGCGGGCCTGGGCCAGCAGGCGGCGCGAGGCTCCTGCGTTGATCTCGTCGGCGTGCTGGATCAAATAGTTGAGGGCGGCCTGCGAGGGCTGGCCGCGACCCATGGCCTCGAGCACGGCCGCCACTCCCACCGGCTCGGGAGTGAGAGCCTGCACGTGAGCGCGCGCGGCCAGCCCGGGGGGCAGAAACAGCAGTTCCGGCAAAAGTTCCGGAATTTCCGGATGAGCCGGGCGCAGCCGCGCGCCCGGGCCAAGCAGCGGCCGGTCCGGCCACAGCGGCCGCGCGGCCAACTGCTGCAAGAGGGCTTCGGGCACTTCGCGATAGCCTTGCTCGAGCAAATGGTGGGGAATCTCCTCCAGGCGCTGCTCCAACAGGTCGCTGACCAGGGCCGGCCAGTCCAATTGGCCGGGAGACCAGTCGGCGTAGGCGTGTTGCAACAAGGGACTGCGCTCCGCGTAGAAACCGGCCAGCAGCGGCTGCTCGCAGAACCGGGCTTCCTGCAAAGAGCGCAGGCCGAACTGGGTACTGAAAAGCCTGAGCTGGCGAGTTCGCTGGCGCACCTCGGGAGAGCCGCTGGCCAGGACCCGCAGGCATAAGCCCGCATCCTGGGGAGGGGCTCCGCCTTCCAGGCGTTGTAGAAGATCCATTGGCCCCAACCGCTTCAGCGCCAGTTGTTCAAACAATGGATGGTCGTCCCAGGCGGCCGGAATCAAATCTTCGGCCGGCCATAACTGGCGGAGGTCGGCGTCGGCGCGGGCTAACTCCTGAAGGGGGCGTGAACCGAACAAGGGCAAGGCCCGAAGTCTTTCACCGACGCGTTCCAGCTCGGGCAGGAGTAAATGGAAGAGCAGCCCGAGGTGGATAGGACGAACTCCGGCTTCCAGCTCGGTGACCAGCGCGTCGGTGTCGAATACCCGACATTTCAGGGTCTGCTCGGCCACCTGGCGAGCCCGCCCGGCCGGCGCCCAGAGCGGAAAGGGCAGGCCCAGTTCCAGCATCTCGGGCCGGGCCAGGCGAGTGGCCGAGGGAATTCCGCCTTCGGGCAGGCAAGGCTGGTCGGCGAAGAGGGCGCCGATGGCTTCCGGCAAGAAGGCAAAAGGACCCTGGGCTTCTCCCGGCAGCGGCAGTTGCTCGAGCGCTCCCAGCCTCAGGAGAGCGGCCGGAATTTGCCCCAAGATCCACTGGTTCCAGGCCGATTCAGGGTGGATGCGCTCGCGGTCGACAGGAACGTCGAAATGGCTGTGCACCAGAAAGCGCAGGCCGGAGGGTTGCGCGGTCGGCAGGTAGCTGTAGATGGTGGAGGAGCCCTCGGGCGGATCGGTGGGCTGGCCGTGATCGTCAAGAAAAAGCGCCACCAACAGGCGGGTGCGATCGGGTCGCCCCGCTTCGCGCGCGGGACCCTGGTAGACGTGTTCGCTTTCGTCCATTCGGAAAGACTGCTGCCCCACGCGGCAACCCTGGCGCAGCAATGGCTGAGAATCCCAGCGAATCTCGCGCAGGTGGGTCAGGGTAAGCAACACTCCCGGATCTAATAGTGGCATGTCGTGAAAGGGCTTTTTCAAGGGCAGCACCAGGGTGGTGCCCTGCTCGCGGACGTGCGGGGGGCGCTCCAGGGCGCGCGGAATACTGATGTCAATGATTTCGAACTGGAAAACCTCGGAGTAGATCTGAGGACGGTCGGTGACCTCATAGACGGCTTTGAAGCCTACCCCAAAGAAGCCGATCTGCTGCTTCTTTTTAGTGGTCTGGCCGATCGAAGTGACGCCCACCACATCGCGCACGTCAAAGGGGAGGCCATCGTGCCAGATGGTCACCCGGTCGGGCTCGAGGCGGACTTCAAAGGTGCGCGCCCGGGCGTCTTCGGCGTTCTGCAGCAGTTCAAAGAGAAAATGGCCCGGCTGGGTGTAGACGCGCTGGGAGAGCAACTCCTCGGCATGGCTGAGAGAAATGGCTTTGGGAGCGCCGCTCAACTGCTCCAGAGCCTGCAAGGCCAATTCGGCGCGCCGTTCTTGCAGCCCGGGATCCAGTCTGTGAGCCGCGCGCGCGGGCAGCAGAGCCAGCGAGCGCTCGTCCGGTAATCCGGCCTCGAGTTCCTGCAGATAGCTCTCGTAGCTGTCCGCGTCGAGGTGCTTGAGAGTGCGTTCCAGCACCGCCAGTACCGCCAGCCGTTGCAGAGAAACCCGCGGTAGCGCCCGGCGCAGGACCGGCTCGAGTTCGGGCCGACCCGAGAGTGCCTTAAGAACCTTGAGCAGACTGGTTTCCGGCCAGTCGATCAGTTGCTCGGCCAGCAGGGTCCCATGCTCTGCCAGGAAACCGGACCGCGCGCACAACCAGGCCAGCAGAGTAGGATCGGAAAGTTGCGCGCAGACCCGCAGCAAATCGGCCACGGGCAGGCCGGAGTCCAGCCCTCGCTCCAGTTCGAGCTGCTGGTCGGCCACCGGCAATCGGGAAAATTCGGCGCTTAGACTCGTAACAACACCTTGCCGATCGTTTCGTTGCTGCTCACCAGTTCATGAGCTTGCTCGGCTTCCTGGATGGCGAAGACCTTGTCGATGATGGGCTTGATCCGGCCGCTTTCGAGTAGCGGCCAGACCTCTCGGCGCAGGCCCGCGATGATCTGATTTTTCTCTTCGATCGAGCGGCTACGCAGCACCGAGCCGCGCAGACAGAGGCGCTTGACCATCATCACACCCATGGGCAGGGTGCCCTGAGCGCCCCCCAAGAGGCCGATGTTGATCAGGCGGCCGCGCGGTTTGAGCACATTGACGTTCATCTCCAGGTAGGAACCGCCCACCGGATCGAGGATGACGTCGGCCCCGCCCCAGGCGCGCACGGCCTCGTCCCAGGGGCCGTCGTGACGGTTGGCCGTGGCTGAAGCACCGAGTTGTTCGCAGTACTCGCGCTTCGCCTGGTCGCCGACGGTGACGAAAATGGGATTGCCCCAGGCTTTACAGAGCTGGATGCAGGCCGTGCCCACGCCGCTGGCGCCGGCGTGCACCAGCACCCGCTCTCCGTCCTTGAGCTCTCCTTCCAGGCGCAGGTTGAGCCAGGCGGTGGCGAAGACCTCCACCACCCCGGCGGCCGTTTCCAGGTCCATGCCCTGGGGGGGCGGCAGGGTGTGCCCGGCGGGCACGGCCACATATTCAGCGTAGCCGCCGCCGGCCAGCAGCGCGCACACCTCTTGACCGCTCTGGCGGTCGTTCACGCTCGGGCCCACTTTCTCGATGACCCCGCTGCATTCCAGGCCCAGAATGTCGGAGGCTCCCGGCGGGGGAGGGTAGCGGCCCGAGCGCTGCGAGAGATCGGCGCGATTGATGGCGGTGGCCCGCACCTTGACCAGCACCTCGCCGTCCTTGAGTTCCGGCGTGGGCGCCTCGTCCCACACCAACTTACCGTCGCGAATCAAGATAGCTTTCATAGAAGACGCATTGGCCCCACCGGGCCCGCCACCTCCTACACTTCAGGCTGGGACAGCAGACTGGCCACCCGGATGGGGTCATCCCGGCTTGCACAGGGCCGCCGCGCTCCCCTCTGCGTGCACGATGAGCAGAGAACGGTAGCCGAAGCCAAGCGGAGCGTCCCTTCCGGACCCGGTTGCCGGCGTATTTCCAGTCTGCGGTTTTGCAGGTCCGGCTCGGAATCATGCCCTGCGTCGAAAGGGGTCTGACAGCTGACGATCCGTCAAGATCCAGGTGGCCAGGCGCACCGCGGTGGCGTGGGCGTGTTCTGAGGGGACCTCGGTATGATTACTCCATCGATGAGTTCCACCATCTGATGGTATTCGTGGAGGCGGATACGGCGCGGTTGGACGTTCGTAAGAGTCATTGGGAAAGCTTCTCCAAGGCTGACTTGTTCCCCCCAAACGCCGGAGGAGGCTCTCCATGCCGGGTGCAGAAGGCGGCGGCCTATGCAGAAAGTGCTGCTGCGCCTCTTTCTTATGACCCTCGGCCTGGCTTTCGCCTTGACTCTGGCCGAGGTGGGCGTGCGCTATGCCTATCCCGACGGCGGTATCCCGGCCGCCCATCTCGAGTCCACTTCGCTGGAACAGTACACCAGCGTGCACGAGGACGCCGAGGCCGGCTATCTGCCCGTGCTCGGCCGGGGGGAATATGATACCCACGGCTTTCTCAAGAATGACTATGACGTGCAAAAGCGCCGGGGCAAGCGGTTGGTCTTCGCCGGCGACTCGGTCACCCACCGCCGGCGCCTGCTCGATGCCCTGCGCAGGGTCTACGGCGAAGAGAAGTACGAGTATTGGAACGCCGGGGTGGAAAGCTTCAACACCCGCCAGGAGCTGGTGCTTTACCGCCGCTACAACGCGGTGGTCAAGCCCGACGAACTGATCCTGGAATTCCACAACAACGACTTTCGGGCCACTCCCTTGTGCGTGCGCGAGGATGGCAAGTTCAAAGTCTACGAGCCCGGCATGAGCATCAACCCCTGGCTCTTCGAGCACAGTTATCTCTACCGTTGGGCCTGGCCCCGCGCCGACGACCGCAACAAGCGCGCCCGGGCTGTCCACGACAGCCTGGCCGAGTTCAAGACTTTGCTGGCCGAACAAAAAGTGGGTTTTCGCATCATTCTGCTGCCCATGTTCAAGCCTCTGGCCGAGTACAACAAGTCAGAATTGTGGTCGCGCGAACTCTCGCTGCAATATTTCAAGGAACTGGGCCTGACCTATTTCGACATGCTGCCGGTGGTCGAGGGAGCTCTCAAAGAAGGTCTGGAAATCACCGAAAAACCCGGTGACACTTTCCATCCCAACGATCTGATCTGCGCTCGCATGGCGGCCGAACTCAAACGCCAGGGCCTGATCGACCTTTAATTTTTTTGAAAGGAAGCGCGCACGGCCGATTAGAATAGGGCCGAATGCGTTTAGCACTGGCTCTGAGTTTGTGTCTGGCTCTACCGGCCCCGGCTTTGCCGGGTGATCCGAATCCGGTTCACGGGCAGATTCAGATTCAGACGCTAACCCCAAATCTCATGCAGATCTTGCAGTCGAGCCCGCAAGCCATCGTCAACTGGAATGCTTTCAACATCGGTTCCGGTGAAACGGTGCGCTTTTTACAACCGAGCTCCCAGGCGGCCATCCTCAATCGGGTGACCGGACTCGACCCTTCTCTCCTTCAGGGCCAGCTGCAGGCCAACGGCCGCGTGTTCCTGCTCAATCCTAACGGCATTCTCTTCGGTCCTAACTCGGTGGTCGACGTCGGTAGCTTCACCGCTTCCACCCTCAAGATGAGCGACGAGGATTTCCTGAGCGGCAACTACCGCCTGACCCAGGACAGCAGCCTGCCTCTGGCCGCGCTCACCAATCAGGGCCAGATTCGCGTGGCCGAGGGTGGATTCGTGGTGCTGGTTTCGCCCTTGCTGGACAATCAGGGGGCGATTATCGCCCAGGCCGGCACTGTGCAACTGGGCGCCACCACGCGAGCGACTTTTTCGGTCGACGGGCGGGGCCAGGTGGCCTTTGCGGTGCCCGACGGTTTTGATCCGCACTTCCAGGGCGGCGGCCAGGGGGGCACGGTGCTCCTGCAGAGCGGCCAGATGTCGGAACTGCTGACTCAGGTGGTGTCCCGTCCGAATCTGCTGGAGGCGGCCAGTTTTCAAACTTTGCCCTCCGGCCAGACCCTGTTGAGTGGCGGCGAAGGCATTCTTCTGAACAGCGGCTCGATCAGCGCCGACTCGGTGCGCCTGGATTCCAGCCAGTTGACCGTGCACGCCACCGGTGCCCGCTTGCAGGGCCAGGACGTGCGCCTGCTCTCGGCCGGCGGCACCGTCAGCCAGGGCGGCATCCAGGCCGGCTTTGCCGAGGTCAGCGGTCACGAACTCTGGCTCCAGGGCCCGGTGGTGGCCGACACCTTGCTGCTCGACCCGGATTTCATCGAGATTGTGGATTCCCCGCCGGGAACCTACGACGGGGATCTGGGCACCGGTTTGCCGCCTACCGGCAGCGGCACGGTCAGCACCTCGGCTATCACCGCCACCGCCAATCTGATCCTGAGCGCCAATCAAGACATCACCTACAATGGTAACGGCTTCAGTGGGCCCACCAACCTGGAGTTGCTGGCCGGACGCGACATTCTGTTCAATACTTCCGATGCCACCATTTCGCTGGGCTCGTTGCGCTTGCAGGCGGGCCGAAATATCAACTTGAGCGACACCGGCAGCCTGACGATCGAGACCAGCGGCGACCTGGAAATGCTGGCCAGCGCCGGGGATTTGCGCCTGAATACGGGTGGCAATCTCCGGCTGGAGGCGAGCGGAGGGCTGTCTCTGCAAGGCGTGAACTTAACTTCCAACTCTGTTGGTATTGCGGACTTTGTCGGAGCCGGGCCGGTTCGGCTGGCGGCCAGCGGCGGCGACCTCACTTTGAATGCGAATAACGTCGAGGTGCGCAGCTCGGGAGCCTCTACTCTGCTACAGGCCAGCCGCGACATCGTGCTGGAGACCGGCTTCGGTCTCGGCCTGCGCGGTCTGGGTCCGGGGGGGCAACTGACGCTGGAGGCCGGCCGTGACTTGACTATGGAGAATCCTCTTTTCGTTAACCTGGAGGGTGAGGCCTTTCTGCTGGCTGGCCGTAATTTGACTTACATCGGTCAACAGCTCAACAACGCCGGTTCGATCCACATGCGTACCATCAGCGGGAATATCAGCCTGCTCTCCCAGCCGGGAGAGCATACCAGCGTTTATGCTGGGAATGTGCTCAACATTACCTCCGGAAATGACTTGATCGGGCGAGCCGACGATCGGATCGAGTTGTTTAACGGAAATTCAGCGGCCGATTACCTCAATCTCTCGGCGGAGCGCAACATCGATCTGCAGGCTGACGGGGGTCATGTTGACATCTTCAGTTTTGGTGGCACCACCAGCATCTCGGCTCAGAACATTACCTCGCGGGCCCAGGCCGATTCCATCTGGGCTTCGCCGAGCACTCTGAACGTGCAGGCTACCACCGGCGACCTTAACCTGCAGGTGGTGGGAGGAACCCAGAGGTTCAGGGCGCCTCAGGTGCAGGTCAGCGCCGCCCGGGACCTGATCCTGGATGCGCCTCTCGACGCCTACTTGACCTCGGATTTGACCAGCCTGCAGGCCAATCGCAACCTTTCGGTCAACGGTATCAGCAGTTCCATGGCTGACAGCGTCAGCCTGGCCGGCGGTAACATCTCGCTGGAGAGCATGGATTTGATCAGTGGCGGCAACTTCACCCTGTCCACTCCCGGCAACCTGACCGAGCGCACCCCCTCGCTCAATCCGCCCGACCTCGTGCGCCTGGAAATCAACGCCGGGCGTATCTTCAGTCCCAACAACACCGCCAACAACGTCAGCTTCGCCATTCCTCACACGGCGGTTCTGAATGTGACCGTAACCGGCAGCAACGACAGCGTTTTGGGTGCGGCCGCTTCGCTGCGTAACTTCAACGGTGCCAATGTGCAGCCGCAGGTCGAGCCGGCGACCGGGGACATTTACGTGGATGGGATTCTCTATCACGAAGGACCCCGAGAGGAAGAGGCGCTTCCTCCCGCCGTGGTGGCCCAACCGCTGCTGGTAAATCCCGAGGAGCGCTCGCAAATCGCCGCCCAATCCAACCTGAGTCTGGGAAATCTCGGCGGGTTCAGCCGCGTGCTTTCGGAGGGAGAACGCGAGCGCACCACCGCCCGGGCGGATTCCTTGCACCAGAGCTGGAACCTCGACCCCTTCTCGCCCACGCTGGCGCTGGCGCTGCCCGGGGGAACCCCGCCGGTCTACCCCGCGGAGTTGGCCGAATTAGCCGCTCTGCTGGGTCGCAATGTTGAAGAAGACGAAGACGAGCGGGTCAGGGCAACCTTCAACGCCCTGGTCGACCAGGAGTTGCGAGAAATTTGGGAAGTTCGTTACTGGCGTCACCTCCTCGAGCGCTTCGTGATCTGGGAAGACCGCGAATAGCCGGCCACGTTCAGGTCGACGTCTCCCTGAATTCCCGGCACCCGTCCCATCGGTGTGTATTGCCAGATCGTCCACTGTAATTCGGCCGGAGGCCGAATCATCAGACTACGCAGCCAGATTTCCCGCGGGAATCTCTGCTTGACTCGGTAGGCCTTCTCGAATTCGGGTAGCAGGTATAGGATGGCCGGACGCCTGTGAGCCGCCTCGACCCGCTCGAGAAACACGCCCAGCTCGCGCAGGATGATCGCGCGCGGCGGGCGGACGCTGGTGTTGCCGCCGAATTCCAGGTCGATCACCGGCGGCAGCGATTGCAGGTCGGGAGGCGCCACTTTTAGAAAGTTCTCGGCCTGATCCGCCCCCGGCCGGCGCAAGGTGAAGAAATGATAAGCTCCGCGCCGAATCCCGGCCGCGCCCGCGCCCTCCCAGTTTGCCTGAAAGTGCTCGTCCACCCAATCGCCGCCTTCGCTGGCTTTGATATAGGCGAATTCGATGCCGGCGGCGGCCACCGTGGGCCAATCAATGCGTCCCTGGTGGGCCGAGACATCGATGCCCCGATGTTCACCGCCGCGCAGGCGGACGGGATCGCGTGCCCACTGGAGCAATCCGGCCCCCAGGCAGCCGAGCAGGAGCAGGCCCAGCCTGGCCTGGGAGAGAGAGAGTTTAGCCATAGCGGGGATCATAGTGAGGGCGTGTGTCATTTGTAGCACAAAGAGGTCTGGAGGGCGGCCACTAGAATCGGGACACGCCATGAAGAAACGTATTGCCCTGGTCGATGATGATCCGAGTGTGCTGGAACTGCATAAGGTCATCTTCGAAATCGAAGGGCACGAAGTGACGGGCTATTCTTCCAGTAGCGCCGCCTTGGAAGGCGTAACCAGGGATCCGCCCGATTGTCTGCTGACCGACATCATGATGCCGGAGATGGACGGCACCGAACTGACCCGCCGCTTGCGCCAGAACCCGGCCCTCGCCAATCTGTGTATCGTGGTCGTCTCGAGCAAAGTCTACGCCGCCGATAGAAAACGTGCCCTGGACGCCGGGGCTAACGGCTTCATCCCCAAAAGTCGTAGCAATCCGCAAGCGATGGTGGGCGAAGTGATGGCCCTGATCACCGAGACCATCAGCCTGGGCTTCTGGGGAACTCGCGGCACCATGCCCATGTCCGGTCCGCAAACCCTCCGCTATGGAGGCAATACCGCCTGTATCAGCCTGACTTTTCCGGACGGGCACGTCTTCGTTTTCGATGCCGGCACGGGAATCTACCCGTTGGCGGGGCAGCTTATGGGTCAGGGTAAGAAACTGAACGGGACGGTGTTGTTGTCCCACCCCCACTGGGACCACATCAATTTCCTACCTTTCTTCACTCCGCTGTTTGTGCCGGGCAATCAGTTCGAAATTGTAGGGGCGGACCAGGACGGGCTGTCTTTGGAACAACTGGTGGCCAATCAGATGGACGGCGTGCACTTTCCCATCACTCCCAGCGAATGGGGCGCCCGCGTCGGCTACCGCAGCCTGGGAGAAGGCTGCTACGATATCGGACCGGCTAAAGTGTCCACCATGCTGCTCTGCCACCCGGGTAACTGCCTGGGTTACCGGGTGGACTTCGGGGGCCTGAAAATCGCTTATGTCACCGACAACGAACTCTATCCCGAAGACAGTGATATGTTCTCTCCCGTCTATCTGCAACGCCTGACGGAATTCGTCAGCCACTGCGACCTGCTTATCACCGACACGAGCTACACTGACGAAGAATATCCCAAGCGCATCAACTGGGGTCATTCCGCGCTCTCCCGGGTGGTCAACTTGGCCAGGCAGGCTCAAGTCAAGGAACTCTACCTGTTCCATCACGTGCCCGAGCATACGGATGACGACATAGATAAAATGCTTCAACAGGCGGCCGCCCTGTGCGCCGGTTCGTCCACGGTGTGCAAAGCGGCCCAGGCGCTGGAAACGGTCCGCCTCAACGCGGTGTAAGGCTCACCTTGACGAGGATTTCAAGCGCCGTTTGCTGCTGGCGGGTGAAGCTCAATCTGCGTCGGTCTTGATGGCGCTCGGCCAGCGCATGGGCGCGTGGGGGCTGTCGGGGGAGAGCAGGCTGCCCACGCCCAGCGGATGCAGTAGCGCGTTGTCTCCGGCTGCTTCAGCGCCGATGTGATAGTCGCCGCGGTACTCGCCGAAGTCGCCCTGCACGTGGAAGCCGCCGGCTTCCGGGGTGACCGTATAATCGCCGCTGTATTCGCCAAAGTCGCCCTTGACTTGCCGGGAACCATCCGGATTGGTGATCACCTGAAAGTCGCCACGGTATTCGCCGAAATCTCCGAAAACGTGAGCAATGTTCCCCTCGCTGACGATCTGGTAATCGCCACGATACTCGCCGAAGTCGCCCTGCACCCGGGTGGTATTGCCCTGGTGGGTGACCTGGTAGTCTCCTCGATATTCGCCAAAGTCGCCGAAGACGTGCCCGTTCTCGATGCGAAAGTCCCCGCGGTATTCGCCAAAGTCGCCGCTCACATGAGCGCCCTGCACGGTGTAGTCACCGCGATATTCGCCGAAGTCTCCGACCACGTGGCCGTCCTGGACGGTAAAATCGCCACGATATTCGCCGAAGTCGCCGCGCGCCTGGTTGGCCTGCAGGGGCTGCTCCGGAGTGGGCGTGTCGGCGTTGCAGCCGGCCAGCATGACCAGCGCCACGCCGGCGCCCAGGCCGAGTAATAGCTTGCCGGCCGTGAAGCCCGATTGCCTGGAGAGCACTTCGCCCGAGGGGGGTGTGGGCGGGCGCAACTCCACCTGGTCTTGCGTTGGAGAGGTGGGGGCACTCAAAGGCGATTGATTGCGCAATCCCCCGGTGGAGCGCAGTTTGGGCAAGTTGGCGTGGCTGGCAATCTTCATAACCAATAGCTTAACCCGGGTGTCTGAAAAAACTTATAAAGACCTGTTAGCAGGATCAGGCAAGACCTCGGCAGCATCTTTCTACCGATCCCCTTTCCAGATGAGGCATGATATCAGCCTGGGAGAACACAAAATGTCTGAGATTGCCGAAAAAGTCGTGGTCATTACCGGCGCCAGCTCCGGGATCGGAGAAGCTACCGCTCGCCTGCTGGCTCAACGGGGCGCCCGTTTGATGGCGGGTGCGCAACGGACCGACCGCCTGGAAAAACTGGTCCAGGATATTCGCGCCGCTGGCGGCACGGCTGAATTCCAGGCGGTGGACGTTACCCGGCGTTCGGAAGTAGAAGCCCTGGTGGCCCAAGCTGAGCAAACCTACGGCCAGGTCGACGTGCTGGTCAACAACGCTGGTTTGATGCCGCTAGTGGGACCAGATGATCGATGTCAACATCAAAGGCGTCCCCTACGGCATCGCCGCCGCTTTGCCGCGAATGCAGGCGCGCAAGTCCGGCCACATCATCAACCTTTCCTCTATCGGGGGCCACTCGGTGGTTCCCACCGGCTCCGTCTACTGCGCCACCAAGTCTGCCGTGGGAGCCATTTCCGAGGGCCTGCGCCAGGAGATCGGCCGCGATATCCGCGTGACCGAGTCGGAACTGGCTCACACCATCACCGATCCCGAAGCTCGGAAGGGTATGGAAGAATTCCGTGCCCAGGCCATCCCCGCGGAAGCCATCGCCCGCTCGATTGCCTACGCCATCGAACAGCCGGCCGAAGTCTCGGTCAGCGAAATCATCGTCCGTCCCACCGGCGGCTTTTAAGGAGAAGATAGCGAACATGGTTGACGAATTGGCAAAGCTGGCGGAAAGTCTGCATCCCGAACAAGGGACTCTGCAGACCGCAATCGATACGCTCTTTTTGCATCGCTGGCAAGGCCAAACGGAGCCGGCGCACGGACTGCAACAACCAGCTCTGTGCGTTGTAGCGCAGGGTCGCAAGATCGTGACCCTGGCTGACCAAACCTATACCTATGATCCCAATCACTACTTGCTGGTGTCTGTGGATCTGCCCACAGTGGGCAAGGTGATTGAGGGGCCCTACCTGGGTGTTCGCCTGGATCTCCCTCCACGTCTGATCAACGAAGTCATGTCCCGAACCAACAGTGACGGCGAAATCAAAGTCCCCGACCAGCCCGGTCTGGGGGTCAGCCCCCTGACCCCCGCTTTGACCGGCGCCTTGATCCGTCTCTTGCGTCTGTTGGAGACTCCTTATGACATTCCCGTGCTGGCTCCGCTGATTCAGCACGAAATCGTCTATCACTTGCTCAACGGCCCCCAGGGGGATCGACTGCGCCGCATGGCTCGCCCCGACTCGACCGGCGTCATCGGAGCCATCCGCTGGCTCAGGGATAACTTCGCCGAACCGTTGCGCATCGAGCAGATCGCCCGCCAGTTCAACATGAGCTCCTCGGGATTGCACCACCAGTTCAAGGCCGTCACGGCCATGAGCCCGCTGCAGTATCAAAAGCAACTGCGCCTGCAGGAAGCCCGCCGTCTGCTGCTTTCGGAGGTGGCCGACGCGGCCTCGGTTAGCTATCAAGTGGGCTACAACAGCCCCTCTCAGTTCAGTCGCGAGTACAGCCGCCTCTTCGGCCACCCGCCCCAGCGGGACATCGCCCGCCTGCGAGGATTTGCGGTCTCCCTGTCCTGACGCCCGCCCTGCCGTCTTAAATTGCTAACGATTTGTTTACAGGATGACGGAATTCGTAACACAGTTGCTAACCAACCGGACCCCGTAGCTGCCCTATACTTGGACTATGATCGCCGAACAACTCTCCCGCTCGCAGTTCCAGCGCCAGCTCCAAAATCGTCTCTGGGAGCTGCGCCAAAACGGCCAGGACGGACGTCACCTCAAGAGCTTCCTGGCTCGGCTGCGGGCGGTGCCGGGCCAGACGGTGGGCGATATGTGCCATAACTGGTCGCGGGCTCAGGCGGAACGCCGCCCCATCTACCAGTTGCTCTGGCTGGCCATGGCCGTGCTCTCGAGCGCGCTGCTCTTCAAGAGCGCGGGCGTGGGAGCTTCCTTATTCGCCATGGCGGTCTGCGGCGTACTCTCGGTGGTTCATCTTCAAGTCCTCTGGTATGAAGAAGGCCGCTTCGCCAACGAACTGTTGGCGCGTGCCGACGCCGCTCACTACAGTCTGGTCCTCACCAGACGCTAGCGAAAAGCTTTTTCACGCCCGCCCATCTGGCGGTATTCCTGCAGCGAGATCACGCCTTCTTCCAATAATTCATCCAGGTCGGGGCGCAACGGCGCCAATTTCATCGGTTTGGCGCTGGCCACCGCCGGAGTTTTGGTCACCGGATGATTGGCCAGATAGGCATTTAAGTAGCTCAGCGCCGATTTGACGCTGACTTGCTTCTGGGCTTCAGCGAGTTGTTCCCGCGAATGACTCAACTGGGAAGTCAGACTCTCGATGCGGCCCGCCAGTTCTTTCAAGCGAGCCGGTTTGCTCTTGGCCTGCTTCAGCGAGGCCTCCATTTTCTTGTGCATGTTCTCGTACTCGATACGGGCGATGGCGCCCTCCTGGTAAAGGCGGGCGTATTCGGCGTCTTTGGCCTTCAATGCGGTCAATTCATCGCCGCTTTTGAGAACGCGCTGGCGTTCCGCTTGAGCCGACTTGAGCTGTTGCTGGGTGCGCAAAAACTGGTAGCGAGCATAAAGGTAAGTGCGATTGCGCTCCTCGGGCGTGACCGGAGCGACGGCGTATTCAGCCTCCCCGGCTCCGTAGTCGATGAACTCCCCGGCCGGACCGCGCATTTTGACGTCCACGTGGTCGCGCGCCACGATACCGACCGGATCGCCAACCTTCAGCTTCTGGCCGACCTTGACCAGCGGGATCAAATGCCCGTAGGTGGCTTCGCGCGAACCGGTCACCACCGAGATGCCTTCTTCCTGGCCATACCAGGGCGTAATGGCCACCACCTCGCCCTCCCAGGCGGCCGGAACCACCGTTCCGGCCGGCATGGCCACGTCATAGCCATAATGCAGGCCGGGGTGACTGCGGTAGATCGAGACCGAGCGCGGGTCGCTGAAACGTCCCGTGACCACCGCCTCGGGATACTTGGTGCGGGCGGTGGCCAGCAACTGGCCCAGGGTCATCGGCGTGGCGGCCGCCGGAGTGGTCGGATTGGAACCGACAAACTGCGTCAGGCGCTCGAACTCGGTGGCGCCGGCCAGGCCCGGCAACAGTCCCAGCAAGGCGGCGGCGAGGACAAACTTCTTCATCTGCATAGAATAAAACACTCCAGACTCCAACGCGACGCCCCTCGGTCCAGTTCCCGCTTGAGACTAAGGACCTATTCGGGAAAGCCGCTTGCGGCGCAGGTGCAGGCCGGTGAGCCAGAGCGCCAGTGGAGTCAGGCCGAGCACTGCCAGCAGGCCGCCACCGGGAAAGTAGCCGGCGTGGATTCCGTAGGTTCCCTGCAGCAGGCGCACGGCCCAGGGGTCCTGGAGAGGGTCTTCGAGGGTGGTGACTTTGCCGGTGGCGGGTTCGAGGTGGAGGAAGCTGCGGCCGACGGGGTTGTGTTCGCCGGGCTGGCGCAGGCGCAACTGGATGCCTTGGGAGGTCCACTGCAGGCGGATCAGTTGGGCCTGGGGCCAGATTCGCCGGGCCTGGCCCACCTGGGCGTCCAGATCGGGGCCAACGTCCGGAAGATTCGGGATCGTGGCTACGGCAGGTTTTTGACCCCAGCGCAGCAGGCGGTCCATCAGCTTGTATTCCACCAGCAAGGTTCCGGTCGCCATGGCGACCAGCAAAGACGGCGTGCTCAACCAGCCCAGCACTCGATGCCAGTCGTAGGCATGGCGCGGCGGCAGAGCCCGCCGGGTGGGTTTTTGCAGGCTCCAGCCGGAGAACAGCACCAGCGCCGCCAGGCCGGCCACCACCGGCAAAAAGGGTTCGGCGAATTCGTGCAGGGGAAGCACGCAGCCCCGCACGGTTTGGGCTTTGGGCAGGTCTCCCAGCAGGCGCGGTCCGGCCGGATCGACGTAGACGATCAGGCCGTCGTCCAGCCAGAAGCGCAGGGGGCGGCCAAAATCCAGGCGCTCCGGGGTGCGGCCGGGATAGGCCTGGCGCACGGCCAGCAGGGCCTCCTGCAGGCGGGCCGGGGCCTCCTCCCGGGCGCAGACGAAGAGGTGCGGATGAAGCGCCTGGTCGAGGCGTTGTCCCAGGGCCAGCAGACTGCCGGTCAGACCCAGCCAGACCAGCCATAAGCCGGCCACCAATCCCAAGAGCCGATGAACTTTACGCATCCACAAAGATCTGCCGGGGATGGGGATGCATGAGAAAATCGTGGTGGGAAATATTCCAGGCGTAGGCGCCGGCCAGCGGGAACAGCAGCAGGTCGCCGACCCCCACCTGCTGGACGGGGGCGGCGCTGGCCAAGCGGTCCTTGGGGGTGCATAACTGGCCGACCACGTTCAGGAGCACTTTTTCCAGGACGGGCCCGCGCCGCGGCCCGGCCAGGACGCGAAAGGGATGGCTGTGTCCCTGCGCGGCGGGTAGCCGGAAGTGATGCGTGCCCCCGCGGCAAATGGCGAAATACTGGCCGTGGCTTTCCTTCAAGTCGAGCACTTCGCAGGCGTAGGTGCCGCAAAAAGCCGTCAGGAAACGCCCGCACTCAAAGCGCAGCGTGTAAGGGCGGCCGGGCAGCCGGCGGCACAATTGCTCCCAGTCGAATTGCTGCGACGGCTGCCGGTAGTTGACGCCGATTCCCCCGCCCACATTGAGGACTTGCAGGTGCAGGCGGAAATCTTGCGACCAGTGCTCGGCCAGTTCCATATAGCGCTGGAGCAGACGCAGGTGTTCTTCCAAATCGAGCTGCAGGGAGCGGGTGTGCAGGTGGAAACCGAGGAATTCAAGATTTGGATGCTGGCGTAAGATTTCCACGGCCTGGGGCAGATGGTCGGGGGTGATGCCAAAAGGCGAGGGCTTGCCGGCCATGAGCATGGGGCTGTCCTCGCGGTGGTCCAGGGCCGGGTTCATTCGCAGTAAGAGACGCACCGGGCGGTGCAGCTCGGCCAACTGCCGGAGTTCCCACAGGCTCTCCACGTGGATCTGGTGCTCGGCGGCCCGGCGCAATTCCGCCGGCGTCTTGCCCGGACCTCCGAAGAGGATAGGGACGTTGGGAAAGTGGGCGCGCAGGTGGTCGAGCTCGCCGCCGGAAGCCACTTCGAAGCCGTCCAGATAGGGCTGCATGGTGCGCAGATTGGGCACTTCGGCGTTGGCTTTGATGGCGTAGAACATCTCCACGCCCGCGGGCAGAGCCGCGCGCACTCGGGCGCAATGCTCACGCAGGGCGACCAGGTCATAAAGGTAAGCGGCGACCGGCTCCTGGCCCAACAGGCTGAGGGCGGCTTCGTCCAGGCGGCTCATCGTAGCGGGTTGTCCACCCACACGTAGGTGGCGTTGCGGTCTTTCTCGCGCAGGAAACGCGTGATCAGATTGGCCTTGACGGGTAGCTTGCGATCCTGGAGCAGGCGCAAGATCACCCGCTGGCTCTCGCGGTTTCCATAGGTAGCCTGATAATCATGCAGGGAGTGGCGAGTGGCCGCCCACAGCTCCGGCGCGGGCACCTCGGTGAGAGACTGCACCACTTCGCTGAGCTGATTGAAGACGATACAGTAAGCAAAGCGGCGCCAGGCCTGTTCCGGGCTGTAATAGAGGGAACGGGCCACCTCGGGATGCATGCTCTGGCGTTCCCCGATCAGCTTGCTGCCTTCCAGATCGCGGAAATAGGCGTGGCGGGGTTTGCCCGCATGCACCTGAATCAAAGTGTTTTGCAGATGGGGTTCAAAGATGATCCCGTGGTGAGCGTAGTAATGCAGCGCCGGCCACACCACCAGCCGGCAGTATTCACGGAACCATTCGAGAGTTTCCCCGCCGCTCAGGGCGCGTTCCAGCAGTTGGCCGTCGGCCGTGCCGCCGAAGAGGGCGGCCGCCATATAGACGGGATAGGGGGAAGTTTGAATCGGCCGGGCGTCGCGATAAATGGTCGAGAAAGCTTCGCGGCTCAAGGTGTCGTTCAGGTCCACGGTGGTATAGGCGGGCTCGCTCAACAAGCTGAAGTCGGGCAGCGGATGCTCCAGGTCGCGCCACAGGCGGTCGAGCAGCAGGGCCGACTCCAGTTCATACCAGGCGTTTTTGCGCACGCAGTTGGTCAGCCGCATATGCAGCGAGAGTTTCAGAAAATACGGGCTGTGGCGGCTGTAGAGCGTGCGCACCGAGGCGGTGGGGGCGAAGCGAATGCCTCCCGGCCCCAGGGCCTTCAGGCGGCCCTGGCTGAGCGCTTGCTGGACCACCTCTTGTTGCAGCAAGAAGCGCGCTTGCCAGGGGTGCACGCCCACGATGGGCTGGTCGGAGAAACCGGAAAAAGTGCGCTGCAGATCGGGCAGGCAGGGTTGAGCCTCCAGGTTGCTCCGGTGCACAAAGCAGTCTTCGGCCACGCCAAAATAAAAGAGCTGGAAATCCGCCTGCAGCTCCGGAGAATAGGCGTAAAGATCGGCATCGCTCATGCCTTCTCGGGCCTTGGGGGCCGGATGGTAGGTATGGCCGGCGCTGAGCAGTTGCTCCGAGTAAAGATAAGCAATTTCTCCCGGCGTGGGCGGATGGGCATAGAATTGCTGAAGATTGCCCAGACTGTTTTCGATTTGGGCCAGAAGCTCGGAATTGAAGGCCTGGGGAAACTCGCAACCGAGTTCCGCGATCACCAGCGAGGCCAGCTCGCGCCAGTCCAGTACTTTAGAGACGGGCGCCTGAGCATAGGGCTCGCTGCAAAACAGGTAATTGCTGCGCGGGCGGCCCTGATGGGCGATCAGACAGGCCTTGTCCAGATGGGGAAAGCGAATGCTGAGCACGTGGGCATGGATCTTGAGGGCTCGGGGCAGTTCGCCGCCGGCCGCTTCCACCGCGCCGCGGGGCAGCGCGTATTCGCGCAGGTAGCAGTTGAGCAGCACGGCGATGCTGCGCTCGGCGGCGCGCTGGTAGGAGGAGGGGAGGGGGGCGGGATTATGCATAAGTTCTCCTGGTGCGCCAGGCGGCGGCCGTGAGGGGTAGGCCCAGCAGAGCCGAAAGCAGGAAGGGGGCGCGCAAGCCGCCGGCGCTTACGGCTGCTCCCGCCAGCAGGCCGGCAAAGACGCCGGCGAACTTGCTGGCCGTGTCCAGCCAGCCGAAGGATTTGCCTGCCGAGTGGGGCCGCACGGCCGCGCCCACCAACTGGTTCAGGTAAACGTAACCGTAAACCAGGGCGATTCCCATCAGAACGCGAGTGGCCAGCAGGACGGCGGCGCCGGGCAGCAGATGGCCGAGCATGGCCAGGCTGAAGCCGGCGAAGGCCAGCACCAGATAGCTGAGCGCCTGCTGCGGGCGGGCCCGGCCGATGACCAGGAAAGCCAGCAGCAGATAGACCACATGCGGCGTGCCGAAGAAAAAGCCGGCGTAACGGTCCGGGATTCCGGTCTGGGCGGCCTGGAAGAATTTGACGAAGTAAGGGAATGTGACCACGGTCATCAGAGTGAACCAGAATTCCGCCGCCAACAGCCAGGCGAAGGGAATCGGATGGTGGGATGGGGTGAGGCTGGTGGGCGTCTCGGCCGGCCGGCCGGGCCGGGGGAGAAAGGTCTGGAGCAGCCCGAAGCTGGCCGCGGGAAGCAGCCAGAGCCAGCCGTAAGCTACGGCCGGATCAGGCATTTCCAGGACCACCAGGGCGAGCAGGGAGGGGGCCAGGAAGAGGCCGAGGCGAGCTGAGTATTGCAGGTAGCAGAGGCCCCGCGACAGGGCGGCGCCTTGATAATACTGCGCCAGCAGCGCGTTGGAGGCCGAAAAGGTGCCGCCGAAGAGTCCCTGCAGAGCCAGGCAGAGAGCGAAGGTCCAGGCGTTGGGAGCCAGGCTGCACAGGTAGAGGGCCAGGGCCAGGCCAAGCTGGGCGCGCGCCAGCGAGAGTTTCTGGCCAAAGCGGTCGGCGAACCAGCCCCACAGGGGTCCGGCCAGGCCCATGACCAGCAGCGGGATGACATAAAAAACACCGCCCAGAGCCGGGTCTTTTAGAGCATAGCTGCGTTCCAGCAAGGTGGGGTAGTAAGGCGACATGCCCAACACCGAAAAACTGGCCAGAAAGTGGCAAAGGACGATGAGAATCAAAGGTCTATGCATGGTAGAGAGGGTTGGCCCCGGTCAGGCCATAGTGTTTGTTGATGTCGGCGGCGCCGGTGCGCTGCTTGGAGAAGAGCGTGCCGGCGCTGAACAGGTATTTGACCGGATGCAGCGGACTTTCTAGAAGATGGCGGCGGATACCGCAGGCTTCCACCCGTTCGGCAGGATAGACGGCCAACTGCCGCTCCAGCAAATGGCGGGCCAGTTGGTAAAAATGAGCGGGCCGGCTGGAGCTTTCGATCAAGGGCATGATGTTGAGCTGCAGTGTGATGGTGATGAACATCTGGGCGATGGGCAGCCAGTCGTGCACGGGCAGGCAAGGATCGACAAAAGTGGCGCCTGTTTGAGCGACTTCTTCATAAATGCGGGCGGCGTCGTTGTCTTTGAGCAGCAATTGGAGTTTGCCGTGGTGGAGAACCAGCAGGGTGTTTTGCTGGTTGGACTCGAGCGCAATGCCGTGGCTTACCCACAGGTCCACGTGGATTCTCAGGGTCAGCTCCAGGTAGCTTTCAAAGAAGGCCTGCTCGCTGTTTCGGAAGTGAGAGCGGATGAGCTGTTGGAGCACCGTGCCGCCTTCAGGATCGGCGGCCAGCAGGGCGGCTACCGGCAAGACGGTGGCGTCCTGCAGATCGGGATAGCGGCGGACAATGACGCCCAGTTCGGAGCGTCCGTCCACCGAAAAGCCGGTGCTTTCGTCGCTGAGCAGGCAGTCGGCGGGCACGCGCCGGGCCAGGATTTGCTGCACGGTGTGGCCGTCGGCGATGGTGTCGGGGCGAATCTTGCGTAAGTTTTTGTAGCTCAGGGAACGCATCAGGAGCGGCAGTTTCAGATGGAGAGCAGGCTGGGCCAGCAGGCTCACGGTGCGCACCGAGAGGGTGGGCTGCACCAGCCAGTCATCGGTGGCCAGCCAGTAAGCACCGTCGGGAAGCGTTAGTTGAGGTGCGGTGTGCGGATGGACGGGCAGGCCCAGAAATTGCTTATCGCGGGGCCAGCCGGGGGGGAGCTGGCCCTGCACTTCCTGGTCGGGCACGGCCAGCCAGCGCAGGCGGAAGGTGGGGGCGAATTCGGGGGCATAGAGACGCAGGGCCTGGCCGTCCAGCCCCACTTTGGCTCGCGCCGTCGGATAGTAGGGGTGATCGTGGAAGCTGGCCAGGCGCTCGTAGAAGGCCAGGCTCTCCCACCAGTGCTGGAAGTGACGGGTGGGCCGGGTGGCGAACCACTGCTGGCGGACAGCTTCGGTTCTGTGCCGGTGGTCGAGGGCGCATTCGACCTCCTGCAGCAGGGCCTCGCGCTCGTCGACGCGCTCCAGGGCGGGAGCCAGCACTTCGTCCAGGCTGGTGAGGGAGCGGCCGGAGCCTTCCTCCACCACCAGGGGGGCGGCGCTACGCCATTTGTGCCAGGGCGCATCCTGACGAACCGGGATCCACCAGATGTGCTGATCATCCCAGCGGTAGCGCAGCCACTGATCGGAGAGCCGGGGAAATTCGGCCGGGGCGGACTGAACCGTGCCTTGGGACAGCATGGCGAAGAGATCTTCACGTAAAAAGGTGTCCAGCAGGCGGCCCACCAGGTAAGGGCAATTCAGGCCCATTGGAAACCGGCCCGCAGACTTTGGAGCTCGCGCTCGAGTAGCTCTTCCACCCGCTGCCGGCCCGGTCCGGTGACGTGCAGCATGCCCAGATAATCCTTGTTGGAATGGGTCAGATCGACGACGTCCCGGGCTTTCTTGGTGGGCACGTAGTGGACGGCGCAACCCTCGCGCTCCGTCACGAAGCCGTCGGGAGCCTGGCTCAACTGGCCGGCTCGTTCGGCGAAGAGATAATGAGCCACCGAGTGGAGCTCCGCGTCGATGACCGGGGGCTGAATGGTTTCGCCCAGAGCGGTTCTGAGCACGTTTTGGAAGTAGCTGCCGCCGCTCAGGTTGTCCAGCATAAAATCGCTCTGGTCGCCGATGCTGCGATAGTTGATTTCGATGATGCGGGGGCCGGCGGTGGTCATGACCAGCTCGGTGTGGCAGGCCCCGAAGGTGGCGCCGACCGCCTCCAGAGCGCGCATGACGTAGGCGGCGCCTGCGGCGGGCACGCCCCAGCGGGCGCCGGTCTCGATGAAGTAGGGCAGCTCGGTCAGGGTGCAGGTGAAGCCGCCCAGCAGGTGGCCGCTCAGGGTCTCCACCGAGTAGATGGCGCCGGGCAGGTATTCTTCCAAGAGGAGTGGCTGCCGCTGCTTGGAGTAAAAAGTGCCGGCGAACTCCAGCAGCTGCCGGGAGTCTTCCAGGTATTTGACGTCGATGCTGGCCACGCCCTTGATGGGCTTGGCCACGCAGGGGAAGGGAATTTGCTCGGCCGCCTTCAGTTCTTCCAGACTGTGAAAGTGGCGAAACCAGATGCTCTCCAGGCCCAGGCGCGCCAGCTCCTGACGCATCAGGCTTTTGTTCTTGGCCAGGTAACAAGCGCGCACGGATTTATGAGGCACACCGAAAAATTGGCCGATCCAGGCGGTCTGCGTCTGCAGATGATCGCTGTTGGAAAAGACCGCTTCGACGGGCAGGTTGTGTTGCGTGATGCAGTCGAGCACGGCCATCGGATTGAAGACGTCGCAGGCCAGCACGCGTTGGGGGTAAGTTTGATAGTCTTCGGGCCTGTCGGTCAGTAAAATCACTTCCCGGCCTAAACTCTGGGCGGCTGGAAGAAAGCCCTCTCGGATGGCCGGCGTGGCCACATGACATAGGAAGATCACGGAATTTCGGTTTTCCTCGAAAATTTTTTGGCAGTTTAGTTTGAACAGAACTTTGTTGTCAAGTTTTATCAGGTAGACCTTAATTGGGGGATGAACTCCCAGCGGGGTGGGTGCAGCTCCTCGTGCAGGTCCGGCAGGGCTCGGCCCATGATGTTGATCCACCAGGCGGCCTGCCAGAGCGCCGGAAATCCGTAGTGGGACATGAGCACGCGGCGCCGCCAAAAGCCGCCGCATTGGCGCTGATACTCCACTTCGTAGTCGATCAGCGGTTGCAGATGAGGTTCCACGGCGGCGCGATCGCTAATCCAGGTGGAGTCGGAATAAAGAAACGGGGGCAGGCAGAACTTCTGGCTGTGGTAGAGTTGCGGCGCGCCCATTCGGTAGCCCAGATAGCCTGCGGGAACGGCTACCGCGATGCCCCCGTAACACCAGATCAGCCTGTCCTTGCGCCAATAGGGTTGCTCCCGCCAATCCAGGCGCTCGAAACCGGCTTGATCCAGGTAGTCATGAGTCTGGTCGGCGGCGATCAGTAGCCACTGAATTTTTAAAGCGTCGATGTAGGAGCAGTGCATGAAGTTATGGTTAACATGAAAACTTGAAGTCTGTCAACCGGATTATTTTTGGTGATATGTCTCGTGGCTTGTTGGTTGTAAGGGGGTGTTTTGGTGGGCCAAAAGTGTAGAAAAAGTTATGCTTGGCCTGATGTCGATCGCCTGGGAAGCTGCTGAAGAACTCGGCGAAGCCGGGTTCTTCAGTTTGCGACGATCAACAGGTTGTGCCAGGTGGCCGCGTTTGTAGCTATATCTTGTGGGGGCCGGGGTTCCCCGGACGCCACAAAGGAGTTTCTGCGCCTTCTTAGCGTGACCAGGCAGGGGCGCCGGCTTTGGTCATGAGCGCTTCGGTGGGCCAGTAGCCGCGGCGCACCGATTCGCACGGGCTGTTTTCCCGCTCCGCCCAGACCGTGCGAGGCTTGCTGCGCAAGAGTCGGGTCACTTTGTCCAGGGTCTCGTCGGCAAAGTGTTGGCTGCCGCCGCAGAGCAGGCGCTCCAGGCGCCAGAGAGCATACAACTGGGCTGAGGAGTTGGGGGCTTCCAACCAGGGCAACAGCTCTTCGATGCGGTTGGGGGCGGCCAGCACCCTGTCCAGGTCGGCCAGATCCGAGGGCTCCGGGAGTTCGGCCGGCACCGGCGGAGCCGGTAGGCTCTCCAGTTGTGGACCCACGAACCCGCGTGGCGGAGTGGCCCGCACCACCGGCACTCCTACCGTCGGACCGGCCGCCGGTAAGGTTCCTTGGACTGGATGCTCGCCAATCCAGACCGCCGCCGCCAGGATGTGCGCCAGGCGCTGCTCACTGAAATAGCGCACGAATTCATGCCCCTGGGGAATGTCGCGCTGGTCGAAAAACACGGCCCGGCGCGAAAAGATCGAATCATACTGGCGCTCGGTCATGTGCGGAAAGGCGGACCCGCCGGCCATCCCGCGCACCGCCTGGCGCACCTGCAGCACCTGGTCGCGGAAGCCGTTGCCCACATAGGGTGAAATGGTCATCCACAGCAAATCGGCGCGTGATTGCGGGCTCTCGAATTCGACCTGACCGTTATACCAGACATTGTAGTCCAGGTCGGAGCCGGTCAAAGCCCAGCAATTCCAACGCATCGCCTGAGCGGGATCATAAGAAGCCGTCTTGGGTATTTCATCTTCGTAGACGATGTTGGGAAAGAGGGCGCCGGCGGACACTTCGCAGCCCAGACTGTGAGCCAACACGTTGATCTTGGCGCGCGGAAACTCCTTTTGCAGGCGCAGCAGCACCTGGCGGGCGGCGTTGTGGCCGACGATGCGGGCGCGCTCCACCTTGGTCAGATAGGCGTTCTTGGCGCGCCAGGGAGTTTGGGCACCGGGAGCGGCCGAATCCCATTCCAATCCCACCACCACCGAAGTCCGACCCAGTTTGGCCAGAGCGCCGTAACAGCGGTCGGCCACTTCCTGAAACTGACTGGCGCCATCCTCGCGGGGCACATTGTAGCCGTGCACCAGCACCACGATATGATCGGGCTGATCCTGGATACGATGAACATTATACAGCGTTTCGCCGATAGTAAATTCCGAGAGCTGCGAGCCGTCGCCCAGCCAGGCCAGCACGAAAGGCTGCTGGGCCGGCAGCGCCGCGCTCAACCACCAGACCATGAATAGACGGGTAAAAATCTTCAATAGAAAAGGCATACTAAGCCCCCCGGATTGTTCCTGCGTAGCCCCGGGTCTCCACCCGTGGGAGGGAAACGACCTGGCCTTGCTCGTCCAAGGGACGCTCCTACGTCGTGTTCCAGCCGCTTCTTCAGGTCGGCGGCGCTACCGTCCGCCGACGCCAGCGCGGCGCCTGTCGAGCCCGGACTTCTTGAGCATGTCCTCCGGCTTTGCTGGAGGTGTTATGACTACTCTCCACTTTTGAGAGACCTTCTCAGATGGTTCGGTCTCCACTCCTCGTTGTAAGGCGTGGTTCCATTAGCACCAACCAGCGCAACTCATCGTGTCCGTCGGTTGGGCGGTGGGTGCCTCGTTCCCTTTGGGACGATTTCCACATAACGATGTATTCCGCTCTTTTTCGTGACCGGTATCCTGGGCGGATTCACAACTTCTCCAGCTTCAGCGACGAGGCTATGACCTTGATTAGGGCCGGGCGTTGGCAAGTCGCTGTGGTGTATCTCTCGGGAAGTGTTTTGCCTGGAATGGCCTGTGGCTTGGCTGAGCGCCAAATATCAAGCCACATGGGAGACGCGTTGACCCGCTGCAAGAGCTGGCACAAGCGAGACTGCCCTTTGAAGCCGCCGCTTGTGTTCTGGCTTCTGTAGGTGTCGGCAAAGGCGTCCTTTCTGGTGCTGTAATCCCACTTCCAGTTCGGAGCGTTAGGCGACCTCGCTGCCGCTGGCGTCCACGACGAGGCGGACGCTGGAGAGGCCGTCGGTCAGGTAGTAGTAGAAGGTGCCGGCCAGGTCCACGCCCAGCAGCACGTGGCCCTGGATGTAGGAGACGTTGCCGCCGGGGTTGGTCTCGGCCACCGAGGTGCCGCCGGAGGAGTAGTAGCTGGTGGTGTTGTCGGTGTATTTGCGGATGCCGTCGGTGTCGTAGCGGTAGACTTCTTCGGCGCTGGTGGGCAGTTGGATACGGGTGAGCTGGTCCTGGTCGTTGCGGTCGTAGTCGGTGGTGTCGGGGCCGGCCACCAGGGTGCGCGAGATCATATTGCCGTCGTCGTCGTGGTCAAAGGTTTCCTCCACCGTGCTGTTGAGGCTGCGGCCGGAAAAGAGAAAAGCCTGGGTGCAAGACCCAGGCGATTGCTGAGTAGAAGATGGCGTCCTGGCCCGCAACTTCGTTGTTGTGTAGCCGGATCGAGGCGCTGCCAACGTTCTCGTAGACATCAGATCAGGGGCCTAAATGAATCAGGATTTGTTTTACGTGGTCACGAGCGTCAAAGGGTTCCGGATCGGCCTTTTCATGGCAACGATAGGCACCTAGTCTCTCATCCCAGTTCAAAATCCAAATCCCCTCCTGTCCGAGGTAGTGTCCGCCAACAATATCACTGTAGACAAGGAACAGCTTCGCTCGATCGAACTGACCTTTTAGGGTTTCGATGACACTTACGGTGCCAACCTTGCTGGGCAATAATTCGCCTTGAAGGTCGTCACTTTCCGAAATAATTCGGCCAACGATAACCAAGTCGGCATGTCGGAGTCGCTCTTCCAGAGGGGCAAGATCCCAGGCGATCCCTGCCCCAACTGGATTGATTAAGATCAATAGTAACATAGCCCAACGAAGAAGACGCTTGGCCCCTGGTATCACTACTCCGACCTCCCCGCTCAATGCGAATTCATCCAGTTTATAAAATCCGCCTGCGACTTGATTTCTCCTGCCGCAGTTGCTTGGATTGCTCTGGCGGCTCGCGGGTCCGTAACTCCACCGGATTTTGCGGCAGATAGAACATCGGGGTTGGCTGCAGCGGCTTTTACTGCAAACCAGTTTGACTCAATGTCAGTGGGTCCTCGGTCACCGCCAATTGATCGGCCTTGCGCCAGCGCCTAAGCATTACCCAGCTCGATAGCAAGGTACAAACACGCGTTCCGTAAGCTCACGAAGTATTGGGATTTGACACGTTACAACGTTACAATGCCGGGGGACTCGCTCAATGCTCAATAGAGCGAGTCCCCCACTTTTTCGGCTATGGAAAGCCTGGAGAGCTCCCCGGCAAGGTTTGAACTTGGCAGCGATCCCACACTCCGAGGGCCTGCCCACCCTTACCACCGCTTTGATTCTCGTGCCCCTCAGGCCGACTGGGGATGAAGCCCCGGCTACGAAACGGAGCGGGGACAACGGTCAGTTGGTCTCGGCCACCGAGGTGCCGCCTGATGCTCTTCACGAGGTCGTGATCGAACATCACCGAGATTTCCTCCCCCGACTCCGACATATTTGTAAACTGGGGGCCCGTTCCCATAGGACCCAGTTGCGGATCAATGCTGGTCGCATAGCCGGCGCAACTTTGTCTATTTTAGGGACCCGGGCCGGGTCTGGTGGCCGGCTTCGCCGGAACGAAGCTGATCACAGGCCGACAATCAAAAGCGTTTGCTGATCGTTTAGGTGACGGACTATAGCTACAAAGTCCAGACCCTAAATCGCCAAATACGGTCCGCCGTGAAAGCTTGCAAGACTGCAGGAACATGCGCCTTCAAATATCCAGGATTGGTTACCGCTACTTCGATAACACAGTCTTCTCGGTAGTAAAGCCACTTCACTATGGGGGCTTCGTCTCCAAGGGCAAGATAGGATTCTACGTGGTCTGGTTGTCCCAGCTGCTGGGCCAGCCCAGCCACTCTTTGGAGCCGTTTCCCTATGGTTGAGCCTGCATACTCCAGACTGCTACCTACGCAGAGAAT
>JAHBVR010000026.1 GCA_019637395.1 Vulcanimicrobiota bacterium
AAGCTTCATTTGAACATCCCCCGACATCTTGGTGGCACCGAAGTTCCTGATCTTAGCGGTTCGCTCCTGGTGAAACGCATTTCGCGGCTTGCATGAGCTGCTGCAGCCGTCGTTTCGACAGTCCCAGGATTTGGGGTAGCTCATCTTTGGTCTCGAGTTTCCAAAATATCGTGATCCACCGTGATTTTTCAAAGTAGTTCAACTCGGAAAACCATTTTTGTTGTAGCGGGATGGGGCGCCGTAGCACCGCCCCCGGGCGGAGCAGCGCGTTCTCGAGACGAAACAAAATCTCGCTGCCGGGAGTCAGCCAGCCCAAGCGCAGAATTCGCAAGACTTCTCTAACGGCAGGTTCTTGATGCTGCTTCAGTGACGCCAGGCGCTTGACAACACTTCGGTAGTCATCCCAGGCTGAATTCCCTCTCTTCATGACCCGGCTCCTCCTGATTGAAGAGTCTGGCATGCTCCTATCAACGAGTTATCAACGCATTATCAACGCCCGAGAGAAATGGAATAAATTTCACACTCCCAGACGTTGCACGCCCCGATTCCCGGTATAAAGTTGAGATTCGATGAAATTTAATCAAACAAGTTTTTCAGGCCATCATGAGCCACCACGGACGATTAGTGTTGTTGCTGGTGGATGGCCCGCACTTCTTCTCTCACCCAGGCGAGCATTCTTTGATAGGGCGGGTCTTCCACCGGCTTGATACCGGACAGGTCGGTCTGAATGCCGTTGCGCGCCACCAGCACCTTCCAGCCCAGATCTAGATTCTTGTCCCGCGCCAGCCGTAGAGGGCTGGCTTCCAGGCACAGTCCGTGATCGACGACGATGACCTGATCGGGGCCCTCGAAAGAACGAAAGAAAGCCACCGGAACTTTCCAAGGCTGACTCGCTTCCTGCCAGTTTTCGGCCAGGGGAAACGGATCGGCTCCTTCCAGGTGGAGCTGATGGTTCTCCCCGGCGTGCTGAAAGGTGAGCAAAGGTTGTCCAGCGCTCGCCGACCAGCGAATGTCGGAGGCCAGGTGCCCGGCCAGGCTGAAATGAGCTACCCGGCTCGGAGGCGTGGCCAGGCGCGGCCTGTCAAACACTTGATTCCCTACGGCGTAGTGGTGGGCCGGTAAGGCTTCGGGCGCGGGAACAACCAGCTGGTGGTCTGCCGGCCCCAGGTAGTAACGAGCGAAAAGCAGATCCCCGGCAGGTGCCTCAGGGTTGAGGCGGCGCCCATCCAGCCTGACCGGGGCGGTGGCGTAAGCCAGCTTTTGGGCAAAGGTGGAGGCCAACTGAGCCCGCACCGGGCCCAGGTTCGGGCTCTGCAGAGTCAGCCGCAGCAGGGGTTGCTCGCTGCCCTGCGGAGGCGGTCCGGCTTCCAGGCCGTTCTGAGTGAGTTTCCAGAATCCACAGTCCAATCCGCAGTCTTGCAGCAAGAGGGAAACCTTGAGCCCCGCTTCCAGATCCATCAAGGCCTGCAACCAGAGCAAGCCGTTGCGCAGCAGGCCCAGAGCCGGAGCGTTGGATGGGTCATGCCCGCGCGTCAGAAAAGCGGAGAGGCCGTCGAGCCCGACCGAATGGGCGGGAAAAGAGGCGGTCAACAACAGCGTCTGCCGGCCCAATTGAAGGTGCAAGCCGTTACAACCCAGGGCGAACATGGCGCGGACCCACCAGTTGGCCCAGGAGGCCTGGTCAGACTCGAGGTATTGGCCGATTTTTTGACGGCTCTTGCTGGGGTCGAGGGTAAATTGTCCGCGCGAGGCCAGCTCTCCCTCACCGCTGAGTTGCTCGAGCAGGCTCTCGACTTCGTCCAGTTGGCTCATTCCAGGGAGAAGCCGAGGCGTTTGCGCAGGTACTGACCGAGCAGGTGGGAGAGCAGGAAAGCGAACGGAATGGCCGGACTCAGAGCGGTCGGCCAGAGATAGATCGAAGTCGCGGCGGCAGCCAGCAGCCCCAGCATCAGCAGGCCGTCCAGAGAGAGCGGAGGCCGGACCAGCAAATAGGCCAGACTGCCCAGCATGCGGTTGCCTTTGTCGGTGTCCCGGCCGCTCAGATAAAAGGAGTGGATCATACTGGCCCAGACCGAGGCGAACAGCCACAGCGGCAGCAGATCCAGCAGCAGATAGGGACCGGGGGTGAAAAGATGGCTCAGGGGAAACTCCGCCACCAGCGCTCCCATGGCGACCAGGGTGGCGAAGCCCCACACAAAGCCTGTGCCCATACAGCCCAGACCCATGGCCGACTTGAAGTCCTTGGCCTGGGGAAGTTGGGCCTGGTCGGCCAGGATGGCCCCTTTGAGAACCTGGCTGCAGTATCCCAAGAGCAGAAAGGGCAAAATGGCTGCGCTGAAACCGGGTCCCAGGAGGTGCAGGCTGGCTTGCGAGAACAGCATCAGGTTGATCAGCGAGAGCGGATCGCGCGTCAGAGCCAGGAGGGCGGCGCTTAAACTGGTTTTCAATTCTCCTCCCAGGGCAGGACGGGTCGGGACCAACTCGGCTCGGAGTCAGCCAGGGCCGGCCAGTGATTTTCCGGATAGGTATTGGTGAAACGCCCGCCGCTGGGCACCGCGTAGTGGGGGAGGTCCAGCTTGTGGGCCAGCCGGCGGCCGTCCCGGTGGCTCGGTTCGATACCTGAAATGCCGCTCTGGACCCGTACGAAACCTCCGTCTCCCAGCCAGAGGGACACCGAGTAGCTGACTTCTTCACCCGCTTTGGCTTGCTTCAAGCCGGAGACGACCGCCTGGGCGCGGCTCAGGTCAGTTCCGAAGCGAGTCAACTGCTGCCCCAGGAAGGTGCGGTGGTGCCAGACCTGACCGCTTTCCAGGTCTAATTCAGTCCAAAGCTGCGAAAAAACACGATAGCAAAGGAATGGAAGGCTGAGCGCTACCAGCAATACCGCCGACCAGTTCCAGCACAGCAGAGTCAGGAGCACGAGCAGAGCCAGTTGAACTTTCTGGGAGCGCTCCGGCACTCTTTCGCGATAGCTGTTCTCCGCCACCCACTCCGGCGCCTGGCCAATCCGCCGCCAACTGGGTGAAAGGGTGAAGACCAGCAACCCGGCCAGGATCCCCCAGGGAAGGCCGGCCTGGGCCACCGCCGCCCCGGCCGTCCCGGCGAAGAGGCTGCGTAGAGCGTAAAAACAGAGAGGTCGTCCGGGTAGTAAGTCGCTTGCCTCGGGCCAGGCCAACTCGGATTCCATGAGTGGTTACTTCGGGCTTGGCGCGCCGGTTCCCGTGCCAGGCGGTTTGGAAATCTTTCAGGGCGGTTTTTTAGACTTGGATTCATGCAGATTCAGAGCCTCCCTTCAGCGCAGCTTGCGCGGACGCTTAATAAAGCGCCGCAGCCGGCCGATCCCCAGCCGCCGGCGGAAAAACCCGACCTGTGGCACGACGGACGTCCCTGGAACCACTACAATCAGCCGGCCACGCTGGTGGCCAGCGACCAGGACGGGCGCCAGACTCTGAGCGGATTTCGCTGGGGTTGGACCGAGGCCGCCGACAAGAAAGACTGGGAACCTCACTTTCAGAACACCACCGTCGATACCAAGAAACTCAAAGACGTGCATTTCTACCTGGAACACTTTTACCCGGCCGGTCACGCCGCCCTGGTCTTTGAATTCGATGGCCCCGCCGTGCAAGGAGCGGATGGAAAAACCACCAACAAGCTGGTCTACTCGATCGAAGCCCGGCGCAAAGAAGGCGAAAGCTGGACAGCCGCCCGCGGCCTGAAAAAGACCATGGGCGTGGTTCATCAACTGATGACCTTTGAAGATGCCCGGCAGTGGGTGACGCGCCGCCAGGCCGCCAGTCTGGAAACTCGCCGGCTCGACTTGAGCGACGAAGAAAAGCAGCGTATGCTGAGCACCGCCCTGAGCGAGGCGGTGGCCGACCGGACCGGCGAGTATTACCATACCACCCGTAACTCCTGTTACTCGGGGCTGCAAAAAGTGATGTGCAAAGCCCTGCCGGAAAAGGGCATCATGATGATGAGTCCGATCACGGCTGGACTGATCATGCGCCCGGACGACTTCATGACCAGCCAGTACAACACGGTACTCAAGCGCATGCACATTCATTCGCGCGAGAGCGCCCGGTGCTATGTGCCCGACGCCCAAATGCACCCGGAAAAGCGCGCCGAGCGCCTGAAGCGACTCACCGGCCAGGCCGATTGGATCAGTGGAATCGCCCGCCAGTCCTGGTTCCCCAGCTTCGCCCGTTTAACCGGCGGCGCCCTGGGCGCCAGCCTGGGGGTGGCGTTGGGACACAATCTGTTGCTGGGTGGATTGGCCGGTTACATCGGCTATCGGGGAGCCGGCATCGGTGCCGACCTGCTCGAAGGCAACGCCACCCGTACCATCGCTAACTAATTTGGAAGTGAGGGTTCTCGATGATTCCCAGGGTGTTCCCCTGGGGATCGGTGAGGGTGGCCACCCAGATGCCGCCGCCCACGTTCTTCGGCTCGTCCTTGGGTTGGGCGCCGTTGGCGATCAGCTCTTTCCAGGCCTCCTGAATCTTCTCCACTCCCCAATAGGTCTCGCTGCTGGTTCCGTCCGGAACGAGTCCCAGTTCGTAGCCGCCCACGTTAAAGCCCACGTAAAACGGCTCGTCAAAATAGGCTGCGGAACCAAGCATCTTTTCATACCAGGCTTTGCCGGCGGCCAGGTCTTTAGCCGGATAGATAACGGTGCGCAAACCTAAGAACATGCGTTTCTCCTTCTGAGGCTCAGGCCGGCCAGTAGTGCCAAAAATAGCCCTACCGGCAGGTGCCGCCGCAGTTGCTGATAAGCGGCTACTTCCTGAGCTTTGGCCACGGCTCGGCCGGCATCCACGATACCGGCTCCATAGCCTTGCTTTTTGCCCTTGGCCCCTTTGGAACGGGCCGTTTCCTTGAGAATCTTCTCGACCGCCTCGGGACCCTGCACGCCGGTGGACACCACCAGGGAGGCTACGCCGGCCACGTGGGCGGCCGCCATCGAGGTCCCAGACCACTGATAATAGCCGGAGTGACGTGCGTCGCCCTGGCGGATGGTGTTCTGCACGATACCGCTGTAGTCGGTCTGGCGATTCTTGCCGCCCGGGGCGGCAAGGTCGATCTTGGGCCCGCGACTACTGTAGTCCGTCAGCTTTCCTTTGTAGTCCACCGCGGACACGGCCAGCACTTCCGGGTAGGCGGCGGGGTAGGGGATTTCTTCGTTGCCCTTGACGCCGGTGGCGGCGATGATCACCGCGCCTTGACTGCGGGCGTGTTTGACGGCCTCGTGCAGGACCTCACTGGATTTGGGGCCGCCCAGGCCCAGCACCAGAACCTGGGCTTTCCGATCGCCGGCTAAGCGGATGGCTGCGGCCACGTCGGCCATGCTACCGCGACCCTGGCGGTCCAGTACTTTGAAGGGCATGATCTGCGCCTCATAAGCAATGCCCGCGGCGCCTTTGCCGTTGTTGGTGGACTGGGCGATGGTGCCGGCCATGTGAGTTCCCTGGCCTTGCTCGTCCCTCGCTTCGGCGTGCTCGCGCACGAAGTCATAGCCTTCCAGGACCTTCAGGTTCTCGAGGTCCTCTAACCTGTGGTGGCCCTCGGCGTTCCAGTAAGCCAGCCCGGTGTCCACCATGGCCACGCGCACGTTCTGCCCAGCATTGTGCTTCCAGCCGCCCTCTACGTTGACCATCTGCAGGTTCCACTGGATCTTATAAAGCGGGTCGTCCGGGAATTTTTGGGTGTTGTTGAGGGTGGTGGTCGGGCCCGGCTCGGAAGCCGCCTCGTAGACGTAGTTGGGGCTGACGGCCGTGACCCGGTCATCTTTGTTCAAGGCGGCCAGGGTATCCAACAGCTGGCTTTCCTCGACCCGGGCGATCATCAGTTTGTCGCGCCGCGAGTGAGCGGACACGAATTCCAGCCGCACCCCGTGGTCTCGCGCCAGGGCGGCGGGATCGGCATCGTCTTCCATATCGAGCACCAGCATTCCCTGAAGGCGCCCATCAATCACGGGGCCCCAGGTGCTTTCGGCCACGGTCTGCGCCCGGGCGCCGGTCAGACTGGCGCCCACCAGAGCGGCGCACAGGAGCTTTTTCATCGGACGATTCCCCCTTACTTTCGTGTTCCAAGGGGGGGCTAACGCGCCTCCCCCCTCGACCCCCCCACTTTCGTTTTCCAGGGGGGCTAACGCGCCTTCCCCTGGACCCCCACTTTAACGTTTGCGAGCCAAGGTCAGACCGTCGGCCAGCGGTAGCATGCTGATGGTGAACCGTGAGTCCGCCTGCAGCTTGCGGTTGAGCGCGCGCAGGGCCTCGGTGTCGGGATCGCGGACACTTTCGTCGGCCACCGCTCCCGACCAGAGCACATTGTCAATCAAAATCAGCCCGCCGGCGCGCAGCCGCTTGTAGGACGCTTCCAAATAAGCATCATAATTGACCTTGTCGGCGTCCAGAAAGACCAGGTCATAGGGGCCCGGCAACTCCTTGAGAGTGTCCAGAGCCGGGCCCAGGTGTAGAGTGATCTTGTCCTGCTGCCCGGCCGCCTGCCAGTAGTGCCGTGCTATAGCGGTGGTTTCCTCGTCGACGTCGCAGGTATCGATATACCCGTCGGCCGGCAAGGCCAGGCTCATGGCCAGCGAGCTGTAACCGGTAAAGCAACCGATCTCCAGAATGCGGCGGGCGCCCAGCAATTCCACCAGCAGAGCCATAAACTGGCCCTGCTCCGGCGCGATCTGCATCTGGCTGCGCGGATGGGCCGCCGTCTCGGCTCGCAATTGCCGGAGCACCTCGGGCTCGCGTAGCGAGACCGAATGCAGGTAGTCGATGAGGCGGTCATCCAGAGTCAGTGCTTTGGGCATTCCCAGGGCTTTCTTTCGAAGGGTGGGAATCCTTCAGTGATGAGCGTGCTGGCGGCGGGTCTCCCAGCCCTTTTTGGCGGCCGCCGAGCGCTTGGCGTGGCTCTGACTGGAGCCGCCTTTGCGTCCACCTTTGCGGGCGGGACTCTTATCGACGGCGTGACCACGGCCCGAACCGCTTTTTTTGCCCCCTCCGTCCATTTTGTTGACGGTGGCCCAGGCGCGAGCCTCGGCTTCCTTGTGAGACACTCCGCGGTCCTCATAACCTTCGGCGATGTGGTCGGCTTTGCGCTTTTGCTTATCAGTGTAGGCGCTCTTATCTCCCTGTGGCATGGTATCGGCCTCCTTCGGCTTTTTCCCACCATAGCTCCACCAGCGCCTCCCCAGAAGCCCGGCCTGTCAGATAAGACAGGGTATCTCCGTCCCACCCGGCGTAGTCTCGCCGTTGATGAGCCTGCAAGAAAAACTGAAGCTGCCCGTCGAGGCCACGCGCAGAGGGGAAAGAGCTCGCGAGGAACTGATTGCCGACCTGGAAAACGAGATGGAAGTCTTGCGCGGCCATCATGAGCGAGCTCCCAAGACCGAGGTCGGCAAGCAATGGCGCGAAGCCCTGGAGATTTACTTTGAAGCCCTGGAATACGCCCTCGATCTGGCCCGCCAGAACCGTCTCGACGAGCAGGAGGAATGGGACAATGTCTATGCTATCTGCGCGGAGGCCGATGAGCTGATGGACGAACTCGAGCGCGCCTAGTCAGCGACGATCAACAGGTTGTGCTAGATGGCCGCGTTTGTAATTATATCTTGTGGTGGCCGGGGTCCCCCCGGACGCCACAAAGGAGTTTTTCAGCGGCCACCTAGCCGCAGGCCTTGACGAAAGGGGAGGAGAAGGACGTCGGGCTTTGCTCACTCCTCGTTTAAAAGCCTGGTCCGTGCACCTTTTCACCGCTTCCGGCGTGATCGCCGGTGTCATTGCCTTGGAACGGGTGCAGGCGCACGACTTGCGCGCCGCCTTTCTGTGGATGATGGTGGCGGTGTTGATCGATTCCGTGGACGGCACGCTGGCCCGGCGCTGGCAGGTGTTACGCTACGCACCGGAGATCGACGGCCGGCGTCTCGACGACATGGTGGACTACTTCACCTGGGTGCTGCTACCGGTGCTGGCCATGCTCTGGTGGGGCTGGTTGCCTCCGCTGGTGTGGGCCGCTCCGCTGCTGTGCAGCGCGCTGGGTATGGCCAATTCGCAGGCCAAAACCGACGATGACTATTTTCTAGGCTTTCCGTCACTCTGGAATATCGTGGCTCTGTATCTGTGGCGTTGGCAGCTACCGGTAGCCTTGAACGGCGCCATTGTGCTGACCCTGTCTCTGTGCGTGCTGCTGCCCGTTCGTTTCGTTTATCCAAGCAAAACCCGCCACTTGCGCCGCTTGAGCATGTTCTTGATGACCGTCTGGGGCTGCCTGGTTCTCTTCAGCTTGACCGGCACCGGGCCGGTGCATGAGCAATGCTTTCTCTGGAGCAACCTCTTTCCCGTGTATTATCTGGGTCTCAGTTTTTGGCTTCATTGCCAGGACAAGCCTGTTTCCGCCAGAAGTGGCCCAGAAGAGGGCGCGTCAGCTCCCCAGGAATAGGAGCGCGTCGATGAACGCTAGTCACCGCGAAATTATCAAAGGCCTCATTCAGATTGTCTGGGCCGACGGAACCGTGGACGACCGGGAGCGGGTTTTGCTGGGCCAGATGCTCACCGAACTGGGTCTGAGTGACAAAGACCTGGCCGAAGTCGGCAAGATGATGCAGGAAGCTCCGGAATTGCCGGACCTGGGGGCTATACTCAAAAGCCCGACCGAAGATAAAGAAGACCTCATGCGCGTCTTGCTGGCGCTCTCGATGTCCCGCGGTTCTCTAAATCCGCCCGAACTACGTTACATCCAGGCGGTGGCTCATCGTCTGGAAATCGGCGAGGAGCGCTTGGAAGCGCTCAAAGCGGAAGTGCGCAAGCTGCCCGAACAAAAAGGCAAGTAAGTGGTCCAGAAAATAAAAAGGCCCGGGGTTAACCGGGCCACACAACACACACACACACACACAGGAGGAAAACTTTCGGCCGCACCGTGCGACCGCTCTAGAATATTAACATCGTGTGACCAGCTTGTAAAGTATGTTGCCGAAATTTTTCTGAGAAAATTTTCGGATGCCTGACAACTTTGGCTGGAAGATCTTTCAAAAGGCCCCGTTGTGGGCTTCCCGGCCCTGGTCCGAGTTGCCGGCCGGGTGGGCCGGTTTACAGCTCGAGCTGGCCGGTGTCTGCGGAACCGACCTGCAGATGATTTGCGGTTATGCCGATTTCGAAGGCTTTCTGGGTCATGAGTTTGTGGCCCGAGTGACGGAAAGCGACCGGCCTGACTGGCTGGGACGCAGAGTGGTGGGGGAGATCAATGTCGGCTGCCGCCTCTGCCCTGACTGCCGGGCTGGAGACCAGCGCTTTTGTCCGGCGCGCACGGTCTTAGGCATTCGCGGACTGGACGGCTGTTTCGCGGAACGCTTTCGCCTGCCGCTGGCCAATCTTCACCCGGTCGCTGACCTGGAGCCGGAGTTGGCGGTGTGGTGCGAGCCCCTGGCGGCGGCCCTGGAGGTAGGCCCTCAGCTGAGCGCAGGCCTGGAAGTGCTGGTGTTGGGAGACGGGCGTCTGGGTTCCCTGATCGGCCTGGCCCTGCGCGACCAGCACCGGGTCACCGTGGCCGGCCGCCATCCCGCCAAGCTGGAGCGTCTGCGCGCTCTCGGCCTGGAGACCACTCAGGGGGTCAGCGGCTTGTGGCCGGTGGTGGTGGAAGCCACCGGCACGGCCGAGGGGGCTCAGCAGGCGTTGCGCTGTTGCCGGCCGCGGGGGACGGTGGTTTTAAAGTCGACGGTGGCCGAAAGCGGCGGTCTCGACACCAACTTGATGGTGGTCAACGCCCTGCGCCTGGTCGGTTCGCGCTGCGGGCCTTTTGAGCCGGCGCTGCAGGCATTGCGCAACGGTCGAATCGACCCCAGGCCGCTCATCGACCAAGTAGTGGACTTGAGCGAGTTTCCCAAGGCGCTGGAAGCGCGCGGTTTTAAGACGCTTTTGCGCGGGCCAGCCGGCTGAGGTGAGCCTGCAGCATTCCGATAAAGTAGACATAGTTATTGGTTTCGGGAATGGATGGCACGGTCTGGATCTGGCGCACCAGGCTGGGGCCCGCGTTATAGGAGGCCAGCGCCAGCGCGCGCGGGTCCAGTTCGCTTTTCCAGCCCTGCAGCAGGCCGGAGAGCATCTTGGCGCAGCCGGCCACGTTTTCTTCGGGTTTCCAGGGGTCTACCGCCAGGCCCTCAGCCGTGAAAGGCATTAACTGGCCCAGGCCGATGGCCCCGCTCGAGGACACGACGTCCTTGCGGTAAGCTGATTCCACTTGCAGCAGGGAGGCCAGCAGCCAGGGATCCAGCTTGTTCTGGCGAGCCTGGGACAATACGGACCGGGCCACCGCCTGGCCGTAACCCGGTTTTTCGTCAGGGCAGTGAAACTGGATCCACTGACTGAGAAATTCTTCGTCGTTGTGATAGGGCGTCCAGCGGCCGGGCTCCAGCAAAATAATGGAGCGGCCCTCCAGTTCCGAGAGACGGCCGCGCTGCATACGCAGGCTGCCTTTGATGGCCACGGCGCACCCCTCGCGGGGATCGGGCTTGAGCGTCAGCACGGCCCGCGGACAGCGCACCGGCAACAGTCCCTGCGGAGTCTCCAGCTTCATGATCCAGCCGGCTCCGTGTTTTTTTACCTGGCGGAGGCGCCCGCTCCAGAGCACCAATTGTCCGTCCCAACCTGGTTTGGGATGTTTCTGGGCGCGCGCCAGCGTCAGGTTGGGGTTGACGTAGGACTTGCCTTCGTGGATGGGGGAGTACCAATCGCGCCCCCAGGCGCAACTGGAGCTGAGCAGGAGCAGGGCCGAAGCCAGCAGTTGTTTCATTCTTCTGGTTTAGATATGCCCGATTTTGCACCTGTAACATGCCAGAAAAGTTTCATCCTCGTTTTTGGGGTAGCTTGTGGGCTATGAATGCCTTACTCAGGACCAAGTCAATCGCCCAGGTGATGTCGCAGCCTCCGGACGAGGAGGGCCACCATACCGGTTTGAAGCGCGTGTTGGGAGCCAGGGATCTGATCGCCCTCGGCATCGGCGCTATCATCGGCGCCGGCATTTTTGCCACTACGGGAACCGCCGCCGCCGGTGGCGGCGGCCATGTGGGCGCGGGCCCGGCGATTGTGATCAGCTACATTTTGGTGGCTATTGCCTGCGGCTTCTGCGCCCTGTGCTACGCCGAGTTCGCCTCGGTCATCCCCATCGCCGGCAGCGCTTATACCTACGCTTACGTAACCCTGGGGGAACTGGCCGCCTGGATCATCGGCTGGGACTTGATTCTCGAATATGCCGTCGGCAATGTGGCCGTGGCCATCAGTTGGGCCGGCTATTTCAATTCCTTCGTGAAAGGATTCGGCATTCACATCAGCGATAAGCTGATGACGGCGACCACCACTTCGCTGCATGAAGGACACGGGTTGGCTTTCAACTTTCCGGCTCTGGCCATCGTTCTGTTAATGACGGTTTTGCTGGTGCGGGGCGTCAAAGAGTCGATCACCTTCAACAACATCGTGGTGCTGATCAAGCTGGCCGTGCTGGTTTTCTTCGTGGGTCTGGGCTTCATGTTCGTCGACACCGCCAACTGGTCCAATTTTGCTCCCAACGGTTGGAAGGGCATTCACGGGGCCGCCGCCGTGATTTTCTTTGCCTACATCGGCTTTGACGCCGTGTCCACGGCGGCCGAAGAAACGGAAAATCCTTCGCGCAATTTGCCCATCGGCATGATCGGTTCGCTGGTCATCTGCACGATTTTGTATATCGCCATATCTCTGGTGATGACCGGGATGGGGCCCTGGAACGAGCTGGGCACTCCGGATCCGATGGCCACCGCGCTGGAGATTGTCCAGAAGCGCCCCGGACTCTCCGCCTCCAGCGCCAAATTGCTTTCCTTCTCCCACTTTGTGGTGACGGTGGGGGCGCTCTTTTCGATGACGGCCGTGCTGCTGGTCTTTCAGCTCGGTCAGCCGCGTATTTTCTTCTCGATGGCGCGCGACGGACTGCTTCCCAAGTTTTTCGCGGCCATTCATCCGGTCTACCAGACTCCGCATGTGACCACCATTCTGACCGGTGTGCTGGTGGCCGGCGCGGCCGCCTTCATGGACATCGCCATCGTCATCGATCTGTGCAATATCGGCACGCTGTTCGCTTTCGTGATCGTGTGCGCGGCGGTGCTGTTGCTGCGCTATCGGGATGGGCGCAAGTCTGACTCGTTTATCCGCCCCTATGACCTGAGCGCCTACTGTACGCTTGCCCTGGCGGTCGCGCTGACCATCTGGGGGATCACCACCCCGAGCCATGAGAATAGGTTGACCGCGATGGTGTGTGCTCCCATTGCGTTCTGGGTGGGTCTGGCCTACCGAGGCCTGCCCCTGGCGCCCGGACGCCCTTTCACCGCTCCTTTTGCACCGCTGATTCCGATGTGTGGCATCGTAACTTGTGTCTGGCTGATGATGGCCTCTCCCTTCATGACCTGGGTTCGCTTCTTCGTCTGGCTGGTGGTGGGCATGGTCATCTACTTGATTTACGGCATGCATCACAGCGCACTGAATTTCACCAGCCCCGCTCAACCTCCGGACATCGGGTTCGGCAAACCCGGCGAAGTCGAGTCTACGCCCGAGCCGTAAGCAGTTGCCGGCGCAGTTCGTAGAGCTCGTCCGAGAGGCCGTTGGGATACAGGTGAGGGTTCTGCAGGCGCAGGCAGCCCACCGGTAGCCTGGCCAATTGGTCCAGGCCCCGCTGTCGGATTTCCGTCAAGGCCGGGGCCGGCCGGGTGCGCCGGCCGTTCTCCATGACTTTCTCGAGAAGCGGCTCGAAGTGCGTCGCCTCCAGTTGCCTGGGCGGCGTTACGTAGAGGGGATCGTGGATAGAAGTCCCGGGTTGGGGCGCATTCTCGGAGGCCAGTGCAATCACGTCGCCCACAAATTGCCCGTCGGCCAGGCCCCGGTGGATTTGCTTGACGCCCGGGCTGGTGGCTTTGCCGGGATTGCTGGAAATTTTCATGCAGGGCCGCCAGTGGTCGCCCTCTTGAATGGAAACCAGTTTGTAGACACCGCCCAGGGCCGGATCCTGTTTGCTGGTCACCAACTGGGTCCCGACCCCCCAGGTGTCGATGCGGGCGCCCTGGGCGCGCAGACTTTCCACCAGGAACTCGTCCAGGTCGTTGGAGGCCACGATGCGCACTTCGGGAAAGCCGGCTTCATCGAGCATATGGCGGGCTGCAATCGAGAGCTGAGCCAGATCGCCCGAGTCGAGTCGGATGCCGGCCAGCTTGTGACCTCTTTCCTTGAGTTCGCGGGCCACCTGAATGGCGTTGGGCACGCCGCTTCCCAGGGTATCGTAGGTGTCCACCAGCAACAGCGCGCTGTCGGGATAGCGGTGGGCATAGGCGCGGAAGCTCTCCAGCTCGTCTCCAAAAGACATGATCCAGGAGTGGGCCTGGGTACCGCGCACGGGAATGCCGTAGCGCATCCCCGCCAGCGAGTTGCTGGTGGCCACGCAACCACCTACGAAGGCGGCCCGGCTGGCCGACATGGCGCCGTCCGGCCCCTGCGCGCGGCGCAGCCCGAATTCCAGGACCTGGCTGTCCGAGCCGGCGGCCTGGACCACGCGCGCGGCTTTGGTGGCAATCAGGGTATTGAAATTGATCATGTTGAGCAGCGCCGACTCGATCAACTGGGCTTCCGGCAGACTGGCTTCGATGCGCAGCAGGGGCTGATGCGGCATGACCACGGTACCTTCGGGAATGGCCCAGACCGTGCCGCGGAAGCGAAAACCCTTGAGCTGATCGAGAAAAGCCTGATTGAACATCTTGAGACTGCCCAGATAGCCGAGTTCCTCATCGGAGAACTGCAGATTCTCCAGATACTCCAGGGCGGGTTCCAGCCCCGAGAGCAAGCAGAAGGCTCCTTGCTGCGGGATTTTGCGGAAAAACAGCTCAAAGACGCTGTTTTGCTTATCCTTGCCGGCTTCCAGGTAGCCGCTCATCATGGTCAGTTGGTAAAAGTCGGTGAAAAGGGGACTCTGCATGGCCCAGCGTTCTTCTCACAGGGTGCGTGCGCCTCTGTCAACGATTTGGAAAGTTTCTCGGTACGCTGGTGGTGATCTCAAAGTCGGCCCGCACCGGCCGGTGGTCGCTGTTCTGGTCTTCCGGGCTGAAATCATCCGGGCGAGTCAGCACCTGACTGCTGGCTTTCCAGTTGCGGGCTTCGTTGGCGACAAAAATGAAGTCCAGGATGCTTTCGTAAGGGAAATGGGGCTGGCCATTCCTGGTCTCGCCTTCGGTGGGAACCAGGGGATCGGGATAGCGCACCCACTTGTAGAGATCGCCTCGGGTCAGCACCGAGAAACCGGCGTCGTCCTGGTCGCCTTTGTGGATGTGGTAATCAAAGTTGAAGTCCCCCACGCACACCACCGGGTCGCCGACGTGGTCCAGCCACTGGCGCAGCAGGTTGGCCTGCTTGCGGCGTACGGCCGGCCCATAGGAGGGAGTGGAGCGGGCCAGGTGATTGACCACGAAAGTGATTGGGCCCGGCGCTTCTTTCGAGCGCAAGCGGGCGTAGAGGCTGGGCCGGAAGGTTAGATCCTTGGCATCGATGCGGAAGGGGCCGCCCAGCACCGGCAAGATATCCCACTCAAGACAGTTGTAGCGATCGGCCCGCCAGGCCACGGCCAGCCGGTCGTGACCGCCGGTGGGACTGAGGTGGAATTCGAAGTCCCCGCCGCTGGCCTTTTCCAGGGCTTTTTCCAACGCCGGCGCCCACTCCGGCTCAACCTCCGCGAAACCCACCAGGTCGGCCTGACCGAAGTCCTGCTCGATGCGCCGGCACAGAAAGTCCAGATCGGCCGTCTTTTTCTCGCCCTCGTGCACATCGTGCCCGGGCGACTCCAGGTTCCAGAACATGACCTGCAGGGGCCGGGCTGGAGCGGCCAGGGTCAGAGAAAGAAAAAGGAGTCCAAGGAAGATTCGCATAGTTCAGCAGCATTCGGTGGATCAGCGGGGGGGTCCTAGGGGGAGGCGGCAGCCCCCCCTAGAACCGGGGGCGGGGGGTCCTGGGGGCGGGCGTAGCCCCCTCTAGAACCTGGGAGGAGCGGCCCCTTGCTGAAGCGATTTGAGTTGGAAAAACACGGAGTTTCCGTCGCTGGCGAGGTGCTGGCCGGGCTGACCACTTTCGCCACCATGGCCTACATCTTGCTGCTCAACCCGGTCATTCTGGGCGACGCCGGCATGGACCGGGGCGCGGTGCTCATCGCCACCGCCCTGGCCGCCGGCATCGGCAGCATCCTGATGGGCCTGATCGCAAACCTGCCCTTCGCGCTGGCCCCCGGCATGGGCATGAACGCCTATTTTGCTTATACCGTGGTCAAGCAAATGGACATCCCATGGCAAACCGCCCTGGCCGCTGTCTTTCTCGACGGGGTCATCTTCCTGATTCTCTCGCTGCTGCCGTTCCGCTCGCGCATGATCGAGGACATTCCCTATAACATCAAGCTCTCGGCCGCGGCCGCCATCGGCCTCTTCATCGCCTTCATCGGCTTCAAGAATGCCGGCCTGATCCACGGCAACCCGGTGACCCTGGTGGAGATGGGCCAGGTTTACACCCCGGCCAATGGATTGCTGGTTTTTGGCCTGGTTTTGATGGCCTCGCTGCTCTACCGCCGGGTCAAAGGCGCGTTGCTCTGGGGGATGCTGGCCGTCACCGCGCTGGGGTTCGTGGTGCCGGGCCCCGAAGGCCAGCCCCTGGTCTCCACCGCCCAAATGACCTGGCCGAACCTGGCCGACCTGGGCAAAGGCCTCTTCAAGCTGGACTTCGCCGGCGCCGAGAAGCTTGGTTTCGCCATGATCGTCTTCACCTTCACCTTCGTGAGCCTGTTTGATACGGCCGGCACTTTTGTGGGACTGGCCACCAAGCTGGGCTGGATCTCCAAGGAGAAACCGATCTTCCAGGAAGCTCCTCGCGGACTGATCGCGGAGTCATTCGCCATCATGATCGGCGCCTTGCTGGGGACTTCGACCACCACCACCTATATCGAGAGCGCTTCGGGCATCGCCCAGGGTGGGCGCACCGGATTGACCGCCATCACTACCGGCATCTGCTTCTGTTTCGGCATCGTGCTGGCGCCGCTGGCCAGTCTCATTCCCGTGCAGGCCACCAGTCCCGTCTTGATCCTGGTGGGCTGCTTCATGTTGGAGCCGGTCACCAAACTGGAACCCGACGATATCACGGAAGTGCTGCCCGCCTTCCTGACGCTGCTCATGGTGCCGCTTACTTTCAACGTGGCCAATGGCTTGATTTGGGGGATTGTCTCCTTCGCGCTGCTCAAGATCGGCACCGGGAGGATTCGGGAAATTTCGCCGACGATGTGGATTTTAACAATTTTGTGCTTGATTAGTCTGACTCGAGGTCACTGAGCTTCAAACTTTTTTCAGGCCACCTGGCTACCCTGTGAGCACATCACACGGAGGTAGTCCACAATGATTCGTAAACTTTTCACCGCAGCAGTTCTTCTGGCCAGCACGATCACCCCCGTGTGTCAGGCTTATTCGTCGCCTTCGTATTTGAAAGTCTACAACTATACGGATAGCGAGTTGAGAGTTTACGTCGACGGCTACGACCAGGGCACCATCCCGGTGAGCAGCGCCCCCAACTGGATCCCCGCCCCCTACGGAATGCACAAGGTCGAGGTTTCCAAGGTCAACGGCTACAACAGCACCGCCAAGTATGCCGAGCTGAGCTACAGCTACCCCAACGCCGACGTCACCATCGCCAAATACGATCTTTAATGCCTATCGTCACCGGTCTTTCCGGCAATGAAATGTTTTGTCTACGCGCCAAGGGTTATGATGCCGGCGATATGGTGATCGGCAACAGCGTCTGGTCCCTGGGATTTGCCAAAAGTATCAGCTCGTTGGCTAAAACCCTGGCCGGCGGCGAGGTCACCCAATATACCGAATGGATTAACAACGGCCGCCACCGCGCTTTCGAGAAGCTCATGCGCGAAGTGGAGCAGCGCGGCGGGCACGGTATCACCGGGGTCACCAGCGAACTGGTCATGCACCCGATAGGACTCGAGTTTCTGTCTATCGGCAGTTGCGTTCATCCGACGGAGGGGGAGGGCCGGGTCGGCGATTTTTCCAGTTCGGCTGACGGACAGGGCCTCTATTGCCAACTGGACTGCGGTTTTCGCCCCATCCGTTTTGTCTTCGGCAACGTGGCTTATTCCATTGGCCTGGGCGGCGGTCTGAAGGGCGGTTTTCGCAGCCTGGCTCGCGGCGAAGTTAAGGAATGGTCGGAGGTTTTCAATCACACCCGCCACCTGGCCATCGAGCGCATCAGCGCCGAAGCGCGCACGGCGGGAGCCAACGCCGTGCTGGGTATCCGCACCACCACCACTCCGTTTTACGGCAGCCGCGAGATGATCATGATCGGTACCGCCAGCCATCATCCCAATCTGCCGGCGGAATACAGCCAGAATCCCATCACCAGCGATTTGACCAATCAGGAAATGTGGAACGTCATCCGCCAGGGTTATTGCCCCATCCGCCTGGTGCTCGGCGTCTCGGTCTACTCGATCGGTCTGGCCGGCAGTTTTTCCTCGCTCTTCCGCTCCTTTGTGTCGGGCGAAATCAAAGAAATGACCTCGCTCATCTATGACGCCCGCGAGAACGCCATCGCCAAAATCGCCCGCGACGCCGAGGCCTGCGGAGCCGACGACGTGGTGGGCGTGCGCACCTACATCAAGAACCTGAGCGGCGGCGTAGTGGAGTTCATGGCCATCGGCACGGCCGTCAAGAAGATTCCCGGCATCGAAACCTTATCGGAGTCGCTGCCGCCCCAGGCCGTAATGCAGGATAGCGACACCTTCGTGGAGCCAACTTTCGGAGTGAGCGCCTACAACCTGAACGCCGGAGCCGGCTAAGGCGGGCCTGCCCACCCCCAGGCGAGGTAAAACCTCGGCCCCAGGGGAGCACGCCTGCCCGCCCCCAGACGAGGCAAAGCCTCGGCCCCAGACGGGCCCCCCGACCTGCCCGCCCCCAGGCGAGGCAAAGCCTCGGCCCCAGGCGGGCCCCCCGGCCTGCCCACCCCCCAGACGAGGCAAAGCCCCACCCCCACAGCCCCCCGGCCCCCCTACCCCCTCAGCCTCGCTGATTGATCGAATCCAGCCAGGAAACTTCCGGCCGCAAGCCCTGCAAGCGCTGGCGGAAGGCCGCGTCGTGCACCAGCTCTAACCCGCTCAATGCCGGGGTCAGGCCGTCCGCGCTGACCACGGCGACCACCCCGGGACGATCGAGTAGATTGCGTTCGCCCTCGAGCAGCACTCCGTCGAGCACGAAGAAAGTCTCCGACCAGGAGTTGCGGGTGGCTCCCAGCGCTGCGTGACCGGGTCGATTGAGCAGATCGTGAGGCTCGATGACCCGGTCGGCCAGGCGAACCCGCAGCTGCCCTGTCCACCCGGAAAAGCCGCCCAGTTCTCCAGGTGCGTCCGGGGTGGAAAGGACCACCGCCGTCGCGATTCGAGAAAGAGCCTCATTCTGGAAGAGGTTCACCCCGTTCCAGGCCCATTCGATGCGACTCCACTGAAGCCGAGGCCCGAGCAGCCTTCGCACCCCGGTGGTCCAATCCCGGTGCCACCAGCGGGAATCCGGTCGGGTGATCTGCAGGTCGGTCCAGCATTCCTGATGAGGACTTGAGGCCGGAGCCTCGGCTCGGAAGCTCTCGGGCGCCACGTGGCCTGACCGCATCGTCCCCGCCCGGTGGAACTCCCAGCGCAGGTGATATTCGCGGCTCAGATTGAGCAGAGCCAGGCCAAAAGGTTCCGACGGCTCCCAGACTGGCTCGGGCAGCGGGAGTTGGTGCGCAAAGGAGACACTGAGGGAGTTCTTGCCCGATCGAAAGACCACCCTGGCCGGACGGAGCCGCTGTATCCCCTGGCACAGCTTCAAGAAGCCCTGAGAAGTACTCTGCAAACCCAACCGGGCCAGCAGTTCGCGCTGGCGGCGCGGGTCGACGGTGAACTGGCCGGCGCCGGCCGAGGCCAGGGCGCTGTGCTCGGCCAGGATCCCCTCCAGTTCGCTCATTCCTGGTCCAGGCTGTGGAGGCGCGTGATCTGAGCCACGGCTGCTTCGCTGTAGCCGTATTTGGACCCCCAGCGCAGCGCCTTGCGCAGTTCCTTACGGCTGCGCACGGTTTCCGCGAGCAGCCAGGTCTCCAGCTTCTCGACCCGTTCGTCGCGCACCGGCACCAGGCCCGAGAGATCGGTCTGGACCGTATTATCCGACACGAAAGCGCGCGCCCCGGCCAACCCGAGCCGGACGGGTAGCGGATCGAGCAGGACTCCGTCTTGCTGGACCACCAGCTGACTCTCTCCTTGAGGCTGCACCGGGCAGCGCAGCCAGGCCCGAGCACAGAGCGGGCGCCGCAAACCGAAACGCCCCTGGGCCACCGGGAGTTCGGCCAGGGCAAAATGGTCCAGGCCGGTGACGTAGAGAATTTGATAACCGTTATTGCGGCCTCCTAGCCGCCCACCACGGATCAGCCCGTGATTGATCGCATAGGCTGCCTTGGGAATGCCAAAGACCTCCTGGATCACGTCCGATTCCAGAATCGGGAAGTCGGGCGACGGTTCCGCCTCCCAAAGCTTGTGATCGGGACTGGATTTATAGCTGCGCCATTGGTGCAAAAGGGTAGAGCCGTAACTGTAGTGGTCCTTGTAGCCGTTACCCAGGTCATAGACCAGGCCGGGCACCCGGGTCAGATGCGGCAGATGAAGCAGTTCCGCCGCCGGCCGGCGGGACAGATAGAGACGATCCAGCAAGACATGCTTACCCACCTGCGGCACTGCGGGATTCAGTTGGCGGCGGCCCCAGCGCACCGTCAGCGGCGAGAGCGCGCAGCGGCCCGTCAGAACGCGTTCTTCCTCCAGCCAGGCAGCCGGGGTGACCGGCTTTAGCGCCAGCAAGCAATCGCAACCCTTACCGGACCGGCCCGGCATGCTCTGGCGCTGGATTTCCTGGCCGCGCACCAGATAGCTGAAACCGCCCTGCGCGTCGACGGCGCCCCAGGCCACGCTTTCCGCCCGGGCCGACCGGCTGGCATGGAAAGCGCGCAGAAAATGGGCCAGCGCCGGCTGTTCCTCCGAGCCCAGCGGCTGGTGGAGCAGGGTTTGCAGGTCCTGGAACTGGGAGCTGGTGAAGCCGGTCGCGTTGAATTGGACCTCCAGGCGGTCGCGTAAGGGGCGCACCAGCAGCTCGCGCGCACCGGAGGCGGCCGCCGCCTGCACCAGCTTGATCAGCCAGCTGGTGGGATCGCGAAAAAGGCGCTGCGAAAGTTTCTCCAGCGCTTTGGCGTAGTCGATGGAAAAGCTGCCCTGGGAATCACGAGAACCTTCCTGCGCCAGTTGCTCCAGGTAGAGAGCGAGATCCACTAGTAACCGGGGGGTGAGGTGCTCGGCAGAGGCGTGTCATAGCCGGGAATGCCCTGGCTGGAGTTGGGCTGGCCGGAGCTGTAGCCATTGTAACCGTTGTTGTAGTAGTAGCCACTGCCCGGTCCGTAGTAATAATTGTTGTAATACCCATAGCCGCGATAACAGTTGGGGTTGTTGCGATGGTCCTGATGAGGATTGTCGTGCTGGGCCGGCTGCTCGGAGAGCTTGACATAGGGCATGGTGGGAGAGAATCCTGAGTTGTTATTGCGAATATCGCCGGCCTGTACGCTCCGACTGCCGGTTCCCCACGGTAGGGTGGGAGAGAAACCTTCCTGGGCGTAAGCCGCCGTGCACGTCAGGAGCAAGAATACGGGAATATAGATCTTCATGCTCTTATTCTATCATCCGAGGCGTAGGGTAGCCAGCATGAGATCTCCAGCCCGCCGCTACGCCGCAGTCTGGCCTGAATTTTCCCATTGTGGGCATCCACGATGCCTTTGGCGATAAACAACCCCAGGCCGCTGCCGGAAAGCTCCAGCCCTTTGGCACGATAAAACTTGTCGAAGATCAAAGGAATGTCTTCGGCCGGGATGCCCGGCCCACGGTCGCGCACATCGCAACGCAACAGGTCTCCGTCCACTTTCATGCTCAGTTGGATGGGGCTGCCCTGGGGCGTGTATTTGTGGGCGTTTTCCAAGAGATTTTGGAGTAGATTGGCCACCAGCACGTAGTCCACGCATAATTCGGGCAGATCGTCGGGCACATCGATTTCGATCCGGTCGCGCAGGGTGGCCGGCGTCTGTTCCAGCACCACGCCGACCAGCTCGTCCGGTTGCACGGTTTGCAGGTTCAGCACCAGTCCGGGACCGTCCAACTTGGTCATTTGCAGTAAGTTGCTGACCAGGCGGCGCAACCGCTCGGTCTGTTCCCTGGCCAACTGCAGCAGCCCCTGACGCACCTCGGGCTCCAGATGAATGGCCGGATCGCAGGCGACCTGCAGACTACCCGCCACCGAGGCGAGCGGCGTTTGCAGATCATGGGAAAGGGAGTTGAGCAAGGCATTCTGGACTCGCTCACGTTCGGCCACCAGCATGGCCTGGCGCAATTTTTCGCCGCCTTGAACTCGCTGGAGTGCCAGCCGGGCCTGATGGAGAAAGGAGGTCAGCAGGTCGGACAGTTCCCCCAGGTAGCGATCGTCCACTCCCTCGAGCCGGCACAGTTCGGGCCCGCCCAGTTTCAGGCGGATTTGCGGACCAAAGATGCGGCCGGCGTTGCGCTCAAAGGCTTTGACCACGTCCTGCTCGGTCTGAATCTGGGTCAGGTCGCGCCCAAACAGTTCGAGTTCATGAGAAGATTCAGCGCGTTGGCGAGCTTCATTGGCCTGCCGGCGCAGACTGTTGGAGAGATGGGAAATCACGTAACCCACTCCCAAAAACGTAACCAGTGAAATGTAATACTGCAAATCGGGCGTGTTGAAACGGAGGCGGGGCTTGAAAACACCGAAATCCAGCGCCAGAAAGCTGAGAAAAGCCACCAGGGTGGCGGGTCCTTCACCCCAGTAGAGGGCGGCCAGGATGACTTGAACCAGAAAGAACAACATCAGGTTGTCTTCGCTGATCAGACCTTTGGCCTGATGGCTTCCGTAGGAAACGGCCAGAACCAGGACCAGGCCCCAAAGATATTGGCGGCTCTGATTGGCTTCCCCCTTAGGAGCGAAATTGACCACTATTTGACGCGCTGGATCAGGTCAACCACCCAGTCGACGCCTTGCTGCAAGGACTTGACGGTGACGGCTTCGTCCGGGCCGTGGGCGCCATGGTTGGTGTAGAGCACCGGCACGAAGGTGAGCGCTTCCGATTCCGGGTTGAGTTCCATCAAAAAGCGGGTGTCGTTACTGGCGGTGGTGTTGCCGAAGAGCACCGGCGTCTTCTCTCCGTAGACATGCTGAATGGACTGCTCGGCGGCTACGAAGAGCGGGCTGTTGGAGTTGAGCCGGCGCACCCTGGCGTCCAGTTCTTCCGGTCCCATCAGGGGTTTCAACTGGAATTCGGGACCGATCACACCGTTGAGCCGGGCCAGGATGTCCTTGGGATTTTCATCCACGGCCACGCGCAGGTCCAGGGTAACGTTGCTGGTCACCGGTCCGGGAGCGGCGGCGCCGCCCGGTTTGCTCTTGGAGGTATAGTAATCCACTACCTCGAGTTTTTCGGCCAGCCCCTCTTTCCGGGCTTCCTTTTCCACTCTGGCCAGAGCCCGGTTGACCACGTCCACGGCGTCCCGGTCGCGGTCGGTGGTGGAGCCGTGGTTGCCGCCGTGATAGTTCTCCTGGGGCAGGCTCAGCCTGATCTGGCCGTTTTCGTCCTGGACGCGCAGTTCTTCGCCGGCCACTTTTTGGAAGTTCTGCACGGCCCGGGCGCGTTGGGAGCCGCTGGCGTCCAGCTTCAAGACCACCGTGGCGGATGACGGTTTTACGTTCGGTCCCTGACCGACCCCGCCGGGGTTGTTGGAAAAATAGAAGTCGGTCTTGCAGAAATCGGTGCGATTGGCGGCGGCATTCCCCTTGCCCATGCGCTTTTTCATGAATCCGGTTTTATAAAAATTGCGGATCAAGAAGCCTTTGAAACCGCCGACCGCATCGCCCATGCGCTTCATAGCCTTTTTGGTCTCGGCTTTGTCGCCCAGGTAGGTCCAATCGCGCTTCTCGATAAAGTTGTCGAGCTTGTCCAGGGTCTCCTGCGTCTTATGAAAAGCCTCGTCGGCATTGGTGGGATTCTTCAGCTGCAACTGCATGGGGATGGTATATTTCTGGGCCACCGCCAGGTAAGGGCAGTCGCGGTCGCCGGCCAGGCCGGAAAGGAACTCGGGCGAGAAAACACCGCTGCCTTCCACCACCCAGTATTTCACGTCGGCGAAAAGTTCCGGTTGCTTGCGGGAAAGCAGCCAGGCGCCGTCCTTGCCGCCGAACTCTTCGTCGGGGAAGATAAAGAGCTTTACGGAGCGGTCCGGAATCTCGCCTTTTTCCTTGAGGTGCTTCATGGCCACCAGCACCTGGGCGGCCGGTCCCTTGGTATCGATGGCGCCGCGTCCCACCAGTGATTCGCGCCCGGCTTCGTCGTTGGTGATGTTGCCGGAAAAAGGCTGGCCCAGTTTCCACTCACCCTCCGGTTGGACCACGTCGGAGTGGTGCACAAAACCCATGGCGCCGGCCTGCGGATCTTTGCCGGGCAGAGTGATAATCAGCATGGGCTTGCCGTTGGTCGATTCGAAGCGGTTTACTTCCAGGCCCGCCTGTTGGGCGTAGGCGCTCATCAAATCCACCGTCTGGTTTTCGCCGGTCACCAGGTTGTCCGGACCCGAATTGATGCGCACCAGGCCCTGGGTCAGAGTGATCACCTCTTTGCGCAACTGGTCGCTGACGCCGACTTTGGAGGGCCCCAGCGGTTCGCGCTGAGTGGCGCTGAGGTGCACGTGGTCGTGGGGAACATGGCCGTCTCCCAGGATGGGCGGCGTGCACTTTGTTTGCATCGGCGCCCGCGGATGGCTGAAGGTATTGCTCTGAATCTGCATGACCATGCCAGGTTAGCAGCTCAGTACCTCATCAGGCCTTACCCTTTTGTAAAAATTGCCCCAGTCCATGCGGTCGCTGGGGTGCAAAACCGGGGTTCGAGGCTTCGCCCCGAACACGCGGTTTGACACTTGCAGCAAGCTGCCGGGGGAGGGACAATTTTTATCCCACGTGAGCGCTACCCGCTACGCGGCTAGCTTACCTTTTCGGCGGCCCGCACAGGCTTGACCGGCACGATCTGGGGTTTCGGTCGGATCAGCCAGAAGCGGGCCAGGCGGGCGGGCCATTCGGCCAGCATCTGCTCGGCCAGCAGGCTGCCCGTCTCCTGCCGGTGGCGTTCCACCCAGGTCCGCAAGAGCTGCTGGTCGGCCTCGCCGCATTCCAGCACGGGTACTCCCTGGACGCTGTCATGGTTGAGTTTTCCCTGCAGATCCTCGTCCTGGTCGTAGACAAAAACCTGGCCGCCGGTCATAGCCGCGCCCAGGTTACGTCCCACGCTGCCCAGGATCACTACCAGACCGCCGGTCATATACTCGCAAGCGTGCTCGCCGGCTCCTTCCACCACGGCGGTGGCGCCGCTGTTACGCACGGCCAGGCGTTGGCCTACCCGGCCGGCCGCCAGCAGCACGCCGCCGGTGGCTCCATAGAGCAAGGTGTTGCCGGCGATCCAGTTGGTGTTGCCACCCAATTCCGGGAAGGTGGGCCGAATAGTGATCTTGCCCCCGTGCAAGCCCTTGCCCACGTAGTCGTTGGCCTGCCCGATCAATTCGAGATGCAGAGCCGAAACCCCGAAAGCTCCCAGGCTTTGCCCCGCGCTTCCACGCAGGCGCAACTTGAGAAAACCCTCGGGAAGGGCGCAGTCATGCCCATTGCGCCCGTAGCGTTGCATCAGGTAGCCGCTCAGACGGGTGCCGAAAGCGCGGTCGGTATTCAAAATCGCCCAATCCTCGGGCAGGTCTTCGAAGCGGTCGATGACTTCCTGGTCCAGGTCGCGGCCGCGGCGCGGCTGTTCGGGGACCAGGCCGGGTTGGTGAGCCAGCGGCAAATCGTCGTCGGCTCGGGCCAACAGGGGAGTCAGATCGAGATAGCCGGCTTCTTCGCCCAGAATGACCTGTTCCAGGAACTCGGTGCGGCCGATGATTTCCTGCAGACTGCGCGCGCCTAAAGCGGCCAGGATTTCGCGAATTTCCTCGGCCACTCCCAGCAGGTAGGCGATTACCCGCTCGGGAGTGCCCGGAAACTTGGCCCGCAGTTTGAGATCCTGGGAAGCGATGCCCACCGGGCAGGTGTTGCTGTGGCAGGCCCGGGCCATCAGACAGCCCTCGGCCACCAGGGCGCTGGTGCCGAAAGCATACTCATCCGCTCCCAGCAAGGCGGCGATGACCACGTCGCGGCCGCTCTGAAAGCCGCCGTCCACGCGCAGCCGCAACTTGGCGCGCAGGCCGTTGGCCACCAGCGTCTGCTGGGTCTGAGCCAGCCCCAACTCCCAGGGCATGCCGGCGAACTTGATGGAAGACAAAGGCGAAGCGCCGGTGCCGCCCTCGCTGCCGCTGATCTGGATGATGTCGGCGAAACCTTTGGCCACGCCGGCGGCCACCGTGCCCACCCCGTCCTCGCTGACCAGCTTCACCGACACTTTCGCGCTCGGATGCAGCCTTTTCAAGTCGTGAATGAGTTGGGCCAGATCTTCAATGGAATAAATATCGTGGTGAGGGGGCGGGCTGATCAGGTCGACGCCGCTGCGGGTGTGGCGCACGCGGGCGATTTCCTCGGTGACCTTATGACCGGGAATCTGACCACCCTCGCCCGGCTTGGAGCCCTGGGCCATCTTGATCTGAAGTTCATCGGCACTGAGCAGATATCCGGGCGTCACCCCGAAGCGTCCCGAAGCCACCTGCTTGATGCGACTGTTGGACGGGCTGTCGTAGCGTTCCGGGGCCTCACCGCCTTCGCCGCAGTTGCTGGCGGCGCCCAGCCGGTTGAGGGCGCGGCTCAGGGTTTCGTGGGCTTCGCTGCTCAGGCTGCCGTGGCTCATGGCGCCGGTGGAAAAGCGAGCTACGATGTCCTCCAGGGGTTCCACTTCTTTCAGGGGCAGGCGGGCCCGATGGTGCACGAAGTCGAGCAAATCGCGCAGCCCCACCCGGCCCTGGTCGCGCAGCGCCTGCACGTAGTCGCCGTAGCCGGGCAGGCCGTGACGGAATTTGTCATAGGCGTTTTCCACCGGGGCCAGGCTGACTTTGTCCAGAATCTGGTGCAGCGCTTTCACCACCAGCGGGGAAAAGCGGTGGCGCTCCCCGTCCTTTTTGAACTTGTAGAAACCGGGGCCGGCGTGGGCCGAAGCGGGTTCCTCCTGGGCGAAGGCCTGCTGGTGCCAGATGGCCTGCCGGCGCGCCAGTTGTTCCAGGGTCAGCCCGCCCAGCCAGGCCGGCGTATCCGGGAAATATCGCTCGATCAGGCTCTGATCCAGGCCCAGCGACTCGAAAACCTGTCCGGCCCGGTAGCTCGACAAGACCGAAATTCCCATCTTGGCCATAATTTTCAAGAGACCGGTGTGAATGGCTCCAATGAATTTGCTCTGCGTTTCTTCGGCGTTGCCGGGGGCCAGTTTGGCAATGGTGTCCAGGGCCAGATAGGGAAAAATGGCGCCGGCCCCATAGCCCAGCAGACAGGCGAAATGATGGACTTCACGCGGTTCCCCGCTGACCACCACCAGGGTGGCGTTGAGGCGCAGCCCGGCTTCCAATAAACGGTGATGGACCGCGCTGGTGGCCAGCAGGGAGGGAATGGGGGCCCGGAAGGCGTTGACCCCTCCGTCGTAGAGCACCACCAGGGAAGCGCCCTGGCGCACCGCTTCCACGGCTTCCAGGCAGATTTGCTCGAGACGCTCTTCCAGGGCCTGCGGTCCGCTATGGGGCGCCCATACGCAGTGAAGCACGATATGCGGAAGCCAGCGCGGACTCAGGCTCATCAGGCGGCGGAATTCAGAGGTGGAAAGGACCGGGCCGGGCAGGTCGACCAGGCGGCAGGCCTCCATTTCCTCGGTCAACACGTTGGTGCGCCTCCCCACCCAGGTGCGCAGCGACATGACTAATTTTTCGCGAAGCGGATCGATCGGTGGGTTGGTGACTTGGGCAAAGCGTTGGCGGAAATAGTGAAACAAAGGGCGGATGGTGGGGGAGAGGGGAGCGGGCGGAGTATCGTCCCCCATCGAGCCGATGGGTTCGGCGCCGCTATTCATCATCGGTTTGAGGACGGTGATTTCATCTTCGTGATTGAAGCCAAAGGCCAGTTGGCGGCGGTGCAGCGTCTCTTTGCTGGGCGTTTCCAGCCAGGAGTCCTGCACTTCCTGGGCGGGCAAGGGGCGCTCGCGCTCGGCCATCAGTTGTCCGTAAGGATGGCGGCGGGCCAGTTGCTCCTTTAGTTCGTGATTGCTCACCCAGCGCTTTTCTTGCAGGTCAATGGCGACGATTTCGCCGGGACCGAGCATGCCGCGCTTTTCCACCAGCTCGTCGGGGATGCGCACGCAACCGGCCTCCGAGGAGGCGACCACCAGCTGATTTTTCAAGATGGTGTAGCGCATAGGACGCAGGCCGTTGCGGTCCAGCAGCGCGCCTACCCAGCGGCCGTCGAAAAAGGCCATGGCGGCGGGACCTTCCCAGGGCTCCATCAGAGCGCCGAGATAGCGATAGAAATCGCGCCAGTGTTCGGGCATGCCGCCGGCCGGAACGTTCTCCCACAGTTCCGGCACCATCATCATCAGGCTGGGCAGCGTTTCCCGCCCGCCCTGCACGAAAAATTCCAGCACGTTGTCAAAAGCGCCGCTGTCGCTGGTGTGGGGCTGAATGACCGGGATCAGATGGCTCTGATCCTGGCCGGCCAAATGCAGAGCCACTTCGCGGGCCCGCATCCACTTCTGGTTGGCCTGCAGCGTATTGATCTCGCCGTTATGGCAGATCATGCGGAAAGGCTGGGTGAGATTCCAGCTCGGGAAAGTATTGGTGCTGTAGCGCTGGTGAAAGAGGGCGACGGCGCTTTCAAAATCCGGGTCGGTCAGGTCGGGGTAAAAACGCCCCAATTCGGCCGCGCCGCACAGACCTTTGTAGTTGATCGAATGAGAAGACAGACTGGCGATATAAAAATCGTCGTGGATGCTGGCTTCGCGCAGAATTTGCTCGGTCCGCCGGCGGGCCTGATAGAGGGCATTTTCAAAGTGGGCGGCCTGACCCTGGCCGATGAAAAGATGCTGCATGTGGGGCCGTATGGACAGGGCCCGCTGCCCGAGAGCAGACAGATCCAGCGGCACTTCACGCCAGCCCAGCGGTTCGAGCTGTTGCTGGCGCAGGCACTCTTCCAGGCAGCGCCGGGCCTGACTGCGGCCGCGGGCATCGCCCAGGGGTAGATAAATGCTGCCCACGGCCCAGTTCTCGGCGGGCACCGGCCGGCCGTGCAGCGCCTGGTAGACCTTCTGGAAAAAGCGCCGCGGAGTTTGGGTCATGAGGCCGGCTCCATCACCGGTCTTGCCGTCGGCGGCGACGGCCCCCCGGTGAGCGTGGTTGCCCAGGGCTTCCAGGGCCATGGCCACCACCTGGTGACCGGGTTGGGCGCCGAGGTGGGCCACGAACCCCACGCCACAACTATCTTTTTCCGGGCCGATCAGCAAATTGCCCCCGTTCGTACGGTCGCTCGCAGCAAGCTGCTTCGACTCCCGCGAGTTTTTTGTGGGGCTAACCGCTGCGCGGATATCCTGATACATGGTTCGCTTTTACCACGGCCGAGGGCAAACCTCAAGGGGCCTGCAACCCGGCTGCAATGAAGGGGTTGGGCGGCCCCGCGGCGCAGGCGCGGCTATGCGCAGACTTCTTGTTTTGGCGGCCCTGAGCGGATGGGGCTGGGCTCAACCTCAATACGATATGACCCGGACCCGCCCGCTGGAGTCATGGAAGCGCCAGATCACCGAGTACAGCCGGCGCCATTATGGGGAAGCGGATTGGCGCCTGAAGCCGCGCTGTATCGTGCTGCACTACACGGCCGGCACCAGCTTTCCCTGGAACCTGGTCAATACCCCGGACTTTGCCGGTGAAACGCCCGGATTGGCCAGCCACTACGTGGTCGACGGCGCCAAGATCTGGCAGATCATCCCGCCGGAGGTTCGTTCGCGCGGCGCCTACGGCATCAACCATCGGGCCATCAACATCGAAATGGTGGGCGCCGACGCCCGCGATATGATCCACAACCGCAAGTGCACCCTGGACACCACCGCCGAGCTGGTGCGCGATTTGCTCGAGCGTTTTCAATTGACCGCGAAAGACGTTTACTCCCACCAACAGGTGGCCGAGATGAACACCCGCGTTTGCCCGTGGGTCTTGGACCTGGTGAACGGCGAGCCTTACCACAAGGTCGACCCGGGCGCGGCCTCGATGCGCTATGTGTTGGATAAACTCGCGCGGTAGAGAACGAAGGCGATGGTGCCCAGAGCGGCCGTCGAACCCATGAGTGTGCTCAAGGTCAGGAAGAAAAGGCCGACGGCGCTGCTGACCAGGAATTTTCCGGTGCGCCCCAGCTCGGCCCGCAAACCGAGCTCGGAGGTGCCGCGCAGAGTCACGTAAAACGGCCGGGCGGCCACGCCCACCAGGAACAAGAGCATGAAGGCCGGTACAAAGAAGAACAGAAATTGAGCGGCCAGCCAGGCCAGCCTGGACTGTTCGTAGAGCTTCTGCTCTTTTTCGGCCCACCACAGGGCTACCGGGTCCTGCAGGGCGGGAGAGTCGGGCGGAAAAGCGGCCCGCCGGTAGAAATCGAAGGATTTCAACAGAACCAGCAGTCCCAGGGGGATTTTGCTGAGCAGGCACAGCCAGAACAGCCAGTTGCCATCGCCCGGCGGGATAACCATGATGATGCCGACAGCCAGCACGAACCCTGAGGTGCCGGCCAGGACCAGGCCCAGGCGCTTTAGCATTTTCCGATTATACCATACAGGAGGCCCAAAGTCGCCGCGGAAACGCCCGCTATGGGGAGCTGGCTGAAATGGGTCCTGGGATTGGTGGTGCTCGCCTCCGTCTCGCTCTGGATTTATGGCCGTGATGTCATTCCCCGGCCGATCCGCATCGCCGCCAGCAATCCCGAGTCGCAGGAACACCGGGTGGCCTCCGCCCTTTCCCAGGTTTTGGTCGAGCGCCACCATCCGGTGCAGGTCGTGGACGGCGACGGCTCGCGCGACAACGCCGAGAAGCTCCGGGCGGGGGAGGCCGAACTGGCGGTGGTCAAAGGTGGCGCCGTCAATTTGCAGGGTCTGGAAGTGGTGGCCCCGCTCTATCCGGATGTGGTCCTCTTCGTGGTGCGCAAGAGCCGCAAGATTCAGCGCATCACCGATTTGAAGGGCAAGAAGATGTTGGTAGGCCTGGAGCTGTCCGGAACTCACGAGTTGGCCCGCATGATTTTAGGACACTACCGCTTGACCGGCGCGGTTCAGGAATCCAACCAGTACTTTAATGATTTGCTCAGCGACGCCAGCCTGGATGGAGCTCTGGTGGCCACCGCCCTGACCAATCCCGACCTGGTCAAGCTGATGAGCACGGACCAGTTCGAGATTCTGCCCATCGACGAGGCACAGGCCCTGGCCACGCTGTTTCCTTACTTCCACACCCTCGACGTGCCGGTGGGCATCTTTTTGGGGGATGGACCCATCCCTCCCAGGGTGACTCGGACTCTGGCGCTGCCGTGCCTGTTGGTGGGCAAGCCGGAGAGCTCGCCGCGTATGATCGGCGCGGTGCTCGACGCTCTCTATGATCACCGGCTACGTCCGCAGTTCCCCACTCTCTATAGCCAGGCCGAAGCCGCCAACTGGTCGCTCACGGCCATGCATCCGGCATCGCGCGACTACTACGATCCCTATCGAGGCCTGACCACAGCCGCGGCTTTTTTGAGTTCCCTCAGTGCTCTGAAGGAGCTGATGGTGGCCAGCCTGGCGCTGTTCTGGTTGGGCATGGAACGCTACCGTAGGCGCCAGGAGCTCGCTCACCAGGAGGAAATTCGCCAACAAAAGGAGCGCCTGGGGGCTTTTATCAACCAGACCATCGAATTTGAAAGCGAACTGCTGGATCATCGAGAGGATTCTGATTTTTTGGCGCAACTGCTGGTGCGGGTCACGCAACTCAAGGTCCAGGCCCTGCAAGAATTGACCCACGAGGCCCTGCGCAGCGACCAGGGCTTCGCCATCTTCCTGGCTCAGTGCCGGGAACTGGTTGACCGCATCCACTACAATCGTGACCGCCTGTGAAAACCCGCTTTCGCCAGGGTCTGCTCTGGAACGGACGGGACGGTTTCGAGGCTGGGGACCTCTGGGTGGAGGCCGGGTCTTTTGCCAGCCCGGGCGCGGCCGGGTCCGAGGTCGACCTGCAAGGCGGCTGGGTGGTGCCGGCTCTGTGGGATTCCCACTTGCACCTGTTGCTGCTGGCTCGCTGCCTGGGCCAGGTCGACCTGAGCGACTGCCGGAACAAGTCCGACTTGTTGAAACGTCTGGATGCGGCCGAGGGTGCCTGGGTGGAAGGCTACGGCTGGAACGAATCACATTGGCTCGAGCCGGATTTACCGAGGCGCGAGGAACTCGATCGGGCCTGTGGTGGACGGCCTTGCTGGCTGACCCGCAGCGACCTGCATTCCGCCTTCACCAATAGCGCGGGGCTCAAACTGGCCGGGATTTCGGCCCGGACGGCCGATCCGCCCGGAGGACGCATTGAACGCGATGCATCGGGAACGCCAACCGGATTGCTGGCCGATCTGGCCATGCTCTTGATAGAGAGGCTGATCGGCTGGCCGGAACGCGAGCGTCTGAGCCGGTTGCTCCGCCAGGCCTGCGCGCAAATGCACGGTTACGGCATTGGCGGGGTTTGCGATCAGCGCATCACCGACCTGGATGATGGCCCCCTGGCCTGGAGCCTTTATCGCGAACTACGCTTGCCGCTCAGGATTCATTGCAATCGCGCCGCCCACGAAGACCTCAGTTCGGGTCCGCGCTTTCTAGAGGGCGATGACTGGTTGCGCTGCGGGCACGTGAAGCTTTTTGCCGACGGCTCCCTGGGCAGCCGCACGGCCCGTATGCTGAAGCCTTATCTTGGCGGACAGGAGCGTGGCCTGTGGGTGACCCGGCCGGACGAGATGGCCACCCAGTTTGCCCGCGCCCATGCTTTCGGATTCCCGGTCAGCCTCCACGCCATCGGCGACGAGGCGGTGCGGGCGGCCTGCACCCACCTCAAAGGTCATCCACTCGATCGGATCGAGCATCTCCAGATCCTGAACGAGTTGGATTTGCAAACCCTGCAGCCGGCTTCCCCCACGGCCAGCATGCAGCCGCTGCATTTACTCGACGACCGCTTCCAGGCCGACCAACTGCTGGGGGAGCGGGCGCGCGGATATTACCGGTTGGCCAGCCTGCAGGCGCGCGGCGTGCGGCTTTCTTTCGGCAGCGACGCGCCGGTGGCCAGTTTCGACCCCTGGCTGGGCTTGCAGGCCGCCTGCCTGCGCCGGCGCTCGGCCGCCGAAGAACCCTGGTATCCGACGGAATGCCTGGACCGGGCGGCCGCCCTGCATGCTTATACCCGGGGAGCCTGTGAAAGTTTAGGTTGGCTCCGAGCCGGCCGGCTTGAAGTGGGCGCGCTGGCGGATTTCTGCGTGATCGATCGCGATCCGCTGACCTGCCCCTGGCCGGCCGAGATCAAGGTGCTGCGCACCGTGCTGGGCGGCGAAACTTATTTTAGCCTGTAGGGATCCCAGCCGGGGCGAGAAAGTCGCCGCCCATGACTGCCAGTCGAGCTTGTACCGCTCTGGTTCTCTCCGGTGGGGGAGCCCGGGGTGCTTATCAGGCCGGCGTGATGATGGGTCTGCGTCAATTGGGGGTGATCCAGGAGAAGCGCCAGCCCTTTGACATTTTTGTGGGCACCAGCGCGGGGTCGCTCAACTGCACCCTGCTGGCCGCCTATACTCACCTGCCCCTGCTGGGCTTGCTGGAGATGGAGCAAGTGTGGAGCCAGCTGCGCGCTTCCCAGGTGTTCCGGACCGGTATCGGATCGATGCTGGCCAACGGCCTCGGCTGGCTTCGCGACCTGTCTTTGGGCGGATTGCTGGGTAAAGTGAGCCCGCGATTTCTCTTGGACACCGCCCCCTTTCGCCGGCTGCTCGGCCGCTTACCTTGGGGGCGCCTGGCAGAAAATTTAAGCGCGGGTCATTACCGGGCCTTAGGAATTTTGGCCAGCAACTACACCACTTCCAGCGGCGTCTTTTTTTTGCAGGACCAGGGACGCATCGAACCCTGGCGCAAGGTGCGCTATCGGGTCGAACGAGCCGAGATCGGCATGGAGCACGTCATGGCCTCCAGTGCCATTCCCATTATCTTCCCCGCGATTCCCATCGGCAGTTGCTATTATGGCGACGGTAGCTTGCGCAACACCGCTCCGCTGGGACCAGCCATCCAGTTGGGGGCGCGCAAAATTGTGGCCGTGGGCGTGCGCGAAGCCGGTGACAATTCTCCCAGTCCCGCCCCGGGTACGGCGCCCAAGCTGGCTGACGTGGTGGGACTTTTATTGGATTCGGTTCTTCTTGATGCCATCGAAGTGGATGTGCAGCATTGTTTGCGCCTGAATAAACTGGCGACCGCCCAGCCCGAAAATTTTCACCCTGTGGACGTGCTCTGGCTGCGTCCCAGTCGTAACCTGGCTCATTTAGCCCTGCGAATGGAGCGGCGAATGCCTCCGCTGGTTCGCTATCTCATGCGGGGGTTGGGGGACGACCAGGCCAGCGCTGAGCTGGCCAGCTACCTGATTTTTGAAGGAGAGTATTGCCGTAGTTTGATGTCCGCGGGAAGGGAAGACGTGTTGGACCGCCGCCAGGAAGTTCTCGATTTTTTTGCCCGCTAAATGGTCGTTTGGCTCATTTTCCGTTGATTGCTATAGGATTTTTAAAGGAGATGGCCAATAGCCCGGAATGAAGACCAAAGAACTCAGACGGGACTACCTTGATGAGGTAGTAGAGGATTGGCAAAGAGAGAGTCCGGACCTGGACACTTCGGGCCTGGCCATTTTTGGCCGTATCTTTGCCATTTGGTATCACATGGAAGGTCGCATCGACCGTCTGCTCAAGCAGTTCGGCGTACCCCTCTGGGGCTTTGACGTGCTTTTCGCTTTGCGCCGGGTAGGCAAACCTTATACGCTCTCGCCTACGCAATTGATGAAAGCGTGTTTTCTGACTTCCGGCGCCATGACCCACCGGCTTGATCGGTTAGAAGAGCAGAAATACATCGAGCGGCACCACTCCAAGGACGACCGCCGCAGCGTCGATATCGTTCTCACCCAGACCGGCAAGGATCTGGTGGAGAAGGCGCTGCCCGTTCGTCTGGAGCACGGACTGGAGATGCTCTCGCATCTCTCGGCCAACGAGAGCCAGCAGTTGACCAAACTGCTGCGCAAGGTCCTGGCCAACCTCGAGGACCTGGAAGACTAACGCACGGGCCTCGTCTTGCGACGCTTCGGTGCTCATTTGCAACCAGCAAAATCCGCTCCTCAGAGCACCTTCTCCTTGCATTTGAGCCCACTATCGCCGCAACCCTTCGGTCCTCACGCAGGCGACGGGCTAAAAGGCGTCGTCGATTTCTTTGATGGCCGTGGCCAGACTGGGATAGCGCTGGCCCGGTTCCGAGTGGGCCAGCCAGTAGAACTTTTGGGCCAGCGGACCGAGCTTGCCCACGTAAGGTGCGAAGGCTTTGTTCGATTCCGCCTGCCCGAGCATGCGGATGTGGACGCGCAGACTGTGGTCGGGATAGCGCCCTCCATAGACGGTCTCGAAAAGTAACCTGCCTAAGACCGCCTGGTCGGAGGCTTGAGTCGGTTCGGGCTGGTAGAGAACCTCAGGCGCGGAAAAGAATTCGCTGACATGGCCGTCGAGACGTTGCAGCAAGGCGTAGGCCCCCCGATAGGCATCGCTGCTGAAGTGGCTCAGATGGCAATCGCCGGTGGGTGGCCAGTCGATGTCTTTGAGCGAGAAGCAGCCCGACACCTGCCCTTTGACATGGTAGCCGTGCACCTGCTGAAAAACCGGCCGGAGCAAGTTCCAGGCTTGCCAGGGCTCGACGCCGTTACCCGGCAGGCGGGCCCGCAAAGAGGCTGCGTAGCTGCGATAGAGCAAGAAATGATGGTCGTGGGCGCTCACCAGGTGGCGGGCTTTATCGCCGGCCGTTTCTCGGCGCAGCAGAGTCGCCCACTCCTCACTGGTGGGCACGGCCAGCACCCGATCGCCCCGGTCCGGTTGGTACTCCGCCTGGGCTTCGTAAAGTCGCACCGGTGAATCGGTGCCTGAAATCAATCGCGTCAGGCGGTAGCTTTTGACCACCAATCCCATAAATGGGTCTCCCTGATCCGTGCCTTCTCCCCAGACCCAGTTGTAGGTGCAGTAATCGTTGAGGTCGCGCCGCCGGCTCTCGGGAAAATGCAGCAATTCGACCGCTTTGAGCAGGTGCTGTACGTCCAGAACACCCGACTGGACGCGGGCATAAATCAGGTCAAAGGCTTTCGGGGAGATCTTTGATGAGAAGGCTTCGGGAGTTTGCAATTGCACCAGGGCTCGGCCCCAGGCATGGTAGCGGACCACCAGACCGGCCCAGCGGCCCGGTGAAGGATCTTGCAGCCGGTCCAACTCCAGGGCTTCCCAGGCGCAGAAAAAGCGCAGGGCCTCCTCGCTCTTGAGCCGCCTGGAGCGTAGCAGCAGAAAAAATTGCTTCATGCCCTGCTCGCGCTGCTCCTGGAGTTGTTGCAGATGGGCATCGTAAAACCAGCGCCGGGCCGCCTCGGCGGCGCTGGCCGGCACCGCTCCCAGACGTCTCAACAGATTAGGGTACTGCGGTTCGAAACTCAGCACGTTGCGTACCGACTGAATCAAGGCCGGCATTCGGAACGGTTTGAGCAGGTAGTCGTCGGCCTGCAGGCTGGCGGCCCGCAACGGCGCGTCGATGTCGCTATAGCCGGTCATGATGATGCAGCGAATCTGGGGTTGCAGCTTGCGCACCTGACGCAGACCCTCGACGCCGTCCACTTCGCCGGCGATGCGCACGTCGCTGATCAACAGGTCAAAGGTCTGTTCTTGAGCTCGGGCCAGCGCTTCGGGGGCTGTCTCGGCTCCCGTGATGGTGTGGTCAAACTGGCTTAGAATACTTTCCAGCGCCTGGCGAAAGTTGTAGTCGTCCTCGACCAGCAGGATATTGGCCACCAGGGGCCGCTTCCCAGCCGTTTGGGAGCGATCCTGCCCGGTCTAGAGCTGGAATTCTTTCAGGACGCTGTCGACTTTGGCCAGCCGCTGCCTTGCCAGTACGATTTCCAGCTTGAGCTGGGCCACTTGCTGCTCGACCCAGGCACTGTCTTCCAACTGCTGAGCCAGTGAGAAAGGAAAGCTTTGCCGGAGTTGTTGCAAGTCCAGGCTGAGTTGCTTCAGCCGAGCTTGTAAGCGGGCCAACTCTTCGGGAGATTCCTCGAATTCGTCTTCGGTGACGGCCAGCAGAGTTTCCAGGCGTTCCCAGTCCCCCCATTGATAGGACTTCTGCACGTCGAACCAGAGTTGCTGTTGCTGCGGCGTCTGCACGGGGTGCAGGTCAGGGTGCAACCGCTTCACCAGCTGGCGATAAAGACTGCGCATGGCCGCGCTGGTTTCGGCGGAGCGCAGCTTGCGCAGGCGCTGCTCGCTGGCTTCCTGCCTGTCCTTCTGGTCTTGCAGGCGCCGCCGGTATTGCCATAGTTCCTGATCCAACTGGCGTTCCAGCGCCGCCAGGTCGACGGCCTCGCCGCGCACCAGGCTGGCGCGGCGTAGTTCCAGGCTGCGGCGAGCGCGGCGCAGATCGAGTCGGATTTGCTCCAATTCGCTCTGATATTTTCCAAGCAGCGATTGAAAACGGGCCTCCAGGTTCGGCCCCTGGACCAGTAACAGTTGCTGTTGCTCGAAGAGCAGTTCCGAGAGTTCGCGCCGGACCTGGCGGATTACATCTCTAAGAGCCACACCGCTACCTCGCCGGGCGGGCCGTATTTGCCGATCAGGTGCTTACCGGCTTCGAGCAGGCGCACCAGAATTTCCAGTCCGGGGTGCTCCAGGCGGCCCAAGGGGGTGCCCCCCTCGGTGACCGCCTCCAGGAACGGACCGCGCAGGCGCAGTTCCAGGCGGTGACCTTCCGGAACCGCCGCCAGAAAGTCGAGACTGGCCTGCGCTTTGAGCTCGGTCTGCACCAGGAAAACATCCTGACTGTAGGAGGCCCGCAGGCCTTCGCGATAGGCCGGCAGCAGATTGGGATCGATGGGGGCGGGCAAATTGCTGCTCAAGATTCTTCCGTCTTTCGTGCAATCTGGTCCGGTGCCTGCCGAAGCGCCGATTCTCAAGACGCCGGTGGCATTCAAGACCCTCATCGTCAAATGTTCATTTCCTGGAAACGGTTTGTTCATTCAGGTCCCCTCGGTTGTTAACGGATTGTTGCTAATCTGGTATCTGTAAGCACTATGAAACGAGGCGAAGCACGTGGCGAATATGGCTCCTATCAACTGGGTGGGCAATGGACTGAGCAGCGGAATCACTTCCGGCGCCAACTATCTGGGCGGCGCCGCCCTGGACCGCCTCAACCTGGGCGTCGGTCTCAGCGGTCTGGACCCGATGAGCGGCATGAGCAATGGGCTGTCCGTCGATCCGATGCTGCAAATGCTGATGCAAATGTTGATGGGATTAATGGGCAGTTCCTCGGCGTCCGGCCTGTTGGCCGGCGGTTCCCCGCAGAGTTTGTCCGATATGGTGAACGACCTGGGCGGCGGCTCCGGCGGCGGAGGTGGTTTCTCCGCTGGTGGCTCCGCCGGAAACGGCGGCTCGGGAGGTGGTGGCGGCTCGGTCAGGGGCGGAGGTAGTGGCGGCGGCAGCTACTCCGGTCCGGTGCCCGAGCGCGGGCCGGTGGCTCCCGGCACGGCCGCCCTGCTCGATGACGCGGGTAAAATGGTGGGCCTCAACGAGAATTCCAACACCAGGGAAATCATGAAGGTGACCGGGGAAAGCGGCATCAATCCCGCCACCACTCCCTGGTGCGCCGCCTTCGCCATCAACATGATGAAAGACCATGGAGTGTTGGACACCAAAGGCCTGTCCAATCCCAACTATTGTCCCACCATCAAGAGCTGGGCGCGGGATAAGGGCATCTGGGGCGAGAGCGGTAAGTATACGCCCAAGCCGGGCGACGCCGTTCTCTTCGATTGGGAGGGAGACGGCACTTCTGATCACATCGGCATCGTGGAAGCGGTCAAGAACGGCAAGGTCTACACCATCGAGGGCAACTCCAGCGACAGTGTAAAGCGCAAGACCTATGCCCTGGGCGATTCCGACATCGATGGCTACGTGGTCAGCAAGGACGCCACCGGTCAGGATAAGGGCGGCCAGGCTCCGGCCCCCAAGAGCAAACCCGCTGGTGAGGCGCCGGCTCCGAAAGCCAGGGCCCCCATCCCCAAGTCCAAGCCGGCGCCCGCTGAAGCTTGACTTTGGGACACCCGGAAGTGTAACCACATAGGCCGTCTCGATTTCGGAGACGGCCTTTTTGACTTTGGGAAGCAGCCTCGGCGCAGCAGGGACCGGAGCAGGCCAACGCGCAAGAAAGCACCCAGTAGTTTTTCGAAGGATGTGGTCCCATGTTTGATGCGGTTCAGTCGGGCTTGACGTTTCCGGCGCTGGAGGAGAAGGTGCTGGAGTTCTGGCGGCAGCAAGGCACGTTCGCTAAGTCGGTCCGGCGCAACGAAGGCAAGCCGACCTACGTTTTTTACGAAGGCCCTCCCACCGCCAACGGCAAGCCCGGTGTGCATCACGTCCAGGCCCGCGCCTACAAGGACCTCTTCCCGCGCTATAAGACCATGCGCGGTTTCCACGTGCCGCGCAAAGCCGGCTGGGACTGTCACGGCCTGCCGGTGGAGATCGAGGTGGAAAAGAAACTGGGCTTCTCCGGCAAAAAAGCTATCGAAGACTACGGCGTCGGCCCCTTCAACGAACAGTGCCGCGAGTCGGTGATGGAGTACGAAGGCCTCTGGGAGAAAATGACCGAGCGTATCGGTTACTGGACCGACCTGGATCACGCCTACATGACCATGAGCAACGACTTCGTGGAATCGGTGTGGTGGTCGCTCAAGGAACTCTGGAACAAAGAGTTGCTCTATCTGGGCTACAAAGTGGTGCCCTACTGCGCTAAGGATGGCACGCCGCTGTCCTCGCACGAAGTGGGCCTGGGCTACAAAGACGTGCGCGACCCCTCGATCTTCGTGCGCTTCCCGCTGAAAACTCCGGAGGCATTTGGGGTTCCGGCCGGCGCCAGCCTGCTGGTCTGGACCACCACTCCCTGGACTCTACCGGGCAACGTGGCCGCCGCCGTCAAAGCCGATCTGGATTATGTGGCCGTGCGCCACGAAGACGAAGTGCTGGTTCTGGCGGAATCTCTGGTTGCCAAGGTTTTTGATAAACCGGTGGAAATTCTCAGCAAGTTTCCCGGTTCCACGCTTCAGGACCAACCTTACCTGGCCCCCTATGACTTCTTTAATGTGGCCGAATGCGCGCATCGAATCGTGATTGCTGACTTTGTCACGGCCGAAGACGGGACCGGCATCGTGCACATCGCTCCCGCCTTCGGCGCCGACGACCTGCAGGCGGGCCGCCAGCACGGCCTGCCTGTGCTTCACTCCGTCGATTCGACCGGCCATTTTGTTCCAGAAGTCGGTTTCCTGGCCGGCCAGTGGTTCAAAGACGCCGATCCGCTGGTGATTCGCGAGCTCAAGGAACGAAAATTACTTTTTAAACGGAAAGATTACGAGCATAGCTATCCACACTGCTGGAGATGTCGCAATCCTTTGATGTATTACGCCACCGACAGCTGGTTCATCGCCAATACCAAGCTCAAAGAACGGCTGATCGAAAAGAACCAGGAGATCGACTGGCACCCGGCTCACATCAAGAACGGCCGCTATGGGGACTGGCTCAACAATCTGGTCGACTGGGCCCTGAGCCGCACCCGCTATTGGGGCACGCCGCTGCCCATCTGGATCTGCCAGGCTTGCGACCACAAGGAGTGCATCGGCGGCTACGCCGAGCTGGCCGCCAAAGCCACGAAACCCATCGACCTGGCGGGCTTTGACCCGCACCGACCCGGCATCGATGAAGTCGAGCTTGAATGTGAAAAATGCCGGGGGAGCATGCGGCGCGTGCCCGATGTCATCGACTGCTGGTACGACTCCGGTTCCATGCCGTTCGCCCAGTTGCACTACCCCTTCGAAAACCAGGAGCTCTTCCAGCAAAGCTTTCCCGGCGACTTCATCTGCGAGGGCCTGGATCAGACGCGCGGCTGGTTCAACAGCCTGCATCAACTGGGCGTCATGCTGTTTGACTCGATCGCTTACAAGTCAGTCATCTGTCACGGCCTGGTGCTCGACGGCAATGGCGAGAAAATGTCCAAGTCGCGCGGCAACGTGGTCAACCCCTGGGAGGTCATCGCCGAACAAGGAGCCGACGCCCTGCGCTGGTACCTCTTTGCCAGCGCCCCGCCGGAAGTCAGCCGGCGGTTTTCCTCCGACCTGGTGGGCGAAGCTTCACGGCGCTACCTGGGTACGCTCTGGAATACCTACTCCTTCTTTGTGCTCAACGCCAACTCCAACCAGGTGGATTGGGCCTCCCCGGCCCAGCCCACCGAAATGGACCGCTGGGTCCTGTCCGCCTTGAACCGGGTGGTCGCTTGCGTGACCACCGCCCTGGATGACTACGATCCCACCGGCGCCGCCCGCGCCCTTCAGGAATTCGTGGACGAGCTTTCCAACTGGTACGTGCGCCGCAATCGCCGCCGCTTCTGGCAGGGAGAAGCGGCCGCTTTTCAGACGCTTTACCGGTGTTTGCTCACGGTGGTTCAGTTGACCGCTCCCTTCACTCCTTTCCTGGCTGAGGAACTCTACCAGAACCTGCGCAAGCTCCGTAAAGATCTGCCCGAAAGCGTGCACCTGTGCGACTGGCCCCAGGCCGGCGAGCAGGACGAGAAACTGCTCTACGCCATGAATGTGGCTCTGCGCGCCGTCTCGGCCGGACGCTCGGCGCGCACGGCTTCGGCGATTCGTACCCGTCAACCGCTGGCTTACGCCCTGATGGGCGGCCGCAACGATCAAGATCGGGCCGCCCTGCAGCACTTCGCCGCGGAAATTCAGGACGAACTCAACGTCAAGGAGATCCGGCTGCTGGGCCCGCGTGAATCTTTCCTGGACTACCAGATTCGCCCCAATCTGCCGCTGCTCGGCAAAAAGCTCGGCAAGCAGCTACCGGCCCTGAAAAGCGCCCTGGCGGCCGCCAATCCGAAAGAACTGGCCGAGCAGGCTCACGAGCAGGGCAGCCTCAAGTTGACCCTGGCCGACGGTACCGTGCTGGAGCTCAGCGCCGAGGAACTGCTCATTGAAGCCCGCTCCCCGGCCGGCTACTCCGCCCAGGAAGACCAGGGCCTGGTGGTGGCCCTTTCCACCGAGTTAACCCCGGAGCTCATCGATGAAGGCACGGCCCGCGATACCATCCGCCACATCCAGGAGCTGCGCAAGACTCAGCAACTGGAGGTGACCGACCGCATCCACGTCTATCTCTGGCAGCTCAGTGCGGGAGTCGAAAGAGCCGTGACCACCCATCGCGATCGGATTTCCCAGGAGGTTCTGGCCGTTTCCCTGGAGATCGGGGAAGTACCCCCCGATTTAGCCGGCCAACAGGTCCAACTGGGCAAAGATGGAGAAGGCTTTCATATGGCGCTGAAAAAAGCCCAGGCAGGGGGGTCCCAGGGGGAGGCGGCAGCCCCCCCTGGAAATTCATGCAGGGGGGTCCCAGGGGGAGGCGGCAGCCCCCCCTGGAATTCAGGCGGGGGGGTAGGAGGCTGATCTTATGTTTCGACGTTTGGCATCGATATTGTGCGGACTGGCCTGGCTGTCCGGTGTGGCCCTGGCGGACACCACCGCCAAGATCAGCGCGGCCGAACTGCGCTCCAAGGGCATCGACCCGCGTAATTTTTCGGTCTTTCACGTGGCCGGGGATGGCCAAACTCTGCTGGCCGCCGACGAGCCGGATTTTACCTTCAAAAGAAAAGGCATTCTGCGCCGCCTCTTTCTCATCAAGCTGACTCCGGCCCTGAAGATCGCCAGTATCAAGAGGTACGATCTGCCCATCCCCACCATCGAGCAGGCCAACTTCACCCCCGATCTCCAGTCGGTGGTGATCAGCTCCAAACGGGGCTCGGACGTGCATAAGCTCGACTTGACCGACGGCAAGCTCAGCGTCATTATCACCCACACCCCGAACACTCCCGGATTCCGCATTCACGGCGACGTCTTCTCGAATTACGGCGGCAAGCTTTACACCGTCGGTTACTTCTACGACGAGAACGACGTGGCCGGCCGAGATGTGCTGGCCGAGGTCAATCCGGCCTTGACCGGCAAAGAGGCCTTCACCCAACTGGTCGAACTGGCTCCCATCCAGCAACAGTTGGTGGGACTGCGCACCGAGTCGTTACTCAGCCCGCAGGGAATGCTCTTTTACACTTCCGACAAAGCCGGCGAAAAGTGGGCGGCCTTCCGCTGGAGCCCCGGCCAGGGCCTGGAGAAGGTGGATGAAGCCGGCAAGATGATCGGCTCCTGGGGCGAGGGCCCTTACGGGGTTTATTGTATGCGCCGCGCCGGCGGTTACGATGTCACCCTGGTCAACGCCCAGACCGGGCAAAAAACGCCGATTTATCAGGGACCCGACAGCATGACCAACCCCTGTCTTTCCAACGAAGGCAACACGGTGGTGCTCAGCCAGATGAACGCGGACAAATCGGCCACCTTCTGGGTGGGCCAGGATACCGACGGCTTCAAACTGCGCAAGATCGGCGAGAACCTGGTGCCGGCCACCACCCGCGTGTCGCATAACGGGCAGGTCGTCTGCTTGTATCAGGGTAGCGCCAATGGGCTGGTGCTGGTTAAACTCGACCCGCCGAAGTAGCCGGCCGCGCCGCCAGCGGATAGCACTTTTTCCAGCAGTCCAGGAACAAATCGTTGTCCTGGGCGGTGCGCACGGCGATGCGCAGGGCCCGGCAGTCCACCTTGGAGCTGATGTCCTTTACGTAGATGCCGGATAGCCGTAGCATATGGCGGAGCATCGCCTCCAGGTCGACTTCGGCGCCGATCTCGACCAGAAAAAAGTTGGCCGCGCTCGGCCACACCCGGGTGATACCGGGAGTGGTCGCCAGCAGTGCGCCCATTCTCTGGCGCTCCTGACGGGTCGCTACAAAAGAGCGCTCCAGGGCGTCCCGATGCTTCAGGCCGGTTTCCAGAAAAAACTCGGCCAGACTGTTGTGATTCCAGATCGGCAGACGGGCCTTGAAGGCGTCGTGCACTGCCTGCTTGTGCGTATACAGGTAGCCCATGCGCAAACCCGGTACGCCCAGGCTCTTGCCCAGGCTCTTGAGCACGATCAGGTTCTCCACCGGCCGCTCCCGCAGCCACGAAGTCAAGGAAGGCTGGTCGGAAAAGTCGATAAACGATTCATCGACCAGAAAGTCGACCTCGGGATGTTCCAAAATCCAGCTCCACAGGGTCTGAGTCTGCCAGAGCGTGCCGGTGGGATTGTTGGGGTTGACCAGCACCACCAACCCGTAGCCCCTCAGGCGGGCCGCCAGATCCAGTGATTCGTCAGGATGATCCCGAAAGCTGTCGGCGTCCCCGAAAACACGAGAATATTCGCCGAAAGTGGGGGAGGGAATGAGAACTTTCCGGCCGGCGTAGTATTCGGCCAGGATCGGATAGGCCTGACTGGCCCCGTTGAGTAAAATTAGCGGTTCCTCCGGGCAGCGCAGGAAGGTGGCCATTTTGCGGTCCAGCACCGCCTGGCGGCTGCCGTAGTTGTGCATCAAATCGGGCAGCTTCTGGCGGATCTCTTCGACCATGGCCTCAGGCGGGAAGTGGATATTGCGAATGAAGTTGAAATCCACCACCGGGAAATTCCACAGCCCGCCAAAGTTGTATTCCAGTTGATTGAGCAGGCGCTGGCCGTCGAAAATGGCCTGGGCCCGCACCACGTCGTGCGGATCGTCGAGCTCGGCCCAGGCCTCGTCTTGCAAGATTTCGCCCTTCAGGCGCAACTGCCCGGCGTAGATCAACATCCCCAGGATTTTTTCGTAATAGCAGTTCTCGTCGAAGTGTTCCGTGTAATACTGCAGCATCCGCAGCAAGGGACCATAGGCAAAGGCGTGGGAAAACCTGTATAAATTAACGGTTTTGTAGCGGGTCACACCGTCGCGCTGCTGGCGCTCGGGCGGGATGATATCATGCACCCAGCCGTCGCGCAGCTCGGCCACGGTGCCGTCCATGCCACTCTTGAAAGGCGCCAGGATGGCTACCTCGGAGGCGGGCGCCTCGAGCGCCCGGCGCAAGACCGAGAAGTCGAAGATCAAGTCGGCTTCCAGCAGTAAAAAGTCATCCTTCAGGTCGTGGCCCTGGAGAGCGCGCAGCAAGCTGACCACGTTGTTGGTGTCCTCAAAACGCTCGTTGAAGACGTACACCAGCCGCATTCCCTTGTATTCTTCACCCAGATGGGCGCGCAGCTGGTCGTGGCGGTAGCCGGTCAAAAGCATCACTTCGCTGACCCCGACCTGGAGCAACCCCTCCAGCATGCGGTCCACCAGCGTCGCATCGCCTACCGGCAGCAAACACTTATGAATTTCCTGGGTCAGGGGATACATGCGGCGGCCGGCGCCGGCGGCCAGAATGACAGCTTTCATGCTGCGCATCTTCTCCTTTATGGAGCGTGCCAAAACCCCGTGGCCGGGTCCAACTTGCCGTCATGACCCAGGTACTGGTAGGTCCAGAGCAGCAATTCCTCGACCTGATTGGGAACGCGCGTGGGCTGGCCGAGAAACTGATCGGGCCGGGTGGGCAAAATCAGGGCACGCGGCACCGGGGTGCGGTCGGCTACGTAATGGCTGTTCAGAAACAGCCGCAAGACTTCGCCCTCGGCCTGGTAGAAATAAAGATCGGCCGCGAAGACTCCGCCGCGAATGTAGAGCTTGGGTCCGCCATGCTTGTGACTGGTATCCACCAGCGTATAGCCGGCGGGCAGACGGTGGCGATAGTCGAGCAGGCGCTGATAATCTTCGATGCGCAAGCCGAAGTCGATATCGCTGTCCCCCAGAATCAAGTCGCTGTCCCGCCAATAGCCCAGCAGCGTGCCATAGGCCAGCCAGTAGTCGACCTCCAGCTCCTGTAAAAAGGCGTTCAGCCCCAGGTAAAACTTGCGCAGATCGGCTCGCTGTTTTTCTTTATATCCCGGGCCCCCCAGCCAGCGGCTGTAGCGCAGGCGGCGCAAAACCACCAGAACCTGGTAAATCGCCTCCTGAAAAAGGGCCTTCATTCCTCGGGACTGCGAGTTTTCAGGGCCAGTGCGTGGATCGGACCGGCCATCTCCTCGCGCAATACCCCGTAGACGGCGCGCTGACGAGCGACCTTGTTCATGCCGCTGAACTGAGCACTGGTCAACTCTACTTCGAAATGAGATTCGCCGGTTCCCGGGCTGCTGGCGTGCCCGGCATGCTGGTGGGAGACATTGCGGACCACCAGCAGACTCGGCTGGAAGGCTTCTTCGAGCTTACTTTTAATGATTTCTTCTAGCTTGGCCATAACCTGATCGCGCTTCTGGGGCGACAGGACTTGAGCCTGCTTTTGACAAACTTTCAACCACACCTCATGAGGAGAATAAAATGAGCGAACAAGCCGTCATCCAGCGTTCCGGACCGGAACAATCCCGCCTCAACGATATGCTCAAGGATTTTCAGGAGTGGCGCCTCAGCAAGGGTCTGGGAGCGTTCGCCATCAAGTTCGTCGAGGACGAAGAAGCCTGGGAAATCAGCCTGGGCAGCGAGTTACCCTCGATCCTGGTCTATCTCAGCGACATCGACGCGGACTTTTACCATGAGCATGCTGCTGTCTTCATCGAGTGCCAGGTGGGCGAGATTTCCGAAAGTACCAACATCCAAAAATACCTGGCCTTCGCCGGCTCCGAAATGGTGCTCTCGCGCCTCAGCCTGCGCACTGAAGACGAGAATCCGCTGCTGGTGGTGGAAGCCGCCTGCCCTTACGGCTTGGTGCGCTTCGAGTTGCTGGAAATGCTGATTCAAGAAGTGGCCGCCATCGGCGCCGACCTGATCGACCTGGCCGAAGGCCGGATCGACCCGGATCAAGAGGATGAAGAAGAGGAAGAGAGCTGAGCGGTAAAGACGATTTTGCGGTCGCTCTCCCGCCAGCCCTGAAACAGGCCTCGGGCGCCGTGCTGCACCACCACCGCGTCGCCCTCGCAAACCTCGGCTAAAAAGTTGACCTCATAGCTTTCCAACTGATACGTGCGATGCACGCTCATCGGCAGCGAATCCAGAATCCATTGGGCGAAGCTCAGGTTATTGACATGGCCGTTCAGGTCCAGATCACCAGGACGTACCGCGAAGCGCGCCACTCCCTCGGACACTGCAAAAGGTTCGATGCGCACCGGTTGAAACGGATGGTGTCCGGCTACCAGGAAATTGGCCTCGCCCAGTTGCGGCGCCCGCGGCTGGCGGGAAACCGTGTCGATGGACATCCAGGTGCCTACCCCGCGCGCGCAGCCGACGATCTCGAAGTCGCGGAAGACCAGCAGGCCGCGCGGCGGGCGCAGCCAGGTGCGCAACTCCACCACCTCGTTCCAGTCCGGCCAACGATCCACCTCGATGCGCTGGCGGGCCAGCACCCAGGCGTGCGAATGCCCGGTGATCATGGAATAGCCATGGCCCGAATGCTCGGCGTGGTTCCAGGCCATCTCCTGAAACAGCGCCAGCAACCCGGGCAAGCTCAGACGGCGCTGAAAGTTCACCAGGTAACTGGTGATCGCCTGCGACTGCGTCCAGATGGCCTCTTTCATGGCGGAGGCTGCAAGGCCCCTCATCGCTACCGGTTCGGACCGTCCGTTATCGGTAGCGACAAGGCGGGCCCGATGACTAGAGGCCTTTGGAAAGTGCCTGGGCGACCTGGCGGGTGAACTCGGCCGGCTTGGCCAGCTCGCCGCCCTCGGCCAGTAAGGCCAGCGAATAGAGCACCGAAGCCAGCGTACCCAGTTCAGCGCTGTCCTTGTTGGCCTCGTAGCCGCTCTGCAGCTTCTGCACGAAGGGATGGTCCGGATTCACCTCGAGAATGCGCGGCTGGGGCGGCATTTCCTGACCCATGGCCTTCATCAGCTTCTCGAAGTGCGGGCTGACGCCGTTCTCCTCGGTAACCAGGCAGGCCGGCGACTCGTGCAGGCGGCTCGAGACGCGCACTTCCTTGACGCCTTCCAGCTTGGAGCCCATCCAGCTCAGGAAAGTGGCCATCTCCTTGTTTTGCTTCTCGCGGTCTTCCTGAGCCTTTTTCTTTTCCTCGTCGCTGCCCAGCTCCAATTCGCCGGCCGCGGCCGACATGAATTTCATACCCTGGAATTCATGCACGACACTGAGCCAGACTTCGTCCACCGGTTCGGTGAAGAGCAGTACCTCGACCCCTTTCTTCGTAAAAGTCTCCAGGTGGGGAGACTCGCGCAACTGGCTGAGGTTTTCGCCGGCCAGGAAGTAGATGGCCTCCTGCCCTTCGGCCATGCGCTCTTTGTAAGCCTCCAAAGAAACCCATTCGTCGCCCTTGGTGGAGTGGAACTGGGCCAGTTCCAGCAGGTTGTCGCGGCGGGCCGCATCCTGGTAGATGCCTTCCTTGAGCAAACGGCCGAACTGCTCCCAGAACTGTTGGAACTTCTCGGGGTGATCCGTTTTCATCGTCTTGAGGGCGTCACACACCTTGCGCACCAGATGCTTGCGGATCTGCTCGATCTGGCGTTCCTTTTGCAGCAATTCGCGCGACAGGTTCAGAGGCAGGTCGCTGGCGTCCACCACGCCGCGGATGAAACGCAGGTAAGTGGGCAGCAGCTCCTCACAGCGATCCGAGATGAGCACGCGGCGCACGTAGAGCTGCAGGCCACCGCGGTGGTCCTGCATCATCAGGTCCATACCGGCTTTGCTGGGAATGAAAAGCAGCGCCTCGTACTCGAAGGTTCCCTCGGCCTTGACCTTCAAGGTCTCCAGCGGCTCATGCCAGTCCTTGGAGATGTGCTGATAGAATTCTTTATATTCTTCCTCACTTACCTCGTCTTTGGGGCGCGACCAGAGGGCCTTCATCGAGTTCAAAGTCTCGTCTTCCACCGTGGTCACCGGCGGGTCGCCCTGAGTGACGGTGCGCTGCATGCGAATGGGGTAGCGAATGAAGTCCGAATGCTTCTTGACGATGTCCTTCAAGGTCCAGAAGCTGGTGAAATCGCGCAGGCCGTTTTCTTCGTCCTTCTCGCGCAGCTTCAGGGTGATGGTGGTGCCGCGCTCTGTGCGCGAGCCTTCGCCCACTGTGTAGGTGCCGTCACCGTTCGAAGTCCAGAGCACGGCTTCGTCGCTGTCATAGCGGAGACTGTCGACGGTTACTTCGGTGGCAACGATGAAGCTCGAATAGAAGCCGATGCCGAACTGACCGATCAGATCATTGACATCGCCCTTTTCCTTGAGCTTGGACATGAAGTCTTTGGTGCCGGATTTGGCGATGGTTCCCAGCAGATGGACCACGTCGTCTTTGTTCATGCCGATGCCGTTATCGCTGATGCTCAACGTGCGTTCGGCCGGATCCACCGCCAGGCGAATGTGCAGATCGCTGACATCCAGAGGCTTGTCGTGGGATTGGGCGGCTTGCAGGCGCACCTTGTCCAGCGCGTCGGACGAGTTGGAGATCAACTCGCGCAAGAAGATTTCTTTCTCGGAGTAAACCGAGTGGACCATAAGCTCGAGGAGCTGGCGGGTCTCCGCCTGAAATTCGTGAGTTTCTACAGCTGACATTGGGCAAATCTCCTGGAAATAATGACATCTCAGGAAACCCCATGCATTGTTAGATTTCCGTTAGAATAGTCTTAGTCTTCCGATTCTTGCTCGGCCAGTTGCTGAGCCCGGCGCACCGCCTGACTGGCCAGTTCGCCTTTGCCCATGCGTTCGTAGGTCGCGCCCAACTCCCGATATCCCTCGGAGGTCGGCTCGATCTTCACGTACTTGCGGTACTGCAACACCGCCAGGCTGTCCGAACCGGTGTGCGCATAGGCGCGGGCCAGATTCAGCACGTGGTAGGGCTCATCCGGAGCTTCCAGCGAAAGCTCGCGGAAAACCTTGAGCAGTCCCGGCACGTCGTCGGCGAAGCTGCGCAGAATGGCCTGGCGAATGCGCTCGTCGTCGGGATAACGCCTCAAAAGTCCCACCAGCTCCTCGTTGCTTTCCTCTCCGCTGAGCACCACTTCTTCAAATTCAGCGCTCTTATAAGGAGCATGCTCCTCCTCGACGGCGGGGGGCGGGGGCTCCTCCACCTCGGGCGGGGGGGCTTCCTGAAAACTCATCATCCATTCCACGATCTGACTCTGTGTGTCGGCTCCCTGGGACGCTTCCACGGGTTCCGGCGTCGCCGGGGCAACTTCTTCCGGTTCGGTGACGGGTGGCGGCGGAGGCGCGGGTGGCGCGGCCGTTTCCACGGAAGGGGGAGCGGGTTCTTCGACCACGGCGGCGGGTTCCGGTTCGGTCATGGGTGGGGGAGGGGGGGCAGCCAGAGGAGCTGCCAACCCGACCGGACGGACTACGGGAGGGGGAGCCGCCGGCTCGGCCAGCGGAGGCTGAGCCAGCACGGGCGGGGCTACAGGCTCTTCTTCGAACACCGGCGCGGGCTCGGGCACAAAGACAGGTTCGGGGCTCTGACTCTCCACCAGAGGAGGAGCCATCTCCGGTGGCTCCTCGAGGGAGGGTTCCGGATCGGGCGCGACCGGCGGTTCTTCCAGCGGCTCCATCTCGGGAGGAGCCACTTTGCGCAAGGGCTCCAGCCAGGAACGTAACTGGGCCGCCCCGGCCTCATCGCCTTCGCCCTCCAGGCGATCGGCCCAAAGCGTAAGCACCCGCAACTGATGACCGGCGATGGCCAGGTCGTCGGGACGGAAATTGCGGGCATCGGTCAGGAACAAAGCGGCTTGCTTGAACCAGCCCGCTTTCTCCAGTTGCAGGGCCAGTCCCAGATAATGCTGTCCCAGGTTGGCCAGATTTTCGCCCGGGTTGAGACCGGCGCTCATGTCCTCCAGGGCCAGGCGCGAAATGACCGTGCTCTGCCAGGAGTCCTGGAGCGGTACGTCGGTATCCAGCAAATCATCCAGCGGGGGAGGCAGCAGCGTGCTCACCGAGGCCGGCGGGGAAACATCTTCGTCCAGGTCAAAGAGCGGTGGCGGGGCCAACCCGGAGGGCGGATTCAAATCGTCCAGATCGCCGAGGGGAGGGGGAGCTGAAAGGCCCGGTTTGGGTTTCATGTCCAGCGGAGCCCAGAGCGGATCATCCAGGCTGTCGAACTTCTCCTCGGCTGGTGGAGGAGGCTGTACCAGAGCCTGCTGCAGACCGGCCAGGGCCGGATCGGAAGGATGCAGCTTGCGCAGCTGATCGATGTGCGCGCGGGCTTTGTCGGGACTGGCCTTGTCCAGGAAGTGGCGGGCCGAGCGCAGGTGAAACCCGCGGTGATTTTCCTTGGCCTGTGGGCTGGTGGGATAGACGTTGAGCACGAAGTCCAGAGCTTCCTCGGCCAGGGCATGCTGCTGGTTCGCCTCCAGGGCCTCGATCCAGTCTTTGAGAAAGTCGGCCGGAACCCGGTGGTCGCCTTTGCGACTGACGCAGATCTGACGGATGAATTCGTTGATCGAGTCCTTCTGGTTGCGCTCCAGGTAGAGTTTGGTCAGTTCCTGGATGGCCGGACGCAGGGTCAAATCGATCTGAATGGCCTGGCGATAATGGTCGGCGGCCGTCTGCCACTGTCCGGTCTTGCGAGCCACATGGCCCAGGCCCAACTGCGAAGGCGCATGCTGAGGAGAGAGCCGCAGCACCGTCTGAAAACTGTTGCGAGCTTCGTCGGTCTGGCCCAGATTCAAGAGAGCCACGGCCAGTTGGTAATGTGCCTCGACGTTCTGGGCGTCGATCTGGACCGCCTGGCGGAAAGCGTCGGCGGCATCTTCGTTGCGGCCCGCTTCCAAACAGCAGCGCCCGTAGAGCAACTGGCTTTCTTTACTGTGTGGATTGAGGGCCACCGCCTTCTTGGCGGCGTCCAGGGCCTGATCCACCTGGCCCAGTTCCAGCAGCGCTCGCGAACTCTGATACTGGTACTGCGAGTCGTTAGGGCGCAATTGAGCAGCCGTGCCGAAGGCCTCGGCCGCCTGCTGGATTTGACCCTGGCTGCGGTAGATCAGCCCCAGGTTGTAGGCGGCGAAGTAATCCTTGGGATTGAACTCGACGGTCTTGGCGAAGTAGCGGGCCGCCGTCGGCAAATCGCCCTTCTGCTGGTAGGCCTTGGCCAGGCTGGAGTGGATCTCCACGTCGTTGGCATTCAGATCGAGGGCCTGCTGCAAGGTTTCGATGCCCAGATCCAAACCCCCCAATTGAATGCACAGACTGCCCATCTGGCAGAGCGCCTTGTAGTCGCGCGGGTCGACGGCCACCGCCTGTTGGTAGTAGGAAATGGCCGCCTCAAAACGGTACAACTCTTTGCAGCACTCGGCCAGTCCGACCAGGGCGGGAGCGCAATCGGGCTTGACCTGGAGAGTCCTTTGAAAGCGAGCCATGGCCTGCTCGTGACGGCCCTGGCGCATGAAGATCTGACCCAGTTCCATGTGGCTTTGCCAGTGATTAGGATCCAGCGTGGAGGCTCGCTCAAAGTAGCGCGTCGCCTGAACTACCGAGTTCATCTGGGTATAATGGCGACCCAGTCGAAAACACAGGTCGACGTTGTCAGGGTTTTGTTCGGCCAGGCGTTGCAGCACCTGCAGCGCCTGATCGCCCTGGCCCAGGCGCAGATAGACCTGAGCGCAGCCGTAGCCGGCTTCGATGGCTTCCGGATCGGTGCGCAGAGCTGAAGTGAAGATTTGCAGGGCCTGGGCGTAGCGGCCGAAGGCGGCATAGGTCTTGCCCAGGTTGATTTGCAAATCAATATTGGCCGGTTCGTTGGAGATCTGTTGTTTCTGACTTTGGATGGCGGCATCGATGATGGCTCCGAATTCCGGACTGTCGAGTTGGCGCAGCAGGACGGGTTCCAATTCGACCGCCTGCTCCCAGTCTTCGATGGCCCCGGCCACATCTTTCAGGCGGGCGCGCACGAAACCGCGCCGGAACAGGCCCTGAGGGTGGCGGGGGTATTGATTGAGCAACTGTTCCAGGCTTTCTTGGGCTTTTTTTGTATCTCCAACCGCCAAGCTGCTATGCGCCTGTTGAAGTAGCGCCTCGAGTGCCTCTGCCATCGCGGCAGCCTTCTGTATGACCTGGAGGGGTTCCTTGGTAGTCACGAGAACAGCGCAGCCATGCACAGCCCCCCACCTTCCGCTCCCACCGCCCCCCCCCGAACCCCCGTGCCCGGCTGGCTCTGGGGGCTGGTTTTCGTCACCGCGCTGGCCGTGGCCGGTCTCTGGCAGTTGACCCTTTTGCGCTACATTCTGGCGGCCGAACTGCTGGTGGTGGGTTTCTTCCGCCGCTCCACCGCCAACTGGATCGTCATCATGATGATCATCGGTATCTTTGTCGGCCTTGATTTCAAGACCTGGGGCCCGGAACATAACGTGGATGTGGGCTGGCTGCAGTTGCTCAGCAAAGTCTTCATCCGCCTGGTCAAGACGATTGTGGCTCCCTTGCTCTTCTCGACGCTGGTGATCGGCATCAGCAGCCACGCCGACATCAAGACGGTGGGCCGGCTGGGAGTCAAGTCCCTGATTTATTTCGAGACGGTCACGACCGTGGCCCTGTTCCTGGGGTTGGCCGCTATCAACTACAGTGAGGCGGGCGTGGGCATGACCCCCAGCGGAACTTCGGCCGCCAATCAAATTGCGGCGGCCCACCATACGCCCATCGAGATCTTACTGCATACTTTTCCGGAGAACTTCGCCAAGTCGGTGGCCGAAGGAGATGTGCTCCAGGTGGTGGTTTTCTCCATCCTCTTCGGCGTGGCCCTGGCGCTGGTTCAAGAAGAGCGGCGTAAGCCACTGCTGGCCGTGATCGAATCCCTGGCCGAGACCATGTTCAAGTTCACCAGCCTGGTCATGGCGCTGGCTCCGCTGGCGGTCGGTTCGGCCATGGCCTACACGGTCGCGCAGTTGGGGGTGGACGCGCTGCAAAACCTGGTCAAACTGGTGGGCACGCTTTTTGTGGCCCTGCTTGTCTTTGTTGTCTGCGTGCTCATTCCCATCATCCTGATTACGCGCATTCCCTTCCTCCCTTTTGTGCGGGCCGTCAGCGAACCGGTTTCCATCGCTTTTGCCACCAGCACCAGCGAAGCGGCCCTGCCGCGCGCCATGGAACGCCTGGAATGGCTGGGCGTGCCCCGCCACGTCGTCTCCTTCGTGATGCCGCTGGGCTACAGTTTTAATTTGGACGGCACCACCCTGTACCTGGCGCTGGCCTCGGTCTTCGTGGCCCAGGCCAACGGAGTGGAGATGTCTTTCGGTACCCAGCTGGCTATGATGGCTTCTTTGATGCTCTCCAGCAAAGGCGTGGCCGGGGTGCCGCGCGCCTCGCTGGTGATCTTGTTGGGCACGGTAGCCTCCTTTGGCCTGCAGGACTGGCCGGTGTTGGCCATCCTCGGTATCGACGGCATCATGGATATGGCCCGCACCGGCGTCAACGTGGGCGGCAACTGTCTGGCCTCGGCGGTGGTGGCCCGCTGGGAAGGCAACTTTGTGCCCAACTACGACCATCCGTTTTACGAAGGTTGCCGCCCGCCCGGCTGGACGCCCACCATCCACCCCGCCCAGCCCCACATTCTGCCTCCCGCGCCGCCCGCCGAGCTGATCCCTGACAAAGAATGAGACTTGGCTATTCTTTCTGCCCGAACGACACCTTCATCTTCCACGCCCTGACCCACGGCCTGGTGCCCGGCCACCAGGTCGAAGAGGTATTGGCCGACGTGGAGACTCTTAATCAATGGGCTAAAGAGGGTCGTCTGGAACTGACCAAGGTCAGCTATCATGCCCTTTTCCATGTGCTCGACCGCTACCTGGCTCTGCGCAGCGGCGGCGCCCTGGGCCGCGGGGTCGGTCCCCTGCTGGTGGCCAAACCCGGCGCGCTCCTGAATGAGGTGGCTACCCCCGGCGAGTGGACCACCGCCCACCTGCTCTTGAAGCTGGCCCAACCCCGGCAGGCCACCGTGTGCATGCGCTACGACCTGATCATTCCGGCCATTCTCAGCGGCGAAGTGGATGGGGGAGTGCTCATCCACGAGTCGCGCTTCGCCTACCAGGACTATGGGCTGGAGGCCCGCCTCGACCTGGGTGAGTGGTGGGAAGGGGAGAGCGGGCTGCCCTTGCCGCTGGGAGCGATCCTGGCCCGCCGTGACCTGGGAGCGGAGCGACTCCAGGCCCTGGATGCCGCCGTCAGAACCTCGCTGGAGAAGGCCTGGCAAGATCCGGAGCAGAGCAAGGCCTACATCCGCCAGCACGCTCACGAACTCTCGGAAGAAGTGGTTGAGCGGCACATCCGCACCTACGTCAATGAATTCTCTCGAGACGTGGGTCGCGAAGGCGAAGCAGCCGTGCGCGAACTTCACCGCCGGGCGGTGGCCGCCGGCCTTACTCCCGACTCGGATTTGCCCCTGTTCGTCTGAGTCGCAACCGGCTCTGCGTCCAATGTTTGGGCAGCAACAGCAGCCAACCCTGACGTTGCGAAATGGAAAGCTCGTCCACCGGCAGTCGGGCATGCAGCAGCGGATCGAAGCGGGCGTCCAGCCGTTGATCCGGGAAGCGGGACAAGAGCGAGCCCAATTGCTCCAGGTCGGGTTTCACCAGTCCCCATTCCAGCCAGCACTGCAACAGCCAGTGCAGACGCGCATGTTCTTGGGCGAAGGCTCGCTGGCTGATCTCCAAGGCCTTTTCCCAATCCGCCGAAAGCAAGGGAAACCAGCGGCTGCGGCAGGCCAGCTCCCAGAATTTCGCCGGCGGCGTGGCCCAGCCGGCGGCGCGCCGGAAGCACTCCTCGGCTGTCTTGGAAGGGTCCAGGCCCCCATCCTGAAGATTCAGGAAGGCCGAAGTAAACCGATCGAGCTTGTCGTCCTGACCACCTTCCTTCCAGCACACCAGAGCCCGCCGGTAAAGGCGGGTGGGCTGGCTGTCCAGAGACTCGGGCGCCAGCGCGAAGTCCTCGATGGCCGCCTCTATCGCCGCCTTCAGCTGTAAGCGTAGCTCCGCCAACTGCTCGTCCTCGAGCAAGGCCCGCCGGTCCGCGTCCAATCGCAGCGGCCCCCACACGACCACCCGGCCCGACTCCAGCACCAGGTGCTCCAGCGGAAAACTCATGCCGTCCACCACCGCCAGCCATAGAGGCGCTTCCAGCAGGTCGACCCGTAGGGAGAAGCCTTCCGTGGGAAAGGGGCGATTGGCCACCACGGTGGATTGCCACCTGCCCTGCCAGCAAATCGGCAGAGGAGTAAACAGAAAGCGCCGCCGCACTTGATCCCAGGCCGGTTCCGGGCAGTCCTCCAGACGAACCTGTAACTGGGTGACCAACGCCCGCCCCAACCGCTCCTTTTGCACCTGATCGGTGCGCAGTTTCCAACCGGCGCTGGCCACTTCCACCCACCCGCCGTGTTGGGTTAAAGCCGAGGCCAGTCCGCGAGCCAGGTAGCCGCTGCCGCCCTGATGGCTGCCGTAGGCGGACAGCCAGAAGTTCCGCAACTGCTCCTGGTTCAGGCGCACTCCCTGGTAGTTTAAGGTCAGGCGCCGTTTCTGCCATTCCAGAGATAGCTTTTCAGCTCCCAGAGCGGCTCCGGCCGCGCACAAGGAAACCAGCCACTCCCAGGGTTCCGGAAAGCGAAAGTGGCTCAACTTCTCCAGAGCCTGAGCTGGATCGAGCGTGAATACTTCGTTTTCCGTGACGGTCTGGCCCTCGGCCCGCAGCTCGGCCAATACCTCCTGAATTTCCGGGCCGCTGGCGCTGACAACGCCTCCCTCCAGGTAGCCCAGAACCTCGGCCGCCTGGCTCAGCCGTTTCTGAGGATCGCGCTCCAGCAGGCGAAGCAACAGTTCCTCGAAAGGCGGTGAAAGATGTTCGAGGGAGGGCAGCTCCTCCTGAATGATCTTGAAGATCACCTGGATAGAGTTGTCTGCCTCGAACAAGGGCCGGCCACTGAGCAGCTCAAAAGCGAGGCTTCCCAGCGTGAAGTAGTTGGTGGCCGGAGAGAGCGGTCCGCCCAGAATCTGTTCCGGGGCCATAAACCGGGGAGAGGGTAGATCGTAAGAACCCACGTGAACCACCTGGGCTTGCAGTTTCGCAAAGGCGAAATCGCTGAGGCGGACACGATCTTCTTGTACCCAAATACAGTCCGGCCCGAGCTGCTGGTGCACAACACCGCTTTGATGGGCATAGGCCAGGGCCGCCGTGATTTGGCGCAACCAGGGAAGCACGCGCTCCGGCTCCAAAGCGGGCCCCATCAGGTCGCGCAGCGGTTGGCCGAGGTCCCCGGGGCGGACATACCAGAACCATTCCCCCTGTTCGGCATAACTCAGCAAGGGAACGATGCCGGGATGCTGCAATCGGGAGTAGAGGGCGGCTTCGCGCAACAGGCGGGTGCGCGCTTCGGGCTCCAACGGTCTCCATTCCGGCCAGACCGTGGCCACTACCTGTTGCTGGTGACTATCTTCAGCCAGCCAGGTAGACCACCCGTTATTCTCCTCTTCGAGCAGGCGCAGCAAGGTCAGGCGCGCGCCCAGGATGGTCTGAAAAACCCGCCAGCGGTCGGGCACCTCTCTCGCGGGAGGTTCCGGCTCCCTGGCTCGGCGGAAAAATCCGAACAGAGGAGTTCAGTCCTCGTAAGGCGCGCGGGCTACGAAATACTTGGTCATTTTCTTGGTAATGTGCCAGATGGTGGTGCAGCCCTGAGGAAAATGGGCCGTATCTCCCGGGCGCATTTCGAAGGTACGCTCCCCTTCGGTCACGCTCAACTCGCCCTCCACCAGATAGACGAACTCGTCATAACCAAAGTAAAACTCGTAGCGCCCCACATCGCACGACCAGAAACCGGCGCTGGCCCCTTCGTCGGCGCTCTCGGCCGTGAACAGGCAACGCGCGTCGGGCACTCCCTCGAGAATCTCTTCCTCGGGCAGCGGCATGGAGGGTAACCGGGCGGGGCGGGCCGCTTTGGAGGCTGCCACTAACCGAGCGCCGCTTCGAAAAGACCGGTGAACGGCTCTTCGCCCAACATGGCTTCTCCGGCCGACCTCTCCAGTCGAGCCGAAATGGTCGGATGCATCGGTCCGAAACAGATCTGCTCGCTGAGTGCGTAAAGGGGATGGTTGACCGACATGGAGCGAGTGCCGATCAGACTGCGCGCTCCCGCCACGATTTCGGCGGCGGCGGCAGTGCCCGCCCATTTAATGCAAGAACCGCAGTCCATCAGTTCGCTGGCCACTCGATCCAATCGCTCGGCTTCGGCTTCTTCCCGTACCAACCGGCAGTAGAGTTCGGCGCACACTCCAAAGCTGCGGGCCATGGCCAGATTGGAACGTAATTTCAGGGCCAGACGCCCGCATTCCAACTGGAAGCCGTCCAGGTCGGCCAGCATTTCCTCGTCCTCGGTGTGCACGGAACGTCCGAAGCGGCGGACTTCCTCCAGGGCCCGGCTGGCTCCACCCAGGTAGACGGCGCTGCACAGCGCCTCGAACCAGGCGGTGGCGTAAAAGGAAACGTGGTCGGTCAGGTCATCATGTAAGGAGAGCACGTTGCGTTGTTTGATGATCAGATCGTTGAAATCGACCGGGCGTGTGTCGGAAGGGGCCATGGCGCCGGCGAAGAGCGAAGGGCCGATGACCAGCTCGGGCCGATCCTTGATACTGGTGTAAAACATCCCCTGGTGCTCCCCGATCTGGCCCGAGAAGAGCAGCAGGTCGGCCTCGGAAGCCATGGACTGAAAGCCCTTGCGGCCCCGACACAAATAAGTGCCGTCGGAGCGCTGGTTGACGATGACATTGCGGAAGGGATCGTTCTTATTCTTGATGTTCTCGCCGAAGCTGGAGATGGCCAGCAGCGACCGGTATTTGCGAATGGTGTCCACCAGAATCTGGCGGCGTCTTTCGAAATCGGGCGCGTTGGGCACGGGCAGGGTGGCCAGCGCTGACAGGTTGTACTGGTGCATGGTCAGGCCGATGGCCAGCGGTACCGAGGCCCGCCCCAACAAGAACAGGGCTTCATAGGAACGCACATAGAGTTCGCCCGCCTCCGTCTGCAGTTCGCAGGGCAGGTAGGGGATGCGGCTGGCCCGGACTCCGTCAAAGAAAACGCGCGAGCGCGTTTCGGCGGGCGCGGCCTGGGTGGCTTCGGCGATCTCGTGGGCCTGGCGGCGAATCTCCTCGGCACTCATTCCGAAGTTTCTTCCTCTTCCGCCTCCTCGGCCTGAGGCAACAACTGCGGAACCACCGCCGCGGCCGCGAAAACCTGCTGCCAGCCCTGGTGCAGCTCGCGGGTCGAGCGATTTTCCTGAACCGCGTGCAACCGGTTGATGCCTTCGACGGCTCCATTGATCACGTCCAGCAAGCGCTGGTGCGGGGGACTGTCTTCGGCCGCCTGCTCGGCCAGCGCCTGCGCTTCCAGCAGGCTGAATTCGAGCGCCTGCAGCGATTGCAGCAGCGGCTCCAGCCCGGCTTTGCCTTCCAGGATATTGGCGTAGGCCTCGTAGACGGCCAGGAACTCCTCGCCCACCATGGCCCGGCTGTAGTCTTCCTCCAGCTGGCTGGCGTCCGGTATGAGCCGGTCCAACTGGCAGGTCGGACAGAGATTTTCCGGACCGGCGCCACCGCAGCGTGGACACAGGGGCACGGAGGAAGAGCCGAGAGCGGCCAGCTGATCGCAAGTTTCCAGAAACTCGCTGACGGCCCGTTCAAAAATCTCGCGAGCTTCCGGAGAATTTTCCTGAAGGATGTGCTCCAGACTGGTGTCGAGCGCCTGACAGGCGCCCAGATTGCGCTCGATCAGGGCGGCTACTTCGGGGCTGAGGTGATTGCGCCGATCCTCAAAGGCTGCCTGCCGGTCACGCCAGGCCTCCTGAATGCGCTGGCGCATGCGCCACAGCGGATCCTCCAGCTCGCCGGCCTCGGAGCGGAGCAACTGCACCAGTCCCTCGAGGCGATTGGGATCGGGCCCTTCGGACTCTCCTCCCAGAGAACTGATCAGACTGTCGAGATAGTTTCCGGCCAAGCTCACCTCTCAAAATGGAAAAAAGCCCGACGCTGCGGGCTTTTCTAGACCTTGTCGGGTCGGCTTGCTTAGAAACCGGCGCGACCGAAGTTGTTCATAAAGCCCCCGAAGCCGGGTTGCATCCCGAAGGAAGCCATCCCCTGGTTCTGGCCCTGGGAAAGAACCCCTGCGATGAGGTTGGTGAGCTTCTGCTTGGCGCTGCCGGGGCCGCTGAGCAGTTGGCCGGCGCCGGGGCCAGAGATAGCGATGGCAATATTCAGGTTGCCGCCCTGGTGGAGGGGGCTGGAGTAACCATCCTGGCAGCCGCAACCGGCTTTACCCGCTTTGCCGGCCTTGCCGTGTTTACCAGCCTTGCCGTGCTTACCGGCTTTACCGTGCTTGCCGGCCTTGCCATGCTTGCCAGCCTTGCCGTGTTTGCCGGCTTTGCCCGCCTGGGGCTGCTGGCCGAGGGCCTGAGCGGCCTGCTCTTCACTGACGTTGGCGGTGATGGCGATGGCCAGAGACATCGAGTTCTGCTGCTGGGGCAGGCCAGCCGGGCCGCCGAAGGACTGGAAGTTGTTGCCAAGTGCTAGTGCCATTGTAAATTCGCTCCCCTGCTTTTAAGCTTTCTTTAAGCTTTTCTTAAACTGAGGTTAGCAAATCGGGGTGTTAATCCGCCATAAAAATTTCTCGCACATTATTAAAGTTTTTCGAAACTATGCTAACAGATTGTAAACTGCTCCCCGAAGGCGACAACCCGACCTTCCCCGAAGCGCACTCCATGATCATCCGTAAGTTTGACCGCAATCAGCTCGAATCCGAGCCTCACAGCGTCCTCTTCAAGGATCTCTATCCTTGGGAGGCCATCGACGAGACCCCCTTCGGAGCCAGCCTGGCCGTGGTCGAACCCGGGGGCAAAACCATGATCCACCATCACAACCCCTGCGAGACCTTCTTGATCTGTCAGGGCCAGGGCACCATGACCTGTGATGGGGAGTCGAGCGCGGTGGCCAGTGGCGACGTCATCTACCTGCCTCCCCAAAGCGAGCACTTTCTGAGTAACGACTCGAGCACCGACCCGCTCATGTTTCTCTCCGTCTTCTGGGACGGTCCGCCTCCGGCCCGGGCAGCGGCCACCGGACCCCGCCTCTATGTTCCCTCGCCGCCCACCCCCAACGGCGGCCTGCACCTGGGTCACTTGAGCGGCCCCTACCTGCTGGCCGACGTGCTCAAGCGTTTCGACCGCCAACGCGGCGGCGCCGCCGGCTGGATGCTGGTCAGCGACGACCACCAGAGCTACACCGCCCTGCGCGCCCATTTTGACAAGAAACCCCCGGCGGAGACGGCCGTCCATTTTACCGGCGAAATCCTCTCTCTGCTGCAGGCTCTGGATGCCGCTCCCGACGGCGTCATCCAGCCCAGCCAGAACGCCGACTACGCCCGGGCCGTGGGAGCCGCTCTCGAGCAACTGCAACTGCCCGTAATCAGGGCCGAAAGCTGGCACTGCACCGATTGTGACATCCCGCTTTACGACGGCTACGCGCGCGGCCACTGTCCCCACTGCGAAAGCCCTTGCCGCGGTTTCCTCTGCGAAACCTGCTGCATGCCCAATACGCCGGCCAGTCTGGCCGACGTGCACTGCCTGCTGTGCGACAAACCGGCCCGGAAGCGCCAGGTGGAACAGCGCGTCTTCTCGCTGGAGCCCTACAAAGAAGCGTTGGCCGAGTATCACCAGAGCCTGCGCCTCAGCCCGCGCCTGCGCGCCCTGGCCAGCCGCTTTCTCGACCTGGAAAACCTGGAAGTGGTGGCCACTCATCCCGGCGCCTGGGGTCTGCCCACCCCTGACGGGCAGCGCCTCTCGCCCTGGTTCGAGCTCTCGCTGGCCGCTCCGTTGCTGAGCGCGGGCAATGAACCCATCCACTGCTTCGGCGCCGACAACGCCTTTCTCTATCTGATGCTGGACCCGGCCGTCAGCCTGGCCCTGCAGCCGGAGCGCCCGCTGCCCGGTGCGCTCCACGGCAACGAGTATCTGCTGCTCGATGAACAGAAGATGTCCACCAGTCGCGGCCACATCCTGGAGGCCGCACCGCTCTTGCAGCGGTACGGCTCCGATCTGGTGCGCCTCTTGCTGGCCGGGCTGCGACCCGAGATCAGCGATACCCAGTGCAACGGCGAAATGGCCGAGAACTTCCTCCAGCAACGCATCATCGGTCCCTGGCAAGAATGGTTGGAGGCGGTGGGTCGGCGCATCACCACCGAAAGCGGCTCTAAGACCCCGGAGACCACCGACTGGGGTGCGGAACAGGAGGAATTCCTGGAGCGGCTGGAAGAGCTGCGCAAGCGTTGCGGGGCGGCTTACGAACGCGGGCGTCTCCAGGAAGTGGCCGGCTGCCTGCAGGAACTGGTGGACCAGAGCGCTACTTTCGCTCTCAGCCAGGAGCCTTTGCAGGGTATGCCCGATCGCTCCACCGCTCTGGCCCTGGAGCTGGCGGCCGTGCGCCTGCTGGCTCAGCTCAGCGCCCCGCTCATGCCCAAGTTCGCCACCCAGTTGTGGAAGCACCTGGGCCAGCGCGGCGGCCTGGACTGGCCCTCCTCGGTTGAATTGCTCGAACCGGGCCAGCGCGTGCTGGCCGCCGCCGGACTCTCGGCGCGCCGCTATTTCCCGGCCGGATGATTACCACCGCCTCGGTTGCTATCGTGGGTGGGGGCGTGATGGGCTGCAGTCTGGCCTATCACCTCACCGCTCTGGGCGTCCAGGATGTCGTGCTGCTCGAACGCCAGGGCATCTGCAGCGGCGAGACCGCCAAATCCGGCGGCTTCGTCCAGACCCATTGGAGCAGTTCTCATGAAGTTCGGCTCATCCACTGGTCGCGGGGCTTCTTTCAGGAATGGGCCCAGGCTTGCCAGTACCAGCCGATCGGTTATCTGCATGTCACCGGTGCCGAAAAAGAGCCTTCAGTTCGCGAGACTCACGAAATGCTGCTCCAGCTCGGCTTCGAATCCAACTGGCTGAGCCCGCGCGAGATCAAGAAATTGCAGCCCTTGCTGCGCGTCGACGATCTCAGCGGCGGAACCTATGAGCCTTCCAGCGGTTGGGCTCATCCCGTGGCCACCACTCGTTTCTTCGCCGAGGGAGCGCGCCAACGCGGCGCCAGCCTGCTCGAGGGTGTCCGCGTCCTGCAGATCGCCCAACGCTCCGGCAAGATTCAGGGGGTCGAGACCGACCAGGGCTTTCTCTCGGCGCCGGTGGTGGTGCTGGCGGCCGGCCCCTGGTCGCTGCAGTTGCACCCCAATCCCGCCCTGCCCTTGCCGTTGCTCAACAAGCGCGGCCAGGTCTGCTACATGAATCGCCCGGCCGGCCTGCCCCGCAAAGAGCTGGCTTTTTACGACGAAGTCACCGGCCTCTACACCCATCCCGACGGCGACACCAACCTGGTCGGCCTGGATTGGCACTTCGAGCCGGTTTTCGGTCCCGATCACTACGATGGTGAAATCGACCAGGACTATCTGGAGGGCGCCCATGGAGCCCTCTCTCACCGGTTCCCCTCCATGGCCCAGGCTCAGCCCATCAAGGGATTGGTGGGCCTCTACGACTTCACCCCCGACGGTCACCCGATTGTGGACGGCCCCCTGGGCCTGGAAGGCTACTACGTCATGGCCGGCTTCAGCGGCGCCGGCTTCAAGAGCTCGCCCGCCCTGGGCCTGGGCCTGGCCGAACTCATCGTGCACGGCCAATACCGCACCGTCAACCTGGACTTTCTCAAGCTCAGCCGCTTTCGCTGTTGACTTGTCGGTGCGCTTGTGTCGCATTGTTAGCGAAGGAGTTCTGCATGAAGATTGTTCAGGTTCCTATGGAAGAAACGGAAGCCAGGCGCCTCGCTGAGCGGGCGCACGAACTGAAAATTAGCCGCGCAGATCTGATCAGGCGCGCCTGTGCCAAATCATTCCCAAAGTTCTCCTGAAGAGCCACTTGCGACTTTATCCAAAGATACGATGGAACAAGTAGACAAAGCGATCCACTTTGCACTCGATCTACGCTGCTGAGCGCGCTCAACCCTTGGGATTGTAGATCTCGACCTCGACCCCCAGGTCCTTGGCCATGACCTCGCGCAGATGCTCGCCCGAAGTCTTGAGCACCTTGAGCCAGCCGTGCTCCCAGTCGCGCACGCCGGCCAGCCAGGCCGAACAGTTGCGGCAGGGCCAGGCTTCGGCGCCCCGGCCTTCCAGGTGCATCTTACGGTACCAATCGAACATCTCGCCGCGCCACACCTCTTGTACGGTGTGCTCGAAGAGGTTGGGGAATTTGTCGGCGGTGCGGAAACTCACGTCCTGCCCGCATAAAGCCACCCGGCCCAGCGTGTCCACGTTGAGGCGCTCGAAGGGCCAAACGCAGGGCTGCTTGCGTTCCGTGGGCAGGTCGGCGTAGAGGTGATGATCGAGCGCTTTATTGTGAGAAATGGTGGTGTTGTCATCCCAGGTCAGGAACTTGCGGGTGATGACTTCGTCCACGCCCACTTCCTTGAGATAAAACTGCACGGCCTCATCCAGCTTGCCTTCGATCAATTCCTGGCGGATGATGGAAACCACCACCCGCGTCGGCTTGACGTGCTGCTTGCGCAGCTCCAGGGCGGCCCGGATATTGCCCACGTGATTTTCGAACCAGCCCTTGGGATCGCGCGGCGGACCGCCACGCGGCGGGCGAACCTTGGCATAGGTCTCGGCGTCGGCCGCGTCCATGGAGAATTCGATTAAATCGATGCCGGCCTCGATCAAGCGTTCTAGCTTGCGCCGATGCTTGGGATGCGGACCCATCATCGAGCCGTTGGTGTTCATCCACACCCGGCAGCCCTGTCTTTTGGCGAACTCGATCATGTCCACCATATGCGGGTGGAGCATGGGCTCCCCGCCGCCGGTGCAGCGCATCCAGGCTCCATAGGGGCCGGCTTCGGCGGCGATCTTATTCCACAACTCGACCGGGAACAGGTCCCCATCGCGCTCGCGATAGAACGTGCGGATCTCGGAATTGCCGTCGGTATAAGGACAGCTCGGACAGCCGAAGTTGCATGGGTAGATGATGGACAACACCAGCATCATGGGGAACTCCATGGCGTCCTGGCGCAGGCCGTATTGTTTTTCAGCTTCTTTGATTTGCGACATCCCCAGCAATCTACCTAGAAAAAAGCGGGAGTAAACGCCACCCGCGAATAAGACTCAAGTTTATGCGTGAATATAGCGTCAAAAGATTGTTTCTGTGCGTTGCCCTCATTTGCGGATTCGCGGGAACCATGCAGGTCCTGGTCTTCAACAAACGCCAGGATTTGCACTTTCAGCACCACCCTGACCAGCGTTTCAGCACGCCCCAGCAAGATCGTTTCGTACCCGCCGGCCCTCCGGCCGAAGGCGTGGTGGCGGCGGTGGGAATGGATCGGATTCATCTGAACACCGGCAGCAAGCTGTCGCCTTACCGCTGTGAGAACCCCGGCCAATATAAGATCGGCGAGAGATTGCGCATCACCTATGCCCAGGGCAGCCCGCCCACGGCCGTGCGTATCGAGCGTCTCTAGTCTTTAGACCATCTCGGCCAGGGCGGCCCGGCAGCGGATGCTGTTGGCGTGGTCCGAGCCCCAGTTTTTCTCGGCAATCAGCAGGGCCCGCTCAAAGAGTTTCTTGGCTTCCTCGTGGGCGCCGGCGGAACGGCGCAAGGTGGCCAGGTTGAAGAACAACGGAGCCAGTCGCTTATCGTCGGCCGTGATCTGCGTTTGCCAGATCTCCAAAGCCCGGCGATAGAGGCCTTCAGACCGAATGGAGTTGCCCTGGGCGAAATAGAGAGTGGCCAGGTTGGTGATGACCGGCGCCAATTCGTTGCGGTAGGCAGTGCCCAGCTTCTCGAGGTGGTCGATGGCCTGGAGGAAATTGCGTTCGGCTTCGGCATGGGCCTGGCCCTGGCGCTGCATCTCGGCCAGCTCGCCCAGAATGCGTCCGGGACGAGGATCCTTGGCTCCCCAGGCCATGGCCTGAGCGGCCACCTGCTTGAGTTCCGCGATGGCCTCGGAGTGCTTGCCTTCCCGAAAAAGTGCGAAGGCTTTCTGACGCTGAGCCGCCCAGGCGCTTTCATCCACCTGGCCCAGGGCCACCGGTTGCGGCCGGGAGGCCTTTTCAGCCGCCTGCGCGCGTTCGATCTGACTGAGCCGCTGGGCGATCAGGGAGGCCAGCGAAGTGCACCACTCCTCGTGAGGAGGTCCGAAAGCTCCGGCTCGGATGCGGTTGTCGGCGTAGACCAGCCCCTGCACCAGTCCCGAAGCGTGCAAAATAGGCGAGCATACGATCGAACGTAGACCGGAAAGGATGACGCTGGTGCGGTCGTTCATCTTGGGATCACGGGTGGCGTCCACCAACAGCATCGGCTGCTTGTCGCGCATCACGGTTTTGATCATCTCGGTGCTGATTTCGCCGGCCAAAAAAACCGTCTGGGGATCCAGGCCGTGGGTGGCCTGGGCGGTTAATTCCTCGGTGTCTTTGTCGCGGCAGGCCACCAGGGCGCGCTCCGGGCTGAGATGGGCCAGCATGGCGTCGAGCGCATACTCGAAGACCTCGCGACGGGTTTCCGCCTGCTGCAGCTTCTCGAGAAAAACTTCTGGGTTGGCCTCTGAACTCACGCTCGGTCCTATCTTCGCTGAATGGATGGTTGAGGGATCTTCGGCCCGAAGTGTATAGGAATCCCGCCCCAATCGTCAAATACTCTTAACAGGTATCCCTGACTTCAGGGGATGTCCTGCCTGTGGAGCTGCGATTGTACTGTCCCGCCTGTGATAAAGAGTTTAGCCCCGTCCACAGCCGTTGCCCTGAATGTAAGGGTTGGCTGCGCGTCAGCGGTCCCACCGTCGGCGCTAAAGTGGCCATCAACCCGCTCCGCCCTCAGTCAACGGCTGCTACGGAATCCGCCACCACCCAAAAGGTGAAGCCCATCCGCGCTCATGAAAACGTACCCCTGCCCAGTCGGCCCAAGAGTGCTCCCGAGGGGGAGCCGGCCGCGCGCAAAGCCGCCCTGCCCGGACCCGGCCTGCAGACAGCCACCGAGCCGGTCGAGTCGCTGGGGCGAGGCGCCCTGGGCACGGGCTGGGAATCTTCCAACAGTTTCGCTGCCCCTGCGGTCAGCGCTCCTGCTCCCGGCGCTCCCGGCGGTTGGGGGGCGCCCGTGCCCAGCGCCAGCGGTCCGGCCGCCACGACCGGCTGGGGCACTCCGGCCACCGGGGGCTGGGGCGCGCCCGCCCCGGAACCCCCTAAAGCGCTGGGGTGGGGACCTCCTCCAGCCGCCCCCGCTCCTCTTTCATCGGGTTTTGACAGCGGTCCTGGCTTCGCCGGTGGATTGAGCGCGGGCCCGGCCTCAGGACACCTGGGTGGCCCTCCCGGCCTGTTGGGCTCAAGTCCTCCCGGCGGCGGTGGCGGCTGGTTGGGTGACGGCGGCGGTGGCGCCGGGGCGGGCGCTTATGCTCCCCCGGCCCGCGGCGGCGGTTGGCTGGGCGACTCCGCCGGTGGCCCGGGCGAGGCTCCTCCTCCGCTTTCCATGCCGCCGCTGGCTCCTCCGGAGCTTCCTTCGCACGGGGGAGAGGCTCTTTCTTTGCCCGACCACACCGTGGCCGTGGACCTGGGCACCCCCTGGGAAGACGAGGTTCCCCATGGCACTTCCAATCAAATGATCTATATCGTGCTCGGCTGCTTGATTCTCAGTTTGACCGCCTTTTCCGGCTACATCTGGTGGCAGCAGAAACGGTTGAAAGAGCCGGTCAAGCCGGTTGCGCTCGAAACCAACGGGGGGGCGCTGAAACTGGGGATGGACAGCCTGCATCAGGCCCAGCTAGCCTACAAAGCCGGGCGCTATAGTGAAGCTCAGGGCCTGGCTCAGAATGCCTACGATCTGGTCGGTGAACTCAAAGTTGCCAGTGACGCCGAGCGCAAGGCGGTCAAGAATTTTTATCGCCAGGCGACCATGCGCTACGCCGCCTCACTGGCTGAGGAGGCTCAACGCGCCGGCCAGAAGGGCGAAATCGTGCAGGCCGGCGGACTGGCCGAACAGGCCGCCAGCATGTATGCCAAACTACCCGGGACCACCAAGGAGCAAGCCCAATCCTTCGCTTTGGAAGGCCGCATCTATCTTCGTTCCGGCGACGCGGCCGCGGCCATGTCGGCCTACAGCAAGGCGAATTCGCTCCGGCCCGGAGCCTATGCCGCCGAAATGCGCCAGGCTCGCGCCCTGGGCGCTCCGCCGCCCGAATTACTCCCGCAGCCCCAGGTGGCCCAACCTCTACCTCCCGAAGAGCAGCCCAAAATTGATGCCCCCGGCTATCCTTCCAGAGTGGGGGGACCTTACCGGGGCCCGCGCCATACCGCTCCCATCCCGGTGGCTCAACCCGTAGGTCCCGCTCCCAAGCCGAAGCCCGTCAACACTTATGTGCCACCCAAACGAGACGACCGCCCCAGTTGGCGCAAAAAGCCCAGCGACCGCTACCCGGGCTCGTAAATTGGAGCCGCATAGCAGGCTGCTTAGATGCGGCGCCGCCTCAGGACCGCGCGCCCGATGAGCAGTTGACTCTGCCATGCGTATCTGGTTCCTCATGTTTCTCCTCTTCTGGGCGGCCTTCCCGGCCATGGCCCAGGACAAGCAAGGCTGCGCCATTTGCGCCCTCACTGAGGGTTCGGGCCCCAAGCCGGTGGCGGGCAGCCTGGTGCACGAAGGCAAGACCTACTATTTTTGCAGTCCGGGTTGTCAGGAAAAGTTCGCGGCCGACCCGGTCGACTGGGCCGCCCGGTTAGCCAGCCAGAATGAAGGTCCGGGCCGTTATGGGAAACTTCCGGATTTTACTTTCCCAGAGCTGCAACGCAGTGATCTGGACAACCGCGTGGTGGTAGTGAATTTCTGGGCCACCTGCTGCGGCCCGTGCCTGGCCGAAATTCCTCAGTTCACCGAACTGCAGCGCCAGAACCCTAATGATTTACGCGTTCTCGGCTTCTCTTACGACAAGGATATCGAACAGCACGCCGCCTTCCTCAGCAAGCTTAATTACCCGTCGTTCCTGGTCAGCACCCCCAAAGTCAAAAGCTTCCTGCGCCAGCTACTCCAACAAGTGGGCCCGGTCAAAGCTATCCCGCTCACGCTGCTGGTCAACCGCCAGGGTGAAATCATCTACCGCCAGACCGGCGGGATCGGCCCGGACTTTAGAGCTGCCCTCCAGACGGAGTTGTCGCGCCGATGAAGACCGTGATTCTCTGGCTGCCGCTACCGGGTTGACCTCTTGCCGCCTATCCTGACTTACACTATTCGTGTGTTCCCGCTATCCCGGCTTCAATTTTCGGTTGGCTTTTAGTCCCTAATGGAAACCCCCCGGCTCGGCCGGGGGACCCTTAAAGTTCGACTTTCGCAGGAGTCCTGCGAAGGAAAAACTCTCTTCTGTGAACCGCTCAAAGTTCAAGAAGGGAGAATGTCTTGTCGGACGTTGAAAGTGCTAAAGCACACCAAGTCTCTCGTGAAACTCTGCAAAGCCTCATTGTTCTTGAGGTATTCCATCGTCGCAGCTATGTTTCCAGTGGGCCATGTCTTCTGGATCCCGGTGAGCGCTCATGAGTGGATCCTTTTAGGGGCTCAATGACACAGGTCGCCTTGATCCTCGAGCGCCTTCCCGCCCACGTGAAATGAGAAGTCCCCATTCCAGCCGTATATGCACTTTAGCAGACAACTGCGACAAAGTTTGTCGCGGTATTTGGAGAAATTGGCGTGGCGGCACCTGTGGAAGAGGCAAGCCCAGCGCCAGTTTGTGAGCTCGGCACCCGACCCTGAGTGGCCTCCAGCAGACTTTGCCAGACGGAGCGAAACGGCGCTGAAACTAGGGGGGCTGGCGTTGCGGAGAGCGACCCGCGCGGGTCATAAGCAAGGGAACTGGCTCCCGCTTCCTGCGCGTTTGGAGCTACTGGCCAGGGAGATCCGCCGGCGCGCACGAAGAGCAGTGTACTATGCATTTAACCGAATTCCATGTCCTGCTCGTCGACGACGAGCCCGATGTACACGAGATTTCCCGGCTGGCTATGCGCCAATTTCGAGTTTTTGGCCTGCCCATTCGACTGCACTCCGCGACCAGCAAAGACGAGGCCATCCAACTGCTGGAAAGCTTGAGATTGGGGCCGGGCTTCAGTCTGGCGTCAGTGGCCTTGATCGACGTCGTCATGGAGACCGAACATGCCGGGCTGGAGCTGTGTGAGTATATCCGAGACGTGATGAAAAACCGCACCCTGCAGATTCACGTTCGCACCGGGCAGCCGGGGCTCGCCCCCGAGCGGTCGGTTCTCGACCGTTACGACATCCAGGGTTATCTGGCCAAAGCCGAAGCCACCGCCGACAAGCTCTACACGCTGGTCAAGGCGGGAGTGCGGGAGCACTACTTTACCGGTCTTTCGCACGGACTGCAGGACATTTTGGATTATCTCATCCCGTCAGCCTCCACGCGCAGCGGCATCGCCGAATCCTTGCGTGCCTTCGAACGTCTGGCTCGGGTCCATCGCTCGGGCGGCGACAAGGCCGAAACCATCAAAGCTCCACTCTGCTATATCTTAGAAGGTGAATTCGTGACTGGACTTGAGGATTGGAGCGAATCCTGCCCGGCCCTGGCCCGGCGCGACGAGCTGCTCGCCCTGCCTGCCCAGAAACTTAACGACGACGGCGATTGCTATACGATCGACGGACGGGATCTGCTGATTCAGATCGCTCCCACTGCGACCAAGGCGGCCCTTCACTACATGCTACGGAGCACAGTGGCGCCTCCGGACTGGGAGGTTTTTCTCTACCACCGCTATTTGAGAACCTTCTCGGCGCTCTGGAAGCAGGCCCGCTGAATCCTGCTGGCCGTAAAGAAGGCCGACTGATGGCATCGAGCACGACGAAATCGACTCCCGCTCCCTCGAGCCGGGCCAGCAGTTCATCAAGAGGAGGCGCGCATTCCGCGCCGCATCTCTTCGGCTAAGCGCCCCATTTCCATACTCGAAGAATTCGCTCCGTAGGCGTCCGCTTCAGATTCTCCCGCAGCAACCCCTTGTCGAGGTGCTTGCGGTATTCGGCGATGATGGGATCGTCACTCGGCCTGAGAAATTCTTCTGACCAGCCAGTGCTTTCCCTGGCTCCAACCCAGCAGCGGCCGGGCCGGCGCCCGTCCTTGAGTGGCCTCCAGCAGACCTTGCCAGACGGGATCGAAGCGGCGCTGAAACTCGGGGGGCTGGCGTTGCAAGATGGGCCTGGCCTGATCCAGGAAAGCCGTTACCCCGGCTGCTTCGCCGACCGAGAGAAAGAAGAGCATTTGGCGCCAGGCGTAAGCGCTGTTTTTGATTTCCAGCAACTGGTGGCGCCAGTGCGCCGGCGGGAGCTGCAAACGGTGGCAGATCCAGCGGAAGCAGGCCAGAGCCAGCTTGCCCGTATCCAGGTGCAAGGACAGGCCAAACCAGAGGGCGGCCAGATTGTGGGTGGTCAAGATTTGCTGTTGTTCAAGGATCTGCCCGTTCTGCGCGGGGCTGCCCGGAGTCACGCCGGCCCGGGTTTGGCAAACGCTGGCCAGATCATCGAAGGCTTCCGGCTGAATCGAGTAATACACTTGGTACAGGCTGGCGCGCAGCCACTCCTGAGCCTGGCGCGCCGCCTGACCATAGTGGGAGGCGAATCTGCCGGTAAAGATATCGGCGGCCAGCTCTTCGGTGAAGGCCAGTTTGAGTCCGGCCCCGGCGGCCAGCGCGCTCATCTCCCGGATCAGCTTATTGGGCAGAAGAGTTTGCGGGAAAGCGCACAGCGCCGCCCGGCTGAGACTTTCCAGGGCCAACCGGGACGGAGCCGAGGCACCCGGGCGGCGAAAGGGTTCCAGGGCGGCCACCCAGGGCAGTTCCTCCAGCCGCACCTGACTTTGCAGGTTGAGCAGCAAGAGCGAGCGGCGCTTACGGAAAGCTCGGTAGATGGAGGCGTAAAGCCTTCCCAGGGCGGGGTCGTCAAACTCGGCGGCCCGCAACTGGGAGGTCAACTGAGGAAGAATATCGGCCAGAACCTCACCGGAGGGAATACGCCCGCGCTCCACCAGTTCTTCCAAAGAAGCATGCAGACAGCGTTCCACTTTGGCCAGCAGCGAGGCCGGAATGGGGTAGCCGCCCTCCAGAGGCTGGCGCAGCGGTTCGAGATCCTCAACTCCTTCGTGGGCCGGCAGGCTGGCCATCCGCTGGCCAAGCAGGCCGGCCAATACCTGATGGGTCGGCCCTTCCACCGCCTGGCGCTGTAGCTGGCGATAGTGCCGGCGACGCTCCGACCCGGGCAGGCCGTGCTTGTGCTCGGAACGCTGTAAAATAAGGCGAATGCGCCCGACCTCGCGGCCCGAGAGGGTGCTCGGGTCGCGTTCCAGGAACGCCAGCAGTTGGGCAAAGCTGTGCTTCATCCGGCGCGGCCGAGCACAGCGCTGGTGGGTCAAGCGCAGCTGGCCGCAGGTCCGCGCCAACTGTTGGGCGCGTTGAGCCCAATCCTCTGGAAAGAAGCGACAGGGCCATCCATCCCGAACGGTCTCTTGAAAAAGAGCGAGCATCTGGTCGTAAAGCGGGGCCCATACTTCGATGGCTTCTTTCTGGGCCAGAATGCGTTCATTCGGACGCTTTCGGTTCAGACTTTCGCGCACTTGGGCCACCGTGCATACATGCACGCCCAGGTCCGAAGGCGGCGCCTGCTCCCGTGGTATCGGGTAGAAACGCAAGTGCCCGCTATACGGAAGCAGTGTTTCTAAAAGCCGGGCGGCCGGGTCCAGATGGCCGTGCTGCTCCAACCAGGCCAGTACCAACCAGGCGCCTTCCTCGGGTAGTTCCAGGCGATAGTGACCCGAGGCCAGCAGTTGGCGCAACTGGGCCAATCCTTCTGCGCTGAGGAAGTGGGCGTTCAGCTCACTGCGTTGAGTGAGACCCAGAGCCAACTCGTGGGGCTGCAGCGGTCCCGCCGCCAACATGGCCCCGCTGGCGAATCCTCCCGTGAGCACCTCCAAGGTGGCCCAGGCCGGCGCTGACCGCACCGGAGTGCGCGAGCCCACCTCCAGCTCCCCCGAGTTGACGCCGTCGAGCAGGCGCCGCCATTGCTCCGCCCGCCGCTCGGCTCGTTCAGCCACCTCCGGATCGGGGTGGGTCTGCTGCGTGGTCAGGCGCCGCGCCAATTGGGTCAGGACATAGCCGAACATGGATCACCCCCTGAAAAAGTCCGGGGGCTGGATTTGCACCAGCGCCCTCTCGGTCAAAGCCGAGCGCTCTGCCAACTGAGCTACCCCGGAACGAGGTTCCAGGCTAGAGATATTTCCCAAAACTGTCAAGCTTGACGAGACTTTGATGTAAGGCCCGCCACCTTTGAGGTGAAATTGCTGGCTGTTGGCGGATAAATCAGGAATGAGATTCCCATTTATCCTGATCCTGAGCGCCGTCGTCGCCCTGGCGGTGATGACCTCCCCCCCGCTCTCCACGAGTTCTGAGCCGACGCCGGGCCTCCATTGGCTTCGGGGTCTTTGGAGAAATCGGAACCGTCCGTCAGACTATCTGCGTTGGGAAGTGTTGAGCCCCACCGAAACGATGGCGGTGCGGTCGGTAGGGCGGCAATCCACACTATGGCTCGTGGAAGCATACCCGCAGGGATGTCGACTACGGGTTCAGCAGTTACAGCCAGGAGCGAAGAGCCCGCAGCTCTACGAGGCGGTGGAGCAGGGGCCACTGTGGATACGTTTTGCCTGCCGCGAGCGCTGCTTTCCGCGCTCGCTGGAAATCCATTACTCGGCCGGACGGCCGTGCTCTCTCTTATGGATTGAAATGGCCGGGCCCGGCCTGACGGGTCCATCCACCGAAACGCTCTACTATGAGCCTTCTATTTGAAAATTCGTCTCACTTCGAGGCACCGCGGTTGTCGAGAGCGGCGTTTAGCAGCACCACATTGACCCGGGCGTGCCCCAAAACCCCGAAGCTGGGGCCCTCGGTGTGTTTTCCAATCAATTCCTCCACGCGCGCGACAGACAGGTTGCGTTCGCGAGCTACACGTTCGGCCTGATAACGTGCCGCTTCAGGCGTGATGTGAGGATCCAGTCCGCTACCTGAGGCGTAACGCAAGTCCGCCGGCGCATCTTTGCCGAATCTGACGGTTTGCTCCTCACGTTTGGGCTCGTTGGGGCCAAAATTAGTTCCCGAAGAAGCCGCGGCGTTGTAGGGTTTGCCGGCCGTAGCGGAAGGGCGAGAGTAGAAGTAGCCGGGCTGGCTGAAGTCCTGCCCGACAAGGCCCTTCACCTGCCCGTTGGCCTGACGCGACAGCATTGCCTGCGCCAATCCGGTGACCAGCAGAGGGTAGAGCAGTCCGCACACCAGGGTCCAGAGAAGTAATTGTCGGATAGCGGTGATCACCATGAAATTTTTCCTTTCTAAGCCAGGCCAATCGCCGTAATGCACAGGTCGATCAGTTTGATGCCGATAAATGGGCAGATGAGCCCTCCCACGCCGTAGATCAAGAGGTGGTCGCGCAGCAGCGTGGCCGCGCCCACGGCTCGGTAGCCTACGCCTTTTAGAGCCAGCGGGATCAGGGCGACAATGATCAAAGCGTTGAAGATCACGGCCGAGAGGATGGCGCTCTGGGGGTTGGCCAGAGCCATGAAGTTCAGTTTGGCGAGTTCGGGGTGGCTGACCGCGAAGGCGGCCGGGAGAATCGCAAAGTATTTGGCCACGTCATTCGCGATGCTGAAAGTCGACAGGGCACCGCGCGTGATCAGAAGCTGCTTGCCGATTTCCACGATCTCGATCAACTTGGTGGGATTGCTATCCAGATCGATGAGATTGGCGGCCTCGCGGGCGGCTTGAGTGCCGCTATTCATGGCCACGGCCACGTCCGCCTGGGCCAGGGCGGGGGCGTCGTTTGTTCCGTCCCCGGTCATGGCCACCAATCTCCCACCGCTCTGGTAGTTTCGGATGAGCTCCAGCTTCTGCTCCGGAGTGGCCTGGGCCAGAAAGTCATCCACCCCCGCCTCGGCGGCGATGGCGGCCGCCGTCACCGGGTTATCGCCGGTGACCATAATCGTCTTAATACCCATGTTCCGCAGCCGGGTAAAACGCTCCCGGATGCCCACCTTCACCACGTCCTTCAGGTAGATGACTCCCAACGCCTGGCCGTTGCTGGCCAGCAAGAGCGGCGTACCGCCCTGGCGGGCGATGTCGTCGACAGCGCCGCGTAGCCGGTCAGAAACCTGGTGTCCGAACTCGGCGACATACTTGCTCACGCTGTCGGTGGCGCCTTTGCGCACCTGCTGACCCTCCCAGTTGACGCCGCTCATACGTGTATGGGCTGAGAAGGGCACAAATTCGGCATCCTCCGGCGCTTCCACCCGGACCTGGAATTTCTCCCAGGCCAGGGTCAGGATGCTCTTGCCTTCGGGCGTTTCGTCGGCCAGCGAGGCCAGAGCGGCCAGCCGGGCAACTTCGGCAACCGTCAGACCGTCGCTGACGAATTCGACTGCCTGGCGGTTGCCATGGGTGATGGTGCCGGTCTTGTCCAGCAGCAGCACATCGCAATCCCCGGCGGCTTCCACGGCGCGTCCCGACATCGCCATTACGTTGCGCTGGACGAGACGATCCATACCGGCGATGCCGATGGCACTGAGCAGACCGCCGATGGTGGTGGGAATCAGACACACCAGCAGGGCCACCAGCACGGCGATCGAGATTCCCTCTCCGCCTTCGAACAGAGCCTGGGGATAAAGACTACCGCAGACCAGCAGGAAGAGGATGGTAAAGCCGGCCAGCAGGATGTTGAGGGCCAGCTCGTTGGGAGTTTTCTGACGGTTAGCGCCTTCCACCATGGCGATCATGCGGTCCAGGAAGCCACTTCCGGAGTCGGCTTCAACGCGGATGACCAGCCAATCGGAAAGCACTGTGGTCCCGCCGGTCACGGCGCTGCGATCGCCGCCCGATTCACGGATGACCGGAGCGCTCTCGCCGGTTATGGCGCTTTCGTCCACACTGGCCGCACCTTCGAGAATTTCACCGTCAGCGGGAATCGCCTGGCCGGCTTCCACTCTCACCACGTCCCCTTTGCGCAGACCGGAGGAGGGGACCTGTTCGTAGCTTCCGTCGGGACGGCGACGGTGGGCAGCCACGTCCTGTCGGGTCTTACGCAAGGCATCGGCCTGAGCCTTACCCCGCCCCTCGGCGATGGCCTCGGCAAAATTGGCGAAAAGCACGGTGAACCAGAGCCACAGGCTGATTTGCAGCACAAACCGATCGGCTGGTTGTCGCAGCCACAGAATCGTGGTCAGCAAACTGCCGGCTTCCACGACGAACATGACCGGATTGGCGGCCATTTTGCGGGGGTCCAGTTTGAGGAACGAGTCTCTCAAGGCACGTTGGTAAATCATTTTAGAAACCTCAAGTGTTCGGCCAGCGGGCCCAGGCCCAGGGCGGGGAAGAAGGAAAGGGCGCCGATGATGACGATGACCGCCACCAGCCAGGCCACGAAAAGAGGGGAGCAGGTGGGCAGGGTGCCGGCGCTGGCCGGCACGTGCTTTTTAGCCGCCAGCGAACCGGCGATGGCCAGCACCGGGATGATGATGAAGAAGCGGGAAAACAACATGACCATGCCGCCCACCAGATTATAAAAGGGCGTGTTGGCCGACAGACCCGCGAAGGCCGAGCCGTTGTTGTTGCCCATCGAGGCGCAGGCGTAGAGAATCTCGGAGAAGCCGTGGGGACCGCTGTTCAGAACGGCCGCCTTGGCCGGGGGGTAAACCACAGCGACCCCTACCATCGGCAGTACCAAGGCGGGCATGATCAGAATGCCCAGAGAGACCATCTTGATTTCGTAAGTCTCGACTTTCTTGCCCAGGTATTCGGGGGTGCGGCCGACCATGAGGCCAGCCACAAAGACGGCGACCAGAACGCAGAGCACGATGCCGTAGAGACCGCAGCCGACGCCGCCGAAGATCACTTCTCCGAAGAGCATCATGAGTAAGGTGACGAAGCCTCCCAGGGGCGTCAGTGAATCATGCATGCAATTCACGGAACCGTTGCTGGCGGCGGTGGTGGCGGTGGCCCAAAGGGCCGAGGCGGCCTCACCAAATCGCACTTCCTTGCCTTCCCAATTCCCCATTTCAACATGGATGCAGAGCAGGCAGAGAGGAATGAATAGAGCCAGCATGGCGGCCAGTAGAGCCCAGCCCTGGCGACGGTCGCCCACGGTCAAAGCGAAAACATGGCAGCAAGCCGCCGGCAGCAGCAGGATGGCCAGGCATTCCAGAAAGTTGCTGAGCGGAGTGGGGTTCTCCAGCGGATGGCAGGAGTTGGCGTTATAGAAGCCGCCGCCGTTCGTGCCCAGTTGTTTAATGGCGACCTGCGAGGCCACTGGACCCAGTGGAATCACTTGCCGTTGGCCTTCCAAAGTGGCTAGGGCAGCCGGCTGGGTCAGCGTCTGGGGCACTCCCTGGCCGACCAACAACAGCGCCAGCAGCAGGCTGAACGGCAACAGGACGTTCAAGGTGCAGCGGGTCAGATCGACCCAGAAGTTGCCCAGCCCTTTGCTCTCGGTGGCTCGCAAACCGCGCGCGAACGCCATCATCACACAGATTCCGGTGGCCGCCGAAACAAAATTCTGCGTGGTCAGGCCCAGCATCTGGGTCAACCAGCTCATGGTGGTTTCACCGCCGTAGGCTTGCCAGTTGGTGTTGCTGATGAACGAACAGGCGGTGTTAAAGGCGCACTGCGGCTCCACGCCAGCGAAGCGAAAAGGATTGAGAGGCAGATAGCCCTGGGTCCGTTCGAGAAGGTAGACGAGCGCCAGACCCAGCAGATGGAAAGCGAGCACCGCCAGGGCATACTGCTTCCAATCCATGCTCTGGTCCGTCTTCACGCCGGTAAGACGATAGACCCAGTTCTCCACGCGATAGTGCCGTTCGCGATCGAGCATTTTGTGCATCCATTGGCCCAGCGGATAGGCCAGAGCTACCCAGAGAACCACTGACAACCAGAACTCCAACATGCTTCACCCAAACCTCTCCGGGTTCAAGAGGGCGAACAGAAGATAGACCATCAATCCCAGGCCCAGACAGCTGGCCAGAATGATCTCAAAGCTCATTCCTTGCCTCGCAATCGGGCGCATAACTCGAGATAACCCAGCGCCAGAAGAAGGAAGGAAAGGCCCAGGCAGACACTAACTATATCTTTCATAGGCTCCTCCGTCTAAGGGCTCCCTTGTAAGAACGCCCCCGCCACATTACCGCCGGGTCGGTCACGGCCAGATAAAGTCGAGACGATCCTGGATCAAGAAAAGGTCAAGACGGAGTATGCCACGCAAAACAGAGGGCAGGCCTGATCCCCAGGCTCTGCTGGCACGGGTCGAGCACGACGCCGCGCCCACCAGGGGCCGGCTCAAATTGTTCCTGGGTTACGCCGCGGGTGTAGGCAAGACCTACGCCATGCTCCAGGCCGCCCATGCGGAAAGGGCGGGTGGACGCGACGTCCTGGTGGGCGTTCTGGAGACCCATCAGCGCGCCGCCACAGCCGCTCTGCTGGTGGGGTTGCCAACTCTGCCCCAACGAAAAATGGCCCATCGGGACATCGTTCTTGAGGAGTTCGATCTGGACGCCTGTCTGGCCCGCCATCCCCAGTTAGTGCTGGTGGACGAACTGGCCCACACCAACGCGCCGGGCTCACGTCACCGCAAGCGCTATCAGGATGTCGAGGAGTTGCTTGAGGCCGGCATCGACGTCTACTCCACCCTCAACATTCAGCACCTGGAGAGCCTCAATGACGTGGTGGAGCAGATCACCGGCGTACGCGTGCGCGAGACCTTGCCCGACAAGGTGCTGGAGACGGCCAGCTCACTGGCTCTGATCGATCTGCCTCCGGAAGAACTACTCCTTCGACTGAAACGAGGCCAGGTCTATCAGCCGGCCAAAGCTGAGGCGGCCGCCCGCAATTTTTTCCGCCCCGGCAATTTGACGGCGTTGCGAGAACTGGCTCTGCGACAAACGGCCGACCGGGTGGACGACGACGTGCTGAGCTACATGAAACGACGCTCAATCAGCGGACCCTGGCCGGTTACCGACCGCTTGGTGGTGGCGGTTGGTCCCAGTCCTTTCTCGGAACGGCTGGTCCGGGCGGCGCGTCGGCTGGCCGAGGCTTTGTCGGCGGAATGGTTCGCGGTCTCGGTGCGCACCGGACAGACGTTGTCGGTGGCGGCCGAGGATCGCATCGTTCGGCACTTGCAGTTGGCCGAATCGTTAGGCGCGAGGACAGAAGTGGTCACTGGCCTTTCCATCTCCGAGGCGCTGGTGACTTTCGCCGAAAAGAACAACATCACCAAGATTGTGGCCGGAAAGCCGCTGGTCAATCGCTGGTGGTCTTCTGATCTGGTCGATCAGTTGATCCGGCGCTCGGGCGACATCGACATCTTCGTGGTCTCCGGCAAGCCCGGGGAAACCGCTCCCACTCCCCCGGCGCCGGCTCGGCCCCTCCCCTGGTCGCGCTACCTCCAGGCCGCGAGCGTGGTGGTGCTGGCCACGCTGCTCTGCTTTCCCATCAGCCATCTGCTCACTCCCACCAACCTGGTGATGGTCTACTTGTTGGTGGTGACCTTGATCGCCTACTGGTGGGGGAGAGGACCTTCGGCTCTGGCCAGCGCCCTGTCGGTGGCCGTTCTTGACTTTTACTTCGTGCCGCCCTTCTATACTTTTGTGGTGAGCGACCACGAGTACGTTCTCACCTTCCTTGGATTGCTGGCCGTTTCGTTGTCGATCAGCGGATTGACTGCCCGCTCGCACGAGCAGGCGGCGGCTGCCCGCCAGCGTGAAGAGGAGACGGCCGCTTTGTTCGCCCTGAGTCGGGCCCTGGGCCAGGCCCTGGACGAGCAGGAAATCGGCAAGATCGTGGCCGACCACGCTACCCGTCAATTAAAACAGCCTGTGCAGTTTCTGCCCCCGGATTCAGGTGAATGGGAGCTGCCGGATGCGCAGCGCGCGGTGGCGCTTTGGGCTTTGCAACATGGCCAACTGGCGGGTAAGGGCAGCGAGACGTTGGCCGAGGCCGAGGTCCTCTGTCTGCCCGTTTTGAGCATCGAAAAGCGGGAAGTACTGGGAGGTTTGCTGCTGCCCTTGGAGCGTCCGCTCAGTCCTGTGCGACTGCGGCTGTTGGAAACCTTTGGCCGCCAGGCTGCTCTGGCCTTGGAGCGTTCGCGGCTCTCCATCGCGGCCCGCGAATCAGACCTCCTCAAGGCGACCGAGCGCCTGCAGACGGCTCTTTTGAACTCGATTTCGCACGATCTGCGCATTCCGTTGGTATCGATTTCGGGAACGTTGCAGGCCTTGCGTGACGAGCCCGACCAACATTTGAACCCGGAGCAACGTCAGGCCCTGCTGGACAATGCTCTTTCGGAGTCCGACCGCCTCAATCGGGTGGTCGGAAATCTCTTGCACATGACCCGTTTGGAATCAGGGGTCGTGCAGGCCAACCTGCAACCCCAGGAATTAGGAGAAATCGTTGAGATGACCATGACCATGCTGCGACGCCCGGCCCGCGTCCGAGTGGAGCTACCCCCCGATCTGCCTCTGGTCGAGGTGGACTTCGGTCTGCTTCAGCAAGTGCTGGCCAATTTGCTTGAAAATGCCTTGAAGTATTCAGAAGGCCCGGTGGAAGTGGGCGTCTGGCCGGGTGAACGGGCCGAGCTCTGGGTCCGCGACTATGGCCGCGGCGTGCCCGAGGCGGAGCGTGAACAGATATTTGAGCGCTTTTACCGGGTACGCGCCGACATTAGCGGCAGCGGCCTGGGGCTGTCGATCTGCAAGGGACTGGTCGAGGCGCAGGGCGGAACCATTCGCGTCGAGCCCGCTGATCCGGGTGCCCGTTTCGTGGTTGCTCTGAACTGGGACCAGCCGCATGAGTAAGCAGATTTTGCGCGCGCTGGTGGTGGACGATGAGCCGGCCGTCCGCCGTTTTTTGCGGACCAGCCTGGAACCGCGCGGCTACCACGTCAGCGAGGCCAGTAGCGGCGGCGAGGCCATCGAGAAGGTGGCCGGCAGCCGTCCCGACGTCATTTTGCTGGATATGGGCCTGCCTGATCTGAGCGGTGTTGAAGTCACCCGAATTTTGCGCGAGTGGTGCAGCATTCCCATCCTGGTGCTCTCGGTGCGGGACGGAGAAGCGGACAAGGTGGCGGCCCTGGATGCCGGAGCCGACGACTACCTGACCAAACCCTTCGGCCTGAACGAGCTACTGGCCAGGGTGCGAGCGGCTTTGCGGCGGGTCCAGCAGAACCCGGACGAGCCGGTCCTGGTGAGCGGTGGTTTGAGTATCGATCTCACCAACCGTGAGGTTCTGCGGGAGGGAATCCGGGTCGTTTTGACCCCGACGGAATACGATATCCTGAAGGCGCTGGCGCGCAAAGCCGGCAAGGTGCTCACCCATCAGCAACTGATGCGCGAGGTGTGGGGCCATGTGGAACAGGACCTGCACACGTTGAGGGTCAACATTAGCAATTTGCGTAAGAAGATCGAGCCCGAGCCCGGCCGGCCGGTTCATTTACTGACGGAACCTGGTGTAGGTTATCGGTTTGTCCTGGTGGGCAATGGCGAACTCTAAAACTTGAGCGTTTGTTGAAAGAAAATCGACTTTTGATAGTCGACCGGAATACCGTTGTCGTCGAAGATCGAGTTGTCGGCTTTGTCAAACCGAAAATCGATGCGCATAGCCCATTCTTCGCTGAAACGGTATTCCGGCGTAAAGGTGAAGGCGCGGATACGGGCCGGTGTTCCCAGGCGGATGCCGAAGGGATCATGGTAGAACTCCTGACGCAGGTTGAGCCAGAATTTATCACTGAGCTGCGACTGCAGGTAGAGCGAGAAGCCGTTGACCCAGGCCGTGCCGTTGACGGGCGCCAGACCCTCTTCGGTGGAGGTAAAGGCATGCAGGCCGAGGTTCACGGCTTCGTGCACTTTGTAGTTGGCCACCACATCGTAGTAGCGACGGCGATCGGCTTCGTTGTAGGCGCGCTCGGGTCCGTCCAGGACATTAAAGATCAGTGAGAAGTCCGAGTTGGGGTGCCAGTTGACCTGACCGCCCAGCGATAAAGACCTGTTGGTATCGCGGAAGTTATCCTGGCCCAGAACGAGCAACGCCATCACTGAAAGTTCGTCGTTGAGGGAGTAATTGACACGCAAGCCGGTATGGGTAAATGGATTGAAAGTATAGCCATAGGCTGGCGTAGCATGGGCATTTTTACCGTCCACGCCGGGCATCATCTCATAGCCTGTGTGGGTGGCGAATTTACCGGCGTCCACGGAGAAGTCGTCGGAGATGCTATAGCGAACGAAGGCCTGGCGAATATCAAAGTCGGTGTTGCTCCGGCTGGTGAAGGGATCGCGAAAAAGCCCGGCAGCGGCGTCGATGCGAGGGTAGCTGCCGCCCAGGACCGTGTCCAGCCGGACGCCCAGTTGGTGCTCGCCCGACATCCCGTATTGGAGGTCCAGATTGAGGCCGTCCAGCTTCAGCTTGCGGTCGTCAAGCGCATAGCCGCGCAAAAGGCTGCGACTCTGAGCGGGTGCGGGAAAGTTCAGTCCGTAGCTCATGGCGGCGAAACCGCGGATGTGAATTTGAGGATATTCTGGCTGGGCAAAGGCCGCTGCGGAGAGGGCCAGAGAAAGGCTGCACAAATGATACTTATTCAAGGTCGATAACCTCCGACCCGAAGGTAAGGGTTACTCCATCAAGGGGACATGCGGTAGAGCCGTGACCTTGTCAAGAAGCCCTCAAGGCGACTCTCAATCGGGCCCCGCGCGGCCTTGACATGATCTTTACCATTTGCGTCTGTTTTTGATCTCGTATTGACGTTGCGCCTGTTAGGTTTTTCCTCATGTCCAATGAAGTGCCGACGCAGGAGAGCCAACCCGAGCAGCCGCCTCGTGGTAGCGCCGGTTACACGGCGACACTGGCCCTGGCGGCTCTGGGCGTGGTCTATGGCGACATCGGCACCAGCCCGCTTTACGCAGTCAGGGAATCTCTCGACTCAGGACACGGAGTGGCTGTCAATGCGGTGAACGTCCTCGGCACCATTTCGCTGATCTTCTGGTCGCTGATGTTGGTGATTTGCATAAAATACCTGTTCATGGTGCTACGGGCTGATCACCAGGGGGAGGGCGGCATTCTGGCCCTGACGGCCCTGGTAAGCGCAACGACGGCCGGTCCCCGGGCGCTGGCGGTGCTCACCACATTGGGTCTCTTCGGCACTTCTCTGCTCTTTGGGGATGGCATGATCACGCCCGCGATCTCCGTTCTCTCGGCGGTAGAGGGTCTTGAATTCATCGCGCCTCAATCAAAACCTTATATTCTTCCCATCACGATCGCGATTCTCGTGGCTCTGTTCGCGGTGCAGTCACGAGGTACTGCCACGGTAGGACGGATCTTCGGACCGGTGGTGCTGATATGGTTCGCCACTCTTGCGGCCATGGGTCTCTACCAACTGGTTCAGGAGCCTTCCGTGCTGAAGGCCCTCAGTCCGCACTATGGATTGAGCTTCCTTTGGAACAATGGTTGGCGAGGATTCTTGGTGCTGGGGTCGGTCTTTCTGGTCGTCACGGGCGGCGAGGCGCTTTACGCCGACATGGGACATTTCGGTCGCAAGCCCATCCAATGGGCCTGGTTTGGCCTGGTCTTTCCCGCACTTCTATTGAATTACCTGGGTCAGGGTGCGCTTCTGTTACGTGATCCTCAGGCCATCAGCAATCCGTTCTTCTTGATGGGGCCTCATTGGACTCTGACCTGGATTGTGCTATCAGCTACTTTGGCTACGGTAATCGCCTCCCAAGCCCTGATCTCAGGAGCTTTCTCCTTATCGATGCAGGCAGTGCAGTTAGGCTATCTGCCGCGCCTGAGAATCATGCACACGTCCGCCACCGAACGAGGCCAGATCTATGTTCCTAACGTGAACTGGATGCTTATGATTTGCTGCGTGGGGCTGGTGCAGGGATTCGGGTCTTCCAGCAATCTGGCGGCGGCTTATGGCGTCGCGGTCACCGCCACCATGCTCATCACCACTGTTTTGTTTTGCGCTCTCCTCATTCATGGTTGGCACTGGCGCCCCGTTCAGGCCATCGCCTTGTGCAGCACCTTTTTGCTGATCGAACTGGCTTTTTTCGCCGCTAATGTGGTCAAGATTCCTCAAGGAGGCTGGTTTCCATTGGTCATCGGCGGGGTGATCTTTCTGCTGATGAGTACCTGGAAGATGGGACGCCGACATTTATCCCGTCTGCTGCAGGCTCGCACCGTGCCCATGCAAACCCTCCTCGATCGACTGGCGGCTGGCGATGACCGCATCATTCGCGTCCCGGGTACGGCGGTCTTCATGAATGGCAACCGGCAGGCGACTCCCCCGGCACTCCTGGCGAATCTGGACCACAACTGCATACTGCACGAGAGAGTTGTATTCCTGGCTGTCGAAACCGCCGAGCAACCGGTGGTCGCCGCCGCTGAGAAAGTGCAGACGCAGAGCCTGTCTGAAGGGTTCTGGCGCGTCATCGTGCGCTTCGGTTACATGGAAAGCCCTGAAATTCCACCTGTGCTGGAAGGTCTGGAGCTGGCGGGTTCCCCACTGAACCTCCGCGAGTGCACCTTTTTCTTAGGACGGGAAACGGTGATACCGCGCCGAGAGCGCTTTTCGGGAATGAGCTTCTGGCGTGAGGAAATTTTCGCTGTCATGAGCCGTAACGCGGTCGACGCGACCGCTTTTTTCGCTTTACCTCCCGACCGCGTGATCGAATTGGGCAGGCAATTGGAGATTTAGCGGTACGGCGTAGTTCCCATCCCCTATTTGTAATGGTACAATAGTACCATGAGTGATAAATTCAAATACTATGAAAATATTTAGAATTATTGGCATACTGCACAGACGGCCGTCACCAGTCATCAACGAAAGGTTCTGTATGGATATCAAAAAGTACGTTCTTCCTGCGCTTGTCTCCGGCGCCATTACCCTGGCTATTTTTCCGGCCGCCTTCGCGGCGCCCGAGCAACCGAGTCCGTCGCCGACCACCAGCCCGTCGCCGACCACCAGTCCAGTGCCGACAACAAGTCCGTCACCGACTGATTCGCCGTCGCCGGACGGTCCCCAAACTCCGGAGCAGCCCACACCTCCGAACCCCAAGTAATTGCTTTCAGGAGAGGGGGGCCCGTCGAGCAGACGGGCCCCCCCTCTGTTCGCCCGCCGGGCCGGCTTCTAGGCGCTGGCGGAGGCGAGCTGTCCAAGCAACGTTCGCAACTCGTTCAACGACACAGGCTTGGTAAGGTATTCATCCATTCCGGCCTTCAGACACTCTTCCCGGCCGTCCGCTAAAGCGCGAGCTGTAACGGCTACGATCGGCGTTCTGGGCCGGCCGCTGGCTCGTTCGTGCCCACGGATCGATCTGGCCACATCAAATCCGCTAAGATCCGGCATTTGCAGGTCCATCAGAATAAGGTCGAACGACTCTTGCTCGTAGCGGTGCAGGCCTTCTCGCCCTTCTGAAGCGACCTCGGTCCGGTGGCCGAGTTCCGCCAGCATGAGCCTCATCACATGCTGATTCACAGGGTTGTCTTCCACCACCAGAACGTTGAGCGATCGTTTGCTCTGAACGCCCCTACCCTCGGGCGACTGGGGCTCGTTACGGACGGCTTCCGCCGGTATCTCGAAAAAGAAGGTGCTTCCCCGCCCGAGCTGGCTTTTCAAGTCCAGACGGCCGCCCATCAGGCGCACCAACTGGACGCACAGCGATAAACCCAGGCCGATTCCCTCAAAACGCCGGGTCGTGCTGGCGTCGGCCTGGGTGAAGAACTCGAAAATCGACTCCTGTCTTTGGGGATGGATTCCGATTCCATCGTCCCGAACCTCACAGCGTAATAACTGTTGGCTGGAAAGGAAATCGAAAGAGACTTCAATCGAGCCTTCTTGAGTAAATTTGATGGCATTGCTCAGCAGGTGTTGCAGTAGTTGGCGAAGGCGCACCGGATCCAGGAGTAGATCGTCCCGGGGGGATTGTTTCAACGACAGAGATAAGGCCAATCCTTTGCCCTTAGCCTGAGCCTGCATGTCCTCAAGAACGGATTCAGCGAACTTCGGTAGAGACACCGGCAACCGTTCCAATTTAAGCTCTCCTGACTCCAGGGTGGTGAAATCGAGAATATCGCCGACCAATCGGAACAGAGCGTCAGCACTCTGCTGTATCAGGCGCACCTGGTCGCGCTGCTCCGCGGAGAGAGCGGTATTGGAGAGAAGCGAAAGGGGAGCCAGCACCCCGTGCAGGGGTGTTCGGAGTTCATGGTTGATGTTGGCCAGGAAGTGGCTTTTCGCTCGGCTGGCCTGCAATCGCTCCGTAATATCCCGAACATAGGTGGCGATATAGAGGGGAGAACCACTGATGTCCCGATAAACCGTGGCATCAATTTCCACCGGAAAAGCCCGGTCTTTGCGTAACTCTGTCTGAAAAATGAAAGAATGCTTTTGGCGCAGCCGGCTCAGATCTCTGTCGAGCTGAGCCAGTGCTCCGGGAGCCACCAGAGAGCGGAAGTCTCTCCGAGTCAGATCCACGGAAGAGACTTCCAGCATTCGTGCAAAGGCCTGATTGGCGGCCTCGATATAGAATTCCTCGGGATGAAGAATGGCGATGCCCCATGAGGCGTCCTCAAAAAGCCGCTCGAATTTCTGCAGCGCGGTTCTGGATTGTGTGCTCAGTCGCAGCAGCACGTTCAGGCGGGAAGTCAGTTCGGGCTTGGAGGTGGGCATATACAGGATGTCGTCGATAAAACCCTGGCGCAGGCAGGCCACCGCTCCAGGTGAGGAATGGCGAGTGACCAGCAGCACAGGCAGAAGATGGCGCCGTCCCTTCAACTTTCCCAGGGAATCTTTGCACCGCAAGGCCATCGACTCATCGAGGATGATCAGGTCCTGATCTTCCAGGCCGTCGAGATCCTCGGTTTGATTCGAAAGCATCACCTCGTGTCCCAGTTCTTCCAGGAATTGATGAAGCATTTTACGATTGCTCCCGGGGCTTAAGAGCAGACCGATCCGTTGGGAAAGGACGGTTGCCGTGGCTCTGAGTTTCACTGGCACAGCCTTCTACTCCGAGGGCACGATTTCCGAGTGGGGGATGCCGGCTAGAATTCCCCGCAGACCCGTCAACACAGGCCCTACCTTGACTCCCTCGGGAGCCGGCTTCAAAATGAATTCCCGGAGCTCCGGAGCAAAATAACCGATTCGTTTTTTTAAGCAACCCAGAACTTTGATGACCTGGCCGGTATAGTCCGCATAACGCATCACCAGGATATTGTCGGCCAGATGACTCATCACCAGTTCGCTGGCCCTCATCGTACCGGTAATGGTCTCCGATTCGATGGTCAGGTAGGTGGTGACTCCATGCCGGTTCAAATAGGTGGTCAAATTGTGCAGGTGGGCCACCGGTTTGCCAAACTCCTCCATGGCCAGTTGATAGCCGCGAATGCTGTCGATGACGACATGAGTACGGCCTTCTTGCTCGACATCGCGGCGGACTTGATGAAGAAACTGGTCGGGATAAAGCTCCATCGGATTGATCCGCATGAACTTGAGACTCTGGTTGTCCAGCAGGTCATCGATGGGAATCCCCAGTCCTCGGCAACGAGCGACCAGAGAGTTGCGCGATTCCTCGAACGAATAGTAGACTCCCCGCTCTTTACGCTCGACCACGCTGGTGCGGATGAACACGCTGGAAAGCGTACTTTTACCCACGCCGCTCGGGCCGGTGATCAAAGTGGTGGTCCCGTTCTCGATACCCCCTCCCAGCATTTCGTCCAGTTCAGGCAGGCCCGAATGGATCAAGGTCTCGCCAGGGTTGGTTGAATTGCCCGTTTTTTCAATAAAATGCGGAAAGACGTGAACCCCGTGCCCGTCGATTTTCAACGGGTGCATTCCATACAGGAAATCCGATCCACGCATCTTCTCGACTTGAAAGTCACGCAGACCCACCACCCGCGCCTGTGAAATCTCCTTGCGCAAGCGGAAAATGCCGTCCACCGCCAGGGCCACCGAACTGTCCTTTACCATTTCCAGCGGCTCGTATAGCAAAAGTCCCGTGCACTGACGTTGGCTCAGGGTGGCTACCAGGAGCATGATCTTCTGACGGAATTGAAAGTCGTCGGGAGAGACGAAACGGAGTTGGGTAAGTGAGTCCAAAACCATGCGTTCTGGACGATGTTGTTCAATCGCCTCGCAAACCTTGCGCCAGTAGGGAAGCGACTCGACTTCCTCGGGGGGGAAAATGTGATATTCTTCATCCCAGGAGCCTTCTCCCAGGCGAGCGGGCGTGAGGTCAGCCACCTCCACACCCTCCAGATTCCAGCCAAAGCCTTGAATATTGTCGCTGACATCGCCTCGTGGCTCGGCCAGGGTGATGAAGAGAGTTCTCCTACCCCGATCTCGCTCGTGAATCAGCCACTGTAGACTGAAGATCGTTTTACCGGTCCCCGCCGACCCGGCCAGCAAGTAGCTTCGACCTTCCAGCAGGCCTCCTTTGAGGATCTCGTCGACGCCGGGGATGCCTACCGGGCATCGCTTCAAGTCTATCGGCATAAAGAATGGCTCCCGCCGCTTGATTTCTATCAGTATGCCGGTTTGGATTGGCCGGGACATAGTGCGCAATGTATACTGCCGGACAGTACCACTATACGAGCCTGCCACGAATTTGCCCCACCGTTTGGCAGGGGAGTAACAGTGTGACAGTGAAACTGTCATACATGAGCGAAAACGTGAATGATGCGGAAGTGCCCGAAGCCAGCAAAAAGCTGGCGGATGGGCTTCGTTCCAGCCGGGAGTCCCTGAAAAGCGTGGGAGAGAAAACTCGCCTGCTGCAAGAACAGTTGATTCGCCTTGAGAAGAAGCTTTGGGGCAAGAAAGCGGACGAGACGGTCCAATCTTGACTTCCCTGGTTTGATAACCAGGAATCAAAATCATTAAGCTCGAAGCCCAGGGGATGACTCCTCCTCCGTTTCATTTATTTATCCTGGCGATGTTAGCCGGCTTGGCCGGGCAGGCACTGGAATTCACCAGCTTTCAATTCTGCTACCTGATAGCTGTGTATGCCGCCGGACTGTTGGTGGTGGCGCGGCCGGTCGCGCTGCTGGCCCTGCTACTGTGGGCGGCGGGGTGGGGGGCGCCGGCCGCCACAGTGGTGCTGGCGGCGCGTTGCTTACGGCAGAAATCCCTCTTATCAGGTGGGTATTTCGCAAGCTCCCGGCGAAGTCTAGAAACCTCCTAAAGCACTCGGCCATCGCCCCCCGGGGCGATGGCCGAATTTCTTCCCGTCCCTTAACTGACCACGTAGTCGCGAGTGAGCACGCCGCCTTCATAAGACAGCGTCTCCTGGACGAATTTGTCGACTTGCTCTTTCTGCTGATCGGTGATCTGCGTGAAGAGGATCCCGGCCCAGTGGCCTTTCTTAGGACTGGGCTGGCACCACTTGACCGTGCCCTGCACATCAAAGGCGGGCAGACGGTGGTCTTCCAGTTCGAAACGGATCTTGATGCTACTGCCCTCAGCCAGCGGTTGGTCGACTTGGAGGCGCAGCCCTTCACAATGAATGTCATGAGTGACGCACTTGAAGCCGGCAACCTGGGGCGACATCGCTCCCAGCACGCGGGTCAGGCGCACACGGCTGCGTTTTTCCTCCCAGCTGGGTGGCAATTCCCCGCCCGCATTGGCGACTTCCGCTTCCTTGGGGATCAAGGGTTGCAGCAGCGGTGTCAATTCGTTGCCTTCAGGCAGACTGGCCCAGTAAAGTTGCTTGTCCGGAAAGCCCTGGTCGATGTGGACGAGAGCTTCCTTTTCCAGTTCGATGTCGGCGTTGAGTAAAACCACCGTCACAGGCCCGTCGGCCAGCGGGGTCTCGGATTTGAGCTCCAGAGTCTCGCCGTCAAAGCCGATGACCTCGACTTGAGGCGGCGGGGTCTTGGCAGGCTTGCCACGGAAAGCGGAAAACATTAGGACGATACCTCCAGGTGAAGCTGCTTCTGCGCCCATGGAGGAAAACCCCTCGCTCAGCGCGGAGCATGCGGATTCATGGCTATCACCTCGGGGTCCACCAAGCTCCCGTTCGACGTCTGCTTCCCCGCCCACCTGAAGCATTTGCTGCGGAGTTTGAGCGAGCAGGCCCAACAAGGCGACCATCAGGCCTTTCAACAGACCATCAAATGGACGTTGGAGTTTTTGATGCGCTACTGGGCCGGGGCCGCTCTGGGGGCCCTGGATCGGCTGCACGGTAGCAGCGTGCCCATTCCACCCCAGCCCAATTGGGCGGAAACTCTCAAGCTGCTGCGCTACGCCGTGATGGCCTGGGAAGGCCATCCTCAATCCAGCTTTCGCACTCTGCTGCGCCTGGGTTTCTTCGAAGCCGGCGATCCTCCGCGCCCGCGCCTGCAGTGCCGCTGGCTGGGCATCGCCGGCGAGTGGACCTCGGACGCCGCTCCCGCCGAGGACGGGGAGCTTTGGGACCACCCTGAGCAGGAATTGCCGGGAAGTAACGCGCGTTACCTGGAGCTCATCTGCGAGTGGCTGCGCGCCAGCCGGCCTCTGTTTGTCAAGCTGACTCGCCGCTACAAAGAGCAGGATGGCCGGCTGCTGGTCAGCCTGGAAGACGGCCGCGGCAAACAATTGCCTTTCTTGCCCGAGCCTCCCTGGGCCAAATACGCGCCTGAATGGGATTTGGACCTGATTATGCAGGCCGAAGCCGCGCCCACTCTGGCGGAGTTGCCGGTGGCCGGGGCCGTCGAATCCGACCTGACGGAAGTGCCCTCGGAAGAATGGTATGAGGAGAGCATTGCCGACATCCTCGGTTCGGCGGCTCCCGAAGCGCCTCCCGTGCTTGCGCTGCAGCTGCCCGTGGCCGAGCCGGAGCCCGTTGCCATCGCCGAACCGGAGCCCGCTTCGGAACCCGCCCCCAAGTTTTCCTCTCAGGAACCTCTGGGTCTTGACGATGGCCTGGACGCGCTGCTTGGTCTGGACACCCCCCGGGTGGCCAGCGCCCCCCGCTGGCGCCCGCGCCCTCTGGAGTTTCCCTCCACCCTGCCCAATGGGGTGCGCCGCCAGATGGACGTGGCCCGCCGCGCCGTCATGGATTACGCCAACCTGAACCAGGAAACCGATGCCTCGCGGCGCAACCTGGCCGCCGGCCTCCTGCCCGGCATTTCTTGCCTGTTAGAGCTGACCGCCCGGGTGGCCTGCGCCGGCCTGGCTCAAGTGGCTCCGCTGCCCGAGCCTCTGCGGGTGGCTCTGCAACAACCCGTGCCGGCCGGCCAATCGGTCAAGCTCCTCCACTTCGCCTGGACGGCCCTGCTGGAATATCCTAAGCAAGTGGCCAGTTCTCTCTTGCAGGCCCTTTTCTTTGAACTCAACGCCCCGGATGTGCCGCGCCTGCACGCCCGCTGGTTGGGTCTGCCCGACGCCCCCATGATTGGCCTGCAGCACGTCACTTTCTGGGTCCGCCTGGCTGGAGGGCAGATCCAGTCGAACGATTCGGAGTTCCAGACGCAGTTACGGGAACTGCTCGACGCCCTGCAGCTCTGGTTGGTGGCCGGCTCGCCGCTGTGGACGGCCTGCGATCCCGATCTCTATATCCGCCCCGACGGTCACTGGTCGGGCCACATCACCCTGGGCGGAGAACGCTTTCAACTGGATCCCGAGACCGAGGCGCAGGAGCCGCTGGAGGTTCTGTTGGCCCGTTGGCGCCAGGTCTGCTCGGCCCAGCGGCCCCCCTTCTTCGTACTCGATGAAGTCCTCGAATTCGTGGAGTCGGTGGCTCCCGGCAGCGGACTGATGGTGCAGGGTCCGAGCGCGGTAGGCAAGAGTTTTCTCATCCGCGACCTGGCCATGCGCCAACCGCAGGTGGGCACTTACCGCTATGGTTGGCTGCCGGTCAACAGCCGGGACCCCTTCGCTCTGGAGCAACTCAACTGGCGTCTCCATGAGCTGCATCAAGCCGGCTTTCCCTGGCACGCGCTCGGACCGGCCGCGCTGGCCGACCTGCAGCGCCACAGCTCGCGCGAACACCTCTTCACCCACTATTTTGCCGCTCTCCAGGAGCGTAACCACGGCGCTACCGAGCCGGTGCGCCTGGTTCTGCTGGAAGATGACGTCGTCTTTCCCGACGACTTGCTCTGGTGCCATCTCAACCTGCCCAGCCCCTTCGTGTGGGTGGGCGCCTGCGAAGAAGAGCTTCCGGTGGCCTGGTCCGCGCCCAATCCGCCCGCCCGCCTGCCCATCGCCCGGGATGACCTGGCTTACCAGAAGCTGGCCCTGGATTTTCTGCAACAGAACCTGGACTGGCAGAAGCCGCAGCAAGTCGAGTTCTCGCGGGCCAGCGGCGATGATCTGCTGATCCTGCGCCTCTGGGTGGGCGCGTTGGAAGCTGGTCTGGTATCGCAGAGCAAAGATCTCCCCCGTCCAGAAGAAACGCCGGCCTGGGTCATCGCCAGAGTCCTGGAAGACCGCCTGGCTCGCTCGGTGGTTTTTCTGCTCAGCGCCGGCGAGGATGGACTGCCCCTGGATGAATTGAGCGAGGCGCTCTGGTCGCCGTCGCTGCGCTGCCTGCTGCAGCACTACTCCTGGTTGGTGGTGGAACGGGGCGAGTCGCGCATTTGCCTGCGCCACCCGCGTCTATGGGAAGCGGTGGTCGCTCAGGGTGGCGCGGAACGTCTCGAAACGATCGGTCAGTTTTGCCAATACATGGTGGTCAAGCTCAACACCACCGGCCAACTCAATATAAACCTGGAGGAACTGCTCCATTGGATCGCCCAGGCGCGGGCCGGCGAAGCCAGTTGGACAGCCCTGCAGAGCGAAGACTTCAAGCGCTGGAAAGAAAGCCAGATCCATCACTACGACAGCATCGGCCAGGGTTATCGCAAAGTTCAACTGGTCAGCAACTGGCTGGCCGTGCTGGAGATCGCCCTGCAGTGGGGGCGCGACCATGCGCCGTTGCAGTTGCATGAGGTGCTGGAAGAGCAACTTTGGAGTTACAGCAGTCGCGCCCTGACTTACCGCGGGCTGGGACGTCTGCACGACGCCTTGCTGGACGTGGAGCAGTCCATTGCCGGCTTTCGCCCTCTGGTCGACCAGCGTCCCGAACTGACCAATGGTCTGGCCGCCGCCTTCAATCGCCGTAGCGAGATTCTCCGCGAACTCGGACGCCACGCCGCCGCCCTCCAGGATGCCGACGTGGCCGTGCAGATGTACGCGGAGATCGCTTCCCAGGACGCCACCCGCTGGGAGCCATTGTGGGCTCTGGCCTTGCACCATCGCAGCATGCTGCACCAGGAGATGGGCCGTCTCGAGGAGGCCGAGTCCGATCTGAAGCTGGCGCTGGACCACTACCAGCCTCATCGGGATGCTCTGCGCTCCCGGATGCGCCTGGATCTGGTCCAGGCCTACCTGAGCCGGGCTCGTCTGGCGGCCCGCCGCGGCGACGGCATTCTGGCCCGCGACGACGGTCTGCGTTGTCTGGAATTGCTGCAGCGCTTCCACGAGAGTTGGACCGAGCTGCGCGTGCTCGAGGCTCAGGCCCAGACCCAACTGGCCGAGGCCCATCGCCTGCTGGAAGATGAAAGCCGGGCGCTGGAAGCCTCCGATCACGCCACCAGCCTCTGGAAAGAACTGATCGACGAAGGCCGGCTCGATTTGCGCGAAGTCTACGCCCAGGAGCTGTGCCGTCGCGGTCGGTTGCTCTACGACGTTGCCCAGCTGGACGCGGCTTTTGAAGCGGCTCAGGCCGGCGTGGACCTGATGTTGCAGTTGGTGGAGTCGGAAGGTCGCGGGGATGTGGCTACCTGGCTGAGCCAGGTCTTATTGCTGCGCGGCCGCATCTGGCAACGCCGCGGTCGGGCCGAGTCGGCCAAACGCGACCTCTCGCTGGCCTTTCACTATCTGACCAACCAGTCCGGCCAGTGGGGCGGGCAGGCCAACAATCCGGCCGTCAACGTACTGGTGGACACTGCCGTGCTGCTTTCCCAGTTGAACCTGCACATGGGTCAGACCGAGCAGGCCGTGGAGCAATTGAAATCCACGCTGGAATTCGTGGATCTGGGTATCGAGCATACTCAATTGGAGAATCGGGCCCTGCTGGAAACCCTGCTCGGACGTGCCTTACCCGCCAGTGAAGAGGCTTTGGGAGCTCACGACCGGGCTCTGGAGGCCTACAACAAGCTGGTTGACGAACAGGGGCATTACCAGTTGCTGCCCCGCCTGGCCGAAGCGCACCTGGGTCGGGCGCGCACCTACCGTATGCTGGGCGAGGAGGAAGCCGCGCTGGGCGACGCTAATTCCGCCGTCGATCTGCTGATCTACTTGAGTGAAAAAGGCGGCGACCCCGAAGTCCTGCGCCTGCTGCCCCACGCCCGCTTTGAGGCGGCCGAAATTCTGGGCCTGCTCCATCAGACCGAGCGAGCTCTCGAACACTTGCAGGGAGGCCTCGACGATCTGGAGCTGATGGAGCCTGACTTTGGCCGGGCCGAGTACTTCCTGGAGCGCGCCCGCGCGCTCTCCCTCAAGGCCGGCATGGTCAACGACGAGCAGGCCGCCGAGAGCCTGAGCGAGGCGCTGGTGCTGGTCGGCAACGCCGGCAAAGAGGGCGCCGAAACGCACTTTTTGGAAACCGACATCCGCCGAAATCGGGCGGAAGTGCTGCTGCGTCTGGGTCGCACCGCTGAAGCCGTGGACGAACTGCTGGGGCAGGCCGGTACTTTGGACGAGCAGGCCCGCAAGGAGCAGATCGGCGGTCTGCTGCAGACCATGCTCAGCCAGGCCCACGGCGTGCAGCAGCGGGAAGGCCGCGAAGCGGCCGTCAGCGCCTACGACCGGGTCGTGCAGATGGCCGAGTTGCTGCGCCACAGCGACGATTCGAACGATATCGCCCTCATGCTGGTGCGTGCTTTCCAGGAGCGGGCCCTGGTGCGCTGGACCGAAGAGCATCCCGAGCATGCTCTAGAGGATATCAATCGGGCGCTGGCCCTGGCGGCGGTGCTGGGGGAGGTGGGAGCGAATCTGCTGGCTGGTCTTTTTGAGGCCCGGGCCACCGTCTACTATCGTAATTCCCAGCACGGTCCGGCGGCCGCTGATCTGGGTCGCGCCCTCAACTATCTGGGCGATGCCGATGCCCTCCGCAGCATCCAGTGGTTGTGGATGCGCGCCAGCGGTTCGCCGCTGGACGCCTCCACCTGGTTGGATCTCCAGCAACTCGAGGAAAGCCCCAACCTGCCTCCAGAAATGCGTTCCCCTCTGCGTCAGATGCAGGCGCGCTGGCTGATGCATCACGGCATGCCGGCTCGCGGGGTGGCGCTGGTGGCCGAGTCGGTGGCGGAATTGCAGCGGCTCTATCCGCAGCTTCCCATCGAGGAACAAGCGGCGGCCGCGCGCAAGATCTTCGAATTATTGCTCATGCGTTTTCATGGCGAACCCGCACTACAGCCGCTGGTGGATTGGGCCATGTGGTTGGGCGACCATCTGGGACGGCAGCCGGAGCTGGCTCAAGATCTGGATCTGACCGAAGTTTCGGCCTGGCTGCAGCAGGCTCCCCAGCCCGAACAGGAACGCTTTGCGCAGATCTGGCTGGCCATCCTGGCTGAACACAGTGACCTTCCCGAAGGGATGTTTGCCCTGGTGCCCCTCTGTGCACGCTGCCTGCGCCTGGATGACTTCGACAGTTCCACCTGGATCTCGCTCATCGACATCATGGACAAGCGGGCCGCCGATGAGTCGCTCACCCGTCTCAGTTGGGAAGGCAAGACCTTGCAGCACTTCCTCTCGCTGGAACGGGCCGAAGTGGGGAAGAACCCCGACCTCGATATGGCCCTGTTTGAGTGCATGCGCCGCTGGGCGGAACTGCCGCCTCACCGTCTGGCTATGGCCGACCTTTCGGCCGACTCGCTGCACGAGTGGTTGGGAAGCTAAAAAGTCCGGCCGAAAGCCCCAGTTCCGTCGCGGCAATATAGTCGGCCACCTGAAGCTCTATTGTTTGAGCCGGTTGTGTACCTGGTTGGCCAGATCCACCAGATTCTGAGGCGTGCCCAGCCGCTTGTCCAGAGAGAATTCCAGGGCCAGAGCCTTCTCCGGATAGTAAGCCAGCAGCACCCAATAGTCGCGAGGCGCCCTCGGGGGAGCTTGCTTCCGTTTGGGCAACTTGGAAAGGTCCAGATGCCCGCTCGAGAGCGGTTTGGTAGAGATATCCTTGAAGGCCGGCGCTTTCTTGGCCGCGTTCAGACCCGGATCGATCGCCTCGGGCTGCGGTTTTCCCACCACTTCGATCGATTCGAAGCGTTTTTCTTCCAGATATTTCTTCTCGATTTGCTCCTTGTACTCACCCAGCATGCTGCGCTCGCCGTAGCCCCGCAACTCGGTCTTGTTCTCCAGGGCGGCGGCCAGCGCCTCAAAGGCATCCTCGGCGGCAAAGCTGGAGGTGCCTCCGTAGATAGAAAACTCGAATAAACCGGCATCATTGGAAGCATAGCAGGCGCGCGATAGGGCCGGCGGGATCTCGAAGTCACGGAAGCGCGCCTGCACCTTGCTGGGACCGGCCTTGGGGCGTAAATAGGGGCTGGGCGCGTCGCCGGTGATGTCCACCTCGGCAAAAACCGGCGCTTGAATTTCCGGCGCGGCCGGAGCCGCCTCCTCGGTGCCAGGCGGGCCGATGGTGGCGAAAGGCGGCACCGTCCAGGTCACCTTGGGACGGCCGCTGGAGCGACTGGGGGCGATGCCCACCGCTTCAAACGGAACCTTCCGTTTCTTGATAATGGTTAGGGGAGTGACCGCCTCCAGGCCGCTGTTCTCGGCAAAGGTGGTGCGCACGGTCAGCAGACCCAGCCATTGGGCGGCGGTTTCCTTGGGATAGCGCGGCTCCGGCTGGGCCGCCAGCACCCCGGTCAAGAGCAGCCATACCCAGAGACGCTTCATGACCTTTGCCGGACCGCCTCATACAACACCGCCGCCGCGCTGGCGGCCACGTTCAGCGACTGCACCTGTCCCAGCATAGGCAGGCGCACCTTGTGGGTGCAACGCCGCAACACGCTGTCGCTGATGCCCGAGCCCTCGGATCCAAGCACCAGAACACTCGGTCTCTTCCAGTCGACCTCCCAGTAGTTCAAATCGCCATCCGGCAGGGTGGCCACCACCTGGATCTTTTCCTCGGCCAATCCGCCCAGGACCCGGTCCAGCCGGTCACTGCGGGCGACTTTGAGAAAGGCGTCGGCGCCGGCGCTGGCTTTGCTGACGGTGGCGCTCAACGGGCAACTGCCGGCGGCGGCCACCACCACCCCCTGCGCCCCCGCTCCCTCGGCGGTGCGCAACAAAGCCCCGAAATTTCCCGGATCCTGGACTCCATCCAGGGCGAGAAGGAGCATCTTGCGAGGCGAGACGGCCACCGCCTCCAGCACTTCCTGCCAGGCCGCAAAGGAGCGCTCGCCCAGCGAGGCCACCACTCCCTGGTGGTTGGCCCGGCCGGTCATCGAGTCGAGTCGCATTTTCTGGCTGCGCACCACCGGAATGGCCTGTTCTCTGGCCAGTTCGAAGAAATCTCGGCCCAACCCGGCCCCATCACTGAGTACATAGATGCGCTGCAGCGGAGCTTCCTTGCGCAAAAATTCGTAGACGGTGCGCTTGCCCCAGATCAGGGACTGCTGCGCTTCCAGCGCACTCCCTGGGGAGTGTCCTCCAGCACGATCCCCTGCTCCAGCAGTTGGCTTCGGATCTCGTCGCTGCGGGCGAAGTTCCTGGCTTTTCGGGCTGACTGCCTCTCTTCGATCAGCTTCTCGATGTCGGCGTCCAGCGGGCCGGTCTGAATTTTGTCCTGGAGATTTAGGCCGAGCACCTGGTCGATTTCGTTCCAAAATTCCACCACTTTCCGGCCGTCAATCGGGCCCGCGTCCATCCGTTTATTGATTTCGGTGACAAAGTTGAAAAGCACCGCCAGCGCTTCGGTGATGAGTAAGTTGCTATCCATGTGCTTGATGAAGTCGGCCCGCGTCTGCGCGATGAGGTCGTCCACAGAACCGTCCCCGCACTGGTCCGCGCAGCGGCGCAATAGAGCCACGATGCGTTCCAGCGCTTTTTCGTCCTGTTGCAGCCCCTCATACTTGAAATTGAGGCGACTGCCGTAGGGCACACTCAGCAGCGAGAAACGAATGACCATCGGATCATAGGCCCGCCCGCTGGGATTGCCTCCGGCGCTGAGCAAATCGCGCAGAGTGATAAAATTCCCCAGCGACTTACTCATCTTGTGGCTTTCCACCTGGAGATGTTCCGAATGCAGCCAGTAGTTGACGAACTTCTTACCGCTGTAGGCCTCGGATTGGGCGATCTCGTTCTGGTGATGGGGAAAGATGTTGTCCACTCCACCACAGTGAATGTCAAAGCTGTCGCCCAGGATGGCCCGGCTCATGGCCGAGCACTCGATGTGCCAGCCCGGCCGCCCCTTGCCCAGGTCTTCATACTGATCCCAGAAAACGTGGCCGTCGGCTTCGTCCCAGGCTTTCCAGAGGGCAAAATCGCAGGCGCTGTCTTTGTCGTATTCGTCCTGAGCCACGCGGGCGCCGCTGACCAGCTCGGCCACGCAGATGTGGGCCAGTTCCCCATAACTGGGGAACTTACGAATGTTGTAGTAAATCGAGCCGTCCTCAGAGCGGTAAGCGATGCCCTTTTGAAGTAGATCGCGGATCATCTCGACCATTCCATCGACATGCTCGGTTGCTCGCGGGTAATGCTCGGCCGGTTCGATGTTCAGTCGCTTGAGATCCTCGAAAAACGCCTCGATATAAGGCCTGGTGAAATCGCGGAAATTCTGGCCGGAAGCCAGCGACTTCTTGATGATCTTGTCTTCCACGTCGGTCAAGTTCATGACCTGAGTCACCTGATAACCGCGATATTTCAGGTAGCGGCGCAACAAGTCTTCAAATACGTAAGTGCGAAAATTGCCGATATGCGCAAAATCGTGGACGGTGGGACCGCAGGTATAGAGCTTGACCTTGCCCTTTTCCTGAGGAACGAACTCTTCGGTCTGGCGAGTCAGGGTATTAAAAAACTGCATGCTTAAACGACCAGGTTGACCATCCGTTTGGGAATCACGACCACTTTCTTCGTCTCCTTGCCATCCAACCACTCGGCCACCGCCTGGCGGGCCATCTTCTCGAGTTCGTCCTTGTCGATCTCGGGTGACACCTGCAGGCGCGCGCGCAGCTTGCCGTTGACCTGCACCGGAACTTCAATGACGTCATCCACCAGCATATCTTCCGAATAACTCGGAAAACTGTGGTAAGCCAGCGTCTTCTTGTGACCCAGGCGTTCCCATAGCTCCTCGCACAAGTGCGGGGCGAAGGGTGACAAAATCAGCACCAACCGCTCCCGCTGCGACTGCGACAGCAGTGGAGCGTTGTTGGCCGAGGCTTCATTGAGAAAAATCATCATGGCCGAAATGGCCGTGTTGAAGGCCATGCGCTCGATATCATCGCCCACTTTCTTGATGCAGCGGTGCAGCGCCCGCTCCAATTCGGGCGCGTCGGCCAATCCGGCCGGCTTGAGCGCCCCCGATTCCTCGTCCACCAGCAAACGCCAGACGCGCTGCAAGAATCGATAGACGCCGCCCACGTCCTTGGTGTTCCAGGGCTTGGTGATGTCCAATGGCCCCATGAACATCTCGTACATGCGCAGCGAGTCGGCCCCGAACTCCCGCAGAATATCGTCGGGGTTGACCACGTTCTTGAGCGATTTGCTCATTTTGGCCACCACTTGTTTGACCGGCTGGCCGTGGGCCATGAAGGTGCCGTCGACTTCGCTGACCTGGTCGCTGGGAACCAGCTTCTTTTCCTGATCCTCGTAGGCCATCCCCAAAATCATGCCCTGGTGGAAGAGCTTGCGGAAGGGTTCGGGGGTGCTGACATAGCCCCGGTCAAACAGCACTTTGTGCCAGAAGCGCGCGTAGAGCAAGTGCAAAACGGCATGCTCGCGGCCACCCACATAAAGGTCGACCGGCATCCAGTATTTTTCCCGTTCGCGGTCCCAAGGTTGCTGATCGTTGCGAGGGTCGATGAAGCGTAAATAATACCAGCACGAGCCGGCCCAGTTGGGCATGGTGTTGGTCTCGCGCAGCGCGTCCTTGCCGGCGCTGTCTTTGGTATTCACCCATTCGCGGGCCTTGGCCAGCAACGGCTCCGGGTTGCCCGAGGGCCGGAAGTCTTCCAGGTCCGGTAGTTCCACCGGCAACTGCGAGTCGGCCACCAACTCGCTGGTGCCGTCCTGGCGATGGATGATGGGGAAGGGCTCGCCCCAATAGCGCTGGCGCGAAAAAATCCAGTCCCGCAGGCGATACTGGGTCTTGCCTTTGCCTTTGCCTTCCTTTTCGAGATGGGCAATGATGGTTTTTTTCGCCTCCGGCGTGGCCTGGCCGTCAAACAGGGGGCTGTTGATAGCGATACCCTCGCCGGTGAAGCAGTCGCCTTCGAAACCTTCGGGAGCTTTTACGACTTCCACGATCGGCAGGCCGAACTGGCGGGCGAATTCGCCATCGCGTTCGTCGTGGCCGGGCACCGACATGATGGCGCCGGTGCCGTAGGTGGCCAACACGTAATCGGAGATCCAGATGGGGATTTTCTGCCCGTTGACCGGGTTGATGGCGAAACTGCCCAGCGCCTGGCCGGTTTTCTCCTTGTTGGCGGAACGCTCCAGTTCCGACTTGGAGGCCGTCTTGAGCACGTAGTCGTGGACTGCCTCGGCATGCTCGGGAGTGGTCAGTTTGGTCACCAACCCGTGTTCCGGAGCCAGCACCATAAAGGTGGCTCCATACAGGGTGTCTGGCCTGGTGGTGAAGACACGGATTTTATCAGAGCTTCCGTCCACTTGAAAATCAATTTCGGCGCCCTGGCTCTCGCCAATCCACTCGCGCTGCTGCTTTTTGGTTTCCTCCGGCCAATCCACTTCGTCCAGATCGCGACCCAGGCGGCTGGCGTAGGCGGTGATGCGCAGCATCCACTGGCGCAGGGGCAGCCGCATGCAGGGATGGTTGCCGCGCTCGGACTTGCCGTCGATGACCTCTTCGTTGGCCAGCACCGTGCCCAGCGCCGAGCACCACCACACGGCCATCTCGTCGATATAAGCCAGCCGCTTGGAGTTGATATAGGCCACGCGCTGGGCACCCTTGAGTTCCTCGGGAACGGGCAGTTCACTGATGGGGCGCCCTTTGCCCTCGGCCTCATCAAACCAGGTCTCGTAGAGCAGCGAGAAAATCCACTGAGTCCAACGCACGTAGGCGGGATGGGTGGTGGAAATTTCCCGGTCCCAGTCATAGGAAAAGCCCAGCGACTGGATCTGGCGGCGGAAATTGTCGATGTTGGTGCGGGTGGTGATGGAGGGATGGGTGCCCGTCTGCACCGCGTATTGCTCGGCCGGCAAACCGAAAGCATCCCAACCCATCGGATGCATGACGTTAAAGCCTTTCATCCGCTTATAGCGGGCCAGAATATCGGTGGCCGTATAGCCCTCCGGGTGACCTACGTGCAGCCCGGCGCCGCTGGGGTAGGGGAACATATCGAGCACGTAGTACTTCGGCTTGCTCTGGTCAAAATCGTCCTGACCCGGGTCGGGCGTGCGGAAGGTCTTGTTCTTAAGCCAGTATTCCTGCCACTTAGGCTCCAGGCTGGATGGTTGGTATCGGTGGCTGGACATAGCTTGACTCCTTCTGATCTTAGAACCCTCGCCTTTTTCCGCGCAGGGCCGTGACCCCTGCTAGGTGACCCCCGGCGCAAATTCCATCACGAATTTGGACGCCCTGGCATCCCGCCTGGCGGCTTGTGGAGTTTCTTCGAAACTCCTCAATGTATAACCCGATGCACACCTCTGTCGTAAGGAGCAACGAGTTGCTCCAGCTCCTTGCCAGGCGGGCGCCAGGACGCCCGAATTACGCCGAGGGCCACTTAGCTTTTTTTCAGGGTGGCCCGCTAAGCTGCCGGTATCAAAGGAGTTTTCACCCGTGCAGATTCAATGTAGCCCGTCTCATCCAGTTCGCCGCACCGCCCTGCCTCAGGTTCAGGAGGACAACGACCCGTGCCGTGATTGCGTCTTCGCCGGTGTCTGTAAGCCGGAGGGCCTGATGACCCGCCCGCTGGGTGCTCCCCAAGGCTGGTCGGAAGCCAGTCTCAACGATTCGGCCAGCGACTGGATCAGATCTAAACTGGGCGAGGAAGCAGACTTTGGCACCCTGGACGGCGGTAACTGCGGTCTGACCGCCTACGTGCTGCCCGAGGCCAAAGCCAGGGCCGTTCTGACCGCCGCCCAGGAAATGTATCCCGGGGCCGCTGACTTCCAGGCCGCCAGTTTTGACAACAGCAAGCAACGCATGCTGGGCGTGCTGGTTTCCGAAGACGAGCCCAAACTATTCGTGTGCCTGCAGAATCGCGCCGACGGCTGCTGCCAAGTATTGAACGATATCGGTTTCGTGGGCGGTATGTGTAGCGATTCGCTCTCGGCCGGCACTCAGGAAGCTCTGGTCCCGGCCGACTCCAGCAAGGACCGCGAGGACGACTGGGAGTTTCTCAACGGCGCTCTGACCGGCGCCCAGCCCCTGGAACTGGGCGAAGAAGGCGGCCGGCCCTTCTGGTGGCGTTAGTCCGGAGAGCGCTCAGTGCGCCGGCTGACGGGGATCCAGATCTGGCAGCGGAAATCGGGTAGGGAAATGTCGCGCTTCTCGCACCAGACCAGTTCCGGACCGCGGCGATGCTCATAGCCCGAAGTGGGAAACCACTCCGAGTAAATGCGCGCCCAGATATCCTGCATCGTTTGCGGGAAGGGACCGACCGATTCGAAGACGGCCCACTCTCCCGCTTCCACTTCGAGCTGTTGCAAATCATCGGGGCAGGGTAGGCTGGTGGCGGCCCCGATCCAGTGGTCCAGCTCGCTGAGTTCGGCGCGGCTGTCGCTGAAGTTGGTGGAACCGCTGAGGATGCCGGAAGGCTCCATGTTGGACAATTCCTGGAGGCGCCCGATCAGGGATTCATCCAGACTTTGCCACATTTTTTGGATGTGAGGATTGATCCCCTCATAGATCAGCGGCACTCTCTTGTAAATGCCCACGATGTGAAAAGCAGGTTTGGTGATAATTTTGTAGTTCATTTCGCTGGCTCCTTGAATGGTCAATTGAAAGCTCAGCCGAGGATAGGCTTTCAGAGTAGCTTCCCGGGCCTTGGAAGGCGGCACGCCGTGCAGAGCCTGAAAGGCCCGCGCGAACGAGTCCGCCGATTGGTAGTCGTATTTGAGGGCCACGTCCAGCACCCGGGCGTTGGGATCGCGCAGGTCAAAGGCGGCCAGGCTGAGCCGGCGCCGCCGGATGTATTCAGCCAACCCTACTCCGGCTAAGAATGAGAACATCCGCGAGAAGTGATACTCGGAGCAGTGGGCGGTGAGCGCCAGTCGTTGGGGGTCGATGGTGCCGGCCAGGTTTTCTTCGATGTAGGCCAGGGCGGCATTCAGTTGTTCCAAGGGATTCATCGACCACACTATAACTTGCCCCAGGCAGGCAGATCCGACTTTGTTTGCCCGATTTTGCCGTCCACTGCGGCAGGGTTTAACAGCTCAGGCAGCCTCCATCTCGAAGGCGATAACGACGAGTGGACTCAACGGTGCAATTCGTGAGCCAGGTTCCTCTTACCAGGGAAAGTGTCATCCTTGGCTAACCTCTCGACCATGAGCAATCTTGAAGGTGAGGCTTTTCAGTTCCCGTGTCGCTTTCCTATAAAGGCCATGGGACTCGCGACCGACGATATTCAGGGACTTTTGCTGAAAGTGCTAGGAGAGCACGGTGTGGCGCCGCAACCCGTCGATTTGACTTCCAATACATCCGGCCAAGGTAAATATCAATCTGTAACCGCCGTCGTGGATGCCAGCAGCCGTGCCCAACTCGATGCCATTTATTCCGAACTCCGTGCCGACGAGCGGATCCGCTATCTGCTCTAAAGCGGAGTGGCTGGGAGCCGAGTTGGCGGACCAGAAAGATTAATCCTGCGGTCATGGTGGGTGGGCTTTCGCCTTCGAGAGGCGAAGAGCCTCCGATGCGCAAAGCGGCCCAGGATTTTGACGATTATTTTCAGGATTTCCCGCCCGAAGTTCAGGCTCGTCTCGAGAGTATGCGAACCACTATTCAAGCGGCGGCCCCCGAGGCGAGCGAGGCGATCAGCTACGCCATTCCCACTTATAAGCTGCGGGGCAAGAACCTGGTGCATTTCGCCGGCTACGCCAAACATATCGGATTCTATCCGGGTTCCAAGGCCCTGGAGCTTTTCGCCGCCGAGCTGGGCGATTACAAGACTTCCAAAGGCACCGTGCAATTCCCACATGATCGGCCGCTGCCGCTGGAGTTGGTGACCAGGATGGTGGAATGGTGCAAACGGCGCTGATCAAGACCAGCTCTGCACCATCGCCTCCCCCTCTTCCGGGGTGAGCTTCTCCTCGTGGATCCACTCCTGGAGCGAATGCAGCAGCGACCAGCTGCCTTTTTGCTTTTCCAGGCACTTCGGGTAGTCGCGTGGACCCGGCGCGGCCAGCCATTTGCCGGCCAGTTCCGCCTGCACAAATTCGGTCACCGGCAGCAAATCGCCGGCCAATCGCTGACAGTAGAGGCCCTTTAAGGCTGTCTGCAAACGAGCGAGCCAGGCAGGGGGTAGCAGGCTTTGTAATTGATCGACCATGTTGGCCGTATGAGGAGCCCGCATAGTGGCCAGCAGCAGCGCTCCTCCTTCTACCAACTGGATGCAAATGCGCGGATCGGCCGGTAGGGGAGTGAACACCACCTCGAAATGCCGGCCCAGTTCCAAGTTCTCCGACTGGAGCAAAAGCCCGCGCCCGTGACTGTGCACATAGGGATGCGCGCCACAGAGCAAAACACGCCGAGAGGAACCGTGGCGCAGCACGATCTCCAGGAGGCAGGCCAGGGTGGTGGAAAGCCCGCTCTGGCGCTGCCCGCCCAGTAAAACGAGACCCTGGGGCAGACTCAGCAAATCGGCCAGAACCTGGGGCAGGTTGAGGCTTTCCAGGTCACCGGGCAGCTCACTCGGTAGACGTTCTAGAGAAAGCCAGCCGGGCCGGCTGCGCACCAGGCAACGTCCCAACCCGGGCACGCCCACCTCGGCCTCGCCCTCCTGCACCATTCCCCAATCGCGCACCGTTTCCAGAATGCGCGCAAACTCCTCGCGACTCAGCTTGGGCCGGGCCATGACTTCCACGCCGCCCGGCCTCACCAGCAACGGCGCCTGCCCCGGAGCCAACTGCAGGCCGGCCCCGCCGGCTTCCTTGAGGAGATTTTCGATCAAGGGGAGGGGGCGAGTTCGGCTTCCACGGCGTTGCGCTGGCGGTCGGCGAAGCGCTCCTGAGCCAGTCCGATCATCTTGTCGAGAAGATCCGAATATTTCAGGCCCGTCGCTTCCCAGAGCCGCCCGTACATCGAGATGGGCGTGAAGCCGGGCATGGTGTTGACCTCGTTCAGGTAAAATTTGCCGTCCTGGCTCATCAGAAAGTCGACCCGCGAAAGACCGTTCATATCCAGCGCCTGATAGGCCTCGATGGCCAGTCTTTGCAGTTCTTTGATTTGAGTTTCGGAGAGCTCGGCCGGAATGACCGTTTTTTGACCGTCCGTCTCGAAATACTTGCCGCGGTAGTCGTACCATTCGCGTCCGTGCAGGATCTCGCCTGGAAGCGACACTTCGGGCTCATCGTTGCCCAGCACCGCCAGTTCGATCTCGCGCGGCGACTCGACCGACTGCTCGACTACGATCTTACGGTCGTAACTGGCCGCCACTCGCAGGGCCTCGAGCAATTCCTGACTGGTCTTGGCCTTGCTGATGCCCACCGAAGAACCCAGATTGGCGGGCTTCACGAAGACCGGCAGACCCAGTTCTTTTTCGATGCGCGCGGCCACCAGTTGCGGCTCTTTCTCCCACTGTTTGCGCAAGAAGACCAGGAAAGGCACCTGAGGAATGCCGGCCGCCTGCCAGACGGATTTCATCAGAGCTTTGTCCATCCCCACGGCCGAGCCGGCCACGCCCGCGCCTACGTAAGGAATATTGGCCATCTCCAGCAGGCCCTGGAGGGTGCCGTCTTCGCCATAGGTCCCGTGAATGACCGGAAAGATCACGTCCAGGGCCGGCAGGGCCGCGGCGCCGCCCATCGGCTGCAGGCTCTTCTCGGCCTGACCGGGCAGAATGGCCAGGCCTTGCTGCTCCGGACCGGTTACGTGGCCGGCCGTGAGCGAGGCCCTGGCCGCTTCGGGGTGCACCCACTGGCCGGAACGGGTGATGCCGATGGGAAACACCTCGTACTTGGCCGGATCCAGACCTTGTATCACGGATCGTGCCGACATGACCGACACCTCGTGCTCACCCGAACGTCCCCCGAAGATCACTCCAACTCGCAGCATCAGGCCCATCCCTCATTCTTGTCGTGAAAATAATTCAGGGGGCTTCTCGGGTTGTGTGGGCGGACCTTTCGAACGTTAGTTCTCAGGAATCTTCTCTAGCCGACGCGGTCTCCCGGCCCCTGGGCACCCCTGGAGTTTGCTGAGCAGTTTGTCATGGGCTCCGTTGAGACAGCCTCCACAACCGGTGCGGCAACATCCGCCGGCCAGAGCGGTCGATGATGGCCCGTTCTCCAAACTGGCTGCCCAACTGGTCGGCGAAGCTGGCCTGCAGCCGTTCTTTATTTTGCTCGGCCCAGTCACCGGCGATGGCGAGCTGAGACAACCCATTGTATCTAGATCGCCAGTTCAGGCCGGCCGGGTTTTATTTTCTCGCCGGGAGGCTAAAAGCACGGGGATGAAATCGTCTGGACCTTTTGCGGCGGGCTTGGGAATCGCTTTGATGCTGGCGGGCTGCTCAGGCGGCGGCTCGTCTGTAGGTGGGACTTTCCCCGCCAACTCCTCGCTTCCCCCTGCCCCTACTGGCTCGGCCACACCGCAGCCGGTGCAGCCGAAAATCACCCTACGATTCCCGGTCGCTCAAGGGCGTGTCATCGACCGGGTGATCTCCAGTTACCGCGTTACTTTGACCGATTCTGCCGGCGAAGTGATCTTGGGACCGCAGGTTTTTCCCAAGGACACTTCCTTGCCCGAACAAGTGCTTAGCTGGAGCGGGCTGCCGGTGGGCACTTTCCTGTTTCAACTGGAATTGCTGGACGGCGCCGGGAAATTGCGCGGCACCTATCAGCAATCGGTGCATTTGGCGCTTGGTCAAGAGGTCGTCATATCGAATCCCGCCTGGGTGGATGCGGCTCTACCGGCTGCCGAGAATCCTCCTTTTCCAGCGGGTAGCGCGCCGGCTGTAAATGAGATTACCCTTTCAGGGCAGGCGGTGGACTGCGTCTTCGACTCCGCTCGCGGAGTTCTCTATGTCAGTCGTGGCACCAACGTCGACATTTACGATCCTCAGGTCCGGTCCGTTACTTCTAGTATCCCCCTTGGAGCGACCAGCGGACGCATGGATCTGTCGCCCGACGGGAACCTCTTACTGGTCTGCCAGCCGGGCAGCGCGCGCGTGGCTCTGATCGATCTGACCGCCCAGGTCCCAACCCCGGTCCAGGTGACCATGCCGGCCGGCACTGAGGGCACAAATTTTCCTATGGATCTGGTTGCGTTAAGCAACGGTAAGGCTCTGGTTTCCTGTTCGCGGCGCAGTCTCAGCGTTTACCCTACCCAGATTCGTGAAATCGATCTCGCAACCGCTACGGCTCGTTTGCGCACAGACGTCGCCCCCAACTCCGAAGTCTACCTTGCCAGCGCTGGCCCGCGTACCCAGGTTCTATTGATGGGCGACGGCCTGTCTCCCGCCTCGGTCTCCACCTATTCGGTTGCCACCGATAGTTTCACCACCCCGCTGCGAATCTCGGGAGCCGACAACTTCGCGGCCATGAATCCCAACGGCCAGGAACTGTGGGCCGGTGATTTTCTTTTCAATCCCAATCTGCAGCGAGTGGGACGGCTGGAATCGGCCGGCCTGGGCGTAGCCTTCAGCGCGGACGGCCAGAGGGCTTTTCGCGTGCGCAGATCCGGCTTCACTCATCAGTTGGAGATTCTGGACGTGCCCAGGCGATTGGTCACACTGACTCTGTCCATGCCGCGCAATTTGACCGGAGGAATGGCCAGCTCGGGAGACGGTCGCCGGGTTTTCGCAATTGCCTCCAATCGGTTGCTGGATTTTGATCTGGGCACAAACCTGGCGCCTGTACCGGAGCCATTGGCCGAGGCCCTCGTTCCGCTCGGGGAAAGCGCCAGTTTTCGCGTTCACGCCCTTGACCCCGATCGCGATCCGCTGACCTGGTCGGTAGGGGTTCTGCCCAATGGAGCCGATTTCAATCCGGACACTCAGGAACTGCGCTTTTCTCCCAGCGGCGGACTGGCCGGCTCCAGTAACAAGGCAGTGCTCTACGTCAGCGATGGTAAAGCCAGCAGCAAACTCGAAGTTTCGCTCAAGATCGCCGAGGCCGAAAGCCGCTTTACCATCGTCCCGACCGGGGATAACCTGGCGCGCCTGGTGCTGGACCGGGAGCGGCACCGTGTTTACGCCAGCAACTCCGCCCGCAACCGCGTGGAGGGTTTTGCCCTGGATAAATGCGACCAACTGCTGAGTCTGGAAACGGGTCAGGGTCCGCTCGGACTGGATGTGACTCCGGACGGTCTGGGCCTGCTGGTGTGTAATTCCAGAACGGGATTCGTCCAGTTCTGGCAGACGGCCGCCGCCGCCAAGAGTTGGGAACTGGTGCTTCCGGCCGCCGCGGGGGACGACCGCGTTGCCTATACGACCGCGATCAGCCGGCAGAATAAGGCTCTGGTCGGCTATTCCGGTGAAACTACCACTTTTGCCTACATAGCCGAAATCGACTTGCCTACCCGCGAGGTCAGGGAACGCAACGACTCTGGTTTCTTGTCCGGTCCCCACGAAATTGTCGCGAGCTGGGATCGTTCCCACCTGGGCATCGTCGAGCAGGGCAGTAGCCGCTGCTCACTGACCGAGTATCTCGACGGCTCTTTCCGACAGGTTGTGGACGGGATCGGTTATGCAAGAGGACTGAGCGCGAATACCGACGGTTCCCTCTGGGCCATCGGGGACGGAGTCCAGGTGGTCGACAGCCGGGGCGAAACGATCGCCGCCTATGGCAACTACCCCCTACAAACTCCCTTCGTAGCTTTCGTCGACCGAGATCGTGTGATTCGTCAGGTGGCCCAATCGGGAATTCAGTTGCTCACTCCGGGCCAAAGCGGGTCGGCAGACCTGGGCACTTTGCCGGCGCCCCTGACTGGCCCGCTTGTCTTCGACGCTGAGCGCAATATACTGATCGCCGCCGCGACCGGTCGTCTGATTTTCACTAAGGTGACACTCCCGCCGGTCGCCGATGACTGATTAAACTGTCGTTTCAGTCCGCGGCCGAATTTTAGTTATATATGAAAGTTCATGAAACCATTTCCCTGCAGAGCACTGGCTCTCGCGAGATGGCCCGTGGGCCTTCAGATTGGCCAGCATACGCAAGCATTCAGCCTTGACTCGAGGGCGATCTTCGGCCTGAATGGCCATTCGAACCATCAGAGCGCTGGCCACGGGGTCGGGCTTTTTTGAGGAAGGCTCGCCAGTCCAAGTGGGCCAGCTCAATGGTGTTGGTAGCGGAAGGTTACGGTATTGAGGCGGATATTGTACTCCGTCGGCCGGGGTTTCCTGGCTCGGGCAGAGAAGACACAGATCGGGTAAATCCGGTTCGTGTCATGTAATTTGAGCAACGGCGGAAGTACATGAACATTCTCTCTGGCATATTCTGGTGATTCTGGGCCTCGTGCTTCAAATGGAGGATGATGGATGCCTGGTCCCCATCGAGAAGGTTCACCCGGATCACGAGGTCTTTCTCTTGGCGTCGGTACCAAGGCATTCTTCCCAGGCTCTCCTTATCCAGAAAGACCGGACTGCGGGAGCGGTCGATGCGCTCCCAGAATGTCGGAGCAAAAAGCTCGAGGGAGTCGTAGAAGTAGAGGCCTGGTGAGTTTCTTAAAGAGTCGGTCGTGGCTCTTGCCCTCAGCCTGGCGCCTGACCCAGGCGAGAAGGTGTCCTCAGTTTGTCCATTCTATGAACTTTGCCATTCGCGTGTGCCCTCTCGCGCCAGAGCCCCTCCAATCGACCTCGCTATTGCTCGGTGAGTGACTCGGCCTTCTCCAGGCAGTTGCCTGAGACCGCAGCGGTTTCGATCGCTGGCAAACGGCCTGGTTAGGAATCGCTTATGACCCGTGCGGGTCGCGTCCGCTACAGCTTCGGTCCGTCCGGAGGAGGGAGCCCCTTCTATTTGAGGTGGCATGAGAACGCCAGCGGCTAGCGAGGACCGGAAAGGAAGTTCATGGCCATTTTTTGCATTACCAGCGCCACCACTTTGTTGCGGTTCTCGAGCAGGGCGGAGTGCGCGGGACCCCGGCCCAACATGGCCGCCGGCGCCAGAAACAGGACCGCCGCTCGGGGCCGGTTGCGGCGATGACTGTGCATGCCGATTCCCAGCGAAACCATCATTCCCAGGCCAAAGGCGAGCAGCAGCGCCAGCGGAACCAGCACTCCGCCTTGCCAACCGTAGCTCAGGGCGCCCAGCGCCGAACCGCCACCGCACAGGGCCAATAGCAGTAAAATGGCGGCCAGACGTAGATGGCGTATCTGAACGGTTTGATATAGCTTCAACAAGAGCGGTAAGTGGCGTAGCATACTGGTCCAGGTTCGCAGTCCACCGCAGTAGGCCTTCGCGCTCCGATGGCGAATTGCCGGCTATGCAGAACGCTCAGCTTGCCTACGTGGCCAACGCACTCTCTCAACTGCAAAAACTCTTTCTGTTTTTTCTCTTGTCCGGCGTCCTGATCGCGGCCGTCGCCTTCAACGGCGGATTCGATCCCGCGCCGCTGCTGGGCATCTATGGTTTGGCGGCCCTGGTGGGAATGGTGTGGATGCTGGTGTGCACCTACCGCTGCGCCAGCGGCACCGGACGCTCGGGCATCCTCTGGCTGTTCATCGTCTTCCTCTTCAAGTTGTTCGGCCTGATCGCCATCTGCTGGGTCACCCGCCGCTGGCTCACCGCTAAAGGGGTCAAAGTCAGCAACCTGGGCATGTCCTTCGAGTTGCCCGGTGAGGAAGTACTGGAGGATACGGTCGGCTTCTCAAGATTTTAGTCTTGATTGAACCCATGTGCCTGCTGCTGCGCATGTGCCAGTGAGGAAAATGCCCCAGGTCCAATCGATGGGAATCAGCGCCGTTGGCCAGTCGCGCAGCATGGCCCGGTTGGTCAATTCGTAAACTCCATAGCCAAAGAATCCCAGGGCCGCCCCGCGCGTCACTCCCTGTCCAACGGTGCGGCTGGGTAATACCGCCACCCACCAGACCGAGACGAGATAAAGCACATAAAAGGCGGCGGCGGCCGGTAGATAGGGCTCCGGGCCGAGCAGATGGCCAATCTGCTTTTGGTATAAATCGCGGGCCAGCACCGCCAGCCAGAGAATGTCCAGGGCCGTCAGGCTGACCGCGGTGGCCAGCAGCCCTCCGATTTTCGCCTTCATCAGGGACTCTTCTTTCAGACTCTCTTCAGGCCCTTGGGTTCCTATGGGAAAGTGAAGATCGGGCTCGATTCATTCCAGGCTCGTTTCGTGCAGCAGGCTCCGCGCCGGCTGGCCGACCCCGTTTGGCAAAATCTGGCCGATCGGGTGGATTTGAGTTCGCCCTCAGCCGTGGCCGCGGCCTTCGAACAGATGGCGCTGGCTGTCAGTGTTTCCACCTCGGGCATCCCCGCCCTGGCCACCATCTCTCAAGAGATTGCTCGAAGCCTGGTCACTCCTCAGCAAGAAGTCGAGCTGGCCCGGGCCATGCATGATGGCTTCGAAAGCCGCTTCGTTTCCAACCATCCTTCGCTGCAACAGGCCTGGCAGGGCGTGCGGAAGGTGACCGGCTCGGAATTTCCCGCTCCGCAGCAAGTCAACAGCCCCATCGTCTATGCCCAGGCCGATAGTCGCAACCTCTACATAGGCAATGAGGCGCTGGCCGGTGACCTGGCCGATCCGAATGTGCTGACTTTTCGCTGGCCCATGAAGAGGCCCACCGCCAGCATCGCGACACGGCCGGCGCCAAGGGATTGGAAGCTCTGCTGGAAGCCTGCCGGCCAGAACCCAGGCTATTTTCGGCAGCTTTCCAGGCGGTGCGCGCGGGACGCCACCAGAACGAGCGCCAGGCCGACGAGTCGGCCGCCCGGGTGGCGGCCAGGTTGGGCTGCGCGCCTCTGCCCATTTTGCAGTTCTTGCTCGGGCTCCCCGAGGATTCGGAGCATCCAGCCGGCCGCGAACGGGCCGAACTGGTGCGCCAGGCCATGGCCGAGGAAGGTGTGACGCTCTCGGTCAGTCAATGGAACCAGTTGCTCGTTCCCGACCCGCGTGGAGATTCGCGCTACGCGGGTCTGGGGGCTTTCCACGCCGATCCGGCCAGCTGGCAGCCGCTGCATCTGGCCCAATTGCCGGAACTGCGCCAGCGCCGCCTTGACTACTTGCAGCAACACAACGCTCCCGGCAGCCTGGTGGTGCTCGACCAGTTCTTCGCACCGGTAGGCAGCGGGCCCACCCACGGTCAGATGGTGACGGCTACCGCTCGCGGTTCGGGCTTTATCGGGCCGTTGCTGGAGCTCGATACCACCTACAGCCTCCAGGCGGCGACCGCGGCCAGGCTCACCCAGATGGAGACAGCCCAGAAGGACTTCGAACAGGCTAGAAATCCTCAGCAGATTCGCGACGGTCTGCGCGAGCTTTCGGTTTTGAAACGTAGCTACGCCCTGGAGCGCAGCGCCGAGAGCCTGGAGCAGTTGGCTGAGGCCGGGTTGCGCCAGTCGGCCGTCAACCTTTCGCTCGGTCACAATGCGGCCGACGAAGTTCGTCGGCTGCTGCAGCGCACTTTGGAGGGCACGGACCAGTCCAGTCGTCTGCTACTCCAATTGATTCGCGGCTTTTGCGAGGATTCGCAGAGCCTGGTCGATCCGCGGCCCGAGGTGGCCGGCCTGGAGCGGGCGCGCATGGTGGCCAACCTGGCTCGATGGCTGCAGGGCACCACCGAGGATAGTCGCTGGCAGGCTTCCAAGCGGCGATACGATCTGGCGGTCGAGAGCCTGGAAAAGGGAACGAACTCAGTGGTGGTGGCGGCCGGCAACGAGGGAGACGCTTCCGCTTTCTTGCAAGCCTGGTGTTCGGGACAAAAGCCCGATTTGCCGGCCGGCTTTGAGAACAACGATTTGAGCAATCCTCTGGTTACCGTGGTGGGAGCCTGGGAAGACGGGCGCCCGGCTCCATACAGCAGCCACGATGACGAGATCGACTGCTATGCCGCCGGCCATTCCTTGCTTGGGGACGAAAAAGGTACTTCGTTTTCCGCTCCCCGTGTGGCGGCGAAATTGGCCGCGGAGCACGGTCGCGAGGCAGGATCGCAACCGGCCTGATCAAAGCCTGCCGGATGGCAGTCAAAACCACTCCTTACGAAGTCGAAATCGACATCTCCGACATGGAGCGCAACTACTATCGTACCCATCGCTTCACGCTATTGCGCGGTCCCAACGAGACCGAGGAAAAGCTGATGGTGAGGATACTGGCTTTTGCCTGCCAGGCCGAAGATGGTCTGGTCTTCGGCGAGGAGGCCGCCGAGCCGACGGTTAGCAAGCGAGACGGGAGCGGCGGTATCGAACGTTGGATTGATGTCGGCGAAATCGACGACAAACGGCTGCTGCGCGCCTGTGGCGCCGCCCGAGAAGTGGTCGTCTACAGCGCCGCCAGCAGCGCTCAAGGCTGGTGGAACCAGGTAGGGCCCAAAGTCAACCGCGATAACCTGACCGTCTACCATTTGCGCGGCGTGCCCACCAGTGGCATCGGCCGCCTGGCCGAGCGCGATATGAAGCTACACTGCATGATCCAGGACGGCCAGATCTGGCTGACCGGCAACGAGGAAACGGTGCAGTTGGATATCGATCGAATCGCACCCTAGTCCTGAACATCCGTAGGAGTCAATTCCGTCATCAGACTGTCGCCGTGAACTTTATTTGCCCGGATTCGTGAAGTTTATCTGGCGGGCCTACGCCGCCGTGCACAAGTCTTCCGCAACCGCGATCGCCGGCAGGGCTCCCTGATATCGGCGTTCCTCGGCGTGGCCGAGCCAACCGCACCAGATGTCCAGCCAGAAAGCAATGTCGAGGGTTCTTTCCTGGCGAATGTCCCTGCCTTTCCCGTTCAAAAAGAGTAACCCGCGCGAGGCACTCCCCACAATTTGCAGGCGATTCTCGTGGACGTTGCGGTGGCATTTCGTGCAGAGCGTAATCATATTCTCGGGGACCGTCAGGCCGCCCTGAGCGTAGTAGATGATGTGGTGGGTATCCAGCCAGAGGCTGTTTTCGCAACCGGGCACGGCGCACTGATGCCCGTCTCTCCGCAAAATCTTTCGGCGCTGAGCTTTCGTTGGCACGCGGGATTTCGGATTGACGATGGCAATCTCCGCCTGGCCTGGACAGCTCTCGGTGCCGGCATTGATCACATCACTCCATCCCAGGTCCCGGGTCGCTTCCAGGCGCACCTGCTCCAACTGTTGCTCATCCACGGCATGCTCGGCCAATTTCTCCGCAAAAAGCAATTCAATTGCCTCCGCCATCGAAAGCGCACGACCGGCCAACTGGCACATCAATTGCAATCCCCGTTCCAAAACGGCCATTTGGTCCGGCTCAAAATGACAGCGAAGTTCCGAGCGAGGGCCGCTCCGAGTGGGTTGGTCAGCAGGAATCTCGCCCCGCTCCGAGCGAGCCACCAGATTCTCGATCTCCGCATAGGTGCGAACTCTGCAAAGCCGGCCCCACTCTCGTTCTGTCTCGGGGGTTGCCACTCGCACAACCTCCCGCAGCTTGGACCATTCGATCTGGCCCTGGTTGGCCGACTGACGAAGATAGGGTAGCGACTCCAGTTCTCGAGCAATGCAAATAAGCCGCCGCGCCTCCTTGGGAGGAAGCCCAAGTTGCAGAATTCCGTAGTGGACAGCACTGGAGCAGCCGTGCTCCAGGTAAGCGTCGGTGCGTCCGATGGCCAGCAGCAGACGGCCCAGTAAGACGCGGTAGCGCGTAACCGTCCCGGCGGACTTTCGCGCCAGCTGGTGCAAAGCATGCGCATCCATTCGAAGCATTTCGTCAAGGGTGAGGGAAGCGGGATCCAGTTCCATAGCTCCATTTTATCAGGTGTATACTATTGTTTGTCAAAGTTTCGATCGCCTGGTTAGGAATCGCTTGCGACCCGCGCGGGTCGCTCTACGCCCCATGTCGTGTGCCGGCTCGCCAAGAAGCCAATCGCCGCCACGCAATCTTTACGAAAAGACCCTTTGGTCGACAAATAAAGCTCACTACTACAATCTGGCTACGAGGAGGTCGGGCTGGCTCGGTGGTTGGCTGGCAGAGGGTCAGCCTGACTGTTTCCAGGTGGGCGGGTTGCAGTGGGTCGCGGCGGTCAAGGAGCCCTGCGTTGATAATACTCGCACGCCAGCTCGGACGAATCCAAACAATTGGTCAAAAGCCGCACCTCGCCGCCTCCCACTGTAAATACGAGCATTCTTGCTCTTAGCACTGTCGGCGCGGTGCTTTCCTTTCCCAGCCGGCTTGTCTCGCCCTTTGTTCGGCCGTAGGTCTACCAGATTCTTAACCCGCGGAACGTCTGATGTGAGGTTCGCCTTTGGCCAGAGACTCAAAACAACCTTTCGACTAGGAGGCTCTGTACTTGTTAGGTGCCAATAGTTTCTGCCAATTCAATGGCATTGAGGTTAGGCGACGGCCAGCAGGCTGCGACCCCAGTTGGCCAGTTCGTCCAGACTGGCGGCCGGCAGGTAGATGGAAAGCTGCATCTGGTCATCGGCTCCACGCAGAATGGTGGCGACCTGGCCGTTGGGCAGGCGAACCTGGCTGGTCTCGCGCGTTTCTGGTTGAGCTTCGTGGAACTGCTGCACGATCACGGCCTGGCCACTCCGCACTCCGAAATAAGCAAAATTAGAGTCACTGGAGGGCACGGTGGCCAATGGCTTGTCCTGGCTAGGCGCGTGCAGGATAGAGGGTTCCAGAGCGGCCAGAGCCAGGCTGGCGCCACGCAGTGGAGCGAAATCTTTTTCATTTTCGAACTGGAAGTCGATCGATTGGAAGCCGGAAGGGCGGGCTTCCAGTTCCATTTGGGGCTCTTCCATCAGCAAAGGGCCATGCAAGTTGCCGACACAGGTGCGGCCGGTAAAGTCGGAGCCGGAAACGCGTTGTTCATGCTTTTTAGGGGGAAGGGTCGGTTTGCGCTTGGTTTCCGCGGGAGGGGGCGGGGGCAGAACTTGGGCTTTCTGGGATAGGTCCAGGCGAGTCTGCAGCGAGAGCGAGTCGACTTCGGTGGCCACCCGGTGGTGGGAAACGGCGCCGTAGCCGTGCTCGACGTTTTCGACGCGCGGAGAGCGAATCGCCGCCCGGTAGGGTGAGAGGGTGGATCCGATGGCCAGTAAGTTCATAACCCGACTTTAGACCGGGACCCTGACAGAAACCTAAAAAGCCTCGGGAGCCGGCCTGGCCGGTTTGCGCTGGTGGCCGCAACACGGACAGGGAATTTCCCGGTGGGCGGCACCCAACGCGTAGCCGCAATGGGCGCACGGTTCTTCCTGCAGCTCATCCTGGTTGGTTTTGGCTTCGTTGGCCGGGTTGTGGGTCTTGGCCCGTTGCTCTTCCTTGGGTTTCTTGGCTCCGGCCGCCGCCTGGCGCTGTTGGGCCTGCCGCTGCTGTTGTTGCTGCTGCTGGGTTTGCTTGCGCTGGGTTTCGGCTTCTTGAGTTTTCTGGGTGCGCGAAGTGGTCTCGCGTTTTTCGGCTTTGTCGGCCTCTTTCTGGGCTTCCTTGGTTTCGCGCTCGGCTTGGGCCCGTTGTTCTTGTTGCTGGCTATCCTGCTGGTTCAAGCCGGAACCGGTGGCCGCGCGGGCGGCTATGATCTGGCGGGGATTGATCCCGATATCAGCGGCTTCGGCGGTCAAATGGTTCTCCGGGTTGGCTTTGACGGCAGGCTGGCCGGTGGCGCCGGCCGAGGAACGCACGGCCGCGGCCGCATTTTCTTGGGCGGCGGCGTTAGGCGGCGGGGGAGCGCTTTCGCCGCTGACGGGTGGAGTCACCAGCGGGCGTTCACCCATTTGCGGAGCGCGCTGTGGTTCGCTGGGACGGAAAGACGGCGGGGAGAAACCATCTTGACCTGAACCCCCCTGGCTGGACCCACCCTGGCTAGAGCCGCCACTGCGTTCAACGGCGGCCGGAGCCGGACTGCTGGCCGCGCGAGGCTCGGCGGCCGGCGAATTGTTCGAAGGCGCGGACGCCGGTGCCGGGGCCGGGTTGGAACTGACAGTGGCTTGATCCGGAGCCGGACGGGACGGCGCCGGACTCTCGACGGCGAGAGCGAGCGGCTGGGCCGCTGCGGGCGGGGCCTGCAGATGGTTGCTCTCGGCCGGCACGGGACGGGGGCGCGGGGCGGCGGGGGCGTCCAGGGCCGGAGTTTCCTGGCGCTGCAGGAGCGGGGCCGGCTCTTCGGGACGGCTGGAGCTGGCCGGTTGCGGAGCGGCAGGAGCGCTTTCCGGACGGAGAGCGGGAGCGGCCTCATGGGCAGCCGGTGCCGAGGTCGGGTTGTGGATGGCGGCGCTCTCCGGCCTGACTCCCTCAGGTTTGGGGATGGTCGGGCCGGCTCCGGGAGTTCCGGCCGCACCCTCAGAACGAATAGCGGAATTGGCGCCGGTGCTTTCCGAGCGGTTGCTTACAGAAGCCGGAGCATTGCTGTCGGGGCGGCTGCTGAAGGTGGCTGGGCTGGGGGCGGCGCTGTCGGAACGAGTGCTGAAGGCTGCCGGATTACTGCTGGCCCCGTCGGAAGCTCTCAAGCTGGAAGAAGGGCTGTCCAGACCCCGGAAGACCGAGCCCGTGCTGTCCCCGCGGCTGCTGATAGAGGCGGGAGTGGTGCCGCTGCTCAGGCTGTCGCTGCCCCGGCTCAAGCTGGAGGTCCCACTACCGAGGGAGCCCTCGCTACGACTGCTCAGACTGCTGGAGCCCAGGCCCGAATTGGAGCTGGAGCCAAAGGAGCTCATGGAACCGGTAGAGGAGGAGCTGCCAAGACTGGTGTTGCTGCCCAGGCTCCCAGGATTGCCGGCCGACTTTGACATGGAGCTGCCGATGCTGCTGTCGCTGCTCCAGGCGTTGGCCCCGGGGTTGAAGCCGCTGACCGTACCCGAGCCGGTGCTCCAGTTGCTGAAAGAGTTGCCCACGCTGGTGGCGGCGTCGCTGATGCCGGTCCAGGCCTTGCCGGCCACATTGGAAATACCCTGGCCGACGCTGCCGGCAGCGTTACTGATGGTATTGTAGGCCGTATTGCCCCAGCTTCCCAGTGTGTTGCTGACACTGCCGGCGGCGTTGCTGATA
>JAHBVR010000027.1 GCA_019637395.1 Vulcanimicrobiota bacterium
GGTAAAGACGAAGGCTTCGCTCAAAGTGCCCTGGGACGGTTGGTGGTAATGGGTGGCCTCGGTAGTCGTCTTTCCATAGCGGGTGTCGGCGTAGCTCGCGCCCACGTATTTGCGCCCGTTCTCCAGTTGCATATAGCCCCATCAGCTCCCTGGACATCTTTGACGTTCTTGATGTGGCCGCCCAGGCCCAGAGCGCCGGCCGCCTCCTGGGGGACAGCCCCATATTGATCTGAGCAATGCTCTCCCCAAAGGTATGGATCTTGCTCTGATCATTGTAGCTCTCGAAGAATTGGCCCATTTGCTGCCCTCGCTTGGCGATGACCGCATAGGCGAGATTGGCATAGGCAAGTATCGCCGGATCGTACCCTCCAGGCGAGCTCCGGCGCTGGCCGTGGTCAGTTCCGAGCGACTGACGGTCACCTGGTTGCCGTCGCGAAGGACCACGTCGTAGCCGTTCTCCGTCTGCCTGGCGGCCTTGAGCACAGCCACCGTCGCCTGGTTGCCCTTGGTGGTCTGGCGGAAACCATTGAATAGATCGCCTTCTCCCAGTTTGGGACTGTTAAGAGCAGTCGCCAGGCTGCGATCCTTGTCTTGATTCCACAGGTCGCTCGGGCGCTTCGCATCAGGAGCGGACAAAACCATGTCCCGAGCCGAGGTTCCCAAGTCTGCGGACATGTTGCTGCCATCGTGAGGATGATTGAAGGTCGAGTAGGTCACTTCCAAAAGCACGGGTATAAGGGCTGGCTCGCAGCAAGTCGGCCAGCCTGCGAGACCACTCTGGCGTATCTTTGTCACTTATGGCCGACCGCAGGGTCGAGCCGGGCAACTCTTGATAGTAGTAATCATCCCTGGATAAGACCTCGAAATTTGTTCTGGATTCGGATCTTTGGGGTCGCTGGGAGCCTGAAGTTCCTGAGCCAGTTCTTGAGCAATGGGTCCTGCCGGATGTTTCCTTTGGAAGTCGATAAACTGGTCGAGATCTTGGGCACCAAACTTGTCATCGGGTCGGCCGTCCGAGCGGCCCCCATTGGTGTCCAACGCGTGATAAAAATTAGGATCATCCAACACACGCTGAGCCGCCCAGCGCAGTTCGTCCCGGGACTTGGAGTCCTTGACGACGGCCTCCATATCCCGGCTGCCAAACTGACCATCCTTCTTCCCCTGACCGGCCGCCAGATCCAGGGTATTGACGTGGTTCTTGAGGACCAACGCCGCCAGCGCATCATACTCACTGCGTGTGAACGTAGAGCCCTTTGCCCTGGGTCAGGGGTTCCCGGAGAACGGCGTCATAGCTGGCATCGTCGGCAATGTTCCGGCCGGTCAGCTCGGCCAGCTGCTCACGGCCGGGAAGGACGGTTCCCGAGAACGGCCGCGGACCGCTCCCGGTGGTTCCATTCAGCGAGGCCTGGACCGATTTGTAAATCGAGGAACTCCAATCGGGCTCCTGACCTCCCTCCAGGAGGCCTCGCCGGCGCCCGGCCTCGACCTTAAAGGCATAAACCATGATATGATACGTAGACTCATCTTTGACACCCCTGGTTTAGCACCGCCCGTCATTTTTGCAACACAGGCTCTCGATGGTTGCAGTTACCCGCCGGGCAGCAGGTCACGGAATATCTGGCCAGTGAGTTGGGCTCGGAGGTCAAGCACGAGTATGTCGGCGGTATGGTCTATGCCATGTCCGGGGCCAGAATCCGCCACAATCGGATCGCCCAGGCCATCAATGGGGCTCTGTTTGTGCGCCTGAGAGGGCGCCGGTGTGAGTCCTTCAACTCGGATATGAAAGTGCGCATCCAGCTGCCCACCCATCAGCGCTTTTACTATCCCTACGCCATGGTGGTATGCCGCTCCAACGGCGAAAAGGATTCCTTCCAGGACGAACCACGGGTTTTGGTGGAGTTCCTGTCCCGGCGGACCCGCCGCCTGGACCTGGGTGAAAAGCGCGAGGGCCATCTCAGCCTGTCCTCGCTGGGCGTCTACCTCATGGTGGAGCAGGAAGAGCCGCGCATACTGGTGGACCGGCGCGCCGATCAGGGCTTCCAACGAGAGGTCTATGAAGGCCTGGAGGCCGAGCGACCGCTGGCCGAGATCTATGAGCGAATTACCTTTGGTCCCGAGCCGTAGGACGACGAAGACGAAGATTAGTGCGCGGACTCGCGCAGATCCAGCAGACCCAGGTATTCTTCGATAGCGGAGAACTCGTAGTTCATGAGGTCACCGGTCAAGCGGTCGAGGATACCGGCCATCTGCAGGTACTCCTCAGCGACCTCCCCTTTCGCTTCTTGGGCTGCTCGTAGCAGGTCGTCACGCAAACTTCGGCATTCGCCAACCAGCGAATATTCAACACTACCCGCCCGACTGGCGGCCCGGATAAGTTCCGCCAGCTTGTTCAAGCGCGCTCTTCCCTGGATATCCTTCAGCACGCATTCCCCTCCTGTGTGGATTCCAGCACGGTCAGCAAGCTGCGGGCCTGCTCGGCGATCGGCTGGGGAAGTTGGCTCTTCTTCAGAAGCCTGGCGACACAGCGACGAGCCTTGGAGTGCTGAGCGCCACGGGCGTATACGATGGCCAGATTCAAAAGCGGCTCCGGCTGACCGGGAGCCTGCCGGCGAGCCAGCTGGAAACACGATTCGGCCTGACGATCTTGACTCTGACGCAGTAAGACCAGGCCCAGGTTGTTAGCGGCTCCCCAGGTTGCGTCCTTGCAGAGGCAAGCCTGGTAGTAGGCCTCGCGAGCCTGCTCCAGGTCTCCCAATTCCTCGCAGGCCGTCCCCTGGATCATCCAGATCGAGGCGTTCTTTTCGGAAGCCTGCTGGCACAAGGCCAGAGCTTCTTGAAAGCGAGCCTGGACGAGAAGGACGTTGGCTGCATTGGCCAGGACAGCAGCATTTCCGGGGAGAGATTCAGCCAGGGTCTGAGAGGTTTGACCGGCCGCCTGCGCGTCGCCGCACAGGAGGTGCAAGCCGGTCAATTCATTGATCAGCTGAGGCTGCTCAGGCATCAAGCCCAAACCCTTCTGGACGAGCTCGCGAGCCTCTTCGGCCCGCTGGTTTGCGCGGAGGATGCGACTGGCCACCAGGTAGGCCTCCACCAACTGAGGATCCTCTTCCAGCGAGCGAGCGAGGCTCTCGAGAGCCTCACTCGGGCGAGAGAGTTCCATGAAATTGCGGGCAAGATGGTAATGCAGGCGGCCGCTGCCGGGAAGCAATTGGGTCAAACGTAAGAAAAGCGGCAGAGAGGCTTCATAACGTCTCTCTTCGGCCAGGGCGGAGGCCAGACCAAAGAGCGCTTCAGGCCGATCGGGCTGTGCTTGCAAAATGGCCGCATAGCCGGCTTCAGCCTCGCTTCTCTGGCCGCGAGCCGCGGCCAGGGCAGCCCGAGTCAAGCGGGTCTCCACCGAGATTTCCACGGTTTCGGCCTGCTGCAGATATGGCTCCGCCGCTTCCAGATCGCCCTGAACCAAGGCCAGTCGAGCCAGGGTCAGCAGCGCTTCCGAGTTCTCCGGATCGGCCTCCAGAACCGAAGCAGCCAGGGCCTGTGCTTCCTCCACCTGACCCTCTTGGAGTAGTAAGAACAGTGTCACAGAATCGAACCCTACCAAAATTTCAGCTTCTTGATGGCCTTCTTAACCGAGCGGCCGACTTTTTTGGCTGCTTTACCCACCGCCTTACCGACCTTTTTGGCGGCTTTTCCTACCGCCTTCCCGACCTTCTTGACTGCTTTCCCGACCGCCTTAGCGGCCTTCTTGGCTCCATTGCCCAGCCACTTGACGGCCTTCTTTCCCGCATTCAAGGCCGACTTGCCCAGATTCTTCAGGCTCTTCACGGCGCCCCCGACGAGCTTGCCGATCTTCTTAAAGTCCACCGAGACTCCCAGTTTGAGCCGAATTCCGATCCCGAGCGAAATGCCGACGTCGAAGCCTACCGAGAGCTTTCCGTCCTTCAAGCCTACCTCGCCGGCCGCGTGAGCACCCACTCCGGCCTGGACGCCGTAGTTGGCTTTCACACCCACCGGTCCGACATTGGCGTTCAAGCCCACGCCAGCGCGCGCACCAGCGAAAGCCGCCGCTCCCGCTCCTACTCCGATGTCTCCTTTGGCCGGGTTAATCCCGATGCCCACGCTTCCGGTGGCGTCGGCCCCTACCCGGGCCTGGGCCTGGCCTCCCACACTGCCGATGCCAATCCCCACTCTGGCTTGAGCCTCGGCGGTTGCCAGGTTGACAGACACGCCAGCATGAACCTCGGCCTGGATGACGCCTTGCCTCAAGTTGGCTCCGACGCTAGCACCGACACCCGCCTGAGCGCTCAGGACTTCGACCCGCGCCGCGGCCTGGACATGTTTGCCTTGATAGCTGGCTTCTTTGGAAACGACCGCCCCCCCGACGCCTGCCTCCACGCCGGCCAGCTTCACCCGGCTGGGAAGCAGCTTTCTGGCCTTGTCAACCAGACTCTCGCTCGCGGGAGGAGCGGGCGCCGGTTGCTGGGTCACTTCCGAACTCGGGGCCGGCTGCTCGGCCGAACCCTCGGCGCGCCCCGTGGACTGGTCTGCTGGCCCAGCACCCAGGCCATTTTCTTGGGCACGCTGCGTCATCTGGTCAGCCACGCCCGACTGGCTGGCCGCCTCTTCCCGATCCAGCCTGGCCGTTGACTGGATAGAATCAGAGATTTCTTTCTGCTTGTCAGCGGGTAAAGGCTGGCCCGTCTTAGGGTCGAGAAAGTCGACTTCCTCCGGCCTTGGCTGGCCGTTTTGATCCACCGACACGACCCGACGCTGGACAGCCTCCGTCTGGCCCAATCCCTGGTCAGAAAAGGCTCCACGTCCGGCCTCGTCCACTGCATCCTGACGAACCACAGCCGTTCCCCCCGGGCCTTGGACCAGAGTGGTGCGGCCGGCAAACCTGGGGCTGCTGGTGGGCAATACGTCAGAGGCTGATTCACCCACGCGGGCCAAGCCGTCCTCACTCGGATTGGAGTCGGCGGTGACCACCCGGCCGTCCTTGGTAATGGTGGTGGAGGTGGCATGATTTACATATTCATTATCCTCGGAATCCTTGCGAGTGCGAGTGCCGACATTCTCCGAAGTAATCGAAACGCTCCGACTGTTTGGGAAACCATTGTTTTCCTTAAGTGTCAACAGCGCATTGTCGGTTTCCTGGGAATTCAGACCCTCGCCAGGGTGACTCTTACCATCGGTCTGATCCGCAACATTATAGCTTAACTCCTGCAGTTGAGCCGACTGCCGGGGAGTCAGCGAGCTCTGGCGCATCGAATCCAGGGCATCTTGTTGAGCGGGAGTTATCTCAACCCCTTCCTGGCTGGCACTACGCTGCAAAGCATCGGCATTCTCACGCGGGCTGCCATCGGCCAACAAAGCGTTAAAAAGCGAGGCTCCACCACAACGGACTTCGTCATTCTTGGTGTCTTTCAGGTCGTCAACCTGGGGACTGTGACGGATCAATTCATTAACCTGGGCAGGCTTGCTCAGGTCGTAGCTTTCATTGCCGTGAAGGCCATAACTGTCTCTGGCAGCTTGCCTGGGGTCGGCGGCCCCGGCGGACAACGTGGAAGCCACCGCAGCCTGTTGGCGGGTCAGCGTCGCCGCCTGGAACGGGGACGAAACCGCCGGCCGGGCGCCGGACAACGCCTCGGTGGTGACAATCCCTCGCAATTCAGAGCGATCGCTGGCGCCAATCAAGGGCGCCTGAAAGACCGGAGCTTTGGGTGTGGACACACTGCCCGCGGGGCGGAAACCTAGAGAAGAGATGGCCATGACGTAAAACTCCTTCTGAACGACTTGTTTTTGCTACTTCTGTCCGCTTAATCATATGGGCTGACAAATTACTGAAAGCGAATTCCCTGGCCAAACTTTCACATCTTTGTAAAAGCTTCAACCCGTGCCCTGGACCTGAAGGAGTGCTGTTTGCAAAATGCTTTAGAGCCAGGGGCTGAAAAGATTCTCAAGCGGCAGCAAAAGCAGCGGAGAATACCGGCTGAAAGTGTTTCATTTCCGCAAGCTGGATACAGGTCTTTACTCAAGAGTTTATGCAACCCTTGTTACAGTAATCAGACCCCGGGGATTGAGGTGGAAATCGAATGAGTGAGGCGAATCTCAGGGTTTTTCCCCGTGCTGAAGGAGAGTATCTGGCCTGGTTCCAGGTTCCGGGAGGCAGTTTCGAGCAGTGCGTGGCACTGAATATCGGCCTGGATGGAGCCTGCCTGCTCCTGCCCCCCACGTCGCCGCCCGAGTCCGGTGCTCAGTCTTCGACCAACAACCAGAGCGGCCTCGCTATTGCTCCGTGAGTGACTCGACCTCGGAAGTGGTGAGGCCTGTAAGGTTTGCAATCGTATGGAGGTCTACTCCCGAGGCGCGCATTCGGAGGGCGATCTCTTGGCTCGCCTCTTTACGTCCCTCTTCGCGCCCTTCTTTACGTCCCTCGCGGTGCCAACTGGTGGTGTAGGTCATGACCGTCGCCTTCTCTTCTTGAGGTAGTAGTTCTACTATGCGTTCGAATGAGCAGTGAGCTTCAGGTAGCTCTCCACGAAAGGGGCGATGATCACAGCCTTGTCATAGTCTACCCTCAGGTTGGCCAGCATACGCAAACATTCAGCCTTGACTCGAGGGCGGTCCCCGAATGGCCATTCGAGCCATCAGGGCACTGGCGACGGGGTTAGGCTTTTTGAGGAAGAGCCGCCAGTCCAGGTGGGCCAGCTCAACGGTGCGGTAACAGAAGGTCACGGTAGTGAGGTCATGGCACTGGAGCTTGTATTCCGTCGGCCGGAGTTTTCTGGCTCGGGCGGAGAAAACACAAATGGGGTAGAGGGACTGCGGGAGCGGTCAATGCGCTCCCAGAGTGTCGGAGCAAAAAGCTCAAGGAAGTCGTAGAAGTAGAGACTGATGAGTTTCTTGAAGAGTCGGTCGTGGCTCATGCCCTCAGCCTGGCGCCTGGTCGGGCGAGAAGGTGTCCTCAGTTTATCCATTCTATGAACTTTGGTATTCGCGTGTGCCCTTCACGCCAGGGCGCGAAATTTTCCCAAGTTCGTCTTGGTCCATGACGTAGGTATTTTCCGGAACAGTGCTGCTCTGGCTGACTTGCCCCATTTGCTCGGTTGCATCTGAGGTGACGGCGTCCCGAGGGGAGCTTCTTCGCTGAAGGGCCAGTAGGGCATATTGCCCCTCCCGCCTGGCTAAGGCCTGAGCGGGTTGCGGGTACGCAGTTCCGGCTCGAAACGAGTGAAATCGGCGTCGCTTGAATACAGTGTGGCGTCATGCTCAATCGCCAACGCGGCTAGATGGGCATCGGTCGTAAGATTGCCGGCGGTTCCAGTCTGCATGAGGAGTTGCCGAAGAATCGTCCAGTGACGGTCTCCGGGGCGCGGAATGGTGACCAGCGGGTGAGTCAACCAGCCTTCGACGATTTTCAAGGCCTGGTCCACCGACAAAGGGCGGGGAAAAATTCCGTGTCGAGTCGCAATCCGCAGAAACCCCAGAAGAGTCGCCCAACTCAGCCCCACCGACTCGTCTCGGTTCATCGTCTCCCGCCACCAAGAAAGTGCGTGTGCGTGGTTTGGAGCGGCTCCATTGGTAGCGTAGAGAAGGAGGTTGAGATCAACCAGAATCACTTGCGCAGCCCTAGCTTCCTGAGAATCTCGCCATCCTCGAGAGCATCCGCCAACTGAGTTGCCTTGTCCAGGTTATAACCGACGGGTTCTCCCAAATCAAAAACGGGAGGTTCATAGATCGTTCGTGCAACCGGTGGAGACAGGCGGGCCACTCCGAGTTCCAACGCTCGATTGGCGATGGCCGTCAGTGTGACTCCCTCCTCTTGAGCGAGCACTTGCAATTTGCGCAGAAGAGAGTCATGGATGTTGAGGGTGGTTCGCATGGAGTCATCATAACGACTCAAGGATGTGATGTCAACGCATCATATTTTGAGAATACTACTACGTTCCGCAGCGGCCATTGTAGTAGCTGCGAATATCCAACCTACGAGACAACCGAATGTTCTCTACAGAGAAGAAGTAGCCGAGCGCCCCCAGTCAAGCGAGGTGCTCAGTGGGTCTACCGTCCGGTGACCAAGGTTTTGTGGCAAAAGGGACAAGAAGAACAGACTTTGGCTTACAGCGACGGGTCGGCCAGAAGCGCGCGGGTCACAAGCGATTCCTAACGGGGTTAAAATTTGCCCTCCGGGAGCATAACCAGGCCGTTTGCCAGTGCTCGAAACTTTGACGAACAATAGTATAGAGCTATGGAACTGGACCCCGCTTCACTCACCCTCGACGAAATGCTTCGTATGGATGCGCATGCTCTGCACCAGCTGGCGCGAAACTCCGCCGGCACGGTTACGCGCTACCGCGCCTTACTGGGCCGTCTGCTGCTGGCCATCGGGCGCACCGAGGCTCGACGGCTTCTTTGCGTTGCTCGAGACCTGGAGTCGCTTCCCTATCTTCGCCAGTTGGCCAACCAGGATCGAATCGAATGGTCCAAGCTGCGGGAGGTTGTGCGAGTGGCAACCCCCGAGACAGAACGGCAGTGGGGCCCAGCTCTGCGGGGTCCGCACCTATGCGGAGATCGAAAGTCTGGTAGCTCACTCGGAGCGGGGCGAGATTCCCGCTGACCAACCCACTCGGAGCGGCCCTCGCTCGGAACTTCGCTGTCATTTTGAGCCGGACCAAATGGCCGTTTTGGGACGTGGCCTGCAATTGATGTGCCAATTGGCGGGCCGAGCGCTTTCGATGGCCGAGGCCATTGAATTGCTTTTTGCGGAAAAACTGGCGGAGCATCCTGTGGATGAGCAGCAGTTGAAGCAGGTGCGCCTGGAAGCGACCCGGGACCTGGGTTGGACCGATGTGATCAATGCTGGCATCGAGAGTTGCCCAGGCCATGCGGAGATTACCATCGTCAATCCGAAACCCCGTGTGCCAACGAAAGCTCAGCATCGAAAAATTTTACGGAGAGACGGGCATCAGTGTGCCGTGCCCGGTTGCGAAAACAGCCTCTGGCTGGATACTCACCACATCATCTACTACGCTCAGGGCGGCCTGACCGTCCCTGAGAATCTGATTACGCTCTGCACAAAACGCCACCGCAACGTCCATGAAAATCGTTTGCAAATTGTGGGGAGTGCCCCGCACGGGTTACGCATTTTGAACGGAAAGGGCAAGGACATTCGCCAGGAACGGGTCCTCGATGTTGCTTTCTGGCTCGCCTCGCGGGACGCGGGACTGTTGCGCCTGTTCCTTCTCGCGACTTTTCTTACGGATTAATATCACAATGCTGCACAAAAAAATGAGACAATAAACTCCAGGCAGCGATTGAACAGGATGTACCAGTTCGGAATCTTGGTGCGACCTGGGGGACAGCAAGTTTGAGAATTGCAGAGCCGAGACCCAGATCTACTAGCAGAACGCGCGATTTGGAAAACAGCAAGCTCAAACCAGGAGAAACCTTCGAACTGAACCAACGGACGATTCAGCTCGAAGGCATTCACCTGAGCGACAGGATTTAGAGAAACAGGCCCCCGAGCAGGCCGCCCAGACCGGTGCTTAAGCCCAGGCCGGCGCCCAATAGCAGGCCTGCCCTCGCTTCCGACTGAGTAGCACGGTGAAAATCATTGATGCGCAGCTGGTCGGCGGCCGCCTGCTGATTGAAGTTGGTGATATTTCCCGAGGGGTTGCCAGCGGGTGGAGCTTGATCGGGGAAGACCAGTTCTCGACTCGGAAGAATGAGTTCCTGGCCGGGCTGCAAGCTCTTGGCATCCTTGAGGTTGTTGGTCGTCAGCACCTGTTCGAGCAAGGTTTTTCCATTGGAACCCTTCGAGTAGATCTCCTGGAGAGTGAAGCCCTGGCCCTGAAGGGCTCCCTCCACGGTGCCAAGGTTGGAACCCCCTTTCCAGGTATCCGCCTGGACCAGGTTCAGTCCGTGCTGGGAGGCTGTGCGGAGACGGTTCAGGTTATTGAGAAATTGCTGGGTTTCGGCGGCTTCCTGATTAAAGTTGGTGACATTGCCGGTGGATTGCGGGAAGACCCGGTCGAAGCCGAAGGGGGTACCATCAGCGCGTTTGGCACCACTCTTGGCCAGGAATTTCCCCAGGGCCCGGTGGGTGTCCTGGCCCAGCTTGCCATCGGCTCCAGCGTCGCCCACGCTGAACCCCTGCTTTTCCAGGAAGGACTGCAATTTCAACACGGTAGCCTTTTCATCGGACCCCGGATTGGCGGCGCTTTGCGCCAGGGCCTTAGCCACTTCGGCGCTGCCTTCCACCCCGGATTTGGAGAGGAATTTGGCCGAGTTGCTGAGTAGAGCGCGGGCATTATCACTAGAAAAGTCCTTGATATAGGGGGCGCCGTTGAAGGTATGCTTATAGTCACCCAGGCCGTCACTGCCGCCCTTGGAGGCGGAAAAATTGACATCATTGATCCAGGCCGGACCTACCGGGATAGCATCTGCCGGGACAGCGGTGCTCAGTCCGACTGAACGCCGAAAGTCATTGATGCGAACCTGCTCTGCAGCCGCCTGCTGATTAAAGTTAGTGATAGGAGTGGCCATTGTTTTTTCCTCCGAATCTTGATTGACATGTAGTCGATACAATTATTGTGACATTGTCGAAGGAATTCAAAAGGAAATTGGTTGAAGGAAATTTGACAAGATGGAAACATTTTTTTCAGAGAATTCTGTTCTGGCTCCCAGAGTTTCAGAAATCTTTCAGGACTGCTCACTCCAGCCTGCTGCTGGAGTCCATTGAAAGAAGTCGCGCATCTCGCGGAAGACCTGGCGATCATTCATCAGACTGATATGGCCCTGGCTGCTGGTGCCGGGAAGGACGGTTAGATCGGTATCCGGGAGCCCCGCTGGAGGTCGAATCGGACATTTCGGTCCACCCCAGCGAGGCCCGGGTGACCCTGCGCCTGCGCGACAGCGGTCCCACCCCGGTAGGACCAGCGGAGGTCAAGCTCGCCCCCGGGAAGTGCCCCTTCATGGCCAACCTCGAGGCCGCTCGCCAGCAATAGGGTCGGCGCTCCTCCCTCGGCCTCCTCCGAGCTCGTCGATCAGGTCACAACACTCGCTCCAGGCGGGGCCGCTCGGCCGGCTGACTGATGGGGCTTCCACAGCCGAAAAGTGGGGAAGTCGGCTTAAGGCCAGGCTGCGGTTTCACCCGGAGTCGCTCGGCCCAGTCTGCCGACGCCGGACAAATCCAGCGAATGGCCATCAGGATTTCATCCTGGTCTTTAAAGAAGTCTCGCGCAAAAATAGGCTCATGGTGGGCGATGCAGTTGCGCAGATTGCGAAATGGCTTGAGGAAGTTATTCACCTCAGCGTGAGTCAGGCGTCTAGGCGAGCCTGGAAAGACCTTGTAAAGCTTGAATGGCCCCCACAGCGTGGAGGAATACTTCGCCTCGGTGAGGTCGACCCAGAAGCCAAAGGATAACGTGGCGATGACTTGACCATGAGTCACCTTGTAACCGTTATCGACAATCTTCTTCTTAGCAGCAGCAACTTTTGCGGCTTCATCACCGACGATAAGGCTTGTTGCTCCGGCTTGGAAGTCAAACCAGCTAATTGTGGGCGTCCTGCTGGCGAAAGGGGCCGAAAGCTCCTGGACCGCCTTGGGAATGACCCGACGTTGTGGTCCAGGGGCGGGGTTAAAAACCGGAAATTTCCACTGCGATATTCTCCCACTCCTCAGCGACCGTTCAGCCTACCCGTGGTCAGCCGGACCGCCACCGCTACCCGTAGTTCCAATATTGATGCCAATGTTGCCGCCGACGCTTTGGATCGCATTCCCCAGGCCGGTGTAGACTTTACCGAGACCGTCCGAGACCGACCTTCCAGCGTCCCCGATCGCATCTCCGATGTCCTCGGCGCCGTTCTTGATACCGTTCCAAAGACGTCCCCAAAATCCCGGACCGGACCCGGTATTCACAGTCACTGCCGTGGCTTGAGTATTGGGAGAGGCCAAATTAAACGTTTGACGGTTGGGAAAGGCGCCATTTTTCGTCAACAAATCCTGCGCTTCCCTGTATTCCCGGTCGCTTAAATTCCCCTCTGCAGAATTCTTATTCGCGTCGCCCTGGTCTGCGATGCTGTAGCCCAGTTGGCGGATCTGGTCCAATCCATCCAAGGACATGAGGCCCCGACGCATGCTGTCCAGGGCAGCCTTCTGTTCTTTGCTCACATCAAGATTCCGCTCGTCGGCCACCTTTTCCAAAGCGTTCGCGTTGGCGCGGTGGTCCTCTTCATTCAGGAGAGCTCGCAGAAGACTCCCCCCGGGCTTATCGAAAGGAATTTCAGGCCACGCCTGATTGAGCGAATCGCTATCGCCCAACTTGATGGGGGCGGTGGGATTGGCAATCTTTTCCCGAAATTCTTGCTGCCGCTCCGAGCTTAAAGGCGCGGCCGTCTTAGGATTGAGATAAAAAGTATTCCCCCGAGACGAGGTCTTCTCGACGACCGCCGTGGTACCGGTGCCGACCGGTCCAAAGGTCGGGTTGCCATTGGAATCATAGGCCGTGAATTCTTCAAACTCAGGGCCGTTCTTCCCGTGCATGTAGGTGACTCGGTCGACGAATTTCGGGTCACTCAAAACGGGGCCACGCCCCTCGCGCACTGCCGGCTCAGCCCCGGCCAGGTCGGGAAGGGAATCAGCGGTCACGGTCGAGGTGGACCCATCTTTCCCCTGGACCGTCGAGGTCACCGTAGCATGGCTCTGGTAGTCTCCATTGGATTTAAGCCCCCGGTACTCACCATTGATACTCAGAGTTTTTGTATTTCCCAGCGCCCCCTGCTTGACCAGGGCATCGAGCGTGCTGGCGATCTCGCTGTTATAAAGCCCGCCACCACTGAGCTGAGAATCAAAGCTGTCTGCAACCGAATAGGTCAGTTCTTGAAGTTGGGCCGCCTGATGGGGAGTGAGTTGGCCGCTTTTCATGGCATCCAACGCCTGCTGCTGCACTTTGCTAATCTCAACGCCGCGCTCACCGGCAACCCGAGAAAGCGCGCCAGCGTTGGCCTGTGAATTTCCATCCAGAAGAAGGCCATTGAAAATCGCAGCCCCACCACAGCGGACGCTATCGTGGGTGGTCGAATTCAGATCGTCCAGCTGAGGACTGCTTGAGATCAAGTCCAATACGTCCTGGCGCTCCCTCAAGTCATAAGGACTATCCCCCTGGGCTCCGTACAGCTCCTTAGCCAGGTCCAAATCAGAAATGGTGTCCGGGCCTGTGCTCACCGCCCGAGTGGCGCCACCTCCGCGCGCAGCAGACAACATTTGCCGGTACGAAACTGGCTGCCTGTCCGATTCGCCGGAAGTCACAAAAGCATCGCGAACTCCGCCGCCAGCGAGAGCAACCCCGCCGGCCTTGAAAGTGGTGTTCCTCGGATTCAGATCGGTTTGCGAAATGATTTTCATGAGATTCCTCTTCTCCGCTGCTCTGTCCCAATGGATTTTGACGCAGGCCATGTTTAATGTAACACTGACGCACAAACCAGACCGTAAATCCCAGAGCCAGAGGTAAACGACCTGTGAACATTCGGACCTGCCCCTGCCTTTGCTTAGCCTGCGAGTTTGAGAGTTCTTTCTACTGTTGAGGCTGGACAACTCTCGGTGCCGGCTGTTGGAGCGAACTCTGGATGGCCGGCGTTTGCTCACATTGGCCGACCGCCAACAAAAGCAAGGAAGCACAGGCGGGTGACGCCGGTGCTTCCGTCAGGAGTGTTGGTCGATGAGCCACGGCGGCCTCCGCGTTCACCGCGGAGACCCGGTGCCAAAACAGGTAGCTAAGGAAACCTATCTAGCTTCTTTCGCAACTTGGACTCGTCGATAGTCTTCATTTCCAAGCCTTTGTCGACGGCTGCAGTGTACAGGTTATTTGTTTTGTCGCTCTATATATTCGAAGTATCGCCGCTGATACTGATAGTTGCGCTCGATTTGGTGCGCCCGCTGGGCGGTTTCGCGCGCCAGGGCATTGCCGTTGGCCGATACGTTGACTTCGGCGCCCAAGGTGGTTTTGCCGTTCAGCGACCCGGGGGTGTTGAACTGGCGCTCCACCCGGGCGTGCAGGCCGCTCTGATTGTTGTTCAGGTCCGCGCCCGCGGTCAAGCTGAAGTTGGCCGGCAGCTTCACCGGGTGTTCCACGCGCACGCCGGTCTGCAGACTCGGCGGGTTGGCGTCGGAGCGCCACGTGTTCTGAGCGTAGGGAACGACGTTGGTGCCGTTGGGCAGAGTGAACTTCTTTTCGTTGCCAACCGAGTTGGCGCCGAAGAGGCCGTTTTTCACCTTGGGGTCAGTGGAAAGAACAAAGCCCACCTGGGTTTTGTCGAAGGCCTGGCCAAAAGGCCCGGTCGGCGTAATGGTTTTTTGGAAGCCGGCGGCCTGCAGGGTTGCATTGATCTGCGGGGTGTTGCGCAAAGCGTCGACGGCGGTACGCTCTTCGGCCGTAAAGGCTTCGCCCCGTTTGGCCTTGGCCAACAACTCCTGGGCCAGCTGATTTTGGGCTTTAAAGTCCCTCTGGGTCAGGGCGTCCTGGGCTCGTTGGGCGACCGTTTGTTGTTGAGGCTTGGCAGCGAAGTTCTCGCTCAAGGCGTTCATCGAAGGCATGTTACTGGGCGGTGCGTTGGGAGACTCATCGCTGAGCTGGACGCCGTCGGACGGGGCTTGGGCCGGGGTCGCGACTTGAGGGGCTGGTGGCGGTGAAGACTGGCTACGCACCGGCTGGTTGGCCGGAAGGCTCTGGGTAGCGGACTGTAACTCCATGGGACGAACCCTCCTTACCGATATCCTACGCTCCACAGGTGATGCAAAGGTCACCGCCGGCCCCTTTTTGTGAACATCCTGTTAACCGCCTGAATCAATTTGACTCTCAATACGCGCTCCTAGCAGCGCAGAGCGCTCTTTAAAGCCCGTTGGCAGTCGCTCTTATAAGTAGCGGGGGAGGGGCCGGAAACGGAGCCCACGAAAATGCTCAGAGTTCCCCTCTGCGGATGGCTCTGAACTCTGGAACGCAGTAAGCTCACCACTCGCTCGGCCGTCTCGGCCGCTTTGCTTCCTTCGGGTAACAGGACGGCGTAAGCCTCGTCGCCGGCGCGCCCGATACTGGCCCCCTCGGTGGCCAGCGGTTGCAGCACCGCGCTCAGAGTCTTGCGAAACCACACCTGGTCCGCATATTCCAGTCTCTTCAGGCCCTGGAACTGGCACACCACCAGGCCCTGACCGGGCTTTTGCTGATAGCGGTCCTGCACCAGGATGAGTGGGATGCAGCCGGGAATCAGGTCATCCCTCACCAGTTGGCGCGACAATTCTTGGTAGGAAGTCGCATTATACAGGCTCTCCCCGCCCCATTTGGCGATCACGCCCAACATACCCAACGTGTTGCCGTGCAGGTGGGCGAAAGGCAGGCGGTCGACCGACAGCACCCCAATGGCCTCCCCACTCTGGGGATGGAAAATCGGGGCGCAAATCAGGCGGCGGTTGCGCCGGGACGGATCCAGCGGGGTTTGCCGGAGTATTTTCTCCAGATCGAGGGGAGTCATCACCCTGCGCTGGTCCAGCGCCGTCCATAACAGATCACGGTCGCGTACCAGGGCGCGGGCCTCCTGAGGAACGCTTTCCCAGCCCTTTTCCGCCATCAGGGTGAGGCAGTCTCCTTGCAGCATATAGACCGAAGCTTCCTGAGCGTGGACAAAGTCGACCATCAAGTCGCACAGCGCCGGATAAAGGTCCTTCTCTTCCAGAACCGAGAGACGGCGGGCGATTTCAGCGAAGGACTGGACAGTGGTCACCTCGCCCAGAATGCGTTCATTGAGCTTCTGATTGGCGGTCTGGACCACTTGCAGGCGCTGGCGCAGGCGCTCGCCTTCATTGCGCACTTCTTCCAGTTCCGAGCGGGCCTGCAGCAACTGGTGAAAACGGCTGTTTTGCACCACACCCAGCACCACGGCCGTGGCCGCGAAGGAGAAAATGATGTAGACGTGCGGCTCGGCCGCGGGCAGCAGGTTGTGATGGTAGACCAGCAGACCGAGAAAGTAGATGGCCACCGCCGCCACAAAAGCGAAAAGCGCTTCAATCAGCCCGTAGCCGATGGCGGCGGCCGCGATACACAGTAAAAACGGGTGAAGCTTGTAGCCGATGAAGGCGAAGTTATGAGCCAGGGCCACCCCGAACAGGCACATCACCAGAAAGCTGCCCAGAATCGAGCCCAGATTGTTGAGTCTCGTCGTCACCGTGGTCGCCCCATTTCAAGAAATCATCTGGCCGTCGCGGAGAATGGTCTTGCCCAGATAGCCTTCCGAGGTCATCATCTCACGCTCAAAAGGAATTCCCTCAGCCATCGGTTGTTTGCTGAAGGTCAAATATTCCAACTGGTCGATCTGGCCGAACAGCTTCCAGTAGCCCACCAGACAACCCAGCGAGGCGCCCGGCAACAGACCCAGTCCGTAGGTGTCCTGGCCATACTTCAAGGTAATGAAAGCGCCCACCAGACAGCCGAGGAAAGTCACCAGCGACGACCAGAGCGCTTCCTTGTAGAGCTGGAAGTAGAACAAGATCACCTGGCAAAAAAGCAGCATCACCTGCGGCACCGCTCCCAAACAGACGTTGCGGAACATGTAGCGCTCACCGTCATTCCACTGCAAGAGAATCTGCAGTTGCGGGGCAAAAGTCAAAGCTCCCAGCGTGACCGCCACCTGGACCAGGAACAATCCAAAAAGCGAGTCACGCAGGCGCGTCTTCAGGCGCCGGCGCGACTCCTGGATGAATTCCAGGGACTTTTTGGTCAGGATGGCGTTGTAAAAGCCGCGGTAGTCCTCGTAAAACGAGGTTTCGCAATGCACGTAAAAGGCGGTTATGGTCGGGATAATCGTCATCTGCGCATAGAACGAAGCCAGGTCGAGGGTGGGAAAAGCGTAGAGAATCTCGCTCTGGATCAGATAGCCCCCGGGCCCCCACCAGTAAAACATCAAAGTCATCCACACCGAGGCGTAATAAATGAAGCCGGCCAACGGCAACTGCGGGCAGAGCTTGAAATACTCCAGCCAGTCCCAGTTGAAAGAAATATCGAATTCGAATTCGCGCGCCAGCGAAGCCAGCGCCACCGCCAGCACGGCGCACTGCCCGATCACCATGCCCATCAGATAGCCGTTGACGCTCAGGTAACGACCCAAAGTATAGGCTGCAATCAAGTTGACGGCCGTACCGGAAACAAACGAAGTGGCTACCAGATGGTAAGCGCGCAGGGCGCCGATAAACGCCATGACCAGCCAGGTCTGAGCCACCAACACAAACAGGGCCACGGCCGTAAAGCGCATGAACCAGTTGATATTGACGAACACGATAAAGACACCACCGATGAGCAGGTGGACCAGAGCGTTGACCAGGGTGACCGAGACCAGAGTGGGCATGTGGGTGGAAAGACGTTGGGCGTCCAGCTGGTCGGCCAGATAGCGGGTCGCCACCAGTTGAATCGGGGCGGTGGTGATCAGCGTCCAGGCGTAGACATAGATGATCAACTCCAAAAAGAGCCGCGTCTCGTCACCCTGGGCGCGCATCAGGTATTGCACCACCACCAGACTGACCACCGTCAAAATCCACGGACCCGCCGCCACCAGCGCGGCATGATAATAACCCCGGAAGATACCGCCGAGAGTGCCCTCCTGGGTATAGGCGCGGAGCTTAAATCCTATGCCGGCCATGGATTATCTTCCTGCCTTCGTGCGATTGCGCCCGGACTGGGCGGCCGCCATTTTATAAATCTGAGCATAGCTTTCGAGTAACTGCTTCTGGTCGTAGAAGCGGCGCACGCGCTCCTGACCGGCCTGTCCCATGCGCTGGCGTAACGAAGGTTCGCGATACAGCTTGAGGATGGCTTCGGCCGTCTGACGGGGGTTGCCCACCCAGGTGACCAGACCGGCCGGGCCGATGGCCTGGTCCTCCTGGCTGCGGCCGTTGAGCATCTCCCGGCAGGCTCCCACGTCGGAAGCCACGCAGGCCAGGCCACTGCAAAAACCCTCGAGAATGACCAGCGGTTGTCCTTCGGAGATCGAGGTCAGCACCTGCACATCAAAACATGGGTAATAAGTTTTCACGTCGACCGGTCCGGTAAATTTAATAACGTAGGTCAAACCCAGAGCGCTCACCAGGGTGGCGCACTCGGCGTAGTATTCCGGGTCTTCATCTACCGGACCGCACAGATAGAACTCGACGTCCGGGACAGTTTGGGCCACAATGCGGGCTGCCTTGATCAAGGTTTTGATGTCCTTGATGGGCACGATGCGGCCCACGAATCCAACCCGGAAGCGAGAACTGTCGCGCTGCAGGGCGCGGCTGGGGGGATTGGAGAGAAGCTCTACATTCACGCCGTTAGGAATGATTTGAATGTTGTCGGCCGGCGCTCCGTATTCGACCTGCAGCTTGCGATTGCCCTCAAACAAGGTAAAGATATGATCCGCTTCCAGATAGGTGACCTTGCCCAGACCGGTAAACAGGTTGATCCAGAGCTCTTTGAAGGTGCCCAGGCCGATTTCCAACTGTCCCTGCCTGGGTGCGTCCACGAAAATCCAATCGGCCTGGCTGATCTCGATGCGGCGTTCGTTTACGTAGAGGCCGTGCTCGGTGAGCAACAGCGGTCGCTGATGACGCCGGGCCGCAATCGCTCCCAGCAAACCGCACCAACCGGTGGTTACGGCATGATAGACACGGGCCCGGGGAGTATCGGCCGCGAAAAGCTTGTACAGCGGGTAGTGGGCGTAGCGCCAGGACCAGAAAAAATCCGAGAAAGAAGCGTGCTTGAAGTTTTTCGTATAGACGTCGGTCAATAGATTCCAGGAGCCTTTGGAGCTGGTTAAATCGCGGTAGCTCAGGGCAGGCAGGCCACCATTCTCGCCGCAGACAGCCGAATAGGCCTTGTCGAAGCCGAGCCCGTCGCCGGCGAAAAGCCCCCTGAGGAACGGAGCCACATCCTCCCAGGCCTGCGCCTGGGAACCCGCGGTGGGACTCGTGAAGTCAACAAAATCATAGAGGTAGAATTCCACCATCGTCTTGAGGTTGGGGGGGAGCTTATATTTAAACTCCCGCTCCGCTTTCTCGGACGTGGCCAGGTAGAGGATGCCGAAATTCAGTTCGGGCATGCCGCTGATCAACTGGTGAATCCAGCTGGACACACCGCCCGAGACATAAGGATAAGTGCCTTCGCAGAAAAAGAGAACGTCAAGCATGGCTGCGCCCGAACCAGTACTGGACCACGTTGAAAAGCGGATGTCGCTTTTGTAGTTTGACGGCCCAGGCCGATTCCAGGGCTCGTTTGCGGGCCTGCTGCAGTAGTGAGGAATCGCCCTCGAGCTGAGCGCGCTCGGTCAGACACTCCAGCAACAGCAACCGGGCCTCCAGATGAGCCGGTTCCTTGCGCAAGACGTCTTCTACAATCAGCTCGGCTTCTTGATACATCTGACGCATTTGCAACAAACGAGCCAGATCCACCACCATGTCCTGGCGGCTGGACTCGAAACGCATGGCTTCAAACAACTGAGCCAGCGTCATCTCCCAATAGTAGTCTTCCAGCGAAGGGTCGAGCAAGCCGCTCCGGGTGAAGTCGTAGTAGACCCTGGCCAGCTCCAGGCGCAGACCGGCATCGCCGGGACGATAGGTCAACTGCTCTTTCAGCTGATAGATGCGGGTCGCGTAATCTCGCTCCAATTCACCCAGACGCGAAAGGCGAACTGGTAGACTTCCGGGCGCTTATCCTGGGAGATCTCACGCAACAAAATCAGATCACCGCGCCGGCACCGGTCGGCCAGTTTGCTGATGATAGCGATGGCGGTGGCCACATCCGCGCAGGGAAGCAAGTCGACAATCGGTTGCGTGCACAACTCCTCGCGCAACTGCACATCGAAAGAGGTAGCCGGTGGGGACTCGGGGGTACGCACCAACACTTCCGCTTTGACCACGCCAATCAGCGGCATTTCGGACGGTTGGCCCACACCGAATAGATAGCAAGCCAGGCCCGCCAGAAAGCCCGGCGGGCCACCGAACAGGGCGAAAAAGCTGACCAGCAGGGCCCACCCGGCGCTGGAACCGTGGCTGCCCCTGGCCACGCGACCGCCCCAATAGGCAAGCGCCACTCCCGCTATGTGCAAGCCGGCACCGAACCAGGGGAAACCGCCGAACGGAAGGAAGCTCAGCGCGACAAAAAATGCGCTGATGGAGCAAAGGGCGGCGAAGGCCCAAATGATGGCCGCCCTCAGCGGCAGGCCGTCGTCTTCTGCCCTGTTCACGAGCGTACCTCACGAGCCGCTTCCTGCCACTCGTAGGCCACCGGTATCACCCGGGTGAGAGCGGTGCGATCGAAAAAGACGCGCAACTCGGGATTCAAACCTGCAATGGCCATCAGACCTTTATGCTCGACCGTGAGACGGCGATAAAAAGCAAACATGCCCGCCAATCCCTGGCCATCGACGTGGTCTACCCCGGCGAAATCGAGAACGATGCGCCGGTGTCCGGCACGAACCTGGCGTTGCGCTTCCTCTCGGAATTCCGCCACCGAAATCGCATCCAACTTACCCTGGAGGTGAAGGATAGCCACACCGCCATTCACGCGACTATTGATTTGAATTTGCTGTTGCACTTGATGTTCGCTCTGTCTCTTAGAAGGTGACGTGCACGCCCCCATGGATCAACCAGTTGCTATTGGTGGTCGAGAAGAGGCCGGGCTGCACGCGGCCGCCGAAGAAGTTACCGTATTCGCCGTTCAGCCAGGCATAAGAGCCTTCGTTGATCTGCCAGTCGAAGCCACCCAGGAAGGTGTTGCCATTCACGCCCACATTGCTCAAGGAGCGGTAGTAACCGAGTCGATAGCGGAAGTCCCGGCTGATCCAGTGCTCGATGTCGGTGCCGAACGAGTCGATCTGGAAGTTGGTGGGGCCGAAGCGCTGCAGGTCGTTGGCGTCGCGCTGGTTAAAAACGCCGCCGTGGTTGTAGCCGATGCCCCAGATGAAATCGTTCGGTTTATTGATGGGAGTGAGGCGCGGCCCGATGTTGTAGGTGTATTCGAAGATGTCGTCGCTGTAGTGATAGGCCGAAAAGGCTCCGCCCAGCGAGAACCAGTCGTTGAACTGATAGGCGGCGTTCACATTGCCGCCGATATAACTGAGGCGGTCGCGAATACCCTGGGGAGTGTAGGTTACGATATCCCGGCGTAGCTGAACGCCGCCGGTGAACCTGTCGTCCTGATGGTTGACGCCGGCCTGGAAGATCCCGAAGGTTCCGGCCCGCGCATAGACGTTGGTGAATTCAGAGGCCTTCCAGTCCACGCCCAGTTGCTGGCTGGCGAAATCCGACTGGCCCTGGCCGGGAGCGCGAGCGAAGCGGTAATCGTTGATGATCTGGAAGGACACGTCCTCATCGTGCAGCGGAATGCCGATGTAAGTAAGGTTTTCCACGAAGTGGTTGGTGCCTTGCTTACCGAAGTAGATGGGGTTCTCCAGATAGACGTGATTGAGGCGCTCGGCCTTGGCGATGCGCTCGTCGATGGAGGCGCCCAGACCGGTGTCGGCGGCGCCGCCGTTCAGCGCTTTGGCCTTCTCGTAGGCCTGGCGGGCGGCCACGAAGCGGCGGGCGGTGAGCATGCGGTCGCCCACGGCCAGCTCGGTTTCGGCCTGGCGGTCCTTCAGGCCCTGGGCCTGGGGAAACTGCTGGGCCACTTTGTCATAGTGGGCACGCGCGGCTTCACTGTCGCCGATGGCGTTCAGGCCCTTGCCGTAAGCGTTCTGATACTCCAGGTTGGTGGGTTCGATTTCGGCCGCGCGGCCATAGGCATCCACCGCCTGCGGCTTCAGGTCGGCGGCCAGATAGGCCTCGCCGGCATCGTAATACATCCTGGCGTCGTTGTTGAGGCGGGCGCCGCGCACCAGGGTGTCGGCGTACTTGTCGGAGAGACCGTAGCCTTTATAAACTTCGGCCAGCCGTTTGATCAGCTCCAGGTCGTTGGGCCGGGCGGCCAGCAGGATTTCCCCATCGGCGGCCGCTTCGCGAGGCATCTCGTAAGCGGTGTGCAACTCAAAAAGGATCTCGCGCCACTTGAGATTGTCCGGCTGCAGATCGGCCAGCTTGTTGTAGATGGTAATGGCGTAGGCATTGTTCTTGGTCTCGGTCAGAATCTTGCCGAGTTCCTCGTAAGCCTGAGCGTTGTCCGGATCCAGTTCGATGGACTTGCGGTATTGCACAATGGCTGATTCGCTGAAGCCCTTGCGGTAGAGCTCGCGGCCCTCGGCCAGGGCTTTTTGCGCTTCCAACGGAGGAGTCTCGTCCTCGCTCCAGGCCGGGGCGAACGAGCCCACCAGTCCGGTCAGTAGTAAAGCCGCTATGAAGTTCCTCTTGTTCACCGTTGCTAAAACACTTCCATTTCAAAAAAAGCTTCGGGACGCTCCGTCGGTAAGCGCGACCAGGTCGTCTGCACCCGCAGTCTACAGGCCGGAGGATTCTCCCGGCTTAATTTTTGCTACTCAATGTTGCATTATATTTAACATTGTGTGCTGCGCTCACCCGTAAGTTGCAGGTACAACTCCTGCAATGAGCCGCTGAGATCGGAGCGGCTCGCAGGTTCTTGACGCACGCACAGGAGTTGCACGAATTCCTCCAGAGTCACCTGACCCGCCTGGATCTTTTCCACAACCATCCCGAAGCCGGCGCGCGAAACCTGGTCGGACTGTCTGGCCGGAGCGCTGGCTACGTGTCCGGTCTTCTCATAATAGCCGATGCGCTCGAAGATTCTACGGTAGGCTTGCCCGATATATTTGACCGCCCCCTCGTCGGCTTCCCGCTCCAGTTGTGCCGAAGATCGCTCCAGCAGCTCCAACTGATCCCAGGTCTCCAGAGCGGCTGATTTGCTCATGGATTTTGACCGCAAAGCGACAAAATAGCCCTTCAGCACCCGGTGCTTTTCTTGCTCGACCAGACCGATGAGATCGGCCATCCGCCGAGCACTGTTTTGCTCCAGCAGCATGGCCGACAGAAACTTCCGCAACCCCACCAGGGGAGCGAGCAAACTCCTGCCTCGATTAAGGGTGCGCTGGACCACCTTGAGCAGATCCGCGACTCTGAAGGGTTTATAGACGTAGTCGTCAACCTGGAGTTCAATAGCTCGGCGCGGACAGTCGTCGCTGGCATATCCGGTTATCATGATCACTCTTATGCCGGGTTGGGCCTTCTTGATAGCGGCCACCGCTCCGAGTCCATCCACAGGACCGGCCATGCGTATATCGGAGATGACCAGGTCAAAGGTAAACTTCCGCGACATCTCTATCGCCTGCTCTGGTCGATTGGCTCCATGAGCTTCGTGCCCGGCTATCTGTAGAGCGTCGCAGAGCACCTCCAACATGATGTGCTCATCTTCCAGAACAAGAATCCGGGCTTTCCTGGCGCCTTTTAATGACATGGCAGATTATTGCAACAGTGCCGCACGAACCTCCTTCCCCGGGGAAGGCCGATTCAAAAAGTTAGACAGACCAGAAACATTACCGAGCCGCCTTAAAGCTCCCAACTCTTGCTATGACAGCATTTAAATCCAGCCCGGGGCGATGCTGCAGGATGAGATGACTGTTAACGATCATGCAACATATGGTTGCAGAAATTAAGCCGCCGAGAATCCTCCAGCTTATACACTGCCTCTCAGAGATCAACGTGTGGCGGGATGTAAGGTGATGACATTATCGGCGTTACTTCAAGAAGGCCGTAACCAGGATGCCCGGCGTCAGGCCGCTTCGGCCCTCTCAGGCAATCCTGGAGACCCGGAAGCCCTTCTGACTCTGGCTCGCCTGGCTGCGGCTCAGGGCGACCTGACCGGGGCCGAACTTCTTTTGCAGCAGGCCGAGGCTCGGGCCAATCCCCTGGAGATACGGTTGACGCGCTCGGCGCTATCGGCTATTCAAGGGAACCGCCAGGCCGCCATCGAGGGCTTCGCGGCCGTTTTGCGCGAGCAACCGGAGCGCCCCGAAGCCCTCTTCGGCCTGGCGACCTCGCTGGCGGAAGAGAAGCGATACACAGAAGCCCTGCCTCTCTTCTTTCAGCTGACCCGCCTGATGCCTGAGAATGGCCGCCTCCACTATCACCTGGGACGCACTTTGATGGAGTTATCTCGTCTTGACGAGGCTCTGGAAAGCTTATCCCGTTCCCTGGCGAAAGATCCTTATCTGGTAGAGGCCTATCTCGTCGCGAGTCGCGTCTTATGCCTCAAGAAGCAGGCTACCAAGGCCGGGGAACTGGTCCGGGCGGGCCTGCAGTTGATCCCCGGCCAGCCTCGATTGCTTCACGAAGCTGAGCTGGCTCGGGAGCGATACGAACAAGCCTCTAGAGGAAACGCCGCGTTCTGGTTGGCCCAGGGAACCGCCTGGGAAGATCTGGGGGATTTGGAGCGAGCCCGGGAAGCTTATGCTCAGGCCACCCGGTGTTCGGACGCCAGCTGGGTGGCCGTCAATCGTCTGGGGCTGGTCCTGTTACGCCAAAATCAAGAGCACGAGGCCGCCGCCTGTTTTCATTCCGCTCGCCGGCAAGCACCGGGTCGACCGGAGCCGCTCTTGAATCTGGCCCGCGTCTACGCACGTGAGCCCGGGCAACATCTCAGAGCCTGCCGCCTGGTGGAGAAGGTCTTGAGACAACTCAACCTTCCCGGCTCGATTCGCGAGCAAGCGCGGGAATTGGCGAGGGTTCTCGGCCGCTCTTCAGGGTGGTCTCAAGACCCATTTTAACCTTGTATAAGCGACTCGAAAGCCGGCCGCTTCAGCGTTGATTTGTGACCGACCGCCGGGCTGGGCGCCCACTACGGCGAACTTGCAACCTCGCTCCTTAGCAAAGCCAAGACGAGCCTGCAGCAACGCGCTCTGCCCTCCTCTGCGCCGATACTCGGGAGGTGTGCTGGCTCCCGCCAACAAGGCTACATCCTCCGCGACAAACAGGGCGCCCGTGGAAATGGCCCGTCCCTCTTGCTCGGCAAAAAAGCAGTGGCAGAAGGAGCAATTGGCGAGCAACTTACCCATCGAACGGGAGAACTCGATCAGATTCGGTTCTTCGCTGGCCCAGCCGGCCGCCGACAGCTCGGCCCACTCATTCGCCTCAGCGGGCTCGATGATGCGGGCGGACTGGGGTCGAGCGGTATAGGTGGCCAGATCGACCCAGAGCATATTGGTCAATTCGCAAACCTGGTAGCCGCGGCGCTGCAGAATGGCGAACAACTCAGGAGAAACCAGCGGAGAAACTTCGTGGTAGACCGAAGCGCCCCGCGAGAAGAAGAAATTTTCCAGAGCCTCAAAGTCTTCCCGGTCGGGAATCTCCTCCAGCCCCAGGCCGAACGTCTGAGAAAAGGGAGAGCCAACCGCGTCGAAGGTGGCGCTGGCGCCAGCCCGGTGCATCCAGCAGGCGCCGAACTCCGGCGCCCGGATTTCTACGCAAGCACGATTGAACGCAGCCTCGGCGAACTCCAAACGCCTGGAGAAGTCCAGGTCCAGTCGCATACGCCTCTATTTACTGTAACACTAAAGCAGAAACCTTCCGAACACAGGTCGCAAAGCAGTCTACAATCGCTAAATTTAACGCAACATTTAGTAGCAAAAAATAAACTCGGGGAAATCTTCCAGCCTGTACACTGGGTTTGGATAACGAGCGGGAAAGGTTTCATTCAAAGTGACAGCGAGTTTCAAATAGAACAGACGATGGAACTGCAGTCTTCGGCTCAGCAAAGAAGGATTACCATCAAATACGAAGTCCGGAGCTCAAGAGTCCGATACCTTTATGCCAGCGCCTCCTCGCAAGGCCATCTGAAGGTTACTTATGTAGTACTTCGACCACTCAGCGCCGGATGAATCCTGCTACCAGGAGCAAGACTGGGTATTTATGGGACAGGCTCCCCGGCCAGCCTTCCAGAGCTACGTGAATTGACGAGAGTCTGGTCTTGACAGCTCTCTTACTCTAAAGTAGGATAACTTGGTGAAGCTTTATCTCTTCATAGTTCGATTTGACTGTTGTTGTCAGCCCTGGCGGGGAGTTCCGTAGCAGGCCTGACAGCAATTTATGCCTGAAGCGAACCTCCCGATGAGCCGGGAGGTTTTTTAATTCCTCTCGATTCATTGGAGCCCAAACGAGAGGAATCCATGACTTTGCTAAAATCTGACGCTAAAATTGATGGTCCGCCTGGGAATCGCCGGGCGTTCTCCGCGCCATGAACGAACTCATCGATATAAGGCTTTCTCGTAGCCGACAAAACCTGGTGGTAGAGATCTCTCTGGCTCCACAGCCAGAGTCAGACCAGAGCCCCGAAAGCGTCCGGGTTATATTGGACGGCATTCTACTCAATCCCCCGCGGGACTCCCTCCCAAATGGCAAGCCGAGTTGCCTGCGGGAATTCCAAGAAATGACTCAGTGGATTCCCGGCCACAATCATCATCTGGTGGTGATCGCCAAACGCCAGGACGGCCGCGAATCCCATGCCACCCTGAGCTGGACCGACTGAGTAACCCTCGGAGTTACCACGAACAGCAAAAAACCCCGCATTCAAACCGACTCCGAGAAGTCCCGCAGAATGCCGCATTCCGCCGCGGGCGAGCCGGAGCAGCGGTCGAGCAGGCGCTGCAGCTCAGACTCCAGTTCCAGGAGAATCGCCTTACGCTCCCCTACCTCCTGCAGATGGCGCTCAATCAGGCGGCAAGTATCGCCGCAACGTTCCTGCGGCGAATTGCTCCAGTCCAGCATCTGACGCATTTCCTGGATGGTTAAATTGAGCGCCCGGAAACGCTGCAGTTGGCGCACACGCTGCACCATCTCTGCAGAAAATTCGCGATATCCGGAAGAAGCCGACCGGCGGCTCTCAATCAGGCCCTCGTTCTCATAGTACCGCAGTGTAACCACCGGGAGACCGGTAAGGCGCGAAAGTTCTCCTATACGCATTCCGGCAACTTCTGCTCACATGAGAAGAAACCTTGACTCTCCACTGACTGGAGACTTTACAATCCCACCCATGCGAGGGCTGTGTCTGGGAATCGTCTGGCTGGGGTTGGCCGTGCTGGGCCGGGCCCAGGGGCTTTCCTTCGGAGAAGTGCTGCGCACCGTCCAGGATCAGCATCCATCGCTCAAGGCGGCCATCTTACGGCGTGAGGCGGCCGAGGCCTGGGCGCGCGGCGCAGGTTCTCAGCCCAATCCGCAGGTACGGCTCTCGGTGCCCTACGGCGACCCCAGCGAGGAAGCCAACGAACTGGTGCAGCGCATCGAGATCGGCGGCCAGCCCGGTCTGCGCGCCAAAATCGCCCGGCTGCAGCGCGACCAGGCCGACGCCCGGGTGCTCAGCCAGCAACGCGAACTGGGCAGTCAAGCCGCCCAGGCCTACTTTGGGCTCTGGTCCGCCTCGGAAATCGAAAGACTGCAAAACCAGCGTTTTGACCTGGCCGAAAAACTTCGCCAGGCGGCCGAGCGCCGCCTCAAGCTCGGCGCTATCTCGCAAAATCTCTACTGGCGGACCGAGTTGGAACAATCCCAAGCCCGGGCCGAGTTCACTGCCGCCCGGGCTCAGAAAATCATGGCCCGCCAGCGCCTGAACCTTCTGTTGCAGCGACCGCAGCAGGCTGAAATAACTCTACCGATCCCCAACGACGGCGGACTTCCCAAGCCTGACCGCGAGAAGCTGCTGGCGGCCGTGGAGCAACGCCCCGAGGTGCGCCTGGCCCTGCTGGCCGCCGACATCCATCGCCATGAAGCCGATCTGGTCGGCCGCCAGCGCGTGCCCGACTTCGAGTTCGAAGCCTACCGCTCCAGCCTGGCGCGCGGCGCCGAGCAGGGCTTGCGGGTCAGCCTGGCTTTTCCGCTCTGGGACTGGGGGCAACTGGGGGCCCAGAGGGAGCAGCGCGCCCGCGAGGCCGAAGCCGCCGAACAAGACGCCGAAACCCGGCGCCAGTTGGCCACTCAGGAAGCTCTGGCCGCCTGGGAAAGCTGGCAGGCAGGAGCGGAACGCCGCGACATCCTGAAAGGCCAGGCCGAACGTTACTCCAAACAGGCAGACCTGTCGCGGCGCGGCTTCGAGGCGGGCCTTTTGAACCTGACCGAAGTGATGGAAGCCCAGCGCGCCTACCGCGAAGCGCTGGTGCAACTGGTCGGGGCCGAGAGCGAATTTCAACAACGACGTTGGGAAGTCTACTGGCTTTCGGGAGGAAACCTCAGTCCATGAAACGCGCCTGGATCTTGATCGTGTGCTTGCTGCTGGGAGGGGGCGCGGCCTGGTGGCGTTGGCAAAAGTCCGGCTCGCGACCGGCCAGCACCGCCTCGCCGCTGGCCGTGCCCGAAAACGCGGCCGGCAAGGCGGGCGATGTGGCCATCAATGCCGAGGCCATGAAGCTGGCCGAGATCCAGGTAGCGCCCGCCCGGCTGCGTAGCGTGGAAGACCGGCTGACGGTCAGCGGCTCCATCCAGTCGGGCGGCGACCAGCTGGCCAAAGTCACGCCCAAAGTGGCCGGCAAGGTAATCCAGCTGTTGGTGCAGCCGGGCGACTCCGTGGCACCCGGGCAGACGCTGGCCATCCTGGAGAGCGCCGAACTGGCTCAGGTTCAGGCCGACTACAAGGCGGCTCTGGCCGAATCCCGGGCCCAGCACAGTAATCTGGCGCGGCAACGCCAGCTGGCCAAGCTGGGGCAATTCGCCAGGCCCCCACTGGAAGAAACCCGAACCAGAGCGGTCGAGGACGAGCGCAGTCTGCACCAGGCCCGCCATCATCTGGAAGAAGAGCGGGCCGGGCTGCGCCAGGCCCAGGCCGAGCGCGAAGTCATGCGGGCCAAGGTGAATCGCAACCAGGACCTCCAGGAGCTGGTTTCGCGCCAGGACCGCGAGCGCGACCAGGCCGACCTGGAAAAGGCCGAAGCCGACCTGGCCGGCGCCCTGGCGCGCGTGCACGGGGCCGAGGGCGACCTGAGGCTGGCCCAAAAGCAAAGCGCCATCACCCAGAGTTCGCTGTCTCGCGAAGAGAAAGTTTACTCCGGACAATACCTGACCTCGCGCGAACTGGTGGAAGCCCAGGCGGCCGCCGAAATGGCCCGGGTGCGCCTGGAGTCGGCCGCCGACCGGGTCAAGCTGATGGGCGGCCTCCCCGGCCGGGGCAACCGCATTCTGCTGGTCTCTCCCATTCGTGGCCGGGTGCAGGACGTGAGCGTGACGCTGGGCGAGACGGTGCCGGTGGACAAAGCCGCCTGCACGGTCATCAACCTGGACAAAGTCTGGGCCCGTCTGGCTCTTGCGCCGAAGGACGCCGGCAAGGCGGCCCTGGGTGACGCGCTGGAACTGCACTCGGAAGCCGCTCCGGGACACGTGTTTCGCGGGCGCGTCTCGGCCATCGACGCCGGCTCTGACGAGACCACCCGGGCCGTCTACCTGCGCGTGCCGCTCAACAACCCGCAGGGCCTGCTCAAGACCGGCACCTACGTGCAGGGTAGTCTGATCACGGCCGTACGCCAGCAGAAGCTGACCGTGCCCGATGAGGCCATCCAGGAGCATAATGGCCGTCCCACCTTGTATGTATCGCTCCACGGCGGCCAGTTCGAAGTGCGCCACGTGCTGCTGGGCTCCAAGGGCAAACAGTGGCGGGAGGTCTCGGAAGGTCTCAAACCGGGCGAAAAGATCGCCACCCACGGTACCTTTTACCTGAAATCGGAAGCCCTCAAGAGCTCGCTCTCGGACGGCTGCTGCGCGGGCGAATAGAATGCTCAACCGCCTCATCGAAGCCTCCATCCGCCACCGCTTTTTCGTGGTACTGACCAGCTTCGTGTTGCTGGTGGTGGGCCTGGCCTGCACTTGGGGATTGCCCATCGACGCCGTTCCCGACGTGACCACCAACCAGGTGGTGGTCAATCTGACCGACCCGGCGCTGGCTCCGGAAGAGATCGAGCGCCAGATCACCCGTCCGCTGGAAATCAATCTCTCGGGCCTGCCCGGGGCCACCGAGATGCGCAGTATTTCCCAGTTCGGGCTCAGCCAGGTGACGGTGGTTTTTGACGACGCCACCGACATTTATCGAGCCCGCCAGTTGGTCAGCGAGCGCCTTTCGGCCATGGACGACGAGCTCCCGCCCGGCGCCAATCCGCCCGAAATGGCGCCGATTGCCACCGGTTTGGGCGAGATCTACTACGTGTTTATCGAGAGCGACACGCTGTCTTTGGCCGAGCGCCGGGCCATTTTGGACTGGCAGGTGCGGCCGCGCCTGCGCACCGTTCCGGGCGTGATCGAGGTCAACAGCTTCGGCGGCTACATCAAGCAATATCAGGTGCTGGCCGATCCCGAGCGGCTGCGCACCTACAACGTCAGTCTGCAGCACCTGAGCAAGGCTCTGGCCGACAACAACCGCAACGCCGGCGGCGCCTACATTCCCAAACAGCACGAGCAACAACTGGTGCAGGGAATCGGCATGGTGGGCAGTTTGGAAGATATTCGCAATATCGTGCTGGCGGCCAAGGAGGGGGTGCCCGTGCTCGTCTCCGACGTGGCCGAAGTGCGCTTCGGCCAGGCCCTGCGCCAGGGCACCATCACCAAGGACGGCAAAGGCGAGACGGTGGCGGCCATCGCCGTCATGCTGATGGGACAAAACAGCCGCGAAGTCACCCGGCGCGTCAAAGAGCGGGTAGCCGAACTGCAGAAAGAAGTGCCGCCCGGAGTGCGCCTGGTGGGCTTTCTGGATCGCACCACCCTGGTCAATCAGACGCTGCACACGGCCGCCCAAAACCTGGTGGAGGGAGGTCTGCTGGTCATCGGCGTGCTCTTCCTCTTCCTGCTGCAACTGCGCGCCGGGCTGATCGTCAGCTCGATCATCCCCCTGGCCATGCTGGGAGCCATCATCGGCATGCGCTACTTTCATATGTCGGCCAACCTGATGAGCCTGGGCGCGGTCGACTTCGGCTTGATCGTGGACGCGGCCGTGATCATCGTGGAAAACTGCGTGTGCCGCCTCTCCGAGCAGCGCCAGCAGTTGGGCCGCGCTCTCAGCGAAGAAGAACGGCTCGAGACCATTCGCGGCAGCACCATCGAGGTGCGCCAGGCCAGCCAGTTCGGCGAGCTGATCATCATGGCCGCCTACCTGCCGGTGCTCAGCCTGGCCGGAGTGGAAGGCAAGATGTTCCGGCCGATGGGCTTCACGGTGGTGATGGCCCTGGCCACCGCTATGGTGCTTTCGGCCACCCTGATTCCCGCCCTGTGCGCCTATTTCTTGAAGGATCAGCAAGAAAAGGAAAATGGGCTGGTGGTCTGGCTGCAGCGCCGCTACCTGCCGCTGCTGCGCTGGGCGGTGGAGCGCCGCCTGCGGGTGGTGGGCGGAGCGCTGGCCCTGGTCACGGCCTGCCTGCTGCTCTTTCCCCTGCTGGGTTCGGAGTTTTTACCCAAGCTGGATGAAGGCGCCATCTGCATCAACCCCGGTTATCTTCCGGGCATTTCAGTGGAAAGCGCCATCGAACGGGCCACCCTGGTGGAGAAAGTGCTGATGCAGCGCTTTCCCGACGAGATCAAGACCACCGCCACCCGCATCGGGCGCCCGGATATCGCCACCGACCCGATGCTGCTCTCTCAGCACGACATTTTTCTGCCGCTCACCCCCCGCAGCCAGTGGAAAAAGGCGCGCACCAAGGCCGAGCTGATCGAGAAAATCGAAGCGGCCCTGGCCAACATTCCCGGCATGAAGTACAGCTTCACCCAGCCCATCGAAATGCGCATGAATGAACTTTCGGAAGGCACCGGCATTCGCGGCGAAATCGGAGTCAAGATTTACGGCCCCAACGTGGAATTGCTGCGCCAGAAGGCCGCCGAAGTGGCCTCGGTCATGCGCACCGTCCAGGGCGGCGTAGACGTCAGTGTGGAGTCCACCTCCGGTCTGCCGGTGCTGCAGATCCGCTCGCGCCGGTCTGATCTGGCGCGCTACGGCATCAATGTGGCCGACGTGGAAGAACTCATCGAGACGGCCGTGGGCGGTAGCAGTGTCGGCAAGGTCTATGAAGGCGAGCAGGTATTCGACCTGTTCCTACGTTACGGTTCCAGCTACCGGGCCGACCCAGAGGCCATCGGCAACCTGCTGGTGGAGGGCAAGTCCGGTCAGCGCGTACCCCTCAGTCAACTGGCCGACATCGAGAGCCTGGAAGGTCCGGTGCAGGTCAGCCGCGAGAACGGCGAGCGCCGGGTGGTGGTGCAGGGCAACGTGCGCGGCCGCGACCTGGGCAGCTACGTCGAAGAAGTGCAGACCCGGGTGGCCCGCGAGGTCAGGCTGCCGGCCGGTTACCATCTGAGCTGGGGCGGCCAGTATGAGCATCTGCGCTCGGGTAGGGCCCGGCTGGCCATCGTGGTGCCGGTCACTTTCTCCATCATCTTCGGCCTGCTCTACATCACCTACCGCAATTGGTTCGATTCCCTGCGCGTCTTTACCGGCATTCCGCTGGCCGTCTCGGGCGGAATCGTGGCCCTGTATGTGCGCGGCATGCCCTTCTCGATGTCGGCCGGGGTCGGTTTCATCGCCCTCTCGGGCATCGCCGTGCTGGCCGACATGGTGATGGTCCAGACCATCCGCAACAACCTGGAGGCCGGCATGGAGCTGCAACCGGCCATCGAGAACGCCGGCGTCTCGCGCTTGCGCCCGGTGCTGATGACCGCCTCGGTGGCGGCCATCGGCTTTCTCCCCATGGCCCTCTCCCACGGCACCGGGGCCGAGGTACAACGCCCGCTGGCCACCGTGATCATCGGCGGCCTGTTCAGCTCCACCACTTTGACTTTGCTGGTTCTGCCGGCGCTCTATCGACTGATCTCAAAAGCAAGAAAGCTGGAGGAATAACCCTATGAAACGCATTCTCATCGCCACCCTGGCCCTGCTGGCCATCGGTTGTTCGCAAGCCCCAACCTCGACGGCCGCCAGCCCGGCAACAGCGACAGCGCAGACCGCCTATGACCTGGGCAGCAAGAAGAAGGGCGACAAAGGCCACTGTGCCGTGTGCGTGGTCAAGGAAGGCAAACCCGCCGAGGAAACGGTGGCCGAAACCCTGGACTATCAGGGCAAAACTTACGTCTTCTGCAACGAGAAAGAGAAGGCCGAGTTCATTTCCGAGCCGGCCAGGTTCGCGGCCCAATGAGCACTCGCCGCTCGGTTTTCTGGGCCAGCCCGCGGCTGTGGCCAGCACAACCAGCAGGCTCTGCGCCCGACTCAAGGAGCCAGCGACCGGATCAGATCATCAGGGACTGCGCCGCCGAAGGGGGCATCGAGTGGTGGCGCGAAACCGGTTGAGACATGAGGAAGTGTTTAATTGGCCTTTTTTGGGCTCTTTCGCTGGCCGTTTCGGGAGAAAACTATCAGCAAGCCGCCGACCGCTTTACGAAGGATATTCGATCTCACCCAAAGGCCTGGCAAAGCTACCGAGAGCGGGCTCTGGCCTACGTGGGACTGGGCAGGCCCCAAGAGGCGCTAAGCGATCTGACCACGGCTCTGGTGCTACAACCACGCAACGCTAAAATTTTAGCGGAACGCTCTCAAGTTTTTACGAGGCTGGGCGACAACGGCAAGGCACTGGCCGATATCGAGGCGGCTGTCGCGTTGCAACCCGGCTCTGCCCCCTATTATGCGCGACGAGCCGAGATCCACAACGACTTGGGCCTGCACCAACAGGCGGTTGAGGATGTCGCCAAGTCGCTTTCGCTGGAGCCGAATCTGGCCCAGGCTTACGTTGCTCGCAGCCTGGCCTTGGGAGAGCTGAACGACCTTACGGGGGCGCTAAGCGATGCCAATCGAGCAATTCTAATCAACCCCGAGTTGGGCAAGGCCTACGCGGTGCGCGCCCGTGCCTACCGTCTCCAAGGAGACAATGACAAGGCCGAGACGGATCTGAATACGGCGATAGCCTTCGACCCGGAAAGCCTTTTCATCTGGTTGGATCGTGGCCAACTTTACGAAATGACCGACCGTTTCGGCCAGGCGCGCGACGACTACACGAAGGCCATCCAGTTGGCACCAGCTCGGGCCTCGACTTACCTGGCTCGGGGTGGGGTGATGCTGAGGCTGGAGGCTTGGGACAAGGCGCTGGGAGATTATAGTATTGCCCTGGACCTGATTCCTACAGACCAGAAGGCCTGGATGGGGCGCGGTTTCGCTTTTAGTGGCTTGAAAGACTATGACAAGGCGATTGCTGACTTCACTCAGGCTATCACCCTCGACCCCTCCCAGGCGGAACCGTATTATGGACGTGGCCAGGCTCTGCATCGAGCCGGACAATACAGTCTGGCGCTGGCCGATCTCAATCAAGCCATCGCGCTCAATCCTGACTTTCTCATGGCCTTCATGGAGAGGGGATCCCTCTTCGAAGACGCGCAGGAATACAGCCAGGCCGTGGATGACTACAGTCGCGCTCTTCGCATAGACAAGGGCTATGCGCCTGGCTATCTCGGCCGGGGCTACGCACACTTGACGCTAGGTCATCAGGAGCAAGCGTTGTTTGACATGAGCCAGGCTCTTGAGTTGTCTACGAATTCGGCCTTTAAGAGTTCGGTCCGGCGCGCGCTAAGGGAGGCTCAGGAATAGCCTCCGAACCTCAAGCAAACCGACCTGGACTTTCACGAAATTTTCACAGACCGGCAACAAATCAGTGCTAGGCTTAATCATCGTTTAACGCTGAGGAGGTCGGACGTGAACCACGCCATTTCAAGCCACCACAAAACCAGCCCTATGACGACCACGCATACTCGTCCTAAGACGACATCCAGCGCAAAGCCTGCAAGCGGCTCCGGGGACGAGGTCACCCTGACCAGGCACGAGCACAGCGAACATGACCCCAATGCAAACCGTCTGATGGAAGGAATGGCCCAACTGGTAGAGGGGGGCCACCGGCAGGCCAACAAGCTGATCGACCTGGGAATGAACGCGGTTCGCCACGCGCCTCATCAGGGGAGTGCGGGGGCCTTCGTGAAAGCCGCGGAAAGTCCGGCCGGTAAGGCCGCGGGAAAGGTGGCTTCGGGTTTTAGTGGAGGGGTAGCCCTCTTTGAACAATTTTCCGCCATCACCAATCCTGAATTGAGCCAACATGAGAAGTCCAAAGAAGTCTGGGGCGCGGCCTTTGGCGCGGTGGGCGCCGTCGGAGGTGGAGCAGTGGGCGCCATCGAGGGTCTGGGCGTAGCCAGCATTCCCCTGGGGGTCGGAGGCGCTATCCTGCTGGGCGATCAGGGCAAGAAGCTGGGTCAAGAATTCGGCGGCTGGTTGGTGCCCGAACCTCACCAGAGCAGCGGCCGGGTGCACTGACCTACTCCGCCCGGTGCTGTTTACCTTTCACCTGCCCGGTGCCCGCGCCTGCGAAAAAGCTCGTCGACTATGTCGAGAATCGCCAGGCGGCTCCGTCTCAGGAGTAGCAAAGAAAGGAAACCTGGACCATGGCTAAATACCTGTTGCTCAAGCACTATCGAGGAGCGCCGGCCTCTGTCAACGACGTCAGCATGGACAAGTGGACCCCCGCCGAGGTGGAGGCTCACATGGCCTACATGAACAACTTTGCCAAAAAGCTCGAGGGCACCGGCGAATATGTCGACAGTCAGGCTCTTACACCCGGCGGCATGTGGGTGCGCTATGACGGCGAGGGTAAGCCTCCGCTGACAGACGGCCCTTTCGCCGAGACCAAGGACTTGATCGCCGGCTGGATGATCATCGACGTGGACAGTCAGCAACGCGCCATCGAGCTGGCCGGCGAGCTGTCGGCGGCGCCCGGCGCGGGTGGCAAGCCCATTCACGAATGGCTGGAAGTGCGGCCCTTCCTGAACTGCCACGAGCCCGTCAGCGAATGACCGAGCCAGCGGGACTGCTGCGCGAGCTTTCCCCTGTTGTCCTGAGCGTGCTCGTCCGTCGCGGAGCCGACTTCGCCACGGCCGAGGACGCCGTTCAAGAGGCCCTGATCAAGGCGCTGACGGCCTGGGCCGAGCAGCCACCGCGCAGTCCCAAGGCCTGGCTGGTCACCACCGCCTGGCGCGCCTTCCTCGACCTGAGCCGATCCGAGGGAGCGCGCCGCGCCCGCGAGGAGCGCTACGAGGCGGAAGGGCACGCTCCGGCTGAGGAAGTCGACGACACCCTGCGGATGTATGTCCTGTGCGCCCATCCGTCGCTTACTCCCTCATCGGCGGTAGCCCTCACTCTGCGGGCCATGGGGGGCCTCACCACCCGGCAGATTGCCGAGGCCTACCTGGTTCCAGAGGCGACCATGGCCCAGCGTATCAGCCGCGCCAAGCGCACCATCAGCGGGGTCCGTCTGAACCAACCGGGCGACCTGGGGACCGTATTGCACACGCTCTACCTGGTCTTTAACGAAGGTTACTCCGGTGAGGTCGACTTGGCCGCCGAGGCTATTCGATTGACGCGCCAGCTCTCGAGCCTGGTCGACCAACCTGAGGTGCGCGGTTTGCTCGCGCTGATGCTGCTGCACCATGCCCGCCGTCCGGCTCGGCGCGGAGCCGACGGGCGGCTGATCCCGCTGGCCGACCAGAATCGCGATCTGTGGGATCGGGACTTGATTGCCCAGGGCGTCAACATTCTCCAGGCCGCCCTGGCCCGCGACCGGCTCGGCCCCTATCAGGCCCAGGCGGCCATTGCCGCCCTGCACGCCGACGCTCCCCGCGTTGAGGAAACCGACTGGCTGCAGATCGTCGAATGGTATGATGAACTGGCCGCCTTCGGGGACAACCCGGTCTTCCGCCTCAACCGCGCCGTGGCCGTCGGCCAGGCGGACGGAGCCGGGCTGGCGGCCCTGGCCCGGGTCGATCCCTCCACTCCTCGCTGGACGGCCGTGGCCGCCCATCTCCACGAGGGCAACGGCGAGCTACGGCTGGCTGCCGAACTCTACGCCCGAGCCGCTCGCGAGGCCCCCAACCTGCCCGAACGCGAGCACTTGACGCGCCAGGCCTCCCGCATCAACGCCCTGCTCCGTCAAGGATGAGCGTTCACGGCCTTCGCCCCCGAGCCCATCTACAGACCCTTGCTGGAGCGCACCGCCCAGCGCAGTTTGGCCGGGATGGAACGGGGGTTAGCGCGCCGTTCCTCGGGAGAGGCCAGTATCGGGGCCGGCGCAATGCGGTCATAGACGGCTTCTTCCCGGCCGATGGCAAAGGCGCGTTTGACGAGCCGGTCCTCGCCGGAATGAAATGAGAGAATGGCCACCCGCCCGCCCGGCTTAAGGCAGCGCGGCAGCACTTCCAGGAAATGGTCGAGCACGCTCAACTCCTCGTTGACGGCGATGCGCAAGGCCATAAAGGTTCGCGCCAGCGACTTTTTGGCCAGTTTCGCTTCGAGATTGCCCAACCCTGAACGCACGGCACGGGCCAATTTGGCGGTGGTGTCCAGCACTTCCGGCGCGCGCAGGATGGCGCGGGCAATCTCGCGAGCGAAGGGTTCGTCCGCGTACTCGCTAAGAATTTTCTCCAGCCGAGGCAGGCTTACGGCTTTGAGCAATTCGGAGGCGGGGCGCCCGCGTTGGGGATTGAGACGCAGGTCGAGCGGGCCGTCGGCTTTGTAGGTAAAGCCGCGGGCCGGGTTGTCCAACTGCATGGAAGAGACGCCCAGGTCGGCGAGCACGCAGTCAAAGCCGCCGCCGGCCTCGCCCAAGAGACCACGAATGGCGGCGAAATTCATTTGGCGTGCCACAAAGGTGACTTCGTCGTAACCCAGATCGCGCATGCGCCGTTCACTGCGAGGCAGCTCGAGCGGGTCGACATCCACCGCAAAGAGCATTCCACCGGGCAGCAGCCGGGGCATCAGCGCCGCCGAATGTCCGCCATAGCCGAGCGTGCAATCGAGCGCTATCTCCCCCGGCCGGGGATCGAGCACTTCAAGAATTTCCTGCACGCAAATCGGCCGGTGCATGCCGGCCGGCGTCTGGCCTTTGGCCATGACATGCTCGACGGTAGCCGCGTAGCGCTGCGGATCGTGTTCTTTGTAGCGCTCCTCGAAGCGGCGCGGATTCTTGCCCCGATAGCGCGGACGGCGCTGATGCGGGGCCTTTTCGTCACTCATGATGGGGGCTTTTGGCTAGAACCCCGCCTGCGATCCTGCAGGCGGTCTCAGACTTTAGGCGGACCTGCCGTGCGACCCGGGGCCGTCTCGCGCCAACTTCCAGTCGGCTATGCTGAGGGGATGAAACAGACAGTGGCGGTGATGGGGTTTGAGCCGGCCCTGCAGAAAACCCTGGAAGGTCTTTTGAGCCGAGAGCCCGACTTGCGGCTGGCCGGCCCGACCGATCCGGATGTGCATACCCTGATTCTTTTCCCGCCCAGTGCCGAGTGGGTCCATCAACTGCGCGAGCGCTATCCTCGGGCCAGGCTTTTGGCGGTGATGGACTGGGAGCGGCGCCACCAGTTCGTAGACACTCCTATCCACGACTATGTGGACACGCTACTCAGCTACCACGGTTTACTCGAGGTCGTGCGCGGCGACAACCCCGGTTAGATCGTCAGCCAGGCCGATAACATGCTGGTCAGGGTCGATCAAATAGGCGACCCGGGCTCCCCATGAGCGCACTTCCGGTGGGCTCAGCAGGCGCGCTCCCGCCTCCAGGGCTCGCCGCAAGATCTCCGTGAAGTCAGCATAGTGCAGGTAGAGTTCGCAGCGTGGCACCGCCGGCGAAGTTTGCACAGGCAACAGCTTCTCAATGCCTGCTTGAGGCATAAGACCCAGCACCACGTCAGGCTTCAATTGAAACTCCGTCATACCGGGAACATCCAGACGCGGAGCCTGACCCAGCAACCTTTGATAGAAATCCCGGCTGGCCGATTGCGAGCTGACGTAGAGAATGAAATGGACCTGCTGCATTTACCGATGAACCTCTCTTTACCAGGATTGAATCGCGAAAGCTGAATACCTACTATTTCATCCGCGGTAGCCAGTTATCTGCCGGTAGAGCCTGCCGGCCAGCAGTACACTGGGGGCACCCGCCGAGAGAACCAGCAGGTGGTGGAGGGCCAGGGGTTTTACGCTGAAGAGTGAGGCCAGCGGAGGCACATAGAGCACCAGCATGGTAGCCAACCAGGAGCCCAGGCAAGCCAGACCGATAGGCCAGGTGAAGGTGCTGAAATTGAAGGCATTGCAGAGCCGGGCGCAGACCACGAAGTAGAAGGCGGTGCTGCGCGCGTATTCAACGCTCTGGCCGGGAACCACGCTGACCAATCCGCCCGGGTAAAACAGGTCCAGCACCAGCAACAGGCCGGCGGCTACAAAGGAACCGCAGAAAGCCAGGTACTTCCAGTGAGACCAACTGAGAATGGGGCTTTGGGGGGGTCGCGGCGGCTGTGACATCACTTCACGACTGGATTCCCCCAAGGAAAAAGCCACTGCCGGAGCGCCGTCCACGGCCAGGTTCATCCACAGGATCTGGCCGGCCGTGAGAGGCAAAAGCAGTCCGTCACCGCCGTGCAACTGAAAGACCTTGGCCAGGATGCTGCCGGCGAACATGGCCAGCACCACGCCAAAATTGCCCGAAAAGAGAAAGGCAATAAACTGCTGCAGGCTGCGATAGACTTCGCGACCCCCGCGCACAGCCCTCACCAGGGTGGCGAAATTATCATCCAGCAACACCACCTGGCTGGCTTCCAGGGCGACCGAAGAGCCCGAACCCATAGCCACGCCGACCTGGACTTTCTTGAGCGCGGGAGCATCGTTGACGCCGTCTCCGGTCATGGCCAGAACCTCGCCCTGGCGTGTCAGTTCTTCTACCAGACGCAATTTGCTGGCCGGGGAAACCCGGGCAAAGACGTTGCATTCCCGGGCCAGTTGCGCCAGCGACGGCGGGTCGGCCGCTTCCACTTCCGCTCCGAGTACCACGCGCGAGCCGGGCTCACACAGTCCGACCTGCTCGCCGATGGCACCGGCCGTGGCCGGATGATCGCCGGTCAACATGACCACACGAATGCCGGCGGCACGGCATTGTGCGATGGCTTCGCCCGCCTCCGGGCGCGGCGGATCGCCCATAGCCACCAGACCCAACAGGCGATCATCCTCGGCCACGGCCAGCACGCGCAGGCCTTGCGCGGCAAAGCGCTGTTCCGCTTCCAGCGCATCCACGGGGGGCTTGCCGCCCGTCAACGCCTGCAGGCTACCCTTGCTAAAAAGGATACCGTTGCGGCGACTGGCCATGCGGGCGCTCTCGGAGGTGAAGGGTTGGCGCTCGCTTTCCACCCATTCCTTCTGGAGGGCCTGGGGGTCGATACCGCGCTCTTGGGCACCCTGCAGCAGGGCCACGTCCAGAGGGTCGCCGGCCGGCTGACCGTCCACCCAACGGGCCGCGTTGGCCAACACACCGGCGCGCAGCAACGCTTCGGGCTCGCCGAAAAAGTCCCGGACCGTGAGCCGGTTCTGAGTGATGGTGCCGGTTTTATCGGTGGCAATCACAGTGACCGAGCCCAGCGTTTCCACCGCCGCCATTTTGCGCACTACCGCCTGATGTTTGGCCAGCCGGCGCGTGCCCACGGCCAGGGAAATGGTCATCACGGCCGGCAATCCTTCTGGCACGGCCGCCACCGCCAGGGCCACGGCGAACATGAGCACCCGGCTCACGGTGGCCAGATCGGTGCGCTGTTCCAGCGCCAGAATGGTGATGCTGATCAGGATGCTCAGGATCAAGATGCCTTTGCCGATTTGCGTGCCCAGAGCGGCCAGGCGAAGCTGCAGGGGTGTCGGCTCGGAGGTGGTTTGTTGCAGGGTCTGGGCCAGCTTGCCCAGTTCGGTGCGGTTGCCGGTGCTGGTGACCAGCAGAGTGGCCTGGCCGCTAAGCACCGAGGTGCCGGCGTGCAAGGAACCGAGGCGCGCGTCCAGGCTGGTGTCGGCGGCGACGGCGCCGGCCATTTTTTTGACCGGCAGCGACTCGCCCGTCAGCATGCTCTGGTCGACGCTTAAACCGTGGCAGCGAACCAGTTGGCCGTCGGCCGGGATGCGGTCGCCTTCCTGCAATTTAAGAATATCGCCGGCCACCAGATCTCTGGCGGCCAGTGAGGACAACTTGCCCTCGCGAACCACCTGGCAGCGTGAAGGGGTAGCCATCTCTTGCAGGCTCTGCATGGTCTTCTCGGCGCGGTATTCCTGCACGAATCCCAGAGTGGCGTTGAGCACCAGAATGGCCCCGATCACGATCGCGTCAGCCGGCAAGCCGTGGGCGCCGGCCGCGGTCCAGGCCACCAGGGCCACCACGCAAGCGAGGACCAGGATGAGTACCATGAGGTCCTGAAACTGGGCCAGGAAAATCTTCCAGGCGGAAATGGGCGGACCGAGTTGGAGTGAGTTGGGACCATCGCGCTCGAGCCGCTGCTCGGCCTCGGCCAGCGTAAGTCCGGTATCGGTGTCGCTACTCAGCTCCTGGCAGACTTCCTCGGGAGCCATGGCGTAAAATTTGCTCATCCAGGGTGCTTCCAAGGCTGGGGGGGATTTCCATTTTCTAAACCGTCGAGCTTTATCGGCTGGCGGGCAAGCTCGGGGCCGATTGGCCCGCACTCTGCGAATTCTGGCCGGCCCGGGCCAGAACTCTCGTTTCATGAAGTTTCCCCACCAACCGGGCTACCTTGCGCAGACTCTTCCAGGACTTGAACTGTCCGTTTTCCCAGACTTTGAGTCGGGCAGCCGGCAGGTTGACCAGCCTGGCCAACTCCTCCACCGACAACCCCAGGCTCTCGCGTGCGAAGCGTAGTTCTGACCCTGGATGAGCCCCCAGGCCAACCACCGTATCGGAGGCCAGGTCGCCTTCGGCAGGCAGCCACCAACCGTCCGCGTCTTCATTCTTCAGCGAGGCCACGGCCAGCACCGGACGCCGGTTGCGCTCCGTTTCACCGACCAGAAGATAGTGTTCGCGGGGAGCCACACTCCGATAAACTTGCGCTCCAGTCGCTTTGGTGCGCTGCAGCACAGCGGAATCCATGCTGTGCTTGAGCGCGTCCAGCGCCTGCCCTCGGTTCAGTCGCTCCGAAGCGTAGAGCTCCCGAAAATCACGGAGGGCCGCAGGAGTATAAAGGAAACGTCGAGCGTTCAACTTTTCTGCACTCCGTTCAAAGTGTTTCGAGGCAAACCAGCCCACTATTTTTTTACTGGATCGTTAACGACGATCCTTCCGGCCCACGAAGGACGCAGCGATTTCGACCGGCCCGCTTGGCGTCGTAAAGAGCGGCATCCAGACGGGGGTAGGCGGACTCCCAGCTTTCACCCGTCTCCAGCGAAGTGACTCCGACGCTGATGGTTACCCGCACCTGCCGACCTCGAGTCGAGCACTCCGACTTCGCCACCGTTTCCCGCAAACGCTCCGCCAGAGCCAGCGCTTCGTCGGGGGCGGTCTCGGGTAGGACCACGACAAACTCCTCTCCCCCCCAACGGCCCAGTTGATCGCTGAGGCGCAAGCCCTTCTGACAGGTGATGGCCACGTGGCGTAACACTTCATCACCCACATCGTGGCCTTGCCGATCGTTCACCCTTTTGAAAAAGTCGATATCCAGGAGCAGAATGCTCAACGGCCGCTGGTAGCGCCGAGAGCGTTCGGCCTCCTGAGCAAGAATTTCGCTCAGGGCGCGGCGATTGAACAGGCCGGTCAGGCTGTCACAGCGCGCCTCCCGGGACAGTTGTTCTTCCAGTTCGAATTGGCGGCGAGCGGCCGACTCGAAGACTTGGGCCAGCAAGCTGGCGCAACCCAGGCTCATGGTCAAGACGATCAGGTGGCTGTAGAGAACCAGTTGATGTAAACCACAGCGCCAGGAGGCCCAACTGACCGCGGCCAGGACCACCACCAGGCCCAGAGAATGCCGGCTGTGCACGACCAGAAAACAACAAAGAGTAAGAAATACACTCAGGCAAGGCATCCCCAGAGTCAGGCCCTGGTTCAAATGGCCCAGCAAAAAAATCAGGTAGAGCGAGTAGAGCAACGCGAATCCCACCACCAACCGGTCGAAATTCAAGGCACTCAAGCGTGGAGGCAAGCGCCAGGAGACCAAAGCCAGGGTCAGACTGCCGAGGCCGCGATAGGCCAGGTTCGAAAGCCAGGCCCATTCATCCACCACTCGATCCCAACCGCAGAAAATCAGCGTCAAGAAAGCGGTCAAAAGGAAGAAGCGGCGTAACAGCGGGATTCTGGCCGAGGCCTGTCGTTGATAATAGTCGTTTTCTATGGGAGATTCCACCGGCGCTGACTTTACATCATGGCACAGTGTCCGGGCAAGCCGGGGGTTTCCGGCCAGAGAGCCTGGGCCAGCATCCAGGCGCCCGCCAGCCCCAGAGCCCAGGGAGTGACGTTCCAGCCGCCCAACGCTCGGCCCAGGTAGCGGGGCAACAGCAGGCCGGGCAGAGTGCCCAACCAGAATAAGCTCATGGAGAGGGCGCCCCCCGCCGGAGAGCCGTGACCGATGGCCAACAACCAGGCGGCCGAGAGCAGGCCGCAGGGAAAGGCGGCGGTGGCCAGCCCCAGCAGAAAGCGTGCGCGTGTTCCCGGTCCGCGCAACCACGGTCCCAGCTCGCGCAGCATATAGCCTACCCAAGAAGCGCTATTCTTGGCGGCCAGCGGCAGGCGGGCCCGGGCCATGAACAGCAGCAGCACACCGGAAAAGCCGAGCACCAGCCGGCTACCCAGAAAACCCAGCAACCACTGCCCTCCCCAACCCAGGGCGGCGCCCACGGCCGCATACCCGAGCAGCCGCCCGGCCAGGTAGGCAGCGGGACGGGGTCCCCACAGGAAGCCACCGCACATCAAGGCGCAGTGCCAACTGCCCAGCAGACCTAAAAAGAGGGCTTCAAGCATCGAGAAAAATCTTCCAGGCCGGGCTCTCCAGGTCGTCAAACTGACCGTGATGCACCGCCCACCAGAAGAGGCCGAGTCCGAAGGCCGACAGCACCAGTGCGGCCGGAATCAGGAAATAAAGCGCGTCCATGTTTCTCCTTAAATCTTAGAATGAGCAAAGACTGGGCCACCACCGCCAGCGAGGACAGCGGCATGGCCACGGCCGCCGCCAGCGGAGTGACGTAGCCGAAGGCGGCCGCCGGAATGGCCACGGCGTTGTAAAGTAGCGCCAGGCTTAGATTGGTCACCAGATGAAACCAGGCGCGGCGAGCCAGTTGTAGGGCCAGCACGGCCGGGGCCAGGCCGGGGCGCAGCAACACCATGTCGGCCACCTCCCAGCTCAGTTCGCTGCCGTTGGCCACGCAAATCCCCAGGTTGGCCTTGCGCAGGGCGGGCGCATCGTTGATGCCGTCCCCCAGAAAGGCCACCACCGCGCCCTGACGCTGCAATTGCTCCACCAACTCCACCTTGTCCAGGGGCAGGCACTCGGCCCGATAGTTTTCCAAGCCGAGCTGTTGGGCCGTCCTGGCCACCACCGCTCGGCGGTCGCCGCTGGCCAGCCACAGTTCCAAACCCTGGCTCTGAAGATAAGCAATAAAGTCGGCGGCTTCCGGGCGCAACTGATCGCGGAATTGGAACTGGCCGGCCAGTTCTCCATCCACTTCCAACCATACACTGGTCAGCTCGCCATCCAGTTCGGGACGGTCCAAAAACTCAGCCCGGCCCAATCTTAAAAAACGCTCTCCGATGCGGCCCTGCACACCCTGACCGGCGACCAGACTCCACTCCTCCACGGCCAGCAAGTCCGGTCCACAGGCCCGCTTCAGGGCGGCCGCCAGGGGATGTTGGCAAGGGGCTTCCAGGCTGGCCGCCCAGAGCAGGCGCTGATCGCGGGGTCCTTCCACCAGTTGCAACTGCCCTTCGGTCAGCGTCCCCGTTTTATCCAGGATCACGTGGCTGACCCGGCGGGCCGTCTCCACCGTCAAACCGTCGCGAAAGAGCAGGCCGTGACGGGCGGCCACGCCGGCGGCCAGACTGACCACCAGCGGAGTGGCGATGCCCAGCGCGCACGGGCAGGTGATAATCAGCACCGAGAGGGCCCGGTCGAGATCGTGAGTGAAAAGATAGGTCAGGCCGGCCAGGCAGAGGATCAACGGCAGCAGCACACCGGCCAGTCGATCCGCCACCTTTTGAATGGGCGCGGGCGTGCACTGGGCGCTTTCCACCAGCCGGGCCACCTGGGCCAGCAGGCTGGTACCACCCAACTGAGTCAATTCGATCTCGAGCACTCCGTCCAGACAGAGGCTGCCGCCGTACACCGAATCCCCCGATTGCAGGCGGCGCGGCTGTGACTCGCCAGTGAGGTGGGACTCATCGGCGCTACAGATGCCGCTCACCACGGTGCCGTCGGCCGGCACGCGGGCGCCGGCGCGCACCTGTACCCGATCTCCCAGCTTGAGGCGATCAACGGGGATTTCTTCGAATTCCTGACCGTTCCAGCGCCAGGCGCTATGGTCTTGCAGAGAGAGCAGGCGTTCAACCGCCAGACCGGCCTTGGAACGCGCCGCTCCTTCCAAAAGACGCCCCAACAGCAGCACGAAGACGAACATGGCCACCGTGTCGAAATAGACATGCTGGCGGCCCAACAGCGTGGCCCCCAAAGAATAAAGAAAAGTGACGCCCAGACCGAGCGAGATGGAAACATCGGTGGTCAACTGGCGCTGGCGTAAGGCGTTGAAGGCCCCGCTCCAAAAGGGAACAGCCGAAAAAAGCACCACCGGCAGGCAGAGCACAAAGCTCAAACGCTGAAAAAGTGGCCGGTAGGCCAGGTCCAGATCGGCGCCCGAGTAGAGGGCCAGCGCGGCCAGCATGACGTTGCCGGCGGCGCAGGCGGCCACTCCGAAGCGCAGCAGCAGCCTGCGATCGGCCCGGGCGCGCGGTCGTTCATTACGATTGGGATCGTAGGGAATGGCCCGATAGCCGAGCTGCTGGACGCGCTCCAGAGCAGGCAACAAAGGACCCCGAAAACGCAGTCTCTGAGTGCTGTAGTTGACCTGGACCTCACTCAACCCCTCCAGTTGCCCCAACGCTCTTTCCACCAGCCAGCCACAGGCGGCGCAATGCAGACCGTCCAGCAGGCAGTGATATTCGCCCTCAAAGAGCAGGCCGGCGGCCACCTCCGGGTCGCGGTAGAGAGCCAGACTGCTCCCCTCCTCCACCGGCGCCGCCGAATCTCGATACTGGTAGTAGATATCGAGACCGAGCGAGTGCACCAGCTGATAGGCGGCGCGGCAGCCAGCACAGCAAAACTCTTCCGCCCGCGAAGGCTGGCCGCAATGCCGGCAACTCATGGCATGGTCCAGCGCTGGCGACTACGGAACACCTGGCCCTCGCGCTCGAACTGAAAATCGACCAGCCAGGGGCCGCTGACCGGTTGCCAGCGAGCTTCATACAGGCCGCCCCGCAGGTCGGCTTCGAGGCGCTGGTCCTGGCGGCGCGTGGCCGGCCGCTTGAAGGCCACTTCCAGACGGCCCAGCAGCGGCTGGCCCTGGCGGTCCAGCAGGCGGCATTGCAGCGGGGAGCGTCGCAGCACCTCCAGCCGCCAGCCGTTGCGGCGTTGCACCTGCTGGCGTTCCAGTTCGCGGCTGTATTCCAGCCCCATTTTGTAGTAGTTGACGTCATCCGGGCCTTCAAACCCCCGGGCGGCCAGGCGCACCAGGCCGATTTGCACGGATACGAAGAGGCCCAGGCTGATCACGATGGCGGCCGGCCAGACTTTCATTTGGAGGCCGCCTGGGTGGTGTTGCCGAGGCTGTGCACGTAGGCGGCCACCGTATTGATCTGGTCGGACTTCAAAAAGGTGCCCCAGGCCGGCATGCCGCCGGGCCGGCCCTTACGGATGGTTTCGAAGAGGTCTTTATCCTCGTTGCCGTATTTCCAATCCGAGTCGGTCAGACAGGGGCCGATCTTGCCTTCGGCGTTGTTGCCGTGGCAAGAGGCACAGTTGCTGGAGAAGAGCTTTTTGCCCTCCTCCAAGGTTTCCGGCCGGGCGGCCAGCTCGGCCAGATTGGGGTCACTGGAAACCGGAGCGCTTTTCACCACGGTCGTCGAGGCCCACTGTTTCTCCTGGCTCCAGCCGGAAGTGCCCGGCCAGAACCAGAAGCTCGGATAATAGACGGCGTAGCCGATGGAGAAGACAATCGAGAGATAGAAGAGGTAGAGCCACCAGCGCGGCAGCGGGTTGTCCAGTTCTTCAATGCCATCACAGGAATGGTCTAAAATCGGGGCTTCCATCAGGCGGTCTCCTCATCGCGGAAGGGAATCTGGGCCAACTCGTCCAGGCCGGGCATGCGAAACGCATAGAGTAGAACCCCGGAAAAAACCAGGAAGAAGAGCAAGAGCACGGCTTCCTTCAGGGGCGCGATCCAGGCAAACTCGTTCATGGCTGTTGGGCCTCCCGCCAGTGAATGTCTCCCCCGAGTCGTTGTAGATAAGCAATTAAGGCGATGATCTCGCGGTCGGACTGGACGTTTTCCACCTTCTGCTCGCGCAGGCGGTCGTAAATGCCTCCGGCCTGGGCTTGCATAGCGGCCTGGGCGCCTTCGATTTCCTCCGGCGTGTAGGGCACGCCCAGCTTGCGCAGCACCTGCATCTTCTTTTTGGTCAGAGAAGTATCCAGCTTGTTCTGGTGCAGCCAGCTGTACTTGGGCATGACCGAGCCGGGCACGATCTGGCGCGGGTCGAGCATATGGTAGTAGTGCCAGGAGTCGGGATATTTGGCGCCTACCCGGTGCAAGTCCGGACCGGTCCGCTTGGAACCAAATTGAAAGGGATGGTCGTAGACGAATTCACCCGCCTTGGAGTAAGGCCCGTAACGTTCCGTCTCATCGCGAAAGGGGCGCACCATCTGACTGTGGCAGTTGTAGCATCCCTCGCGCACGTAGATATCCCGGCCCTCCAGTTCCAGCGGGGTGTAGGGCTTGACCCCCTCGATGGGCGGCACCGAGGAGCGCACGTAGTAGAGCGGCACGATTTCCACCAGGCCTCCCACCAGTACCAGCACGGTGACGAGAACTGACATCAAAACTCCCTGGCTTTCCAGCCAGCGATGGTCCTTCTTCATACTTGCTCCAGACGACTCGGCCTCACCGACTCAGCAGGGACCGGGGGATTGGTGGCGCGGCCCGAACGAGCGGTTTGCACCAGGTTATAGACCATCATCAAGAGGCCCGCCAGGTAGAGGGCGCCGCCCAAAGCGCGCACCAGGTAGTAGGGAAAGAGAATCTTGGTGGTCTCGATGAAGCTGTAGGTGAGGCTGCCGTCCTGACTGAAGGCGCGCCACATCAGCCCCTGCGTGACCCCGGTGACCCACATCGAGACCATATAGAGCACGATGCCGATGGTGCCGGTCCAAAAATGAATGGTGGCCAGCTTGGTGGAGTAGAGCCGGGTGCCGTAGAGGCGGGGAACCAGCCAGTAGAAGACGGCGAAGACGGTGAATCCCACCCATCCCAGGGCGCCGCCGTGGACATGTCCCACGATCCAGTCGGTGTAGTGGCCGAGGGCCGAAACCGAGCGAATGGAGAGCATCGGACCTTCGAAGGTGGACATTCCATAAAAGGTCAGCGCCACCACAAAGAATTTCAAGATGGGATCGGTGCGCACTCTCTCATAAGCGCCCTTAAGCGTCAGCAGCCCGTTGAGCATGCCGCCCCAGGACGGGGCCAGCAGCATCAAGGAAAAGCACATTCCCAGAGTTTGGGCCCAGTCGGGCAGCGCCGTGTAGAGCAGATGGTGCGGCCCGGCCCAGATGTAGATAAAAATCAGGGACCAGAAATGAATGATGCTCAATCGGTAGGAGTAGACCGGCTTTTCGGCCGCCTTGGGCAGATAGTAATACATCATTCCCAGGAAGGGCGTGGTCAGCAGAAAGCCGACCGCGTTGTGGCCGTACCACCACTGGATGAGGGCGTCCTGCACTCCCGACCAGACGATGTAGGATTTAAAAAGCGTGACCGGGATGGAGAGATTGTTGACCAGGTGCAGCACCGCGATGGTGATGATGGTGGCGATGTAGAACCAGATGGCCACGTAAAGGTGCTTTTCGCGGCGCCGGGCCAGTGTCCAGAAGAAGTTGACTCCGAAGACGACCCAGATGAGCGTGATCAACTGGTCCACGATAAAGACCGGTTCGGCGTATTCTTTGCCGTCGGTGAAGCCGCTGAGCAGGCAGACGGCATCGAGCACGATGATCAATTGCCAGCCCCACAGGTGCACCTTGGAGAGCAGGTCCGAGGCCGTGCGCGTGCGGCACAGGCGCTGCACGCTATAATAGACGGAAGCGAAAATGGCGTTACCGGAGAAAGCGAAAATGACCGCGTTGGTGTGCAGCGGCCTCAGTCGTCCGAAGGTCAGGTAGGGGCTTTCCAGGTTGCATTGCCAAAAGGCCAGCTCCAAAGCCGCCCACAGACCCGCCAGCATTCCCACCGCCCCCCAGAACATGGTGAAAAATACGAAACCACGGACGGTATCGTCATCGTAGTTCTCGGCGCTCACCGGCGCCGGGTCGGTGTAGTTCATGTTTCCTCCTCTTGTGTGCTCCTACACTAAGGGAGTCGGGGGGGAGGGGGTATGATCCAGGTCATAGGAGGCGATCCGAAAATTGCTTATTTTGGGCCCAGGAGGATTTCACCGATGTTTTTCAAGATTGTCGTGCCACTCGATGGCTCTATCTACTCCGAGGCCGCCCTCAAGTCGGCCAGTTTCATGGCCCGGGCTTTCAACGCCGAACTCAAGCTGGTGACGGTGGAGGATATTCCACTGCCCATCTATCCGGGCGAGGTGGATGCGGAAATGATCTCCGAGATCGAGAAGGATCACCAGGCCTATCTGAACGCCCGCGCTCACGAATTACGGGAGGAGGGCTGCTGCGTCAGCACCGTGGTGTTGCCTCCCGGTTCTCCGGCGGACCGGATCCTGGACGAAGTCAAGAAGGAAAGGGCCGATCTGATCGTGGTCGGCTCCCACGGAAGAACCGGACTTACGCGTATGCTACTCGGCAGCGTGGCTGAAAAGCTGGCCCGCCATGCGCCCTGCCCGGTGATGATCGCCCGGGTGCAGGAAGTGCCGGCCGCCGTTTAGCGTGGGTTCTTTTGCCAGACGTGCACGGCCAGTTGCGTACGGCTGCGCACGTTCAGTTTCTGCAGCAGCCGGCTGACGTGGGTCTTCACGGTTTTTTCGCCGATGCACAGAGTGTCGCCGATTTCCGCGTTGGACATTCCCTTGGAAACCAGTTCCAGCACTTCTTGCTCGCGTTCGGTCAGGGCCGGCGCCTCCTCCTGGAAGCGCAGTTCGCGCATCAACCGCGAGGCCGCCTCGGGGGCCAACTGGACCTGACCGGCCGCGGCCGCCTTGATGCAACGGCACAGTTCGGTAGCCTGCATGTCTTTGAGCAGGTAGCCGATAGCTCCATTGCGCACGGCGCTGATCACCGAGGCGTCTTCGAGCACGCTGGTGAGCGCGATCACTTCAACCTCGGGAAAATCCTTGCGCAACTGAGCAATAGCGGTGACCCCGTCCATCTCCGGCATCATCAGATCCATGAGCACCACCTCCGGCTGCAGACTGGCCACCTGTTCCAGCGCCTGCAGTCCGTTGCAGGCCTCACCGATGATACGGATTTCCGGGTCCTGGGAAAGTAACAACTTCAGACCCTGGCGGACCAGAGTGTGGTCGTCGACAATCAGAACGGAAATCGGCATGGCTCGCGTTTCTCACTTCGTCGGCCCGCCCCTTCCAATTCATGCGTCAAGCACTTCAGGAGGTAGAAAATGAATAAACCCAACGCGATTGTGGTCGGTAGCGACCTCAGCCCTCAGACCGCGGACTTGCTGCGCGAAGCCGTTCGCCTGGCCCGGGCCTACGAAGGCCATGTGGTTCTGGTCCACGCCGTCGAGCCCATCGAGAACCCCGACCAGGCGGATAGCGATACGACTGCCTTTCACGACCAGCTGATGCGCAAGGCCGAGGAGTGGATGAGCGAGCAGCGCGAGCATTGGACCGCTGAGGTGGACCTGTGCACCTACGTGGAGCTTGGCTCGCGTGTGCAGGTTCTGATCGGAGCGGTCAAGCAGCGCGAGGCCCGGGCGCTGGTCATCGGCAGTCCCTTCCGCGGGGACGGCCCCCCGGTGGGAATCGGGCTGCAGGTCATAGCCCAAAGTCCCTGCCCGGTCCTGATCCTCCCGTGATCAGCCGGAAGCGGCATGAGGGAAAATTAAAACGTCGCAGTCAGCGTGACGGGCGACTTTCTCGCTGACGCTTCCCAGCCAGAGGCGGCGGAAGCCGCTGCGCCCGTGACTGGACATGGCGATGAGGTCGCAGGCATTGGCCCGTGACCAGGCGAGAATGTCGTCCACCGGATTTCCATCCAGAACCACGACCTCAAGCGGTAGTCCTTCGATCTGGACCTGACGAAGGCGAGCTTCCACCTCGCCCAGATAGGCCAGGACCGCCTGCTGTTTGTGGGCAAAGTTTGGATACAGAGAGACGCCGCCGCTCTGGAGCAGCGTCACTTTGCCGCCCGGAGCAAGAAAGTCGGAAAGCCGGGGAATGACCGCCAACGAAGCCTCCGAACCGTCCACCGGCACCAGAATGTGGCGAAAGATGGAAGCCGCCGGAGCCGGGGGACGAACCAGCAGAACCGGGCAGGGAGCCTGGCGCAGGACCCCTTCGGCCACGCTGCCCAGGAGCCAGTGTTCGGCTCCGTCGCGCCCGTGCGAGGCCATTACCAACAAATCGCATCGATGGTGCCTGGCCAGGGCGGGGAGTTCCTCACGGGGCGAGCCGAGCCGCGTGAGAGTCGAGACCGGACCGGGGGCAAAGGCAGCGGCCCGGTTCTCCAAATAGTTGCGAGCCCGGCTTAACACTTTTTGCTGAAGTTCAGGCACCAGTTCGGGGGCCAATCCCGGAGCCATCTCGGCCATGTGCTCCACTACCTGCACCAGGAAGGTCTCGGCCCGATGGCCTCGCGCGAGAGCCAGGGCACACGGCAAAGCGGACTCGGACAGCTCGGAGCCGTCCAGGGGAACTAAAATTCTTTCTATCATGCCTTTACTATAGATCGTTGAGTGGCCCGGCCGGTCTGATCCAGATCATACGGATAACCGGCAAAGCGCGCTAACCTGACGGAGCAAGATCAGGAGGAAACCATGAAAGCTGCCGTTGTTACCCAGTTTAGCGCTCCGCTGGAGCTCACCGAGGTCAAGACTCCCGAAGTCGGAGCCGAAGAAATCCTGGTCAAGGTGGCCGCCTGCGGGGTCTGCCATACCGACCTGCACGCCGCCCATGGCGATTGGCCGGTCAAGCCCAACCCTCCCTTCATTCCCGGCCATGAGGGCGTGGGAGAAGTGGTGGAAGTGGGAAAATCGGTAGGCGGAGTCAAGCCTGGCGACCGCGTCGGTGTCCCCTGGCTCCACACGGCCTGCGGCGGCTGCTGCCACTGTCTGACCGGCTGGGAAACCCTGTGCGGCCGCCAACAGATGACCGGGTATACCGTCAATGGAGGCTTTGCCGAATATGTGCTGGCTGACCCGGCTTTTGTGGGACACCTGCCGGAAAGCCTCCCCTACGCCGACGCGGCCCCCATTCTATGCGCGGGTGTAACGGTCTACAAAGGCTTGAAGGAAACCGAGTCTCGCCCCGGCGATTGGGTGGTCGTCTCCGGTATCGGCGGCCTCGGCCATCTGGCCGTTCAGTACGCTCAAGCCATGGGTTTTCGGGTTATCGCCGTGGATATCAGCGAATCGAAACTGGCCCTGGCCCGCCAACTGGGGGCCGAGCATTGTTTTGACGGGAGCCAGCAGGACACGGTGGCGCAAGTCCAGGCTCTGGGTGGGGCTCGCGGGGTACTGGTGACCGCCGTTTCCAACCGGGCCTTCGCGGATGGAGTGGCCATGCTGGCTCCCGGTGGAACCATGTCCTTGGTGGGATTGCCGCCGGGAGACTTTCCCCTGCCGATTTTCGACGTGGTCCTGCATCGCAAAACGATTCGAGGATCGATCGTGGGCACTCGCCAGGATCTGGCCGAAGCCCTGGATTTTGCCGCTCGGGGCCTGGTCAAAGCCCACTACCGGACCGACCGCCTGGAGAACATCAACCAGATCTTCCAGGAGATGCAACAAAACACCATCGATGGCCGGGTGGTCATGACTTTCTAAAAGATTGACCTGGATCATACTTCCTGGGCGTGATCCCGGTTAAACTGGCCAGGCCGACGAAAGTTGGCCTCCAAACCTGTCAAAGTGGAGCTGGCCTTGACCAGGCCAGTTCCCTTTTTTCATTTTGGCAGGCTGGCGAATTGCTCCAGCAAAGCCAGGTTCTCCAGCGCGACCTGGCGGCGAATCAGGCGCACCGCTCCCAGGCGGGCTAACGCTTGCAAGGTGCGGGAAACCGATTCGGGCGAAGCGCCCACCATCTGGCTCATCTCCGCTCGCGTCAACTCCACCGCATAGCCGTTGCGTTGGCGTAACTCCAGCAGTAAACGGGAAATGCGGGCGCGCGTGTCCAGTTGGGAAAGATTGAAGAGTTGACTCTCGGAATGACCGAGGTCCCGGGCCAGCAGCCGGGCCAGGTTCAGGGAGAGCCCGGCATCCAACTGCAAGCAGTATTGCACCGTGGCGGCATCCACAAAACAGAGCCGGCAGTCGCGCACGGCCGTGGCCGTAGCCGTCAGGGCCTCGCCGGTCAGCAGCGAGCGATGCCCCACCACCTCCAGGCCGTGGACCAGGCGCACGATTTGCACTTCTCCGTCCAGGCTGGTGCGATGCAGCTTGAGCAGCCCCGAGTAGGTGCAGTAGATCCCCTGACTTACCTCACCTTCGCGGAAAAGCACCGATCCGCGTGGGATAATCCGAGTTTTCTTGGCGGAATTCCAGAGTTCGGTGGCTGCCTGCGAAGCGCCGCTGAGAAGTTTGTGGCCGCATTGGGCGCAATCGCTACAAGAATGGGGCGCGCACGGGTAGTTCATGAAGTTCAGCCTAAAACGCCCCATTTTCGGCAACTATGATCCAGATCATAGGGGTCCGGGCCGGCTCCGTTTAAACTGAGGAATCTTGATCTGGCCTCATCACATTCCCACCACGCCGCCGGCTCCCCAGAGCGAAAGTCATCCCCCCCTCGAGCCCATTCATGGCTGCGCGGAACTCGAGCCCGTCGGCCCCGGCCTTCCTCGCCGCCAGAGCGCCGGCCCTTCCCCCGATCGGGTAGGAGCCTGGATGCAGAGCCCGGTAGTGACCTGCCTGCCGGACCAGAACCTGGGAGAATTGATGGAACTACTCAGTGTCCATCACATTTCCGGCGTCCCCGTGGTCGATCCGGAAGGAGCCTTGCTGGGGGTAGTATCGCAAACGGATGTAGCCGCCTACCTGGGTGGAATTTATACGGAGCAAGCGCGTTCCGGCCATGGCTACCACCAGGGCAGGCTGGCCTACTACAACCCGCTGGAACAACAGGTCGATCCGTTACTGCGACAGAGCACGGTGGCCGAGATTCTCTCCACCACCGTGCACTGCGTATCGCCTCAGGCCAGCTTGCACGAGGTGACGGAAATCATGTTGCGGGAGCACGTTCACCGCCTCCCGGTCCTGGAAGGGGGCAAGCTGGTCGGCCTGATTTCCACGCTGGACGTGCTGCGCATCTTGCGAGATCGCCACTCCTTATGATCGGGATCATATGGGCGGCCCGCCGCCAGAGCTAAAGTTTAGCCATGCAAGACCAGGATTGGCTGAGCGAGCGCGGTGCTCATTTAAAGAAACGCGCCCTGGAGGAGCGCCACGTAGTGCCTCCGGCGTCCACCTCGGTCGCCTATCAATTGGAAAATAGCCAGCGGCAATTTCAGCTGGATGAGCCGAGCCGGGCCATGCTCGAAGAAAACCTGGCTTGCGCGGAGGGAGCCGAATGTGCGGTCACCTTCGCCAGCGGAATGGGAGCCATCTCGGCCGCCCTGTGTAATTGCGCCACGGCCGGGGAGCACATTCTCAGCCACAACCTTCTTGATGGAGCCACCTGCAGCTTGCTGAAGAACTGGTTGCCGCGCTTCGGAATAGAAACCAGTGGCGCTGATTTCACTCAGCTAGAATCGGCCAGGCGACACCTCCGCCCCAATACCCGGGTGCTCTACTTTGAGTCCCCGGTCAACCTTGACCTGCGCCTAATCGACATCGCAGCCGTGGCCGAGTGGGCGCGCGAAATCAACCGGGAGCGCCGTCCTGAGCAACGGTTGTGGATGATCGTGGACAATACCCTGGCCACCCCCTACGGACAACGTCCCCTGAGGCTGGGGGCCGACCTGGTTGTCTCCAGCCTGACCAAAAATATCGGGGGCTTCGGCGCCGACCTGGGTGGAATGGTGGCGGGACCCAGCGTCTTTGAAAACAGCTGGATGTCTTTTCGCAAAGATTTCGGGGGCCTGCTCTCCCCCCGCAACGCCTGGCATTTTCTGGTCTACGGCCTGCCCACGCTGCCGGTGCGCTTCCGCCAACAACAGGAGTCGGCTATGAAACTGGCCCGCTTCCTGGAGCGCCATCCATGTATCGAGAAGGTCGCCTACCCGGGCCTGGAATCTTTCCCACAGCGAGAACTGGCTCGCCGGCAGATGCAAGACTACGATGGGCGCTTCGCCCCGGGAACGATGATTCACTTCCGGCTGCGCGAGCCCGTTCCCAATACCGGCGAGAACGCGCGCAAATTCATCGATTATCTGGCCAATCATGCTTACGCCATCACCATGGCCGCCAGTCTCGGGCAGATCCGCACCCTGGTGGAGCATCCCTACTCGATGAGCGGAGCACCGCTCGATCCAGGCGGCATTCGCCTTTCGGTGGGACTGGAGAAGGCCGACGACCTGATCCATGAGCTTTCGGAAGCTCTGGAGACGGTCTTTCAGCCTGAGAACCACCGTCCATGATCTGGATCAAAGTTTGTCAGCCGGGTTCTTGGTAGGCTGGAAAAAGACAGCAAACCGCACCTGGAGGCACACTTGGCGATCTTCTCTTCTTTCGGAAATTTTCAGACCCAGTTCTCGAGTCCGTTGATGACGCCCCGCTACACCCCCCAGGCTTCTCCTTTTTTGCCAGCGCCCAATGCCTGGCAGGTGGGCTTGCTTTTGCAGCAACTGAGCCAGGCCCTGCTTCAACTACAGAGCCTGTGGGGCGGCCTGGTCGGCCCCACCGGCCAGCAGAGTAGCGGCACTCCCCTACCCCCCTATGGCGGAGACCTGGGCGACATCCAATCCTATCTGCAGGCCCAACGCCTGGGCGGCACCCTGGAGGGCAAAACGGGAATTGCGCAAAGCGATGCGATTCCCGGCACTCGTTTCGCCCGGGTAGAGAATCCTGAAGCCTGGCAGGCCAGCGTCGCCCGCAACTATGCCTACCAGTTTGCCGCCTACGCCATCGACGCGGACGCCCTCTCCGCCCAGGGCGTGGACGCGGGCGCTCGAGCCCTGCCCACCATGAATCCGCAGGCGCAACTCTTTGTCCAGGTCGCTTCCGTGTTCAAGGGGAACCTTTTGGGGGGACCCGGATTTTACAACAATCCCGGCCTCAAGCAATTGTTGCTGCAACACGGCCTGAGCGATTTGGCCAAGGCCGAGGGGGTCGGTGAAACCGATGTGCAAACCATTGGAGCCGTAACCAAGGCTTTGAACAGCGGGCAACTCAGCCTGGACCAGGTGATCAGCAGCGGCACGATCGACAATATGCAACGCTATCAGCAAGTCATTTCCTATGTTCAGAGCGGCCAATTCAACGCCGCCCTGCAACGTTACGACCAGGCCTGATCCAGGTCATACATTTTGGCGGCGCGGCCGGCCATACTGGAAATATGAAAAGGACCACCATTCTCATTCTTGGGGCCGGTCCCGCCGGCCTGTCCATCGGCTACGAACTGGCCCGCCGCAATCTGGACTTTCTCATTCTCGAGAAAGGGAAAGTTGCCGGCGAGTCCTTTGCCCACTATCCACAGAATATTTTCTTTGGACCCTGGGTCAACAATACCTTACCCGGCTCGCGGGTCGCCTGGAACTGGCTGCTGCGCCGCTCGACGCAACCCGCCTATACCTGGTATCTGCAGGAATACGCACGCCGCCAACAATTGCCTATTCAATATGGCTGCCGCGTAGAGAAGGTGGAGCGCGACCGGGAAGGCTATCTGGTCACAACCAATCAGGGAGTCCACCACTGCCAACTACTGGTCAACTGCACCGGCTACTTCAGTACGCCGAACCGGCCCCATTACCCGGGCCAGGACGACTCCCCGATTCCCACCATGCACACCAGCCAGTATCGCCATATCGACGACTTGCGGCGTTGCCTGCGCCGGTCATCCGGGCGGGTGCTGGTGGTGGGAGCGGGACTGAGCGCCGGTGAGATGGTGGCCGAGCTGAGGAAAAATGGTTTCGAAGTAGCCTTGAGTCATCGCGGGAAACTGGTTTTTGGCCCCTCTCCTCTCACCGAGGCTCTGCTCTCTCCCTTCTCCTGGTTGGCCGAACGGGCGGCCCTGGCTCTGGGCCTGCGCCTCAATTCCAATCCGCCCATGGCGGGCGGTGAAACGCGGCGCCTGATCGACTCCGGAGAAGTGCCGGTTTTCCCGGCCATCGAGCATTTTTCCGGCCCCTTCATTCGCTTCGTAAACGGACGGGAAGAGCGTTTTGACGGCGTGGTTTGGGCCACCGGTTATCGCTACACTCTGGGCCATCTGAGCGCCATCCTGCCCGAGGGAGAAGTGCAACTGCTCGAGATGGAGTCGCTGGTTTCGCCGGGTCTGTTCTTCCTGGGCCTGGACCAGCAACGAAGCTATCGCAGTCGCTTTCTGCGGGGAATTCGCTCGGACGCGCGGCGGTTGGCTCAGATCCTGGATGAGCGCCTGGCCCTCAGGCTACCGCCTCCTCCGTTGGAAGAAAAGCTCTTCGACCTGGACGCGTTGCCCGACCTCGTCACCGCTTCTTGAGAAGGCCCCCCTCGCCCGGCCGAGAATGGGCCGGAATGCTGGAACACCTGCCTGAATCCTTGCGTGATCGGTTACTGGCATTCTACCTGGAGCTGGACGAGAGTCTGCCGTTGCAAGACTCTTTGTGCAGACTGATCGAGGCCAGCGCGGCCAGCCTGGATCCTCATCATCTGGTGGTGGTGGTGCCGATGGTGGATGGCTGGTTGGCCTTGACCTCTACCGGAGTGGTTTACCGCGGCAGCGAGCAACCCCGCCAGGACTTCGGCCAACCTCCCGAGATGCTCCCCCTGGAGTCTATTTCTATCAGCTATCCAGGCAAGGCCGAGCAGGGATGGTTGACGGTCTATGGTGATACACCGGATCCGCAACTGGCCCTGCAGCTCCCCAGTTGGGGCCGGATCGCCCAACAGTTGGTCCATCGCGCCAGTTATCAGGAGCGCCACCAATCTTACCTGGCTTATGTCGAAGCGGCGGTGGACGCCATCATGACTATCGACTTCAAGGGCACGATCCATCTCTTCAATCCTGGGGCCACTCGTATGTTCGGCTACCAGCCCGAAGAGGTCATCGGGAAAAATGTGAGCATTTTGATGCCTCCCCCCTACTCGGCGGATCACGACGGCTACCTGGACCACTACCGCACCACCGGAGAAAAGAAAATCATCGGCATCGGCCGCCGCGTGCCGGCGCGCCGGAAAGACGGGAGCATTTTTCCGGCCCATCTGGCCGTCACCGAATATTCGCGGGGCAGCGAGAGGTATTTTATCGGGACCCTGCGCGATCTTTCCGATTTTGTGGAGGCGCGTAGCCGGGCGGTGGTGGAAGAACGCAAACATCTCTCCCGAGAGTTGCATGACTCGGTTTCGCAGGCGCTTTTCGGCATCGTACTGGGCACGCTGGCTATCAAGAACGCCCTGCCCGCTGGAGACAGTGCCCACGAAGCGGTCGACTACGTGCTCCATCTGGCGGAATCGGGTCTGGCCGAAATGCGCACGCTCATTTTTGAGTTGCGCCCGGAATCTCTCGAGTCAGATGGCTTGCTGGCCTGCCTGCAGCGGCAGATGGAAGCCCTGGCCAAGCGCTATAAGATCTCCCTGGCGCTGGAGGGGTGCAGTGAAGAACCGGTTCTCGACCTGCCCATCAAGCATGAGGTCTATCGCTTGATTATGGAGTCACTGCACAACGTGGTGAAGCACGCCCAGGCACAACGCTGCAGCGTATATTTGGAGCGCCTGCCGGGAGAATACCAGGTGCGGGTGGAGGATGACGGCACGGGCTTCGAACTGGCCACCGTGCCTCACAGCCGGGTTGGACTCGCTTCCATGCGGGAGCGAGTAGCTCAATTGGGCGGACGCCTGAAGATCGAAACCGCACCCGGGCAAGGAACCCGGGTGCTGGTCAATTTACCCGCCTCGAGCCACTGAGCGCCCTAAAGACCCAGCAGGCGGACGCTCAGCTCGCGCCGGCTGCCGAGCATCTGGCTCAATTCTCCAATTAAATCGCTGGAGGTGATGATTCCGGTCAATTCTCCGCCGCGGGTCACCAACACGCGGTGAATTTGGCCGCGTAGGAAATACTCGCAAATCACGCCCAGTGGCGTATCTTCCTCGACGGCGAAGACGGCCGGAGTCATAATGTCCTTGACGGTCAGATGCTGGCCCGTCGCGGCCAGTTCGTGGAAGCCGCGCGGCAAATGCGCCCCAGAATTCCAATATTGCGAGGAGGGCAGCTCGGGATCGCTTTCCAGTCCTCCCTGATAGACCAGATCATAGATGGATACAACGCCAATCGGCCATCCCTGGCGATTCATCACCGGCACTCCCGAGATGGAATGGTCGCGTAAAAGCTTGGTCAATGTTTCCAGACTGGTTGTTTCCGTTACCGCGTAGATTTCGCGGGTCATAATATCTCGAGCTACCTTCATTTGCGCCTCCTGTTGGCTGATTGCTAGTTACACCTTAGATCGGCTGCCGGCGGCTGAATATGATGTAGCTCAGGAAGGCCCCAAAGCCTGGAACCAGAAGCTTGCGGCCATGAGACATCGGCCCCGTCGCGAGTCTTTCCGAGAGAAAGGTCTGACTCCACAACAGCAGGTGGAGTCCTTGAACGCTCGAGGCCTTTCGATGGGAGATACCCACAAGGCCAAACGCCATTTGGAGCACATCAACTACCATCGGTTGCTGCCGTATTGGGAGGGCTTGCTCGAGAGCGACGGGCGTTTCCGCCAGGGATCCACTTTCGACTCGGTGTTGCGGCGTTACACCTTCGATCGCAAGCTCCGCCTTTTGATGCTGGATGCTATCGAGCGCCTCGAGGTTTCCGTACGCAGTCGCTGGTCCAATCACATGGCCGTGCGCCACGGCCCGCTCTGCCTGGCCGATGCGGAACTCTTCCAGGATCGCCGCGCCCATCAGCGTTCTTACGAATCGGTGCTGCATTTTTACGCGGGCAGTGAGGACGAATACGTGCGCAAGTTTCGCGAACGTTACGCTCGCGGGCAAACGCCACCCATCTGGATCTGCAGTGAAATGTTATCCTTGGGACAGTTGGCCCACTGGCTGGCCAATCTGCGGGACCCGCGCGACTTGCACGCGGTTTGCTATACCTACCAGTTGCACAGTGCCTGCTTCCTGAGTTTTCTGGCCCACCTGACCGAGGTACGCAACCTGGCCGCCCATCACTCGCGCCTCTTCAATCGAAAGCTTACAAGCTTTCTCTTTCCAGAAGAGTTTCCGGATGGTCTGACTTCGCTGGAAAACTCCAGCCAGGGCACTATCTACAACACGGTGGTCATGCTGGACTACCTTTTGGGAGTCATCTCCCCCGGTCACTCCTGGACGCGCCGCCTGGCCCACAGTCTCAGCCGACACGCCGATCTGCCCGACGAGATGGGCTTCCCGCTCGGCTGGAAGGCACGCTATCCTTTTACAGAAGTTGCGTCGGCGGGGCGGCCTTGAGGTGGTCCTCCATCTGAGCTTCCGAAAACGCCTCGCGTAGTTTGCGTTCTTGTTCTCGTGACAGATTGGTGCGCAGCACCTTGGGGTTCCAGGCGGAAATTTCTTCGATCACCCGGTCCATGGTGGCGTCGACGACCAGTAGAAAGAGTGCCGACTGGCCCGGTTCGACACTTTTGGCCACTTGTTCGATAAACTCGTCGTTCACCCCGTAATCCGCCATCGAACCGGAAATGGCCCCGATCAGGGTGCCGATGGCGGCTCCCATGGCCGGCATCCAGAACAGGATTCCGGCTAACAATCCCCAGAAGGCGCCGCCGATCGCTCCCTGAGCCGTCAAGTCGACCACTTGCTTAATCTTGACCACTCCCTGTTGGTCGCGAACCGCCACAGCCGCGTCGGCCAGGCGGATCAGGTGGCTTTTTTGGAGTTCGATCAGCTTATCTCGCACCTCGAAGGCGGCGCGGTCGTTGTCGAACACGAGTACAATCAAATCGGTCATATTCTCTCCTCAATTTAGTAGAATGGTCTGATTGGGTTCGGGAATCTGAGCACTCCAGCCCTGCCAGGAATGGATCCGAGCCTGCTGAGCCTGAAGAGCGGGGGGCTCGCCGTGAACCAGCAGCACTTTTCGCGGGGGGCGAGTCAAATGCTTCAACCAGCGGGCGATCTGGGCGTAATCCGCGTGTCCGGAGAAGCCGTCCAGAAATTCGACCTGAGCCCGCACGGGCACATCCTCTCCGAAAATGCGGAGACTGGGCGCTCCGTTTTGCAATTGCCAACCGCGTGTCTCTTCGGCTTGAAAACCCACCAGTAGAACAGTATCGCGTGGATTGGGCAGACTTCTGCGCAGGTGGTGCAGCACCCGGCCACCCTCGGCCATGCCGCTGGCCGAGATGACCACATAGGGGGGAGGGGTGTTAAAAATCTGCCTGGATTGGGCCGGGCTGGCGCAGATCTTAAGCTTTCGGTAGGTCAGCAAGCCGCCGGCAAAACGGGCCAGCTCTTTGGCTTCGTGATCGAAACACTCGCGGTGGCGTTCGAAGATATGGCTGGCCTCGGCCGCCATGGGCGAGTCCAAAAAAATCGGCACCTGGGTGATCTGCTGTTGGGCGGCCAACTCCCCCAGGATATAGATCAACTCCTGGGCTCGTTCCACCGCGAAGGCGGGAATGACCAACACGCCTTGCCTGGCGATGGCTTCCCTGACCACCGAGGCCAGCCGCGGCCCCACCGGTTCCGGATCGTGCAGCCGGTCTCCGTAGGTACTTTCCAGGACCAGGTAGTCACAGTCCACCGGTGGCTCCGGATCGCGCAGGATGGCCGCGTTTTCCCGGCCCAGGTCGCCCGACATGACCAGCTTCAGAAATTCCCCATTCTCCGTCAGGTCCAGTTCCAGCCAGGCGGACCCGAGAATGTGTCCGGCCTCGTGGAAGGTGGCCTGGATTCCCGGCACCACCTGGATTTTACGGCCGTAGCGGACTTCCTGAAGGAGCGGCACAGTGGCGGCCACGTCCTGCTCGTCATAGAGAGGGAGCGCCGGAGAATGGCGGGTCAACCGGTTCTCATTGCGGTAGTCCGCCTCTTCCTGCTGCAGTCTGGCGCAATCTCGCAACAAAAGCTGCGTCAGCTCGCGAGTGGCCGAGGTGCAGAAAATCGGCCCGTGAAATCCATCTTTGACCAGCCGGGGAATGTAGCCGGAATGGTCGATGTGCGCATGAGTCAGCAGCATGGCCTCAAAATCCGCCGGCCGCACCGGCGGCGGCTGCCAGTTGCGTTCGCGCAGCTCGCGCCGCCCCTGGAACAGTCCGCCGTCGATGAAGATCCGGTGAGGCCCCACCGTCAGAGCATATTTGCTGCCCGTCACGGTGCCGGCCCCGCCCAGGAACTGCAAGCTAATCATGGCTGCCCACGCCCACCGGCTCTTGGGCGCGTACATCCTTACGGTAGGTTGTATAGAGAATCACGCGCGTCTGCAAAGAGCCCAGGTGCTTTTCGACCAGCGGGCGGACTTCGTTCCAGTCCAACCGGCCCACGCCGGTGGCCAGCTTGGGTAGGGCAATGGAAGCCACCTTCTCGCGTTCCAGCTCGCCTGCCAGCTGGCGCAGAGCGTGGCCGACAAACTCCAGGCGCGCCTGGCCCGGCTTGGAGCCATGGTCGTAGGCGGACTCCTGAGTCAGCAGGTTGGCGATATGAACCCCCGGTCCGTGCCACATCCACAGGCCACCTGGCTGAGGATGGGAGGATTGGCAGTAGTGCCTGAAATCCTTACTCAAAGACGGCCATTGTTCGCGCAAGGCCAGCGCCAGACCCTGAGTGAAATGGTCGCCCGGCGCCACGCCGTGAGCAATCCACTCAGCCTGGGATAAAAGAATGTCACCTTCAACTTCAAAAATCATGGGGTTTACCTCGTTTCCATCAGCAGCTTAAGAGCTGCTCAAGGAAGGCACTATGATCCAGGTCAGGTGGGATTCTTGACCCAGGTCATGGTTTACTGCCTCGGCCACGCCTATGGTTGGGAAATGATGGAACAAACCGATTTTCCCCAGCAGTGTGTGATCGAGGTAACGGCAGCTTGTGATCAAGCTTGCATTCACTGCGGCCGCACCTACATGGAACGCCCCAAAAAGACCATGAGTAGAGAGATGTTTCACAGAGTGGTGGCGGAGATAGGGCGGGAAAATCCCGACTGCGAGGTGTGGCCAACTTTCATGGGTGAGGCGCTGCTGCTGGGAAAGCGCCTCTTCCCCCTGATTGCCTATGCGCGCCAGGTCGGTTGCCGGAAGATTACCCTGAACTCCAACGGCAATCGCCTGACCGAAGAAAACATCGAAGGCCTGCTTGAATGCGGGTTGGACCGTTTTATCATTTCCTGCGATGGCCACAGCGCGGAAACCTACGAGCGAATCCGAATCGGAGGCAAATTCGAGCGACTTTACCAGGGCATCCATCGACTGCTGGAAAGGATGCGCACGGCCCGCCTGCAGCGGCCCCTGATCGAGCTGCAGTTCTCTATCTTCAACGAAAACGAACACGAAGTGGAAGATTTTAAGAAGTACTGGTTGGATCAGGGGGTCGTGGTCAAGTCCCGGCCCAAAGTCTACTGGAGCGGCCTGGTGCCGGGAGGCGGTCACCGGATCAGCACCTCGGCCACGCGCACGCCCTGTTTGTGGGCTTTTGACACGGCCGCCATCCACTGCAACGGCAACGTGGTCATGTGCGCCATCGACTGTGACGGTAAATATGTAGCGGGCAACCTCAGCCAACAGTCTCTCAAGCAGGTTTGGAACGGTCCGCTTCGCTGGCTACGCCACCTGCACAGCCAGCGAAGGTTTCGCGAACTGCCCGAGATCTGCCGGCGCTGCACCGACTGGCAGGTGAAGAAAGCCCATGCTTTCTTTCCTGACCAGACAGTGCGCCAACAATACGAAGAATACGTGAGACGAGGACGGCTCTTTTACGAGACCCATACTCTGGCTCCCAGCGACCAGACCACCAACTTTACCGTAGATGGAGGGGTGCGCTGAATCGGTGCCCCGGCTCCCCTGTCCTCTAAAGACCTTTGGGGAAAATCGGTTCGGTCGGGCCACCCGGTAGCGGAATGCCGATGGGCTGGTTCGGAAACGGTCCAGGATCAGTCGGCCCGCCAGGGAGCGGAATGCCGATGGGCTGAGTCGGAAACGGTCCGGGCTCGAGCGGCCCGCCCGGCAACGAAATCGGTCCCGATATCGGCGAAGCGCCCTGAGCCGAAAAATTACTTGCGAATCCATTCAGCAACTGAGAACTCGCTCCTGCGGACGAAGATTCTTGAGCGCCCTCCTGAGAGCGTTTCCACTCATCTTTGGGTGGAACGGTGGTGAGGGGCGGCTTGAGCTGGAAATAATAGATCTCCTTGTTGCCGGTCGGCGGCTGGCTGGCCGGGGGGGTCTGAATTCCGGGAAGGCTGCTGATCTGCATCGTTTTATTCACTCCTTGGCGTTTGTTGGACCCATCTTTTCACGTCCACCGCTCGCCCGCCGAAGTCAGATTGCTAAGAGACGGTTAACCAGGTTAAGCCTTCGTTGCCAAATCTTGTCCAAATTCTAAACACGTTGCAAGGGTATGGTCCTCCCTCCGCGGACGTTCAGACATAATTCAGCTTCCTGGTTCACAATGGTAAAAAACAAACTGTGGAGCCTCCGTGAACGTTACCAGTCTTTCCCTCACCAAAGCGCCTGTGGCCGCCCGCCCGGCCCCCTCCCCTACGGTCCAACCGGACCAGGATCAGACGGCTATTTGCACCGAGGCGGATTTGAAGAGCACCCAATGGGGCCAGCGGATGAAGGCTTTGCGCGAGATGGTTTCCAAAGAAGACAATGTCTCGATGCGCATTACCCCCGAGAAGATCGAACGCAATCGGCAAGTCTCGCAGCTATTTTTCGACCTGGGCATAGAGCTCGATGGAATGCTCAATCGTCAGGGTCCTCCAGCCGGCGCCAACTGGGCCATCTGGGCCAGCCACGCTTCCGAACGCGCGGGCGCGTTTCTGCGTGGAGACTCTCAGGTGATGGGCATCAAAGGTCCGGGCGGCAACCATCTGCATCAGGCCAACGGCATCGCCATGGGCGATATTGGCTTGCCCGTCTCGCGTTTCGTGGAGACCTTCAAAGGCGATGACAGGCCGAACCCGGCCAAGCTGGCCAAATTCCTGGAATCGCTGCCCGATGAAGCGCTACGCCAGGTCTTCCGCTCCTACTATGCCGCCATGTGGGAAACCAAGGCGCAGACCAAGCAAGAACTGGTGCTGTTGGGCAATATTGCTTATGGCGGCCGAGAACAGGCCCGCCTGGACCCATTCCTCAACCGGGCGATGCAAGAACTGCCGGGCCCGAACTGGTTGATGGGCCCCTGTCTGGGCGCCTTCGCGGCCTTGACGGGTGCTGGCGACGCCAAGGCCTTTCTGACCGACAAGCTGCGCATGCGTTGGCCCGGTTTTGAAGCCAACCTGAATCAGGATGTGCCGCGCAGCAGCAACGCCGAAAACCTGGAAAAGAACCAGGTGCGCGATTTCCATCGCCTGGAAAACCGCGAGCTGAAGACGATTCTGACGCTGTGGCGCCAGACCGGCGGCAATCCCAACGCCGATCCCAATTCGCTGGAGAAAACGGGCGCCGCCTATTGGGGAGCCTTGCCCGAGCGCATGCATTTTATCTCGGAAATGGTGCGCGAGCACCTGCTGGATCCGAACCTTTATACTCCTCCCAGTCAGTATGCCCACCTGAAACCCGGCTAAGTTCATCAAATTTAAAGATTTGTTCTGCCCGGCAGGAACTATGCTGCTCGATCCAGCAGGTCCGACCATGTTGCGACAGATAGCTATAGCCGTCCTTTTCACCAGTTGCGCCCTGGCTCAGGAAAAGCTGGTCTATCTTCAGGAAGATCAGACGGGCAAGAACATTGCTCAACTTCCCGGTGGAGTTCTCACCCAGGGGCCCGCCTGGCACCTCTATCCGGACATTTCCAGCGACGGCGGAACGCTCTGTTTCGTGCGAGGCAGGGAGCAATTTCAACTCGTGCTGCGCCAGCAGGGACGAGAGACCACGGTCGAGCTGGAGTTACCCAGGCTTCTCCACCCCAGAATCTCGGGAGACGGTCGTAAACTGGCCTTCTCCGCCACTCATTCAGGCCGCGCTCAGATCGGCGTGATTTCTCTGCAAGATCTACCCAGGCCCCAGGTTCAATGGATTGAACGGCCAGGCGATGCCTATTTTCCCGATCTCTCCTCCGACGGCTCCTGGCTGGTTTTCCAGGAAAATCGGCCCGGAGCCAAAGTGATCGTGCGCTACTCCCTGAACGACGGCAAAAGCGAGGACCTGACCTCGCCCGAAGCCACCTCGACCTGTCCCAGCTTCTCCTTTGACGACCGCCAGGTCGTTTACAGCAGCCGGGTGGACGGAAACTGGGACATCTACCAGCGCGACTTGACCAGTTCGCAGGTTACGCGTAAAACCACCCATCCCGCCAAAGATCTGGCCCCGACCCTGCGGCGCTCCGGCGAGCTGGTCTTTGCTTCGGATCGAAGCGGCGAATTCGCCATCTACCAGGGACCCGATCCCGATCCTACCCGACTCACCCTCCAGCCCGGCAGCGCCTACGCGCCGCGCATCAGCGGGCCGAGCAATCTCAGCCAGGGCACTCTCCCGGCCCTTCCGGGGCCGCCTCGTTCCTCTTTTGGCGTGGTTTCCACGGCCGAGGGCGTCTATGTCTGTGGCGGCCACATGGGCCACGAACACAGCTATCCGCCCGAGTCTTTCAGCTCCCGCTTCGACTTCTATGCCTACGCCACCCGGAGCTGGCAGTCCTTACCACCCCGTCCGCGCGCCGCTCACGGTTTCTCGCTCCTGGAGCACGAGGGCAAAATCTACGCGCTGGGCGGCTTCAGTTACGCGGCCCAACTTAAGCCGGCCTGGTGCTCGCTCGCGGAAATCGACTGCTACGATCCCCAGACCGGCCGGTGGACCTGCCTGGGCCAACTGCCGCGCGCCCGCTCCTCCTACGCCGCCGCTGAACTGGACGGAAAATTCTACTTGTTTGGAGGCTGGGACAGCACTCCCCGCTCTGCCGGAGATAAAGGAGGGCGCTTCCACCGCGAGGTGGACGTCTACGACCCGGTCAGTCAAAAGTGCGCCACCCTGGCCGCCCAGCTTCCCGACCCTCTGCGCCGCGCTTTTACGGCCGTCGTGCACGGTCGAGAAATTCTCCTCATCGGAGGGCTGGGACAGGGCGCCAGCCACTTTGAACTGCTCGACCAGGTCACCGCCTTTCAGCCCGACCATCAAAAATGGCGCGAATATCCCCCGTTACCCTTCGCCACCTTTGCACCCGCCGCCGGAATTTTGGACAACCACCTGTGGGTCTTCGGCGGCATGTTCAAGCTCGGGTCCAACGGCTACGAATACGTCAACCATATCTTTGAATTACCTCTGGCGGAAAGACTGGCCTGGCTGCACAGCGGCCGCTATTTACGCGAGAGTAAAGGCTTCGCCCAGGTCGTGCCGCTGGTCGGGAAAAAGCTGGGCATCCTGGGTGGCCATCACTACCTCCCGACCGGCCAGGACACTCCGGTCGACACCTTCGAGACCTTCGAATACCGCTAGGGATTGCGAATTTCGATGATGACCTTCTTCTCGTCGCCCTGCTCGGTCTCGTATTTCAGCAAATCCGCCTTCTTAATCGAATCCTCCGGGGCGTCCTTAGCAAAGGAGGCAATGTCGCTGTTTTTGGAGGTGGCCGTATTGATACTGGGAACAAAGTAAATGGTGTCTCCCTCGATCCTGGTCACCTTGTTGCCGTACATCCAACTCCTTCCATTTACCTGGTGGCGGTAGATCAGGACGTCCCCAACCTTGACGCCCTCGAGTTCCGCCTTGGTGACCGAGTTGATGCCACATCCCACCAGCGCCAGGCTAAAAATCAAAGCCACAATCCAGAGTCTCATTTGACCTCTCCACAGGAAAAGATGCAACGGGGTTCTGCAGGCGCGGCCTGAATCATTCCACCCTCGGGGGAAAACCGGCCGACCATCTGGCGGACGACGGAGTTTCATCTTCTCCTCATCTTGGAATCGCATAGTGTGGGCATCTCGTTCTTTTGGAGGATCATCGTGAAATTTCGCATGACTTTGATTACCTGGCTGACGCTGGCCGGCCTGGCCCTGGCCGACCACGTCAACTATCGCAGCAGCGTACGCCTGCAGGGGCATCCGGATCTGGCGACCACCCAACGCATGACCCGCATCAGCCTGGCGCAGGCCTCCCAGGCCGCTCAAAAAGCCGTTCCCCAGGGGAAGCTGGTCGAGGTGGAACTCGACAACGAAGACGGCAACGTAGTCTATAAGGTCAAGTTGTTGGACGGCCCAAACCTTCGTAAACTCGTGGTGGACGCGGGCAATGCCCGGATCCTGGCCAACCGGCTGGACCGGCACTGATGCGGCTGCTTCTGGTCGAGGACGATGAGCGTCTAGCCCGCACTCTGGCCCAAGGGCTGCAAGAGTACGGCTATGCGGTGGACTGTTCGGCGGAAGGTAAGGAAGCCCTGGACCTGGCCGAGTTGGAACCCTATGACCTGATCATTCTCGACTGGATGCTGCCGGGCTGCTCAGGCCTGGAAATTTGCCGCACACTGCGCCAACGCCAGAACCAGACGCCGCTTTTGATGCTGACGGCGCGGGACGCCATCGAAGACCGGGTCCGAGGCCTGGATAGCGGAGCCGATGACTACCTGGTCAAGCCCTTTGCCTTACAGGAATTGCTGGCCCGGCTGCGGGCCCTGCTGCGCCGTCCCGAAGGGACTTCCCGCGATCCGTTTCTGCGCGCCGGCGAACTATGTCTGGACCCCAGCACTCGGGAGGTCACGCTGCGCCAGCAGGCAGTCAACCTGACCAATAAGGAATACCTGCTGCTCGAATATCTTCTGCGCAACCCCAACCGGGTGCTTTCGCGCGAACAGATCTCGGCCCATATTTGGAACTACGACTTTTCGGCCATGTCCAACGTGGTGGACGTCTATGTGCGCAGCTTACGCCGCAAGCTCAACGACGACGGGCTGATACGCACGGTACGCGGAGCCGGTTACCAGCTCGTTTCATGATTTCGCTGCGCCTTCGGCTCACTCTGTGGTATGCGCTGTTGGTGCTATTGACCTTGTCGACCTTCTCCACGGTGGTCTATCTGGGTGTGAAGCGCTCGATGAGTCTGCATCTGGATCATTCGCTGGAGCAGACAGCCACTCAGTTCGTGCGCGAAGCTGAGATCGAGAAAGACGGCGACCTGGATTTAGAAACCGACTTGCTGGCCCGCGGCGAGCGCGTGGCCGTCTACAATCAGCGTAAGGAGTTATTGGCCGTCTTTGGAGGACCGGTCGGGCCGGGGGGAGGAGGAATCGAACCCGGATACGATACCTATTCGGTGGCCGGTCTGGGTTGGCGGCGCCTCACCCTGGATTCGCCCGAGCTGGGACTGCGTTTCCAAATCTCGCGGTCTGAAGAGGACTATCAAGGTTTTCTGGAAGATCTCTTCGCCTTTTTGCTGGCGGCTGTTCCCTTGACGGCTGCCTTGACCGGAGCGGGTGGCCTGTTTCTGGCCTCGCGCTCGCTCAACCCGATCGATGAGATCACCCGCACCGCCGCTAACTTGGGAGCGGAGCATCTGTCGCGGCGCCTGCCGCAATTGAAGAGCAAAGACGAACTCTCCCGGCTCAGCGATACCTTCAATGAAATGCTGGAGCGCCTGGAGGGAGCCTTTGAACGGCAGAAGCAATTCACTTCGGACGCGGCCCACGAATTGCGCGCTCCGCTGGCGCTGCTCACCACCAAGGCCGAGGTTACGCTGGAGCGAACGCGCACGCAGGAGGAGTATCAGGAAGCCCTGAGCGAGATCCACCAGAGCTCCCTTCGCATGAGCCGGCTTTTGAGCAAGCTGCTGATGCTGGCTCGCAGCGATGCCGGAGGACTACCGATCGACCGCGAGAACTTTAATTTTGCCGACCTGGTCAGCGACGTGGTGGCCGAGATGTCTCCGCTGAGCAAAAGCGTATGGCTGGAGACGGAACTGGAGCCCGTCTGCATTTCAGCCGATCAGACCCGGATGACCGAGGTCCTGTGGAATCTGCTGGACAACGCCCTGGGCCACAGCCCGCCGGACAGCACCGTTCACGTCAGCCTGCGCCGGGAAAAGGGCCAGGCGGTATTGCGTATCGCCGATCAGGGACCGGGCGTGCCCCCCGAACACCGGGAGCGCATTTTCGAGCGTTTCTATCAGGTTGATCCGGCGCGCACGCCCTCACCTCTAAGCCAGGAGAACGCCGGCCTGGGTCTGGCCATTTGCCGAGCCCTGGCCCGCCAGCACGGCGGTGATATCACTCTGGAAAATCCGGGAGTGGGCGCTACTTTTGTGCTCCGATTACCGGCTCTCTGATTTCTCGTAGAGCACTTCACCGGTGCCGGCGTCCACGATCACCACCAGCTTTTGCCCATCCGACCAGAGTTCGACTTCGAAAACCACGTTGCCCTCGTGGTTCTCCAGTTCCACTTCGCTGATGGTTGCCCCGGGATGCCGCTTCAAAGCCGCCTGTCCGGCCTGCATCAGCGTGATCTTAGCTAAGCGCGAAAGGCGTTGCTCTTCCTCAAAGTCATCATCGATAGGCCGGCTCTGAATGCTGCTGCGGTAGGGCGGCGGGTCGGCCCAGGCCCAGCCCAGCAGCGCCAGAAAAAGAAAAATTCGCATCCTTCATCCTCACTTCATGTTCTTAGCCCATTCTTTTGACCTGATGTTCAAGAAAATCCTTTGCCTGGTGGCTCTGCAAGCGAGTTGGGCAGCTTGCGAGGAAGGGGGGTCCACCTACCCGATGCTGATCAACCGCGGCCAGATTCACGTTCAGTTCGACGATGGCGCCCGGGGCGCCGCTCGCAGTGATGACCCCGCCATCGTCCTCAATGGGTTGGGACCTTTCCCGGCCCAGGATCACCTGAGTTTGCGGCGCTTGCGCACCTTTACCAGTCTGCGCTTCAATCCGGACCTGGAACTGAACAACGAGCTGAACTTCGATACTCGCTCCAACCAGGTCAGCGTGCTCGATCTGTATCTGCGCGGCCAGGTGACTCCGGAACTAAATGTGCGCGCCGGCATGTTCAAGGTTCCCTTCGGCTGGGAAGGGTTGCGTAGCTCGGGCTCCACCAATACCATCGAAGTCAGTGACGTAACCAAAGCCTTCAGTCAGTTTCGTGATAGCGGCCTGGCCATGGGCTACGAGCACGGACCGTGGTTGGCTCAGATCGCCGTGGTGCAGGGTCAGGGCGGGGTCTGGACAGACATCGACAGCGCCAAGGACGTGATCGGGCGGGTCAGCTATCAAGTAAATCCGCACCTGCTGGTGGGCGGCTCTTTTCACCTGGGCAGCTACGACCGGCTGCCCGTGCAGCAATATGGACTGGAAATGCAATATCACGAAGGACCCTGGAAAGTTGAGGCTGAGGTGCTGACCAGTCAGGGCTGGAACAACGCGGCTAAGGTTTCGAGTCGGGCCAACGGTTACTACGCAGCGGTGGTGCATCAGTTGGACGAACGCAACGATCTGCTGGTGCACTTCGACCGCTTCGAACCCAATCGGGATCTGCAGGACCTGATGGAGGCCAACAACGGCGCCAACACGCGTAATCGACTGGTGTTAGGCTGGAACTACTATTGGAAACGCAAGCCGGCTCACCGGCTGATGGTCAACTACGAAATCGTCAACGAAGAAGAAGGTCCGCGCCTTTCCAACAACGGCTTTCGCATTCGCTACCAGTTCGGCTGGTAAGCGCCGTGCACTTTCTTCCCTCCGACCAATGGCCCTACCTGGCCGCCCTCTCCCGCTTGCTGCTGGCCCTGGCGGTGGGCACCTTCGTCGGTCTGGAGCGCGAGCAGCGCGGTCACATGGCCGGTCTGCGCACTTTCGGACTGACCTGCGTGCTGGGCTGTATGGGCGGCCTGGAAGGCCAGGCCTTCGCCCTGGCCAGTCTGATTCTGGTGGCCTTGCTGGTCGTCTTCGTGAATCTGCAGGCCCTGCGCGAGCCGGCTCACGGCCGCGAACTGACCACCTCGGCGGCTCTGCTGATCACCGGCTTTGCGGGCGTGCTCTGCGGGCAGGGACACCGTCTCACTCCGGTGGCCATCGCGGTGGTCACCGCCGCGTTGCTGGCCTGGAAAGGCACGCTGCGCGGGATAAGTTCGGCTCTTACCGAAGCTGAACTGCGTTCGGCCATTCTCCTGGCCATGTTGACCTTCGTGGTCTATCCAGCGCTGCCGGCCGGTGGTTTCGGCCCTCATCAGGCGCTCGTCCCGCAAGAAGCCTGGGTGACCGTAATCTTGATTGCCGGCGTGGGTTTTGTAAACTATGCCTTGCTCAAGGTCTACGGCAACCGGGGAGTGGAGCTGGCCGGATTCCTGGGCGGATTGGTCAACAGCACCGTCACCGTCCACGAGCTGGTCCACCGACTGCGCGAGAGCCAGGGCCGACTGACCCGGTTTGTGCGCCAGGGGGTGTTGGGAGCCAATGCCGCTATGCTGGTGCGCAATGCCGGACTGCTGGGCGTGTTGGCTTACCAGGTGTTGGCCCGGGCCTGGATTCCCTATGCGGCCATGATTGTTTTCCTGGGCTTGCTCCTCTGGCTGGGCAGCCGCAGCCAAGAAACGCCTACTTCCGATACGCCCGTCCGTCTCAGCTCGCCCTTCTCCCTGCCCTCGGCGCTAAAATTCGGCGCCATTCTGCTGGTCTTGCAGTTGGGCAGCGTGCTGGCTCAAAACTCGCTGGGCGACCTGGGCGTCTATGCTACGGCCTTTCTGGGCGGACTGATTTCCAGCGCCAGCGCTGTGGGAGCGGTGGCCGGATTGGCCGCGCGCGGTTCTATGGCCACCGAGGTGGCGGCTCGCTCCGCCATCACCGCCTCCATCGCCAGCATTCTGGTCAACCTGCCCTTGCTGTATCGGATGAATTCTTCGCAACTGACCCGCCAACTGGTTCAGGTCATGCTGGCCACCACCGGGATCGGCATCGTGGCCCTGCTGGCCACGAGTTAAATTAATCTATGAGGAGTGGTATGACTTTTTGGAATCGTAGCTTGCTTACATTGGCGGCGAGCCTGACGCTACATTTCACCTGTGGGGCCGATACCGGCGCGCCGTTGCAAGGCGAGTGGCAAATTCCCAATCTGGAAATTGCCAAGCGGCAGATTCGCGCCTACGTCACTTCCGGCCGTTACGAAGAAGAAGTCAGGCTGGTAGCCGGACAGGCTCGCCAATTTCTCGAGGAACGACTGCGCCAACCGGTGCAAGGCCGCGCTGCCATCGTCTTCGACGTGGACGAAACCTGTCTGTCCAATTATCGCCACATCGCCTCGCTGGACTTCGGTTACCAACCACAGCAGTGGAACCTCTGGGTGGCCCAGGCGCAAGCTCCACCTCTGCGAGGCGTCCTGGAATTATATCAGTATGCTCGTTCACGAGGCCTGGCGGTGGTTTTCCTCACCGGCCGCTCTCCCGATCAACGCGAAAAAACCGAGCAGAACTTACGCCAGGCCGGCTTCGACGAATGGACTCAACTGATTCTCAAACCGGCCGATTCCTCCGAAAGCGGGGCCGAATTCAAAGCCCGGCAACGCCAGCAGCTCAGCCAGGCCGGCCTGGAAATTTTGGTCAACGTGGGCGATCAGGCCAGCGACCTGGCCGGCGGCTATTCCGAGTCGGTCTTCAAACTCCCCAACCCCATGTACTGGCTGCCTTAGAACAAGCCTTCCCGAGCGGCCTGGTAAACGGTCCGAATCTCCGGCTGAAAGCTGAGGGTGCCGGGAGGCCGCTGAGGTTCTTCCTCTCAGGAGCTAACCCCCGCTCTGTCCGTCCCAGCGCTCGATAGGCAGGTCTCCCTCGGCAACCTTTTGCAACGCCGCAGCCAACCCCAGCAACTCGAGTCGGCTGACCTCCGGCACGCTCACAGAGGCTTCAGGCAAAGTGAACGTCAGCACATAAGGCCCGCTGCCCACCTCGTTCTCTTCCGCCGCGATCTCGACCTGAGCTTTTCCCAAACTACAAGAACCAATCGTCTGTCTCATCCAACCATCTTTTCCAGCCAGCCCGCTCCCCCTCCGGCTTCACCAGCCTGACCCGGGGCGCGTCCCGAACGATGTCTTCACGGGTCACGACCTGGAATGCCTTTAGAAGCTTATCGAATCGCCGTTCCATTCACATAGCCCCGCTAATATTTCCCTTTCGCGCCATGTATTGTCGCTGGCCCGGGCGGGCCCACGAGGCGGATAGATTCGACAGGGTTCTGGCCGGCTTTGAGGAACCTCCGAAAATGCGAAACACTCCCTTCCTATTTTCCACCTGGCTCTTGTGTCTGGCCTCCCCTTCCAGCGCTCAGATTCCTTGGCAGACAGAGGCCGAAAAGGAAAAGTATCGCCGTTATCAACAAATTCAGGTCGAGCAAATAGAGAAGCATAAGCGCGACTACTACAATATGGGCAAGGGTCTCAAGCCGCCGCAGCCCCCGCCGAGCCCCTATAACTATTCCTCGTCTAAATCGACTAAGCTACGCCCCAGCGCCCCAGCAGCGGCCTCCCCCTCAGCGGTCGAACGCGCCCCCGCGGCGGTTCGCAATCCCCTCCAGAAAGCCGCCGCCAAAGGGGACTACGCCAGCGTGCGCGCGCTGCTCGGTGAGGGGGCTGACCCCAATTCGCTCGACAGCGCGGGGAATTCGGCTCTACATCTTTCCGCGGCCGTCGGCGATTGGCGCAGCCTGGAAGCGCTGATCGGTAACGGTGCCCAGTTGGACCTTGCCAACAAGACCGGGCAGACAGCACTCCACCTGGCCGCCCGCAGTGGTTTTCTGGAAGCGACCGAATTGCTGCTCAAAGCGGGAGCCCAGCAGCTCAAAGATGCCAACGGGCAAACCCCATTAGACTTGGCCAGGAAGAGCTCGCAGGGCTCCGCCAGAGAAGTGCAGGCGGCCCTGATGAGGTAGCCAGGTTCCCGGTCGTCTCAGCCGGCCGGAACCTGGCTTGGCAATCCGGAATAGCGGCGGTGGAACGCCCAGAGCGTGCAACCAGCCATGGTCACCAATGTCAAACCACAGGAGAGCTCAGGTCGTCTTTACAAAAGCCTGGGCGGCGCGCTCCGCCTCGGATTCCATCAGGTGGGTGTCGTGCATGGCTTCCTGGAGTCCGATGTGGGTCTTGTTGTGGTTGAAAGGATTGTAGTTCTCGTGCAACCAGGCGCCCAGGCCGGTGAAGACGGCCCCCGGGCTGAAGCAGGAAGCGCCCACCACCAGGTGCCCGACGTAGGCACCCAGATAGCGGCGCACGCGCTGGGTGTCACTCAATTCGGCCGGGGTCCGGGCATACTGCATCACGTGGCCGCACTCGTGCGACAACCAGCGCCGGTAATTCCAACCCTCGATGGCCTTGAGTTCGTCGTGGCTGCGCACGTAGATGTCGTGCCCGATGGTGACCGCGTTCCAGGGCGTGTTGGCGGCCGGGCCGCCCAGGAAAAGCTGGACCTCACTCAGATGGGCGCGCACTTCACTCTCGGGCATACCGAAGCTGCTGGCCAGGCTGGGAGCCATCCGGTCGATCTGGACCCGGGTCAGCGGCTGCCCATCCTCGCGCTCGGCCTTGCCCTTGATGGCATCCCAAGAAGCGATGAGCATACCGGGGCGCCGGGCGGAAGGCACGCCTTTCAGTTCGGACGGAGTCCAACCACCTGGAGCGCGCACGGAGGGGTGCGGCGCGCTGCTGCTCAATATGCACATGCAAACAGAATAACCGGAGGCGTCCGGCCAGATGTTGATGTCTGGTGAAGGTTTCGACAGGGCGCTCCCCCCAGTGCAAGAAAGCCTCCGGATGTACAACCCCAAGCAGTTCCAAACAAACGAAACCAGCGTGCTGCACGACTTCATCCGCGCCCATCCACTCGGCTTGCTGATCTCGACCGACGGCCGCTCGACCGAGGCGGATCTGATTCCTTTCTACCTGGATGCGGGCCAAGAGGTCCTACGCGCTCATGTCTCCAAGGCCAACCCCCAGTGGTCGCGGCTGACCGAGCACCCCCACGCGCTGGTGGTCTTTCAAGGCCCGCAAGGTTACATCACGCCTAATTGGTACGCCACCAAGAAGGTCGACGGCAAAGTGGTCCCCACCTGGAACTATTCGATGGTCCAGGTACGCGGGCCGGTACGCGTGGTGCATGATCAGGACTGGTTACACCGCCACGTCAGCCAGCTTACCGATTTCTTTGAGCAAAGCCAGAGCACCCCCTGGGCCCTGTCCGACGCGCCCGCTTCCTTCGTGCACGGCCAACTCAAGGGCATCGTCGGTCTGGAGGTCACTCTGAAAAGTCTTGAGGGCAAATGGAAAATGAGCCAGAATCGCGCCGCCGAAGACCGCGCCGGCGTCGTCGAAGGACTGCGGGTGGCCGGGCGCCAAGACCTCGCCAGCTTGATCCCCTAGAGAAGCTCCAGGTAGCCTTCCGTGCCGTTCACGCGGATGCGCTGGCCGTCCCGGATCAGCCGGGTGGCGTGATCCACGCCCACGAGGGCCGGCAAACCATATTCGCGAGCGATGACCGCTCCATGGGTCATCAGTCCGCCGACCTCCGTCACCAGCCCTCGGATGGAAACAAACAGCGGGGTCCAACTGGGGTCGGTGAAGGCGGTCACCAGAATGTCTCCTTCCTGGATATCGGCCTCGGCCATGTTCAATAGAACCCGCGCCCGTCCCTCGACCACACCGGCGGAAACAGGCAGGCCGGCGATGGCGCCTTCGGGGAGACGATCTCGTTGGTAACGGCCGTTCAAAATTTCCCCTTCCGAGGTCATGACGCGCGGCGGGGACAGCTTTTCAAACTGCTTGAATTCATCCTTGCGCCGGCGAATGAGCTCATGGTCGAGCCGCTGGAGGCGGAGCGCCTCGCGCAGTTCCTCCAGCGTGAGATAGTAAATGTCTTCCTTCTCCTCCGTCAGGCGCTCGGCTTCGACCAGCAGCGCCTGCTTGTAGATCCAATAGCGAGTAACGATTTCGTATTTGGGATACTCGCGATAACCAGCATAATGGCGCAACAGGTGAATCATACGCTCGGTTTCGCGGGCTTTCTCCTGGCCATCGTCCAACTGTCGCAAACGCTCCAGCAACTGCCGTTCTTTGGAGGCCGCTTCCCGGCGTCCCTGGGCAAACTTTCGCCGGCCGGCTCCCAACTCAAAATTGCGGATATTACTCAAAATCAGCGGGACCAGAGTGAACGGGGTTTCGCTCCAACGCGGCCTGGTGATATCGATTTCGCCAGCACAGCGCATCCCATATTTTTCCAGATAGGCGGCGATGGCGTCAAGGGCTGGCTGGCCACCGGCGCAGGCGGCCAACTGCTCCAAACTCTCTGCCTGCTGCAGATACTCGATGACTTCCGGATAAGGGCGGATCGCATCGGCCACCTCCATCAATGCCAGCCCCATTTCCGAAGTCACATTATGATCCACGGATTGAGAAAGCGTATCAGCCGCATTCTTCTCTCCCAGCCACTGCTCCAGGTGGTCATTGAGCCAGTAAGCGGCATTCATCGAAGTCATAATCACCGCGAAACTTTGAGGATCGGTCAGGCTCTTCTTTAATTGCCGGATATTCTCCAGAATAAAATCGATCAGTTCCGCGCCCGATTTGCTCGCGATGTCCCGCTTCAGTTCCGCAATCGACGCCTGGCTTCGAGCGATGAGAGCAGCCACGATGTCTGGATCATAGTCGATCCTGGTCTGGAAATTGGCGGGCGCCGGGCCTGTATCGGTGACCGGCGAGGCGACATAATCTTCTCGCTCTAAGATGGTGGTGATGGCGTCCCGGATCAGCGGGTCGCCTTTCCCCAGCACGTTGACGATGATGTTCCTGCGTTCGGGAGAAGCCAGATCCGGACCAACATTTACAAACAACCTGCCGCCGGCCGTGTCCATGGGACGACCGGCGGTGGCCAGCCAGAACGACAGTCCCAGCGGCTTCATGGCGTCGGTCATCATCTGCTGATGCCCGACCGAAACGTAGACGTGATAACCGTCGTCCTTGGCCTCGGGAATTGGGAATAAAGTGGTGATGGGCCGGCTTTGCAGGATGTAAAAGGTATCGTCGGCCAGACACCACTCGATGTCCTGGGGCGCGCCCAAGTGGGCTTCGATGCGCCGTCCCAGGGCCGCCAGCCGGAGAACCTGTTCCTCCGTAAGCGAACGGTCTTTTTGTTGCTCGGGAGCGAGCGGGCGTGCCTCGGTTCCGCCTTCCTTCAGCGCATAGACGGCCAGTTTCTTGACGGCAATCGTGGTCTCCACGACCTCATGATCGCGCACCTTGAAATTGTCGGCCGACACCAGGCCCGAAACCAGGGCCTCTCCCAGTCCGAAACTGGCGTCGATGGAAATCACTTTGCGGTTGGAGGTGACCGGATCGGCCGTGAACAGAATGCCGGAAACCTGAGGAATAACCATCCGTTGCACGATCACCGACAAAGCCACCCGACGATGGTCAAAGCCATTCTGCCTTCGGTAAATCACGGCTCGTTCGCTAAACAGCGAAGCCCAGCACCGGCTGATATGGCGCAGGATCTCCTGTAGTCCAATCACATTCAGGTAGCTATCCTGCTGGCCGGCGAAGGAGGCGGTAGGCAGGTCTTCGGCGGTAGCGCTGGAGCGCACCGCGTAGGCCTCCGGCCCGACGCGGCCGGCGATCTCGGCCGCCATTTTCTCGGGAATGGGTGTGCTTTCGATGATCTGGCGAAGGCTGGCGCTGATTTCGCCAAGGTCCGCCTGCGGCTGAGCCAGCTCTTCCAGTAAGGAATCCAGCCGGCTGCCGGCGATCTCTTGAAAGGCCGCGGTGGTCACACAGAAACCTGATGGAACCAGAACGCCCTGGATGCGAGTCAATTCGCCCAGATTTGCTCCCTTGCCGCCGGCCAGTCGCAGTTGAGAGCGGTCGACCTCCTGGAAATCAAGTAAATAGCTCACCCTGGCCGCTTCGCAGCGCCACTGGGGTTCCCCTAGGGATTCGTGCCTGGATCGGGAAGCGCCCGGCATGAAACGCGCACTTCTCTGGTTAAGCCTTGTTTCGCTGGGCTGGGCCCAAGAATGGACCGGCCCACTCGATTCGATCCGCCAGCACGCTCTGGAAAGCGACTACTCCTACCGATTCCTCAGCCGCCTCTGCCACCAGGTGGGGCCACGTCTCTCGGGCTCGCCAGCCGCGGCTGCCGCCGTCGATCTGGTGGCAGAAGAAATGCGCCGCTTGAACCTCAAGGTCTGGCGCCAGCCCTGCCAGGTGCCGCACTGGGTGCGCGGCCGCGAAGAAGCGGAACTGCTCGAATATTCCGGCAAGCCCGCCGGGGTCAGGGCGCCCCTGGTTTTGACCACCCTGGGCGGCAGTTCCAGCACCGGGGCTCGGGGGCTCGAGGCCGAAGTAGTGGTTGTGGAAAGCTTTGCTCAGTTGGAAGCCGCGCAAGTGCAAGGTAAGATCGTGTTTTTTAACACCCGTTTCGATCAGCGCGTGGCTGACCAGGGCCGCGGCGGCACGGCCTATTCTCAGAGCGTCGTCTACCGCACTCGGGGACCGGCGGCCGCCTCACGCCAGGGGGCGGCCGCCTGCCTGGTGCGCTCGGTGGGTGGTGCCGACTACCGGCTTCCCCACACCGGCGCGACCAGCTTCGGCGAGGCCCGGCCCCTTCCGTGCGCCGCCCTCAGCAGTGAAGACGCTGATCGAATCGCCTATTTAAGCAAGCAAGGAGCAGTGAGGCTGCATCTGGTGCTGACCCCTGAAACCCTGCCGGACGCGCCCAGCTTCAATATCATCGGCGATCTGGAAGGCAGCGACCCCCAGGCCGAGGTGGTAATCGTCTCGGGGCATCTCGATAGCTGGGACGTGGGGACAGGAGCCCTGGATGACGCCAGCGGCGTGGCCACGGCTATGCAGGTAGCCCAGACCTTCCGCGCTTTAGGACTCAAGCCGCGCCGCACCCTGCGTGTCATAGGTTGGATGAATGAAGAGAACGGCGGAGCTGGCGCCCAGACCTACGACAAAGAAACCCAGGGCAAGAATCACTTCGCGGCCGTCGAGAGCGATCTGGGCTGCGGTCATTGCCTGGGCTTCAACTGCTGGACCCCGGCCGAGTGGCTGCCGGCTCTCAAGCCGGTCAGCCAGGCCCTGCAGGTGGTTGGCGCCAGCCAGTTGGAGAGCACCCACGGCACGGGCGCCGACATCTCCCCTCTGGGCGTCCGGGGAGTCCCCTGCTTTCATCCCCTGTTGGACAGCCGCACCTACTTCCACTACCATCACACTCCGGCCGACACCGTCGACAAAGTGGACCCGGCACACCTGCGCCAGAACGGCGCGGTCCTCAGCGTACTGGCCTGGGCTCTGTGCTCGATGGATCGACCGGCGTCTCCTGGTATTCCCCGATAGCCTCGCCCCCTCAACTTCCTTACAGTCTCAGGATGGCGCGCTGGTTCCTGCTAATCTTTCTCTGGCTGATCTGCCCGGCCGCCAGCCGGGCCCTGCCTGACGAATTCTGCGGACCGCATGCGTGTCCACGCCACCCCGATCAGCTCTGCCAGTGTGCCCACCACGACCTGTGCGGCAACCGGCCGCACTCGCCAATGTGCGCTCCCCCGCGCCTGGAAGCCCTGTGTCCGACCACCTACCGACTGGCCCCGAGGCTTCGGGTCACCAGGCAAACGCACGATTTCCTCGTCTTCCAACCCGGAGAGGCTCCCCAGCAAGCTCCTGAGCCCCCGCCGCCACGGCTCCGCCGTAAGGCCTGACCCCAAAAACTTAGGAGAATGCAACATGAAAAAATTCCTGGCCCTTTCCCTGGGCCTCCTCTGCTTTGGCAGGGCACCGGCCCAGAAAATGGGCGGCCTGGAAATCGGCGCCGCCGTGCCCAATTTCCAACTCACCAATCAGGACGGCGCCACCACTCGATTCACGGACTACCGGGGCAAAGTAGTGATCGTCTCGTTCCTCTTCACCCGCTGTCCCGACCCCTCCAAATGCCCTATGCTCTCGGCCAAACTCGGCAAAGTCCAGGAGCTCATCGGTCAGATGGAAGAGGCCCGCCATCGCGTGCAAATCCTGTCCATTACCCTGGACCCCAAAAACGATACGCCGGAAGTGCTGAAAGGTTACGCCCAGGGGCATCACGCCGACAACTGGACCTTTCTCACCGGCAAAAGCAACGACATCCTCAAAGTCGCCGGCCTCTTCGGCGAAATCTATTACGACGAAAAGGGCACGGTAGTGCACAATACCCGCACCTCGATGATCGACCCCCGGGGCCGCTTACGCCGCGTCTTCACCGACAACGACTGGAAAATGAGCGAAATGACCGGCGCCATCCGGCAACTGCTCGACTCCTGAAAGGGAAGGCCCACCCGTTGCCGGGTGGGCCTTTTTGAAGAACCTGACGGGGCAGCACCTTGAAGCGCAAGCTCCCTACCTTGCGGGCCGTCGACGGGCTGGCCAGACCCAAAGTAACCTAAGCGGCGTCGGAGCGATCCAGCCAGTTGCTGATGCAGCGCAATCCGCCCCACTTGGTGGTCAGGTGCTCCAGCGGCATCGGCACCACCTCAAAGCCCTGACCTTCCCAGGTCTTGATGGCCAGGTTATCGCTGTCCTGGCCGTAAACCGGCAGGAAGACCCGGCGGTATTCCCGGCCGTCTTTCTCGAATCTTTCCATCAGACAGTTATTGTAGGTAATGTACGAATCGCCAGGCTGAGCAGGCTCGTGGTGAGGCAAACGAATGACGTTATAACCCTTGTCGGTGAGGGTTTTCGCATAAGCGTCAAAATCTTCCTGATTGTCGCGATTGCGATCGACGCCCGGACCGTTGTAAAGGCTGGGATCGCCCACGAAGAAAGTATTGTCGTCGACCGGGGTCATGCCCATGTCCATGTGATCGGTGGCCGGTTCTTCGATGTGCGGAGTATCCGGGTTGTCGCGGCCCATAATGGTGACCGGCTTATTGAATTGGGCTTCGAAAAGCTTGACGGAAAGATCGTCATACATCTGGGCTTCCGACACCTGGCCCGCTTGCAGAATCGGAGCCTTGTAGTCCGGGTTGGCTTCCTTCCTCTGGATGACGATGCCGCTCTCGGTGGTCACGGGCACGAAACGGAAAGGGAAAGTCTCGTTCTGAGGGGTTTCCACTACATCCTTGCCGGTCTGGGCCTCATACCAGCTGATCACCTCGGGTTTCAGGGCGCTGTGCTGCAGGCCCTCGTGCAATTTGTTCTCGGTGGCCTCCAGGGAGTAGTTGCCCACGAAGCTCTCCTTGGTGTTGGACTGAGTGTCGCCACCATCGGTCACGATGCCCTTATTCAGGTGCAGCTCGATATTGGGATTGGCCTGGGTGATGTACTGGGGAATCTGGCTGTCGTCGCCGTGCCAGTTGTGCAAAGGCTCCTGGGCTTCCAGGGCGGTCTGGCCGGGTTGACCGGGCTTGAACTGAGGCACCATCATATCGCGGGCCCAGACCGTCAGGTTGGGCACGCCCGGCTGCAGGATCTGAATGCGTCCCTGATCCTCGATGTGATTCTCGTTCATCATCTGCTGGATATCCTGGCGGTCTTTGTCGGCGGCCACGGCGATGGTGAACTTGGTGTCCGGTTCCATGTTCTTGAAAAGCAGGCTGTAACCATTGAGAACTTGCTCGCGCGCGCCCTCTTCCACATACTCCGAGAGCATCAGAGCCAGGTGCTTCACGCGGCCGTGGCTATCGGCAAACTGCACCGCGCCCGAATTCTTGCCGGCCATCAAATGGGAGAGCGATTCCTCCACCTCGCGCTGCGCGTCTTCCGGGCTGGTGAGCCGGACACTGTCGGGAGCGGGCCCGCGCGTGGGCTTGCCGTAACGGGCGGTAACCTGGTTCAATTGGGGCTTGCTGGCGCTGATGATCACGGGAAAAGGCCTCCTGGCATTTTGGCTGACTCCAGAGTAGGCCACCTCCCTCGTCGGGGGATTGAACTTTTCATTGACAGACCACCACAAAGGATCAAGGACTTGTCAAGAAGGTCGACAATGATCCCGGACTATGACGAACCTCTCAAACGAAATACCGATCAATATCCAACGAACTCCATGCGCTGATAAGAATGACCGGCTCGGCTGGAAAGCCGGTTTCAGCCTGGAAGTGGAGGGGATATCATTCGGAGTGCGCTGCAACGAGCCGACCTTCTTGCCGGAACTGCGGGCTTTCTTTCCGCCTCAAAGCCAAGCGAGTGAGCGCCGCGAAGTGCAAGTGCTGCTGTCCTTCTTGAAGGGAGGCAAGACAGCCCGCAAAGGAGTGGTCAACTACCACCTGGTCTACGACGCCTGGAATCGCGCCGCTCGGACTCAGGATCTGAGGGAGGCGATGGACGCCTTTCGCGACACTCTCCACACCCGCCTGGCTTTGATGTCTCAAGACAAGGTTTACGTCCATGCTTCGGTGCTCAAATGGCAGGGGCGTGGCCTGGTGCTGCTGGGAGCCGCCCCGGAAGTGGTCGAGGAACTTGTGGAAGACGGCGCCGAACTCTTGTCTCGAGACTACGCGCGGATCAATGCAGCCGACCAGGTGGAAGCCTGGAGTTCGGCCGCGCTCAAGCCCGACCTGGTGGTGACCACTAAAACCGGATCTCGGCGGAGCCTGACTCCGCTGAGCGGGGGAGCCACGGCTATGGCGCTGGCGGCCAACAGCCCGGGAATGCATTTCCAGGCTCCCCGATTTCTCAACCGGCTGGCTTCGTTCTGCCAGCGAACCGAAGGGTTCCAGGCGGTGCTCAGAAAACGCGGCGATTTGCGGCATTTGCTAAAGCAGTAGCGCAGGCGCCCGACCATGGTATGGCGATAGGTTGTCGGCCCTTCCGGCCAATCCTATGCTTGAAGGGTGAAGCGCTGGAAACTGTTATTGTTGGTGGTGGTGGCCGGATTGGGTCTGTTTGCCTTCAAGCCCGGCCCCAGCACCAGCTTGAGCGACTTTCGAGTGGTCACTTTCAATGTTCGTAACTCCGACATGAACGACCCCGGGCAGCGGGCCTGGAGCCAGAGAAGAGCGGTAGCCAGCGCCATGCTGCTGCGCCTGGACGCCGATATCCTGGGGCTACAAGAAGTCAGCCCGGCTCAGCGAGCCGACCTGGACCTGGATTTGAACGGTTACCGCAGCCTGGGCCAGGGCCGCGAAGGGCGGGGAAAAGGGGAACAATGTCCCATCTACTCGAGGCGGAGCCTGCCCACCGAGGCCGAAGGGATGTTCTGGCTCAGCCCCACCCCGCTGAAACCATCGGTGGGTTGGGACGCCAGGATGCCGCGCATCTGCACCTGGATCCGCTACCCTGGAGTCACCGTCTTCAACACCCATCTCGACTATGCCGGTCCGGCTTCCCGGCGTGAGGCTCTCAAGCTCATTCGCCGTCAGGCTCGGGGCTCGGCTGTGATCATGGGAGACTTCAACGACCGGGAAGGTTCGCAAACTCTGGACCCGGTCGATGATCTGGTGGACGCCTTCCGCGCCGTCCATCCCCGAGTCGCCGTGGCGCCCGACGGCACTCGCCTGGCTCAAAACGTGACCACTTACACCGCCTTCCGAAAGGAAAATCAACAGGGAGCGCGTCTCGATTTTGTCCTGGTGACTCCCGATTTGCGGCCGGTCGAGGCCGAGATCATCACCGCCAAAGGCGACGTGCTACCTTCCGATCATCGGGCCCTGGCCGTTCGCTTGCGGCGCGGCTCCCCGCCGGCTCCATGATCTGGCGGCGAAGCAAAGTGGTGGCGGCGCTATTTTTCGCCATTTGCTGCAGCTCTCTGGGTGACGTGGCCATCAGTCAGGCCATGCGCGCCCTCCACCAGGGGCATAGCTGGCTCTTCTTCCTGAGTATCGGAATGGTCGGCCACGCCATCTTCCTGGCCGTCTACCTGGCTTCGCTTTCGCGCGAAGACATGAGTTTCGTACTCCCGTTGACCGCGCTCGACTACGTGCTGGTCACCATCTTCGCCGTGACCTGGGCCGGCGAGGAGGTCGGCAGTCTGCGCTGGGCGGGCACCTTGCTGGTGGCCGCGGGCGTGGGCCTGCTGGTGCGCAACTAATGGATTACCTGGCGCTGGCGCTGGCGGTGGTGCTGAAGGCCTGCGGAGACGCCTTGTTGGGCCGTGCCATGAACGACGAAAAACGCCTTTCTCCCTGGCAAGCCTGGCTGCGCATCCTGAAAAACCCCGGACTGCTCCTGGGAGTGATAGTCACGGCCCTGCACTTTGGTCTCTACGCCTATTGCCTGCAGCGTCTGCCCGTCACCCTGGCCAACCCTCTCACCGCCCTCACCATCGTCATCGGCACTTTCTACGCTCAGTGGGGCCTGGGCGAACGCGTCAACCGTCGGCGTTGGGGCGGCATCGTACTGGTGACCTCGGGAGCTATGCTGGTGAGCCTGAGCTGACGGTCGCCTGAAGAGGGCCCCCTTCCCCAAGCGAGAAGGCGGGGAGCGTGAGCAAATTGATTCAAACCATCGGTCAAACGTTGGCCAGCCGGGCCACGGCGGAATCGGTCTTCGGAGCCCCTATCGTAGTCGGACCGCGCACCTACGTGCCGGTGGCCCGCATCCAGTTCGGCTACGGTGGTGGTGAGCACGAGGGCGCCGGCGGCGGACTCGAGGCCACTCCCCTGGGCCTGCTCGAACTCACGGAAGAAGGCGCGACTTTCCTTCCTCTCTCGGAACCCTCCGGCTGGTTGGAAACGGCGCCGGGCATCTTCACCCTGGCTCCCCATAGCTGGCTGCTCCGTCATGAAGGCCGAGTCGCCCTGGTCAACCCGCCGCCTCCCGGCGCCTGGCTGAGTCACCTGAACGGTCCAGTCGACTTGATCATCGGCCACCGGGAAACTCCCCTCTTTCCGGAGGCCCGGCGCCTGAGCTCCGGCCCCGCTCTATGGCAGGGCCAGTTGGGGGGAGAACCGCTGTTCGTCCTGCCCGGCGACGAAGGCGTCATTTTCCGAGGTGTGTGGCTACTCTTCGAAGGCGGGAGCGCGGGCAGTCTTCACCTACCCGGCGACTATCGGGTCCACTCGCAACTGCCCCGGTGAAAGCCTGGAGGGGCTACTTCTCGCGCAACGCCGAGACCGGCCTGAAACGGCCGGGCGCCGAACTCTATCCGGACGATCCTGGCCAGAAATTGCCGCTGCTGGCTCTACAACCTATCGCGCCCGAAGTGGTTCACGAAGTCTTCCAGAAGCGCGCGCAGAAAGGCGAAGCGGCCCTGCAAGTGCCGCCGACCATGCGAGCGCTGGGGGGCCAGGGCGAAGGACTTGTGGGGCGCCGTGCAAACGCTCCTGAAGAATGCTTACCAGCGAACTTCAACAGCAAGTCAATCAAGCCCGCCACCATAGCGATCAGCTCTTCGCCATCCTCCAACCCGAGGCGCTTTATGAGCGTCCCATCGCCGAACGGCACCGCCTGATTTTTTACCTGGGACACCTGGAAGCGTTCGACCGCAACTTGCTGGGTCAGGCTGCTCCCTCCCGTTTCCCTGAGCTGGACCGCCTCTTCGCCTTCGGCATCGACCCGGTCGACGGCGACCTGCCCACCGATCAGCCCGGGGATTGGCCTGCTCGACAGGCGGTGGAAGAATACATCGCCGGCACCAGGGCTGAGGTGGATTCGCTGCTTGACGGGAGCGACCCCAACCGCTTGCAGGTCGCCGTGGAGCACCGTTGGATGCACTGCGAAACGCTGGCCTACCTCTTCCATCGCCTGCCCTACGGCCAGAAGAAAAGTTTGCCCCAAGAAAGCCAGGATACCCGGCCTGCCCGGCCCGAGTGGCGCGAGGTTCCGGCCGGCTCCATCCAGCTGGGACAAAGCCGCGGGCGGAGCTTTGGTTGGTGCAACGAATTCGAGGCCCTTCAGCTGGAGGTGGAGGCCTTCGAAATGGAGAGTCTGCCCGTCAGCAACGGCCGCTTTCTTGAGTTTGTCCAAGCTGGTGGCTACAGCCAGCGCCAATATTGGGACGATGCCGACTGGGATTGGAAAGAGCGTGCAGGCGTAAGCCACCCCGGTTTCTGGATCGCCCGCGGCGACGGCTGGGACTACCGGGGTATGTTCGCTCAGATTCCTTTGCCGCTCTCCTGGCCCGTCTACGTCAGCCACGCCGAAGCCAGCGCCTACGCGCGCTGGCGCGGTCTGGTCCTGCCCGGTGAAGCTCAGTTTCAGCGAGCCGCCTACGGCGGAGGCTCCCTCAACCTGGAGAGCGCCAATCTCGACTTTCGCGGTTGGGAGCCTCGACCGGCCGGCTCTGATCCGGCCAGTGACAGCGCTTTTGGCCTGAGCGAACTGGTCGGCAACGGCTGGGAATGGACTTCCACTGCCTTCGGCCCGCTGCCCGGTTTTCAAGCTTTCGACTTTTACAAGGGCTATTCGGCCGACTTCTTTGATGGTAAACACTACGTGCTCAAGGGAGCCTCGGCCCGCACCGCCATGTGCTTGACCCGGCCCAGCTTCCGCAACTGGTTTCAGCCCCACTACCCCAACGTTTACGCCAAGTTTCGCTGCGTGCGCGCGTGAACCAGACGGCCGCCAGCTCCTATCTGGAACTTTTTGCCGCCGAGGTTCGGGCCGGCCTCTGCCGGCCCGGGCAAAAAGAGCTCCCCAGCAAATACTTTTACGACGAACTGGGTTCGGCGCTGTTTGAGGCCATCACCATGCTACCCGAATATGGCCTGACCCGGGCCAGCGAGCGGTTGCTGGAGGCCCACGCCGAGGAAATGGTGGCGGAATTGCCCAGCCCGCTGGTGGCCGAACTCGGCTGCGGCACCGGCAAGCGCACTCGCTCGCTGCTGGAGGCGCTGTCGCGGCGCCTGCCCGTCACCTACTGCCCTATCGAAATCTCAGGCGCGGCCCTGGCTCGCTGCGAGCTGGAGATCGGCCAGGTGCGGGGGGTCACCGTGGTGGGCTACGAACAACCTTATCTGGACGGGTTGCGCAAGGTGTTGGCGCGCGACCGGCCGCGGGCTCTGGTGCTCTTTTTGGGCTCCAGCGTAGGCAACTTCGATCGCCCCGCTGCCGACGAATTCCTTCGCCAACTCAGCGCCTTGATGCGCCCTGGAGACGCGCTCTTGCTGGAAACGGACCTGCTCAAGCCGGCCGAGCAGCTGCTGGCCGCCTACGACGACCCCATCGGACTCACCGCCGCCTTCAACCTCAATCTGCTGGCCCGGCTGAACCGCGAACTGGGAGCCGACTTTCAGCTCGGCCAGTTCGCCCACCAGGCCCGCTTTAACCCGCAACAGCAGCGCATCGAAATGCACCTGCGCAGCCGGATCGCCCAACGGGTGCGCATCCCCGCGGCCGGCTTCGAGGTGGATTTTGCGCCGGGAGAAACCATCTGGACCGAAAACTCCCATAAGTATCGACTGGAAGAGCTCGAAGCCATGGCCGGGCGAACCGGCTTTAGGCCGCGGGCTCGCTGGGTAGACACGGACTGGCCCTTCGCCCAAAACCTCTGGACCGTTGACTGAGTTCAGCTTTTCCATATCCAGGGCGGACAAGCAGCTATTGGCAACGAAGCGCGCGAAATGAGCACTTGGATGAATGCCTGGCAGGGCTACCAAATCGACTACCCGGACGGCTGGCGCATTCTCTATCCGCCCATTGACGGCGTGGCTTTCGACTCCCCGGACGGCAACGTATTCTTGGAATTTTCGCAAATCCAGGCGGCTAGCGCACTGGAGGCTCTGCGCCGGCGACTGGCCACCATTCCTCAGCACGAAGCCCGCTTGCTCGAAGACAAACCCGAACAGGCTGCCCTGCTCTTTCGCCAGGGAGACTGCTCCGGCGAATTGCGGGGTCGCTGGAGGCAAGGCCAGGCCACAGTGGTGCTGGCCCAAAGTCGCCAGCCCATCAATCTGACCGAACTCATACGCACCACCTTGCGCTCTCTCCGCTCGCTTGAGCCCATTCCCCGCCATTCCTGGAGCGAACCGTTGGAAAACAGCCTGAAAATTCTCTGCCCCTCAGGCTGGCGGATCGATAATGGATTCGGGGTCGATGGCTTCGGCATCCGCCAGCCCATTTGCCGAGTCAGTCTCAACCCCCATACCTTCCTGCACATCGAGGCTGAATTTCGCGGCTTCACCCAGGGGCCGCCGGAATTCTACGGTGACGTTCACCTACCTATGCGCGGCCTCTTTCCCGTTCTGGAAGGCGGATTCTTGGCACGGTGGGGAGCGCAAGTTTTAGCTTTCGAAGACTTCGGCAATTCGCACGAAGCCGACGCCCGCCTGCGCCTGCCCGACGGACTCATCCGCGTGGCCAAACTCTCGGCAGCGGCTCTACCCAATTCGCCCCGCTGGGTAGGCGGCCTTTGCTACTACTACCAGGCAGCCCCGGACGAAATCGACCGCCTCGAGCCGATCTTTCGCGGCCTGGCCAGGAGCCACCAGATCAATCCAAATTGGCAAAACCACCAACGAATGGCCCAGAACGCTCAGTTTCAGCAACAACATGCTCAACAAACCCAACAATGGATGAACCTATCCCAGAATTTGCACCAACAAAGAATGCACGACATCCAAATGCAAGGTCAGGCCAATACCACCCGCCACGAAATACGCCAGAACATCAGCGACAGTCAGATGAGCGGCTTCCAAGAACGCATGCATAGCTCCGACCAGATGCACCACGATAACATCAATTCTATCCGGGAAAGAGCCGACTACCTCGACCCTCAAACCGGCCAGGTGCATAACTTCAGCGCCCACCACCAGCAAGTCTGGAGCGACGGACAAGGTCACTGGCTGGCCGCCGACTGGGACATTCAACCCCCACCCGACTGGCATCAACTCAAACGCCTCGACCCAGGCCACCCCCGCCCTTGACCCCCAATTGAGTGAGAGTAGCCGAAAAGAGAACCCCGACGATCAGGACGAACGTGCCCGCGGGCCTGCCCCAAATGGCCTGCACGGGAGAATCCGGAACGTAACCGCTCACATGGCCGCTTGACGCAGGCCGGGAATAGGCACGTTCTGTCCCAACAAGAGGTCACCGTGCCGCTGCAAATATAAACATTTTTACGAACTTTTGGGGCGATTATCGCCAAGGCGCGCGCTTCTCCGTAAAGAAGGTGACCCGAGATAGAGGCCTGGCGGGAAGCGGAGAGGAAGTTCCGGAAATGGATTTTGGCCCCGGCATCGTTCAGGAAGACGAATTTCTTACCCCCGAGGAATGCGCGCACACCTCCAGGCAAGTTCTGGCTCTGGAAAAACATTGGGAACCCCGGCTCGGACCGTATCAATTCGCAACTTTAGGCTGCGCCGCCTACCTGGACGGGGAAAGCGACTACGCTGAAAAAAGTGGCGAACTCAACCCGCTGATGCAACAGACTTTTCACACCATCTATGAGCGTCTGCGCCTATATTTCAGCCGGATTCTCCAGGCCGAGGCCTACTACGACAACGCCTATGCCTATCCGGGCTTCCATCTCTTCAAGTTCGAGGGAAATGAAATCTCCCAGGACCGGCCCGCCGACCGCTCTCATTTCGACTATCAGTTCGCTAAAGTCTTCCCCGATTTTGCCAGCACTCCGAGCACGCCCCTTACCTTCACCGTTCCTATTGAAGAACCGTCTGGCGGCTCCTCACTGGAAATGTGGGACCTGCGCCCCGAAGGCCACGCCGAAATCCATTACGAGCACAGAGAATACGCCCGCACTCATCCTTCAAAAAACGTAGCTTATTCCATCGGACGCATCTATACCCACGACGGCCTCAACCTCCATGCCATGGGGCCGATTCCTCCCGGAACCACCGGACGCCGCATGACCCTGCAGGGACACGCCTTCCGAACCGAGCGAGGCTGGCTGCTCTACTGGTAACCGAGACCAGCTCTAAACGGGCTCCTTAAGGGTATTGGTGGCGCAGTGAAGATTAGACCAAATGTTAACTGAAAAGAGAGCGCCACCAGGGGGGCGCCGGAGTGTCGTGCAGAGTGCGCTCCCTCAGGTTCTTCAGGTAATCTTGTTGTTCGGGAGTGGCCTCGGAGGGGAGTTTTTGCAAGAACTGCTGCAGCTTTTCCTGGAAGTCCTCGCGATTGGAGAAAGGGGCCAGACCGCGCTTCACCTCTTTCAACGCCTGCTTCATCTCTTTGCCCAGCGGCGGCACCGCACGGTCATAGAACTTGTCCAACACCCAGGCCAGTTTGTCTCCCAAGTCGCCGTTGGCGTGAATCCAAAGCTGCGGTTCGGTCTGAACCTTGTCCCAGTTTTCGATCAAGAAACGATGCGTTTCGGCCAGATCCTCGGTGGGTTTGCTGCGCGCATAGTCGGAGACAAAATCGAAATCACCGCCATTCCCAAAGGGGCTGTGGGGAGAAATGGAAAGGTAACGCTGGCTCCAGAAGTCCGCCTTGCGGGCATCCCGCAGATGGCCAAATTCATGGAACAAGGTGCCCGCGAACTGCTCTTTGTTCTCCAGTTGACTGGCCTTCAGAAACACCGCGTCGGGAGTCGAGAGGGCCGCCAGTCCGGCGATTTCTCCACCCGAGCGGCTGAGCTGTCCCAAATACGGACGCACGTGGACCTTCTTGAGCTGCTGGAAAGCTTCGTTACCGATGCAGTTATGCAACTGAGCCAGCGCCTCGCCGATCAGAGTTCGCTGCTCAGGACGAACGCTACCGGTCACCCACACTTCATGATCGGGAAAGCTGACGCTAAAACGCGGTGCCAACTCGCTGGCCACCTTGTCCAGCACAGCCGGCTCCCCGAGAATCTTGAGCCGCGACTCTTCCGCGCCGGGCTCCCAGAGCAAAGTCGGCGAAAAGCCCGCCAGCGCGGCCACCGCCACCGCTCCCAATCCTCCGCCCACCAGGCCAGCTGTGTAGCCGGCCACCGAATCCAACGAGCGAGTCGCCTGAAAAACTTGCGGATGAACCTTGGGGGCCGGACCGGGATTCCCCGCCCTGGCCAAAATTGTGTTCTCGTAAAGCTGCAAGGCTGCCAACTCGAGAGTTCGCTCGTCCACTCCGTCCCCCAGCCGCTGCCGGGCTTCGACACGGTAATTCTCAGCCCCCGGGAGACCCCGGGTGCTGATCGGGGCCGGTTGGACCACAGAATGCACACGCATGCGGCCAGTCTATGGGCGAGCCCGGAAAAAAACCTGATGGAAGGAACCCCTTTCACTTCTCTCCAAGCTCGCCACCATGCCTCTCTGCCAGTTTTACGCCGCCGCAGCAGACCATCGCGCCGTGCTCGAAGTGGTCTTCAGCCTGAAAGGCTCTTCCTTGTGGGAACTCGCCTCCCGTCACGATCAGCCGTTGCGCGAGTTTCGCCACACCGAGGAAGTTCTGGCAGCTTTTGATCTGAATCGCGAAGGGGCCAACTTTCATCTTTACCATCCAAGTATGGGCGGCCGGGTTCACCACAAGAGAGTGACCTTCCATCCAGGCGCAGTGCCCGGCGCGACCTACCGCTACGACAGTGTGGGCTGGGGCCTGATCCAGTTCTACCTGCGCGCGCCTAAGAATGCCCGGCTCAGCCCGTGTCACACCAACCACAATTCCGAGAAGCGCGCACGCGCCTGGCAAACCACCTATGCCGACGAATTGGGCGAGGTCCAGGACTGGAACTGGGATGCCGTCCAAAGCCTGTCCTCTCGGCTCAATCGGGGTATTCGCAAGCTGGGAGTGGCGAAATTCGGGACCCGGCCGATCCTTCCCGCGGCTCAAAGCATGCTGAACGACAACAGCCTCCAACTTTCGCTGAACTAGGCCGCCTCGCGGGCCAGTTCGATGGCACGCTCGCGGTTCACCTCGCCGTGGCCCTCAAATTGCCGGCCGTGCCCCTGCTTCTGAGCGCTGGCGATGAGGATTTGACGAATTTGTTGGACCGTCAGGCGCGGATTCACCTGCAGCATCATGGCGATGGTGGAGGCCACATGGGGAGCGGCCCAACTGGTGCCCCTGGGGCCTCCGAACGGGGGATGGCTGGGCGCAGTCACGGTGGGGGCGCCAGGGGCCGAAGCACTGGTCATGCGACCCCGGCCGTCGGTCGCCCCCACGGCGATCACCTGGCTGTCGGGATCGGCCAGCAGGTTGTGGTGGGCCATCGGGTTTTGCTGCAACCAGAACTGATTGCTCTCCGCCAATTTTTCCTGATTCCAGTTGCCCGCGGCCACCACCACCACCACGCCCTGCTCGGCCAGTTCGGCCACGCGCTGGCGGAACTGTTGGCGGGCCAGCTGGGCCGGGGAGCCTTCGGCCTCCAGGCGCTGCTGCACCAAAGCCACGATTTTCGGCGCCAGTTCGTCCTTGCGTTGTTCGGATGGGTCCAGGGCGCGGAGCAGCCGCTCGTAGACCGAAACCAGCGGCATGCCGACCGACATGTTGACGACCTTGGCGTGGCCTACGTTGCGCAGCGCGGCCACCGCGGCTACGAAAGGGTCCGCCAGAGAACGATCGATCTGGCCGCTCATGCTCTCCAGGCTGGCACCGGGTTCGGCCTTGAATCCAGGGTATTTAGCCGGCAGACCGACGTGCACGGCCCCCGCTCCAGGCGCGTTGGTTCGGCCCACCCGTGCCACCTCTCGTCCGTGGGTACTGAGCCGCCTGTCGTCGTCGATATAGAGAATGGTTACACCGTTGCCGTCGGGCCGCGAGGGCCGGGTCAGCGCCAGCATCTGGGCCAGATTGGGAGCGCGAACTTCGGAAGAGCCGGCTTCAAAACGATCACCTGTCTCCTCCAACCGGACCCGAGCCGGCGCCTGTGGCCGAAACGACGGGTTCATCAGAGGCATCTGCGGGAAGAAATTGATGTTCACCGATTCATTGTGACAGTCCCTCAGGCCGTCCATTCCAAGCCAAAAGCTAAATAGATGTTGCCGATGTAAACGAACTATGCAATCTTGGTAACCGGCCGCCGCCGGATTTTCCATAACTGGCTGACCAGCCTGAGAACGCCGCACCGCTCATACTGGGGCCTCAGAGAATAGGCGGCCTGGGCGCGTGCTTCAGCGCTGAAATCCGCGCCGTTTCCTCCCACCCCGAGGTGGCCACGGTGAATTCACGCGTGCGTATTCGCACCACCGGTCAAGCCGGGAGCACCGAGGTCCTGATCAGCTCGGTGGCCGATCCCAATGTGCAGGCCACGCTGAAGCTGACCACCATCAATGCGACTATCCAGCAGGTGAGGCTGGAAGGCCCCAGCGATTTCCAGCTCCATGTCGGCCAGGCGGTGCCTATCGAGGTGACGGCCATCCTCTCCAGCGGGGAAGTCATTCCGCACGCCCAATACAGTTCCGACCTCGACCTGGTCACGGGCTCGGAATACGCGGCGATGGTCGACGGCCTGGGCATCTCCGCCCTCACACCTTCGCCTCCGAATACTCCCATGGCCATCGGTTTCTTCCGTGGCGGCGGGAGCGCCTCCGGAACGATTTCCGTGCGCGAGATGCGGTTGGTGAATGCCCAGGTCCGGCTGGGAGGCAACCAGAGCTCCAGCAATGATTTCAAAATGCCCAGCGGTTACCAGGCGCGACTCGAAGTCCTGGGAACCTTTGAGGACGGAACCAGCCGGTCCCTCCAGTTCAACCAGGATTACTCTGTCGGCCTGAGCGGGGATCCCGGCTTCACCTTCCGTCCACCCGGGATTCTGGCTCAGCCCGGTCCGAATCAAACGGCGACGCTGAACCTCGACTTACCCGGCACCGCCAACGACCTCGCCGCTCGAGTCACCAGTGTCGACGGCAGCCTGCTCACAAGTCTGAACGCCGAATTCGAAAACTACCCGGACGATAGGAGACTTCTCCATGCGGGACAAGGCTACGCCCGTGAGCTGCGGGTGCTGGCCGATTTCCCGGGCCTGCCCCAATACCGAGTCAGTGGCTTCGACCCGCTCACCGTCAACACGGCCATCGCCAGCCAGGGCCTCTCGAGGGAGGGCTGGCCTACCCTCACCCCGAGCATCTCGGCCGGCAGCGACAACGTACAGTTGACCCTGGGCGGAATCTCCACCACGCTCTCGGGAGTCTCGGTGAACACCCCCCAGTCGCTGGCCGTGTCCGCTGTCGGCAAACGCCCGGCCGGGCGCCTGCCCCTCGAACTGGGCTCGCACCTGTCCGCTGGTGCGGACCTCCGACTACTCGGTGGTCGAATCCGCCACCCAGAACCCGTTTCTGGATTTGCTCACGGATGCGACCGGAGCCTTTCTGAACCTGGTCAGGGTTTACACCTTCAGGGCCCGCGACGCCGAAGCCCGCGAACTTCCGGCCCGCCTGGAAGTCGAGGTAACCCGGCAGTCCGACCCGGATTAGGTGACCACCCCGAGTCCACGCCGGACATCCTGGACGCCGCGACCCAGAAAAATCAACCAGTAGCTAGCCGGTTGGTCATCCAGCAGCCGTGCGGCTGACCCCCCTCTGGTCTAACCGGGAATTTCCGGTTCGACCAGACGGGCCAGATACTCCAGCGACTCCTGCCAGCCCAGATGGCACTGTTCGGCCGGAATGGCCGCGGGAATCCCCTCCTGAACGACCTTCAACTCGGTGCCGCAACTGACCGCGCGCAACTCGATGGTGGTGATCATCTCACCGACAGGACCTGGAGCATCGAAAACATCCGTATAACGCAGCCGCTCCCCCGGCACAAACTCCAGATAAGTCCCTCCGAAGGCGTGGCTGTTGCCGGAAGTAAAGTTGCGAAACGACATCCGGAAAGTCCCGCCCTGCCGAGCTTCCAACTTCTCCACGCTACAGGTAAACCCGTGCGGCGGCAGCCAGCGCGACAATGCATCCGGCTCCACAAAAGCGCGAAACACCTTCTCCGCCTTGGCCCGCAAAATGCGATGCAGTTGAACCGTTCCAGTAGACATAATGATTAGCTCCTTACCTTGATTGCACAAAGTAGTCGTTCAGGGCCCCCCTGGCTCGACATCCATCAAGGGATTTCGGGCCCAATCTCCGCTCGGCACTCACTGGCATGGGCTACTTTGGCTCCAAAGGTGTCGCGGCGACGCGAACGCGGATTCCGGGCCCAGCGGGAGGACGACCCCAGGCGGGCAGGTCGGCCTGCTCATGCGCATATTCAATACGAAATCAACGACCCGCCCTGATCTTCATTCCTTCCACCATGGTGGCGTCGGGAACGGCCACGATGCGGTCGGACTCGGTCAGGCCCCGGGTCACTTCCAGTTCGGTCTCTGAGGCCAGGCCGACTTCGATCGGCTGGGAGTGCAGGCGGTCTCCCTCGACCTTCCAGACCAGCTTGCCCCCATCCGCCCCCTGCAGGGCCGAGAAGCGGTCGATCAACAACACATTCGAGCGGGAACGCACCAGGAACCTGGCCTGCAGCTGATAGCCCACTCCCAATCCGGCGCCCTCCAGGCCGATCACCACATTGACCCGCTGCTGCTCGATGCCCAGAGAGGAAAGCTTGGTAAAACCCGCTGGTTCCACCCGCGACACGCGGCCTTTCCAGGTCTTCCCCGAAGCCTCCAAATTCACCGGAGTTCCTTTGGCCACCCGCACCGCGTCGGCCGTCAACACCTGGCAGACCACTTCCAGGTCGCCTAGATTCCCCAGCAGCAGCAAAGGCGAGCCGGCCGTCAAGTCACGCGGCCCCTCTTCGTAGCGCTTGAGTACCACCCCATCGACGGGCGAGCGGATCTCGGCCCGGTTCAGGGCGTGCTCGGCCCGCGCCTGCTCCTGCCGGGCCTGCAACACCCGTTGTTGCAACACCGGAGCCTGGGCCAGCCGGCGCGACTCCTCCTGGCGCAACCGGGCCAGGCGCGACCCCGCCGCCGCCTGGTCCTGACCTTGGGCCAACAACTCCTGGCGCAAGCGGCGCACCTGCTCGTAAGCGGTCCGCTCGGACAACTGGACCTGGTCAAAATCCCGTTGCGGCATCAAGTCTTTCTGCAGCATCGCCCGCCAGCGCTTCACATCGCTACGCGCCTGTTGCCAGCGAGCCTCAGCTTCACGTACCTGCGCCTGCAAGGCGCCCTGGCGCTGGCGCAAAGCTCCCAACTGAGCGCCGGCCTCGGCAACCGCCTGGCGCTCCACTCCCACGTCCCCCAGCAAAGTCAGGTCTTGCTCGGCCTCGCTCACGCGAGCCTGAGCCTGCAACAGAGCCGAGCGCTGATCAAACCGGTCAAACTGGGCCAGCACCTGGCCTCGCCGCACCGGGTCTCCCGGTTTCAGAGCCAGCCGTCCGACATGCCCGCTGACCGGCACCTGCACCGGATACTCCTGACTCAGCCGCGTCTCCGCCTTCTCCGTGAACGACTCCACGATCTCACCCCGGCGCGGCGAAACCACCCGCATCTCCGGAGGCGGAGCACAGCCCGCCAGTAAAAATACCGCCAACCATTTCTTCATTCGCGCACCTTCAAAGCGTCCAGCCAGGGCCAAGCGCGCACCATGCGCAGCACCACCCATTGAGCCAGACTGATAAACAACAACATCAAGACCACGCCCAGGAGCAGCCGATGGAGCGGAACCAGCGTGGGGAAACGAAAGAAATCGGTATCATAACTCCTGGTAATCGAGTTCACCAAGAAAGCCCCCAACGGCAATCCGGCTAAAATTCCCAGGCCATTCAAGAGATAGCTTTCCAATATAAAAATCCGCGCCACCTCCGCCGGGGTGAGGCCCAACACGCGAAACGTGCCGACCTCGCGCGACCGCTCCGAAAGCGAGACCAGGGCCAGGTTCAGAACGCTGCCAAAAGCAAGCAAGGCCGCGAAGGTAGACAAAATCCCCAGCGAAGTGCCCAAAGACTGGTCCAGTGTAGCCTTCATCTTGACGTACGAGGCCAACCTCCAGTTCATACCCACCACCCAGGGCCGAGGTGCCATTTGCCCCCCCAGTTGCCCGCCCGAGGTGCGCAACAGCACCGAACTGGTCGCCTTTTCTTCGCCGATCAAACGGCTTAAATAGCCCAGATCGCAGTAGGCTCCCATGCCCAGATAGGTATCCACAATCTGAGTTACCACGCATTCGCTCTCCCGCCGTTCCCCCACCAACGGGCGCACCCGCAACACGCTTCCCACCCGAGCCTGCAGCACGGTAGCTGCCCGGCTGGATAGCACCAGGCCCTGGTCCGGCGGACGCACCGGATGTCCGGACTGATCGAGCGGGGTGTACAGGCGCGCATCCGGCGCCAGGCCGGTCAGGCTCACGCGCCGGCTGTGCGCCCCCAGACTCAAATCGCAGCCCACACTCAACTGGCCTTCCACCACCTCGACCCCGGGCAGCCCGGCCAACTCGCTCAGGCTCGGCCAGGGGCGCGGATCGCGCAAACTCACGGTCACGTCCTGATGGCTGGTGCGGCGGAATTCGTAGTCGTTGAGAAATTGAATGGAATCACCCAGACAAAAGGCCTCCACCATCAGGGCCGTGGCCATGGCGCTGCCGAAAGCCGTCACCAGGCAGCGAAACGGATTTCTCAACAGGCTGCGAATGACCATTTTCGTTCCAAAGGAAAGACGTCGCCAGAGCCAGCCCCAGCGCTCCAGCAAGACCGAACCACCGATCTCGGGAGGCGCCGGGCGCATCGATTCAGCCGGCTCCAGCCGCAGGGCCGAGCGCGCGCCGCCCAGCGTGCCCAGGCAGGCGAAGCCCAGACAGATGAGCACTCCCAGAGCCAGCAAATGCGGATAAAAACCGGCCTGAATGCTGGGCAGCTCATAGAATTGGGCATAAAGGGCCACCATGGTGCGTTGCAGCCACATTCCCATGAGCAGACCGCCGACGGCTCCGGCCCCTCCGATACACAATCCAATCATCAGATAGTGACCGGCCACCTGTCCGGCCGTGTAGCCCAGGGCACGCAAGGTTCCGATGACCACTCGCTGCTGGGCGACCATGCGCCCGACCACCACGTTCAGCACCAGCGCCGCCACCGCCAGGCAAATGGCCGGCAACATGGTGCTGCTGATTTTCAAGCCCTGCAACTCGCCGGCCAGCACCTGCACCGAAGACTGCTCGCTATCCACGGTGGCCTGCAGCACTCCGTAGGGCTGCAGACGCTCCTGCAAAATCGTCAAAGTGCTGCTCAAGCGGTTGCGCTCCACCACCGTGCCCAAGACCTGGTTGCAGGCGCCTTCCAAATCACCCTGCTCCTGCAAATAGCCAAAGGGAGCATAGAGGATGGGAGTCCGTCCCGGATCCGGAACCACTCCGCTGCCCGGTGAAATCACATAGACATATTCCGGTGAGCGAGCCCGGCCCACGACCGTCAAATCCCGTTCCTGACCTTGCAAGAGCACGCGCAAACGGCTACCCGGACCCAGTTCGTGGGCTCTGGCAAAAGCTTCGTTGAGAATCGTCTCCGGCCCGTCCAAAGAAAACCAACCGCCGCGAGTCAGGCTCAGGGCATTGTTGAGCGGCTGATGCCGGGCCGGCAGCGAATGCACCGTGCCCGAAAGCAAGTCTCCCTGCCACTCGACGCGCACCGGCAGGCTGATACGAGCCTCCAGTTGAGCCACGTTGGGCACCCGGCGTAACTCCTCCAGCACCGCCAGCGGCGCCCGCTTAAAATCGACCGTAAAATGAGCCAACCGGTTCTCCCGATAGAAGCGCTCGCGGGCCAGATCCATGTCGAAATAAGTACAGGCCAACCCGGTCAGACAGCCTTCGCCGATGGTGACGATGGCCACCAGCGCTAACAAGGACCCCTTGCGCAGCCACAGTTCCCGCGCCAGCTTGTACCACAGGACCTTCACAAGGCCAATCCCGCCGCCGCCACCGGTTCTTGCGCACGAACGCCGGTGATGGTTCCGTCTTTGAGTTCGGCCACTCGATGTCCGATGCGAGCCGATTCCAGGCTGTGGGTGATCATCACTACCGTCTTGCCCAGGCGCTGATTGACGTCTTGCAGCAACTCCAAGATCTGCCGGCTGGTCTCGCTGTCCAGGTTACCGGTCGGCTCATCGCACAACAGCAGGCGCGGATTGCCGGCCAGAGCGCGGGCGATGGCCACCCGCTGTTGCTGGCCACCGCTCAGTTGCGAAGGGAAATGCTGCCCGCGTTGCTCCAAACCCACCAGGCGCAAAGCCTCCCGGGCCGGCATGGGCTGGCGAGCGATCTCCACCACGACTTCGACATTCTCCAGAGCCGTCAAAGTCGGCACCAAATTGAAGAACTGAAAGACGAATCCGATCTGATAGCGCCGATAAAGCGTCAGGGCGCGGTCATTGGCCCGGGCCAGATCCTGCTCGCCGAACAGAACCTGGCCCGAACTGGGCCGGTCCATTCCACCCAGCAAGTTCAGCAGCGTGCTCTTACCCGAGCCGCTTTGTCCCAAAATCACCAGAAATTCGCCTTCCAGCACGTCCAAACTGGCCTGGCGCAGAGCCGGAACCTCGACCTCCCCCATCCGATAGATTTTGCTGACCCCGAGCAGCCGCAGCAAAGGCTTCATCGGCTCACGCTTCCGGCTCCTTCTTCTCCCCCCTGCCGCAGGTCAGTTAGGGGGCTAGAACTCCGGCCGAATTCTAGCATAACCTGTGGAACGTCGCCCGGCCTGCAACCCCTACTCGACTACGTCAAGGGGGTTTTCAGCCGCGCTCCCAGGCTGCGCTCTTCGAGGAGGCGATCCAGTTTATCGAAGCTCCCGTTCCAACCGGGAGTCATGCCGTCGCGAGCCTTCAGGAAGGAAGCCATTTCCTCGGCCGTCACCTCCCCTTCCGGCCGGAAGGTCACGCTCATCCGAGTCCGCCCCTCCCCCTCCGCTGTAAAAAGTACGGTGGTGTGCAGCTTATCCGGAAAAACCGGCAGCAGCGGGTGACGGCCGGGACCTTTCCGCTCGTCACAAAACATCTGCGTATACGTCAACCGTTCCGGAGCCACCACCTCGTGATAAGCAATTTTGCCGTAAAAAATTCCACCCAGGTGGTGCATCCGATAGAAAGCGCCGCCTCCAGGACGAATATCCGCCTCCAGGTATTCCATGGTGGCTCCCTGCGGCGGTAACCAGCAAGCCAGGTGCTCGGACCGGGTCCAAAGCGGAAAGAGCAGCTCGCGGGGCGCCGCGAACGACCGCTGAATCACGAAAGTTTCCCTACCTTCGCGGTATAGCTCCAGGTATTCGGCCAGGCGATCCCAGGTCGCGTTGCCTCCCGCTTTGCGGATGAACCCTTCGGCTTCCCTGGCAGCCTGCTCGCTCTCGAAGCTCATGGTCATGTCCATGCGCGTACCCTCCGGCACGTCCTGGAAAGTAACGGTCACGCGAAACAGCGGCTTGCTCTGGCCATCGCTGCCGTGATCGTAGACCAATTTCTCTCCCTCCACCACCTCATGGTAGAGGGTCGAGTTGGGATAGTCCACGCCGTCCGGCCCGTGCATCGTATAGACCCAACGCCCCCCCGGCCGCAAATCCTTGCTGTGTTGGGTCAGGGTAAATCCTCGCGGCCCCCACCAGCGGGCCACATGCAACGGGTCGGTCCACACCTGCCACACCAACGAACGGGGAGCGCGGTAAACTCGGGTCAAATGCAATTCACTCATGGGGGACATCTCCTTGCTGAACAATCTTAAGATACGCTTCCAAACGATCAAAACTCTCTTCCCAATGGACTCGGTAGGGCTCCATCCACTCGGCTGCTTCCTGCAGAGCCCTACCATTGAGCTTACAGGGACGCCACTGAGCCTCTCGCGACTTGGTGACCAGGCCCGCCTTTTCCAGCACCTTGAGATGCTTGGTCACGGCGGGCAGGCTCATAGAACTGAGAAACGGTTCGGCCAAATCCGAAACACTCGCCTCGCCCACCGCCAGGCGCGCCAGGATGGCCCGCCGAGTGGGGTCGGCCAAAGCCGAAAAGAGAATGCTGAGAGAGTCTTTCATTAATAGTTAACCGTACGGTTAATTATCTTACAGGTTAACTAAGAGGCCGTCAACCCACCCCTTACTTCCAGTAGGCGTCAGCGGTTACGCAGAAACTCGGCGGCCTCGACAAAGTAGCTCCAGACGGGCTCCTCCAGCTCCGGCGCCAGACCGGCCTCGTCCAGGCTCCGGCGCATATGCAGCAGCCAGGCGTCGCGCTCCGCTTCCCCTAGCGCGAAGCCCACGTGCCGCATGCGCAAGCGCGGATGGCCGCGCCTTTCGGAGTAAGTCCCCGGCCCGCCAAAATACTGCATCAAAAATAGCTTCAGGCGCTCCGCCGCCGGCCCCAGCTCAGCTTCCGGATAAAGCGGTCGCAGCAGCGCATCCTGAGCCACGCCCGCGTAAAATCGCTCCACCAGCTTCTCAAAAAAAGCCTCGCCCCCAAGCCGCTCATACAACATCGCCCTCATCTTCTCCAGCACCAAGCCGGCATCAAACGTTAGAGGACGGCGCTACTACGCGCCTGTGACTCCCGGCAGGGCCAGGGTCGCCTCCCAAGCGGCTAAAATGGCCCTATGAAGAAGCTTTGCGTTACACTGCTGGCCGGTCTCTGGCTTACTCAGCTGGCCTCCGCCGAAACCAGGCTGCCTGATACTCATCAGTTGACCCGGCCCGCCGGCCATTGGACCATCACCCGGGAACGTCCGGTCGACCAGAACAAGAACGGTCGCATCGACCGCAACGAATGGAAGCCTCAGGAATCGCAGCGCCCCTGGAATCGTCCCCGGTATCTCGAGGGCCAGACCCAACGCTGGAACGTCAAGTGGGAACCGAACTCTCCCCCGTCTACGGCCAGAGCCCTCAAACTATAGTCTAAACAATTCACAAACTGGTAACCCGAATTCACGCTTGGCTGACGTCTCTGGTTTACAGTCGGGGCCCTGCAATAGGAACGCTAAGTTTCGGGCATGGCTTTGCCGTTGAGAGGAGTTACCAATGCTTTCGACCATTCCTCCCCTTGGGTCGCTCAAGTTCAACCTGCCCGCCCGTCCCTGCCCAAAAGGTCCGCTGCACCACGACTGCTATACCTCGGGCCATTCCCACCCGCCCGAGATCTACAACCGCCAGATGTCCAGCCATTTTGCTCTGGCGACCCCGCAAATGGGAGACGCGAACCTGGACTCCTTCCCCTCCGCTCGTTTCTCCACCGGAGAAGAACCCGCCGGCCAACAGACGCAATGGAGCGACCACCTGGGCGAGGTGCCCAAAGATCGCTACTGGTGCCGCGACGGCGGGGGCACCATCACCGGCAAGTGTTCCAATGATCGGCCCGAGTGGGGTAGTGGCTCAGACTACATGGGTAACAAGTGCTCCTCCTGCGGCGGAACCGGCGTCTGCCCCCACTGCCATGGAGACGGAATTATGGGGTAGCCCGGCCCTTCAGGCGACCCAACAGCTTGACCACGGCCAGAGCCACAAACCCGGCCACCAACCCGGTTACGCCCTCGGCCAGCAAACCCAGCCAGGCGTTCAGCTCCTCCACCAAGTGATGCAAAGGGGCCACGCCGTGGACCAGAATACCGCCGCCCACGCAGAAGATGGCCACCGTTCCCAGCCAGGAGATCAAAGCCAGCATGCGCGGGGCGGTGGCTAGAATGACCTTGCCCAGAGTTCGTAGCCCGGCTTGCCTGCGCTTCTGCAGCGCTAGCCCGATATCGTCGAGCTTCACAATCAGGCCCACCAGGCCATAGACGCCCACCGTCATCAACAGGCTGATGACCAGCAGCACTAAGAGTACTCGGGCGAAATCCAGGTGAGCCACCAATCCCAGCGTCAAAGCGATGATCTCGGCCGATAAAATCAGATCGGTGCGCACGGCCCCGGCGATCTTTTCTTTTTCCCAGGGACTTCCAGCCACTTTGTCTTCGGCCCTCAAAGCTTCCGCCGGCTGGTGTTCGGCCTGAGGGCCGAAGCGGTGCAGCAGCTTTTCGGCTCCCTCATAACAAAGGAAGAGACCTCCTCCCATCAACAGCGGCTGAATCAACCAGGGAGCCAGTGCCCGTAGCACCAGCGCCAGCGGAATCAACATGGCCTTGTTTCTGGCCGATCCTTTGGCCACGGCCCAGATCACCGGCAACTCGCGATCCGGACTCAGCCCTACCGCCTGCTCGGCGTTCAGGGCCAGATCATCGCCCAAGACTCCGGCCGTCTTCTTGGCGGAAAGTTTGGTCATAATCCAAACATCGTCCAGAATGGCCGTCATATCGTCCAGCAAAGTCAACAGCGAACCAACAGGCATCATTACCCCTTCTAAACCCCGACCGTCCTGCCTCTATGAGTTAGAGCTCACGAAGCGGGGGGCAAGGGCCGCCCCGCGCGAGGCGGCCCTTTTTTATTAGAAACTCGGGAAGGGATTGGTAGTCAAGAAGGGTGTCGTCTGGATGTTGAAGGTACCCGTTCCGCTGGTGTTAACGCGCGGATTGTTGCCGGCGTCAGCCGGACCGCTGGCGGTGCCGAAGAAGTTATTGCGCGCGTCCAGGCTGCCCGTGTCCGCGGCGGTGCCGGTGTAGACGGTCAGACTGGAGGAAGTATCGAAACTATTGCCCGAGGCCACCACCGTGTTGCCAGGATTCAAAAGACCGATCTGTTCGATGCTCTGGTTGCGGAAGCCGTTGCCGGTAATCTGGGTATTCTGGACGTTGTCGAGCGACAGACCGACATTGTTACCGCTGAAGGCATTGCCGCTGAGAATGCTGCCGGTGGCGGGATTGGCGGCCGAAGTACCCTGTAAGTAAACGCCGGTGGCAAAACCCTGGAACAGGTTGTTGCGTAGCGTCACATTACCATTAGTGGTTCCGATGGTATTGATCAGACCGCGGAAGTTTCCGGCAGCGCCGGTGCGGATGAAACGGTCATTGCTGGCGGTAAAGTTGGTAGCCCCAGCGCGCAGCAGAATGCCGGCCGCCTCGTCGATACCGGCGTCCACTCCTTCGGAGATGGTGACTCCGGAAAGGGTCACGTTGGGAGCGTCCACATTCAGCCGGTTGAAAGTGGCTTCGGCCCCGCGCGTGCTCGGAGTGACGCCGGCCGAAATACTCGAATTGGGGCCGAGCAAGGTCAAGCCTGCCAGGTCGGGATCGTTGCTGATATTAACCGTCTCGTTGAAAGTCCCGGCGGGAATCGTAATGGTAGAACCCTGGCCGTTGTCGGTGGCGGCCACCTGGTCGACGGCTTGTTGAATGGTGGTGAGGCCACCCTGGCCTACCGTCAGGTTGAGGGCGGCAACACCCACCACGCTGACGTTGCGGGTGACCGTTTGGGAAGTTTGCCCGGTGCCGTCGCTCAGCGAGACACTGACCGTATTGGGTCCAAAAGCCGCGGTTCCGGCGGAAGCCAGGGTGACCGCCCGTAAAAACTGCTGAACGGCCGCCAGGGTGGCATTGTTGTTGAGAGCTACACTCAGGGTGTTGGTTCCGCTGCCGGTCACGGTTCCAATATCGGGGGTGCCGGGAGAGGTCAGAATCAGGCCGCTGCCTCCCGTAATGGTCAGCGTGCCGTTCTGCAGCGTGGAAGTGTCAAGATCCGTCACCGTGGCTCCAGGGGCGAAGGGCACGCCGGCCGCCCCCCGGATGCTGGACAAAGTGCCGCTGTCCAGCGTAACCGCAGGTGCAAACGGATTTGGGTTTTGCGGCTGGCCCGGGCCCGGGTTATTGGGATTGATGATCGGATAATTATTACGGTCACCCGGGTTGAAATCATTGTCGTCGTTTCCGCACCCGGCGATCAAAAGGGCGCTGACCAGACCTGCATAGATGAGCTTGGAATTCATTTGGGTCCTCCGAAAATTGGTATAGCCGGCTAAACCTAGCCTGAGGCAGCTACGAATGGGGATACTGCGCCGTCTGCTTTTTAAAACACAAAAGGGGGTAGACAAAGTGGGCGGTTCTGAGGTATAGGCGACCGGCAATCGGTACTCCGAGATATAGGCGACGGGAAACCATTTCGTTTAGTCTGCAAGGTGACTATCTGGCGCGAGGTAAAACGATGGCTAAAATTGAGACATTTAAACAACTGCTGGTTCACGAGCTGGCGGCTCTAATGAGTGTCGAGGAACAGTTGCTCGAGGTCTTACCCAAACTGGCCAAGGTGGCCAGCAGCGCCAAATTGCAAAAAGCTCTGCTCGACCACCTTGAGGAGACTCAGAAGCAACTGCAGCGGCTGGAAAAGGCGGCCGAGGTCCTGGAGATGAAAAAATCGGATCGCAAGCTTTGTAAAGCGATGAAGGGCCTGCTGGCGGAGGGCCAGGAGACGGTCGAAAGCATCCCCCCCGGCCCCCTGCGCGACGCAGCCATCATCGCCGCCTGCCAGCGTGTGGAGCACTATGAGATGGCCGCATACGGGACAGCTCGAGCCTTCGCCGAGCAACTCGAGGAAACGGATGTTTCGCGGCTGATCAGCGAAACTTTCAAAGAGGAATTGGCCGCCGATCAGCTACTCACCCGCCTGGCCGAAGCGGAAGTCAACTCTCAGGCTCAGAACGTCTAGGTAAGCAACCTGCGTCTGCCCACCAGTAGGTCAGCATGGCTGTGGCCAGCAAAGTCCCGGCATTCAAAAAGACGCTGGCAAATTTAGCCACGGCCTGGGAAAGAGGGAGAGCGCCGGTGGCTCCCGCGAGGGCGGCCCAGGCCGGCAGCAATGCCAGTTGGGAAGCCGCCGCCAGACCGATCAGTTCGCGCTTGCCCGCGTCGTCGATTTCTCCCAAGGCGGCGGCCACACCGACCACCCCCGAAAGCGCCATACATGTGCTCCAACTTGCGGTTTCTTGATGGCGCACGAACGGCTGTAAGCACCAACCATAGCCGGCTGAACACACAGCGATCAGGAGCAGGGCGGTCAGCCAGGCGTGCAAACCGTGGCGACACAGTGGCCAGTCGCGACACAACAAGCCCAGGGCCACGGCCATCAGACAGGGCAGAAGCGGCAGAAAGAGCAGCCCCCCCAGGATATTCAGCAAGTGGTCCTCGGCCAGCCCGTGAGCCAGCAGGAGGGCAGCGCATACGATTCTTCCGACGAAGCTGGGGGTCACATGACTGAACTGCCAGAGCTCACAGCGCAGGTCCTGGAGCGGAATTCCGAAGGGCCTGGTCAATTCGCGCAAGGAAGAGCTGGAGTGAATGCTCAGGGGCTGACGTACCGTAATGGTGCAGCCCGCCTGCTGCCCCCAGCGAGAGTGCTGCAACGCGTCGAGGTAACGTTTAGCAACGGGCGTTGCGGCCCGCGCGCTGATTACATCCTGCGACTCTTCGAAACCATCTTTGGAGCAGGCCGTCTCCAGGCTCTGGCTGACTTCGGAAATTCCACAATCAAAGGCAATCTGGGCGATCTCCGAACCCTCCCCCCGAGGCACGGAAACCTTCACCAGACGCATCTCAGGACTTTTCGCGCCCCTGGTTAGGGGGCTGGCTGTCGTCACCGGGCTGAGGATACTCCGGCTGAGCCAACAGGTCTTCGACGCTTTCATCTACCGGCAGAGCCGGACCCGGGGTGATTTCGGAATCGTCTTTCATGGGCACACCTCCGTGGGTTATAAGGAAAAGAATACACGCACCGGGCAACTTCAAGTATCCCCTGACGTCGTGCCGGAAAGTATTCCGATCCTGACCCCTGTCCACCCGAGGGTATACGGGCCGAGTGGGCGCGGCGCTACACTCGAGGGGTCGCGCCACGCGAAATATTCCGAGAACGAGGATGTGGATAATGTCGAAGATCAAAACCATCGATCAACTTTTTGTGCATGAAATTGCCGACTTGATGAGCGCCGAGGAACAGTTGATTGAAGCCTTGCCCAAAATGGCCGAAGCGGCCACGGCCAAAGAACTGAAGAAGGCCATCGAGATGCACTTGAAAGAAACCGAGAAACAATTGCAACGGCTCGAGAAAATCGCGGAAGAGATCGAGCTGAAAGCCAGCGATAAGAAGGTCTGTAAAGCCATGAAGGGGCTGGTCGCCGAAGGCCAGGAAGCCATCAAGGAAATTCCCGCCGGACCCGTGCGCGACGTGGCCATCATTGGCGCGGCCCAACGCGTCGAGCACTACGAGATCGCCGGCTACGGCACGGCCCGCGCTCTGGCCGAGGGCTTGAAGCTGAAAAAAGCCATGGAACTGCTGGATGAAACCCTACAAGAAGAAGGGGAAACCGATAAGAAGTTGACCAAAATCGCCGAGAGCGTGGTCAACCCCGAAGCTCTGGCCACAGCCTGAGCATCCCGACTCCGCCCCGGTCTTACCGGGGCGGGTTTGGCGCAAGCCCTGGAGGTCATATGAGTGATTTCGCTACTCAATCTTGCTGGTACGAGCCCAAGCAGTCCTTGCTGTCGCTGGAGCAGGCGGCTCTGGACCAGAATTTGGAAACCGGGGTAGTCGTGATCGGTGCCGGCATCTCTGGACTTTCCGTGGCTTATCAACTGAGTCTGCAGGGCAGGTCCGTGGTGGTGTTGGAGGACGGTAGCATCGGTGGCGGGATGTCCGGGCGGACTTCGGCCCATCTCTCTTTCGCCCTCGATGATGGCTACTCCAAAATCGAGTCCTGCCATGGCCGTGAGGGCGCCAAACGAGCGGCCGAAAGTCACATAGCGGCGGTGGCCGCTATCGAAACGGCCATCCAACGAGAGGCTATCGAATGTCAATTTCTGCGCGTGGATGGGTATCTTTTCAACCCTCCCGGTTTGCCTGACCAGAGAAATCTCGAGGACGAACTGGAAGCGGCCCGGCGCGCCGGCGTGGAGGTAAACTGGGTGGAACGAGCCCCGATCGCCCATTTTGACACCGGTCGCTGCCTGCACTTCCCCAACCAGGGACAGTTTCATCCTTTGCTCTACCTGGCCGGGCTCACCCGCGCCATGCAGGACCGCGGAGTACGCCTCTTCACCCGGACGCGGGTCAGCGAAATCGAGGGCGGCGCCCATCCCCGGGTGCGCACCGCCAGTGGTTTGACGGTGCAGGCCCAACAGGTGGTGGTGGCGACCAATACGCCCGTGAACGACCGGTTTTTTGTGCATACCAAACAATCGGCCCACATGACCTACATGGTGGGCCTGAAGGTGCCGGCCGGCCAACTGCGCCCCGCCCTTTTTTGGGACACCCTCGATTCTTACCACTACGTGCGTCTGGTGATGGGGGCTACTCCTGAAGGCGATGACCTGCTGATTGTGGGCGGTCAGGACCATAAGGTTGGCCAGGGCGAGGACTATAGCCGGCGCTTCGAGCTGCTCGAAGTCTGGGCGCGCGAACGCTGGCCCATGTGCGGCTCAGTTGCTTATCGCTGGTCAGGCGAAGTCTTTGAACCGGTGGATTTCCAAGCTTTTATCGGAGCCAATCCCGGCTCGGAGGAAAACGTCTTTGTGGTAACCGGTGACTCCGGGCACGGCCTGACCCACGGAACAATAGCGGGGTTGCTGCTGCCCGAACTGATGGCGGGCCGAGACCACCCTTGGAAAACTCTTTACGATCCCAGCCGAATTACGCCCTGGGCGGCTAAGGATTTCCTCGCGGAGAATCTCAACACGGCTGCACAATACGCCGATTGGTTCCGTGGTGGCGATATCGATTCGCTGGACCAGTTGGAGAAAGGTTGCGGGGCCGTGCTACGCCAGGGAATGAAAAAACTGGCCTGCTACCGCGACGAGGAAGGCAATTTATTCCAATATTCAGCGGTCTGCCCGCATCTGCAGGGGGTCGTGCGCTGGAACCGTCTGGAAAAAACCTGGGACTGTCCCTGTCACGGCTCCCGCTTTGACCGTCACGGTCAGGTCCTGGTGGGTCCGGCCAATCAGGATCTCTCTAAAATTACCTGACTCGGATCCTACCGCGTACGCAGGGACGCCTATGCTGGAGAAACAGAGGTGTGAAAACATGGATGATAAGAAATTGCAAGAGCGGGTACCCTCCCTCGAGCAGATGAACAAAACCAGCTCGAATCTGACGCAAGGGTTCGACGATAGAGAGTCCGAGATCACGGGAGACGAGCGCTCCTCCTTTGACAAGAAGGGGGCTGGCCGCGGCCGCGGAGTGGACGATCAAAAACCTGCCGAGTAGCCCCTCAGTCGGAGAACAGCTTTTTTCAACTCCTCTCTCGTACCGATCCGCAGGGACTGGAGTACTACCGGCAATTCCATAGCTTAAGGTATACCCAGAAAGGGAGCCTGGGGGAGCCAGGGTCCGGTGGCGACCTGGGAATAGTATCCTAGAACACTAA
>JAHBVR010000028.1 GCA_019637395.1 Vulcanimicrobiota bacterium
CTCAAATTGATTATCCAGCTGCCAAAGAGCAAAAAAGCGCCCACGAGGCGCTTTTTTTCTGTACTCCGAAAGTCCTAAATTTTCACTCAGGAGAAACTCTGTAGGCTGGTCAGGGTTGAACTCCACAGTGCAAAAATGCAACTATAGTAGTTCATCTTTACCACCCTGGAGATAAAAGCTTGAAACGTAGTCTGGTCCGACTCTTCTGGTTCATCCTGGTCGTTGGCGCCCTCGGGGGCGGTGGCTACTACTTCTGGAAACAACGCCAGACAGCCGCTCAGGCCAAAGTCGAAACCGCCGAAGTCACGCGGGGCGACCTGCGCTCGCGCATCACCGCCACCGGCAACCTCCAGGCCGTCACCCAGATCACCGTGGGCAGCCAGGTCTCCGGCATCATCCAAAATCTCTATGTCGACTTTAACTCGCGCGTTCGCAAGAATCAGCCGCTGGCCCAGCTCGACCCCTCCACCTTCCGCGCCCAGGTAGAGCAAACCACGGCCAGCGTCAACAACGCCGAGGCCAGCCTGCACAACCAGCAAGCCAATGTCGGCAACCAATCGGCCAACGTCAAATCCGCCGAAGCCGCCGTGCTCAGCGCCCAGGCCAAAGTCGACGCCGCCCGGGGCTCGCTGGCCAACTCTCAGGCCGGCCTAACCACGGCCGAAGCCAACCTGCGCAAAGGCCAGGCCGATTTGCTGCTGGCTCAACGCAACGAGACACGTCAGTCCACCCTGAGAGAGCGCGACCTCATCGCCACCAGCGAACTGGACACGGCCCGCACCACCACCCTGACCAGCCAGGCCAACGTCGACTCCCTCCGCTCTCAGGTCGAAGCAGCCAAAGCTGGTGTCCGCTCGGCGGAAGCCAACATCAAAGCCGCCCAGGCCGACGTCGACGCCGCCATCATGCGTAAAGAAGCCGCTCAGCAGCAGCTCAATTCGGCCCAGGCCCAGGTCCAGGGGGCCCGCGCCCAGGTTTCCCAAGCCCGGGCCAACCTGGACCAGGCCCGGACCAACCTGGGCTACGCCACCATTCGTTCCCCCATCGACGGCATCGTGCTCGACCGTAAAGTCACCCTGGGTCAGACCGTGGCCGCCCAATTCCAGGCCCCCGACCTCTTCACTCTGGCCGAAAACCTCGATCAGATCCAGGTCCAGACCAACGTCGACGAAGCCGACATCGGCCAGGTCAAAGCCGGCTCCCGCGCCACCTTCACCGTCGACGCCTTCCCGGAGCAACGCTTCCGCGGCAAAGTCAAAGAAGTCCGCCAGGCACCCGTCACCGTCCAGAACGTGGTTACCTATGTGGTCATCATCGACACCCGCAACCCCGACGGCAAACTCAAGCCCGGCATGACGGCCACCGTCAACATCGAAGTGGAAAACCGCGAAGACGTCATCCTCATCCCCAACTCCGCCCTGCGCTTCAAGCCCCCGGACTACAAACCGCCCAAGCGCGAACGCCCGCAAGGCGGAGAACGTCCCCAAGGCGGCGAGCGCCGAAAACGCGGCAACTTCCAGCGCAAATCCAGCGTCTACACCCAAGAAAACGGCAAATTCGTCGAGCATAAATTCACCCCCGGCATCACCGACGGCGCCAACACCGAGATGGTCGAAGGCGACCTCAAGGAAGGCGACAAGGTCGTCACCTCCGCGGGGACCACCAGCACCCCCTCCGCCCCGACCCAGGGACGAGGCGGCCGCGGTCCGAGGATGTTCTAATTGAACGTCATCGAAGCCACCAATCTCACGCGCACCTACGTTACCGGCGAAGTCAGCGTAACCGCCCTGAAGGGCGTCGACATCATCCTTCCGGAAGGCGACTTCGTAGCCATCATGGGACCCTCCGGCAGCGGCAAGTCCACCACCATGAACCTGCTCGGCTGCCTGGATCGTCCCACGGCCGGCTCCTATAAGTTGGACGGCGTCGAAGTCTCCCAAATGAGCGCCGATCAGCTGGCCGAAATCCGCAACCTCAAGATCGGCTTCGTCTTCCAGGGCTTCAACCTGCTGGCCCGCACCACCGCCCTGGAAAACGTCGAACTCCCCCTGCTCTACCGCGAACAAGAAATCCCCGCCAAAGAGCGCAAAGAGCGCAGTGAAGCCTCGCTGAGCGCCGTCGGCCTGGGCCACCGCTACGACCACGTGCCCACCCAGCTCTCCGGCGGCGAGCAGCAACGCGTGGCTATCGCCCGCGCTCTGGTCACCCAGCCCAGCCTGGTGCTGGCCGACGAACCCACCGGCAACCTCGACTCCAAAACCAGCGTCGAAGTCATGCGCATTTTCCAGGAACTCAACGAGCAGAAGAACATCACCATCCTGCTGGTCACCCATGAACCCGACATCGCCCAATACGCCAAGCGTGTCATCACCTTCAAAGACGGCAAAATCAAGTCCGACGAGCCCCAAAAAAAGCGCCTGATCGCCCGAGAAGTCTTGAAAACCCTGGAAGACGAAGACGAATGAACCTCTGGATGGTCTTCCGCATCTCGCTCAGGGCCCTGATGCGCAACAAACTGCGCACCTTCCTCACCGCCCTGGGCATCATCATCGGTGTCTCCACCGTCATCACCATGCTGGCCATCGGCACCGGCGCCCAGCGCAGCGTCGAAGCCACCATCGCCAGCCTGGGCACCAACACCATCATGATTTTCCCCGGCTCCGGCCAAACATCCGGGGCCAGGACCGGGGCCTTCGGCGCCTCCACCCTGACCGTGGACGACGCCAAGGAAATCCCCAGGCAGTGCTCAGCCGTCTCCAACGTCAGTCCGATCACCCAGGTCAACGCGCAGATCGTCTTCCAAGATCAGAACTGGAGCACCCAGATCACCGGCTCCGACATCGCCTACCCCGACATCCGCAACTGGAACATCGTAGACGGCCGCTTCTTTACCGACGACGACGTACGCGCCGCCGCCAAAGTCTGTGTACTCGGCAAGGTCGTGGTCGACAACCTCTTCGGCGGCGAAAGCCCCATCGGGGCCACCGTGCGCGTCAAAGGCATTCCCATGCGAGTGGTCGGGCAACTGGCCGAGAAGGGCGACAGTGCCTTCGGCCAGAGCCAGGACGACATCGTGGTCGTGCCTTACACCACCTGCATGAAGCGCCTGCAGCGCCAGTCCAACGTACGTTACATCATGGCCGAAGCCGCCTCCAAAGACCAGGTCGAGCGGGCCAAAAAGCAAATCGACGACGTGCTGGCCAGCCGCCACAAAATCCAACCCGGCGAAGACCCGGACTACTCCATCCGCACCCAGGCCGAATTCGCCGAAACCGCCAACCAGTCCACCCAAATCTTTACCCTGTTGCTGGGCGGCATCGCTTCCGTCTCGCTACTGGTGGGCGGAATCGGCATCATGAACATCATGCTCGTCTCCGTCACCGAGCGCATCCGCGAGATCGGCATTCGCATGGCCCTGGGCGCCAAGCGCAGAGACATCCTGCGCCAGTTCCTGGTCGAGTCGATCGTGCTCTCCCTCACCGGCGGCGCCATCGGCGTAGCTCTCGGCTACGGCTTCGCCCACATCGCCGCCAGGTTCAGCCAGTGGCCCCCGGTGGTCTCCATCCAGAGCGTCCTGCTGGCCTTCACCTTCTCGCTGGTGGTCGGCGTCTTCTTCGGTTTCTATCCCGCCTTCAAAGCCTCGCGACTCGACCCGATCCAGGCGCTCAGAAACGAATGAGGCCGGCCCCTCAACTGGGGCTCAAATTAGCAGGAAGTTTCGTGACAGGATGGCAGCTTTAAACGTGGCCCCTGAAGACTTTCAATATACGCACGAGCAGATTCCCCATCACCGGCGCGCTCCGCTCATCCTCGCCAAATACCCGCAAGTCCGCGAACTGCTCGGCAGCAAAAACCCCTGGACCTTCGCGGTTATTCTCGGCTGTGTGCTGCTCCAGCTGGTCATGGCCTGGTATCTCAAAGCCGCCTCCAGCTGGCAAATCGCCGCCTGCGCCTATCTGGTGGGAGCCTACGCGGCCCACAGCCTCTTCGTGTGCATCCACGAAGCCGGCCACAACCTCATCTTCCGCACCACCCGGGCCAACCTGGCGGCCGGCCTGGTGGCCAACCTGCCCACCATCTTTCCCACCGCCCTGTCCTTCCGTCTTTACCACTCCAAACACCACTCGTTCCTGAGCGTGGAAGAGCACGACGCCGACATCCCCAGCAAGTGGGAAGCCAAACTGATCCGCGGGTACAGTCTGGGCAAGCTCTTCTGGTTGTGCTTTTTCCCCGTCTTTCAAATCCTGCGCACCCCGCGCATCAAGGATCAGCGCTCCTTCGACGCACGCATCAAGACCAACTGGCTGGTGCAAATCCTCTTCACGGCCCTCATCTACAGCCTGATGGGTCCCAAAGCCCTGCTCTACCTGATGCTCAGCTTCTGGTTCTCGGTCGGTCCCCATCCGCTGGGCGCCCGCTGGGTTCAGGAACACTGGCTGGTGCTCGACAACCACCAGGAAACCTACAGCTACTACGGTCCGCTCAACATCATCAACCTCAACATCGGCTACCACAATGAGCACCACGATTTTCCATCCGTGCCCTGGAATCTACTCCCCGAAATCAAACGCCGCGCTCCCGAGTTCTACGACAACCTGCACTCCCACAGCTCGCTCACCGGGCTCTTCCTGCGCTTCGTTTTCGATCAGGAAATCAGCATGTATTCGCGCATCGTGCGCCGCCTCAAATACAAGACCTATTCCCCATAAGAGCCGGCCAATCCAGGTGCCGGGCGGTGGCCTCCAGGCGGTGGTCATCATCCACCCACTCCACCCGTAAATGACTGAAAGCCTCCCCGGCCCGAGCCCGCGCCAACTCGTGCGGAACCACCGTGTCGCGCGTGCCGTGCACCAGCAAGGTGGGCACATCCACCGGCCGCTCCACTACGAAATCGGGCCGGTGAAAAGCCGGCGCCAACAAAATCAGACGATGCACCCGAGCAGGGTGGCGCAAAGTCCAGAGAGCCGCCATCAAGCCGCCAAAACTCGAACCGATCAGAACCCAGCGCTCACTACCCAACAGCGGTTCCAACTGAGCCATCCGCGCCGCCAGATCGCCGCGGAAATCGGGAGTCTCCACGCCCAGGGAAGCCAGCAGGCGAGCTTTGCGACCCTGGCTGGATGAATCCAATCCGTGGAGAAACATTTTCCGCATGCTATCCGGCTGTGGCCCGCACGTGGGTCCCGCCACAAGACTTCAGCACCTCACGAGCCGTCTTGGCCCGGTCATGGTGGGTCAGCACGCCCACCAAAATGCCTCCCTGAGCCACGCGCTCGGCCATCAGCCTGGCTTCATGCTCAGGAATACCCCAGCCCACCAGCGCCCCGATCAGGCCGCCCAGCGTGCCACCCGCGCCGGCTCCGGCCAGCGCGGCCACAATCGGACCGGCCGCCACCAGGCTGATGCCGGGAATCACCAGATCGCCCAGCGCCACCAGCGTGGCCACAATGGCGCCCAGCACGCCGCCGGCGGCCGCCCCCAGGCTGGCACCCTCCGGAGCTTTCGTGGTCACGTTCACATTAAACTCGCGACCCTGGGTGGCGTCCGACATCAAAACGCTGATATCGCCCTCCCCAAAGCCCGCTGCCAGCAATCCCTCGGTGGCGGCCAGAGCGGTGGCGCGATTATCGTATACAGCCGAGACAATCTTTCCCATAACTTCCTCCAACGTTTACTCTCTCCATTGTAAAGAGCCGGCCCATCGGACAGCAGGGATAGCCCGACCCCTTCAGGGGTACAACGATCACCTCTGGGCCCTGACCGCCTCATAAGCCGCCCGCGCGAACTCCACCCGAGCCTGCCGAAAATCACCTCCGCCAGAACGCACAAAGTCCCGAGCCGGCCCGATCACCAACGCCACCAGGACCGGCGCGCTCAAACGGCGCGCCTGGCCGCGCCGCACAAAAGGCTCCAGCCACTCGATCACCTCCTGATGAAACAGCCGCTGCTGCTCGGCCACCGAAGCAATGTGAACAGCCATCAACTCGCTGCTCATCACCTTCCACACAAAAGCCCCCTGGCGCGGATGGGCCTCAAACCAGTCCAGGTAAGCGCCCAGCATCCCCTCCAAACCCTCCCGCAAAGAAGACCCCAAAGCCGCGCGAATGTCCCGGTGGATGGCCTCGATGGCCTCCGAATACAAAGTTACCGCCACCGCTTCTTTACTCACGAAATGATGATAAAACGAGCTGCGGCTGATCTCGCAGGCCGAACAAAGCTGATCCAGGGTCGTGCCCGTCAACCCGCTGGCCAAAAACAGCTCCAGGGCCGTCTGCAGAATGCGCTTACGCTTTTCCGGAGTAGCTCGATTCCGGCTTCCCGGCGTTCTCATAAAATACCACCAATCGTTCCCAAAGCGCTTCGCAACCGGGACGAAAAAACCCGTGGTGGCCCACCGCCGGCAAACCCAGCTCGCCCGGCGTGATCATATCGAACCTCAAATCCACCCGGGGATAAAAGCGCATCATCTGAGGAATCGTCTGCCAATTGGCGATCGGATCATCGGTAAAGCCAATCGACCACCAGGGCTGGCGCAAAACGGCCATCCGCTCCAGCCGAACCTGCCCCAGATACTTGCCGAAATAGTCCTTGGAACGGCACCACAGCGACCATTGCAATGCCACTCCCCGGGGCAAGTCCTGGCCCTGACGAATCAAACGCGCCGGCGCATAGCCAAACAGCGCGGTCATCAAAGGCATGTACACATACCAGACAAACAGACAGAACCAACGGTAAGGTTTGAGCATTTTCCACCAGATACCGACTCCCGTGCCCACCGTGCAAATCGCTTCGGCCCGCTCAATCCCCTGAACCAGCCCGGGCATCTGGCCTCCCAGACTGTGACCAAACCAGTAGAGCGGAACCCCCCCGGCGCGCCGGCCCAGTTCGGCCCAGGCGGCCCGCATATCCCGCTCCGCCCAGGTCAGCTTATCCGCCTGGAAACCACGCAACGAACCGCGCCTCGAGCCACCGATGCCACGGTAGTCGTAGGTCATCACGGAAAAACCGCGCTGCTGCAAAAACGACGCCAGACGGCTATAGAACTGGCGCCGAATCCCGGTGCCGGAACTGATCAACACCGCTCCTCGCGCTCCCGGAAACCAGCTGGCGGCTAACTCATAGCCATCGGTGGAAGCAAAAGTGAAGTCCGTCATCCGCCCAGTATAAATTGGACCAACAGTCCAGTCAACTATTTCAACCTTCTTTCAGGCCGCCATGGTCAAAGTAAAAAGAAACGCACAAATGGGAGTCGACATGAAAATCCAGAACCAGAATCAGCCCAAGGTTCCGCAACGCAATCTGCCCACCCCGGCGCCAACCCCTCAAGAACCTCAAGAACCCGAAGACAAGGGCCTGGATTGGGGTAAAATCGCCAAAGGCGCCCTGATCGGCGCGGGTGTTGGAGCTGTCGGCGCGGGTGCCGGCACGGCCGCCCAGGCCATAGGCCTGAATCTGAGCCCGGTGGCCGCCGGGGCCACCACGCTGGGCGTGGCCGGCAGCGTGCACGGCGTCGTCTCGGGAGCCAAAGATGTTTTGAAAGAGCCGATGGGAGCCGTCATGCTCTTCGTGGGACTGCTCTTCCCTCCGGCTCTCTTGCTGGTGGCCGCCGAACCGGCCGGCCGCGGCATCGCCGAAGGCCTGGGAGGGGCCGCCGCCGGCGCCGCCCTGGGCTGGATGGGTAGCCAGGGACCGGTCGGACTGGCTCTGGCCGTAGCCACCGGGGCCGCCGCCGGCGCCACCGCCGAGTGGGTCAAGCAATCCTAGAGCTGGCCGACCAGCTCCGCCAACAACACTTCAACGAATCCACCGTCCGGCGTCTGCTGGGCGTGCCCGACCTGGTCCGCCAACCTTACTTCCCGGTAGAAGAAACCTGCGAAGCGGCTCGCTGGATCAACTTCTGGTTCCGGCACCAGCCCCAATCCCGCCAGGGCGCCTGGGTGGATGCCTTGTTGGAACTGGGGTTGCTCCAGCGCCAAGGTTCGCTGGTGCGGGCCTTGTGCACCCTCACGCCCTGTGCGGATGTCTTTCTGCTGGCCGAAGCCGATCTGCAGCCCGACAGCCGCCTCTACGCGCTGGCCCGGCTGGCCCCGCCCGGGCCGGCCCTGCATTTGCATTGCGGGGCCGGCCTGCTGCCTCTCCTGCGTGGCGGAACCTGCCACGACCCCAACCCACGGGCGCTGGCCTTCAGCGAACTCAACGCCCGCCTCAACGGGCGCCCCTTCCAGCCCTCCCAGGCCGCGGCTCCTCAGGTTACCGTCTGCCTGCCCTTTCCCATCCCCGCCCGCGGCCAGCTGCCGCAAAACCCCGATCTGCGACCCTACCTGGAAAAGGTCGAACCGGGCGGAAGCCTGACGGTGGCCTGCAGCCTGGTGGCTCCCCTGGAGCTTGAAAACCATGCTTTTGAGCAGTTCGACTACGCCCGCGCCAGCGCCGCCGAGTATGCCGCTTGCCTGGCCGATCTGCCCCGGCTGGTGGCCGCTTTTGGTCCCGAAAACGGCCGCCAGGCCTATGCCGGCGAAGTCACCCGCCGCCTCGACGAACTGGAAGCAGCCGGCATCGACCACATCTATGACAGCATCCTGGTCATTCACAAAGCCTCCGGCTCGCGCCGGCGCCAATCCATCGCTTACCCCCTCCCCGAGCCCATCGTCCGCCAACGCTGGGCCGAAGAGCCGCTGCCGCAACAGCATCCCTACAACGAAGCCGCCCTGCGCGAACTACTGGATCTTCCCGAAGTCCTCTTTACCCCCGACCAAATCCCCGGCTTGCTGCACCGGCTACGCCACAATCGCTCCCCACTGGCCAACCAGGCCCGCTACTGGCTGCTGCAACCGAAAAAAGCCATGCTCTTCCCCTGTCTGGGCCAGCTCTTCTTCACCGACCCCATGTTCGGCGAGAAAACCGACCAGGTCTACTGGCTCGGCCCCGACTCTCTGGCTCTGGCTCGTTGCGTGCCCCGCCAGCCCTGTGGCCGCAGCCTGGACCTGTGCACCGGCTCGGGGGTCCAGGCCGTGCTCAACGCCCGTCATAGCCAAGAAAGCTGGGCCGTCGACATCAATCCGCGCGCCGTCCACTTCGCCCGTCTCAACGCCCGCTTCAACCGCCAAAAAATCACCGTAAAAACCGGCAACCTCTACCAGCCGGTGGACGGCAGCTTCGACCTGATCACCGCCAACCCGCCCTTCGTACCCACCCCCGAGGCGGGTCTGCAGCTCTTTCGCCCGGGCGGCGCCAGCGGCGAGGAAATCACTGCCGAAATCATCCGCCAACTCCCCACCCGCCTGAACGAAAACGGCTTGCTGGCGCTGGTCAGCCAGTGTCCGATCATTGAAGGCAGCGACGCTCTCGAGCGCGTCCACGGCTGGTTGGGACATGCTCCCGGCTGGGGCCTGCTGCAATTGCGCTTCGGAGCGCTCAGCCGGGCCGGCCTCATCGCCAGTCACACTCACGATCATCAAAAATGGGAAGCAAGCTACCGGCGCCTGAAAATCCAGGGCGCCCACCTGGCCGTCACCCTGGTGAAACGACTCCCTCCGGGACAACCCGAATTCCGCCGCATCCTCGATCTGGAAATGCCGCGCGCTTCCATTTCCGCCGCCGTAGCTTTAGCTTGCCTGGCGTGAACCTGCATGACAAGTTTTCCAACCGCTCATTTCCAGGCAACAAGGGAGACACAAATCGCTCATATCTGCAGGCTCCGTTTTTATTTCGCTTCACTCAAGGCGCCTACACTCTGGCCATGAACTTTTTCTCGGCCGGCTCCAACCCGCTCAGCGCTCCCCTCTTTGGACAGCCGGAAGCCGGCTTAGGAGCTCCCTTCCTGGACAGCGGCGCCGCGCTGGCGCGGCTGGCGGGGACTTCGCAACTCAGCTCAGGAGCCGCCGACCTCAGCCAGTTCGCCGCCCTCCAGATGCTGCAGATGACCGCTCAGATGTTGGAGATGCTCACCATGTTAATGGTCGGCGCCCCCAACAGTTCGGCTTCCCTACCCTCCCTGACCGGAACGGTGGATTCGGCCGGCGCATCCCCGCCCAGCGGGGCTCGCATCCCGGGGGGCAAGTCGAACTATGCCCACGGGATGTTCCATAAAGGAGCGAAAGGGGCTCCGAATACCTACGCCTTTGAAAACTCTCCCGCCGGAATCAAGTTCGCGGCCGAGCACGGTTATTCGTCCATCGACATCGACATGCAAATCACCAAGGACGGCGTCCCGGTGGCCACCCACTGGTCCCAGCCGATGCAGAAGGATGGCTTTTTCGACCCGGAACACAAACTGAAGCCCAACATGAAAGTCAGCGAGATGACGCTGGCCGAGGTCATGCGCCTGCGCAACAAAGATGGCCGCTCTCAGATCTATCCGGTCGCCACCATGATCGGGGAACTCAAAAAACACGGCATCGCCGGCGACTTTGAGGCCAAGGACGACCCGCGTTTCGCCACCAACGAAATGATGGGCTACCTGGCCAACCTGGTCCGCTCATCGGGCATCAAGGCCAATCTGAAAACGATCTATCGTGGGCCTCGCTCGCTGAAAATCCTGGAAAAAGCACAACAATTCGGCTTCTGGGTGCGCACCGCCGATGGGGGCAAAGGCAGCAAAGACCTGGGCTACGGCTAAAGCTCGCACTCATTCCTCGAGATAGTGCTGCAGCGCAACCGCTTCGTTGTTGGCCTGGTCGCGCGCGCCGTAGAGCAGGGTCACCACCTCATGCCGGCGCCAACCGGCGATAACCCTCGAGGCCTCGGGATTTTCCCGCAATTCCTTGAGGTAGCGCGTTTTAAACTCGGCGTATTTGTCCGGATCATGGTTAAACCATTTGCGCAGCTCGGTGCTCGGCGCCATGTCTTTAGCCCATTCACCCAGTTCGGCCCGCTCCTTGCTCACTCCGCGCGGCCACAACCGATCGACCAGCACACGGTAGCCATCCCGCGCATCGGCCGGTTCATAGATTCGTTTGGTGACAAATTTTGTCATCTCTTGTCCTCCCATTGCTCTCTGAGAGCAGCTTCCCCGAGGAAGTACCCCGGATGGCGGCGGGGGACACTTTTTCTGAAAGCCAGCAACCCGGCTCGCGGATGAATTTTGCCGGCCTTGGCGAAGGGACCGGCATGAGATGGGCCTGGCCATTTACGCTCTGGTGTTTCCTCTTGACTTTGGGGGCCTGGGCGATTCCCTACGAAAACGTGCCCAACCCGCGGCCGCAGGGACGATATATCAGCGACGATACCCGCTTACTGAAAGACTCCTTGAGGGACAAACTCAACCGCTCTCTGTCCAACCTGGAACGGAGCAACGGGACGCAGATCGCGGTGGTCATTGTCCAGGACTGCAGCGGTCGCGACGTGCGCGACTATGCCCACCGCCTCTTCAACTTCTGGGGTGTGGGCCAGCGCGGCGTCAACAATGGGGTACTCTTTTTGGTAGCGATGAAAGAACACCGCATGGAAGTGGCCACCGGTGACGGAGTTCGCCCCTTTGTCAGCGATGCCAATCTGGAGCAGATGCTCAAGCAGGAGGTGGTTCCGCATTTCAAGGGCGGCCACCCCGACCAGGGCGTCGATCAGGGAGTGGGCTGGTTGTGTAAGCGGTTGGCCTCGTGCCGGTATCAAAAGTCGCTCCCCATTTCCAAACTTGGCCAGCGGATTGCCGATCCTCGCCCGCAGGGAAGTCTGGTGGCCGATCCCGACCATCTGCTGAAACCCGACGCCGTTCGCACTCTGCACTCACGGTTGTTTCCACTCATTGCCGGTCAGGATGTGCAAGTCGTGGCGGTGCTGGTGGCCTCGACCAACTCCACCCAGGCGCTGGCCCAAGAACTGGCCCAGGCCTGGCAGATCCAGGGCCGGGACGGCATCTTTGTCATCAGCAAGAAACCGCCGGGCTGTAGCCTCTATATGACCCCGGATAGTCTGGCCCATTACCAGCCCCAGTTCATCCAATCTATGCAGGACAAAGCCAGGAAGGCCGTGGGCAACTGGCACCTCGCTCAGGCGGTCGACGAACTGGTCTCCCTGGTCTCTCATCCCCAGCCGACCCGCCAGGCTCCCCCTTCTCGTCAACCGGTGAGTTCCCCGGCAGCCTCGACCACACCCGACAACAGTTGGGGCCTTGGCGCACTCGCACTGGGGTCCTTCGCCACTCTGGGAGCGGGGGCCCGCTATCTCCGCTACCGCAAACGCAAATGCCCCAATTGCCAGGGTCCCATGATCCGCCTTGACGAGGTTTCTGACGACGAGTATCTGACTCAGGGAGAACGCGATGAGGAGCGCCTGGGGTCGGTCGACTACGACATCTGGCTTTGCCCCGCTTGCGAAGTGACCCAAAAAGGGCGCTATGCAGCCTGGCTAAGCAACTTCAAAAGTTGCGCTCGTTGCGGCTACCGCACCCTGAGCAGCACCAACCAGGTCCTGGAAAGCGCCACCGAATACAGTGAGGGTCGCGGCGAAACGGTGGAAAGCTGCCATTCTTGCAGTTACCACAACCGCTCCTACTATACCATCGCCCGCATTACCGTCAGCAGCAGCAGCGACAGTAGTAGCAGCAGTTATGACTCGAGCTCGTCGTCTTCTTCGAGCGATAGCTCCTGGGGTGGCGGCTCCAGCAGTGGAGGAGCGGGGGCCAGTTGGTAAAGAGTCAACCTCCTGGCTGCAGGTGGAGCGCTCGTAGCCGTGGCGGGCCTGGCCGCTATCGGGGAAGCCGCGCCCATCCCGAGCCCTTCCGCCTCTCCCTCCCAGTTATGACCCCGGCGCCGCCAAGAAACAAAAGCTGGTTGCCCTTCCTCGACACAAGCCAATACCGTAAGATCGCGAACCGAACTTCCCCTTTACTTCCTCTCCACTTCCGGTTGGACGCACCACTTTTGCCAGAGTAGCGCCTATAGTGTTCCTTCAGCGCGCCGAGAAGGAGAGGCTGGTCTTGGATAAAGCTCTTGAGGCTCGGGATCTGGCTTTTCTCGAAGAACAACTGGCCAGATCGATTCAGAGGATCGCCAGGGCAATGGAAATGACTTCCCAAGCGCTGGTCGTCCAGGTAGGCCTGACTCTGCCCCAACTGTCGGTTTTGCAGGCTATCTCAAAATTTCATCCGGCGACATCCACTGGCCTGGCGCGTCATCTTTGCCTGAGCCAATCCACGGTCAGCGGGATCCTTAGCCGGTTGCGCAGCAAGAAGCTTGTGAAAGGCGAAGAATACTCCGCGGATAGACGCGTACGCCGCTACCGCCTCACCCCTCGAGGCGTCTCGTTGCTGGAAGTCGCCGCCCCATTGCTCGGGGATAGAATCCTCAAGAAATTTAGAAAAATCGAAACATACGAGCGCAACGGGGTCTTAGCCGCCTTGCGCCTGGTCGCCTCGTTCATGGACGGCAACGACTGCTCGCTTGCCCATAGGGTCCATGATCTGCCCCAACTGCTCGTCCCCCGGCTTAACCAGGCAATAATCCGCACCGGCTCGCAAACATTCGGAGGTTGAGCTCGCCAGCGGGCCTGTTTGCGAATCTCCTGTACAATTTCGATGCCGTTCAAGACGGGCAGCAGAAGCTCAAGAATCACCACTTACCAGCAAAACCGTGAGAGAGTTACGTTAGCGCAGGCTGGCCAACTCATCGAACAGTTGGCGCTCGCGTTCGCTAAGGCCGGTGGGCAAGACGACCTCCAGGCGAAGGTAGAGGTCGCCGGCCGGCTCCTGGCCCACCCCGGGCAGGCCCTGGCCCTTCAGGCGGAAGCTGCGGCCATTCTGAGATTCGGCCGGGATCTTCAGAGCGATTTCTTTGCCGGCCAGGGTGCGGAATTTAACCTCCCCACCGCGGACCGCCTGATAGAGTCCGACCGGCAGCTTGCGAATCAGGTCCCGGCCCTTGACCTCGTAGTCCGGATTGGGCAGCAAGGAGATGGTGATGGTGACGTCTCCCGCTTTCACCTGACTGCCCTCAACCGCCCCCGGGGGGATGCGGATTTCCAGGCGGCGAGCCTGGTGGACCTGACCGATTCCCCCGCACTCGGCGCAGCCCGCGCCCTGACACTTCGGGCACAGTTGGGGAGTCAGAATCTCCAGGTGGCGGGTCGTCCCGCTAAAAGCTTCGGCCAGCGAAATTTCGATGTGGGCCTGCATTTGAGAGGGACGCGCTCGGGCCCGGCGGCCGGCCGCTCCGAACAGATCATGGAAATAGCTCTCCTGATCGCCGCCGAACAAATCCGAGAAGTCGTAGTGAACCTCCTTCTCACCCGCCCCGAGCTGGTCGTACTTTCGGCGGTTGTCGGCGTCCGACAAAACCTCGTAGGCCTCGTTGATCTCCTGGAATCGCCGTTCCGCTTCCTTGTCTCCATTGTGCACATCGGGATGATTCTCGCGGGCCAGCTTGCGGTAGGCGGATTTGATTTCTTTGTCGTCAGCCTCCCGGCTGACGCCCAGAATCTGATAATAGTCCTTAGTTTCCATTTGGCTCAGCCTTTCTTGCGTTCCACCATGATCGTCCGGGTCGGGAAGGGAATATCGATGTTGGCGGCCTGCAGCGCCTCATAGAGGCGCATGAGCAAGTCGCTCTGGACGGTCGCATAGGCCTGAGAGTGCTGAATCCAGACCTGCACGCGGAAATTCAGCGAACTCTCTCCCAGGCCAACGAAAAGGACGCTCGGTTCAGGGTTCTCCAAGACGTCGGGAGACTGGCGCGCGGTGGCCAGCAGCAGGTCCAACACCTGCCGGGGTTGGCTCTGATAACTGACACCGATGTCCAGGTTCAGGCGGCGCAAAGGATCGGAGAGAGTCCAGTTGGTCACCTGGGTCGACAGCAGGTCGCCATTGGGCACGATCACGTCCGAGCCTTCTCCGGTGCGCAGCACGGCCGCCCGCAAACCCACCTGTTTGAGTACTCCGATCTGCTGGTCCACCTGGATCGTGTCGCCCACCTTGACCGGACGCTCGCAGAGCAGAATCAGACCAGAAACAAAATTGTTCACGATGTTCTGCAGGCCAAAGCCGATGCCCACACTCAAAGCACCGGCCACAATCGTGAGCTTGGTCGTATCCACGCCAACGGCAGCCAGCGCGAAGAGCAAGCCCACCAGCAGGATCAGGTAACGCACCAGGGTGGTGATGGTATAGTCGACCCCCGGCGCTAATTGGAGGTGTGGATACACGTCCAGTTCCAGGACGGATTTCGAGAACCGGGAAACCTTACCGGCGATCCAGAGCACCACCAGAGCCCCGAGCAACCCACCCAGGCGGAAGCTCAAAGAGCCTAAAACCACCCGCCTTTCCAGCAGGGCATGCAATCCGTCCGAAACGGGCCAGAGGATGGCCAGGGCATCCAGGGTCAGGATCAGCCAGGCCAGACAGGCCAGGATCTGTACGGACCAGAAAATGGCCTGGCGGAAATGGAGCCGATTCTCTCGGATCGAGGCCAGCAGGGTCAGGGGCGCCAGGCGCAAGGTGAGCAAAGTCAGGCCGCTGACCACCTCCACCCCGGCCAGAAGAAAGACGGCCAGATCGGCGCTATGCACGGTTCCGTCCCCCAACCAGTAGCTGAGATCCCGGTAACCGAGTAGATTGGCGACCAGGGCAAGCAGCAAAAGCCCGTTCAAAACCAGACAGATGGAGCGCAGCCGCGCTTGCAGGGCATAGCGGGCTTGAGCCCGGCTGAGAAATGCGCAGGCGAACAGCAACTCACACCAGAAGAGCAAGCGGGTCACCACAGGCTGGGCAGCGCAGACCATGCGGCTCTGGTCCAGGCAAAAGAGCACGATCAGAGCGTTCAGAAACGGATAGAAGCGGGCCGGCAGCAGTTGCCGCAAAACCAGCACCGCCGGCAGCAGAGTCAAGGCCGCCAGTCCCACCTTCATCAGCACCGGCGCGCGAGGGTAAATCCAGGGAGTCAGGCAGGCGGTCATCAAGAGCGCGGTAGAAATCGGCGCGGAAAATACGCTGACGGCTCCGGCCAGGGCTGGTTCCTGGATGGCCCAGGGAGCCACCCGGGCCTGAGCCCAACGCAGGCCGGCCACCAACAGCAGCAGACCAAGCAAATGCAAGCACAGGCGCGCCTCATTTTCCTTGAGAAAGGCCAGCAATTCCCGCTGGTCGCCAGCCACCAGGGCCGGCAGCTCTCCCAGCAAGCCGGGATGGAGCTGAGAGCCCAGATCCACTCTCCAGATGGGAACCCCGTCTCGGACGAAGACTCGTTCTACTTTCGAATCGCGGGTCTGGCGCACGGTGGCCAGAATGTTGTTGACGCGAGACTGGGCGCGAGCCAGGTCGGTCAGGGAGATCAGCAGGCGGCCGCGCGCTTCCGTTTCCTGCTGCTGCACCCGGGCGATGGAGTCACGCAGCTCCCCCATGTCGCGGCGCAGCCTTTCCGGAACCTGGCTGGCCCGGGCGCTTTCGGTAGCCGACCAGACTCTGGACTGCTCCTCCAAATCCGCCTGCTCGGCCGCGCGCTGGCCGTCCAGGGCGGTCAGCCGATCGCGGGCGCCTTTCAGGTCCGCTTGATGTCCTTGCCAGTCTGACTCCAGCTCGCGCAGTTCCGACAGGCTGGGGTTCTTACTGAGAGTCTTCAAGGCCTGAGTGGCGTGCCGCTCGATCTCCGAAGCCTGCGGCTCAAATTCTCGTAAAAACTGGCTCTCCGTGGCCGAGTTACGCAGGCGCAGCTTCATTTCCACCAGCAGACTGCGGGTTTCCTCCAGTTGGAAAGCGACCTCGGAGACCGGCAGCGGCTCCGCGGGGCGGGGACTTGGGGTGGGTGAGGGCTGAGCCAGCCCCGCAAGACTGAGCAGTAGCCAGAGGCTGACCAGGGCCAGCCACCTTCGCCGAGGTGACAGGGGCATGGTGGGTTTAGCGGGTAACCGCGTGATCAGGGAGGGGGACGAGCTTCAAGCGGTCGCCCTCGGCCGTAACCCGAATGGTCGAATCAGCCGGCACCTGTCCGGCCAGGATCATCTCCGAGAGCGGTTCGAGCACCATTTCACGGATGGCCCGTTTGAGGGGGCGCGCCCCAAAAGCCGGTTCGTAGCCTACCCGAGCCAGCAAGTCCCTGGCCGATTCCTGAAGATCCAACCGGAAGCCCCGCTGCTCCAAGAGCTTTTCCAGGCCGCGCAGCTGCACTTCAACAATCTCGCGTAGCGTGCTCTGATCCAACCGGGCAAACAGGATCTGAGCATCGATGCGGTTGAGAAATTCTGGGCGGAAATGCTCGCGCAAAGCCGCCTTGACCAGTTCCGCCGCCCGCCCCGGGTCGGATTCATCCAGGATATATTGAGAGCCGATATTGGAGGTCATAATCAAAATGACGTTGCGAAAGTCCACGGTGCGGCCCTGCCCGTCGGTCAGACGCCCGTCGTCCATGACCTGCAGCAGCACGTTGAATACGTCCTGGTGGGCCTTCTCGATCTCATCCAACAAGACCACCGAATAGGGGCGCCGGCGGACGGCTTCGGTCAGCTGCCCGCCTTCGTCATAGCCGACGTAACCGGGAGGCGCGCCAATCAAACGCGAAACGGCGTGTTTTTCCATATATTCCGACATATCGATGCGCACGATGTTGCGCTCGTCGTCGAAAAGAAACTCGGCCAGGGCTTTGGCCAGTTCGGTTTTGCCCACCCCGGTCGGCCCCAGGAAGAGGAAAGAGCCGATGGGACGATTCGGATCTTGCAGTCCGGCTCGGGCCAGCCGGATGGCCTTGGAAACCCGAACCACCGCCTCCTGCTGGCCGACGACGCGCTGGCTCAGGCGTTCTTCCATCTTGAGCAGGCGCTCGCTGTCGCCTTCCAGCATCTTGTCCACCGGGATGCCGGTCCAGCGCGAGACGATCGAGGCCACGTCGCGAGCGGTGACCACTTCGCGCACGAAGCTGCCCTGCTGCTGGGCCCTGGCCAGTTTTTCCTGGACCTCTCCGATGCGTTTTTCCAGGGCTGGAATTTCTCCATAGGTGATTTCCGCGGTGCGTTGCAGGTCGCCTCTCTGCTGCGACTGCTCGGCCTGAGTTTTCAGAGTATCGATCTGCTCTTTGATGGTGCGGACTTCCACCACCAGGTCGCGCTGTTGTTGCCACTGGGCTTTCAGCTCGTGCAGGTGTTCTTTCTTCTCGGCCAATTCCTGGCGCAATTCCTCCAGTCGTTTACCCGCGACCTTTTTGTCTTCCAATTGCAGGGCCTGTTCCTCAATTTGCAGCCGGGTGATTTCGCGTTGGGCCACATCGATGACGGCTGGAACGCTCTCCAGTTCCATTTTGATCTGGCTGGCGGCTTCGTCCACCAGATCGATGGCTTTATCCGGCAAGAATCGGTCTGAAATATAGCGGTCGCTCAGGCGGGCGGCGGCCACGATGGCCCCGTCCTCGATGCGAATGCCGTGGTGGACCTCGTATTTTTCTTTGATGCCGCGCAGGATGGCGATCGTGTCCTCTACGCTGGGTTCGCCGATCAAGACCGGTTGGAAACGGCGCTCCAGAGCCTTGTCTTTTTCAATGTATTTACGATATTCATCCAGGGTGGTGGCGCCCACGCAACGGAGCTGGCCGCGCGCCAGCGCGGGTTTGAGCATATTGGCGGCGTCCTGCGCGCCTTCGGCGCCGCCGGCTCCCACCAGGGTGTGCAACTCGTCGATGAAAAGGATAATGCTGCCTTCGGATTTTTCGATCTCATTGAGCACGGCCTTGAGCCGTTCTTCGAATTCTCCGCGGTATTTGGCGCCGGCTACCAGCGCGCCCAGGTCCAGGGCCAGCACGCGCTTGCGGCGCAGGCTTTCGGGTACGTCCTCGCTGTGGATACGCAGGGCAATCCCCTCCACGATGGCGGTCTTGCCCACGCCCGGCTCACCGATCAGCACCGGATTGTTTTTGGTGCGCCGCGAAAGCACTTGCATGGCCCGCCGGATCTCTTCGTCCCGGCCCACCACCGGATCGAGCTTGCCGGCTCTGGCCAGGCCGGTCAAATCGGTCGTATAGCGATCCAGGGCCTGGAACTTGGCCTCCGGCTCCATGCTGGTGACCTGTTCCCCGGCGCGCAGGTCAAGAATGGTCTGGCGCAGCGTCTCTTCCTTGAGGCCCATCTCGCGCAACAGGTTGCCGGCCTGGGTCTTGGGAGCCGTCATGAGTCCGAGCAAGAGATGCTCGGTGGAGACAAAATCATCGCCCAGCCTGGACTTGAGATCAAAGGCGGCGTCCAGAGCCGTCTTCAACTCCCGGCCGATGAAATTTTCTCCCCCCTGCACCTTGGGAGCGCGGGCCAGGGTGCGCTCCAACTGATTGCGCACGCCCTGGGGCGAAAGGCCGGCTTTCTCCAGCAGGGCTGGAACCATGCCGCCATCCTGGTTGAGCAGCGCCGAGAGCAGGTGGAGGGTATTGACCTCCTGATGTTCCTGGCGGCGGGCTACCGCTTCGGCGGCGTGCAGGGCTTCGCGAGACTTGGTGGTGAGTTTGCTGAGATCCATTGATTAACTCCTGACTCTGGTGACCAGCGTGAAAGTGAACGGGCCGTCCGGCAGCTCCAGGCGCAGGCCCCGGGCGGCATAAGATTCGCCGCCGCGTTCGAACTCTTCATAGGCGGTAAAGGCGCGCTCGCCCAGCTCCAACTGGTTGGCCAGCGCATTGGCGAAAACCACTTCCCCATTGCGCCCGCGCACGAGCAGTCCGTCGCTGATCGCATCCAGCAGAAAAGCCAGAGGATCTTCAAAGACCGGTGCCCAGGCGGCCGGACCGGAACCTCGCCGGGCCAGGCGTTCGATGGCGTCGAGCAAGCCGAGCAGGCCGACTTGCTGGCGCCGGGCCCGTTCCACCGGCGGACTGGGACGCCCGTGGCGCCGCCGCCCGCGTACGGGAACCAGCGCTCCGCCTTCATCGGAGAGGAGAAAAAAACGATAGCGTTCGGAACTCACAGGCTACTCCTTGGAAGGATTGAGGGCGACCGCGGCTTCGCTGGTCAGCACTCGGAAAGTAAAGGTTTCCAGGAAATACAACTGCACCGAAGTGCTGGAATGGCTGGCGTAGCCGATGGAAATGTCCTGGCCGAGATCCAGGGAAAAATCGCCGCCCCGGGTGGTCAACAGCACTCCCCCCTCGATGGCCGGGGCCCACACCACGCTGCCGTCGATGGCCCGCTGGATATGCTGAAAAACCGGGTAGCCTTCATCGCTGCCGCCACTTGCGGCGGTAAAGGCCTGATTCCCCAAGACCAGCGTATAAGGGCCCTCCACGCCGGCCAGGCGTAACTGGCTGACGGCCTGGGCCACCGCGATCGGATAGTCTTCAACCCGGGCGGGTAGCTGGATGGGCGGGTTGCTGGAAGCCTCGCGAATCCCCTGAATTCCGGCCGCGGCGTAGCCGTCGAAGACGGATTGATCTTCGGCAAAGGCGAGTTGGCGGGCGGCTTTTTTGAGAGGGTCCCAATCCGAATCCTGGGCGCCGCGTTCGACGTCGTCAACCGCCTGCCGGCTCAGCTCGAAGGGAATACGGAGTTCCACCAGCGCTTTGACCTCCCGGCGGCAGGCTTGCACCTCCTCGCGGGGACCCTGGATGGATTGGACATGTCCGGTTCCCACCGCGGAAAATTCCAATCCTCTGGGCGTGGGCACATCCACCACCCGGCGGGCGGCTAAATGGCGCTTGAGGGTTCGGCTGGCTTCTTCTTCGATTTGAAGCCAGGCTTTGGCCGAAATCGGGGCGAGTTCCCGGTGAAAGTTGTTCATTGCGTTTCTCCTTTGAGTGAACCGAGTTGCAGGGAGCCATCCGGGGGTTCCTGAGCCACCGGGCCGAGTGCCTCGAGCCAGGTGCTGGAAGGAATGAAGAAAAGAGTGCCGGTGACGGCGCGACTGAAGTCCAGCAGGCGATCGTAGTTCCCCGGAGGGCGGCCCACGAACATATTCTCCAGCATCTGCTCGATGCGGCGGGGGGAACGGGCATAGCCGATAAAGTAGGTGCCGTATTCGCCTTTGCCGACCTCGCCGAAAGCCATGTTGTCGCGCAAAATCTGCAACTGCTCGCCGTTCTCCACGATCTGCGTGAGAGCGTTGTGAGCATAACTGGGCTTGACGGCATCGTCCAATTCGATATCCGAAAGTTTGCCGCGCCCGATGATGCGCTCCTGGGTTTCCACCGGCAAAGCGTTCCAGCCCGGCAGGTCGTGCAGATATTTTTGCACGATGACGTAGCTGCCGCCGGCGAAGGGCGCATCTTCCGCGCCGATGACGGTCGCCTCCACTGCCGCCTGATCGACGGGGTTCTCGGTCCCATCCACAAAACCAAGCAGATCGCGGTTGTCGAAATAACTGAAGCCATGCACCTCATCGGCCACCGCGGCCACTCCCTGAAGCCGGCTCATGATTTGCATGGCCAGTTCGAAACAGAGGTCCTGACGAGCGGAACGGATGTGAAAAAGCAAGTCTCCGGGAGTGGAAACGGCCCGGTGCACGCCCCGAATTTCTTGGAAGGTGTGCAATTCCTGGGGCCGCGGCTGGCCAAAGAGCCGGTCCCAGGCCTCCGAGCCGAAGCCGACGACACAGCTCAGGCGCGCACCGGGATCGCGGAATCCCACGGCTCGAACCAGGCCGCTCAGGTCGGCGCACAGGCTTTTGACGGCGGTTTCGTTGCCTCGACCTGATTCTATGGTCACGACCAAAAATAAAGCGCTGGAGGTGAGCTGAGAGGCGACGGCCTGGGGATTGGCCAGAGGCATGGGAACGACAGTCTCCTTTTCTTTTATCGAGTTCTTCAAACTCCGCGCCTGCATGTCCTCGACATTCGGGAATTATACCCGCTGCTTTCGGGGGCGTGGTGCAGTAGTGTGGAAGTAAATCGGAAGTGCCGCCCACGTTCCCTGAAGCCAGGTTCCGTTCAACTTGTCCCGAAGGCCCCCATTCCTATGCTGGGAAGAGACCCCGAATTCTGGCGCGCGCAACTGCACTCGACGCATTTACCGGTACGTCTCTTCGCTTTGCGCACCCTCCGCCAGATGGGCAGCCAGGGCGCTCGCATGCTGCTCGAAGCCAAGGTGGATTTGCCCGAATGGCCTTTCGTCTGGGCCCTGCAAGGCTGCGCCACCCCCGCCCTGTTGCGTTCCGGAGCCCCCCATTCGCCACAACGCCTGGCCCTCACCCTGCAGCGCCGGACTCCCCGCTCGCGGGCCAAGATCGCCCGCCAGAGCCTGAGCCGCTGTATCGCCGGCCTGCGCAAAGCCGACAATGCCCACCAGCGCCTCTCCTGGATGATGATTCTACTGGAGCAGCACGGTGAAGCCGCCACCGAAGATTTGCTCGGTCTGATCTCCACCCCCACCCCGGAAAGGCAGCAATGGGAGCAACTGGCCGCCCTGGCTGCCTGGGCTCTGGGCCAGTTGGGCCGGGGCATTCTCTTCAACATTCAGGAACGCTTTCGCCAGGGGGCTCCGGCCGTCCAGGTATGGCTTTGCCAGGCGCTCTGGCATCTCGGCCCCCAGGCGCAGGGCAGCGAATCCTTTCTGGCCACGGCGCCGGGCATCTGGGCCAGCGCCGCCCTCTACGCTCTCGAGGGAGCCGGCACCCGGGCCCTGATCCAGCGCCGCGAGGCGCCCCTCTGGGTCGACCGGGCGGCCCTGGGCCGGCTGGCCGAACTCATCCAATCCAAAGATCGCGACGATCGCCACTATGCGGCTCGCGCCCTGGCCGGCTGGGGGCCGGCGCTGGCCCGCGTGGCCCGCTTGTTGGAAGGCCTCTGCCACGACCCGGAAAACGCCCTGCGCGATCTGGCCTGGCGCGGACTCGAGCAGCTCGGCGGGGTCACCTCGCCCCAGGCCCTGCGCGCCGGCCTGCATTCCCAGGACGTCGAAGTCCGGGCCGCCGCCCTGGCCTGCTTCCGCGACAACTACGGTAACGAACCGGTGGAGATCCTACGCCGCCACCTGCACGATTCGGAACTCAGCCTGCTGACCGTGCTGGCCATCGAGCAGACCGGCCTGCAACCGCACCAACTGGACTCCGCCCTCAAGCTGCTGCCCCGCCTGCACGGCGTGCACCTCTTGATGATGCTGGGGGCACTCAGCCAGAGCCTGGCTCCCCCCACCGAGGAACCGGTGGACCTGGGCCAGTTGATACACCATCGCCAGGTCGATACCCGCCAGGCGGTGGCCCGCCTGCTCATGGCCTGGAAACGTCCCGCCCGCGAACTGGCCCCGTTGCTGGACGATCAGGACGCCCACATCGCCCGCCAGGTGACCGAGCACCTGCTGGAAAATCCCAGCCCGGAAACGCTGCGCCAGCTGCTCGGCGACGGTCCGCGCCTGGCCCAGCGGCTATTGCAGCTGGAAAGCCAGAATACGCTGGGACGGCTGGAACGCCTGGGCTCTTCGCGGGCCCAACTGGCCAGCGTGCTCGAGCGCCTGCGCCAACTGGCCCAAATCGGCGAACCGGAAGTGCAGCGGGCGGCCAATCGCATTCTCAAGGCGCAAAACCTGGACACCTTGATGTGGTCGGATTTCGACACGCTCGAGCCGGAACTCCAGTATTCGCTGGTTTCGCTGGTGCGCGAAAGCGGCGCGCTCCCCGACGGCCTCCGAGCCGGCCTGCTGGAAGGCCTCTACGTCAACCCCACCACGCTCTCGCTGGCCCTGGAAACGCTGCCGGTCAGTTCCGCTTCCACGCTGCTCTGGAGCTGCTTCATCAAATGTCCCCACGCTCAACGCGAACATTTTCTGCTGCCCCTGCTGCAACTGGACCAAGCCGGCTGGGAACTGCTGTTGGAATTATTGGCCCACCAGGATCCCGAAGTCTCGGAAGATGCCATCCAGCTACTGCTGCGCTGGCTCGACCAAAGGGGATTGGACCTGTTGGCCGACGAGTCGCTGCTGAAAACTCCGCCCTGTCCCGAGGCGCGCGGCCAGCTGGCGGTCGGCCTGGCCCAAAGGCTGTCGTTGCAGGAAGAGGCGCGCTGGTTCCCCTGGTTGCGTGCCCTGGCCCGCCAGACCGCCCCCACCGCCGCCCGGCTGGCGCTGCAGGCCCTGTCTCGCTCCCACGAGGAGCCGGCCTTCCTGGAAATCCTGGCCGCCTGCAACCATCCTCACGAACAGGTCCGCCTGGAAGCCCTGCAACTGCTGCATCCTCAGAGCCCCGAGCAGATCTGGCTGTCCACCGTGCGTCTACGCGCCTACGGCATCGATCCCCACCCGCGCGTGCAAATCCGCCGCTATCTATGGATGCAGGAAGCCGGCGACCTGACCACCTACGAACTCGACCACGCCCGCGAGCTGCGTCTCGCCAGCGACGACCCCGAATTGCTGCAAGAAATCGATCAGTTGTCGCTCGGCCAGGGCTCCTTGAAGAGAGAGGGGGTAAAATGATATAGTCGGGTCGCTTTGGTGTTCCAAAGGACGAGCGCCTCAAGCGGGAGGAAGCTTTCATGGCCAACCAATCCGACTACATCCTCTACCGGCCGGCGGTGGCGCCGCCTCAGACGAGCACACGCAAAACCGGCGAAACGCCCGCTGACAAGGTCTACCCCTTGACACAGGGGGTCTGGCAGCAGGAAGCGGTGGACACCTTAAAGCTTTATGCCGAGAAAGGCTTTACTCCCGTAAATCAGGAGCAGCAGCTCTCCCTCTTCCCGATGGAGGAAGCCAGCGCCCCGGTAAAAGCCGATCAGATTCACGAGTCACGGACCGATCCGGAACAACTCATTCCCCACTGGAAGAACTTTAAGTTCCTCTCGGAAGACACCAGGCGCTTTGCTCAGAAAATTCGCGACCTCTACCTGCCGGGCTTCGGAGAGGCGGCGCCGGCCCGGCCCAAAGAGAAGCTCAAACAGATCTGCCCGGTGGGCGACCAGCCGCTCTACAACGAGAGCACCAAAGAATTCAAGGCCGATCAGTTCCCCGGCCGACTGATCTACAAAGACGGAGGGCTCTATCCGCCCAACGACCTGAAAGCCCAGGAAAACGCCCCCAACTACCGCAAAATGCCCAACAAGCCGGTGCACGGCGTGGGGCAGCCCACCAAACAAGGCTTCCGCGACGTAATCAACCATATGGACGGCAAGCCGGTCATCTGGACCAATACCCGCGCCGAGGCCATCATCTACCTCGACGGTAAACCTTACAATCTGCGGCAAATCGGTGGAATGGAGAACGTCGACCTCAAAAAGGGCGCCAGTGCCGAAGAAGTGGAAGCCCTGGAAGAGCGCCTTAAGCAGGAATTGATCGGCAAAACCATTCGCGTGGCCGAAGAGGTCGTGGTGAAAGGACCGGACGGCCAGCCGGTCATGGAAAACGGGCGCCAGAAGACGGAGCGGGTGACGCGCGAGGTCAAGGTGACGGCCGATAACTGTCAGACCACGCAGGACGTGGTCCAGGAGCTGCAGGCTGAATATCCCAACTTCGAATACCGGCGCATTCCCCTGTCCGACGAGAAATCGCCCGATCCGGCCAGCCTGGACAAAGTGCGCGACTACATGAACGAGATGTCGGCCAAATACGGCAAAAGCGATCCTCAATTCGTATTCAACTGCCACCAGGGGAAAGGCCGCACCACCACCACCATGGTGACGGCCGGTATCACGCTGGATGGGCGCGGCCCGCACCAGCTCGAACTGCCCTTCGACGAAACGCGCGAACGCGTGGAGCGCAACGTGCGGGAGAACGCCCAGTTGCAGAATCTCAACACCACCGTGGATGAGTATAAGGAGAAAGCGGCTTCGGCCAGCCGGCGCGCCGAGGAGCTCGACCGTCAGGCCGAGGCGGCCACCGACCGCAGCCAGCGCGCCGACCTCAGCGCCCAGGCCCGGCGGGCTCACGCCGACGCCCAGAAGTATAACGAGAACGCCCAGGAGTTCACCAAACGTTACGCTCTGATGCAAAAATACAGCGAATACGTGACGCAGCACGGTAGTAACTCGCAGCACCCGACCTTCGAAGCCTGGATGAAGATGGATGCCCAGCAGGAAGACCTCAACGCCAAGTGGGCTGCTCTCAACCAGCAGTGCGGCCTGGATCGGCCCAACCTGCCGTTCTATCAGCCCCAAACCGCGGTGGCGTGAGCGAAGAGCCCATCAACTTCGTCCTGGAATGGCGCGAGTCGCAGGAACGGCGCGGCCGGCAAACTCGCGATGAGTTCGCTCAGCTCTCGGCGGAGGCGGCCACGGCCGCCGAAGTCGTGGCTGAGCCCGAATCCCAGCCCGCGAACGTCCCTCCGGAGACCTTTCAAGAAACGCCGCCGGAGCCGGAGCCCGAGCCGGACGAGTCGCCGGAGTTTTTCGAATGGACGGCCGACCGGGAACGGGCCATTCAGCGATTTTTAGAGACGGCGCCGGAGGGCGCTCTACCCACCGTCCATGTCCAGTTGACGGCCATTCATCAGGCCTTGAAACACGGCAACCTCGACCCGAAACAAGCCATGTTGCTGCTGGATGAGGTGGACGGATACCTGGCCGAACGCATATCCGCCGAGGAACGCAAGGTTCCCGTGGCCGACGCCGCCTTTCTCATGGCGCGCGGCGACAAGCTCAAAGCTTTTTATGCATTCCTGGAAGCCTCGGGAGCCATGCGCGAGTTTTTGGCCAGCGGAGAAACAGTTCAACTGGACGTGGCCGCCTACGCGGCCGACCAGGGCACCGCTTTTCTGGCCGGCGCGCGCCAACTAATCTTCGACGCCGAGCCCCCCGAAGAGCCTTGACGAACCAGATCCGATCTGGTCTACTAGAATCAATGATATTGCGCAATATCTCCGAAGCAAAAGCCGAATTATCGGCCCTGATTGAAGCGGTCACCCGAGGCGAAGAGGTGCTCATTGGCAAGGCGGGAGTTCCCGTAGCTCGCCTGGTTCGCTACCACGGGGCTTCTCAGCCCCGTCAACCTGGAGCCTTGAAAGGCAGAATTAAAATCGGACCCGACTTCAAAACGCTACCTCCTGACATCGCCGCCGCCTTCGGAATCGAAGATTGAGGATTCTTCTCGATACGCACTTTCTTCTCTGGTGGATAGCCGGCGCGCGAGAACTGGGCGACAACGCTCGCACCATCATCGCGAATCCGGAAAATCTGATCTTCTACAGTGCCGCCAGTCTCTGGGAGTTACGCATCAAAGAAGGCACGGGAAAGCTGGAGTTGCCGGAGGACTTCTTTTCTGCCCTGTCTCAGGAAGCCTTCGAGGCGCTGGCGGTGACGGCCAGACACACGGAGGGGCTTCGCAAACTCCCCTTTCATCACCGCGATCCTTTCGACCGTATGCTCATCGCTCAGGCGCGCTTGGAAAACCTCACGCTTTTGACTCGCGACCAGGTGGTGACTCTCTACGACGTCCAGAGCATGCTGGCCTGACCACCGCCCCAGGCAGGAAGCGACTCCTTCCAGGCAAAGGCGAGCCATCATGGAAGCCCTGACACGACCCAAGCTCAGCGGAACCCGCCTGGCCGCCTGCTACCTGGCCTTGTTGGCCGGCGGAGGGATTATTTTCTGGTTGGTGACCCAAAACGGCCAGCACCTCCAGGCCGGTGCCCCGCCTCTGGGCTTCGGACACGGCTCGCATCACGACAACAGCCTCATCGCCAGGTTGCTGCTGGCCCTGGCCGTCATCATGGCCAGCTCCCAGGCACTGGGCAAACTGATGGCCCGCTTCCAACAACCCCCGGTGATGGGCGAAGTCCTGGGCGGCATCCTGCTCGGGCCCAGCTTGCTGGGCTGGGTCTGGCCGCAGGCCTCCGCTTTGCTCTTCGCCCCGGACGTCACCGGAGCGCTGGGCACCCTGGCGCGCATCGGGGTTATTCTCTATATGTTCTTCGTCGGCCTGGAACTCGACTGGGGCCTGCTCCGCCACCAGGGCAAGAGCACCTTGCTCATTTCCCACGCCAGCATCGTGCTGCCCTTCAGTCTGGGTGCCCTGCTTTCGCTCTGGCTCTACCCGCTCTACGCCGGGCCGGACGTGCCTTTCCACGTCTTCACCCTCTTTCTGGGCGTTTCCATGTCGGTCACCGCCTTCCCGGTGCTGGCCCGCATCCTCACCGACCAGAACATGCAGCGCAGCCGCCTGGGAGCGTTGGCCCTCACCTGCGCGGCCGTTGACGATGTCACCGCCTGGTGCCTGCTGGCTTGCGTGCTGGCGGTGGCCACCTCCAGCCCCTGGCTGGCCGTTCAAACGCTGCTGCTGAGCGCCCTCTTCGTGGTTACCGTACTCGTCCTGATAAGGCCTGTCTTGCAAAAGCTCACCGGATGGCAGGACCGCCGTCAGGACCTGGGTATCGCGTTAATTTGCTCGATTCTGGCGGCCGCCAGCACCGAGGCCATCGGCATCCACGCCCTCTTCGGCGCCTTCCTGCTCGGCGCCGTCATCCCTCACGACAGCAAACTGGCCAAAAGCCTGATGGACAACCTCAACACCCTGGTCTCGGTGCTGCTGCTACCCGCTTTCTTCGCCTTCACCGGCCTGCGCACGTCCATCGGCCTGGTGCAGGGACCACTGGCCTGGGCCAGCGTGGCCGCCGTCATCGCCGCCGCCTGCCTGGGCAAGTTCGGCGGCACCTGGTTGGCCGCCCGCGCCTGCGGCATCCCAAACCGGGAAGCGGCCAGCCTGGGCGTGCTCATGAACACCCGCGGCCTGATGGAGCTGATCGTGCTCAACCTGGGACTGGAACTAAAAATCCTCTCCCCCACCCTGTTTACCATCTTCGTACTGATGGCCCTGGCCACCACCTTCTCCACCACCCCCATCCTGATCCGCCTGCGCGGCAACGAGTCCGAGCAACCGGCCATTCAAGCAGCCTAGCAGATCCCTAAAGACTGTCCATGACTTTGAGCATGGGGAGCATGGTGGCGACCACGGTGAAGGCTACGACCAGGCCGACGAAGCCAAGCATGAGCGGTTCCAGGGACTTGCTCAGGACTTCCAGGCCGTGCTCCAGATCCACCTGATACATGCGGGCCATGGATTCCAGCATGTCGCCCAGTTTGCCGCTTTCCTCGCCGGCCGCCACGGCCTGGCAGAAGGCACCGGGAAAGCCGCCGGATTCCGCCAGCGCGGTGCCGATCAGCTCGCCCTCGCGGACGCGCTCCATGACGCCTTTGACGTCTTCGATCAGACTCAGGTCGGCGGTGGCCTGGCTGGCGTATTCCAGACTTTGCACGATGGGCACGCCGACCGAGTGAAGGATGTACAGAGTCTGGGCAAAGCGGGTGAGCGACACCAGCCGCAGAATCGGGCCAATCAGGGGGAGAGACTGGAACCAGCGCACCCAGCCCAGCCTGGTGACGGGTTGGCTCCATTGATGGTGGGCCCAGAGCAGGAAGAGGCCGCCCAGGACGGCTGCGAACACGTAGCTCAGCGGATTGCGGATGGCCTCGCTGAAAAAGACCAGGATCTTGGTGGGGAGCGGCATCTCCGCTCCGTTTTCCGAGAGCATGGTGAGCAGAGAGCGGAAGAGCAAAGGGGGCGCCAGGGTGACCATGAGCAGACAGAAGCCGCAGATGATCAGCGGCACGGTCAGGGAGCCGCGCACCTTCATTTCGATCTGCAACTGGCGTTCTTCGAGTTCAGCCAGCTGGCTGAGGCTGACGGCCATCTGGCCGGTTTTCTCACCGACCGCCACCAGACGGATGTGCATGGCGGAAAACAACCAGTTTTGTTGGGACATGGCATGGGAGAGGTAGCGGCCGGCGGAGATTTTCTCGGCCAGCTCGGCGCAAACCCGTGCCAAGTGGGGATTGGGTTGCTGTTCGGCGAGCAGGCTGAGAGAGCGGTCGAGCGAGACTCCGGAGTTGAACATGGCGGCCAGGCTGCGAAACCAGAGGGCCAGGTCTGCTCCCGAGACGGACCGACGCATTTGCCACCGAGTAAGAAAGTTCATCTTAAGGAATCCACCACCCCGTCGTGGAACGTTCCACTCCGATGCTTTTTCGCCTGTCGCTCGTCTGGCTGCTGCTCGGGGCCTGGCCCGTCCGGGCCAAACAAGAGAGTATGGTTGTGCATACCAAGCCGAGCGGGGCTTATGTTTTCCTGGTGGTGCACGGCAAGCCGGCGGCACCGGACGATCCGGCCAAAGAATTCGCGCCTCCGGGTTTTGCCTTGCCGCCCGGCGACCTGCTGGGACGGGCCGACAGCGGCACGCTGATCACTCGCAATCTGCCCGCCGATCAGAGCGAGATCACCCTGATCTTGCTGCGCCGCCACTGTCATCCCAGGGTGGAAAAGGTCGATTTGCAGGACTGGCGGGGCCACGGGCAGGAGCTCCCCATCGGAGGTGGCGCTTACCAGCTCCAGTATCTCTCGAACGCCGAAGCCTGGAAGGACTTTCTGGAGCAGCGGGGGTTTCAGTTGGGGTTGCTGGCCGTATTGATCTTAACCCCGGTTTCGCTTTATGTGCGCAGCCTGCGCCGGCGCGAAGAGCTGGCTGCCGCTTCGGAATTGAAGGCCTCGATGGTTACCGAGCTGGTTGTTCCCAGCGCCAGCCAGGACCCCTTGATCGGTTCGCGCCTGGACGATTATCGAATTCTGCAGCTGCTCGGCGTGGGCGGCATGGCTCGGGTCTATCGGGGAGTTCCGGAAGCCACCCTGGACGAAAGCCAGGCAGTGGCCATCAAAATCATGAATGCGGACATGTCTCAAAGTCCCGAACTGGTCAAGCGCTTCGACCGCGAGCGGAAGGTCTACGAGGGTCTCCATCATCCCAATATCGTTAAAGTCTTCGGCGCCGGTGAGCAGGCCGGCCACTATTATATGGTGATGGAACTGATTCGCGGCCATAGCCTTCGTCAGGAGGTCGATTCCGACGGCATCGCACCCAAGAAGATGATGCACTTCATGGCTCCCATCTTCGAGGCCGTTTCTTCGGCCCACAAAAAGGGGCTGGTGCATCGTGACCTCAAGCCGGAGAACGTGATGCTCAGCTACGACGGCAAGATCAAAGTGATGGACTTCGGGTTAGCCCGCAGTCATGATTTTTCTCAGATTACGGCCACCGGTTCGGTGCTGGGCACGCCCGCCTATATTGCTCCCGAGCAAATCAACGGGCAGTTGCATCCGGCCAGCGATCAGTATGCGCTGGGGGTCATGTGCTGGGAGTTCTTGACCGGGCGGCGCCCTTTTGAGGACGAAAATCCGATCACGCTGATCGTAAAACATCTGTCCGAGCCGGTGCCCTCGCTGGCCCAGCGGCGGCCCGACTTGGCAAAATTTGCGAAAGTACTGGAGCGCATGCTGGCCAAGAAACCGGAGGATCGCTTCCGCGACCTGGATCACGCTCTCAACTCGCTGAGGTATTTGCTATGAAGCCTCGGGGCGCGACCGTGCTGGAGCTGCTGATTGCCATGACCATCATGCTGGTGGTCAGCGCATTGCTGGCCCTGTTGCTGCAAAGCACCAGCCGGGCCGCTCTGCGCACCACCATGCGCACCGAGATGCAGCAACAGGCGCTGGTGGCCGTGCAGCGCCTGCTGACCGATCTGCGCCGCAGTTGCTGCGCCGGCGTATCCATACGCTCCGGCGCCAGTCCTCTGGCCATCGCCATCTGCCCGATGGGTCAGGAGGGCGTGCTCAACAACGGCTCCTTATTATGGAGCGATTTTTATCAGATTTACTCCTATGACGCCGGCGCCCGGACTCTGAACTACCGGGAGTGGCCGCCGGGCAGCCCCACCGCCACGGCCGACGAGCTGGATGTCACCAAACCCCGGCGGCTCTCTTCGGGGCGCCTCGCCGAGGTACTGAACCATCCGCCGGCGCGGCAGTTAACCTTGATGACCGGAGTGGCCGCCTTCGAGATAACCTATCCGCCGGGCGGCAGCGATCTTTTGCTGGTGCAGCCGGTCTCCGTCAAAGTGGTGTTGCAGCGCCGGGGCAATACCGGACACAGCCAGCCGGAGACCTTCACCTACCGGCGCACTTTTTTTCTGCCGGAGCAGCGGTGAAGCGCCGGGGGATGACGCTGGTCGAGGTCATTTTCACGGCCAGTCTGGTGGCCGTGGCCTTCATGGTGCTGCTGAGCATTTTTCCCACCGCCATGTTCTCGGTGCGCCAGACCGAACACCGTCTGACCGCCAACAACATCGCCCAGGCGGTGTTGGATGAGTGCCGCAGCGGACCGTTTTCCCATTTGAAGACCGACCAGGACGTGGACACGACCACCCCCGGAGCCCTCGGGGACATCCTGCGGCGCAGCGATCAAAAGGGCGACGATAAAATGGTCTTCGTGCCCACGCTGAAGGTGCGGGCCTCTCCCACCTCAACGGCGCCGCGTACCACCTTGTGCCAGCTGACGGTGGAGGTGGCCTGGCGCGAGCGCGGCCAGGCTTACCAGGTGACCCGGGTGTTGCAGCTCTCTTCGCTCAACCGTTAGTATTCCGTCCAGGCCGAGATGCGCAGCTTGTCCGATTCTTTGAGAAAGCGGTTGGGATCAAAGGTTATGTTGGCGTCGGGAGTGCCGGCGTCCAGCAGGTTGAGGGTTTCCCAGTGGGCGAAGTTGTTGAGATAGAAGTTGCGGTGGTGGGCCGGAGTGTGGATGGGATTGTCTTCGTCGTAATAGCCGGGGCATTTTTGTTGGCCCAGGGCCACGATGGCATCGACGGCGGCTTCGCGGGTGGTATAGTTGAAGGACTTTTGAACTCCGCCTTCGGTGTAGACCAGGTCGTAGACGAACTGCTCGGCGCCGTTGAGGCTGGCTCGGCGAATTTGTAAGAACACCGGGTTCCACCAGGGGTTGGGACCCCAGTCGCCGCCACCCGGGTTATTGTAGTTGGCGGCTGCCTGGGGAGTGTTGATCTGGGTGTAGCTGCCCGGACGGTCATGCGGCGGAGAAAGTACCTGGCCGGCACTGTTGGTCCAAATTTCCGGTTGGGCCGGCCAGTTGCCGGGCCGAGCCGGGTTCATTCCATAGACGATTTTGCGCCCGTCGGGCAGCGCCATCTCGGTCTCATAGGGGGGATTGCTGCTGGCCAACTGAAGGGCCAACTGGTCGGGGAAGAAAAAGTTGACCTGGGTGAAGAGGGGCACGCGGATAGCCAGGCAGCCATCCATCTGGATGGCGCCTTTATCGGGAGTCGAACCGTCAGCTACGAAGCCTCCCACCACGGTGAAGTTTTTGGCCTTGAAATTGCCGCGTGTGTAGACCAGCCCCTGGAAGGTATATTTAGAGCTGTTGGGACTGATCAGACCCAGGTCTCCTTTGGCGAGCAACGCCACCGAATCGGCCGAGGTCAGTCCGCTGCCCCCTTCTACTCTGGCCTCGCCGGTGACCACCACCGCTCCCGAGCCCCGCATCGAGCCGGTTACTTTGAGGTTGCCATCGACAAAGAGCAGGCAATTATCCAGCGTTACATCGCCGTTGATGGTCACCGAGGGACCGTCGCAACGCACCACGCCGGTAAGATTCTGGTCGCCCAGGATGCCGGCCGGCATGGGGGTGTAGTTGAGCGCGTCGCCGTGGTCGGGATCGTAGGCGTCAAAGTCGAAGTGGGGCAATTCGGTCTGGCTGTGATAGGCGCGCACCTCGCCGCCCACGTTGGAACCGCCCAGCACGGTCACGCCGCCGCTGGCCTGAAGATTGCCCACCACCAGGCTGTTCTGCTCCAGCAGAGCGGCCTGGGAGTCGGCGGAGTTGGTGCCGAGATCGCCGGGCTTGAGTTTTTCCGGGTGAGCGGCGATAGCCTCCAGATCGACACCATCCAGGCTGTCCAAACTGCCGACGATGCTGTCGATCAGGTGCACCTTGCCGGTGGCTCCCAGCGAAAGTGTGAAGGTGGGCACGTAGACCACCGCTTCGCGGGTGCGGGTCACGTTGCGGCAGCGGGCCACCGCCACCAGGTGGACGCGCTTGCCGGGCAGCCTGGCGTCGCGCAGCAACCTGGAACCGGGCCAGGCGGCCAGGAAGTTGTCGTTATCGTTGCGGCTGGAATAGGGGACGCCCAGGGTTTTGTTGAAGGTCAACTGGACGTCGGATGGCTCGACCGGCCCGGCGTACTGGATTTTGGCCGAGGGTGAGCTGCCCCAGGTAGGGTCTTTCATGAGTTCGGCCAGACCTTGCTGAATGGCCGAGTCAGCCAGCAGCGAAGCGGTCTGCGCGTTGTCCGAGCGCAGCAGCATCTGCACATTGACCGAAGAGGCCGTGCCCACGGTCAAGACGGCCAGCAGGGCCACCGCGATGACGCATACCGCTCCCGCCAACGAGCTGCCTTTTCTTCTCATGAGAGGAGTTTAACATAAAAGTAGGAGCTGGTTGGGGCAGCCAGAACCACCACAGCAGGAATGCCCATTTACGACGGACGCTGTCACTGCGGAACTTTGACTTTGCGTTATACCACCGCCTCCGAGCCTGCTTCTATTCAGCCGCGAGCCTGCGATTGCTCCTATTGCACCCGCCAGGGGGCCATCTACGTTTCCGATCCTTCGGGACTGCTGGAGATGGATGAGGGCGCTCACAAATATCGCCAGGGCGAGGAGCGGGCCGACTTTCTGAGTTGTCCCCGTTGCAGCGTTTTGCTGGCGGTGGTTTATGCAGATCGGGGTGCGGTCAACGCGCGCTGCCTGGAGCGTTTTGCAGAATTGGGAGCGCCCCAGGTGGTCTCTCCCCAGAAACTGAGCGCGGTCGAAAAATTGGCGCGCTGGCAGGCGAGCTGGACGCCGCTATCATGAAGAAGTTGCTGCTTCTGTTGCTGTTGACGCGGGGGGCCGCCACCGTGCCCGGTAATCCGGAAGTCTTTCCGCCCGAAGGGGCGGTTCTGCTGTTGAAGGACACCAGCCAGGTTACTTTGCGTTGGAAATTGCCGCGCGGGGCTTTTACAGCCGAGTTGTGGAGCCAGGGTAACAAGCAGTTGGAGACCAGGCTGACCGAGGCCGGATGGACCGTACCGGTGCAAAAGGGCCGGAGCTACGGCTGGATTCTACGCAATTCCGGAGGGATTTACCGACAGGGGCGTTTCGGTGTGGCCGGGGAGATGAGTTTCGCCGCCAATGGCCGCGATGGCGCACCCGGACGTCCTGGTCCCGCCGGGGGTCCGGGTCAACCGGGCACCAACGGCGGCCAGTTGGAGGCGGAGTTGCAGCGGGATGAGGCGGGCATGCACTTGCGCATTCGTGCTCAGGGACAGAATCTGCACTATCTTTTCGTAGACCCGGGAGTGCGCTTTCAGATTGCCGCCAAGGGTGGCAACGGCGGCGATGGCGCGGCCGGCGATGATTTTCGCGGCTACCGGGCGGCGCTGGGTCACGACGGCGGGGCAGCCGGTTGGGGCGGGAGCCTCAAGGTGACCACTTATAGCGCGCCCTGGCGGCAATATCTGGACGTGGATCTGACCCCCGGTAGGCCCGGTAGCGGCGGCAAGGGCGGCCAGTATTATGTTTCGGGCAGTCAAATCGCCACCGCGCCCGACGGCAGGGACGGCAAGAAAGGTCAGGGCGGTCGGGTGGATACGCGACTAAGCCAGCGAAGCCACCGCCCGGCGATGGGCTTCCTTGAGCAAGGGCCCGGGCTCGCCGATGGCCTTCTTGGCTCGCTCGGAAGTGCGCAGGGCTTCCTCGATACGGTTCAGAGCCAGTAACGAATCCATCGAGAGCACCCAGGTCTCCTCGCAGCCCGGGTCGTTCTCCAACAGGAACTGGGCGTGCTCCAGAGCCTCGGCCGGGCGGCCGCTCTCCAGCGCCCAGCGGGCCAGCCAGAAACGGGCCGCCACCAGCTGCTCGCGCAAGCGCACCCGCCGCGGCAGCACCCAATCCGCCTCGAAATCCTCCAGAAACTCGCCGCCGGCCACGGCCAGCACCCTCCGGTAGTGCTCGGCCGCCTGCTCCCCCTGGCACTGCTGGGCGCGAGCAAAACTATACTCCAGTTGCTCCACGTCCACCCAGCGCGGCAACTGCAGATTGAAACGCAGCCGGCCCGCCTCCCAGAGCAAGTAGTTGACCTCCGGCCAGCCGGCCGGACGCAGACTGGAGCGGGCCACCTCCAATAACTGCTGCAAACGCACCGGGGAGGGCGAATCGGGCAAAAACAGTTCGATCAAAGCCTCCTCACTATGCGCTTCCTGCCAGTGGGTGGCCAGGTAAGCCACCAACTGACGAGCCCGCTGCGTGCGCCAGGCATTGTTGGGCAAACGCCGCCGGCCCTGATAGACCTCCAGCGGTCCCAGCGCATGCACCCGCAGAATCGGCGGCAAAGCCGAGCCCACGTGAATATCCGCGGGCACAGCCGCCCGCACTTCCTGGCTGTGGTCTTTTTCCAGGACCTCGAGCACCTCGCGTCCGGCCACCCAGGGCAACCCGGCCAACACCCGCGCCAGCCCCTTGCGCGCCTCTAAACTCCAGTTGCCGCGCCGAATCTCCTGAGCGATGCGACTCGAATCCTCCTCCAGCCAGCGCTGCACCAACCGGGGTGCCTCGGTTGCCTCCAGGCCGGGATAGGCCAGCAGACCGGGCGCCAACCAATCCAGCTGAGCGCTCAGCAGTTCCGGTTCCGGACACTCGCACAAGTCCTCGATGGCCATGCGCACTCCATCCCCGGGCAGTCGCAGCCCGGCCACCCACTCCTGGGCCAGCAAAGCCAGCGCCTGCCGATGACGCGAACGCAAATCCCCATACAGGCGGCTGCTGCGCAAAAACTGATTGTCGGCCCCGGGCGCATTCAATTCATGCAACACCAACCCCGCCTCAAAGCAGGTCTCGGCCGTAATCCAGGCGCCCAGCTTCTGGCTGCAGTTCAGCGCCTGCTGCACCAACTCCGGGCGCCGGTGCAGGCGGGCCAGGGCCAACAAAACCTCAGGAGAATTCGGATCCGCTTTATGCACCTGCTCAAACAGATGGATCGCCTCCAGGGCCTGACCCGACCCCTGTAGAGCGCGCGCTCGCGAAATCTGGGCCCGCCGCTGCACCTGCTTGAACTGGGGACCCTTGGGAATCAACTCCAGATACTCGGTAGGAAACCGATCTTTCTCGTAAATGTCCTCGCCCCGGCCCAGCGCCAGCGCCAGTTTCACCAGCTCGGCCGCCGGCCCCTCACCACCCTCCAGCAACGTCTGCACTCCAGCCGGTAACTCTTCCCAATCAATCAGCACCGGCGCCTCACCGGGCAGTTCGCAGATGGCCTGGATCCAGGTAGCCAGCTGCACCTCCTCACGAGCCGTCTCGCTCAACTTCAGGCCCAGCGCTACCTGACGGGCCAGCAATCCCAAGGGCTGCAGTCCGGGCAAAGGCCGCCCGGGAACATTCTGCAGGTCCAACGATAAACAAATGGCCTGAAAGGCCCGCACCAGAGTCTTACGCGAACCGTCGTTCCGATCCGGGCCCTGGCGCAGGGCCAGACTCAGACGCAATTGCCGTTGAGCCGCCTTCGAGACTTCCTCAGGATTACAGGGGATGCGCAGAAAATCCCCACCCCCGCTGCGCATGGCCCGCAGCAAAAGTTCTTCGGACTGCTTGCGGGCCAGCACCACGCTACCGGTGCGGCCGGCATGATTCTTGATGCGGGCCAAAGTCTCCAGACCATCCATGCCGGGCAAATCCAGATCCACCAGCACCAGATCAAAGTCTTTTTCAGCCAACAGAGCCAGACCGGCCGCGCCATGGGCGGCCGTATCCAGACTGGCCTGGCCCGAGCGCAAGATATCCACCAGCCACTGGCGCAGATGGGCGTCGGCGCTCAATATCAGAATGCGCTCTCGCATGATGGCTGAACTACAAGGAAACCGGGCGTCCACCTGCCGGCTCGATCCGTAGTCCAAATATCTCCCAGGGAAGCGCCGCTATGGTCAGGAAAGCCGGCAGCCATGTCAAACCGATTGAGAGTCGTAGCCGCCGACGCCTGGTTGACCGCACCGCGTCAAAACCTGCCCTTTGAGTGGGAAAGAGCCGATCTGCGCGTGCGCGATCCGGAGAACGGCCGCCCGCGCCGCTGGGCTTCCAAGCAGGTACGTCCGCAAAATGGCCAGCAGGCCGTCAACTGTGTTCTCATGCGCGGAGGCACCTCCAAGGGTCTATTCTTCCTGGCCCGTGACCTCCCGCCCCTGCAGAAAGTCCGGGACCGCGTGCTGCTGGCCGCCATGGGCAGTCCCGACAAGCGCCAGATCGACGGCTGCGGCGGCGGCGACAGTCTCACCAGCAAAGTGGCCATTCTGGCCCCCTCCACCGATCCCAACCACGATGTGGACTACCTCTTCGCCCAGGTCATGGTCGACCGCGCCATCGTCGACACCACCCCCTCTTGCGGCAACATTCTGGCCGGAGTCGCCTGCTACGCCATCGAGGAAGGCCTGGTGGTCACCAAAGACCCCTACACCCGCGTGCGCATCCGGGCCGTCAACAACCGCGCGGACGTCGAAGCCATCGTACAAACCCCGCACGGACAGATCAGCTACGAAGGCGACACCATTATCGACGGCGTGCCCGGCAGCGGCTCGCCCATCGTGCTCAATTTTCGCAACGTCATCGGCGCCCGCACCGGCCAGCTGCTGCCCACCGGCAACAGCATCGACATCATCGACGGCGTGCCCGTCACCTGTCTGGACGTAGCCATGCCCATGGTCATCCTGCGCGCCGACCAATTGCTGGGGGCCGGTGATCGTCGCGCCGCCCCCAACCGGCGGCGCCGCGATCGCCGCACCGGAGCCCCAGATCCCCCCGTGGGCATGGCTATCACCGGCCATGAATCCCCGCAAGAACTCAACCAGAATCAGGCACTGCTGGACCGCCTCGAGCAAATCCGCCGCCTGGCCGCCTGGAAAATGGGCCTGGGCGACGTCGCCGGCCAGGTGACTCCCAAAATCGCCGTCGTCTCCAAAGCCATCCGCGACGGCACCTTCACCTCACGCTACTTCGTTCCCGAAAAATGCCACGCCACCCATGCGGTCACCGGCGCCATCGGCGTGGCCTCGGCCAGCGTGCTGCCCGGGAGCATCTTTTCCGGCTGGCTACCCACCCCCACCGGCCCCCTCCAGCAAAAAACCATTCAGGTCGAACACCCCGCCGGCCGCATTCCCGTCCACCTGGAATTTTCCGTCGAGAAAGGCCAGCTCAACATCGAACGCGCCGGTATCATCAGCACCGCCCGCCGCCTCTTCGAAGGCCGCGTGTTGGTGCCCGCCCGCCTCTACTGGCCCGGTTAATCGAAATAGTAGCTCTGGTTCTCTTCCTTGCTGCAGGTATAGGTCTGTTCGGCCACCGGATAAGCTCCCTCGGCCTGGTCCTGATAGGTGAGCAGCAGCCGGCGACTGTTCTTGTAGCCGACCAACCGGGCCGAATACTTGCGCGCGTCGGTGCCCAACCCCTGATACTGGATCTTGCCGTTGAAAACGGTGGCGCGGGCCAAATAAAGGGTGGTGTCCTCGTGATCGGGGCGGTTGATGGTGATGGCTGCGGTCACGTGACCCAGACCGCGCTCGTCCATTTCGGTGGTCAGAGCGGCCAGGGTATTTTGCATCCCCTGAATGGCCACGATGGCGGCCGCCACCGCCGCGGTCACATTGATCTTTTCCTTGCTCAGGAACGGCTTCTCGGTCAAGAACTGGAAGTTCTCTTCGCCCAGGTCGGCGCGCAACCGGCGGTGCACCGCGTTGCCCGCATTGAAAGCGGCCAGGCAGCCGACGATGCCGCCGCAGGCGGCCCGCGGCTCACGCCAGCGGGATTCCTGGGTTTCACCAAACTTCACGGTTCCATCCGGCTGATCCAACCGCCCGCAGTGAGTCTTCAAATCGATGGCCACCAGCACATAAGACTGGGGGTTGCCCTGATAAATCGAGTGGCGCAGCGTCTTGTCGAGTTGGTGGGCCACCGTCACGTGAGCCAGAGTGCGCCCGTCATCGGTCCCCCCGCCGGTGGGAGAGAAGGCTTCCAGCTTGAATTCACCGAGCTCGCTCAGAGTGGCGAAGCGGGAAGCCACGATTTGCTCGTAGGCCGTGGTGGCCTCGCCCTGATGGATGCGATCGCCGCAGTTGGTGTGGGCCAGGGTGGTGCATACGCTGGGCAGGCTGAAATCGGCTCCGCAGGCGCGCACGTCCGGGTTGTCGTCGATGCCGGCGAACTGCAGCTCATCGCGCAGCAACTGCAAGCCTTTGACCAGCACATAGCGGTCGCTGACCAGTTCGTGCAGGTATACATCGTAGGCATCCCGCTCCAGGCCGAACTCGGCGCCTAGAGACCAGAATTTGGCAACCCGGGAGAGGGCGGCGGAGGGATCGAATTTTATCATCGCGCCCTGTTTTACGAATGGCCCTCATCCCCTGCGCCGAATAACCCGGTATGAGTTTAGAAAAGCGTTACGGTGACCTGGAAGATCTGGCACAAGGGGGGATGGCCAAGATTCTTAAGGGGAAGGATTTGTCCCTTGGCCGCGAGGTGGCCATCAAGCGTCCCTTACCCTCGGAAGACCCGGAACGGTTTTGGCAGGAAGCGCGGGCCACCGGGCGCCTGGAACACGCCAATATCCCACCTCTCTACGAAGCCGGCCGAGATGAACAAGGCCAGCCCTATCTGGCCCTGAAACTGGTGCGCGGCCACAGTCTGACCCAGCTGATCGAGAAGCTTGACCAGGGTGAGTTGCACGACCTCTATCGTTTTCCGCATCGCCTGGCCGTCTTTGAGAAAGTCTGCGAAGCCGTGGCCTACGCCCATCAGCAAGGCGTTTTCCACCGCGACATCAAGCCCGACAATATCATGGTGGGAGAATACGGGGAGGTCTTCCTTCTGGACTGGGGATTGGCCAGAGGCGAACCAGCCGCTCCTCAGCCAGACGCGGATTTTTCGGGAACGCCCGCCTATTGCGCGCCGGAAATCGTACGCGGGGAGGGGCCGTCGCCGGCCAGCGAGGTCTATTCGCTAGGGGCGACGCTCTACGAATGGATGTCGCTGCGACCGGCCCACACCGGCAAGAACCTGGTGGACGTACTCAACTCGGTCATGAAACACGGTCCCGCCGATCCTGCGCGGCTGGCCCACAAAGCCCAGGACAAGGTGCCCATCGAGGTGGCCCGGGTGATTCTCCAAGCCATGGCGAAAGATCCCCAGAACCGCTACGCCTCGGTCGCCGAGTTGCGCGCCGCCGTGCGCAACATTCTGGACGGCGAAATCAAACCCGTCTGCCCCTGCACCACCGTCAAGTTCAGCTTCCGAGAAATAACCACAGCCATCGATAATTACCCGATCCTTTCAGCGCTTGTGCTGCTCTGGATGATTTATCCTCTGCTGCATTGGACTTATTTGGGTTGGAACTGGTACCGGGTGCCCCCGGGTTAGCTTTCTATATGTGCAGATTTATTGCTTATCTGGGCGAGCCAATTCTGCTGAGTTCGCTGGTGACCGATCCCGATCACTCGATTATTCATCAGAGCTATCACTCCCGCGAGCGTCCCGAACCTCTCAACGGCGATGGTTTTGGACTGGCCTGGTATGTGCCGCGCCTGAGCGAGTCGGCCGCTCTTTTCAAGGACACCACCCCCGCCTGGAGCAACGAAAACCTCCGGCAAGTGGCCAAAGTGGTGGAAAGCGACTGCATTTTCGCCCACGTGCGCGCGGCCACCGGCGGCAGCCCCGTCAGCCGGCTCAACTGCCACCCCTTTTCCTTCGGCAACCTGACCTTCATGCACAACGGCCTGATCCCCGAGTTTGGGCGTATGAAGCGCCGCCTGCTGGAGGGGTTGAGCGATGAGACCTTCGACTCCATTACCGGGTCCACCGATAGTGAGCACATCTTTGCACTCTTTTGCGAATACTACCGAGGCGGCGGCCTGCAGGCGATGATCGAGTCCCTGAGGCGCACCATAGCCCGGTTGGAAGAACTCCGGGCCGAACTGAAGATCCAGCGCCAATGCTTCCTGAACTTCGCCATTACGGATGGAAACGTGCTTCTGAGCACACGCTACATCAGCGACGGCAGCGAACTGGCCAACAGCCTGTACTATGCCGAAGGCGAGAAATATCGCTGCGAAAACGGGGTCTGCATGTTGGAGCGCGGGCGGCGCAGTTCGGTGGTGGTGGCTTCCGAACGTCTCTCGTTAGCCTCGGAGTGGACGCGGGTGGCGCCCAATCAGTTGCTCATCGCCGATCGAGAGGGCCATCTCGAACTATGCCCGATTCAGGTTTAGAGGTCCCGTCCTCAAGGGCCGATAGGCGGCGGGTGAAGCCCAATTTCCGCAGTCCCTCCTGCACTTCCGGGCAGGACATGAACAAGCGCCAGAGCAGACCGCTGCGATAGTTCTCCATCATCACCACGATAGGCCCCTGATCAATAGCCAGGTAACGCTGTGGATACCAATTATCCTGTTCGCTGAAGGCGTCATACGGACCATAGGGTCCGTAAATTCTATCACTCCAGTGATGCATGGCCGCGCTCGCCTCTTTGGGCAGATAGGGAAACGAAGACAGCGCCGCCGTCGGTGAAATCACCCCCAGATCGTCGCGCAACGTGGGAGCATGAGCGGCATATCCCTTGACCGAATAACTGGCCGTCAGGCCCCAGTTGTCGGGACCGTAACCCTTAAAATGCTTGGGATTCTGCACGCACCACTGATAGTTAATCTGAGCCTGATTGTGGGTCTCCTGCTGATAATCCGCATACTGATCGGACAGCCCGCGCGGGTCCAGACCCAGCCACGAGTAATGCGCCCAGAAAAGCGGGCCCCCGTTGGGAGCCTCGCCCTGGTGGTGCAACTGCAAGGGAATCCCCAGTGCCTGGTGAGGTTCGCGAATCTTGCCCCCCTCCGCCCAGCCCTGATGATAAACCTCGGGAGTCACCGGATGAGTCGGCGACGAAGCGGCCAGCACATACAGAATCAGACACTCGTTATAGCCGTGCACGGGAAAGTTCATCTGCCAGGCATAGTTGGGACTCCAGTGCCAGTAGAGCACATTCTGCCCATTACGATACCAATCGAAGTCGATCTCCCGCCAGAGAGCGTCAAAGCGCCTGGCCAGAGCCTGCTCGCGAGGAGAGCCGTCGCGGAAATACTGGCGCACGCACAACATGCCCTGGGCCAGAAAAGAACTCTCCACCAGGTCCCCACCGTCGTCCTTCCGGCCGAACGGCTTGACCTTGCCGCTGGGACCGTGCAACCAGTGCGGCCAGGCACCGTGAAAACGATCCGCTTTCTCCAGATAACCGGCAATGCGCTCGAAGCGCTCGACCGCCTGCTCCCGGGAAATATACCCGCGCTCCAGGCCTGAGAGCAGAGCCATCAGGCCAAAGCCACTGCCACCCGTGGTCACCGTGTCCTGATCGTTGTCGGGATAGACATTGTCGCAATGAATCCGCTCCCGAGCCAGCCCGCTGGTCGGTTCGGCGCCTTCCCAGAAGTACTGAAAGGTGGATTCCTGCACCCGCTCAAACAGCGGGTCCACTTCCTGGGCCGCCAGGGGAGCCGCCAACAGCCATAGAGCCAAAAGTCGCTTCATAAGGGCAGGCCGTTCGCGCCTGCGCGGCAAATTCATTTCTTAAGCCGAATCAACAAACTGGCGACAAAATTTAACACAGTTAACACCAAGTTCACAGGCGGCGGATTGCCCCCGCCAGTACGCATGACATAATCAACAAAACCCTGATTAGGAGATGGCAATGGCAATCAAACCCGACGGTGGGGTAACCAACAACGCAAGCCAGATCAAAGCAAAGCCGGTCGTAGAAAAAGCGAAACCGGTCGAAATCAAAAAGCCCGAGCCGAAGGCGGAAGTAGCCCAAAAGGCTCCCGTGGAACTATCGGAAGAAGCCAAAGGCAACAAAGGTAAGAAAGATGGCGACGCCAAGCACCTTGGGGCCCTGATGGATAATTTCAAGGACGATCCCAAGAAGGGGGACGCCAAAGACCCTAAAGATCCCAAAGCTGAGGATAAAAAAGACCCGAAGGCTCCGGCCGACAAGAAAGAAATCCAACAAAAGCTTGATAAGCTTCAGCAAGAGCTGAAGGACGCTCAGAAGCGTGGCGACAAAGACGCCATCGCCCGACTGACCGGCGAAATTGCCGGGCTTCAGAAACAACTGCAGGGCGACAATCCGCCCGGGACCAACAACGGCGGCGACAACGGCACTCCGGCCGTCAATGGCGGCAATAACGGCGGCAACAACGGTGGAGCCGCCCCGGCGGGCGGCAATAACGGCGGTGGAGCCGCTCCGGCCGGCGGTAACAACGGCGGTGGCGCGGCCCCGGCGGGTGGCGACAACGGCGGCGGCGCCGCTCCGGCCGGGGGCAATCCCGGAGCCGGTGGAGCCAACGAAGCGGGTGCGGGCCAGGGTGCCGGCGCCGGCAAAGAAGAAGTCGACCAGTTCATCCAGTTCGCGGCTCAGGCTTATGGCGCCGACCCCAAGGTGCTCAGCGAAATCGCCCGCCGCGAGTCCAACTTCAATACCGGTGACATCGCCAACAACTGGGACAGCAACGCCAAGAAGGGTACCCCCTCCAAAGGCATGTTCCAGTTTATCGAACCGACCTTCAAATCTATGATGCCTCAGGCCAAGGCCGCCAATCCCCAGGCCTGGCAGGGCGTCAGCGAGAACTGGACCGACTGGAAAGCCCAGGCGCTGACCACCGCCTGGGCCATCACCCACGGCAAAGGCAGCCACTGGTCCACCTACCAGGCGGCCGTCAATACCGCCCGCGGCGGCGGGGGCACTCAGACGGCCTAAAAGGCCCGGTTTTGTTCGTTCCCAAAGGCGAGGGCCGACCGGCCCTCGCCTTTGTGTTGATATCGAGGAACATCTCCCTCGCGGGAGGAAAGCTCTCCTCATGAAGATGCTCAAACGACTGCTGCTGGCCTCCTTGCTGGTGCCGGCCCTGGCGACCGCGGTCGACCTGCGCGGCCGCGCCGTCATCTGCGTGTTGGCGAAAGATCAGAGCACCTATAAGCAATTATCCGGTCTCATCGCCGAACGCCGCGACGCCCTCAAAATCGGCTACAACCCGGTCACCGGCAAAGGCATCGTCATCTACGACAAACCGGTTTCTCCCCAGGAGCGCAAACGACTGGGCATCGGCGATCAAGCCTTGCCCTGCATGGCCATCGTGCGCATGTCGCCCCAGGCCAACCCGGAAAAAGTGCTGGGCAGCCCGCCCGCCATCCAGCGCAACATGTCGTGTCTCTTCGAAGCCGACCTGATGATTTCACGCCTGCTCAATCTCGAGTCGGAAACCTACTGCGTCCAGCGCACCGGCTTGAGTCTCGACACCGTCCGTTATATCCGTAACTTGTCCAAACCCAAACTCAGCCTGCTCTACTGCGTGGGCCGCAACGAAGAGGAATCCAATCAACTCGATCTGGCCTACCTGGTGGCCAGCACCCGGCGCAGCCACACCCCGCCCCCTTCGGTCCACGTCTCCGAAGACGCGCTCAGCGACGAAATCCTGGCTCGCCTGGGAACCCCGCGGGGGACCGCGCCCTTCCTGGCTGTCGTCACCAATTCCCCGGAAGGCAACCCCGGCTCGATCAAAGCCGAGAGCCTGATCCGCAACATCCAGGACATCCCGGCTGCGGCCGAAGCCATGTGCGTCTATCAGGAAACCGGGGCCATGCCAACTTCGGTCAGCAAAAAAATCCCGCCCCTGGTGCTGGAGCGCGGCACAGTGGAAAACGGCCCCCAGGCCGGGGGCACCCTGAGCTACGCCCTGGATCTGAGTAACGTGCGCCCCGGCCCGGATAACCGGCCGGTCGTCCAGGTCAGCGCCATCCTCAAAAATTCCCACGGGCTGGAAGTGGCTCGCGACCAGTCCAATTTGCCCCTCAGCGTCAACGATTTCAAATCCCGGCTCAACGGGCGGTTTCCCCTGCCGGCCCGACTGGAATCGGGCGATTACACTCTGGAACTGGAAGTAACCGAACTTCTCTCCCTGCAGCGCACCTCAACCGCCTTGCCAACCAGAATCACCGGGAATTCACGGAACAACAGCAACATCATCAGCCAGGACCAAACCACCGACACTCTGCTGCCCGGCCAGAGCATCATCGTCAAAGGCCGTCTCACCTCGCCCAGCGGCAACTACTTTCTGGCCATCCAGGGTGACGGCAACCTGGTCATCTACAACGGTAACAGTCCCATCTGGCAAAGCGACACCCGCGCCTCCAAAGTCGTCTTCAGCCTCGATCAGGACGGCTGGCTGCGCCTCAAAGACGGCAACGGCAAAACCGTCTGGAAATCCAACACCGGCACCGGCACCTCCCTGGTCATGCAAGACGACGGCCGCCTGGTCATGTTCCGCGGCAGCAGCCCCATTTGGTCCGTCGGCCGCCGCTAGTTAAGCTTAAGCGTCTGCTCGCGCGCCTTGTCCAGGTGCAGTTCCTCGTGGAACTGCGTCCAGACGCCGTTCTCGGCCACCGCCTGGAGAACGTGATGGCCTTCTTTGAACCAGGTATCGATCTCCAGCTGGCGTTTTCCGTCCAGGTTGGGAGCCATGCGCACCAACTGAAACTCGTGGTCCTTGGCGCCGGGCAGACCGAAGAAAGTGGAGTCCTGATGGGCCTGCGCCAACTGCTGAGCGTCGGCGCCGGCGAGATCGGTAACAAAGCCCGGTCCGATCTGCTCGGCAATATAGGCCTCTAACTGCCCGTCCCCAACCAACTCCCGCCCGTTGGAGGTGGCCAGCCGCTCGCCTTGATTCACCTGATAAGAATCGAGACCGGCCAGCTTGTTCTCGAGCTGAAAGGGCGTCAGCCGCGGATTTTGGTCCAACTCGCGCAGCACCTGACCGGCCACGATCGGCGTGGCGAAGGAAGTGCCGCTATTGACCCCGCTCTCCCCCTCCGGACTGTGCCAGGCGATGTCCTCGCCCAGAGCGCGCACTTCCACCCCCGCGTGCGGCGAGTTCAGCGACGACTCCCGGCCCTGAGCATCGTTGGCTCCCACCACCGTGACGTAGTCGCACACCAGAATGTTGCGAAAAGCGCTGGGGCTAGCCTCCACGCCCATCTGCTCGAGCTGGCGCGCGAAATCCCCGTGGTTCCCGGCCGCCACCACATAGGTAAGGCCGTGGTTGTATGCCTCTCGCGCCGCCAGCTGATATTCCTTACGAGCTTTCAGCACCAGCGGGTCCTTGCCCGCCACCGCGTCGGCCTCATCCAGCAGAGCCTGGCAAATCTGCGCGGCGCTGGCCTCGGGCTGACCCAACGTTTGAGCTACGCCCTGGCGGAAAGCCTGATTGTTGACTACGCCGTCGAAAATCATCTCCAACTGGCGCGCGCTGGTCTCTCCCTGCGACTGGCTGATCACCTGAACAGACGGTTGCTCCTGCACGATCGTCTGCAAATTGCGAGCCGTGGCCGCATAAAAGCCGGCCAGATTGCGCGCTGTCATAGCCCTGAAGGCAGTCACAAAATCCAGCTTATTCTCCTTGATCAGTTTGGTCAGATCGGCCTGGGGTGGCTCATTCTGCATCCGTTGAATCTGATCAGACTGTAAATCGCTGTGTCCGAGCAACACCGACTCCACCGCCTGACCGTGAGGAAACCCGTTCGGATCGCCGTCAAAATCATCCAGCAGCGCCAGGCGAGGGGCGCGTTCCCGAGGTTCGGCGTAACCGGTGGAGAGAATCTTCATGGCCCGATTCTATTCCGCTTTATTTAAGGGTTGTACCGACCGAAATGTTGCCGTTGCGCCAAAGCGAGCTGCTCAGAATCACCATCGCCCAACAACGTCGTCCTCCTGGCGGCCGCGCCCCGGAACGCTCCGACTTCACTGGAGGTAGGAGACAACAACTCCGGCTTTGGCGACTCCCGGCCGATAGCGAAGTTAGCACTCATCCAGCAGTGCTCCCCAAAGGCCTCCCCGCACCCTTCTAGAAAGAACTTCAAGGAAAGTTCGTACAGGACAACCCCAAACCGCCGCCGCGACTATAATGGTGGGTGATGAACGCTCAGTCCGCCACCCCCAGCGACGGGCAGTCGTCTATAAAGATAAGAGAGGTTGCGGTCTTACGACGACAACCTCTCTCCCATTACCCAAGGCGCATACCTGTAGAGGGGCCAACTGGCGCTGGGCACTAAAACGTATGCCTGGTATGACCTGGAAATCTTCGCTGAGCCGGAGCGTCGGCAAATGAACAAAGCCAAAAGTTACCTCAGCGACGAGGGAAAGACGGTGACCGCTCCTCGGATGGTAGCCGCCCTTTCCTTCGGTTTCTGGGTCGGACTCTTGCGCAGTTCTTATGCCCGCACGCTCTGGAACACCTGCCTTCATAAAGCTTTTGCGGCCAACCCTTCACTCAAGCACAAAGATGCGCATGACCGTTTCGCCTCGATTCTGAGCCTGCGCAATCGGGTGGCCCATCACGAGCCAATCATTTTTCGCCATCGCGACCTTTTGCTGGATGCTGAGCGAATCACCGAGGCCCTGGGCTGGATTGAACCTGCGGCCGCTCAGTGGTGCCGGGATGTGGCTCGTCTCGAAGTTGCAGCCGCCTATGGACTGGCCCGCAAGCTGGCAGCACCCTTGCCGGCCTGAACCGAGGCTTTAGAGTTGACGGACCGCTAATAGTAGTTTTGATTGCGGCGCATGCCGGCGTTGTTGCCATAAACGTTGTTGCCATAAAGATAGCTGCCGGGATTGTTGTTATAGCCATTGCCGTATTGACCATTGTAACCGTTGTTGTTGTAACCGCCCTGGCCGTTAAAACCGCGATTAGGATCGACAATGCTGCGGCTGTAATTGTTCCAGCCGGCGGCCATGTTGCGGCGGTTCTGTATAAAGGCATCTTCTCGCTGGCGCATCATGGCCACACGCGGGTCGGTGCCGCTGTTCGTGTTGGCGGGGGTGTACGTATTGTTGGTCAGCGTCGAAGGATAGGTCCAGTTCTCCGGACGGAAGCAGGCGAACTGGTAACTCTCATCGCGAGCTGGAGCTTCAGGCCGGGCTTGAAAAGTAGGCTGCTGATAGGCCGGGGCGGCCGCCGGGGCCGCACTCGGAGTCCAACTATCCGAAGGCGCCACATAGGTAGCCGGCGCTCCTGGAGGCGGTGGCAGGAACGGCAGCGGGGCGCCGGTGTTGATCGAAAAACCGTTGGATGGGATATTCATCCCAACGATTCTAAGCGCAGAACTCGACTTTGTTAAGAAACATAGTTCGCATGTTTCTTAACAATTTAAGTCGGCCGTCAGGCTTTTTTCAGACCAGCGGCTCGTTCACACAGTGTTCACAGGCGCTTTCTATAATGAGGTGCTGTCCGAAGGAGGTTCGACGTTTGACTGGTTTTTCAACCGGGCTGAGGACAGGCAGGTGCGGGAAACGGCTATTGCGGGTGGATGCCTTGTGGTCGCTTTTTTCTCGCCTCTCTGTCTCGGCCATTTGTCTGTGTATCGCGTTCGGCATTAGCTTCCTACTTCTTGCGGTCCGGTCTATGCACCAGGCCCTGCGACTAGACCAGACCCCGGAAATACGCCAGCTGGAACAGCCCACCAGCGTATTTCTCTCGCAAATCGGAGTGCGCGGCCACGTGCGCGTGCTGCAAACCTCACCGCTTCACCTGCTGGTGAACGTCAACTGCACCGAGCCCAGCCGCCAGGCGCTGGAAAGACAACTGCACAACCTCTACAACATCCAGGAGAGCCGCGGCGACCAGCTCATGGTGGTCAGTAGCAACACCCCCCCCGTCTGGCGTGACTCGCCCTATCCCGCCTACCTCCTGGGCTGCCTGGCCAACGCCTCGCTGGGGCTGGCCCTGGGCGCCATCCTGGTGCAGGCCGGCCAGCGCTGGCAACGCCGTCCCCGCGGGAAGAGCAAGCTGCTCTGGCTCTCTCCGCTGGCCACCGGCGCAGCCGTGCTCTGGGCCTCGGCCCCGCCCGCCGCCCTGCTCGTCCACCTGCTGGCCCTGTTGCTCTTGAAGCTACGGCGGCGGCGCCTCACCCAACAACTGCGCCGGCGCACCATTGTCAACGGCAAACAGGAAGCGGCCATCATTCTGATGAGCTACGCCCCGGAAATCAGTGCTCAGTTGTTTAAAGAACTGAGTTTTGACGCCGTCCACGACATTACCCTGGAAATCTCCAAGTTGCCCTCCATTCCACCCGACCTGCGCGTGGCCGTGCTGGCCACCTTCGACGGCTGCCTGAAGCAAACCCGTAGCGGAGCCGGCTCGGAACGAGTGGAGCCGAAGCTCTTCGCAACGGTGTTGGAAACCTACTACTTGAACTCTCCGCTGTACGGCACTCTGGTGTCCGGGCCCCCGGCCGTGGCCCGCCGGCCAGGCAACTATCGCTGGCTGAGAAACCTGGCAGCCGGGGCGCTCACCCTGGTAAGCCTGGCTCCTCTGGGGCTGTGCCTGGTTCCCCAAGCGCAGCCCCCGCTCAAGAGCGAACTGCAGCGCTTGAGCGCCGCCCGACCCACGGCCGTGGCCATCATCGTGCGCGAGGGCCAGGCGCGGGCTCTGGTGGGACTGGGCACCGACAATCTGAACGCCCTTCGACCGCTGGTGGCCGAATGTGCCGCCCGACTCGGCTATGATCCGGTGCAGGTAGACTGCCTCGGCATCACCCGCCGCTACCATTTCCCCTTCCGCCTGCTCGGCGCTCTGCTCGGCGCAGCCGGCTTGCTGGCGCTGCTCTGGCCGCGCCGCACGCTGGTCAAAGTGGTGGAGAAGGTGGTCGAGATCCCCGCCCCCCCAACCCCGGTCGCTGCCAAACCGGCCAGTGGCACCCCCGAGAGCGTGAGCAAGCTGATGCCGGTCGACGAAGTCAGCCTGGAAGTCGGTCGTGGTTTGCTCGCCCTGGTCGATCCTAACCAGGGCGCCAAACTGCTCGAACGTGTCGGAGCCATTCGAAGCCACCTGGCCACGGAACTGGGCCTGGTCGTACCGGGCATTCGCTTTCGCGACCATCTCGCGCTCAAACGGGACGAGTACGTCATCCGCGTGCGCGACGTGGAAGTGGCCAGAGGCATTACCCATCCCAACCGCTACCTGGCCATGCTTCCCGACGACAAACTCGATCAGCTCCAGGGCGAACGCGTCCTGGACCCGACCTACGGACAACCCGCCGTCTGGATCAACCCCGAACAGCGGGCCGATGCCGAGCGGCTGGGCGCCCTGATCTACGACCCTGTTTCGGTGGTGGCCAGCCAGTTGACCCAGGCCCTGCGCGAGCACGCGGCCGAGGTCCTCACCTTCAACGCCTGCCTGGAGCTGCTCAAGCAGCCCCAGCTTCAGGCGGCTCTGGAACAACTGGAGCGTCGCGGTTGCGACCGCGTCGCTCTCTGGAAAATCCTCAAAGACCTTCTGCGCCAACAGGTTTGCATCCGCGACCTGAACAGCATTTTAGAAGGCCTTCTGGAAAACGCCACTGGTGATACTCCTCACGAAATGAGGGTGGAACTCGCCCGGCAGGCCGTCCGCGACCATATTGTCCAGGAATTGTGTGGTTCGAACCGCGCCCAGGCTCCCCAAGAGCTGGTGCTCTGGCGAGTGACACCCGAACTCCTGCAACTGCTTCAGGAAGGGCCGGAGGCTCGGGCGGAGTTGCTGAGCAAGCTGACGCTGGTCGGCGAAAGAATGCACAACGCCGGACACGCGGCCGTCCTGCTGGTGACCCCGGAGTTTCGCTCCGAGCTGCAAAGCGTGATTCGCCCCTTGAAAGGAACGCGCGTGCTGTCCACGGCGGAACTGCCCGAATGGGTGCAGGTGCGCTTCTTCCACGGGGAAGGCAAGCTCTAAAAGACCGGGGAGCTGACGCTCCCCGGTCTTTTTAGGGTCACCGAAGAGGCCTTTGGGCAATTTTTGATAACTCTCCGAGTATGAATCAGACGACCGTGAAGATCCGCCCCGCCTTTATCCATCCGGCCTTGTCGCGCCTGGTGTTGTGGCTACTGGTGCTGGGCATCGCTTTCTGGACTCTTGAGCAAATCAAGACCACCCTGACTGTCTTTGGCCTGGCTTTCCTGATCGCCTATCTGCTCAACTCGGTGGTCACCTGGCTGGAAAGGCGCTACCAATTCCCCCGCGGCCGGGCCATCTTGCTGGTCTACCTGGTCCTGTTCACCACCGGGGCGGTGGCCACCGCCCTGCTCGTCCCCATGATCGTGGGCCAGGTCAACGCCATGGTCACCCAACTTCCGGAGTTCTCCCAGCGCCTGACCGCCCTGGCCGGAATCCTGCAAGAAAACTACATCTCACGGGTCCCGCTGCAATATCAAGCACAGCTAGAAGAGGCACTGCGCAGCAGCGAGTCCTCGGCCGCGGAAATGGCCAAATCCATGCTGATGGGAATGCGCAATTTCATTCTCCACCTGGTATCAGCCGCTTTTCTCATCTTCACCTCGCTGATCGTTTCCATCTACGTCATTCTACGCTGGGGCGGCATCTGGCAAAGCTTGCTGGAAATTTTGCCGCTCGGCTATCGGCACGAAATCGTCAACCTGGCGCGCGATCTCAACAAAATCTTCGGCGGCTACCTCAAAGCTCAAATCACCCTGGCCAGCACCTGCGGATTACTCACTTTCGGATTGCTCATGCTGCACAGTCTGCTGATTCACTCCAACCCCTATGCTCTGGTCATCTCGGTAGTGGCCGCTCTGACCCTGCCCATTCCGGTGCTGAACCAGGTCATCCCGCCCATCACCGCCATCATTCTGGGCATGATCAACGTCGGTCACATGAGCTACGCCATCCAACTGGCGGTATTGGTCTACGCGGTCAACCTGGTGGTGGAACGCGTGCTGGCGCCCCGCATCATGAGCGAGGCCGTGGGCGTATCCCCTCTCTTCGTCTTGCTGGCCGCCTTCTCGGGAGCCGAGCTACTGGGTCCGGTCGGGGCTTTAGTCGGCGTCCCGCTGGCCGCCATGATCAAGTCCATCTTCGTCTGGTTCCACGGCCGTTTCCTTACTGTCGACGAGGAAGCCGAACAGGCTCACATGGCCTCTTTAGAAAGCGAGGAAATTGCCCTCAAGGCCCGTCTGCATACGGTGGAGGCGCGCCTGGCGGCCATGGAAGAACGGCAAGCCCGACGCATTTCCCCCCGCCGCCGCCGTCTCAGCTAAACATGAATCCGTTAGGGCCCGGCTTTTCCATTCCCGATGGCCCCCAATGGTCGCGCCCGGCGGCGGAAAAGCCCACTGTTCAGCAAGACCGCCTGGAAACCAGCCAGACCAACCAGACCGGCCTGATGAAACCCGGTCTGGTCAAATCCGCCCCCAGCCTGGCCCAGGACTCTCCCCGCCCCTACCCTGCGGCCCCGGAAGACCTTTCCAAAGGTTCGGCCCTGGCCAATCTCAGCTCTAAAACCTCCAATAAAGCCGCCGCCCCCCTGCTGCCGGCCGGCCTGGCCCAGTGCCTGACCCAACTGGAGAAGCCCCCGCGCGCCGCCGAAGACGCCAATCCCACGCCGGACGGCTGGAAACTGCCCGCCAACCCCAACTCCACGCCCCTGCGCCCGCGCGACCTTTTCGATATTCCGGTGGGAACCGAAGACCTGGGCCCGCTTAAAATCGTTGCTTCCTCCCACGGGCGCATCCGTGCTCTGCGCCTGCAGTGGCCGGAAGAGTTTCAAGAGCCGGCCTTCGGCGCCCAAAAAGCCGTGCTCATCGACCTGTGTACCCGCCTGCCCCAGGACGTGCACTTCGAAGTGGTGGCCGAAGGCCTGGCCGCCGCCGCCCTGCCCGCCCTGTTGGCCGAATGGGAGCTACCGGCCGAGCGCATCCGCATCCATCCCCTGCACCTGCACGCCACCCCCGAACAAATCTATCATCCCATGACCATGTGGGCCCGGGACGCTGCCCTGTTGCTGCGCACCCAGGACGACCGGGAAGTCTTGCTGCTGCCCCGCTCTTTCCGCGGCGACTGCCAGGTCGACCCCAAACTCAACCGCCACGTGGTGCAGGGCACTGGAGCGGCTCCCGCCTGCCTTTCCCGGACTCTGCCGGAGCTTTTGGTGCGCCGCTCCACTCTCGGCTTCGAAGGCGGCGACGTGGTGGCCAGTCGCCAGTCGGCGCTCATCGGCGGCGAGGTGTTAGCCCGCAACATGAGCGAACTCAAGCTCGGCAAAGAGGCCGTCCTGGAACTCTTCCGCGAGCAGTTCGGATTGCCCGTCACGGTGGTGGCGCCCCCGCCCGAATTCCATCTGGATCTCGGTTTTACGTTCCTGGACGACCAGACGGTGGCCGTGGCCGATCCAGATGAAGGAATGCGCCTCACCGCCCACCTGCCCGAAATGTCCCGCCTGATCCAGGCCACCCTGGACAAGGGAGTCACCGAGAAATATCAGCGCGCCGCTCAGCAACTGACGGCCCAGGGTTACCGGGTGGTCCGCCTTCCTAATCTATGCGGAGTGGGCCTGAGCACCCCCTACCTGACCTACAACAACGTGCTGCTGGAAAACTACGCCGGAGCCCGGCGCGTCTACCTGCCGGTCTATGACGTTCCCCCGCTGGACGACCGTGCCCGCGAGATCTACCGTAGTCATGGCTTTCAGGTCGTGGACATGCCCTCGGCCCGCCTGAGTACAAAACTTTGGGGAGCCATCCGCTGCGCCACCGGAGAACTGCGCGTCAGCGATACCTGAGGCGCACCGAGGGTCCCCCTGGTCGGAAGTCGAAGCGCAACTCATGGAAGAAGAATCCACCCTCAAATTAGAGACGAGCGCCAGCAAAGTGCCCTGGATCGAAACCGACCTGGAAGTCCTGGTGATCGATCCCCTGGGCCGCGAATCGATCTGGCCCATCACTCGCGCCTCGATGCAGATCGGCTCGGCCGCCAATCCTCGTCCCAACGACATCATTCTCGACGGCCCTGCCGCCGCCGATCGCCAGGCCGTGCTGCAGGTCCGCAACCAGAACGTCATGTTCCTCAATTTCGACCAGAGCAATCCCGCCAAAAAGGGCGGCCGGGGCATCACCTACTGCGAATTTTTGCCCGGTGAGGAAATCCAGGTCGGAGGTTACCGGCTCAAACTACAAAAACATGTGCCCTCGGCCGCCAGCCTGGTCGGCTACAGCCATCCCTACCGGGGGCGGCGCTGGCTGTTGCGCTCCGGGGTCAACATGGTGGGGCGCCCCGGCAAACGCGACAATCAGATCGTGCTGGAGGAACGCACCGTTTCGCGCACCCACGCCACCCTGACCGGCGAAGGTGACCACTACTTGTTGCACAATGAAACCGACCCCTCGGCCACCTTCATCAACGGACACCCGGTCAAAACCGACGCGGAGCTGAAAGATGGGGATCTGATCCAACTGGGTGCCCAAATTCTGCGCTTCTGTCCGGGGAAAAAGCCTGCCCAGGGGATGGAAACACGCTACTGCACCGTGCTTTTCGCCGACATTTGGAACTACGACAAACTCACCGAAAGCGGCGCCATGGACCAGTTCGTGCGCCAGGCCGCCGATTTCTATGAAATGGTGGCCCGCGTGGTGGAAGAACACGACGGCGTCCTGGCTACCTATCTCGGAGACGCCGTGGTGGCCCTTTTCGAAAAAGAAACCTCGGCCGCCGACACCGCTCTGGAACTGTTTGTTCATCTCGATCAGATGAATAAACTCTGGGAAGACGCCGCCCTCCCCTCTCTGCAAGTGGGCATCGGCGTGCACACCGGGGACATCGTGGTGGGAGACTTGAGCCTGCGCGGTCGCTCCGAGTTTGCCGCGGTGGGCGAGCAGGCCAATCTGGCCGCCGAGATCGAAGGCTACACGCGCCAGAAACGAGTGCGCATTCTCATCAGCGAAACCACCGCCCGAGCGGTGGAGAGTACGCACAGCCTGAAAAGCCGGGGAACGGTGGCTCTCGAGGGTGGGCGCCTGGAAGTCTTTGAATTGGGAGCCAAACCATGAGCCAATATTTAAGCATGGAGACCTTGAACTGGATGTTGTTCGAGGTCTTCCGTCTGGGGGATCTTTTAAGTGCTCCCCGCTTCCAAGATCACGATGAACCATCGTTGCGCCTCATTCTCGACAGCGTCAAGAAATTTGCCGACAGCGAACTTTATCCGGTCTTCCGCGCCATGGACGCCGATCCGGCCCGCATGGTCGACGGCCAGGTCATCGTCCACCCGGCCGTCAAAATCATGTTGGAACGCGCCGGCGAGCTGGGCCTGGTCGGCTCCACCCTGGATTATGACGACGGCGGTATGCAATTGCCGGTCACCCTGTATCAGGCCCTCAATTTCATCGCCGACGCGGCCAACAACAACATGACCGGCTACACCGGCCTCACTTCGGGCGCGGCCGGCCTGCTCTGCTCTTTCGGCTCCCAGGAACTCAAGGACATTTACCTGGCCAAAATGCTCTCCAATGAATGGGGCGGCACTATGGCCCTGACCGAGCCCCAGGCCGGCAGCTCCCTCTCGGACGTGGTCACCGACGCCATTCCCCGCGACGACGGCAGTTACAGCGTACACGGCCAGAAGATCTGGATCTCCGGCGGAGACCACCAGTTCGCCGAGAACTTCATCCACTTCACGCTGGTGCGCGTGCCCGGCGGCGGCCCCGGCACCAAAGGCATCTCGCTGATGCTCATTCCTAAATTCCGCCCCGAAAACGGCCGGCTGGTGCCCAACGACGTCTCCACCGTGGGCGACTTCCAAAAGATGGGCCAGCGCGGCTACACCACCACCCACCTGGTCTTCGGCGAAAAAGACGACTGCCGCGGCTGGCTGGTGGGCACCCTGCACCGCTGCCTGGAGCATATGTTTTATATGATGAACGGCGCGCGCATCCACGTGGGCCGCCACGGCGCCGCCATCGCCACGGCCGCCTACTACGCCTCGCGCCAGTTCGCTCTGGAGCGCCCCCAGGGCCGTCGGCTGCAGGCCGGCGGCCTCAAAGACACCAGTGAAGGTCAGACCCTGATCATCAATCACCCCGATGTGCGCCGGATGTTGTTACTCCAAAAGGCGATTGCCGAAGGCTCGCTGGCCTTGATTCTGCAGGCTTCGCTCTACGCCGACCGGGAAAAGACCTCCAAGGGTGAGGAAGCCGCACGCTACCACGACCTGCTCGAACTGCTCACTCCCATGGCCAAGACCTACCCGGCCGAGGCCGGCCGGCGAGCCGTCGACCAGGGGCTGCAGGTGCTCGGCGGAGCCGGCTTCTGTGATGAATACGTGCTCCAGCAGTATTACCGCGACGTGCGCATCATGGCCATCTACGAAGGCACCACCGGTATTCAGTCGCTGGATCTCTTGGGCCGCAAGGTTTTCATGAACAAAGGAGCCTCGCTGAAATTCCTGCTGGCCGAAATCGAGGCCACCTGCGCGGCCGCCGCCGAGGTCGACGAGCTCAAGCCCTATGTGGAGCAACTGCGCGAACAACTGGCTCTCAACCAGAAAGTGCTGGGCCACTTGATGCCTATGGCGGCCCAGGGCGAATTCGAGAAAATGCTCTCCGACGCCACCCTCTACATGGAGTTCTTTTCCAACCTGGTGGTGGCCTGGCAATGGCTCAAACTCGGGCTGGTGGCCAGCGGCGGCGGCTCCGATTTCCACCGAGCCAAAGTGCACACCATGAAATTCTTCTTCCAATACGAACTGAGCAAAAACAGCTCTCTGGCCAGCACCCTCATGCAGCCACAGCGCCTGACCATCGTAGGCCCGGTGGAGGTTCTGGACTGATGAAAAAACGACTGCTGTTGGCCGCCCTCTTAACCCTTGGTTGCGGCAACAGTTTGCAGGTCAACATCCCCCCCAGCGGCGGCGGGAGCGACAACAATAACAACAACAATCCCGGCGGATTGTCGCTGCGCGAACTGATCGTCATCCCCAACCTGAGCGACAACACTATCACCGTCAAACAGGTCAATCTCGACGACGGCACCACCTTCACCCGCGCCACCGTCAGTTCCGGCGCCCAGGGCCCCTTCGTGGTGAAATGCAGCCCCACCATGAATGTCTTCTACGTGCTCAACAGCAACAGCGGCCTGATTACGGAATTTCGCATCGACATCAACGGCAATGTCAGCAGCATCGGCAACATCGCCTCCCCTGCCAACCCGCTGCTGATGACCATCCACCCCTCAGGCCGGCTGGTCTTCGTAGCCGGCACGGGGCGCCAGGTCTTCACCTATGGGGTGAACAACGACGGTACCCTGACCCTGGTGGCTCAAACCACTACCAACTTCCTCAACGGCACCCCCGGGCTGGACGCCGACTTCAGCGGCAACGGCGCTTTCTTGCATCTGCCGGTGGTGGGTGGCGTGCAGACCTGCGCCATTCAGAATGACGGCAGCCTGGTCAGCAGCTCGCTCAACAATGCGGGCGGCAGCATCGGCGCGGCCGACCAGGTCCTCGACGTGGACGTCCACCCCGGCCAGACCTCCCTGCAGGCCGCCATCCAACGAGCCGGCAACGACGCCATTGCCTCCTTCGCCATCAACGGCGGGGCCCTCACCCCCACCGGCGGAGCCACCACCGTCAACTACGAAGTCGGCCTCGGCGACTTCTCCGCCCCCGGCCGCTACTACCTCGGCGAAAGCGGCACTCCCCGAGTCCACGGCTTCAATACCGTGGCCGCCACCGGCGCCCTTACCGAACTGGCCACCAGCCCATCCATCAGCTCCGGCCTCAACGCCCTCTACACCCAGATGGACTTCACCAGCTCCTACCTCTTCACCACCCAGAGCGTCGGCTCCAACCTGCTCATCTCCCGCCCCCTCAGCGGAGCTGGCGAATTCAACGACTCCAACGTCGACAACCAGAACCTGGCCGCCCCCCAGCTCTTCGACTTCTTCCTGGTCCAGGTCAGCGGCTCCTGACCCCCGTCCATACAGGTCCCCCGCCTGGTTCAGCGGGTCGCCGGCTTCAGCAGACCCGAAGAGATCAGCTTCGCCACCACGGTCTCGTCAAATCTCTGAACGACTTCGGGGTCTGGCTGAATTCCACAAAAGATGACCTCATTGGTAGGCCCTGTTTGCTGGAGGATCTCAGCCGTCTTGTCAAGGATCCGTTGTGCTGAGCCAAACAACAGCAGATCCTTGCCAACAGCATCGAGAGCGGGGCTAAAATTGTCTCTTTTGGCGGCAGCCTTCTGTTCATCGTCCACGAGATCGGCCCACAGCGCTACCGATGTCCGAATCTCGCCAGGATCACGACTCAAGGTCGCGCAATGCTCCCCGAGAACGTCAAGCTTGCGTTTGAAGTCTTGCGGAGTCGTATAGCCATTGGCAAAAAAATTGTAGCTATCCGCATACTGAGCAACCAGGCGCAGGGTCCTCTTTTCCCCGCCACCACCGATAAGCAAGGGCAGTTTTGCCTGTACAGAGCCGGGGGCGAAGGGGGCGTGGTCGAGAGTATAATACTGCCCGATAAAATTGACGCGTTCCTCGGACGAAAACAGCAGGCGCAATACTTCTAGACCCTCGCCGAACCGATCCAGTCTTTCTTTCACGGTTCCCAACGGAATCCCATACGCCCGGTGCTCCCCCAGGTGCCAGGCCGCTCCCACTCCAAGCTCCAGGCGCCCTCCCGAAATATGATCGACGGTAGCCGCCAGTTTCGCCAACAGCGCGGGATTGCGGAAAGTCATCGCGTTTACCAAAGTGCCCAGGCGGACCCGGCGAGTCTGAGAGGCCCAGGCGGCGAGCATGGTCCACCCCTCAAAAACATCTCCTTGTTCGAAAATCTCTGGATCATACAGATGAGGCCACTGCTCGGCAAAGGGAGGAACCAAATGGTCGTAATTCCAAAGATATTCCCAGTTGCCCCGATCCACAACCGCCGCGATTTCCGATAGAGTCTTCCAGGCGACGTGATCATTACGAACAAAAAGACTGAATCCCATGTGGCTTTTCCCCTTTTCCTAGAGCATTAACATGTTCATTGGTTCGGAACTTCAGAACTACATCATCTGCTAGCGGCCCTGTCCAGGCGGACAGCTAAAATGAGACGGCTGGGACAGTGCTCAGCCTCGAGAGTTGCGCAGAACCGTCGAGAACCTGCGCGACTTCCCGAACATGGGCCGGATGGTCCCGGAGCTGGAAACCCCGCCGTCCGAGAGCTGATCCTGGGCGACTACCGCATCATCTACCGCTTGGGAGGCAAGAGTGCCTGGAGATCGCCCGCATTCGTCACGTAAAGCGCCTCTTTACCGAGAAAGACCTGACTTCATAGCGGGCCCAGACCCTTACGCGCAAGGCTCGACGCCTCCCGTCTGGCCCCAGAACTAATCCAGCAGCTCGTATTCACACAGACGCCGTAAGTTGCGCCCCTTCGACTGAGTCTCGGTCACGCTCTGGGCCAGCACCACCCGGCCCTGCTTGAAGTCAAACTCAAATAGCCATTCCACCTCGGTGCGAGGATTCTCCACCACCTTGCGACTCACAATCTCGGCCACATCACCCTTGATCGAAGTCAACTCATAAAAGGCCCCGTCCACCGTCCAGGCATCGCCCTCCCGCAGCTCCTTCTCCGGTAGCGCCGGCAGAAAATCCGGGAGAGACTGACCCATCTGGAACTTACCCGGCCGCGTCAAATCCTCAGGCACCTTGATTGGGCCGGAGCGATTCTCGAGACGCGTCTCGGTCGTCAAAGCGCCCTGATCACCCACCTTGAGGACCACCAGTAACTCGAGTTCGTCCACGTCCGACTCGGCTTCATCCATTAAAGTGACATCCAGTTGATACTTAAGAACCTGGCGAAAGGCCAGCTTGTGCTGTAATTGCGGCATACACCCGGCCATTCAGCGAAAACCCATCTCTGCCTGCAAAGCTCCTGGCTCATCTCGGAGGCGTTCCACCCATGGATCCAGAACCTGCCTGCGTGAAGCGCGCGCTCCTCATTTTTGCTCTGGCCTTGCCCGCTCCAGCCGAAGAGCCGGTGCTGCGGGTCCAATCCATTCAGGCCGTCGACCCCAAAGGCCAGACCCAACTGCTACAAAAGCGCCCGGAAGAGGCCAAAGGCTACCCGGTCACCATCAACGCCACCGGCTACGTGCAGGACCACTTCGCCACCAGCTCCAATACCATGGCCGCCCTGGAATTCCTCATCGGCGGCCGCGTCGGCATCAATCAGAGCACCGACGTGGAGGTTCTCAATGAACGAGCGGTGGGAGACGCTCCCATTCCGGTCAAGCGCATCGTCTTGAAGAACGGCAGCATCTGGGTGAAAGCCGATGCCAAAACCCTCAAGCAGCCCCTGGAGATCCAGACCAACGGGGGGGTTATGGGCATTCGCGGCACCGAATTCACCGTCCATGAAGAAGAAGACGGCACCGTCGAAGTCAATTGCTTCGAAAGCAACAGCGAGCAAGGCGGAGTCGAGATCCGCGACCTCACCGGCCAGGTGGTGGGCACGGCCCGGCCCGGCGACCAGGTCCGCCTTCATCGCTCCCGCCGCCCTGTCTTTCGCCGCTTTCAAAACATTGCCCAATACCGCCAGCAAATCCTCACTAGCCGCCGCTTTCAGGCCTTGGGGCGCAACGCCTACTTCAACAAGCGCTTCCTGGGCGGCCTGGGAGCCATGCCCGGCGCCGAGCTGGCCCACGCCTACTTCCGCGCCCAACAACACCGCCAGCTCGAACGCAACCCCCACGCTGCCCATCCCCGACGGCGCCTGACCTTTCCCAGCCGTCTCACCCCCGACGCCAACGATCCCGGCCAAAGCGCCGTCGGCCACCACCCGCGCTTCTCCTGGCTGGGCGTAGCGCGCGCCAACGGCTATCTGGTCACCATCTCCCGAGACGAAGCGGGGGAAGAAAACCTCTTTACGCAGCGCGTCAAAGCCACCCGGACCAGCTATCCCCTCTTCATGCGCCCGCTGCCCAGCGGACGCTATTACTGGCGGGTCACCCCCGTCGACGCCCAGGACAATCCCATTCTGGAAGCCAGCCAGACGACTTTCGACGTCCAATAAACTAGAGACAGGCCATCGTCAGCGAGTTGACCTGGATTCCTGGGGCAATCTCGTTCCAAGAGAGTACCACCAGGGTGGGAAAAGTGCGTTCACAGAGACGCCGCAACGCCGGCCGCACGTCCGGAGCGGTCAGTACGATCGGTTGCAAGCCGCGCTCGCGCAGCCCCTCGATTTCCCTGGCCAAACAACTCAACATCGCCTGACCCTCGCGCGGGTCCAGGTTGAGCTGCAGCCCCAGCGCGTCGCGATGCATGGCCTGGCGCAGGCTGCGCTCCATTTCGGGATCCAGCGAGATCACGTTGAGCAGCTTGTCGTTGTTGACATACTCCTCACAAATGTTGGGGGCCAGTCGCACGCGCACGAACTCGGTCAGCAGGTCGGGATCCTTGGTCACCCCCACGTGGTCCGCCAGGCACTCCAGAATCCGCGAAAGGTCGCGAATGGAAACGCGTTCCGAGAGCAGATTGCAGAGCACTTTTTGGATGTCTCCCACACTCAGGTCCTGCGTGGCCTCCTTCACAACCATCGGTTTGGCCCGCTTTATCAAGTCCAGTAGAGCCTGCACTTCCTGGCGCCCCAACAGCTCGGCCGCCCGCGCGCGTAGAACCTCGGTCATCTGGGTGGCCATCACGCTCACCGGATCAAACAACATACAGCCCAGCCGTTCCGCGTCCCCCCGCTGTTCCGGGCTGATCCACACCCCCGGCATGCCGTAGGTGGGATCGGTCGTGCGCGTGCCGCGCAGATTCTTGAGCTTCTCCTCGGGACCGATGGCCAGAAACTGGGTGGGGAAAACCTCGCCGCGAGCCACCTCCAGGTTGCGCATCTTGATGACATAACTATTGGGAGCCAACTGAAGATTATCCCGGAAGCGTACTCCCGGCACGACGATGCCCAATTCCAAAGCCAGATGGCGGCGAATGGCCACCACCCGCGAAATCAGTTTGGCCTCCTCATCCGGATTGACCAGCCCGAGCAGTCCGCGACCCACCTCCATGGCCACCGGGTCGACCTCCATGATGGTGGTCACCTCGACCGGCTCGCGGCGCTTGACCCCCTTAACCTGCTCCTCCTTTACTTCGCTGATCTGGATAGCGGCATTGCGTTCCGATTCGAGGCTTTTGAGACAGAAATGGAGCAGGCAACTGAGCACCAGAAAGGGCGTCGAAGGGAAGGCAAACAGTCCCGTCAGTCCAAACACACCCATTCCGAAAAGGGCTTGAGTGGCCATCTTCAGAGCGCGCGGCTGGGCCGTGATCTGCAGGATCAAATCGCGAGCCAGATTGGATTGCGAGGCCGCCCGGGTCACGATCAGGCCCATGGAGGTGGACATCAGAAAAGCCGGCACGGTGGTGATCAGACCATTGCCGATGGAGAGCAGCGCGAACGTGTTGAGCGCGTCCCACAGCGACATGTGGAAGTAGACCACGCCCATGGCCATGCCGCCCACGATGTTGACCACCATGATGATGACCGCCGCCATGGCGTCGCCGGTGATAAACTTGCCGGCGCCGTCCATGGAACCATAGAAGTCCGCATGGCGCTGCACTTTGGCGCGGCGCTCCCTGGCCTGATCGGAATTGATGATTCCCGCGGCCAGATCCGAGTCGATGGCCATCTGCTCACCGGGCATCTTGTCCAGCGTAAAGCGCGCCGCCACCTGGGCCACCCGCTCCGCGCCCTTGGTAATGACCAGCATCTGGATGGTGATCAGAATGACGAAAAGAATGAGCCCTACCAGCAGATTCCCTCCCACCACCACCTTGCCGAAAGCAGGAATCAAGTGCCCTGCCCCGGTCGGCATATGGGTGAGCGGGTCCTTGTAGTAGCCATTCAACAAAATCATGCGCGTGGCCGACACGTCCAGACTCAGCCGGAACAGAGTGGTCACCAGCAACATGGTGGGAAACACCGAAAACTCCAAAGGCTCGGTGATGCTCAAAGCAATCAGGATGGTGATCACCGAGAAGGTGATGTTGCATACCAGAAAAAAATCGAGAACTCCCGGCGGCAAAGGCACGATCAACATGAAGACGATGCCCAGGACCACGACGGCCATCATCACTTCCGAAAATTCCAACAACCGCTGCAGAGGATGATTCGCGTCAGAAGGGGGCATGCTCCCAGAGTAAACTCAGCTCATTAGCAAATTATGTTCAATTCGTAACATATTACGGCGCCTTAATATTTAAAGCCAGCCTAATACGGAATGGCCGCAAAGGGTCGGGTGGGCGGATACTGCTTGCGAAACTCCTTGATGACGCGCTCCACATCCAGGTAACCCACCGTCCGCTGCAACTCCGGCAAATACAGGCAGCGCCTGGCCACCGCGTCCACCTCGAAGCTCCAGTACATCGACATCAGAGCGCTGATAAAAGTTTGTTTCCCTCGGTGCGCCAGGTGCGGTGCACATTACCGAACTGCCCCTCGATAGCCGAGGCGATGGAGTTGGCCACCACGCTGGGAGCCCCCGGCATGGCCTGGACGCAGTAATCCACCGCCTCCACAAAAAGCCGCGCCTCTTCCATCTCGGGCAGCAAGGAAAAGGCTCCCAGAAAGGCTCCCTTGCGCTGCAGCGCGGCCACCGACTCCAAGAAGTGCGCGTGATATACCTCATCAAAACGATCCACCCCAAAGCCCAGACAACTGAGAATCTTCACCGGCACCGGCAGAGCGTGCACGGCCGCAATATTGGCCAGATCTTCTTGCGGCGTTCCCAGCCCCTCCTCATCTCCACGCATCAAACTGCCGGTTCCCCCGTCAGCCAGAACAATCGTGTCCAGTCGCAATTCCTTATGCACCGCCTGCCAGGCCTCGACCAGGGTGACCACTCCCGTGCGCTGGAAGCAATAGACAGGGCTCTCGTCTCCTCGCTTGCGCAGCCACTGCGAGAGCACCCGCTCCGGAAAGAAATCATCGGATCCCGGCGTGTCGGCATCGATGCAGGTGACGGCCGGAGTAAGCCGCCGGCCCGTCTTCTGACCCAGCGCGGCAAAGGTCATATTTCCCAAGTAAGTTCAAATTCATAGCCGGAAGTTCGACCTGGCTCGGCGAAAATTCCCCGGGCTTCCTACCCTTATGGATCACGGACGCCATCGTCTGGTGGTTCGCCCAACTGGCCTACCGCCTCCGCCACGGCCTGATCACCGGCCCCCAGCTGCTTCAACAGCCGATGCAATTCGGGTCGGTCCCACCGGCCACCCGAGATCTTTCCTGGAAAATTAGTTCACAGGCTTCCACCTGAGCACAGGGCATCTTAGAACCCGATCAGCAGAAGCGTGGGAAGATTCTCTGCGGAAATGAGGTTGAAGTCATGGGCAAAAAACGGCAAGAGGTGAACTACAACTACAGCGCTCTGGCCTATCTGGCCCCATCGCTTTGCGTTTTCACGGCGGAAACGGGTCGTTCCCTCTTCGACCACATCCTCGGGTAGACAAGCTTGAACCGACGATAAAAGCCGAAGCCCTAACGACAGAAAGACCGCCATGCCCAAGAAAAAACACAAACACTGCTGTCTCAAAGACTTGTCTTCCCGAAAGCGGAATCGCTCATGGCTCACCATAGAAATGAAGGAGTCGTCGAAACCGGGGCCACCACCTGTGGTGGCCGTCGGTTCAGGGGGGCAACAGATCATCCACTCCCACCCAGGCGGCTGACTCCACTTCGGCCTCCGTGGGCGTTCGAGCGGTGCGCCAACGCGGCGGGACGATTCCCGGCTCGGGGCGCACGCTGGTCGTGAACCGGGTCAAAAACTCTGACCAGGCGTAGCAGCGGGGGTCGCCGTCGCCGCGGTCGAGCAGCACCCAGTCGGCCCGAGGTAGCAGACAGACGCACTCGTGCGCCCAGGTGGTCACGCGGGTTCCGGCCCCACCCCGACGGATGCACTGGACCGACATCACGCCCACATCCTCGGTCAGCGTACGATTTAAATACTCCACCTGCTCGTTATAGAAACCGGCCTCGACCGAATCGAGCAAAGCCCGCCAGGCCGGCAGGCGCGGTTCATAGGGCAGCCAGCCTTCTCCCACCCAGCGTAGCGGGCGCGGACTTAACTGATAGGGCACCTCCAGTTGGCCCTCCAGCACGGCAAACAGCAACTCTTCGTCCTCGCTGCCGCCCACCAACACCAGGTCGCGATGAGGAGCCACCACCAGCCGGTCGCCCCGCACCGCCAGCTCTTCCAACAACCGCCCCAGCACCAGCCGACAGGCGGCATGAGAATCCAACCATGGCGAGAGATGGAGGCCCGGCCGGATCTCCTGGAAGCGCTCCTGCGAACGCGCCCACAGGTTGTCGCGAGCCACCCGCACTGCCTCCGCGATCGGTATTCCCCAGTCTTCGAGCTGCCTGGCCTGCAGATACATGCAACTTTCCGGCAAATCCAACACCAGCACCGCCTGTAAATCAGGTCCCAGCTCACAGGGATAAGGCACCAACGGGTCGTCGATGTTCCAAAAGAAAGCCCGCTCGCGCACCTTGGGTAACACCTGGAGACGTGCCTCCGCCCAATTGTCGGCGAACGAGGAATTCAGAAAGCCTAGAGAGAGCAAATCCTGCAGCACGTTCCACCGCCGCCAGCGCGGCGCGTGCGCATAAGCTTCGTAGAGATTGGCCAGATTGATGATGGTCGTGCCCTGGACCAGACGGAATTCCTCCGCCTCGTAATTCGCCTCGGGCTCGGGCCGAACCGCCCGCAAGCGGTCTAATAGCTTGCCGGCGAATTTCTCCCGCGAAAGCGGCGGGGTCAGTCCGTGCAAAAAACGACGCATCCCGCCTACGTCTACACCGCCACAGAAACCGCTCCTTCCGGAAGATTTAGAAATAAGGAAATGAGCGACCTGAGAGAAGGCCCGGGCCATGGTCGTCAAACCCAATCAAAAGCTGGCTAAGCCAGGTCCTCAGCGTTCGGGCCGCCGCCTTAGGAGAATGTGGACCTCGATCTTCGTGGCCACCCTGGTCACCTACATCGAGCACGTCCACGGAGTAGGCATACTCGCTGTGGGGCGGCCTGGTCAACCACTGCCGGACCGCCACGCGCCAGATTCTCACTCTGCTGCAGGCACCTCCTGAGCAACAGGCGGAGCTCCACAGGTTCACCTAATGCATTTCTGCGCTAAGACCCTGGCTCGGGGTCTGGTGGAGACCATGGAACCAGAGCTCCGCCGCTCGAGCTGGTTTGAAGTCGGACACATGCTGGGACTTCAACCCCGGGCAACGCCCAGGCGAAGGTCTCCTCATCCAATCATCAACTTCATGATTTCCTGGAGGTGATGAACGCTTCACACTACCACGCCATCCGTGACGCCCTGGCTTCGAAAGCCTTTACGCAAGCCGACGGCTCCCCCTGGCCAACGGCCGTGCTGGACGCTGAGATACTCGAGCTCTCTGGTCTGGAGCGCTACAGTGAGCACGTACGGGTGCTACAGGGGTTTAAGGGATCCGATACGCTGACGGCGATGGTTTTCTAACGAAGCTTGGAGAGCTGAGGCGCTTTGGCAATCCGCGCCAACTGATGTCCTACTTAGGAATGGTTCCTTCCTTCCACCAGAGCGGAGACACCAACAAAAGCCGGAAACTCCTACCTCCGGCACGTGCTTATCCAGGCGAGCTGGAACTACTTTGGTCCTTCCAGGGTCGGAAAACTGCTGGCTCAGCGGCAGAAGGATTTACCACCGTGGGTGCTTGAGCAATCCGCTCAGGCGCAGAAGAGAATTTCAAAGCGGCTCAACCATCTGTCGAGTACGTGCGGAAAGTGCGTGGCGGTAGTGGCCGGTGCCCGCGAACTGGCCTGTTTTATGGCCTCAGCCATCTTGACCTTGAGCGAGATGAAAGCCAAGGGACTCGATCTACCTAAACCAATCGTATCCGAACAAGGGAGGGCGTCCACCAAAGCGCTCGCGATCAGGCCGCCGGCGGTAAGCAAGAGGAGGACTCAGAGACCCGGCAGATTCCTTTAACAACCTGTTAACAGGACCCACTGAGAATCGACCTTTTCAAGGACGGTCCGGTCTACATTGCTTTCACAAGCTGACTGACTTTGAGAGACGAGGACACAAAAATGTTTGGACTGATTCGAGCTGGTATTAACTTGTTGCGCCCCGTAGTTGCTGGTATTGCAAGCGCTGTGGGCATTACTGGACTTCCCACCTCCTCCACTCCTCAGCAACCAGAGCCGCCCAGAGATCGTGTGGAGATCAGCTCTGAAGCGCGCCGGCCCGAGGAAGCCCGTCAAACCATCCCAAACTTCAACGCCTGGAACTGATTCGCCCGGTTGAATCGCGCCCCAGACCTGGTCTGAGGCGCGTTTTTCTGTTTCCAGGCTCCTAAGGGGTCCCTCACGAAACGGAAATAATTGCACGCTAAGGCGTCCCGGCCGTCGAAACTCTTTCGAGGCATGATTTTGTGTTGCTCGGTCGAACGAGTCAGGACAAACTAAAACTCGAAGGGATCACCTGTGAACATCGGCTACGCCCGCGTCTCCACCCAGGACTAAAACCTGGACTTCCAAAAGCAAGCCCTCAAACAGGCCGGCTGCCAAAAGTTCTTCGACGACCAACTGAGCGGCAGCCGCGGCGACCGCCCGGGCCTGTCTCGAGCTCTGGATACCTCCGCGCTGGCGACACCTGGTCGTCTGGAAGCTCGACCGCCTTGGCCGCAGCGTCAACTACCTTGTTGACCTGGTGGCCGACCTCCAGAAACAGAAATCCCATTCAAAAAGCCTGATCGACAACATCGACGCCAGCACCACTAGCGGCCGCTTCTTCTTCCACGTAATGGCCAGCCTCGCCCAGATGGAACGCGAACTCACCTGAAGCGCACCAACGCCGGCCTGGCCGTCGCTGGCCAACTGGGCCGTGTAGGTGGCCGCAAACGCCAGATGACCGACAGCAAAATCGCCTCCGCCAGGAAGCTGCTGGCCAGCGGCGTTTCCCCCAAAGAAGTCGCCCAGAACCTGGGTGTGTCCATCCCAACGCTCTACCGCTGGGTGCCAGCCGGACAGTGTAACTGATCTTCTCAAAAACGAGGGTTTATGAGAAGATTTTTCATATGTGGCAAATTGACACACATGAAATCATGCTCCATAATACTACCATGGCGAAGATCAAACCAAAGTCCCAACAGAGCGCAAGAATTCATTGCCGAGTGAGCCACGATTTAAAAGATCAGGTTGAAAGTGCGGCCCGAATCTGCGGCCAATCTCTAACCGCCTTTACAGAGACGGCACTGGCTGAGAAGGCTCATCAGGTGCTCCAGGAACAGGAGCGCATACTGCTGTCTCAGAAAGCTTTTCAAGCCTTCATGGAAGCGATTCATGCGCCACCACCTCCGCCCTCGGCCAAATTGCTGGCGGCAGTCCGTGATTACCAACGCAAACGCTCCTCGTGAGCTTCGTTGAGTTTCTAAGCGCTCATCACGATCGCCAGTCCTTCAACTGCGGTAAAGAGCCACTCAACCGTTTTTTGCGTGAGCAGGCTCGGCAAAACGCAGATCGTCATCTGGGAGTGACCTACGTGGTCGTGCCAACCCCCGGCTCCTCCCAGATTCAGAGCTACTTTACCCTCGTAACTCGCACCGTGGAAAGTCAGCAACTGCCAACCACAAAGAAGAGACTTCCCACCGGTCCCATCGGCGTCGTCTTGCTCGGGCGACTGGCGGTTGACCAAAGATTCCAAGGACAAAAGCTTGGCCAACGCATGCTTCTTCGCGCAATGGCCCAGGTAGAGCACGCCGGCCAGCACGTGGGGGTTTACGCGCTCGTACTGGACACCATTGATGAGCAAGCCAGGGATTGGTATTTGAGTTTGGACTTTGGGTTTCAGTCTCTGCCTGAAAATCCGGAGCGGCTCTTTGTCACTCTTGCTTTCATTCAGCAGCTGGGATTAGGTCGCCTGACCGATAAGCTTTAGCCGTATTCAGGACCGCCTGATCTTCCCAAAACGAGGGTTTTCGAGATCTTTGCCCTCGGCCTGGTCGAGGTGTGACTTTCAGAGATAAGTGGCGCAAAATCTTCAGAGCTATTTGGCGCTTGTCTGCCGGGCAAGCGTCCGGTAAACGGTCGGCCGGGAGACTGAGAACAACTCCGAGAGGTCGCTTATCGAGTAGTTGCCGCTGTCGTGCATACGCCGCAGTTCGCGTTGTTGCTTCTCTGACAACTTCGGCATCTTGCCACGCAACTTCCCTTTGGCGCGCGCGATCGCCATGCCCTCTCGCGTGCGCATGCGAATCAGGTCGGCCTCAAACTCGGCAAAGGTGGCCAACACGTTGAAGAACATCTTACCCATGGGGTCGGATGGGTCGTAAACACTGGAACCGAGCGCGAGTCTCACTCCTCGCTTGACCAGCGAGTCGGCGATATCCCGAGCGTCAGGCACGGAACGTGCCAGCCGGTCCAGCTTGGGAACCACCAGCGTATCGCCGGCGCGCACGGCAGCGAGCGCCTGGTCGAGACCAGGCCGCTCCCTACTTGTGCCAGTGAGGCCTCGGTCGGTGTAGATGCGGTCCGGTGAAACACCCAGCTCAACGAGTGCAGCCTGCTGGGAAGCGAGATCCTGTTTGTCCGTGGAACAACGGGCGTAGCCGATAAGTGTTTTTGCCATGCAACCATTGTACGATTGACGGACCCTCATTGAGAAGAGTATCGTACCAGGCTAATGAGACGATTTTTACTGGCTCAACACCTGCATTTCGGAACAGGACCGAGCGTCCGGTGAAGGATCCCTCTACGGACACCCTGATTGTCGAGCTCACAGCGGAGCAGAGATCGGAAGCTCTGGCTAGATTTGCTATCCTCAGGCCTCATCTAGAACAGGGAGTGGCCCTAAAAGAGTCTGCTCTGAACTCTTCCGTCCCCTTGAGAACAGCGCAGAGATGGTTGTCGCGCTATCGTATGGGCGGTCTCGCAGGCCTTGCTCGCTCGGTCAGGGCTGATTGCGGAACGCACAAGTTGAACCCGGAAATGCTCAGTCTTATCGAAGGCTTGGCCCTGCGCAAGCCGCAGCCCACGGTCGCGAACATCTATCGGAAGATATTGTCGGTCGGGAAACGTCAGGCATGGATTCCTCCGTCTTATGCGAGCGTCTATGCCGTCGTTCGCAGGATGGACCCTGCTCTACTCACGCTCGCCCAAGAGGGAGCGGCCGCCTTTCGAGATCGATTCGAGCTGGTTTACCGACATCGTGCTGAACGCCCGAATTCGACCTGGCAGGCCGACCACACCCAGCTCGACATCCTGGTTGTGGAAGCCAACGGCTCTATTGTTCGTCCCTGGCTGACCACGGTCATCGACGACTATTCCAGAGTGATTGCCGGCTACTATCTGTTTTTGGGTGCTCCCTCCGCACTGCACACCTCGCTGGCGCTACGCCAGGCCATTTGGCGAAAACTCGATCCGCGTTGGCCGGTGAGCGGGATTCCGGACGTCCTTTATGTCGACCATGGAAGCGACTTTACCAGTGAGCACCTCGACCAGGTGGCCATCGACCTGCACTTCGAGTTAATTCACTCCACGGTGGCCCGCCCCCAGGGCCGCGGAAAGATTGAGAGATTCTTTGGCACACTCAACACCGAGCTGCTTTCTGAATTGCCCGGATTTCTAAAAACGAGTAAGCCCGCCACCCCGCCCAAGCTATCCCTTCCCGAGCTTGATCAGGCGCTCGGGGATTTTATCCTTGGAACCTACAACTTGCGCGAACACAAGGAGATTGGCGGAGCCCCGGTCTCTGTCTGGCTCTCCGATGGCTGGCTACCGAGGATGCCGGACAGCCTGGAAGCCTTGGATCAACTTCTGGTCATGGTCGCAAAACCTCGGATGGTTCGCCGCGATGGCATCCATTTTCAAGGTCTGCGTTATCTCGAGCCGACATTGGCAGCCTATGTCGGGGAGCGGGTTACAATTCGATACGACCCGCGTGATCTCGGCGAGATTCGAGTTTTCCATCGGAACCGCTTCCTCTGCCGTGCCATCAGCCCGGAGAACGCTGGCCAAGCGATCACACTCAAAGAAATACAAGTCGCGCGGGTCAACCACCGCCGGGCCCTTCGCGGCCAGATCAAAGAACGTATTCAGCGGGTGGTCGAGTTTTTGCCCGACCAGGCCGAGAAGGTTTATTCGCCCAAGCAACCTGCCAAGGCAAAGCACAACCTACGAATCTATCGGGAGGATGCATAGATGACCGTAGAGAGTCCGCCGCGCAAAGCCAAGAAATTCATAATAACCAAGGAACATAAGCGCTTCGCCGAATTTGCCAACGCGGTCCGCCGCGAACGATACATTGGAATCTGCTATGGACCGGCCGGCGTAGGCAAGACGCTCTCAGCGAGGAGGTATAGTCAATGGGACAAAGCGGAGGCGTTACTGACGGGCTGGGGTCCACGTGACGCCAGTGACAGCCTTATCTACGACGCGCTAAATCGCTCACGCGCGGTGTTTTATACGCCCCCGGTCAGGGTCGGTCTATGCGAATTTCGCAAAGAAGTTCTTCTGATGATAGGTCGGGTCAATATTTGTGTCGCCCAGGCACAACCTGACCACGCTACGTCCATAACCGCGAAAATCAAACGCTACGTGGAGTTGCTCATCATTGATGAAGCGGAGCGGTTATCGGCCATTACTCTCGAGTATGTCCGTGATCTTTTTGATCGCACTGGCATTGGGCTCATATTGATAGGGATGCCGGGCTTTGAAAAGCGCTTGTCGCGTTACCCACAGCTTTACAGCCGCGTCGGCTTCGCCCACCACTACCGACCTCTGCGCAGCGACGAATTGGCCTTTGTTCTAAGCAACCACTGGAAGAAGCTGGGTCTTCATCTCGACCAAGCCGACTTCACTGATAACCAGGCCATCGCTTCCGTTGCCCGCATTACAGGCGGCAACTTCCGACTCGTTCAGCGTCTCTTCGTCCAAATCAATCGAATCATGAAGATCAATCAGTTGACGGCCATTACTGACGAGGTCGTGGAAGCGGCCCGGAGCACTCTGGTCATCGGCGCCACTTAGCGATCAAAATTTCGCGCCACTTATCTCTGAAGGTCACAGTCGAGGTGCGGTTTTACGGCATCCCGGGTTCTCGAAACTCATTCTCGAAAAGATCTTCTCGATTCTGCGGCTGATGACGAGTTTTGAGAAGATCTGTCAGGCTGGCTGGCTTCTTCGGTGGGGAGTGAGCACCCTGGACAAAGATACTGCCAGTGCAAATCGTGGATGCTCTAGATAGGATTCCTCAACGTTTTCCGAACCACTCGCCGGCGCCGAACGCGCAATTGGTGTAACCAAGCCAGTTTACCGTGCGCCAGCAGGATCGTCAAAGTATGGTTTGGTGATCTTGAGTAAGGTAGCTGATCTATCGAAGTTGGTCTACTCCTCACAGTCACTTTGAACTGGCCCTACATGCCTGGCTGGACAAGAAAAGCTGTGGTCAGAAATGACAAGAGTAATCGACTCGAGACTGAAGCGCTAACAGAAGTCTAACGGAAGTCATGAGAACAATTTTCAAACTTTGGAGTATACTGACGTGCATCCCAAAAAAGGCCGAGCAGTGTTTGCACCACCGCTCGGCCTGGGTTTTCAGATGTTGGGCATCGGAATACCGCAACCGTAACCTCCCCTTACCGAACAGCTGGCAAAACCTTTTGGACAAACTGAGCAAAGTTGGAGCTTCTCCAACAGCTGTCCAAAGAGGCCGTCAACCGACCCAGCTGGACAAGAAAAACACCCCAGACCGTTGTCGATCTGAGGTGTAGTCTAGTTGAATTCTGCCGAACGTGACCTAGGAATTAGAAGAAGCAGGTGTCTTAGTATCACGATTCCTCTGTTGCAGTTCCCCTAAGAGAACCTGGGCTGCCCAGTGATTTGAATTCAATTCCAGGCAAGCTCGGGCGGAGGATATAGCACTAGAGTATTCTCCCAACTGCTTCAGGCAATAGGCATCCAGGTAGAAGCTTTCAGCTCGCTCCTCATCGCTCAGTTCTTTCAACATACATAGTATCAATTGCCTACGAGCATCAAGAAATCGACCTTGTTGAAGTCTCACCCGCCCGCGCTGCAGCCACGGCTTCCCGTAACTGTAATCAAGATGAATGGCCCTAGTATAGTCAATCCAAGCCTTAGCGAAGTTCCCCTCTTTAAAAAAGAGGTCTCCCCGTTGAACATACTGCTTTGCCTCGCCGCGCCTCAGAACAGTCTCAACTTGAACAGGCTCATTGATAGCGACGTCGGCCAGAAATGACGCTACAACAAGAATCGAAACGAATAAAACTAGTTTACCTAAAATGCCCATTTGGCTGAATTTTACCTCCTCTATAAGTTGCGACTTCTCCTTTCCAAAATGGACGATAAGGGTGATAAGACCCGGTCGGACCACTAACAGTTACGTCTGGCAAGAGAATGCTAGTTAGCGCAACCAAGCTGGCCTCTTTGTCCGCAGTGGCACATCCGCGAAAATTAATTACCGCATCACTGGTTAGATGGTCTTTCAATAATTCAATCAGATCGTAACTGAACTCTTCACCTGAATGACCCGGCATATCCCGAACCTTTATAGTAACGGTCGGCACCGTCTTAGAGTAATCGGTATAAATGCCTCCGGGAGGTGAACTCCTACTCCGTTGGGTAATTCCTTCTGTGATACCCTGCATTCCGCAATTACCATGTCCTTTATCGAAGTCGATTTTCGACACTTTTGCACCGTGGTCAACTCTACTCTTGAGAGTAGCGTAAAAATCCCATACGTTTGTGAAATGCTCTCCCCAATGAGACTCTGTCGTATATAATACCCAATCGAGTCCACTTGGGTCCACTCCAATAACGGGATTCTGCCCCGTGTATCCAAAGAGATTGAGTCCACCAGTTAATCCTATCGGATCTTGAGACAACCATCTCCCAATATTTGCATCATACCAGCGTTGCCTGGCGTAGTATATGCCATCACCCTCATTGCGCTGTCCCAATGCACCAACAAAAGAATGCGCGCCCAACTCCGCCCCCGGCGGCATCACCGAGGTATCCGGAACACCCCAGACATCGTGGTCAAAGGCACCTTCTACGGTAGCCGTCTCGTCCACCACCAGCCGGACGGAACCTAACCCATCGGTGATGTAGAAGTGGAAGTCACCACCTTGCTCCAGGCCCAGCAACTGGTGTCCCTGCATAAAGGACACCGGACCGCCAGGCCGCTGGTCGGCCAGCGACATGCCGCCAGACGAGAAGAACTTGCTCTGGTCCCCATTGTCGTCCTTGCTCAATCTACGAATGCCCTCGGCATCGTAGAGGGAGCGCATA
>JAHBVR010000029.1 GCA_019637395.1 Vulcanimicrobiota bacterium
CTTTAAGGTTCATCTAGAGAATGCGCTGGGGTCCCCCGACGTGACGTTGGACGTCAATGGGGTGGGCGCGAAACCGTTGCGCAAGGAGGATAATGATCCTTTGGATGCGGGGGATTTGCGCGAAGACCAGATCGTCTCGGTTCTTTACGACAGCTCTGGGGGAGGTCGATTCTGTCTGCTGGGGGCCACGGGTTCGGGTTCGCTGAGCGGCACGTTGAATGTCGATCAGGGAGGAACGGGGTCTGACCTGTCCGCCAGTGGCGGGAGCGGCGTGGTTCTGAAGCAGAAGACAGTGGGCGGGAATTTGGTGGCCGAAGCTTTGGTGGCCGCCGATATTCCTGATATCGACATCAGCCAGGTGGAGGGTCTGCAAGAGGAGCTGGATCGCACGGTGCGACTCATCAGCAGCGCTCCCTCCTACTTGAGCCCCCTTTCGTCTGGTGAGCGCCGAACTCTGATCACGGCTACCAGCAACCATTCGTCCTTGTCCGGTCCCGTCAGCAACCTGTTGAACGGAACGTCCAGCAACGATTTTTACTGGAACAGTGTGGCCATAGCGGGAACCTATGTGCGGTTTGACTTTAAGGCTCCCGTCTTGCTGACCGAGGCCAAATGGCTGCAAAGTACCGCCAGTACTCACGGCAATTGGCAATGGCAAGGGAGCCAGGATGCGAGCACCTGGACCAACATCGGGTCCACCTTTTTGCTAGGAGGGAGTACCAGCCAGACCCTGACGACTTTGTCCGCGAACACTACGGAATACCGCTTTTACCAGCTTGTGGGAGTGTCTGGAACGTGTTCGAGTAGCGCCTACCTCTACGAAGTGCAATTCAAGATCTCGGCAAAGTCTGTTGCAGAAGGGTTGGCCTCGGTTCCGCTCGGTGGTGCCGATGAATTCGCCAGGGGCAACGGGAGTCTCTCGTTCCTGAACGCGGCCGATATGCCGGCCAATCTGCGGCTGATACTTCCCAAAACGGCCTCGCAGACGGTGAATTCCGGCAATACCGATAAGCTGACCTACAATTTCGCTTCGACCAATGACGGGGCCTTTACGGTTTACTCCAGTGTGCTGACCACGGTAGTGGCTGGCCAGTATCTGTTCGAGATCCCTTGCTTTGTGTCGGGTGGAACCGATCCATATCACATTTTGATCGCAGTCAATAATACGGTGGTCTACAAAAGCCCGCCGGCGACCACCATTGGCCATGCGGTCAAGACGCTCACTTTGGCGGCGGGAAATACCGTGGAGTTTCGACTCAACGCGACCACCGCCAACTGCCTTCTCGATACCACCGATGGCTATATGAGCACAGCGGTGGTCACTCGTCTCAATTAAAATCTATGCAAGGAACCGAGCCAATCATGATGTCTGAGAATAGAACACCCCAGCCGCTAAGGCCAGGTCGCAAAAGTTGTAAGGCCGCTGCTCTGGCGCGGCTCAAGAAGCTCGAGGGTCGCAGTGTGACTGTGGGCAGGCAGCTCGATGAGCTGCGCGCGATCTTGACTTTGCTCCTCGAGCAAATGCCGGGCTAGTAAATTTCCAAAAATCAGGGGCTAGCATTGCTATTGCCTCTTTTAGAAAGGTGAAAGAAATGTCCACTCCATTAGAGGATGATATGGTCGCTCCGGGCGATCTCATCGAAGCAATCCATATCAGCCAGTTGTTTCCGATTATCGAGGCACTGGAAGAGAATCAAACGAACTACCGTGAGGATGTCGGCCTGGCCGATGCCTACAAGGTAGATTTTTCGGGCGCGGGTAACGCGAACGAGATCAATGCCTATCAAGCGGGTCAGCAAGTGGTGTTCAAGGCGGCCCATGCCAATACGGGCGCCTCGACTCTGCAGGTGGCCGGGCCGGCCGGCGATTTGTCCGCCCTACCGCTGACCAAGAACGGCGGGGAGGACCTCGAGGCCGGCGATATTCAAGCGGGCCAAATGGTGCTGGCCATCTATAACGATGAGGGCTCGGGGCGCTTTGATGCTCTCGGGGTTCTGACCGGTGGCGACGCCGGCGACGGCAGCGAGTTCTTTCGGGAAGACGATGGAGCCGCCAATGCTTATCAGGTGGATGCCACCGGCATGGGTTCCAATCCTTTCGTGATCGAGGCCTATGCGCCCGGTCAGTTGGTGGTGTTCAAGGCGGCCCACGCCAATACGGGGGCTTCTACCCTTCAGGTGGTGGCTCCGGGCGGCGCCCTGTCGGCCAAGGCCCTCACCAAATTCGGCAATACGGTGCTGGAGGCCGGAGATATCCAGGCCAACCAGATCGTGATGGCTGTCTACAACGATACCGGCAGCGGTCGTTTTGAGATGATGGACGCGCCGCCGACGCTCGAGCCACCGGAGCCACCGGAGTCACCAGAGCCGGAAGATGGCACCGGATTCTATCGAGAGGATGATGGATACTCCGATACCTATGAGGTTGACTGTAGCGGATGGGGCTCCAACCCGAACGTGATTTCAGCCTATGAGACGGGACAGTTGATTCTCTTCAGGGCCGGGTCCAGCAACACAGGCGCGTGCACTTTGGAGGTCTTCGGTCCCGGTGGAGGGTTGGGTTCCAAGGAGCTCACCAAGTTTGGCAGCTCGCCTTTGGATGCGGGGGATATCCAGGCCGATCAGATCGTGATGGCTGTCTACAACGATACCGGCGACGGTCGCTTTGAAATGATGGAAGCACGGGCCGCTGGAAGTGGCGGAGCTGGTGCCTGGCTCTACGGGGACGGGATGGATGGAGATGAGCTCATCGATTCCAACACCGATCTGTGGGAGCACAAGTATTATCGCAATCTCACCATCGATCCGGGCGTGTTCGTGTGCACAAACGGTTTCAAAGTTCACGTGAGCGGGACGTTGACCAACAACGGCCTCATTCATAACAACGGTACGGATGGGGAGGATAGTGTGGGCTCGACTCCAGGCTGGGCCGGACATGGCCGCAACTACGGACAGTTGGCCTGGGAAGGCCACTGGGGCGGAACTGGCAGTCTGCAGGAGGGCGACACGGTTTACTACGTCGACGAGCAAGCCTATTTTGCCCGGGGGGGTGACGGGGGCGATGGGAGCTACGGTGGTGGCGGCTCGGGGGATGGCGGCAATGTTTTCGGGGGGGATCGTTTCTTCATGTCGAGTTCTGCCTTCTTAAGCGGGCTCTACGATGGTGATGCTGCCTGGCATGGGGCCCGCACGATCGGCGGCGGTATGGGCGGTGGTGGAGGCACCGGAAACGATGATGATGCCGCTGGCGGGTCCGGCGGAGGAAGCGGAGGCATCCTGTGGATTGCCGCTCGTGCCCTGGCGGGCGACGGTGAGCTTCAGGCCGTTGGCGGAAGTGGCGGCGCAGCTGGTGGAGCGGATGCCGGTGGCGGCGGAGGTGGTGGTGGTGGAATCATCTACTTGCTGACCGAGGCCACGGAATCTCCGTACAGCTACAACGTCGATGGTGGTATCGGCGGCGCCGGGGGCGGCGGCTCCGGTACCGATGGAGGCGATGGCGAGATGGGCCTCTACGTCTTTCGCGGCGGGATGTAACCGTGTTTTCCCCGCAAACCCGCCGCTATTTTGAGCAGGCCCAGGGATATGGCCAGTTGGACCATCCCACCCATGAGAGCGTGGTGGGCAAGCGGGAGCACGGCCACTTCTTTCAACTACAGCTAGAAACCGACGCGAACGGCGTCGTGACCAACCTGGCTTTCGATTGTCCGCGCTGCGTGCCCGCCATTGCATGTGGAGGCTATCTCTACTTGCGTCTGGTGAGGCGTGGCTCGGACCAGACGATCACGGTGGAGCAGGTCGTCGACGCCCTCGGCGGCCTGCCCCCGCAACGTTGCTTCTACGCCTGGATGGCGGTGGAGGCGTTCAACACTTTGAGAGGAGTGGGTGAGCGATGATTTTATCCTTGCCGATTCAACAGGAGCCCAAAAGATACGCTCCTGTGCATACTTTGATGCTGTACTTGACGGAAGAATGTAATCTGCGCTGCACTTACTGCTTTGTCAAAAAGGAACCCAAGTTCATGACCCGGGAGACGGCGTTGCGCACCATCGATTGGCTATTGCAACGCAACATCTCGGGCGGCGAATACGAGCTGCTGGTCAATTTCTTCGGCGGGGAGCCCTTCCTGGCGGTGGATTTGATGCAGGAAGTGGTGGACTATGGGCGGCTGGTGCGGCCCAATGTCTACAAGACTTTCAAGTTCGGGGCCACCACCAACGGCACACTGGCCAACTCGCGGGTGGAAAAGGTGATTCGCGAGGGCGAGCTGGCCTTGATGGTCAGTCTGGACGGCGGGCCCGGAGCCAGTCGGCTGAGACCGATGGTTTCTGGTCGCGACTCGTATTCGCTGGTGCGCAAGAACCTGCCCAAGCTAGCCGAGTGGGCGCGCTTGTGCACGGCTCGCGTCACCTTTACTCCGGACAACCTGGAGCTACTCAAGAATGTGCGCGACGTGCTGGACGTGGCGCCGGTAAGGGTGGCGCTCAGTCCGGTGGTGGAGGCGGATTGGAGCGGCTCGCAGGAGGCGCTGGAGGAGGCGCATCAGGAGCTGGGCGACTGGTTCGCGGCCGAGGTCCGGGCGGGACGGCGGCCCCCTCTGGAGGTCACCTGGGAGCTTCTCAGGGACTATCGGGAGAGGCTGGTTTGTCAGAGACGTCCGGCCCGGACCTGTCCTGTGGGAGAGGGTCTGATGGCCGTCGACAGCGCGGGCAACGTGTTGCCCTGCCATCGTTTTCTGCACCGACGCCAGGACTTGCTCGGCGGTGTGGAGGCGGGGGAGTTGCCGGCGGAGCGTTGGCGCTTTGCGCACCTGACGCGGGCCGAGATTCCCGACTGCCAGGACTGTATCGCTCGCACCGTTTGCGGCGGCGGTTGCCGGGCGGTGGCATTGGATGGCGGCTATGGGCTGGAGGGCGTTCATCCCAATCACTGCCTGCTGATGCAATCCCAGATGCGCCTGGTGGCGCGACTCTACGAGGAGCTGCGGATGGAAGAGAACTTCTGTCGGGCGCTGGCTCAGGTCCACTCAGATACCCATTACCAAGAACTCTATCAATTAGGAAGTTAGGAGCACTTTAGCGATGAGACTATGGCCACCCACTTTTACCAACGGAATTCACAACTCTCTCCATGGCAATGAGATTCCCCATGCGGAAGGGGCCAATTTGAACAAGGCTCTGGCGCTGCTGGAGACCGAGGGAGGCCTTCTTGGCGGCGGTCCGAGCGCTGATCAGGGCGCCGGCGGCGGCGGCGTGAGCGGCGGCGGCGGCAACGGGGCTCGCGCTCCGGGACCGGCACCGTCAGGAGGCGGGGGAGCCGGCCCGGGCAGTAGCGGCGGTGTCGATGGTGGCGCGGGAACGCCCGGCGGACGCAGCACCACCGGCACTTGTGGCAAAACGACCGATCCGCCTGCACCCGATCCTGAAGATCCGCTGAATCGCGGGGTCTCAGGAGACCGGCTCAATCTCGGCGGCAACGGCGGCACCAACATCCACTATTCGGGCACCATGCCGGCGGAGCTTAACCAGACCTGTAACGGTACGGGCAAAGGTACGGATGCCCAAAAGGGCTGCCCGCCCTGCGAAATTATTGGAGGTTTCTTCTTATGAATCACATGCTATTCCCCCAACCCATTCGCCTGGATGGCTTTCAAACGATTTTGGGCAGCTGCTCAGACGTGGAAATGCTCCGGGTCAGCATCGGTAACCTGGTGCGCCGCTACACGGTCGCTCAGGTGGCCAGTGTCGGTCCGGCGCTCAAGTTTGAGCTGACTCACAATGCTCGCGAGAGCTTCTCGGGAACCTTGGGACCTAGCTGGAGGCACAACTGGATGGCTCATCTGGAGTTCGGCTCTTCGCTGGTGACTTATGAGGACGGCTACGGCAGGCGTCATAACTTCACGGCATCCGGCAGCGACTGGGTCTTAAATGAGGGTAACTCGCTGTTTCTGCGCCAAGCTCTGACCGAGGTCTCGGGCCAGTGGCACCTGAAAGGCTTTGCCAACGGCGAGGACATGGTCTTTGATTCGGGCGGTAAGCTTTTGCAGGTGGTGGACTCGCACGGGCAGGCGCTGACCTTGCACTACACCAGTTCGCTGCTGACAGCGGTGGAAGAGCCGACGGGGCGACAGATCACTCTGGCCTATAGCTCCGGTCTGTTGACCAGTATAACCGATCCCCGCGGTCACGTAACCAGCTTTGTCTATGGGGCGGACTCCAAGCTGGCTTCGATCATCGGGCCGGAAGGTTGCATGCTTTCCTATGAATACGCCAGCGGTGCGACCAATGGTCGGATCGTGGCGCGGACGGATGCGCGAAACAACCGGTATACCTATAGCTACGATGGCAGCGGTCGACTGCTGACAGTGACCAATCCAGCTTCCAAGACGATAAGCTACGCCTATGGTACCGTGCAGGAGCGCCTGTCTTCGCCTCACTTCTCGGACTTTAAAAATCTGAGTCGAGTGATCTTGACCGATGCCGAGGCGAAAAACTGGGAATATCGGTTTGATGACGATGGGAATTTGTGGCGAATTCTTGATCCACTGACCCATAATCGGCGATTCTACTGGAGCAACCAGCAGGAGCTGCTGTATGTGGCCGAGGGCTATGGCGTGAATCAGGCGAATGAACTGGGCCCACAGGATAGTCCCCACAATCGTTTTAACCGATTTATGTATGATGGACTCGGAAATCAGACGGCCCATACCGATCCTAACGGTATAATTACGCAGCGCGAGTATGACGCGGAGCACCGTTTGATCACGGTGACTCCCGCGCGAGCCACCAATCAGATCGGAGGCAACTGGTTTGACCATTTCGGCAAGGACGGCTTCGTCATGTGCTCGGGCCTGGACGATAGCAGTGACCTGGTGCAGCTGCCTTCCTACATTGATAGCGCCGGCATTCTGCCGGGGGAGGAGGCCGATGGCAGCAATGCCTTTGTGCGCTCGCTGCCGAACCTGGAGAGTCATCGCATCGACACGCGCGCGCCCTGGATTCGCTTGCCGGGCAGTCCGCCCCGCGATACCTATCGGCGTTCGCTGGGCATGTGGAAGACCGAAGAGGAAAGCAAGTCCTTTACCTTCCGTATCCCGGTGCAGGTGACGGGGGCGTTCAACCTGTCTTTCTACACCCACGCGGCTGACTATCCGTTTGCCAGCGCCAGCACACCGGGCTACGAAAAGACCTATTCCGGCGTTTTCGGGCGGGACGTAGAAATTTTGGTGACCGACTTCGATCCCCTTACGGGGGAGCCGCGCCGGCAGGTCTTTCGTCAGCCCAACAATGCGGCCGGCTGCTGGATTAGCTTCGGCGTCTATGCGGAGGCGGAGAGCTCCATTCGCGTGGTGGTGCGCACCCGCGCCGACATCAGCGAAACCGAATTCCCCTGTATCAACATGATCGCTTTTGATCCCATCGAGCAACGCACCACCAACCTGTATTACACGGGAGTAGACCTGACTTCGGTGGTCGATCCGCTCCATCAGGTGACTTCCTTTGAATACAACCTGGACGGCACTTTGAAGAAAGTGACGGATGCCAAGAACCGTGATACCGAGTTCTTCTATGAAGATGCGGCTAAGAATCTGACCAGGATTGTGGACGCCGCCTCGGGCGAGGTGGTGCTCGGCTACGACGCCAACGGCAACGTGACCCGTTCGGAAGACCAGGATACGCGGGTCAGCACGATGGTTTACGATGCCAAGAACCGTCTGATTCAGATAACGGATCCGCTGAACCACTCTACTCACTTCCGTTTCGACGGGGCGGGCAATCTGGTGTCGGTGCGGGATGCCAGGGGCAGGCAGACTTTTCTGGCTTACGACAATCTCAATCGTCTGACGGGCGTTTCCAATGCGGCCGGCCAGGAGACTTTCTTCGCCTACAATGGCAGCGGAAGGCTGATTAAAGTGACCGATGCCCTGGGGCGCGAGACCGAATTTTCCTACGATGCGGCGGGACGTTTGGTGCAGACCGAAATGGCTGACGGACAAAAGGTTCTGTATGCCCTGAATGCCGTCAATCGACTGGTTTCCATCACCGGGCCGAATGCGAGTCAGGCCGACTGGGACCAGATCGACCTGACCGGCGCGCTGGATGTTCTAAATGATGGAAGCGTCGAGGCTCCGGTGATGACCTGGCAGCATACGGATGAGTATGACTACGGAATCAATCCCCTTTATGCCCGCACGAACTTGGAGGCGCACAGTGGAACCTATAGTCTACCCGTGGTCACGGGCAAAGGCCGATATCTCAATGATATCACCACCTATGCCGGGGGACGCTATGTGGCCAAGGCTTGGGCCAAGAAGGCAGGGGGCGGAGCTCCGACGGTGGCGGCGAGCATTGCCGCCGAGGTGCGCAACTTCGAGGCCACTTTGGAGACGCAGACGGAACCTGGACAGGCTACGGCGGTGGATACCGATTGGACAGAACTGAAGCCTCAGATGGTGCAAATTCCGGGCGACACCCTGGCGGTGCGCACCCAGCCGCCTTTGCGCAAGCTGAAGTTTCTGGTGGAGAAGACGTCGCCCTCCGACGAGCCCAATACAGCCTATCTGGACGATGCCAGTCTGCATTTGATCAATACCTGCCTGGAATACGATGGGGTGAATCTACGCGAGGTGGGGACCCCCGATGGAGCCCGTTTTCGCCGGGAGTTTGACCGGGTGGGGCGGTTGTGCCGCCTGTCCGACCCGCAAGGGCGGGTGATTTACCTGAACTACGATAGTCTGGACCGGGTCGTTTCGGTGAGGGACTCGCTGGGACTGACTCTGGCTTACGCGTATGATGAGACCGGGCAGTTGGTTTCCTTTACCGACGCCAAGAATCAGGTCATGACGTTCGCCTATGACGACTTGGATCGGTTGCTGACCATCACTTATCCCGACAGTAGCACCGAGGAGTTCGAATATTCGGCGGCCGGTGATCTGCTGAAATATACCGACAATCTGGCTCAGGAGAGGTCTTTTGACTATGACTTCGGGCACCGTTTGACGGGGGTAACCTATCCGAATTTGGACAGGCTGGTACTGGCCTACGATGAGGTCAATAACCTGGTGTCGCGCACCGAGCGCAACGGCGATGTGGAGAGCTATTCCTACGATAAGCTGAATCGGGTTACGCGCTGCAAGTTTACGCCAGACAGCGGTTCTGACTCGAGCGGCTGGGACCTGACTTCCCGTTATGATGAGGTGGGCAATCGCACCAGGTTGGCCAACACGGGGGGCGTTCGCTATGACACGGGGGCGCTCTACGGCACGGCTCACTACGGGCAGAATACACCCATCTGGTCGGTGCCCGAGGAGGGCTTTGATGAGATGAACCGGTTGGTGGAGTTTCAGGATAGCGAGGAAAACAGTACCACTTTCGGCTACGATCTGGAAGGACGGCGCACTTCGGTCCGCTGCCCCAATGGTACTCTGACGCAAGCCACCTATGATATCGTGGGCAAGCTTTTGCAGCTGCGCACCAGCAAGGAGGAAGAGGAACTGCTGGAGCTCAACTACGACTACAATCTGGCCGGTGATCGGCTGGCCCAGCAGAGCGAGAAAGCAAGCTGCACTTATCATCTGGACAAGTCCGGGCGATTGGTGGAGGAAACCATCAACCGTTGGGTGACCGGCCAGGCCGACCACCTGGCCCAGGGAATCTTGCAGTCTTGCCGGTTGGATTCTGCCAACGCGCGAGTCCAGTTGCTGGACCTGGAGGACACCTTCGAGACCCTGAACCTGGACCGCTGGCGCCCGAGCATGGTGGTGGCTCCCGTGGCGTTAGAACCTCGTTTGCTGGGCAACGAGATGCGGGTGAACGAAGGCCTTCACATGGTCTATCCGTCTACCTGGTCGGCTTTCCAGTCGGCCTACATTCCGGATGTGGCCTGGTATGGAGCCGGTATGGGACCCAAACTTCGCTGTCGCACGGGCCATATGAGCAACGCGACGCAGGAACTGGTGTTGCGTCGCCCCCTGGTCGGGGATTTCGACTTGGTGCTGGAATGGGATGGATTTGAATATCCCGAGGGGATCTTGACAGACCCCATGAAAGAGGAATATCCGGAATACCAGTATCTCGGCGCCTTCTTGGAGAATACAGCCGGCCAGATGATTCACCTCCAGCGCCGTTTCTATTGGGCATACAGCACCAACAATTACTATAATTGGAATGACCTGGGAGCATCCGGTTCGCCGCCTGCCTCAGGCTCAGGCGGGAAGTTTCGCCTGGCCCGCGTCGGCTCGACGGTGAAACTCTATTTCTGGGACGAGGGGGAGGGGGATTGGGAAATGTGCGGTACCGGCCGGGCATTTCCCGGAGACCTGGTGCTGAAGATTCGGGGATACTGTCAGCTAGGCTGTATGAATTACCGCATCCTCTCCCTGAGCCATCTGGGCGTGAACCCCGTGCGGTTTCCGCTGGAAGGCAGCTACGAAAGCGTCCTCTATGACGCCGGCCGGACGGTGCAATGGCAGCGCCTGGCCTGGGCGGAGGAGCTGGAGACGGCCACCGACGTGAAATTCCAACTGGCCTTTTCCGAGAACCCGGCCGGACCTTGGGCTTATATCGGTCCGGACGGCACGGCCGGGACCTTCTTCAGTTCGCCGGCGGGAGAGGTCCTGGATGAGACCCCGGATTTCGCGGGCCGCTACGCCCGCTTCAAGGCGCTTTTGAGCAGCGACGGCCTGGCTACGCCCAAATTCGGTGAGGTTCATCTCTCGTTTTGGAAGGCAGGAATGTTGGCCAGCGAGGTGCGAAATTACCGGTATGACGAAGCCGGGAACATCGAGAGGGTGACCACCGTGACCGACGCCGGTTCGACGACGGACGAGCGGACCTACAACGACCTGAACCAGCTCACGGAGCAGGTGGTGGGCGGCGACACCTGGGAATTTTCCTACGATGACAATGGAAACATGACCGAGAAGAGCAACGGCATCGAAACCTGGGCCTACGTCTGGAGCGATGAGAACCGCCTGGTTCAGGTGAACGGCACCAGCAGCCTGGCCGGATTCGGCATGGCCCGCTTCGGAGGCGGCCGCTTTGGCGGCAACCCGGGGAGTGTGACAATCGACTACACCTACGATTCCATGGGCCGCATGCTGACTCGTAATGATGGTGCCAATTTGACCACTTTTGTTTGGGACCATTGGGACATGATTCGCGAGGTCACTGGTGAGTCTGAGACGGTTTACCACATTCCACAGGGGCAGATTCTGAGCTTTGTGCGGGATGGGGTAACTTACCAGGCGCATAGCGACGCCCTGGGCAGCATTCGTATGATTACGGATGAGGCTGGGGAAGTGGTGGCCAGATACGAGTATTCTGGATTCGGGGAAGCCATTTCGGTGACCGAAGATTCAGCGCTCATTGACTTCCCGATGCGGTTTGTCGGGAGTCTCGGTGTGAGGTTTGACGAGCTGAGCGGCCTAATTTATATGCGTCAACGTTGGTATGATAAGGGGCTAGCGCGATTCTTGTCCAAAGACCCTATCGGATTGCAGGGTTCGTTTAACTTGTATGCGTACGCAGAGAATGACCCGGCCAGCATTTCTGACCCGTCCGGGCTGCGGCCTCCAGATTTAGGCCTAATGAGGTCTAAACCTCGGAGTTTGACAGCAGCGGAGGCAACTGAGCTCTTGAGCATGTTTAAAAGAATTGGGTGTGCCATGCAAATTCCTCCGGAAATGCTGATGGCAATATGGAGGACGGAAGGACAGCACTTTATGGATGACGGACTGCCGCCCAATGGTTGGACCTCAAGGGAACTTATGAAGTGGGGGGCTAATATAGCTTTCTCTGATGGCGCAAGTATCGGTTTCATGGGCGTTTCCCCTACAACAGCTGCTTACTTAGACGGTCAGCTTTCCATACCAGCCGGAAAAAGCTGGCCAGACTTCACTAGTTCTGAGCGGCGGTCTATGTTCAAGGCGCAACTTACCCCTGCGCAACGAGTCGACACTATCAGTAACTTGGAAAACCCATTTATAAGCACACTCTATGCCGCGAAGAACATCAACTACCTCAAGGATCAGTTGTTTCCAGGGAAGACAAAAGCGCAGATGACTGACGATGACTGGGGAACTATTGGCGACTGGTATAACATGGGGGCTAGCGCCCCAGCGCCAGGAAAGCCGCATGGAACAAATGGGTTGAACGTCATCAAATACATGCGTATGGCTCGGCAGAAGAAGCCCGAATATTGCGAATGCCGCTAGTCTACCTTGCTGTTGCTGAATGGAGGCCTTAGTCTATGAAACCACGACCGCTGGTATGGGTTTCGCTTCTCACGATATTGCTGGCAAGCGTGGGGATTTGGTGGTTAAAGGGAGATCCGAAGCAACCTGTTTATGACTGGCGAGAAGTCACGGTCGCTGGTGTTCGAGCAGGATCAAGTCCCAGCCAAGTAGAGAAGCTGATGGGCAAACCTCTGGAGCGGAAGGGAAAAGAAGGGTCGGTCCAGGTGCGTTACAAGGAATGCTGGCTGAGCATCTCCGACGGTCTCATTACGGTAACCGGGAATCAGATTGAACGCCACGGTCACACCATCTTGAAAATACAGAACACCTTCGAGCTGGTTGGTGTCAGGGAGCCAACATCTCTTGATCATCCGGTGAACAGAGAAGGGGTCATCGAGTTGTTTGGGGAGCCAGATTCAGACCAACCCAGTTCCGACCGTTCTAGAGGGGATGGTGACAGAGAAATGTCTTATGGGTCTAAGGCAACGGTTGATTCTTTCAGCTCTCAACCAGAACCCCCTCACGAGCTTATTGTTTCTCTGGACGGCAGCGGACTGGTTGAGAGTTTCTCTGTTAGGTGGAAGCTACCGCCACCACAAAGTCCATCAACCTCGTAGTTGAAAGGTTCGGGTCAAGGCCGGAACCAAACCAGCCCCCAACTTCCTTCCCGAGGTTGTTGGCCTGGGGCTAAGCCTGGTTCCGGCCTTCGGCCGGCCACCAACCCCAATAAGAAAAAAAGATCTAACCCGACGTAGTAGCCGAACCTGTGGTAAGTTTGGTAACTTGGGAACCTAAGCGAGCAAGTTGTCCAAGTGCTGTGGAAAATGCCCCAGCATTTTTCCACAGGCACGTCACTTCCCACCGGTTTTGTTGATTTAGGGTGCCCGGGTTGTTAGAGATCGGTCCCGCGCCTAGCGCCATTCTTGTTCGGAAAGGGTCCTTTTCCGAATAAAAGTCACCACACTATGGTCGTGCATGTTTCGCGCGACGGGGCTTAGGTTGCTTCGGTAGAAAGCGGGCGACTGCAGTCTTGAGCGATCTGGGGTTCCCTTGGAAACGGTTGAAGCGGCGGGATACTTTCGCGTGTAGCAGCTCCAGAGTCGGGAAATGTCGGTTGTGCGTGGTCGTTCTCTTCGTTAACCTCCAGACGTGTTCAGCGGCGTTGAGATCCGGCGAATACGCGAGGCAAGAAGCAGAATTCAATTTCCGCCTGATTGTGGCATCCACCCATTCGCGTACGAATTTCGCGTGATGGTAACGCGCATTGTCGAGGATCAGGAACACTTTACGACCCTTGTTATGGTGGACCACGCGCTTCACAAACCGCAGGAAGCTGACCCCATTAAACTTCTCAGAAAACTAGAAATGAAAACGAGGCCGCTCTTCAACGCTAACCGCTCCAAAGGCTTTGATGGACCTTCGGCAAGGTTCACTTTTTACGACTGTTCCTGTCCCTCGGAGCGCCCAGGTTCGGGTTCTCGAGCCGGATTGCTGGAAGACACACTCGTCTTGGAAAAAAAACAACTCCGCCTTCCTTTCGGGACCGCCGGAGAATCGCAGGGTAGGCTTTCTCGACCCATTTCTTCTGAATAGCGGCCTTCCAGACAACCGTGAACCCAGTCAGGTATGGAACTCCCCCTTGCCTCGCCCGGCGGCCGACCGCGGAACAGAAGGTGGAGAACTGCGCCTACCGACCAGATATCTGAGCGCCTAGTCGGCTTCTCTCCTCGTCGCACATCAGGTGAAGCATACTGCCAGCCCGGATCAGACTGACCAGCTTCCAAGCGTGCAAAGCCAAAACCCCAGACCTTCAAACCATCGTGGGGAAAGAGCCAGATATTCCCAGGGTGCAGGAACCCGTGGATGACTCCGTGCTCATGAGCATAACTCACCGCACGCAGTAACGGACCAACCAGCATTTCCTGAAAACGAGCGGTGAAAGCTCGCCGGTCACCGGGAATATTGAGGAAGTCAGACAAACGAGTCCCAGCCACTGCCTCGGTTAGCAAGTCATCCCGGCGCACGCTATAAATGGCCAGAATGTTTGGATGGCTCAGGCGAGCCGCGGCTTCATACTCTCGCCTCGGGACGGTTGGGCGAATGCGTCTCAGACAAGCTGGGCGGTTCAACCTCTCGTCGAAGGCGCCGGAAAATTCCCAATCTTTCATGATGATACTATTCCCGCCGCGAACGATTCATCCGGCTACGCCTCCGCGTCGCTTCAGTGTGCCTGCTCGGTCCAGGGTCTAAAGCAGGCGAACTCAGCGAAAACTACCATACCCCGAGGCTGGTTGGAAGATTGCATGGTTATGATAGCCCGGCCACACTTCGGCGCGGGACTCTTGGAAGTCGATAATGACAGAAGCATGTTCAATCTTGGCTTCCTTTTTTGAAGGACAATCCGTGGCGTGAGTTAGCTGGGCGACCAGAAAGCGACCATCGCTCGACCAAGCAGGCTTGCACGCATAGCTGCTTTTGCGCTCGCCTACGGTAACTAGCGGGCCTGTAACCCACGCAAGGCGAGTCAAATCCGTGCCGTCAAGGTTGACGCGCCAGAGTTCATAGTCTCCATTCAGAAAGGCCACAGACTGGCCGTCGGGGCTGAAGCTGGGGGTTGCCGCTTCCGAGGCTGAACTCAGGAGAGTGAACTCAGGCTCCGAGAACAGTCTCAGGCAGCCCTCAGCAAATGCAATTCTCTGGCCATCCGGCGAAATCGCAAAATCCACTGGACAGTCAGAAATCAATGTTCTTTCCGACCCTTCCGACCAGTCGAGTAAGATGAGTTTCTCCTTCATCCAAAAGATGGCCCTGTTGGCTGACAGGCTGGCATCGAGCGTGAAGAACTCGCCCTTAAACAGGGTTCGCTCCAAGCCTTCGGGTTCGCACAGGACTAGCCGGCCGCCAGCCCTGAAAAGCAGCCTGCCGGTTCGCGCGCAGGACTGAAGGAGCCACATGATGCGCTCGCGCCCCTCCCAGAGCTTGATCTTTCCATCTCCGTTGTGCTGGAGAGCAAGAACTTGATTGACGTTGCCGTAGTAAACCCACTCTCCATCAGGTGACCACGCGAGCGGACAGTTGGAACTCTGCCACACGATGTAAAGTTGCCGGGACTCCTGGCCGGCGTTCCGGGTCCAGACTCCGTCGTTCGCGTATGCGATGGGGGGATGCTCTACCGGGCCGGCCAGCAACCGGAAATCAAAGGCAATTGATATCGGTGCCACCCACCGGTTCCCCGAAACTGGCCGACCCTTCAGTCTATGTGAATGCCGGGCAGGGTGAATGACCTGAACTTCTAGAACAACCAGGAGTGCTTAATTCCAGTGGAGAGGAAGTGGTCAGGCCGCCGCGGCCGGTTCGGCCGGGGCTGGCGGTGGTTCTCAGTTTGTTGTGCACGGGAGCGGGACAGTGCTATGCGGGGCGTCCGTTGCGCGGGTTGCTGGTGGTGGCGCTGACCATCGCGGTGGTGCTGGGGATGGGCCTGCTGTTGGTGGTGGTTGGGCCGCGCACTCCTGTCTTCGATCTGGCGCTCTGGTGCCTTCCGGTATTCCTGCACATTCTGAATGTTTGGGATGCTTATCGCTGCGCTCGCGAGCCGGGGGCGCGCCGGGCCCCGGCCGCTCTCTGGTTGCTTTATGTGGCGGCCATGTGGTTGCTTCCCGCTCAGAGCTACACGCACCGATTTTTTGATGCGCTGGTGCCGGTGCGCAGTTACTATATTCCCTCCGGCAGCATGGTGCCGACGCTTCAGGTGGGAGATTATTTGCTGACCAACCGGTTGGGTTTTGAACCGAAGCGCGGCGATATCGTCGTGTTCAGTCCTCCGGATACCTACCACGGCAACAAGTCCGATTTGATCAAGCGTATCGTGGCCGTGGGAGGCGACGAGGTGGAGGTGCGCGAGGGGGCTCTCTGGCTGAACGGTGTCCGCCAGGACGAGGGCTATATCAAGGAGCCGATGCAAGATAACTTCGAGAAAAAGAAGGTGGCGCCCGGGCAGTTTTTCATGATGGGCGACAATCGCAATGATTCTTTCGATTCGCGCTATTGGGGCCCGGTGCCCCGGGAGAACCTGAAGGGCCGGGCGGTCCGCATCATCTGGTCTGCGCAATCCGGCCACCTGGGTAAGAGTTTGTAAGCTTTTTTTCAGGTCGCGGATCTAGGTTGCGGTTATGCGAATCGACACACATACAGCCCAGAATCTCCGCCGTCCCGCTGAACGCTTTACCTACGACAATCAGAAACTACAATGTCACGACCCGGCCACCGATGAGGTGACCTGGTCCGCTCCCCTACCCTGTCAACCCAAGGGCCTGGTGGCGGTGGGTGAGGATTCCCTCGCTTTTGTCACCGTGAGTGGCGGCGAGCGCCTCACCTGCCTGGATCGTAACGATGGCTCGCTCAAATGGTCCCGCCCTTTCCAAGGCCAGACCATGATGAAGTCGGCTTACTCCGACGGCGATGGTAAATTCGTCGTGTATGACTCCAACAATTTCGGTTTGCGCGCCTTCGGCGCCGAGGACGGCTGCCAGAAGTGGGTCGCCAATGTGGGTGACTATATGCGGGGCGCGCCCATCGGTCTGGCCGGTCAACTGGCCATCACCCGCTCCACCTTGAGCGACCTGGTGCAATTCAACACGGAAGGCAAGAGAATTTAGAGGTTGACCGTGCGCATGAGGTGCTCGGGATAGCGCTCGCCAGCGGTGCTGCCGGGAGGGAAGAGTTGCTCAAGGGCGGCCCGCTGAGTGGGGTCGAGCTGGACCTGGAGCGCTCCCAGATTTTCGTGCACCCGCTCGAGGCTGCGGGTGCCCGGAATGGGCACGACGTCATTTCCCTGATGAAGCAGCCAGGCCAGGGCCAGTTGGGCGGCGCTGCAGTTCCACTGAGTGGCCAGTTCGGCCAGTCTGCCAGCGCGAACCAAGTTCTCCTGAAAGTTGTCGCCCTGAAAACGAGGCGCGGTCAGGCGATAGTCGCCGGGAGCCAGTTGGGTGAGTTGATGGGTCAGGAAGCCGCGGCCGAGAGGACTCCAGGGCACCAGCCCGATGCCCAGCTCGCGGCAGGTGGGCAGAATTTCGGCTTCGAGGTCGCGCGCCCAGAGGGACCATTCGCTCTGCAAGGCAGCGATGGGATGCACGGCGGCGGCTCTTCTTATGGTCGCAGGCGAGGCTTCGGAAAGACCCAGTTGGCGAACCAGGCCCTGTTGGACCAGTTCGGCCATGGCGCCCACCGTGTCTTCGATGGGAACCTGCGGATCTACGCGATGCAGGTAATATAAATCAAGGTAATCCAGGCCCAGGCGGCGCAGGCTGGCGCGCACGGCCTGTTTGACATAGTCGGGATGGCCTCTGACCTGACGGTCACTACCGGTCTGGGCTTTGAGGCCGAACTTGCTGGCGATCACCAGGCCCTGGCGGCGGTCGCGCAGGGCCCGTCCGAGCAGTTCTTCGTTGTGACCGTTGCCGTAAACGTCGGCTGTGTCAAAAAATGTCACCCCGGCGTCAGCGGCGCCTTGCAGCGTGCGGATACCCTGCTCGTCGTCGCTGCCACCGTAGATGCCGGATAAACCCATGCAGCCGTAGCCAAGGGAACTGACTTGAAGAGGTCCGAGGTGTCGCATGCCCACCGGTTCTTTTCGGGAGCGTGGGGGTCCTGGTGGAGCGTGCAGAACTTAGCGGCGGTGGGAAGCTTATTCTGGTTGATACTGCCGGGAGGTTGGCGCTGGCTGGGATGGCTCGGGCTGGCGCAGGCTTTGGAGCTACCGGGCTGGGGAGCGGTGCGGCTGCTGTTGGTGCAGCTGGCGGCCTGGCGTCACCGGGCCGCTCCTCGGGAAGTGCGCGGGTTGCTGACGCTGGCTTTGCTGTTGGATCGCTGCCACGCGGCCGAGTGGTCCGGGCAGGATTTTCCCATGGCGCTGGTGCTGTTATTGGGGCTGCCGGCGTCCTGGAAGAGTTGGCGTTCTTTGCTGGCTTACCTGGGCCTGCTGTGGTTGCTGCAGGGGATATCGGACTGGTACGGCTGGTGGGGCTGGGCCCGCCCGCTGCCGCATTTGCAGGAGACCGGCAGCCGGGCCTGGTGCGTAGGCTTCCTGGAGCTGGGGCCGTGCGCTTTGCTGGGAGCGGCCCTGAACCGCCCCAAGCTGGCGGCGATTCTGCTCCTGCTGGGTCTGGCTCCCTGGCCCGGCCCGGTGGCCAGCCGGGCCGAGACGCGGCGCTGGTTGGGCGGGCGCGCGCTGGACCAGCCGGAAGTCAAGCTTTCTGAGGTTTCCGCCGGGGTGGACTGGTTGCTGCTGTCCAACAATCCGGAACGTTGCCGGGGCTCTCTGGGGGGCACCTTGCTACAGGCCACCACGCCGGCCGGCCGGGGACGAGTGTTGGTTTCCCATATCAATCTGGGCGCCCCGGCCGATCTGGTGGTGAGCTGCCTGGCCCGAGAGAGTGCGGAAGTGCGGGTGGCGAGCGCTCGTGACGGTTCGCTCACCGATCCAGGTTCTCTGCTGCTGCGGCCAGCCGGCGAATGGCGGATCCTGGCTGGCTCCTGGGAGTATCGTCTCGAAGGTCTGCTGCTCAATGGAATGATGCAACTGGAGGTGAAGAGCGCCGGGGAAATCGAGTGGCGGGTGAGCTGGAACGGGGCCGGCCCGCAGTTGCCGCTGCGCGAGGGCCAGTCGCGCGGGCTTTTCCGGCGGCCCGATCGGGTGCTTTCCGTGAAGAAGCCGCGGGGAGCCTGGCACTGGCAGAGTCCCTGGTTGGTCAACGAGCAGGGGCAGCCCTTGTTGGGTAACTACGGTAGTTGTCAGACCCTGGAATTTGAGGCCGAGCGCGCGGGTGAGTTGTGGCTGGTGGCCCGGGGCGGGCTGGTAGGCGCGGTGGACGGCCAGCCCGGCCCGCTGCTGGCGGCCGGGCAGTCGCGTTGCCTGGTGCGTTTTGGCCCCGGCCCGCAGCGAGTGAGCGTGTGGCTGCCGGTCAACAGCTTCGCACCCTATAGCCTGGTCTTTCGCTGACCGAAACGCCAGTACCGGTCTGAGGGATCGGGGTGTGCGCAAGTTCCTGATAGACAACCCTCTCGCCGCCAACTGGATTCGGATATTCTGTGGACAGAGAAATTCGAAAGCAGGTGGTTCCGATGAAAAAGCACGGATGGATGTCGACAGGCCTTATGCTGGTGGTCATCGCCGTTCTGCTGGTGGTCATCCTGACGCCCTGGGAAGCGGCGCGCGGCCAACTGCTCCAGTTGCAGGGAAAGGTGACCGAAGTGAATCCGTCCCTACGCAGTGTTACCGTGCTCAACTCGGAAACCTCGGAACCGGTGGTGCTGCAGCTCGGACGCGATGCCTTCGAGCCGGGCCAGAGTTGGAAGAATCTCCACCAGAAGCCGCGCGTGAAGGTGGTGGCCACCTATAATTTTGATGGAACGGTGCAGGCTCGCCGTCTGGTTCTGCTGTAAGCGGCTTCAGGCGCCGCGCTTCTTGCGGCGGCTGAGGTACTCGCCGGCGATGGAGGCGACATAGTTTTGCGTTTCCTCGTAAGGAGGCACGCCTCCGCAGCTGGTGACATTGCCCGGGCCGGCGTTGTAGGCGGCCAGAGCCAGCGAGAGATCGCCGAACTGGCGATACAGGTCGGCAAAGTAGCGCGTTCCCGCAGCTACGTTCTGAACCGGGTCATAGGCGTTTTTGCAGCCCAGGTCGGCGGCCGTTTCCGGCAGCAACTGCATCAGTCCCTGGGCTCCCACGCCCGAGGTGGCCGAGGGATTGAAGGCCGACTCGTGTTTGACGATGATTTCGATGATCAGGGGATCGAGGTTGGCGCGCCGGGCCTCTTCTTCGATCACGGAATTTAATTGAACTTGAGCCGGGGCCCACTGCGAGCCGTCCCAGGCGGAATAGCTGACGATGCGTTGCTCGAGTTTCCTATGAGCGCTGTCGCTGTAGCTGTAGATGGATTGTGGTCCGCGGGGCGGGGCGGAAGCGCGGAGAACTTTGGTGGGAAGGTGCGGAACGCAGTTGCTGTAGCTATTGACGACCTGGCCGGCGGATTTTTCGGAGCCGGTCATTTCGATGCGAGGGCGCGCCTGGGCGGTGAAAGTAAGCGATAGCAAGGCGAGAATTCCCAACCCGTATTTGTACATTCAAACTCCTTGGATATTCAAAACTGGCTGGACCTGAGTAACAAGCCGGCAAGGACGGGAATAGTTCCAACCGGGTACGCAGATACGCAAGACCGGTGAGAAGCAACTCTGGGGAAGGCCCTTAAAGGAGCCTAAGCTGGGAGCTATGAGGACTCGAGGCTGGCGCCTGGCGCGCACTTTTCTGTTGGCGCTGGCCGTGGCGGCGCTGACCTTTACCTACGCAGGCTACCGCACCGGAAGAGCCATCTTACGGGACATTGATGAGAGCCTGCCGGACCTCAGTTGGGTGCAGCGTCATCGGCCCGGCAAGATCACCACCGTTTATTCCCGCGAGGGCAAAATAATCGCCACCCTCAGTGAGCAGCGGCGCAAGGTGGTGAAGCTGGCGCAAGTTTCTCCCCACGTGCTGCGCGCTTTGATCGCGACCGAGGACGCTCGTTTTTACTCGCATAGCGGGGTGGATTTTTACGGCATCGGCCGAGCGGCGCTGAGTAATTTGCGGCGCGGCGGGGCTTCCGAGGGGGCCAGCACCATCACCATGCAGTTGGTGCGCCACTATTTCCTGAATCAGGAGCAAAGCTACTGGCGCAAGATTCAGGAAGCCCTGCTGGCCCGGCGCCTGGAAAAGATGCTGAGCAAGGATGAGATCCTCATCCGCTATCTGAACGAGGTCTATTTCGGGGCGGGTGCCTACGGCATTCAGTCGGCGGCGGCCACCTATTTCGGCAAATCAGCCAGGCATCTGGGACCCGTGGAAGCGGCGCTGGTGGTGGGATTGCTACAGTCGCCCAGCGGCCTCTCTCCCTACAGCAACCCCAACGGCGCCCACCAGCGCACTCTGGAAGTATTGGACCGGATGGAGGCTCTCGGCTACCTTACCAGCGCCGAAAAGGCGGAGGGCGTTCGACGCTACGACCACATGGCCCCAAAGCGCCCCCGGCAGTCCAGCAACGTGGTCAAGTATCCTTATTTTACCAACTACGCGCTCAGCCTGGTGGCCAGGCAGATTCCCCACAATATGCTGTACGAGGGCGGCTTGAGCATTCGCACCACCATGGATTTGCGGGCCCAGCGTCTGATCGAGAACGAAGTCACTACCACGCTGAACACCTCCGGGGCGGGCTATGGAGCGGACTCGGCGGCGGTGGTGTTGATCGACAACGCCAGCGGAGAGATTCGGGCTATGGTGGGAGGGCGCAAATACAGCCCCAAGGATCGCTTCAATCGCGCCTGGCAGTCCCGGTTGCAGGCCGGTTCTTCTTTCAAGCCTTTCCTTTACGCCACCGCCTTGAGCAAGGGAATGACTCCCGAAACGCGATTTTCCGATGATGCGGTCAAGGTGGCTTTCGCTGACAGCAACGGCGGGGAACGTTACTGGGAGCCGGCCAACTTCGATCATCGTTCGCGGGGGCAGATTCCTATGCGCGAAGCTTTGAAGCTCTCCCGAAACACTGTGGCGGCCCGCATTATCTGCTACACCGGCATCGACCCGATGATCCAGATGGCCCACCGTCTGGGCATTCAGAGCGCGTTGCCCCAGGTGCCCTCGATTGCCCTGGGAGTCGGTGAAGTGTCTCCCCTGGAGATGGCTACCGCCTACTCCAGCATCGCGCGCGGCGGCCTGTTCTTGCCGGCCACCTGCCTGCGCAGCGTGCAGACGCCTCAAGGGGAGACTTTCCGCCTGCCGCGCGCCTGGCGCGACCAGGTGCTGGCGCCTGAACAGGACGCGCAGTTGGTGGAAATGCTGATGCGCGTGGTCGAGGAGGGCACCGGTGGGGCGGCTCGCTTAAACGGAGTGCAGGTCGCCGGCAAGACCGGAACCACCGACCAGTATCGGGACGCCTGGTTTGTCGGCTTCACTCCGCGCTACACCATGGCGGTGTGGATGGGCAACAGCAATCACAGGCCCACTTACGGAATGACGGGCGGCAGCCTGCCGGCCGCCCTTTTTGCCAGGGTCATGAGCCAGTTGGAGGCGGGCACGCCCAAACCGACTTTTGCCGGCTTCCGCTCCCAACCGGAAAGCGTCCAGCTTTGCAAGGTCAGCCATCAGCGGGCTACCCCCGGTTGCGCCAAGACCTATCAGGAGCGCTTCTGGCTGGCCGCGCCCGCCGACAGTTGCGAGGACTGCCAGCCCAGGGCCGGACTCCTGCTGACCAAAGCGGAAGGTCCCCAGTTGGTGCTACAGGAGGCCCCGGAAGCGGGCGGAGTGACTCAGCCAGCCCCCGAACCGGAAGCAGCCTCCGAGGAAGCGGAAGACTTCGAACTGCAGTAGGCATAATACCTGACCCGCACGAAAGGTCAGGCCTTATGCTGATGACTCTTTCCTGTCAGGCAGGCGCGGATTTTGAACCGGCCGACCTGGGCTACCTGGTGCACAAGCATCCGGATAAGGTGCAGACTTATGCGGTGGCCCATGGGCAGGTGCACGTATTTTATCCGGAGGTCAGTCCGCAGCGCTGCCGCCTGAGTATGCTGCTGGAGATCGACCCGGTCGGATTGGTGCGCCGTCCGGGACAGGGCCTGGAGCAGTATGTGAACGACCGGCCTTATGCGGCTTCCTCGTTTTTCGCGGTGGCCATGAACCGGGTCTTTCGCGATGCGCTGGGTGGGAAATGCAAGGACCGGCCGGAACTGGTGCAGCGACCCTTGGACCTGGAAGTGCAGTTGTCGGTGGTGCGTTGTTCGCCCGACTATCTGCGCCAGTTATTCTTGCCCCTGGGCTATGCGGTGGAAACTCACAATCATCCGCTTGATCCGCAGCTGGGGTGGCAGCAGGGGCCCTATCATACGGTCACCTTGAAGGCGGTCACGCAACTGCACAAGCTGCTCAATCATTTGTATATTCTGCTGCCCGTGCTCGATCCGCAGAAGCACTATTATGTGGATCAGGACGAGCTGGAGAAGCTGTTGCGCAAGGGCGAGGGCTGGCTGGCCCAGCATCCTTTGAAGAATTCCATTGTGGAACGGTATTTGAAATTTCGGCCGGGCCTGACCCGGGACGCGCTGGCCCGGCTTCAGGAAACGCCCGAGGACCCGGAGACGGTCACTTTGGAGGCGGACGCGGCCGAGGAGCAGCTCGAGAAGCCCATCCGTCTGCACGATGCGCGTCTGAACCGGGTGTGTGAATTGCTCAAGGAATCGGGCCTGAACCACGTGGTGGATATGGGTTGCGGCACCGGCAAACTGATTTCCCGGTTGCGCAGGTTCCGCCAGTTCCAGCGCATCCAGGCGGTGGATGTTTCCTATCAGGCGCTGCTCATGGCCAGGGAGAAAATGCGCGCCGAGGACGCTCGGGTGGAGTTTTTGCACGGGTCTTTGTTATATCGGGATTCGCGCTTGCAGGGCTGCCAGGCGGTGGCGCTGGTGGAGGTGATCGAGCATCTGGATTTGCCGCGCCTGCGGGCCTGCGAGAAGAATCTCTTTGGCTTTCTGCGGCCTCAGCTGGTGGTGCTCACCACTCCCAACCGCGATTACAATGTTTTGTTCGAATCGCTGAGCGCGGGCAGCTTTCGCCATCATGACCACCGCTTCGAGTGGACCCGGGAGGAATTCCGGGAGTGGGGGCTGCGGGTAGCCGGGGCCCACGGTTACCGGGTCGAGTTTGAGGACCTGGGGGATGTGCATCCCGAGCACGGAGCCCCCAGTCAGATGGGGGTATTTCGGCGATGAAAATCGAGGTTCCGGAATTCTCTCTGGTGCTGTTGATGGGAGCTTCGGGGTCGGGCAAGTCAAGCTTCGCGCGGCGCCATTTTTTGCCCACCGAGACGATTTCCTCGGACTTTTGCCGCGGGCTGGTCAGCGATGACGAGAACGACCAGTCCTGTTCGGAGCATGCTTTCGAGATTTTGCACACCATCGTGGCCAAGCGCTTGCAACTGGGGCGGCTGACGGTGGTCGACGCCACCCATGTGCAGCCGGAAGGGCGCCGGCCGTTGCTGAGCTTGGCGCGCAAGTATCATGTGCTGCCCTGCGTGATCGTCTTTGATCTGCCCGAGGAGGTGTGCCACCAGCGCAACGCTTCGCGGCCGGACCGCCAGTTCGGTCCGCATGTGGTACGCAATCATACACGGGCTCTGCGACGTTCGTTGCGGGGCTTGAAGGCTGAGGGCTTTCGCTATGTGTATCGGATGCATTCGACAGAGGAAGTGGAACAGGCCACCGTCGGCCGGCTCAAGGTCTGGAACGATAAGCGGGAGGAGACGGGTCCTTTCGACATCATTGGGGATATTCACGGCTGCCTGCCCGAGCTGGAGGCCTTGCTGGAGCGCCTGGGGACGGAACGTAAACTGATCTTTCTGGGCGATCTGGTGGATCGCGGTCCGGACAGTCCGGGGGTGTTACGGCGGGTGATGGAACTGGTGGGAGCGGGCCGGGCCCTGTGCCTGCCGGGCAATCACGATATGAAGTTGCTCAGGCATCTGAACGGCAAGCGGGTGCAGTTGACCCACGGGCTGGCCGAGACGGTGGAGCAACTGCAGGCGGAGCCGGCCGAGTTTTTGGAGCAGGTCAAGAAGTTTTTGGACGGGCTGGTCAGCCACTATCAACTGGACGGGGGCCGCTTGATCGTGGCTCACGCGGGGCTGAAAGCCGAGATGCAGGGACGCACTTCCGGGGCCGTGCGCGAATTTTGTCTCTACGGCGAAACCACCGGGGAGACCGACGAGTTCGGTTTGCCGGTGCGCTGGAACTGGGCGGCCGAGTATCGCGGCAGGGCCACCGTGGTCTACGGGCATACGCCCGTTTTAGAACCCGAGTGGTTGAACAAGACCATCAACATCGACACCGGCTGTGTCTTTGGCGGTAAGCTGACGGCGCTGCGCTATCCCGAGATGGAGATGGTGCAGGTGGAGGCGGCGCGGACCTACGCGCAGCCGGTCAGGCCGCTGCAGTCCTCGGCGCCGGGGGTGGAAACGGATGGGCTGGACCTGGCGGATTTCCTGGGGCGGCGCACGCTGGCCACGCGCTACCTGCGGCGTATGACCATTCAAGAGGATTTCAGTATCGCCGCGCTGGAGTCGCTGTCGCGGTTTGCGGTGGATCCGCGCTGGTTGATTTATCTGCCGCCCACCATGTCGCCGCCGGAGACCTCCCAGCAGGAGGGCTATCTGGAACATCCGCTGGAGGCGCTGCAGAGCTATCAGGGCAAGGTGATTTGCCAGGAAAAGCATATGGGCTCGCGAGCGGTGGTGGTGGTGTGCCGCCATCCGGAAGCGGCCGCTCGCCATTTCTGGGACGTTGCCGGGATCGGCTGTATTTATACCCGCACGGGGCGGCCGTTTTTCGATGATGCCGAGATGGAGATGGGGTTATTGCAGCGGCTGCAGGCGGCTCTGGAGGTGAGCGGGCTGTGGGACGAGCTGGGGACTTCCTGGATGTGCCTGGATTGCGAGTTGATGCCCTGGAACCTGAAGGCCCAGGCTTTGCTCAAGGACCAGTACGCGGCCGTGGGCAGCGCGGCGCTGGCTCATCTGCAGGCGGCCCTGGAAGTGGTGCCTGAGTCGCTGCGTGGGCGGTATCAGCAGAAGTTGGACGACGCTTATCGCTATCGGCAGGCCTATCAGCGCTATTGTTGGGACACGCCTACTCTGGAACAGATCCGATTGGCGCCGTTTCACTTGTTGGCCAGCGAGGGGCAGGTGCACAGCGGGCGGCCGCATCGCTGGCATCTACAGCAGTTCGAGCGGTTAGGGCGACAGGATCCGATTTTTGCGCCCACTGGCTGGCTCGAGTTCTCGCTTGAGGAGGACCCGGCCCCGGTGGTGGAGTGGTGGCTGTCGCTGACGGCGTCCGGGGGCGAGGGCATGGTGATCAAGCCGGAGCATTGGCTGGCCCGGGATGAGCACGGTCTGGTGCAGCCGGCGGTGAAGTGCCGGGGCAAGGAGTATCTGCGCATCATCTACGGGCCCGATTACGATCAGCCAGACCAGTTGCTGCGGTTGCGCAAGCGCGGACTGGGGCGCAAGCGCTCGCTGGCCTTGCGCGAGTTCGCCCTGGGCCTGGAGGGACTGGAGCGCTTCGTGGCCCACGAGTCGCTGGCCCGGGTGCACGAGTGCGCTTTTGGCGTGCTGGCGCTGGAGAGCGAACCGGTCGACCCCAGGTTGTAGTGGACCGGAGCGGCTATTGGGCGGATGAGGTGCGCGATTGGGCGCTCGGATGTGCGCGAGCTGGCGCACCTGGCGGGAGGTGCGCGATTGGGCGCTCGGATGTGCGCGAGCTGGCGCGCCTGGCGGGAGGTGCGCGATTGGGCGCTCGGATGTGCGCGAGCTGGCGCACCTGGCGGAAGGTGCGCGATTGGGCGCTCGGATATGCGCGAGCTGGCGCGCCTGGCGGAAGGTGTTGTTATTGGGCGATGAGGTGAGCGGGGACGGGGGCCTGGATTTCGATTTCGCCGCCTTCATAGAGCAGGCTGTAGGTGCCGGGGGCACTCTCCTGGGCGCTGACTTCCTGGTTGCCGTGGTTTTTGGACTGGTAGCTGGCGCTGATTTTGTCGCCCTTGTGGGTGAGCTGGAGCTTGCCTGAGAGGACAGTTTGCTCCAGGCGAATGTGATTGTCCAGGGTCTGGGTGAGAGTGCCGAAGTGGTTGTTGATGTGCACGCGGCCCTGCTTGTCGACCTGGCCGGGAAAGCTCTGGCGATAGGCGCCGGCTTCGATGGTGACTTCGTTATCCTGGTTGTGCAGGGAGACGTTGTGGAAGTCGACCCGGGCGGGCAGATCTTCCACGAAGACCGGCGTGAGAACGGAATCCGGCAGCGGACCGTGACGGACGTCCAGGGTAAGCTTCAGGTCGGAATTTCGTTCGGCGGGGATGACCAGTTTGCCGGGAACTCCGCTGCCGGTGAAGGGCTGCGGCAGGTCCGGGGTCTGCACGCCGTACCAGCTACGGCCGTAGTCGTTGCGGACGTAGGCGGTGCCGTCGGCGTTGAGCTGCGTTTCGGTGGTGCGGCCCAGTTCCAGATCTTGCTGGTAAGAGAAGCCGTCGCTATCCCAGGAAACGTCGCTGAGGGCATGGACCTGCATTTTGCCCTGCTGGTCGAAGCGGTATTGAAAAACGCTGAGGTTGTCCTCGTTCGGGTCACCGTTGTCGACGGCGATAATCGCCTGGGGTTGGTCGACGGTGGGCAGGCTCAGGGTGCCGGGAAAGGTAACCGATCTATCGGCCCAACTCATGGTTACTTCCTGCTCGGCGGGGTTCTCGCGCAGGACTATGGGCCGGTCACCGGCGATGGTGACCGAGCGTTCAAGCAGGTTGGCCGAGCCGGTCTCTTTGATTTCCACCGGGTTTTGGAAAGCGAAGTCGTTGAGGAAGCGGGCGTCGGTGACCCGGTCGCCCTGCACGCTGAGCAGCGTTTCCGCCTTCTGCTGAGCCAGTTGGCCCAGTTGATCGGCCTGGGCGGAGATGCCCTTGCGGTGGGATTGAGTCAGGCGACTGCCGATCCAGAAGCCGGCGGCGGCCAGTCCGGCCAGGCCGGCGCTGGCGCCCAAGACGGGCAGGCTGTGATTGGCGAACAGGGCGATGGCCGCGCTGGAGGCGGCTCCCAGGGTCGAGGCCAGGCCGACTCCCTGGCTGATCCTGGCCGCCAGGGGTTTTTCCGAGGTGGCGCGCCGGTTGGCATGCTCGACCATGTCTCGCACGGTGCCGCCCTGGAAGCTGTCGACCGCCCGGCGGTCGGCTTCCGGCAACTGGCGCAGCAACTGGTTGCGCGTGAGGTTGAGGGCGGTGGTATTGAGCTGGATTTGCATAGCCATGGCAGAGTAACCGATAGGCCTTAAGGATCTCTCAAAGTTCCGTGTAAAGGTGCCAGGCCGCCTCGCGCCAGACGAACAGTTCCCGGCTCAGGGCGCGCGGGCCGGCGTGTTCGTAGGCGGCCTCCAATAATTTGCGCATGGCCAGCTGGCCTTCGAAGTGGTCGGAGCTGGTGAACATGATGCGGTCCCGGCCCGGCACGCCCACCACCAGTTCGCCGGTCAGGCGGGTGGCCAGCTGATCCCAGACGTGGTCCAGCAGGAGCAGGCAGGATTCCAGGCCGTTGCCCACTTTGAGGGAGGTGAAGACGGGGCGGTCGGTTTCCAGGCCGAATTTGAGGCCGCTGATTTCCTGGCCGCTCATGGAGGTAAGGCGGGCGTTCAAATTATCCAGGCCGCGCTGCCGGAGCAGCGCCGGGTCCAGTCCGAGTTCTTGCACCTGGGCGGTGGTCAGGGCCGGTTCTTCGTCCACTGCAAAGGTAACGCGCAAATCGCCCACCAGGGGCTGGCTGAAAACATCTCCCTGGACAAGAGAATCTTGCTGCTGAATCCTCGGCAATATCTTCTCCACGTTGAGCATGCCGCCCGGTTCTTGAGCCCGGGGGAGATCTCCCGCCCCTGGCCAAGGCTAATCAACCTATGAGTCAAGAAACTCACCCAAGTTACGCCGCCAAGACGCTGGTGCGAGCGGGACTCCTGACCATTATGGCCCTTACCGCCTTGCTGGTGGTGGCCGCTCTGTGGTTGGGAGACCAGATGAACAACCAGTTGGCCTGGACCGACCACACCCACAACGTGCGCAGCCTGCTCAACCATCTGGAACGCGATCTGCTCGAGGCGGAATCGGCCGAACGGGCTTACCTGTATACCGGCGACGAAGCTCGCCTGGACGATTACAACAGCGTCCAGAACGTCAGTGGTAAAATCGAGCAGTTGCAGACAGAGGTCTCGGACAATCGCGAGCAGGTCGCTCGGATGGCCGATCTGCGCCAGTTGGTGGACGCCAAGCTGACTTTTATGGCTCGTTGCATCTCCCTCAAACGCAACGTTCATGAAATGGAACTGCGCGATTTGATGGCCACCAATACGGGGGTGAAGCTGGCTCGCGACATCCACAACAAGATCGCGGAGATGTACGGAGTCGAAGCCAGCCTGCTGGAAGTTCGCCGGGGGGCCGTTTCTCGTTCTCAGACCGGGCTTAACGTCTTGCTCCTTTTTGGTCTGGGAGTGGAGCTGCTGGTGGGTTTCTCCATTCTGGCCTTCCTGGGCCGGCGGCTGGCCCCGCTGGGACCGGCCGCTGAACTGGCCGAACGGATCGGCAGTGGAGATTTGACGGCCGAGCCGCTGGAAGTGCGGGTCTATGACGAGGTGGGCCGAGTGAACTCCAACCTCAATCGGATGCTGGAAAATCTGCGCGCCAACGCCGATCAAAATCAGGCCCACGCCGACGTGGTCAATCAGGCCACCGCGCGGCTGGCGGCTTCCACCAAAGAGCAAGCCGCCGCTTTGCAACAACAATCGACGGCTTTACAACAAACCTCGGTCACTCTCGAGGAGCTGAGCCAGAGCGCCAACCAGATCTCGGACCGCTCGCGCGAGGTGGCCTCGCGCGCCGAAGCCACCGCCCAGGCGGCCGGGGCGGGGCTGGAGTCGGTGCGCAAAAGCGCTCGTTCCACGGCCGAGCTGGTCGAGCAAGTTCAGGTGGTGGCCGAGCGCATCAACGCCCTGGGCGAAAAGACCGACGCCATCCGTAGCATCGTGCTTTCCGTCAACGATATCGCCGAGCGCTCCAATGTGCTGGCGCTTAACGCGGCCATTCTGGCGGCGGCCGCCGGCAGCGAAGGCAAGGGCTTCACGGTGGTGGCCAACGAAATGAAGAGCCTGGCCGACCAGTGTAAGGAGGCCACCATCCAGGTGCGCGATTTACTGGGCGAAGTGGAACGCGGCATTCAGGCCTCGGTGGTGCTGATCGAGGAGGCCGGGCGGCGCGGCCTGGCGGGCAGCGCCTTCACCGACGAGGCCTCGGTGTCCATTCACCAGTTGAACTCGCAAGTCCACGACGGCACCATGGCCTTCTCCCAGATTGTGGCCGCCACCAGCCAGCAGAAGCTGGCTTTCGACCAGGTAAGCGAGGCCTTGCTGAGCATTCGCCAGGCCTCCCAACAGACCACGGCCACCACTCAACAGCTCGAAGAAACCACTCGGGAACTTTATCGCCTGAGCGGGCAACTGGTCAAATCGATTGAGTCTTATCGCCGCAAGCCCGGCCCCTAGTAACTATCCAGCGAGTCGGCCCACTTCTGGTACTGAGCCACCGCTTTGGCGTCGCCCAGGGAAGCACTGAGAGCCACCAGTTTACCCAGTACCAGACCCAGCTCGGGCGAGCGGCTGCCCACCAGCGCCTGGCGCCGGGAGAGGACCTGGAGCAGCGTCTGAGAGGCTTCTTTGGGGCAGCCCAGGGCCGCGTCTACAGTCGCCAGATCTTCCATGGCCCGGAGCACCCAACTTTGTTCTCCCCCCGCGCGCACGGCTCGGTTCAGGTGATGGCGGGCCTCCTGGAGTTGTCCCTGCCTCAGCAGACAGTGCCCATACTGAGCTCGCACTTCCTCGGAGCGCACCGGGTCGGCGCTCAGGTAGGGCCCGAAGCAACGGGCCGCCCGGGCGAAATCGGCTCGCAGATAGGCGTGTTCGCCGGCTCGGAAGAGCAACCGCGAGGTGGTGTGGTGGCGGGCGCCCTTGATGGCCAGATGGGCCCGGGCGGCCTCCCAGATCTCCTCGGGGCTGCCTTCAAACTCCGGCGCTGAGCGGCGCTGCAACAAATCCAGGCGTAGCTGGTCGAGGCGATTGTGCACCCCCAGGGCTTGTTGCAGTTCCAATGCCAGGGCCGGCTGGTTGGCGGCGGCCGCCCGCTCCAGCGCCCACAAGGCCACCGGGCGCATTTGAGCGGGTCGCCAACCACCCAGAAACAGCTCCAGAGCCTCATCCAGCCCGCGCCTCAGTTGAGCCTGAAGATAGGCGCAAATCCGCTCGTAACGCTCATTCTCCACGATCGACTGGAGGGACAGATCGCGATCGAGTTCGGCGCAGGCGATCCACATTTGCATGCCCAGTCCCTCGAGATGGAACGGCAGGGGCATTTCGTAGCCGCGCCCCAGGTAAATCCAGCGGCAGGTCTCGGGAAGGTCACCCAACCAGAGACTGGCCTGTAAGGGAGCGGAATGGGCCAGTTGGTGGCGGGCCGGATGCTCGCCCCCGCTCAGGCCGCCGCCCAGCTCCAGGACGAAACAGGAATCCGGCGCGGCCAGGGAGGCCGACACGCGCCGCCCCTGCGACCAGACTTCGACCGGGCACTCGATGAAGACGCCGGCCAGAGCCTCCAGTTCCCCGCCGGGCCGGCACTCCACCGTGAAAACCGTCTCCTCGCCGGCGAATTCCCCGAGTGCGAACTCCTTGGAATAGCGGCCCTCGTGGCCGCCGCTGCGCAAGCGCACCGTGCCGGCCACTCCCAGGGCGGCGTTCAGGCCCAGCGCCAGTTCGCGCAAAGCCGGCTGATCGCGTCCGGAGAACAGTCCCTCCAGGGGATTGGCCAGCAGTTCGCGGGGCAGCACCACTCCCTCGCCGCGAATTTCCAAGTGGCCGGCCTGCGCCCGCAGGTGGACCACGCACGCCCCCATACCGATCAGGAAGCACACCAGGTTGAGCACGTAGTGGCGCGGGTTGGGCAGGGCGTAGTCGCGCAATAGCTCGCGGGCGCGGGCTGGATCCATGGTGAAACGGCCCTGTGAATCGAACTCGCCCTGCTCCAGGTATTGGCTAAGATCCATCGGGGAAGATTCTCGCTTGCTTTAGAAGCTCCGCCTGGCCAGGACGCAACCGGTGCGGCCGAGAAATAGCTTCGGTGAGCCTCTGCCCCGATTGCCATCAGGATACCGGAGCGACCGAATTTTGCCGGCGCTGCTTCCGCTCGCTGGAACCCACCCCGGCGGGGCGCTTCTCGGCCTTACTCGAACAAGGAATGACCCGCCCCGCGCCTCCCTCCCAGTGGGCGGGGCCCGACTTGCTGGCGGTGACCTTTCAGCCCAGGCCGGACGGGCGCCGCCGTAAGGTCTTCGTGAAGCTGAGTCAACTGGCGGCGGTAGGGTTGGCGCTGGTCGGGTCGGTCGCCGGTCTGCACCTTTACCAGCAGCAAAAATACCGGGAGGGGGTTCAGCACCGGCTCAACGGCGTGGCCCTGATGCGTCAGGGCGACTTCGAGGGAGCGCACCGCCAGTTGGAGGCCGCCCCCGAGGAAGCGGAGACTTATCGAGCGCGCGCCGAACTGGCCGTAGCCGAAGGCCGGTGGCTGGAAGCGGCCGAGCTGTTTCGCAAGATTTCGGTCGATGACGCCGAGGTCAACGCTCATGTGGACGCGGCCGCTCAAGAACGAGCTCAGGCTCTGGTCAAGGAAGCACGCCAAAGCCATGATACCGCTCGTGCCTTGAGTTTATCCGACCAGGCCGAGGCGTTGCTCGACCAGCACCACGCCCGGCCCCAGCAGCGGGCGGCGGTTCATTTCTTGCGCGCGACCCTGTTTGAAAAGCTGGCGCTTCGTTCGGAAGCGGTGGCTGAATTACAAACCGCCCTACAGTTGGATCCGGCTCACTCCCCGGCCCGCCAGTTGCTGGCGCAATTGACGCCGCGCCCGCGACCCGGTGCGCCGGTGGTGCACCGGCCGGTAACGCAGCCGCGCACGCTCCCGTCGGTGGAAGTGCCGCGTATGCAGACTCAACCGGGTTACCCCACCTACCAACCCCCGGAGGAGGACCTGGAAGACGGGTTGGAAACGCCCGACCCCAACCGGACTCGTTCCAGACCGAACGGACAAAGGCGTTTTCTGAGGAAACCTGCTCGAAATTGAGGGGCTACCAGGAATGGAGCAGGCTGATTCCTCACTGAGAAGGCCCAGGACCCTCCTCCAGCCGGAACGAAGGGCCCGGGATGCGCTGCCTGATTCTGGTTTTGCTGCTGCTGGCCGGTCCGGCCTGGTCGGCTCCCCGCGAATGGGAGATCAAAGCCGGGCACCGCAAGGCGTTGCTGGGACTGGGACTGCCTCTGTACACGCTGCCTGAGGCCTCGGGAGCGACCTACCGCAAATCCATCCTCGAGTTCTCGCCGGGTTCCCGCTATTACCAGATTCAATACTGGACCCGCCAGGATCCGGTGGTCGGCGACCCGGTCGTCTATTGCTCCAATCATCGCTACGCCCTGACCGAGGTGGGCAAGCCTTTGGAAACGCAACAAATCCTGGCCGGTCCTTTCGGTTCGCTGACGGTGAGCCGCTATAAGAAGGTTTGCCGCACCGGCTGGCTGAAACGCCGGGGGGCCTGGGTCCAGGTCGAGTCGGAGTGCGAGAATCTGGCCCGCTTCGGGCAGTTGCTCGAGCAGTTCCAGGTCACTCCCGGAGCGGCGCGCCGCGCGGCTCGCCTCGAGGCCATCCGAGCCACCGGTTTGGACGCCTATGAAGTGCCCGGTCTGGCCGTGAAACTGACCACCATTGAATACGACCCGTTTCGCGCCTGGAATCGCTACTCGGTGGCCTATGCGGACGGCCTGACCCAAGATCTGACTCAGGGAGGCATCGGAGATGTGGGGGCGGGCTTTGAGCATCCTTCGCGCCGCGAAGCGGAAGTGCGCGCCGGCGGCCTGCGTCTCCTGGCCTGTATGGCTCCGTCCAGCTACCTGAAGGGCAAGCCGATGTTCTGTTACACCGAGTGGTGCAAGCTGCCCAAAGGTTATCTTCATTTGCGCCGCCAGAGCGGAGATTTCGAGGGGTTTCGCCAGCGGGTATCCCGTCTGAGGAGAGTACCGTGAAACGAATCCTGCTCGGTTTGAGCATAACCTGTATAGTCTGGGCCCAGGAACCGGACCAACCTCCCATGCTCGACCTGGACGCCGTGCCGGCCGGCGGGGCTATGCGCGGCCTGCCTATACGCGGAGTGGATATTCGCGGCATTGGAGACGGCTCGGCTCACCACTTCTTCTACGTGGTCAAATCCGGTCCGGGGATGCTGTTGCTGCAACTGCAGGCGCGTGCCCGCGAAGGCGCCACCACTGTCAAGGTGCGTCTGCAGGATGAAAAAGGGCTGGATTTGAGCCAGGTCGAGGCTCTGGCCGGGAGCCAGGACTCCGTCTTGGAGTCAAGCCACTATCAGTGCGAGGAGGCGCGCACCCTGCACCTGCACGTCAACATCGATCCCAACGCCGGCCCCTATAGCCTGACCGTAACCGGGCCGCTTACCAAGTAGAGTAGCGAGCCGCCAGATAACCGCCCACGCCCAGCGCGAGGCAAGCTCCGCCGGCCAGCGGGTTGTTGAAGAGGAACCGGGCCGAGGGCACTACCACGTGGTCCAAGAAAGGTTCGATGGTGCTCTGCAGCACTTTGCGCCCGGCCGTCTCCAAACCGGGAATGTGCGCGCCGGCGCCCACCGTGAAGAGTCCGCCCGCGCCCAGGGTGGCCGAGGCCAGGCCTTGGCCGGCCGCATTCATCAGGTCACCCCGGCGGGCCGAGTCGACGGCCGAGCGACCCATGGCGTAGCTGGTCACTCCCATCCCCAGGCCCAGGCCGGTGAGGGTGGCGTCACCCAAAAAGCGGGAAGCGGCCTGCATGCCGACCGCGTCGGCAGCCACCGCCAGGCCGCCGGGGATAAGCCCGGCCGCGGCCGTCAGTCCCAGGCTGTTGAGGGGGCGAACACCTGATTTCTGGATATTTTGCGCACTGCTCTTCAAGGCCGAAGCGCCCGTGCCGGTGAGAGCGGTGGCCAGCATCAACGGGCCGTGCTCGGTAAGCAATCCTTCGGTGGCTTTCAGTCCCAGGCCGTGTCCGGCCAGTTGCAGGCCGCCCAGGCCGGCCGTGACCGCACCCATTCCTTCAGCCAGAGTGACGAAGTCGTTGCCACCCTTTTTGAAATTGTGGGCGGCTTCGCCGGCCAGTTGGACTGCGCCGCCGACCAGCAGGGCGCCGGCGGCCACCGAGCCCACGCCGCCGGCGGCGAGAGCCTTGACGGTGCCGGTCAGGGCCTGGTCCACAACGGGAATTTGGAAGTTGCGTCCGATCAACTCGACTCCGCCCAGGGTGGCGGCGGCTGAAGTGACGCCGCTGGCCAGGCCCAGCGAGAGATTGCGCGCCCGGGACTCGCCCTGGGCGGCCGCCTGGAAGCGCTGGACGGCGAATTTACCAGCGGCCACGCCGCCTCCGGCCACGGCTACGCCGAGCAGGCCCTGACCGTTCTCGGCCAGTTTTCGAAGCGGGGTCGAGAAAGCTTGATCGAGGACGGGGATGTTGAGCGAGTGGCCCACGATTTCCAGTCCGCCCAGGGTGCCGGCCGCGCCCGCGGCCAGTTTGGCGGTGCCTTTGAAGGGCCGCTCGGGCAAGTCATTGACGACGGCGTCGTGGGCGGCCAGAGCCGAGACGGCGGCCAGGCCGAGTCCGGCGGCGGGGGCGATTCCATATTGGGCCACTTTGGCGAAAGCTTCGGATTGGACCGAAGCGCCCGCCATCACCACAGTGCCGGCGGTGGCGGCCACGCCGGTGAGGACTTTGTTCTCGCGGACGATCTTCCCGACCTTACTGTGTTTGAGCTGTTGGTAAGGGGTATTTACGGGCGGCTGAATTTTCACGCCGAGATGATATGGCCGCTCCCTGAAAGAAGTCTAAAAAATATGCAACGCAATGATTTGACCTTCGGGGGCCGCGCCGCCTGGCACTATCCGGCGGAGTCCAACTGCTGCGTGGTGATGGGCCACGGCTTGGGAGGCACCCGCGAAGGAGGGCTGGCCCGGTATGCGGAGCGTTTCCAGAAGGCCGGTTTGCATTCGCTAGTTTTCGACTATCTCCACTTTGGTGATTCGCAGGGCGAGCCGCGCCAGCTCGGCTCCATTCCCCGGCAGCTCCAGGATTGGCAGGCAGCCGTGGATTACGCCCGTAAGCTTCCGGGGGTGGAACGCATCGCGCTGTGGGGAACATCGTTTTCTTCGGGGCACGTTTTGATGACCGCCGCGCGCAATCCCGAGATCGTGGCCGTGATCGCCCAGAATCCCATGGTGGACGGGCGGGCCGCTTTTCTGCAGGCGGCTCGCCGGGTGGGGCCGTGGCTGGTGCTGAAGACGACTCTGTGGGCTCTGGCCGACGCGCTGGCTGGATGGGTGGGGCGACCGCCTTTGACCATGCCGATTGCGGCCCGGCCGGGAGAACTGGGTTTTTTGACCGCGCCCGACAGCCTGCCGGGGTATACGGCCCTGGCGCCCGTCTACGCACGCAACGAGGTGTCCGCCCGCATGGCCCTGACCACCGCCGGCTACCGACCCAATCAGGTGGCGCTGCATTGCCCGCTGTTGCTGCAGGTGTGCCAGCACGATTCGGTGGCTCCGGTGTTCTCCGCCTTGGAGCTGGGCCGGCGACTGCATGCCGAGGTGGAGACCTACCCCATCGGCCACTTTGATATCTACTTCGGCGAACACTTCGAGCGCTGCGTGCAGTCGCAGGTGCGCTTCCTCCGGGACCATCTGTAGATATCCCCGGGGGGTGCGCGAAATCGCGCTCACATGTGCGTGAGCGGGCGCACGGGGGGGGTCGGGCGGCCTGGCGAGCGGTGACCAAGGGCAAATATATGAAGAAAAACTTGGTAGTTTACCTTCATATATGTTAGAGTGTGTTTATGGACTTGGCGGGACTGGCGATGGAGCTGCAGTTGCTGAATGGCAAGCTGCGGCGGCGTTTGCGGGCGCAGGCGACGATTGGTGATTTGACTCCTTCGCAGATTGCGGTGCTGGTGTATTTGGAGCGCTGCGAGGGTGGGGCTACGGTGACCGAGTTGGCGCAGGCCGAGGGGGTGCGCTCGCAGTCGATGGGAGCCACGGTGGCTGGCTTGCAGGCGGCCGGTCTGGTGGTGGGAGAGCCGGACCCCAACGATGGCCGAAAGACTTTACTTTTTTTGACTCCGGCCTGCCGGGAGCGGCTGGCGCGGGGGCGCTCGGTGCGCCGCGATTGGCTGGCGCATGCCATGGAGGCGCAACTTTCCGGGGAGGAATTGCAACATTTGGCCGCAGCCGTGGAGCTGCTGAAAAGAGTGGTGGACTATGATTCCTGAGACCTTCCGTTCGCTACGGAGGTTTAATTATCGACTTTATGCCGGCGGCGCGCTGGTTTCCAACGTGGGCACCTGGATGCAACGCATCGCCCAGGACTGGCTGGTGCTGACTCAACTGACCAACCACAACGCCACCGCCGTGGGCATTGTGATGTCTTTGCAGTTCGGCCCGCAGATTTTTCTGATGCCCCTGACCGGCTGGGCGGCCGACACGTTTGACCGGCGCAAGCTGCTGATGCTGACCCAGGGGGCCATGGGGCTGCTGGCTTTGGGCCTGGGGACCCTGTGCCTGCAAGGGTTGGCCCGGCTGGAGCACGTCTACTTTTTCGCCTTGATGCTGGGCTGCGTGGCCGCCTTCGATGCTCCCGCCCGGCAGGCATTTGTGTCGGAACTGGTGGGGGAGGACGACCTTTCCAATGCAGTCGCTTTGAACTCGAGTTCTTTTAATGCCGGCCGTTTGATCGGGCCGGCCGTGGCCGGGGTGCTGATTCCGGTGCTGGGCACGGGCGGCGTCTTTTTGATCAACGCGGTTTCTTTCGCGGGCGTGCTGACGGCTCTGAGCTGTCTGCGCGTGCACGAACTGCTGGCGCCGGTGCGGGGGCCGCGCGGGCGTTTGCTGGACGGCTTCCGCTATGTCTGGGGGCGTCCCGATTTGAAGGCCATGTTGTTGATGATGTTTCTAATCAGCACTTTCGGCCTGAATTTTCCCATCTTTATCTCCACCATGGCGGTCAGCGTCTTTCATGTCGGCCCGGACCAATTCGGCTTGCTGAGTTCGATGATGGCCATCGGTTCGGTGACCGGGGCGCTGCTCTCGGCCAGTCGGGCCCGGCCGCGGCCGGAACTGCTCTGGGCGGGAGCGGGCCTGTTCGGGTTGGGCTGCACCCTGGCCGCGTTGATGCCGGCCTACTTTCTCTTCGCACTGGCGCTGATGTTGATCGGGGTGTCGGCTCAGACTTTTACCACCACCGTCAACGGTTGCGTGCAACTGGGCAGCGAGCCGGCCATGCGGGGGCGGGTGATGGCCATCCTGATGGCCATGGCCTGGGGTGGAACGCCCATCGGGGCGCCACTGGTGGGTTGGGTGGCCGATCACCTGGGAGCACGCTGGGCTCTGGGAGTAGGCGCGGCCGCAGGTATGGTGGCCGCCTGGGTCGGCTTCAAGATGATCGCAAGAGGCCGCGTTCCAAGCCCTGCGTGACGGCTTCCGTGCGGCTGCTCACCTTCATCTTGTGAAAGAGGCTGTTGAGGTCCCTTCGGTGATTTCAAGCCGGGCGGCGATCTCTTTATTGGAAAGGCCCAGAGCGACTTGTTCCCGCACCTGCTGCTCTCGATTGCTCAAGGGGGTTTGATTCAGGCGCAGCCTTTCCAGCAATTCGAGGCGGCGCTCGTCGCCACGGCGGTGAAGACGCCGTTGCGGATAGCCAGCGCCTCGGCCTGGGGTCGAGCCGGGTCGAGGGTGGCGATTTTGGCATAGCCGGGTGGGGGTCCGGCGGAAATATATCAATGGTTATAGGCCGTATTGGTCCATTTCTTCGAGGACGCTTTCGTCGATGCCGAAATCTTGGCCGAGCCGGCGCAGCAGAGCCATCTCGCCGGGATGGAACCAGCGGTCGGTCAGGGCCAGGTGGAGGAGTTGCATGACCAGATCCATGCGGTCGGAACTGTCGGCCAAGATGTCTTTGAGTTCGGAGATGTCGGGGAAGTCAACGGGTTGGCGTAACCATTGGCGGGCCAGTTCGGCGTCCATTTCTTCTTCGTCGAAGAGTTCGTCGAGGATTTGCAGTTGGCGGGGGTCGAGGAAGCCGTCGGCCCAGGCCATGGAGATCAGCGCTTGCAGCAAGATCAGCCGGTGGGAATGCATGAGGGCGCCTTTGCAGCGGGCCGGGAAGAACCCTGGCTACCTGGAGAGCAGGCCGGGGCCCAGCGCCTGGGCGGCGATGCGGTGCTCCTGCGGGCTCCAGTGCCCTTCGCTGAGCAGTTTTTTGCCGGACTTTTGAAAGGCGGGGCGGAGCTGGATGCAGGGGCTGTGCAGGCGAGCGCACAGGTTCTTGAGTAAGGTTTCTTCGCGATTCAGATCGGGGCTGGGGTCGCGCAGTTCTTCCAGCACGGGCATGTAAAAGTAAATCGGCCGGGCCGGGATGGCCCGCACGGTTCGATCGAATTCCTCGAGCAGAGCGCCGGCCAGCTGCTCGGACTCCTGGCGGCGTTCTTCCGCTCCGTGCAGCTTGGTGGCGAGCAGGCTGAGCAGGTCGAGCATTTTAAGCTGAAAAGGTTCGGCCGCCATCACCTGCTGAGCGGTCGGCACCGGGCTGTTTTGCAGCTCCAGTTGCCCGTTATTCAGGCGGAAGCGCGGTTTGGCGGCGTCGCGGAAAGCCAGCCGGTCGCGCGCCAAATCCAACTTGTTGAAGGCCAGCAGGACCACGTCGGGATGGTATTTGACACCTTCCTCCTTGAGATAGAGGAGCATCTGGTCATAGCCGTAACCGCGCACGCCAAAATTCATGATCTCGGCCTGGGGAAATTGTTCGGCCAGGTAAGCCAGGTAGGTTTCGTCGTCACTGACCTCTTCGCCGAAGGTGAAGGAGTCGCCGAAGACGGCCAGCCGCTGCTGGCCCGGGTTCTTTGCGTAAGCGAACTCGCGCCGCCCGCGCAGACCGTGGGCGTTGGTGTTGAGGAATTTGTCGGGATGGGTGGGCATGCAGTGCACGTCGCGCAGGTTCGGAGAGATGCTCCAGCCGCGAGTGGGGCTGTACTGGTGGCAATAAAAGACGGCCTGGTCGTCGGGACGGGCGCGTTGAGCGAACCAGAGGCGCCAGAAGCGCTCATTATCATCGCTGTAGAGCTTGAGCACGAACTGCTCGTGGCGCACGGCCAAGCGCAGGCAGGCTTCAAAGAAAAGCAGCACGGAAAACACGTACACGATCAGGAAAATTCGGCGCCGAGTAAGCACTGGCGCCATTTCTGCCCGGGTCCTGGGGGTCCTCCCCAGGCCTGTTCATCCATAGGATACTTTAGGCTACACCTAGAATTACGCAAGGGAGTGGTTCCAGCCAGCCACGAAAGGCGTTCTGACAGGAGGATTGGTCCATGTCGTTAGATATCGAGATTTTCAAGCGAGAGAATGGCCGCTGCCACATAGGACTGAATGGTCGGTTGGATACACATACTTCGCCTCAACTGGAGGTCAGTCTGGCCGAGCTTAGCCCCGCTGAATTCCCTCTACAAATACTGGACATGGAGAAACTGAATTACATCAGCAGCGCCGGTCTGCGCTGCGTCTTCAAAGCCAAAAAAGCCGTGGTTGCCGGAGGCGGTCGCCTGTTGCTGGTCAATGTGCTGCCTCAGGTTAAAAAAGTGCTGGATATCATCAAAGCTTTACCGGCCGAAGAAGTGTTCGCCAGCTACGCCGAGATGAACGAATACCTGGACAAAATAGAAAAGCAAAGTGTGGCAGGACATTAAATCCTATTTGATATATTTCTAGCAGGTGGAATCCGAGGACGGCCAGGCAAACCTGCTAACGACAATGGACCAACTGCCACTGGTTATCTTCCGCCGTTCGGCGCAAAAAGACTTTGAAATGCAGTATCTCAGTTCAAGAATTGTCCAACAGTTGCATAGCCCTCTTAACGATTTGCTCGGGTCCGGCTTTGACCGCCTGGTCCACGGAGAAGACCAGGCCTCCCTGCGGGCAACGCTGGAGCGGGGCTGTGAGCAGGAGGGAGCCTACCGGGCAGCCTATCGACTCGACCGGCAATGGGTCACGGAATTTGGGCAACGAGACGGGCAGCATCTGATCGGGCATCTGCATTTCGGCCTGACCCGCCAAGCCGAGCCAGAGCGGCGCCAACTGGACCTGGAACGCAAGCTGCGGTCCATCTTCGAAAGCCCGGAAGTGATGACGGTCATTCTCACTCCGGAGGGGCTGATTTATGCAGCCGGCCCGGCTCTGCGCGCCCACCTGGGAGATCACCTGCGCGGCCAGTCTCTGCAGGAACGGTTGCGAGAACACCGGGGAGAAGCGGTGGCCGAGCGCTTCGGCACGGCTTTGCGGCTGGCGGGACAGGGTTCAACCCAGAGCCTTGAACTGGAATGGGGGGAAGCCGACTTCCAGGTAACCATTTCTCCCATCGCCGAGGATCATCAACTGCAGTTTTACTACGTCAATTGGCTGGACATTACTCAACGCAACGCCAACCGCGACTACATGCGCCAATCCGAACAAAATCTGCAGGATCTCTTCCAGGCCACGGCTGCAGCCATGCTGGTGGTGCGCGCAGGCAAATTGGTGCAGTGCAATCCGGCCGCTCTGCAGTTGCTGGGAGCCGGCCGGGCGGACGAGGTGGTGGGCCGTTCGGTCCGCGAATTCCTGAGCAATGCTCAGGAGTCGGGCGTCTTCGAGAGCGAACTGCAGCGCCTGGACGGTAATTCGCTGCAGGTGGAAGTCACCATCACTCCCCTGCTTTTTGCCGGACGCAGTCACTTGCTTTATGGCTGCTACAATTTGACCGCTCAGAAGAATATCCAGGAGGCCCTGCAGGCGGCCATGGAAACGGCCGAAAACGCCAATCGCGCCAAGTCTTCTTTCCTGGCCACCATGAGCCATGAAATTCGCACGCCGCTGAACGGTATTATCGGCCTGCTCCACCTGGCCCGTCAAAGTCCCCAGCGGGAGCGCCAGCTCGACTACCTGGAAAAACTGGAGCGCGCCGCTCAGGGTTTGTTGCGCATCATCAATGACGTGCTGGATTTTTCTAAAATCGAAGCCGGCCAGCTGCATCTGGAGATCGATGACTTCGAGCTGGACGGAGTGCTCGATCAGGTCACTCACATGATTTCGGTATGGTCCAAGGATAAGCCTGATCTGCATTCCCACTTTGACGTACAGCCGGGGCTACCGCGCAAGCTGCGCGGTGATTCCTTGCGCCTCACCCAGATACTCATGAATCTGTGCAGCAACGCGGTCAAATTTACTCAGCAGGGGGAAGTCACCGTTTCGGTGCGCCGGCGGGCCCAGGACGATTCCACCGTGCTGCTCGAGTTCTGTGTCAGCGACACCGGCATCGGCATGAGTGACCGCCAATTGGAACGAACTTTCGTGCCTTTCAGCCAGGCCGACAGTTCCACCACGCGAATCTACGGAGGCACCGGTCTGGGGCTATTCATCACCAAACGCTTCGTGGAGTTGCTGGGCGGTTCGATCGGGGTGGAGTCCAGGCCGGGGGAAGGCAGCCGCTTCACCTTTACAGCCCGTTTCGCGCTCACCCAGGCCTCCGCCTCACCCGAGTTGCAAGGCCTGCGCGTGCTGGTATTGGATGAAAACGACGCCTCACGCCAAAACTTTCAGGGCGTGCTGGGCCGTTTGGGATGCCACTACCAGTTGCTCAAGTCGGCCGAGCAGGCGCTTTACCTGGCCGCTGAGGCTCGCTTCCAGGTGGTGGTGCTGGATGGGCGCCTGGAACAGGTCGACGAGATCTTTGAGTGCTTGAAGCTACACGAAGGCCTGAAGGACGCTCTGTTTCTGAGGCTGGCCCGGCTGGATGAACTGGCCGGCGCTTATCGTCAGGGGTTTGACGGGGTCATGACCAAACCGGTGAGTGAAACCAGCTTTTCCCAGGCCGTTGAAGCGGCCCGGCTGCGTCGCAGCAACAACCAGGCCATTACCGACGGACTGGACCGGCGTTGGGGCGAAGGCCACGTGCTGCTGGTCGAGGACAATGACATCAATCAGGAAGTGGCCCGCGAAATTCTGCGCCTCTTCGGTTTGCGGGTAACCCTGGCCACCACCGGCCAGGAAGCTCTGGAAGCGCTGGAGCGTGAGTCTTTCGACCTGGTCCTGATGGATTTGCAGATGCCCGAAATGGATGGACTGGAGGCCACCCGCCGCGCGCGCGGGCTGGGCCATCGCCTGCCCATCGTGGCTATGACCGCCAACGCCCGCCGCGAAGATCGCGAACTTTGTCTGGCCGCGGGCATGGACGATTATTTGAGCAAGCCCATCAATCCGGAAGCCCTGGCCCAACTGCTGCGCCAATATCTACAAGCAGGCAGCCCGCCGGAGCCGGAGCCGGTGGTGGAAGAAGCCGACTTTCCGGCCGTCGACGGAGTCAATTGCCAGGCGGGCCTGAGCCGCCTGGGCGGCAATCGGCGGCTCTACCGTTCCCTGCTCCTGCAATTCGCGCGCCGCCAGGCCGGCTCGGGAGCCCGTCTGGCCGCCGCCCAGGGCGAGGAACTGCGCGCGCTGGTGCACACGATCAAAGGGGCCGCGGCCAATCTGGGCGCCGAGATATTATCCGCTCACTGCCATCTTTTTGAAGAAGGGCGCCTGGAAATCGGAGTGCTGCGCCAGGAACTGGAAAGAGTGGTGGAGGCGGCGCTGGGCCTGGAAGAAGTGGATCTGTCTCGCCAGAAGTCCGGCAAGGTGCTCAATCAGGCGAAGGTAAGCTCGTTGCTGTCGCGTTTGCGCGACTTGCTCGAGCACGATCTGGGGGAGGCGTTTGTCACCCTCGATGAGGTGGTCCAGGAAATGGAGGGTACGGCATTGGCGCCGCAGGCAGTGCAACTGAAGGTATGGATGGAAGAATTTGAGGTCGATCGGGCCCGGGCCCTGGTGGATGAGCTGATATGAAGGCTCGCCTGCTGGTCATCGACGATACCCCCTCCAACATTCACGTGTTGTTGGAGGGGTTAAAGGATCTGTATTCGATTACCGCCGCCACGCGCGGTGATCGGGGACTGGAACTGGCTCGCACCCAACCCCCCGATTTGATCTTGCTGGACGTGGTCATGGACGGCATGGACGGTTACGAGGTCCTGGCCGCTCTGCGCGAAGACGTGCGCACGGCCAACATTCCGGTCATGTTCGTCACCGCTCAGACCGACCCCAAGGATGAGGAACGCGGACTGGCGCTGGGAGCCGTGGATTATATTACCAAGCCCTTTCGTATCAGCGTGGTGCGGGCGCGCATCCAAAATCATCTGGAACTGAAGTCCCACCGCGACCGCCTGGAGCAGATGGTGCAAGAGCAGGTGCGCGAGACGATTAACTCCCATATCACCACCATTTTCGCCATGTCCAAGCTGGCCGAATCGCGCGACGATGAAACCGGCACTCACCTGGAACGCACCCGACAATATTGCCGCTTGCTGGCCAGACGTTTGCGCCTGACCGGGGGATATCCTGACCTGGTGGACGAAGATTTTATCCATCGTATCTTTCAGGCCAGTCCCCTGCACGACATTGGTAAAGTGGCTATTCCCGACGGCATCTTGAAAAAACCGGGCAAGTTGACTGAGGACGAGTTCGAAATCATGAAATCTCACACGCTGCGGGGCGCCGAGACGCTGGCTTCGGTGACGGAAAATCACCCGCACAACGAATTTATCCAATTCGGCCTGCAGATCGCGCGCTCACACCACGAAAAATGGGACGGCAGCGGCTACCCGGACCGGTTGCGGGGGCCGGAGATTCCCTTATCCGCGCGCATTATGGCCGTGGCCGACGTTTACGACGCGCTCACCAGTAAGCGCTGCTACAAGGATGCCATGAGCCATGAAGAGGCCCGCGAGATCATCCGGGCCCAGAGCGGCTTCCATTTCGAACCGTTGCTGGTGGAAACTTTTCTGGCCATCGAGGACGAGTTTCAAGAAATTCTACGCGGATATCGAGGTATCGAATGAACCGACCACGGGTGCTCATTGTCGACGATACCCCCGAAAATATTCGCGTGCTCATGGCTCATCTAAAGGGCAGTTGCGACGTATTGGCGGCCACCAGCGGTTCCAAAGCGCTGGATTTCGCGCGGGCTCTGCCACGTCCGGATTTGATTTTGCTGGATGTGATGATGCCCGGCATGGACGGCTACGAAGTGCTCGCGACCCTGCGTCAGGAAGCGGCCACGGCCGCCATTCCGGTCATTTTCGTGACCGGACTGAACGACGTGGGGGACGAGGAGCGTGGTCTGAAGCTGGGCGCGGTGGACTACATCACCAAACCGTTCCACGGGGAACTGGTGCGGGCCCGCGTGCACAATCAGTTGGAGCTGAAGCGCCACCGCGACTATCTGGAAGAGGAAGTGGCCCGGCGCACCGAGGCGCTGCTGGTGGCCGAGCGCGTCCAGCAACGCCTCGAAGGGGAACTGGACGTGGCCAGCCGCCTGCAGCAGTCGATGTTGCCGGCTCGTCTGTTTGCCGATCATCGGGGCCTGGGCTGCCGCCTGGCCACCTATCTGCAGGCGGCTCGGGCCGTGGGCGGCGATTTGTTCGATTACTTTTTCGTGGACAAGCAGTCGCTCTTTTTTTTACTCGGAGACGTTTCCGACAAGGGGGTTCCGGCGGCCTTGTTCATGGTGCGGGTGCGCACGCTGTTGCGGACATGGGGCCCTCGAACCAGCGACCCGGCCGCCCTTTTGCGTCTGATGAACGAGGAACTCTGCCAGGAGAATCCGGCTTGCATGTTTGTGACCATGGTGTGCGGACTGCTGCACATGGATACGGGCTCGGTTCTGTTGGCCCGGGGTGGACACGAGCACCCCATTTTGGTGGGACCGGGCGCTCAGGCGCGGGCGGTGGAATTCGAAGGCGGGCCGGCGCTGGGGTTGTGCGAAGGGGTGGACTTTGTGAACTACTCACTGCAAATGAGTCCAGGACAATCGCTGGTTTTTTATACGGACGGGGTATCGGAGGCGTGCAACTCGGGGCAGGCCCAGTTTGGCGAGGAACGACTGCTGCAGGCCCTGCAGGAACTGGCCGACAACGAGGCGGCCTCGATGGTCTCCGGACTCTGTGAGCGCCTGGGCGAATTCGTTGGCGGCGCGGAACCGTCTGATGACATTACTCTGTTGATTTTGCAGGGGCATCAGAATGTCTGAGCCGACGGTGCGCATCCTGCTGGTCGAGGACGACGTCAACGATGCCGAGTTGTTTCAATTATTATTTGAAAGTGAAGGCCTGCGGGCCGATATCGAACGGGTCGATCAGAAGGACGAATTTGAGCAGGCGCTGCTGAGCGGCAATTGCGATGTGATTTTGTCCGACTACAACATGCCGGGCTTCAGCGGTTTGGAAGCTCTACGGTTATATCGCCAGGTGGGGTTGGAGATTCCTTTTCTGCTGGTATCGGGCACCATCGGTGAGGAAGCGGCCGTAGCCTGTCTCAAGGCCGGCGCTCATGACTACGTGATGAAGCGTAATTTAAAGCGCCTGGTGCCGGCCATCCGCAGGGCGCTCCAGGACTACTCCGACCGGGCCGCTCATCGCCTGATGCAGAAGCGCTACGAGCAGATCGTCGAGAAGGCCTCGGAAGGCATCTGCATCATGAATTCCCTGGGCGAACTGCAATTCGCCAACAAACGGCTGGCCCAAATTCTCGGCTGTTCCCCGGAGGCGCTGCCGGGCTTTCGCCTGCTGGAGCTACCCGTGCCGTTGCCGGAGGGGCCGAGTCTGATGCATTTGAGCGGGCCCCTGGGTGGGAAAGCCATTTGGGGCAGTTTGACCCTGGCTCATTTGAGCGATGGCCTGGTGCTGGGCATGCTCACCGATATGACCTTCACCAAGCAACTGGAAATGCAGTTGCAGCAGGCCCAGAAGATGGAGGCGGTGGGGCGCCTGGCCGGAGGCATCGCTCACGACTTCAATAATTTGCTTTCGACCATTATCGGCTTCACCGAGATTGCCCAGGAGGAATTGGAACCCCAGGGTGAGGCCGGCAGCTGCTTTGAGGAAGTGCTGCGGGCGGCCCGGCGCGGGGCGGCCCTGACCCGCCAGCTCCTGATCGTGGGGCGGCGCCAGGCGGCGGCTCCCGAGGTGATGGGCATCAATCATGGGGTCGAGGAATTGCTCCAGATGCTGCGGCGGCTTTTAGGCCCGGACGTGGAGCTGGAGGTGCGTTGCACGGCCTGCCCCGACATGATTTTGTTGGACCGCACCCATTTCGCCCAGGTGCTGATGAATCTGGTCATCAATGCCCGCGACGCCATGCCCACGGGCGGAACCATCCGTATCGTCACCGACAACCAGGACGAGCAGGTACGCCTGACGGTCAGCGACCAGGGGGTGGGCATGAGCGAGGAAATCCAGGCCTCGATTTTCGAGCCGTTTTTCACCACCAAGGAAGCCGGCAAGGGCACCGGCCTGGGCCTGTCCACCGTTTACAGCATCATCCAGCAGAGCGGCGCTCAGTTGGAACTGAAGTCACGCCCGGGAGAAGGCGCTACTTTTATCATCAGCTGGCCGCTGGGTGAGGGAACGGTGCCGTCGGAGCGGGTGGCCCGTCCGCCCGCCAGCCAGGGGCAAAGCCGGACGATTCTGGTGGCCGAAGATAGCCAGCCGGTGCGCCAGGTGTTCGTGGCCCTGCTGGAGCGCCAGGGCTACCAGGTGCTGCAGGCCGCCGACGCGGGCGAGGCCTTGCAGGTGGAAAAAGAGCATAAGGGCAATCTCGATTTGCTGCTCAGCGACGTGATGATGCCGGGCCTGAAGGGTCCGGAGTTAGCCCGGCTGCTGCGGGCGCGCCGTCCCGAGATGCGGGTGATTTTGACTTCGGGCTTCGGCAGCGCCGTCGACGATCCGGAGGATCAGGCGGATTCGTTTTTGGAGAAACCGGTGGAGGCTCAGCGCCTGCTGGAGTCGGTGCGTGACGTCCTCGGAGTGTGAGCGCTGGTTGGCCTCGGTAGGCATGGCCACCGTACTGCCGGGAAAGGCGGGCCTGTGGCCCTGCATGTTGTGGGAGGCCCAGGGTCATCGCGGGCCTTTTTCGGGCTGGGATGAGGCTTTTCAGAACGTGTGGAGCTGGAAGGACGAATGGCCGGCCCGGGGTCTGGCCTGGGCCGGCCATTTGCTGGGGTCGCAGGTGATGCTGGTGCATGTTTCGTTGTTGCCGGTGTTCTTGGGGGCCCGCGGCCGCCTGGACGTCGAGGAACTGTATGAAGAAGGCGGGCTGAGTCAACCGGCCATACGGGTTTACCGGTATCTTAAGGCGGCTTCGCCAACGGTGGGGCGGGCCGAGTTGCGTTCCGCCCTGGGGTTTACGGCGCCGGTTTTCGACAAGGCCTGCCGCGACCTGGAGCGATTGCTGGTGATCACCCGCTGCGGCACGGTGACCGAGGGCCCGGGCTGGGGAGCCAATGCCTACGCGCTGGTGGAGCGGCATTTTGCCGAGATTTCTCCGCTGAGCCATGGGCCGGCCCGGGCGGCCCTGGCCGAAGCGTTGCGGCGGGCGGCGCCGGCAGCGACCGAGGTGCAGTTGCGGCGCTGGAGCCGGGCCCTCAGCGGTGGATGATGGGCGTGTGGCCTCGATAGTCAGAGCGGATTTCGCTGTCGGAGTAGTTGAGGTTGTAAGTGCGGTGACCTTTTTGTTCGACGCGGAAGCCGTTCTCGGTCCGGGTGATGGTCTGGGGGCGGCTGCTGTAGCCTTCCGTGACGGTGATGGTGTTGCCCTGTTGGGTGATGACGTCGGGGCGGTAGGTGTATTTTTGCAGGTGGATGGTGTTGTCCTGACGCTTGAGGGTATGCGTCTGGCGCCCGTAGCGGTAGATTTCCACGCCGTTGCCGTTCTGCCTGATCTCGTAGCGGGCCCGGTTCCAGTCACGGATCTCCAGGCCGTTGGGGGTACGCACCACTTCGTCGCGGACACGTTTGCCGGACATGGTTTGCAGGCTGGAGCCGTTACTCCGGAAGCCGTCGGGAGAAAGGCGGGTGGTGCTGAGGCTGCCGTCGGCGTTGCGCGTCAGGGTGGGGCTGCCGAACCAGCGTCCCTGGGAGTCGCCCAGGCGAGCTTCCTGGAAGCGGGTGAGACCGACTTCCTGACCCATGGCCAGTTGGGGCACGAATACCAGGTTATCATTGATGTCACGGAAAAGGCCGGCGCCCATGTAGGTACCCACCGGGCTGTAGGGGTCGTTGCTTTCGGAGCTGGTCTGATTGCCGTCCATGTCGGTGGAGTAAGTGGTGCTGGTGGAGCGGTCCAGGTCGATGCGCGGCACACCTTCGGGCAGAATCATCAACTGCGGATCTTCCAGGGGCAGCGGAGTGGCGGCCTGGATGGGCTGGACGGGCGGGGCCTGGGTGCAGCCGGTCAGGGCCGCTCCGCCGGCCAGCACGATCATAGCGGTGCCGGCCCAGCCCCAGGGACCGCGAGTTTCGTGTTCGGCCGCCTGGAACTGATCGCCGGGCAGTTGTGGTGCGATTTTGGGAGCCGGCCTGGTCGTCTGGGACCTGTGAGCCAGCGGCGAGGTGTTGGTGTTGATGGCGCTCATACCCGGAGCGTGACACACGGCCCTGAAAATTCCATGAACTAGTTGCTCAGTTCGCGCCGCATCTTTTCCACTTTTTCGGGACTGAACTCCAGGTGTTGAGCCAGCCGGCTGATCAAATCCTGTTCGTTGCTATGCAGGGCTCCGTCGCTCTGCAGTATGCGCAGCACCTCGCGCATGACTTCTTCGCCGGCCCCGCCCACGCTGAGGCGGTTCAGCACCTCTTCGAACTCCACCGTGGGAGCGCTCAGGCAAGCTTCGATTTGGGAGACGCTGACGCAGCCGTTAGCCAGCACGCGGCGTAAAAAGAGGGCTTCTTTTTCGGCCAGTTGGCCGTCCGCCCAGGCGGCGGCCACCAGCAGTTCTTGAATAGGCGACAGGTTGCTCATGGAAGCGGGCGTTCGCCCACCCTTGGAGGGGGGCCTGCCATTATTTTCGGGTCCAGTCGATGTCGAAGCCGCCCGATTCGTAGTGGAGATGAGCCTTGTTAGCTTGCAACTGGCAGCTACCCACTCGGCGAAGGGCGAAGCCGGAGGATCCTGGTGGGAACGAGAATTGGTGGCGGCCGCCGGGGGTCGGTTCATGGTAGGTAATGGCTTTGTCGGTCAGCGCCCGGTAGGGCGTTTGCTGATGGTTGTTTTCGTCGGCCGCAGCCGACACGGCTTTGGGCAGATAGTCGAGCAAATGCTGTAAGGTGACCGGAGGCTTAGCGCTCAAGCCTTTGAGCAGGCAGGCGGTGAAGTAGCCGTGACCGCCGCCCTCGGTAGGCGCGCTGGCCGGACAGGCGCTGTTGGTCGAGCGTGACCAGGAAGACGGGGGGAGCCTTGAGGGGTTTGTCCTCCTGCTGCACGCCGTGCCCGGAGAAGAAAAACCACCGTATCCTCGGGCACGACACGCTCGCGCAGCCAGTCCAGGCGGAAGAGTACGTTGACTCGGTTGGGGTAGTCGTCGTTGGAGGTCAACTCGAACACCTTGTCATACTGCAACTCGCGAAAGGCGCCGGCCACGGCGCAACGTAAGGGAGTGATGTCCGGGCGTTCATAGCGGTCGATCCGACCAGCACCGCATAGCGTTTGCCCTCGGCGTGGACCAGCGCGCCCAGGGCCAGGACCATCAGCAAGCTGCGCATGCGCGAGCCAGTTCGTCGCAGCAGGCGGGGTGCCTTTCTGAGAGGAATGTCTGTCTATGCGCGCTTTGGTGGTGATGGCGGTGTTTTGCCTGCTGCTGGCCGGGCCGGTGGCGGCCCAGACGGTGGAGAAGCGCCAGATGGCGGGGCGGCCGGTGATGATCTGGTTGCCCAAAAGTTCGCTCCGCGCGCCGGTGGTGATTTTCTCCCACGGTTGGCGCGGGGTCAACCATCAGTCGGCGCCGTTGATGCGGGCGCTGGCCAGGGCGGGTTATGTGGTGGTGGCTCCCAATCATAAGGACGCCTTGTTCGGCACGGGCATCCCCCCCGATCCGCAGGTGAGTTTCGATGAACCCACCATGTGGACGGCCGATACCTATCGCGATCGGGCCGAGGACCTGGCTTCGGTCTGGGCGGCTTTGAAGTCGGAGTATAAGAACCGTGTCGATCCAGAGCGACTGGTGCTGATGGGGCATTCGCTGGGCGGCTATACGGCCATGGGTCTGAGCGGAGCGGTGCCGGCCTGGGACAGCTACGGCTTCAAGCCTCGGGCGGTGGTGTGTTTCTCCCCTTTCACCACGCCCTATTTGGCACATGGTTCGCTGGCGTTGCGGGCGCCGGTGATGTATCAGGGCGGGAGCGAGGACGATTTTATTACTCCGCCGGTGGCGCGACCCGATGGGACTTACGCTCGCAGCAGCAAGCCCAAGGTTTTCGTGGAGTTTGAGGGGGCGGTGCACACTTCCTGGAGTGTGCTGGATCCCGATTATGAAGAGCCGATCGAGGCCTACACGCTGGCCTTTCTGGATCACTTCGTGAAGGGGAAGCCGCTGGCGCCGATCTTGCGTCAGCGGCCGGCCGGCGTCAGCGATTTACGCCTTGAGGAGTAATTGAGCCATTTTCCGGGCGGCCGGTCGTTGATAGGCCTGGGGTAAGATCACCTGATATTGGATGCCGGGCAGTTCGGCCAGCGGTTTGGCCAGGAAGCCTGGCGGCGGGGGACAGAAGGAGTTGACGATGGCCAGGCCCATGCCCAGGGACACGAAATGCAGCGTAAGTTCCCAGCCGATGGCCTCGGCCGCCACCTGATAGGGCGGAAGGGCGCTGTCGAGCAGCTTTCTTTGCGGGCGGTCGGCGGGCGGGACGATGAGCTGAAGGTCCCGGCAGTCTTTGAGCTTGAGATGGCGTTTTTTGCCCAGAGGATGGTCTTTGGGCAGCAGCAAGACCTGGCCGATTTTTTGAAAAGCATGGAGTTCCAGGTGGGTGGTGTCGGCCGGGCGGGGACCTACGGCCAGGTCGGCGTGACCGATTCTTACGCTTTCGGCGCCGCCGAGCAGCAGTTGAGCGGGTTCTTTCAGTTGCTTGAGGGCCGGCCCGAGCAGGTAGAGGTAGGCGCCCTGGCCGGCGGCCAGGCGCAGCGGCTGATCGGGTTGGTCGCGGCGGAAATCCTGAAAGCGAACCTCGATTTCTCGGGCGAAAGCAGCCAGTTTTTGGCCCTGGACGGTGAGCTGGAGCTGGCGGCCCTGCTTGATGTAGAGCTGGCTGCCGAGGGATTTGGAAAGCTCCTGGATCCTGGTGTGCAGGGCCGGTTGCGAGAGGTGGAGCCGCTCGGCCGCGTGCGTGAAGTTCAGGGTGTCGGCGAAGACGCGGAAGGCTTTGAGAGTTTCCAAGCTATTCATGTAGCCTATAGCTTATCGATTATTGGTAGTTCTCCTGGATAGCCAGGTTCTTTATGCTTTGGCCATGAGAAACAAAGTTCTGGGTGTGGACGTCGGTGGCGTGATCATCGACCGGCAAAACGACCGTGCCGACACCTCCTTTTTCGGTCCTAACTATCTGCAGACTTCCGCGGTCGAGGGGGTTTTCGACTGCCTGCGAGCGGCCGGCGAGGCTGGATTTCAAGTGCATTTGGTGAGCAAATGCGGGCAGAATACTCAGCGCAAAACGCTGGAGTGGCTGGCTTATCAGCATTTCTATGAGCGCACCGGAGTGGACCCGGCGCGGGTGCACTTCTGCCGCACCCGGCCCCAGAAGGCGCCCATCTGCACAGCTCAGGGAATCACCCACTTTGTCGATGATCGGCTGGATGTGCTCGAATACCTGGAGGATGTCGGCGAGCTGTTTTTGTTTCAGCCCAATGATCAGGATGAGGCGCGCTGGTATTCTTCGAGGCATCGGTCGCGGCTGGTCAAGAGCTGGCCGGAGGTGCTTGAAGAAATTGCGGGGGCACCCTGTCGGTGAGCCAGACGCCGTTCTCGGAGCAGTAGAAGGGGTGGCCCTGCTGGTGCATTTTTCCAGCCTGGATGGTCAGAATGACGGGCTGGCCGCGGCGTTGCCCGACCTGAACGGCGGTCTGGGGATCGGGGGAAAGGTGCACGTGGTGGCGCTTGCCTTTGTGCAAACCTTCTTTGAGAATGGAAGCCAGGCTGGTCCGGGGGGTGCCGTGATAGAGAAGGGCCGGCGGGACCTGGGGCTGCAGTTCCAGGTCCACCGGCACGCTATGGCCCTGGTTGGCCCGTATGCGGGTGCCGTCCAGGGCGAAGCGTTGTTTGTCGCTGGTCCGGGTGACTCGTTCCAGGTCTTCGGGAGTGGCCTGAATTCCCTCGAGCTTTAGTTTCTGGAGCAGGTCATTTTGCTCCACCCAGCCGCCGGCTTGAAGTTGCAGGCCGAGTTCGTGGGGCGCGTGGCGTAGATAGTAGCTGAGCGCTTTGCTGAGTTGGTGGTCGTCCATGGGGTTACCTTGGCATGGAACCCGGCCAGGGTCAACCAGGTTGGAGGCTCTATGCGTAAATTGTTCCTATCCGCTATTGTGGGCGCCGTGTGCGCCGCCGCCTATGCCGATGTCGCCGTCGAGGATGTGCTGGCCCGGCGCGAGGGACCCGACATCAATGTACGGGTGACCGTCAACAATCCAGCCAAAGCCACCCAAAAGGGACCGGTGAAGATCACCCTGTCGGTGCGCCAGAGCAGCAACGATGCCTGGCAGGTCATCAAGACCTGGACGGACATTTCCAAATTGGCCGGCGGCAACCGCGTCTCGCGCGACTTCTTCCAGGCCAATCACCCGCTGCTGCGCCAACTGGCCGAGCAGGGCGCCTTTGAAATTCGGGCCGTGGCCGAGGCCCCCGGAGCCCCCAAAGTGGGCGAAAAAGTGGTATCCTGGAAGGACACTTTGAAGGGCAAATAGGCCCTGGCTATTTGTCGAGGGACTGGCGGATAAAGGCGAAGTTGGCCTGCAGAGCCGGTTTGAGCAACTCTTCCAGGTCTTGCGCGGGCGGCTGGAAGCTGTTGCCCACCTCCAGGGTCATGGCCTGGATACCATGGGCCTGAAGTAGCTCCATGGAATTTCCGGTCATGACGTAGAGTTTGGCGCCGCTCTGGAATTTATACTGATTGGTCGGGTTCATGGTGACGTTGAGGGCCGTGTATTCTTCTTCGGTGGCGTTGGCCGGATAGAGCAGCCAGTTGCCAAAACCGTGGTTATCGAGCACGGCCCTGGTCCTGGCGCGCTTGAGTTCCAGATTGATCATGGCCTGTACTTCAGGCTCGGAAGCGCCCTGGGGGCCCCGGTAGGTCTCGGAGCCGGGGCGGTCGGAGGCGCCCACGTCGTCGGTTCTCTCGCCGGGAGAGTCGCCGGGCCGCCGGTAGAGTTCGGGATGCTCGGCATCGGCGTAGTTGCGGTTGAGGTCGACGCCGGCTTTGTTGGCCCGGTAGAGGTTGTCGTGGTCGCGGCTGTATTCGTAGCCGTCCGGGTTGACCAGGGGCACGATCCAGATTTCACGGTCGTCGGGCGGGGTGAGCAGGTCAGCCAGTTTGAGAGGGACCATCAGGCTGGCCCATTCCCGGGCGTGGTGCCCCCCGGTGACGATGATGGCGGGCTGTTCGCCTTCCGCTCTGGTGCCGATTCTCAGCGCCCAGATATCGCGCTTCTCCAGGGATTTGCCCAGACTGATCAGTTGGTAGTGGGGCCTTTGGGCCAGGGTCTGGAGGTTCTGAGTGAGCTGTTCGTAGCTGGGATAGAGATCGCGCTCGGGCAGCCGGGTGTCGGTGAGAGAATATTTCCACTCGGTGAGAACGCGGCCTTTCAGCTTCAGCTCTTCATCGGAAACAAAATAGTCACCGTTCTTGTCGAGTCTTTTGGCCAGGTCTTGAGATTCTTGGCGGATGGGGATTTTGTTTTGATTGAGTTCCAGAGTGTAGGGGGGCATTATTTCTAGGAATGAGCGGCGGCTTGCGGAAGTTCCCCCGGCTATGGAGTGTGATTGGTACGGCCAACGGACCGGATTTCCACTGAAATGGTCGCTGGAGGTGGTGGGTTCTCGGCTGGAATTTGCGTTTGAATGCGGCTGTCCGGCCGCTTGCGAGGAGGTCAGCGGCTTCGTCGAGGGACTGTGGCGGCGGGATGTGGCGGAGTTTTTTTTGATTGCCGCGGATGGCTCCTACCAGGAATTCAATCTGAGTCCGACGGGCGCCTGGTGGAGCGCGCGCTTTCGTGGATACCGGGATCAGGAGCGCGAGTGCCGCTGTACTTCGGTAGTGACTTCCGCCGGGCGCTCGCGCGCGGGCTGGAAGGCTTGGCTGTCCATTGCCGTGGCTGAGGTGATAGCCTGGGAGCGCTTTCAGGTGACGGCCATTTTGGGGGGCCGGTATTTTTCCACCGGGAAATGTTCCGGGGAGCCTGACTTTCACAAATTTTAAGAAAAAAGCGGCGCCGCCCCTGGGATTGGTGCTAGTGTGGGGGAGGAAGAAACGGGGCGGCGCCTGGAAACTTAAAAGGCGTTAACGGTCACGGGCTCGTGGATCTTGGGTTCCTCGCCCTTGACGTAGGCCCTGGCCATTTCAACCCAGGTGCCGATGCGCCCGTGCTCCGGCTCCCAGTAGGTGGCCGTTTCGGGTGTGACGTGAATGAGCACCAGTCCGGATTGCTCGGGGCCGTCGGGAAACCAGATCTTCCAGTCTTCCTGCCAGAGTTGCTGGATTCTGGCTTTGTCCTGATCAAGACGGGCTTTGCCCGAGAGGCTGACCCAGGCGCGGCTGCCCGGATGGTAGTAAGCCAGGTTGATGCGCGGGTCTTTTTGCAGGTCTTCGATCTTGGCCGTTTCCATGGCGGCTACGAACCAGATGGGCGAATCCGGCTGGGGTTTTTGTGTAGCCATGGGACGCGAGTGGAGGTGGCCGTCACGGCCCATGGTGGTCATCATGGCGGTATCGAATTTTTGGATGAGATCGTTGAGCATGGTCTTTCTCCTTTAGAGGTTGTTGGTATTGAACGTATCGCCCTGAGCGGGGTCGCCGGACTCGAGGCCCTTCTTGAACCAGCGCACGCGCTGTTCCGAGGTTCCGTGGGTGAAGGAGTCGGGCACCACGTAGCCCTGGCCTTCCTTCTGCAATTTGTCATCGCCCACCGCCGAGGCGGCCTGCAGGCCTTCCTCGAGGTCACCCATTTCGAGCAGGTTCTTTTCGCGGGCGTAGTGAGCCCAGACACCGGCGTAGAAGTCAGCTTGTAACTCCAGCCGTACCGACATCTGATTCTTTTGGGTGGCGCCGGCCCTTTGCATGAGAGAGTGGACCTTTTGGAGAGTGCCCAGTTCGTTCTGGACGTGGTGGCCCACCTCATGGGCGATCACGTAGGCCTCGGCGAAGTCGCCGGGAGCGCCGATTCTTTCGGTCAGTTCTTTATAAAAATCGAGATCGATGTAGACTTTGCGGTCTTCACCGCAGTAAAAGGGCCCGACGCTGGCGCTGGCCCGGCCACAGGCGGATTCGGTGGCTCCGCGGAAGAGCACCAGATGAGGGTCGCTGTAGCCGGGGACGAGTTTGCGCCAGACGTCTTCGGTGCTGGCCAGGACTTTGGAGACGAACTGCTTCTCCTGGTTGTCCTGCGCGGTGATGGGCTTGCTGGTCGTGGTGGGTGGTATGACAGCCCTTGGGTCAACCCCGAAATACATGGCGACCAGGGCTAAGACGAGAGTGCCCAGTCCGCCGCGGACCACTCCCCCACCGCTTCCGCGGCGGTCCTCTACGTTGCTGCTTTCTCTGCTGCCTTCCAATAACATGGGCTTAGTGTAGGCAGATTCTCCGGCGGTTACGAGGGACTGGAATACCTTTCAGGAGGTTTTCAGGGCTGCTGGTTAACCTTGGGGAATGCGGATAGGGAATCTCGTGGTGAAGATCCCGCCCGGAGCGTCCTTCAGTGAGCTAGATGCCAAAGTGCGAGACGGCGAAATTGCCGGCTACCGCCAGGATGGCGACCAGGTCATCATTGAACTGACCCCCCGGTCGGATGTGGAAAAGCTGAAGGCTTTGGCCTTACCGCGGGCTTCTTTGGGTGTCTGGCAGAAGCTGTCCCAGGTTTTGATTCCCCCCAATCGCGAGGAGACGTGTGCTCCCGAGTATTTGAAATTGCGCGCCTGGCAGGTGGCCGGTGGGGTGGTGGGCGGAGCCCTGGGTTATTGCGGCGCGACCGTGCTTTTTAATTCACAGCAAGCCTCTTTTCCCAATGGCCAGGGCATCGCCATGGCGGGCGCCTGGAACTCCTACGTGGGCCTGGCCGCCAATACGGCCGCCTCGATGACGGTGGCCCGCAAGGGGGACGTGGACCCGAAACGGGTGGCCTTATATGCGGGACTGTGGTCGACGGCCAATACCTTCGCTCAGTACGCCGGCGCGGTCTACTTACCGGCCCAGCATCTGCCGGTGTCTTTAGCCCTGAATGTGAGTGGGGCTTTTTCCGGCAACCTGGGCGGAGCGGCGGGAACGCACGTGGCCAACCATATGGTAGTGGAGCATGCCCGCGGCACGGTGGGGGCCATTAATGGCAACCAGGATCGTTTCGCAGGTTTGTTGGGAACGCCGCTGGGCATTGGAGTGCAGTATGCCTGTTCGGCGGCCGGTTTGCATCCGACCCTGGCGCCGCTGGGGATCTTGGGCGGCGCCCTGCTGTTTTGCAATTTGCAGCAAATCAATGCGATGCGTTTCGAGAGTGTGGACCGCGCGCAGTTGGAGAAGCTGGTGGGGTCGTTGCTTGAGGGTAAGGAGCCGGCTTCGGTCGAGGCTTCCGGCTTGTGGGGGACCGTCAAAGAAGTATTTGCGCCGGCTGCCGCCCAGGAAGGCTCGGTGCGGCATCTGACTTCGGCGGCCCCCCTGTTGCAGGAGGGGCGGGTGGCGATGCTGGCCTCCGAGGATTACCTGGTGGGCTCTTCGGGATTGGTCTTTCGTCAGAACTGCAGCGTGAATTCCTTGATTCGCGGGGTGGCGCACGCGTTGATGTTGCAGAAGTGCGCCCCGTTGGGTGAGCTGGCCGAACAGGTGGCTCCCGGCCAGGGCGAGTTACTGCTGACGGAACTGAGCTACCGGGCCCTTCCCGGGGGCTCTTCCTGGAAGGACCAGTTGAGCTTGAAGGGCTGGCATATTCATCCGACCAAGTTGCAGGTGGGCGTGGAGCAGAAATGGCGTGGCAAGCCTTACCAGGTGGAGGCGATTTCGGCTAAGGAATTTTCTGATTTACTGGCGGCGCCTTCGGCCGATGCTCTGAAGGCGGTGATGCAGGGCAGTCCTCTTTTGCCCTAGCCTAAGATAATCAACCGATCCCTTTTGCACTGGTCAGAGTCTGACCTGAAAGGGATTGGAGGTCGCATGAAGTTTCGTTACACCACTCCCAACTGGGCCAACGTTTTCATGGGCTACGATCTTGGATCGTTCACTATCCTGGCTGGAGTGGTCGAGTTGGCGCGAGTCTTATGGCTGTTGCTCGGCCTGGGCTTCCACGTGAATATCAACTATTCCGGTTCACTGGGCATGACTGGATTTATCCTGGCGCTCTTCGGCCTCCCTTTCTTTGGGGCGCACAGAAGCTCATGGCCCAACTGAAAGCCTGGCGGCTGGCTGGCGTCTAAAGGCAGAGCCAGCGGAACCAGATAGGGTGGCGTTGGCAGTACCAGTGGAGAATTTCTTTGAGTTTGCCGGGATTTTCAATCAAAGTCGGCGGGATGCGGTCAAAATGAATTTGCATCCGATCGTCTCCGGGGAATTCCAGGGCCTCGGCGCACAGAGTCTGAAGTTCGTTGCGGATGCGGCCGGAGTCGGAGATTTTGACAGCCCGGCTCTGGTAGTCTTCGCCGGCCAGAAAACGGTTGAGCAGCGGCTGGAAGATGGACTTGCTGTTTTCTTCTCCCTGGATGAAGCGTAGCGTCAGAGTGACGCGCTTGTCCGCTTTGGGTGAGGCCAGGCGCACGGTGACCTGGTAGATGTCTTTGTCGATTTTTTTGACTCCAGGGATGCCTGAGTAGGGGTCGGGACCCATGGCTCCGGCCAGGGCCAGCACGTCCCATTGCTTCTCAGGGAAAAAATCGTCGGCCTGGAGGATGGCTTTAGTGACGGGCAGGCCGGCTTCTTGGGCGTCCTTAAGTCTCTCCGGGTGCTTGAGTTCCTCTTCGATGGGCAGTTTGAAGCTGCCGGTGAGGATGGCCAGCGAAACATCGAGATCGAGCACGGGCCCCAGGCTGGCGGCTTGCAGGGCTTCGGCGGAGGCGGCATAACCGTCGACGATGTAGACCTTGTCTCCGTGCCGGCCGACCAGGTAGGTGGGGGCGTAGGTACCCGAATCGGTGAAGGCTGGTAGGCCGCTGGGGAGGAGGTCACCGTCGTTTATGAGGTGGACGCCGAGGTCCTTCCAGGTCTGCCAGAGGGTGCCCAGGCGAGTCTGGCGGGATTTGCCGCCCAGAGTCCAGACATGGACGTTTTCCGCCGGGATTTCGTAGGTCTTCTGAATGGCTTCCAGGACCTTTTTGCGCGGGGTGCGGAAGTCGATGAGAATGGAATCTTCAGCAGCCGTCTCGACGACCTTTTTCGGCAGAACGAGAGTGCCTGTATAGCCTTCGTAGGGACGCGTGACCTGAAGGGGTTGATTGAAGAGGTGCAAGACCGTCATCGGGCCGCTGTCTTTGCCCAAAGCGAAACGGCTGGTGTTCTCCAGGGTGTCGATGGCCGCGCCCCAGACGGTGATGCGCCGGTTCTGCAGGTCGTGGCGGAAGTGCTCGTGGGTGTAGTGGGGGTCGTTGAGCAGGCGCTTGACTTTGGCGTCGACCTGGCGGGCCACTTCGGGGCGGGCGTAGACACGGCCGAAGCCGAGCTGCGGGTTGGCGCCCATTTCCGGGGTCTCGCCGGCTTTAGGCATGAGGCCTTCGCCCAGGCTGACCATGATGGCGTGGTTCTCGGGGAGGTGACGGGTGAGGTACCAGAGACCCTCCGACATGGCGTAGGCGGAGATCGCGTCGGCGTCTTTTTTGACGACGTTAAGGCCGGCTTTGTCCAGGTCTTTGCCGTCCCCGAAGCGACCGAAGAGCCGGGTGCCGAGGGCGGTGACGGCCTGGGTCATGGCCAGCATGCGTTCGACATGGCCGTTTACGAAGGACATTTCTTGTGGTCTGGTCGGGGGGTTCTTGGTATAGACGGTCTCGACGTCCTCCAGCCAGAGGTGAAATCTTCCCAGAATGGGGCGGGTGTCGAAGGCCCATTGGGCTAAGTGGTCGCGGCGGTCCTGTGTCATAAGGCCTGCGATTCTTGGGGTGAGCGAGGGGTTCCTGTGGAGTGTCGGGTTACGGAGAGTTTTGCGCGCCAGACGTTCATGGCCACCCTGGGAGCCTCGTTGGTTTCGGTTGTGCCGGGCGAGGTGGTCATAGAACTGGGGCATCGGGAGGTCCTGGTGCAGCAGAACGGGTTTCTACATGCAGGCGTGACTACGGCGGTCATGGATTCAGCCTGCGGCTACGCGGCTTTGACGATGATGTCCCCGGATGCCGATGTGCTGAGCGTGGAGTTCAAGGTGAACCTGCTGGCGCCGGCGGTCGGCTCGAGCTTTCGGGCCGTCGGGCGGGTGGTCAAGTCGGGGCGAACTCTGACGGTGTGCCAAGGCGAGATGGTGGCGCTGGATTCGGGCAAGACGGTGGCGCTGATGACGGCTACGATGATGGCGGTGCGTAAATGAAAAAAGCACCTTTGCGGTGCTTTTGGCTCTTTGGCAGCTGGATAATCAATTTGAGTAGCTTCACTTGAGTATCGACAGAGATACGAGTTTGCGAAACGGTGTTCCAAACT
>JAHBVR010000003.1 GCA_019637395.1 Vulcanimicrobiota bacterium
CTAGAATTTGGTCTGGATGGCACACCTTGTTCCGACGATATTATGCCCGACAAAGTGCTCGAAGCGGCCAGCAAACGCCGTCCCTACGAGCTGGAGAGCCACAATCAGGAGCGCTGGCACTTTGCCTTTCGCGCCTGGGGAAGGCGGCTCTCAAATCTACGGATCGACCCAAGAAAAGCGGCCTGGATACGCCAGCTGGTGCGCGTCGACTCGGCCATTGAAGCCCTTGCCTGGCTCTTGTTGCTGGCCGCCGGCGCGAAAGTCTTTCTGGGCAATCCCCATCTTTGGGGCTTTCGTCTCCATCCGCTGGTCGATTCCCTGGGGGCCTGCCTGGGAGAGCGAGTGCTGCCGGGGCTCTACCTGGAACGAGAAAACGGGCGAATTTGGATCTGGCCGCAAGTTCACCTCAGGCCGAAAGAGTTCGCCTTTCGCCCTGACGCACTGGTACTGATCGTATCCGGCAACTCATGCCGCTGGTGCATTTTGGAAATTGACGGATATGGTCACAATTCAGCCAAAGACCTCTTTCGCCAGGAGCAGTTGAAGATGCACGAATTCCGCTTCAGCAAGAAGGAAATCGAAGATGGGGCTTTCCTCGAGAAGTTGCTAGCCGCGTAAGGTGTCACTAATCCATTGCTGGCCTTCAGCGTCCGAGACCAGAGCCTTGTGATTCAGGTGCAGAACCGATTTTGCTTTGATATTCGAAGTGCTGGGCATATGCAGGGCCGAATCCACGAACAGTAGCCCGTCGCTGGGACCGGTATTTTCATTCATGATGCCCGGAATATTCGGATTATCTCCAGCCAAAAGAGCCACCTCGACCTGAGGATCAATGCGAGCCTCATTCAGCCGGGCGATATAATGCCCACCCTGGGCGATATAATGGTCGATTCCCTTGGAAGAGCTGACGAAACCTTCGCCACCGTGATAGGTGGTATGAGAATCTTGCTCCCAGTAAGCGATGGGGTACTTGCTGTCCCAGCGAGCCAACAATTGATCCTGACCGGGCCAGCAATCCCCTGCCTTATCAGAATAGCTCTGAGCAGAGATATCGATGGGCACCAGACCCATAAACTTGGTTTTCTCCCAGGAGGTGGGCGCATTCAGCAGAGGGCTATCACTCTGCGAAAGCAGCGCCAGATTCGAAGAAGCATGCCGAAAAGTCGTATCCAGACCGCCGTTGGCCGCGCCCACCAACAGCAAGCGGCGCACGTCGCCGCGATAAGGCGTCATCCACTGCTCGCGCATATCCGAAACATAAGCCCGCGCCGGCGCCCCACCCTTGGAATGAGCCACCAGGTCCACCTGATCGGCGCCGCTTAACTGGCGCACCCGCTCGATCCCATTGGCCAATTGCTCGGCCCACACGAAATTATCATCGTGAGGATGAGCAAAGGACACAAAATAAACTTCATAACCCTCGGCCCGCAACTTTTGGGGCAACCCCTGATCAGAACCATCCTCGTGGGGATCCCACCAGAACTCACCAGTCTTGTTGGCGCCATGCACCAGCACCACTGGATGCGGCTGGCGAGCCACCCCGGCCGGCGGAGCGCCGGCGTAGTGCAACAACACATTACCCGAATGGGGAGTATCGCTGCCGAAGGCCTCCGCGATCTCGGCGGAACGCTGTCGCCCGCGCGGACCAAAATTGGCCTGCGAAAAATGGGGATCGGAATCAAATAAACGCTCGGTCCAGGCCCATTTCTTACTGGGAAAACGACCCACCACTTCCACGTCCGGGTTGCCCGAAGGGGGAGCCTCCAGCATCGGCCGGGCATCCGACAGGCGAACCTGGTCAGAAACCGAAACAGCCGCCTTCGGCGGGACCGAACGCGGCTGGGCTTTGGGTAGCAAAAAGGAGGCGATGGCGCTTAGCTTCACCGAACTACTCTACCACGAACGGCCTCAAATTGTGCTGAAACTACTTCTTAACCGGAGCTTTCTTGACCACTTTCTTAACCGGGGCCGCTTCAGCCGGCGCCGGCTGCGCGGCAATACTATGCTCCACCATCTTCTGCATGGCCGTGCTCATGGCGCCGAGCAAGCCGGCCATCTTATCCAGGCGGTCCTCCAGGTCGGCGATGCGCATCTCGACGGCCGTGACCTGCTTGGAAATGCGAGCGATGTCGCTGCGCTTGGGGAACTCCAGCGAATCCAGGAACTGGCCGGTATTGCTGCGCATCTGTTTTTGCCAGGACAAAGCCCAATCCATATAGGAAGAGGACGCGGCTGCGAAACTGTCGGAACCGACCACTTGCTTGGTCGCCTTGCTCCAACCGTCCAACATGATCTCCTGCCACTGGCGGGTCATGGCTTCCAAATCGATTCCTTCAGACATTGTTGCCTCCATGATACTTTTCACTCTCCTTCTACGAATGCTTGGCAAACCATTGGCAGGCCACCGGCCAGACCTTCTTGAGCGAGCCGCGGCTCACCGACAGGCCGATGTGGCCGCTGTCGGCCAGAATCACACTGACGTCGCGGAAGGGACCGTTCTCCACGCAGGTCGTCTCGGGGGGAACCAGGTGGTCCGACTTGCCGGCGATCAACTGGACCGGGCAGGCAATGCTGCTCAAATCCACCTTGCGGCCACCCAGCTCCAGGCGGCCCTCGATCAGCCGGTTCTCTTTGAAGCAGGCGTGGCAGAACTCCGCGTAGCAAGCGCCGGGCATCGACACATTATCGTTTACCCACTGGTCCATAGCCAGATAGTTCTCCAGGAACTCGGGATCGTCCAGGTTATCGTAGAGATGCTTCATCACCTTGGGCTTCTTATCGGCGATCAACAGCGAGTAGCCGTCAAACGACCAGGCCGGGGCCATGCCCCAGGCTTCCACGATCTTGCGGCTGTCAAAGCGCTCCGGATGGGTTCCCCACTTGTAGAGCAACTGCTCGGAGCGGAAGTTGAGGGGCGTGCCCAGCAGGGTCAGCGTCTTCACCTTCTCTGGGTAAAGCGCCGTATACATGGCGGCCAGACAACCGCCCATACAGTAGCCCAGCAAGTGCAACTGCGGCACTTCGGCGAACTCGCAGACGCGGCGCACGGCCGTGCGAATGAACAGGCTGACGTAGTCGTTCAAATCGTTGTGCTGATCAAGCGGATCGGGACGACCCCAGTCCAGCAGGTAGACATCGTGACCGGCCTGCACCAGATGCTCGATGACGCTGCGACCCGGCTGCAAATCCAACACCGAGGGGCGGTTGACCAGCGAATAGATGAGCAAAATCGGCGTCTTATAACGGGCCGGCTCCTTGCTCAGGTAATGATAAAGACAAAGACGATCGCGCTGGTAGATTAACTCACGCGGAGATGTGCCGATTTCCACCTGGATATTCCCGGTGACCACCTTGTTGAATAGCGCCACGCGCTCTGGTTTGACGTTCATAATAAAGTCAATCTAGGTGGAGGCCGTTGCAGAGGCGTTGCCAAAGCAAAACCGATGCGTTCCTTCCTGCAGATGGTGCTGATCAGCGGCCTGATCCTGGGCCTGGCCTGGTTTTTCTCCACCTTGAGTCTGACACCCAAGCCCGATAGCACCCGTATCAAGGGCAGCCTGCGGGTGGGCTGGATGGAATATTATCCCTACCAGTTCACCACCCGCGTCAACGGCGTGGCCCGGCGCGAGGGTCTGGGCCTGAAAATGGTGGAGGCCGCCTTTCACCGGGCCGGCTACAGTCCGGAATTTGTGGAAATGGCCTGGCAAGAGCAGCTTAATGCCTTCGCGGATAACCAGCTGGACGTTATCATGCTGGCCTCACCCAGTCTGGAACGGCTGCAAACCGCTCATTTCTCGCAGCCTTACGCCAACTTCAAGCTGGGCACGTTCTATTCCAAAGCACATATCGGCCCCCCACCGGAAGACCCGAAACAATTAGCTGCCTTCTGTCGTCAGAAACAAATTCGCATCGGAATGATCAAAGGATTTCAACTGCCCGGCGAGCTGGCTCCCACTCTGGAGGATGCCGACCGCGAGGGCCGCCTGATCCGCCTCGACCGGGCCGAGGATAACTTGCAGGATCTGGCCGACGGCGACATCGAGGTGGCCTTTGTGGACGAACTGGTGGGCTTTTCGCTGGTGCGCACCCATCAATGGGCCAACCTCATCGGCTACCAGGAGCTCGACTGCAGTCCTGATTCCACCTGCCTGATGTTCAACCGCAAGACCATCACCCCGGAGATGGTGGGGCACTTCAACCAGGCCCTGCAAAGCGTGGCCGACGACGGCAGCCAGTCGGCCCTGATCCGCACCTACCTCTATCCGCGCCTGCTGGGTATTCTCACCCAGAGTCAGTTCTTTCGCATCATCATCATCGCCGCCGCCATGTTCGCCGGCTTCACCGGCGTACTCATCGCCCATCGCGAAGGTTACGACTGGGTCGGCGCCCTGGTGCTGGCCGCCTGCCCGGCCGTGGGCGGCGGCGTGCTGCGCGACCTGATCGTCAGCCGCAACCCGCTGGGCGTAGTGGCCGATCCGGCCAATCTGTTGGGAGTGGCCTGCCTGGTGGTAGCCGTCGGCCTCTTCCTGCGCTTTGCGCCCAAACGCTGGCGCGAAGGCCTGGAGTCGATGGATCCCAGCAAAGACCAGCGTCTGCTCTTCTTCGATACGCTGGGATTGGCGGCTTACACCGTTACCAATGTCTTCCTGGCCATGAGCTGCGCCTGTGAACCGCTCTGGCTGTGGGGCCCGCTGCTGGCCGTTTTTCAAAACGGCGGCGGCGGCGCTATTCGCGACATTCTCATCGGCCGGGCCGGCCACATCGCGATTCTCAAAGGCGTTATTTACGGCGAAATCGCCTTCTTCGGAGCCCTTTGCCTGTCCATCTTCTTCATCTACTATTCGCAACGCGACGATTTCCAAGAGGAACACATGATTGCCGCCAGTCTGATCACCATGCTGGGTGTGGTGATTGTGCGCACGCTGGTCATCGCCAAAGGTTGGAGAGCCCCCAACTTCTAGTTGACGAGTTGGCCCGAACTCCCTACACTCTCGGGGCTATGAGATAAGGGAACCCCCCATCCGCTCCGTTCAGTCTCTTCATTGGAGGTTCCTATGTTCACGCTCTGCCGCGCCCTTTGGCGCCACGCCAGCGGCTACCGCCGCACCGTTCTTCTTTACACCACCATGTCCTTACTGGCCGTGCTCGTGCAATTGGCCGCTCCCTTACTCATGGCTCAACTCATGAATTCGCTCAGCCAGCCGGGCATCGAAAGCCGGGCTGGCGGGCTGCTGGGCCTGTACGCGCTGACCGGCGTCATCTTCTGGTGCCTGCACGGGCCCAGCCGCGTCCTGGAAACCACGGTTGCTTTCCACATCAAACGGGCCTTTCAGGCCTCTCTCATGGAAAAGGTGACGGCTCTACCCGTACGCTGGCATCGCGATCATCACTCCGGCCAGACCATCGACCAGGTCTCCAAAGGCGTCACCGCCCTGGGCGAATTCGCCGAGGGCGGCTTTGAGTTACTACATCTGCTGGCTCGCTTCGTGGGTTCAGTCGCACTGTTGAGCTGGCTGATGCCGCTGGCCGGCCTCACCATGATCGCGGTCACCGGTCTGACCGCCCTGGTGGTGGTGCTCTTCGACAAGAAGCTGGTCCCCCAATACGAAGGCTTGAACCTGGCTTACAACCGGGTGGCGGCCGCCGTGCAGGACTACCTGACCAATATTTCCACGGTCATCAGTCTACGTTTGGAGGGCCGGGTGGTGCGCGAGGTGCGCTCGCGCATCCAGGCCATCTACCCGCTCTACCGCAAAAACACTGTGCTCAACGAGTGGAAATGGTTCACCACCAGCCGCCTGGTCGATTTTTCTCAGGTCGGCCTGCTGCTGGTGCTGATCCTCTCTCACCAAACCAAGGTGGGTACGCTCTACGCCGTTTCCGAGTATCTGCGCAACCTGGGCGACGTTTTCTACCAATTTACCTGGAAATACGGCGTGATTGTGATGCAGAGCGCGCGCGTGCGCGGCGTGGAGCATATTGAGCAGGCTTATCAGACGGTGGCCGTTGAGGCCAGCCTGCCCGAGGACTGGCGGGAAATCCTGATCAAGGATCTGAGCTTCAGTCACCATGATCGGCCGATCCTACAAATCGACAGGCTGCAACTGAAACGCGGCCGCAGCTACGCTTTCGTGGGGGAAAGCGGCAGTGGCAAATCCAGCCTGCTGGGAGTGCTGCGCGGCCTGCATCAGCCCGCCCAACAGCCCGAGGTCCTGTGCGACGGCGTAAAACTGAAGCACGGCCTGGTACATCTCAACCATCAGGCCACCCTCATTCCCCAAGATCCGGAGATCTTCTCGGACAGCATTCTTTTCAACGTCACCCTGGGCGTGGAATGCGCGCCCGAGCGAGTACAGAAGGCCATTCAAATGGCTCGCTTCCAAAAGACTCTGGAGCGGTTGCCGCGCGGCCTGGACACCAACATCGCCGAGAAAGGCGTCAGCCTGAGCGGCGGCGAGCGCCAACGCCTGGCTCTGGCTCGCGGCCTCTTCTTTGAAGGAGAGATTCGCTCGGGCCTGGTCTTGCTGGACGAACCCACCAGCAGCGTGGACAGCGCCAACGAGCGCCTCATTTACGAGGCGCTCCTGAGCGAATTCCGCGACGTCTGCGTGGTTTCGGCCCTGCACAAATTCCATCTGCTGCCGCTGTTTGACGAAGTCGTCGTCTTTCAGGACGGCCGCATCGTCCAGGCCGGGCCGGTGGCCGGCCTGCCTGGCGGCGAGCTGGGGCGACTGGTGAGTCACGCCTGACCGGGTGTTAGCGAGGAAGTTCCGCGACTGCGCCCGAACTCGCAAAACGTGAATTGGCGCGTTCAACTGGGCCTGGCCCTGAATCTGATCGTCTTCGCCACCGTGCTCAATAGTGTGGGCATCGTGGTCGAGCGGTCCATTTCGGAATGGCACATCGCCAAGACGGTGGGCGGCACGTTGGAAGGCTGCAAAGACTTGACCATCGCCTTCACCTCGCTGCTGCTGGCCTCGCAGGTCCCGAAAATGGGCTACCGCCGCGTCATGATGGGCGGGGTGGCGGCCGTCTGCGCCGTCTGCGCCCTGCTGGCTACGGTCCAGCAGTTCTGGACCGTGCCCATCCTCTTCATCGCCTGCGGCGCCAGCTTTGCCCTGGTCAAAGTCTCCGTTTACGCCACCGTCGGCCTCTTCGCCAAAGACTCGGCCCAGCACGCCAGCATGATGAACCGCATCGAAGGCATCTACCAGGTGGGCGCGCTGGTCGCCCCGGTCGTCTTCGCCCAGATGATCGCCCGCGGCAACTGGATCAACACCTACTGGTTTGTAGCCGGCCTGGCCCTGCTCGCCTTCCTGACCTGGGTCGTCACGCCACTCAAGCCGCCCGATCCCGAAGAAGCGCACCCCGGCACATCGCCGGATAAGCCCAAGGGAGCGGGAGGCCTGCAAGACGTCAAGTTGTTGCTGCAACGCCCGCTGGTGCTGGTCTTCCTGCTGTGCGCCGCCGTTTACGTCATGATCGAGCAGAGCATCGGCACCTGGCTGCCTTCCTTCAACAAAGACGTGCTCTCGCTGGAGCCGGAACGAGCCGCCCTTATGCTCTCCGTTTACTTCGGCTCGCTGGCCCTCTCCCGGTTCGTCTTCGGCTACCTGGTCAAGCGCATCCCCGCCTTCACCCTGCAGCTGATCTACCTGGCCTGCGCCTTCGCCTTACTGGGCGCCGTGCTCATGACCACCGCCCAAAATCCCTGGCAAGGGGCTGCCTACCTGCTGGTGCTGGTCGGCTTTTTCATCGGCCCCATCTATCCCACCCTCAACTCCATGATGCTCTCCCAGCTGGACAAATCGCTGCACAGCTCCATGACCGGTCTGATCATCGTGGCCTCAGCCCTGGGCGGCACCATCGGCTCGCAGATCCTGGGCACCATCTCCCAGCACTACACCACTCACACCGCCTTCCACTTTCCCCTGCTCCCCATCGGCACGCTGGCCGTGCTGCTCATTCTCTTTCACCGGTTGGAAAAACAGTGATTCACGTAGAAACCCATTTCCAGGCCCTCCTGCAACAAGAAGACACCGACGGCGACAAGCGCATCACCATCCACGACAAAGGGCCCAAAACCTACGACCTGGACGGCCAGACCATCAAGGGCACCTACGCTCTCTCCAATCTGCTGCAAGAACTGGCCCTGGCCAAAGAAGCCCAACAAACGCATCTGCAAATCGATCCCCAGGCCCTCTATGAGCCGCCCACCCAAAGAATCTCGAAGGCTATCAAAAATCGTTGCTGGGACGGCCTCACCCGCAAAATCGACCATCCGGGCATGCTTACGGACCCCAAAATGCCCTCCGAGCCCCGCCTCTACATTCCCGAAAACGACCAGTTGGCTCAGCACTACTACAAAAACTTTCCGGCCCAAATCATCCAGCTTCCTCAGATCATCACCCCCGAATACGTCCAATCTCTGAATGACAAACCGGGCCTGCTCAGCCTGGCCATCGAAGAGGACGGCCCCCTGCCCTACGTCGTGCCCGGCGGGCGATTCAACGAAATGTACGGCTGGGACAGCTATTTCATCGCTCTCGGCCTCCTCCACGATGAAAAAATCGAGCTGGCCAAAGCTATGCTCAACCATCAAGTCTACCAGATCCGCTTCTACGGCAAAGTCCTTAACGCCAACCGCAGCTACTATCTCACCCGCTCCCAGCCGCCCTTCCTGACCCGCTTCCTCAAGGCCATCCTCAAATACAGCCGGCAACCCAAAGCCTGGATTGAAGAAGTGCTGCGCACGGCCATGCATGAATACGCCCACGTCTGGACTCGGGAACCGCGCCTCACCCGGACCGGTCTGTCGCGCTACTACGGTGAAGGTTTGGGCCAACCGCCGGAAACCGAGCCCGGCCACTACGACTCCATCGCCAATCCCACCCAGGAGTACTTCACCCACGACCGCACCGTGCGCGAATCCGGCCACGACACCAGCTATCGGCTGGAAGACCGGGCCGCCCACCTGTGCACCGTCGACCTCAACTCCTTGCTTTACGCCTACGAAGTCGACCTGGCCGAACTGCTCGACCAGTACGGCGAAATTCCGGGTTATCCCAACAGTGAAGTGTGGCGGGCCCGCGCCCGGCAGCGCCGGCAACTGCTCACCCAATACTGCTGGGACCCCGCCGAGGGCCAGTTCTTCGACTACGACTTCGTCAAACAGGAACGCACCGGCTACGAATCGGCCACCGGCCTGTGGCCGCTATGGGCCGGCCTGGCCACCCCCCAGCAGGCCGAACTGGCCGTCCAACACGCCACCCTGGAAAAAGGCGGACTGGCCGCCGGCAGCCTCAAAAGCCGAGGCCCCCTGAACGACCAGAGGCCGCCCCGCCAGTGGGATTATCCCTACGGCTGGGCGCCCCATCAAATGATGGCCTGGGAAGGGCTGCAAAACTGCGGACTCGACCCCTCCGGCTGGGCCGAACGCTGGCTGCGCATGATGACCAAAAACGCCGTCGACTTCAACGGCGTGATCCCGGAGAAATATGATGTGGTGGCCGCCAGCCACGAGGTCTTCGCCGAATACGGCAACGTGGGCGCCGACTTCGACTACATCACTAAAGAGGGCTTCGGCTGGTCCAACGCCTCTTACCAAATCGGACTCACCTACCTCAGTGCGGCTCAACGTCAGGGGCTGGATCAACTGGCCGTCGGTTAGCAAGAAATAGCGCAGACAACGAAAACAAAAGAATTCTCAAAACCGGCAAAATTGAACAAAGGCCTCGCAAGAGACCTCCCCACCCATGGAGAATAGCCCCGGCATGCGCAAATGGTGGTGGGGAATCGGGCTCATTGCCACAGCCTGGGCGGCCGGTCCGGGCACTTTTGCCTGGGAAAGCACTCAAAGGGTCACGGAGCAGGAAATTTCGCTGGTTTATTCCCCCCACAGCGCCCGCGCCACCCTGCGCCTGCTGTTTGACGCGGGAGCCGTGCAATTGGCTCCGCTCTGCCAGTTTCAGGCGGATGAGCCGGCGCTGAAACCGGTCGGCTGGCAATCCGCCCAGGCCGTCTTCTTGGGCCAGGGAGTCCATGCTCCTCCCAAGTACCCATCCAGCGTGCATCCTTTGGATTTTTCCAAACCGACCGCCTGTAACGAAATCAACAACTGGGTTTCGCAACACACGGCCGGGCATATCCAATCGTTGGTTACCCGCCAGGACCTGCCGGCCAGCACGGCCGTGGCCGCCGTCAGCGCCGTCTATCTGAAGTCCAGCTGGGTGCACCCGTTCGACCCCAAAAATACCAGCAAGCAACCCTTCTTCCCGAAAGGGAATGTGGAAATGATGAATCAGACCGGCGTCTTCGCGCTCTACCACGACCCTGAATTCACCATTCTGGAAATGCCCTATAAAGAAGGCCAGTTGGTCTTCGATTGCTGCCTGCCGGTGCGCGAGGACGGACTCTCGCAGGTGCGCCGCCGGCTCACTCCGGGCCATTTGGAGACGATCTGGGGCGTGCTGGAAGAATCGCGCCTGGCCGTTCAGGTGGGACTCCCCAAGTTCCGCCTGCAAAGCCGCCTGGACTTGCTCAAATCCCTGATCATCCCGGATCCCATCAGCCTGCCCGGATTCTCCATCGGGAGCACTCGAGTGGACGTCTTGGTCCAACAGGCCAACCTGGACGTGGACGAGTTCGGAACGGTGGCTTCAGCGGCCACGGCGGCGGTAGTTTCGCGCAGTCTACCGGAAAGTTTCGTCGCCGATCACCCGTTTCTTTTCTGGATTCGCGACCGATCCAACGGAACCGTGCTCTTCAGCGGTCAATTCTGCGGCGACTGAATCAACTGGGCGAGACGGCGGCGAGTGCGTTCACGCAGAAGTAAAATGTAGCGACTGGTCTGCATGGCGCGACACATGAGCAAAGCACCCTGAATGTCGCAGGCCAGCTCCTCGGCCATCTCCAACGGCTGAAAACGCCCCACAGCGCCGTTTTCCTGCTGGAGCGCCGACAATCCCTCGGCCATGGCAAGGACCCAACGCTGCAGACAAAGCGCCGCGGTGGCGCGCACCGAAGGATTGGAAGGACTCAATTCCGAGGCGATGGCTCCGACCGGACAGCCCAGAAAGTCGGGTAACTGGCCGAATTCGACATAGGGCTGAAACCACTGGTCGAATTCATCCATGCTCTCCAGCCGCGTAGTATAGGGAGCAATACGCTGCAAAAAGTAATCCATGGTGTAGCGGACCACCTCGCAAATGAATTGGTCCTTACTGCCGAAATAATGGTAAAACTGTCCCTTGCCAACCCCGGCAAGTTCCATAACTTCAGCTATCCCTGTCCCATTCACGCCCTTTTTGTGAAAAACTCGAATGGCATAAAGAATCAGCAGGGTGCGTTTCTTGCAGCGGGAGGGATCGATGACCTCGGTCCAGGCCTCGGTGACGGAAACACTTTTTTTGGCCCCGTCTGGTTGGGTGCGTGTAGGCGGCATACCTCAGAATATTCTCAATAAGTCGGTGACCCCCTGGTAGTTCTTGACCACTTGTTACAAGCCTATTTCCGGAATGCCTGAATCTGCCTCAGGCATAACTCGCGCACCGGAGACCCGGCCAGAAACTCCTTTTGCCAACTCACCGTCGCCGCCAGCGCCTGCTCCAGACTCCAGCGCGGCTGCCAGTTCAACTCGGCCTGGGCCTTACTGATGTCCAACCGCAGCAAGCCTGCTTCCTTGGGGTGGTTTCCGGAGGGCGACAATTCGACCCGGGCGCCTTCACCCCAAAGCCGGGCCAGGCTCTGAGCCACCCGCCCCACCTCAGCGTGCCCTTCGTCCCCTTTGGGGCCGAAGTTCCAGCCGCACTCCAAACCATCCCGGCGGAGCAAAGACTCGGCCAAAAGCAGATAACCGGAAAGCGGCTCGAGCACGTGTTGCCAGGGACGTACTGCCTGAGGATAGCGCAACTCCACCGCCTGCCCGCGTTCGAAGGCGCGCAAGCAATCCGGAACCAGACGATCAGCCGACCAATCTCCGCCGCCGATCACGTTGCCGGCCCGAGCGCTGGCCAGGCGCACGCCCTGCTCCTGCAAAAAAGAGGCCCGGTAGCTGGCCGTCACGATCTCGGCGGCCGCTTTGCTGGCGCTATAAGGGTCGTTCCCACCCAGGCGATCGTGCTCCCGATAAGGATAAGGCCATTCCTCATTGTGGTAGACCTTGTCGGTCGTGATCACCACCACCGCCTTCACCGAGCTCACCCCGCGCAGCGCCTCCAGCAGATGGACCGTGCCCAACACGTTGGTGGCGAAAGTGCCTACCGGATCTTTATAAGACTCGCGAACCAGCGGTTGGGCCGCCAAATGGAAGACGATTTCGGGCTCCGCCTGTTGAACCGCCGCCCGCAATCGGGTCAAATCCCTAAGATCCGCCCGGATGTCCGCTTCCAGCTCCAGACCCAAAGCCTCCCAAAGCGAAGGCTGGGTGACCGGGTCCAAGGCATATCCAGACAGCTTGACTCCCAGATCGTGCAGCCACAAACTCAACCAGCTTCCCTTGAAACCCGTATGGCCCGTCAAAAAGACGCGGCGGGCGAGCCAGAAAGTCTCATCCATTGCCGCGCAACCTTTCCAACTCGGCCAGCGCTTCCTGTAGCTTGCGTTCGGCCTCCAGAGCCCGTTGCTCGGCGTCCATGTGGGCGCTTACCGCTAGTTTCTGCCCCTTCTCGTCCACCCAGTGCAGCCAACCACCCTCGCTTTTCAGGCCCAGCCCCAACCGCTGACTGAACAGCTCGCCGCGCTCATTGAGCAGAATGCTCACATAGTCGTTATCCTGCAGCCGAAAGCCGCTCAAACGCTGAATGCCGGGGGCATAGAGAAAATACTCGCTGGTGCGAAAGACGTCCCGGTAGAGAATCAACTTGCGACCCCGATCCTGATGCTCGGTATCGGCCGAAGTGAGTTCCAGGATGAAATCCGGAAATTGCTTATCTTCTTCCCAGACCACGTAGCACGGCCGAGCTTCCGGCGATCGGCCCAGCACCACGTAAAGATCCGGCACTACAAAGCGAGGCGGCTTGGTCTGCTGATAATAGATGGAATTCTGCCCACCCACGTAGGCGTCCGGCAAATAAGCCCGCAACGCTTCCAGGAGCATCCTGCACTGCAAAGTATGCCGCTCGATCTCGGCCGAAAGACTGCGCTTCATGCGGCTGCCTTCCCGTCGCTTTAGAAGGTTCCTCGCCGCATGTAGAGTTCGGTGCGCTCATACTCCAGCAACTCGGCCAGTGTGTAGCGCGGCCGCGGCTTGGCCTACCGAAGCACCAGCCTGAAGACCCAATTGGTCCAGAAAGGCGGGCGGCACGGCCAACAGAACCGATCCACCAACCTTGCATAAAATAGTGATGTGATAATTATACATAAATATAACTCAGCCGATTCGGCCCCTCAAAGTTCATCTCCGAGGTGTTCAGAACTCTTTCAGGGTGTACCGGCAAACTGGGCGGACTATAGGAGAGCTATGTCCACGATTAACAAAACCAACAACCTGCAAAATCTGAGCCCACTGCGCCCGCAGACTCAGCCGGCCCAAACGGAAGCCCCCAAAGACCCCGGCGACGGCTGGGTGGGTGGGGTGGGAGCCAGAGACGATAAACCGGCCATCCCTCAGAGTCAAACGCAGGCTGCCGAAGGTCACAAAAGCACCAGCCATCACACCGCGCTCAAAATCGCGCTGGGCACCCTGGGTGTAGCCGGAGCGCTGGTGGGTATGGCGCAAACCGCCCAGGCTCAAGTGCTGGCCACTCCGAGTGGGGCGCCCCGCTCGCTCACCGACCAGGTGCGCGACACCCGCCCCGTCTTCGCCGGCAGCGTCAACGATGTGGTTAACAAATTCACCGCCGGCCGCCAGATCTACGTGGTCGGCAATCCTCAATACCAGGGCCAGAACCTCGACCTCAAACAGTTCCAGGACGTCTTCGCCAAACACCCCAACGCCTACATCGTGCTCATCGGCCAGAGCGACAACGTCAAAGCCGACGACTACGCCCTCTCGCGCGGCATCGCCAACAGCGAACAGTTCAAAAGCGTGGGCGACCAGGAAACGGGCCAGCCCAACGGCCAGGTCTACATGGTTTATTTCAAGGTGACCGACCAGAAGTTCATTCAGCAGACCGGTAAAGACCGCGCCATCTATATGCGCTCTGAGCAACTGCTGGACGATGCCGGCGTGGGCGAAAACAACTTCGTGGATCGCGAAACCCTCGAACCTCGCACCCTCATGCAGACTTACGTCAGCGCCATCCAGAGCGGCCAGAGCGTGCCCCAGGCCTTTGCCCAGGTGCTCGACAAAGTCGATGCCGGCCAGGCAGCTTTCGTCAAGTCCACCGTGCGCGGCGCCCAACAAGCCGTCGATCAGGCGGGCAGCCGGCTCAGCGACGTGCAGAAAACCGTGCGCGACTTCCAGAAGAAGCATGGCGAGAAAGGCAGCCTGGGCAAGCCCGACGTGCAGGCCTGGCAGGCTCGCCTGCAGACCGCCAAAGACCAGCTCAAGGCCCGCGACTACGGCGCCGCCGGCGAAACCGCGCGCGCTCTGATCACCAGTCTTTCCAATTACGAAACCCAGCTTTCCCAATTCAACCAGGCTCCCGCCCAGGCCCAGGAAATCAGCCGCCAGATCTCGGCCCTGGAACTCGAGGTCCAAAAGCTACCCAACAACGGGCAGGCCCAGCAGGCTCGCGAAAACCTGCAGAGCGCCAAAAACAGCCTGGCTGCCTACCAGGCCAAGCACGACGCCAACGAACTCGGCTTCCAACCCGAACTCGACGCCGCCCGTAGTGCGGTGGGCGAAGTGCAGCACCACATCGACGCCTCGCGCAGCAGTGAAGCGGCCATCAAGAACCTCAAGCTCTATGGTTCGGCCGCCCTGGGCGTCAGCCTCATCGCCACCGCCCTGATCCTCAACTACAAAGCCCGCGGCCGCCGCAAAGAATCGGAAAAGGAACTCGACGAAGCCCTGGCCGCCCTGGCCGACCGTTCCAAAGAACTCATCAAGGTCATGAACGAGGCCGACGTGGCCCAAATCGCCGGCTTCACCGGCACCACCCAGAAACTGGCTAAAGAATTGCTGGGCAACACCGCCGAAGCGCTGGCCCTGCTCGGTGGCGGCGACAAAATTATCGACGAAGCCCGCGACCTGATCAAAGGCAACTCCTTCGGCTCCCGCCTCAAGAACATGTTCCTCAAAGGCAATTTTGACAAAGCCGTCGAGCTGCTCACCGATAAGGACGCCAAGATGCCCTTCGAGCTGGCCGACTCCAAGAAGATCGAACTGGAGAAAGGCAGCCGCGCCGAAGCCTGGCGTGAGCACCTGCTCAGCACGGTCGTCTCTAAAGCCGGCGAAGAGTCGTTCGTGCAGATGCTGGACAAGCTGCAAAGCCTGACCACCGGCAACGCAAAGACCACCCAGGTGTTGCTCAAGGAGAGCCGCGAAGTGGGCGCCTACCTGGACGGCGTCAAAGACAAGAACCACGCCATGCAGGGCCAATCGGAAGCCCTCCAAAAAGCTGGCGAGGAAGACAAGTTCTTCACCGCTCCCAGCGTTACCAGCCGCATCACCCCTTTCGTAGACGGCCTCATCGAAAAAGGCCACCAGGTCAAAACCACCGACCCCTTCCGGGCCCGCGAGGAGTTCGGCGAAGTCAGCGAGCGCATGATCGCCGACGGCCACAACATCATTGATATCGGAACCTTCGGACGCAACCACACCATGCCTCTGCTGGCCAAAGCCGACGAAGCCCTCCACCCCCACGAAATCGTCACCAACTGGGCTCACCTGCGCAAGGAAGAACTTTCGATCGCTCTCGACCGCGAGGGCGAAAAGACCATCGAGCAGGAAACCGAAAAGACCGTCGCCCAGATCAAGCAAGACCTGCAAGCCCTGGAATCCCGAGTGGAAACAGTGGTCCAACTCGACGACAAACGTTGGAACCTGGCCAAGCCGCAGATCAATGACGCCGACCAGGCTATTAAAACCGCCCGCGAAGGCTTATGTAGTGCCCTCAAAGCGGCCGGAGTGTTCAAAGATGGCAAGCCGGAGCAGGTCTTGAGAGAACCCGACCGCGACCCGTCCGCCCCGCTTTATGAAGCTCAGCAAAATTACGACGCCATCAAGCCCTTGCTCGACAAAGGCAACGTCGACCAGCCGCCCACCCACCTCAAAGCCGTCGGCACTCTGACCCGCCAGGCCAGCGATCTGGTCAAGGACTCGCGAGCCGCCTTCGAAGGCTACCCTGGCGATAGCGGCGAACGCCGCAACCGCCACCTCAACATCACCAACAGCATTCCCAACAAATACCAGCCCTCGCTGAATCGCATTCAAGAAACTTACACCGAAGCCGCCCAGAAATCGGTGGTGCGCGAAGTCAGCTCCAACCTGAGCAGCAAGGTCGGCACCGTCTCGGAGTTTCTGGACAGCACTTTCCGGCTGCTCGACAAAGCCGCCGGCATCACCGACCACGCCGCCTACAACTACGACCGCGCCTATCTGCTTACCGCCAAAGACGAACTGGCCCAGGTCCACAACATTCTTATCGAGGGCCAGACCAACCTGGATGCGATTACCAGCGGCGAAGCCACCCTCCAGAGGCGCCAGGCCGAAGCCGAGCAGGGTTTAAAAGACCTGACCAACCGTATCGCCGGCACCGACAAGAATTCCCAGGCCGTCTACGTGCGCGCCAAGGCCAAGAAATTGCTCCAAGAGGTCCAGGCCGAACTTGAAAAATCCAAACCGGTGGTCTTCCAAAAACCGGCCAGCCCTTACGAAGCGCTGAACTTCCTGGCCTCGGTCGAGTCGCTCAGAACCAAGGTGGAAAACACCATCGCCTTCGACCACCAGGCCTACGACGCGGCCAACGCGGCCATCGCCCAGGCCAGGTCGCTCATTCAAACGGCCGACGCCGAAGTCGACAAAGCCGCCCGCACCAACTGGTCACAATCGATTTCCGGCTACGGCACGGTCTCCAACGCCGTCAACTCCAGCGACCTCAACCCGGCTCGCCGCACCGTCGACGAAGCCCGCGGCCAGACGCAAAAAGCCGAAGGCGAACTCGGCCCCCAAAAATATGAAGAAGCCAAATCAGCCGCCGAAACGGCTCAGGCCAGCGCCCAAAAGGCCCGCCAGCAAGCGGCTCAAGTGGTCAGCGCCGCTCAGGCCGTCTTCAACCAGATGGTGGCCGGTGGCGAAGCCATCGCCGCGGCCGGCCGCGAAGTCGACCAGGCCCAGCGCCAATTGGACGACTGCGCCCGCCAGAGCTGGAGCCAGTACGTCAACGGCTTCGGCCAGGTCCAGCACAGCGTCAGCTCGTCTGACCTGTCGCGTGCCCGCAGCATTCTGGATGACGCTCGCAGCAACATCTCCTCGGCTAAATCCCAGATGAATTCCAACCAGTTCGACAGCGCCAAGTCGACCGCCAGGCGGGCCGAACAACGCGCTGGCGAAGCCGTTTCCGAAGGCCGCCGAGCTGTCGAAGCCGAGCATCAGATCTTCTTGCGCAAGGTTCGCGAGGCTCAAGAATGCGCCCAGGCCAAGCAACTGATCGAGCGGGCCGAATCGGATATTCGCAGCGCCGAGTCGGCTATATCCAACGCCTCGCGCCAATCCTGGAGCAAGAGTGTATCAGGCTACGGCACCGTCTCTCACTCGGTTTCATCCAGTGATCTGAGCAGCGCCAACAGCTATCTGTCCAGCGCCCGCAGCGACCTGTCCCAGGCCCGCAGTTACCTCAGCTCAAGCAGCTACAGTTCCTCGCAGAGCGAAGCCCGCGACGCCTCGAGCAATGCCGACCGGGCCGAAAGCGAAGCGCGCCGCGCCGTCGACCGGGCTCACGACGAATTCGAGCGCAAAGTACGCCAGGCGGAAGCCTCCGTGCCCAAACCCCCCAGCGGCGGTGGCGGAGGTGGGGGCGGCACCGGCGGTGGTGGCATTGGTGGCGGCGGCTCCGGTTCCACCGGCGGCGGTTGGTAGCAGACGAGCGAACCCGTCAGAGGTTGTCAGGAAACTCCTCGACAAATCTGCTAGCCTCGCCAGAGGTGAGACATTCGCAAGCCATCGTCCAGGTCGTAGACGTGCCCTTGCTGATCCCTGCCCAAAAGGCGGCGACTACGGAAATCTGCCCCCAATGCGGAGGACCCGCCGAAGTGGATCTGTTCTGGTCCACTTCTCCGGGTTGTCCCGGGCTTAAAGTCCTGAAGAAGCAGACCTGTTGCGGAGGCCGCCGGGGGCGCCACTCTCGCTTTCGCGCGCAACCCCTCAAGCGTTGCCCGGTGAAGGTGGAAATCGTGGAGAGCCAGCCGATTTGCTCGGCGGTCCCATTGCCTCCCGAACTGGAAATCCCGTTTGACCCCAGCCAACTGGATGCCGCCATTGCTCTGCTGGCTCGACTGGATGAAGCGGAATGTGCCCAACTGTTGCGGGCGGCCCGGCTTACCCGCCAGTTGCGCGAACGAAAAGCGACGCTGAAATCAAAGCTGACGGTGGGGGCGGATCACGGAGCAACCGATAGGTTATAGTGACCGGCTGAAGCAGGTGACAAGCTGGGACTTCAACCGTCCGACCGTACACAAAAGAAGCCCCTTCCGGGGCTTCGTGGGTGGCAGGCAGGCCTGGAGAAGCGAGAACGTCACCCTTGTTCCCGGGACGTTTGCGCCGAGTCTGGAAATCCCCGGTAGCTCAAACGCCTGCTGCTTCGTGGCTCAACCTCTTGGTTACACTCACACCATACCAATAACAAGAAGTGTGCATGTTACACGGCAGTGTACACTCGGTCAGGCTCCGGCTTTGAAACGCAAGCAGGTGCCCCAAAGCGGAAACCCAAAGGTTGGCTGATGGATCCGCGCCTGGCCCGAGAATACAAGGATCACGAAGAGAAGCACTGGTGGTTTCGCGTGCGCGAGCAAATCATCATGCGCAGCCTGTGCTCCAAGTTGAGCCGTAGCCAGGGATTGCGCATCCTGGATGTCGGTTCGGGCGGGGGCGGCACCAGTCGCGCCCTGGCCGCCCTGGGCCAGGTCACCTGCGTAGAACCCTCGCCCGAACTTTACGAAGCGCTGCGTCAGACTTCTCCCTCCCCGGTGGTGCACGGCTCCATTTTGGAGCTGCCCTTCGCCGAGGGTGAATTCGACCTGGTGTGCGCTTTTGACGTGGTGGAACACGTGGACCGGGATGAGCAGGCCGCCGCCGAACTGGCCCGGGTCTGCAAGAAAGGGGGAATGGTGGCCGTCACCGTGCCCGCCTTCCTATCGCTCTGGAGCCATCACGACGAAGTCAATCATCACTTTCGCCGCTACCGCTCGGGCCAGCTACAACGACTCTTCTGCCCACCTTTGCGATTGCGCTACTCGACCTACTTCAACACTCTGCTCTTCGCCCCCATCTGGCTCTTCCGCCGGCTTTCCGGGCTCTTCCCCAAGCACGCTCACAGCCAGAACTCGGGCAGCGACTTCTCGGCCCTCCCCCACCCATTGGTCAGCGCCTTTTTCTACCAGCTCTTCGCGCTGGAACTATACTGGCTGCCGCGCCATTCCTTCCCGTTCGGGGTTTCGCTGTTACAGCTCTACGCAAAATCCGAGGAGTCTCTTTAGCGATCGCGAACGCGCCTGCGTGCCCAGCCAGGAACCCGTCGTCGCTGCCCGCCAGATCGTCTACAGCAATCGTTGGGTCACCCTCGTTCGCAAGGATATTCAGACCGGCACGCGGACCGAGGACTACTACACTCTGCAGGTTCCCGACTATGTGGCCATCGTAGCCGTCACACCGGACGGCCGCCTTCCGCTGGTGCGCCAATACCGTCCCGCCGTGGAGGGCTACACGCTGGAGCTGCCGGCCGGCACGCTGGAACCCGGCGAGACTCCCCTGGAATGCTGCCGCCGCGAACTATGGGAAGAAGTGGGTCTGAAAGCCCGCCATATCCGCGAGGTCGGCAGTTACCTGCCCGATACCGGGCGGCTGGGCAATCGCCAATATATCTTCCACGTTCAAACCGAAGAACCGAGGCTGGAATTTGTGCGAGAACAGGGGATCGAAGTGAGCTATCATACCTTGGAGGAACTGGAGCACCTGATCCAGACACGGCAATTGGACCACCTCCTGCACGTCTCGGCGGTCTACCTGGCGGGGGTGCTCGGTGCGTAACGAAACCATTTCCATCGTGGGGGGCTGCGGCCACGTGGGGCTTCCTCTAGGCATCGTGACGGCGGAAGCCGGCTACCGAACCTATCTATATGATTTGAATCCCAGCCTGGTTCGCCTGGTGAACCACAAGCAAATGCCGCACCTTGAAGAGGAAGGCCCGGAGCGTCTCGCGGCTGTGATTGACTCCGGGGAGCTGTCGGCCACCACCGACCCCACCGTGCTGCGCGATAGCAGCTTGATTCTCATTACCATCGGAACGCCGGTGGATGAGCACCTGAACCCGCGCCTGCAGGATCTGATCGTGGCTCTACAAGGCTTGCGAGAGTTCTTGCATTCGCCGGAGCAACTGGTCGTTTTCCGTTCCACCATCGCGCCCGGAACGCTCCGCGTGATTGGCGACCAGTTACAGGAGTGGGGTTGCCCGGTTCGGGTCGCCTATTGTCCGGAACGCATTGTCCAGGGCAAAGCGCTCACGGAACTCAAAGGTTTGCCGCAGTTGGTTTCGGGCCTGGACGCCACGGCCGTGGCGCGCGTGAAGGCGCTTTTCCTGGCCCTGACCGACGCCGAACCGATCGTGCTCGAACCGATGGAAGCCGAACTGGCCAAGCTTTTTTGCAACGCCTGGCGCTACATCAATTTCGCCATCAGCAATCAATTCTATCAGATCGCCGAAGAAGCCGGAGCGAATTTTGGCCGTATTCACGAGGCCGCCGTCTCCAACTACCCACGGATGAAAGAGTTTGCTCGGGCCGGACTCACGGCCGGCCCCTGCCTGCTGAAAGACACCATGCAGTTGGCCTCGTTCAGCCGTAACACTTTCTTCCTGGGACATAGCGCCATGTTGGTCAACGAAGGGCTGCCCGCTTTCCTGCTGAATCAGTTACGGACCGCCCTGGGCGGCACGCTGCGTGGCAAAACCATCGGACTGCTGGGCATGGCCTTCAAGCCGGATAACGATGACACGCGCGAATCGCTCTCCTTCAAAATCCGCAAGCTTTTGCTCAATCAGGGGGCTCAGGTCTTATGCCACGACCCCTTTGTGCAGCACGAATATTTTCCGCATATTCGCTTCGTCGGCCTGGACGAAGCCATGGCCACCGATGGGGTAGTCATCGGCGTCCCCCACAGCCTCTATCGGCATTTGAAATTCGCCCCCGAACAAGTCTGCATCGACGTCTGGAACTCCGTTAAACCGTGAATTATCTGGTTACGGGCGGCACCGGGTTTATCGGCTCGGCAGTGGTGCGCATGCTGCTTAAACAGGGACATTCGGTGCGTGTGCTCGATGACAATTCGCGCGGCGCCCTGCGGCGTCTGCAAGATGTTGCGGGTGATATCGAGTTTATGGAGCGGGATATCCGAGATGGAGCCGGGGTGGAGGAGGCTTGCCGGAGAGTGGACGCGGTTTGCCACCTGGCCTACATCAACGGCACCGAGTATTTCTACAGCCAACCGGCTCTGGTGCTGGAAGTCGGCGTCAAAGGGATGCTCAATGTGCTCGACGGCTGTCGTAAGGCGGGGGTGGGAGAACTCCACCTCATGTCGAGTTCCGAAGTTTACCAGACCCCTCCGCTCATCCCCACGCCCGAGACGGTTCCCCTGGTTGTGCCCGACCCTCTGGAGGCGCGCTACTCTTACGGCGGAGGCAAAATCATCTCGGAACTGCTGGCCATCAATTACGGGCGCCAGGATTTCTCCCGGGTCACCATCGTCAGACCTCACAACGTGTTTGGCCCCGACATGGGCTTTCAGCACGTGATTCCCCAATTTGTCCAGCGCATGCGAGCCTCTGACGAACCCGTCTTTCCCATCCAGGGTTCGGGCCAGGAAACCCGCTCCTTTATCGAAATCGAGGATTTCGCCGAGGGTATGCGGATCGTTCTGGAGCGCGGTGAACATCTGCAGATCTATCACCTGGGCAATGACCAGGAAACCAGCGTGGCCGAAGTCGCCCGGTTGGTAGCGAATAGCCTGAACCGCGAGATTGAGATTCAGCCGGGCAGCCTGCTGCCCGGCAGCACCCTGAGACGTTGCCCGGACATCAGCAAAATGCGCGCGCTGGGTTTCCAGCCCCGTATCCCGCTGGCGGACGGCATCGATCGTTATGTCAAATGGTATATGATGAGAGCTTGACCGTTTCCGGCCCCCGGCGCAAATAAGTGGTGGCGAAGGCGTAGAAAAACCACTTCAGGTAAGCCGGCAGCCAGCCTACCACCTGAAACCGGCTTTGCCCGTGCTTGCGTTCGTACCAGCGAGCCGGTACCTCTCCGACGCGCCAACCCAGCCGATGCGCTTTGACCAGCAGCTCGATGCTGTAGACGAATCCCTTGGTGGACTCGACTGGGATGGACCGCACCACTCGCCTCGAAAACAGCCTGAAACCGCTGGTGGAATCGTGGCTGGGCACGCGGGCCAGGTGATATAGCAGAAAGGAAGCAGTGCGCACCAGCACCGCCTTGAGCAGCGGGCAGCCCTCCATGCAGCCGCCCGGAAGAAAGCGGCTGGCTGTTACGATCTCGCAGCCCTGGCGGCATTTTTCCACCATTTCATCGAGGATGGGCGCGTTGAAATCGTCATCGGCCGGCATCACCACGATGGCCTTGGATTCGGCCGCGGCGAAGCCGGTCAACACGGCTCCCTGAGCTCCTTTTCCCTGGTTCTTGATGAGTACGATGTTCAATGGAGAAAAATCGTGCCGCTTCAAAGCCTCCAGAGTGGTGTCGGTCTCGAAATCATAGCCGATCAGCACGCGGCACGGCGTCTTTACGTGCTCGCGCAAGGAATTGAGGGTGGGCACGATGTTGTCGCCTTCGTTGTAGACCGGGATGATAATATCGAGTTCGCTCATATTACAGCTCCTGCCAGCCCGGCCGGGCGGCTGCTTCCAGTAAATGCTGCACGCGCAGCCCGTGCTCCAGATTTGGTAATTGCTCGTCACTCTCCCCGGTGCGTACACACTGCAGCAGGCGGCCAGTCAAATGGGCGACCGGGGGAATACGGCCGTCACCGCTGCCCGGCTCGTCCGCAAATAAACAGACGGGCGCCTCTCCGCGGGCTTCGAGTTCCAGTTGAAAGCCACGAGCGAAATCCCCGCTATTGTTGCTGAGCAACAACCGGCCCTGCTGGCCGTACACCTCTAAGCGGTGACCGGACCCATGATAGCTATCAGCAGAAAAGGAGGCTGCCGCGTGCATTCCGTTAGCGAACTGGAGCAATAGATCCGCGCCCGCTCCGCCGCGAGCCTGGGAGCAAAGCCGGGCCGCCCTGCCAAAGAGCCACTCCAAATAATGGAGGGTGTGAGAAGCGAAGTTGAAAAGAGCTCCACCTCCTCGTTCCGGCGAAACCTTCCAGTTACCGGACTCCGGCTGACGAAAGGCGCGACTCTCCAGGAACCAGGTCAGGTGAGCATGCGTCAACAGCCCCAGCCTGGGCAGCGCCTCCCGGGCCGCTTTCCAGGCGGGCAGGGCGGGAAACAGAAAATCCACTCCGTGCCATGCGCCAGCCTGCCGAACCGCCGCCAGAGCCTCTTCCGCCCCGCTCAAATTCCCGGCAACCGGCTTCTCGCAGAAAACATGCTTGCCGGCCGCGGCCGCCTGGCAGATCAGCGCCGGCTGCTCCAACGGAGGCACGCTCAGAGAAAGAATCCGGATGCGCTCGTCCCCCAGCATGGCCGCCCAGTCGCTTCTTCCGCCGACCGCCAGTACCTTGACCTCTGAATGGCTGCGCCAGGCCGGCAGATGGACGTTCTGTCCGTAGCCACGTCCGACAATCCCGACCCCGAGCACTACACCACCTTCGGTTCGGGTAACGGTACGATAAACTTGTTGCGAAAGCCGAACTGGCGTAATTTGGGAATCAACTCGTCGGCGATGTGCCAGGAAAGCAGCAAGGCGTAGTCGGGCTGATCGTCTCCGAAGAGCAAACCCTCTTCCAGGACGGGAATCAGAGTGCCCGGGATATTTTTGCCGATCTTATGCGAGCCTTTGATCTCCACCACCGAGTCGAGAAGGCCGTCATCCAGGCCGCAGTAACTGATCAAGGTGCTGGCGCGGCTGGGTGCGCTGACTCCCACGATCGATTTACCCTGATTTTTAATCTCGGCCAGCAGCCGCCACAGGTCGCTGCGCGATTGGAACACCTGGTGTTTGAAGACCTCCAGGGCCCTGGCGCTTAGACCTTCGCGTTCGGCCTGCAGTTGGCGCTCCACCGAGTCCCGCACGGCATGCTTACCGCGCCGGGCCGCATAGACCCGGATGGAGCCGCCATGAGTGGGAATGGGCTTGACATGGATGACTTCCAAACCGTGCATGTCCAGCAAATACTTCAGGCTGTGCAGCGAATAGTAACGCAGGTGTTCGTGGTAAATGGTATCGTACTGGACCGTCTTGACCAACTCCAGCACATAGTGCGACTCACTGATGAACACTCCATCCTCGCTGAGCAGCTTGAGAATGCCATTCAGAACGCCGTGGATGTCCTCCATATGAGCGAAAACGTTGGTGGCCGTGACCAACCGGGCCTGGCCCAGCTCGTGTAAGATCTTCTCCACCACCGGCGGTTGAAAGTAGGAGATGATGGTGGGGATACCGCGCCCGATGGCGACTTCGCCGATTTTTTCCGGCGTCACCCCACAGATGCGGTGCTTGTCCTTGAAGTTGATGAGCAGGTTGCCATCGTTAGATCCAATGTCGACCACCAGGTGCTCCGCTTTCAGACCGACGATATCGACGCATTCCTCGTACAACTGAGCGAAGTTTTCCCGCAAGATCTTGGTGGTGCTGCTGGTATACGGATAGCTCGAAGGAAAGAGAATCTCGGCGTCCACGATCAGGCCCAGCTGAATCAGTTGACACTGGGGGCAGAGAAGCAATTGAGCCGGGTAAGCGACTTCTTCCTGAGGAGGGGAACCGATTTCGCGCATGGCGTTGACGGGCGGCAGGTAGCCGACAAAGAGCAGTGGCTGCAGGTCGGCGTGGTTACAGATCTGGCAATGAGTGACGACGGTACTGCTGCCGGTTCCGAGAGTGGGGCTCAGGGTTGTCTTGCTCACGCGGCGAACTTAGCTGGTCGCCGGGGAAGTCCCTCTACTGGCGGGCGGGTAAAAACTCCGGCGCGGCAAAGTAGTCGCCGAGACAGATTGGGAGGATTGCGCTGGTGCTTGGCTTGTTCGGACCCGAAGTGGTCCACTTTTTCGAAATGACGGGGAATTCTCTAGCCTTTGTGAGCGCGAAGGCTAAAAAGCCGGAGACCGACCTCAAGGTACGTTTCAGCCTGGTCGGCTATAAAGCCAAACACGTAGACATCCCCCTCAAGATCCTCGAATCACAGGCCCTGGGCAAAAGCCACCTCTCCACCGGTTCTATCGAAATGGCGCCAGAGCATTGTAAACAGTTGGAAGAATTACTTTACAACTACAGCACCCGCCCCGACCTTGGCGAGGCCGCCCGGCGCAGTCCACGCCTGCCCATCGGGCTCAAAGCCATCAGCCGCGAACTTCCCGGCTATAACTGCGTCACCACCGACATCTCCCGGCACGGAGTACGTCTGACCTGCCACGGGCCGGTGGAACTCGGCACCAAAGTGCAAATATCTCTCGATACCGATCTGGCCGCCCTACCCAACCTGACCCTGAACGGGCGAGTGGTCGGCTGCCAGGAGACCAAGGATAGCCGAAGCCATAACAAGAGCTACCACATCTCCATGGACTTCGCCGGCCTCCCCGCCGCCCAGGTGGAAACGCTCGACTACTACAACCGGACCCTGGCCGGAAGACTCAAAGGTGATGTCATGCAACGTCAAATCGCCGACGGAGAAATGACGGCCGGGCCTTCCACCGGAGGAGCACCTCTCCATCTCGGCGCTCCTCCTCCGCCTCCGCCCACTTGAGGGGAGGCAGACTACCATGAAAATCCTGATTACAGGAGGCGCCGGCTACATCGGCTCCCACACTGCCAAGCACCTTTCCCAAGCCGGACACGAAATTGTGGTCCTGGACAATTTGGGGCGCGGTCATCGCTGGGCGGTCAAATGGGGACTGCTGGAAGAAGTCGATTTGCTCGATCTCTCAGCCGTCCAAAGAACCCTCCAGCGCCATCGGCCGGATGCCGTGGCCCACTTCGCCGCCTACGCTCTGGTGGGCGAATCTGTGCAAAACCCCGGCCTCTACTATCGCAATAATTTTGTGGGAAGCCTGAATCTGCTCGAGGCGTTGATCGGTAGCGGCTGCCGGAAGCTCGTCTTCAGTTCCACCTGCGCCATCTATGGAAATCCACAACAACCCCTGCTGGATGAGAGTCACCCACAAAAGCCCGTCAATCCCTATGGTCAAAGTAAGCTGATGGTCGAACAAGCGCTGGCCGACTTTGCCACAAGTCACGGACTGAAATCTTGCGCTCTTCGCTATTTCAACGCCTGCGGCGCCGACCCGGAAGGGGAGCTGGGCGAAGTCCACGATCCGGAGACTCACCTCATCCCCAGCATTTTCAATGCCTTGATGAGCGGGCAAACCCTTAAGCTCTTCGGCGACCAATACAACACTCCCGATGGAACCTGTATCCGCGATTATATCAACATACTGGACCTGGCCTCAGCCCATCGCCTGGCGCTGGAAGCTCTGGCAACCGAAAAACCGCTACGGACCGCCTACAACCTCGGTACCGGCCGAGGACATAGCGTCCGTGAAGTCATCGCCATCGTGGAGAGGGTGACCAGACGAAAGATTCCTGTCGAAATCCACCCTCCCAGGGCCGGCGATCCACCATCTCTAGTATCCAGTGCACGACTAGCCCAGCGCGATTTAGGCTGGCATGCTGAATGGACGGACCTGAGCAGAAGCGTTGAGGTCGCCTGGAAATGGCATCAACGCTGGTTCAACTCCAGACTTTCCAGGGAGCCTCAGCCCGGTCCCAAAGCTGATTGAGATAAATCTTATCGCGCAGCGTATCCATCGGGCGCCAGAAACCCCGATGCCGGTAGGCGTGTAACTGCCCTTGAGTGGCCAGGTGCTGGAGTGGCTCCCGTTCCAACACCACACCATCGTGAGGCAGCAAATCGAAAAGGGCGGGCTCGCACACGAAAAAGCCGCCGTTAATCCATTGCCCATCCCCCTCCGGCTTCTCCAAAAAGCCGGTGACCGCATCGTTCTCGCCAATCTCCACAGCTCCGAAGCGACCCTCCGGCAACACGCTGGTCAGCGTGACCACGCCTTTGCTCCTCTCGTGAAAAGCCTTGAGCGCACCTATATCTACATCGCTGACGCCGTCTCCATAGGTCAAGAAAAAAGACCGGTCGCCTACGTGTTTACGAGCCCGCGCCACGCGGCCGCCGGTCATGGTGTCCAGCCCCGTATCGATCAAAGTAACCCTCCAGGGCTCGCTGGAGTTTGCGTGCAACTCCATCTTATTCTCGGCCAGATCGAAAGTGACATCGCTTTGATGCAAAAAGTAGTTGGCGAAATACTCCTTGATGACATAGCCCTTATAACCGAGCAATACCACGAAGTCGTTGACCCCGTAGTGCGAGTAAATCTTCATGATGTGCCAGAGAATCGGCTTACCGCCGATCTCCGCCATAGGCTTGGGCTTCAGTTCGGTTTCTTCAGCCAGTCGAGTTCCGTAGCCGCCCGCCAGGATCAGGGCTTTCATGGGACGCCTGTTCGCTTGGTCCATGGACTCATCCTTTGGGGGTGTATATTCTCAGCCTGGCATTGGCGCTTGATTCGATACATTGATAATTGCGCTCGAGGGCCGTCCAAACCAGCTTCTGCCAGGGAATCTTCTGGCTCTCCCGCTCAAACTCATAACTAACAATGACTTGGGGCGAGGCCTTCGCTTCGATCACGGCGGCCAGTTGCACGAACTCATCAATGCGGAACATCTCGATCAAAGAGTCGAAGGCAAGAAACTGGCTGTGAGTCAGTTGGTGCAACATGGCCGAATGATTGGACAGAATCACCATCTGCCGCGGATACTCGGAATGTTTCTCGAGCTGAGCAATCTCTTCATTCAAAATATGGCTCTCGGCCAGCACCGCGCGTCCCGACAGTTTTCGTTCGATAGGGATCGCCAGACTGCCCACGGCCCCGGGCAGACTCACGGCAAAGTTGAGCAAGAGTACGGTCAGTAGCGCACGGAGCGCTCCTCGGAGAGAGCCGCCGCCTGCTCTTGCCCATAGTTCGTCCAGGAAAACGGTGGCCAACATGGTGGCCGGCCAACTGGCCAGAAACAAGACCCAATCGTGGCTCCGGCCCTGGAAGTAACTAAACAGACCCATCCCTAAAATGGATAGAGCGAAAACCACCTTCGGCCGCAACTCATCCCGTCGCTCCCGGGCTGCCTGAAAAGCGTAAGCAAGCCCGGCCAGATACAGCAGAGCCACCACGTTCCAAGCATGGACCGGTTGCATAGGCAGCATAAGATAGCCGATTCCGTAAAACACTTTATGGATATGCACCAGGCCCGGCAATGACAGGCGCGAGTGCAGCAGTCCCGCTACCACCACCAGGCAAGCGACGCCCTTGAAACCCTGTAGTAACGCATTGCGCAGACTTTCCCGGCGAGGAATGGGCCGCAAAAACTCCGCGTAGCCCAAAGTCGCCAACCAGGTCCCCCAGGCCGGCAATCCGGAGTCCAAATTTCCAAAACACCCCGCCGAGAACAGCAATGTCCCCAACCACTGCCGACGGACCGGACGAGCGACCCAAAGCAGCATCATGGTGGGAAAGAGCGAGCGGATAGGCCAATATTGAAAGTAAGGATCCAATAATTCGAGGACGTGCTCCCTCCAGAGGAGCTGCTTCATGGCGAAATAATTGACGTTTGCACAAGCCAAAAATCCCAACAAAGCCACCGCCCGATTGCAGCAGACGTTCCGCAAGACGAGATAAATACAGCCGAAATTGATGGCCGCCAGCAACCCCATGACCAGGCTGAACTTTTCCACGCTGAGCCCGATAAGCCGAAACAGCGGCAGCAGGAAGTATGGATAGAGGCCATACTGATTAAAAAAATCCACCAGCAGGATGCGGCCCTCGTAGATTTGCACCATCGAGTAGTAGACGGCATTAAAGTGGGAATGGACCACATAAGGGTCGTTGCTGCGCAGGAAACCAGTGAGCACTATAGATAAGAGTGTCGCCGCCACCAGCGAACCCGCTAGCGCCGAAGACGGTTGCGCACACCGTCGCCAGGCAAGATACAACAAACCAGCGCCCAGCATGCGCCAGGGAAGGCTCAGTCCGAGCCAGGAATAGCGCAAGTAGCAGGTATGGTTGGGGCCCAGCAACATAGCCGCCAGGGCCAGCCCTGCCAGGACCGCGGAGATACGTTCAAAAAGCTTAAGGAAATCATTTCTCCTGTCCATCCTCAGCATCAACCAGGGGACTGCCAGCGGGAAAAAAACCAAAGAAAGAAAATACGCCAACTTTTCCCCGGGCTCAGGATGAATATCCTCGACAACCAGGGCGAGCCGGGCCAACGCCTCGGAGTCGGGCGGCGCAACCTTCGACTTTGAGACAAGTAAATAGGCTACCGGGCAGAAGAGCACTACCGCCAGACAAACGGCCAGGGCACCCGCCAGAAACTCTCGCCCTTTCGAGGCTGCGCGGCCTTCAGACATCGTGGGGCGCGAGTTCCGGCCAGCTCAGATGAACTCCTTGCCGCCGGGGGCGCGGACTCATCCTGTGTAGAGGGAACGGCGTCTTTCTGAGGAATGGCCGGGGCTTGCGACAAGCACGAGCAAATACTGAAGAGCCGCGCAAGCGTTTAATCAGCGTTGTCACTCCCTGTTTCAATGAAGAACAGAATGTGGTCGAACTCTATCGGCGCGTCCGTGCCGTCATGCAAGCCGAAACCGGCTACCGCTATGAACACATCTTTATCGACAATGCCTCTACCGATCAAACGGTAGCCGTGCTCAAGCAGTTGGCCGCGGATGACCGGCACGTGAAAATCATCGTCAATGCCCGCAATTTCGGCCACCTACGCTCGCCTGTCCACGCTCTCTGCGAAGCGCGCGGAGCGGCCCGCATCCTCATGGTCTCCGACCTGCAAGACCCGCCCGAAATGCTGGCCGATTTTCTGCGTAAGTGGGAGGAAGGCTTTGACATTGTGGTCGGTGTCAAAATCGGCAGCGAAGAAGCCAAGCCCATGTATCTACTGCGCCGCCTTTACTACAGCGTGCTGGCGCGCTTTGCCGAAGTTCCCCTGGTGCAGAATTTCACCGGCTTCGGACTTTACGATCGCAGGGTGATTCGCCGCCTGCAAAAATTCGGCGAACCTTATCCTTATCTCCGCGGCCTGGTTAGCGAAACCGGCGGATCGATCTGCGAAATCCCTTACTTTCAGCCCATTCGCAAGCGCGGCATCACCAAAAACAACTTCTACACCTTGTTTGATCTGGCCATGCTGGGCATGACCAGCCACTCCAAGGTTCCCCTGCGTTTCACCACCGGCCTGGGCTTTCTTTTGAGTCTCATCAGTCTGCTGGTGGGCCTGGGCTACTTCATCGCCAAGCTCATCTTTTGGAATAACTTTACCCTGGGAATCGCCCCCCTGGTAATCGGAGTATTCTGGATCAGTTCCGTACAGTTGTTCTTCCTGGGTGTCGTGGGAGAATACCTGGGCGCGGTTCATACCCGGGTGACCAACCGGCCTCTGGTCATTGAGAAAGAACGCGTCAATTTTCGCGGCAAGCGAGCTTGCCTCAAATGAGTAAGCGCGAGCAAATACTGGCCCTGGCCGAGGAATATTTCGCCGAACAGTTTGCCGCCAGGGATTTCGTTCCGGGCGTCACCCCGCTGCCGGCCAACGGCAAGGTCTTGGACGCCTCCGACCTGCGCAATCTGGTGGATTCCTCGCTGGATATGTGGCTGACGGCCGGACGTTTCTCCGAGTTGTTTGAGCGCAAGTTCGCCCAGACCTGGGGGGCCCGCTTTTCATTGCTGGTCAACTCCGGCTCAAGCGCCAACCTGCTGGCTTTCGCGACCTTGACCAGTCCCTCGCTGGGCGACCGCCAACTGAAGCCCGGGGACGAATTCATTACTCCGGCCTCCGGTTTTCCCACCACCATCAACCCCGCCATTCAGCACGGGCTGGTGCCGGTTTTTGTGGACGTGGATGGGAAGACCCACAACATGACGCCCGAAGCCGTGGCCGCCGCCATCGGACCCAAAACCAAACTGGTCATGGCCGCCCACACCCTGGGCAACCCCTTCGATTGTCACGCCATCGGCGACTTGTGCAAGCAACACGGCATGTGGCTGGTCGAAGATTGCTGTGACGCCCTGGGAGCCCGGCTGAACGGAGAGCACGTGGGCAACCGCGGGGACCTGGCCACCTGCAGTTTCTATCCCGCTCATCACATCACCACCGGCGAGGGCGGAGCAGTTCTGACCTCCCGGCCCTACCTGAAAAAGATCGCCGAGAGCTTCCGCGACTGGGGGCGCGACTGCTACTGCGCCCCAGGCTGTGAAGACACCTGCGGCAAACGTTACAACTGGCAGCTCGGGGAACTGCCGACCGGCTACGATCACAAGTACATCTACAGCCACATCGGCTACAACCTGAAGGCGACCGATATGCAGGCCAGTCTGGGTCTTTCGCAATTAGAACGACTCGAGAGCTTCATTGAAAAGCGCCGCAGCAACTTCGGCTTTCTTAAGAACGCCCTGAAGATTCGCGGCGCCGAGGAGTTTTTCGAATTCCCCGAGGCCCTGGCCAACGCCGAGCCCTCCTGGTTCGGCTTCCTGCTCACCCTCAAAGGCGACCGCATCTCCCGGCCCTGGCTACTGGAAGAACTGGGTCAGCGCAAAATCGGAACTCGCTTGCTGTTCGGCGGCAATCTGACCAGGCAACCCGCTTACTTGCGCCTCCCCAAAAGAGTGGTGGGCGAGCTGTCCAATACCGACATCATCATGAACCGTTCCTTCTACGTCGGGGTCTGGCCCGGACTGACGGAAGCGATGTTGGACTATATGGCCGAGCAGTTGGTGGCGCTATGTCGCTGCTCCGTCCCGAAGTAACATCCCTTGTCCTCGGCTCCGCTGACCTGTGGCCGGCGCTAGCCGGTAGTCGCATCTTCCTGACGGGAGCTTCGGGTTTTTTTGGGTGCTGGCTACTGGAAACTCTGTTATTCGCCTCCGATCATTTTGAATTTGGAGTGGAAGTGGTGGCTCTGACTCGGACTCCTGACCGATTTCTAACCAAAGCGCCCCACCTGGCCGGGCATCCGCGAGTCACACTCTGGCCAGGCGACATGCAAGACTTCTCGTTTCCCCCCGGGCCCTTTTCTCACATCATCCACGGCGCTGCCGAAGTCAACAGCGACCTGGGCCTCTTAGCCGGAGGGAAGCGGGTGCTGGAATTGGAGTCCGAACGTTTTTTGCTTATCAGTTCAGGAGCGGTCTACGGCCCCGCCGCCGGATTTATCAGCGAGGAGCACCCGGCCTCCCCCATCACCGACTATGGGCGCGCCAAACTTCAACTGGAACAGGCCTGCAACCCAAGAGCCGTCATCGCACGCTGCTTTACCTTCTTGGGCCCTTATCTATCTCTGCATTCCGGCCTGGCCGCCGCCGATTTTCTGCGCGACGCGCTGGCATGCCGCCCTCTCAAATTGCAAGGCAATGGAGAAACCCGTCGCTCCTACCTCTACGCCGGCGATCTGGCCATCTGGCTGTGGACGCTACTGCTGCGAGGCACCCCCGGGCGAAGCTACAACGTTGGATCCATGGATGCCATTCCAGTGATCGAACTGGCCCGGCGAATCGCCGGCCCAAATCCGGTGCAAGTGCTGGGCAAGGAGGCCGGCAGTGACTACCTACCCGACACCACCCGCGCCCGGCAAGAATTGGACCTGCGCCAAACCGTCGACCTGGACGAAGCCGTGGCGCGCACCTGGAACTGGCTTGGACGATAGGGGAGTCGTGTCCCGTTTCGGGAATTGAACACCTATGAACGGGCTGTCACTGACCAACGATATCGTTTTCAAGCTCGTCTTCGGCGCCGAGAAGCGGGAGCGTATCCTCCGCGCTCTTCTCAATGCCGTCCTTGGTCTCAAAGGGCCTGATCGTATTGTCAAGCTTACCATCATCAATCCCACTCTGGATAAGGCTCATGCCCTGGCCAAGAATTGCATCCTGGATATCAAAGCTCGTGATGGCCGCGGCCGCCGCTTCAATGTCGAAGTTCAGGTTAGCCGCGACCCCAATTACTTGAACCGCTCCCTTTACTACCTGACCAGTCTCTTCTCCGAACAACTCCAACCTGGCGACGGCTATGACGAGATCACCAAAGTGGTCAGCCTCTCCTTCGTGGACTACACACTCTTTCCCGACCAGGAATCTCTGCACAGCACTTATCGCCTGTATGATGAGGAAAACAAAAGGCACTTCCCCGATATCCTGGAGCTTCACTATATCGAGTTGAGCAAATTCAAAAAGGACAAGCCTCAAGATCTGAGGTCCCGTTTTGAACGCTGGTTACACATCTTGAAGTTCGGGGAACTCTATCGCGATCAAAACTCGCCCATCCCTGCTAAGCTCATACAAGACAAGGAGGTCGTTATGGCACTCAAAACCTACCGCCAGGTCAGTTCATCCCAGGAGGTGCGAGAATTGCTCCTGTCAAGAGAAATGGCTGAGCGTGACCGGATCACCAGTCTCAAGCGAGCCTACAAAGAGGGCGAACTCAAGGGCGAACTCAAGGGCAAGCTCGAGGCGGCTCAGGCTATGCTATCGCTTGGGATTGACCAGGCCACGGTCTGCGAAAAGTTAGGCCTTAAACCTGAGGACCTGTCTAGGTAGACTCCATCGCCACCGACTTGAAGAACGGCTCCATCTCCGTCATCGGGCGCCCGAAAGCAATCTTGGGGTAGGCATTGGCATAGGTATCGACCATGACTTGCAGTAGTCCCGGAGCCAACGGATCTTGCCAAAGCTTCCGCAACCCCTCAGCGACATCCTCGGGCTGGTGCACGGTGTAACCTGCGATACCGTAAGCTCCGGCAATCTTCTCGAAGTCCGGCGCCGAATAGCCCCAGAGTGTCGACTGGTAGCGAGCATCGAAGTAGTTCTCCTGAAACTGGCGGACCATACCGTGGCATTGGTTATTGATGATGACCATCTTGAGGGGGAGCCGGTTGCGCACCACCGTTTGCAGCTCCTGGATATTGGCCTGGAAGGCACCGTCGCCGGCTACCATGACGACGGGTTGGCCCGGGCGGCACAAGCAAGCCCCGATGGCTGCCGGCAAGGCAAAGCCCATCGAGCCCATTCCTCCCGAAGTCAAAAACCGCTGCCCGGCCTGGAGATGCAGGGACTGGGCGGCCCACATCTGGTGCTGCCCGACATCCACCACGTAAGCGGCCGCCTGAGCGCCGCTCACCGACAGCTCGCGCATAAAGACGTTAGGATTGATGCCCGGAAGCTCTTTCAATTCGGCCGTATCCGGCCACTCTTGCTCGAGCGCCTGCAAGCGGCCGCGCCAGTCAGCAAAAGCGCCGTGGGGCAGCCGGCCGGCGGCGGCGAAGAAGTCGGGGAGTTCACTGACCAGACCCTGACAGCCGCTGAGCCGATTGTTAATCTCGCCGGGTTCGCAATCGACGTGAAAAATCTCTCGATTGGATTTGAAAGCATCGGTATCATTGCCGGTCTGGCGAATATCCAGACGGCTACCCAGCACAATCAGCAAGTCCGCCTCGCCCAGCGCCAGGTTGGCCCAGCGATTGCCGTAGCTGCCGATAAAGCCGATGCGCAACGGATGCTCGAACGGAATCGTGTCCAATCCCATTAACGAGCACACCACCGGCACTCCCGTGGCCTCGGCGAAAGCCACTAATTCACTCGAGGTTCGCGAGGCGCCCACCCCACCGCCCGCCAGAATCAAAGGCCGGCGGGCAGTGCGCAAGGCCGCGGCCAGGTTCTCGAAAAAAGCCTCACTCTCGGGCGCTTCCGTGACCCTCCTCGGAAGAGGAGGAACGGCTTCCACCTGGGCCCGTTGCAAATCCATGGGAACGTCGATCAGCACCGGGCCCGGGCGGCCCTCGACGGCGACTCGAAAGGCCTCGTTGAGGATGGCCGGCAGTTCGGCTGCAGTTTTGACGCGCCAGGCCTGCTTGGTGATCGGCTCGGCCATGGCCACGATATCGGTTTCCTGGAAGCCCAACTGGCGGATAGCTCGTTCCCCCTTCTGCTCGTGCAGATTGACCTGGCCGGTGATGAACACGCCTGGCGAGGAGTCAAAATGACAACTGCCGATACCGGTCAGCAAATTGGTGGCCCCCGGGCCCGAAGTGGCCATGGCCACCCCCGGAATCCCCGTCATGCGGCCGGCCGCGTCGGCGGCGAAAGCAGCCGCCTGCTCGTGGTGTACGCTGATCACCGGCACCGTTCCCTGGCGGTTCAGAGAATCGAGGATATGCGTGATCATCCCCCCGGACATCTCAAAAACACAGGTCACGCCGTGCTGTTCAAGTGCCCAGGCGATATAATCAGAAGCTTTCATGGCGGCCGCGTTCGTGCGACCCCAGGCAAATCCTGGGAAGGACAAGCACCTGCGAACTCAATCAGGCAACTGGCTCAAGCAGGTAACGCAACCGTGGCGATCCACAACCTGAGCCGGTGCCACCGCTGGGCCGTCAGATGGGCATTGAAGAAGTCGACCTGGCCCTTCAGGAGTGCTTTCCGCGCCATTGGCCTGACGCGGTCATGCGCTTCGTCGCCCTACGCGCTCGTTGACGAAGGGTGCATGCCCTTGCTGGTTAATCTACGCAGAATCAAACGTGCCGTTTGCCGGGCGTCGCCCCTTGGTCCGGCCCAGAAGATTGCGTTCTGCACACAAGTGCTGAGACAGCTTAAGGCCAAGCCGGGAGCTTTTCGGGCGGTGACCGTGTGAGCCATCAGTTCCATCGCGGCGCGGCCGGGACTCAGTTCCGTGGGTTTCCAACTGCGTCCTGCTTGATACCTTGTAGCAATCACCGCTACTACCGGTGACGGAATGGCGCATAAATGCTCGGGTGACAGACGTTGACCACCGTCCACTCGTAAAGCGATGGGGCGAGGAAAAGGATGGACAGCGCCGGTCTGATCTATCACGGCGTATTCATCCGAAAGATACTCCGCGCCCTCCTGAACCAGCTGGTGGGTTAAGGTTGACTTTCCTGAAAAACTGCTCCCGGGTATTAAAATAACTCTACCTTGCCAGGCAACAGCTCCGGCATGCACAAATACCACACCCTGACAGTGGTTCGCCAGATAGAAATGTATCCGTCGTTCTAAAGCTTCGAAGATATCGGCTCGGTGTGGACGCGGCGGTTCGTCGTCCGGGCCGTGGATGAGCACGGCCCCATCCGGACACGATGAAATGCGGAAGACGGCAGTCGGAATTAACTCGGGCTGGTGTGACCAAATTGGTAGTAACAAGCTCCAAAGACACTCATCCAGCTCAGGGTTGTCCCATTCTAAAGCAATCCGAACCCCGAAGTAGACAAACTTAAGAAGAGCCACGAAACGTTCCCGTTCCGTGGTCTTAGAGCGAATCCTGCGAGGATTCCAGTCCAGTTTGCGAAAGAGGGGCCGCCATGTGTGGTATTGTCGGGCTTTATCAGACGGGCGTTGGATTAACTCAGGAAGAGACCCGCTTCCGTGTGGAAACCATGCGAGACAGCCTCCGACATCGCGGCCCCGACGACGCTGGGACCTGGCTCGAACCGAATGGCCGCCTGGCAATGGGACATCGCCGACTCGCAATCTTGGATCTTAGCCCCGAAGGGCACCAACCAATGGCCTCCAGGGACGGACGTTATCAGTTGGTTTATAACGGCGAAGTCTATAATTTCTTAGAACTACGCAGACAACTGGAACAATTCGGTCACCACTTCAATGGGAGTTCCGATACTGAAGTGCTTCTCGCCGCCTTCTGCCAATGGGGCCTGGAGAACACCCTGCCGCGCTTAAACGGTATGTTCGCCCTGGCTCTCTGGGACGCTCGCGCTCAGCGCCTGGCCCTGGCGCGGGATCGCTATGGCAAGAAACCTCTTTACTACGGCCTTGTTGGTGAAGCCTGGGCCTTCGCTTCTGAGCTTAAAGCGCTGAAAACTCTTCCCGAATTCGACTCTTCCGTAAACCGCGCGGCATTAGGCGAGTACTTTCGATTGGGTTACGTACCCGCCCCCCTTAGCATCTATCAGGGCATTCATAAACTGCCGCCAGCAAGCTTTTGCTGGCTACCCGAAAGCCCTAAACCGTACTGGACCCTCGGCGCCACCGCCAGGAGTAACCAACCAACCAGCCTGGAACAGATAGAGCAGGCGTTATTGACCGCAGTCAAACTACGTATGGCTTCGGACGTTCCTCTTGGCGCCTTTTTATCGGGTGGAATCGATTCATCCTTGATCGTGGCCATGATGCAGGAGCAGAGTGACCAACCTGTACGTACCTTTAGCTTGGGATTTCATTCCGCGACCCACGACGAGGCCATTTATGCCCGCAAAGTTGCGGAACATCTGGGTACTCAACACGTCGAGCACTATGTGACGGCGACGGAGGCTCTGGATGTGGTCCCGCATCTACCTCGATTCTACGATGAACCGTTCGCCGACTCGTCTCAGATCGCCACCTATCTGGTTTCAAAACTGGCCCGCACACAAGTTACCGTGGCCCTCTCTGGCGACGGTGGAGATGAAGTGTTTGGAGGCTATAACCGCTATCTATTTGCTCCTCAAGTTTGGCGGTGGCTTCGCGTCCTGCCCCTATCTCTGCGAAAAATTTTGAGTGCTCTTGTGAATCGTCTGCCGCTAAGCTTGCTGGAACCGTTGCTGGCCGGGCGTGTCTCCTATCCGAAAGAAAAGCTCACCAAGCTGGCCCATCTTCTACCTTGCCGAGACGAGGCTGAGATCTACCGCTCGTTGATCTCCCAATGGCAAGAACCGCGCTCGGTGGTTATCGGCGCCGCCCCTCCAATACCCGAAAAGCCTATCAATGGTGATTTCGTGCACTGGATGATGATTCGAGACGCGCAGACTTACCTGCCCGATGACATTCTGGTCAAAGTCGACCGTGCCTCCATGGCGGTCAGCCTGGAAGCCCGCGCTCCCCTGCTGGACCCGACCGTGACCGACCTGGCCTGGCGACTTCCCCGCGAGCAGAAAATTGAGGGGCGCGAGGGCAAACGTATTCTTCGCAAGCTACTCTATAAACGGGTCCCATCCTCTTTGTTTCAACGTCCCAAGGCGGGGTTTTCCCTTCCCCTGGGAGACTGGTTGCGAGTGGAACTCAGGGACTGGGTCGAGACGATGCTGGAAACGGTCTCGAAGGATGGCTACCTCAGAGTCGAACCAGTTCGAAGAATATGGAGGGAGCACACCTCAGGTTATCGAGATCGGAGCGCGGCGCTCTGGACCGTCCTAATGTTTCAGGCCTGGATGAGGGAGGCTCGTTAGTACAGAACTCCACACTTCTCCACTATAAGAACAAATCTATTGCCCCTGACACCACTTAATGCACCCACAGACTGGCTAAATTCTACCAAACGGAACACAAACCTACCATAGACAGGCGCAGATCTTCCACATAGATTGATCGCGTCATGAAAGCATATCTGCGTAGACCAGACCTCATAGAACAACCGTTGGGGACTGAGGTTCTCATCTATGATTCGCGCACAGCCCACTGTCATGTCTTAGCCAGGCAGGCGGCTGAACTTTGGGAGCTACTGCTCCTGCCCCACACACTCCCCGAACTAACGGAGAAGTTCGCTGACAAATGGCCGGATTTCACCCGCGAAATGATGACAGTCCTGCTCTCGGAATTCCAAGATAAAGGTCTCTTAGCCGATGGCTCTCCGGAAACAAAGTCTGGCCCCGGTCGTCGAAAAATTCTGAAAGCTCTGGGGGCGGGACTTTTGCTTTCGTCGGTGGCCCCGACTGCGGCAGCGGCGGCCAGTACCACCCTGAGGATCATCAATTCCCGATACGGTGCCAACATTGCTACTCGCCTGCTGTGCGGAAGACCGGGCGTAACCCTCGGCAACGGAGATTTCAATAATGTGACTACCGTTATCCGAGGACTGATCTCCGGCAACAGTTTGAGCGTCCCCGTCAATAACAGTGGAGTGCTCGGCTCCGGTCCGTATCCCGCCCTGGTTCAAGAACTGATCGTCGGCTACACCTGCTCAGATGGTGTGTTCCGCCAAGAGCGGACCTGCGACGGTGGACTTTTGACTATAAAATGTCCCTGACGGTAGGCAGCTTGAGGGGGACTGCTTCACTGGACAGACTCTGCCAATCGCTCCTATTCTTTCTCGCGCTGACCTTACCACTGGCGCGAATTCCCTTTCCCAGTTCCAATTCTGTCTTGCCGGGACAGGATTTGCAATTATTCGATCTTATCGCTTGCCTATCGGCAGTGACGGCCATTCTGTGCTTCATGTTCCGGCCCAACTTTCGTCACCTGGTCCCACTCCTATACCCTATCGCCCTGGCGGTCAGCGCCTCCGTTTCCGAAAATCCAGGGCAATCCGTAATCCCGTTGGCCAAAGCTATATATCTCTCAGGCCTGGCTTGCCTCGTTCAGGTATTTCTCGATCGTTCTCCCCAGAAAGGGCATAGGTGGCTAAGATGGGGCTGGCTCGCCGGTCTGACTTTAACCTGTTTCTGTATCATACTGGGCGTTATCGGCTTCTACTCGGGCTGCAGCACCCAGCAAACGAACATTTTTCTGTTCCACTACGGTTCGATCAAAGCCGGCCATTTTCCAAGAGTGTGCGCCACTTTTTTTAACGCCAATCTGCTTTGCAACTATTTACTGGTCAGTCTCGCCTGGCTCAAGAGCGTTCGCGCGCGAGCCCTTGTCGCGTTGTGCTCCCTAGCCACACTATCCCCCGGTCTCGGACCGCTCTTTCTCCTGTTCCTGTGGGACTTCAAATCCAGACCCTCCCGCATTGCCGGGACGGTCATCGCCCTGACGATGTACCTGCTGACCTGGACCTACCCCAACGACTTGTTTCAAGGTCACTTTCGAGCCAGCGGCCGAGTGGAATGCTGGCGCCAATCTACAAACCTGTGGCTGCAGTCACCTTTACTTGGGCAAGGTCCCGGTCAGGCTTTGGTCCTTGTACGCTGGCAGGCTCCCGATGGAGCGATTGGGACGCTCACCGATCCCCACAACACAAGCTTGAGCCTCTTGTCCCAAGGTGGAGTGCTGCTTATGGCCGTGGTCATGACCGTTTTTCTCACCAACAGAGCCAACTGCGACCGGGAGTTATTCAAAGCCATCCTCCTGGCGTTCTGGCTTGACGGTCTAACCGGCTCTTTCGAGGATGCACGCCATATTTGGGTGGCAATTGGAGCCCTGTGCTTATTTCCCGCGGCGGCCGGGTCGGAAGTGGGTCACAACTGCCAGAAGTACGTGTGCCCGCTCCCTTCTCGGCTCAACCCACCCGTGAGGTCGACCACAATCTGAGCCGGGCTTCCGTTGAGCATCTCTTGCACGGCCGACACGCTGCCAACCCCGAATTCGGAATGATTTACAGCCAGGACGACAACTTCGTAGACTTGAGTCTGCGGCGAATCCACTACTTGCAAGCCGGTCTTCCGTAACGCAGCCTGATCCGGGACAGGATCATAAACGGCAACGGTTTTGCTAAATTGGCTGAGCTGGGCAACTAGCTCAAAGACCTGACTGTTCCTCAAGTCGCGGACGTCAGGCTTGAAAGTCGCGCCCAGAACCAAGATGGAACACTCTTTCGCAGACAGGCCAAGCTTGGCCAACATTCGCAAGATTTCGTAAGACACGTAGCGGGCCATTTGGTCGTTGATGCGCCGGCCAGCCAGAATAATCTGCGGATGATAGCCCAGCATTTCGGCCTTGTGGGTAAGGTAGTATGGATCGACAGGAATGCAATGTCCTCCAACCAGACCAGGCTGAAACTTCAAAAAGTTCCACTTGGTGCCCGCCGCGGCCAGCACATCCTGGGTATCGATCTCCAACCGGTGAAAGAGCATGGAGAGCTCATTCATCAAGGCGATATTCAAATCTCGCTGTGTATTTTCAATAACCTTGGCCGCTTCCGCAGTCTTGATGTTAGGAGCCTGATGGATGCGCCCACCGTTGACCTGACCGTAGACCTCGGTCAGCACTGCCAGAGTCTCTGGTGTCTGTGCGGCGACGATTTTGATCATGGTGCTGATAGTATGTTCCCTGTCACCGGGATTGATTCTCTCGGGACTGTACCCGACCGTGAAATCCGCCGGGGCGCGCAGTCCAGAGGCGGCTTCCAGGCGCGGCAGGCAAACTTCTTCGGTGCAGCCCGGATAGACGGTGGACTCAAAAACGACGATGTCCCCCCTTTTGAGATAACGTCCCACCGCATCACTGGAGTCCCGCAAGGGTGACAAGTCTGGGACGTGAGCATCATCCACAGGAGTAGGCACGGTCACGATATACAAACTTGCTTCGCCAAGGTCAGACTGCTCGGAAGTGAAAAGGAGGTTCGGTTGCTGCAATTCCTCAGCGGGGAGTTCGCCGTTGCGGTCGATTCCGCACTTCAGTTCGTCGACTCGTGCCGCGAAGATGTCGAAGCCGACCACGGTATGGGCGCGGGCCAAAGCAACAGCCAATGGCAGACCGACATACCCGAGACCTACTACAGCAATCTTTCGTGACATAATTCCTCCCAGCGCGAGGGGACAACGCCGCCCATCGACTCCCTAATTGTAATGCGTGAAGCTCGCCAGCCCCTTCCGACGCCCGGCGCAGCCTTGATGATAGGCGTCTGGAGCTCCTGCTTGCAGCCCGATCAGTGCGTGCCCTGCTCAGCCGAAAGGTCTGTAACAGAAATTTTACAAATTCGGGAATCCGTCAACCTACATGATTCTTGAGGAAGGAATCGCTAGAGGGGGTCTGAACCCTCGGGGATGATGCGCGAGAAGATTCTCATGGTAGCCAATACCTCTTGGTACCTATACAACTTTCGTCTACCCCTAGCCCGATATCTCAGAGACCAGGGCTACGAGGTGGTCTTTGTCGCTCCCCAGGACACCTATTCCAAGGATCTGGCTGCGGAAGGCTTTCATTTTATCCCTCTCGGCATGAACCGCCGTAGCCTGAACCCCCTGCGGGAGCTGCTCACTCTGATAAGCCTTTGGAAGATATACCGGGATGAAAAGCCCTCGGTTTGTCACCATTTCACCATCAAGTGCGTCCTCTACGGGACCATCGCCAGTAAACTGGCCGGAGTGAAAGCCGTGGTCAACGCGATCACCGGCCTGGGACACGCGTTCATCGGAAACGGTCGCTTGCACAAAATCGTGCGACCTTTTCTTCGCTTCGTTTACCGTAGAATTCTCACCGCTCGTCGCGTCCAGGTTATTTTTCAAAATGGTGACGATTTCAGCGAATTCCAAAGTCGCAATATGATTATTCCTGAGAAGGCCACGATTATCCGAGGCTCAGGCATCAATCTGAAGAGGTTTATGCCCAGGCCCGGTAAATTGGACGGCGCTCCTTGTCCCACCGTCTTACTTGCCTCCCGCCTGATTCGCGAAAAAGGCGTCGTCGAGTTTGTGGAAGCGGCTCGCCAGTTGCGCAATCGCGGCCTGCAGGCCCGCTTCTGCCTGGCAGGGCGGGTAGACCCGGGGAATCCTTCTTCGGTCAGCGAAGAAATGCTCGGTGAGTGGTGTGCCGAAGGAGCGATCGACTACCTGGGCCACACTGACCAAATCGAAGATTTCCTCAAGGTCGCCACACTGGTAACCTTACCTTCCTACCGTGAGGGCACCCCCCGAATCTTGCTGGAAGCGGCTGCTATGGGCAAACCTATCGTTACCACCGATGTTCCGGGCTGCCGCGAGGTCGTAAAGCACGGGGTCAGCGGACTGCTTGTTCCGGCTCGCGACCCAAAAGCGTTGGCGGACGCCATCGAGAATCTAATTACCAATCGGGAAAAAATGGCCGAGTATGGCGCTAACGCACGAAGACTGGTACAGGATTTCTGCGAAGACAGTGTGATCCGGCGAACTGAAGAGATCTATCGAAAAGCCCAGGGAAAAAGCCTGGTTAGCGCGGCTTCAGCTTAGTCGAAGCGCACCTTCGAAATAGTCACAGGTTCGCTTGATACCGTCCCGAGCCGAGACCATTGGCCGCCACCCCAGCCACTCGTAAGCGCGGCTGATATCAGGACACCGCTGCTTCGGGTCGTCCTGAGGCAAAGGGCATTCAATCAGAGGAGAATTACTGCCGGTCAATTCCAGCACCAGTTCAGCAATTTGACGAATCGTCATCTCGTTCGGATTCCCCAGATTGACAGGGGCATCGACCGGTGGACTGGTGCTTTCCATGAGGAGGTTCAGTCCGCGTATCAGGTCGTCTACATAGCAGAGGGATCGCGTTTGATTCCCGCTGCCATAGATCGTGATCGGCTTGCCTTCCAGCGCCTGGGAAATAAAGTTGGTAACCACCCGCCCGTCATCAGGAGCCATGAAGGGGCCATAGGTGTTGAAGATTCGAGCAACCCGGACGTCGGCCTGGCGATATCGGGAATAAGCATAGCACAGGCTCTCCGCGACACGCTTTCCCTCATCATAACAACTGCGGGGACCAAAGGTGTTGACATTCCCCCAGTAAGTTTCGGCCTGCGGTGAAACCTGCGGGTCGCCGTAAATTTCCGAGGTCGAGGTCAATAGCAGCCTGGCGCCGCTCCGCAGCGCGAGTTCGAGCATATTGCGAGTTCCCTGGTAGTTCGTATCTAAAGTTTTAACTGGATCGATCTGATACTTGGGGGGCGAGGCCGGGCAGGCGAGGTGGTAGATCCGGTCTACTTTACCCTCCCAGCCCCGGGCAACGTCGCCCTTCACCTTGGTGAGGCGTGGATGGTCGGGCAAATTAGTGAAGGAACCGGTGGAGAGGTCATCGAGCACCACCACGGAGTGTCCCTGATCCAGTAAAAGTCTGGAAAGGTGAGAGCCCAAGAAACCAGCCCCACCTGTAACGAGTGCGTTCCACATGGCCCTCCCGTTCTTTCTCTTGAAAGACACACCTTCCATAGCGAACTGGCAGGACGAAGCGGGTTCCTTCCTAAAGGACCCGCAAACTCGACGGGAAGTGACTATGAGACTGGCGATCATTGGAACAGGATATGTAGGCCTGGTGACCGGTACATGCCTTGCAGAAATGGGCAATGACGTAACCTGCATTGACGTGGACGCAGTCAAGATAGAGGCCCTGCAGAAAGGGAAAGTTCCCATCTACGAGCCGGGTCTGGGAGAGTTGATCGAGAGTAACGTCAATGAAGGCCGCCTCACCTTCAGTTGCGACACAAAAAGCGCCGTCGCCGAGAGCAGAATCGTCATGATTGCGGTCGGAACCCCTCCCAGCCAGGACGGCTCGGCCGATTTGAGCGCCGTCTTCGGTGCCGCGCGGGAGGTGTCAGAAGTCGCCCCCCCCGGTTGCGTCCTGGTCACCAAGAGCACGGTCCCGGTCGGAACCGCTAAGAAGATTATGGCGATGCTGGAGGAATTGGGCAGGTCGGACATGGCCGTCGTAAGCAATCCCGAGTTCCTCAAGCAGGGCGACGCGATCAATGACTTCCTACGTCCCGACCGCGTCGTCATCGGCGCCGACAGCGAATCGGCCGCCCAAACGATGCAGGAACTTTACGCGCCTTTTTTACGCACGGGCAACCGACTGATCTTGATGGATGTGGCCTCATCTGAAATGACCAAATACGTAGCGAATTCCTTTTTGGCCACGAAAATCAGCTTCATGAACGAGATCAGCAGACTCTGCGAGAAAGTAGGGGCCGATGTGGAACTTGTGCGCTTCGGCATTTCCACCGACAGCCGAATCGGAGATAAATTCCTCTTTCCCGGTCTGGGCTTTGGCGGCTCATGTTTCCCCAAAGACCTGCGAGCTTTGATTCAGAGCGGGCAATCGGTCGACTGCGAACTCAATATTTTGCGTGCCGTCGCCAACGTCAACGAGGAACAGCGGGCACTCTTCTGCCATCGCCTCAAGAGCTACTACGGCTCCCTCAAAGGGAAAACATTCGGGATATGGGGGCTGGCTTTCAAACCCCGCACCGATGACACTAGAGAAGCACCCGCCTTGACAGTGATTGACTGGCTACTGGAAGAAGAAGCGCAGATCCGTGTCTTCGATCCCAAAGCAATGGCCAAAGTCGCCCAGCAGTATGGCGACCGGCTCACCTATTGCCCTAACGCCTACGAAGCACTGGCGGGCGTCGAAGCCGCCTTGATCGTTACCGAGTGGAACGAGTTCCGCCGTCCCGACTTTGAGCGGATGAAGTCCCTGATGAAAAGTCCAATTATTTTTGATGGTCGCAACCTCTTTTCTCCAGACCGCATGCGGGAGCGAGGCTTCGAGTATTTTTGCATAGGCCGCTAGAAGAAAAGCAGCAGCTCGTCTCGGTCCTGATGCCGGCCTACAATGCGGCGCCCTATATAGAGCGAGCCCTGGACAGCATTCTGGGCCAGAGCTATCGCAATCTCGAAGTGCTGGTCTGCGACGATGGTTCCGATGATCGGACTTACATGATTCTGAGAGAATACCGGGATGACCGCATCCGGTTACTGCGAAACGAACGCAATCTCGGAAAGGTGCTGACCTTCAACCGGCTGCTCCAGGCCAGCCGGGGCAGCTTCCTTGCTCAACAAGATGCCGACGACTACTCCGCTCCTCAACGACTGCAGCGTCAAATCGAGTTTCTACAGGGAAATCCCCACATCGATCTGGCCAGTTGCGATGGAGTTGTCATCGACGAAAACGGGTCGGTGAAACGCCCGTGGACCGCCGGCCCGCTTCCGTTGGATCATTGCGAGACTTTACTCAGCAAAGGTTGCTTACCGAATCTGATGCCTTCGATCGTCTTCCGCAAAGAGATCATTGATCAAGTCGGGGGGTATCCGGAGAATTTCACCAAACTGCATTGCTATGGCGAAGATTCTTTTTGGGTCGCCAGCATGTTGGACCAAGGTTTCCGCCTGGCCAATCTCGCAGAGCCGCTCTATTTTTATCGCGAGGCCTCGGGCTCTCTGTGCAGCCCCAACCTGCATCTGCGTTTCCAAGATTACCGGAAGCTGTTTGCCGGCGAGATTCTTGGCCAACTTTTCCAGATGAAATATTCCCAGGGCCTTGATCTTACCTTACCCGCTAATAACGAGCGTCTGGAAAGCTTCCTGGCCGAGTTTCAGCGGAGCCAACGCGAAAATCCCACAATTTTCCTGGAACGATTCCTGCACCGGCGATTTCAAGGCAATGCCCGGCAGGCCGCGCTCTACTGTCTGCAGCAACTGGTGCAAGGCGCGCCTGACAGGCGATTGGTCCTGATGGGCTTCCTATTTTACTGCCGGCGCTGGTTACAGGCGCAAGCCAGACGGCTCTTTCCGCAACGCTAGGCCATGCACCAGGCAGCTTTCCTTCTACCCGATATCGAGCCTTACTGCAGTGTTTTTGGCGGAGCGGTGGCCCGCTGGACAGGTGGAATCATGGCCCGCTCCTCACAACAACTTCCCCATCTAGAGGTGTTGGGCCGGGCCGGACCGGAAGCACGGCATCGCTATCCTGGGAAATTGGTCCGTAACCGGATGGGCGAGCTCCTGGCACTCTACAAAAAGCGCCCTCCTCTTGCGTGGTTGGAAAACCGCTACGATGGCCTTCTCTATATCCTGAGCTGGTATCCGTGGCTGCGCAAGAGGCCGGTCCTGATCCTGGAAAACAGAGCCCACTATGCTCTCTACCTGCGTCGTTTAGGCTACAAGGGCAAATTGCTGCTCCATCTCCACAATCACGTGCTGCCGGCCTACAGCGATGCCTATCTGAACAAATTAGCGGACAGTCTGGACGCCGTTTTGAGCTGCAACGAATTTCTGGTGACCGACCTCCAGACTCGTCAGCCCGACCTTTACCGCAAGTCCTGGACTATCCATAACGCGGCCGATGAGAGCCTGTTTTTCCCCCGACCACACCTGAAAGAATCGGACAGCGTCTTGTTCGTAGGCCGTTTGGTTCCGGAAAAAGGAGTCAAGGAGCTACTGGAAGCCGTTTCCCTGATTCACCGAGAAAAACCCGGAGTGCAGCTCCGCATCGCCGGGACGGCAGGCTTTGGTCCAAGTTCTAGCCGGACCGACTACGAGCGGCAGCTACACAGCTTCGTCGAACAGAACGGCCTGGCGGACAAAGTGCAGTTTCTCGGCCACGTGAACCATGATCAAGAACTCCCGCTACTGTTAGCTCGCTCAACCCTGCTGTGCCTCCCAAGTACGGGGCCTGAAGCCGCCCCTCTGACCATCATCGAAGCCATGCACTCGGGAACGCTAACGGTAGCTTCCAATCGAGGAGGAACTCCGCTGCTGCTGGCTGGAACCGGTCTGACCGTCGAGCCAGACCCACAAAACCTCGCCCAAGCTATTCTCACCGGCCTTTCCGATGCGAGTCTTAGAGTCCGACTGGAACAAGCGGCCCGGTCGCTTGCCCAAACACGCTATAGCTGGCCAGCCGTGATCGACCGCCTGGCCCGGCTTCTGGAGTTAGTATGATCGTTTTCTGGCTGCCCGAGGATGAGATCTATAGCCCGGAAAAGGGAAGCTCCCTGAGCCGATGGGTTTTCGAAGTAGTCCAGGCCTGGGGGCCCTGTGACTCGGAACGGGTCCAGGTTTGGGCCAACCAGGCTGCCGCAAGCCAGGCCCGCTACCCGGGGCCCCTCCAGCGAAACCCCTGGTTGCCCTGGTTCCAGGCCTTCAGCCGGACCCGGCTGGGCCGGATTCTGGAAGGGCGCTTTCCCGGACTGGCCTATTGCCTGGCCTGGTGGCCCTTCTGGCGCACAGCACGAGTGCTGGTCCTGGAAAATCGTCCGCATTATTCGCTCTATCTAAGATTTTTAGGCTTTCGCGGTCAAATTGTGCTGCACCAACACAATCGCCGCTTTAGCGGAGTGGAAGATCGCTATCTACGACGCCTGGAGCGGACGCTAAACGGGATCATCGGCTGCAGTTGGGCCATCCTCATGCCTTTGAAAACTCGCAATCCCCAGCTTTTTTCCCGCTGCCGCGTCGTCTACAACGCCGCCAATCCAGCGCTCTTCCATCCGGGACGAGGGCAAAAACGGCCGGATGTGATTCTTTTCGTCGGCCAGGTCGTCGACGGCAAAGGCCTCCACCTGCTGTTCGATGCCGTCCAGCAGATGGGCCCGGAATTCGGTGAAGTGAAGGTCTGGGTCGCCGCCCGAACCGGCCTGACGGGGCATGGCCGGCTTTCCGACTACGAGAAACAACTGGAGTCCCAGATCAACCATTTGGGATTGGTCGACAGGGTTCGCTGGCTTGGATTTATTCAGCACGAGCGAGAATTACCCAAACTGATGGCCGAGGCCACCGTCCTCTGCCTGCCCTCCGTCGCCATCGAAGCCTTCCCGTTGGTCATCTTGGAAGCCATGCACGCCGGCACGCCGGTAGTAGCCACCGACGTGGGGGGCGTGCGCGAAGGACTGGAAGATGTCGGTCTGGTGGTCGAGCCCGAAGTAGAGCCCCTGGCCAGCGCCCTTACGCGGGTGTTCAACGACGCTGAACTCCGGGAAAGAATGACTCGAAGCGGACTCGAAAAAGCCCGGCGCGTTTATCGCTGGCCGCTGGTGGCCGAAAACTTTGCGCAGGCCCTCAACTCTTTGACCGGGACCCTAGAGAATTCAGCAGATCGGAAAACTCCTTGATCCGCTGTCCCGGCTGACACAAGGTCTGAACCTGCTTTCTTCCGTTCCGGCCCATTTGTTCGGCCAGCGGCCGATTCTGAAGGACTTCCAACATTCGCCGCCCCATCGCCTCAAAGTCGAATTCCTGTACCAGATAGCCGGTCTGACCGTGAATCACATGTTCGGGGATACCATTATGCCAGGTGGAGACTACCGGGACTTCGTGACCAGCCGCCTCAGCCGGACTGATAGCAAACCCTTCCTGGTCCCCGGTCAGAGAAGTCACGCTGTGCTGAGCAAACAACCAGTGACGGGCCAGCAGTGGAAAGGCTTGCTCCCGCGGCAGCGAGCCCAGCAGGGTGACGTTGTTGTTGAGTTTTAGCCGCCGAATGGCCTCCAGGCACTCCCCGCGGCAAGGACCCTCGCCAATAATGGTTAACCGTGCCTCCGGTAAGGTCTTACAGACCAGGCCAAAGGCGTGGATCAAGGCCACCGGGTTCTTCTTGGGGGTCAGCCGCCCCAGAAAAATGACGGAAGGATGCGGCGTTCGCTCATTCCATGGCTGGGGGGTCATCCCGGCCACGTCGACGCCATAACGAATTACGCAAATCTTTTCTTCGGGGCAGCCGTTCAAGATCAGTAATCTCCGCATGTGGTGCGAGGCTGCAATCAAATAGGCGGCGCTCGCGAACAACTCCGGCAAGTCGGCTCGGAAAGCGGGATTGGACAATTTATAGGTGATGTCCCAGCCGTGCACGTGGGCAAGGAACGGGATGCCCGCCCGGCGCAGAAAGGGAGCCAGTGTGGCAGCATGATGCAAATAGTCGACCAGAGCCACCTGGGGCAGGACAGTGCTCGGTAAATTCCGGAGACGGCGAGAGACCAACAGCTTACGGACGCGGTTCTCCAACTGAAAACCCTTACCCCAGAGTTTTCCCAGCAGATAAGATTTGCGCAGCAACCCCTCCGGGAAATCCGCATGGCCGGTATACACCTGGCCAGGTCCCAGCCTGTCCTTGCCTCGCCCAACCAGAGTTGTCAAGGGACCCCGCTGCGCGAGACCGGTCAGCAGGTCAAGAATAAAAGTCTCGGAAACTGCCGGAGACTGCTCGAGAAAATAGCCTATTTGTAACGGACGGACGTCTTTCATTTCCAATCGGGCTTCACGCCAAGGCATTGCCTTCCTCCAGGAGCTTCCAGAGAGAAGGACCCCCACAGGTAGCTAGGAAAGGGGAAGACATGCAACTACTCTATCGTTTCCGCGCCTGGTTCTGGGGCTGGCTCGCCCCGCATCTGCCTCTCCACTGGAGGTTCGCCGCCAAGCGGGCGCGGCTTAGGCAGGCCTGGGCTCGCTGGCATCGGTCCGGGCGGCCTCTTCCCCCTCCGCATGAGGTCAAGCAGTTGCAACTTCTCAACACGCAGCGCCAGTACGGCTACAAAGTCCTGGTGGAAACCGGTACCTTTCGCGGCGATATGATGATCGCCATGCACCCGTATTTTGAAAAGCTCTACTCCATCGAACTGTCCCAGGAATTACACCAGGCAGCGCTTGTCCGCCTGCGAGCCTATCCGAAGGCGACCTTGCTCCAAGGAGACAGTGGGAAAGTGCTGGCCAACTTGACGGAAGCTTTAGCAAAGCCGGCAATTTTTTGGCTGGATGGACACTACTCTGCCGGCGATACCGCTCTGGGCGACCTGGAGACCCCGATCCGAGCCGAGCTTGAAGCGGTGCTAAGTCACTCTGTCCCTCACGCAGTCATCATTGACGACGCCCGCCTGTTCAACGGCTCCCGTGACTACCCGACGTTGGCGCAAGTCGAGTCCATCGTGAAAGACCTCAATTCCGAGTATCGCATGCACGTTTGCGACGACACCATTCAAATTTTGCCGCCCCAAATTCCCCGCTAACCACCGTCACGCCCGACTCCGATAAGCTGTCTGCTCCATCTGCCGACAGCCCGTCAGAATAACGCCGCGAACCTCGACCTGCTGATCACGCAGGTCTTCTACAAAGTGTCCCTCCGCCGGCCCGCTAAATTGATCCAGGCCGACCACCATATAAGCCCCGTCCAGGTGACCGGCGATGGTCACCGCGTCACTGCACAGACCCATGGCGGGGGTATCAAATAGAAGCAAGGCGCCGGTCGCTCGCAGCTCTTTGACCAGACCGGCAAATTCCTCGCGAAGAAGCAAAGCTCCACTGTCCTCCGGGAGGCTCGTTCCGCAAGGCAAACAGCGGAGGCGGTCGACAGCCGTTGAATAAAGCGATAGCCCGGATTGACCCGTGAGAAAGTCGGTAAGTCCCGGGCGCTCTTCAAGTTGAAAAACCTTGCTTAAGGTCGGACGGCGTAAGTCCCCATCGACCACAATCACCTGAGCAGACAACTGGGCCAGGACGATACCCAGGGAGGCGACGACCGAGGTCCGACCTTCACCTTCCCAGGCGCCGACAATGGCCAGGGCGCCGGTTCCATTGCGGTAGCCCAACATGACTGTGGCGGCGAAACCGCGCAGCGCTTCACTCCAAGGTCCGTCGGGATTACCTAGAATTTCCAGGCTTTGCAGCACAACCTAAACAGCTACCCCCGAAGCAGCACCGCCTTCATCACCCGAAGAGCGCTCGGTGAAGCGGGGCGCGCTCACAATGTCGCGCTTACAGCCCTCCCAGAGTTCGGCGATCGAGATGGGAACCTGGGGGATCACAGTCAGGACCGGCAAATCCAGACGTGACTCAATTTGGGGTAGAATCCTCATGCTGCTGCGCAGATAATCGAGGCCCACCAACACGCACAAACCTACGGCGATACTGAAAGGGAGTCCGAAAGCCAGGGCGCGCAGGAAACCCTGGCGTTTTTCCGCCTGCACCGGCATTCCGAGCATGGGAGCCTGCAATACGGTGATGGCTCCCTGGCGCTTGCTGCTTTGCTCGCCGACGCGAGCCTGGTAAAGCTGCTTGACCAGTTGCAGGTAATTGTCTTCCCACATGGTGAGCTGCCGCTGCAATTTAGCGACTTCGCGCTTCTCGCTGGAACTGAGCTGCTTGCTGCGCAAATCCGCGAGCCGGGCTTCCAACGATTTGAGCTGACTGCGCCGATCGGCCAGCATCTGAGCCTTCTCGGTGCGCAACGACTGCACGTATTTGACCAACCGATCCTTGTACTCGGACTGGACTTTACGAACTTTTTCCCGCTGGGCTACGACCTGAATATTCTTATCGGTATAGAGTTCTTCCAACTCCATCAACTTTAGCTTGGCATCCGAGGCGGCCGTCTCAAGTTGTTTCAAGCTGTTGTCGCCCTGCTCGATGATGGCCCATGGGGGGACATCGGACTGGCCACTCAGAAAAGCTCCTAGCGAGTTGACCTCGGTCTCCGCACTGATGGCCTCTTCTTTCAGTTTGCGTCGCTCCAACTCCAACTCGTTCTGATCGGAAGCCAGGCTTTCACTCTGGTCGGCACTGGCATGCGAGGTCGTCAACTTCAACAACTTGTCTTCGGTGACGTCCACTTTCTCTCGTGCCTCAGCCACCAATTCTTCGAGAAAACGCCTGGTATTGGCGAACTCGCGGGCCGAGAGTTCTTCGACATAACTGACGAATTCTTTGACCAGCGCATCCGTGAGCTGCTTGGCCTCCTCGGGCGAAGCATCGTCCACTCCGAGCGAGAACAAAGTCACCTGGTAGTCCGCGGAAAGGGGGTCCAGATGCACCTTTTCTTTTAACTCCACCCAGTCTCGTCGTACTTTGGAAGACTGCACAACGCGCGTCAACAAACGCTCGGAGGTCACCAGCTCCTGAAGAGTAGCCCGGTCCGTGTACCAACTGCGACTCCCCCCCGAATAGCCAGACCCGGATTCGGACGGTGGAGTCAGCAGAATACGGGCGGTGGACCGGTAGATGGGAACGACCGAGGCTTGCGGTAGCACGACCACGATCAACAGGGTTGAGACTACGATGGCTAGAAATAGGCCCGAGCGCTCGCGGACAATGCGAAGAATACGTCTGATGTCCATGTGGCTGTCACAGTTAAACTTGAGTTCGGAAACTCCTCGTAGCCTTGATTTGCTTACGGATAGAGGGCCGGCGTGCTAAAAGTCCCCGCAAACCTGAAGACACAAAGATTTCAGGGGCCGGCAGTCTTCTTGCTCGGCTTCCTGCTTTGTCACGCCAAGCTGATGCACACCTATGTAAGACCGCAGCAGCTCCAGACCATCAGCGAGGCCTCTTACTCCTCCCAGGGCACCCTGCTCATTGCTCCCAGCTCCCGCTCCAGCCTCGCCAGCCTCACTCACAATTCCAATTCGGCAATCGATCGCTGGCTACGCGACGAGGAGATGCTCCAACTGCTCATCTCTCGTAGAAAACTCTACTCCCGCGCTCTGACCAAAATCGCCGACAAACCGCCCAACTTTACCGAGCAAGAGCTGAAGGAGCGTGTCAGCCTCACCACCATTTTTAGCAACACCACCCCGCAATCGGAAATGACGGAACTGGAGCGGAATCTTCTGAACCAGAAGAAGAAACGCGTGGCTCAGGTGGCCGTCAATGCATACACGAGAGTTCTCATGCTGAAGGTGCAAACGGTCGGCCCCTCGCCTCGCCAGGCACAGCAATACGCGGCGGCGGTACTGGCCAGCCTGGAAGAGATCCTCGTGGAAACGAGCTCCGAGACAGCCCGCCTTCGGCGCGAAAAGCTCGAAGCAACCCTGAAAGAAGTTCAGATAAACCTGGTTAAAGCACGGAGCAAACTCAAGAACTATCATTTTTCCTCACACCGAGAACTGGTTGCCAATGAAGCCGATATTGACCACCTTCGCCACGAGGCGCGAAAACTCGAGATCGAGATTCAAGGCTTGACCGAGCGCCTGAGCCAACCGGTCATTCTAACTCAGGCGGGCCCGTCCGAGGGATACACCAAAGCCGATGCCGAGTTCATTCAGGCCCAAATCGTCTACCGCCCGAACAGCGCCGGAGCGAAACGCGCTGCCAAGAACTCGCAAAGGGAAAACAAATTTCGTGAGGCGCAGCAAGAAGAGCGACTCCGATCCTATCAGCAAAACTTGCTGACTGAACTGACGTCCAAAAAGAGACTGTTGGGCGAAGTCGAATCGAATATCGTCATCCTGAAAAAGAAACTGCTGAGCAATACTGAGGCAAAAAGTCGAGCATCCCTGCAACGAGCGGAGCAGTCGTGGGAAGCCGAAGCGGACCGTCTCGCAAACCAGATTTTTGGAGCCCGGATCGAAGAAAGAATGGCCCGTAGTGATTGCTCCACCGTACTGCTGCAGCCCCCCATGCCCGGGGCGCGTAATAACTCGGTTCTCAAGACGGTCGCATCCCGTTACTACCTCGTTTTGATCTTGCTTCCCCTGAGCGCAATGGCCGGGCTGGCCTGTTATTTAGGGTTGAACTTCTACTACTGGAATCAGGATAAATCCCGACAGGTTTCTCTCGCGCTGGACACTCCCGTGGTTTGCCTTCTTCCTCTTTTATCGGAACAAGACAGGGTGAAGTGGGAGATTTTCAAGCGAGGAAAGTAGCGGCCGCGCCAGAAACTCAGCAGCTATGCAAAAAACCGACCATATCGTGGTGCTGCAGCATCCTAACTCCGAAATCGCAGAGTGCTATCGTACCCTGCGCGCCACCCTGAGCCGCCACCTCAGCCTGGGAAAGAAAGTCATCTGCCTGGTAAGCACCTGGTCGGGAGACGGCAAATCTATGGTCTGCACCAACCTGGCCGTAACCTTGACCCACCTCCACCTGCGCGTCGTCCTGGTTGACGGCGACCTGCGTCTACCCACCATCAGCAAAGTTCTGGGCGCGGAGCAGGCGCCGGGATTTACGGACTTCCTGGAAAAGGGCGGCAACCTGGAGGACTACCTGGTAGAGACGGTGGTGCCCAATCTTCGACTGCTGCCGCGCGGCCAAAGTCAAGAGAACCCTGCCAACCTGCTTGGTCGAGAACGGCTGGCGGAAATTTTCAATAAATTGCGCGAAAGCGCCGACTGCGTCATCGTCGATACTCCCCCCATGACGGCCTGCAGTGATGCTGTTCTCATCGGAGTCCAGACGGACGGGGTCGTCATCGTGGTCAATCCCAAAAGCTGGGACGGCGACATTGAAGTTCGTCACAAGCAACAATTGGTCGATCACAACATCCCGGTCCTCGGTGCTGTGCTCAACGGGGCTGCAGAAACGGAAAATCGCACCTACGGCGCCTACAACGCGAACCAATCAAATCGCTACCACTACGTGGAGCCGCTCCAGGCATCCCGTGCCACGACCGCCAAAAGCGGCGGCTTCTTTAAGCGCAAGAAGAACTGACCGGTCTCGGTCGGACTCAAAACGAAGTAAAGGTACGAGCCATCAAAAGAAGCTGCAAAAGCCCGCCTCCTCCGAGCAAGCCGCCACCGGGCGCATCTTGAGGGGGAACATAGACCAGATCCCCATCGTGAACCGGGACCGGAACCAGGCTGGATGCCTCCTTAAGATACTTCTCCACATCGTAAGTTTCGCGTTTTTCATTTCCTTCGCGAACATCACTGGCGCGGATCACCACCACCTGATCCAGCTTGCCCTGGCTCAAGCCTGCCTTGGACAGGACGTCCACCAGCGTTTCACTGCCCTCCAAGGGCATGGGGCCGGCCTTGGATACAGCGCCCAGCACGATGACCGCGCGCGGCTGCACCACCACGGTATCCCCATCCGTCAGCTCCGGATAAGATCCGTTCTTAGGCGGACTCAGAAGATCCACGGTCAGCGGCTTTTCCAAAGTAGGGCGAACGAGTAAGATCCGACCTGCGGCAGCCGTCTCTTTGGTTCCACCGGCCGCCTTGATGGCGTCCTCAAATTGCGTAGTGGACTTGGCGCTGACCGCGTAAATACCGGGTTCGCGGACCTCACCCACCACACTCACCCGGCGCCCCGGGTTGACGAAGAAGATGTCTCCCGGGCGCATGCTGAAAGATGCCAGCTTAGGCTGATTGGCGGTAGAAAGGTTCACCGGCACCTGCTGGCCCTGGCGAATGATATAGGCGCCGTCCGGGTCCGCCTTGGCGGTAACGCCGCCTACTTGAGCCAAAAGCTCCAAAAGCGAAGTACCGGTGGGTAGAGTGTATTTGCCGGCTTTACCGACCTCGCCCAGAACGGAAACATCCATCTGACTGACCGATACCAGGCCCAGGCTGAAGCCAGGATCGCGCAACTCCTTCGACAATCGCGCGCGAATCAATTTTTCCAATGAACTGACGGTCACACCAGCCGCTTTCACTTCGCCGATGACGGGGTGATTGAAGCGGCCGTCCGCCCTCACCGTATAGCTCTTGGGCAAGTCGGGCAAACTGAAAATATTGAGTTCGAGCTGGTCGCCGGACTGGAGTACGTGGGAGGCCGGATTCAAAGCCGGACTCATCAAAATCGCAGGAGCGCCCGAAGCCGGCGCCTGAGGAGGGGTGGGAGGCTGCTGCGCGGGCGCATCGGGCGCACCAATGAGACTCAGACCGAGGAGACTTAAAACGTAGGAAAATCGCATGGCCCTTAATTAGTCCCGAGCAGTATCTCACCTCTTTAGAGAAGTCGGAAACGACACGAGAAGAGGACTTTTGGCCACTCTAAAGTTGCATCCCAGATATGACTTGATTCAGTGATGAGCCTACATGTTAACTTTCCCCCGAGACCCCTGACAAGGCAGGAAACCCGCCCCGGCCTGGGAAGGCCCAGGTCAAGTGTTACCCACTTAGAGGAGATTCTGGTAATGAAGATCTTAAAGAGCTTGATGTCTGGCGGTATTATCGCCTCGTGCTTCATTGGTGCATGGGCGAATCACACCGATCAGTCTGTTGTCCAAGGAACTGTTCAGGTTCAATCCAAAGAAGGCTCCTGGCGAGACGAGAGCAATCCGGGCGCCGGAGCCTCCATCCGTACGCAAGACGCCGATGCCACTTTGAACTTGGCGGGCGCTCAAATTCGACTGGCCCCTCACAGCCAGGTAAAAATCGTTCAGGTGAATGAAAAATCTGTGAGCCTCAGATTATCCGAGGCTGGAGGGCGAGTTTTTGTCCATGTTCCCAAAGACAGCTCTTGTCAATTAGAGTTTGGCAACGAGAGCATCAAATCCGGTGAGAGCGAGTTTGTCGTGGGTTATGGAAAATCCGTTGGCGTAGAGGTTTTCAGCGGTACTGTGACTCGGACCGAAGGTGTAAAATCGACCCTTTCCGCCACCGATTGGGAAGGTCAAGGAGTCTTCGCCGACGCTGATGCCGACGAGCCCGAGGATTCAAATGAGAAGAAACCGGATGATCCTCAACCCGAGAAAGATGATGACGACGATGACGATGACATCGGAGCCTATGCGGGTGGCGGTGCGGCGGCCATCGTGACCGCGATCATCCTCCTCAATGGCGATACGGATAGGGATACCTTCTTGGCCAGCGCTAGTCCGTAAGATCTATACCTCAGCCAAAAGAAGCCACCACGGTTAATCGTGGTGGCTTCTTTGCTTTTCTTTCAAACATGGCCGGTTAGCCGAACTAGTCGTTTTGCTTGCGTAATACGAAAATCCCACATCCGTAATTCAGGTCAAACCACCTGCATCTTTCTGGCGATGTCCAGGGCAAGTCTGTGAAGAGTTCGCCGGCATCATCCACAACCGCGAAGTGCTCTACAGAAAAGCGACCGCGGAACATTTCCTCGAGTTCATCCAGTCCAAAAACACGGTGAGCGTTGAACTCTACTCGCGCCACTCCGATAGGAACCGAAAAGTAAAAGATGCCTCCAGCTCGCAACAGCCGGTGCATGTTGGCAAAAGCCTTCTGGTGTCCTTCGGGATCAATAGGATCGCCGTAGCGACCGAGCCCAAAATGCTCCAAGGCGTGAAGACAGGACAAAGAATCCGGCGCAGCCTCGAGTTGAAACCCCTCATCACTTAAATTACCCTGCAAAAACTCTATATTACGAACATGACTGGTCTGAGGCCGGATATCAATGACCTCAATGGTCCGGAAACTGGCGACGTGAGCAACAAACCCATCGACACGTGAGCCGACGTCGATATGCCGTTCGGGACTGGCGAGAAAGATTTGTTGGGCAACCCAGAGATCTTGATGAAAATAATGGCCCGATGCGACTCCACTGGCTGCGGTATAGTCAAGCAGGCAGGGATAGAACCGCAGTCTCTTCTGGAAGGTCTTCCTATAAGCCTTACGGAAACGCAGATAATCCCATCCATACTTAGGAAATGCTTGAATTGAGCGATAAACTCGGACCAAGTCGATTCCTAGATAAGCGAGCCGTTTCAGCCAGGGGCGCAAGATCTTCTTCACGTTTCACTCCTTAAATTTCTTATTCATCTACTTGCCAGCCGAAAACTCTCGAAAAAGATCCGTTAACCGGCCTGCGCATAGGGCTGCATCGTATCGATTATCGATAAAGTCTCGAACAAAAAGGCCAGGATCTTGTTTATGCAACTCGATCAAGTCCAGAATCTTGGCCTGAACCCCTTTAATATCATCATGTTCAAAACAGTCTCCAAATCGGCCTTGGATGACGTTCTCACATTCACTTTGACGGCCAGTCAAAGCCAGAATATATTTCCTGGCCAGCATGTAGTCAAGAATTTTGGAAAGGAAAAACATCCCCAACTCGCCTTTTGCAACAAAATCGATCAGTAACAGAACATCAGCACTTCGCTGAAGCTCGAGAACCTCGTTCGCCGTCAAAACTCCTCGAAACGTGAAGCACTTGCAGCGATACTTTTCAAAGAGTCCCACTATGCCGCGGTCCGCAAATCCACAGAAGATGACTTCCAACTGATCTTGGATCTCGAACGGCAAGCCATGAAGAGCCTGAAGGAACGTTTCCGGCGAACGGATGGAAGCCAGGGCGCCCGTGTGCACAATCCGTAGTTTTCGATTCCGGGGAACTTCGAAACGGTCCGTTCGGTCCTCGGGGTCATAGACGTTGGGAAAAAGCTCATAACGCACTCCCGGGTATTTTCTGGAGTAGAAGTCGATCGTCTTCTGAGAAGTTAAACAGACTACGTCAGCGTTCTCAAAACAAGCCCGCTCCAACTTCTGGTTTTTGGCGCGCACTCGAGGACTGTCACGGCGCAACGGCGAGTCCGCCCAAGGATCGCTCAAATGCATAATCCAGGGGACCTTAAGGGCCTTTTTGAGCTTCAAAGCCATGAGAGCCGAGCTGGAAGGGAAGGATCGCGAATAAATCACGTCCGGAATAGCAATCTGCCGGGTTGCACGTCTCCACTGATAGTGAAAGGACCACTTTGAGTCGGGTACCGTGACAAATTCAGGAGCGATTCGGTGGAGAAGATAGTTCAAATACCGATTCTCCCACAGTGGGATTTCCACCAGGCGGTGCACTCCAGCCAGTAAAGGCCGCAAGCTTTCGTCATCCGGCATGTACAAGGTTGGACTTTTCGAAGTTATAACGTCAAATATAAAATCGTGCGCGTGATTCTGGTAGAGATACTTGAAGTAGCGAGCAACCTGCCGACCCTCTGAATCAAGTTTGGGCGGGAAAGCAATGCTGACGAACAGTATTCTATGCAATGCAATTGTCCGCACTGACTTCTGGAGGGTCCACCAAACGAAGTGAGGCTTTCCGCTTTGAATAGTCGGCCGAATGAATCCTTTGCTCGAAATGGAGCCAATTCCACAATGCCCGAAGCTGGTTCCGCAGACCCCACTCCCTGGTGAAGTAGGTCTTACCCTCAACGGCCAGGGTTTCCTGGGGCACGCCAGGGCAGGAAATGCCGGCTAAAATTGCTTCTACGCACCTTTCATAGAGCTCTTGCCCTGAATCGAAGACTTTTCTCTGAATAGCTGCAAGGTCTTCCTTTCCGGTAAAATCGACTGTCGCGGTGGCAATGATTTTTCCGGAGTCGATGCCGGCATCCAGCCACATCACCGTATTACCAATGAGATGAAGCTCACCTGTAGCCAGGCACCAGTTGGTGCAGCTAGGGCCGCCGTTGATATAAGGAGAGAGACCAGTATGCAGGTTCATAATACCTAGCTTACAAGGAAATGAGAGCTGTGGCTCCCGGACCATTCCCGTGCCCGACACCAAGACCAGGTCCGGCCGGCATTGGCGGGTGAAGTCCAGAACCTCAGACGCGTTCACATTCTCGACAAATAGGGTCGGAATGCTCGGATAACCTGGATGCAATTCTCGATAATGCGACAACACCTTGAACCAGGCCGCGTGAAGAGGAAAGGCCAACACTCTGCCAAGGACCTTCTCAAACAAGCGCTTAAGAGAAAGTCGAGGCGCCTGACGGGACTTTCGCTCGAAGACCACCCCGACAACATCAAATCTCTGGTGAAAGCGATGGGCTTGAAAAACCTGGTACGGATGATCTCCGAACCACAAAACAATGTTCCTTTTCATCTTCGCAGAACTCTCTTCAGCGGCTCTAAGTATCCAGTAATCCGTAACAAGGTAACTAGACAAGGTGAGTCCGCATAGACATCGACCCGCGGTTCACACCAACGCTCCTTGGAAGTGTTGTCCGCGAAAACTTGGCCTACTCGAAAACCTAACCGATAACCCGATGCTCGAGCGGCCTGAGCCACTCTGCGATCATAGTCTCCAAAGGGATAAGACACCGACTGCGGGGGGAAACCTAATTCGTTAGCCAGCTTTTCACGAGAGGCTCCTAACTCGAAGGCAAGGTCGACATCTCCCTCCACTCTAGACAAATAGGGATGGGTATAGGTGTGGGAGCCGATCTCAAAACCCCTTCCAATCAATTCGCGAGCCTCCGACCAGTTCAACATCCTGGTGGGGCCAGGTGGAACATCGTCTAGCTGTTTGCGGACTTGCTCGTAAATATTGCTAGCCACCGAATGAGGAACGTATCGAAGCCTGGAAAGCAAATCTTTACCGAAGGTCAGTAGAGCGCCCGGTGATTCGAAGTGGAAGATGCCGCCGAGTTCGCGAGGATTCTCGCAGTCAATCCGCAACTGGCGGCGGGCGCTCAAATGAAAGAGACGAGGAAGCTCGTAAGACCAGTTGGGACGACCTGATTCCACAGAATCAACGACGAGGTAAAAGCAGGCCGTCAGCCTCAGACTCTCCAAAATCGGCGCGGCATACTCGATGTCCTCGCGGAAACCATCATCGAAAGTTACAGTAGCCAACGGCCGTCGTCCTGGCGCAGAGCAAGTGTACGCCTCCTCAAGGGAACAGACTCTATAGAGACTTTTAAGAACCTTCAGGACTCTGCGGAAGCGGGCAGGCGAAATGGCCGGCCCCCAGGGTTCAGATTTCGGCGAAACTCTATGAAAGAGAAAGTTACGAACCTGCATCTCCGCTCCTGCTCCGTTTTTCCAGCGGAATCCTTGCCCCCGATAGGCAGGAACCTGATTCACAATGCATCAACCCATAACCTTGACGATTCGGTCTGGGGTCAGGCACCGTCAAAGACAGGTCAAATATGCTGGTAAAATACATCAATGCACTGCTTGCACCCATGGACACGGGGGCTCGTAGACAACTCTTCCTGCTGGGAGCGGCCACGACTCTGGCCGGCTTCGTCGAGATGCTTGGTATCGGCCTGGTCATCCCCTTTATGATTACCGCATCTAACTCTCAAGCCTTTGGCTTTTCCAACCGTCTCAATCTCTGGCTCAACTGGCTGATGAACACCCTAGGAATTCCTCACGAGTGGACGACTCCAGCCCTCGGACTGATACTCGCGGCTGTGATTTGTCTGGCCAATGCGGGCATCTGCGCCTACCAACTCTTCAGCACCTATTTCGTCGCCAAGCAAAAAGCCATAATTAGCCAGAAAGTACTGCACATCATTTCCAGCCAGCCCATCTCCTATTTCGACGAAAACAACTCGGCGGAGCTGTCTAAATCTGTGCTCAGCGATGTCGGTGCTTATATTACGTGCCTGTCTTCAACTGTGCAGCTGGTAGCGGTCGCCATCCGCGTGGCCGTACTCTACCTATTTTTTTTGCTGGCAAACGCCAACATGGCAGTCGGATTCGCGGCTGCTATGACATGCCTCTACCTGTTCATTCATCACTTCATCCATCACCCGTTGGTGGAAGCCGGTAAACGGGGACTACAAGCGGCCAGCGACATGTACAAAACCTCCAATGAAGTGCTAAATGCCTTCCGCGATATACAGGTCTCCGGAACGACCCCATACTTTCTACAACGATTTGAAATGGCAACCAACGCCTCTATCCATCCGGAATACGTCCGAGGGAAGCCGGGCTATATCACCAGAGCCATTCTGGAGACCGCCACCGTGGCTTCCGTGGTGGGAATGCTGGTCTACTTCCATCATCGGGATGGAAACCTGGGCAATGGATTGCCGCTCATGTCCGCCTACGTCATTGCTGGAATCCGCTTGATTCCCGCTCTACAACAGGCTCTCTCCCACTGGGTCCAGATCCGCTACCTGATGCCCACCCTTTGGATCATTAAAGAGTTTCTGGATCGCGACCAGAATGCGAGCCTGCGTTACCTGGACCAGCCTGTCCCCTTTCAACAAACTTTGGAAATGGACAAAGTCAGCTACTCTTATGCTCTGGCCCGGGAGCGCCCGGTGCTGAACGAAGTCAGTCTGACCATCGAGCGCCACACCCGAGTAGCTTTTGTAGGTTCGACCGGCGCGGGTAAAACCACCGCAACAGATATCCTTCTTGGACTGAGAGAGCCGACCAGTGGTCGACTGGTAGTGGACGGCCAACCCATCACAGCGGCTCTGAGTCGCTCGTGGAGAAAGAACATAGGATATGTTCCACAAGATATCTATCTCCTGGATTCAACCGTGGTGGCCAATGTGGCCTTCGGAATTCCCGAAGTGGAAATCGACCGGCAGATGGTGGAACAGGCTTGCAAAGTTGCCTGTATCCATGACTTCATTGTCAATGAACTGCCCGACGGCTATCAAAGCAGCATTGGAGAAAGAGGAACACGGCTCAGTGGAGGGCAGTGCCAGCGTCTGGGAATCGCTCGAGCTCTTTACCACAATCCCGACATCATCATTTTTGACGAAGCCACTTCGTCTTTGGACAACGTTACCGAGAACAGCATCCTGCAAGCCCTGGACGCCCTTAAAGGAGTCAAGACCCTGATCGTGGTGGCGCACAGACTCCACACCGTTTGGAGTTTCGATAAGCTGTTCGTACTGGAACGAGGGCACCTGGTGGGGGCGGGCCGAGCCGAAGACTTGTTGGAATCCTGCCAGGCGTTTCGAGAACTCGCCACGGTCCACCCTGACCCCACGCCTCCTGTAACGCTGGTCACGTAATTGGAACCAAATTCACGGAGAGAAAATCGCTCCTTCCAGCAACTGAGCGAGATAGTGACTTCCTGACGCTGACAGGTGGGCGGCATCTCGATACAGGACGTGGCCGTCCAATGCGATTCGGCATACGGCTTGCTTACCTGGATAAAAAAAGTCTATTGGATCAATCAAATGAACCAGGCCTTCTACGCCCGCAAACGTTTTACGGCTCCGCGAAGAATAGACGAGGCAATCGTCTCGCGAACGCGTGAAAGGAGTTATATCCAGGTTCTGCAGCTTAGCCATGACGAATGCGTGCGCAACATCCAAATTATGGACAGGTACTTCCTGCATCACCCAGACCCGCTTACCGTCACGCACCAATGCCCGTATGGTAGATAAGACCTGATTGCTGAACTCGTCCCGACCGAAATAGTCTTCCCAAGCCGCCACCAACAGAACATCCTTCGCCCGAGAGTTCAGTATGTGACGATAGACTGCGTTATTGTATGCCATGGTTACACCCGCTAGCTGACTAAAGCGAGGCTCCAGCGAGGCCCCCAGAATCGGTGGCGAGGAGTTGTGAACGGCCGCCTCTCCGCGAAGACCCCGCCTTCGAAACACCCCATCCAGCCCGGGCAAAACCGACATGGCATGGCTATCGCCCCAAACGATGAGGCGAGCCGGCTCAGGTGTCTCGACACCAAAGGTCACAAGCTTGCCTGATTCCACCTCTCGCAGACTCAAGTCTCTCTGAAACGGATCGTGACCGGCAAATCCAGCCGCCTCTAAAATCTCGCCGTTGAAACGCTCTGGAAAACCCTTGCTTACCCGGGAAATAGCAAAGAGACACGCAGCTGTCAACAGAGAGAGAAAACTCACAGCAAAGGCATAGCTGTAAAGCCAGGTTGACCGCCTAAGCGGCAGCTCCACAAATTGGTAGGCCAGCCACGCAAAAATCAGGCAGACCAGCATCGCAAGACAGCGAATTCCCGGCTCAATCGGCCCCACCCGCACATAGTTCAAGAAGCAAATCACCGGCCAGTGCCAGAGGTAGAGGCTATAAGACAATAGGCCCAGCTTTAAGAATGGTTGCCGGCTCAGGAGCCGGCCGGTCCAAGTCAACGTTGACGAATTAGCCCAAATGAATAAGCAAGCACCCAGACAGGGAGCTACCGCGGCCGGACCAGGAAAGGCCGTTCTTTGATGGTAGAAGCAGGCTGGCAGGAGCATCATCGCCAACCCGAGAGCAGAAAAGCTCTCTCGGTGCCAGGGCGATGCTTCGTCAATCTTGACTCCCCAAAGAGCCACAACTGAACCACATAAGAACTCCCAAGCCCTGGTCGGCAATAAGTAAAAGCAAGCAGACGGCATCCGCTTATAGGTATAGGCTGACAGCATGAATGACCCGGCAAGCACCACTAAGAGAACCCATCTTAGCTGTCGCGGCCTACGTGAGAGGACGGCTATAAGAGCCGGCAAGAACAAATAGAACTGCTCCTCGACTGACAGTGACCAGGTATGCAGAAAAGGTTTCTGCTCAGCGGCGCCGGCAAAATAACCTGTCTTTCGCCAAAAGAACACGTTTGCCGCGAGACCTGTCTGCCAAAGGAAGGATTGAGACATTTCTTGGAAATCCGATGGCATCAAGATTACCAGACTCACCAGCCAGATGACCAACGATACCAGCAACAACGCCGGTAGAAGTCTACGGATCCTACGTCTCCAAAATCTTACCAGATCGACTGAGCCGGTCGATCTCGCTTCTCCTGCCAAAATTTTGGTAATAAGAAAGCCCGAAATGACAAAGAAGATGTCGACTCCGACATAACCACCCTTGCAACCCAATCCGAAGTGATAGAGGACCACCACGGATACGGCAATCGCACGTAATCCATCGATTTCAGGCCTGTAGTCGTGCTGGCGCTGCTCATCACTCATCAGCGTCGCTTTTCTTATCCGTGCTCTGCACCCGGGCCAGTTTTTTCTTCATCTCCAGTAGCGGCGATTCCATAAATCGATACGAGATGAGCGCCACCGCCAGAGTCAGAAAATAAACCGCTAGAATGACCACTAGCAAACGCCCCCGTTCGGGGCAAAACGAGAGAGTCGAAGGGCTGAGCTTAGCCGCCAAGACGCAAATCACCAGCATGTGGTAGACATAAAGACCGTAAGAGACTCTCCCAACAAAGTTAAAGACAGAGTTCTCCAGGCTTATGATGGTGCGGGGATTGGTGCTGACATTGGCGATAATGCCTGCATAGATGAGAGCGTGGAGTTCAGAATCATAGAGGCTGGTGAATTGCAAGGGCTTATAAAACACGCAAATAAGAAAGAAAAGCCAGCAGAAAATCTGAATCGCGCGAGAATAAAGATATCGCAGGAAAGGGTGGCGGTGATGGACCAGCCAGGCCAGCATACCTCCGACAGCCATGCTGTCAATTGAGGTGAGACGAGCCAACCGCAGTAAGGGTCCGTTCTCCCAGATCCGCAGACTGGTCTTGATGACCACAACCAGCATTGCAATTCCAAAAAGCGTGGCCAGCAAATTCTTGGAGGCCCTGACGACCCAGGGCCAGAGCAAATAGAATTGCTCTTCGACTCCAACGGACCAAAGTGGTTGGATGCTCCGGACACTGACGCCAAAGGCATAGGCAGCGTTCGGTAGAAACGTCCCATAGAGAGTCAGTGGCGTCACCCAAGAAACAGTCTGCGGCCACTGGTCGGTAGGCAGCCCACCCACCCACAAGAAGGCCGCCGCCACCGCTACATAGTAGACCGGCCAGATACGCAGGATACGTCGACCGTAGAATCGAGGAACGTCGACCGTCCCAAATCGTGCCTTTTCCTGAAGAAGCAAAAGAGTGATGAGAAATCCACTCAAGACGAAGAAAAAGGTTACGGCGCTTCCACCCATTCCCGTTTTTCCGTAACCGTAAGGAGAAAGCCCAAATAAGGAAGCATACTCGTCTGTGTGCCACAGAAGCACAATGGACGCGGCAATGGCCCTGACCCCATTGAGTCCGGGAAGATAGGTCGCCTTCTCGCTCACAAAGCTGGCTCCAAGATGGGCAACAGATTGCCAGATGCTTTTTGAATCTCCTGCAACTTCACTCAGCCGATAAGAGCCAGAGTTTCAAGAAAGCGCTGACCCAGTCGCTTCAAGCGTTGACAAAGGGAACTATCCTCAGGAAAAAGGGCGCGCCCGAGGTACCTCACCCGCCCGATGGGGCTTGGGATAGCCCAAACCGGCGTAAGCATCCCTAAGAAATCGGGAGCTCTGCGTGCCAGCACCAACCTGGCGAACCAGTGAGTGAAAACATCGAGTGCTCCAGGAGGCCGGGAGGCTGCTTCCAAAGCGGGAGGCAGAGCGGCCCCGTACCATTCACTCAGGCACCGAGAAGCCAACCACAGATGACGGCCGGCGTGGTAAGCGGTCACGGACTGAGCCAAAACCTCAGAATCGCCTCTCCAAGCCAACACCAGAACGTCCACAACCCAATTCGCCCGGGAAAAGGCATGCTTGGAGCCGTGGAGCAAGGCTAACAAAAACTCATGCTCGTTCTTCAAACGAAGCACCGGACCCAGCTCGGGATCGAGGGGGACCGCCTCGCTCCACCAGTCTCGATGAGAGCTTGCCAGAATACTCAATTGATGCAGGGGATGATCATGCAGGTCAAGGCTAAGCGCGCCGCGCGACATCGTTGCGCCGCTGGCCGCGCGGAAACCAATCTCTTCCAGCAACTCCTGAACGCGCCTACGAAACCTCGGAGGGACCGCAATATCGATGTCACCAAAGACTCGTTGACCTCTGACTCGATAGGTACCAAAGGCCAGGGCGCAGCCTTTAAATGTCATCAATGGGATGGAATGGCGGCCCACTATCTCGGAAATCTCTCGCAAGGTTTCCTGACAATGAAGCTCCCAAGAGATGGCCGTGATCAGATCCCGCTTCCAGTCTTCCGGGAGTGTGTCCCCCGCTTCGAGGTGACGCTGCAAGGCGGGAACCCACAGACCTTCCCTTTGCAACTGGCTCTTGTGCACGGCCAAATCTTCCAGTCCGGCCAAATCGGTGGAGACGCCGGCCAGACTCCTGGCGACATCTCCCCCAGGCAATCTCCACACAGTCATTTGTTCGACTCGAAAAAATCTAAAAACATCGGGGTGACGTAGTTCCCGCCAAACGGGCTTAAGTGATGGCTATCCCGATAAAGCGAGCTATCGCCAATCTTCAACCGGCACACCCCGTCGGGCCCGGCCAGGTAGCTGGCCGGTTCCATGACCAGGCATCCCTTGGCCAACTCGACCAACCACCTTTGAAAGCCACGATTTTCCTGTAAAGAGACTCCTTTCGAGTCTGGACGACTGTAAAGCGAGTCGGTTGACAACCGGCGGGGGACGTCGAAGCTATAGTTGGGGATATCCAGCACCAGGACGGGTGTTACTCCCTTTGCTCTAAGGAACGCGATCGTTTTCACGAGCCGGTCTTTCTCGTCTTGCTTGGTATAGGTCTCCCAGTAGCCCGCCATGAACACATAGTCGATCTTCTGTTCCTTAAGGATGGTCTCCAAGACTTTTTGACGACTGGGTAGCAGCGGGGGCGTTCCGGATAAGGTTGCCTGGTAGCCGGAAAGGTGAAGCCGCCGACCGGCGGCATCGAGAGCGGGGGCAATGGACATGGCGTGACTGTCACCCCAAAGAACGAAGCTCGGCGGCGTTCTGACGTCCCCGATCAGTGGTGGGACTTTGTCGGCCTTAATCTCTAGTGCCAAGGTGGCGTTCTTCTTAGGGCAGCGCAGATGTAAGCTCTCCACTGTCCAGCGGTCCAGCGAATACCGATAAGTGGCCAGACCCAGGGCCATCAGGAATAGATTGGCGGCGAAGAACGCCTGGAAAAGGGACGACCGGGATGCCAGCAACTTTCGCGTGCGAAAGGGCGTTTCCACAAGGCGCAAACTCAGGTAAGACAGCAAAAAGGTCAGCGCGACAATCAATGCCTGAGCGCCGGATGGCAGCTCGAATTGAGTGTACTGGGCGAAAGCGATCAGAGGCCAGTGCCAAAGATAAAGCGAGTAGGACATCAGGCCGACAAAAATAACCGGCCTGGTGGAAAAAAACCGGCCCACCAGACTTCCCTCGGTCATACCCCAGAGCAACGTAGCCGTGCCCACGCAAGGGAGCAGGGCGCGATAACCCGGCCAGGGATCATACTGGTTGGCCGTGAGCATGAAATAGAGAATCATACCCAACCCCAGCAGGTCGGTGAACTGAGACGATTTCGGGCGACCTAGTGCCGCCGTCATAGAGCCCAGTAAGAGTTCCCAAGCGCGGCAGGGCAACATGAAGAAGGCGAAGACGGGACTTTTGGTGGACAGCATCAGGCTGGCTGCGAAAGAAAAACCGGCCACGAGCGCCACCCCTTTGCGCCGACCCATGGCCAACAACATAGGGAAAAACAGATAGAACTGCTCCTCGACGCTGAGCGACCAGGTGTGCAGCAACGGCCGGATCTCTGGAGGATCTCCAAAGTAGCCCGCGCTCACCGTTCGCCAAAAAAGCACATTCGTGGACAAGAAGGCCTGAATGACTACCGCCAAGCCGGTTTCCCCAAGGTCGTCGGGCAACAACAAAAATGGACCCGCCACCAAACAAAAGACATAGACTACAAAAAGCGCCGGGAAGAGGCGGCGAACTCGTCGCTCCCAGAAGGCCTGATAGGAGAAAGTCCCGGCAGCCACGTTATCCCAAATCACCTTGGTAATCAGATAGCCAGAAATGACGAAAAACACGTCAACGCCCGCAAATCCGCCAGGTAAACCCTTATACCCGAGGTGAAAAATCAGCACGGACAAGATCGCGAGCGCCCTGAGGCCGTCGACTTCCGGACGATATTTCATAGGCGGCAGGTTATCCTTCCCTTGCCTATTCCCTCCCTTCATCCTGAGCTACGGGGAGGAGGGGTTATTCGCAGGAGTGAATGCCGGGGCATGAGACAAGTCTTGCGAAACCAAATCAAACCTTGATTGTGGTGAACTTGAAAGGCGGCATGGGGAACCAGATGTTCCAGTGGGCCGCCGGGCGCTACCTGTCCACGAAACTAAGGGTCGCCTTGAAGCTCGACTTAGAATTTCTGCTGGATAGAACCCCCAGGGCTAATTTTACTTTTCGCGATTACGACCTGGACGTGTTCCAGATCGAACCCGAGTTTGCCGATCCCGAAGATCGGGAGTGGTTCCGCAGCAAGCATGATCTGGCTTCCAGATTCCGCAGCAAGTTGAAGCGCAGCCTGTCCGGCTCCCGATTGGTCAAAGAACGATTTTTCCATTTCGATCCGGACGTGCTTCAGGCGCGGGATTTCAGCTACCTGGACGGTTATTGGCAGAGCGAAAAGTATTTCCAGACCATCGAAAAAGAAATCAGGCAGGATTTCCAATTCCGCGAAGGCCTCAGTCAGGCGGGCGCCTCCCTCGCTCGTGAAATTCGGGCGTCCAACTCAATCTGCCTCAACGTGCGCCGCGGCGACTTTGTGGCCAATCCCGAAGCGGCGGAGTTTCACGGCGTGATGGGCCTCGATTACTTTACCAGCGCCGTTCTGAAACTCCAAGAGTTGGTCCCTTCCGGCCTGGAAGCCTTCGTTTTTTCGGACGATATTGAATGGTGTGAAGAACATCTGAAGCTTCCCATTCCGATGCGGGTAGTCTCCCACGCCTTCAAGGGCTACAAGTTTGGTCAATATCTGCAGCTGATGTCCCTGTGCAAACATTTCATCATCCCCAACAGTAGTTTTGCCTGGTGGGCGGCCTGGTTAAGCGAGTCTCCAGACAAAAGAGTTTTCGCGCCCAAAGTCTGGTTTGCAGGCTCGCAAGAAGACACCCGTGATTTGATTCCGGCCAATTGGATTCGGATTTGAGCCATGCACGGTCCGAAGTTGCTGGTTTTCGATGTTTGCGGTACGCTCTTCAGCGAGGATACGACCATAGGGCTTCTCGAGCGCTGCCTGGCTCTCCATGCCCCCCGCCGGCACCTCCTGTTCAGGCTGCTTTCCAATCGTTACAGCCCCTTCAACCTTTTGTTGAGAGTCCTGGAAAAAGCCAGCTCGCATCACATTTACAAACATCTGGCGATTCGCCTCCTGGCTGGTATTTCGGAGGAGCAAATGGCCGGGGCCGCTCAGAGCTACCTCGAATACCTGCTGGAGCATCGGGTCCACCAACCTGTTTTTGATGAGTTTTTGGAAGCCAGGCAGTCCGGCCGGACCATCCTGGTCTCCGCCAGCTTGGACCCCATCATTCGGGCCCTGGCGGACTTTTACAAGATTGAATATCTGGCCAGTCAGCTTGAATCGCACGCAGGCAGATTCACCGGGCGCCTCCTGCTTGATTTGACCGGGCGGAAACTTGAGGCGCTCACGGATTACCTGGGCAGCCCCACCGCTCTGGCCGAATCGCACTGTTACACGGACAATTTTTCGGATCTTGAGTTCGCCCGTCAGTTCAAGCACCGTACCATCATTCTTCTGAGCCCTCGCCATCGCAATCGCTGGGGAAGCCTGAAAGCTCGTTACCTGGGAGAACGACCGTGACCGGGTGGCTTGATTTTCTACCGTTCTCCTATTTTTGGAACTCGCGACTCAAGTCGGGATCAATCTTGTTTCATTTGACTTTCGAATGGCTGAGCGCCACGATCCTGGCGTTCTTTTACGGCCGCTTTGGAGCGTCCGGCAACCTGCTGCTGGCGCTCCTTTGCTACCTGGCCTTCATTTCAATCTATGAAATAGGCTATCTTTGCAACGACTGTTTTGCCTCGCGCTTCGAAAGCAATCCGCGCCGGCGCGGTTCAGAGCGCCTCTCCGATCTAAAAGTCTGGGGCATGTTGAGCACCAGGTTGCTCTTTTTTTTGTTGGTGAGCTATGCCTTCGGCGCATCTCTTTCGCGCCAGTGGTTCCCATTTTATCTGGCTTTGACACTGACTTTCGCCCTCCACAATCTGCCCCTGGCTGTTCATTACAAGTTGATTACCTTCACCTGGCTATCCGTTTTTCGTTTTACCGCACCGACCATCTTTCTGCTACAACCTGTTTACCTCGCGCCACTTTTCCAGGCAACTCTGCTCTTCTACACGGGATATCGACTTTTGCCCTATATGGATAGCAAGGGTCTCCTGCATTTTCCCGGCCGCCGCCAACCCGCTTTCCGGCTCGCATACTACTGGAGTATCCTTCCCCTGGCCTATTTTCTTCGGAGTTCCCCAGGAGGCCACTTAGTGCTTCTTTTAGCGCAGTATTTCGCCATGCTGGCTTTGCTGGGATTTCTTACCGGTCAGGGCAAACAAAAACATGCGTAGAATCCTCATCTTCGCCTATTACAGCTATCGAGATCCGGTGTTTCAAAGCGCAGTGCTGCCCTACTTTCTAAACTTCCCGGAGCGTGAGAACTATCAGTTCGTCTTGCTGACCTTCGAGCAGGCCCGCTTCAAAATGCCGTCTCAGGAGCGCAGAGAGGTCGCTCAACACCTTCTCTCCCATCGGATTCACTGGTATCAAACCACCTGGCACTCGGGCCGTTTCAAGTTGCTCAAGAAAGCTTTTGACTTTATCTGGGGAATTCTACTGGCCACCTTCTTGATTTTACGGTTCCGCTGCCGTTTGATTTACTCTGAAGCCTTTCCTGGCGCAGTCCTGGGTCACTACCTGAGCCGTCTGACCGGATGCCGCCACGTGGTGCATAGCTTCGAACCCCATACCGACTACATGGTGGAAAGCGGGGTCTGGCGCGTCCATTCTTGGGAAGCACGCCTGCTGCGCGGCCATGAACGCATCCTGGGAATGCATGCTGACGCGCTCCTGACCGCGACCTACAAAAACATCGAGAACTGGCGCAAGCAGGGCTCGTCAGCCCGCTTCGTGCGCGTTCCTTCCTGCGTAGATCTGGAGCATTTTTCCCACTCCCCGGAGCAAAGAATGAAAATGCGGGCGCAACTGGGCATCAAAGAGGATGAGATCGCGCTGATCTATCTGGGAAAATTCGGCGGTATGTACTGGGATGAGGAACTCTTTACTCTCTTCCGGGCCTGCTATCGCCGCGCTCCCGAGCTTTACCACTTTATCATTCTAAGCCAGGATGATTTGCTAAAGCTCCGCGAAAAATTGAGAGCGGCTGGAATTCCGGACGAAAGAGCCCATCTGGCCTTCGTGCCGCTCAACCAGGTGCCGGCCTACCTGGCCGCCAGTGACATGGGCATCTGCGCCGTGCGCCAGTTTCCCTCCAAGCGCTACTGTTCGCCCATCAAAGACGGTGAGTACTGGGCAAATGGACTCCCGGTGGCGATTCCAACAGGCGTCTCGGACGACTACGAGTTGACCCGTGAAAATGGTCTGGGGGTGGTCATCGAGGAAACCTCGACCTTGGGATTGGAGCTGGCAGCGGAGGACATTCACAAATGGTTCCAGCAACACCAAGCCAGCGAGGTGAGGGCCAGGACGAGAGACTTTGCCGCGCGCGACCGGGACGTAAAGGTTTTTCGTGGCGTGCTTAACGAGCTATTTGTGGAACTGATTTCTTAAGCGTAGCCAGGATTGCGTCGATTCTTTCTATCTGGCGTTGATAGGTGTTGTCGAGAGCGAATTCACGCCTGGCTCGAGACCATTCTTCCGAGTTGTAATGGTCCAAGTTCAAAATAACCTCTTTAAAGAGGGCGGGCAAATCCTCCTGGCGTTCCACCATACGGATAAAATGCTGATGCTGCTTGTACTGATCAACATAATTGGATACGATAACTTTCCCGGTGGATAAATACTCCAGAACCTTGTGGGGATTCGCCATCTCAGCCGGCATCATCTCCCCACGGTAACACATTAAAAAAAGATCGAAGTCCTGAATCGTCCTACCCACCGCCTCAGGGGACAACTGACCGTGGAAAATCGTATTGGGTAGTTCTTGCAGTTGGCGGAGCCCTTCTTGCCGGGTCGCCTCCAGAGTCAAGTTGCTTATCCCGGCCGGGCCAATAAAGTGGAAGTCTATCTTGGGATTTGCGCTCACGATCTGGAGCAAGGTTGCATAGTCCAGGTGCTGACTGTGCAGATTGCCCACATAGCCCACTCGAATTCGGGCCGAGACCGGAGGGGGAGTTGAAGCCTCCGAGGCGGCAGCCAGAAAGCTTTTACTGAGGCCATGGTTGATCTGGTATTGCGGAGTCCTCTCCTTCGGAAGTCGAGCCAAAATCATGTCCGATGTCGCAAAAACGACGTCGGACTTACGCACACACTCTACTTCCAACAGAGTTCTATGAACGTCCACGGGATGATAGATATGCAGGCTTTCTCTTCCAAAAACACTAAGATCTTGAAACGCATACGGGTCAAAATTCCAGATGATATCAAAACTCCGGCCCGCGGCCAGCGTCACCGCCACCGCCAGGAGTCGGTGAACCCAATACCGCAACAGCCGCGGCAAGCGATTGACTCCTGGAAGCCAGGGCCGATTCAGAAGGAAAAGACCCGGCTGGATGGCCTGTAAGCGGGGGAGCCACTGACCACGGCGGGGCGGTCCCATAAAATAAACCTGATTCCCTCGGCTCAACTCGACTGCGTAGTGATGCTTCGAAACGAAACTCACTCCCCATGGTTCGGGAGAAAGGAGTAAGATACGTTTATCCTTCAAAATCCTGAGGTCAGCCGGCATATCTTCTTAATCTTCTCCTCAGGATAGGTATGCTTCCCAGGGCAACCGCCCAGAAAGCCGCCTGGTGCCAGGGGAAACGCTGCAAACCGAGCACTTCAGGTTTTTCCACGACCTCGAAATCCGGGCTCTGTAATCGTCCCCGATTCAGCATCCGACGGTGTTCAAATTGCTGGCGCCGGCTATTTTCGACCAACCTCTGATAGAGACGGGCGGCATCTCGAACTTCGACCTCCAGCTCCTTGCCGTGAACCCGTTCCCCCTCGAGCAAAAGCCGGTAGAGGTCCCCCTCCTGTTTGCGCACCTGTTCCCCAAGCCGCTCTTCCGCCTCTTCATACTGCGGGCCGAGAGTCTTCACGACGCCCAGGTTCTGCTCCGTCAGAGCAGACCTGAGAAAAGCAAGATATTCCAAGCAAGCGTTCTTGGCCAACGTACGCTCCGCGCACACGCTAAGGCAGAGAAGATTCGGCTCTTTTCGGACCAGTCGCAGAGACCGCAGCGCATCTTTGCGCACTCGAACGGAAAAGCGGTCGCGCCGCAATTTTTGAAAGACAAAATCCTGCGCCGTGACGCTTTGCAACAGCGTTTCCAACTGAAGGTAGGCGGCTTCCAGCGCCTGGGGCCGCGACCACTCCTCGCCCGCCGCTCCCAGACCGGGCTGAACCGAGATGCAACCACCGGCTTCAAAGCGAGGATTGTTCCAGCGCCAATTCCAAGTCACGAGCAGCAGGCCGAGCACAGCCAGTTTCCAAGAGAACCGGGTGAAGCCGCGGGCGCGCCTCATAGTTCCGACTCTGGATCAATCTTCTCTATCGCCTGCTCCGTCCCCTTAGCCTTATCATTGGCAACCTTCAAACGTCCTTCTACCGCGCCCCCTTCACCGATCGGCAGTCTTAGCAGCTCTTCATAGTAGCCTTTGGCAATCTCCGGATGACCGTGCCGCATATAAAGATCAGCCAACATCAACCGCAAATTACCGTCTAAATCGTAATTCAGACCTTCGCGAAGAACCGCTCTGGCCTCTGACTTCAAGCCCTTCCTTTCGTAGATCTGAGAAAGGATGGGGCGAGCCCAGACCTCCTGGGGTTCTCTGGCCAACAGGCCCTGCAGTTCCCAAGCGACGTCATTACTTTGCTTTTGGGCCATTTTGGCGTTGGCCCAGATTTTCCAGATATTGCGGGAAAGACCAGGCTCAAGATCATGGAAAGCCCGCGAACGCAGTTGATTCAAAATGCGCAGCTGATTCGCATAGTTTTTTTTGGCCCCCTCCAAGTTCGCGGATTGAAGCAGATAGCCCGGATTGTCAGGGTATTTGCTCCGCAAGCTACCCAGGACGGAGCTGGCCACCATGTAATTTTTACGACGAATCGCCAGTTCAACCACCAGTTCCGCCGCCTTCGCATCCCGACCGGCGATGTCCCAACTGCTGATAAGCTTCAGTCCGGCTTCCGGATCTTTTCTGGCCAGAGCATAGGCAATCTGTGCCTGAGCGAGATTGTCAGCGCTCGATCTGCCCACCTGGATATTTTCCAACAATTCGACAGATTCCGTGCTATGGCCGAGCAAGATGGCATTTCGAGCTCTTGCCCTCTGCAAAGAAGGGGAATAATGCGCGATTTTTTCGCCTTGTGCGAGTAAATCTCTGGCCCGCTCAGGTTTGCCCCTATATTCCAGAAAACGAGCATACTCGATCAGCACAATCAGGTCGCGCGGACTTGCAGCATAAGCTTTCTCCAGACACTTGTCACGCCTCGTCAACCAGACTTCGCGTCCCGAGAACGCGTAAGCGCGACTACACACCTTCGAGGCATCCACCAACAATCTGGCATTTCCAGGCGCGGCCCGGTCGGCTAATAAAAAAGCATCGTAAGCCCTGTCCCAATCCATGGTAAGTAGCGCATTACGTGCCTGCTCGGTGAAACGTCTCTGCTGGAGAAATCCCCAACCTTGATAGCCATCCCAGATGGCCAGTGCCAGCAGCAACAGGGCCGGCGGCAGCACCGCCCAGCGTGAAGCCCGCAGTTGGGACGTCTGCACTGAGGTGGGACAGCCAATCGCCAGCGCCAGCAAAGCCGCAAGCCAGACCAGTGAGGCCGGAATAGGCACCAGGAAGTTGAACGAAGAATATACCGCGATAGCAAGCACAGCAGCCAGACTGCCGGAGCACCAGCCCGGCGGATAGTCATCACAACGCCAACTGCTCCAGATGGCCATCACCCACAGTCCCACCCAGAGCGCGAAGCCCGGCAGACCCAGTTCGACGAGAATCTGGACCCAATCGTCGTGGGCCACATTCATATAGGCCTCATCGTACTCCATCGGGGGGCGATAAGCCTGATAAGCGAGGTGAAAGGCGCCCGGTCCGAAACCCAGCACAGGCTTCTCCGGTACCGCCCGCAGGCCATGCACCAAGACATCGACGCGGCTTTGAACAGCCACACGGTCTTTCCCCTGAAGAAAACGCTCGACCCGGGCCAGACGGCCCCCGGCTCCCGAAAAAAGCGCCATGCTGGCCAGAATTCCTAAAAACAATGGCGAGAGGACCAACAGGACGGCCGGGAGACTGCGGGACAAGCGATTATACAGCAGCAAACACATGCCCAGATAGCCCATGCCAATCCCGGCCAGCGCGGCTCGCGACCCGGTCAGGACAACGCACAGAAAGAGAAAAGTGGCCAGGGCTAAAAACCCTAGCCGGCTAGACTTCTGAGCTTCGGCCGCCTGGCCGAGGGCCAAAAAGGCCGCACCCAAAGGTAGAATGGAAAAACAGTCGGGATTGGTGAAGGTCGCCTGGAGATGTCCGCTGGCGCTGAAGATCCCCCAAACACAAAGAGCAGTGGCGATAAAGATCATCCAGCGGACCATAGCGCGCCAACTGGCCACTCCGTCCAGGCCAATGCAGAAAAGGCTCAGAGCGGCGCTAAAGCCGATCCAACCACTCAGGCTGATCCGGCTCAAAAAGGCGTCCAGACTACCGTGAGTGGAGATGGCCGCCCACCCGGTCAGACCCAGGGCGAACCAAAGCGGCAGCTCTCGGCCGCGCGGGCAACGGCCCCCAACGAGCGCCAGACCAGCCAGAAAGGCCAACAGTGAGCCTGACAAAAGAGTCCATGCCGGAATCGGCGCCGATACCCCTGGATTCTCCAGCAGGCTCGCGCCGAGATAGGCCGCTCCCGCCCCTAAACAGACCCTGTTCACAATTGTCATATAAAAATTTCAGAACGCTCCTGCATTCGTGACCCGCCCGCCCCTTTTGGACAGGGCAGACAAAGCCCTTCCTTTAATCCTTCACCAGAGCACTCAAAACACGGCGCCAGTACAGCAATCGGACCAGCCAGAAAAGCAGGCCCGCGCCCAAGGCACCCGCCAGACCGAACCATAACAGGCGTAATTTAGAAGCCGGCACCAATTGCGGCGCATCGACCACCTCGAAGTCCGGCGAATCCAGAGTTTCCAACAGCATCAACTCGGCGTATTCGGCCAAGAGCCCCCTCCGAAGTTCAACGCAATCCAGATAGACTCGCTGCAGCCGGACTCTGTCCAGGGTGCGCCTCGTCCGCGGGGGACCACTGCCCGGCGTGGTCCCCGGCGCCGATTCCATGAGCAATAGCTCCTCGAAAAAGTCGGCGGTTGCCTGAGAAGTTACCGAATCCTGAATGCGCTTTGACCACACCTCTTTGAGGACTTCACCGGAAACCCCCAGCACAGAGTCCCCGGTGGGATTGGCGAAATCCCGAAAGCTCTTGAGCTTCTGCTCCAGAAAACGAGTCTGTTCATCCAGTCTGGCCAACTCACGCTCAACCTGGAGCCGGGCGCGCTTCGAATTAGTCAACGCGGAATGCTGCAAAAACTCACGGTAGTAGAGAAGATACGCCTCCAAAACAGCTACTGGCTGTGCAGCCGAGACGCGCAGCCGCAGGGCCGCCCGACCGTCCGGCCTGACCCTTAGCCCACCATGGTGGAGGGCCCAGGCCAGTTCGCGCAACCGAGCCGGAGCAGCATCAGGATAGACTTTGGCGGCAACCTGCTGAGCGGCCGTCCGACTCCTGAAGACCTGGGCGCTTAACTCCAGCACATTCAGCTCGCTGGCAGGCGGCAAAGCCAGGCTTTCCAGAGCGGGAGTGGCGCTCGCCACGGGATTCTGCAAGCGCCGAAAGATGGGCGTGTTGATGCTGGGAAACAAAAGCATGGTCTCGGCCTGAGGGTCGGGAGGAACCCAGCGGCTCACCGCCACGCCGGCCAGAAACCCACAAAGCACCAGGCTCAGGCCACCCGAACGAAACAGGTCTTGAGCGGCGCGGCGGGAACCACGCGATAAGAAATAGACGAACATGTCCGGCTACTCCTACCCGCTCAGCAAACAACTCAACCAAAGGCGGTCTGAGCCTGACGGCGCTTGCGCCGGCGCAACAAACTTCGCTTTAGCGGATCGATCTCGAAACTCAACAGCGGCCCTCCGCCGACCAGCAACAGGCCGCCATAGGCCATGGAATGATGGCGAATGGCCGTGCCCCAGTTAGTGGTGCCGGTGGCCCAGAGAAACTCCAAGAGCAGAGAAACGCCCAACACGAAAACCAGTCGCCCCCGCAAAACCGGCGAGGCCTCTTTGATGTTGACCCAGGCTCCCCAACAAAGGCCCAGGCGCAGGGCCGCCTCGGCGAACGCGTAGATATCCAGGAAGCCCCGAATTTGCCAGGGTAGCGGCGCGAACATATACATGAACAGGATGGCCGGCAGAGTGGTGACCAGACCGGACAGGGATCCCGCGTTCAATTCAATGCCGTAGCTGGAACGCGCATTCTCCACCCCGGTGCGATATTTTTCGGCGTAAGCAACCACGTTGCCCGACAAGACCTGGCGCATGACTACCGACTTCTCGGACAATCGGCTGGCCAGCTTAGGGGCCAGCAGGGGGCCCGCCACCAGGCAGGCCAGGAGGATCAAAACCCCGTTCTCTTTTGCTTTGGCGCTCGTCCAAGCGATGGAAAGTATTCCAAAAAGCACCGCATACAGGGCCAGACCATTGTGCAAGAGCGACATTCCCAGCAGCGACAGTCCTATTAAGGGAATTGCCACCGCCAACTTTTTCTCTCCCAGGAGCAACGCACCGGTGAGACCGGCCATGAAGGTTAAACACTGGGAGGCTTCACGCAGGGTCAGCGAGGTGTGAATCACCAGCGAGGGAAGTAACGCGTAGAGAGCCACCAAACCGAAGAAATGACGTTCCTGCCGCAGCCATCGGATGAGCTCGATAAAGAAGAAAATCGCGGCCAAAAAAGTCACGACAGAGAGGGTTTCACCCAGTAACTTGGATACGCCGAAGGCTTCGTAGACCAACCTTAGCAATTGCGTGTAGGGAAGCTTGGCCGTCAGGGTTGGGTCGGCGGCCTCCAGATGGATTCCATCGGCATCTTCGATACTCGCCACCATGCGAAACAGAAAGGCTTCGCAAAAGCAAATGGCATAGCGAACCAAGAGACTGGCACAGACCAGCCAGAGCACCGGCGGACGCGCGCGCAGCGGAGCATAGTTCCAGCAGGCCAACAAAGACAAAAACATCAAGAAAATTGCGACCAGATCGCCCATTTGGGGCGTTGTTCCCAATAAACCGTAACGACCCTTCATTCACGCTTTTCTTGTTGAAAAGGAATACGTAGGAGAACCCAGAAGGGCTGTCGTCAACATGGGCTCTGTCCCTCAACCAATAGCACACAGCTGCCAAAATTAAGAGGTGAAAGATAATGAAGTCACTGCCAAGACTGAACAAAGCACTGGTCGCAGAGAGAGTCGGGGAAGAGATGGTCATCCTTTGCACTGGCGTGGGCGAGGCATACTGCCTGAACCCCGTCGCAAAGCTGGTCTATCAGTCTTGCGAAGCCAGAGAATCGCTCGAACAATGCGAGCGCCTGGTGGCGAGTTCCTTCGCCATGGACGCACAGGAGGCCACCACAGTGGTGGAGGCCGCACTGTTCGAAATGCGCGCGCATCATCTGTTCGAAGCTGACGAGAGCGCTTCCAGTGGCGAAAAAACCCGCCGCGAAGTGCTGGTCGCCAGCCTCAAAATCGCTCCCCTGCTTCCTTTTGTATCTTCGGCTCTGCTACCCAGTCCGGCCATGGCCATTTCCTGCCGGAAGCTCGGCCAGACGACCACCCAGGCCTCCGATTGCTGCGGCTCCTTTGTGGGCAGCCAGGTATTTGGCACCACCGGCGGCGTTTGTTGCAAAAATTCCCCCCCTACCTATAGTGGGGGAATCTATCCTAACACGGTCAATACTGATGCCGATTGCCGCACCGCCGTCAGCGGAACCGGCTGCTGTCAGGGCGCCGGCGTCATCATCTGCTGCCCAACCGGGACTGCCTACGCGGGCGATTGCCGGAAGCAAAACGGGCAGGCGCTTTCACCGTTCCGGGCTGGCACCGAAGGACCTGCGCCAATCAACACGATCCGTTCCGGAACTGCGGGCTCTACGGAATGCTGCTCAGACCGAATCCAACAAATGGGACCCGCCGACCCCGGCAGCAACTGGGTTTGCATCGCCTAACCCTAAGCTCGTAAATTTCGATTGGTCAACCAGGCTTTCCAGCCTCAACGGTTTACAACCGAAGGATTCGGGATTCATCTGACTCTGGAACTCGATAGCCAGTTGGACATCTCGGGTCTCAACCAGGCCTGCCCCCCCGGGCAGGCCTGGTTGCCTTGTTCTGAAACGAAAGCGGATTTCTGGATTCGGCCCGGCCGGGGCCACTGGCTATTAGGCCATCGGAACAAGGTGCTTTACCAGGCCAGCCAGCATGAACTTCCCGACGTTCTGCGCCGGGAAGTTCATGCTTATATAGCCACCCATTCCCCCAGCCACCTTTTCATCCATGCCGCCGCCGTGCAACTGCCCCACTGCCTGCTGGTTCTTCCCGCTCGAACCTACAGTGGCAAATCCACGCTAACCAAAGCCTTTCTGGACCTCGGCTACCCGGTCCTCAGCGACGAATTCTGCGTGATCCAGGAGAGCCGAGTCTATCCATTTCCCCGGGAGCTTTTACTGCGCGACCCGGATCAGGCCATCAAGCTGCCGCCCCCCCCTCCCTACTGCGATTTACCCCCTGCCATTTTTTCTCTCAAGTATCAAAAGGACGAGCCCGGCCTGGCGGTACAACCCATAAGCGCCGGTCAGGCCGTCATGGCACTGATCGACAACTGCGTCTCGGCTCGGCACCTAACGTCCGAGCGCCTCGGCTGGCTGGCGCACTTCTGCCAAAAGGGCGTGGCCTTTTCTGGGACGAGAGGGGATGCGGCTCTGACCACGCAACTTATCATCGACAAAACCAAGAGTGAGGAAAAATGGAAGACACACTGACTCTCCTGCCCCGCAATAAATTCCGAACCAGTTGCGCCGTCAAACACGACAAGCTCCCCTGGACCGTGGGCTGCTCGTTCCTCTGGTATGGCACCAGCGCGGGATTTCGCACCAACAATGAGGACGTCCTCAAAGAGGTCATGGGCAAGCTCGGGCCGGATGCCCAACCCATCCAGGAGCAGGATGTGGACCTGCTTTTCTCCATCCTGGTCGGCAAGACGCCCACTCGACGAGGGGTTCAAAACTACCACATCTATTACCAGGATTGGGTTAAAAGGCTGCGCTCCCTCGACCTGCCCCAAGTGGTTCGCGATGGCCAGGCCTTGATGATGGAAGACCTGCAAATGCTGACCAAATCCCGGTCCACCTTCCGGGGTCACCTGCTGGCCTTCGAGAGTGACCACTTCTGGCTCCCGGACACCGAAACAGAGGATCTGGAAAAAATTCTGGCGGAACTGCCAGGCAGCCGCCTGATCAAGCATGGCACCCCACCACTGGTTTGGATGACGGACGAGGCCACTATGGGGACCTGGTCCCATCCGAAGGAAATCGTGCCGAACATCCGAGCCGCTATCCTTTGCAACCCGGAGGACGCTAAAGAACCCGCCGAAGTGTCCCCCGGCAAAGCCTGTCTGAGATTGGTGCAGTCGGCGACCGCCTCTCGCTATTGGCCGGAAACGATCTTGCCTCGGCTGGGCGCCTGGGCGCGCAGCCACCCCACCTTCGAGGCAGGCTCAAGCCACATGGCCGCGGCCGTTCGTAAGGCCATCGAATAAGTCAGTCCGACTCCAGGGGGCCCACCAGGATTGCCGCGATATTGTCCTGTCCTCCTGGTTGTCCCTCTACCCCACTCAATGCAAGTTCCGTCAAGGCCAGCAACCTGGCTCCCCCGTCGCTTTTTTGAAAAACCTCCAACAAATGTCTGGCCTGGATGGAGCGATGAGGGTCTCGGTAACAGCACTCATTGACACCGTCCGTGTACAGCAAAAGAGACTCGTCCCTGGCCAGCACGAACCGAAACACCTCCGCCTGCTCGATGCGGAGGGGAACCCCCTGCGCCAGAAACTGGTCATTCACTCGATTTCGCAAAACGACGGCATCCCGAGACACGGTCAGCAGGCTCGAATCACCGTAGGAAAGCCCGAAGACCTCTCCAGAAGCCCGGTTCAGCACCGCCACTAAAAGCGTGGTTCCGCCGCCCGATGGCTCGATGGGCCATTCAAAAGTAGACAGCATCAAACTGAGTTGCCCGAGGTGAGACGGAACGCACGACCAGCGGAGCGACATCTCCGTCAGCAGTTGGTGTCCGGCGTACTGGCCCAAATGACTATCGGCGACGGCCAACAGCCAGCAGTCACCTTCTCGAAGCACCAACAGACCATCTTCGTTAGGACTGTTCTTGTCCGCTTTGAACCGAAACGATGGCGAATTGGCATCGGATCCCGCCGACAAACAACAACTCACGCAGGACAACTGACGCTGCTGAATCATTCCTAGCTCCGGACAATCCTGCCCAAGCATCAAAATCTGCTCCAAAATTCCACCTCATCTCAAGAATCAGAGGCCGCTTATCGATCCAAGCTCAAGCACCCTGCTGCCGCTTTGCGACTTTGTCGCGGGCAACCGTTGACATCTAAAGAAGGTGCGATTATACTTGCGCCTCTGTAAAAGGAATGGATTCCGGTCGCAAGTTCGCCCGGCAAGTTGGAGGAATCTAAGATGAAAACTCTGGCCTTGAGACCAGAAGATATGGACAAGGACCGTCAGTGGTTCCAGGTGGACGCCGAGGGCAAGACGGTTGGGCGGCTCGCCAGTGAGATCGCTAAAGTTTTGATCGGCAAGCATAAGCCGACCTATTCTCATAACCAGGACGCCGGCGACTTTGTGATCGTGACCAATGCGGGCAAAGTTCACTTCACCGGCAACAAGCTCACCGATAAAATTTACTATCGCCATTCGTATTACCCGGGCGGCCTCAAGCAGACCCAGGCGAAAGACGTGCTGGCCAGGCACCCCGAGCGAGTCTTGGAACTGGCCGTTCGCGGCATGCTCCCTAAAAACCGGTTGCGCGATATCCGCATGACCCGCTTCAAGGTATACAGCCTGCCGAATCATCCGCACGCGGCTCAGCAACCCAAGCCGCTGCCCATCAAGTAAGAGGTAACCAATCGTGGCAAAGCAACAAATCAATCTCGGTGCTATCACCTTCTCGGCCACCGGTCGTCGTAAGCGCGCCGTGGCTCGCGTCCGGCTTGTTCCTGGTGACGGTAAAGTCGTAGTCAACGCACGTCCCTATGACGAGTATTTTCACCGCGATACTCAGCTCCTGATCGTGCGCCAACCTTTGGACAGTACCAATACGCTTGGCAAATTCAATGTTTTCGCTCGCATCCACGGTGGTGGCGTCTCGGGCCAGGCCGGCGCTCTCCGTCATGGTATCGCTCGCGCGCTCGTCCGTTTTGACGAAAATCTCCGCTCCTCACTGCGCAAAGGGGGCTTCCTTACACGCGACCCCCGCGAGAAAGAGAGCAAAAAGTACGGCCGCAAGAGGGCTCGACGCGGCTTCCAATGGACCAAGCGCTAAGCTTCCCTTCAGAAAAAAAGGCCCGGGCAATATAACCCGGGCCTTTTTTTATTCTCCAGGCCCGCTTCTAGCTGGCGCGAACTTTCCAGGACGCCACGATCTCCTCGATTGTGCTAACCAAACCCTTGGAGATATCCCAACCGGGATAGTGAGCCTTCATCTTGGTGAGGTCGCTATAGTAGCAAATGTGGTCTCCCTGCCGGGCGATCTCGCTATATTCCCAGTTCATCTTTTTGCCGCTGATGCTCTCGACCATCTCGAAAGCCTCCAAAATTGAACAAGAATTCGCCTTTCCTCCGCCCAGATTATAGACTTCTCCCGAACGCGGGGCCTCGATGAACCGCTCCACAAAACGAGCCACATCTAGCGAGTGAATGTTGTCTCGAACCTGCTTTCCTTTGTAGCCGAAAACCGTGTACTGACCCCCGAGTAGATTGGTCTTGACCAGATAGCTCAGGAAGCCATGAAGTTGAACGCCGGAATGGCCCGGCCCGGTCAAACACCCGCCACGAAGACAGCAAGTGGACATGCCGAAATAACGCCCATACTCTTGAACGACAACATCGGCCCCTACCTTGGAAGCACCAAATAGCGAGTGCTTGGACTGGTCAATGGTAAACGACTCCGGAATTCCATTGAGGTAATTCTCGTCAGCGTAGTCCCAGCGAAGCTCAAGCTCTTTCATGGAGATCAGATTGGGTGCATCCCCATAAACTTTATTCGTCGAAAAGTGCACAAAAGGTGCCTCTGGAGCATGCTGTCTCACCGCTTCGACAAGATTGAGAGTTCCGACCGCGTTGACGTCAAAATCGTCGAACGGACGTTGAGCGGCCAGATCGTGACTGGGTTGAGCCGCAGTATGCACCACCGCGTCCGGCTTCAAGCTCTCCACCAGAGCCGCCACGCCGGTCCTGTCGCGGATATCCAACTCTCGGTGAGTAAAGTGTTTGCAGTTCGAGAGCAGATCAGCCTGATTCCAGCGAGTATCACCCTGCGGGCCAAAAAAGTCGGCCCGCATGTTATTATCAAGTCCGTGAACATTCCAGCCCAATCGGTCAAAATATCGGGCAATCTCAGAGCCAATCAATCCATTCGATCCAGTTACGAGTAGCGTTTTCATGCAGCCCCCCTTCTGGACATCAACCTTGCGACCTCTTGCCGATGGCTTGAGTAGGCACGATTGACAGGCGCCGCATGATTGGATACAAATAGGTGTTCTTTTTGTCAACGAAAAGTCCGACACCACCGGAGGTCCGAAAAACAATGCTGGTTGAACCCAATCTAGACGTTATGCTGCACGACAAGCGTGTGGGGAACAAATTTGCCCTGGTGACGCTGGCTCTCAAGCGGGCCCGGCAAATCAACGACGGCAGCCCGGCCTTGGTGCCGTTGGCCGGTTTGAAGAAACCCGTAAGCCAGGCCCTGGAGGAAATCATGGGCAACCAGGTCAAGGCCATTCCGGCTCCGCCTGACGAGGGTCCGCGTTTCAGCGTGGAATCCGCCGAGCCAGCCGGCAACTAACTTGTCCGGGGAAATGGTCGAAGGTCCGGGGGCTCAAGAGCTTCTATTTCGGCTTGTGGCCTCGCTGGAGCAGCAACTCGGCTATCCGGCGACGAATCAGTTAGCTTACAACGTGAGCCAATTGCTTGGGGTGGCTGTCAAAAACCGGGGAAACCTGCTGCATCTGAACGCGGGCAGCCCTCCCATGGTTAGAATTCAGGACGAACTGGTCAATATCGGAAGCGGCGCGCTTACCCGCGAGCAGTGTTCGCACCTGGTTCTTTCCTTGCTCAATCCGCAGCAAAGAAGTCGGCTATTTCAGGGCTTTGAAGTTAACTTTACTCATCAGGACCCATCACTGGGTGGGTTCCGTGTCCACGCCTACCTGGACAGAGGCTCCCCGGCGGCCTCCCTGCAGCAAGTTCTAACCGAGATTCCCAAACTGGTCGAGCTTGGTCTCTCAGGAAGCGCGGTCGAACGTTTCTTAAGCGAGCCTTCCGGGCTCATGCTCCTGACCGGCAAACCTCGGTGTGGCAAAATCAATACTTTCGCCGCACTCTTGTCCTACATTAATCAGAACCGAAAAGTACGTATCATCTCCATCGAGCCCCAAATTCACATTTACCATCCGCTGGGCCTGGGCACCCTGATTCAAAGAGAGGTTGGAGTTGATACGCAGAGCTTTGCTCATGCGATTCGCCAGGCTCGCAACCAGGACCCCGACATCCTGGCCGTCGGCGGAATTCCGGATCGCGAAACGGCAGAGGCACTTATCCAGGAGGCGGCCAGTGGCCGACTCGTCATCGCCCTGATGGACGGAGCCAACTGCGCCAATGCGGTCGAGCAGTTCACCCGGGCCATTTACACAGAAGACGGCAGGAGCCTGGCTCGCCTGGCCCACGTGGTCAAACTGGTGGTATGCCAGTTTCTGGTAAACCGGGCCGACCACCGGGGCAAAGCCCCGGCCTTCGAGATTTTGGAAAGCACCCCCGACGTGCAACGTGCTATCGCGACTGCGGATACAAGCGCGCTTTACCACATTATGCGGGAAGAAGGCATGCAGACGCTGGCTCGCCATCTCACACGCCTGTTAGACGTGGGCTGGATTACCCAAGAAGAGGCGCTGCAGCACGTCGATCCTTCGGAACTGGAAGTACCGGTCGCGGTCGAGTATTCATCCGCTGACTACGAGGAGCCCCAGACTTCGCCAACACTGGATGAAACCGCTCCCCTGATGAATTGGCTTTAGCTTTTAGCCACGTAAATTCGGCAAATTGTAGTAATGCCGGCTCTGGTCGAGCACCAGAGTGGTGGGCGGAGGGGGCGGCGCCGGAGGGTCTTCTGGCTTGGCGGCCTGGTTCTGCATCCAAAAGAGCGTGTCCAGCTCCTTGGGACCGCTGATGCTGCAGGCCTTGCCACGGTCGGAAAACCAGCTGATCTTACCCACAACCGGCACTCCGATGCTACGCATCTGCGTTTCTTGCACTTCCAGAGGCTCGTTTTTCAAGACTTTGTCCAGGGCCTGAACTGTGTTGAGCGGCTTGCCTTTGCGAGCGGTGCGCATGCCTTCGACGGCTCCGTAAATTCCGAAAGCCAGAGCTCCCACTCCCAGGGTCATCAAGCCGTTTTTCAATGATTGCGTCAGGATGCCGATCGGCAGTCCCACCATCGATCCGGCGGCCACTCCCATAGCGGCGCCGCGGATGGCGTTGCGATACATTTGCGTGGCGATGCGGCCGGCCGCATTGGTGTCTTCTTTCTGGTAAAAGCGCCAACCATAGTCGCCGGCCTGCTGGTTGAAGTAAGAAAGCTGGTGGGCGGCCTGGCCGATGGTGTCTTTGGAAACCTTCTTCTCCTCGAGGTTGTACATCTGGTAGAGAAGCTTGAGTTCGGACAAATTGCGGACCAGCACGGGCTCGCCGTGGCGCAGCTCGACGCCCTGGCTGCCGGGAGTCACGCGGGTGTTCTTGGTGAGCGTGGCCAGCCGGGTCATAGATGTCATATCCTGTCCGGTGCTGGCTGTGCCGGCGGCGGCGATGGCGCCCAGGCTATCGGAGGAAAGGTCGAGTTGCAGGTTGCGCATGGGCTGGAAGAGGACCGGCTCCCCTTTTTGCAAACGGCGTAGCGCTTCAAGATCGGATAAGGTTTTGGTACCCGTCAGCTTGCCCTGAAGGCCTTCTTTACTGGAGACCTGCAGCTTCCAGGGAAAACCCTGGTTTTGCATGGCCTGAGTAAAGTAGCCCAGCATCTTAGCCGCGTCACGCTCCTGGATGTTCTTGTATTCATTGCTGTCGAGCAGCACGTCGATTTTGGAGGTCTGGTTGCCCAGACCGATCAAATCCACCGCCGAGGCGGGCGGCTTATGCTCGGGCCGCTTGGGAAACGGCTGTCTGAAGTTACTGATCTGCATGACCGGCTCAGTTTAAATTTCGGCTCTGAAATTGTCCTGAACAAGCCCGCGCAGAGCGCGCTGGGCCAGCGCCGTTAGATACCAATCGTAAGTATGCCGCAACCCTTCCCTCAGCTCCACCTGAGGCTTCCAGCCCAACTCGAAGAGCCTGGTGCTGTCTGTCTGCTTGCGGGGAGAGCCGTCGGGCCGATGCTTGTCATACCAAACGTCTCCTTGGTAGCCCACGGTTTCCGCAACCAGAGACACCAATTCCCGGATCTCCAAATCCTGCCCGGTGCCGACGTTGATGATTTGCTCGTCGTCGTACACCTGAAAGAGCAGCAGCAATGCCGCCGCCAGGTCATCCACATAGAGGAACTCCCGGCGAGGACTGCCTGTGCCCCAGATCTCGACCTTAGGCACTGCCTGCTCTTTGGCTGCGTGAAACCGATGGAGCAAGGCGGGGAGCACATGGGAATACTCGGGCTGAAAATTGTCGTTGGGCCCATACAGGTTGGTCGGCATAGCGGCGATGACCGAAATGCCGTGCTGGCGGCGCAGGGCCTGACCCAGTTTGATTCCAGCGATCTTGGCGATAGCATACCATTGATTGGTGGGCTCCAGAGGCCCGGAGAGCAGCGACTCCTCCTGAATCGGCTGAGGGGCCAGTCGTGGATAGATGCAGGTAGAGCCCAGCATCAAGACCTTTTTGGCGCCGTTCTGACGCACCGCCTCCAGGACATTGCTGGCCATCACAATGTTGTCGTAAGCAAAATTCCAAGGAAAGGCGGAATTGGCGTGGATTCCCCCCACCTTTCCGGCCGCCATCAAAACATAGTCGGGCTTAACCTGACGGAAATAGTCTAAAACGGCGCGGGCGTCGGTAATATCGAGTTCCCGGCGACCGCAGGCAACCACGTTGGTGAAGTTCTCCTGCAGCAACAACCGGTGAAAGGCTGAGCCTACCAATCCCCGAGCGCCTAAAATCAGGACGCGGTCGCTTCGTTCCATGAGTTGCCAACTTTGGTGCTGGAAAGAACTTTCTCCTGCGCGACAAAGGAGACCCCCGACATGAGAATTGTCAACGCGCAGCAAATGCAAGAAATCGATCGACGTACCAGCCAGGACTATAGCCTGGACGCACAGGTGCTCATGGAACTGGCTGGTCGTTGCGTCAGCAACTGGTTGCTGACACACTGCCCCGAGGGCCGTGTGGCCTTCCTTTGTGGTCCGGGAAATAATGGTGGAGACGGCCTGGTGGCCGCTCGCGCCTGGGTCGATCAGGGAGGACGAACGGTCGTTTTTCTGATGACCGAAGACCTGAAGGCGGACGCTCTGCGCAATCTTCAGCGAGCCCGCGCTTGGGGTCTGGACATTCGATCCCTGGATGAATTCCAACCGGAAGGCTTTGACTGGTATGTGGACTCCTTATTCGGCACCGGTCTGAGCCGCCCACTGCATCTGGCGCCGGTGGCTCTGCTTCCCGCCGGACGAACGGTGGCGGTGGATATTCCTTCCGGCGTTCACGCGGATACCGGCCAAATTCTCGGTCAAGCGGTGCGCGCCCACACCACCATCACTTTCGGTCCGCCCAAGTTAGGGCAACTGTTGGCCGCCGAACACTGCGGCCAACTGGTGGTAGAGTCGATTGGTTTCCCACGCCGTCAACTGGAAAGCGACGAGTGGCCTGGCCAATGGTTGACACCCCGGTTGGCTCGGCAATGGCTGCCGGTGCGCGGGACGACCTCGCACAAGCGCAACACCGGCAAGGTGCTGGTGGTAGCCGGGTCGGCTCGCTATCCGGGCGCGGGTTCTCTAGCCGCACTGGGCGCTTTGCGCTCCGGCGCAGGATTGGTTTTTAGCTATGGACCTCCTTGCATGCGATTGCCGTTGGAAGCGATTCCTCTCCCCGCGAAAGAAAATTTCCTGGTCAAAGCCGATCTGCCGGCATTATTGGAACACCTGCAGGAGGTGGATGCACTTTGTTTGGGGCCGGGCCTCGGGGACCAGTCAGAAACACGGTTAGTGGTGCGCGAACTGCTGGAAAAGAATACCCTGCCCGCGATAGTAGATGCCGACGCTTTGCGTGGACTGCCGGAAGCTCTGAGCCCACGCGTGCTGCTGACGCCTCACGCCGGCGAACTGGGCCGGCTACTGCGAGTGAAAGTGACGGAACTGGAAAAAGACCGCTTACGCTACGCGGTGCAGGCCGCTCGGAACTTCAACTGCACGGTCCTTTTCAAAGGCGCCGCCACCCTGGTGGCCACGGCAGGCGGCCGCTATGCCGTGGCCACCGAGGGTACCCCTTTACTTGCTCAAGGAGGTTCGGGGGATCTTCTGAGCGGCATTTGCGCGGCTTTGCTAAGTCAAGGACTTGGCGCCATGGAGGCCGGAGCGCTTGGTGCTTATCTTCAAGGCACGGCCGGACGTCTGAGCGGAGTGGTGGCAGGGTTGGGAGCGGAAGCCCTGGCCAGTTGGTTGCCTGCCGCCGTGACCGGCCTGTACCAGAGCGAGCTACCGCCCGTTCCGAAAGTTTACCAATCGAATAAGTTCGGCAAAAGTTTAGGTGACCCCGGCCGGCCATGAGCCTGGTATACTTGGTGAAATTGCCGGAAGGACCAACTCCAATGCCAGATCCAGACAAAGCGCTACAGCCACTCTTGGCGGAGATACAAAAACTTCATCAAGGCTTCATTGAAGTCAACAAACGCTTCGACGAGATGGACAAGCGCTTCGATGGCGTGGACAAGCGCTTTGAGGGCGTGGACAAGCGCCTGGACCGCTTAGATGAACGCTTCGATGCGGTGGACAATGAAATCCTCAATCTCAAATATGGAGTCCAGACTTTAGGCCTCGATTTCGAAAGGTTTAGATCCGAACAACTCGTTCAAAAGGAGGTTTTATTGGAACTCCGCGGCGAGAATCTGCGTGAACGAGTCGAGGCCGTGGAAGACGAGCAGGAGCGGCACGATATCCGTCTCACCGCACTGGAGCGTCGGCGATTTTAGAAAACTTTCCGGGCGGACTTTTAAACTGGTTGTGATATATATAGAGGCCGAGCGACCCACCCCCGGAGGAACGCATGATCGACAAGTTAAAATCCGCCAGCCCTTTGATGGCTTCTCGGCCTCCCCAGGCTCCTAAAGGCGCGGAAACGGCTTCCACTCAGCCCAACGACGGCATGCAGTGGTCGACGCCCGATTTTAAATTGGCCGGCCCTCCTAAGTTCGACAATCTGCAAGAAGCGGACAAACCTCAGGTCAAAGCCAGCGGGCTGGCCGAGTGGGGCAAGAAGCTCGGCCTCGGAGCCGCGCTGACGATCACCGGAGTGGTCGGCCTGGCCGGCGCCGCCAACGCTCAGACCGCCCAGGTCCAGGTGCAAAGCAACGCGACCGCCGGCCAGACCATGACCCTGGCCCAGGCTGTGCGCGCCGCCTCCAACCGCGACCAGACCCCGGTGCACACCAACAGCGTTCAAGAAGTGGTCAATCGTTTCGACGCCAGCCAGCAAATTTATGTGGTCGGCGCTCCCCAGTACCAGGGCCAGCCGCTCAGTGCCAACGATTACGCCCAACTGCAGTCCATCATGAAGGAACACCCTAACGCTTACGTAGTGCTCATCGCCAACAGCAGCAACATCAAGGATGACGACTGGGTCCTCTCGCGCGGCATCGGCGAAAATCCCGGCTTTACCGCCAACGTCGATCCGCGCACCGGCGACCGCAACGGCGAAGTCTTCATGATTTACTTCAAGACTACCGATCAGAGTTTTATCAACCGCACCGGCAAGGACCGGGCCATGTTCATGCGTTCCGAGCAACTGCTGGATGACGCCGGCGTGGGCGAGAACGACTTCGTCGATCGCGAGACGTTGCAGAATAAAGAACTTTTCAACCTCTATATCCAGGGCATCCAGTCCGGCAAAAGCGTGCCCATGGCCCTCAACGGCGTGCTCGAGCGCATCGACGCCGGCGTTGACAGCTACATAACCAACACCGTGCAAGGCGCTCAGAGCGCCGTGACGGCAGGTCAATCCGCGCTTTCCAACGTCGAGCCTAAGATTCGGGATTTCCAGCGCCTCCACGGCAGCAACGGCCAGCTCGGTTCGCCCGACGTCAACGGCTGGAAAGCCAAACTAGACCAGGCCCAGCAACTGGTCAACCAGCGCAACTACCGCGGCGCCCTCGATCTTGTCAAGCAAGTGCAGTCCTCTATCTCCCAATGGGAAACGGCCGCCACCAACTTCAGCAACGCTCCCGGCGTGGCCCAACAGGCTCAAGCGCTCATCGATCAGGCCGAAGCCCAGTTGCCTTCGCTGGAGAATAATGGTCCGGCCCAGGCCGCCCGGCGCAATATTGCCGAAGCCAAAGACGAGCTCAAAGCCTACCAGGCCAGCTATGCGGCCAACAACCCCGATTATCAGCAACACCTGAACCGGGCCAGCGAACTCTCCCAGAGCGCCATCGATAAGGTCGCCGCCTCGCGCAGCCAGACCGAGACGATCAAGAACGTCAAACTCTATGGCGGCGGCGCCCTGGCGGCGGTGCTGTTGCTCACCGGCGGTTTGTTGAATCATCGGGCTCGCAAGAAAAAGGACGAAGCCGAAGGCGTGGTCGACGAAGAGCTGGCCAAGCTGGGCGAAAAGTCCAAAGAACTCATTCGTATCATGAATTCTGAATCTTATGATGACGTCTCGCAATATACCGGCAAGACCCAGAAAATGGCCAATGAGCTGATCGCCAGCACGGCCGACTCGCTGGCGCTGATGGGCGGCGGTGAAAAATTTATCGCCGAAGCCAAGAGCATGATCGCCGGCAAGACCATCGGCCAGCGTCTCAAGAATATGTTCGCCACCGGTAACTTCAGCAAAGCCGTCGAGTTGCTCACGGGTGGAGAAAAGCTGCCTTTCGATCTGAGTGATTCCCAGCGCGCTGAGTTGGAAAAAGGTTCGCACGCCGAAGCCTGGCGTGACACCATCCTGGCCCAGGTGCCGGCCAAACCTTTCGAGGATACGCTCAGCGGTATCCTCGAACAGATGGGCGCCCATGCCGGCACCAACGATAAACTGGTCACCACTATTCAGACCAAAGCCCGTGAAGTAGGCAACTATCTGAACGCGGTACAGGCCGAGTCGCAGGCTCTGGTCGAGAAATCCAGCAAGCTGCAGGAAGCCGGCAAGGACGACGGCCTCTTCATCTCTCCCTCTGTCACCAAACGCCTGATGCCCTTCGTGCTGGGCAGCGAAGGCCAGCCCGGCTTGCTCGATAAAGGCAACCAGGTCAAGAAACAAGACCCGGTGCGCGCCTGGGAAGAGTTCGCCGATGTGGGCAAGCGCATGGCCACCGAAGGCAACCAGATCGTGGACGTCGGGCAAGGCGCCCGCGACAACCTGCTGCCGGCCCTGAAGACGGCCGACGAAGCGCTGCATCCCCATCAGGTGCAGACCGCCTGGGCCCACTCGCGCAAAGATGAGCTATCCATCGCCTTGGATCGGACCGGGGAAAAAGCCGTTTCCGGTGCGGTGGCCGCCGAGGTCAACGGCTTGAAGAATGACATTGCCGCCCTCCAGTCGCGGGTGGAAACGGTGGTCGAGCAGGACACGGAGCGCCGCGAGGTGTCCCCCGGTCTGATCACCGACGCCGAAGCCGACGTCAACACCGCCCGCGAGGGCCTGGCCAAAGCCTTGAAAGCCGCCGGCGTTTTCGCCGGCGGCAGCGCCGACCAGGTGCTGCGCGAGCCCGACCGCGACCCCACCACTCAGACCGAGAAGTCACACCAGGATTGGAGCCAGATCAAGGGCCATCTGGACCTGGGCAAGATCGAAGAAGCCGGCGCCTTGCTGCAGAACATTCGCACGCAGACGGCCACGGCTCACGATCTGGTCAAGCAGTCGCGGGACGCCTTCAACAGCTACACGGCCACCTCGCAGGAGCGCATCTCGCGCCGCGACAATATCGGTAAGTCGATCAAGGAAACCTACGCCGATTCGCTCAAGCGCACTCAGGCCGGTTACAACGCGGCCGCCCAGAAGGCGGCTGCGGCTGAAGTGCACAACGGCAACAATGACAAGGTCGGCACAGTGGCCGACTACCTGACCAATGCCCAAAATCAACTGGAAACCTCCGGCTCTTTAAACAGTCAGGCCCAGGCCAACTACGAGCGCGCTTACCTGTTGACTTCGCGCGACCAACTGACCGACAGCGACAAGCAGCTCAAAGTGGCCAAGGCCAACCTGGAGGCTATTACCGCCGCCGAGAAAACCTTGAACAACCATCAGGCTGAAGCCGAGCGCGAGCTGACGGCCCTGACCGGCCGGGTGCAGAACACCTCGGGCAAAACCGGCGCCGAGTATGTGCGCGGCAAGGCCAAGAACCTGGTCTCGCAAACCCAGAACGCCCTCAATCAGGCCAGGTCGGCGGTGGGCGCCAGGCCCGCCGATCCTTACGCGGCCAAAGCCGCGCTGGCGTCCGTAGAAAATCTGCGCACGCAGGCGGAAAGCACCATCGATTACGACCATCGCTGCTTTGATTCGGCGCGCTCGGCCATCAGCTCGGCCGAATCGGAAATTCGCAGCGCCGAGTCGACCATCAGTCACGTCAACAACATGAGCTGGAGTACTTACGTTTCCGATTTCGGCAGCGTCAGTCACTCCGTCTCCTCGAGCGATCTGTCGGGCGCCCGTTCCTACGTGAACAGCGCCCGCAGCGAACTTTCCAGCGCGCGCTCCAAGATGAGTTCACAGGACTACGAGGGAGCCAAGAGTTCCGCCGACTCGGCCAACAGCAGCGCCAACCGCGCCGAGAGCGAAGCCAACAGCGTCGCTTCCCGCGAGCGCAGCCAGTATAATTCGATGGTGGCGGCCGCCGAAGCGGAAGCCCGGCGCCGCCGCAAGGAACGCGAGGAAGCGGCCTCTCACCATCACTCAGGAGGTGGCGGTGGTGGCGGCGGCGGCCACCATGGCGGTTCCGGCTCCACCGGCGGTGGCTGGTAGGTTCCTTTTTTAGTTAACTTCAGAAGTCGAAAACGCAGGTTTCATGAGGCGACTCGTTCGGACGACCGTCCTGGCGGAGCAATGGGAAATCCGCCAACCAAAGCGAACCCACTCCGGTGGCGCGTCTTCCCTCTGGTTACCTGCTGGCTACAGCCCTGTTGGGCGGCATGGAGCTTCTTTTCGCGCCGCCGCCGTGGCCGGGCGACTGGAATGTAGCCATCTGGCTGCTGGGCGTGCTGATTTTGCAAGGCGCAGCCCGGCCCACTCCCTACTTTGGCTCTTTCCAGTTGCAAATAGCCTGGGGGCTGGTGTGTTGGGGCGGGAACCTGTTAGGTCCGGTCCTGCTGGCTCTGGGGCTGACCGGGCTGTGGCGGCGCCCGCACCCTTGGGAACTAACCGCCGACGCGCTGGCCGTGTGCTTCGTGATGCCCCTGTGGGAGCTGGGTCCCGTGGTCAGCGGCGCGGTAGTGCTGGCCATTCAGACCAAGCTACTCCACTGGCTGGCTCGCGAGGCCTGCGGACAGCGTTACTCCAGCTGGCTGCGCCTGGAATTCAACCTGGCCCCGCTGCGCTGGGCCGCCTGGTGGATTGGGTGCGGCGCGCTCTGGTTGCAAGGCCCGGATTCCTTGAAACTGATCTGGCTGCCCGGACTGCTGGGCCTGTGCTGGGGAGCGCACAATGCCGTGTTGCGGACCCAGGCTGAAGGAGCCTGGCGAACGCTGGAATGGCATACTCGCACGCAGGACGAGCTGCGGCGCGCCCTTTGGGAGCGAAATCTCAACCAGCACGTCTCGGCTCAAGAGGGCGGGCAATTGCAACTGCTGCAAGAACGGCTTTCCTACCTTCAGGACTTGCGGCAACTCGGGCCGTTGCTGGGGGAATGGCTGGTCCCCTGGCTGCAACTGCGCAGCGGGGCGCTCTACACTGAGACCCTGGAATGCTTGTGGGTTTCTTCCCCCGAATGCTCCCGACTCGAAACCGTGTCCTTGCGGCTGGACGCCAGGCCGCTGGATTCTCTGCCGCAGGTGCTCAGTCCGCCCTGGCTGGAATCCGAAAAACTGGCGCTGCTTCTGCCCTTGGAAGGTTGCTGGCTCTATCTGGGCCGCGCCCAGGCGGACTGGAAAGCGGAGGACTTTGCGCGCCTGAGCCGGGTTCTGGAGGCGGTGCGTCCCTGGCTGCGCGGCTTGCTTTCAGCCTGTGCTCAAAAACAGCAGGCTCCGGATTCTCTCTCCTATTTGCTGCATTGCGCCCAGCGCTTATTGCAGCCCTTGGAATTACCGCCGCTTTGGGAAGAACTGCTGAGTTGCCTGGGGCTTTGCTTCCAACTACAAGCCGCCGGCTGGCTGGAGGAAGGACAAATGCTGATCAGTTGGGGTCAGCAGCCGCCCGCAATGGTGTTAGCCTGGGCGCAGAGCCTGTCGGGCGCCGGCTACCTGGCCTGGCCTGACCGAGCCCGCTGGCCGGTGCCCTGGAGCGAGGCGGACAATGTGATGGCCCTGCCGATTCGGCCGCGCCAGGTGCTGTTGCTGGCTTTCAGCGGTCAGGAATTGGTCACTGCGCAACAACTACAGGTTGTGCACGGTCTGGGCCAGCTCTTTCTCAGTTCCCTGAGCCGTGCCCGTCTGTTCGCTCAGCTCGAGCAATCGCGCCGCTTATGGCTGCAAGCGCAAAGGATGCTGGCGGTGGCGCAAATATCGGCTGGCGTGGCCCACGAACTCAACGGCCCCCTGGCGGCCGCTCGCCTGGCTCTGGAATCAGCCGTGCGCGCGGGGGCCGGGAGTAAAATCAACGCCGCCTTGCACGCCTGCCAGCGAGCCCAGGACACGATTGACAAGCTGCGCCAACTGTCGATCCAGGAATCCCACCTGGAAATGAGCCTGGATCTGGTGCAACTGTTGCGCGAGCTGCTGGCCCAGCTTCCCGAATTGAGCGGGGTGCGCACCAGCGGACCGCCCAGCCTGGTGCTCAAAGCCTCGCGCGCCGAGCTGGAACGCGCGGTTTTGCCGCTCCTGGTCAATGCGCTGGAAACCAACACCCAAACAACTCTAAGCTGGGGAGCGGAGGGAGGGTCGGTCTGGGTGTGTGTTCGGGACTGCGGTCCCGGCGTGCCCGCCGAAGTGCGCTCCCGGCTGGGCGAGACCTTGGGCTTGGGATTGGGATTTGGATTGGCCACGGTGGATCAGGCCTGCCGGCGCCTGGGCGGACACTGGGATCTGGCTACTCGGCCGCAAGTGGAAGGAACGCGGGTGACTCTATGGATACCTCTCTCGAAGAACAATTGATCGAGCTCTACCAGGCATTGGAAACCCCGCCTGGAGAGAACCGCTGTGGCTCCTGCCGCACCTGTTGCACGGCCGCCGGCCTTTCGAGGCAGAACGTGACCGATTTGGAACTGGCCGTGCTGGGAGAAGCCGGGCCTGATTTCGCCCGCTATGCGGCCCGCGAGCGCCGGGCGGACGGCAGCTTCGTCCACCCGGAATGCCCCAATTTGGGACCGCAAGGCTGTCGAGTCTACGCTATCCGCCCCTTCTCATGCCGTGTTTTTGGCCACTATCGTGCCAGTGGCACTACTCTGCCCGTTGAATGCGTCTACCTGGGTAAGGATCATGAATTTCCAGCCCCTGACTATTATCGGGCGGTGCCTGGAGCTCTGCGGCTACGCGAACTGAGCCGTGACTTTCAACTGCGGCGCGTGCCGGGCGGGCAGACGAGCGGCTCACCATCAGGCGGCCTCGGTTTGAATCTGGACGATCCGTGGGATCGCGCCTTGGAGCTGGTGGGCCGGGGACATCTACCAGAACTGCCGGACGAGAACGAAGGTGAATCGTTATTTGCCGCTTATGTGCGGGCGCTGGTAGCCGGCGAGCGGGGAGAGCACGGAGAGGCTCTGCGTCACTACCAGCGGGTGCTGAGCGAATGCCCGGAACGCCACGACCTCATGACCTTCGCGGGCTTTCACGCCTTTCAATTGGGACGAATGGACCAGGCCGAAGCTTTCTGGCTACAGTCCCTACGGCTCTTTGCCGGCAACCCGTTGACGTTTTCTTTCCTGGGCTACCTCTACAGTCACCGCCAACTCTGGCAAATGGCGGCCGACTTCTTCGGGGCCGCTTTCGAACTCGAGCCGGGCCAACCACTTTACAATCAGCGCCAAGCCGAGGCTCTGGCTCGAATTCGTCTCTGCTCGAAACAGGAAGAGCCCGAATCTAGCTGAAACGGCAGGTGTGACTGCATGGCTTGAAAATTCTACGATCCAGGAAATACGTTCACACCCTCGTCAATGGCTGGTGACCGGCGCCGCCGGCTTCATCGGAAGTAATCTGGTGGAGTGTCTGCTCAAATTAGATCAGCGGGTCTGTGGTCTGGACAATCTGGCTAGTGGCCACCAGCATAATCTGCAGATTGTGCGCACAGGCGTCAGTAGCAAGCAATGGCAGAATTTTCGTTGGATGGAGGGAGATATCCGCGATTTGCCAAGCTGCCGGCAGGCCTGTCAGGGCGTTCAGCACGTCCTCCACCAGGCGGCCCTCGGCTCGGTTCCGCGTTCGCTGGAAAATCCCATCGCGACACACGAGGCCAATGTCTCGGGCTTTCTCAACATGCTGGTAGCTGCGCGCGATGCCAGCGTGGAAAGCTTTATCTATGCAGCCTCAAGTTCCACCTACGGAGACCATCCTGACCTCCCCAAGCAAGAAGATCGCATAGGACGTCCTCTCTCTCCCTATGCTGTGACCAAGTTGGTCAACGAACTTTATGCCGAAGTTTTTGCTCGGAACTATGGCTTTAGCAGCATCGGCTTACGCTACTTTAACGTTTTTGGTCCTCGTCAGGACCCGGAGGGAGCCTATTCGGCCGTTATTCCGAAATGGTTCGCCGCGCTTCTTCGCGGCCAACCGGTCTACATCAACGGGGATGGCGAAACCAGCCGTGATTTTTGCTTCGTGGAGAATGTAGTCCAGGCGAACCTGCTGGCAGCGCTGAACAAGGACCCCGGCGCCCGAAATCAGGTCTACAACATTGCTTTTGGCCAAAGTACGACCCTGAACCAACTCTTCGCGCTGATCGTGGAAAACTTACGCGAGCTAGCCCAGCAACTAAAAGAGCCCACTCCCGTGTACCGCGATTTCCGGGCTGGTGACGTGCGACATTCTCTAGCCGACATCTCAAAGGCCAAAACATTACTCGGCTATCTCCCCGAATACTCGGTGCGTGACGGGCTTCGTAAGGCCGCGCGCTGGTATGCCGGCATTTAATAGTCACCGCTCAACATCCAACGAATGAGATCCGGCACTTGCTTCTTCACATTCCACCCCAACAGGCGTCGCGCTTTCTCAGCGTTCCCCAATCTCAGAGGAGGCTCTGCCGGGCGCTTAAGATCCTGGGAAACCTGGATGATGATCCGGTTACTCTTGCGGTCGCGGCCGACTTCCCCACGTTCGCTGTTTTCCCAAATCAATTCAAAACCGATTTCAGACGCGCAAATTTCTGCAAAAGAACGCACTGTAGTGGCCTGACCGCTGGCAAGCACAAAGTCCTCAGGCCGCTCGTGCTGCAACACGCTCCACATTCCCTGAACATACTCGTCGGCACAGCCCCAATCTCTCTTTGCGTCTAAATTACCTAGAGTGAGCACCGCGTCGGGCTTATCACGCAGGGCAAGCAACCCTTTGACGATCTTCTGGGTCACAAATCTCTCGTCTCGAAGCGGCGATTCATGATTATAAAGAATCACCGAGCAAGCAAATAGTCCCAGGCTTTGACGATAAAGCTGAGTCATGTTCTGGCCGAACATTTTACAGCAGCCATAAGCAGTCGAAGGCCTCTGCGCAGTCAATTCATCCTGCGGAGCCGTTTCCGCCTGGCCAAAGATCTCGGCCGAAGAAGCGAACAAGAATCTGGTTTGCGGACAATGCTTACGCAAGCAATCCAAAATTCTGACTGTGTTGAGCGAGTCTTCTTGCACGATCTCCAGCAACTCCCCATTCTGTATGTCTATGGTGGAGCGGGTTCCCAAATGGTAGAATTCATCCACTACAGGAATACGCTGTAGTTCTCTGGAAATGGATTCCTTGTCCGTAAGAGCAACCGGCATCAGTTCGACCCGCTGCGCCACGCCCAGGCAGCGTAGTCTCCAGACATCCACTGCCCTGCCAGGCCGATGCCAGCCGAGGACACGATAATTCTGCCGCAAAAGCCACTCCGCCAGGTAAGCGCCGTCCTGCCCCAAAATTCCGGTGATGACAGCAGTTTTACGCGGCTGGGGATCAGCGCTGGTTCTTTCCATAGAGAGCCGCAGCTTCGACGTGAGGATTGGGAAACCTTGGCCTGGCCGTCGCCTGCAGGCTCCGCTGAGCGCGGTCGAGTACTTCCAACACTCTTAGTCCTTCTTCGCCATCCGTGTTGGGAGACTGCCTACTCTCAATGCAGTCCAAGAAATGCTTACACTGAAGGGCCAACGGCTCGGCCGGATTGAGTCGAGGGTATTGGACGGTACTTTTTAGAGGCACGGGGATGCCATCTTCCCAGGTAACCAGGTGGGGATAGAGAGCCAGCTTCTGGCCCCAGGGCAACGAATCTTCGAATACCGCCATCTGCCTATCCCCAATGACGACTAACTTATGTTCTTTGAAGGGATGTAGCCACGAAACCAGGATGTGGCCACACAATCCATCCGCAAAACGCAAAAAAGTGTTGGTCACGTCAGCGACCGACTCCTGCAACACATTAGACCCAAAAGAATCGACTTCCATCGGCAGTTGTTGCGTCAGGGCAAGAATCATGGAAATATCATGGGGAGCGAAACTCCACAGGGCATTTTCTTCTCGGCGAATTTTCCCCAAACTCAGCCGATTAGAATAGAGATACTGCAGTTTCCCCAGTTCGCCAGTCGTCACCAAGTTTTTCAAGTATAGGAAGGCCGGATGATATTGGAGTAGATGCCCCACCATCAAAATTCGTTTTTGCTTCCGAGCCAATTCCACCAGAGCTCTAGCGTGGTCAATTTCGAGAGCCAACGGTTTCTCTACATACACGTCTTTGCCGGCTTCCAGAGCTTGCTGGGCAAAATGGAAGTGACTGGCGGCCGGCGTCGCGACAATGATTCCTTGAGTCTCGGGATCGCTTAATAGATCCGTGTAATGCCTGGTGACCCTGACTTCGGGGTAGGCGTATTCTACAGACTCCAGAGCGCTGGGATTGAGGTCGCAAACTTGCTTCAAAGCCCCCAACGAATGGTAGTTGCGGACCAGGTTCTGACCCCAATAGCCAGTTCCGACCACAGAAACTCTGATCATGGGAAATTAGCCAACTCTTGTAAAAAGTGATCCGGCCGGCACGCCTCGGCCAGATCCTGGCCGCGTCGAGCGGCTTCGGTCCAGAGCCGGCGTCTCTCGCGCTGCCCAAGGTGGGCTGCGTCAGTGCGCTCCGGGATCCTGCCGCCGGGAAGCTTTTGCAGCCAGTTTTGCGAAGGTGACAACAGCACCACCCGATCCAGGACCGCCCGGGGAATGCGCCGGCGAGGCCCGTAGCGCTCCAGCCAGCCGGGTTGCAGGCTGTCGGCAAAGTGGGGATACAAGATCAGCCCATCCCCGTGCAGATGAAACTGATCGAAGTGGTAGTCGACCAGACCCCCGTCGCGCAGCAATCCTGGCGGGGCTCCCGGCAGATCCCGCTCGCCGGGAATCAAAACCGGAATGGCGCCGGAGGCCAGGATGGCTTCGAAATGGTTGGATTCGTTCAAGTCGGCCTGCAGGGTAGGCAGGTCCTGCATGAGGGCGGGCAGGGGATTGCGCGGGTCGGAGAAGAGCAGGCGCTTCATAATGAGCTGCAGTCGCTGGCGGCTGAAAGCGTTCAGCACCACACCGAAAAGCAAAGCCAATATCTGCGCCCATTTCTGGTCGCGAGCCAACCAGCCGTGACACAACGAAGTGACGATATGCAGTCGATAGCAGGGATGGTCCAGGGGACGCCGGTTCAAAAAACTGCGCACAATGCCGGCCGCGGTTTCGCGAATCATGTTCTGGGGGCGGGCTGGTGACCAATCCGCCTCGATGTAAGACTGCTCCAGGTTATGCAAAGCCCGCACGGGGTCGTCCTGGACGTAGGCCGAAAAGCGATAAGCTCCACTGGAGGAGCCCAGCAGATGCAAAGGCGTTTGGCGCTGCTGCAGGAGTGGAGCCAGCACGCGATCGAGCGCGCTGAGCACCAGCCAGCGCGGCCCGGCCGAAGCGCCTATGACTACCTCGAAGTCTTGCCAGTCCCAACCGTGTTGTCGCAAATGAGCATAGGCGGTCGGTCCGGCCTGGACTTTCCAGATCATTTCCATTGCAAGTAGCGGTAACCCTTAGGTGGAACCGTCACAGTGAGGGCACGGTCCTGAACCTGGACGGCTTCGTCCCCGAACATGTCCTTTAACAAAGCGGATTCGGGAATCGGACTCTCTTTATGCAATGGTAAAGTCAAGGTCTGAGGCTCATCCCCTTTATTAAAAACACAGATTACTTCTTCCTCGGGGCGGATGCGCGCAAAGGCATAGGTATCTTTGGCGCAATGGATTTCTTGCTGCGAACCGATCTGGAGGGCTTCGGAACCTTTACGGGCCTGGCTGAAGCGGCGAAACTTTTCAGTCAGCTCGGGGTTTTTGCCCCACTCCATATCGTTGCGATTGGCCGGTCCGATGCCCTCCATGGCGACTTCGGTGCCGTAATAGAGGTGAGGAGTGCCGCGCACGCCGTACAAGAAAGCCAGGGCCTGTTCCTGGCGGCGAATATCGCCGGCCGTGTCGGACATGAAGCGAACCATATCGTGGTTATCGATAAAGGTGCCCAGCTTGAGCGGGTTGTCGTAGAGCTTATCGTTGCTCAAAGCCTCGGACAACAGCGACATATCCTGGCTTTTGTGGCTGTCGAGCAGCACGCGCCAGGCCTCATGCTGACTGGCGTGGGGCTTCACTTCCTTCCAGTACTCGATGCGGTCGTGTAAGTCGCGCGAGGGATCTCCGGCAAAGGTGCGGCGGATGGCGTAAGCCAGCGGAAAGTCGAACATGGAGTCGCTGGTGCGATTCTGATAGCCGGCCACGAAGTTGGACTTCAACCAGAAAGCTTCCCCGACTCCATAGAAATCCGGTCGTTCCTTCTTCATCTCCTGGTTGAAGGTGCGCAGAAAATCCTCGGGCAGGTGGCGCATGGCGTCAACCCGGAAGGCGTCGGCGTCCTTGAGCCAATCCTTGTGAACTTCGACCAGATACTTGGTCACCTCGGGATTCTGTTGGCACAAATCGGGCAGTCCGCACAGCGAGCCGTTTTCCATTTCCCATTGGCCCAGGCCGCTGATGTTGCCGTTGGCGTTGAACCAGGCTTTCTTTGCCGGGTCGGTGGTAAAGGGATGGCCGTAGCCGGTATGGTTGAGAACCACGTCCAGCATGACTTTCATGCCTTTGGCGTGAGCTTTCTCGGTCAATTCGTGAAGCTTCTCGCGAGTGCCGAAACCCGGTTCGGCCTTTGTGAAATCTTGCGGCCAGTAGCCGTGAAAACCATCCATTCCCAAAAAATCCCGCTGGGCTTCGTAAGGGCAGGAGAGCCAGATGCAGTCAACGTTGAGTTCCTTAAGATAATCCAGCTTATCGATAACGCCCTGCCAGTCACCGCCATGAAACTTCTGCGGATTACCGGGGTCGGTGCCCTGATCGTTGCTTCTATCACCGTTGTGGAAGCGGTCGGTGACGGCGTAGTAGACGGTTTTACCTTCCCAGCGAAAAATATTTCCCGGCGTTTGCGGGTTATCGGTGCGCCCCTCGATCTGACTCAGAGGAATCTTCTCATCGGTGGTCACCGCCTGGATGGCGATGGCCTGGCCGTCACGCCAACCGGCCCGGCGCAGCTCGTCCTTGTCGATGCGCTTCTGGATGCGGTTAAAAGTGGTGGAATGACGCGTGCTCTGGTCGTCTTTCTCCAGGTTTAATCTGTACGGATGAGCCTGCCCCCAATTTAACTCCAGCTGCGTGTCTAAATGGCCCAGTTCGGCGGCCGGGCGCAGGTGGGCCACTTCCACCTCGATGGCATAAGCTTGCTCGGGCCGGCCTTCGCGGGCGTAAAGCGCGGCGATATCGCGGGAACTGTCGTAGCCGTCGTAGTGGCGCTGGCTTTGTCCTACCGCGCGCTGGGCCAGCAGATGCTCGGCTTTGAGCGGCTCAAAGGAAGGAACCTCTTTCTTGCTGTGCTGGGTGGTGCGATTGCTGATTTCGCGGGCTTTGGATTGGCCGGAATAAAGCAGGGTGCTGTAATTGGCGCCTAAGAACGCACCCACGCCGGCGGCCGCCAGGCCGGTCCAGAGATTGCCCTGAGCCAGGGCGTTGAGTCCCACGGCCGCGCCGGCGCCCACCACCGCGCCCAGCGGATGGCGCACCCGGAATTTATGAGCCGGCAGATGATTGTAGACCACCTTGTCCTGAGCTTCTTCAGGCTTGGGAGCGGGCAGATGAGGAGTTGGCGGCGGCGAGGACGGCAAGCGTTGGATTTTCATAGCAGTTGGTGTAAGCCCAACGCTATGTCATGTCTCTGAAAATTATCTGAATCCCGGCGATCGAAACGGATTCCGTGTGCACATGAACTGCGGTGTTGTAAGACTGCGAGCGCTCCGTTCGCAGGGTGGCGGCAACTCGCATGGGGTCAAGATCGGCGCGAGGATGCCTATGACCGACCGCAACTTTCTTGGTGAAAGCGGGTCTGCGCACACACGCAAAGCGTCCTATCCACTCAGTTTTGCAAGAATACTTCAACGCCGTCAAGAAGCTGAAAATTCCACCTGAAATTGCGCAAGCTTCTTTGGTGATCCGCTCGGCCACCAACTCTCGCTGCAAGGTTCTCTATCGTGAAGACCTCCAAACAGACCGGCAATTCGGCAACTTGAAGATCGTCAATCCGTTTATCTGATAAAGAAGCTGGTGGCCTTGGGCGCTTCGCTGGAGTTGCCGACGTAGACTTCGAATTCACCAGGCTCGACCACCCAGCGCATGGCCCGGTCGTAGAAACCCAGCTCGCGGTCGCCCAACGGAAACTTGACCGTCTGGGAGGCGCCGGGTTTGAGGGTGACGCGCTGGAAGCCGCGCAGTTCGCGCACCGGGCGGGTCACGCTGGAGACTTTGTCGCGGATGTAGAGCTGCACGACTTCGTCGCCTTCCCGGGAGCCGGTGTTGGTGACGGTGGCGCTGACAGTGTGGTCGGGGGCGACCGTCACGCCGTCGATCTTGAAAGTGGTGTAACTGAGGCCGTAGCCGAACGAATACTGGGGCGAATTGGGCACGTCCTGATAAGTGGAAACGTAGCTGTCGCGCAGCTCGGCCGGCCGGCCGGTATTCTTGTGGTTATAGTAAATGGGGCACTGGCCCACGTTGCGCGGAAAGCTGACCGGCAATTTGGCGCCCGGATTGACGTCGCCGCTGAGCACGTCGGCCACGGCGTTGCCGCCTTCGCTACCGGGGAACCAGCACTCCAGAAGGGTCGGACAATTCTCAGCCACCCAGCCCAGCGCCAGCGGGCGCCCGTTGAAGAGCGTCACCACATAAGGCTTGCCGCTATTGTGGACCTGCTTGACCAGAGCTTCCTGTTCGCCCGGCAGCCCGATCATGGAACGGGACTTGGCTTCACCCGACATGGTCTCGGCTTCGCCCACGGCCACGATCACTACCTCGGCGGCGGCCAGGTTCAGCGTCTCCACCGGGCCTTTGAAGTCACAGCCCTTTTGGTAGATAACGGTGGCGCCGGGATACTTATTTTTCAAACCCTGGAGCAGCGTAACCACTTCTTCTTTGCGGCCGTCACCGTGCCAGGGACCGAGCAGATCCTCGCCGTTGTCGCCGAGCGGGCCTACCACCAGGATGTTCTTGGGACTCTGCAGCGGCAGCACGTTCTTCTCATTTTTCAGCAACACCAGCGAGCGGGCCGCGCTGCTGCGGGCCAGGGCGCGGTGGGCCGGATCTTTGAGCACGCTCTGCTCCGAAGTCTCGTCGGTGTAGGGGTCCTCCCACAAGCCCAGTTGCTTTTTGACGCGCAGGATGCGCCGCACGGCCTCATCCACGGTGGCAATTTTCAACTTGCCGGACTTGACCAGGGCCGGTCCGTTCTGGGAGATGTGCTGGCTGACCATCTCCATGTCCAGGCCGGCGTTGATCGAGTCCAGACCGGCCTCGGCGCCATCGGCGGCCAGACCGTGGTGCTTGAGTTCGTCCACGGCTTCATAGTCGCTCACCACAAAACCACGGAAGCCCCATTCTTTGCGCAATACATCGGTCAGGATGAAACGATTGGCCGTCGAGGGAAGGCCGGCTGTCTCGTTAAAACTGGTCATGAAGGTCATCACGCCGGCGTCGACGGTGGCTTTGAAAGGCGGGAAGTAGACTTCGCGCAAAGTGCGCTCGGAAACGTCGACGGTGTTGTAGTCACGGCCGGCTTCGGCGGCACCGTAGGCCACCCAGTGCTTGGCGCAGGCCGCGTACTTGCCGCCGCGCTGAAAGCCCTGCACGCGGGAGGTGGCCAACCTGGAACCCAAATAGGTATCCTCGCCGGCACCCTCCACGATGCGCCCCCAGCGAGCATCACGGGCGATATCGACCATGGGCGCGAAAGTCCAGCGCACGCCCTGGGCGCGGCTTTCTTTGGCGGCCACCGCAGCCGTTTCCTCACAGCCCTGGGGGTCAAAGGAAGCGGCCTCGCCCAGCGGCGTGGGAAAAGTGGTGCGGTGTCCGTGAATGACGTCAAATCCGAAGAGAATCGGAATTTTCAGGCGGGACTTTTCCACCGCCTCGCGCTGCAGTTCATTGGTCCATTTGGCCCCCACGCAGTTGAGGATGGAGCCCACTCCGCCTTTACGGATGCGTTCTTTCTGCTTTTCGTTGTCGGCGGCGGCGCTGGGCCCGGTGGAGAACCCGAAGTCAGAAAACTGCTGGATCTGTCCGAGTTTCTCTTCCAGAGTCATCTGTTTGATCAGGCCCTCAATGTCCTGGGCGAAAGCGGGAGCAGTGAGCAGTAAGGCGAGCAGCGTCTTTTTCATGGGGCGCCGTTCGCTTCGGGGTCAGGGGTTTTCCTCTGGTAGCAAAATTGGGCGGTGCCCCAACTGACGGGTAGCTTCTGCATGCGCTCGTGTTCCCAGGGTGGTCCCAAAATCCAGTCCTGGGCCACCACCATGCGGGCCTGCTCATCCAGTTTGAGCTTGAGCTGGGCGCGCGTTTCTTCGGGAAAGGCGGTGGCGGAAACGAGGTAGGCGTCGGCTGCGGGTAAGGGCTGATTCAAAAAGTTGCCCGCGATGAAAGCGGCGTCCACCCCCATGCTCTCGGCAATGCGCTGGGCACGCTCGGTGTAAACGGCAAAATACTCGAGCCCTATCGCCCGGTAGCCCTGAGCCGCGGCCACCAGGCAGGGCAGGCCGCGACCCGCCCCCAGATCACAAATCGTGGACCCTTTAGGCAAATCCAGGGTCTGGAGAATCTTGAGCACGCTGAGCACGGGTGTTTCCCCGAAGGCCAGCGAGCCGACATGATAGGGCCCGCGCATGTTGTAGACCATTTTGTTGGGGTCGAGATCGCGGAATTCCCGTTTCAGCCCCCGTTTCAACTGGCGCCACCACTCTTGTTTGCGCAGTTGAAAATACTCGCTGAGATACAAGCTGAGATTCCAGGTCAGCGCTCCGATGGCCATGTGGTATGCGAACTACCCACACGGGGTAACTACTCCTGCCATGAAAGCTTTACTCTTGTTTCTCCTGTTTCTCTCCCCCGGTTGGGTGGAGCGGCGCGGCACCGAGTTGGTCTGCGAAGAAAAACCCGTCCGCCTGCGCGGGATGTGTCTGGGCAATTGGTGGGTGCCGGAGGGCTATATGTTCGGCTTCACCAGGGCCACCTCGCCCACCCAAATCGAGCGAGGCGTGCTGGAACTGCTGGGTCCTGAGGAGAGCCGGGCTTTTTGGCAAGAATACCGGTCGGTTTATGTGCGCCGTGAGGATCTGGAGCTGCTGGCTCGGTCCGGCTTCAATAGCGTGCGCGTGCCGCTGCACTGGAAATTTCTGCGCGATCCGGTCGAGCTGAAACGCCTGGATTGGCTGGTGCAGGAGTGCAAACGCCTCAATCTCTGGGTCCTGCCCGACCTGCACGCCGCTCCGGGCGGGCAAACCGGCGACAACATTGATGATGGTGCTTCTTATCCGTGGCTCTTTGAATCTCCTGAGTCACGCCGGCTGGCCGCTCAGCTCTGGCGCGAAGTGGCCGAGCGCTATCGAGAGGAACCCACCGTGCTGGGTTACGAGCTGCTCAACGAGCCGATTCCCAACTGGACCGGCTATACCGAGCTGCACCCCAGGCTGGATGAAGTCTACCGAGAAATGGGAAGGGCTATTCGCGAGGTCGATCAGCGCCACCTGATTTTCCTGGACGGAGCTGAGTGGGCCACCCATTTCGAGCACGTCTCCAGCGATTGGGACGAGCGGCTGGTGCTGGCTTTCCACCGCTACTGGGCCGACCCCCAGGCCATCGGGCCCTACCTGGAGCTGCGCCAAACCCGGGGTGTGCCCCTCTTGATGAGCGAATCCGGCGAGAACGATCAGAAGTGGCTGCGCGAATTCCGCACCCGCCTGGAGGCGGACGGCGTGGGCTGGTATTTCTGGCCCTATAAAAAAATGCAGACGGACAGTTGCGTGGCCCTGGTCAAGACCCCGCCCCACTGGGACAAGATGGTGGCCTGGATCGACGGCCTCGGCCTGGAAGGGGAAGAACGGCGCAAGCTGCGGCCTACCCGCGCCGAAGCCCGGGCGGCGTTCGCGGAACTCTTGCGCAACATCCGTGTGGAAAACTGCACGGTGCAAAACGGCTTTGTGGACGCGCTACTGAAATAGCACGTCGGCGATTTCTTCGGCGATGGCCAGACTGGCGGTGGCCGCCGGGCTGGGCGCGTTGAGGACGTGCACCGCCCGGCCCTGGCGGTAGATCAGAAAATCGTCCAGCAGCCTCCCATCCGGGCGCACGCACTGGGCGCGAATTCCGGCCTTGGATTTCTCCAGGTGATGGCTGCGCAGCTCCGGAGTCAGCTTTTGCAGTTCTTTGAGAAAGAGCCATTTGGACAGGGAGCGCAGCTGCTCCCATAAACCCATCCGCCAGTATTTCAGGGCCAATCGCTGAAAGCCGGGATAGGTCAGCGTTTCCAGCGCTTCGCCCACATGCAAGGACCAGCCATCGTAGTTTTCCCGGCCCAGGGCCAGCACCGCGTTGGGACCGGCCCCCACCGTGTCGTCGACGTGCCGGGTCAGATGCACTCCCAGGAATGGGAAGCGCGGGTCGGGCACCGGGTAAATCAGGGTTTTGCACAGCTCTCTGGCTGCGGACTTCAAAGCATAGTACTCGCCTCGAAAGGGGACGATCTTGATCTCAGAATCGGCCAGCTTGTCGCAGTAGAGACCGGCGCAGTTGATCCAGGCATCGAATTCGCCGGTATCCACCCAGGGCGTCTTGAGGCGCACCTCCAGGGTCTCGGCCAGTTTCTCCACTACCCGGACATAGTCGACCACGCCCGTCTCCGGCACGAAGATCGCCTCCAGTCCGGCGCAGGCCGGCTCGATTTGACGCAGGCCAGGCTGGTCCAGCCAGCGGACCTGAAGGCCGTGCTCTTCTCCGCGCCGTCCCAGGTCCCGCAATTTCTCGACTTGAGACGGCTGCGTGGCCACAATCACTTTACCGCAACGCTTCCAGGCGATGGCGTGGCGATCGCAGAAGGCCTCCAGCAAGGCCCGCCCGCGCAGGCAGGTGCGCGCTTTCAACGAGCCCGGCGGGTAGTAAATGCCGGAATGGATGACTCCGCTGTTGCGCCCGGTCTGGTGGGCCGCCAGCCGATCTTCCTTCTCGAAGACGGTCACCTGCAGTCCCCTCTGCTGCAGTGTGTGGGCGGTGGCCACCCCCACGATGCCCCCACCCACCACGGCCACGCGTTTCATCTGCGCGCCTTCTGGTTTGGCGAAGGCGCTCCTGTGCGGCGTTGCGAAAGGGGAGAGGTGGAAGATTATCACGTCGATCTCCAACTGGACCCGCAGACCGAGCCGGAAGTGCTCGATGACCTGCTCACCCAGTTAGTGGAAGCGGCCGGCGGTCAGGCCGGCGTCATGACGACCCGGTTGTCCACCGGCCCGGTCACTTCGCTCTATGGCATGGACCGGGAAGACTCGCAACCGCTGGTGCTGATGATGGAATCGCTGGTCGAGCAAGACGGGATCCCGCCCGAGCAACTGGCCGAACTGGAACAAGAAGCACGCCGGCGCGGGCGCGGCCGCCCGCTGGCCATCCCCATCCGCAGCGGCGGCAAGCCGGTGGGAATTTTCTGCCTGTGGCACCGGAGCGAAGCGCCTCCTTTGCTACAGGACAGCCCGGGATTGGTGCACCTGAACGTGGACCAATTCGAGTCCAGCCTGCAAGGGGCCCGTCTGCTGGAGCGCCTGCTGCACGAGCGCAAATGGCTGGAAGCGGTGGTGCAACACAGCACCGACGGCGTGGTTATCCACGATCCGCAGGGGCGGGTGATGGGCTATAACTTGACCATGGCCAAGCTCTCCGGCTGGAAAATCGGCGAAGCTGTCGGCCAGCTCGGCAACGAAGCCTTTCCGCTGGTGCTGGTGGAGAGCCACGTCTTTGATACGGCGGTAGCCGTATCCGGCAGCGTTCCCTGGCTTTCGGCCACCGATCCGGTCGAGGCCCGCCTGCTGGCCCGCGACGGCCAGAGCGTCGAGGTGGAGGTGATCGGCGCACCCCTCTTCGATCGCCAGGGACAGCCGCTGGGCTGGGTCATGACGGTGCGCGACATTTCCAAGCGCAAGGAGATGGAACGCCTGCACAAGCTCTTTCTCTCGGCCGTTTCCCATGAGCTGCAGACCCCCATCGCCATTATCCGCGGCTATGCCGGCTTGATGGCCGATCCGGAGGTGGAACTCAACAACGTCCGGGAACAGGCCGCCGTCATCGAGGAAGAAGCCCAGCGCCTGGAGCGCATGGTGCAGCAAATGCTTTACGCCACCCGCATTCAAGCCGGGGGACTCAAATTGCAGCGCCATCTCGTCGAGGTCGGGCCCTGGTTAAAGAAGCTCTGCGACAAATTGCGGCCCGTCTATAAGCTCAAGGGCGTGAAACTCAGCCTGCACGAAGAAGACAAGGGGCTGTTCGCGGCCGTGGATGAAGAGAAATTGCAGCAAGTGGTCACCAATTTTGTGGAAAACGCCGTTAAATATGCCGGCGCCAAACCGGTCAAGGTCAATCTACGCAGCGACGGCGCCCGGCGCCTGCGGCTGGAAGTGCAGGATTCCGGGCCCGGCATTCCCAGCGATGATCGCGAGCGCATCTTCACCGCCTTCGAACGGGGGGGTGACCCTTTGAAGCAACGGGTGCGCGGGGCAGGGTTGGGTCTGTATATTTGCAAAGCCATCGTGGAAGCCCATGGGGGAAAAGTCGGGGTGGACCCAAGCAAAGAAGGCGGCGCGTTATTTTACTTCACGTTGCCGAGAGAGAAGTAGGTTCTATGTCACAGTCCGGTCAGTTTCGCAACCGACTTATCCTGGTCATCGAAGACGAGCCGCGCATGCTCGATCTGGTGCGCATTACCCTGGAAGGCGCGGGCTTTGTGGTGTCGGGAGCGATGTCCGGCCAGGAAGGTCTGGCCAAATTACGCGACGAGATTCCTGACCTGGTGGTGCTCGATCTTAATCTGCCCGACATTTCTGGTTTTGAGGTGTTGCGCGAAATCCGTAATACGGTGCAGGTTCCCGTGATCATGCTGACCGTCCAGGCCAGCGATGATGACCGCATTTTCGGCCTGGAACTGGGAGCGGATGACTATCTGGGCAAACCTTTCAACCATCGCGAACTGGTCAGCCGCATCAAAGCCGTGCTGCGCCGCGCCGAGATGCCCGCCCCGGTGACGCGCGGTGCGGTGCGCGTCGACGACAACTTGAGCGTCGACCTGGACAAGCGCGAAGCCATCGTGGCCGGCACGGCCGTCCATCTGCGCCCCACCGAATTCAAGCTGCTCTACCAGTTCCTCAACAACCCCGGGCGTATTCTCACCCACGAGCAACTGCTGAGCCGGGTCTGGGGCGCGGAGTATCGTGACGACACGCAGATTTTGCGCCTTTATATCAACTATTTACGCAAAAAGCTCGAGCCCGATCCCGAGGGCCCCAAGTACATCACCAACGAACGCGGCCTGGGTTACCGCTTCATCGACTTTAAAACAGCCTAAACGATGCCGGCCAGGCGCAACTGGTCGGCCAGTTGCGACGGCTGGCGGCTGATTTGCACCGCATGGGAGCGCACCGCGGAAATGGCGCCGCGAATGTCTTTGAGGCCGTGGCCGGTGACCACCGCGATGATCTTTTCGTCGGGGTTTATCCAACCGGCTTCCAGCGCCTTGCTCAAGCCGGCCACCGAAGTGGCTCCGGCCGGCTCGGCGAAGATGCCCGTGAGCCGGGCCAGTTGCAGTTGGGCGGAGCGAATCTCGTCGTCACTGACGGTCAGATACTTACCCCCGCTTTCTTTGACCACATGCAGAGCCTGGTGGGCCACCCTCGGTTCCCCCACGCAAATGCTGTCGGCATAGGTGCAGGCGCCGGGCTCGGCTTCCAGGAAACCGCGCAGGTGGGCTTTGCTCAGGACACTGGAGCCGTGCGCTTGAACACCGTAGAGGCGGGGCAACCTGGGAAGCAGTCCGGCCCGATACAGATCCAGAAACCCTTTGCCGATACCGCCGATGATACAGCCGTCCCCAACGGAAACAAAAACCGCGTCCACTTCTGGCAACTGCTCGAAAATCTCCAGGGAAACCGTCTTCTTACCTTCCAGGGTGAAAGGGTTGTAACCGGTGTTGCGGTTGAACCAGCCGAACTGGCGAGTGGCCTCGAGGCTGAGTTCGAAGGCATCGTCGTAGGTTCCATTGACCAGCAAGACTTCGGCTCCATAAACCAGCAGTTGGACCACTTTGGCCTCCGGAGCGTTGACCGGTACGAAGATCACCGTGCGCAGGCCCACCGAGGCACTTAGCCCCGCCAGCGAAGAAGCGGCGTTGCCGGTGCTGGCGGTGGTAATCAGCCCGATGGAACGGTCGCGCGCGGCTGCGATGACGGCGGCGCTGGCCCGATCTTTGAAAGAACCGGTGGGATTGCGCTGATCCTCCTTGATCCACAAGCGCGGCAGACCGAGAGCCTGACCCAGGCGGGGCACCCTGGTGAGGGGAGTGTCGCCGATCAGCAGCGGAGGCAGGGAGTCGGCGCTCTGGATCGGAAGCCAGCTGGCGTAACGGCCCAATCCGCGCTCCCCACCGGCCTGCACTCGCAACCACGACTCGGCCAACCCATCGTAGTCATAGAGCACCTCCAGTGTCCCGATCGGTCCACACTGGGGGCAGGTGTAAAGAAAATCTCCGGCAGCGGGAATCTGACCGCAACAGGCGGCGCAACGCATGGACTGGACCAGAGGATTTCTATTCATGCCTGCTCTAGGTGGGGGGAGCCAGATGCAGAGCGGCCACCTTTTCGACCAGTTGCTGGGGAGTAAAGGGTTTGGAGAGGAACGACACTTCTTCGGGCACCTGACCTTCCGGATTGTAACCCGACATCATGAGCACCGGTAACTCCGGTCTGGCGCCCAAGACCCTCTTGACCAACTCATTTCCCGTCATCTTCGGCATTTGCACATCGGTTACGAGCAGGTCGAACTCTTCTCCCTGCAGTGTCTGCCAGGCCTGCTCGCCATTTTCCGCGCAGGTCACCCGATAACCGTGCTTAGACAAGACCTTAAGGGCGAGTTGCCGCAACGAAACTTCATCTTCCACCAGCAGCACCCGCAAATTCTGTCCCGGCATTCCTGGTTCTTTCCAGCGCACGGACTGCGACGGGGAGCTTTCCGAAGACCATGGGCTGCGCTCGCTATCCCCAGCCAAACCCTGGTCCCCTGTCGCGTGCATACACGGAGGATAGTCTATGCAAAAATCAGCGCATCTGACAAGAGACAGGTAGATGGGTTTTCGCAACAACAAGCCTCCCGGAGCCGATCGGCTCCGGGAGTTGTTGCCCCGCCCTGAATGAACCCCCGTCTCCGCCTGGCCTGGTGGGCGACGGCTAGAAGTCGCCGGCCGCCAGCAGAGAAACGCGCGTGTGATCCCCCCCGGCCAGGGGATCGAGATCCCAGGCCGAACCTAAACCATAGTCCACGGCCAGCAAGTCGATGGTCGTGCGAGTGCTCCACTCGTAAAGACGCTCCCAATCGCTCTGCGACTGGAGATAGACGTCACTGCCCGCTTCCTCCGCCTGCGCTGGCGTGAAGGCGCGCAAGCAATAATTGACCGGACGCTTGGCAGCCAGGCGCCGAGCGGGAATGAGATCTCTATAGATGGGACCCGGCATGCGAACGTCAAAACTGGCCGCCCAGTCCGGTTTGCCTTTGCACAGCCAGCCGGCCACGTCCAGCGGCCCCACCAGATAGAGACCTTCCGGAATCGGATAGCCGGCCACCCAATCGGCCGGCTTCGTCAGCACCTGCTTGAGCGGGTTGCCGCTGGTAACCTTCAGCCCTCCCCAGGTTTTATAACTCGGCAGAGTGATGCGGAAACTCTGCTGGCCCCCTACCTCACCCTCTCTGCGCATCAGCATCATCATGACAAACCCCTTCCGAACCGGCTCTCCGGCTTACGAGCGCTGACCAACCAACCCTGGCCTGCATAGGTCGAGCGAACTTCGACCTTTTCGAAACCAGTTTCTTGAAAAAGTTGCCGCAGTTGCTCAGCGCCGGGAAAGAAGAAGCGGTCGGCCTGCTGGCGGCGCAGCAAGATCAGGTTAAAGGCCGTAAGCAGCAGCAGCCCGGGTACTTGAGCCAAAAATTGCAAGCGACCCGACCATTTCTGATCTTGCCAGTGTCTTTCCAAGACTTTACGCATACTGAATTGACGGCCGGGGTTGCTGATTATGAGACATCCGCCCGGCTTCAGAATCCGGTGAAAGTCAACCAGGGTCTTGCGCGGGTTGGGCAGGCTGTAGAGCACGTTGGAGCAGGTGATGCCCGCATAGGTGCCCTGGGCGCACGGGAGGGATTGGTCCAGGTTTTGGGTCTGAGGATCGGCCTCAGGACATTTCGCGGCAGCTCGTTGCAACATGCCCGGGGACGAATCTACAGCATGGACTCGATAGCCTCGATTGAGCAGTCGTCTCGTCAGGTTACCCGACCCGCATCCCGCGTCCAGGACCAGTTCAGCACGTTCCAGCCCGAGGCCATCCACAATCTCGTCCAGCATGGCGGTATACGGACGCAGCCTCAGCAAGACGTCATAAATGAGGGCGTAGTGAGTCCAAAACCAGACCCCCAGTGGCGGAAGCTTGATTTTTTCTAACAAGGTCGATCTCCCCAATCTGTCCTGGCGGCTTAATTGACGCCACTCGCGCCAGAGTAGCAGATCGATATCAACGGATTATCAACGCCATTATCAACGCCTCATCAATGCCTGCTGAGCCCCGCTGTGGACAATCCGTTGATGGGGCGCTGGTAGCCTGACTCTCCCACAACCCAAACCCCAAACGACCAAGACGGAGGACTACAGCCATGCTCAGTGTTGAATCCAAACCGGATTTGGCGGTGCAGCTACTGCATTTTCGGGAACTGGAGGAAGACGGCGAACTCCTCGATTATTTTCGGCTAAGGCACCTGGTCTATTGTAAGGAAGGCTACTTGGAGCCCCGGACCCTGGCCGTAGACCTGGACGCCTTCGACTGCCGCAGTCGCTTTGTGGGAGCCTTCGTTTCAGGCAGGCTGGTAGCCGGGGGTCGAATGATTCTTCCTGGCGAGGGACCCCACCGGGCCGTCCTTGAGCGACTCGCCGCCCAGGGGCACCTCCCTCAAATTGAGACCAGCTCGAGGACCTACCATTCCCAGGAAATCTTTGACCTGAAGTCGGTCTTCAACTACTGCCGGGATGGCTCCAAGGTTCTGGTCGAATTTGGACGCTCCGTGGTCGCTCCTGAGCTGCGCAGCACCGGGTTGGGCCTGAAGCTGATCCATGCCTTGTATGGCCTGGCTCTGCACCGAGGCGTCGAGCTGGGCTTCGCGGCTGTGCCGCCCAAACTCCGGGGCTTCTATCAAAAGTCGGGCTGCCGCATTCTCGATAACAAAGGGGTGGGGAGCTACGATGGGATCACGACTGATCTGATTCCGCTGGTGATCGACCTCAACCGGTTAGGCGGGGTTTTCCGGGTGGCTTACCGCGCGCGCCGCCACATAGCCCGCTACGGCTCCTGGCAGGTGTGTTCCGCGCCGCATTGTCTGGAGGAGCACCGCCATCGGCCCGAGGCCGCACCCTCCGGACAATCTTTGGCCGAGCGCTTGCCCGCCGTCGAAGTCCACGGTTGGGAACCCGCCCTAGAGCGTTTGCCCATGCTGCGCGAAGGCTTGCACCTGCACGACGAAACTCTGCGCGACGGTTTGCAGTCACCCTCGGTGAGCGATCCGTCCCTTGAGGCCAAAGGCCGCTTTTTGGACTGGCTGCTGGAGTTGGGCATTCACACGGCCAATCTGGGTCTGCCCGGGGCCGGAGGGCGAGTCTATCAACATGCCGAGGAACTCGTCTGCCAGGTGGCCCGGCGGGGGCTTCCCTTGAAGGTCACCTGCGCCGGCCGCACCCACCAGGAGGATGTGCTGGCCATTGCGCGCATCGCGCACAAGGCCGGCATCGAGGTGGAAGCGGGCCTGTTCCTGGGTTGCAGCCCCCTCCGCCAGTTGTGCGAGCAATGGGACCTGCAGCGACTTTTGGAGCTGGCCGACCAGGCGATCCGTCTGGCCGTGTCCGAGGGGCTGCCGGTCATGTTCGTGACCGAAGATACCAGCCGCACCCCTCCTCGTATCCTGGAGTCGTTGTATCACGCCGCCGTGCAGGCGGGGGCCTCCGCCATCTGTATCACCGACACGGCGGGACATGCTACTCCTCACGGCGCCTTCCAACTGGTCCGGTTCGTGCGCGACTTCGTTCACAAACACAACTATCGGGTCCGATTGGATTGGCACGGTCATAACGACCGGGGCCTGGCGGTGGCCAATTGCCTGGCCGCCATCGAGGCCGGGGCCGACCGGGTGCACGCCACCGCCCTGGGGGTGGGCGAGCGGGTGGGCAGCGCTTCCATGGAAAGGCTCTTGCTCCAATTGCACCGGCTCTCCGGCCGGCCGCTGAAACTGCCCGCTTTGCGCGGCTATTTAGGTTGGGCCGCGCGCCACCTCGAGCAAGCCATTCCGACCGACCTGGTGGGCTTGCTAAACGAACAGAATGATTTGGAGGGAATCAGCCATGACTCTGCAGTGGCATAACTGGAATGCTCAGGAACTACCCCCGCGTCCGCAACTGCTGGACGCGACTTTAAGCGAACTTGCGGCCGACCCGCATATGCCCAGTCCGACCTGGGAGCAGGCCCTGGCCTGGATCAAACTCGGGCGCGAAATCGGGATTCACCACTTTGAACTGATGACATTGAATAGCCTGACGGAGGTGGAAAGCTGTTGCCGATGGCTGGATGCCATCGCCGCTCAGGCACCGGCCGAGGGGTGGGTTTTGAGCCTGCGGGAACGCTGTCCCTGGCCGGAACGCTTGATGCACCGCGTCCAGCGCCTGGGGCAGCCGCTGGAGGTGCGTTGGATTCCGGATTCGCCCGACCCCGATCTGACCAGCTGCCGGCGGCTCGCCGATCTGGGTGTGGCGGTTTCGCTGGTCATCCCCGACGCGCACCAGTTGGACCCGATCCGTCTTAATCGGTGGGTGATGCGCGCTCGCCACGCCGGCGTGGCCATCGTGGAAATCACCGGGCGCGGCGGAGCACCCTGGCGCTCGGGGATTCAAGCCTTGCTGCAATTCGTAAAGGGCATTGTGGTTCATGAACGTTTACGGCTGACCTGGTCGTCCGACCACGGTTTCGGCCTCGCCCTCAGCCAGGCGTTGGAGGCCTGGCATAGCGGAGCGGACCGCCTGCGCTGCAGCCTGTTCGGTTGCGGAGTTCAGGGAAATGCTCCGCTGGAATTGCTGCTGGTCAACCTCGATCTCGAATTCCCCGAGCCGGATAAGGACCTGACCTGCCTGGCCGAGCTGTGTCGCTTCGGCGAAGAAGAGTTTGACCTGGAAGCGGGCAATGAATATCCGGTCTTCGGTCGCGACGCCTTTCGCACGGCCACCGGCGTCCATGCCGCCGCCATTGTAAAGGCCCTGGCCGCAGGCCAGCGAGAGCTCGCCGATCTGGTATACTCTTCGGTCCGCGCCTCGCGCCTGGGACTGGCCCAGCGGATCGAGGTCGGCCCGATGTCGGGAAAGGCCAACCTCAAGTTCTGGCTGGATGGCCAGGGCCTACCTCACGATGCGAAGCTGATGGAATCGATGCTCTTGGAAGTGAAGCAGAGAGCCCACGTGCTGACCGATCTGGAGTTGATCGATCTCTATCATAGCCTGGCGGCCTAAAGGCCTCCCGGCGGCAGAAAGAGAGTCTCGACCAGGGCACGGGTGGAAGGTTGGGGCTCAACCCCGAACGAGTCTTTGAGACGAGTGCGAAAGGCTTCGTACTCGCGATGGGCGCCCATTCGATCGCCGAGCTTTTCGTAACAGCGAAAGACCTTCTGAAAGACCCGCTCTTGCGGCTCTTCGGAGTCCAGGAGCTTGCGGTAGCGCTGCAAGGCGTCGTCCACCAAGCCCTGGGAGAGGAAAAAATCGGCCGCCGCCTCCAGCGACTCTTGGAAGAGCTCGCGGATTTCGCGCCGACGCCAATCCAGCCAATCTTCGTAGAGGTCGTCTTGCAGAAGGTCCCCTTGATAGAGTTGTTCGGCCCGCGCCAGCAAATTGAGCGCTTCGCGCGTATCGCCCGCTCGCAACAACTCCTGTCCCTGCCGGCTGCAGCGCTCGAATTCGAGCACATCCACTTCGACCTCCCCGGGATTGCAAAAGCGGTAGCCGTCGACCAGGCGCGGAAACAGAATCTGGGTTCCCAGATACCGGCGCAAGGCCGACACGTGGGTGGCCAGATTGTGGCGCCCTTTCTCCGGGTCCGCGCCGGGCCAGAAGATGTCGATCACTTTGTCGCTGGCCACCACCCGGTCGGCGTGGGCCAGGAAGTACTTCAAGAGCTTCAAGGCCAGCGGTCGAATCGCTCGGACGTAGTCGAGGTTGTCGCCTTCCATGGAGATGCGCAGCGGCCCCAGGCACGAGATCTGCAGGCGGCTTCCCGTCTCCGCGATCTTCAACGACTTCTTGGCCGCTTCGCGCACCTCTTCGTCGCTGTCGCTGCGGTAGAGATCGCGCAGCAGTCCGCGCAGGTGTTCCTTGGTGGTGCCCCCCAGATACTGGATGGCCACTTTGCGGATGGCCGGATCGCCGTGTTGCAACAATTCCTCCATACTTTCGGCCCAGCGGCCGCTGAGCCGGGCCAGCAGCTTCTCGGCGGCTTCCACCTCCACCCGGTAGGCCAGCGCCGCCACCAACAGGGGCACCGAGATGTTCCAGGAGTCGGTGACCCAGTAGGCGGCATAATCGTTGGCCAAGGTCATGCTCAGGGCGGCCCTCAGAGAGGTGCGTATCTTGACCGGCGATTTGCGCAAGAAATGCACCCAGGCCATCACCTGATGGGATTTCATGGTCCAGAATTTCGCCTGAGCTTCTTCACAGAGCCGCAAATTGAGGGAAAGCCGGTGTTCGGCCTCGGCCAGGTCGCCCATTTGAGCCAGGGCGAAGGCCAGACTGACAAAACACTCCGGAGCGTACATGCCAGAACCGTTCAAGAGCAGGGCGCGGTCCATTTCCTCGGCGTCGACCCGGGCCTGCCCGTAGTTTTGCTCGAAACTGTTCAAGAGCATGCGGTGGCGGAAGAAATACGGCTTGAACTGGGCGGGGATCTCTCCTTGCGACATTTTGTCCAGCACCAGGCGGCATTCGCCTCGGGCTCCGCTCTCCAGATAACCATGTCCGCGCAGACACTCCAGGCCTTTTTCCACGTAGCTGTGACCGGCCCGCCGCGCCTGGATCAAGGTTTCATCGATCAGGGCCATGGCACGCTCAGGGTCGCCCAGCACAATCAGCACCAGCGCCTTATTCATGGCCAGTTGATAGAGAACCATGGGCCAACCCAGCCGGGTGAAGAAGTCGATGCCCTCGTTCAGGATACGCAAGGCCTGATCGAAATTCCCCTGGGGAAAGTGATAGACGAATCCGTAGGTAAGGCAGGCCCAACTGATGGCCCGAGGGTCCTTGGATTCATAGGCGAGCGCGTGGCTGGAGCGCAGGAGCTGATAACCACGCTCCCAATCCTGTCCCGAGTTGATCAAAGTGGCACCCAGCCAGGATTGCAACATGGAGCGCATGGCGATGTTGTCTTCGGGACACAGCCGGAGCCCCTCTTCACAAGTCTGCAACAGCTGCTTGCTCTCACCGTATTTGATGTAGCAAAGGCTCAGTTTCTCCAGGACGGCAGCCAGTTGAGCGCTTTGACCGTTGACTCGATAGAGTTCCAAAGCCGTTCGGTAGCCCTCCACGGCCCTGGGCCACTCTCCTTCCAGGTCGAACAACTCGGAGTGCAGCACGATCAGACCGGGACGCCCATGGCGCAGGGCCGCGGGGAGCGTCTCCAACCAGCGCGAGATACTGCTGCGCAGTCCTTTGTGCAGCAGTTCACTGCCCACTCTCTCCAGCATCTGGGCGGCCAGCTCCATATCGCCGCAGGCCAGGTAGTGAGGAATGGACGAGACCACCTCGCCGTGCTCGAAGAGCCATTCGGCCACGCGCAGGTGGAGGGATTCCATCAAGCCGCGCCCATGATCCATTCTCAATTTGCTGCGCAAGAAGTCGCGGAAGAGGTGATGGTAGCGAAACCAGTTGCCCTCGCGGTCAAGGTCGACCAGAAAGAGCCGAGAGGTCTTGAGATAGGCCACCATCTCCACCGAGTCGATGGAGGGGAGCATTTCCTGGGCCAGGGCGGCGTTGAAACATTCCGGCAGAGCGGTAAACTTGAGAAACTCCTGGACTTTGGCGGGCTGGGCGTCGAAGACCTCGGTGGCCAGGTAATCGTAGATGCTGGAGTCGGCTCCTTGCAGGTCGGTGATATAGCGGCGCACTTCGCGCGGGGCGCGGTGGCGGATGGCCTGAGCCACCAGTTGCAGGCCGGTCGCCCAGCCTTCCGTCTTTTCCACCACCGCCGAGACCAGATCGTCGTCGAGCGGCTGATTCCAAATGTCGCGAAACAGCTCTGCGGTCTCTTGCGGCGTGAAGCGCAAATTCTCTTGGTGCACTTCGGTAAGCAGGCGCTTGGATCGCAGCCAGGCCAGGGGAAGGTCGGGCTGGTCGCGACTGGTCATCAGCAGGGTCAAATTGTTGGGTCCCCGTCGCAGCACCGTTTTGAAGAACCCATTGATGACCGGCTGCGGATCGACCAGGTGATAGTCGTCGAGCACGATCGCTACCGGTTTGCCATATTCGACGATTTCGTTGATGAAAAAGGCCGACAGGCTGGCCAGGTCGCCCATTTCGCCAGCCGCACCGTACCGATTGCGTGTCTTCTCCGCGGAGCCGGGAAATGTGAGACAGAGAGCCTCGAGAAAGTAATTGAGGAATACCTGGGGGTCCTGATCTTCCTCGCCCAGGCCCAGCCAGGCCGCCTTATGCGGACGCTGGGAGAGAAAGTCGGCCATCAAGGTGCTTTTTCCCGAACCGGCCGGGCCGGTGACCATCACCAGGCGGGCCCGCTGGTCTCGGTTGAGTTCGCGCAACAGACGAGTTCGGTTTAAGCAACGCAGCGCGACCTGGCTGGGATGGAGTTTGGTCTGCAAGAACACGGGGGAATCCAATGAAATAGGCCTCTCACGCTTAAGAATTCATAGCAGTATAGCACGGCCCCCAAAATAAAATGTACCGATCGGTGCAGAAAGCGGCGTCCGCGAGGATTGTAGGGATTTGCAGAAGAAAGGCGTGGCCATGGATATACACAGCATTGATCACCTTCTCACCACCACCCGCAGCGTACGCAAGCGCCTGGACTTCGACCGGCCCGTCGAGCGCGAAGTCGTGGAAAAATGCCTGGAGCTGGCTCTGCAGGCGCCCACCGGCAGCAATTTGCAAGGTTGGCGCTTCCTCATCGTCAGCGACGCCGACAAACGCAAAAAAATTGCCGACCTCTACCGCAAAGCTTTCAAAGTCTACGCCAATACGCCCAACCCGCATCAACCCACCGACCAGTCCGACCCGCGCGTCCAGCAGCGCGACAAAGTGGTCACTTCGGCCGTCTACCTGGCCGAGAATATGTGGCGTGCTCCGCTGCTGGTGATTCCTTGCTATGAAGGCCGGGTGGAGGACCAGGGCGTGCTGGCCCAGGCCAGCTTTTACGGCTCCATTCTGCCGGCCGCCTGGTCGTTTATGCTGGCCCTGCGCTCGCGCGGGCTGGGCACGGCCTGGACCACGCTGCATCTGATGCACGAAAAAGAAGCGGCTTCCCTTCTCGGCATTCCCGACAACGTGACCCAGACTTGCCTGCTCCCGGTAGCCTATTTTCAGGGTGAGGACTTCAAGCCGGCCAAACGCCTGCCGGTGCAGGACGTCATTGCCTACGACGGCTGGTGAAGAAGCTGCTGGTAGTCGGAACGTAGCTGGGTGAGGATGGCGCGGGCCTGGGCGGCCAGGTCGCGCCAGGCCTGGGGGTCATTGGCGGGGAGGGCTTGTTGCAGGCGAATGAGGCGGAGCCGGTCGGGATGGTTCAGGCCTTCGGGGGTGAGGAAATGGAGCATGGCCAGGGTGCCCCCGAAGATCATCTCGCATTCCACGATTTCCTGGTCGGGGTGGGTGAGCAGGCTGTCAATGCGGCGGGCTTGCGTGTAATTCATTGCTGGGTACGCACCACCTGGATTTGATCGCCGTTTTTGCGCTGCAATCCGAGCCCGGCTGCGAGCAGCGACACGATCTCCGGGCCGGGATCGCGATCGACCACTACGGCCACGTCGGTGCTCTCCAGCCACTCTTCCTGATGGGTTATCACCAGCTTGTGCGGCAACTCCAGTTTCTCGACGCGGGCTTCATTGGTGTACTTGCCCTGGTAGCCTTCATGCCTTTCCTGGGACTGGACGACAAAACCCTTGTCTCCTAATTGCTGGTCGCGCACGGTGCGCTGGCCTCGCCCGGAGTGGCGGGTGATCCATACGCGGGCATGGCCGCGCCCATAATAACTATCGAGCAGACCCTGGGCTTTGCGTTGCAGCTCGGCTTCAGGATGGGCAGCGGGCTTTTGGAAATAGATCAGCGCGCAACTGAGCAGAACCAGACAAAAGTGGAGCCAAATACGCATGGGGAGAGGTCTCCTAAGCGATGATTTACTCCCTCAGGCTAAGCAACGGCGTGGACCAAGTTGTTAAGAAAAATGCGCAATTTCTTGAACAACTACGACTGCAGCAAGTGCCAGGCTTCCCGGTATCGCTCCAGGCGTTCGTGATCTTTCGCAGCTAAAGGCACGGTCAGGCGGCGCAGATCGAGGTTGTCTTCCAGGTCGGCCAGCTTGACCAGGCGGGCCAACGGATGCTCGCGGGCCCGCAGGACAAAGTCCCGGTAACTCTCCTGTTCGCGCCGGGTAACGCCGAGCAGACCGTCCACAACTTCCTGAGAAAATCCCTCGGCCAGCAGCATTTCCGGGGTGACCGGGGTATCTTCCAGCAAGTCATGCATAACGGCCACCATCTGGGCCGGCGCTCCCTGACAGCGGGCCATCACCCGCAGCGGATGTAAAATGTAGGGCTGCCCCATCTTGTCCAGTTGGCCTTTGTGGTATTGCACAGCCAGTTCGATGGCCCGTTCCAAAGTCGCCATAGCTCAGTTCCTCGTTCGGGCGCGCTGGATAGCCTGCTCGAGTTCCTCGCGGCGCACCGGCTTGCTCAGATAATCGTTCATTCCCGCCTGCAGGCAGCGCTCCCGATCTTCGGTGAAAGCATTGGCGGTGAGGGCCACGATCCAGGGACCTTCGCCCAGCTGGCGGCGAATCAATTGAGTCGCCTCCAGCCCATCCATTTCCGGCATCTGCAAGTCCATGAGCACCAGCGGGTAACTTTGCTGGTGCAGAGCTTCCAAAGCCGCCTTGCCGGAACCGACCAGATGCACTTCATGGCCCAACTTGGAGAGCGTCTCGCGAATCACCATTTGATTCACCTTGTTGTCCTCGGCCACCAGAATCTTGAGCGGGCTCTTGTCGATCGGGGCCTGGGGAGTGCTGGGCGGAGCGGCCACCGGCTCCAACTTGCCGGCTTTGAGCGGCAGGCGCACCCAGAACTGGCTGCCCGAAACACCTTGTGGAGCCTTCCAACCCTCCGGCACCTCCCCGGCCGTCTGGCCTCCCGAAGAAAGCCACATCGAGCCGCCCAGCAGGTGGCTCAGTTCGCTGGAAATCACCAGGCCCAGGCCAGTGCCGCCGTGCACGCGGGTGGCCCGGGTATCGCCTTGGGAAAACGGTTGGAAGAGCCGATTGAAGGCATCCGGCCCGATACCGATGCCCTGATCCCAGACGCTCAGCTCCATCTTGCCGCCGGCCGTGCGTTCGCACTTGATGGCCACGGTGCCGGATTTGCTGAATTTGATGGCGTTGCCCAAAAGGTTGAGCAAGATCTGGCGCAGCCGCAAGCGGTCGGAGCGAATAACCTGGGGAATGTTCTCGTCGATTTCCACTTCCAGCTTGAGGCCTTTGACCTGGGCCACGGGCCCCATCAAGCGGCGCAATTCCTCGATCAACTCATCGAAATCAAAATCGGAAATGTCGGCTTTCATCTGGCGCGCTTCGATTTTCGACAGATCCAGGATGTCGCTGATCAACACCAACAGGGACTCGGAAGAATCGCGCAGGGCGCACAACCAGGTGTTTTGTTGCTCGGTGGTTTCGGTATCCAGCAGCAGGTTGGTCAGCCCCACGATGGCGTTCATGGGCGTGCGGATTTCGTGGCTCATGGTAGCCAGAAAAATACTCTTGGCTTGATTGGCCTGCTCGGCGGCCCGGCGCGCCTGAGTGAGGGCCGAGTTTTGCTCGGCCAGCAAGGCACCCTGGTGCTTTTCCTGGGCCAGGCGGTCTTCTTGCTGGGTCCGGGACTGGCTCAGTTCCTGGAGAGCAGTCTGTAGTTTGCGGTAGCGCACGTGATGGCGCAAGCCGGTGATGGCCATGAACACACCGAAGAGGGCCACCATGAGGCCGGCTACCCGCTCGGGACTGCCTCCTTGCAAGGCCATGGCCAGGGCGGAGGGCAAAATCATGATGGCCAGGTAGGTGAGCATCAAGGGCAGGTGGGGAGTGAGCGTGGACATGGCGCCGGCCACGATGCCCACCGTGCTGGAAATAGCCAGCAGCCCACTCCAACTGCGCCCGTAAAGGGCCACGCTCCAGCACGAAAAGGCCGACCAGCTGCAGGCCAGCAGCAGCACCGTAACCATGTAAGCCACCTTGACCTGCGGCAACTCATAGAGGTGGCAGCTTTGCAGGCGGCGGGCCAAGAAGAGGCGCACCAGCCCGATCAGAGAGGTAGCCCCGATCACCCATCCGACGGTTTGCGGATGCTGGGGACCTACATCCGTGGCCAGTCCGGCGCAGGCAGCCAGCAAAGGATAGATAAGCAGCGTCGGTACTCCACCGCCCTCCCCCAATTCTCGATCCGGATGTTTCTCGACCACCCCCAGCCATTCGTCCCTCAAGGGACACTTCACTTCTTAGACCAGGATCCGGCCCCAGTTGCCGAAAAGGTCCGGGCCCATGAAATTTGCTGTCCTCCCCTCGCGGGTTCAGGTGCCCACCCCCGACCCCAGCGCTTTGCCGCGCCGCCACCTGCTCGCGCAACTGCTGACCGCTAACACGCGTCTGGCCCGGGTGACGGCCGGGCCCGGCTTCGGGAAAACTCAGTGGGTGGCTCAGTGGGCTCAGCACCTGGCGCCGGCGCCCGCCTGGCTGACGCTCGGCCACCGCGAAGACGATCCTCATTCCCTGTTGGTCTATCTGCGCGCGGCCTGGTTACGCTGTTTCCCCGAGGTAGACACGGAGATGCTCGATTCCTTGCTGCGCCAGGGTTTTGCCCCCGAACGCTGGCGGCCGGTAGCCGACGCGCTGGGCTGTCTGCTGGAGGCGGGCAGCACCTGCCTGATCGTCGACGATGTCCATCACTTGCAAGGCGAAGCTCTGCGCCTGCTCGAGTATCTGATGCAGTTCTCGCCGGCCAGCTTGGGCTGGGTGCTGATCGGCCGGGAGTTGCCCGACTTCGATTTCCTGTCCAGTTGGCAAGCGCGCGGCTGGGTGCTCGAGGTTGGCGTGGAAACCTTGCGCTTTCTGCCTGAAGAATTGGAAGAACTGGGCCTGCCCGATGACTCCGGTGGCTGGCCCATGGCGGTGGATGCCTGGCGCCGCACCGGCCACGGCGGGGGGGAGCCGGCAAAGCTCTTTGCCCAGGTCTGGAAGGGGCTGGCCGAAGATCTCAAAGATCTGCTGACGCGCAGCAGCGTCTTCGAATGGGTCACGCCGGCCCAGGTGGCCCAATTGTGCCCGCATCTGGATAGCGGAAAGCTGCTGGGCAAAGCCGCCGAACAGGGTGTCTTTCTGCAACGCTACGGGGGCGAGCAGTATCGCTTTCATCCCTATGCCCGCTCCTTTTTATTGGAACATCTGCGCCATTCACAAAAGTTGACGCTGAGCAGTCACCAGGCGGCCGCTCCGGTAGCCCTGTCGCAAGGAGACTACGACGAGGCTCTCTGGCACTTGTTCGAGGCGGGGGCCACCCAGGAGGCCTCCAGCATTCTCTTGCACTGGGGTCCGGCTTTGCTGGAGCAGGGCGCTTTTCAGAAACTACAGCACTACGTAGAGCAACTGCCGCCCGGCCAGCGCGAGCCCCGCCTGCGCCTGGCCTACGCCCAGGCGCTGGCGCGCAGTCACCAGTTCGAAAACGCCCTGCAGGAGTTTCTCGAGCTGACCGCCACCTCCGAGCGCTCTCAGGCTTTGCTGGGAGCCGGCAAGGTGCTGGTGGACACGCTCCAGCCCAGCGGCGCCAAGACTTTGCTGCGCCAGGCTTACGCCGGACTGGGTGCGGAGCAAAAAAGTCAGGTGCTCTTGCTGCTGGCCGAAAACAGTCTGAACCAGGGAGCTTCGCGCCAGGCCCAGCGCTACCGGCGTCTGGCGCTGGCCCAGCCGGGAGCCGCTCAGGATCGCTTGGAAGTGCGGCTGCACCTGCGCGCCGGTAATCTGGAGCAGGCCCGCGAAGCGCTGCTGCGCGAGGCCGACGGCAGCGGCACCGGCCATCGCAACGAAGCCTTGCTGCTGGCCTATCTGGCCGTGCTCCAGGGAGACTACGGCAGCGCCGAGCTGCTGACTCGCTCGGCGCTGCGTCAGGCCCAGGCCAACGGCGAGAAGTTCGCCGAAAGCGTGGCCTGGATGCGCCTGGGTCACGCTCTGCAGCTCAAACCGAAGAGCTCTCCCGGGGAGATTCGCGCCTGCTATTCCAAGGCGCGCCAGTTGACCGAGGCCATGGGAGCGCCTCGCCTGAAGGCCGAAGCTTTGATGGGCGAGGCCCTTTTTTGCGCCCATCAGGGCGAGTGGGTACGCTCCTATGACGCCTCCCTGGAGGCGTTGGAAATCACCCGCCAGGCCGGCGACGCCTGGCTGAGCGCCTGGCTCCAGTTGACTTCGGCCATCGCCGCCTGCCTGGGCCAGCATCCCGGTTGGCAGGACCTGATGGCCGCCGCTCGCCTGCAATTTGAGCAGGTACACGACCGTTTCGGCGCCTTTCTGGTGCGGCTCTGGACCGATCCGAGCGCTGTGGAGGAGGGCTTTGAGTTCCTGAAGGAGCGCCCTACCTTGTTTGGACCGCGGGTATTGGGCACAGCGCCGGTCCTGGAAGCGCCGGCGCCCCGGGTCACCGCCCAGTTGCGCATCTGCCTGCTCGGGCCCATCCAGGTCTTTCGCGACGGTCAGGAAGTGCCGCACAAGCTTTGGAAACGCAAGAAGGCCAAGGAATTGCTGGGTATTTTGTTATCCTTGCGGGGTGGCTTTATCTCTAAGGAACGTCTTTGGGATTTGCTATTTCCCGAAAGCACGCCCCAGGCGGCCGCCCGCGATCTCAGGGTGTTGCTGCATGCGCTTTTCGAAGTGCTCGACCCGGATCGCCCCCACAATGCCACCGCTCGCTGTGTGGTGCGCCGCGACGATCACTACGCGCTACCCTGGAACGAGGAGCTGAGTTTGGACCTGCTTGAGTTCGAGCGCTTCGTGGAGTTGGGCAGCCAGGCCGGCGACGCCGAGGAGGCGGCTCACCTTTTTCAGCGCGCCCTGGATCTGGTGCGCGGCGATTATCTGCAGGAATTTCCATACGCCGACTGGGCTTCGGCTTCACGTGAGCGCTGGAAGCAGCAATATCTGGAGACGGCCAGCCGGTTGGCCGCTCACTTCTGGGAGCAGCAGCGCGGCGAACAAGTCGTGCAGATCGCGCATCTGATGCTGCAGCGCGACCGCTGCTGGGAGGAGGGCTACCAGTGGCTGATGCGCACCCATCTGGGACAGAATCGCCTGGCCCAGGCCGCCCGCGTCTACGATCAGTGCCGCCAGGCCCTGGAGGAAGACCTGGGAGTGGAACCCGGCGAGGCCACCGAGGAACTCTACGCGCAAGCCCTGGGATAAAGGTACAGATTTTTTTCAGCCTCTTCCTCTAGTCTATGGGTGAAGAGGTGTTCCTATCATGACGATTACATCCGTAAGGCACTCCGCGGCTCCCCAGCGCCCCGCGAAGAAGGCTGCCGCTCCGAAGCCGGCCGAAGTGGCCGGGGACGACATCCAAATTTCCGGTGGCGTTCCGAAAGCTGGTGGCGCCCCCTTGGCCAGACAGGCCAATGCCGCCGCCGAGCAGTGCGCCGGCAGTTGCGCCGGACCGGGCGGAGCCGCCCTGCGCGCTCCCTTGCGCATGATTCTCGTCGGCCCTCCGGGCTCGGGCAAAGGCACCCAGGCCAAGTTGATCCACCAGTTTTTCAAGGCGCCCCACATTTCCACCGGCGATTTACTGCGCCAGGAGGTCAAGCAAGGCACCGAGCTGGGCAAGCAAGCTCAGGTTTATATGCAGGCCGGCCAATTGGTGCCGGACGAGATTATGCTCAAGATGGTCGACAACAAGCTGGCCGGTGAGGAGTCCTTTATTCTGGACGGCTTCCCGCGCAGCAAGGCCCAGGCCGAACACCTCGACGAGACCCTGGCCAGACTGGGCAAACCGTTGACGGCCGTGGCCAATTTGATGGTCGACGACGAAATTGTGGTCAAGCGCCTGAAGGAACGTGGCCGCCAGGACGACACCGAAGAAATCATTCGCGAGCGTCTGAAGGTTTATCACGAGCAGACCGAGCCGGTTACGGGACATTACCAATTGCAATCCCTGCTCGAGCCGGTCGAGGCCGAAGGCAGCGTGCCCCAGGTGGGCTACAATGTGATTACTCAAATGAATTCCCGGCTGCGTCCCCAGGGCTGCTAAATCGGGCAGGAATTCGAACTCCGGCCAAAACAGATAGCGAGATGAAGATCCGCCATTTTGTTTTGGCCTTTGGCCTCTTTCTCTGGGGTTGCGGGGGCGATTCCACCAGCTTTGCCGGTTCCGGCAATGGCAATCCGCCGGCGCCCGCTCCGACCGGCAATCTGGTTTCCATTCAAGCCAAGGAAACGCTGAGCGCGGCGCAACTACGCGCTTCGCGCCTGCAATCCCTGGAAGTTTTGGGCGGCGTCCTGGACCGCAACGACGGTATCGGCAACGACGCCGCCGAAGGCGCCACCCTCGATTCCATTTGGGATTATATTCTCAACACCCTGACCCGCTATATCGTCTACGGCGTGCAGAGCCACAAGGTCACCTATCTGAGCCACGATTTCTCCGGCAAAACCCAGACGGTCACCGGCTTGCTGGTGGTCCCGGTCAGCTTTAACTCCAACAAAATCAGCGCTCCGATTCTGTCGGTGCAGCACCCGACCCAAACTCTGCGCCAGTATTCTCCCTCGGCCCAGAACCTTTCCGATAATGAGCTGCAGTACCAGAGCGCCCTGCTTTTCGCTTCGGCCGGCTACATCGTGGTGGCCGCCGACTATCCGGGGTTGGGCGACAATCACGATTTTCATCCATATTCGCATCCCTCGCTGGCCAATTCCGTGCTGGATTTGATCGATGTCACCAAGACTACGCTGCCCGGCGGTGTGGAATGGAACGGCCAACTCTACATGATGGGCTATTCGGAAGGTGGTTACGCCACCCTGGTCAGCGCCCGGGCGCTGCAGCAGCGCGGCACGCTGCCCGACGCGGTGGCCACACTGGACGGTCCGCTTTCGTTGTCAGACACCATGCGCAACGTTATTCTCACCAGTGGAGTGGATTTTCCGGCTCCCTACTTCATTCCGCTGATTGTGGCCGGTTATTCGCCCATCTATAGCACCAGCGTGCCGCTGCTGGCCATCTCCCAGGCGTTTGTTCCCGATCCTCCGGGCTACACCCCACCAGCCGGCTCCAGCTTCGCGGCCGAGCTGATCAAATTGACCGACGGCGATCACAGCAGTGAGGAAATCAATGACCTGGTGCGCCAGGCCGTGCCCTACACTGGACCCGCCTCGGTGCTCTCCACCGCTTTCCGCGCCGCTCTGGGCGATACCAGCAGCCAGTTAGTACAGACGCTGGTGATCAACGACGCCTACTACAACTGGCTGCCGACTTTCCGGCTGCGCATGTTCCACAATCAATTCGATGACCTGGTGCCGCCCCAGAATACTCAAAACGCGGCCCTGGCCTTCGCCGGTCAGAGCAATGTGGACACCAATTACTATCCGCTGTACATCCCGGGCCTGGGCTCGGTGCACGCGGGCGCGATGCCGGTAGCCACGGTACTGGGCTTTCAGTGGATCGACACCTTCGCTTATCCTAACAGGTAGCCAACAGCCTCTTCAATCAATTCGTGGAGCCAGGGGTCGGTGGCGGCCAGTTGGGCGCGATCGCAGGCCAGGCGCTGGGCGGCCAGGGCGCTCGCGGGCATGGCCGCGGAGCGGGGGCGGCTCTGGGTGGCCCAGGCCGCAAAGCCCTCGGCGAAGTACTCGTGGGGGCTGGTGGCCGAATAGCTGGTGAGCCAGGGCCGGTTCTGGGAGAAGCATTCTTCCAGCCGGCCCAGCCATTCGCGCCAGCCGTCGGGGTGGCGGAAGGCCAGTGAGTAATCGGTAGTGTGGCCCAGTTCGTGGAGGACATACCAGTCCAGCAGCGGGTCGTTTTTGCGAAAGCAGAAGTCCCAGAAGAGAATGCGGTTGGATTCATCATGCAAGCCGGGAAGCAAGCCATGGGTGACCATGCCGGCGATGGTGCCGGGTTCCGACGGCGCCATGCCGGGCTCGAGCAGGGCGCGGGGATCACGCAAGAAGGCGATGGTATTGACCGGCAGACGGCGACCGAACCAGTAGCCGTAGGCGGGCAGATAGATTTCCTGTTGGGCCGAGGCGCTCGCGTCCAGCTCGGGGTTGAGGAGCTGCACATAGTGCAGCCACTCGTCCAAGTCTTCCTGAGTGGTGGCGCCGCCGTCGTGCAAGGGAGCCAGGATGCACTCCGGTTCGTCTCCGTCAAGCCGGCGCAAGTCATAGTCGCTGACCTCGAGGGTAAGGGGGTGCAGCCCAGCGGTATCGATAACGTGGAGTTGATAGCCCTGGTCGACGAAAGTGCGGATTAGCGCTGGCGGCAGTTGGCGTAGCAACGGCTCAAGACGCTGCCGGAATTCATGGGCGGTGCCGGGGTGAATCAGCGAGGCCGGCTTGCGCGGTCCTTCGGCCGGTTGCTCCGGTTCGATGACGTGGTCGCGCCTGGGCGCCTTGGGCTGGGTGCGTTGCAGGGGTGCGGAGCCGCCGGCCCCCGAGATTGAGGAGAACATGCTACAGCAGCCCCTCTTCAAACCAACCCAGGGTCCGGTTCCAGCCGTCCTCCCAATCCTGGGGACGCATGAAGTGGTCCGACTCGGGATATTCTCGATATTCGAAGCGACCGTCACCATTGGCCTGAAGCTGGCCAAGAAAGTCGCGGGCCGGTTCGGCTCGCACGTGCTGGTCGAGGCCGCCGTTCCAGGCCAGCAGCCGCAGACTGGTGTAGGCATCCCACCGATCGCAAGGATGACACCAGGTAGGATCGGCCAGAATGGCTGCGATGGTCCGAATCCGCACCTCGTACTGGGGAGCCGCGTAGGCCAGCATGCCTCCGAAGGAGATACCGCACAGGCCAAAGGGGCCATAACCCTCGGCCTCCAGGAAATCGATCAGCAAGGGCAATTCGGCCAAAGACGGTCTGAGCAGCTTGGCCACTTGCTCCAGCAGGGGTCCGCGACTGACGAATCCCTTCAAGTCAGGCATGAGCCGCCCGCCATGGCCGGCCGCGTCCACCCCCAGAGCCAGAAAGCCCCGTTGGGCCAGCGCTTCCAGCTCGCGCCGATGGGTTTCCTTGTCAGTATGTAGACCGTGGTAGAAAAGCACGGTAGGACGCGGCCGGCCATCCTTCGAGACGGCCAGCAAGGGAATCCCCGCGAAAGTGAAGCTACGCTCGAACACTTTCCATCAGCATGCGCTTGAGAACTTTGCCCGCTGCGCTTTTAGGCAGCGAATCCATGACCACGTATTCTTTGGGAATCTTGTATTTGGCCAGGGTTTTCTGCACGTGTTCGACCAGTTGGGCCTCGTCATGAGCCCCCGGCTGCTTGAGCACCAGGTAGGCCCGGCCTACTTCACCCCACTTGGGATGAGGCACGCCCACCACGGCCACCTCGGCGATGTTGGGATGAGTGAGAATGACTTCTTCGATTTCGGCGGGGAAGACGTTCTCGCCGCCCGAGATGAACATTTCCTTGCGCCGGCCGCAGATATAGTAGAAACCGTCGGCGTCCCGGTAAGCCAGGTCGCCGGTGGCCAGCCAGCCGTCCTGCAACACCTGGGCGGTCTCCTTGGGCTTGTTCCAGTAACCGGACATCACGTGCTCACCGCGCACGTGCAACTCACCCGCGGTTCCCACCGCCACTTCCTTGCCATCCTCACCGGCCAGCTTGACCTCGATGCCGGGCAGGGGCACCCCCACCGTGCCGGCGCGCTTCTGAGCATCCTCAAAACTGACGCCGAAGGTGTTGGGGCCGGCCTCGGTCAGACCGTAACCCTGAATTAGGGGAATGCCCTCATTCCAGTAGGCTTCAAAGAGCGTTTTAGGACAGGGCGCGCCACCGCTGATCCATTTGCGCACCTGGGCCACGCGGCTGCGCGAAAAACCCGGTGTCTGGCGCAGCATTTCATACATGGTGGGGACCAGGAAGACGAAAGTGCAATGCTCCTGTTCAATGACTTCCAGGGATTTGACCGGATCGAAGTTGCCGGGCAGCACCAGCGTGCCGCCCAGGCAGAGCAGAGGGGTGGCGCACACATTCAGGCCGCCGGTGTGGAACATGGGAGTGAAAATGGGAGCGATATCATCGGGCGAGAGTCCCCAGCCCCCGATGGTGTTCCAGGCATTGGCCTGCATCGAGCGGTGGGTAAGCACGGCGCCTTTCGGCACGCCGGTGGTGCCGCCCGTGTAAAAAATGGCCAGAGCGGAATCGGGGGAAACGCGCGGTAGTTCGACGGGATCCGCGTCCATCGACTGCAGGCTGAAGATCGAACGAGCTTCCAAGGCTTCACCACCGGCCAGATCGGGCTCCACAAAGGTGATCTTGGGCTGGCAGTCGGCCACGATTTTCTCCAGCTCCTGGGGGGTCAGGCGCCAGTTGAGCGGCACCAGACAGGCGCCCAGCAAACCGCAGGCCAGCAGCAATTCGAGAATTTCCGGGCGATTCTGCGAGTAGACGGCCACCCGGTCGCCCTCTTTGACTCCCAGCGAGGCCAGGCGGTAAGCCTGCACGTGCGAAGCGCGCTGTAAGTCCAGGTAGGTGTAGCTGACGCCCGATACGCGATCGATCAAAGCGACTTTGTTGGGCCGGATGTGTGCGTGTGTTTCGATCCAACGATTGACATACATGGGGATGTTCCTCCAGGCGTCTATAATAGGGCCTTCTCGTTGCAAAGGGATTTCACCCGAGACGCGTGTAGCCTCCTCCCATGCACCGATTGAACACCCTGCTCATCCACGCCGGCGAACCGGAACCCCGCCTTAGCGGCGCCGTCAGTATGCCCATCCACCAGAGCGTAAACTACGAGTCCGTCAACGACGCCGCCTATGACCGCATCACCTACATTCGCCTCAATAACACGCCTAATCATGAGGTCTTGCATGCCAAGCTGGCCGCCCTGGAAGGCACCGAGGCGGCGCTGGTGACGGCCAGCGGCATGGCCGCCATCAGCGCCGCTCTGCTGGGGGTGCTCCATCAGGGCGACCATCTGTTGAGCAGCAGTTGCCTCTACGGCGGCACCTATTCCTTGATCACCGAGGACCTGCCCGCCTGGGGCATTACCCACGATTTCGTGGATGCCAGCCACCCCGAGAGCTGGGAGGCCGCGGTCAAGAGCAATACGCGGGTCTTCTACGTGGAAAGCCTGAGCAATCCGCTCCAGGGCGTGCCCGAGCTGGAGGAAATCATCCGCTTTTGCAAACAGCACGGTTTGCTGGCCGTGATCGACAGCACGCTTACTTCGCCCGTCAATTTCCGGCCCCATGAGCTGGGTTTTGACCTGATCGTGCACAGCGCCACCAAATACCTCAACGGCCATTCCGATATCGCCGCCGGCGTGGTGCTGGGCGACAAGCCGCACATCCGCATGATTCGCCACCGCCTCAATCATCTGGGCGGCTGCCTGGACCCGAATTCCTGCTTTCTGCTGCACCGGGGCCTGAAGACGCTGGCGTTGCGCGTGCAGCGCCAGAATGAAACGGCCCTGCAGCTGGCCACCTGGTTGCAGGCTCAGGAGGCCGTAGAGCGGGTCTATTATGCGGGTCTTCCCGAGCACCCGGGCCACGAGCGCGCCAAAAAGTGGTTCAGCGGCTTCGGCGGCGTGCTCAGTTTCGAATTGCCGGGCTCGCTGACGGCCACCCAAGGGTTTGTGAATCGTCTGCGCCTGCCCCTGCAGGCTCCCAGTTTAGGGGGAGTGGAAAGTCTGGTCACCCGGCCGGCGGCCACCTCGCACGTGGGTATGACCGCGGAACAAAGAGCCGCCGCCGGCATCCGCGATGGTCTGGTGCGCTTCTCGGTGGGCCTGGAGGATTTTGAGGACCTGCGCCAGGATTTTGAGCAGGCTCTCTATTCGCAGTTACTTGCCTGACGCCACAGGTGGTGGCAGGCCCCTGAGGGCGGGCGTTTACTTGCCTGACAGAGTTTTCAGTAACTGCAAGGCCGCCTGCACCTGGCCGCCCAAGACGCCGCCGTCGCTGCTCATGCGTTGATACAGTGCGTTGCCGGTGGTCTGGTAGAGCACCGCCGTCAGGCCCGGGTCATTGAGCTGGGGGGCGAATTCCAGGGCGATCTGAGGATTAAGGGAAACCGACTCCACATAATTGCGAATCAGAGCCGGGTCGTAGCCGCTCTGGTTTTTCAACTGGTCGGGAGCGGCCTGGATTTTTTCCAGGGCTGCCTTAAAGCCCTGTTCATAAGCGCTGTTTTTAATTTGGGCCACAATCCCGCCCGGAGCCTGGGCGGCCCCGTCGGCAAAGGCCTGGTCGATGGCCAGAGTGGTCTGGGCCGCCTGGGTGTAACGCACCAGACCGGAGTCCTCGCCCTTCATCTCGGCGATGGCCTTGAGCACGTCGCGGGTCAGCTTTTGCTGTTCGGCCGGGTCGCCCTTGAAGTTGAAGGTCTCGACGGCCTTCTTAGCCAGCTCGGCCACGTCTTTGGCAGCCGGGTCGGTGGCCTGGGCGAATCTTTGCAGCACAGCGTGGTTGTAACCGGCTTCGGCCATCTGGTAATAGCCGGTCTTGTCTTTGGCGCCGCGCAATTGATCCAGGCGGGCGGTATAGGTGGCCGCCGTGGATTCCTGAGGTTTTTCGTTGTTCGGAGGAGCCGGTGGCGTGTCGGGAGTTCCCCCAAAATTGCAACCGGCCAGACTCAAAGCCACCAGCCCCAGACCCAGACCGCCGAACACCTTGCCCAGGACCCCCTGGCCGCGATTGGCCAGTTTGCCCGTATCGGCCTTGTCCAGTGCCGGAGGGGCCGGGCGCATGGTGCGGCCCGACAGACTCAAAGACTCGCCCGGCCCCGCCTCGTCCAGAGATGGCGGCGGCACCATAGTTTTTACGGAGCGGCTTCCCTTCAAGGGGCTGTGTTGAGCAAGGCTGGAGATCATCATAAGTGAATTCAATCCCAAGAGGCGGAAAAAACCATGAAAACCCTTAGGGCCCGGCGCTTAATAAGGTGGGCGTTTCGGTGCCAGAGGCGCCCCTCCCGCAAGGAGCAACGACAAGGCGTATCGGGTTATACGGTGCGGAGTTGCGACGCAGCGGGTGGGGATGGAGCTGGCGCCCAAACGTCTGAGTTATTAAGCGACGGGTCCTTAGTGGCCCCCGGCGTAATTCCGTTGCGCAATTTGGGCACTCCGGGGCCCGCCTGGCAAGGAGTTGGAGCAACTAGTTGCTCCTTACGACAGAGGTGTATCGGGTTATACATTGAGGAGTTAAGGAGTTTCGAAGAAACTCCACGAGCCGCCAGGCGGGATGCCGGGGCGTCCAAATTCGTGCTGGAATTTGCGCCGGGGGTCACTTAGTTCATCGTATTCGTATCCATAAAGCTGCGCAGCAGGCTGGCCGTTTCCTTGGGGGATTGGCGGGCCAGGGCTTCCAGCTTCTCGAGCACGCGCGGTTGGGTGGCGGTGGCCTCGGAACCGGGCGCGGGAGCGCCCTCCTTGCGGAAATTCAAATCACATTGGGTGGCCAGGCCGTCGAATTTGGGCGTTTCCAGCACCGGCTGGTTGAGGCGCACGCGGCGCTGGCCCACCCACCAGATGCCCGCTCCCAAAGCCAGGGCTCCGGCCAGACCTACCCAGGCAATCGGTCCGCTCGAGGTCGGCTGCTCGAGAGGCAGGGGGGTGGGGGCAATCGACTTGAGGCCGGCGTTCTCGCGATGTAGCGGCACCACCGAGGCGGTGATGTGGTCGCCGCGCGATTCGTCCATTCCAATGGCCCCCTGCACCATATCCATAGCCGCCTGGCGCTGACTCTGCTGCTCGATCAAGACGGCGCAGGTGACGCGCTCCAAACGGGGCAGCTTGAAGACCCGCCAGGTCAGGGCCTCGTGGGGCGAGCGGCGCACCGCTTCCACCACTTTTTCGTAGGTTTTCCCTTTCTTACCGGCAGCGTCGGAGGGTCCATCTTTCTCCTCCATAAAAGTGGTCACCTGCGAGGGCGAGGAGTAACTTTCCTTAGAAATATTCTGCACCAAAGGCTGGTCCGAGCCGATATTGTTCTTGACTTCCAACTGCGAGAAATCCAGTTGCACATTGACGATGGCCAGCGCGTTGCCGCGGCCGTAGGCCATATCCAGCATGCGTTGCGCTTTGCCCTGCATATACAGCTCCAGTTGCTTTTGCAACTCAAACTGCATGGAGTCCAACTGGCCCTCGCCGCCGTTCATCTGCTCGCGGCCGGTCTGGTCGACCACGGTCACATCTTGCGGGCGCATGGCGGGCACGGCGCCGGCCACGAACTTGGCGATGCCGAGGGACTGGCGCTGGGACATTTCATAGCCCGAGGCCAGTGTCAACATGACCGAGGCGGTCGGGTGGTTATTTTCCTCAAAGGCGGAAGACTCGGGAAGGGCCAGTTGCACCACCGCGTTGTCCACTCCCTGCATGGCCTGCAGGGTGGCTCCCAGGCTCAACTGCAACTCGGCCTGTTCGCGGGCCAGGGCTTCGCGCCGCGAGGGTGTCAGGCCGCTGGAAACGATTTTGTTGGCCGGATCGTCGTGGGGGATGTTCTCGTGGCCCATCTGGTTGAGCAGGGCCAGACGTTTCTCGGGAGCCACCATCAGGTTGTCTCCCTCGGGACTGGGACGGTGATCGACGCCCATCTTGGAAAGATACTGGGAACATTCTTGGAGCTGGCGCGGGGTAATCTTCGAGGCAAACAGCTTCACCGGTTCCACCGCCTGCTGATGACTGGAGAATCCCAACCAACCGAGCACGCCCAGCAACAAAGCCACCACCACTCCTACTTTGTAACGAGTGGGACAGGCGATCAGGCGCGAACGCCAATCGGTGGCGGGCTTGCGGGCGGGATTGAGGGCCGAGCGTCGGGAGGCGGAAGTAACCAGATTGGACACAGAAAGCTCCTTCCAAGAAGGCCTCGTGGGCCGGGGGGACAGGCTTACCTTAATCGGCCGGCGTTACCAAAATATTGTCACTTCGTAACATATTAAAGTGGCTTAACAGTTTTCCGTCTCTGGCGCGGATCCAGGCAGGCAACCCGGTGGAACAGGCGGAATAGGGGTCAGATGAGACGCCGCGGGTTTACTTTACTTGAAATCATGATGGTTCTGCTGATACTCAGTGTATTCAGCGTCGTAGCCATCCAGGGTTTGCATCGAGGGAAGGATAAAGCCGGCGCTCAGGGGCTGGCTTTCGTTATCAGCGAGGAAATGCGCCGGGTCCGCCAGGAAGCCATCGCCCGCCGCCGGCCCACAGCCTTCTGCCTGCCCACCAACGGAGGCACTTCTCCGATCACCCGCTCTTTTTACGTTATGGACGGTGAGTACCAACCACGTATCGTGAGGTCTCGTAACTTCAAGTCCGAGTTCGCCGGCGCCAACATCTTTGTAGGCGAATGGAATCTAGCTTCCGGCGCCTGGAACGCCAGTCCTCTGGATGTCACCGGCAGTAAATGGAGTTCCTTCGACTTCACCAACTGGGTTCCCAGCACCAGCGCGGCCCGTAATGACAACTGTTTCGTCTTCTTGCCCGACGGGACCGTCCGCACCAATGGCATCAAATCCTTCGACAATCGATACCATCTGTTGGTCTCAGCTGGATCCACCGCCTCGGGCGGCCGCACCGGAGCCCGCCTGACGGGTGCCGGCGAAAGCTTCACCATCAGCGTAAGCCCGGTCGGCGGCATCAGCCTCAGCAGCGGCATCCTCAACGAAAACGGCTCGGCCGGAGCGCGGGGCAATTATGCCACCACCGTCAACTTTTCCGCTCCCCACCCCGATACCGTGGCTCTGCAAGATCCCGATCCCTTGCCGGGCAATCCGGCTCTTTTCCCCAAACCCAACCCGGCCAATCTGCCCACTACTTCGCCTGCTCCCGATGCTTTGATCACCAAGGACCAGTATGTCAGCCTGCATATGGAAGCCAAGTCCGATTCCGGCGAGCAACTTTTTTGCGCCTGGGAGCTCCAGACCCCTATCCCGCTTGACGAAGACGGTAACCCCAGCAAAGGAGCCTTTTCTCTGAAGGGAGACAGCAGTTCTGGAGCTGAGGGAGCCGGGGGACGCATGGAGTGGGACCAGAACCTGCGTGGCGGTGTCGGCGCCTGGAAGACGGACTGGCAATGGCGCCCGCCCATTAAAGCCCTGCCCGGCAAGGTCTATACTCTTCAGTGTAAGGTACAGAACGTCAACGGCGGCAATCCCCGGGTCGAGATCAAGCGTTTTGAAATCCGCCCTCCGGGCCGGATTCTTTTCCAGAGCAATCGCGCCAACCCGGGTCCCGGAATCTACACCATGGATGAGTCCGGCCAGCGCGAACGTATTTATCTGCCTGGCTTTATCGAGCCCAGCGCCACCGTGGACGGGCAGCGTATCGTCTGCGTGAATGCCACCAACGGAGAGCTGATTTTACACACGCCGCTGGATCCCACCAACAACCTGACGCTCTTTTCCGGGCAGGCCCGTCTGCCCTCGATCTCGCCCAACGGCAATTTGGTGGCTTTCTATCGGGACTCGGGCGGCGTTTTGAGCCTGTGCGTCATGAAAGTGGGCCAGGGCGCCTCTCCCATTGATATCCCCGGAGCCCCGCAGCCCCCGGCCCCCCTCGAGACCGTCAAGCTCTCCTGGAGTGACGACGGCAACACCCTCTACTACCCGGACGGTACCAACCTGGCCGCGCTCGTGTTGCCCCTGATGCCCGGCGGACAGCCCAACGTCCATGCCGGTGCAACCCATCCCATCACCAGCTCCGGCGCCGGCCAGATCTCCTCCTCGACCACCCTCAACGGGGCGCTAATTGTAACCGATAATTATTCTCCTTACGATCCGTGGATTACCCATGGGGGTGGCAGCAGACTTTATCTCTCGGTTGGAGACGAAGATGCTTCGGTAGAGCGCAATCCGCGCGGCGGCCAGTTCATGGTGACCCACCGGGCCCTGACCGATCCCTACCGGCAGCTCCATATCGTAACCTATCCCGGTGCTCGCGGCGGACCGTTGACCAGCCAGGGCAGCAACTTTCATCCCGTCTGGACCAAATGAAACGGCGGGGTCTCACCCTGGCGGAAGCCATCGTTTCGATCTTCGTGATGTTGGCCGGCGTGGTGGTGATGGTCCGGCTCTTTCATACCAGTCTTCGCTACCAGACCCTGGTGGATAACCAGTCGACCGCCGTGATGCTGGCCGAGCGCGAGATGGAGCGGGTGCGAGGCTGGAGTCGGAAAAACCACACGAGTCCCGGTGCCGCTTTAGACTTCAACCATTTCCTGAGCGATAACTACCCGGGCAAGACCGCCTACGAAGACCCCGACTTTTCAGGTTTTCAGATCCAAACCAGGGCGATGGCCAACGCCATTTACAGCCCCTGCTCGCTTTTCGAACTGCTCTATCCCGCCGCGGAGCGCCGTGTCATCCGCAATTCGGCTCGCAAGATCACGGTCACCGTTTCCTGGGGTTGGGACCCCTACAATTCGGCCCCTCTGAAACATGAATTGACCAGCCTGGTGGCCTGGCCGACCTGCAACGTTCCGCCCAGCCCGCCCGCCACCGCCACGGTAACGGGAGCGGGAAGCTCCATTCCTCAAGGCGGTCCCATGCCGGTCACGGTGTCGGCCGTCAACACCGACAACCAGGCCCTGGAAGATCTTTTCTACGGATACATCGTGCAGCCCGGAAACGGTAACCAGGGCGGTGGTTTCGGTTCCGTCAGCGACGACCGGGACGGCCGGGCCGCCACGTTGCATAACTATATTCTCAGTGGCACGGTTCCACCCGTGGTAACCGGTTACGGCGTGGGCAAGTGCGACCTGAGAGCGCGAGCTCGCTACCGGGGCATCATCGTGGAGGGAGTCAAAACAGACATTGACATGCTCCCCTAAGCCTGGCTTCACCCTGCTGGAAAGCCTGATTACCGTCTTTCTGGTCATGTTGGTCTTCGGCTTGGTGGCGGAATTGCTGATCGGGGCCTTCCAGGTAACGCGCTACGAACGCCAAAAGATGGAAGCCTCGGAAGCGGGGCAACTGGCCCTGACGCGCATCTGCTGCGAGGTGCGCGAGGCCTGTAAAGTGGAAGTCAACGCCGCCAAGAATGAGCTGATGCTTGCCAAGTTCGACGTCAGCCAGACGGTCGCGGCTCGCTTCGAGTCCAACCGCTTTCAACATCTTATCCACGTCCGTTACTACCGGGACAGCAACTCCACTCTGCTGCGCGATGTGCAGGCGGGAGCCACCACCGACACCCACGTGGTGGCCGACGGCGTTCAAGGAGCCCGTTTTGAATTCATCAACGACGACGTCCATGAGAATTTGCTGACCACCCTTTCTATTTCCATCAAAGGCCAGTTGAAGTCAATCACCGGCGAGGTCGCGCCCATGGCCTTCTATACGCCGTGAAACCGCGCCGAGGCATACTGCTGGTCACCGCTCTGATGGTTTGCATCGTGCTGTTGCTGATCGGGATGGGACTGTTGGGGAGTCAGGCCAGTCGCTATGAAGCGGCGCGCCAGAGCACCTACATTTCCCAGGCTCGCCAACTGGCCCTGGCCGGACTGGAGGATGCGCGCGTCAAGCTGGAGCTGGACATCCATTTTCCGCCTCCTCCCGGCCCGCAACAGGACCTGTTTTCTTATTCTGAAACGCTGGTGACCGATCCCGATCCGAATCGCTGGGGGACCTATACGGTGGTGGTCGACATGACTTATGCCAACGACATCCTCTATCCGCCCCCCACTGTCACCACCGGCCATTACATCGCTGTCACTTCGGTGGGAACCGTGGGGCCTACCGTAAAGCCGATCGCCCAGTATCGTCTGCGCGCCGAAATCGACAACCAGCCGAGCGGGCGGCCGCCGGTAGCCGGCCTGACCACCAACCGCTTCTTCCGCTACACCCATATCGAAGACGAAGAAATGCCCTGAAGGACCGAAGTTTTGCTTACGAGAAGGCGGCGCCATGCTCTTATCCATCATCGTTCCCGTCTTCAATGAAGAAACCAGCCTGGTCGAAGTGGTCGAACGTCTGTTGGCACTTCCCCTGCCGGAAGGGCTGACTACCGAGATTATCGTGGTGGATGATGGTTCCACCGACGGGACGACCCGCATTCTGGAAGGCTTCGCCAGCAATCCGGCTCTGAAAATTCATTATTCAGTGCTGAACTTTGGCAAAGGAGTGGCCGTGCGCGTCGGCCTGCGCTACGCCCAGGGCGACATCGTGGCCATCCAGGATGCTGACCTGGAATACGACCCCAATCATTTGCTGGAGTTGATCAAGCCGATTCGCGAGGGCCGCCAGGAAGTGGTCTACGGCTCCCGCTACCTGGGCACGAATCAGGGCATGGTCGTGTTGCAGAATCTGGGAAACCGGATCCTCACGAGTTTTTGCAACTTACTCTACGGCACGAAGTTGACCGACACTTACACCTGCTATAAGATCATGACCCGCGAAGTGGCCGCCGAGATGTCTCGAGTCTTGACCGCCCGCGGCTTCGAATTGGAAGCAGAAATCACCGCCCGCCTGCTGTTGATGGGCAAAAAACCCTTGGAACTGCCCATCCGCTACCTGGCCCGCAGCCGCAGCCAGGGCAAGAAGATCCGCGCCCGCGACGGTTTCAAAGGGCTCTGGTGGATGCTGCGCATCAAGATCTTCGGCTCTTAAAACGAGTTTCGATGCTTCACCGTCCGGCCGGTCACCAGGTAAACGACGTTTTCAGCGATGTTGGTGGCGTGGTCCGCGATGCGCTCCAGAGAGCGGCCGACCAGCAGTAGGGCTACCGCTCGTTCGGCGCTCTGGGTTTGCGAGGACATCAGCCCCAGCATGGTTTCAAACACCTGGCGGTTGAGGCTGTCCACCACGATGTCGCGGCGGCACACTTCCAGGGCGGCTTCCACATCGCGCTGCACCAGCGCGTCCAGGCTGGCTTTGACCATGGTTTGCACCTGCTCGGCCATGGTCTGGATATCCACCAGCGGCAGCAACAGAGGCTGGCGCAGCAAATCCAGGGTGCGCTCGGCGATGTTGACGGCCAGGTCGCCGATGCGCTCCAGGTCGGCGTTGATTTTGAAGGCCATGGCGATCAAACGCAGGTCGCCTCCGGAAGCGTGGCGCTCGGCCAGCAGGCGCAGGCAAATCTCATCGATAACCAGCTCGGACTGGTCGATAACCCGGTCGCGTTCCAGCACCTGGCGGGCCAATTTGCCGTCGCGCAGCACCAGCGCCTGCACGGAACGACCCACAGCCTCTTCCACCAGGCCGGCCATCACCAGCAGGCGCTCCTGCAAATGGCTCAGTTCGTCTTCGACCGGCCGGGGCAGTTCCAGGGATTCCACCGAATCCGCCGCGGGCGGCACGACCTCGTCCTGGTGGTGGGCGGCCAGCGGCAGGGTGAAGCAGAACTGGCTGCCCTCGCCCAGGGCACCTTCCACCCAGCAGCGACCGCCGTGCGACTCTACGATGTGCTTGACGATAGACAGTCCCAGCCCGGTCCCGCCCAATTCTCGAGATCGATTCTTGTCCACCCGGTAAAAGCGTTCGAAAACACGCCCGCGCGCTTCGGGGGGAATGCCCGGGCCCTGATCGTGGACGCGCACCTGCACTCGATGCTGCTCCACCGGGTAGGCCAGGATTTCTACCCGGCCGCCCCGCGGGCTGTACTTGATGGCGTTGTCCAGCAAGTTGTCGAGCACCTGGCGGAGCCGGTCGGGATCGGCGCGAACCAGCAGCTCCGGGTCGAGACGGCGGAGAATGCGCACCTGTTTTTCCGCCACCAGCACCTCGCGGGGCGCCAGCACCTGGGTGACCACCTGGTCGAGCTCGACCGCCGAGAGACGCAGCGGGATGGCCCGGGACTCAACCTGGGACAGAATGAGCAGGTCGTCGATCAGCCGGGCCAGACGGGTCGAGTCTTCTTCGATCAGCGCCATGAATCGTCGGTTGCATCCCGGATCCTCGAGACCGCCGTCGAGCAGCGTTTCGGTGAGACTGCGAATCGAAGTCAGCGGACTTTTCAATTCGTGGGAAACATTGGCCACGAACTCGCGGCGCAACTGATCGTAGCGGTGCAGTTCGGTGACGTCTTGAAGCAGCAGCACCACTCTCGCGCCGCCCGGACCGGGGGCCAGGCAGGGCACGCCCTGAGCTCTGAGAATGCGCTCGCGGGGCGCGAACAAGGGGAAATCTCGCAGCGTAAGCCGGCCGGTGCCCATGACTTCGCGGACCAAATCGTGGAGATCGCGCTGGCGAAGAGTTTCGAAGAGATTGGCTCCCACCAGAGGTTGCTGGCCTACGCCTAAAAGCGCGCGAGCAGCCGGATTGATAGCTACAAAGTCACCGGCCGCGTCGACGGCCACTACCCCTTCGGCCAGCGATTCCAGGATGGCTTCGGCTTGCAAGCGCTCGGCCAGGAAATGTTCGAAGCTGTCGGGCACTAAGAATCTAGCCGATAGCCGGCGTTCTTCACCGTCACCAGTTGCTTGGATAGCGGACCCAATTTGCGGCGCAACTGACTGACGTGCAGGTCGACGGTGCGCGTACTGATGTTGCTGGCCTGCTCGTAATCCCAGACCTGGTCGAGCAACTGCTCGCGGCTGAGCACACGACCCTTGGCCTCGGCCAGGGCCTTGAGCAGGTGGAATTCTTTGGAAGTGAGTTCCAGGGGTTCGTCGTTGAGCAGCGCGCGATGGCGAGCCCAATCGACTTTAAGGGGGCCCAGGGTGAACATCTCGGGCTGCGCGCGGGCGGCACTGAGCGTTTCCTGGCGGCGCAGGGCGGCTTTCACGCGGGCTACCATTTCGCGGGTGGAAAAGGGCTTGGTGACGTAGTCGTGGGCGCCCATTTCCAGGCCCAGCACCTTATCGGTCTCATCCGAGCGCACGGTGAGCAAAATAATCGGGATATGCCTGGTTTCCTCCTGGGTGGAGAGACGCCGGCACAACTCCAGCCCGGTCAGGCCGGGCAGCATCCAGTCGGAAATAATCAGATCGGGCAGTTGACTGCGGGCCAGTTCCAGCCCCTGCAGCCCATCGTAGGAATAGAGAGTCTCGAAACCTTCCCGGTCCAGGTTGTAGCGCAGGGCTTCAACGATGTTCTTCTCATCGTCGATAATCAGGATGCGAGCCGGGGAATTCACCCGGGAGACTACGCCGGGGCGGCCACTCGAGCCTTCAGCTGGCTGCGCGAGAAGCGGCGCAGATCGTAACTGAGGCGCAGGGTGCCGCTGGCGGTGCAGGCGCGGGCGCGATGGATGCCCACCACCTTCAGCCAGCTTTCCTCGAGTTGTTGAGCCAGCGCTTGATTGCCGCGGAGCTGGCTGACTTCGACCACCAACTGGTCGGTAAGGGCTTGTTGGCAAAGCCAGGGATTGGATAGTTCATCGATACAAGAAAGGTATGTCATGGTTCTGGCACCATAAGCGCCCCGGGTCAGGCTTGTTTTTGGCCAATGTCAGTTCTGTGTAAGGTGTAGTGGGCGTCAGCCGGCCGGCTGGAGAAATCCGACTTGGGCGCCAGGGAAGTTTTTTCCGTGGGTTCGAGATCAAAACGGGTCATCAACTGGGAGAGCACCACGGCCGCTTCCAGGCGCGCCAGCACCTGGCCCATACACACGCGGGCGCCGCCGCCGAAGGAGAAGATTTTACCGTTGGCCTGCTCATTGATGTCTTGGATGGACATGAGCACCTGAGTCCCGGCCGAGATCCGCATGCCATCCAGGTTGAGGTCTTCCAGCGCTTCCCGGCTGACCAGATAATTGGGAGCGTGTTCGCGAGTGGTGTCCTTGATAAGGTTACGGGTAACTTTCAAGTCGGTCGTCTGGTCGACGGTAGGCCTGGCGGTGCCGATGGTAGCCTGGTACTCGGCCCTGAGCTCGGCCAGTTGCTGGGGTTGGTTGACCAGTTCGGCGGCGCTGTAGGTGAGCAGGTTGGCGGTGGTCTCGTGGCCCAGCATGGTCAGCATGAGCACCTGGTTGCGCAGCCATTCTTTATCCTGGGCCTGGGGATCCGCCAGTAGCGTTTGCAGAGTGGGGGCCGGAGTGGGACTGGCGATGAGGCGGTCGGCCAGCGCATTCAGTTGGCCTGGCAACTCGGGGTCCTGGTGCTTGAGGCCGAAAAGCTTGTTTTGGGCCAATTTTCCGCCACGTTCGAAGAGCCCGGCCAGATTCTCCAGCTCGTCGAGTTCCAGGTTCAATCCGAACATGTGGCTGAGGGCCACATCCAGGGAAAGCGTTCTCAGCTTGAGGTTGAGGTCGATGGGAATGCCGACGGGCAGGGCGTCCAGATGCTTGTCGGTAAGGTCCTGAAGATGCTGGTGATTTTCTTCGGAGAGCACCGAGCGGCCCACGAAGTGGGGTTGGAGGTTTTTGCGCTGGGCTTTCCAGGCGGCGCCCTCTTCGAGAAAGATAGCCTGCTCGCCGTAGACCTGGCCGAGCGATTCTTTCTGCAGCGTGGACTTGCCGAATTGCGTGTTCTTAGGACGCTCGGTGGCCACCAGAATCTGGCTGACCACCTCGGGGCGGGACTCGAAGAGCACGTCGCCGACTTTGACGCTGGCTCCGTAGTTCTGGTGCAGGCCGTGGAGGAAGTCGACCGGATCGGTCTGTCCCTGCTCCAGGCTTTGCCTGAGCAGGTTGAGAGCCGACCAATCTTGGGTCGGGTTGTTCTGAGCGGCCTGGGATAGATAAGGGCACAGGCCCTGACGCATCTGGGCCTGGATCTGAGCGGTGGCCGCCTGAGCAGGCCCGCCCAGGCAGGTGGCGGCGGTCTCGCCCAGGGCGCGGTTCTGGCGGCTGAGGTTGCGGCTCCGGTTGCTCAGTTGGGGACCGACCGGGCACTGCCGTAGCTGTGCCGCGGCCGACAGGCTGGCGCTGTCCTGAGCCTTTTTAGGAGCGCGTTTCGGTCTCCTCAGGGGGGCCGGAGCGAAGGAGTCGCGGATGAGCACAGGCTCATCTTGAGCTACGGGCCTGAAATTATCTTGATAGTCCCAGGTAGAGGCTCAAAGCCAGGGTGATGCAGGCCGGCAGAGTGAGCACCCAGGCCAGACAGATGCTGTAGAGGGTCTTGCGCTGGAGCTGGCATCTCTGGGCCGACATCGCGCCAGCAATACCCGAGGAGAGCACGTGGGTGGTGCTGACCGGCATTTTCATCACGTCGGCCAGCAAGATGGTAGAGGCGGCCACCAGTTGGGCGGCGGCGCCTTGTCCGTAGTTGAGGCCGTCTTTGCCGATTTTCTCGCCCACCGTAACTACAATGCGCCTCCAACCGACCATAGTGCCCAGGCCCAGGGCCAGAGCCACGGAGACTTTGACCCAGTCGGCTACATATTCGATAGGGGCTTCCAGGGCTCGGGCGGCTTCCTTGATTTCCTGGGCGTGGGGTCCGCCCTGGTCGGCCAGTTTGCGCAGGCAGCGGGCCTGCAACCCGGTCAGGTCGCGGAAGGCGCTGCGCTCTGCTGCAGGCAATTGACTGAGGTCGGAGCCCCAAACCCGGGCCGAGTCGAGGAAGGATTGGCGCAGGCCCTGCGGGACGGCGGTGCCGTGCAGGTAGGCCTGCAATTCCTGGTTGACGGGCAGGCGCGTGTGGCCTTTCGGGAGCAGTTCGGCCATTTGCCGGCAGGCAGCCTGGGCGCGCAGGTTGAGAGCTGAGTCCCCGTGCAGGTTGAGGGCGAAGCTGGCCGGGGCCATGCCGATGAGAATGAGCATGACCAGGCCCATGCCTTTTTGACCGTCGTTGGAGCCGTGGGCGAAGCTGACTCCGCCGCAGGTGGCGATGAGCAGCGTGCGGATCCAGAGAGGTGGGGGCGTTTCGCCTTGAGGCGCTTGAAAGAGGCGTTGATCTTTAGTCAGTCGGCGCATCAGGCGCAGCATCAGATAGGAGCAAAGAAAGCCGAAGAGCGGGGAGATGAGCAGGGCGGCCGTGATCTGGCGGGCCTTGTCCCAGGCCACGCCGTCCTGCAGTGGCACGCCCTGCTGGATGCAGAAGCCCATCGAAGCACCCAGAATAGAACCGATGAGGGCGTGGCTGGAGGAGGCCGGGATACCCACGAACCAGGTACCCAGGTTCCAAATCATGGCGGCGCCGAGCACGGCGAAAATCATGGCCAGGCCGCCGCCGGCGGAGAGGGCTTCCATCGGGAAGAGGTGGACGATGGAGTAAGCCACCCCCACTCCGGCCATCATCACGCCGGCGAAATTCAGAAGTCCAGAAAAGAGAACCGCCCAATGGCTTTTCATTGAGCGGGTGTAGATGACCGTGGCCACAGCGTTGGCCGTATCATGGAAACCGTTGACGAACTCGAAGGCAAGGGCGCCTCCGACGGCCAGTAGCAGAAGCAGACTGTGCATAGGTTTTCCCTTGTGGAAGGATGGGTGACTTTGGGAAAATCACCGCCTTCAGGGTAGACAGCTCAAGTCGGTTCGACATGTGATTCAAGTAAGGTCTGTGTAAGCAAGTTGGTAGAAATTGGGGAGTATCGGTGCGCGATGGTTTGGAAAGCTAGCGGGTTTTGCGGCGAGGGCGGTGATCGCGGCGTTTCTGGTGCATGGCCAGGCGGCGCTGAGCGCGGTGGCGTTTTTGGCGGGCCAGGCGGCGAGGCTTTTCCGGAGTGGTGGCGCTGGGGGCGGCCGGCGGTGGGGAGACCTGGACGCTGCGCGAGGAAGCGACAGCCACCGGCACTGCGGAGACGGGGGGCAGGTGGGGCCGGGCGGTTTGCATCTGGACCTGGCCGGGTTTGCCCGGCACCTGCACGGTCCACTTGAAGGGTTGGCCGGGTTGGCCCAGTTCGCCAGCCCGGCAACTGGCCGTGTAGTTCAGATCGGGAAAGTGGGCGCGAATCTCCACGTTGGGGTTGTCGGGCAGGCGGCCTTCCAGAGTGACCGTCTGGGGCCCGGCCGTACGATGAGGGCGCAGCCACCACATCATCCCCAAAACCAGGCAGGCCCCCGCCAGCACCTTTTTCACCGCTGGCTCCAGGCCGGGCAATCTTCCGAAGAATCTGGAGTATTGGTCAGATTAACCAGTTGAGTCCCGTCAGCGTTAACTCGGAACAAATCGATGTTGTAATCCTCTTCGTCCGGCCCGAAGAGGTCGGCGGCGAAGGCCAACTGGGTAGCATCCGGTGACCAGGCCACGCTGCTGGGGAGATAGCCGGCCGACACATTCTGGGGAGTGCCGCCCACCGAGACCACGTAAAGACGCTCGTCCCTACCGATATAAGCGACTTTCTCCCCCACCGGCGCCCAAATCGGAGCATAGCCGACAGCCCCTGGGAACAAGTCACCGGCGGTGCCGCCGCTGCTGGGAATAACCTTGAGCTGAACGCCTTCGTTGAAGACGATGCGGTCGCCGGCGGGGGAAAAGCTCGGACTGGAGAGATCGTCGGCGAAGCTGGGCGTGGTGGTGCCGTGCAGCAGATCGATTTCTCCCCCGCCCACGGTGCCCACCATGATGCTGGAGCAATGGGCCGGCGGCAAGGTCGGGTCATAGATGAGATAGCAATACTTGTTGCCGGAAGGCGCGTAGCTGAAGTTGGTCACGGTCTGGGCGCTGGTGCCCACGCGCATGTTGCTCGTTTGGGTATTGGCCTTGAGGTCGGTAATGTTGCTGCAGACGACATCGTAATCAGCATTGTACCTGGTGCGAGTGACGCCCAGCCGGGTCCCGGTGGAATTCCAACTGGGAGTTTCGTAACTATCCCAGTCCCCATCCATGCCGGTCTCCTGGTGGAGGCGCAGATCGCTACTCATGACGGCGATGCGGGACCGCTCCTCATCCCCTTCCACTTGCACGCGCTCCACTCCCAGGGCCAGGCGCGAGCCGTCCGGGGAGAACGATACCGTCCAGAAGTTTTCGTAGAACACGTCGTTGTCGTCGGCGGCATAGCTCAAGATCGAGGTGCCATCGGGCTTGCACACGCAGATTTCGCAATCGTCACGCACAAAGGCCAGTTTTCCGGGGGCCAGCTGAGCCACCCGCGGAGTGCTGCCCAGGTTTCCGGAAACCACGCCGCCACGGCGGTCGCTGACCTGGAAAGTCAGGTCGGCCGAACTCCAACTGCCGCTGGGCGGAACCCACTCCCAGGTGCCTTCCCAGATGCGCTCCTTATTGACCAGTTCCCCCGGTTCCATCCGCATTTCTTCCAAGCCACCCGAGAGCTTGCCGAGGGAGCAGGTCCACTTCAGCCAGAGAGCATCGCCGTCAGGGTCCTTGGCGCGCACGCGCAGAGTCAGGTGCCCGTCGTTGCCCAGCGAGGCGGAGGCTCCGGCGGGCAGCGTACCGGCCACCGCCTGGGGCCGCGACTCCACATCCACCAGGACGGGGTCGTGGTTGGCCCCGGCGCTCAGCCGGGGTGGCGCCGGATGGGGGCCGCTCTCGAGAGGATGGGCGCTGGCCTGCACGTCAGCCGCGCCGGTCACGCCGGGGGTGACGGAGATGGAGCCGGTGCGCGAAATGTTGACGGTCCAGGGCAGGCCAGCCGAGTTGGGATGCCGGTAGGCGATGGGATATTGCGGCAGCGGGGCGCCGGCCGGAGGCACGCCGGCCCCGTAGGTCACGCCTTGCGAGACGAGTACGTGATAATCGCCGTCGAAATTGGCCAGGCCGTTGCTGGTCACCCCGCCGCTAGGGGTGAAGATGAGCGCGTAGTCCTTGAAATTGGCCGGCAGCCACTGGGCCGGATCAAATCCATCGGCCAGCAAGCCCGCGGCCTGTGGTCTAGCCGTATTGAGCAAGAACGGATTGCGCAATTGCAAAACATTCAACTCCCAAACTCCGACGAATAAACTTGAGCGCGGAAATTCGCCGGCAAAATTGACCACCCGGGTCACGCTGGGAGTCGAAAAGCCTTCCATCACATAGAACGACTGACTGTGGCTGAGGTTGCCGTTGTCGCTGGGCAGCACCAGGGCCACGGGCTTGCCGGTGGTCATGGCGCGAATGCGCGAAGCGCGCAGTTCTTCCGCCAGCATCTGGGCCAGACCCTGGGAACTGGCGCCCTTACCCCCGCGCGGAATGACCGCTACCCCGAGCAGGATCAGCGCCAGCCCGATGGTCAGCATCAACTCCAGAAGCGATAGCCCGCGCCGAGCGATCACAGGTTTCCCATATCCTTCCAATTGATGTACTGGAAATATTTCGGGTTCGGCGTGGTAGTTCCCCGCACCACCTCGGAAAGATCGAATTCCGCCAGGATTTTGTGTTGAGCCAACGGCTGCCCGGGGGACTCCACCGCGCCCACCGAGGTGACTCGGGCTACTCGGTAGGGGGGACCCACCAGGCGGAAATCCACGGTCACGGTGAAGCTGCCCACCACCTGGCCGGAATCATCGGGAAGCGTCTCGCGATAGCTGAAGTAAAGCTGGTCATCGCTGACGCGCGGGGGAAAATGGCTGTCTTTCTGCCACTTGACCCGGCAATCTTCCAATCCCGCCTGGCACAGCGCGCGCGCCTGGGCCTGATAGGGCGCCGCCGCCGCTGCCCGGTACTGGGCCTGGCGCCGATATAGAAAAGCGATGCCCAGCACCAGCAGCATCAGCATCAGCGAAAGGCTGATCATCAGCGCGAAACCTCTACGGAAGCTTGGAGCCGACCGCCGCCGAATAGGCACGCAGCACACCTCCCGCCAGCATCGAAATCTCCAGGTGGTCGACCCCCCAGGCGTCGCGGTAAACACTGAAACCCGAAATACCCTCGCAGAGCACGGCGCTGCCGTTGCACTCGCGCACCAGGTCGTTAGCGGCGGCGTGGTAAGTCACCGTCACCAGGTCGCTGGACCGGCGCGACTCCCAGGTATCGAGTGGGTCCAGGGCACCGGGAGCGTCCAAGGCATAGACCAGGCGAACCTGGGGGTCGGCCGGATTTTGCAGCAAAGTATCGGTATTCGGATTGATTTTCTTGAATTGATACTGAGTGGAGGGGCCGGGCAAAATCTCGACCGCCTCCTCCACTTCGGTGCGCATCATTTCCAGGGCGTGCAGCACCAGCACCATGCGCCGATCCTTTTCGTCACCGTTCCGCTGCATGCGATTCATGCTGGCCATCAGCGAGGCCATCGCTCCCAGGGCGATGGAGAGCAGGGCCAGCGTGATGAGCGCCTCGATCAGGCTGAAAGCCCGGCGTTTCATAGATGAAGTTCCCCGCTGTTAGCGGTGAACTGGCGGCCCATATAGCGAGCCCAGGCTTCCACGCTGCAGGTCTGGCCCGACGAGGTGGTGGTGGTGCCGTCGGGTAGCAGAAACTCGTTGCGGAAGCGGGCCGAACGTCCGCTGTCATCCGGAATGATGGTGCCGTTACCGGTATCCGGCGCGACCTGCCAATCAAAGAGCGCATCCTGGATGATGCCGGCGCCGTCGCGCAGCCGGGCCTGAATAGTGGCCGTGCCGCCCGCCGCCATGGGACTGGGAACGCCGCTATCGTCCACCAGCACGGTCACATCGGCCAGGTCGTGAGGCGGTTCGCCCAGCAGCGAGACCACGCGCAAATGGTCTTCGGGTCGAAAAGGAGGATAGGCCACCTCCACCTGCACCCGCCGCAGGGAGCGCAGCAGTTGGCGGGGACTGGCGCTCTGCACCTGGCTGCAGGGAGTGGCGGCCACATAATCACTGTGGGTCACTGTGATCGGATAGTCCGGAAAGTCCGTATCGGGGCCGTTGGGGTAGCCGCTCCAGGAGGCAAAATGAGCGCGGTCCCTGGCCCAGACCTGCACCTGGGTCAGGCGTTTATTGGCCAGAAAAGCGGCCACGGCGCGCTTCTCGGACAGGCTCGAGGCGCGCATGCCCACGTGGAACATCTGAATGCTGCCCAGGCAGCCCACCACCAGCACAAACAGGGCCACCACCGTCTCCGCCAAGGAGAGCCCCCGCTGTTTCATCCCCCTAGTATAGCACAGAAGGCCAGCCGACTCGGAGTCCGAATCGTCCCCTATGGAATTCGCCTGGGTTGAAGCGCGCCACCTGAAAACCAACGAGAAGACCTTTCTCATCGTCGGCCCCCGCGACCAGATTGTGGGGCGCGCCAGTGCCGCGGACAGCGGTGACAAACTGGCGGTCGCTTTCGATGCCAGCCTCTCGCGCCAACATTTCCACCTGCAGCTGGTAGGCGATCGGCTGCGCGTGGAACGCTGTCCAGAAGCCCGCCGGCCCTTATTCTTCGAAGGTCGGGCCGAGGAGAAGTTCGAGATCGCCTGCGGCGAAGGTTTTTCCTCGGGCCAGACCCTGTTTCGCTGGATTCGCGAAGCCAATCCGTCGGGAGCCCCCATCCCCTTAGATCCGACCCTGCTGAGCGTGGCCCACGAGCAAGACGCTTCGCGCGGCCTGCGCGCCCTGCTGGCGCTGCAGCCGGTGCTGCGCGATTTCGAGACCACCGAAGCGCTGATTCGCGGCACCCTGTCCGTGCTCGGCGAAGTCATTTCCCAGGCCGCCGATTTGATGGCCATTCAGGTGGACACCCAGGGCCAGATGAAGGTGCTGGCCAGCCAGGGCAATTCTCAGGTGCCCCCCAGCCGTACCCTGGTGCGCCAGGCCCTGGAGGCGGGCAAGCCGCTCTGTCACCTCTGGCAGAATGCCAACCCGGAGGGGGCCGCCAGCCCGACGGTGGTCGAGGGCATCAGTTGGGCGGTGGCCGCCCCCATTCTGGGACGCGATGAGTCCTACGTACTCTATGCTATCGGCGCCGAAGTGGACGGTGACCCGGGGGAACTGGACCGGGCGGTGCTGGCCCTGGTGGCCGAAGTGGTGGCCTCGGCGCTGGAAAAATCCCGCCGGCTGCTACTGGAACGCGACATCGCGGCCGAGCGGGAACGCCGCGGACTGGCCGAACAGTTGGGTAAGCTCCAGCAAGGTCTGCTCTCCACCCTGAATCCGGAAGAAGTGGCCAAACGCTTCCTGGTGGGACTCGAGAACCTGGTGCTTTACGACCGCGCCGCTTTGTTGCAGCAGGAGGGAGAGAGCTACCGGCTGCTGGCCCACCGCGGCTTTCTGGCCGAAAGCGGGCAGTTGATCCGGCCTGAGGAGATTCGTTCAGGACTACCCGGCTGGTTGGAGGAAAGCCATACCAACATACTGCTGGTCATGGCTTATCGCCAGTCCTTTGATGAACCCCAATTGATGTTGGCCCGGGCCCTGGCCAGCCAGGCCTACATCGCGCTGCAAAACGCCCGGTTACACCAGCGCGTGCAGCAACTGGCCACCCAGGATGGCCTGACCGGCGTCTTCAATCGGCGCCACTTTATGGAGGAAGCCGACAAGGCGCTGGCGACCTGCCGCCAGCAGAAGACCACGGCCACCCTCTTTCTCATCGACGTCGACCACTTCAAGCAGTTCAACGATCAAAACGGCCACCTGGGTGGCGATCAGGCCCTGCGCCAGGCCGCCCAACAGCTCCAGGAGACCTTCCGCCCTGGTCTTTTCGGACGCTATGGCGGCGAGGAATTTGTGGCTTTGTGCCCGGTCAGCGGCGAGGCCGCTCGGCAACTGGCCGAGCGGGCTCGCCAGCGTCTGCAAGAGCACGGTCAATTGACCGTGAGTGTGGGTTTCAGCAGCGCCGGCAGTGATTTCGACACGCTGGTGGGACAGGCCGACCGCGCCCTTTACCACGCCAAAGAACAGGGGCGTAACCGAGTGGTCTCGGCGTGACCCGGGCGCTGCTGCCGGCCACTCTGGGCGGGCTGCTGGCTATGGGCAGTTTCTATTTTCACTCGCCGCAGCTGCCCAAACTTTTGATTCTGGGGCTACTGGGCGGACTGGGCGGAGGCTCACTGGTTTATCTGCTCAGTCCCCCTGCTTGGGAGCCGCCGGAGAGCTTGAACGCGGCGCTACGCGCGGGGGGACTGCAGGGCGGACTGGCCGGCCTTTGGGGTGGACTGTCGGCCTGGTTGCTACTGTGCCTGTGGAACGGACCTGGAACTTGGCTCGGCCTGACCCCCCTCCCCTAGGCCTGGACCTGGAAGAACCGCTCGATCCGGAAGAACGGAGCTGGCGGGCCTTTCAGCCTTCCACCGGCCAGCAGGTGGTGGTGCGCTATCTGTCCCCCGAGGTGCCCAGCGCCCGGGTCAACGCCCGCCTGCAACTACTCAACCAGCTCGATCTGGCTCGGGCTGTGACGCCGCTCGACCTGCAGTTGGTGGAAGAACCGCGCTATCTGGTCTTTCCCTATTTTCCGGTCAGCCTGACGCGAGCCGCCGAAATGCGCCACAGCGCCTCCCAGGTCGAGCCGTGGCTGCGCCAGATCGCCCGGACCCTGGTGGAGGCGCACGCCCGGGGGCTGACCCACGGGGCCCTGACGGCGGGCAATTTGCTGATGGATCGCCAGGCCGAGCTACGCCTGGACGGCTGGTTGACGGCCGAGCCCGGCGATGCTTTGGCCGATGTCAAATCCCTGGGCCGATTAGGCCAGCGCTTGCTGGCCGGAAAGACTTCGCCCGCCTTGCTGGATCTGCTCAGCCGGGCCGCTTCCGGACATTTCGCCAGCGCCGCGCAGTTTTTGGAGGCGCTCGGCCAACCGGCCGCGCCTCGCCTGCAGGGGGCTCTCTGGAAACTGGGCCTGGCCGCCCTGGCAGGCGGACTGCTCTTCGACTTTCGCCTCTTGGGCCTGGGAGGACTCGGCGCTCTGGTGGGCGCGGTGGCCGGCATGTGGATGGGGCGCATCGGCTGGCGTGGCTGACATCACCCTGACCCAGGATGACGGTGACGAGTTAGCCCGGCTGGCCTCCACCGCCGGTGCCGCCCCCTCCGCTTTGAGCGACTACGAAATAGGCCGTGAGCTGGGCTCGGGCAGCTTCGCCACCTGCTGGTCGGCCCGCCACAAGCGCACCGGTCAGGAAGTGGCCGTGAAAGTCATCGAAGTCCGTCCCGGTCAGGGAATGCAGCAGATAGCCGAGATCGAGCACATGGTCAAAGTAGGCCGCCATCCTTCCATTCTGGAGGTGCGCGACGCCCGCCTGGAGGGCGCCCATATCTACTTGATTTCCCCGCTTTGCCAGGGTTCGCTGGTGGAGAGAGTAGAGCAAGCCTACAGCCTGGACCAGTGGCTGAACTGGTTCATCCAAGCGGCCGAAGGGCTCTCTTTATTGCACCGCTGCCAGATCGTGCACTGCGATGTGAAACCCGCCAATTTGCTGCTCGACCGCCATGATCACCTGCTGCTGGCCGACCTGGGCCAGGCCCGCCCGCTGGGCGATGCACGGCCGCGCATGGGCAGCTATTTCTATATGCCCCCCGAGCAGGCCGAGGGAGGGCCACCGCAGGCCAGTTGGGATATTTACGCGCTGGGAGCGAGCTTCTATTGGGCTCTGACCGGCTATGCCCCGCGCAGCCGCAGTTTTGTCCTGGAAGGCGAGGACCATCCTACCCGCCTGGCCTGCTATCGCCGCGAGCTTCCGCGGGCGCCGCTCTTACAGACGCCTCAGATTCCCGCCCAATACTGGCCTGTCCTGAAACGTCTGTTGGAGGTGGATCCCCGGCGCCGGCCGGCCAGCATGGAAGCAGTGCTGACCGAGCTGCGCCGGCTCAAGCCCGGAGAAAAGCGCGCCTCCAAAGGACTGCTGTTGGCCGGCCTGGGCCTGTGTCTGGCAACGGCCCTGCTGGCCCAGGTGCTGCGCGGTGGGTGGCTGGGAGAATTGAGTTTGTGGGGAAGCCTGACGATCGGGGTGTTAGGCCGGCTGGCGCTGGTCGGCGGGCTGGCCGGAGGGCTGGCCGGGGCCGGACTGCAGGCCTGGGAATATCAGCGGAACCGGTAGATCCAATCCCCCAGGCTTTGGGAAGGGTCGTCCAGGCTGGCCTCGAGCTGGCCGCCGTCATCCTGACCGTCGGGCCCAGGGCTCCAGCACACGCAGGTGCGGCCTTCCCAGCGGTGCGGCATCTCCGGCGTCTGGCCCCGGGACAGGCGAATGCCCGCCCGCAGGGCCTGGTCATTGCTCTGATTGACCAGGATCGACCACCAGACCCCATAAGGAATCAAATCCTCCCGCCCGACCCGGCTCAGCGGTTGGAGCGTCAGCGCCAGCCCCAGGGGACCGCGGCTTTCGCCTTCCGGCGGTAATTGCCGGAGGTAAGCCGCGTAGTCGTTTTTTTCGAGGACGGAACGCAGGCGCTCGGCGCTGGCCTGCAATTGGGCCCGGCGTAAACCGCTCAGCCGGTTCTGATAGGCGCCGAAGAATCCTTGAGCCGGCGCCTCCCCGGAAAGCTTTGGCCAGCACTGCCAGGCGGAGGCGGGGGCGGGCGCTTTGGCCAGGGCCGCGCTCACCAGTTCCCATTCCCTGCGCTGGCTCACGGGCTGCTTGAGCAGGTAGGCGGCGGCCCGGCGCCGCCCCTCCCACTGACTGCTGGTGTAGAGTTCGATGGCCTCCGGCAGATTGCTCGGGGTGGTGTTCTCGGCCGTTCTCCGGGCGGCGGGCGCGGCTGGCTCCGCCAATCGGGGCGACCAGATCATGTCGGCGGCCGCCACCAGCCCGACCAGACCCAGAGTGGCGGTCCCAAGTTTCACCCTAAGGCGACCAGTCGGACCGGCTCCTCATAATAGTTAGCTCCGCCACCCAGGTCGGTTTCGCGAGCCTCGATCAACTGATTGACGCAACCGCCCTGGCGCAGCATTCGGCCTTTGGGAAGCACCACCAGACTGGGATGCACCCGGTCATCATGGCGCAGGCGCACGGTCATGCGGCCCCGGCGCGTCTCCAGCGAAACCTCCGCGCCGTCGGGCAACGCGCCGGCCGTTTCAGGATGGACGCGCGCTTCGCTGAGTTCGGAAAGGCTCACCGCCCACTGGGAACATTGGGCTTTGGTGGTGGAGAAGGCGGCCAGTTGCAGGGGAAATTCCGGATCCGGGGCGGCCGCTTCCGGGGCCTGATGGATCAACTGCATCTTGCCGCTGGGAGTGGGGAATTTCAGGCCGGCGAAGAGCACCTGCCCCGCGTAAGGGTTACGCACGGCTCCGCGCTCCAGATCCTCCAGGCCGATTCCCGTCTCGCGCAAGCGCACCATCATGCGCTCTTTCCACTGGCGCGGAGTGCCTTCCAGCACGTCGCTCAACTGCAGGCGCCGGGCCAGTTCCTGCCAGATCCAGAGTTCGTGGCGCACTTCCCCGGGAGCTTCCACGGCCGGCTGCGAGGAGCGCAGATAATGGTTGCCATAGGCGCCCAGCAGATCCTCATCTTCCAGCAGGGTGCGGGTGGGCAGAACCACATCGGCGATGTCGGTGGTGTCGGTGGGATGAGTCTCCACCACCACCAGCATTTCCAGACCGGAGAGCGCCCGCCGCACGGACTGGCTGTCGGGCAACATGGAAACCGGGTTGCCGGCCGTCACCCAGGCGAAACGCACGGGCGGATCCGCCTGCAAGATTTCCCGGCCCAGGCAGGGTTCCGAAAAACTGCGCGGAGCGACATCCAGTCCACCTATTTCAAGCCCGTCGAAAGCGCTGCGCCGCCGGTAATAATAGGATACGCCGCCGCCAGGAAGGCCTAAATTCCCGCTGATGGCGGCCAGGGCGTCGACCGCCCGCACCAGGGCCGCGCCGTGGCGCCGCCGGGGCATGCCCCAGCCCAACTGAATCGAAGCCGGACCCTGATGCAGAGCCTCGGCCAGGATTTCCACCTCGGCCGGGCTGACCCCGGCCATTTCAGGCCAGTCGTCGCGGCTGTTCAGCATCTCCAAAAACTCGGGATAGTGATCGCAGAACTCGGCGGGATCCCGGCGCAAGCCTTTTTCCAGGAGCCGGGATACGGCCGCCATGGCCAGGGCGAAGTCCCCTCCCGGGCGAGGTTGAATAAAATGGTCAACCAGACTGGCCTGGCGGGTGCGCACGGGATCGATACCGATCAGGCGGGTGCCTTTTTGCTTGAGCTGGACCAGCAGGGGCAGCAGGTGGGGAGCCGAGGTGTGCACGTTCTTGCCCCACAAAATCACGCTGCGACTGTTGTGCAGGTCGAGGTGGTCGTGGCTGTCGCACACGCCGAAATCCGCTTCCTGGGCGGCCTCGCCGGCGCCCGAGCAAATGTCGCCGCGCTTGATGGTGACCGGGCCGAATTTCTCAAAGAGCAAATCGGAAAGTTGTTTCAGCAGACCGAGCGAGCCGCCCGAGCGGTAGTGGAGCAGCGAGCTGGGCCCGCTCTCGGCGCGGCATTGCAACATTTTGGCGGCCACGCGGTCCAGCGCGAAGTCCCAACTGACGGGCTCCAGCGGGGCTCCCTTATGGGGGCGCCACATGGGCCGGGTGAAGCGATCAGAGGCATACTGGCGGTCGAGAAAGCGACTGGTGCGCTCGCACAGGAAGCCCTGAGTGACAGGATCTTGAGCCGAGCCGCGCAGCTTGACGGCCCGGCCCTGCTCGTTCACCTCCACCACCAGACTACAGGTATCGGGGCAATCTCGGCTGCAGGTGGTTTGGCGAGTAGGCATACTTGGAATTTTTGGGCTTTACGGGTCGTATTCCTCTTCGGCCAATAAGGGCCGGGCGAAGGTCCAGTAGTCATGCCCGAAATCACACACCAGAATGCTTTCCACGGTCTCCTCGCCGAGCAAGAGAAAACCCAGACGTTCCGGTTCATAAAGACCCGAGAGCAAGTCGTGGGGGCGTAACTGGGGCAGCCGCTGTCGGGCTTCGTCCAGGTCCATTCCCACCCGAATCCCGCCAGGCAGCTCGCCTCGGTAGTCGGCCTGAGCCTCCAGGCCCACGATGCGGTCAGCGGAACGGTCGCCCGTCACCAGGATGGCGCCGTCTCCCAGAAGGCCGCGCGTGATGGTGTCACTCTCCTGCCAGTGCTGTTCCCATTCCAGGGGCTGTAAGGACTGGCCCAGCAGCAACCCGCCCAAGCCCAGTCCCGGTAGTATCTCCGCCTTTTTACTGATCACCGGCAGGCGGTTCTCTACCCTATCCGGAAGCCCCTGGCCGGATGAGACGCACACTCCTGGCGCTGTTAATCGTCTGGCCGGTCTGGGCCAGTCCGCCGGAGGCGGCTGGCCGCCCACCTGGATGTGCTAAAAGCGGCTCTGCCGCGACCGAGTGCATGGGCCGGGGCCAATTTTTAGCCAAGCGTCCCGAGACGGTCCCGCAGCACAGTTTCGCCGTGCGTCTGCCGGCCGAGTGGGTCAGCCCGGCGCCCGATCAATGGTGCTCCCCCGACGGCACCATCAGCCTGGTTTGGAGCGAGGTGGCTTTAAAAAAGGACCCGGAGCTGTGGGCGGCCCAGGCTCAGAAGCATTTTCCCGGTTCGCTCTACAATAAGGACTTGAAGTTGCAGTTGGGAGGTCAGCCGGCCTGGCTTTACGTAGGGAACCATGACGGACGTATCCAGCGCGTTTACCTGACGGCTCGGGCCGGCCGCGGGGTGGTGCTGGTGTGCACCTGCAACCCCGCGCAGAACTTTGCCGTCATCGGTCTGGTTCAAGAGATCTTGGACAGCTTTCGCTGGTTACCATGAGTTTAAAGGAGGTTCGTATGCGGAAAATCCTGGTCGCGTTGCTGGCCCTTTCGGGGCTGGCCGGCGCCAAAATCGTCTCGGATACGCAAAAAACCTTTTCCCTGAACGCTCCCGACGGGTGGAAGTTCCACAGCGGAGGTTGGAAGAACGAGAAAAACACCGGGGCCTTGATGATGACGGCCGTGCCGGTCAAGGAAAAGAGCCTGGACGACTGGGCCAAAGGCGCGGCCCGCCAGAACCCCAAAACGACCATCAGCGACGAGAAACTGGACGGCCAACCGGCCAGGCGCCTCGAATTCACCACCGACGACGGCTATACCAACGTGCTCTGGCTTACGCGTAAGGGCAAGAACGGGGCCATGGTCAGCCTGGTCTACAGCCAGGAATGCCCGGACGACATGCCGGCCATCCGCAAGTCCATCGCCAGCAGCTTTCATTGGAACGCCAAATAGTTGGCCCAAATCGAAGTCGATACCCGGCAGGCCCTGGAGAATCTGCTGGCCGAAGGCCCACCGGTACTCAATGAAGTCGTCTTTCAAGGACTGGATCTACGGGAATATTCGAAATATCTCTGTGGCGTCTTCCTCAAGGGTTGTGTTTTTCTGGGCTGCCAGGTAGACACCCGGCTGGCCGGCCACCTGACCGAGCAGGGCTGCCTTTTCTATCCGCCTGTGCCCGATAAGCCCTACAATCCTTTTCGCACCAGCTTGTATAGCGTGGAGGAGCTCTACGACACTTTTGATCCGCAGGCCCACGATCTGAAGGCCAGTTACCGTACCACCGCCGATTTTCGAATCTACTCCAGCTTTCGCATCCCTGATGACCCGGAAGGGCGTTTACGTCCGGTACTGGTGGATGAAACGCTGGCCCGGCGCATTCACGATAACTCCATCAGCGACGCTCTGGACGAGTTTATCGATCACTTTCCCCATCGCTCGGTGGTGGCCGTCATGGGCGGCCACGCCGTGGCCCGCGATGATGAGCTGTTTCGCGACATCGCGCGCTTGAGCCGCAGCTTGAAGCGAAAGGGGTTTTTGCCTGCCTCGGGCGGCGGTCCGGGCCTGATGGAAGCCACCAACCTGGGTGCTTTTCTAGCGCCCTATGAGGACGAAGCCCTGGATCGCAGTCTGAGCATCCTGGAAAAAGCCCCCACCTTCCGTAGCGGAGCCGAGTGGCTGGCCCTGGCTTTTGAAGTGCGCCACCTTTATCCGTATCGCCAGGGCGGCGAGAGTCTGGGCATTCCCACCTGGTTTTACGGGCACGAACCGTCCAATCTGTTCAGCAGCCACATCGCCAAATATTTCGAAAACAGCTGGCGCGAAGAGGGGTTGCTGGCTCTGGCCAAGGGCGGCATCCTGTTTGCTCCGGGTGGGGCCGGAACCGTCCAGGAGATCTTTCAGGATGCCTGCCAGAACTATTACACCACCTACGGCGTGCAGTCACCCATGATTTTTTATCCGCGCCAGTATTGGGACGGGCCCGAGGCGGCCTTTCCCGTCTACCCGGTCATGCAGAAGCTGGCCGCGCGCGGAGGCTTCACTCCGCTCTTATCCATCTGCGATGACTTGACGGAAATCGAACGGTTGTTAGAAGCTATTCCTGGGTAATCGCCCTCAGCACTATGCCTGTTATCCTCATGGGATTTAACCAGAAGACGGCCTCGGTCGAAGTAAGGGAACGCTTCACTTACAGCGATGAGCAGGTTCCTTCGCTATTGCAGCGCCTGCATGGCAGCCAGGGGGTGGATGAGATCGCCCTGATCTCCACCTGCAACCGCACCGAAGTCTACGCCGTCACTCAGGAGCCCGGCCTGTGCCGGGGCTCCTTGATGACTTTATTCGAGGGTTCCGGCCATCCCGACTTTCTCTACCTGGAGAATGATTTGCAGGCGGTCAAGCATCTTTTCGAGGTTTCCAGCGGCCTGGACTCACTGGTGCTGGGCGAAAACCAGATCCTGGGCCAGGTGCGCCAGGCTTTCTCGCTGGCCCAGGCGGCCAAGACCACCGGACCGGTATTGGAGAAGCTTTTTCCCTGGGCGTTGCGGGTGGGCAAGCTGGCCCGCTCGCAGACGCGCATTTGCCAGGGGGCGGCCAGCGTGGCCGCGGCCGCGGTCGAGCTGGCCCAGATGATTTTCGATGACCTGAAAGGGCGGCGGGTGTTGTTGTTGGGAGCCGGCAAGATGACCCAGGCTTCGCTGGGACTTTTGCAAAACGCGGGCGTGCAGCAGATCAAGGTGGTCAACCGCACGCTGGCGCGGGCCGAGGAACTGGCTGCCCGTTGCGGGGGCGAGGCCACGCCCTTCGAAGAACTGGATAAAGCCCTGAGCGATGTGGACGTGCTGATCGCTTCCACCGGCGCTCCCCATTTTGTGGTCGACAAGGCGCGGCTGGCACCGGTGATGTATCAACGCAAAGGTCGCCCCCTGCTCTTGATCGACATCGCCGTGCCGCGCGATATCGAGCCCAGTTGTCAGGACGTGGACAACGTCTATCTGTACAACATTGACGATCTGCAGGGAGTGGTGGCCGAGAACCTGTCCCGGCGCCAGAAAGAAGTGCAGAAAGTGCTGCAAATCGTGGACACGGAGTGCCAGGAGTTCTCCCGCTATCTGGACAGTCGTAAGGCCAACCAGGCCATCCGCATCTTGCGCGAGAGTTTTGAGGAAGTGCGCCAGGCCGAATTGATGAAGCACCGTGGCTCCTTGACCCATGAGGAGATGACCCGCCTGGAGAACTTTTCCAACGGCCTGCTCAACAAGTTGCTGCACAATCCCATGATGCAGATGAAGAAGATGAGCGCCGCCGGGGTGCCGCCCGAAGAGCTGGAGCGGGCCCTGGAAATCCTGGGAATTTTCGGGAAAGAAACCGATGGGTAGTGCGCTGCTGGCCCTTTCGGCGCTGGGCTACTGGGCTTCGGCCATCAGTTTCCACTACAACCTTTTCCATCGTAAGCAGCGCGATTGGACCCAGTGGTTGAGGATTTTACTCTCCAGTCACGCGCTGCATTCCCTGGCCCTGCTGGTGCTGACCCTGCAGCTCCAGCACCTGCCGGTGGTGAGCATGCCGGAGGTAATGGCCGTACTCGGCTGGGTGTTGATTGCGCTCTACGCCATTCTGGGGCGGCGCTGGAAAGTGGACGCTCTGGGCGGTATCGCCGCTCCAGCCGCGGCCGTGCTGACCACCTTCGCCACTTTCACGCTAGGACACGAGACTCCGCATAACTATCGCGGGGCCTGGTTCGGCCTGCACGTGAGCAGCCTGGTGGCCAGCTACGCGGCCTTTTGCCTGGCCGCCTTCTGCTCGCTGCTCTACTTCATCCAGTCGCGCCGGCTTAAGGAAAAGAAGCTGCATACCGCTTTCCTGCTGCCCTCTCTGAATACCCTCGACCGGGTGGGCTTTCGCTTTATCCTGGTCGGCTTTCCGCTGCTGGTGGTGGGCATGGTGTGCGGCACCCAGATGCCCGGTTGGCGCTGGACCTGGGATCCCAAGGAAACCCTGGTGGCCCTGACCGGCGCGGTCTACCTGGTCTATCTGCACGCGCGAGTGGTAGCCGGCTGGCAGGGACGGCGCATGAACATGATTTTGCTGCTGGCCTTCTTGTGCGTGCTGGTCAGTTTACTGGCCCCCGGCCGCTCTCACGGATACTGACAGGACTCGCGACGCCGGGGAGGAAGCCTGCACAGTGGATTTGCGCAAGAAAATTCTGCTGGTGCTGTGCCTCGTGGCCGTGCCGGTTTGCTCCAATGCCGCTCTGGAGTGCTTCCGCTACCACAAAGCCAGGCAACTTCGGGAACGGGGCCACGAACTCGACCACCAGGGCCGGGCCAAGGAAGCCATCGTCTGTTACGAAGAATCTCTCAAACTGTATCCCTACTTCCTGGATCTCCACCAGGAATTGGCCGAACTCTATCAGACGGAACACGATCCGGCCAATGCCGAGCGTTGCCTGAGCGAGGCCATCAAGAACAGTCCCGGAGACGACCTGTCCGAAGCGGTTCTCTATCGAGAACGGGGCAATTTCTATTTGCGCTACGGCAAACTGGAGCAGGCCGAGTCCGACCTGAAGTACGCCTGCTCCAAAGACCCCGCCGACGGGCTGGCCGAGAAGCTGCTGGCCGTCTGCCGCAAGAAACACAATTCCGCGCCAGTTGGCTCAAAGACCAACCGATAGCATGAAACATTTGAAACTGGGCACGCGCGGCAGTGCTCTGGCCCTGACCCAGTCGCAGGGGGTGGCCGATCAATTGATGGCCCGGGTGGATGGGCTGAAAGTCGAGCTGGTAGTGATCAAGACCACCGGCGATCTCAATCAGCGTGATCCACTGGCTTCTTTCGGGGGTAAGGGCGTGTTCGTAAAGGAGCTGGAACAGGCCTTGCTGGAGGGACAGGTCGACTTTGCCGTGCACAGCCTCAAGGATATGCCCAGCCAGCTGCCGGCCGGCCTGCATCTGACTGCTCCCCCGCCTCGGGCCGACGCGCGCGACGCCCTGGTGGGCTCGGCTCCGCTGGGCGAGCTGGCGGCGGGTGTGACGGTGGGCACCGGCAGCCTGCGCCGTCAGATGCAGCTGCGGGCTTTGCGGCCCGACCTGGAGTACCGCGACGTGCGCGGTAACGTGCCCACGCGGGTGGAGAAGTGGCGTTCCGGCGAATATCCCGGTGGCGTGGTGCTGGCCTGCGCCGGCCTGCAGCGTCTGGGTGAACAGTGCGGTGCCGGCGCTGCCGAGATCCATCCTTTATCTCCGCAAGAATGCCTGCCCTCGCCCTGCCAGGGGATCCTCGGGCTGGAATGCGCCCGGGCCGAAGTGGCCGAGGTCTTGAGCGTTCTGGCCGACCCGGAAGCGTCCGTGATGATGGCCGCCGAGCGAGCCTACCTGGCCGCGCTGGGCGGGGACTGCAATTTGCCGGCCGGAGGCTACGCCACGGTTCAGGACGGGCGATTGACCTTCGAGGCGGTGCTCTGGCGCGATGGGGAGCTCAAGCGCGCCCGCTCTGCGGGAGACCTGGACGCCGGGGCTGAGCTGGGACGCCAGGCAGCCGTCCAATTGCTCTCTTGACCGAACGCTGGCGCTGGTGCCAGGCCATCGAGGCGGCAGGCGGCTTACTGCCTGGTAACTGGGTCTGGTTGAGCCAGGCGCCGGCGCAATTCCCGGCCGATTCCGCGCTCATCCTGGAGCCGAGTTGTGGTTCTCCGGCGGAGCTGGCCGCGCGCCTGCCCGGGCGGACCTTGCGCCTGCTCACCGATCCGCTGACTCCCCGCCAGCGCTGCCGGCCGTTTCCCTGTGCTTACGAAGGGCCCTGGGTTTTGCTGGCTGGCGAGGCGGCCGGGCCCAATACTTGGGAAGCGCGGCCGCTCTACGGGCAACGCATCGCTCTGACCCGTGAACCGTCGCAGGCGAAAGCCCTGCAACAGCGGCTGGAAGAGCTGGGGGCCGAAGTGGTGCTCTGCCCGGTGCTGCGTTTCATCGAGCCGGACGACCCCGGGCCGCTGCAGCAAGCGCTGGCCGAGCTGGAGAGTTTTGACTGGGTGCTCTTCACCAGTCCCAATGGTGTGCGCACCTTTTTTGAGGCGCTACCAGGGGATGCGCGCCGGCTGGGGCGGGCTCGCCTGGCGGTGATCGGGCCCGGAACGGCTCAGGCGCTGGCCGGGCAGGGTTTGAAAGCGGACCTCGTGCCGGCCCGTTCGGTGGCCGAAGGCTTGCTGGAAGCGCTGGCGGAGGAACCGATGGAAGGCCGCCGGGTCCTCATCCCCCGTGCTCAGGAAGCCCGAGAGGTCTTGCCCGAAGGTCTGCGTTCGCGGGGCGCTCAGGTAGTGGTGGCAGCCTGTTACAAGACCATCATGCCGGACCCGCCGCCCCGACTGGAGGCGGTGGACCGGGTCGTGCTGATGTCCTCCTCGGCCGCCCGCCACTTTCGCCAGCTCTGCCAGGGCGATCCGGAATGCGTCTGCATCGGACCCGTAACCGCCCAAACCGCCCGCGAGCTGGGCTTTGCCCGAATTGTCCAGGCCGAACAATTCGACCTGGAAGGCGTGGTCAAGGTTCTTCTTTCAGTCCAACCGCTCCAGTAGGAACGGGCCCAGCTCGGTCAGGCTCAGATGGCGGATATCGGATGTCGGGTTGAGTCCGCCCAGATAACTCACCACCGCCTGAGGAATCCCTTCCAGCACCGAGAGCAAGCGGCGGGGCAGTCGCCAACTGAGCGCCTCTGCCGACGACCATTTGGCCTCGACAACCAGCTTAGTGCCATTGGCGCCCTCCAGGAGAAAGTCGACTTCGTCTTGTTCTTTGTTACGCACGTAGCTGATCCGCCAGCTTTTTCCGTAATTGGAGGCGGTTTTCTGAATCTCGGTGAAGGCCAGGGTTTCAAATAGCGGCCCCAACTGGGGACTGAGAATCAAAGGGTCGGCTTCCCCCCAGCCCTGGAGCCGGCTGGCCAGGCCGACGTCGTTCCAATACAGCTTGGGCGTTCGCACCAGCCGCTTACTCAAGGAACTGGAGTATGGTTCCACCAGGGACAGCACCTGCATTCGCTCCAAAATGCCGATCCAGTCGTGCAGGGTCGGCTGTTTGACCCCACTGTCCTGAGTCAAGTTGGAAACCACCAGGATCTGTCCGGTTCGGGCCGCCAGCAGGCGCACCGTCTTGAGAAACTCGCGCACCTTCTGGATGCCTGCCGTCGACACGATGTCTTTCTCGACCACCGTGCTGATGTAATCATTCAAGTACTGAACGGGGCTCAGCTCAGGCTCGGCGTGGAGTTGCGGCCAGCCGCCTTTGAGGAATACCGAGGGGGGACTGATCTCCAGTCCCGCACGTTGCAGTTCAGCGATGGAAAGGGGCGAAAAAGAGAAGTAATTAGCCCGCCCCGCCAGCGATTCTTTCAATCCTCGGTCCAGCAGAATTTGATTGGAGCCAGTCAACCAGTAGGCAGGTTGCGGGGTGGTCCGCTCCGACATCCGCCACTCATCAATCCGCCGCTTGATTTCCGGCAAAAGTTGAGGGGCCAACTGGACCTCGTCCAGGACCACCAGCGGCTCGGGCCGGGTTAGAAAGAGCCGAGGGTCGGTTTGGGCCAGTTCCCGCTGGTGCAGATCATCGAGGCTCAGCCAGGCCGCTTTGTGGTCACACAAACGGCGCAAGAAAGTCGACTTCCCCGACTGCCGAGGCCCGGTGACCAGCCGGACGGGCAGGCTATGCTGCCGCCAACAGGCAGCGAAATCTCGCTCGATCCACACCTGACAATTTTAAGTTGGCACCTTAAAATCGTCAATCCTCCCAACTGGGCGCACCGGCCCGGGTCATGGTTTTCTCGGTGGGCCAGATGCCCTTTTGCACCGTCTTGCAGGGAGAGTCGGGCCGTTCTCGCTTGATTTTGGCCGGGGTGTTGCGCAGCATCATGGCCAGCTTGCCCAGGGTTTCGTCGCACATGTGGAGGCTGCTGCCGCAGTTGAGCTGCTCCACCCGCCAGAGGGCGTACATTTGCGAAGAGATGAGTTCGGCGTCCAGGTAGGGAACCAGCGCCTCCAGAGTGTTGGGCAGCTTGAGGATCTTGTCGGCCTCGGCCATTTCGACCGGCTCCGGCGCCTTCTTGGGATTGGCCAGGTAAGCGGCGAATCCGACCAGCCTTTGGACCCGGGCGTCATCGTAGTAGCTGGTATAGGAATGGTCGGTGGGAATGCCGCGATTATCGAACATGATGGCGCGATTCTTATACACCGTGTCGCATTGCTCCACCGTCATCCGGGGAAAAGCCGATCCCCCCGCCATACCGCGGCTCATCTGGCGTATTTGCAAAGTCTTGTCGCGATCGCCCAGGTAGGGGCTGATGGTCATGTAGAGCAGGCGCGTGCGCGGATTCTTGGCGTGAAAAACGACGCCGCTTTTGTACCAGATGTCGTAATCCAGGTCGGAACCGACCAGGCTGACCAGTTGGAAGGTGAGATTCTGTTGGGGCAGATAGGCGCTACTCTTGACCAGGTCGTCGCCGTAGTTGATTTCCGGGAGCAGGCAGGCGGCGCTGACTTCACAACCCAGGCTGTGGCCGTAAATGCTGGTATCCACTTGGGGAAACTGCTTGTTGACCCGCATGATCAACTGGCGGGCGGCATTGTGGCCGACATTGCGGGCTCGTCCGACCATGTCCAGATAAGCCTCCTCGGCCTCCCAGGGCACGCCCGCGCCGGCGATGGCCGATTCCCATTGCAGTCCGATCACCAGCACCCGTTCGTTGCGCCGGGCATATTGATCCTGAAAACGCTTACCGATTTCCTGAAATTGAGCTTCACTTTCCTCGCGGGTAGTGTGGTAGCCATGGGCCAGCACCACGATGTGCTGAGGCTTGGGCTGGTTTTTCAGCATCCGCTGGAGGGCCGACTCCAGGTCGGCCGGGCTGAGCAAGGAGCCGTCGCCCAGCCAGACGGGCACGGCCGCCTCCTGGGCCAGGGCGGGGAGCATCAAAAACAAAGTCAAAAGGAAGGTGAGCAGTCTAATCATGGCCCTCCAATACCCGCGCGCCGCCACACTTCCTGCGGCACACAGGCTTCGGCCGGGGGTTTGGAGAAAATCCTGCGCACAATGGAAGACTTTGAATCCACCACCGAAGTGCTCGGCTTCACGCCGCGCTTTCAGAAGGTGAGCGAACAAAAGCAGTTATGCCTGGTGGTCGTCACCGGAGCCGAGAAGGGGGCCGTCTTTCCTCTTCATCCCGGCACTGCCACCCTGGGCCGCTCGGCCCAACACTCCGATTTCGTCATCCTCGGTCGTGGTCTGAGCCGAGCCCACGCCCGTCTGGAAATTTCGGAAGGAGCCGAAGTGGTGGTGGAAGACCTGGAATCCACCAACGGCCTCTTCATCAACGGCAACAAGACCAGGCGCGGCGCCCTCAAACCCGGGGATACGCTGACGCTGGGACCGGATGTCAGCCTGCGCCTGGACGCCCCCGACCAGAGCATTCAGTCGCTGCTCCAAGAAATGCATAAAGGAGCCACCCTGGACGCCCTCACCGGCCTGATCAACCGGCGCAGCTTCCTGGAGCGCCTGGAAGAGGAAACCGCCGCCACCCACCGGCATTCCCTGCAGACCTGTGTAGCCATGGTGGACGTCGATCATTTCAAGTCGGTCAACGACACCTACGGCCATCCAGCCGGTGACGCGGTCCTGGTGGAAGTGGCCCGGCGCCTGACCAAACACGTGCGCCAGGAGGACGTGGTGGCCCGCTTCGGCGGGGAAGAATTCGTGGCGCTGCTGCGCCACACCGATCTGGCCGGGGGAGTGGCATTGCTCGACCGGCTGCGCGGGTTTGTCAGCGATGAGCCCATTTCCGTGCCCACGCCCGGAGGCCCTGAGACCATCCGGGTCACTTTCAGCGCGGGCATTACCCAACTCGACCGCCAGGCCAACTGCGAGCAACTTCTAGAACGAGCCGACATGGCCCTATATGAGGCCAAGCGCAGGGGTCGTAACCGGGTCGTCTCGAGCCAGGCGAGCGTCTAAAAGCAATGGACTCAACGGCGGCCAATCTAGAAGAGGGCAAGGTCCTGGCCAACCGCTACAAGGTGGAAAAAGTGTTGGGGCAGGGGGGCATGGGAGCGGTTTACCTGGCCCGCGATGGTTCACTGGGCGACAAAGCCGTGGCCATCAAGGAAATGCGCGTGAGCGCCGCCGACGACAAGGGCCAACAGGCCGCCCTCCAACAGTTTCGCCAGGAAGCCCAATTTCTGGCCAATCTGGAGCACCCCAACCTGGTTCAGGTGAGCGACTTCTTCAGCGAGGGCGGACGTCATTACCTGGTGATGGCCTACGTCAAGGGCCAGAACCTCGGAGAAATGCTCCTCGCTCGCAAAGGCGCCTTCCCGGTGGCCAAAGTGCTGGAGTGGGGACGCCAACTGGCGGCAGTGCTTCACTATCTGCACAGCCAGGAGCCGCCCATCCTGTTTCGCGATCTGAAGCCCTCCAACATTATGGAGGACGCGGCCGGCAACATCCGCTTGATCGACTTTGGTATCGCGCGCAGCTTCCATCCTCAGGGGGTCACGGCCACTTTTCTGCAGGGCATGGGTTCGGCCGGCTATTCCCCGCTGGAGCAATACCAGGGGGCGGGCGGCACCGACCCGCGCTCCGACATTTACGCTCTGGGTGCTACTCTTTTTCACTTGATTACCAATCGGGTGCCCCCTAGTCCGGTCGAACTGGTCTCGGAAAACCAGCCCATGCCCTCGCCCCGGCGCTGGAATCCGACTTTGCCCGGCAACATCGAGCAAATTTTGCTGAAGATGCTGGCCGTCCGCAAAGACGACCGCTATCAGACGATGGAACAAGTTCGGGCCTTACTGGACCAGGCGGCCAGGAATCTGCAGCAAGACGACGACGATACCGAGGCTTTGGGTAGAGCTCCCGGCCCGCCGCCGCCGACTTTGGCCCAGGCGCCCACCGCTTCGCTGGAGCCCGACCCCAACTCCGGGCTGTTGTATATGATTTTGGGCATGCTCACCATGGCAGCCGTTGGTTTGTTCGCCTTTCTGGCCTACCAGGCCACCCACGCTTCTCCCGGCCGCACGCCGGCGCCGCTGGCGGCGGCTTCCAGCCCGGCGCCATCGGCGACGAAGGCTCCCCCGAAAAATCCCCGCCCGGAAAAAACGCGCCAGCCTCTGGCCGTGAACCACTCGCGGCCGACCACTCCCCCCCCGGCGCCGGCTCCCACCAGGCAACCGGTGGTCCAACGCCCTGCTCAGGTAGAGCGGCCACGTCTGCCCGGCGCGAGCTATCCCGGCGCCGTTCCTACGGCTCGGCCGCGATCCCGACCCACCCCGACTCCGCTGCCGGAGTTGCCGGAGCCGGTGGTCCTCGATACCCCCGCGGCCAGTCCACCCCCGCCTTCGAACTCGGAAGACACGGGTCTGGCCACCCGGGGCAAGAAATTCAAATGGCCCTCTCAAGGCGTCATCTATCGTGAGATGCGCGGGTGGGTCTATTACGGCCCCTCCAAGGGCTGGGTTTGGACCGGGCCCGTCCCCGGGCCGCCCACGCCGCCACAACCCGCCGAGGACGGCTCGGTCACCGGGCCTTTCGGCCTGGCCTGGCCGCGAGCGCTGCACTAGAAGGGGGCCAGTGCCCGAATCGCGCAGACGTCGCCAGAGTTTTTCTGGAGGAATTGATGTCGAACGCTATTTTTCAAGTCCCTACTCCCATCAACGAGCCGGTGCGCGGCTATGCGCCGGGCAGTCCGGAGCGGGCCAGCCTGCAATCCCGCCTGAAGACGATGAGCGGCGAGCAGATCGAGTTGCCCCTGGTCATCGGCGGCAAGCGCATCTCCACGGGAGATACCGGCCCCATGGTGATGCCCCATGCCCACAAACACAAGCTGGGCAGCTATCATAAGGCCAAACCCGAGCACGTCGAGCAAGCGGTGGAAGCGGCTCGCCGGGCTCAGCCCGAGTGGGCCTCCATGCCCTGGCAGGAACGGGTGGCCATTTTTCTCCGAGCCCAGGAGCTGTTGACCGGTCCTTACCGGGATATTCTGAATGGCGCTACCATGCTCGGCCAAAGCAAGACCTGTCACCAGGCGGAAATCGATTCGGCCTGCGAGCTGATCGACTTCTGGCGCTACAATTGCAGTTTCGTGGAGAAGGTCTACCAGGAGCAGCCGGCCAGTTCGCCCGGCATGTGGAATCGCCTGGAGCACCGCCCGCTGGAGGGCTTCGTCTTCGCGGTTACGCCCTTTAACTTTACGGCCATCGCCGGCAACCTGCCCACCGCGCCGGCCATGCTGGGCAACGTGGTGGTCTGGAAACCGGCCTCCTCGGCGCTTTTTTCCGCTTACTACATCATGGAAATCCTGGAAAAGGCCGGCCTGCCGGCCGGAGTCATCAACCTGGTGCCCGGCTCGGGCGGCTCGGTAGGCAATCCGGCCGTGGCCAATCCTCATCTGGCCGGCCTGCACTTCACCGGCTCGACCGACGTTTTCAACGGCATGTGGAGTTCGATCGGCCAGAATATCGCCCGCTATAAAACCTACCCGCGCATCGTGGGCGAGACGGGCGGCAAGGACTTCGTGCTGGCCCATCCTTCGGCCGAAGTGGATTCCTTGGTGGTGGCGCTGCTGCGCGGCTCCTTCGAATACCAGGGGCAGAAGTGTTCAGCTGCCTCGCGGGCTTACATCCCCAGCAACCTCTGGCCCCAGGTCAAAGCGCAGCTGGTCGATCTGCTGAAGACGGTCAAGGTCGGCCACGTCAACGATTTCTCCAACTTTATGGGCGCCGTCATCGACGCCGCCGCTTTCAAGCGCATTACCGGCTACATCGATCTGGCCAAAGAAAGCACCACCTATCAACTGGTGGCGGGCGGAACCTACGATGACTCCGAAGGCTATTTCATTCAGCCGACAGTCTTCCAGTCCAACGACCCGAAGTCCAAGTTGATGCGCGAGGAGATTTTCGGCCCGGTGCTGACCGTCTACGTTTACCCGGAGAACGACTTCGAGGGCGCTTTGGAGCTGGTCGACAGCGGCACCGACTACGCGCTCACCGGCGCCATCTTTTCCACTGATCGCCGGGCCATCGTGCGCGCCACCGCCCGCTTGAGCCAGGCGGCCGGCAACTTCTACATCAACGACAAGCCCACCGGAGCCGTGGTGGGGCAGCAACCCTTCGGAGGCGCCCGGGCTTCCGGCACCAACGACAAGGCCGGCAGCATCTTAAACCTGCTGCGCTGGGTCAGCCCACGAGCCATCAAAGAAACCTTCGTGCCCCCCAGCGACTATCGCTACCCGTTTCTAGGCTAGAGGTTTTCCCCTGCTTTCGCCAAAAATGCACCAAATATGGCGGAAGTAGGGAGATTTTTAACTCAACCGGAGGGCAGCTTTTTCCTTTTTGGCCCGCGTGGAACCGGCAAGTCGACCTGGCTCAGGCAACACTTTCCCGAGGCCCTGTGGCTGGATTTGCTCGACCCGGAGCTTTCTCTGCGCCTGTTGGCGAATCCATCGTTGCTGCGGGAAATGCTGGAGGCACAGCCGCAAACGGAGCACGTCGTCATCGACGAGGTGCAGCGAGCGCCTGAGTTGCTCACTCTGGTTCACCAGTTGATCGAGGAACGGAGAGCTCGATTCGCTCTGACCGGCTCCAGTGCCCGCAAACTCAAACGCAGCGGCGTGGACCTTTTGGCGGGACGAGCCGGCCTGCGGGCCATGCACCCATTTCTGGCAGCCGAACTGGGTCCCGCCTTCGAGCTGGGCCGGGCGCTACAGTTTGGTTTGCTCCCCCTGGTTTGGAGCGCTCCGGAGCCCCGCGAGACCTTGAGAGGCTATGTGGGCCTCTATTTGCGAGAAGAGGTCCAGCAAGAGGGCCTGGTTCGCCGAATCGACTATTTCTCACGATTCCTGGAAGCCATCAGTTTCTCACACGGGGCTTTGCTCAACCTTTCGGAGGTGGCTCGGGAATGCCAGGTGAGCCGAAAGACGGTAGAAGGCTACCTGGAGATCCTGGAAGACCTTTTGCTGGCCTTCCGCCTGCCGGTCTTCACCAAAAGGGCTCAACGCCAGCTGGCGGCCCATCCCAAGTTCTATCTGTTTGATGCGGGTGTCTTCCAGAGCCTGCGGCCCCGGGGGTTGCTGGACTCTCCCGCCGAGGTCGGCGGCCAGGCACTGGAAGGTCTGGTTGCCCAGCATCTGCGGGCCTGGGTTGATCTGTCGCGAGAGGCAAATCAGCTTTACTATTGGAGAACTCGGGCAGGCAATGAAGTCGACTTCGTGGTTTACGGGGAGTCCGGATTCTGGGCCATTGAGGTGAAGAGCAGTGCGGCCATTCAGCCCAAGGACCTGTCCGGATTGCGCGCTTTCGGAGCAGATTATCCCGAGGCGTCTCTGCTTCTGCTCCATGGCGGACGGGACCGCTACCTGCGGGACAAAGTCCTGTGTTGGCCGGTCGACGCTTTCTTGCGGGGATTGAGGCCCGGGCAGCCGATCCGTTAACAGCGCGGCAGCATTGGATTCATAAACCCGGGCTAGATTCAGGTTCATGCATATGACTCCGCCTCCCGGTGGCCACATGGGCGTGCACGGCATGGTCATGTTCGGCAAGAATTACCTGTCGCACATCCCTATGTTCCACGAACCCCATGACTATCAAATCATCATGGATGTTCATCTGGAGCACCCCCAAATTGGACCCGAGGACAATTTCGGTGAGTCCTTGCATACTTTTGTGCCCGACAAGTTCTCGCTGGGCGACCTGCTCAACGGCAAACTCGAGAAGATCCAGGGTACCGTTTATGAGGGCAATTTTGAGGATGGCGGCAAGCCCGTGCTGGAGGGCGTCACCGCCCGCATCGACGAGATTTTGCATTCCCACCACCTGAGCGACGGGCAGGCGGGCCAGCCGGGCCTGGAATATCTGCTCTACGGCCACCAGCAGGACGCCTACCTGGTTCATCCTATCGCGGGTGGAGCAGCTGGTTTCGACCAGATTCTGCACGTGGACGTGAAGAACGCGCGCATCAGCGACGAGGAATTGCAGCGCGGCGTGCTGGTGCAATTACCGGGCCGCGCCAACCTGGTCGAGGCTCGCCTGAGGGACGGCGAAGCCGGCGTGGCGGCTGTGGAAGCCGACGGCGACGCGCTCGAAATCAGCGTGAAAAAAGAACTGTCCTGCCTGGTCGGGCCGCACTTCACGCACGGCCCGAACAATTAACAGACCAGCAACATCCCGCAATAAAGTTTTATTTGAGTTTGGCGGGCACTCCCTACACTCATAGCTATGGAACTGCTCAACATCACCAGCACCACCCTCTCGGCCGGCATCGCCCTGCCGGCGCTCAGCCTCAACATCGGCAATGCCGCTCTGGAACGACTCGAGGCGGGGAACGCCACCCCGGCCTGGGGAACGGCCCAGAGACTGCTGGCCGAGGCGACCATGCACGAGAATCTGCAAAGATTGATGAACCTGTTCGCCGGCCTGATGAAAAACGACGACCCCAAGCCCGGCGGCGAGGTGGCTACCGCCTCCGAAAGCGCCCCCGCCGACGTGAAGAAGACGGCCAAAGCAACCGGAACCGGCTATTATCCTGACAACAGCGCTATGGAAGGTGGCTACGTCGATCGCCAGGGCAAGAAACTCAACACCCTGCAAGATTTCCTGGCCGGCAAAGCCGACTACGTCTCGGTTGCCATGGACAAAAACGAAAACATTCCCTATGGCACCAAATTGCGCATTCCCGAACTGGAAAAGAAATACGGGAAACCGATCGAGTTTCGCGTGGTCGATACCGGCGGTGCCTTTACCGGCAAGGGCACCAGCCGCATCGACATCTGCACGGCCAATGAAAAGGCCTCGACCGACCCGACCATCAATGGCCCGCTGACCCTACAATTTGTGTAGGCTATAGTTTCCGACGCACAGCAAAGGCCGAAAGGCCTTTTTCGGCGTCTGGAGGTTGGGTTGAGCCAGAGCGGCCTGACGAGCGGCCTGCGTGCCGCTGACCAGACCCTGGCACTGCATTCCGCTGACCCCGCCACCGGCGGGGCGCATTCCACTTTGACCGCCGCTCTGCATCAGACCGGCGTTCAGAACCTGTAACTCGCGATGTCCGTCACCTGCTGCGTTCATACACATATTCTGTCTCTCTCTCTGACTTCACTATAGGCAACGGTCATTGTGGTACGTTTACCATCCTGCAACATTTTTCCGGGATAATTATCCCTCTGCTTTATCGGTGTTTTGTTAAAAAGCGGGAGCGTTTCTCGCAGAGTAATTTAGCCGGCGACTTGTGAACAAATCCGGCCAAACCGGCAATCAGCCGGTTACAACTCCAGGACTTCTCCCACCGCTCCGCCAAAACGTGCGGAAATGAGTGGGCAATTGCTGGTTCTGTTGACTTTCCTGGCGGGAGCGGGAGTGCCCGGCTGGCTGCTGGCAAGCGCTCTGAGGGGCCAGTTATGGTCATGGAACAGCCTGGGCCTGGGGGCGGCACTGGGCACCGCGCTGGCCACCACGCTGAGCTTTATAACTCCGTCCGGCGCCTGGGAGATCGGGGGCCTGCTCTACCTGGCCGCTGCCGCCGCCTGGGCCTTTGTTGGCAAACCCTCATTACGGACGGGCGGCGGGGGGGCCTGGCCAGAATGGGTCGTACTGGGCTGGCTGGGCTTATGTGAGTGGATGGTGGTGGCCAGTTCCTGGTGGCCCGACGGTTGGGATACCGCCTTTCACTCCATCCTGGCCGAAAAAATTTTGCTCAGCGGGCGCATTTCCCATGACTGGATGCCCATCGAGGCGATCCCCGTAAACTATCCGCAGGGACTGCACGCGCTCACCGCCTGGCTGAGCCGCTTGAGTGAGCAAGGCGTACCGGTGGTGCTGCAAACCCTGCATTTTCCGTTTCAAATGGGAGCGGCGCTGGCTACCTACCGACTGGGCCGCGACCTGTATGGTCATCGCGGGGCAGGTCTGGCGGCGGCCTGCATCTACGGTTTCTGTGGCAATTGGGGAACTTTCTTCAACTATGCGAGTTGGGGCGGCCTGCCCACCGAGGCCGGCTGCTGGCTGTTTCTGGAGCTCCTCTGCCTGTCACTGCGGCCGAACCGCCGCGGGGCCCTGGCCGGCGGGTTACTGCTGGGCGCCATCGGCCTGTGCCACCACCTCTCGTCCTTGCTGGCCGCTTTGATTCTGGTCTGTATCAGCCTCGGTCTGCTCTGGCGCAAGCCCAACGGTTGGGTGGCCTGCCTGCGTTTTTGGTGGTCGTGCGTGGCGGTGGCATTGCTGGCCTTTGCCTTTTATTGGATCCCCTACCTGAGCCACGCCGGCCAACTTTCGACCGGCAGCAGTGCCCTGCGCTTTGAAGACGAGGCGGCCACTATCCATCCCGTGTCGATGCTGGGCTGGATTCCCTGTCTGGCCGGACTGGCCGGCCTGCTGCTGCGCGGCCCGAAAAATTGTGGGACTCTGGCCGTCAAAGCCTGGTTCTTTTCCATGCTTTTCGGCTGGCTCGGTCTGGATTTCGTCTACCGCGGAGTGGCCTACTGGTGGACCGGCACCGCCTTTAGCGCCTTCACTCCCTCCCGCTGGCTCACCATTCAGTCCTACCCGCTGGCCATCCTGGGCGGCTACGCGGTTTCGCGCCTGGGAAGGCGAGGGCTGGCGGCTTTTTGCGGCCTGGCCATGAGTTTCGGTTTCTACCGGCATTACCAAATGGCCAGGCCGATCGACTTTCCGCCCGAGCAGTTGGCTTTCTACAAAAAACTGCGCGAACTGCCGCCCAATACGCTGCTGGCCTTCGCGCAGCCGCCGCCGCGCGCTCACTGGCTGGCCTACCTGACCTGGCACCCCACTCTGACTTCGCCCATCCCGGCCTCGGAGGATCGGCGGCCCGCTATCCGGCGGCGCCAACTTTTCGCCAGCTACGCTCAAGACAGGCAGCAACTGGAAGCCAGGCTGGCGGGAGAGCATCTCACCTATGTCATCATCGCTCCCGATGGTCAGTTGCTGCGATAGAGCGCCACCCCGCTACCCCCGAGTCCGAGCAGCAAGACCAGCCAGAGAGCCACGCTCGAGGGATCGCTCCCCCACCAGAGGTCCAGACTGAAATCCTCCAGCTTGGTGGGCGTCCACTCCTGCACATTGCGAAAGCGCCAGGGCTCGCCCGCCAGACCGAACTTGAGGCCTAGCATCCAGGCGTGCCCGACGATCGGACTGAAGTCGGGCACGTAATGGATTAGCAAGCTGTCATCCAGGACCAGTTCACGATGCTGTATCATGCCTTGATTGAGCGCCAGTGTCTGGCGGAAGTAAACTCCGGCCGGCACCAACACACCCAGGAAGTTCACCGCCAAACCCAGAGCACACAGCCAGCGCGCTCCCCGGGGCCGAGCCGCGTAGACCAGAGCGCAAAGCAGCGGCAGCAGCACCACTACCAGGCGCGGTCCCCAGGCCCAGTCACCGGCCCAGGCCCACCAACAGGAAACCAGACCCAACTGTAACAGGCACATCAAGCCGATCAACTGCGTTTCACGGCGCCAGCGGCCCAACCAGTAACGAGCGGCGGCGGGCAGGAGCAGGAGGGCCGGCGCATAGAGGAAGACGGATTTGCCGCTGGAGAGCAGTAGCCCGTGGAGTCCGACCCAGAGGGGCGTGGCGAAGCCCAGGTCCTGATCGCGCCCATAGTCGTAGCCTATGCGCAAAGCGTCGCCGTAGCGGTAGAGGTTGTAACCAAGCAGCAAGAACAATCCGGGAGCGCAACCGAGCAGGCCGTAGGTCAGGCGTTGGGGCAGGTCTTTGTGGCGCCGACCCAGGGAGACCTGATCGGCCAGCAAGACCAGCAGCCAGAGCGCGAAGGTCGGCTTGCAGTTCAGGCACAGACCCCCCCACAGGCCCAACCAAAAGGTGTTGGCGCCGGCCCGGCGCGTCCCCAGCCAGGCCCAGAGCAACCAGCAGGCCATTCCGGCCTGCAGATTCTCGCCGAAGTAACAGCGTCCGTAAACCCACCAGGGACTGGAAAGAAAGGCCATGAGGGCAGCGGTGCCGGCTTCTTTAGCGGGCACCTCCAGACGGGCCAGGAAGAGCCACAGGCCGACCACACCCCAGCCGGCTAACAGAGCGGCGGGCAGCGTCATGGCCAAAAACGACCAGGGAGGCGGGAAAGATTGGCCGGCCAGGCAGGCTTCGAACAGGACCGCCGCCGGAACCAGAGGCAGGGTCTGAAAGAGCGGGTATTTCACGTAGTAGCGCCCACCCGCGCCCAGGTGCAGGTCCGGCCGGATAGAAGCTCCTATCGAAAGAGAGCCTTCGTGAAGCAGGCCGCGGGCCGCTTCCCAATCGAGCACCGAATCGCCCCAGACGGCCCGCTGGCCCGACCACAGGAGCGTCCAGAAGACCGTCACGGCGAACAACCACAGGGCGAAACGGCCTTTCACAATGCCCGAGCGTTTCTTGTTATCCTGAAGGTGCTCCTCCAGCGCCTTGAGAACCTCCCTCGAACTTATCTACCATCCAAGGGGGCAATCCAATGCCGGCATGTCCAAATTGCGGCGCGGACGTTCGCGAGGGCAAAACTTTTTGTGGAGGGTGCGGGGCATCTATGAGCGGATCGACTTCCTCGGCGGGCACCAGCAAGATCGAGCTGGACAGCAAGCTGCTGAATTCCCTGTTGTCCATTTTCGTCAACAAACCGGGCGGACTGCAGGTCCACCTGAGTGAGCAAGGCAACCTGCAGGTGCAGCAGGGCGATCTGCAGGTTGGCGTGGATCCCTTCCTGATTTCCCAGGCTCTCAAGGTGCATCTGCGCAACGGCAGTCTGGGCCCCTTCACGGTGCAGCTCAATCAGTTGCAGATGGGCTCGCAGGGCCTGACTCTTTCCCTCCAGTTGCTGACGTGAGCAAGCGCCTGGGCCAGTTCGGAGTGACGCTGCACGAGCGTGACCTGAACGGCCTGCTTGCGGCTCACGAGGCGGCCTTCAAGGGGGGCTGCTTTCAGTTGCGCACCAAATTACCCATGGGGCTGGGGGTCACTTTGGTGGCCGTCCCGCGCTCGACCCCAGATAGTCTGGTCTTTTCCATCCCCTTCGATCAAATCCGTGGGGATAAAACCGGTGGCATGGCCGCCATGCTGGCCGGAGGCCTCTGGGGCGTGATCCGCCCGGTCATCGAAAAGCGCCTCAAAAAGGAACTGAATAGCCGCCACATCCCGGAGGAAACGGTATCCTTGGGACAGGCTGCCGAGGGCAAGGTGAAAGTTGGCCTGGTCACTCTCCATCTCAAGCCACTCAACGCCTGGCTGCTGCGCCAGCCGGCCGTGGCCGGGCTTAAGATTCAACTGGATGCCGTCTGGGCGACCGAGGATCAGCTGCAACTGGTGCTGGGTGTCTTGCAGGACCGTTGAGAATTCTTACCTTCTGGTTGCTGCTCAGTCTTATGGTGTGGGCCCGACCCGCCAGCGACCTGAAGGTGATGCGCCGGGCCAGCCACATCTGGGTGCGCATCAGTCTGCGCAATCCCACTACCAAATGGCAGGGCAACTTGAATATCCGCTGTTGGGCACGGCGCACCAAGACGGGGCCCTGGTTGCTGCTGCGCGAGTGGGGAAATTTGCCGCCTTTAGGTCCGGGGCAACGCCTGACGCGCGAGCTGTTTGACCAGAGCAGCCCGACCTTGCGGGTGCTGGCGGCCACCGGGCCGATCGAGGTGCGCGCCTTGATTTCGGGGACCGGGTTACATCTGCAGGAAGAGCGCAGCCTTCCTCATCAAAAGCTTCACAGGTAGAACCGGGCCAGCCAGGCCCGCGCCCGCATGTCGGCCACCAGGACTCGGCCGGTGTTGTCGCAAACCAGCATAATCCAGCCGTGGATGCGCACGGTCATTTGATCGGCGCCGGGTAACTTCAACGAAAGTTGCTGGGAGGGATGGCTCAGGGGGAAGGCCAGCAGTTGCAGACCCTGAGCATAAGGCATCTCGATCAAACAAAAGCCGTGCCGCTCGCGAAAGCTCGGAGACGGGCCGTCCAAGCCCAGCGGTTGGCCGCGGAATCTCCACTGCTCCCCCATCTTCAAGAGACTCTCCACCCCGGAGGGTGTGCACAGGTGCGGCCCGGAACCGACATCCTCTTCGCGAATCAGCTCCAGGTGGGGCGTGTGCAGTAAATGCAGGCGGCTACCCGCGTCCACCGCCGCTGTGTGGCCGGACACATTGATCTCACGCGGCGGGTAATCGAGGTTATATTGGTGCAGGGCCCGCCATTCTTGGGAGAGCAGGTCGATGCAGTAGACCTGCCGCCCCCACCAGACCAACCAATGATAGCCATCGTGGCTTTCACACCAGCCGTCCAGGCTGGCCCGGCACCAGAACTCCGTCTTGCCGCCCTGGAAGCGGCTCAGGTTGGCGCCGCTCACGATGATGGGGCGCTCTCCGTCAACCAGCTGGTAGGCGGGCAGGGCGAACCGCTGGGAGACAGCGCCGCCGCGCGAGAGCACCACCATCCCGGCCTGCCCCAGGGCCAGCAGGATGCGCCCGTCGCCCAGCCAGAGCGCGTCGTAAATCGGAGTAAGACCTTGCCGGGTGATGGTCTCGGACCACAGGCCGATAGGCGGAGCCATTTCTCTCAGGGAGGAAGGGCGATCGGCCCGCAACCAGGGGTCGCCGCTCAAATTGATGAGAAACTCCAGAATGCGTTGGTCCCCCAGAGGCACCGGACTGTTGGCCTGGCGCATCACCCGCCGAGCCGTCTCGGCGGCCCAGGCCTTGAGTAGGGGATGCAGGGTTTCGAACCAGGTGCTGGCCAGGTGATCCAGGATGGCGCGGCGCCGGGGCTGAGTCAGCAAGTCGCGGTCCTCAAAAAGCGCCTGCAACTTTTCGGGTAGCCTGAGCCGCTGGCAATAGCCGCTGTCCTGCAGGCCAAAAACCAGCGCCTCCAAACTCCCCGGGCCGGGCGAGTCGAGTCCGGCGCGCAGCCAGAACTCATAGTCTTCCAACTGCTCGCGCACCGGCCAACCCACGGCTATGGCTCGGGAAAGGCAGCCGGCATCGGCCAGATCGGTGGCCCAGGCGGCGCGAAACCGATTGGCCAGTTCGAGGTCCTGGCGCGCCAGCATCTGCAGCGCTTCCGCCTGTACCCCGTAGCGTCGCGCCAGCGCCATGGCCACCTCGGGTCGGCCGGCCTGGAACCAGAGGCGCACCTGCAGGCTGGCCGGTAGCCCTTTCAGAGTGGCCAGGCGCGCGGCCGCCTCCAGGCGTCCATGTTTTTCCAACAGCTCGACGGCCCCGGCCGGATCGGCCAGCAGCTCGCCCTGGACATAGGCGGCCTCGTCGATGCGGCCGGCTTCGAGCAGGCTTTGCAGAGCGCGCCGATAGACAGCCTGGAGCAGGTCCAGTCCGTGCAGGCTGGTTCCGATGGCGAAGCCGCTCTCGCTGGGTGAAGTGAAGTCCAATGAGGAGCGGGGCTTTAACTGGCCGAGAAAGGCTTGCAGCGAGCTGGACTGGGAGTCCCCGATCGGGATAGCGTGGCGTAGGGCTTCTTGCCAGTTCTTCTGCTCAAAAAGCCGGAGCATCTTATTCATGTAGCGCTGATTTTCCGGACTGCCGAAGACCGAGCGCAGCAAATCGAAGAAGCCCAGCAGCGGGTTCTTGCTGGGTTCAGCCGGCTGGCTGAGTCTTTGCAACAGTTGCTCGCGCTCGGGAGCGGGCGGCGGGATAGAAGGTAGGATTTTACGCACCGGTTCCGGGGCAGCCTGAACCAGCAGGGGACGGGCGGGGACGATGGCCGGCTGGTGGGCGGGGAAGTGTCGCAACGACTGCCAATCCCATAGTTCAGCCAGATCCATCAGTTGCTTCTCGCCCTGCCAATCCTGACCGTGCCAGCGCAAGGCCAGTTGGCCGGCGGTGGGGCGCAAGCGGGGGTGGCTGGACCAGCCATCGCCGCTGGCCAGCACCGCCAGGCCCGGACAGACTTCCACCGCGCCGAATCGAGGTTGGGCATAAACCAGCAACCAGCCGTGCCAGGCGGAAAAGAGACGAGCCCCGGGTTGCCAGGCGCTGAGCAGGCGCTCGGGCTGCTGCCATCCGGGCGGGAACCAGAGACCCCAGATGGATTGAAAACCCTGCCAGCTCACGGGGAATTGGCCCACAAATGGGTTTGCGAGCGGGTATCATAGCAACGCAACTGGCCGCCTTGAGTGCGGTAGCCCAGCAATCCGTCGAAGTGCAGGCAAGCCTGGGCAATCGGAAAGCCAACCTCGACGATTTCGCTGAAGTCCGCTCCCAGCAACTGAAAATGCTGGGGATGCTGCACCACCAGAGCCGCCTGGTTGTAGCGCGAGGCCAGCGCCACGCCGACTACTTTACCCGCTACCGACAACTCGATACGCCGCTCACCATCGATGCTTCTCTCGCGACACAGGATCAAGTAGCCGTCTCCGCCCATATGCAGGGCCACGATCTGTCCGATCCGCGGCAGGCCCAGACCGTGGCCGGTGCACAGAAAGACTTTTTGGGTTGCGTTGGGGAGGTCGTACAGGTGAGCTCCATCGGAAGTCATCAGGGTACGCGACTGCTCTTCCGCCATCGGGGTGCGGCTACTCCAGACCGTATCGTTGAGAGTGACCAGTTTGCGCTCCCGGTAATCCGCGCCGAATTCCCAAAGCTCTCCATCCAACCATAGGTAATAGCCCCGTCCTGCCGGCCAGCAGCAGCCCGGACGCTGAACTGGCTGAGCAGATGTGGTCAGCAACTTTTCCTGGTCCAGGTTGGCCGGGTTCACCCGATAGAAACTCCACTGTCCCTGGTGCTCCTGACAAACGTGCAGCGAGTTGCGCTCCCAACTGAAGGCCACCACCCGGCCCGGACGTTTGAGCTGATAGCACCGGACCTTCCCGGGCGGCTCACTGACCGAGGAAGGCAAAGGAATGAGGCTGATGGTGCCTTCCTCGAGCATCACCAACTTGCGGCCGCAGCTCGAAAAGGAGAGGAGGCCGGCGCCCATCGCCCCGGCCGCAACCGCCGGCTCTCGTTGTTGGGAAAACGGATCGCGCAACAAGCGGGCGGCCCGCTCTCCCGGCGGTAATTGCAATTGCAGGCGACGTGCTCCGCAGGTGAGTTGCACGCTCTCCGGGCCGGTTTGCTCCAGCGCCACTTTTTGGTAGCCGGGCTGTACCTGGGTCAGCCAGGCGGGCGAGCCGATACACCAGCAGTTCAGGCCGCCGGGGTCGGGCGGGCGCCGTCCCGGATCCACTGAACGCGAACTTAAGTATAACCTGACCTCGTCGATCCCCAGGGCGTCATAGCCGCGTTGCGGGCTCTGGATGCAGCCCCAGCAGAACTTGCCGGAGCCGCGCAGCACCAGGTGCTGCAAGTAAAACATCAGAGCTAGCTGCACCAGCCGGCAGGCCCCGAGCTGGTCCGGCCCCACGTCCAGCCAGCACCATAACAAGTCCTGGCGGGCGTCCGCCTGTTGAGCCGTTTCCCAGAAGGAGAGTTCGCCCTCGCCGGCCCGGCGCACGAATTCTTCGGGAGCCACTTCGGCCACCCCCCATTCCGAGTGCACCAGCCGGTCCCAACCTCCCCGGCGGGCCAGGCCCGACCAACCGGCCGGCTCGCCGCGTTGAGGCCGCGCGGCCAGACTGGAAAAGGCCCGCTCTAACTGGAGAAAGAGCCGGCCCAGATCGCGGAGCACGTCCGGGGCAAAAAAATCCAATTCGTGCCACCAGCGGCGGGAGTGGGAAACCAGGCTCATGGCAGAGTGAGCACCCGCTGGTCCGTCAGCAGCACCCAGGGTCCGGCCGCCTTCCTGGCCAGACCGGCCACCAACCATTCGTAGGGCAGGTTGGGCTGCCACATAGTGGGCATGTAAATCTGGCCCTCCCGGCCCAAAAAAGTGGCCCCATCAACCCAGGGCACTTCGCTTCCGAGCACGACCAATCCATCTTGAAAGTGGGCCGTCTGCAGTTTGAGAGCGCGCCGAGTCAGTTTGGCCTGCAGTTCGGCGGCCGCCGCACCCTCGGCCCAGCAGCCTTCCACGGCCAGAGGCCGGGCGCGCGCCGACCAGCTTAGGTTCACGGCAAGTTCGCCTTCAACTGAGCCCGCAGCTGAGCCAGTTCCAGGGGCATCTGGTCGGGGGCGAAGTGAGCGTCAATGTCACGCAGCAGGCCTTCCAGCTTCAGCGGATCGGTAGCTTCGGCCAGCAGAGCCTGGCCAACCTCGAGCAAACGCCGGGCCCGCACTTTCTGGGCCGCGGAGACCTCTTCAGCCAGGCGGAAAAGGCTGGGATTGTCGCTTTCCGCCAGCACTTCCTCGAGGCATTGGCGGGCCATCTGCTGTTCGCCGGCGGTGGGCACGGCCAGTACCAGCGGCCACAAATCGGCCGGGCTGGCCCTGTCGCGATCAGCCAGGGCGGCGGCGGCGGCCACCAGGTTCTGGGAGCGCACCGAGCGGCGGTCGGACAATCCCAGACCCTCTTTGCGCAAGCGGCGCAGCGCGTTGGCCAGCAGCGGTTGGACCTGGCTCAAGTCCACCTGGCGGGCGCGTTGGGAGATCTCATCCAGATCGGCCAGCTGGCAGGCCTGGATGGCCGGCTGCCGCCGGCCGCCGGCCAGCAGCACTTCCAGTTGCGAATCGCTGACCGGCTCCACGAAACAACGAACCAGAAAGCGGTCGGCAAAGGCGGCCAGGCTTTCATCTTCGGGCAAGGCGTTGCTGGCGCCGATACAGACGCGTAGAGGGCAGTGCAGGCGGGTGTTACCGCGCCGGAAGACGCGTTCGTTGAGCAAAGTGAGCAGGGAATTGAGAATGGCCGTGGAGCCGGCAAAGACCTCATCGAGAAAGGCGATTTCGGCTTCAGGCAGCATGCCCTGGGTGGCTGTTTCCAGCACACCCTCCTTGAGTTTACGCAGATCTACAGGGCCGAAAAGCTCCGAAGGTTCACTGAATTTACCGAGCAAGTACTCGAAATAGCGGCCGCCCAGGCCGCGGGCCACGCGCCGGGCGGCTTCACTCTTGGCCGTGCCGGGAGGTCCGACCACCAGCACATGCTCACCGGCCACGGCCGCCAGCACGATAGCTTCCACCAGGCTGCGGCGTTCCACCAGCCCCTGACTGCATTGTTCTACCAAATTCAGGATCATCGGCGTCCTACAAGTCGTATTTATTGATCTCCACGCTGGCGTTGGGATAGCTGTAGCTGACCTCGCAATACTTCTGAGCGTTGTGCCAGTCGCCGGGTTTGTAGACCTGCACTTTATGCAGACCATAGTCGGTGGGCAACCAGTTCGGAGAGTAGCCGACCGGAATGGTGCCGACCTGGACGTCATCCAACCAGACCTGCAACTCGCTGTCCGTATAGTTATAAAGCTTCACGAAACCCTGGGCATTGTAGGCGCTGGTCGGGGCGGCCAGCAGGGCGAAGATGGAACACGCGAGAAGACTGGTGAAAAGTTTACGAACCACGATTGACTTACCTCCGGTTAACTTGCTCACAGGGTAGCGGAGGGCCCTGAAAAAACTCTGCAAGTCAGATCGTGTAAACATCTCACCAAGTCCGACAAGACTTTGACGGCTTTGTCGTCATTTGGTAGGTTAAATGACGATGAACCCGTCAAAAGGTATCTACCTGGATCGCCATCTTGATCTGGCCGCAATGCTGGCCAGCAAGTCACACTTTCTCTTAGGTCCGAGGCAAACCGGTAAGACCTCTCTTATCCGGCACAGCCTGCCTGGTGTCAGAGTCTACGACTTGCTGGATGCAACCACGTTTTTAGCTCTCAGCCGAGAGCCCGGCCGACTTGGCCAGGAACTCATTTCCGGCGAGCAACAGGTTGTAATCGACGAGATTCAACGTCTACCAGGCCTGCTCAATGAGGTCCATCGCCTCATTGAAGAACGCGGGGTGAATTTCTTACTGACCGGATCCAGCGCCCGAAAGCTGCGCCGGGGCGGGGTAAATCTGTTAGGGGGCCGAGCTCGCACCAAACGCCTGCACCCCCTGACTTACAAAGAACTCGGGAGCCATTTTCAAATCGAGGCGGTCGTATCTCGCGGCACGCTTCCCTCCGTCTACTTTTCCGATGACCCGGGTGCTGACCTGGAGGCCTACGCGGGCTCCTATCTTCAAGAAGAGATCATGGCCGAAGGGGCCACCCGCAATGTTCCGGCCTTCAGCCGTTTTTTACGGGTCGCCTCGCAGTGCAACGGCACCGTCGTCAATTTCACCCAGGTCGCCAGCGACGCCCAGGTAGCCCGCACTACCGTCTACGAATATTTTGACATTCTCAAAGATACGCTGATACTCCATGAGCTACCCGCCTGGCGCAAGTCCGCTTCCAGAAAACCGCTGGTTTCTTCCAAATATTACTTCTTCGATGTGGGAGTGGTAGCCACACTGCAAGGCCGGCGTTTCCGAGCGGGCACCCCTGAGTATGGAGAAGCGATGGAAACCTACCTGATGCATGAACTTGTTGCCCATCGAGATTATGCCGGCGGGGCGCCTTTAGCTTGCTGGCGTTCTGCCTCCGGCTACGAGGTGGACTTTGTGCTGGGGGATCATACGGCAGTGGAGCTCAAGGCCAAGGATACCATCTCTGCCAAAGATCTCCGCCCCCTCCGGGCGCTGGCCGAAGAAGGGGTTATGAAACGCCTGCTCTGCGTCAGCCTGGACCGCCAGCCCAGGCTGGTCGACGGCATCGAAGTCGTGCCTCTCACGCAGTTCCTTCAGCGCCTTTGGGAAGGAGAATTTAACGAATGACTTCAGCGCGGGGGAGCATTTTTGACGTGGGCCTCCAGCCAGCGATCCATCTCGTAGAAGGTGTGTAGCACCGATTCGCGGGCGGCGTAGGAGTGGGACTCCTTGGGCAGGACGACCAGGCGAACTTTGCCCCCCAGGCCTTTGACCGCCTGGAAGAGACGCTCGCTTTGCATGGGGAAGGTGCCGGGGTTGTTGTCTTCGCCCCCGTGAATCAGCAGCAGCGGTTCGTTGATCTTATCGGCATAGGTGAAAGGCGACATGCGCTTGTAAAGGTCGGGCACTTCCCAATAGGTGCGCTCCTCCGACTGGAAGCCGAAGGGCGTCAGAGTGCGGTTATAGGCGCCGCTACGGGCAATGCCGGCGCGAAAAATCTCGGAGTGGGCCAGCAAGTTGGCGGTGGTGAAGGCGCCGTAGGAGTGCCCGCCGATGGCGCAGCGGTCCTTGTCGCCCACGCCGGTGGCCACCACCCCGTCCACGGCCGCCTGGGCATCCATGACCAGTTGCTCCACGTAGCTGTCGTTGGGCTCCTTCTTGCCCTCACCGATGATCGGAAAAGTCGGATCTTCCAGCACGGCATAACCGCGCATCACGAAAAACAGGGGCCCGCCCCAGAAGGGCCGGATGAAGCGATAGGGAGAGTCCTTGATCTGGCCGGCCGCGGCGGCGCTTTTAAATTCTCCCGGATAAGCCCAGATCAACACCGGCAGGCGCCCCCCGTTGTATCCGGGAGGTGTATACAAAGTCCCGGTCAGATCCACACCGTCGGCCCGTTTATAGCGAATGATCTCTTTCTTGATGCCCTTGAGCTGGGGGGCCGGGTGGGCGAACTGAGTCAGCGCCTGCTCTTTCAAATAGAGGTTGGGAGGCGTCTCCAGGTTCTCCCGCGTGATGAGCAGTTGGTCCCCATCTATAAAACGGACCGGGCGCTCGAAGTTGGGGGGCTGACTGCGGAACAGGCGTTCTGACTGGCCGCTGGCCAGATCGTAGCGGTCTACAAAGGGCCGGTCGCCCTCCGGTGAGGCCCCCTGCCCGGCCAGGAAGATAGCCTCTTTGTTCATCAGCATGACCGCGTGGCCGTTGGGCAGGGTGCGATGCATGGGCTTGCCGGGGTTGGCGTAACGGTCTTCCGAGGAGCGATCGAAATGGATTTTGGGCGCGGCGCTCGGCTGTCCCGGCTGCAAGAGCAAAGCCTTGCTGCGGCGTGTTTTGTACCAACCTTCGTAGATCAGAGCGTGTCTGTCGTCGCCCCATTCCACCTCGCCGTAGCGCTGGTCCAGGCTCACCCAGGGCAGGGCGTCGCCGCCGGGCGTCCACAGGAAAGCCTGGTCGCGAATGGGAGCGGGCTTGCGCGCGTCACCGCCATCCTGCGCCTCCACCCAGAAAAGGGTGTGAGGAGCGTCCGAGCGCCATTGGCAGGAACGCGGCCCGGTGCGCACCGAGTCGAAGTCGGGCGGCGAATTTTCATCCAGAGGCAGATCAGCAATGACTTTCACGGTCTTCCCGCGGGCGTCCAGGACTTCGGTCTTGGTGGGGAAATTGTTGATGGGAACGTTGTAACTGAAGGGCGCGTGGATCGACTCCAGCAGTAAATACTGGCCGCTGGGGGAAAGCGAAACCCCCGAGTAAAGTCCCGGGCGCGTCCACTCCCGCCGGCTCTTGCCGTCGGGACTGACCAGCAGAACCTGAGAGGTCAAATAGTAGCTGAAAAGCTTCTCGTCTTCGGGCGTCTTGAGCAAGTCCTGAAAGGTGCGAGCCGAGGCCTTCCCGCCTTCGTGGTCTTGAATGCTGGGGCCACTGGGGATGGTACGGACGGCCGGAACGGGACCGGGTTTGGCCGGCACGGCCAGCACCAGCAGGTTCTTGCCATCCGGGGTCCATTCCAATTGGAAGCCCAGGCAGGCGTTGAGAATCACACCCGGCACGCGGTGGGCTGTATTGCTGGCCACCTCCGCCACCCACAACTCGCTGCCGCCGGGAGCCACGTGCACGAAGGCCAGTTGCTTGCCGTCGGGAGACCAGTGTAGCGCGGCCAGGCGCGGTTTCTTGGGTAGTCCTTTGAGCGGACGGGCGGGGCCCTGGCGCAGGGGGCGCAATTCCAGCGCCTGATAGTATTTTTCACGGCCCGAGGCGCGGCTATTGGGGTTGAAGCGCAGGCCGGCCAGTTTCAGTTCCGGCTCCGACAGTTGCTCGATGCTGAGAAAACCTGGCCGAGCCGCTTGCGACAGTGTCTGGCTGCGCGGATCGATCGAAAGCTCCGGCGTGTTGGGAGCATCCACCAGGCTTTTCAGCTCGGGCGGCGGGGTGCGGTAGCCTGCTTCCGGACGGGCCAGAGCGGGCAGGCTGAGCAAAGCGAGGAGGAGGATGGTCTTCTTCATCGCCAGGAGTTTTTGCCGAAGCGCCTTATCCCTTTATCAGGGCCGTCAGCTGCTCCCAGAAGGTGCGTTTTTTAGGCGGCTCGGGATAAACCTGGGCTACCTCGGCCAGTTGCTCCAACTCGCCGCGATCCAGCCAGACTCCGCCACATTGAGGGCAACAGTCGATCTCCACCTTCTGTTTGGGGGTGGTTTGCAGCGGCAACCGGCATACGGGGCAGAGACGTGCGGCCGGCTTCTCCACCGTTTGCGGCTCCACCGGTCCGGGCACCAGGCCGAGCAGTTGGCGGACGGCGGCCACACTCTGGGGTCGCCTGGCCGGCTCCAGTTCGAGCATCGCCTGCAGGGCCGCCCAGACGGTGTCCGTGACGGAATCGTTAACCGGTCGCGGGTCGGGCAAGGGCGCCTTCTCCTTGAGCCGGGCGGCCGCGTCGGGCGGCACCTGGTCGCTGAGCAGAAAGAGCATGATGGCGCCCAGAGCATAAAGATCGGAGCGCTGGTCGGCCACTCCGCGGCCATATTGCTCAATGGGCGCATAACCCATCGAGCCCATGCCGATTTCCATGCCTCCCGGCACCGGTTGCAGGCGTTTGGCCAGCCCGAAGTCGATCAAGCGCAGGCGGCCGCCTTGGTCCATCATCACGTTGCCCGGCTTCAAATCGCGCACGATCACGGGCGGCTCCTGACCGTGCAGGTATTCGAGAACATCCAGCAGTTGCTCAGCGAATTCAAGCACCCGGCGCTGGCTCAGCGGTTTGGGGGCCAGTTTGGCGACCTGCTCCAGGTCGCGCCCGTTAATGAACTCCATGACCATATAGATGCGCCCGGATTCTTCGAAAAAATCCAGCACCAGGGCCAGTCCGGGATGCGCTAAGCTGGCCATGATGCGGGCCTCGGCCTCCAACTGGCGGGCGTTGGTGACGCCGGGCGCGAGCGCCTTGATGGCCAGCTTGCGGCCCAGGCGCAGGTGCTCGCCCAGAAAGACGGTGCTCATTCCCCCCTGCCCCAGAAAGCGCTCGATCTTGTAGCGTCCCTGCAGGGTCTTACCCACCAGCTCGATCATGTCCGGGGCATTTCGCCCGCAGCCAGGGCGCCGCCTGCGCAACGAGAACAGAAGAGCGTGCGCAAGCTTTCCAGTTGGGATGCCACCGCCGTGCTTATGGGCACCATCATCGGCTCCGGCATTTTCCTGGTGCCGGCCGCGCTGGCTCGCGATCTGCCCGCCCCCGGCCTGATCATACTGGTCTGGGTGGCCGGCGGTCTGCTCAGCCTGTTGGGAGCCCTGACTTTCGCCGAGCTGGCGGTGGAACGTCCCTCGGCCGGCGGCCAGTATGTCTATCTGCGCGACGCCTACGGGCCCATGTGGGGCTTTCTCTTCGGTTGGGTGACTTTTCTGGTCATTCAGACCGGCTCCATCGCCGCCGTCAGCGTTGGCTTTGCTCAGTATCTGGCCGCCTTTGTGCCGCTGCCCCCGAAACTAATGGCGTTGCTCAGCATTGCTTTCCTGACCGCCGTCAACTGCCGTAGCCTGGGCGCCGGCTCGGGCCTGCAGAATCTTTTTACCGTGCTCAAACTGGCGGCCATCGGCGCGCTTATTCTGGCCGGGTTCCGGGGAGACTGGCACAACCTGTTGCCGCTGGCTTCCCATCAGCCGGGGGTTTGTGCCGCCTTCGGGGTGGCCCTGGTGGGGGTGCTCTGGGCCTATGACGGCTGGAACAGCCTGGGCTACCTGGCCGAAGAGATCGCCGATCCCGTTCGTTCCCTGCCCAGAGCCTTGCTGGGCGGCGTGGCCGCGGTTACCGTTGTCTATGCCCTGACCACGCTGGCCTGCCTGTTGTTATTAGGCCAACAGGGAATGGCCACCGCTCCGCAAGACCGGGTGGCCTGGTTGGCCGCCTTTCAGGTGGCTGGCGACTGGGGCGCGCGCTGGATGGCGGCGGGCATTCTGGTCTCCACTTTCGGCTGCCTCAACGGCATGATCCTGGCCGGTCCCTGGGTCTACTTCGCGATGGCTCGCGATGGTTTGTTCTTTCGCCAGCTGGGCGAGAAGCACCCCACCCGGGGCACTCCGGTGATCTCGCTGGTCTGCCAGGGCCTGTGGTCGGCTCTGCTGGCTCTCTCCGGCCGTTACGATCAACTGTTTACTTACGTAATTTTTGTCTCGTGGCTATTTTACGCCATGACGGCGGGAGCCTTGTTTGTCTTTCGCAGGCGCCATGGAAAGCCCACCTACCAGACCTGGGGTTATCCGGTTACACCGGCGCTCTTCATTGCACTGGCGTTGGCACTGGTGGCCAACACGCTGTGGACACAACCCGAACCCTCGCTATGCGGCCTGGGCCTGACCCTGGCCGGGCTCCCCTTTTACGCCTATTTCCGGCGCACGTATACGTCGGCTTCGTCGAGCGAACCGAGCAACTGCGACTGACCCTGCACCTGCTCACGCGGAGAACCCTGGCCGGTGGGTGCGAAGCCCATTTCTTCCAACTCCGTGATGGTGAGTTCATCGTGCACGAAGACCAGGCGGTCCTTGATCTCGGCCCACTCCTCGGGGCTCAGGTTGGTTTTCTGTAGAAATTGCTCTTGCAGGGTCATCTCCGGCGCCAGCGCGGGCAGGTCCATCACCTGGGCCGGACCGGGGTCGGCCGTGGGCAGGCCCAAGCCGAACGTCCTCACCTGCCAGTTCGGCCCGCTCATCTGGCCACCGTTCTCTTCCAGATCCTTGACCAGTTTCTTGACTTTACGGGCCAGCAGCCAGAGCACCAGACGAAGTCCCAGCACCAGCAGGGTGGGCAGCAAGAGGATGCCGAGCATCACTCCCAATAAAAGGGTGGACCAATCCATCTCTTCCTTTTGCACTCAATCGGGCTACGCAAAACCCCTACACTACTCTGGCTCCGGAGCGAACTCCACACGCTCGTAGAGTTCGGCCAGCGGCAGTTCCACCTCGATTTCGGGCAATGGAATGACCGCCTCGAGTCCCTCGTAGACTTGCTCCACCATCAGATAGACGGCCAGGGAAGGGACGCTAAGATAGGCCTCGCGCTTTTCGGTCAAATCAAGTCGGCGAGTCCTTCGTGAAAGGACTTCCACCACCAGGCAGGGCTGGTCTTGAAAGACATCCCCTTCAGGATTGGGCTGGCAGACCACCATCGCATCCGGGTAATAGAAGCGGGTGTGGGTAGGGTAACGGAGGCGCACCTTGGTGTCGGAATTGAAAGGCTCACAGCGCCCTCCACGCAGGCGCAGGCCCAGCGCCAGGGTCACAGAAGTTGCGATTCGGTTGTGGCGATTCCTCGCCCCCGACATCGCGTAGACGACACCACCAACATACTCGTGCTTGATGGGCGAATCAATTTCCTGAGCCAGATACTCGGCCGGCGAGATCAGGGCATTCATTCCTGCCAGTATAGACGAAGGTTCTAGAAATGAAAACCAGCCCGGTGCAAACAACCTCCCCGCAGCTTGCACTGGAGCCACCATGCTCCGGGTAAGCCTCAGTACGCCCGATGGCCAGCCGCCGACGAAAGCGTCAATCACAAGGAACACAGCTAAGTCATCGGGACGAACAGGAAGGGGCGGGAGCTGGCGCGCACCAGGCGGGTGGCCAGGGCGGTCTTGCTGGGCATTCCCATGACGATCAGGTCGTAGTTGCCTTCTTCCATCTCCTGCAGCAGCGTCTGGGCCACACTGCCGTCGGAGCCCATATCCAAAAGACGAGGACGCGCCTCCACTCCCATGGCGTGCAGAGAGTTGATGGCTCCGGCCAGATGGTTGCGCACTCGGGCCTTGTGATCGGGTTCCGCCGTCTCGGACACGGCGTGGCACACCGACACCGAGGCTCCCGCGCGTTTGGCCACTCGCCCGCCCAGCCACACATCTCCTTTGCCCGGTTCACCGGCGGCGCTGCAGATCATAATCCTGGAGATCTTGGGACGGTCTTGCTGGACCAGCAGCACCGGCACCTCCGATTTGGCCAGCAGACGCTGGGCCCATGGGCCCAGGCGCGTAACCGACGGGCCTTCATCCTCTCCAATCACGACCAGTTCGTGGCGACCCTCGCGCACTTCGCGCAGGACCTCCTCGGACAAGCCGCCGCGCCGCACGCACATCTTCAGGTTGGGCGCTCTTTCCAGTAGCGAGCCGTGCAATTCCGCCAAGCGGGCGGTCACGTCGGCTTCGCGTTCGTTCACTCCCGCAATCGAAAGCAGAGTGGCCGGCGCACCGGTGGCTTCCGAAACGCGCAAGCCAAAATCCAGGGCCACCCGGGACTCCTGCACAAAATCCACCAGGATCAATGAGCGCAGGCCGGTGCGCTCGAGCAGGTGGTAGTGCAACAGGCCGACGGCCACCTGCTGGCCCACCTGAAAAGGACGCCCCTCCGGCCGGGAAGCCACCCAGGCTTCCAGCTGCGGATGTTCCTGCCCGTAGGCGGGGGCCGGCGAGATACAGCGCACGCCGTCCAGTTCGGGAAGATTGAGACGTAAGCGCTGGCCTGAGCCGGTGAAAGTCGCCTCGGCAACCTGGCCGGAACCGAGCGAATGCCCTTCGAGCAACGACGCTTCTTCCCGCACCTCGACGTTTTCGGCGCGGGCCAACAAGCGCACGCGGGCCCCTCCCAGATGCCCCGGCATGGCGGTGTTCGGCGGGCAGGGCACCACCCGCGAGCCCAACTTCACGCCTTCGGGGCACAATTCACCCACCAGCACATTACCGCCACCGACAAAGGTGGCCACGAACTGGGACGAGGGCCGGTGGTAGAGCTGGTCGGGTGTGCCCACCTCCAGCAGATTGCCGCGCTCCAACACGCCGATGCGATCCCCCAATTCAAAACCTTCCTCCTGGTCGTGGGTCACCAGAATGGAGGTTACGCCCAGGCGCCGCTGGATCTCTTTCAACGAACGGCGCAACTGCCCGCGAATTTTGACGTCCAGAGCACCGAACGGTTCATCCAGCAGCAAAACGGCCGGCTCGTAGGCCAGGGCCCGAGCCAGAGCCACGCGCTGCAACTGGCCGCCGGAAAGCTGCGAGGGATAACGCTCGCCCAGGCCGGCCAGCTCGACCAGGTCCATCAATTCCTCGGAGCGCTTGCGCCGTTGCTCGGGGGCTACATTGCGCACCCGCAGGCCAAATTCGATATTTTCGGCCACCGTCATATGGCGGAAAATCGAGTAATTCTGGAAGACGAATCCGGTGTCGCGCAACTGAGGAGCGAGGTGGGTGACATCGCGGCCCCTCAGCTCGATGCGACCTCCGTCAGGATCGGTCAGACCGGCGATCATGCGCAAAATAGTGCTCTTGCCGCTACCGCTGCCGCCCAACAGAACGAACAGCTCGCCATCCTGGATCTCCAGATTGATGCGATTCACCACCGGCAGCCCTTGATAGTTCTTACACAGATTTTTTAAGATAATCGACATCTACCGCTCCTTTCCGGCAAAGCGCAGAAGTCCAAAAAAGAGCAGGAAGCTGATCACGGCCAGCACCGAAGCCACCGCATTGGCCACCTCGATATTGCCCGCCTCGAATTGGGCGAAGATGAACAGCGGAGCCGTCTGCGTGCGCAAGCGCAAGTTACCGCTGACCATCACGGTGGCCCCAAATTCTCCCAGCGAGTGGGCAAAGGTGAGCAAGGTTCCGGAAAGCAACCCGCCGCGCAGAGTCGGTAACAGCACAAAGCGGAAGGTCTGCCAGGGGGAGGCCCCCATGGTATAGGCCGCTTCCTCGTAACCTCCCTCCTGTTCATCCAGCACCGGTTTGACCGCTCCCAGCATATAGGGAAAGGTCACGAACAGATGGGCCAGCAGCACACCGGCGGGAGCAAACATGGGCCGAATTCCCATGGGGTCTAAATACTTGCCCAGCAAGCCGATGGGTCCCCAGAGCAAAATCAAGGAAGTACCGACCACCACCGTAGGAATAGCCACTGGCAAATTCACCACCACAAGCAACGCCTCGCGCCCGGGAAAGCGATACTTGGAAAGCACGTAGGCGGCAAAGGTGCCTAACACAGCGTTGATGAGCGAAGTGGCGAATGCAATCAGCAGCGAGAAACGCAAGGCGAACTGGGCGTCGGGACTACCCAGGGCCTGGAGGAAATGGGTCGGCCCGCCCTTGCCGGCGAAAAGGAAAATGGCCATCAGCGGCATCAACAGCAGCGGCAACAGCGAACTGAGCAACAATCCGACCGGTATGCGATAGTCCTTCATTTCCCCAGCACCGCCAATACCTTATTTTGCCAAATCGCTTCGATGATCTCGGTGCGCGCCCGCGGCCAGCCGCCCAGGTCGTCAATGGTGAAAGGCTTTTCGATAGCCCGAAAGCTCAGGTTGTAGCGCTCGTCAACCGAGCGAAAGCCGGCCTCGGCAAACAGCTCCTGGGCGCGCGCGCTCCACAGGAATTGGGCGAAAGCATCCACCAGCGGGCGGTCCTGGAGGCTGACATTGCGCGGTATCACCACCACCGTGTGCTCCGATAAAATAGTGCTCACCGGGTAGACGATTTCCCCCTCCAGACGGCCCGCCCTGGCGTCGCGCAGCAGGTCCTGCTCATAGGTGACGAGCGCGTCGCCCAGCCCGCTGTTAAACTGAGTGCGCGCCGACTGGGCCGAGCTGGCCTGGCTGACTACGTGGCGCCAGATCTTTTCCAACCGTTGACCGGCCTGCTCCGGAGAACCGCCGGTGTAGAGAGCCGAAGCATACTCAGCCAGCACGGCCCATTGAGCTCCGCCCGAGGTGAGGGGGTCGGGATGCACGATGGCCACTTCCTGCTCGGCCAGGTCGGCGAAATCCCGAATCCCGCGCGGATTACCGGGGCGAGTCAGAATGACGAAGGGCGTGCGGTTGACCACACCATGCTCGGGCAACCCCTCGAGGGTGGCCAGTCTCTCATCGATTAGCGTCTTGGCGTCCAGCCCGGTGGCCAGGATGGCCAGTTGGGCCGGGACTCCCATTTTGATCTGGTGGGTGACCGTGCCCGAGCCGGCAAAGGCGGAAACCATCTCGATATGTTCGCCCGTCTGCTTCTGCCACTCGGCCTGAAAGGCCGGAAAGATTCGCGAATTCATAACCTCACCGAGGATGCTGAAGCCGTAGACGATGACGGTGCGAGAAGTTCCGCGCTGGCCCGGCAGCCAGGGCCACACGGCGTACAGAAAGACGGCCAACAACCCCACCCCAAACGCCGTCTGCCTGGTGACCCCAACACTCACCTTTCCATTGTAAGCGCAAGCACCCGCGGTCCGCCATAAACCAGGGTACTGACTCGCATAACAAAAAGTGTTAGGATTCTGTTATCCTACGGACGAGGTGGATCGCCATGAACTTCTCCCTGACTCCAGAGCTCGAGCGATTTGTTCAGGAGCGTGTCGATTCGGGTTTATATGGTTCCGCCAGCGAGGTTGTTCGAGATGGTCTTCGACTCTTACGCGAAAAGGTACTGCTCGAACGCAGGCAATTGGCCTACGAACTCAATCGCTTCATCGATCAGGGTCTGGATGAGGCCCGACAGGGGCGCATAGTGAGTCCCGAAACTTCGCGTGCCCGCACCGCCGCTCAGCTGGCTAAATATCGTAAAGAATGAGCGACTATCAGCTCACCGATCTGGCACAGCGGGACCTGGAAGAAATTGTGGATTACATCGCCGGCAAATTGAACAACCCGGATGGCGCCCAGGTCGTGCTCGATTACCTGTACCAGGCCATGGAAGACATCGGGGAGCGACCGAGCCGGGGTCACGCTCGTCCCGACCTAACAGATCGCCCGGTGCGCTTTTACCGCAAGAGCAGGGCTCAGAAATACTACCTAATTTTTGACCCGAGCACTCGTCCTGTGATCATCCTCAGGATCGCCAGCGTGCGCCGGGACTTTCTGGGCCTACTGGAAGAGAAAGCTCAGTCGTAGCCGGGGCAGACGCGGAAGCGGAGCGAGTAGAAGCTGGGCTTGCCGGTGCTGTTGTCGGTGAAGAACTTCAATTCCAATTCCACCAATCTGGTGTTGTTGCGGAAGTCCTGACTGCCCTTCTGGGCGCTGAAGACGGCCGGGCTGTCGTCGCTGAGCGTCTCGTTCCCCTGGGCGTCCCGGCGCACGAAGCGCAGCGCGAACCCCCCGTGCTCATCGATGGCCCCCGTTTTATTGTCGACGCCCCAGAGCTTCTGGTTGGGCATCAGCACGCGGCTGTGCACCACCCGGCTGCCCTTTTCAAATACCTGAGCGGGCAACAGCGGAGCCACGGTGGGAGTGTCAGCGGAACCGGCCGGCGTGGGCTGAATCCAGCGGACCAGTTTGCCGGTATTGCCCTTGAGCGGCTGCAGCGTGTAGTAAACGTGGTTGCTCCAGTAGGGGTTGCCCTGGTCGTTGGCATAGATGCGCGCCGAGTTGTTGGTCTCCAGAGCGCTGCACAGGCTGATACCGGGCGCCTGCGACTTGCTGGTGCTGCCCGAGGGATAGTTCTGAATGGTCTGCAGACTGCACTGTTGCAGGTCGCGGCGCAGCCAGGCCACGCACGTTTCGGCATCAGCGCTGAGGAAGTAGTTGGCATCCGCGTTCTGGCTGCTATTCTTGGCCAGTTTGAAGAGCGAACCCAGCAGCGCGAAAACCACGCCGGTGAGGGCCACATAGATGACCATTTCAACTTGAGTAAAGCCCAAACGTCTCATCGCCACACCGGTACTTTCACGCTCATCGTTTTATGGCCGTTGTTGCTGCCAATCCCCTCGTCCCATTCCACTTTGATGCTGACTTCAGCGGCATCGCCGGTGGCCTTGCCGATGAAAGCGTCCCCGGGAGTAATGGTGCGCTTGAAGTCCATGGCCTGCGGCCGCCCGTCGGCATAGAGAGTGACGGGCGAGATCGGCTCGCTCCAACTTTTGGGAGCCGGGGTACCGAACTTGTGCGCTTTGATCTCATCCATCGTCGAGTGCATCACCAGGATGGCCACGGTGCGATTGCGGCTCATCACCGCGTAGCGCGAGCTGCGCGAGAAGACGGTGATCAGAGTAAAGACGGCGGTGACCATGAGGGCGCAGGCTATCAACAATTCTACCAGGCCAAGGCCGCCTGCGCGGCGGCGGAGCTTCATTGGTGCCACCCCTGAAGGCTGGGGTAGTGATAGGTTGGCCCTATATCCACCGGTTCCCCTACATTCATCAGCCGGCCATAACGATGTTCGATGGCCCAACCGAACCAATCCAACTCCTTCAGGCCTTCGCTGCGGGCGCCCGGCAGGAACATCGAACAGCGGGTGGTGTTCGCATCAAACAGCAGAGCATTGGCGGTAATGTTGCCCTTCAGGCTCATCACCGCCCCCACCGTGTAACTGGCGTTGGAAACGATATCTCCCTGAGCCACCAGCATCCCGATGGTGACCGGCGCCCGCATCCCGCCTTCCGCGATGCCGATCCGTCCCCCGGCGTAAATCAAACAACCCGGCACTTCTTGCAGCATCATCAGAGCGGCGTTGTCGGCGATCTTGCTCTTCATTTCGGTCAGAAAATCGCTGAGCCCGCTGACCTCAAACAAGGACTTGCCGGCCGTGGAATCCATGCCCATGACATCCGCGATAGCCTTTTCCAGAAGGTCGAAGAGGCCGGTTTGCTCGACGAAGTCGGCCAGGCCAAAACTGAGTTGTTTGATGACAATCTTCACGACTACGTCGGTGATAAGCATCGGGGCCATTTTTTTGACCATCTCCGGCCCCTGGGTCTTGATCAAATTGGCGGTGTCGTCCGGGGTGGGAAACTTGATGCTGTTGAGATGGAAATTCTTGACCCGTTCCAGGTAGACGGTCGGGTTGACCTTAGGGAACATCGGCACCATGCCCTCGCCGATCAGCCACCAGTCGGCGTGGGTGATGAAATTCTCACCCCAGGCCAGATTCATCTGGGTGGTGTAGATCAAGGCCATGGCCTTGAAGAGCTTATTGTTGACATTGGTATTGGTGGCCGCCGGCAGCGGCACCGGAATGGGAATCGGGCCGATAGGCGTGATCACGCAGGCGATCACGAACATGGTCGCATACTGAGAAAAGAAGGGCTTGCGCCGATGGAAGGGCCCGGCCAGTTTGGCCAGGTTGGGCACGACCGTCGAAACCGCTTCGCGGAAAGTTTTCAGTTCCGGAAGTTTGTCCAGATCCAGGTCGCCGAGAGAGTAAGCCGGCCACACCCCGTGCGGGATGGTGATGTCGCCGGTGACCATAATCGCGCTGGTGGTCGGATGGATGGCGTTGATAGGAGCGCCCACCAGCACCGAGCCCAGGGCTTCCGAGCCGCCGCAAGTGAAGTTACCCTTGACGATAAGTTTGGCGCCCTCTTCGAGGAAGACCCGGCCGCGTGGCTTGCGGGGCTCGCTGGATCCGGCGTTCGGATTGGCCACCTCCAGATTGCCCTCCACGATCAAGGTGGAGCCGCGCATCAGCCACAGATCGCCGTTGATCTTGACGTTGCTGCGCAGGCGAACGGAGCGGCCGGGCGGCACGTCAAAGGTCGCCTTCATTTCGATGTGGGTATCGCTGATGGTAAACTCGGTCGCGCTATCTTTGCGGCCAAAGTGAACCAGGCGAACCTCTTTCCGGAGAATGTTCATGAACTTGCTGGTGTCCGGCGTTCCGCCACCGATGGCCTCAAAAACCGACAGCACCACATCGACCATGAACTGGCCCAGCACCTGGTAGAATTTCTTGTAGGACATATAGGGAACGCCATTGTCGCCGGTGATTTTCTCATCGTCCGTGCGGGTAGCCGGACCGTTGGTCTCGGCATCGGGGACCTTGTCCAACACATCCTTCAGCTCGTCGCCAAAGGCTTCCGACAGCTCCTGGAGCTCTTTTCCGACCGACTCTTCCTTTTTCTTGGCGTCGTTGAGCTTGTTCAGCCTGTCGGCTTTTTTATCCGGGTCGGTTTCCGCATTGTACTCATCCTGCCTGGCTTTGACGTCCGCTTTGGCCGTCTCATACTCGCCTCGCTTGGTGGCGGAGCGGGCGTCCTGGCTTTTTTGCAGGGCGTCCAGTTGTCCCTGAGCACCGGCTCCGTCAGGAGGGAAAGGCATGTGCAACCAGACGGTCACGAAGATTCCCTGAATTCTGCCCCCGGGGATGAAGAAAAACGGGAACTGCATCGCCTGGCGCAGGCTCAGGGCACTGGCCAGACCTTTGGCCGGGTCCGTGAATAGTTGCTTCACGAACTCGAGGGACAGAAGGGCGCCGTTCATCAGCTCCGTCTTGTCCTGAGTTCCGTCCGCGCCGGTTAATTTGTCCATGGCGTTGTGAATCTGGCCCTGGATGACGTTCGGATACGCCTCGGGAACGGCCAGGTCGGCGGGCGGTCCCGGAAAGGCCAGGAAGCGGCCCTTGTCCACCGAGGGAGTGCCCTCGGTCAGGTAGAGTTCGCCGTGAGTCAGGTTGCCCACCGCGATATTGCCTTTGGCGAACAGCCTGGCGGGAGCGCCGTTCATGGCCGTTTCGGTGGAGTAACCCGGTTTAAAAAGCTCGTTGCTCCAGGGCTGGACCCGCTGGGCCGTGATATTGCCGGCCGGGGCGCAGGCAACGTATGCAAAATCGTCGGAGATGATCGAGAGCATTTTGACCTTGTCAGGCTGCATGCCGGGGTCACTGGAGGTCGGAGAAACCAGATTCCAGGCTTTGCCCGGTCGGGCCAGCAGCCTGGGATCCTTGGGCACAGGCTGGAGCGAAAGCGCGTTGGCGATGCCTTGATCCTCGAAAAGCTTCCGGGCCAGTCCGGTGGGGAACTGGAGGGGCAGGCTGGTCGTCAGGGAGGCTTTGACGGTCTGGCTGTCGGGACTGAAGGCAAAGGAGGGGTGGAGCTGCTTGGCCACCTGGTACTCGGCGGCCACCCTGGCTTCCAGGTTGGCTTCTTCTCGCAGGCGGCTGGCTCTGGCGCTACTTTCGCGCCAGTGCATCCCCGCCACCAGAATCAGGAGTACGAACATCAGGCTCAGCACCATGACCAGGGCACTGGCTCGTTGCCTGCGGCGCGCGATGGGACCCATGGACTTCTACCGCCCCTCGTCTAAGACTTTCGTCCAGTTAGTCCGAGGAGTATAACCTGGATTGGCCGGGATGCAACCTTTCGACTCAGTTGCTTGACAGCAAAAATCCTTCGACCGAAGCCGCGATCATCGACTCACGGCTGGCCAGGCGTTCCGAAGGCTGACTGGGATTGGCGTTGAGCAGCACCGAGGGGCTGTGAAAAATCACCGCCAAAGCCTGGGCGGGCGTCATCTTACCCTCAAGAATCTTGCGCAGGCGGCTGAGCACAGGAGAGTCGGAAATGCGCACCCGCTCATGACCTTCTTTGAATTTGCAGCGGGCGCGCTTGCCCCGCCGGGCGGCGCCCTTGCCGGGCATCACCACATTGGAGTGCAACGGGCGCCGGGCCGGGAGGATGGCTTTGAACTTGGGGGGCCCGGGCTTGAGAGCGGGAGTCTTGGGGGCGGTGCAACGCGTTCCTTTGACGGCGGTCTGGTGCTTCACGGGCGGCAGGCTCAAGGTCGACTTCACGGTCATCATGACCATGTTATCCCTCGCTTTGACGAAAAGTTAAGGACTCGGCAAGATCTCGGCAAACTTTTCAGGATTTCTCCACCGGTAAGGAAAATCGGCAACGGACTTCGCTTCCCTGGCCGGGCGTGCCCAGGATGTGCACGCTTCCGCCCAGCCCCTGCACCCGTTCTTGTAACCCCAACAACCCCAGCGAGGTGCGGACTTTCTCCGCAACGATGCCGACGCCGTCATCGCAAATACGCACTTCCAGTTCGTCGCCGTCGCGTTTGACCTCCAGTTCCACCCGACCCGCCTGCGCGTGGCGCACGACGTTGGTCAGGCCTTCCTGGCAAATGCGGAAAATCGCCAGCGTAAACTCTTCGTCCGGCACCAGGCCACCCAGTTGGACTTCCAGGCGATACTTCAGACCGGCGCGCCCACAAATATCCTGCACCAGCCAGTCCAGAGCCGGGGCCAGGCCCAATTCATCCAGTAGAGGGGGACGTAACCGACTGGAAATTCGGCGCACCGTCGCAATCGTGTTGGTGACCAGAAGGCCCATCGCCTCCACCCGATCCAACACCGGGCTGTCTTCCAGGCGGCGTTCCAGCCAGGCCAGATCAATCTTCAGCGCCGTCAATTGCTGGCCCAGCTCGTCGTGAACTTCGCGCGACATGTGGCGCCGTTCTTCTTCGAGAGCGGCCTGCTGGTGGCTGGCCAGGCGGCGTAGTTGCTCCCGGGAGTGGCGCAGTTCCTGTTCGATCTGATGGCGCAGGGTGACGTCGGTGGCGATCACCACTACCGATTCTACCTGGCCCTGGCGAATCAACGGCCCCATCCGGCAAGAATACCAGCCCAGCGACTGGCCCTCGGGAGTAAGGGCCTCGATCTCATAGCTGACCGACTCGCCGGTTTCAAAGACCCGATTGTAATGAGCTTCCACCTCGGCCTTGAGTTCTTTGGAGAGAAAATAATCGAAGGGCTTGCCCAGCAGGTCGGAGGGTTGATAATTGCCCTCGCTGCGATTGATGAACTCGATGCGCTTCTCGCGCGAGACCAGCAAAATCGTATCCGGCGCGTTTTCCACCAGCGAACGCCAGCGAGAAAGCATCTCGCTCTCTTGCAGTCGCGACTGATGCAGGTCCTGGAGGGCATAGGACAGGCTCCAAAAGCGATTGGCGTGGCGCTGGCCGATGAGCGACAAAAAATAGGTATAAACCAGCATAATGACGGCGGTCAGCCGGGCCGGGGCATCCCCGTGGCTGGCCATAGCCCAGCTGCCGGGTAGCATCATGGTCAGCATGTAGGCCAGCATGACGGCGTAGTCCCAGACCAGGTTGGAGGTCGCGCCGGCCACCAGGCCCAGGGTCACCATCAGAGCGAGCAAACCCGTCCAACCCCGGCCGTATTCAGCGATGGTCCAGGCGTTAAAACTCGACCAACAGACCGCCAACAACAGCGTCAACAGGCAGTACCACTTGCGATGGCGGGGCAATTCGGCCACCGGAGCGCTTTTCAGAAGGAGCGCGGAACGGTGGCGAATCAATCCGATCACCAGGGTGGCGGCGATTTCTCGATAGACCACTGCTCGATGGTCAATCCACAGGTCGCTGGCCAGTCCGATGATGAGAGCCAGCACGGGATAGAGAAAAAGCAGCGGAACTCCGCTGTTGCCGAGATCCCGATAGGCCTGTTCCCTGAGGCCGGCGCGCTCCTGCATCGCTCCAGCCTTCGACGGTTCAGCGAAGTCCCTCTAAGCCACCACGTTGATGCCCTGGTAGTTGGCGGGCAGCGAGATGGAAGAATGGAGGCGCTGCAACTGGTCCATCTGGCGGGCCAGTTGAGGAGGGATGGAGCTGCTCGGTGCGGCGGCGGCCTGGCTCTCGACCTCGACCGCCCGGGCCGTCTGGCGAGCGCCCAACACCTGGTTGGCGCGCTGGCTGAGGAAACTGGCCAGGCCGGGAGCCCTGGCCTCCGTGTTCCGGCCAACTCCGCCGACGGAGTCAAGACGACCGATAGGGAGTGCGGAGAACCTGTCCATGGCTCACACCTTACAAGACAATTCTAAAACAGGCCTTGGCGGGGCAGTCGATTGATGAACAGTTTGTGAACAGTTTAAGAGGAGAAAATTTCCCCCTATAAGGGAGCCCGCTCACGCGGGCGCGAAGAGAGAAGTTCGTGTCCAACCTGCTCAACTACCATCGCTATCTGTTCCAATGGCATTGCCGCAAGTTCTTTCGCTTTCGCCGCCATCTGAGTGAAGCCGAGAAAGCCTATTTGGAGACTTGCTTTGCACTGTCCAGCTCGTTCCGCGAAGTCTCCGACTCGGGCTACGAGCATTTCAGCTATTACAGCTACAGTCATCGCGTCCATGGAGACAAGGTCAACTCTTCCCGGCTGGCCTACGGCTCGGTGGCCAACCCCGAGCCGGCCCTCCAGGCTGCCCTGCCGGTCATCCAAGAACATTCGGTCGAACTCGACCCTTACTTTTTGGAATCGAAGAACAGCAAATTCTACGGGCTGGGCTGGGACCTCTTGGAAAAGCAGTTCAAAGTCTATTTCCGGGTGCAGCCGGTCCAGGCGCTACCGGAAAACCTGACTCATCTGCTCGAGGGCTACGAGTTGGAGGACCATCGAGATGAAGGTCTGGTGTCCTTCACCTATACGCGCGACCAGTTAAGCGAGTCAAAGATCTACCTTTATCCTAAATCCTCCTTGAACTTACCGGCCGGCGCCCAGGGCCAGGCCAGTATGCTCAGCGACCAGCGCGGACTGGTCAAGCAGTATGACCTCAACCAGCCGGAGCGGTGGACGGAACGGCTCAGCCCGCCCGGACAGCGTATTTTGCAGCTCTACCGGGAACTGGATGAAGACCTCGACACCATCCAATACCAAGATGAAGAGAATTATACCTTGTACTTTCCCTAATTATTCAGACCTAGACAGAGCCCCGTACCTGTGGGACAATAACTCTTAATAACGTAGATTGGGGACTTAAGACTTTGATCGGTGCAGTATTAGGTGGAGTTCAGGCACTAGGCGGACTGTTCGGCGGCGGCCCCCGCGCCCCGCGTATGCAGCAGTGCGAACACCAGCAAATCCAGCAGAATCCTTTCCCGAACCAGGCCTGCGCGATGAACATGAACTTCGGCGCGCAACGCATCAACGGGTGTTGCAATTCGTTTATGGGACAGCCCTATGGCAGCCCCTTCGGCGGCGGCCCTATCAGTAACTTCGCCATGGCCGGCGCCGGCCCCGGAGGCAGCTTTGCCTTCGCCGGCAACAACGGCCTGGGCGGCGGCTTCAACAACCTGTTTTCTTCTCCGCTTGGCGGCGGCAACTCGGCCTACGCCGCGGGCTTCCAGGCCGGCCTGAGCGGTGGCGCCTTCAACAACGGATTTAACAGTGGGTTTAACGGCGGCTTCAATGGCGGTGGCTTCGGCAACGGCCTGGGCTTCGGTAGTCCCTTCGCCGGCGGACTCCCCTTCGGTGGCCAGAACCTCAACCTCTCGCTGGGAATCTCCTTGAACGTCTAATCTCGTTTTGGAGAAACCCTGGTATGAAATAGTCGACGCCGCGGAGCAAGACTGGGATTTTATCCTGGAAATGGCCACCACGGCGTCGATTTTTACTTTCAACGCCCTGCGCAGCACTTCGGCCGAGCGGGCCGAATTCATGCGCCGCGAGTTTCCCTCGCTGCGCATGTGGGTGCGCCAGGGCAAGTACCGTTTTCTGCTGGCCCGCGACCGCGAACTCGATAAACCGATCGGCTACCTGTTGCTGAATCTCTACGGCATGGATGATCTGGGCAGGCGCCAGACCTTCGTGGAAGACATCGGCGCTCTCCAGGAGTATTGGGGGCGGGGCATCGGACATGCTCTGTTTGATCATGCCACCGAGGTCACCGCTTCCCTGGGCATCGACTTCATGGGCGGCGAGGTGGCCGGCAACAATCCCCGCTGGCAAGCGGCTCTGCGCAACCGGTTCGAGCTGGAGGCCTACCGGGTGGTGCGCGCCTGCACGCCACGTGGGCGGGAAATCCTGGAACGCTGCAAACAGACCGTGAAGGCTCACGAGGAACTGCAGGAACAGCTCAAAGCCCGTCAGGAGAAGCGAGCCCGGCGCCGCCAGCAATCTTGAAGCCGGTCTTGATGGAGGACCACAGCCAGGCCTATTTCGCCTGGAAGCGTGCCGGCATCCAGGCCGCCTGGTGCTGGCACGTGGACGCCCATTTAGATATCGGCCGTGACGGCCTGGAGCAGGCCGCCCTGGAACAACTGCGGCCGGCCCTGGACCCCCTGCCCGAGCTGACCGGCAACCCCTATGTCCCCTGGGGTGGGCTGAACTGCGGAAATTACCTCTATCCAGCCATCCGCCATGGCCTGGTGGGCCGCCTGACCTGGGTGATTCCGCCCGACCTGCCGCACGGCAAGCTGCTGAACTGGGCGCGCACTCATCTCAACGGCTGGCTGGATTTGACGGTGGAGGAATCGGCCGGCCTGCACGACGCCGGCGGCTACCTCGAAGGCACTCTGCTGGGCATTCCCTTTCAGGTAGGCCCGGCCGCTGCTCTACCCAGACCGGAAGAACCCGTGCTGCTGGACGTGGACCTGGATTATTACCTGAATTTGCAAGGAAAAGTATGGCAAGAGCCTCCCGGTCCCCTGCCCTCGTCGCTCTTCACCACCGTGGCTTTCTCGGTGTTGGGCGGCTATACGGCTACCGAGCAGCGCTGCCTGGCCGCTCCCTGGACGGACGATTGGAGCGGTTATCAAGGCAACGCGCTGGACGAGGCCGCCCGACATGTGCGCCAGCGCCACTATCAGCAAGGACTGGAGCACCTGCACGAGTTATCGGCGGTCGAGGCCGAGTACCTGCGCGGCACCTGCCAACATCATCTGGGCCAGTTCGAGCAGGCGCTGCAAACCTGGCAGCGCCTGCTGGCACGGGTATCCTCCACGGGCCAGGCCTATCTGGCCGGCCTGGCCTCGGAACTGCTGAGCACGCGCCTGAACGACCCGCAGGCAGCCCTGGATTACGCCCAACAGGGCCTGCAAATCGTGGAAGACTACCGCCTTCACTATGCAGCGGCGGTGGCCCTGGAACAACTGGAGCAACCGCGCCAGGCCACGCAAATGCTCAGGCGCGGCCTGCGCCAGTGCGAAGGCACGGTGATCAGCTTACAGATGCGACGGCTGCTAGCCCGCCTCTACCGCAAACAGGGCAAAGAGGGGTTGGCCCAAATCGAACTCGCCCATTTGCGAGATGATCTGAGCCCTTCCTCAAGCGTCGGTCTCTTCGGGGACATCCGTTAAGTAGCCGGCTTCGCGGGCTTCCTGAAGCACATCCTGGAGCATCTGCAGATTGGAGTTCATGGCCAGCCGGGCGCGGTGAATCACGTTGAGTCCCTCCCACACCAGGCGCACTCCGTTGATCAGGTGCTCGTTGTCTTGCTCGCTGACGTAGGCCTGCATGGACTTGAGACCGGCTTCACAATCGCTCATGCCGGCTACGAAAGCCGCGCCCACTTCCTGCACATGGGGCAAATGGTGCTCGCGCCAGACCCGCCTGGTCTCCTCGTTCATGTTGGATTCGTCCATGGTCTCGGTGGCGATTTCGTCCAGTTCCTTGGCCAGTTCCTTGAGGCCCACCATGGCCTCGGTGACCACGTTCTGGAACTCGTTCAGACTGATCTTGCCTTCGGACACGTTGTCACAGGCGGAAAACAGCTTGGCCACGTTGTCGGTCATGCCCAGCTCCTGAGTTTCCTCCAGAGCCGGACCGGCCATCACGTTGAAGCTCGAAGACGAAGCCGCCCCGCTCTCGGTGGGCAACACGTTGCCGCAGGCCTCGCAGCGCTTGTTTTCAGGAGGATTGGCGCGGCCGCAACCGGGACAAAGAGTCTGCCCCTGATGCTGGGCGGCCGTATTATAAACCTCGCGAGATTCGTCCAGCTTCTGGGCGGTGGCCACCAACCTGGCGATGGCGGCTTCACAAGCGGCGGAATCCTTCTTTGCGAACCCGTTCATCAGTTCTTCCACGGCGGCGTCATGCTCGTCACCGCTTTCCAGAGTGCGGGGAATCTCTTGCTGCACCAGAGCCGATTCGCTGGGGCGGGAAATGGAGCGTTCGAAACCCTCCCAGAACCCATCCAAGAGATCGCGATAGTCGTCCAGGAAGCTGCTGACCAGAGTGCTGTCCAGCTCCCCGCCCAACCCTTTGCGCACTACCGAAATGATCACGTTGGTCATGGGGATGGGGGCCGGGCCTTCGAGCCCCTCGGCCATCAAGCGCTCGACCTTTTCGCCCAGGGCGATGGCCTCGTCCAACTCGTGGAGCGGAGCCTTCAGGCTGGCCGGATCTAAAGCTTCGAGTCCTTGTAGCTTCTGCAAGACCTCGACTCCCTGCTGATAGGCCTGGCCGCAGGCGCCCCGGCCGGGCAGGGCGGCCTCGCGCACCTGGGCGATCTTGCCGGCAAAAACCTGAGAGAAATTATTCAGATAGTCATCCCAGCTTTCTTCGCCGGCCTGGCCGCTGTGGATGCCGGCGGCGATGCGCGCCAGCGTATTGGAAAAAGGGGTGGCGAAGGGACCTTGAGCGGCGTAGGCCGCTCCATAAGCTTCCAGCGCGGCAAAAAGGGCCGGCACCAGCGTCTGGGCCTCTTCGTAGGCGGCCACCAACTGGTTGTGGTCGTTGCTCTCGAGCGCCTGCCGTGAATTTTGCAACCAGGCATGATAGAGGCGGAACTGCTCGATTACCGCCTGCATCTTGTCCTGCACGGCCGCCACGAATTCGGCTCCGCGCGCCTGGGCGCGTTCCGGCACCTCACGCAGCTCGCGCTCGGCGACGGCCAACTGAGCGTCGACCAGAGGAATGACCTCTTGGGGATCTTCGCCGCCGATGACGGAGAAGAGTTTCATCTGAATTTCATCTACAGGAGTGGCCGCTTGTACCGTTGCAATCACGTTTTTGTCACCTCACAGCCGGCTTGTTCTTGGGCAGGAAGATAGGGTCCTCTGGGCAACCGGGCAAGATGGCAAACTACTGGCTCACACAGCACCTCGACACGCGCTACGGCAGCCAATCGGGCGAAGTGGCCCTGTGCAATTTAGCCTACGGCAGCCGCCTTCTGGCCGATGGAGAAAGCTTCAAGCGGCTGGCGCCCTATCAGAAACCCCATCCGCTCGGCGACGATCCCTGGCTGGAACGGGCCCTGGACGCCAATCTGCTGGTCAATGACCAGCCCCACCATCCTCCCAACTCGGTGACTCGCCTGGTGGCTGCTCTACAAAGCTACAGCGGAGCCCAGGGCAGTCCGCTGGAATTGTTGGACGCAGCCGAGAAAAAGTTTCGCCAGCACAGCATGCCCACTCCGGCCCGGGGAGCCCAGGAAAAAGGCGGCCCCCTGATGCGCAAGCCGGAGCGCCTGGTCGATTTTGCCTTCGATCACACCCGAGCTTTTTTGACCTACGATGTGCAACCCGAGCAAGGTCTGGAGCTGGATCTGGTGGAACTGTTCAGCCACCGTCCGGCCATGAAGCTGCGCTACGAGCAGCAATACTGTACGCCCTACACCACCCAACGCCGGGTGGCCCGTATACGCCAGGCGCTCCGGCCGGGCGCCCGCGTGCTGGTGCTGGGCGACGACGATCTGGTCTCTTTAGCGTTGGTGCAGGCCAGCCACGACTATCAGGTGGACGTCCTCGAATTGGACCCGGACCTGGTGGCTTTCTTAAAAGACAAGGGGGGCGAACGACTCACCGTTCTGGAACACAACCTGCGCCACGGCGTACCCGATTCGATGAAAGCCGCCTACGATCTGGTCACCACCGACCCACCCTACGCCGCCCACGGCATGCGTTTTTTTCTACAGTGCGCCGCCGACTCGCTCAAGCCGGGCCCGGATAGCCGCCTCTTTCTATCCACTTTCCCCGGCCTGATCGAGGACCCGGACAAACTCTGGACCGATTTGCAAGAGCTGGGACTGCATATCGAGCAACGTCACGACCACTTCAGCCGCTATATCTACAACAACGGCTATCGGGTCGAGCATCTGGCCGCTCTGCGCGCGCTGGGAAGTCCGCTGCATCCCACCCAGGAGCTGCTCGGCTTCCCCTTCCTCTATGCCCACTTCTTCGAATGCTCCCTGCAACGATGAGCCGGAACCAGGGGTACCGGTCCCGCGGCCAGAAACTAGCCGGGTGAAGATCGGTCCGCTGCACATTTCACTGGGGAAAGCGCCGGCCAGGCTGCGCCCAAGCCTTCCGGGGCCGCTCGACTCCCTGTCTTTGGGGAACGTGCCTGAGGCCAGTGGCCTGCTGAAACCCCCCGCGGCCGATCCTTTTCCATTGTTGGAAAACCGGGGGTTTACGCTGGCGAACCTGGGCGGCAACAGCCCCGCCCGGGCCGAGTTGCAGCAACTGGTGGGGACTTTGCGCGACGGTCACAAGGCACCCTACTCCAGCTATCTGGTCAAAGGTAACACCGGCGCCGGTAAAACCACCTTGATTCGGGGCCTGGCGGCGGATCTGGAAAAAGTGGGCGTGCCGACCTTGCACGCCGACGGCGCTGATTTCAGCGAGAGCGGGCCGGCAAAACTTCGCCAACTGTTTCAGCAAGCCCAGCAAGCCGCTCTGAAGAGCCCACATCAAACGGCCGTCGTGCACATCGACGAGATCGAGGCGGCCGCCCGCATCCGCTCCCAATCGGCCAACCTGGCCCTGAAAGTGGGGGCGGCCGTAAGCGGCGCGCTGAGCGGTCTGGCCGGCATGGTGGGCCTCCGAGAAACCGTTCCTAAGGAAGACCCGGCCGAGTCCCACCAGACGCTGGCCGCCCTGACCAGTTTGATGGAGAAGAACACCAACCTGATCTTCATCGGCACCACCAGCCGCGCCGATACCATGGACTACGACGCCAGTAAACGCTTTCAGCGGGAACTGCAGCTCGACACTCCTTCCGGTCCGGAGGAGCGCCTGAGCCTGCTCCAGTCGATGGTCCAACGGGAAAAGCTCGAGGTCGAGCCGGGCGTGCTCGAAGAGATGGCCAGAGCCACCATCGGAGCCAATCCGCTGGGTCTGGAGAAAGGTTTGCGCCAGGCCAAAGTGCTGGGCAACGGCAAGATCACCGGCGACTCGGCCCGGGAAGCCCGCTTGCAGGAATCTTTCGGAGTGGCTCGGCCCGTCACCAATCCGGACTGGATGTGGCGTCTGACCATCTGCCACGAGATGGGCCACGTGGTGGTGCGCCATCTCTTCGAGGACATGGCCAAAGACCATCCCGACCAGCAGCCCAAGGGCATCGACGCCGTCAGTTTTGCCCCGCGCGGTCCGGCCAACGCGGCCGTTTTCCTCAAATCCAGCTCCAACCCGGCCAGCACCTTTGAGTGGTACATGGCCGAAGTGGCTTCCAACCTGGCCGGCCGCACTTCCGAGTCGCTGTTCGGAAAGGGTCATACCAGCGCCGGACCGGGTAGCGACATTACCTATGCTTCCAAGCTGGTCAAAGAAGCCATTCGCGAAAAAGGTATGGGCCTGACGCTGGGGCCGGTCAATCCGGGCATATCCGGATCTACCCTGGACGAGACCAAAGCCTCGCAGGACCAGGAGCGGTTCACCGCCGTGGCCGACCAGATCGCCACCAGCGCGGTCGAATTCTATCGCGACTTTACCGAGAATTTCGCCCAGGAAATGCTGGGCCACCGCAACGATCTGGGCAAGCTCACCCTGTCCGGCCAGGAAATCCAGAATCGCCTGCGCGCCTGGGAAACCGAGCGGGCCGCCCAAGTGACGGCTCTCAAAGATCAGATCCGCCAGGCCATGGCCTCTATCAAGCCGCCCACTTCCGCCGGATTGAAGTAGTCCTTGGAAGAGGTCCTACGCCAGGCGCTGGCTTTGCGCGTGCGCTCGCTGCGCAGAGAAGTCCAGCGGACCCTGGGCGAACTGGGCTGGAGCGGCTCCGAAAAATCGCTGCGCGACGCGCTTCAGGACCTGGCCGAGCGCGGGGTGGTGCGCCTCGACCACGAAGTCGAGTTGATTTCCCCCGGCGAACTTCACCTGGCCACTTTGGAGTTGACCCGCCGGCAGCCTGAACTGGTGAGCAAGCACGTGCACTTCGCCTCCTGGGGCGCGCTGCGCCTGGACAACCGGGTGCGTTTGCAGGTTTATCTGGACACTCCGATCGACCAGACCTACGGGCTGGCCGAATTCTGGGCCTGCCAGTATTGGGCGCCGCCTTGGGAGGCGGACTTCTTTTTCTCGCGCCGTCCCGAAAACCAGGCGTTGATCCTGAGTGGCCTGCGCCCGGCGCTGTGGGGCCAGGGAATCTGGGACGAGCGTTTCGATCTGCTGCGCGACCTGCTGGACGCGGAGGTGCGCGACCAGATCACCATGGAACTGGCCCTGGCCCGGGGCCGGCTGGAGGTGGCCGAAGGCTTTCTCAACCCCACTCTCAAGCGCCAGGGTTACGACCTGCCGCTGCTCTGGATGCGCGGCCAGGCTCAGAAAGCCTATGAGCGCGCTCTCAAGCTGATCAGCCGGCGCAAAGCGGGCCTGCCGGCCGTGCCTCCGCTGGTGGGGGTCTTCGCCCGGCTGGCGGCGGTGCGCGCCCAGGACCTGGAATTGCTCGGCGACGAGCGACTGAGCACCCGCATGCCCGGCCTGGACCTCTTTTTTGGGGAACTGGCCCGCCACCTGGCCGGCCAGCCCAGCCGCCTGGCCGAGCTCGACTTCGCAGGCGCCGGGCTGGACTGGTGCGTGCCCTGGAGTCTGCGCGCGGTGCTGCCCCAGAGGCTGGACCCCGATCTGGCCCGTTTGCAACAATTGCAGCGCCAGGGTCTGCATGGTTGGGCCGAGCAGCTACTGCAGCCGGCTCATCCCTGGGGTGCCGGAGTCTCCCGCCAGGAAGGCTGGCGTAGCTGGCTCTCCTTGTTGGAACGGCGCGCCCGCCAGGACAAGACGCCACCGGCCCAGCCGGGGGAGCTTTTCTGGGAGGTGGGCCAGCAGGGCCTGCGCGCCCTGCACCAGCATCAGGGAGAACGCCAGGAGATTTCCCTGGCCCAGTTGATCCGCAAACCGCCCGATTATTTAACGGACGCCGACCATAAGGTGCTGGCCTCGGTGGAACGCCGCCAGTGGGGGCGCGAGGTGATGGTCATGGACGCCACCCCGGCGGTGCGCGCTCTGCTCGGGCACCCGCGCGTGCTTTTTGAAGGCGAACCGGTGCGGCTTCACGAGGTCGAGCAGAAGCTGCACTTGCTGCGCACCGCGATGGGCTACAAAATCGACCTGAAACCCCGTTTCGGTCCCGGTGATGGCTACCGTCTGCGCTGGAAGGAAGCGGGGGTGGTGGAAGTCTGCTTTCCCTCGCGCTGGAATGAGCTACTGCAGCCGCTGCTGGAAAGCGGTCAGGAGATTCCCCTGGGAGCCGAGGACGAACTGGCCGCGGCGCTGGCCCCCTGGTTGGAGAAACTGCCGGTGGAATACGGGCCCGGCGTGCGTCCGCTGGCTCAAACGGTGGAAGGCGGCGAACTGGTGGCCCGGCTCATTCCCCTCAGACAAAGTGTTCCAAGGGGGGCTAACGCACCCCCCCTGGGACCCCCCACTGTGGGATTGCGTTTCAGCTGGGTGTGGCGAGTCAACGGTCCGGGTGGACCCGGTTTTCCCCTGCTCTCCGGCCCGCCCCGCGAAGCGCTGCACTGGAACGGCCAGTTGCTCCAGGTGGACCGCGATTTTGAGGGCGAGCGAGTGGCCCTGGCAGAGGTGCGCCAGCCTTTTCCGGGCTTGCCCGAGGAGCTGGAGTGTGCCTTTTCCGACCCCGAAGAAGCGCTGGAGGTGGTCTGGCAGCTGCAACAATCGGGAGTGCCCTGCGAGTGGCCGGAGAGCGGGCCCTGGCGGGTGCGCGAGCCGGTGCGCCGGGGCGACTTCCGCATTCAGGCCGAATCGGAGCGCGACTGGTTCAAGCTCAAGGGGCAGTGGCGAGTGGACGAGCATCTGGTGCTGGAGCTGGGCCGCACGCTGCAACTGCTGCGCTACTACCCGGGCCGCTTCGTGCGTCTGGATGAAGGCGACTACGTGCAGGTCGGCCAGGAAATCCGCCGGCAACTGGAGGCACTCGAGGAACTGGGAGACGAACTCAAGGTCTCGCCGCTGGCCGTGCCGGCCCTGTCCGAGCTCGATCTGGATTTGCAGACCGATGAGCGCTTTCGCGAATGCCTGCGACGTTTTTCCCAGAATGGCTACCAGCCCGAACCGCCCCCCACGCTCCGACTGGAGTTGCGCGACTACCAACTGGCGGGCTTTCAGTGGCTGGCCCGGCGCGCCCGGGCCGGTGTGGGCTGCTGCCTGGCCGACGACATGGGCCTGGGCAAGACGGTGCAGGTTCTGGCCCTGATGCTGCTGCGCCGCTCCCAAGGCCCGCATCTGGTGGTTTGCCCTACCTCGGTCATGGCCCACTGGCGCGATCAGATCCTGCGCTATACACCGTCGCTGCAGGCCGTGCTCTACGAGGGCAAAGATCGCGGCCTGGACAATCTTCAGATCGGTCAGGTAGTCATCCTGAGCTACCGAATTTTGATGCAGGACCTGGAAAAGCTGCGGGCGCTGGAGTGGAACGTGGCCCTGCTGGACGAAGCCCAGTTCATCAAAAACCCCGAATCCAAGACGGCCCGGGCCGCCTACGCGCTCAAGGCCGCGGTGCGCGTCGCCACCACCGGCACGCCGGTGGAAAACCGCCTGAGCGAGCTGTGGAGCATCTTTCGCTTTCTCAACCCCGGATTGCTGGGTTCGCTGGCCAGTTTTCGGCGCCGCTTCGAAACCAATCTGGCGGTGAATCTAAATGCCAGCCAGCGGCGCCTGAAGCGCCTGGTGTCGCCGTTCTTGCTGCGCCGCAGCAAATCCGAGGTGCTTTCCGAGTTGCCGCCGCGCACCGAGATCACGCTGCTGGTCGATCTCTCCGCCCGGGAACGCTCGCTCTATGAACAGTTACGCCGCCAGGCCGAGGAGGGGCTGCGCCAGCAGGGCTCGCGCTTTGAACTGCTGGCCCATCTGACGCGCCTGCGCCAGGCCTGCAGCCATCCGCGCCTGGTGCTCGACCAGCCGGGACTGACCAGCTCCAAGCTGGCTGCCTTTTTCGAGCTTCTCGAGGATCTGCGGGCCGGCCGCCATCGCTGCCTGGTCTTCAGCCAGTTTACCCGCCTGCTCGATCTACTCCAGGCGGAACTGGTGGAACGCGGCGTCTCTTTTCTGCGCCTGGACGGCAGCACTCCGGCCCGGGAGCGGCGCAGCCGGGTGGACGCCTTTCAAGATGGCCAGAGCGAGCTGTTCTTGATCAGCCTGAAAGCCGGCGGCACCGGCCTCAATCTGACCGCGGCCGACTACGTGGTCCATCTCGATCCCTGGTGGAATCCCGCTTCCGAGGATCAGGCTTCAGACCGCGCCCACCGCCTGGGTCAGACCCGCCCGGTCACCGTCTACCGCCTGATCGCCCGCGAGAGCGTGGAAGAGAAGGTGGTCTGCCTGCACGGCCACAAACGCAAGATGGCCTGCGATTTGCTGGAAGGCAGCCATCAGGAGGTCGACCTGGGCGAGCAACAACTACGCGAGTTACTCAGGTAAGCGGATTCCTCCAGATGAGTCCGGGAAACCTCGAAAAGTCCGCATCGTTCGTCCAGAGACAGGCCCGATGTTCCATAGCGTATGCCGCCAGAATTGCATCGGACACAACCGCGCCGGTAGCCATAGCCGAAGTCATCAGATCCATGACTCTGGCAAAATGCCTGGCACCGGGCACCAAAACCCGCACCTGGGGCAACTGAAGCCAGGATTCCACGAGGTGGCGGGCCTGAGCCAATGAGATGGAGGCCCGGCCCAACCGAGGGTTGGTTGCAATGCGCACAAAGCCGAAAGTGACCTCGTGAGGTAGCCCGATCAATTCCTCGCCGTTGACGGCAGCCTCCCACCAATCCCGGGCTTTATCGTGTTGCGCCATATGGGGGTTGTAAGCATACAACAGCAGGTTCAGGTCGGGCAAAATCACGCCTGCAACTCTCGAATCGTGTCTTCGTCATCTAACTCATCAGCCAGTCGGTTAAAGCTACCGAGATGAGTCGGGAAGGGATATTGAAAAACGGGCTCCACCCGAATTCTCTCGGCCGGCCGGCCAAGCGCGCGGCGGACGGCCCGGTTCAATACTTCCTTGAAGGAGAGGCCGGTTCGGGCTACTTCCTCTTGCAGCAGAGCGGCCGTATCTGCATCAATTGTGACTGTGGTGCGCATGTTGCAATCTTAGCATCAAGCTTGATGCTGTCAAGACAGCATCAGTGTCTACCGTAATTCACCCTCCAGGAAAGGGAGGCTGACCAATGGAGAGAACACTCTCCCACCATGCTGCCCACCCTCGTGCCGATTCCACGGCCCGTGCGACTCCGCCGGGGACGATTCACGGCTCCGATTGTTGTGGGCTGGCTGATCTGGCTGCTCATGCTGGGTGCCCTTTACGACATGATTCGCCCGCTCTGGGTGATATTTTGCCTGTGCACCAGAGGGCACAATCCGGAAGCCCTCCCCCGCCCCCCGTGGGCCGACCTTATCGGTCTCGCTCTCTCGACTCCCATCAGTTGTCTGCTCCAGATCGCCCTGGCCGGGGTCGTGCTGGTGGGGCTGCGCTGGTTGGGCGACGTGCTGGTCTGGCGGGGACAGCGGGAGAAGAATCTGCTGGTCAACGGCCGCGCCATGAACGCGGAAGTCGTCAGAGCCCGCTCCCAGGGCTCCAAGCACTACGTGACCTACATCATTCACCGCGACGGCAAGGCCGAAGATCACGAAAGCCGCTGCACCACCGCCCGCACCGTCGGCGATCAGGTGCTGGTGCTTTTTTCTTTTGACTTCTCTCAGGCCATGCTTTACGAGCTGTGCCGCTACGAAGTGGCCAAATAAAAGGGCGGCGCGGAATTGCGGACGATTTGATCCAAGGGCCTGGTCAGCTCCTCCGCATCCTCCCATCTATGCAACAGCCCCCCCGACCGTCCTGACTTGACTGATTGCTCAGGCGCTCAAGGCTCTCCAACTCCGTAAATGTCTTTCGAACAGATTTGGACATGTTGTACAGCTTAGCATTTCGAACTAGACCTGAAAGGGGCGGCCACCTTGCCTACACGCAATATCAATTTGACTGGCGAACTGGACCGCTTTGTAATGGAGAAAGTCAAAAGCGGACGCTACGGCTAACGCAAGCGAAGTTGTTCGTGCCGGACTACGGATTTTAGAGCGGGATGAGCGAGAATACGAAGCCAAACTGGCCGTTTTGCGTTCTGCTATCGATGAGGGCGACGCCAGCACTATTGTTTCCGGCAATGCCTTTGGCCGAGTGCGTCAGAAGCTCAATCTTTCAGCTCCCGGCTAATGGACTCGCTCCGCTTCTCGTCCCTGGCCGAGAGCGACCTGCTCAGCATTGGCGCTTACACTCTCCCTACCTGGGGCAGGGAGCAAGCATCCCGCTACCGCAAATGCTGCCCGCCCTCCATCCTATGGACGCAGACTAGATTACGGGAACGGCGGGAGCGACCATTAGTTCTTGCAGCGCCTGCAGCACGACATCCAGTTCCTGAATGGTGTGCTCGGAGCTGAGGAAGAAGCGCAGGCGAGCGGCGCTTTCCTCCACGGCCGGGTAGACGATCGGCTTCACCTGGATGCCACGCTCGCCGAGACGGGCACAGAGTTCGGTACAGGCCGCGCTGTCCGCCAAAATAATCGGAACCACCGGGGTCATCTCGCTGGTGCCCAGGGGCAGGCCCTGGCGCTTACAGCCTTCCCAGAAATGCTTGGAGACCTGGCGGAGTTTCTCCACTCTTTCCGGCTCCTGAGCCAGCAATTTGAGAACGGCCCGGGCCGAGGCGGCCAATGGCGGCGACAGGCCCACGCTGAAGACGAAGCCGGGCAGGGTATAGCGCAGGTAGTCGATGAGCGGCTGGCTGCCGACCAGGTAACCACCGCAGCTGCCTAAAGTCTTGGAGAGCGTGCCCATCAGCACGTCCACCTGCTTGGGATCCACTCCGAAGTGCTCGCAGATACCGCGACCGGTTTTACCCAGCACGCCCAGCGAGTGGGCTTCGTCGATCATCAGCAGGCAGCCGTAGGTATGCTTCAAGCGGATCAGTTCGGGCAGCGGCGCAATATCGCCATCCATACTGTAGATGCCTTCCACCACCAGCAGCACCCGGCGGAAGCGGGTGCGCACTTTGCGCAGGATCTTCTCCAAAGCCACCATGTCATTGTGCGGGAAGGAAAGCCGGCGGGCGGCGCTGGCCGAGGCGCCTTCCAGGATGCTGTTGTGACTCAGGGAATCGTGCAAAATCAGGTCGGGAGCCTGCATCCAGTGGCTCAGCAAGGCGGTGTTGGTGGCGTGGCCGCCAACCATAACCAGAGCGTCTTCGTGTCCCAAGAAATCGGCCATGTCGCGCTCGAAGAGCCGGTGCAGGTCGATTTCCCCGCCCACCAGACGCGAGGCCTGGGCGGAACAGCCATACCTGGCCACCGCTTCGGCGGCCGCTTCCAGGACCTTGGGATGGCGGGCCAGGCCGACATAGTTGTAGTGGCAGAAACTGATGTCCTTGCGAGGCAGCACCCGGAAATAAGGGTTTTCCTTACCCATCATCTGCAGTCGCTCTTGCATGAGCACGACTTCCGGCATCTGGTCGACCCTGGTCCATTCCGAAGGAATGGCCGCGAAGCTGCGCTGCGGCAAAGACTGCACCCAGCGCGACTGCACTTCGCGAATCCAACCGACCAGCCGGCCGTTCTGGTAGAGCATGACGTCGGCCGCCGGGCCCTCTTCTTTGAGGTCCAGGGCGCGCACCCGGGCTTCCACCAGACCGGGCGTCAACTGGGTCTGCAGCGTAATTTCGCCGATACCCGAAGGCAACACCGGGCGGTTGTGCTGGCGTTGCACCCAATAGAGGCAGAGCTGCAAGCACGAGTCGATGACCAGCGGATCCAGATGCCAGCGGGAGCGCGGGTCACCGGGCACCCAGTCGCGCGGAATCGAGGTGCGCACCATGCCGATCAAACCCGCGTCGCCGGCCTTGATAAAGGCATTGATGCCCTGCAGACGGGTGCCGTGGAAAGCCAGATCACTGTAGAAACGCTGCAGTTCTCCCTGCAAATTCCACTGGGCGTCGATGTCGATAGGCGCGGGCGGCTGGCCCAAATCCCCAATTTGCGCCGAAAGATCGAGAATCTTGCGACCGCCCGGGCGCACTTCCAACAAGCGCAGCTCGCGGTCGTCTCGGTCGAGCACAATCTCGGCCTGTTCGCGGAACATCAGGCCACGGTGCACCTGCACGTTGTAGAGACTCCAGGGAGCCTGCAGGTTCTGACTCCAGGCCAGGAAGTCCAGGCCGCTGGCCAGGGGCAGCAGCATGGTCTTGTCCAGCGCGTGGTCGAGCAGGAAGGGATGACTGCCCGGACTGAGTTTGCCGCCGCTATAGAGCTGCTCGGGCAAACGGCACTGGGCCAGCAGCTCGCCAACCGTCCATTGCGCCCAGGTATTCATGGGAATCTCGATGGGCGGCAGCAGAGTGATCAGATCGCGCAGGGCCATGGAGTCCAGCCCCAGGTCGTCGATCAGATGCTGTTCCGGCTTGAAGTCGTTAGGCGAGCAACCGCAGTTGCGGGCCAGCCACTCGCGCACTTCGCGTTCGTGGTGGCTGTGCTGTTCCTGGGCTTCCTTACCGACCACCCAGTAAGGCTTGCGCTGTAGCGGCGTGGGTGGGATGTCGGCCACGCGCTGATCCTCGGCCCGGAAATGCTCGCCCAGGTGCTGGGGAACCTCGCTCGGCAACTCGCGCCAGTTGCGCAGGCCCTCGATATATTCTTCGTAGCTGCCGGCCCAGAGCAGGCGGCTTTCGCTCTCGCGCGGGCGCAACACCGAGAGCGTATAAGCGATCCAGTTGAGCGATTGCACCGGGGCGTCCTGAAGCTGGCGGCAGAAGGCATCCAGCAGTTCGGCGTTGGGGGCCGAGAGCACGATAGGCAGTTGGCGCGCCGGCGGCGCCTGAGGCTGGGGAACGCTCTCGAGCACGGCCAGACAGTTGATGCCGCCGAAGGCGAACGAACTGACACTGGCGCGGCGCACTTCTTCGTCCCAAGATTGGCTCTGCTGGGGCACCTGGAAGCGCTGGGCGAAGTCGAGCAGGTTCGGATGCCATTCTTTCCAGCCCGCGTGCGGCGGGATGGTGGCCTGGTAGACGGCCATGGTGGCGCGCATGAGGCCGGCCACACCGGCCGCCGAAATGGTGTGGCCCAGGTTGGACTTGACCGACCCGATATAAGGCAAAGCTTCGCTGTCGCCGAGAACATCCCGCCAGGCCTGCAGTTCCACCTGGTCGCCCACGGGAGTGGCCGTGCCGTGGCATTCCAGATAGCCCAACTGCTCCGGCTTGACACCGCTGAGCGCCAGGCCTTCTTGCAACAGACGCACCTGACCCGACAATTGAGGTGTCATAGGACTGGGAGCGTTGCCGTCGCTGTTGCAGTGGGTGCCGCGAATGACGGCGTAAACGCGGTCACCGTCGCGCTCCGCCTGGTCGAGGCGCTTGAGCAGCACCGCTCCAATGCCTTCGCCCAGGGTGAAACCGTTGGCGCTGACGTCGAAGGCCGAGCTGGGGCGGTAAGCCAGGGCGCCAATGCGTGAGAAAGCCACCAGATTATCGGGCACGAAGTTGAGGTAGACGCCGGCCGCCAGAGCGATGGGAGCCGGTCCGGCGAATTTCTGCCGGCGCAGATACTGGCAGGCCTCGTGCACGGACAGCAGCGAGCTGGCGCAGGCCCCGTCCAGAGATAGGCTGGGACCGCCCCAGTCAAAGGATTGAGCGATCAGGCTGGCATTCATGCTCATCATGTTGCCGGGCAATGTGTAGCTGCGAATGCTGGCCAGTCGCTGCGTGCGCGGGCTGGTATCGTGGGGAGTGCCAAACTGGCCGGCAATCATCTGGCGCTCGCGCAGGCGGCTGGTGGAAAGCGAAAGGTATTCCGCCAGGCTGCAACCGACATAGGCGGCGCTGCGTTCGCGGTCGTAGCTATCAGGACGCAAACCGGCGTCCTGTAAAGCCTCCCAGGTAACTTCTAAGAGCAAACGATGCTGGGGATCCATGACCTCGGCGCGCCGAGGAGCGATGTGAAAATGACTGGCCGCAAAATACTCAACATTGCGCAAATGCGCAACGCGATCACATGGAGTCCCGTCCGGGTCGCGTCCCGAGGCAAAGAACCGGCTGTGATCCCAACGGCGGGGATCGACGGGCCCAAAGCTCTGGTGACCCAGGCACTGGTTGCGCCAGAACTCTCCCGGATTGGGTGAGTCTGGGTATCGGCAGCCCATGCCGATGATGGCGATGGGCACTTCTTGATGGGAGTTCATTTACTTACTTCGCGCGCGCTGCAATAGATCTTGGAGATCGCCAAAACTTTCGATTTGCTCGATATCCCGCTGGTCGAGGCTCACATCGAACTCGTCTTCCAGCATCACAATAACTTCGGCCAAAGAGACCGAGTCCAAACCTAATTCCGAAAGAGATTGACTGGAGCGAAACTCGCCAACGTCGCGCGAAGAAATTTTCGTCATAATGTCCCGCAGTACGGAGGCAAATTCTGGTTCCAGAGCGTCGTTCATGGGGGCGCGCTTCGACAACACGGATCTTGCCCCTCCATAGGAGGACGAGAAGCCTGGGCAGAATGGACGTTGATCAGTGCATACTTTGAAGAAAATACGCCGTTGGCCCCAACTGATTGATTTTTTTTCCCTGGCCCGGCACGTCTACAGGACCGTTCCCAATCTGTGGGTCCCTCCGCTGACGCCCTACACCTGGGTCATGATGGGCAAGTTGGAAGAAAAAGAAAAACTTTATGCGATGGCCTATCGCGACGGCCAGCCGGTGGCGCGGGCCGGTTTCAAAGTGCACCGCTCCCACGGCTATGAAGCCCTCCATTTCGGTTTTTTCGAAGCCATGCCCGGAACCGGGGAGGAAGTCAAGGCGCTCATCGATATGGGACACCAGCTGGCTCCGCACCTGCCCATGCGCGGACCCCACCATTTCCGCCTGGAAGACCCCTACACCGGCCTGCTGGTGGACGGTTTCGACTTCGAACCTCACTTCCTGATGAGCTACAACCCTCCTTATTACGAGGAACTGCTGGCTCAGGCCGGCCTGCACAAGTCGATGGACCTGTACACTTACCGCTATCTGCAGGACCAGATGAAGCCCGACCTGATGAAAGGCCGGGCCGAGCGAGCCACCGCCAAAGGCATCGTGGTCGAACCCATGCGCAAAGGCGACCTGCGCCGTCAGGTGCAGCAAATCGCCGACGTGTTCAACGACGCCCTCTCGCAAAACTGGGGATTTGAGCCTATTGAAGGCGCCCAATTGGACGACTTGATGCTGCTGGCCCGTTTCGTGCTCGATCCCAATCTTGTTTTTCTGGCTTACAAAGACAGCCACCCCATCGGCTGCATCATCGTTCTGCCCAACCTCAATCCCATGTTGAGCGCCAGCAACGGTTCGCTGACGCCCAAACTGATCTGGAAATACCTGACGCGCAGCCGTTGGGTGGACAGTTACCGAGGCTACGCCTTAGGCGTGCGCAAAGATTTCCGCGCCGATGAAGTGTCGGCCGCCCTGATTCACGCGGCCCTGCAGCGGGGCAAAGAAATTCGCTGGCGCGAACTCGAGATCAGTTGGGTTCTTGAGACCAACAAGCCCATGAATGCGATGTCGGTCGCCCTGGGCGGCCAGCGCAACAAAACCTACCGCCTTTTAGAGAAGCCCCCGCTGGTGTGAACCCTTACTACCGCGACAAGCTGGCCTGGATCTTCGGCGGCAGTCAAGGAATCGGCCTGGCCATCGGCGAGGAGCTGGTCAAGCAGGGTTGCCGAGTGCGCCTTTGGGCGCGCCGGGTGGAGCTACTGGAAAAAGAAGCGGCCCGTATTCGAGCCGACTGGACCAGCCTGGACGTGTCCGACTACCAGGCTACCGAGACCGCCATCGAAGCAGTCCTACAACAAGATGGAACACCGCAATTCATCTTCAACTGCGCCGGCCTGGCGCTGCCCGGTTACCTGCTCGATCTCAGCGCGGCCGACATCGCCACTATGAATCAGGTCAACTATCTGGGCACGGCCTATGTCTGCAAGGCGGTGCTGCCGGCCCTGGTCAAGCAGCGCGCCGGTCACATCGTGAATGTCTCTTCCTTGGGCGGCCTGATGGGGCTGTTCGGCTATACTGGCTACTGCGGCAGCAAGTATGCCGTCATGGGCTTTTCCGAGGCTCTGCGCCGCGAAGTCTCGGGCTACGGCATCCGGGTTTCCACTCTCTGCCCGCCCAATACCCGCACGCCCGGACTGGACCAAGAAAACCTACGCAAACCACCAGAAGTTTTGGCCCAAGAAGAAAAGGTGCAGGTGCTCGAGGCGGCCCAGGTAGCCCGCTATCTACTCAAAGCTTTGCCTGCCAACCCGTTCACCGTCATTCCGAGTTTTGACGGTCGGCTGGCCCATCTGTTATCGCGCTGGGCTCCGGGGATTCTGAATCTCTTCCTAAAGCGGCCTCCAGCCAAATAGCCGCCAACATTCCATAGCCGGCCCAAAGCAATTGCCGGCAACGCCGCAACAGTCCGACTTGAAAGCCAACCTCGGCGCCCAGGCCCAGTTCCGTGCAGGCCAACATCAGCGCTTTTTCCTGCACTCCCAGCCCGCCCGGCACGAAAGCAAAAAGAAAGGTGCTGGCCGCCAGACAGGCCTGCATCAGCAATACCCGCTGAGGAGTCACGGCCAGCCCTAACAAGAACAAGATGAAAGCCACCTCGACCACCTGAAAGAGGCGGCTGATAAGCTTGGGAACGAGACCCGACACCAGAGTGGCCACCGGAAAGGGCCGCCACCACAGCAAGGCCCCACCGAGAACCAGCATCACGCCCACGCTGAGGGCGGCCAGATGCCGCCAGGAATGATCGGGAGAGAGACCGGAGTAAGCGCACAAGGCCGCCCCCGCCAGGGTGGCGGCCAGACCGGAAATCGCATGGAACATGCGGTAGGCCAGCACCACTTTGGCCGGCTCTTCGGTCATGGCCCGCAGGTGGCGATAACGAAAGGGTTCGCCACCGAGACCGGCGGAAGGAATCAGCCGGGAAAACCCGTCGCTGCTCCATTCCAACAGAAAAAGCCGGGCCCATTGGCGGGGTGCCGGCACCAGCGCGGCCGTGGCCAGCACGTCCCAAGGCATCCAGACCAGACCCAGCAGGCCCAGCGGCAGCAGACCCCAGCCGGCCTGGGTCAGGGCATGGCGCACCAGCTCGAGAGAAAACTGAGCCCACAGCCACATCAGCAACCCCAGGCCGACGATCAGCATCAGGGTGTTGAGAGCGCGCGGCTTTTTCCTACTGGCGGTCTGGGTCACGGAAAATGACGAGTCCGGCGCAGAAGGCCGCCAGCAAAGTCCCCGCCATGACGTCGACGCTGTAATGAAAGCGCCCGTAGATGGTGGCCGAAACCACCCCCATCGCCCACAGCCCGTAAACCGGGAAGAGCTTGCGGTCCCAACGCCAGGCCATGAAAGCCGTGGCCATGGAGAGCGAAGTATGCCCCGAGGGGAAAGCCGCCGCTCCCGCCGCTCCCTTCTTCAGCATGGCATGACAGAACGTCCAGACGGGACCGTGCAGCGCGTCGGCCAGAGGCGGATAGAGCGGTCTGGGTCCGCGCACCGGGATGAGAATGTTGATGAAGTAACAACAGACCAGGCTGGAGACGGCTCCGGCCAGGGCCAGCCGGGCCAGATCGTCGCGCTCGCGGTGGAGCAGGCGGATGATGAGCAGCGGAGCCATTCCATAGTAGGTGATATAACAAAGATGAATGCTTTCCGAGAACCAGGGCCAGGGCCAGGCCTGACTCCAATCCAGGGCGGGGGTAAGATGGCCCCAGAGGGAGTGCTCCCAGCCCTGGATCATGTCGTCCCGGGTGGGCCAGCCCAGGACTTTGTGCACTTTATCGATATTCCCATAAGTCCAAAAGAAAAAGGGAGCCCAAGGAACCCAGAAGAGCCAGCCGAACTGGGGATGGCGATCGCACCAACTGGATAGCATAAACAGGCTGGCGGCCGCCACCAGTTGCAGCACGGCCAGTTGCACGCTGGCACTGGAAAAGTTGGGGCCAAAGATAAGCAGCGCGCTGGTCAGTAGCCAGTAGCCGGCCAGCCAGGCTTCACCCCATCGCACCGCTACAAGCCAGCTTGTTCGATTTGCCGGCGGGCATGCTGTACTCGCTGCACACAGCCTACCAGAGAGACCAGCACGAGAATCCAGAGCAATGCCCGACTCCAAGAGCTGGCCGGGCCGAAAGCGACGGCCCCCAGTAGCAAAATCAGGCGGTCACTGCGGTCCCCCCAGCCGGGCCAATCGCTGTTATCGATGGCCATAACCAGTCCCAGCCGGGCCTTGGCGTAGCTGACCAGACTGCTGAGAATGATGGCCAGGCCGGCCGCCAGCGGATAAAAGGGAATGAAGCCCACCAGCAGGATGCCGTCCACCCAGCGGTCCACCAAAGCTTCCAGATAGTTGCCAAAGGCAGTGGTTCGGTTCTGTAGACGAGCCACTTCGCCGTCCAAAAAATCCATAGCCGCGGCCAACAACGCCAGCAGCAGGGCCCAACGCCCGTTTCCCTGGTATAAAACCCAGGCGGCCGCTGTGCTCAACGGTATGGCCGCCAGCGTAATCCAATTGGGGTGGACTCCCAGAGCCACCAGAGGCCTGGCCAGAGCTACCCGTAAGGGCCGCGTGGGTTCTCGCAACTGACTGATCATGAATGGCCCAGGGGGTTCGGGTTCTGCTCGTTCCTCCCTCCTGGGATTGTATTCAACCAGTTTTCCCGCAGGTGGCGGATGGCGATGGTATTATTGCGCGTCAAAGGATCGCCGTCGCCCCGATTGAGTCGGCCCAGACTGCCCGCTTTCATCATTTTACGCATCTTCCAACGTTCAAAACAGTAACGGGGAGCGGGAAAAACCGCCTTGGGCACGAGGCACTGAGCGCTCAACCAGACGTCATCCACCCAGCGGCAAGCCTCCGGAGCCCCGCTGTAGTCCAGCAGTCGCTCCGGATCGTAAAACCGGGGAAGGGTGAGAAAGCCGGAATAGCCCTGTACGATGTCGATAGGATAGGGTTCGCGGACCCGCGTGCATTTGACCGGAACGGGAGCCTTTTGGCGCAAATTATCCCAAAGGGTGGTCGGGCGATCAACCAGATCTTGCGGAACCAACCAGCCACTTGAACAAATCACCCGGTCCGGATAGCGCTGGGAGTGACTGAGCAGATGCTGGGTCAAGCTGGCCGGGTAAAGCATATCGTCGTCCACCACCAGCACCCGCTGGCTCGGGGGCAAATCCAGAACGGCCGGGATCAACTTGGTGGCCGGCCCAAAGTCCTGACAGGTGACGATCTCCAACCATTCGCGGCCGCGCAGCGCCTCGGGCACGACGTAAGCGGTCTGCTCGCGAGCGGAATACTCGGGCAGGTGCAGGCGAATCTTTTGCAGGGCCCAGTTCTGGTAGAGCAGGCTTTTGAGAGTCAACTCCAGGTAAGGCAGCCGGCTGGGGATAGTGGTCAGGCAGGCGATGATCTGCGTGGGAGGGCGCTGGCGCCAAATATCTTCCCAATACTCCAGCGGCTGAGTCACCAACTGAAACTGATCCCAGCTGTCGGCGATCAGGTTCCGACCACTGAGATAATTGTAGCCCAACACGCCCAGCCCGACGCCGGCCGCCAGGCCGGGTAAAATCACGGCAGCACTCCCGGATGTTCGAGGCGCAGTCGCTCAGCCCGGCTCAGGAGACCGCGAGACACCAACCAGGAATAGAGTTCGACCACATCGGCGGGAGTTCGAGCGGCCGACTCCCAGGCCAACAAATGCACTCGATCCTGTTCGGAAAGCACCTCCAGACGCTGCTCGGCCGCTTCCACCACGCGCCCGGGACTGAAGCCCCGCAGGCTGAGGACATAGCTTTGGCCAGGCTCCAGCTCCAGCGGCAAGGGCGCTCGTGCGGCCACGGTACCTTTATAAATCCGGCCATAGTCCGGCAGATGCTCCACCACCACTTCCAGCTCTTGCACGTCGGCGGGAGCCTCCCAATGCAATTGGGCGCGCGGCTCCAGCCAGGTGGGATCGCCGGCATAACGAAGCTCGTCGCGCCGCACGCCGGCCATTTCATCCCAGTTGATCCATGGACTGGGCGTGAGCGCGGCCCGTGCCTCACTCTTTTCCGACTGAACCGAACCGGAGCCGCTGAGCAAGGTCATGCCGATCTGGCCCACTTGAAACACACCGGGCCCCTTGCAGTGAGTGCGCCCCCCGCCTTGTAAAAAGCTTACGGTCAACTCACTGCCGGCGGCCAGGGTCAGCTTCTGACCGGCCTGCAAAGTGGTCAGCACCTGGGCCGGAACGGGCCCTTTGCTGGCCACCACCATGGCCGGGGTAGCGCCCGCCAGCGCCAGCGCCAGTAGAAACGCCATCAGCTTCATCAAGACGTTTTACTCAGAGGTCCGCCTGCTTCCTTTGTTGCGCCGAGTAGTAGCTCCAGGTGAACTCGCGCCAGTCGCGCGGAGGATTATGGGTAAGAACGGCCGCCAACAACTCTTTTTGACCATTTAAAACCGGTGCGATATCGCTGCTCAACCCCCGCAAATAGGCCATATCCACCTCTTTGCGCGCCAGATTGGTGCGGGCCACCCAGGCCTCCACGTTGGTCAATCCGACGCCCGCCAGAGAGAACATTCCGAGCAAGAACAGGCGAGCGCGTAACCACTGAGGACTGCGTCCCTGGGCCAGGGCCCAGCAACACAAGACCAGGGTGGCTACGATGCCGACCAGAGTGGCCAGCACATAAGCTCGAGTGAGGGTCAGCCCAAAATGCTGCACATACAGAATCATACGCTGAGTGGAGGAAGCCACCAGTCCAAAGGTAAGCAGCAACAACCCCTGGGAGGCCAGCACGGCGCCACGCCCGTTTTCGGTGCGATAAGTAGCCCCGTGGACCCAAACCACCAGCGCCACCACCAACAAAGTGGCCAGGCAGAGTTCGAAGAAACCATGCCGGGCGTATCCGGCCAGGGTCATCCCGGCCGGCGCCAGGCCGGCGAATAAATAGCGAGCCTGACAGCCCAGAAAGGTAAGGAAGAGCAGGTTGGTGGCCTGCAGCGCCACCGTCCAGCTGGCCGCATCACCGGTGCCGTCGCGTTGCGGAGAGGAGATGTTGGCGTCAAAGCGGGCTTCCAGCCAGATGGTCCCGGCCAGCCAGGCCCAAAGAGCCCAGCGCAGCAGGCGCGTCAGAGCGAAGCGCCAGTCGCCCAGCCAGCCGGTCAGGAAGCCCTGAAAGCCCGGGTCGGCTTGTAGAAACAATAATCCAAAGAGCATGAGCAGGGGCAGAGCCATGCCCAGGCCCTTGAGGGTGGACGGAGAGAAGCGAGGGAACTGCGAGGTAGCCATATGCGCGGCCTGGCCGGCCGACCCCCGACTGCACAGGCTGGTGGTGGTCAAAGCTTCCATGGGCCGGGCCAAAGCCACCGTATAAAAGCAGGCCAGAATCAAAGTGGTGAAGCAGAGCGGTGGAGCCAGCCAGTGAACCAGCTCGGCATGATAAAGAAAGGGAGCCGCCCCCAGGCCGGCCGCTCCCAACCAGAGCCAGTTCGACCAGGCATTGCCGGGGCGTTCCAAGCGCCAGCGCAAGAAGTGGCTGAGAAAGAAGCCAAGAGCCACCAACAACAGCCAGCCCGGACCGCTTCTCACTCCCCACAATACCGCTTCCACCAGGCTGGCCAGGCTAAGGCAAGAGACCAAAAACCAACGAGACATCGTCGTCCTCCGCGCTCACTTTGCGATACAAAGTAGATATATACTTTGTATCGCAAAGTTCTTTTTCGTGCAAGGTGGAACTAAAAATCCTCTGGTGAGTTGGCCCTGGTGTGAAGCTCTGGCTGGTCCTTATCTCGCTTCTTCTGGGCTGGTCCCTGTGGCAGCCGGATTCGTCCTGTTGTTGCCGGGTCATCAGTGCTTCCAGTTGCTCTTGCGGACCGCAGCTCTGCCCGTGCCCGCCCTCCGACGAGGAGCGCGCTCTCAACCTGGCGCTCTTGCCCCCCATCGTGCTGTCTTCCGGAACTCCCGTTCCCCAGGGACCTTCCCTGGGAGTCGACCCGGCGGCCGACGCCTACCGCTCGCCGCGCCTGGCTTCTCCCGACATCCCGGAGCGCCGCCCCCGCGCTCCCCCGCCCGTTCTCAGTTGACCAGTAGAACCCGATCGATCATTTTTAGGAGGACTTTTTTCATGAAAACCATGCTTATTTCCGTACTGGCACTGACCGGCTTTGCTTTTGCCGAGCCCGCGACGGCCAGCCTGCCCAGCCCTAGCACGCCGCCGGCGGTGAAGGTGAGCGCGCCCGATTGCTGCCAGCCGCAGGCCGACTGCTGCAAACCCGGCGCCGCTTGTTGCGACGAAAAAACGGAGCCCAAGGCGAACGATTGCTGTGCGCCCGGAGCCGCTTGTTGCGTACCCGGGGCCGCCTGCTGCAAGTAGCGCCCGGCTTGGGAGCCCCCCGTCGGGGGGCTCTTTTTTTTTCAGCAATTTTTTGTGAGCCGACGGTATGCTCGCTCTATGGACATTCGCAATCAATATTCGTTTTCGCAAAACAACTTCGTGGGCCAGACGGCCAGCCGCGCCATGACCAATCTGGTGGTGGCCAACGCCGCCAACGGCGAACCGGTGGTCAAGCCCTGCAAGCCTGACAGCTTCATCCCCGTCAGCGACCACCTGGCTCTGGCCCACCGTCCCAACGCCGAAAGCGACTGGCAGCCCGTGCGCAGCCTGGCTCAGTTCCAAGAAATCGCGAAGAACACGCCGGCCGAGCAGCTCGGGCAGAATTTGGGCGTGTGGACCGACAAGAAAAGCTTCTGGATCTTCGGCAAGCGCGACGGCCTGCCGCAAAACAGCGAAGTGAAGACCTTCGCTCAGCGCTGGGAGGGCATGCAGACGACCGTCACTCGCCCGCTGGTCGATAAAGGCTTCCGCCTGGGCGACACGCCCTCGGCCGACGTCATCCAGTGCCAGGTCGGACTGGACGCCGCTCGAATCACCATCGATCCCAAGTCTTTTGAGGTCAAAACGGGCACCTACCCGGACAAGGAAGTGGGTTTCTTCCACGAGGTCGGCAAGGTCAGTCAGCACGACATCTACCTGCCCAAGGGACTCGGCCAGCCGGCCGAGGTCATCAGCAACGGGGGTGAAGCGTCGCTGCTCGATGCCAGTCGCCCGGACCTCTTCAACCAGGGTGGCGCGGCCATGTATGTGATGCCCAAGGTGCTGGCTCCCGGCCAGCCCGACCCCTCCGCCCAGTTCCACACCTTCGGATAAAAGCAAAACGTTAACAATCGTTTTACATTCCGTCAGTACCAGAGGACTCTGCTTGAGTCGAATTTTTACATCCGGGCCTATGCTGTTAAACAGACAAGCAAGCCCTGGAGGTGACCGATGTATCAAGCAACCATTACCACTCTGCAACTGAACGCCAATCCCGGCGCGGGTGCTTCTCCCTCGGTCGGAATGCCGCTGCTCGATTCTTCGGTCTCGCAGCGCTGCCTGGGCTTGAACAATATGGCCGGAATGCAGTTGCCCGGGGCGGGCCTGGCCGGCTTCACCAATAGCGGCTACAACGTTGACCCCTCGATGCTGCTGACCCAGCAGATGATGACGATGGAATTGATGCTGGATATGATGGCCTTGATGCTCGGGGCCGGCGGCGGCCTGCCCAACGCCCTGGGTATGAATCCCAACGCCTCGGGCGGTCTGGGCGCTCCGGGCGGCGTCTCTGGTGGCGGTGGCGGTGGCGGCGCTTCCAACGTCGGCGGTGGTCAGGGCGTGCAGAACTTTGACGCGGCCAAGCCCATCAACACCAACGTCGATCAAATCGTCAATGCCCTCGATCCCGGCTATCGCGAATACGCCAAGAAAAGCTTCCCTCTGATCTTGGGTGAGTGCCAAAAGCAGGGGGTCACCGATAAGCAGCAGATCGCCTACATCCTGGCCACCACCGTGCACGAGTCGGGCGCCGGCAAATATATGGAAGAAATCGCTTCCGGGTCGGCCTACGAAGGCCGCAAAGACCTGGGCAACAATCAATCGGGCGACGGCGTGCGCTACAAAGGCCGCGGTTTTGTGCAAATCACCGGTCGCAACAATTACACCAACTGGTCCAAGAAATTGGGAATTGACCTGGTGGGCAACCCGGAGCAGGCCGAGCGGCCGGAAATCGCCGCCCGCATCCTGGTCCAGGGCATGAAAGAAGGCTCTTTCACCGGCAAAAAGCTGTCTGATTACATCGGCGGCGGCAAACAAGATTTCGAAGGCGCCCGCCGCATCGTCAACGGCACCGACAAAGCCGGCACCTTCGCCGCCACCGCTCGCAAAATTCTGGCCGTTTTATAAATCCGCACAACTAAGACTTTAGGAGTAGTAAAAAAGCCCTGATTAGCAGGGCTTTTTTTACTATAGGGAGTCTGCTGGTCCGCTTGGAAATTGCCGGTTATGCGAAAACCGACTCACGCTTTGCTGTGCCTGTTGACCGCGACCGCCCTGGCCACTCCGATGAAGGTAACCGATGCCCAAAAAGTGGGCAACTTGCGCCTGGGTTTGGAATCCTCTCAACTCGCGCCGCTGCTGGGCAAGCCCAGCAAAGAAGGCAAGCCCGTGGAGGAGGGAGCCACCGGCCTCACGGTCAAGGATCAGACCTTCAAAAAACAGGGAGTGGTAGTCACTCTATCCCGCGAGAAAAAAGCCCGAGTCTGGCGAGTGGAGCGCTTCGTGGTGACCGCTCCCTGCGCCTGGAAGACCCCGCAGGGCATCGGCGTCGGTTCCACCGACCAGGAAGTGCGCAAGGTCTACGGCCAGTTACTGGACGCCGAAAGCCAGGCCGCCGGTCAGTTAGTGGTGGGGACGATTTATGACGGCGTCATCTTTCATATAAAAAAGGGCAAAGTCGAATCGATTTTCGTCGGCGCGGCTGCCGAATAGGCGCTACAATGCCCAGAACGGCAAAAAATAGGCACGTGCACAGGCCGGCCAGCTCACCCCGAGGCGTCGCCAATCCTCGTTCAAGCTAGCATTGGAGGGATGGTAAAACTCGCTGCGAGCCAGCTCGCGCCGAGCGCCGGCGCGGTCGCCCTGGGAACGGGAAAGCCCGGCCAGGGACTGATACGCGTAGGCGAATTGCGGATAATCCTGCAAGCTGCGTAGCCAGCAGCCGCGCGCCTCGAAAGGCTGACCCTGGCGCACAAAGGCGTAACCACGTTGATAGTCCACTAGGAAGACCGGCTCCCGCGGTTTGGGAAAAACCGTCGCCAGTTCGCGCCGGCAATAAAACTCACCGGTCAGACCCTGATATAAACATGTCCAGGCCGTCGACTTGCGCAATTCCGAGCTGAGAGCGGGAGCGTCGTAAGCAATTCGATTGATGGCCACCGCCTGCACTTGATAGCGGTCTAGCTGCCCAAGCGCGGCCGGACCTCCGGCCAGAATTGCAAAGTAATCTTGGATAAGTTCGGTTCGACGATAAACCTGGTCGCCGCGACTGTCCAGGAAGACCTTTTGCCGGCCCTGGAAATTCCACAGATAATAACCCGCGGCGTTCATATCCGTAAAAACTCGCAATTCGTTCGGGCCGGCGGCCGCCAGAAGTGCCGCCGTCTCGTTGAAAGACTCCCGACGAATCAGACCCTGCAAAGGCCAGCGCAAGCAGAGCAGACCGACCAGGGCAGGCAGGCCGAGAACGACTGACAGCAACGAGCAAACGGTTTCCGCCGCAGCCGGCAAGCGCAAGGCAATCCAGGGAGTCAGCGCCGAGCAGAGCTGAAATTGGTGGCGGTAGGTATGCGTCATAAGCCAACCACATGCCAGCGTCACCAGCAGGGGCGTTAGCTCTCCTCGTCGCGCCCGCCCCAGCGCTCCCAGGATGGAGAACGCCAGCAAAAGCCACGCCTGCCAGGTACCAGCCCAATCCCACCGGGGCGCCTGAACTTCCAGGATAATGTCGCGCCATATCGTCTTGACCAGCAAGAAGTGAATCGGATAGTAGACGGCTTCCCAACCCTGAGGATTGCAAAAGGGGGCCAATGTACACAACGGCAGGACTTTCCACCAAAGCCAGTCAGACTTTCGTCCTTGGCGCCAACCTTCCAGTCCCTGGCCCACGGCATAAAGGCCCAATAACAAGAGACCGGCCAGCGCGGCCACGTGCAGATTGAACCAGACCACCATCACCGGCGGCAGCAGCCAGAGGGCGCGGGTTTGGCCGGAGCGCGCGCGTTCCAGCAAGAGCACCCAGAGTGCGGTCAACAAAAAACTGACGGTCGCCGGGCGAAAGCTCACGCTCTCACACCAAATCGAGGAAGTCAGCATCACCAGCAACCAGATTTCGGCCGGCCGCCGTCCCCACAGCGGCACCGCGACCAGAGCGGCTGCCCCCAGCAAGACGGCGCTACGCAATAAAATCAGGCCGTTCCAGCCGGCCAACCGATAGACCGGATAAAGCAGCGCTTGAAAAAGCCAGTCGATGCGCACCCAGTGCTGCTGAGCCTCGGTAAAAGAATAGGGATCGCGTAACTCCAGGCCGTGTTGCCACAGTCGCTGTCCCGCCGCCAGGTGCCACCATATGTCGGTTTCCGCTCCCAGCACCGGAGCCAAACTCCATTGCAGCAGCAGCAAAAACAATCCGACGCCCAGACACCAGCCGATTCTGTTCAGCGACACGGTTCGAAACAAGCCACGAAATGAAGGCCGGAATCGAAGAGCCCGGCGAAGGGCGCTGGATAGAGCCGCAGTTGCTCTTGCCAATGCACCGCGGAAAACCTCAGGTCGGCGCCCAGGCGGCGCCATTGCTCGCGGGAAAGGTAGTTGTAGGGAAGCACCACCCCGTGGCCCCAGTTGCCGACGAAATCCATCAGGCGCAGGCGCGCACGGTCCCAACGGCTGTCGCACAGATGGTCCTTGACGACGATGCCCCGGCGGGCCACGCGCAGGCACTCGCGCAACAACTCCTGAGGCCGTTCGGTGTGGTGGAGCACGTCCACCAGCAGGCAGTAGTCGAAGCTATCGTCTGGAAACGGCAGTTTCTTCCCGTCAAAGGCCTCTACGGGAATACGTGTGTGGGGACGCACGAGGACATCCACACCGCGCACTTCGGCCAGAGGCAACCTGCGCTGCAGGCACTCGGCCACTTCTCCACTCCCGCAGCCCACGTCCAACAACTGCAGAGCCTCGGAGCCGAGCGTATGGCCCAAACACTCCGCCAGGCGTTCCCGGCGCCGGTTCTGCACCAGCACCTGATGAATACGGCGGAAAGCCCTGCGCAGAAAATCCAATAGCATGCCTTGAGTCCACTACGAGGTGCCGGGACGCGCGCCTGCCTGGCCCCGACGACGCAGGAGATGGAGAATGGACACCCGCTGCACCAGCTCATAGTCGCGAGCCAATAGCTCGTAAAACTGCTGCTGAAGCGCATTGAAATGAGCGGGCTGGAGATTTCTCTCGCGAGCGGCGGTGGTGCCGTCGACGGGAATGTAGATCATCCAGCCGACCTGGCGCCGGGCCAAAATCTGGGCCGCTCGCTCGGCTTCGGGCAATCCCACCTCGGTGGGATAGAGGACCGGCTCGGGCAGGGGATTGGGCATCTTCCACAGACTGTAAAGGGACGGCGAATAAGGCCAGCACACCACTTCCTGCCCGCGCACGCGGATGTCCTCCAACCAGCTTCCCAAGACCTGGTGCCCCAGGCGTTGATTGGGATCGTCGGTCCAGTAAGAACCTGCGGGAGTGTCCACGGCCCAACAGTTATCCCGCAAATATAGCCAGCCGTGAAGTCCCCAGAAGGCCACTAAAGTGCTTGCCAGCAACCAGCGCCAGCGTCGAAAGCCGGCCCAATGGGACAGCTCCCAAATTATACAGGGAAAGCCCAACGGCAAAAGATAGGCGCAATAGTGCAGGGTTTGCCGATTGCGATTGGCCAGAGCCAGCACGATCAGCCCGAGCAGTAATACTTGCTGAGAGCGCTGTTCAGGATGTCGGGCCCGCCAGCATCCTGACACCACCAGCAACGGCAACGCATTGTATTTTAGCCCCCGCCAAAAAACCAGCAACCAGGCGTAGCACCAACCGCAGGGGTCGGCTTGCCAGGAACTGAGTTGAGCGGCCTCCAGGCTGGGCGCCAACTCGCTCCAAGAATAGGCGAAGTTGGCCGAGCTTTGATGGCCGCGCATAAACAGAACGTTTTGCTCGAGTACCTGACCGGCCCAGGGCAGGAAGGGCAACCAGAGCACCAGGCTGGTCATCAGCAAAGCCCCTATCACCCGGCGCAGGCCTGGTGGCCGCCAGCGTAACCAGACGGCGCCGACGAGAAGACAGCCGGCCAGCCCTTCCGACTGAAGGCTCCAACCGGCCAGGGCCACTCCAGCACCCAACCACGGAGCGGCGGTGCGGCGTCCCTCCACCCAGGCGCGCGCGGAGGCTACCGCCAGGGTGTAGCAGAAAAGGCTAAACCAGTGGTAGTTCAGGATAGGAATCTCCAAAAGTCCCAGCACCGCCCAACACAGCCAGACCAGCACCCGATTCAGCCCGGTCAGCGGTCGGGCCAGTTCCCAAACCAGCAAGCCCTGCAGAGCGGCCAACAGACCCATCAGCGAACGCGTACCCAACTGCCCGTCGCCCCACAGCCAGAACCACGGCACGGTCAAGCAGTAGCTACCCGGGCTCACGTGCGTCAGCCAGTCGCGGTAGGGCCACTCGCCACGCAGCCAGTGCTGGGCGCCCAGCACCACATAGGCTTCGTCATTCATCCAGGTCGAGGGCCAATTTTGATACGCCGGCCAGATCAGCAGCAGATGGAGGAAAAGCAGCGCCAGTCCGAGAGCCGGCTTAGAACGAGTCATTCCTCGTCCGGTCCCTCGACGTAATCGACCTTGCCCCGTTTGAAGGTGCGAAAGGGCACCTTGCTGTGGGTCATTTCGTGACCGTATTCCTGGGCCAGCGTTTTGATCTGGCCGAGGAAGAGTTCGGGATGGGGGAAATGAGCCCAGAGCACCGCTTCCTCGCTGCCCAGAAAGACGAAGCCATGGTTGGCGTGCAGCCACTGCAGCAAAGGCAGGTCATCGGGAAAGAAGTCGTTCTCGCCGATTGCCTGAGGCCCGATGATGTGCAGGTAGAGTTCGTGTCCGAAATTCTCTCGGTCCTCGACGAAGTCAGCGTCCAGCTCCTGGTCCACCAGGTGCCAGGTGCGCTGCTCCGACTCCCAATAAGAAGGGGTCTTGCGATACTCCAGGGTGGACAAAGTCCAGCCCATGCGCTGGCAGGCGCCGGCCAGCGCTTGGGATACGATTTGCGACCAGGCCAGCTCGGCCTCCTCGTCCAAATCTTCTTCCAGGTCATTTTTGGCGTAGCCGTCGTAAGTAGGCCAGATGCAGACGAGTTGCTGAACATGCAGGGCAAACGGAAAGCCTTGATTGGGCACGGCACAGAAACGGATCTCCTGGAGCATCCCTTGATCAAGCCAGCCGATTGAGAAACTGTCAAGCTCACTTGAAGCAAACTAGGGTTCGACAGGGAGAAAGCGCGGAACCATAGTAACAGAGCTCGATGTCCCAGTTCGTACACCTCCACTGCCACACCGAATACAGTCTGCTCGACGGCTGCAATCGTATCAACGATATGGTCAAACATGCCGCCGCTATGGGCATGCCGGCCCTGGCCATGACCGACCATGGCGTTATGTATGGAGCGGTGCAGTTCTACGACGCTTGCCTGAAGCACGGCGTCAAACCCCTCATCGGTTGCGAAGTCTACGTGGCCCAGCGCGGCATGCTGGACAAGGAAGCGGGCAAGGACAATCGCCCCTATCACTTCACCCTGCTGGCCAAGGATCGCGAAGGCTACAGCAACCTTTGCCAACTGGTCAGCGCCGGTGGTCTAGAAGGTTACTACTACAAACCGCGCGTCGACCGCGCTATGCTGGAAAAACACAGCAAGGGATTAGTGGCGCTCTCGGGCTGCTTGCGCGGTGAGGTCAACGCCGCGTTGCTGGACGGCAACCCCAAGGACGCGCGCCGGCGCCTGGGCGAATTGCGCGACATTTTCCGCGACGACCTCTACGTCGAACTGATGGATCACGGCATCGAAGAGCAGCGCGTCACCAACATCGAGCTGATCAAGATGGCTCGCGACATGAACATGAAACTGGTGGCCACCAACGACGCCCACTATATGACGCGCGAAGACGCCAACATTCAGGACGTGCTGGTCTGCGTGCAGACGGGCAAGTTGCTCAGCGACACCAATCGCATGAAGTTCTTTGCTCCCGAATTCTACATCAAAAGCTACGAAGAAATGGCGCGCAGCTTCGGGGAGCTGCCCGATGCCCTGAGCAACACCCTGCTGGTGGCCGAGAAAATCGACCTGAAGCTGGACTACGACAGCGTCCACCTGCCGGTCTTTCCTTGCCCGGACGGCTTGACGTCCGAGGAATACCTCAGAGAGCTCTGCCGCAAGGGTCTGATCTGGCGCTTCAACAGCGAAAATCCCAGCCAGCAAATCATGGACCGCCTGGCCGTAGAACTGGACGTGATCGTCCCCAAAGGCTTCGCCGACTACTTCCTGCTGGTCTGGGACTTCATCAACTACGCGCGCAGCCAGGACATTCCGGTGGGCCCCGGCCGTGGTTCGGCGGCCGGCTCGCTGGTGGCCTTCCTGCTGGGCATCACCAACATCAACCCCCTCGACCACGACCTGCTCTTCGAACGCTTCCTCAATCCCGAACGCACCGAGTTGCCCGACATCGACACCGACTTTTGCGTGGAACGGCGCGGCGAAGTCATCCAATACGTGCGCAACAAGTTCGGGCGCGACAAAGTGGCCCAGATCATCACCTTCGGCCGCATGAAGGCGCGCGCCGCCATCCGCGACGTGGCCCGCGTGCTCGACGTGCCGCTGGCCAAAGTGGACAAAGTGGCCAAAGCCGTGCCCGAGGGTCCCCAGGTTTACCTGAAAGACGCGCTCGACTCTCCCGAGTTCAAACGCATGATGGACGAGGACCCCGAGGTCAACAACGTCGTGGAAATGGCGCTGCGCGTCGAAGGCATGGCCCGCAACGCCGGCATCCACGCGGCCGGCGTCATCGTCTGCTCGCAACCGCTGGCCCAACTGGTCCCACTGCAGAAGATGAACGGCGACGAAATCGTGGTCCAGTACGATATGAACGACTCCACCAAAGTCGGCATGGTCAAAATGGACTTCCTGGGGTTACGCAACCTTACCGTTATCAAGGACTGCCTGAAGATTATCAAGGAATACCGGGGCATCGATGTGGACGTGGACCACCTGGAGCCCTTCCAGGACCCGGCTACCTATCAACTGCTCTCGGATGCCGACACCAATGGCGTATTCCAGCTCGAGTCCGACGGGATGAAGCGCTACTTGAAGCAGTTGAAACCGGACAAGTTCTCGGACATTGTCGCGTTTTTGGCGCTTTACAGACCGGGCCCTCTTCAGGGCGGCGTGGTGGACGACTTCATTCGCAGAAGGCATGGGCGCGGCGGTGAAGTCACCTATCCGCACGAGCGCCTCAAACCCATCCTGAAAGACACTTACGGGTTCTTCCTCTATCAGGAGCAGGTGATGCTCACCGCCAACGTGCTGGCCGGCTATACGTTGGCAATGGCCGATGGACTGCGCAAAGCCATGGGCAAAAAGAAGATGGACGTGATGGAAAAGCATCGCAAAATCTTCACTGAAGGCGCGGTAGAACGCGGTGTCGACAAGAAACTGGCCGGCGACATCTTCGAAACGATGGAAAAGTTCGCCGCTTACGGCTTCAACAAGTCGCACTCGGCCGCTTACGCCGTGGTTTCTTATCAGACGGCCTATCTCAAAGCCAATTATCGCACCGAGTATATGGCCGCGCTCATGACCAGCGTGCTCTCCTCGATTGAAAAAGTGAGCTTCTTCATCAAGGAATGCAACCAGTCGGGCATCGCCGTGCTGCCGCCGGACGTCAATGAATCTCGAGTCGGCTTTTCGGTGACGGATAAAGGCATTCGCTGGGGCATGGGAGCGGTGCGCAACGTGGGCGTGGCCGCCGTCGAAGCCATCATTGAATCGCGCGAAAAGGACGGGCCCTTCAAAGACCTCTCCGACCTCTGCCACCGCATCGATCTCAGGTTGTGCAACAAACGCACGCTGGAGGGCCTGATCAAAGCGGGCGGCATGGATAGTTTCGGCGAAAACCGGGCGACTCTGCTAAGCGCCGTGGACGCTTGCGCCGACGCGGGACAGCGCGCCGCCAAGGAAGCTCTCTCTGGACAGTTCGGGCTTTTTGATGATGCCGGCAGCACCCAGGCCAGCTTCGCGGACCTTTGCCCCAAACGGCTGGCCGAATTCCCCAAGCGCCAACTGCTGGAGATGGAACGCGAGATGCTGGGTGTGTATTTGTCGGATTCCCCGCTTTCGGAAGTGCGCGACGTGATGAAACAATATGCCACTCATCGCATCTCCATGCTCAACGGCTTGGAAAGCGGAGTGCAACTCTCGATCGCCGGATTGGTAGCCAGCTCGCGTAAAATCATCACCCGCTTCAAGACGCCCATGGTCTTTTTGCAATTCGAAGACGAAACCGGCACTACCGAAGTGACGATCCGGCCCGCGACTTACGAAAAATGCGCGGCTCTTCTGCAGGATGGAGCGCTGCTCTTGGTGCGCGGCCGCACCGAAATTCGCCAGGCTCGCCGCGACGCTGAAGATGATGGCGCCGACGCCCCCCAGGAGCAGGTCAAGGTTACCGCCGAGGAGATCCTCTGCCTGCAGTCGTTGGCCGCGGCCAAAAACGGCAAAGCCAAACTGCGCCTACCCGGTGTGCATATCCGCGTGCAGATGTTCCAAAGCGATTTCATGCCCCAGTTACGTGACATTCTTTTACGCCATCGCGGCGATCAGGAAGTTTATCTGCATCTGGCCAGCCCTCAGGGCGAGACGGTCATGCATCTGGCCGAAACCTTTAACGTGCGCGACACCAACGAACTCAAGATGGGCGTGCGCCGCCTGCTGGGTCAGGAAGCGATCTGGGAGGAAGCCTCCTGAACTATTCGAGGAGCGTGTTACCCTTGGTGGTGCCGGGAAGTCCATTAGCTCTGGCCACCTGCTCGAAAGTGTCGCCGCCTCCGCGCAAATATCCGTGCATCGGCCTGCCCTTGCCATAATAGTAGAGTTGGGCGCATTCGAAGCAAATCAATAGGTCCGCCTCCACCAGTCCGTTTCGTTCCAAACGCAAAGCGTGGCGCGGGTCAAAACACTCAAAGACTCCGTCACTACTGGAATAGCGCCGCAGCGACCTGGCCAGGGCCGTAAGTAAAGTATCCGTATCTCGATTGGCCAGAGCCGCCTGTCCCCGGATGGGGTGCCGGTGAAAATACCGGTTGGGATGCGTCCGCAATTGAGCTTCACTCGTGGCCGTTTCAGGCTTGACCACATAGAGGCGTCCCGAGGCCCGCGAGCGGTCCAGGCGGTCGGCGATCAACAGGTTTTCGCGCTGCCAGTCCAGCACTCCCTTGGCACAGGCGGGCACAGCACTCAAAGACAGCAATAAAAGTTGGCGTCGAGACATTTCCATAACCGACTCTTCTATTCACATCCGCAACAAACCCGCAACAACGTGTCTCTCGCCAGCGCCTCCCGGTTCGGCCATAATGATAGCGGTGAATATTCCGCCTATCGGACCCGACCGTTTCGGCAATTCTGAACCGTTCCTGACACCACCGCCCCAACTGGGAGGCTCGCTGGAACGTCTGCAAGAGGCCCAGGCGCAGCAGCAACTACTGCCGCTCTTGCAGTTACAGCAAAAAAACGCCGCCATGCTGCTGCAAATGATGCAAATCCTATCGACTTTGATGGGCAATCAAGAGGCGGTTCCGGCCACTTCCGCGGAGACCAACCTGGGTAACTTCGACCAGCATTCCTCTGTTTTGGACGGCAGCCAGACGGAACTGCCCGCCAGTGAACTCGGAGAACGCCTGGCTCAGGCGGCCGAACGAAACGCCCGCGCCATCAATACCCCGGGCTTGGCCTTGCGCGAGGTGACCAAGGTGCTGCGCCAGTTCAACTTTCGCCTGGGCAATCATCAAAGCTGCTTTCAGTTGGTGGGAGATCTGCGCCAGCACGCCTGCGTTCAGGAAGTCCAGGTCCAGAGAGCCCAACTACCACTCCTACCCCCTGGAGCTATCGTGGTCTGGGACAAAGCCCCCGAGCTGCCGCAAGGGCACGTCTCCATCTCCCTGGGTCAGGGCTGGGAGGCGTCGAGCACTCTCACCGAACAGCAAAACCTCAACGCCAACCTGTGGGTTTTCATGGTTCTTTGAGGTTACCGGCGTAGCTTAAGGCCATGATCATTCCGTCAAGGATTCCGCCGACCCGTGCGACGGCCGTGTCCAATACATGGAGCGATGACGACGGCGACGACGATCCCTGGTCGGGTTATGGCGACACCCTCGAGATGGAGTTGACTCCCAATGCCACCGCCACGGTCTCCCGGCCGGTAGCCTGCGAGCCGCGGGAAGACGAGTTCGCCGCTGCCGAAGCCCGTCTCCAGCAACGCGGCCAGGACCTCCACCAGCAACATCTACGCCGCACGGCTCGCCGTCAACAGCAGGCTCCCCACTACTTTCCCCACCTCGAGCAAGGCATGAATTACGGTCACGGCCTGTCCGGTCGTGGCTATGCCCCCACCCATTACTACACGCCGCCCCCGCCTCCGCCCGTGCGTTACACCCCCCCGGTCCAGCACTCTCCGCCGGCAGTGATTCAGGTGGAGCCCGATCCCCTGGATCCAGCGCAAACTTTGCCCTACGAAATCGATGCTTACGGTAACCCTATCCTTCCCGACGGAATGGAACTGGACGCCTGGGGCAATCTGGTCCCCCGCAACGACTACTACAGTAACTATTAACCTACTTCGATGCGCACCTGAGTGGTCAGCGAGCCACCCGCGCACACCTGAAGTGAGTCCACTCCATCACGCAACCCAAAGCGAGGACCGGTCCACGGCTCCAGGCACCAGAACGGCTTATCTGCCAGATGCCAGATCACCAGGTACCTGTAGTGGTCATCGTAATGAACGCGCACATCCTGCAGGCCGGCCCAGTCGCGCTCCAGCCCGCCCAGCTCCCAATCCAGCACGGGCCAGTCTTCCGGGATCGGGCCGCTCAGTATTTCGGCGGGAGTGCCCGGTTTTTCGTTGTCGCGCCGGGTGCGCACCGGCAAATCCCAATGCAGCGGACCCCTTTCGACCAGAAAGTAAGGATGCAGGCCCGTTTGAAAGGGCATGGGCGCGCCGCTATGGTTCAAAAATAATTGTTCGAGCCCCAGTCCCCTTTCGTCCAGCCCGAAGCGAAAACGCAATTCGAAGTCCCAGGGAAAGCATTCCAGCGTGGCCGCGTCCGCGCGCAACCCCAATTCCAACCAGGATTGGCCCTGGCCCAACACCGTCCAACGGGCCTGGCGGGCCAGACCGTGCTGGGGCATGCTGTAAGGGGCGCCGTCGCCCGGCGGGCCGCAAATCGGGAAGAGAATAGGAATGCCGCCGCGCACGTTCTTACTCGGATCGTCAAAAGTGGCCTGGTCCAGATAAAGATATTCGCGACCGTGGCGCTGCAGAGAGGTGACCAGCGCGCCGCGCTCCGGGGCAATGCGGGCCTGGAGCCCGCTCGGTTCATAGGATATCGTGATCATGGCCCCTTGTACCCCGCGCGGCCAAAAAAAATGCCCCGCGGCGCAAAGTCCAGCGGAGCTACTTAAGGTTATTCAGAGGGAGCGACCTTCAACGTTCATAGTTGAATCAGTTCGAGATTCGAACCGATGAATGTATCTTAGCAGCCGTTTCGCAAGCGATTCCAAAATCGCGCGCCTGGGGATGAACGAGATGTTAATCTAGCAGGTCCGTTTTGCGGCCTTGTTTGAGAATTCTTAAGCATCCTTTCTCCAGCTTGGGCATGGCGTAACAGGAAGTTCACAGATTCTCGTAGCCGAAAACGTATGCTGGGTCGGTGACCATCCGCGAAGTCCAACTGCTGGAACGCAAGCTGCCGCCCCACAAGCCGGGCGAAGTGCTGGCGCGTCTGCGCGGACCTCAGGACCGCGTCAACATCAGCGGCGTCAAGGTGCTGGAGACCTTCGACATCCCCCGCCGGACGCCGGCCGGCGATCTGGTCCGCCTGCAGCTACCGGCGGGCATGTCCACCGCCGCGGGCATTGCCTGGCTGGAGAAAGACCGCCGCTTCGAATACGTCACCAGCAACGACTTGCGCCAGCCGAACGACCAGCCCCAGGCCGCTCCTCCCCCTCCCCCGCTGCCGCCTCTGCCGGGCAAGATCAGCAACGATTATGACCCGATCAAGCTCTACGGCCTGGACAAAATCGCCGCCCCCCTCGCCTGGGAAAAAACCACCGGCAGTACCATGGGCCCGGTCATTGCCGTCATCGACACCGGCATGGATCTGACCCACCCCGATCTGCTGGACAACCTGTGGACCAACCCGGGAGAAATCGCCGGCAATGGCATTGATGACGACGGTAATGGTGTGGTCGACGATGTCCACGGGTTCAACGCGCAAGCCCAAACCGGCGACCCCACCGACGACATCGGGCACGGCACCCACTGCGCCGGCACCATCGGGGCCCGGGGAGACAACGGCCAGGGCGTGGTGGGCGTGAACTGGCAGGCCCAATTGATGCCGATACGCACCATGGTCAACGGCTCCGGCACGGCCGCCGACAACATCCGCGCCCTGGCCTACGCCACCAAGATGGGGGCCCGCATCACTTCCAACAGCTACGGCGGCGAATACAACCAGGCCGAACGCGATGCCTTCGCGAACTCGCCGCTGTTGCACATTTGCGCGGCCGGCAATGAGCATAATGACAATGACACCAGCCCCTATTATCCCTACCAGCGTCCTGTGGGCTATCCCGGTAACTACGAATACGATCATATCATCTCGGTGGCCGCCACCGACGCTCGCGACCGCCTGGCCAGCTTTTCCAACTACGGACCCAGGAACGTCGATCTGGCCGCTCCCGGCGTGGCCACTCTTTCGACCGTGCCCGGCGGCGGCTACGAAACCAAAAGCGGAACCTCGATGGCCTGCCCGCACGTAGCCGGCGTAGCCGGTCTCATCGCCACCCTCTATCCCGAATCAAGCAACGAACAAATCCGCACGCGCCTGCTGGCCAACGTGGATAAGCTGCCCGGCCTGAAAGATCGGGTGGGCACCGGAGGCCGCCTCAACGCCCTGAAGGCCCTGGAGAAAGACGAGATCGCTCCCGACGCCCCCGCCCACCTGACCGTCCAGCCCGACGGCGCCTGGCTGGACGTCAGTTGGGTCAACAGTGGGGATGATGGTCAAAGCGGGCAGGCTTATCGCTACCATGTAGAGTGCGGCGACTATCACAGCGCCGGCCCTGCCGGAGAGAGCGGAAAGGCTCAAAGCATCCGCATTCCCGCCTCAGCCGGCCCGGTCTCCCTGCGCCTGGAAGATAACGTCGGCAACCTGGGCGCCGCAGCCGTTGTAGCCGGCCATCCCAGCTTGAAAGTGCTCCGGCCGAACTGGAATTCCGACGGTAAATGGGCCCAGGTTGACGAGCCGGGGCGCCCCGGCAGCTGGACCGACAGCCCCGACAGCAACTACGCGGTCAATACCAACTCCTCGCTGACCAGCGACTTCGTAGACATCAGCTCTCTGCAAAAACCGGTGCTGCGTTTCGCCGCTCGCTACCGGTTGGAGCCGGGCGGCGATTTCGTCTACGTGGAAGTAAACAAGAAGGGCAGCGACAGTTGGAAAAAACTCGAGGATTTCACCAGCTTCCGCGACTGGCAAGACCACACTATCGACCTGGGCAAACTGCAGGGTGAGGTGCGCTTTCGCTTCCGCCTCAAGAGCGACGGAGCCAAGGTAGAAGACGGCTTCTGGCTGGACCGGCCGGAGATCGCCGGCGGCTAAGTCTAGAGTGCCCAGAAGGGCAGAAAATAAGCCCTCAGCCAGCGCGGCCAGTGGATGCCCAGGCGCCGCCAATCCTCATCCAAACCGCTATTTTCGGCATGATACGCCTCGGCCCGGGCCAGCGCCCGCCGCGCCTGGGCCCGTTTACCCTGAGCCGTCCACAGCTTGCCCAACCACTGATAAGCCGAGGCATACTGGGGGTAGTCCTTCAGGCTGTTCAGCCAACTCGCTTCCGCCTCGCCGAGGCGACCCTCGGCTTCCAAGGAGAAACCGTTCAAGAAGTCGCGTAAGTAGGCGGGCTGGGGTAGATCTGGAAAATCCTGGACCAGTTCATTGCGCACGTACAACTCCCCGATCAGATCGCTGGAAACGCAGGTCCAATCGGCCGACACCTTGAGCTTCGACCACAACGGCGAACCGTCGGAATCCAACCGGTTGTTGACCACCGCCTGGATTTGATACTGGTCCAGCAACTGCAGCGCCCGCTCCCCACCCGTCCAGATCTCCTGATGGTCCGGCAACAAGCCGGGTTGCAGATAAACCTGATCGGTGCGACTGTCGATGAAAACTTTCTGGCGCCCGTCGAAATGATAAAGAAAATAGCCGGCCGCATTCATATCTACAAATACACGCAGACCATGCGGCCCCTGGGCGGTCAGAGCTGCCAGCCGCTCGCTGAAAGATTCCCGGCGCACCAGACCCGACAAGGGGAAGCGCAACACCAGCAATGCCATCGCCGCGTGCACGGTGAAGAGCAGCGCGGCCCCGGCCGTGATCGCACGCAAGGGCCGGGGCAGGCTCAGGGCGGCCCAGGGAACCAACGTCACGCACAGTTGATATTGATGGCGCGTCGCTTGATTCATCAGAAACCCGATCACCAGCGTCACCAGCAGCGGGGTGACCTGCCGCTTGGAAAAGGCCCGGGCCCCACCTACCAGGGCCAACCCTAAAAGCAGGCGAGCCTGCCAGGTGCCGGGCGTGTTCCAGTGGGGAGGCTGCACCTCGGAAATAAGATCGCGCCAGGGCGATTTGACCAACATAAAGTGGATCGGGTAGAAAACCGTCTTCCAGCCCTGAGGATTGACAAAAGTGGCAAGAAAACTCAGCCCTAAAATCTTCCACCAGAGCCAGTCCGGTTTTTGGGCCGCGCGCAGACGTTCCAGCGTGTGACCGACCGCATACAACCCCAACAGCAGGATGCCGGCCAGGCTGGCTACGTGCAAATTGAACCAGAGCCACATCAGCGGCGGCAGAGCCCAAAGCGCTCGATGCTTCTCCAGCCGGCCCAATTCCAGCAGGCTGGTCCAGAGGGTGGTGAAAAAAAGGCTGAGGGCAGCCGGGCGCAGGGCGATGCTATGGGCCCAGATCGAAGCCACCAGCATGATCAGCAACCAGCTCTCGGCCGGGGCCCGACGGCGCAAGACGAAGGCTACCAGGGCGGCTCCCCCCAGCAAGCAGGCGCTGCGCAGCAGCATCAAAGCCGGTAAACCTCCGCGCTGGTACACGGGATAAAGCAACACCTGGAAAAGCCAGTCGATGCGAATCCAGGGATGGTTGGGCTCGGTGAAAGAATAGGGGTCGGTCAATTCCAGGCCGTGTTGCCAGAAGCGCCGCCCGGCGGCCAGATGCCACCAGATATCGGTCTCGGTGCCCGGGATGGGTGCCAGGCTCAGATTCAGCACGACCAGGCCGGCACTCAGCCACCACCACCAGGAGAGCCACTTCACCACGGGGCCGGTCTACGACGTGCTGCAGAGGTCTCCTAGCGCGCCTCTCTGGCCGGCACCGGCCAGTTGATGTGTTGCAGTGGCTGCGCAGGCGCTGAGAGGCTATTCTGCGAAACGGGGCCCGTGCTCTACCGGCCTAAGGCGATTGCCAAAATTTCCTCTCCCGACGAGTTGGACCAGGTCCTAAAAATCGTCCCCACCAGTTCCTGGCTGGCTCTGCTGACCTTGCTGGCGGTTATCGCCACCGTCGTAGCCTGGGGGTATCTGGGCAGTATTCCCATCATTACGCGAGGGCCGGGCGTGCTGCTGGCCCGCGGCACCACTCACACGGTGGTTTCCATGGTAGCCGGCCAGGTGGTGGAGATGACCGCCGAACGCGGCGACCTTATCCGGGCCGGCTCGGTGGTGGCGCGGGTGCAGCCCCAGCAGAACTACCCCCAGACCGGCCGGGTCGACATTGTGGCCACCACCGCCGGACAGGTGGCCGAAGTCAATATCCGCAACGGTAGTTTCGTCAACATCGGCGAGCGCGTGCTGAGCACGGTCGAAGATTCAGCTCGCCTGGAGGCCGTGCTCTTCTTGCCGGCGGATCAGGGCAAGCGGGTCCGTCACGGCATGGAAGTGCGTCTCACCCCCACCACGGTCCGCCAGGAGCAATACGGCATGTTGCTTGGCCGCGTGCGCTACGTCTCCGACTACCCCATCACCGAGACCGAGATGACGGAAATCGTAGGCAATCCTGATTTAACCAAAGTGCTGGTCGGAGAAGGCGGCACCTTTGAAGCGGCCCCGATCGTGGCCCGTGTGGACCTGCAAGACGACGTCCGCACGCCCTCGGGCTATCGCTGGACCAGCAAAAAGGGCCCGAATTACCGGTTGACCTCAGGGCTTTTGTGTCAGTCCCAAGTCGTGACCGGCAGCGAACGACCGGTCGAGCTGGTCGTCCCCTGGATCCGGCGACTGCTGGGCGAACCCGAAGTTCTGTGAGGAAACGCACGCCGACCGTCATTCAGATGGAGGCGGCCGAATGTGGTCCGGCCTCCTTAGCCATGATCCTGGCTTACTATGGGCGCTGGGTCAGCCTGGATGAACTGCGCGACCGCTGCGACGTCTCGCGTGACGGCAGCACCGCCTTGAATTTGCTCAAGGTCGCCCGCCAATTTGGTCTGGAGGCGGGCGGTTGCAAGTGCCAGCCTGAGGAACTCAAAAAAATGGAGCTGCCGGTGGTGGTTTTCTGGAATCTCAACCACTTTCTGGTGGTCGAAGGATTTCAGGGAGATCGGGTCTATCTCAATGATCCCGCTTCCGGTCCCAGATCGATTTCGTTTAAGGATTTCGACGAGAGCTTCACCGGGGTGGCGCTCACCTTCAAGCCCGGGCCGGAATTTCAAAAGGGCGGAGAGCCACCCTCCGCTCTGGCCGGGCTGCAGCGGCGCTTCCGCGGGGCCGCCGAGCCGCTGGTCTACCTGCTCACCACCAGCTTTCTACTGGTGGTGCCGGGTCTGATTACGCCGGCATTTCTGCAGATCTTCGTGGACGACATCCTGGGGCGGGCTCTGCATTCCTGGACCATGTGGCTGCTGCTGGCCATGCTGCTGACGGCCCTGGTCAGCAGCCTGCTCAACGCGCTCCAGGGCTACATTTTACTGCGCCTGGAGATCTTTCTCACCACCCGCAATTCCGCTCAATTTTTCTGGCACATGCTCAACCTGCCCATCCGCTTCTTTTCCAGCCGAATGGTGGGCGAATTGAGCAATCGCGTCAACTTGAATGACAAACTGGCGCAAATTCTAGCCGGTAAGGTGACGCTGGCGGGATTCCATCTGGTCATGGTGGGTTTTTACGCGCTGGTCATGCTCTCCTACGACCGCACCATCACGGCCATCACCCTCTTGCTGGGCGCCATCAACGTGCTGGCCCTGGTGGTGGTGGGACGGCTGCGCACCGACTTGAACGCCCGCTCTTTGGCTGACCAGGGAAAGCTACTGGGTGTGACCCTGGGAGCGCTGCAGGGCATCGAGTCGGTCAAGGCCTCCGGGCGCGAATCCGAACTGTTCTCGCACTGGGCCGGCTACCAGACGCGGGTGCTCAACGCCAGCCAATCCACCGGCTACATTCTAGCTCTGGTGGGCCTGCTGCCGCAGATGGCTACCGGTATCGGCAATGTAGCCCTGCTCGGCTACGGCGGTTGGCTGGTCATGCACGGTGTGCTCACGGTGGGCAACCTCATGGCCCTGCAGACCCTGCAGGCCAGCCTGCTGGGGCCGATCAACCAGTTGGTGGAACTGGCCGGGACTTTGCAGGAAGCGCGCGCCGACCTGAATCGCCTGGACGATAGCCTGGAGCAGAAAGAACAAAGAAGCCCACAGTTGACTCCAGATGGACCCAGCCGGTTGAGCGGGCACATCGAGTTTCGCTCTATCACCTTCGGCTATCGCCGCCTGGCCGACCCGCTCATCAAGAACTTCTCTTTTGAAATTCAATCCGGCTCGCGCGTGGCCATCGTGGGAGCGACCGGCAGCGGCAAAAGCACCCTGGCCCGCCTGCTCACCGGCTTGTTTGAGCCCTGGGAAGGCAGCGTGCTCTATGATGGCTTCAAGGTTGAGGAATTGCCCCGGGTAGTACTTTCCTCCAGCGTCTCTTTAGTCGACCAGGACATCCTGCTCTTCGAAGGCACTTTGCGCCAGAACCTGAGCTTGTGGAATCCTGCCCTGTCCGACGAGGTGCTGCTGCAGGCCGCGCGGGACGCCTGCATTTACGACACGTTGATGACTCGCGGGGGTGGTCTGGAAGGCTGGGTTAGCGAGGCCGGTCGCAATTTCAGTGGCGGCGAACGCCAGCGGCTGGAAATCGCCCGGGCCCTGGCCGTGCAGCCCAGCGTGCTGGTGATGGATGAGGCCACCAGCGCCCTGGACCCGACGGTGGAGCGCGAAATCGACCGGAATATCCGAGCCCGAGGCTGCACCTGCGTGATCATCGCCCATCGCCTCTCCACCATTCGCGACTCCGACCAGATCGTGGTGCTGGACCAGGGGCAGGTGGTCGAGACCGGCACCCATGAGCAATTGATGGCCTCACCTCACGGCTACTACCGAAGTCTCGTTTTAGCGGAGCCGGCCGTCCAATGAAACGGGAAGAACTGCTGGCCCGGGCCGACATCCTGCTATGCCGCGGCAATGCCCCCGTCATTATCGACGATCCCGGCCGCGTCTACTGGGTGCTGGAAGGAGAAGTCGAGATCTTCCTGCTGCCCGACCAGGGAGAGCGCTCCCCCTGGCTGCGCCTGGGCGAGGCTGGCTGGATCTTCGGCCGCTCACCGGAAGCCACGGGTCGTCTAGCTGCTTATGCCACCAGCTCGGAGGGGGCGCGGGTCGCCGTCCTGCCGGTTGAACTGGTGGAAAAGGGAGGCGAGCTGTTCCTGGACGGGCTGCCCCCGCTGCTCGAGCAATATGGCCGCCACTTCGGCGGCCTGGCCCCCAAGAACACCACCTCGTTGCGGCCCGGTCTTAAAGCCAACCTGCTCTTCGAGAGCAATCATTACAATGCCGAGAGTGGGATCCTCTGGGTTCTCTCCAGCGGCGCCAACCTGCGGCTGGCCGGCGATAGCCAGGAGCCGCTGACCAGCTGGATTCCTTTGACCCGTTCGATCTGGGTGGACGCCACCGAGCGGACGCCGGTCGACACCCTGGACCAGCCCGCCATGGCCGCGCAGGGAGGCTGGGCCGCGGGGCTGCGCCGGCTGCAATTCAACAGCTATGGAGCCGCTCTGGAACAGTTTCTGGTGCGCCAGCGCGCCCTCAAGGAAGCCATTTCGTGGCGCCAGCAAACCAATGAAAGAGCCCTGAGCGCCGGCCTGGCCCAACTGGCCGCCATTCTACCGGGTTCCCAGGTAGAGAGGCTGGAGTTCGGGGAGGAAGAGTCGCTGGCGGCGCTGTGCCGCCAGTTGCAGCGACTGTTCGGATGCCCTTTTCCCACCAATCTGGACCCGGGCCTGCCCAAGCCGCAGGCCCTGGCCCGGGCCGCCCGCTGCCGTTGGCGCGCGGTGGTGCTGCGCGAGAGGTGGTGGCAAGCCGACGCCGGCCCTATGCTGGTGGTCAAAGACAACGCCTTCGGCACCGTCTTCCGGCGCGGCAATCGCTACTGGTACCGTCCGGGCAGCGGAGCGGCGCCTCAAGTCGTGACCGCCGCCCTGGCCGCTCAGATGTCTCCTCAGGCCTTTGTCTTCTACCGGCCTTTCCCGCGCGAGCATCTAGGCTTAACCAGGCTGGTCTGGCTCTGCCTGGGTCTGGCCCGGCGGGAAGTGCTGATCCTGCTGGGATTGTCGCTGGTGTCGGCGCTGCTGGCCCTGCTGGTGCCTTTCGCCACCGGCCTGTTGATTGGGACGGTGCTGCCCAGCGGTCTGGAAAGCGAGTTGGGTCAATTAATTTTGGCCCTGCTGGTGGCCAGCCTGGCCGGCAATCTCTTTGGAATCGTTAAGTCGCTTACCCAGCTTCGTCTGGAGGGGATTCTGGACGCCCATTTGCAGGCTTCCCTTTTCGACCGCCTGCTGGAATTGCCGGCTCCATTTTTCCGCAATTACTCCCTGGGCGATCTGGCTAATCGCGCTCTGGGTTTCAACTCGGTGCGCCAGGCTCTATCGGGTGCGGCCCTCACCAGCCTGCTGGGAGCTCTCTTTTCGGTCTTCAGTCTGGCCTTACTCTTTTACTACAGCTTCCAACTGGCCTGGGTAGCCCTGGTCATCGCTTTGATCCAAACCGCTTTGCTGGTGTTTGGGGGCCTGCTCCAGATGCGTTACCAGAGATTGCAGTTGAAGCTGGCCGGCCAGTTGGCCGGAGACGTGGCCCAATTCCTGAGCGGCATCGCCAAACTGCGAGTGGCCGGGGCCGAGGCGCGCGCCTTTGCGCAGTGGAGTGACGTTTTTGCCAGCTACCGCCAGTCCGTTTATCGTCTGCGCATCACCAATCTCTGGCTCACCTCCTGGCAGGGCCTGCTGGGACTATTGGGGCAGGCTGTATTGCTGGGCTTCACCGCCCACTTTGGATTTACCAAGTCGCTTTCGGCCGCCTCGCTCATGAGCTTTTTCAGCGCTTTTGGGCAGTTCACCAGCGGGCTCAGCTCTTTGACGTCGTCGCTCAACACGCTGCTGGGCATCGGTCCCACCATGGAGCGCGCCCGCCCGATCTTGGAAACGGTTCCCGAGGTCGAGCCGAACATGCCCACGGCCGCTCCGCTCCGAGGCCTGGTGGAGATCAAAGAGGCCTGGTTTCGTTTCGACACGCAGGACAACTGGGTGCTGCAGGGCGTCTCCATCCAAGCGCGCCCCGGCGAATTCGTGGCCGTGGTCGGCCCCTCGGGCGCCGGCAAATCCACCCTGCTGCGCTTATTACTGGGCTTTGAGGGAGCCCAACGAGGCAGCGTGCTTTATGACGGACAAAACTTACTGCAGGTGGATCGGGTTTCGCTGCGCCGCCAGTTGGGCGTGGTGCTCCAGGATGCTCGCCTCATGCCGGGCGACCTTTTCACCAACATCGTGGGCAGTTCGACGCTGACCGAAGAGGACGCCTGGCAGGCCCTCCGGCTGGCCGGTCTCGAAGAGGAGGTGCGGGCCATGCCCATGCAACTGCACACGGTGGTGACCGACGGGGGCGGCGGCCTGTCGGGAGGGCAACGCCAACGCTTGATGATCGCCCGCGCCGTGGTATCCCGCCCGCGCGTGCTGATTTTCGATGAAGCCACCAGCGCCCTGGACGCCAAAACTCAGGAAGAGGTCAGCCAGAGCCTGGCCAATCTGCAGGCCACCCGCATCGTGGTGGCCCACCGCCTCAGCACCATTCGCCAGGCCGATCGCATTTACGTCCTTCACAACCACAAGGTGGAACAAGTCGGGACCTTTGACGAACTGGCCAACACGCCAGGATTTTTCGCCGAATTCGCCCGCCGCCAACTGGCCTGAAGTTGGGAGCCAGGGGAACGGCAAGCGGCTTGAGCAAACTTGGACCATCACCGGCTCAGACCAGCACGGATTACCTCGCTCCGGCGACGATGATGTCCTGATTGCTCTGCTGAAGCTCGCCTCCGTCCAGGACCTCAAGGATCGCGTCGTCCAGTTCTCCCGCTATGAGTTGATGCAGATCCTGGAGTGGCCAACCATGGACGCACCTACAAACGCATCGAAGCCAACTGGAGCAGATGCAGACTGTTGATGTAAGCGAGACGTTTGTTGGTAGCACAAATGGGCCATATGTTAGGCCCATGCGAAATGTGCTTGCGGCTCAATCTCTACTGTTATCCTTTATTCTAGTCGGTTGCGGAGGCGGTTCTTCAGGCACGGTAGCTTCCGGAGGGAATTCCAGTACTCCAGTCCAGAACAATCCGGCGCCCACGCAGAGTCCGCCGGTGCCGGCCGGGCCCAAGTCCACTTTGCAGTTGGTGCTGAATGTGGTTACTCCCCGTGCCATCGACTTTCTTGTTCATTCGTTTCGGCTTTCGTTGTATTCCGGCCAGGGCAATCAGGGAAATTTGGTGGCCGGTCCTTTTACGGTGGCCAAGGACTCGGGTCCCATTCAGACGATCAACTGGCCGTCGCTGCCAACCGGCAATTACTCTTTCCACCTGGAATTACTGGACGCTAGCGGTAATTTGCGCGGCACTTTTCTGCGCAGTGTGGAGCTGACGGCGGATCAGACGCTCACGATTACCGATCCAGCCTGGCTGGACGCTACTCAGCCGCCCCCTCAGGCCAATTCTTTTCCAGCGGGGGCCCGGCCTCAGGTCCAGCGGACGGAGGTTACCGGGACGTTAGATAGGATGGTATTGGACGCCGTCCGCCAACGGGTCTACATCAGTAACACGAGCGCCAATCAGGTTGAAGTCTACGACCTGAATCAGCGCGCTATGCTGCCGGCCATCGCCTGTGGAGGCAGCCCTCAAGGACTGGACTTAAGCGCCGACGGCCGCTACCTGGTCGTCTGTCCCTCGGCCGAATCCAAAATCCAGATGATCGATTTGACCACCGCGTTGCCCACTCCCGTCGACGTGCCCATGCCGCCGCCCCGTTGGGGCACCAACCGGCCACGCTACGTGGCTTGCGCAGCCAATGGCAAGGCTTTCTTTGGCTGCGTTTATAACGGTAGCGGCTTTACTGACATGTGGGAGTTGGATTTGGCCAGTCAGTCCATCACCCGACGCACGGAACGGCTGATCGACAATCCTACCTACATTCGAGCAAGCGGCGATCGTAAGACCCTGGCCTTTGCCGAGGGCAACAGCAGCGGCGGGGAGATTTTTCTCTATGATTCCGACAGCAACACCTTCGGCCCCGTTCGGAATGCTTACGACTACCAGAAATATGTCGCGGTGAATTCGGTCGGGACGCGATTTTTGTTTAGCGGAGCCTATTTCGACGTTCCTCTGCGCCGCCAGGGCGAGTTTTCCAACCAACTGGTGGACTTTGCCTATGATGGAAGCGATCGCTTCGGTTTCGGGGCGGCTTTTGGCCGCTCCCAGGTGGACTGGGTGGACGTGCGGCGGCAGCAGTGCATTCTCTCGATCGATCTTTCGGCCAACCCGATTCAGTTGATATGCCTGTCGAATGGAAGGCGTTTGGTTGCTACTACCGCCAACGGCCTGGAAGACGTACAACTGCCGGCCAATGTAGCCCCGCAAGTAGAAGCCTTGGAGCGTCTGGCCGTGCCCATCGGGGGAGATGGCAGCGTGACTTTGCAAGCATATGACCCGGAGGGCGACACCGTTCGTTATGAAGCCTTGGCGTTGCCCAACGGAGCCCAGCTCGATTCCAACACCGGCGTGCTGCGCTTCCGCCCCAGTGGGGGCGAAGCCGACAGCATCGCTCAGGCCACCATTTCCGTTCACGATGGGGTGAACTCAAGCAATGTGACTGTGCCTCTTCAGATATTGGCTCGCGACTCGGCCACCACTGTGCTGCCCATCGCGGGAGAGTTGAGTGACCTCTATTTCGACGCCGGAGAAGGTATTCTTTATGCCACCAACCGCGCGAAGAACCGGGTCGAGCGCGTCCGAGTGCAAGGCCCGCAGCATCTGCGGCCCATTGCCGTCGGCAGTCGCCCCCAGGGGTTGGACCGGGTGCCATCCACCTCGCAGTTGCTGGTGTGTCGCAACGATAGCGAATACCTGGAGGTGGTGGATACCAGCGCAGCGGCGGTCAACCGCTCTATTTTGGTGCCCAGCGATGCGAACGCCTACGACCGGCCCTATTCGGTGGGGGTGAGCAACGCCGGGCGGGTGCTGGTGGGCCTGGATTATCCTGGGACCGGGTCGACTGTGCCCCGGGAAGTCAATCTTAATGGGGACGTGGTGACCCAGCGTTCAGACCTTGGCCGAATCAGTGAGCCCTACGCGATCCAGGCGTCGGGGGACCGCGGCCGCCTGGCCCTGGCCAGCGGTTCGCGCGGCTACCTCGTGGATGCTGCGCTGGCCAACCTGCAGACCCTCTTCATCACCCCCTACGTGCCTCCGCAGGTAGCTGGAGATATCGATGGTAGTCGTTGGTTATCCGGCGGCGGCCCGCATCTCTTCCAGCCGGGTAATTTCGACCTGGGAACCGTCGTCCCCCAACAGCTTTTCTACACCTGGCGCGGAGGGCGGGCCTACGGCCACAACGCCACCACTACCATTACTCGCATCGACCTGGACCGATTCGCCGCCGAGAGGGAAGTGATTTTGCCTGTGCAGCCGACTGGTGCCATGGCGCTCAATGAAGCCGAGGATCAGCTTTTTGTGATTTGCCAGGGCGGTATAGCTGTGGTGCGTTTGGCAGCCCGTTAGGGAGCACTAAATCCGGGAGGATGGCTGAAAATGGGCGCCGGCTTGCTTAAGGGGAACGCCATTGTGTAGGCTCTGAGTCGGGTTCCGGTCGTCGTTCCTCCCAACTCGCGAAGCGCTCAAGAGATTGTTGAATTGCGGCAGGCCCCGGGTCTAAACCGGCAGACCATGGCGAAGATCCTGCCCGTTTCCTCATCCACCCTGGCTGGGAAAAGGAGCAGCGGAAGCCTTCCGGTTCGGCGCTTCGGTTGTTGCAGATGCTGGAGAAAAGTCGACCCGGCCGCGCTCTGGCCCATTTTGAACCCAGACTCTTCCTCGAGCGCAAAGGCGCCCCGGCGGCAGCTGCGGGCATCTCCGTAAACGTGGCTTCGTGGGCACCGGTGACCGCTAACGTCTCGCTCGACAGCATTCGAGGCCGTTTCCAGGAAATAGCCAGCCACGCCGAAGTGGGTCTCTCGCATACTTGGATTACGGGCTCGCTCATCGTGGAAGCTGGGCCTCAATATTAGTCTGCTGATTTTGGTAATCTGGCCAACTGGCGTCGGGTCCCTGCATTTTTTTGAACCGCTGCCCTGGGCGCCCCACGGGAACGTGTTCGAGCTCCAGGGGTCTCGGTCTTTCTGTAGCACGGTCCTCGCGGTTGCCGGAGTCGCGGGCGAAGAGCAGGCGGGGGTCCCACAGTTGGCCCACTGCAGCTTAATGAACTGGCTGCCCCGGTTTTTCCGAAGCCGGGGTGGTGATATGGTTCATGGCCAGTTTATAGCCGTCGTTCTGGTAGGTCACCACCCCGCCGTCCGGTAGTTGGTAAGTGGCCAGGTCCTGGAAGACGATGAGCTTCTCGTCAAAACTCAGCGGGTGGCCTGCTGGCTTCGATTCTCATAGGCATACTTCAGCGTTCACCAGGGAGGGGTGCCTTTGCGGTAGTCCCGGTAGAGCAGTCGATTGCGTTCGTCGAAAATCTGGGTGCCGCGTACCCCATCAGGATACTGGATTTCGGGGGCTCTGCCCAGCAAGTCGTAGCCATAGTTCATGGTCTGGCCGTCGTGAATTACCAGTTCACTCCGCTGATTGTAGGGCGAGAGCGCTGAACCCAGAGGCAACCGCAATGAAGATGAAGCCGCTGGCGAAGCGCCAGAGACAGAAGGCTACCAGCCGAGCCGGCGGCCGGGAGCGCAGTCCCAACACCACAGGTGATTAGGCATCTTGGCTCGGCCGCAGGCACAGGTGGTGTCGGGGAAGTGGGCAGCTCGCCAGGTGGCCTGTTGCCGCTCTTGGGCAACCTGTTGATTGACCCGGATGCTCTGGTAGATGGCCTGGATTTCCTGTTCGGTTTGCTTTAAGCGAGCCTGATGTTCCGCCTGGCGCTTTTGCTCCTGCAGAGCCTGCCAGCGTTGTCGATCGAGAGAACGCTGTTGCTCGAGGCGCTGGCGCTCGTTCCCTTCAAAAAGTGCTTTGGCTTCCTGGAGCAGGTGGCAGAGGCTTTGCCGAGCGGTTTGCAGGCGCTGCTGCAGTTGCGGCTGGGACTCGGCTGCGGGGGCCCATTTGCGCAGGAAAGCGTCAAGGTCGGCGGAGAGCTGGAAGAATTGAAGACGGGCGTGGTCCGGCCGGGAGCCAGCCAGAGGAGAGATACGCGCGGCCAGGCCATCCCAATCAGCCTGGAGTTGCGCAAGTGCGGTCGCTCCCGCCGGCGCCTGCCCGAAGGGGCGTTTAAAAAAGCCCTGCCCACTCATGCCAGAATTTTTCCACGCCAGTAGCGAGGTCCCTGGTGGTCAGCGAACCCATTGTAGAGCCAGTTCCAGCAGGCGCCGATTTTACGGGGAAGCTCCAGCTGGATACCGCAGAACCCAGGGCACGTCGGCCGGGTGATGGGGCCGGGGATGGACCGACAGGTAGCCGCCCGGAAAGACATTGGCGGTGGGAATGGCCGGGATCTCGCCGGCTACCGCAATGGAAAGCCAGCGGCCCGAGAGGGGCAACATCAGGCGCCGTTCATAAAACTGCCGGGCCAGCCCTTCCAGCTCTTCCCAAGGATGCTGCAACTCTTCCACCAGCCACTTGGGCGTGCGCGCCACGTCGCAGGCCAGGTAAAGCTGGCGGGCCAGCCCCCCGCACTCCCATTGGCGCGAAGTGGCCAGGGGACGGGTATCGTAGAAGCGCAGGCGGCCGCCTTCGTCGCTGACGCTCAAAATGGGCGGCAGCTCTTTCCAGAAGATGCGGATCCATTCTTCCACCAGGTCGGTCAGGCGGGCCCGGCCCGGCCCTTCCCGGCCGCGCTGGCCGCGGCGCGTGGCCGTGGCCATCAGGTAGCGGTAATATTCCTGGAAGTCCCGTTGGGTGCGCGCCTGCAAAGCCTGCTTCTTCTCTTCCACCTGGGCGCCGGAGACGCCGATGGGCCCGCTCAAATCCCGCTCGTCCTCAAAGAAATAGGCCAGATCGGCCAGCTCTTCCGGAGGCAGCGGGTAAACCAGCGAATAGCGCCGGTTGGGTACGATGCTTACGCCATATTTTTCGGGATTCATGTGATATGGACTGTAACGGTCGTAGCGGAACTTCAACACGCCCTGAGGCGGCTGGAGATGGATGATGGACGGCACCCATTCGGCCATTTCGGCATACCATTCATCCTTCTCGTTGGGGAAGCCGGAGAGGATGTTCCAGGACAGGCGCATGCCCTTTTCCCGGCTCCACTTCAAGGTCTGTACATTGGTGGCCGCGGTTGTTCCCTTATCGATCAGGTGCAAGATTTCGTCGTGCAGACTCTCGAAGCCGGGCTGGATCCAGATGACCCCGGCCTGCAGCAACAAATCGAGCTGCTCGCGCTTCAAATTCGATTTGGTTTCGTAAAAGAGCGTGTAGGACCGGGGGTCGGCCTCCAGCCGCGGGAGCAGCGTCTTGAAATGGCGGGTGTCGATGATGTTGTCGGCCACCAGGAACTGGGTTACGCCATAACGGTCGGCCACGCGCGCGAATTCCGCCTGGGCGGCCTCGGCCGAACGGGAGCGGAAATTCATGCCGTTGGCGTTGAGGCCGCAGAAAGTGCAGTGGTGCACCTGGCCCCACCAACAACCGCGCGAGGACTCGACCACCAGTCCGGGATGCACGTGGGCTCCCAGCGGCGACTGGTTGAGGGTCTCGAAATAGTCGTCAAAGTCGGGCGTGGGCACTTCATCCAGTTTGAAGGTAGTGGCCCGCGTAATGGCCCGGGTGAGGGGACGGTCGCCCGGCCCGATCATTCCGTCCGGCAAAGGTAGAGCCTGGCGGCCCTGCAGCAGCCCCTTGCAAAAAGGCCCGAAGCTCAGGTCGCCTTCGCCGGTCATGACATAGTCCAGCCAGGGGAAATGGCGATGCAGCACCTGGCCCATAGGAGTGTCGCAGTTGGCTCCGCCTAAAATCGTGATCAGATCCGGCCGGAGTTCCTTGAGGCGCCGCAGCACCGCCAGCGAGGCGCAGTTTTGAGCGAACATGCTGGTGCAGCCCACCAGACGGGGCTGCAGCTCCAAAATGCGCCGAGCGGCCCGCTCGATGAAGGCGGGCGCCTGTTCCCGGCAGCGCACGAAGAGTTCGGCCGCGGTGTCGCCGTACATCACCCGGGTGACATCTAAATTGACCAGTTCAAAATAGTCGAGCGCCTCGCCGGGGTGATCGGGGAAGGCGGCACCGGCGAAAATCCAGTCGCCCACCAGATCGTCGTTCTGGGTGCTGGCCACGGCTTCGTAAGTGCTCATGCCGATCTCGTCGGCCCACCAGAGATTGGGATAGACCACCTGACAACTGACCTGCTCGCGCTGTAGAGCCGCCTTCAAGATGCTCAGGGCGATGGAGGGTCGCTGGATGGCCACATAGGGCATTTGAATCAGCACCACATCAGGCATAAACACCTCCACGGTAGGGCTTGATATGGGCGGGTCGCTCATGGTAACCGCCCGGAAACTCTTCGTTGCGCGGCAGGCTGGGCAAAGAACCGGCCACCGGCAGGGCCAGATAGAAATCCCCGAGGTGCAGCAGTAACTTCTTCTCCAGCAACGTATCCAGGGCGGGCTCGGGCTGCAGGCGTCGGGGGGTCTCGCATTCCAGCAGCAATTCGCGTTCTCGACCCTGGAGCAGATGGCGCCGCTGCCTGGCCACGGCGCGCGTGTCCACGATATCGAGGCCGTTCGGCTGATCTACCATGCTGAGAATGCATGGAATGGGCGCCCAGAAGGCGGTTTTCCAGACCTCCAGGGCGGCCTGCACGGCCACCCGGCCCGGCGTAGTCATCTGGCGGTCCCAGCGGGCTTCTTGATCTTCGAAAAAGTAGGCCAGGTCGGCCAGTTCCGCGTCCGCCAGCGGGTAGACGGCCTGATAGGTGGACGAAGGCCGGATGGCGATGCCGTAACGCTCCGGATGGGTGTGATAGGGGCTGAAGCGGTCGTAGCGGATGGGGGAGACTCCGCCGGCCGGCTGCAGATGGTGAACCAGCGGCAGCCAGGAAGCCATTTCTTGATACCACTCGTCCTTTTCGTTGGGAAAGCAGGCCAGGAAGTTCCACACCACGCGAATGCCGAATTCGCGCGCGTGCTTGAGCAACTGCAAATTCATCAAAGCGGTGCTGCCCTTGTCCATCAAGCGCAGCACTTCGTCGTGCAGGCTCTCGATGCCGGGTTGGATCCAGAGCACCCCGGCCTGAGCCAGTAACTGAAGCTGATGGCGCTTCAGATTGGATTTGGTCTCGTAAAAAAAGCGCCATCCCTCGGGGCGGGCGGCCAGCACCGGCATAATGCTTTTCAAATGGGCGTGGTCGAGGATGTTGTCGACCACCTCGAAGCCCCCCAACTGATAGCGTTGGCTCAGGCTTTCCAGTTCGTCCAGCACGCGCGGCCCCGACTTGCTGCGGTAACCCATGCCGCCGGCGTTGAGGCCGCAAAAAGTGCAATGGTGTTTCTGCCCCCACCAACAGCCGCGTGAGGTCTCCATGAGCAGGCCGGGCAGCAGGTCCAGCCCGCTGCGATCCAGCTCGCGAAAGTAATCGTCGTAATGGGGAACAGCTACCTGGTCCATGGCGTTGAACGTAGCTCGCGGTGGTCCTTCCCAGCTCTCCGGCCGTTGCGAAAGAACGCCGTAGGGCCGCTCCGATCGGCCCTCCAGCAAGGCCGAAAAAAGCGGCCCGGCCACCTGGTCGGCTTCGCCGGAAACCACGTAGTCGATCCAGGAAAAGTTGCGCACCACCGCCACGCCCATGGGCCCTTCGCAGTTGGCTCCCCCCATGACCGTAAAGATACGGGGATCACGAGTTTTGAGGCGGCGCAGCAAAGCCAGCGAGGCGCAGTGCTGCTGAAAAGTGCTGCTACACCCCACCAGCCGCGGTTGTAGCGCCAGAATGCGCTCCACCACTTCGTCCAGGAAGGCACCGGCCTGAGCGCGCGCCTGGCGCAAAAGTTCCCGGGAATGACTGCGCCGGGCCAGGCTGGCGCGGCTGCAAACGCGCCGCAAAAAAGACTCTTCACGCTCGGGAATGGCTCCGAAGGCCGCCTCGGAAAAGGTCCATTCGCCCACCAGATCTTCGGCCAGGGTGGCGCAGATGGCGTGATAGGCGTCGCTACCCAGCCGCCGGCGCCAGTCCAGATTCGGATACAGGCTGCGGCAGGGCAATCCGCGCCGCTGCATTTCCGTGTGCAGCAGACCGAGCGCCAGGGAAGGATGCTCGATGGCCGCATAGGGCATCTGCACCAGAACGATCAAAAGGTTTCCTCGAGTAAGCCTTGTTCAAAGAGGTTGTGGAGCAAGGCCAGCGTCTCGGGCATGGGTAACCGCTCCTCCAGGGCCAGAGCCAGTTCCATGGGGTCGCTTTGACCCGCTTCCAAAAGTGGTCCCAGGCCGGGGGGAGCAGCGAACTCGTGACGCCAGAAGGTCCCTTCCAGGGCAAATCCCTTTTCCGATGAGAGCACGCGCAGATCCTTACGAATCTGGAGCTTTTGATCGAGCGGCAGACGTTCCGGCAGACGAGCCAGCGTCGCCTGCAACTGGGCGGCGAACTCCGGACCCTCGGCGAACTGGTGGCGGGCCAGCACCTTGTAGCCGTTGGGCCACTGCTCATCGGCGGGGCAGGGCGTGATCCATTCAAAAGAGCGCTCGGGCATGCGCAGCAGGATGCCAGAAACACAGGCGATGGTGGAAGTATCCTGAGGATCCGGGGCGGCCTGTCCGGCCGATTTGGCCCAGCGCTCGGGAAGAGTGCGGGCCCGCCCGGCATAGGCCTTGCTGGCCCAGGCTCCCTCCATCTGCATGACCATTTCCACGCACAGCAGTTCCTCGGCGCTGTATTCGGCCAGCACCTTCCTGAGCATGCCCAGACTGAGTACCGAAAAGCGATCGATGGAGTGGGAATGCTGCCGGGCCATGGCATGAATCTTGCGGAAGCGCGCGGGATCTTTCATCGGCTGGGCGGTGGTGGTCTGGGGGAAATGCCCGAGCCGCTCGGCGAAATCCGCGCAGAATCGCTCGTAGTCGGGGTTGTCCAGCGGGTCGGTGGCCCAGTAGCAAAAGCCACGGCCGGCCGGTTCGCCCATTTGCTGTCCCAAAATCTCCACGACCTGCTTCCAGAGAGCGGCATTCTCGGAGCTGTAGGGCCAGATTCCGGCGAACTTCAGGGCCGAGATGCCGCAAAACCAGCAACCTACCGAGCACCCCTGACAGAGCTCGATGGCCGCGCCCGCGTGCACCAGCGCATCTCCCTTGGCCGGTCCCAGCTGCCCATAGCAGCGCCGGATCTGGCGTTGGCGCCAGGCTTGGTAGCCGCGGTGATGGGAGCCCACCCGCTGCATTTGCTCGCGGTGGGCCAGCTTCTCGCGCATAAAGGCTCGATAGCGCAAGACCGAAGGATGGGGTTCCTGCTGGTGGACCGGATGCTGGCGGTCAAATTCCCAGAGCGGCCGGATGGCCAGCGGATCGGCCAGCAGGCCGGCCGCCCGGGTCACACCCACCGGATCGCCGGGCAGAGCGGCGCGAAAGGCCGGGTCGGCCATCCACCACTCGAGAAAGCGCTTGATGTGAGCCACTTCGCTGCGGTGCTCGGGAGTAGCGCCGCTGTCCGGATCCAGCAGGGAGGGTAGGTCGAGAGCCAGCATTTCCTGCGGTTCTTCAAGCCACGGAGGATTTCCCCCGAAAAACAGGCAGATCGTAGTCCATGCAGTACGCTCGAGAACTGCTTGGCAGCGGCCGTCTGGCCGAGTTGCGCGAGTTGATCCAGCAATCTCCACCCGAACAGGCGGCCCATCTTCAAGCCGCCTTGCGGCTGGCTGAAGGCGAGCCGCAGCTGGCTTTGGAAATGGCCCGGCGAGCCGTCGCCCTGGACCCTCAAACGAGCACGCGCAATACGCTGGCTCTGTGTTTGCTGGCCTGCCGGCAGGCGGCCGAGGCCGAAGCCATCCTGCAAGACCTGGTGCAGGCTCAGCCGGACAACCCGGATCTCTGGTTCAATTTGGCCCGCTGCCAGCCCGATGGATTGCCTGCCTGTTTGAAAGCCCTGGCATTGCGGCCGGACTGGACCGAGGCCCGCCTTTGGGCCCTGCCTCGCCTACCGGTCGCGCAGGCGTTGGCGCTGGCCCGCCAGAACCCGACTTCTTCGCAAGTCCGCTTGTGGGAAGCGCGGCTGGTGCTGGCCGACGGCCGGCCCCTGGCGGCCGCGCAGCTATGCCTGGCTTTGCTGCCCGAAGAGCCGGAAGCTGCCGGCGATTTGCTACTTGAGGCGCTGCATGAGGCCGGTCAGGTGCCGGCCGATGAGCGCATCCTGGCGGTGCTGCGCGCTCGACTCCAGCAGCCGGGGGTCTGGCAGCTGGCCGAAGCCGCCCTGGCCAACTGGCCCGAAGCGGAGGATCTGTTGCTGGTGGTGCTGACGGAAGGTCAGGTCACCAGCCTGGCGCTCGAGGATCGGCTCACCGAATGGCGCCGTAACTATCGGGAGAACCCTATCGTTCACCCCCTGGCCGATGCGCTGGCCGCGCACAACTTTACTTATGGGTTCGCTTTCGCCGAGCAGCCCGGCGAGGCGCCCCCGGTCGACCACCCCGCTTACGCCCTCTACCGGCCCCTGCCGCCCGGACTACCAGCCGGGCCTTTGACGGCTCAGCGCCACTGGCACGAACCGGCCCGCCGGCGCGAGTTGCTGGCGAGCTTACGGCCACTGGCCGGGGCGGATGCGGTGATGGGTCAATATGAGCAGAACCCTTACCCATGCTGGCGCAGCTTGGGAGTGCCCGGCCGCCCCTCCCAGGATGAGCGGGACGTGTTGGTGGCCGGTTGCGGCACGGGCCAGCACGCCTTTCAGGTGGCCCGCTGCCACCCCCGGGCCACCGTCTGGGCGCTGGACTTCAGCCTTCCCTCGCTGGCTTACGCAATGCAGGCCCAGGAACGGCTGGGAATCGGCAACGTGCGCTTTCTGGCAGCGGATTTGTTGCGCCTGGAGGAGACGGAACTGCCGGATAGCTTCGCCAGCATCGAGTGCATGGGGGTGTTGCATCATCTTGAAGATCCGCTGGCGGGTTTGCGCGCCCTGCGCGCTCGACTGGCCCCGCACGGCTGGTTGCGTCTGGGGCTCTACAGCCGTCGGGGGCGGGCTCCCATGCAGCGAGCTCGCCAGTTGGCCCGTGCTTACGGCCCGCTCGACTTGCGCACCATACGGCAAAACTTACGGCGCGATCTGACTCCTGAGGAGCTCGGCTGGCTGGCGGGCATTCGCGAGTTTTACAGCCTCAGTGGTCTGCGCGATCTACTGCTGCACGAACGCCAGATCGAACTGGACCTGCCCACCATTCAGCGCTGGCTGGAGGCCACGGAACTTCGTTTCGATCGCTTTGATCCGGCGCCCTGGCTGGCCCAGCCGCCCACCGACCTGGCCGGCTGGGACGACTATGAGGCCCGATTTCCCGATGCCTTTCGCAGCATGTATATGTTCTGGTGTCAGGCCAGCCCGGCCTGAACCTGGCAGGCTCCGCCGGGAAATTCGCGAGGGCGCAGCAGGCGCGGCAGTTCTCCCGCCACCGCCAGACTCAAGTAGCGTCCATCGCCCAGTTTGAGCATCAGCTTCTGACCGCAAAGTTCCTCCAAAATGGCCTGGAAGCCGTTGCCCAATGCTTTTAAGCCGCGGGCGCTATCGCAGGCCAAATAGAGTTCCCGGTGTGCTCCGGTCAGGTTATGGCGGCGGGCCTGGGCGCAGGGCCGAGTGTCCAGAATCGACAGGCTCTGACCATCATCTTGCATGCTCAGGATGGCCGGCAGATCCGCCCAGAAGGCCTGGCCCCAGGCGCGGGCGTGATGATCGAGCGCGGCCAGGCCGGGACCCATGGCGGAACTGTCCCAGAGAGCGGGCGACCATTGCTGACGAGCCTCCAGGTGAAAGTAGGCCAGATCGGCCAGCACCCCTTCAGGCACCGGGTAGATGGCTCGGTAAGCTGGGTGGAACTGCATTTTCAGTCCGTAGCGTCCGGGGTCCCTTTGATAGGGGCTGTAGCGATCGAAGCGAGCCCGGAACACTCCTTGGGGCGGTTGCAGATGGACCAGACTGGGAAGCCAGCTCGACATCTCTTGATACCAGGCATCCTGCTCGCCCGGGAATCCCACCAGGAAATTCCAGGACACAAAAATTCCGAATTCGCGGGCCCATTTCAGCAGTTGCAGGTTGACCGCCGCGTTGGTGCCCTTGTCCATCAGCCGCAGCACCTCGTCGTGGAGATTTTCCAGACCCGGCTGGATCCAGCGCACTCCGGCCTCGGCCAGGGCCTGCATGTGCTCCCGGCGCAGGTTGGCTTTGACTTCGGCGAACATCGTATAGGAACGGTCTTGCAAACGCGGTAACAAATCGCGAAAGCGCTCCATGGCCAGGATGTTGTCGGTCAGTTCGAACTGTTTTAGATGATAGGTTTCGGAAAGGTCCGCCAGTTCCGTGAGAATACGCTCGGCTGACTTGGCCCGGAAGGCCATGCCGCCGGCGTTAAGGCCGCAGAAAGTGCAATGGTGTTTCTGCCCCCACCAGCAGCCGCGCGAAGTTTCCACCAAGAGTCCGGGCCGCACGTCGGCTTGGAAGCGGGCCTTGTGCAGGGCGGCAAAATAAGCGGTAAAATCGGGGGTGGGCAGAGCATCCAGGTCAGTTACCGGCCGGGAGCAGACCACGCAGCGACGAGTCCGCTCTTGCAGTAATTGTTGCACGATAGCCACGATCTCTTCGTCCGCCTCACCGCACACCACGCAGTCCAGCCAGGGGAAGGCCGCGTAGCTGGCCTGGCCCATGACGCCGTCGCAGTTGGCCCCACCGAGCATGGTGAGAATTCCGGGATCGAGCTCTTTCACACGCCGCAACAGGGCCAGCGAGGCGCAGTGCTGTTGAAACATGGAGCTGGCGCCCACGATAGCCGGCTTTTCCGACACCAGCGAACGCGCCGTGGCTTCGACAAAGTCGACCGCCTGCCGGCGCATCTGAGCGAAGGCCCGCAATACTTCGGCACGGCTCCCCAGGCGCGCCGCCGCCGTCAAATCCACGCACTCCAGAAAAGCCTCGTCGGCCGGCGTCTGTTCGCGAAAGGCTGCTTTCGCGAAAACCCATTCCCCCAGCAAATCATCGTTGCGGGTCACCTCGACCAGGCGGTAACGCGGCAGACCGACCTGCTCCGCGAACTGCAGGTTGGGGTAGCGCACCCGGCTGGCCACGCCCGCCTGAGTCAGAGTGGACGAGAGCAGGCCCAGGCCGATGGAAGGCCGCTCGACCGCCGCGAAGGGCATCTGCACCAGGATCACCCTTCTTCCAGAGCTCCGACCTTCAGCATCTGATTGAGCAACCAGAAAGTGGTGGGCAGATCAGCATCCAACTGCAAGGCCAGGCTGGAGGCGGTCTGACCGCCGCCAGCCAGCAGCGAACCCAGGCGTTGCAAGGCCGGCTCCGGCAGTCCAGGAAAGTGGTGCAGCAGGTAGGGACTGGAAAGGGTCAGACCCTTCTCGCTGACGGCCCAATCGAGGCCGGGGCGCAGCGCCACCGGATCATCAGGGCCCACCGAGATGGCCAGCGAAGCCAGCATTTTGAGCAGTTGAGAACGGAACTCTTCGGCCGTGGTGAAGCTGCCCTGGGCGTAGATTCGATAACCGAGCGGATGCTCGGCGCTGGCCGGACAGGGGCTGATCAGCTTGATGGAACCTTCCACCATGTTGACCAGAAAGCCGCTGACGCAAGCGATAGTGGACGTTTCCACGGCTTGCCCGCTCTTCAGGGCTCGCTCCAGAGCCCGCCCGGCCACCGCCTTGGATTCGGTTTCCTTACGAATCTGGAGAACCAATTCCACGAAGGCCATTTCTTCGGCACTGAACTCTTCGTGCACGCGTTGGAGAATTTTCAGGGTCAATAAGGAAAAGCGATTCAGCAGGCAGCCGCGCTCTTCGGAGAGTTGCAGCAGGCGCCTGGTGCGGCCCACGTCGCGCAGAGGCAGGGCGGTGGTGGTTTGGGGAAAGGCTCCGCTCAGTTCATGAAAGTCGCAGCAGAACTTTTCATAGTCGGGATTGTCCATGGGATCGGTGGCCCAGTAGAGAAAGGCCTGCCCGGCGCTCTCCCCGACTTCCTCGCGCCAAATGGCGCAGATATCCCGCCATAATCCACGGTTGTGGTCGTTGTAGGCAAAAAGGTCGCCCAGCCGGGGGGCGGAGACACCGCAAAACCAGCAACCCACGGAGCAGCCTTTGGAGAGTTCGAAAGCGGCCAGAGGATGCACGATTCCATGGGCTTTGGCGAAGCCGAGCTGGCTGGTGGTGCGCACCATCTGACGCTGCCGCCAGGCGTGGAAGCGATCGGAGCGGGGCCGGGAAGTTCGCCTCAGCTCTTCGCGATGATCGATCTTCTCTTGAATGAAGTGGCGATAACGCTGCACCGCCTGAGCCACCTCGGGCCGATAGGCATGTTGCACATCCCAAAGCGGACGAACCGCCTCGGCGTCGGCTTGCAGGCCGTAACGCCGGGCGGTTCCCGCCGGATCCTGGGAGAGGAGTTGACGAAACTCCTCATCTCCTTCCCAGCGCTCCAGCAGCCGCTTGATGTGAGCGATCTCGGCCAGATACTCGGGAGTGGCCGAAGATCGCTCGCGATAGATGGGTAAATTCAGATCAGAACCACGGCGATGACGGCCACCGCTTCGGCAGCCACAGCCGCGTTGGTGGCGGCGGCCACGTTGGCCACGGCGGCGGCGTTGGCTTCGGCGGCCACGTTGGCGCTGGTGGCCACATTGACGGCGGTGGCCAGGTAACCCGAGCCTCCAGCCACTCCGGACAGCTCCGCATCGCTCAACTGGCCTGAAACAAACTGTTTGGGGGGAGCCGGAATGACGATGGGCATGTAGGTCGGGGTGCTCTGCACCAGACGCAACTCAGTGCCCTCCGGGATGGGCAGCAGCGGTGCCAGGTAAGCGCTGGCAAATTGCATATACTCTTCCGGCTTCATTCCATGCGATAGACCCAGGTAAGTGACCTTGTCGGTACTACGGAAAACCTTGACCACCTTGCCTTCAGGAATACCCATACCGGCTTCCCGCAGCTTGGTGACGGGGTCGCCTACCAACTCATCGGCAAAAGTCGAATCCTGCCAGCAACGGGCGATAATTTCGGCGAGAATAACTCGGTCGCGGTCTCCACTCATAAATCACATTCCTCCTAACTTGTCTGCGCAGGCGTTTCAAGGGGCATAATAGTCTATCCTGCAGACGCCGGTAGCAGGTTTCACTGCCGTCCTGGAGAGAATTGTGCTTATCCAGTGTTGATTCAGGATTTTGAAATTCATCCTATATTTCGTACCCTAAGCACTTCCGTAAGCGGGGACTACCTGCGGGAACTGGCCCTGGTCAAGCGCTTTTGCGAGATCTACCGGGGTGACGATACCTTTCGAGCGGGATGGCACAGCCACCCCGAGGCGGCCCTGGATTCGGCCGGGCTGGCGCTGCCCCACGAGCAACTGTGGCCGCTGGTCGATTCCCAGGCGCCCGGACCGCTCGCCCCGGCGGTATCGCGCTACCTGGCTTTTCAGCAGGAAAAGCTTGCCTGGCGGGAACAGTTGCGCTCGCAGATGCGCCTGACCTCGCCCGGTTTGGACGCCTGGCGCGGCCGCCAGATCCAACGCTGCGCCTGGCAGTTGGCGGCCGGCAATGCCGAGGCCATCTTTCACCCTCCCGCGGCTTTTGAACTGGCCCGGGGCTGCTCGGTCGGCTGCTGGTTCTGCGGCGTTTCCGCTCCCAAGCTGGCCGATTTGTGGCCGGCCAGCCCGGAAAATCGCCGATTGTGGAAAGAGACGCTGGAAGTGGTGTTCGAGTTTTGTGGGCCGGCGGCTGCTCATTCCTTTCTCTACTGGGCCACCGATCCGCTGGACAATCCCGACTACGAGCAGTTCTGTCTGGATTTCCACGCGGTTTTCGGCCAGTTTCCTCAAACCACCACGGCTCTGGCCGGGCGCGATCCGGAACGCACCCGGAAACTGCTGCGCCTCTCTCAAGCACACGGTTGCCTGCTCAACCGCTTCAGCCTGTCGAGCAAACGCCAACTGCGGCAAGTGCACGAGAAATTCAGCCCGGAAGAATTGCTGCGGGTGGAGCTCATCTTGCAGAACAAGGAGTCGCTGGGTGCCCTTTCGGCGGCCGGCAAGGCGCTCTCCAGAATTGATCCGAGCCGGGCGCACGCCACCACCATCGCCTGCGTTTCTGGATTTCTGTTCAATATGTGTGAAGGACGGGTGCGTTGGGTGACCCCTTACCCCTCCGGTCCCCAGTATCCTGATGGCTACAAAGTGGAAGCCGAGGCCCACTTTGAAAGCGCCGCCCAACTGCGCGAAGTGCTGGCCGGCTGGTGCGCGCTGCCGGCCCGCCTGCCGAGTGGCGCGGTACCCCGCTGGCGCGAAGATTTGACGGCCACCCTGGAAGCGGACGCTTTTCGTGTTCACGATTCGCAACGCGGCGTGCGCTTCGATCGGAGCTGGCATCCGCAGGCCCCTGAGCTGGCCGCCTTGATCGGCGAAAAATCGGTGGGTGAACTGGCTTTGCAATTGGCCGCCCCCGCTGCTGAGACCGTGTTGGCGCTGCAGCGGCTCTATCAGGCCGGTCTTTTCGCTTGAGCATCGTGCTGGTGCATATGCCCTACGCCGCCGTGGAGCGCCCTTCCATCGGCCTGGGCACGCTCAAAGCCTGCCTGGAGCGCGAGGGCCTGGCCAGCGAGGTCCTCTACGGAAATCTGCTTTTTGCCGAAAAAATCGGATTGAAGCGATATAAGTTGATCGAATTTACGCCCACCGATGTCTTTCTGGGCGAATGGACCTTCGCCAGGGCCGCTTTCCCCGAATTTGAACCCGATCATGACGCCTACTTCGCGGCCGCCGACCTGGACGTCATGGAGGCGCTGGTGGCTCCGCGCGCCCAATTACGGCCTCTGTTCGAGGAATTACGCGCTCAGGCGCCGGCCTTCGTGGAGGAACTGGCGGACCGGATTCTGGCCGGCAACCCGCGCATCGTGGGCGCCGGCTCGACCTTTCAGCAGCACTGCGCCTCGCTGGCCTTGTTGCGCCGGCTCAAGCAGCGCCGGCCCGATTTGATCACCGTGTTGGGCGGGGCTAACTGCGAGGGCCGCATGGGCCAGATGACCCACCAGGCTTTTGACTGGGTGGATTACCTGGTCAGTGGTGAGGCGGACCAGCTGATTGCTCCCTTCTTCCGCTCCCTGCTGGAAGATGGTCCGGTGCAGGCGCCGGCCAGCGTGCTCACCCCCCCACGGCGCGGCCAATCCCCCGGGCGCTCCAAGGTAGAGGATATGAATGCTGTGCCGGTGCCGGATTACCACGATTACTTCCGCCAGTTGGACGCGTTGGAGGTGGGCCGGCGCATCGAACCGGGCCTGCTGTTGGAAAGCTCGCGCGGTTGCTGGTGGGGAGCCAGTCACCACTGCACTTTCTGCGGCTTGAACGGGACCGGCATGGGCTTTCGCTCCAAGTCCGCCGAGCGGGCTCTGGGTGACTTCACCGATCTGGAGCGCAGCTATCAGGGCCGGCGCTTCGAAGTGGTCGACAACATTTTGGACATGAGCTACTTTCGCTCGCTCTTGCCTCAGCTGGAAGGGCGCGATTACAGCATTTTTTACGAGACCAAGGCCAACCTGAAGCGCGAGCAGGTGGCCCAACTGGCCCGCGCCGGCGTGCGCTGGATTCAGCCGGGCATCGAGAGCATGCACGACGAGGTGCTACGCCACATCGACAAAGGCTCCACCGCCCTGACCAACGTGCAGTTGCTCAAGTGGACGCGTGAGTTTGGCGTGCGCGTCAGCTGGAACTTTCTGGCCGGTTTTCCGGGCGAGAAAGACGAATGGTATGCCGAGATGGCCGCCTGGCTGCCGCTGATTTCCCACCTGCAGCCCCCCCAGGAGCAAAGCCCCAACCCGCTCTGGACCTGGCGGGTCACCCAGATCCGCTACGAGCGCTTCAGTCCCTATCACACGCGGGCCCAGGATTTCGGGCTACAACTGGAGGCCAACCGCTATTATCAATACATCTATCCGTTGCCACCCGAGGGTTTACGCGAGCTGGCTTACTTTTTTGAGGATCAACAAGATCTGCGGCGGCCTCGCACCGGGCCGCGTTTTGACGAGGCGGATCGTCCCGGCCGGCGCGCTTTGGAAAATTGGGTAGACCATTGGATCCGCATTTACTGGCAGGGCAATCCGCTCATTTTGAGCATGGCCGACGACGGGGAGCGGCTGCGCATGATCGATACCCGGCCCTGCGCTCAGCAGCGCTTTTTTTCCCTGGAGGGCGCCCGGCGCCAGCTTTATCTGGCCTGTGACCAACCGCAGACGCGCGCCTCGCTGGGCAATCCGGCCGAGCTGGATGAGCTGGTGGCCCGCAAGTTGATCCTGGAGCTGAACGGCAAGTTCCTGGCCCTGGCGGTGCGCGGCGACCTGCCCGCCATGCCGCGCAATCTCGAGTTTCCGGGTGGCTGCATGGATATCGATCCGGCTTACGTCAGCCGCAGCCGGATCTCGACCGGCCGGGAGCGCATTTCTTCATAGTTCCAGCGCGCTTCCAGATGGCTCTCAGGTTGCTCCGGCGCCCATTTGGCCCGAAACTTGAGATAGTCGGCCTGGATCAGTTGATTGCGTCTGACCGTTACGGCCTGCCAGCTCATCTGCTCGCGGGCCGACTCATCTTTGACATGGCCGGCCCCTTCATGGTGCAGCCAGGCTCCCTTGGCGCAAACCAGCCGATAGCCGGCCTTTTGGGCCCGCAAGCCATAGTCAAAATCGCTATAGTAGCCGAAAAACTGGGGGTCGAAGCCGCCCAGAGCCTCTACTGCCGCCCGCCGCAGCAGCACTGCATCCCCCGAGAAGAGCCGGTCCACCGTATAAGCCATCCCGTGGTATTCAAAAACGTAGCGCGAGAAGGCCAGGATGTCTTCGTAGCCGCGGGCGGCAAAGGGCGGCGTCACGCGGTGCTCGGGAAAGCTATCGGTATATTGCGAGGTGCCGCGCACGATGGCGATGTCTTCGGCCAGTCCCAACACCCCCAGCTGGGCGTTGAGGAACGAGGGGGTGACCTGCATGTCGTTGGATAGAAAGAAAATCCGCTCGCCCTGGCAGCGACTCAAAGCCTGGTTAAAAACCCCGGTGTAGTGGCCGCGCTCGGGCAGCCGCTGGATGTGCACCGGCCAGGGCGCGCGCTTTTGGAAGTCGGCAAACAACTCGCCAATGGTGGGGTCGCTGCTGGCGTCGTCGATGAGCCAAACTTCGACCTGGCCGGGAAAGCTGCGCAACGTGAAATGGAGAGCCCCCAGGCACTGGCGGGTCAGGCCCGGGGCTTCCCGCGCCGGCACAGCCACGCTCAGGTCAGGCCGAGACAAGGGCCCGCACCTCGGGGCTGAGCAGGCGGCCGCACAATTGGCGCACGCGCGCACTCATCGGTTGCCAGAGCTGGTCAAGCCCGCCTGGTCCTCCTACTTCGCGCACCTCAGCCAGACCGACCGACCCCTGGTGCTGGTTCAAAAAGGCCTCCAGCGAACCATCGCGAGCCGCTTCGCGAAACTGTCCCAGCAGTTCGATCAGAAGCGAGGAGCGCCACCAGAAGGTGACCGTCATGCTGATCTCCAGCGATCGCACATAGTGCCACCAGTGGGCCGGAATAAACAGGGTGTCACCCGGTCCCACCTCCGTCTCCCACAATTGGACCTGTTCGAAGAGGGGAAAGGCGTCAGGATCAGGCTGATCCAGGCGCACCCGGCTGCGCAGATAGTCGTTGGGAAGTTGTGCTTCCGGATACATCTTCTCATCGTGTTCGGGCCCCACCAGCACCACTCGCTTGCGCCCCAGCAGCTGGCAGAGCAAGTTCTGGTTACCGTCCAGGGGCGAGTGATTGTCCTTGTGAAAGTTCAGGCAGGTGCCCTCCGGCCCGACCCAGACCAGCACTTCCGTCTTACGGTCGGTTGGCATGTAGGGTGGCAGCACCATTGATTCGCGCATGCCCGGCAGCCAGGCCAGCGGCATGGCGTCGAGATAAAGCCCATCTCCGCTTCGCTCGCGCAGACTCTGCAAATACTGGCCGACCTGGACGCTGCGGGTGCCCTGCAGAGAGTTGTTGCCGGACAAGGCCAGATGACCATAGCGAGATTCAAACCAGTCCAGGTTCCACTCCCCCCAGGAGGGCCATTGCTGCACCAGACCGGTCATCACCACCGGCCGGCCGGGGAGCAAATATTGACGGGAAAATTCGTCCCGGGAGGGGGCATCAATCCGCGGAATCTGCATGGCTGGAAGCGTCCTTTCTGTGCTCGGCGGCGCGCAGGCGCGCTTCCGGTCCAGGTCGATAGCTGGCCTTCGGCACCACCAACCGCGGCGGCCGCATCTCGGCGGCGCGCGGAAAGAGAGCGTAGGTCTGGCTGGCCGATTCCGTCACGTCGCGCACGGCCGCGATAAAACTTTCGAGTTCTCTCGTCCGTTCTGTTTCCACCAGACGTACGGGCCGATCTCGCGCCTCGGGCAAAAACCGTAGATAAAAGAGCGGATCACCTCGGCGCACCAGGATGTCCCGGGTGGGGTCCAGCCATTGAAAAGAGAAGTTCAGGTGGCGCGGCCAGATGTCGATGGGGAAGCGCCCCGCATACAGAATCAGTGGGCGTTGCGCCGTGAGCGGGCAGGCGAAAGCCGGGATTTGCTCCAGAAAGACCGATTCGTCACTTATGAACACGTAGGGGAGGTGGAGCTGCAGGGTGGGCCAATCAGGATTTTCCCAAAGCTCGGGCGGCAATACGGTGAGGGCCCGGGCCAGCCCGTTGAGTCCGATAATTTTTTCGCCCTCCAGGGGCACCACGTTGTAGCGAAATTCCCGGCCCGGCACCAGGTGGGTGCAGCGCAAGCTGAGTGTGAAAGGCGAGCGGACCATGTAATAAAAGCGGGACAGGTCGCCGATGGCCGGGCAACTGGCCGCTCCCCCGCGCACCGCTCCCTGGGCCGGCCAGTCCAGTCGCTCGGGCGGGTAATAAAGCACGCTGGCTCGATCTTCGGAAAAAAGCCAGCCGACCAGGCACGGATCGCTCATGTCAGACCAGGAAGTCCATCAAGTTGGGCGCCTGCTGAGGGGCTCCGCGCAGCCAGTTCCAGAGTCGCCGGCGCCATTCCCATTCGGCCAGGTAGTCGGAACAAAAGCTCTTGACCGGACCCACGAACTCTCGGCATTGGGTCAGGAACAAGCGCCGGCTGCTCACCGGCTGGTGGTTCCAGCTCGGTCCCACCGGGATATCCGGGCGGGTGAGCATGAACTTGACCATGTGGCGATGGTGGGGGGAACGATTGAGGCTGCGCGCGTGCCACAGATCGGGGTGAAGCAAGGCCAGCGTGCCGGCTGCTCCGGTAAAGTAGACCTGGCCGCGGATGTTGGCGTAATTGCTGAGCTGATCCATGGGCGCCCGGCGAAAATGGCTGCCCGGCAAGAACACGGTCGGCCCCATATCCAGGCTGACCTGGTGAGGCAGAAAAAACAAGATGATGCTTTTGAGCATGTGATCGGGCGAGGCCGCGTCCACGTGCCATCCCTGCGAGGGTGAGCCCGGGGCGCTGTTGTAAAAATGCCGGTGAGGGTGGGGGGTTACCTGCGGTCCCATGAGGCTGACCAGAAAACGTTTGACGTCGGGCTGTTCCAGAATCTCCGCGAGTTCCGGGACTTCCTGGAGCAGATGGTTGCCTGGATTGACCTCCAGCGCGGCCAGCGACCGGCAGATCTGTTCCAACAGAGAGGCCGGGAAGAAAGGCCGAAAAGTCAGGTAGCCATGGTTGATAAAATGGAGAACCAGATCGTCTTCCAGTAGAATCACAGCATTTGTTCCAGCACGAACAGATAGCCCAGCAGCTCGATATCGCCGCCGGCCGGACCCTCGCGATGGAGGGGAAAGGAGATGACCCGCCAGCCGTCCCGCATGGCCGCCAGCACGGTTTCGTAGGGGACCTCGGGAGCCAACGGGTCGATCTGGCAGAGCCCTGAGCCGTCGGGGCGGTGCTGACTACCGGAGACCACCGGGGAACGAACGCTGGGCTGCAGGGCATAGAGGTAGAGCAAATGTTGTTGGCCGCCCGGAGGAAGCGCCTCCAGTCGATCCAGATCGGCCGTGGTCAGTTGACCGGCGGCCAGGCGTTCTCGAGCTTGGGCGAACAATTGCCGGCGAGTGGACATGGTGGCATGCGCTTCACGTGGCCGGAAGCGAATTCCTCTGCTGCAACTGGGCCGGCGAAATCGGGTAGTAAAAGGGATGGCACAGGCGCTGGCCGGGCGGCTCTGCGGCCAGGCGCAGCACGTCCTTAAGAGTCCAGGGTTTACGGTTTGGTTCATAGTTCCGCCAGAATTGTGGGGAAAACCCGCCCTGGCGCAGGCGCGCCCCCAGGGCCGCGGCCAGACTGGGAAAGCGATATTCGTTGTGGCCGGGCACCGTCCAACAAGCCTCAGCATAGCGGCGGCAGACTTCTCTGCCCAGCACGCCGAAAGGCGACACCTCACACCAGAGCGGACCGCCGTAATGCTCCCGCCAGTAGTCTACGAACTGGAGAAACTCGGGTTCGCGCAACCAGGTCCAGACCACTTCGCCGGAAGGTTTAAGGGGGTCGAGCACGCGCTCGTCCATTTGCTGAAGAGGTCGAAGCCCGGGCAGTAGCACTTCATCCGGCTCCAGTTGAGGAACGAAGCGATCCAACGGGTCGAGCAGCAATAAATCCCAGGAATGGACCCAGAGGTAATCAAAGGCGAAGTGCCGGCCCTGCTCCTGAAACCAGCGGGAAATGACCAGATCATAGTTGCTCCAGAGCCACTCGGGAGCGCGGACAGGATGCTCGTAGAAACTGTCGAGCAATTCGCGCACGGGCGAAAAATCTTCCTCCTCTCCGGCTGAGCCGGTAAACAGCCCGTGAATCGGTAAGCCCGGGTTCAAATGGCGCAGACACAGGATACGTTGTGCGCAGGTGTCGGGATTGCGGTAAAAGGTGAAAAGCAGGGCCGGTTGCCTGGTGGCTTGTTCTGGCGAATTACCCACTGGCCTGGCCATGGCGGTGGGGCACGAAGGTGTGGCTCATCTGGCTGTAGGCAAAGCGCGTGGCGGCGGTATAGATCTCTCGTTCGCCAGCGCCCTGCTCGGCCCAGCGGCGGCCACTCTGATTGAGCAAAAAGCCTGTTTCCAACGGACGCAAGGGAGTTACCCCCAGTCGGCGGCAAAGTTCGTCACCCTCATCCGCGTGCTGGCCGCGGTCGCCCAGGGTGCATGGGCGCAGGGGGTGATAGCCGCACACTTCGTCGATCACGGCCACTCGTTGGGGTGGCGCCTGCAGCAATTGGGGAAGCGCCCAGTCCAGGCCGTAGCCGCTCCGCGCCCGGGCAAAGGCGGGGCGCAACGCGGCGCAGTCCCGGCCACGCAACACGGTAAAATTGTTCTCCACAAAAGCGTTGTAGCGCAACAGCAAATAGGGCCGCTGCAAAGTAAACGCCCAGGAGTAGGCACTGTCGCCGCGCAACGAGGGCTGGGCCAACCAGAGGGCCTGTTCTTGAAAGACCTCAAACATTCGCCCCAGGGCCGCCCCGTTGATCTCCAAATCGTCGTCCAACACGGCGATAGCCGCATAGCCGGCGGCCTCGGGCCAGACCTCCAGCAAAAAGTCGAAATTGGGCCATTTGGTGCCGGGCCGCCGCCATAACCGGTAATCGGGTGATTCCGGACAGGCACCGGCATAATCGACCAGGGCCAGATCAAAGTTGTCGGCGCCCTGGAGCCAGCCGGCATGGCGCGAGCTTTCGCCCACACTGGAAAAGACCAGAAAAGGCTTCATAGGCGGCCCCTTCTACAGAGGCGAGCAACTCCTGGTCGGCGAAACGGCCGCCATGCAAGTGGAAACGCAAGCGCAACAATTCTGGGATGATGGCTTTGTGAAAGTGCCGGGCCTGCTGAATCCCGACGAAGTGAGCCGGCTCAACGCCAGGCTTGACGCTATTTTGGCCGGCACCATCGATTTTCCCCAAGAATTCATTCACATCGAACCGGAGCAGGCCCTGAGCCCACTGCAGCATATCGACCGCGCCCTGGTAGTGCGCAAGGTCAGCAACCTGTGCACGCGCGACGCGGTTTATCGTGAACTGTTACAGCACCCCAGAGTGGTGGAGACGATCACGGGCCTGTTGGGACCCGACGTCAAGCTGCTCAATGATCAGATGCTGTGCAAGCCGGCTCGCTACGGCTCCGCCAAGCCTTACCATCAGGATTCACCCTACTGGCCGATCCAACCGATGGAACTGGTCACTATGTGGATCGCCCTGGATGAGGCCACCCCGGAAAACGGCTGCCTGCGCTATCTGCGCGGGTCGCACAAAAACGGCCCGCTGGCCCACGACGAAAAACTCGGCCATCATCGGCTGCCGGAAGGCTGGCGCGATTTGCCCGGCCGGCCTGAAGAGGTGATGGTCCCGTTGGCGGCGGGCAGCGCCGTCTGCCATCACAGCCTGGTGCTCCACGAAACCTCTCCGAACACCAGTTGGAATCGCCGCCGCGGCCTGTCGGTCGTCTTCATGCGTTCCAGCTCGCGCTGGACCGCCGATTCTCCCCAACCCAAGTTTTATTGCGTCAGTGGGCAATCGTTCGAAGGTTGCGTCTGAATCCCGATCTGACCCAGCAATTTAACCTGAATCCCATCGATGCTTTGCGCAAGGTAGCCGCTCAGCAGGGTGGGCTGGCCGGTTTCCGGGTGGGGGGAAAACAAGCTTACCTGGTATCCAGCCCCGAGCTGATCCATCAGGTTCTCTACGAACTCAAACTGCCCAAGCGGCAGGGACGCCCGGGTGCGACCGAGCTGTTGGGTCAGGGTGTGATGACCAGCGAGGGAGAGCTGAATCGCCTGCAACGCGCTCGCCTGCGGCCTCTTTTTGGGCGCCTGTGCCAGGCCGGCTGGCGGCCGGCCATCGAGGAAGAAGCGCAGCGCCTGGCCGATTCCTGGCAGGACGGCCAGCATCTCAACAGCTTGGGCGAATTCGGCAAGCTCAGCCTGGCGGTGGCCTGCCGTTGCCTGCTGGGCCGCCGACTCAAACAGGAACCAATTCTCTTGCAAGCCCTGGAAGACTGCCTGGAGTTGCGCGCCTCCCCCGCCGAGATTCGCCGGCGCCTGGATCCGATCTGCCGGGAGCTCCTGCAGTCCGCTCGGGGACCGCTGGTCGAGATTTTGCTGGATGCCCCGATCAGCGATTCACTCCGGCACGACGAAGTGATCACCATGCTGCTGGGAGCGCACGAGACCACCGCCGCCGCGCTGGCCTGGAGCATGCGCTTGTTGGCCCTGCATCCCCAACACCAGCCGGGGCGGGAGGTGGTGGCCGAGGCCATGCGTCTCTATCCTCCGGGCTGGATGATCGCGCGCCAACTGGACCAATCGCTGGAGCTGGCCGGCCGGCCCCTGGAAGCGCCTGCCACGGTGCTGATGAGCCCGATGGTCACTCACTACCTTCCGCATCTTTGGCCCCGGCCCGAGGAGTTTCACCCCGAACGTTTCCGGACACCCCCGGACCGCTGCAGCTATTTCCCTTTCGGGGGCGGAGAGCGCATCTGTCTGGGAGAGCGACTGGCCTGGGTGGAGAGCGAAGTGGCTCTGCCGCTGATCGCTGGTCAATGGAGCCTGCAACCCCTCGCTGCCGGGCCGGTGACACTGCGTGCCGGTGCTTCCCTGCGCCCGGCCTGCGGCTTGCCGGCCAGGGTGGCTCGGGCTTACCTGCCGGCCAAGACCACCTGATCGCCGTCTTGCAAATCGCCCGCCACCAGCGCGTGCGTTTCGTTGAGGCTGAGCACATCCACCGGCACGGGCACTTCCTGCCGGTTGCGGTAGAGCCGCAGGCGATTGCGGTGCGACTGATCCTCGCCCAGGGCATCGCGAGGCACCAGCCAGCCTTTCTGCTCGGGCATCTGGATGCGCACCTGAACATCCAGGCCATCCACCAGACGCGGGGGCGGAGTGCCGATGAAACGAAAGCGCGCGTGCACAGTGTTGCCCGTACCTCCCTCCACCGCCGCCACCACGTCCACGAAGCGAATGGGCGCGCCCTTTTCCCCCACCAGCGGACTGTGCACGGTGGCCGGGCTCTTTTCGTCCAGGCGGCTGATTTGAGCCGGGTCCAGGGTGGCCATGACTTCTTTGTCCGAGACGTCGATAATCTGACCTAAAGATTCGGTGCTGACCGATTGCCCGGGCACAACCTTCAGGCTGGTGACCAGGCCGGCGATGGGGGCGCGCACGACGGTTTCGGTTTCCTCGCGCCGGGCGTCGCTCAGATTGACTTCCGCCTCGCGCACGGCTCCTTCAGCCTCGGCCACCTGTTGGGCCTGGGAGTGCAGATCCTGTTGGGCGTCGCGCGTGCTCTGGCTATCGATGCGGGAATTGGCCTCTTTGCTGATGGCCTGGCGCCACTCGTACTGCTTGATCTTCCATTGCAACTCGGCCTGTTCGACCTGGTTGGCGGCGATGGACTTCTCCTTGAGCAGTTGGGCTTTACGCTGCCAATCCGCATAAGCGGCGTCCACCTCGGTCTTGGCCTCGCGCACGGCGATGCCGGCCTGAATCAGGCCCTGTTTGGACTGGCTGAGCTTGTGCCCGTGCTGCAGATGGGACGAGCGCAACTGGCTGCGGCTCTGAGCCAGGCGGGCACGCGCCTGCTCCAGCCGGGCCACCTGCAGGTCCACCTGGGCCTCGCGCTTTTTGACCGCCAGGTAGAGCAAAGGCTGGCCCGAGCGCACCCGATCGCCTTCCGCCGCCTCTACGCGCGTTACCAGCCCGCCTTCGGGAGCGGTGATAGCGGCCCGCCGCCGAACCTGCACTTTGCCGGAACAAATGACCAGATTCCCCATGCTGCCGCGCCGAACGGCGGCCGTCTTCACTTCGACCGCGTTGGTCTGAGGAACGCTCTGACAGCCGCCAACCAGGAATGAAGCGGTGAGCAACAGCCAGGTCTTCCACATGGCCGGCTTTTTTGACCCCCGCAGATTCGATCCCTGGTCGGACTGGCGTACTACCTCAACCGGTATAGCAGGCCCGTGTCGAGTCAGGACGGAAAGACCAGAATAGTTCATCCCTTGGCGTTCCACGCCCGTTAGGAGAAGACCATCAAACGCATCCGGCTTTGCCTGATCTGCCTGCTGGCGACGTTTACCCTGGGTTGCGGCAGTGACTCGGACACCTTCATCGCCGATCCCACCAACCAGCTCCCCGCGCACATCAACTGGAATACCTATAACCTCTACCGCTTTGACCCGCCCAGCCAGAATTGGGTCAAAATCGTCAGCCTGGGCGTGCAAAACGAAGCCATTCCCGCTCTGGGAGACCACCCCGCCATCGTAGTGCACGGGCTGGGCGGCAATATTCGCGGGGGAACCCTGACCCCGCTGGCCCAGGATATGCTCCAACAGGGAGACGCCACCGTCGTTTTCGGCTTCGAGTACGATACTCAGGACGCCATCACTCGCAATTCCACCTATTTTACCCAGGCTTTGCAGTTGCTCAATCCCGAAGCCACCCACCCCACCTGGTCGATGCTGGGGCACTCGATGGGGGGACTGGTGATTCGCGCTTCGGTCCAGGGAAACACCCTGCCGATTGCCGACACCGGTAATAAAGTGGTCACCCTGGCCACTCCTCACTTCGGCTCGCCGGTGGCCAACGCCGTGCAAGGGGCCGATGTCCTGACCCGCAGTGTGATTACCGGGTTGCTCAATCAAGGCGGCTTCACCAACGCCGACGGCAATCCCAGCGAAGTCAGCGTGAGCGCCAACGGAATTACCGACCTGCGCACCGATTCCGCCTTTCTCGGCACCCTGAACGCGGCCGGCAACATCGACAATCACCCTCAGGTGGTCTACCAGACCATCGCTGGCACCGAACGTGGGCAGTTCGCCACCGCCAACAATCTGCTGGGCGTAACCACCGATGACGGTTTCGTGACGGTGGCCAGCGCCAATCCTTCCCAGTTGCTTCCCACCAGCACGGCCACGGTAGCCGCCGACCATACCCATATTCAGTCGGACAATCGGACCTTTACCTTCATCCGCGACTTCCTGCCCTAGTGTGAAACGACTGTTCGCAGCCGACGCAGGAGGCTCGAACGGACGTTATGCACCCTAGTGACCCCCGGCCACTTAGAAGGAGAGACCGGCTCGAGGCGAAGGCGGCGGAATGAAAATTCTTCTTGCTTGCCTGGCCGGTCTTTCTTTGTTGGCCGCGCCCGCTCCGGCCACGCCCGAGAACTTGAGGACACAGGCCGAGGAGTCGGGGTTTCAGCGCACCGGCCGCTATGAGGAAGTGCCGCGCATGTGTCAGGCCTTTGTGGAGCGCTGGCCGCAGTATTGCGCCACTTCCACCTTCGGCACCACTCCCGAAGGCCGGCCCATGCAGGTGCTGGTGGCTTCCCAGACGGGTGCGCTCACCCCGGAGCAGGCCCACGCGGCCGGCATCCCCGTGCTGCTTTTCCAGGGCGGCATCCACGCCGGCGAAATAGACGGCAAAGACGCGGGCTTCCTGGCTCTGCGCCAGCTGCTGGAAAGCGACGGCCTGCGCCAGGTGGTGGTGGTCTTCGTGCCCGTTTTCAACGTCGACGGGCACGAACGCTTCGGGCGCTACCACCGACCCAACCAGGTCGGTCCGGAAGAGATGGGCTGGCGCGTCACCTCCCAAAACCTCAACCTCAACCGCGACTACACCAAGGCCGAGGCCCCCGAAATGCAGGCCATGCTGGCTCTGCTCAATAACTGGGATCCGATTCTCTACGTGGATCTGCACGTCACCGACGGGGCCGAGTTCCAACCGGAAATCGCCAACCTGATCGAACCCATTTTTGTGGGAGACCCCCATCTTCAGCCCCTGGGGAAAGCTCTGCAGAAAGACGTCAATCGCCGCCTGAGCGAGCAAGGCTGCATGGCGTTGGATTTTTATCCCTCTCTGCGCAACCCGCAGGACCCGGCCTCCGGTTTTAGCGACGGCGCCTATACTCCCCGCTTTTCCACCGGCTACTGGGCTTTGCACAACCGCCTCTCCATGCTGGTGGAAACCCACTCCTGGAAAGATTACGCCCGGCGTGTCGAACTGACACGCAAAACGATTCTGGCCCTGGTGGAGCTGGCCAACCGCGACGGGGTGAGCTGGGTGCAGGCGGGAGCGGCGGCCGATCGAGCCGCTCGGCTTTTGGGCGGGCAAACCATTGCCCTATCACACAAAAACACCGAACACCACCGTGACATCTACTTCCCCGGCTACGCTTATAAAAAAACCGCCTCGCAAGTGTCCGGCGATCCGGCCGCCCTCAGCTACGATGCCAACACTCCGAAAATCTGGAAGATTCCCTTTTATGATGAGGTTGTGCCGGACCAGGTCAGTGAAGCGCCGCGCGGCGGCTACCTGGTGCCCGCCGGTCAGGCCCCTCTGGTGGCCGCCAAACTCAAGCTCCACAACCTCCAATATCGAGTGCTGGAAGCCGGCCTGAGCGAGCGGCCGCTGGAGGTATTCCGCGCCGACAGCGCGGATTTCAGCCAGCGTTCCTTCGAGGGGCGCCAGATGCTGCGGGTCAAGGGCCAGTGGCGCAGCGAAAAACAGGCGCTGGCGCCCGGCAGTCTATGGGTGCCCACCGCCCAACCCAATTCCCGGCTGTTACTCGCCCTGCTCGAGCCGATGGCCCCGGATTCTTTGCTGAGTTGGGGCTTCTTCAACGCTCACTTCGAGCAGAAAGAATACATGGAGGAATATGTGGCCGAGGCGGTCGGTAAGGAAATGCTGGCCCGGCGCCCGGAAATCGCCGCCGAATTCTTACAGAAACTCGCTTCTGACCCGGAATTTGCGAAAAGTCCCGCCGCTCGCCTGGACTTCTTCTATCGACACCATCCCTCTTACGATCAGCGCTTCAACCTCTACCCGATCATGCGGAGCGCCGAGGTGCTGCCCTGATTTTCAGGCTTTTTTCAGACCTCTGCAATACATGGGGAAAACTATGCAGTTGCAGCCACCAAACCGGGGGGGCTTGCCGCGGCGGGACTTGACCAATACCCCGCCGCCACCGTCTACCGCTGACCGAGCTCATCAGGTGGAAGATTGGGCGGAGTTATTCCAGAATTCCGGGCGAGCTGCTCTGCAGGTATTGGACGACCACGGCAAGGTCTTTCAACACGTGCTCGAGGCCGGCCAGGGCGTTTCGGCCGGTTATCGCGCGGCCACCATCGGAGTGGGTGCCGCCGGAATGGTTCTGGGAGCCAGCGAACTTTACCAGGGCGCGCGCAGCCTGCGCCGGGGTGAAAAGCTGCACGGCGCCCTCAGCCTGGCCGGCGGAACCAGCGCCATTTTGGGAGCCAGCGCCAATCTGGCCCAAGGTCTGGCCCCGACTCTATATCATGCCTATCCCTGGGCCCGGTGGAGCGCCGAGGCGGCCGGCGTCGGCGCCATCTGTGACGGCATCGAAGATCTTCTACCGGACCGGCGGGCCGGGGCCACTCCCTTGCTGGGCGCCGCCAAGTTGCTCAGCGGCGGCCTGCTGATCGGCTCCGGGCTGCTGGCCAACGCCACTCTGCAGACGGTCGGCTCCACTCTCTACGTCGGTATTCTCTATGGACAATACAAAAACGTGGTCGACGAGTGGCTGAAAGATCGCTTCAACCACGGTAGCTGAGCAGGGGGTCCGGTCCGCGACCACAAAGCTGTCTCTTTAACTAGGAAGGGACAAATGTGCTATGCCATTACCCGAAGACCGGCTGACCAAGCTCGTAGCGGAAAGCGAGCTATTGAACGAGTTACGCTATGAGATGGAACGAGCGCGACGTTACGGTTGGGACCTGGGGCTGTTTCTGGTGGAACCGGACATCCCCGCCGAGGTCAGCGCCGATATGCACTACCCGATTTTGAAGCGCCTGGCCGCCGTCTGCGCCCAGGTGATGCGTTCGGTGGATAAAGGCATCCGCTATCAAAGCGGGGTGCTCTATCTGCTTCCGGAAACGCCCCTGAGCGGGGTGGAAACGGCCTCCGGCAAAGTGCGCAAGATGTTTCTCGAACTAAGCTTTGAACACCCCGACGGCAACGGCAGTTTCGGATGTAACGTGCGCCGGGCCATTAAAGTCTTCTCGGGAAAATCGCAAAAGGACGCTTCCACCGAGGATGGCGCTTTGAAACTGATGCTCGGTCAGTTGCGCGACGCCCTCAAGACCTGATTTGCAAATAGGTCTGGCTCCAGCCCCAACTGTAGGGGAGCTTTTTCGTCTCCAGGACCTCCCAGTGGGGAAGCGGCTCGCTCAGGACCAGGGCGCGCGCACCTGCCGGCGCGGCCGCCATTTCCAGGCAAACCCTTCGCCAATTCTCGGCGCTCCAGGTGGTCGGCGTCAAGAAATACAGGTCGGCCGGCCCGTAAGGGCCCTCCTCGCGGATGCTGACCGCTTCTTCTACCTGCAAGGCGCGCGCCAGCCAGCGGGCCTTATTGGCCAGGGCGGGCACCTTTTCGAAGCCGCTGACGCGCGCGCCGAAAACCAGGTGGGCCACCAGTCCCACTACCCCGCGACCGCAGCCGATTTCGCAAAAATGCTGGCCAGGTTGTAACCCGGCCCAGCTAAGCAACTGGTGAGCGGTGCCCAGCGGCGTCTCTCCGTATATAAAATCTTGCGCTTGCCAGCCGGGCGGCGGAGTAGCCGCCATCCCCGGGCGGTGGGCGGCCCCCCGCCAGCTCTCCAGCCAGAGCGCGTAACCCAGCCGCCAATACCAATGGTAGCTCCCCCAGCGGACCCCGTAGCGGAGGGCCAGAGAGCCGCGGTGGCCCAGGTTCTGAATGCCGACCCACAACGCCATCCCTTCAGGCTTACTGGAGGCTGAGGCGCGGAACCTGCCGAACGCCAACCCTATGAGTTCTCGGCGAGTGGTGGTCAAATGCGGCACGGCCGTCATGCTGGGCAGCGAGGGCAAGCTGCAAGGCGTCCTGCTGATGTCTCTGGCCCGGCAAATTCGCGAGCTGCGCGATCTTGGCTGGGAAGTGGTGGTGGTCAGTTCCGGGGCGGTCGGAATGGGGCGCAGCCTGCTCAAGACCGGTCAGGAAAACCTGCGCGAGAAGCAGGCTCTGGCGGCTCTCGGCCAGGTCGAACTGATGAACGTCTGGCGGCGGCTCTTCGATCTGCTGGACGTTCAAGTCGCCCAGGTGCTCTTGACCCGAGAAGACTTGCGGGCCCGGGAACGCTATCTGAACGCGCGCCATACGTTGGTGACCCTGCTCTCGGCCGGGGTACTGCCGATCATCAATGAAAACGATTCGGTGGCGGTGACCGAAATTCGCTTCGGCGACAACGATATTCTCTCGTGCCTGGTGGGAGCCTTACTGGATGCGGAGATGGTCATCAACCTCACCCAGGCCCCCGGCCTGCTGGACTTTTCTCATGAGCCGCCCCGGCGCTTGCCGCTGGTTCAGTCGATTACTCCCGAGATCATGGGACTGGTGCGCAGTGAAATCTCGCGCGGCGGCACCGGTGGCATGCTCTCCAAGCTGGAAGCGGCCAAAGTAGCGTTGGAATGCGGCACTTCCATGGTCATAGCCAAAGCGCAGGAGGCGGACGTCCTGCTACGCCTGGTGCAAGGAGAGGACGTGGGCACGCGCTTCGTGCCCGGCGGGCGGCGCCTGAATAGCCGCAAACGCTGGCTGGCCGCCGGCGGTGCGCCGCGGGGCAAGCTGCACCTGGACGCGGGGGCGGCGCGCGCTCTGTCGGCGGGTGGCAGCGTTCTGCCGGTAGGCATCCGGCTGGTCGAGGGAGAGTTCGGCATCGGCGACCTGGTCAGCCTGATCGATCCCGACGGTCACGAAAAGGGCCGCGGCCTGGTCAACTATCCCAGTCACGAACTCCAGAAACTCAAGGGACAACCCAGTTCACGCCTGGAGGAGCTGCTCGGCTACCGGGGCCATCCGGAAGCGGTGCACCGCGACCATCTTTACGCCCGGGAGTCTTGAAATATGAGCGATTTACGTCAACAGGCCCAAGATTGCAAACAGGCCAGCCGGCGGCTGGCCTGGCTGGCCACCGCCGACAAGGACCGAATTCTCACGCGGCTGGCCGCTCAATTACGAGCGCAGACGGACCCGTTGTTGGCAGCCAACCGGCGTGATTGCGAAGCCGGCGCCCTGGCCGGCCTGAGCGACGCCTTGCTGGACCGGCTGCGGCTCGATGAACAACGCATCGAGGGGATGGCCCAGGGTTGCGAACAGGTGGCCCGGCTCACCGACCCGGTGGGGCGCGAAATCGCCTGGACCAGGCCGAACGGGCTGCTCATCCGCAAGGTGCGAGTGCCCCTGGGGGTCCTCTGCATCATCTATGAAGCGCGACCGAATGTGACGGTCGAATCCGCCTGCCTGGCCATCAAGTCGGGTAACGGAGCCCTGCTGCGCGGTTCGCGCTCGGCTCTGAATTCCAATCAAGTTCTGGTGAAGATCATTCAAGAATGCCTGACAGAGGCCGGGCTACCGGCGCAAGCCATCGCGGGCGTGGCCGACCTCAGCCACGAATCCATCACCACTCTGGGGCGCATGAACGGACTGATCGACCTGATGATTCCGCGCGGCGGCGCGGAGCTGATCAAGCGGGTGGTGGAGACTTCCACCGTGCCCGTGCTGGAGACCGGGGTTGGGGTCTGTCATCTCTTCGTGGAAGCCAGCGCCGACCTGGCCATGGCCGTGCCCGTCATCCTGAATTCCAAGTGTTCGCGCCCGGCCGTGTGCAACTCGCTTGAGACTTTACTTCTGGACGAAACCGTGGCTTTCGAAACAATCCAAGGGCTGGAGCCCGAGATCAAGAATAAAGTGCGCGTGCAAGGCTGCCCGCGCACCCTGGCCTTGTTGCCCTGGGCGGCACCGGCCACGCCTGAGAACTGGGACACCGAATCCATGGACATGATCTTGAACGTCAAGGTGGTGAACGGCCTGGACGAGGCCCTGGAGCACATCCGCCGGCACAGCACCGGCCATACCGAAGCCATCCTGACCAGAGATCTCGAATCAGCCCGCCGCTTTCAGCGCGAAGTGGACGCCTGCGCGGTCAATGTCAATGCTTCCACCCGTTTCACCGACGGCGGAGAATTCGGCTTCGGCGCGGAGATCGGCATCTCCACCCAGAAAATGCACGCTCGCGGCCCCGTCGGATTGGATGAACTCACCACCTACAAATACTGGGTGGAAGGCCAGGGCCAGATTCGTTGACAAAGTAGCCACCGGTAGCTACCTTAAAAAGATGAAGTCCGTCGGGATTAAGGCCCTTAAGGATAAACTCAGCGAGTACGTGCGCCTGGCGGCAGCCGGCGAAACCATCCTGGTCACGGACCGTGACCAAGTTGTGGCGGAATTAGTGCCCCCCCGCGAAAACCGCAGTCCCATCCTGGCCGATGCTCTGCTGGCCGAGGCGGTGCGCAAGGGGTGGCTCACTCCACCCTCCATCACCAGCGCGGTACCCTGGGCTCCCGCTCCGGTCGCTCCGCTGGAGCAGCTCCTGAAGGAGCTTTCCGAAGATCGGGGCGGGCGTTGATCTACCTGGACACCTCCGTTGCTTTGGCCCATCTGTTGGCCGAAAACCGCCGGCCACCCCTCTCCCTCTGGAACGAAACTCTCGTCTCGAGCCGGCTACTCGAGTATGAACTCTGGACTCGCATCCATGCGCGGGGATTGGAAGCGAGCCATGGCGAGGCGACTCGCCAACTGGTTGCTCGAGTGGCGCTGGTGGAGATGGTAGGGCCAGTCCTGAGCCGAGCCCTGCAACCGTTTCCCCTGCCCGTGCGTACGCTCGACGGGCTCCATCTGGCCACGATGGATTTTTTACACCGTCAGGGTCAAGTGATCGAACTGGCATCTTATGACGACCGGCTGGCCGAAGCGGCCAGGGCCATAGGCTTCGCCAGCGCCAGTTGTTAGTCTTCGGCCTTCTCGCCTTCGGGGGCCATCTTCACGATTTTGGGGTTGAACTGACCCACGATTTCGACCAGGTCTTCCTGAGCCCGCATCACTTCCCGAATGTCTTTGTAGACGCGGGGGTTTTCGTCGATTCCGGCCGAGACCAGGGTCACGCCCGCTTCCTCTAAGAGATGGCGCACGTCCTTCCAACGAAAAGACCGGGTGGCCTCGGTGCGCGACATGGCCCGTCCGGCACCGTGCGAAGCCGACATTAATGAGTCCGGTTGACCCAGCCCTCGCACCACGTAGGCGGGGCTGGCCATGGAGCCCGGAATCACACCCAGCACTCCCTTGCCGGCCGGAGTGGCGCCTTTGCGGTGCACGATCAATTCCTGGCCGTGGTGCATCTCTTTCCAGGCGAAGTTGTGATGATTCTCCACCTCGCCCAGCACTTTGGCCTTAAGAGCGCGCACGATCTCGCGGTGAATGACCGCGTGGTTGGCGGCCGCGTATTCGCCCATCAAATTCATGGCCGCCCAATATTCCTGGCCTTCCTCGCTGTCGAGGTCCAGCCAGGCCAGGTTCTTGAGCTCCGGGGGAAGTTCCGGATGCAAATCTTTGGCCAACTGGCTGTAGTGGGCGGCCACCTCGGCGCCGCTGCCCCGGCTGCCGCTGTGGGAAAGCAAAGCGACGTATTCGCCGGCCGGCAGGCCAAGGTCCGGTTGGCTCAGGCGAAAAATCCCGTACTCCACGAAATGGTTGCCGGAACCGCTGGTACCTAACTGATTGCGCGCCTTTTCTTTCAGCTTGCCGGTCAGGCCGGTAACCGACCAGTCCAGGTCCATGGCCGCGTGGTCGTGAGGCTTGCGAAACTGCGCGCCGACTCCGAAACGAGTCTGCTCCTCCAGCACGTGAATCAAGTGCTGTTTCTGCGTTTCTAATTCCTTGACCGGAATATCGGTGACCGTCAACTTCATGCGGCAGGCGATGTCGACACCCACAGCATAAGGAATCACCGCCTTGCGAGTGGCCAGCACGCCGCCGATCGGCAGACCGTAACCTACGTGCGCGTCAGGCATCAGCGCTCCCGAGACGGCCACCGGCAAGCGGCAGGCGTTGCGCATCTGGTTGATGCTCAAGTCATCCAGATCCGAGCCCCACTGCCGGTAGGGCGCGGGCTGCGCGCGCTCCTCAAACTTGGGAACGTCGGCTTCTTCCAGAATGGCGCGGGCCACCGCCCCGAAAATCGGGTCCTCGGTATGGCCGGCGGGATCGGCGGCGATCGCCTGTAAACGCTCGACGATCTGATGCTTTTTGAGACCGGATTTACTGACTTCACCCAACCCCATTTGCACCCAGCGCAGGGGTTTTCCGGCCGGAATGCCGGCCTCGCGGATCTCTTTCGGCTTCATTTAGAACTCCAGGGTCATGCCCAGGGCGAGGCCCACGGTATCGAGCAGCTCCTGTGGTTCAAAGGGCTTGGCCAGGAAAAAGCTGGCACCCCCTTCCAGGCTCTCGATCAAATGGTGGTTTTCGCTGCGGGCCGTCAGCATGATAACGGGGATATCCTGATTGCGGCTGCTCTGGCGCAAGGTCTTGATCACTTCCACGCCACTCATAGCAGGCATGGTGTAATCGATCAGCAGTAACTGATAATCCGACTGAGCCATCTTTTCGAGCGCGCTGGGACCGTCCTCGCTGCCTTCCACTTCCAGTTCCCCCCCCGAGAACTGCAACAGGCGCATGACCATATTCCGGATTGGATCGTCATCATCTACGACCAGGACGCGGGCTGCCATCGACGGATCCTCCCCTCAAGCTACGATAGTAACAAAGCATTGCGGTAAAAACAAACAACTCCCTCCTGGCGGAGAGAGTTGCCGGTTCTCAAGCGAAAAGAAAGACTACTTGGTCTTGTCTTTGAGCCACTTGTAGAAGGGAACCACGTGCACCAGACGGGCGCGATGGCGGTCATCACTGGTCACCTTCACCTTGGAGCCAACGTGAACACCGGCGTTGGTGGGAACCCAGCTGGTGCCGTTCTCGTAAACATAGAAGGTGATCAGGTCGCCGCTGCCGTCAGCCTTGATCTGAACCCGGACCTGGTCAACATAAGTGACCTCGCCCGAGTATTTCTTGCTCCACGATCCACCATGGAAGGGGGCGTTTCCGGTCTCCTGGAATCCACCCGGTCCCCAGTTGGGACCAGCCCACGGGTAATACCAGGCTCCGGCGAAATTCTCCGAGTTGGAGTGTCCTCTTTCGCTCTCATTCTTGGCGCTGGCGGCTCCGGCAACGCTGGCGGCTAGGGCCATCGTGAGAACCAGATTGGTAAGCTTGCGCATATCTGTATCTCTCCTTTATTCGATCTTTCTTGCTGCACACATCGTGAGTGTGACGTTCTTCGCCCGGTTGCACGCTTGTGGCTTCGGGCCGCTGCTTCTCCTACCTCAATGAAGATCCTTTTCATCGAGTCTGAAAATCTTTCGATACTGTTCGATTTCCAAAAGAACGCGGTCAGCATTTCCCCCGCCCGCCTACCTCCTAAACCCAGGGAATCCTCAGGGCAGCCCGAAAATATCCCTATGTCGCGGTGCATCGACGATAAGCCCCGTGTGCGCTGGATGCAGCCTGAGCTCCTGCAAGTCAAGGGAGAAACCTTTGTCAGTTTGCGCGACCCGGCCGGAATTCAGGCCGATATCATGCTGCTCAGCCCGCTCGCCTACCAACTCACCCAGTTGATGGACGGACTTCATTCGCGCCCGCAAATCTTGGAGCAGGCGCGGGAGCGCTGGGGCGTGCGCCTGCAGGCCGAGCAACTGGATCAATTGCTCAACTCGCTGGAAGAGCGCTACGTCCTGGATAATGCCACCAGCCGCGGCTATTTGCGCGATCTGGCCTGCCGGCCCGCCGCCCACGCGGGCTCCGCCTACCCGGCCGATCCTCGGGAACTGGCGGAATTCCTGAATCAACTCATCGGCTCGGAGGCCCCGCGGGAAAAACAGGCTGGTTCCGCTTACTTAATTCCCCACATCGACTTGCGTCGGGGCCGCGAAAGCTATGCTCAAGCTTATCGCCACGCCCGGTCCAGCCTGGAAGACTTTGACCTCTTTGTCATTCTGGGAATCACTCACGCCTACAGCCACAATCCCTTCGTGCTCACCCGCAAGGATTTCGAGACGCCGCTGGGGCGAGTGGAGACCGATCAAGATCTGGTGGAAAAATTAGCTGCCGACCTGCCTTTCGATCCCTTCCTGGACGAATTTAACCACCTCGGCGAGCACTCGATCGAATTCCAACTGGTTTTTCTGCAACACCTGCGCTCACGGCCGGTCAAGATCGTTCCGATTCTGTGCGGGTCGTTCCAGGAATGCCTGGAAACGCCGCGCTGGCCCGAGGAGGACCCCAGAGTGGCCGCCTTTCTGGAACGTTTAGGTGAAGTTGTGCCGCGCTCACGCACCTGCTGGCTCGCCTCGGTCGATCTGGCTCACATGGGACAGCGTTTCGATGGGCCACCCTTATCCGTGCCGGCCTTGCAGAAGATCGAGGAGCGTGATCGCGAGTCCATCGCGGCGGCGGTAGCGGGCGACGCTCGGGGCTTTCTGGCTACCCTCCAGGCGGATCGGGGCCAGCGCAATTACTGTGGCACCTCGGCCATTTACTCGCTGCTCCAGGTGCTCAAGCCGGGCTCCGGCACCTTGCTGAACTACCAGCAGTGCAACGAACCGGGCCTGACCTCAACTGTAACGGTGGCCTCGGTTAGCTTTCCATAGCCGAACGGAAGTGCTTCATGGCCGCCACCAGGCCCCGGTGGCCGGCCTCCTCGGCCAGATGGATGGGAGTCTTACCACTTTTATCGGCCAGTTGCTCGTTGGCGCCGTTCATCATCAGCGTCCGCACCACCAGACCATAGCCGGCCGCGGCCGCCAAGTGCAGCGGAGAGCGTCCATATTTACCGTCGGGCAGGTCTTTGTCGAGATTCTTGCCGAGCAAGAAAGCGACCATGTCGGGGTGACCGCGATCAGCCGCCCAATGCAGCGCGCTCCGGCCGACCACGTCCAGCCGGTTAGCGTCGGAACCGCGAGCCAGCAATTGCTCCAGGCAATCCTGCTTGCCGTGATACGCCGCGTAATGGACGGGACTCCAGCCCTGCGGCCCGACCGGGTCCAGGGCAATGTTGTTTTCCGCCAGAAACGTAATCGTGCCGCCTTTAGACCAGGCGGAAGCCACGTGCACCGGAGACATCACGTTGGCTTCAAATCCGTCCGCCTGGGCGCCGTTGCGAATCAGCCAGCGCATCAGATCGTCCCAGCCCAGGAAGAGCGTCCACTGAATCGGACTCCAACCGGCCCGGTCCTTCTGCTTGGCCAGGTCGGGCTGCTCACGAAACAAATCGCGCACTTGATCGCGATTCTGAGTGAAAAGCAGGATAAACTCGGTTTCCGAAAGGGGTTGGTTGAGTTTCTCACGAGCCGAGCGCAAGGCGGCGGCCAGGCGTGCGATCAATTTCTCGCGGGGACCCACGAAATTCTGCAGCACTTTGAGGGAGCCCAGACACAGGGGCTCGACGCTCTTCAACTGACCTTGCTCCAGGCTGACTTCGGCCATTTCCAGAAGAGCTTCCGCTTCCGAGCTACGCGGCGGGCGTTCCGATTTATTCAGACGCACCAGCACGTCTTTGTAGGCGTCAATGGCTTCCGGTAACTGGTTAAGACTACGCAGCGTGCGAGCGCTGGTCAAAACCGTGTCGATCACTTCGGCCGAGTACTCGCCGAATTGTTTGATCTGTAAATCCTTGACCTTGCGGTAGGCCTCCGCGGCCTGATCCAGCAGCCCCAAAGCGCGGGTATTGCGAGCCATCAAGCTCATGACCTCAGCCACTTCCCGGCTCTGACCCAATTTTTCGAAAAGCGGCAACGCCCGCCGGGCCATCTCCAAGGAATCCTGGTTCTGCCCGCGAGCCTCTAAAACCAGGGCACAGTCGCGCAAACACTGGGCATAGACGGCTTCCTCGGTCATTTTGAGGGATTCGTAGGAGCTGAGAGCCTTCCGGTAATTCTGTTCCGCCTGCTCCGGCTTGTTCTGCAAGCGATAGAGATTGCCCAGGCTGTGAGTGGCCGAGAGCTTGTTTAGATCGTTGTCTTCCAGCTCTTTGCCGCGCTCCAGCGCCTCCAGCAACAACTTTTCGGCTTCGGCCAATCGGCCCAAAGACTGTTGCTGGTAGGCCAGGTCGACGTTCTTCTTGACACTGAGTTGAGTGGCTATCCGTTTGGTATCGCCCGTGGCGGAGCCGAGCAGGCCCAGCGCGGCGCAGACGAGCAGGCCTCCGACCGCCAAACCGCCGGTTTCCAGCGGGCCCAAATGCAAGGCAAACTTACCGGCGGCGCCACCAATGGCGGCTCCGACCACGCCAAGCCCACCGATGAGCGCGTAATTAGGACCTTTTCGTGATTTCTGAGCCATGAGGCCGCTCCGCTATCTAGAAATGCAGACTTTCTGTTCCCTGCCTCTTCAAGCAGACCCTGCTTGGCGGGGTGACTTCCCCTCTTTAGTGTGCTACCCTTACTGTTCAATCTGCTGGGAGAAACCGATGAAATACAGTCCTGAATTTCTGGAAGCGATTCGAAAGATTTTGAACGAGACGAAACAGGATCGGCTCTGCCGCCCTTTTCTGGCCAAACGCCCGCAGGCGGAAATTCTCCCGTTCTTAGGGTCCCCCAGGCCGGCTTATTTCTTTTTGGGGGTCAACCCGGCCGGCTACGATGTCAGCGGCGCTCCTACCCAGGCGGAAGACTACATCGAGTGGGCCAGCGCTTACTTTGACGGCGCCGACAACGACAAGGCCAGCTTCACCGGCTACCTGCCCTATACGGCTAATCATACCGCCAATTACAGCGCCTTCGGCCAGGCCGCCTGCGTGACCCACCTGGTGCCCATCCTGACGGCGCGCAGCTCCGAAGTAACGGCTCCTCTGGCTCGCGCCTGCTGGCCGCGGGCCCGCCGCCTGGTGGAAAGCCTGAAGCCCAATCTAATTTTGGTGCACGGCTCGCTGGCCTGGAAGTTCCTCACCGGCCAGGAAGAGGAAACGACGATTCTGATGGACGTGCCGCAGGCGCAGCGTCAGGGGATTCCGGAAATCTACGAAAAGCTGGAAGCCGACAAGTTGCCTTTCCAAACCCGCTTTGAGGGATTGGCCGAGGATTACAAGCCCTGGGTGGTGGCCCTGCCCCATCTGGGTGGCACCGGTGGCGGCAAAGAGATGCGCAAGAAAGCCGAACAGGGTGTGCAAATCGCCCGGCGCCGGCTCAGCGGGGGCCCAGTCACCGTGACCAGCGGCGGCGGTGCTGCCCGCATCCGCGTGCGCCGACCGGACTAGCTCCTTGCCGAGCGGGTTGGCAACTCTTGCCACATTTTCGGCAAGTCCCGCCCGGCCGCCGGTGGCTTGACGCTTTTCTGGCAACTCTTGCCACGTCTTCGGCAAGTCCGACCCGGCCGTGGGCGGGTTGACGCTTTTTTGGCAGCTCTTGCCACGTCTTCGGCAAGTCCGGCCGGGCTGCGGGCGGGTTGACGCTTTTTTGGCAGCGCTTGCCACATTTTCGGCAAGTCCCGCCCGGCCGCCGGTGGCTTGACGCTTTTTTGGCAACTCTTGCCGCGTTTTCGGCAAGTCCCGCCCGGCCGCGGGCGAGTTGACGCTTTTTTGGCAGCGCTTGCCACATTTTCGGCAAGTCCCGCCCGGCCGCGGGCGAGTTGACGCTTTTTTGGCAGCGCTTGCCAAATTTTCGGCAAGTCCGGCCGGGCCGCGGGCGGCTTGACGCTTTTTTGGCAGCGCTTGCCAAATTTTCGGCAAATCCGGCCGGGCCGCGGGCGGGTTGACGCTTTTTTGGCAGCTCTTGCCAAATTTTCGGCAAGTCGGGCCCGGCCGCGGGCGGCCCTGCGCTTCGGCTAGCGCGCTCCGGCCGACTTGAGGTATTTCATCAGCTCGAAGTGCCCCTGGTCTTTGGCCTGAAACAAGGGGGTGAAGCCTTCTTTGTCACGCAGGTTCAAGTTGGCTCCGGCTTTGATGAGCATTTTGGCGATTTCGGTCTGTCCCTGGAAGCAAGCTACATGCAGCGGGGTGCCTCCGTTGGCTTTTTCGCGGCGGTTGGGATCGGCCTTATGCTGCAACAGCAAGCGAGTGCTGGCCGCGTCACCCACCAGCGCGGCCTCGTGCAAAGGCGACCAGTTGCCGGCGTTGGGCCTGGCGCCGAGCTGCAGCAACACTTCGACGCACTCGGGGTGATTGTTTTGAATGACCAGCACCAGCGGTGTCAGGCCTTTGGCGTCCGGCAGATTCACCTGGTCGGCACCGGCCTGACGCAACCCCTGCACGTCTCCGCGCAGGGCCGCCTCGTGCACGGGAGCGGCCCAAAGCGCCCCGGCCAGCAGCCAGACCAGCAGGCAGAGCCTTACCAGTTGACTTCCGCCAGAGCCTGGGCCAGCTTGCTCGGGTCTTTGCCGCCGGCTTCGGCCAGATCAGGACGGCCACCGCCGCCCCCCCCCACCTTGGAGGCCAGATCCTTGATCAACTTGCCGGCGTGCAGTCCCTGCGCGTTCAAACTCTTGTCGACGCTGGCCAGCAAAGCCACCCGACCGTCGTGCACGCCGGCCAGCACGGCCACCCCCTTAAACTGACCGCGCAGCGAGTCCGCCACCCACTTCAAATATTCGCCGTTAGCTTCGCCCAAATTGGCGATGACGACCGGGACCTCTTTGCGGGTCTCCACCTTGGCCAGCAATCGGGCGGCTTCGGCCCTGGCTTCGGCCCGCCGGGCCTGTTCCAATTGCTTGTTAAGTTTGCGCTGCGTCTCCAACAACGTTTCCACGCGGCTCTCCAGCTCAAGGATAGGCACCCCAAGCTTGCGCGAGAGCTTTTCAGCCACCTGCACATCCTGGAAGATGCCCTGCAAACCGTGCGTTCCGGTCACGGCCTCGATGCGGCGCACGCCGGCGGCGATGGCGCTTTCCGACTGCAGGCGGAAAGGCCCGAGTTCAGCCGTGGTCAGCGTATGCGTGCCGCCGCATAACTCCATGGAAAACCCGTCAAAGTTGTGTTCGCGGCCTCCGCCAATCTTGACCACGCGGACCCGCGCGCCATATTTGTCACCAAAGAAGGCGGTCACACTGTCGGGCTTATCTTTGTAGTCGATTTCAAACCAGCTGACCGGGTGGTTCTCCAGAATCTTCTCGTTGACCAACCGCTCCACGGTGGCCACCTCGGAAGGCTCCATGGCCTGATAATGGGTGAAGTCGAAGCGCAGACGCTCGGGAGCCACCAGCGAACCTTGCTGGCGCACCGCATCGCCCAGCACCTCATGCAGGGCCCAGTGCAGCAGATGGGTGGCCGTATGGTGGCGCTGAATCTCCTGCCGGCGCACCGCGTCGACCACGGCCGTCACTTCAGCACCGTTAGGGGGGGGGTCGGCCAGATGGTGGAAAACCACTCCCTCGCTCTTGGTGGTGTTGGTGACCTCCAGACGAGAACCGTCCTTAAGTTCCAACCAGCCGTAATCGCCGAGCTGCCCGCCCATTTCGCCGTAGAAGGGCGTCTCGCCCAGCACCACCGTGTTGCCCAGCACAGCTTTGACTTCGGTGGCCGTCTGCAACTGGTCATATCCCACGAAAGGCGTGGGAGGAAGATCCAAATTCTCGTGGGCGGCGCTGACCACATGCCGGGTTTGAGCGGCGCGGGCCCGAGCTTTCTGGCCTTCCATCAACTCTTTGAAAGCCTCCTCATTGACGCTCAAACCCTTTTCGCGAGCCATCACATCCGTCAGGTCGAAGGGAAAACCAAAGGTGTCGTAGAGCTTGAAAGCCTCCTGGGCGGGAAACTCCTTACCGGACAGGTCTTTGACCACTTCCTCGAAGAGGTGCAGGCCGCGGTCCAGCGTCTGGTTGAAAGACTCTTCCTCGGCCTTGATGATCTTTTGCAGCTTGGCTTCTTCCCGCACCAACTCGGGGAAGGTGGCTCCCATCTCGGCCTTGAGCACCGGCACCAGCTGATAGAGGAAGGGCTCACGCAGGTTGATTTTGCGGGCGTAGCGGGCGGCCCGGCGGAGCAGCCGGCGCACCACATAGCCCCGGCCTTCATTGGAAGGCAGGGCGCCGTCGGCAATGGCAAAGCTGATCATACGGATGTGATCGGCAATCACGCGCATGGCAATGCTGTCCATATCTTCCGACATACCGGAGGTGTATTTGGCTCCCGACATCTGCTGCAGCACGCGAATGATGGGCTGAAAAACCTCGGTGTCGTAGTTGGAAATGGGCCGGGTGAAGTCGGTGGCGCCGTTGGTGCACTCCATCACGGCGCAGGCGCGCTCGAAGCCCATACCGGTATCGACGTGCTTGGCCGGCAGTTCGCGCAGCGAGCCGTCGGGCTCGGCGTTGAATTGAATGAACACCAGGTTCCACAATTCCATCACCAGCGGCGAGCCGGCGTTGACCAGCGAATGGCCGGATTTATCCGGGGTCAGGTCGATGTGGATTTCCGAGCAGGGTCCGCAGGGACCAGTCTCGCCCATCATCCAGAAGTTGTCCTTGCGGCTACAACGATGAATATGCTGGGGATCGATATCGGTGACGGTCTTCCAGAGTTCGACCGCCTCTTCATCGGCGGGCACCTGCTCATCACCGCCAAAAACGGTGGCGTGCAGGCGATCTTTGGGTAATTTCCAGACTTCCGTGAACAACTCCCAGGCCCACTGGATGGCTTCTTTCTTGTAGTAGTCACCGAACGACCAGTTGCCCAGCATCTCGAAAAAAGTGTGGTGATAGGTATCGTAGCCCACTTCCTCCAGATCGTTGTGCTTGCCGGAAACGCGAATGCACTTCTGAGTGTCGGCGATGCGCCGGTTCTCCGGAGTGGCCGAGCCCAGGAAATACGGCTTGAACTGATTCATACCGGCGTTGGTGAACATCAGAGTGGGATCATCATGCGGCACCACCGATGCGCTATCGACGATCAGATGTTGGCGTTCTTTGAAAAAGTCCAGGTAGGACTGGCGAATGGCGGCGCCCTTGAGCATAAAGATTCCTCTAGTTCTTGAAGTGGGGTCTATTTGTTCGCCTCAGGCGCTCTTCCCTGCAGCTTCAGCATTCTTTCAGGTCGATCGGATATACTCTTAGTTACAGATAGACAGAGCGAGGACCACATCCATGCAGATCCAACGTACCCCCCAGGGCCACACGCCCAGGCAACTCTCCAACCCCACCCCTCCCTCACCGCAAAAGCCGGAGCCGGAAAAGTGGGACAAAGTCAGCTTTGACAAAGATTCCAACACCTATCATTTCGAGCGCCCGGGTCATCACTACTCGGTGATGCGCACCAACCCCCTGCGCGAAGGCCTGACGGCCGCCGCCCTGGTAGGAATTCCCTCGGCCTTCGGCGCGGCCGAACACGTCTGGCTGGGCGGCCTGGGAGCCACCGGGGTGACCGCCCTGGTCAGCCCGGCCGCCGGTGCCGTCATCGGCGGCACCCTGGGCGGCGTGGCCGCCTATCGGGGCAGCAACAAGAACCCCATTTACGGTGCCCTGGGCGCCATCGGCGGCGGCGGCGTGGGCGCCATCGCCTTCCCCCTGCTCAAGTTGCCGGGCGTCTGGTTCGGACCGGCCGGCGCGGCCGTGGCCGCCGCTGGACTGGGTGCCGGCGTAGCCGTCTGGTCGGCCGTCAACAACGGCAAAATCGACGCCAAGGCTCAGGCCGCCGGCTACAAGCCCGAATAACTCAGACGCAAATTCTCAAACGCAGAGCCAGAGGCCATTGGTCTCTGGCTCCGTTTATGCCCCAACGGCTGAAGCGGAACTCGACCAGATTGTCGCCGGCCTGCAGCTCCAGCCAGCCATGGCACCAAATTTCGAGGTCAAGATCGAAGTGAGGATTCATCCCCTGCCAATCCAGATCCACTCTCGCTCGCCGGCGAGCGATGAATAAAGCGCGCGCCAAGAGGCCGTAGGCCCAGAAAGTGCCCCCTCATCCCCGCTCCAGCCCTCGACCCTACTCCAGGCGGGCGAGGTGTCCGCCACCACGTCAAAGAGGCGAAACTCGGGACTGCCGGAGAACTGCAACTCGTTTTCCGGACTCCACTCCACTTGCTTGACCAGCAAATGCCCCCGCAGAAGCACGGGAGCGGACAAAAGCAGTGGCCGCCAAGTTGGGAAAATCCGATACCAGTGGACGTGGCCCGTAGTAGGAATGAGAGCCGCCCCAGACCGGGCCGAGAGCCAGTTTCTGGCCGAAAAAGCCCAGGCCCAGGCAGGCTATGGCACCGGGTAAAGCATCCCGCTTCTTGACGACCAGATAAACAAAGCCAGCGGGGCCCAGAGTAAGGCGGTCGGGCGACACAAATAGGCGAATCCAAGGAACAGAACCAGGGCCCAGCCACTGAGGCGGCCTCCGCACCGGTCGAAGCGCAATAACCAGGCCTGAGTCCAGGTCAGGAAGAGAATCTTCGGCATCTGGCTGTTGGCCATGGAAGAAGCGATGGAGCCGCTGCAGGTACTGGCCAGGAGAACCAGGGAAGCGGCCAGCAGGCCGCGGCGCCCCCCCCACAGAGCGGCCAGGCCGACCTGGAGAGCGCCCAGCAAAGATTCCTGGGCGGCGTCGACCATGTCCAGGCGGGCCAGCGACACCTCCAGCGAGGGAGCGCCCGGGGGATAGCCATAGTAAATGCCGATCCGCGTCGAAAGAACTGGGCCTGGGCCGACAGGAGAGAGCCCCAGGCGTCTCCGGCGGCACCGCCGTTGGGTGCAAAAGTAACCAGGGCCCAGATCAGACCCGAAAGCAGCCAAAAGAGGACTCGCTGGCCGGCATTGGGTGGCCCCCATACGAAGGCCCCCGGGTGGGGGCCCTCTCAGGTGCTACTTCTTGACCAGTTCGACCGGTCCGTGGTCATCACAGTGGCCGTCGTGGGGGTGATGCAGGTGGCCGTCGACCAGGTAGCAGATGTGATCGCCGTGGGGTACCGCTTCGTGGCCGCAGCCGGGGCCGTGGACGTGATCGGCGGGATGGCTGCCGCAGACGTGGCCGGGCGTGCAGCCGTCGGGGTTCTTGGCCGAAACTTCGATGGCGTGATGCTCGACGGCGCCGCCCTCCTTTTGATGGTGAAGATGGCCGTCGTGCAGATAATCGACATGGTCGCCGTGCTTGATGGCGGTGTGGCCGCAGCCTTCACCGTGATTATGATCGTGATGGTCGCAATGATGACCCATGATTGGACACCTCCGGTATATTCGTGGGGCTGGATTTGTGATTTCGGAAAGATGTTCCTCCCCCACCCGAGAACGGGGCCCCATGCAGACCATTAAATATTCATGCGACGAACGGGGCGTGGCGACCGTTCTGATCGACCGACCGGAAGTCCACAACGCCTTTAACCTGCAGGTGGTGGAAGAGCTACATCAGACCTTCCGCGACCTCCCGGAGAATGTCCGGGTGGTGGTGCTGCGCGGCCAGGGCAAGAGTTTCTCCGCCGGCGCCGATGTCGAATGGATGCGCGGCCAGGCCGTGGCCGGCGAGGAGGAGAATCGGCGGGGTGCCCGTCAGATGGCCGAAATGTTCCAGGCCATCGATAACTGCCGGTGCCCGGTGCTGGCTGTCATTCAAGGAGCGGCTCTGGGCGGAGGAACGGGCCTGACCTGCGCGGTCGACATCGCCATCGCCGGCCCCAAAGCTCTCTTCGGCTTCACGGAAGTCCGGTTGGGCATCGTGCCGGCCGTGATTTCCCCTTACGCCATCCGCCGCCTGGGCTACTCCAAGGCCAAGTTGCACTTCCTCCTGGGCGACCGCATCAACGCCGAGGACGCCTACCGCCTCGGCCTCATCCACTACCTCAGCCCGGACCCGGAGGCCCAGCTCCAAGAAGTGCTGGGACACCTGCTGGCCGGCAGTCCCGCCGCCCAGGCCCGCACCAAGCGCTTGGCCCGCACCAGCTACGAACTGGAAGACCCCACCGACTTCACCATCGAACAAATCACGGCCGCCCGCGCCCATCCCGATGGGCGCGAGGGCCTGAGCGCCTTCCTGGAAAAACGCCCGCCCAACTGGACTTGAATATGCTACAGTTGAGAGATGAGCTACCTGATTGAGTTAGACGAGAGTGGCCGCCTCGCTCTGCCGGCGGAGGTCCGTCGAGAACTGGGCCTGAATGCCGGAGACCGTTTAGTCCTCGAGATTCGCCCCGATGGCCTGAAACTCTCCAGCGCCAGAGCACGAGTGGAAGCTGCGCGTGGCATCTTCAAGCACATCGAGCCCGGGAAAATTTGGTCCGATGAACTGATTCAGGAAAGACGCCGGGAAAGCGCGCTTGAGCAAGACGGTCCTTGACTCATCGGCAGTTCTCGCTTACTTGCGGGATGAACCGGGGCTGAGAACGTTGAAGTCGCGTTACTGCACGGTGGAGCCATTAGTTCCGTCAACTGGGCAGAAGTTACTGCCCGTTTCGCTCTGGCGGGTCAGAATCCACATGAGATTGATGCACTTCTTGAGGAAGGAGCTTTGCTGGCTGGAGGAGTTCTCGTTAGACAGTTTGGAAACGGCTATCTTGAGGCCTCGGACACGCCATCTCGGGTTGTCTTTGGGCGACCGGGCCTGCCTGGCCCTGGCGCGACGGCTGGGGGTACCGGTGTTGACTGCGGATCGGATCTGGTTACAACTGGATTTGGGCCTGGAGATCGCCTGTATCCGCTAGCCAGACTTATTGAATATTTATCAAGCCCAGGGAGGATCCCCTCCGCTCCCGGAGAACTTTGAGCACGAAAATTTTTCATCCTTACAAAGACATAGAGGAACCACGCCGTGCGAAAAATGGAAGTGCTCACCGCCCTGGACATCGGAACCAGTAAAGTTGCCTGCGTCATCGGCGAGGCGACTTCCGATGGCGAACTGCAGATCGTGGGCGCCGGCATCAGCCCCTGCCTGGGACTGCGCAAGGGTGCGCTGGTCGACCCCGAGCAGACGGTCCAGGCCATCGAGGCGGCCGTGGAGGAAGCCGAGCGTGAAGCCGGCTACCCCGTCACCAACGTGGTGGTGGGCCTGACCAGCGAATATCTGAGCTCCCTGCCCAGCCACGGAGTCTGGGCCATCTCCAACTCCGATGGCGAAGTGACCACCTCGGACGTACGCCGGGTGGTGGAAGCCGCCCGGCTGGTGGGTATCCCCAGCGATCGCGAAATCCTGCATATCGTGCCTCGAGGTTTTGCCGTGGACGGCCAGAACGGCATTCGTAACCCGGTCGGTTTATCGGGTGTGCGCCTGGAGGTGGACGCCCACGTGGTGGCCGCTTCCAGCTCGTTCCTGCAAAATATGTGCAAGACCGTGCAGCGGGCCAACCTGGAAATCGACCCGGACGGCTTGATTTCTGGCGCCATCGCCTCGGCCCTGGCGGTTCTCACCGAAGAAGAACGCAAACTGGGCACGGCCATGATCGATATCGGAGCCGGCACCTTGGACCTGGCCGTCTATTGCGAAGGCGAAGTGGGTCACTCGGCCGTGCTGCCCGTAGCCGGCGACCTGCTCACCCACGATCTGGCGCGCTTCTTCCGTATCCCGCCCAGTCAGGCGGAGCGCCTCAAGCTGGAAAAGGGCCTGGCTTCGCCGGAGTTCCTGGAGCAGAACGCCGATGAGCTGCTGCAAGCCAAGACCCTGAGTGGGGAGGGCGTGGTGGAAGTGCCCCGCGGCCAGATGGCCGAAGTGCTGGAGGCCCGCCTGCTGGACATGTTCGAATGGGTCGGCGGCGAATTGCAGCGAGCCGAGCGCCTGGGCCTGGTCGTCTCCAGCCTGGTGCTCACGGGCGGGACTTCGCAACTGCCCGGCATCGCCCAGCTGGCCCACCGCGAGCTCAACATGCCCTGCCGCGTAGCCTGCCCTTGTTATCCACAGGGACTCAGCGATGCTCTGGCATCACCGATTTTCTCCGGATCGATCGGCCTGTTACTCCACGGCGCCGCGCGGCGCTTTCTGCCCCAGGACAAAGGCGAGGTCAAGTCGTCCAAACTTCGCCAGGTCGTGCACTCGGTGAGTCGCTGGCTGGCCGAAGTCTTCTAAGGCAGAGTGCGTTGCCCGTATTGCTATAGTGTAGACAACCGGGTGCTGGATTCGCGCACGGTGGAGGACGGCACGGCAATCCGGCGCCGCCGCGAGTGCGAGAAGTGCCAGAATCGTTTTACCACCTATGAACGCGTGGAAGAGTCGCTGCTGGTGGTGGTCAAGAAGGACGGCAAACGCGAGAAATTCGACCGTCAGAAGATCCTGGCCGGGCTGGTGCGCGCCTGCGAGAAAAGACCGGTGACCCTGGAGCAGATGGAGGCGATCGTGGTCTCCATCGTGCATCAGCTACGCCACTCCGGTCACGGTGAAATACCCTCCGAGGAAATCGGCAATCTGGTCATTGAACATTTAGGCCGCACCGACGAAGTCGCTTACGTGCGATTTGCCTCGGTCTATAAGGAATTCAAGGACGTTAGCAGTTTTGCCGAAGAATTGAAAATTCTCCAGCAGCTGCGCGCCACCGTGGCGCCCAAGACCGACGAATAAGAGGCTTATCATGCTCCACCCGGTTCAATTGATTCTCAAGAAACGCAACGGCGACAAGCACACACCCGAGGAAATTCGCTTTCTAATCGAAGAGTTGAGCAGTGGGCGCCTGGAAAACTACCAACTGGCCGCCTGGCTCATGGCCGTCTGGTTCCGCGGTATGGACCACGAGGAAACCGACGTGCTGACCCAAGCCATGATCGAGTCCGGCGATCAGGTGGATCTTTCCTCCATCGAAGGAGTGAAGGTCGACAAGCACTCGACCGGCGGAGTGGGCGACGGCACCACCCTGGTGGTGGCCCCCATCGTAGCCGCGGCGGGCGGCCGAGTGGCCAAGATGTCGGGGCGCGGGTTGGGGCATACCGGGGGCACGCTGGACAAACTGGAAGCCATTCCCGGCATGCGCGTCGACCTCAGTCAAAACGAATTCCTGGAGCAGGTGCGCAAAATCGGTCTGGCCGTCATCAGCCAGACCGGCAAATTGGTGCCCGCCGACGGAGCCATGTACGCTCTGCGCGACGTGACCGGCACGGTCGACTCCATCCCCCTCATCGCCGCCTCGGTCATGAGCAAGAAGCTGGCTTGCGGGGCTGACGCCATCGTGCTCGACGTCAAGTTCGGCCATGGCGCCTTCATGAAAGAATTCGCCGACGCGCGCAAGCTGGCCGAGACCATGGTGGCCATCGGCCGCCTGCGCGGGCGCCAGGTGCGAGCCGCCCTTTCCTCGATGGAAGAACCGTTGGGCAGCCAGATCGGCAACGCTCTGGAAGTGGACGAAGGCATTCGCATTCTGCGCGGCGAGCGCCCGGGCACGGGCCTCGAGAAAGTGGCCTGTGAACTGGCCGCCCATCTGGTGGAAATGTCCAGCCGGGGCGTAAACCTCGAGGCAGCCCGCCAGCGGGTGGCCCAAATCGTCAGCAGTGGCCAGGCGCTGCAAAAGCTCGGCGACATGATCGAAGCCCAGGGCGGCGACCGCCGCGTCTGCGACGATCCCGGACGATTGCCCCAGACCGCCCACAAAATCGAATTCAAGGCCGACAAGGCGGGGTTCCTGGGCGGCCTGGCGGCCGAAACCATCGGCACCGCCGCCATGTGGCTGGGAGCCGGACGGCGCACCAAGAGCGACCAGATCGACCCGGCCGTGGGCATCGTGCTCCAGGTGGAAAAGGGAGACCCGGTTGAGGTCGGACAAACCCTGGCCACTCTCCACGTAAACGACCAGACCCACCTGGGAGCCGCCCAGCACGCCCTCCACGGCGCGTTCCACATCGTGCCGGAGCCACCGCGGCAAGAGCCCCTCATTCGCGACATGATTTTATAGTGAAGGATTCCTCCTGCACGAAAGAGAAAATCCAACCTGGCGGTACGCGAAAGAGTCCAGGGCCAAATCATGCGCCGGTCCACCTTGAGCAGCGCCAGAGGGTCTCCGTCCTCGGTTGAAAATCTACCCCGCATCCGTCGGGAGAGAACAAGAAACGAATTTTCGCCGGCGACGAGATGAAGATTTTTGGGTTGAATTCGTCCATAGAGTCATCTATGCGGGGACCGCGTCGTCCCTGTCTCCCATCCTCTGGCCTGAGGGCGCGCTTTGGGGAACCTGTTCTGCGCTCCGCTATACAATGGAGGATTTAGATACACCATGTTCCAGGCGGTACGAGGCACCAGCGATCTGCTCCCGGCTCAGCTATCGGCTTACCGGCAGCTCGAGCACAAGGCGATGCAACTGGCCGAAAAATACGGATTCCAAGAAATCCGCACCCCCCTATTCGAGAAAGCCGACCTGTTCGTGCGTGGCCTGGGAGTCATGGCCAGCATCGTCGAGCGGGAACTCTGGACTTTCAACGACAAACACGGCCAGAAACTGGCCCTGCGCGCCGACATGACGCCCTGTGTGGTGCGCGCCTACCAGCAGCATCGCATGAACAAAGAAAGTGGGCTGACCAAGCTCAGCTACGTCGGACCCGTGTTCCTGCTTGGCAAAGAAGGCAACGAACCCAGCCGCCAGGCTCATCAATTCGGCGTCGAGGTCCTGGGCAACGATAGTCCGGCGCTGGACACGGAGTTGCTGGTGATGGCCCTGGAGTTCTGTGAAGCCATTGGTCTTACCGGCATCAAGCTGGAAATCAACTCGCTAGGTTGCGAAAAGTGCCGCCCCGCCTACCACGACGCCCTGCGCGAATTCTTCGCCTCGCGTCAGAACGAGCTTTGCCAGAACTGCAAGCGCAAATATCGCAACCACCCGGCCTGGGTGCTGTCCTGTCCGGAAGCCGGTTGTGAGTCTCTGGCGAATCTGGCCCCCACCATCCTGGGGCTGCTCTGCCAGGACTGCAAAACGCACTTTAATTCGCTCAAGCATTTGCTCCAGGAACTGGATCTGGAGGTTTCCTTCAATCCGCGTGTGGTTCGCGATCTGGAATACTACAACAGCACCGTTTTCCGCATCTCGGTCAATGGCCGCACCGTGGGCATGGGCGGGCGTTACGACGGTCTGGTGCAGCAACTGGGCGGCAGCGACACGCCGGCGGCTGGATTTGCGATGTATCTGGACGAACTGGTGGCGCTCCTGCCGGCTGGAGAAGCGCCTGCCGAAGATCTGGATTTCTTATTCCTGCCCGAAGGCCCTGAGTCCACCAAGGCCCTGCTACCGGTAGCCCTCCGGCTGCGCAAGGCCGGCGCCCGCGTGGAAGTGATCTACCAGAATCAAGGAGAGCTGCCGGAAGCCCGCTGGCACATCAAGCTGGCGGAAGTCAACGCTCTGCGCGGTCAGGTGGAAATCGTAGACCAGGATAGCCGCCAGCAAGAGAAGTGCAGCGCAGAGCGCCTGCTGGCCCGCTTGCAGCACATGCTCGGGCAGGGCCAGCGCGACGGAGACGGCGAGGGGCGCGGCGCCCGCCGCCGCCTAAACCGCCTGCGCGGCAAGGATCGGGACCGCGATCGCGAGCTCCAGCGGCGCCCGCACGACGACCCACCGCCGCCCAGCCATAGCGAAAGCGGCGAGGAGACCGAGGAAGCCGGCGAGGGGGATGGCGAGGGGCGCCGTCGCAAGCGCCGCCGCCGGCGCCGTGGCGAGGGAGAAGACAACGCTCCCGAGCCGCAGGCTACCGAAGATCGGGAAGAGCCGCGCCGTGAGCGCGGCCGCCAACACGAGGATCGTCCCGAGCGCCAGGACCGTGACCGCGATGATCGACCTGAGCGTAACGAGCGCCCCGAACGCTTCGAGCGGCCCTCTCCCACCCCTCGGCAAGAACCCCAACCGGCCAAGGCTTTCATTCCTTCGTTATCGTTGGCTGGCGGCAAGGTCGCCCCGCCGGTGGCCAAAGCCAAGCCCGCTCCCAAGGTGGAGGAAGCCAAGGCCGGCTCGGCCCCCGCGGCGGCCCTGGGCAACCTGAACTGGTCGATCAAAACCAAAGCCAACGGGCAGTCAGTCGACGATGAGCCGGATAACGCTCCCCAGGGTCAGGATCGAGCCCTTTCGCGGCGTCGCCCGGCCCGCCGGAGGTAACCATGCAAGAACCTGTTGAATTGGCGAGGGAATTGGCCCGCATCGCTCGCGAAAATCAGTTGGCGGAAATCGAATATCGGGAAGAGAACACCGTTCTGCGGCTGATTTTCGAACCCAAGAAGAAATTCGTGCAGGCGGCGGCTGTGGCCGCCGTCCCTCCTCCCTCGACCACGGTGGTGCTGGAGGAAGTGGCGGTGGCCACTCTGCCCACCGCCCCCGCCGGCTTGACCATCAACAGCCCGCTGGCCGGAGTCTTCTATCGCGCTCCCCGCCCCAACTCGCCCCCCTTTGTGGAAGCCGGCCAGCAGGTGGCCACGGGGCAGACGCTGTGTATCGTGGAAGCGATGAAGTTGATGAACGAAATCACCGCCGAGGCTCCTTTGAAAGTGCTGCGCGTGCTGGTAGAGAACGGACAGGTGGTTGAGGCGGGGCAGGCTCTGTTCGAGTACGAAGCCCGCTAGGTCCATGCAGCCGCGCACCTTTCCCCAGACGCTGCGGCGCCTGCTAGGCTATCTCAGACCCTACCAATGGACCATGCTCGCGGCCTTGCTGTTCACGGTCATCGTGACCGCCGCCAAGCTTTCGCAGGCCAAGTTCATAGGAGCCATTTTTGGAATCATGTCCGGTCAGGGTGTGCCGGGCGGAACCCTGCTGCCCGGGCTCCGCCTGCCCGGCCTGGCCGGCCTGGATCCCGCCCAGCTGGCCAACCAGAATCCGGAATCGCTGGTCAACCTCGCAGCTTCCCGAAGTGGCGACACTCTGTTTGCGCTCAACGTGATCTGCGGGGCCTTTTTAATCACCATGGCCCTGATGGGCGTGGCCACCTACTTTATGCGCTACCTGGTCAACCTGTGCGGCCAGTTGGCCACTCGCGATATTCGCAACCAGGTTTTCGCCCACGTGCAACGCTTGCCGATGCCGTTTTTTGACCGGATGCGCATGGGCGAAATCCAATCCCGCGCCAGCGGCGACGTGGTGGCCTCGACGGCCATCTTCACGCAGTTGACGGACTTTGTCAGCAACCTGGGCATCGTGATTTTCGCCCTCGGTTACATGATCATTTGCGATCCCAAGATGACGCTCATGGTGCTGGGCCTCAGTCCCTTTATCGGCGGTGCCATCGCTAAATTCGGCAAAAGCATCGGGCGCATTACGGAAACCATCCAGGCTCGTTCGGCCGACCTCTCCTCAATCACCTACGAGGGCATTTCCAGCGTCAAGGGCATCAAAGCTTACAGTCTCGAGGACCTGCAGACGAAGCGCTTTGAGGAGCGTTCCGAGGAAGCTTACAAGATCAGCATGAAGCTGGTCAGCATCTCGGCCAGCCAGTCGCCGGTGGTGGATTTCCTGGGAGCCCTGGGTATTGTGGCCATTGTCTGGCTGGGTGCTTATCGCATCCTGCATCACGAAGTGACCCTCGGCCAGATGGCTCAGTACTGGACTCTGCTGGTGATGACCACCCAACCGATCAACGCCATCTCCGGCTTCTATTCCAGCTTTCAGGCGGCCGCGGCGGCCGCCGAGCGCGTTTTCTTCCTGCTCGATCAACCCACCGAGGCCCAGTCGACCGCTCACCTACCCGACCTGCCCGCAGTGGTGGGCGACGTCTCTTTCGAGGGCGTGACCTTCGGCTACAACGAGGAAAAGCAGGCCCTCAAGAAGATGAACCTGCAGGTCAAAGCCGGCGAAGTGGTGGCCATCGTCGGTTCCAACGGGGCCGGCAAAACCACCTTGATCAATCTGCTGGCCCGTTTCTACGACCCCCAGGAAGGCACCGTCAGAATCGACGGCCACGACCTGAGAGCGCATAATCTGGACAGTCTGCGCAATCAAATCGGCCTGGTTACGCAAGAGTCCGTATTGCTGGGCGGGAGCGTCTCGGAAAACATCGGCATGGGCCGCCCCGGAGCCACTCACGAGGAAATCGTGGCCGCCGCCAAACTGGCCAACGCCCACGAGTTCATCAGCCGCCTGCCGGACGGATACGCCAGCGACGTGGGCGAGCGCGGCTCCAAACTCTCGGGCGGCCAGCGCCAGCGCGTGGCCATCGCCCGCGCGCTGCTGCGCAATCCGCGCATTCTGGCCCTGGACGAGTTCACCTCGGGCATCGATCCCGAGTCGGAAATTCTAATCACCGACGCCATCGAGAAAAGCCTGGAAGGCCGCACCTGTTTTGTCATCGCCCATCGCTTCAACACCATTCGCAACGCCGATCGCATCATCGTGCTCGACGAAGGGGACATCGTCGAGGCCGGTAACCACGAGCAGTTGATGGCTAACGACGGACTTTACCGGCGCATCTACCTGGCTCAGCTCAAACCCAAGGAATCCGAGGTTTTGGGGCAGGCATCTTGAAATTTCTGCAGGTCTCTACTGCGCAGGCGATAAAAGAATCAGCCCCGTCTATAGAGGAGTGACTTGATGATCCCGATTTTGGAGCTTAAGACCCAATACGCCGAAATTCGCGAAGAGGTGGAGCGGGCCGTTTGCGACGTCATGGCCCGGACCCAATACATCCTGGGTCCCGAAGTCGCCGCCTTCGAAAAAGAATTTGCCGAATGGAACGGAGCCAGCCACGCTATCGGCTGCGCTTCCGGAACGGACGCGCTAGTGCTGGCCCTCAAAGCCGTCGGGGTCAAGCCTGGTGACGAAGTCATCGCCCCGCCCTTCACGTTCATGGCCACGGCCGGAGCCGTCAGTTCCATCGGAGCCCGACCGGTTTTTTGCGATGTGGAAGAGGGCAGTTTCAATCTCGACCCCGCTCAGCTCGAAAAGCACATCACCCCGCTCACCAGGGCCATCGAGGTGGTGCATCTTTACGGCCATCCAGCCGACATGGACCCTATTTTGGAGATCGCTCGCAAGCACAACCTCAAGGTGGTCGAGGATTGCGCGCAGGCCACCGGCGCCCTTTATCATGGAAAAAAAGTCGGGACCATGGGGGATGCCGGCGCCTTCTCTTTTTTCCCCTCAAAGAACCTGGGGGGGGCGGGCGACGGCGGCATGGTCTTGACCAACGACGCCGACATCGACGAACGAGTGCGCTGTCTGCGGGGTCACGGCAGCCGCCGCAAGTATTTCCACGATGAACTTGGGACCAACAGCCGGTTGGATGAATTGCAGGCAGCCGTGCTGCGCGTCAAACTCCGCCACCTGGAGCGCTGGAACGAAAAACGCCGAGCCGTGGCGGCCCGGTATACCGAGGCACTGCAGGGCTTCGTCACGCCGCCGCCGACCGCCGCCGGTTGCCAGCACGTCTATCATCAATACACGCTGCGCACCAGCCGGCGCGACCAGATGATGGCCTACCTGAATGAAAAAGGAGTGGGAGCCATCATCTACTATCCGCTCGCCCTTCATCTGCAACAGGTCTACGCAACCATGGGCCATAAACTAGGGGACTTTCCGGTCACCGAGAAAGCCCAGGACGAAGTGCTCTCGCTACCGATGTATCCGGAGTTGTCCGCCGCGCAAATCGACCAGGTAGTGCAGACCGTCAAAGACTTCCATTCCCAGCCGGTTCAGGCCGGTTAAATCGTGTTCCGCCGGCTTGGCCGACGCTTCCGCAACCTGCTGACCCGGGATTTTAACCTGGAAGAGCAGATGGCTCTGGCTCAGGAGCAGGAGACGACCTTCGGGCTGGAGCCCGAGCATTTTTATGACCAGTTGGAGCCGGCCACGGCCGCTCTGGAGGAAGCCAAAGCGGCCGCTCTGGGGCAGAACTGGAAGGAGGCCGCGCAGGCGCTGCTGGATCATTTCCACGACCGCCTGCGCCCTCAAGTCTTCTTGCATCCCAGCGATTTAGACCCGCTGGTGCAGTTGTTCAAAAGCCACCCGCAAGATTGCCGGCGCTGGGTCAAATCCGCCGAACTCTCTCTGCAGCACCGCTTCGCCCCGCTCCAGGGAGAGGAGCAGCAGTTCCCCAACAGCATCGATTGGTATAGCGACTTCGCCGGCGGCTCCTGGATGATGGCCTCGCAGCCCATGTTGCGCAATCACTTTCAGACCCAGCCTCTGCTGCCCGAGCAACAAGAGGGCCTGCTGCGTAGTTGGAGCTTCAATCAACTCGGGCATCTGATCGATCTGGTCCGCAGTCACTGGCTGACCGGCAACGAGGCCTATGCCAGCGAATGCATCGTCCAGGCGGTGGACTGGTCGGAACGCAACCCGGTCTTCATGGGAATGAGCTGGTACCATCCCAAAGTGGTGGCGGTGCGCAGCCTGCACTGGTATCTCCTGGTACAACACCTGCTCGTCTCCAATTTGATGCAAGGTGAATTGCTGGCTCGTTTTCTGAAGTGTCTGCTGCTGCACGCCGGCTACCTGGCTTTGCACCTGCGCAAGTCCTCCGAGCACCGGCTGGCGGCCGCCGCCAGTCTCTACTTGATCAGCGGCCATCTGCCCGAAATCATTCCCAGTAAAAAATGGCACGCGCTGGCTCGCCAGCATCTCCACATCGCCCTGCAGGAAGACTTTTCCAGCGATGGTATGCACCGTTCCGGCAATGCCTCGCTGCATCGCGAGGCGCTGGATTGGATGTTGCTCTGCTATCTCTTTGACGTCATCAATTCACGCCACCCGGACAACCTGCACCCGGCCTGCGAATCGGCCCTGGAAGCGCTCTGCTACATGAAGCCGGCGGCCGGCCAACAGGGCGAGTCCGGCCCCACTCTGAGCGAAGGCCTACTCGGTCGAGGAATTGGCCCCATCGAACATTCCAACCGTTTGCTGGCCCTGGGCGCCCTGCTCTTGCAGCGCGGCGACTGGATGCCGGCCGGCGAAGTTCCGGCCGAACTGCTCTGGTGGTTGGGTCTGCAGGCCCCATCACGAGCTCAACAGCTCGAGCGCGGGGAACCGCGCGGCATTCGACGTCTCTTCACCAATTCCCAGACCGCGGTGGTGCGCGACCATTGGGCGCCGCGCTCGAACTGGTGTCACTTCACTGGTTTTCGCCCGCGCTGGACACGCGACCATGAGGGGCGCTATTGCGATCCCGATCCCATCGCCCTGCCCAGCCACGATGACGCCCTGAGCCTGGCCCTCAACGTGGAAGGCGAGCCCATTTTTCTGGAAGCCGGCGGCCCCATCGTGGGCGGCGAGCTGGGGCGCCTTTTCGGACGTCTGGGAGCGCATACCAGCGTGCGCATCGGACGCGAGCTGGAGCCGCTGGGAGTCGCTCCCGATCTGGAGGAAGCGCCCCTCAAGCTCAAGCTGGAGTCGTGTAAAGACGGTCATTACCTGTGCGCTCAACGGCCGGTCTGGTTCGATCTGGATCAGCCTTTCTGGTTGACCCGCGAAATTCTGTTCCTGCCCAAAAAGCAGCGGGTCGTCCTGCGCGATCATCTGGACGGCGAGGGCGAGGTGCACCTCGAGAGCAACCTGCTGCTTTCCCCCCATCTGGATGTGCTCATGCGCGGCGACATGGGCAGCCTGCTGCGCGGCCGCAAGGTGCAGGCAAGAATCTTACCCTTGTTTCCGGCCCGCTTCCGTTACGAAATGCTCAAAGGCCGCAGTCAAGGACTGCAGGGCTTCTTCTATTCCGAGACCGGTAAAGCCGTACCCACCAACTTGTTGCGTTACTACTCGCGAGTCCAGGCGCCTTGCACGGTCACCCTGTGGATCGCCTGGAACCCCGAAGACACCCTCACTCCCCGCGTCCAGGACGTCGAACGGCTTTTCAAGTCGCGCTAAAAAGGCTGGTCCCAGGCGGCCAGCGTGTGCAGGATCTTGTCTTCCAATTCGACGCCGGACCAGGTCTGGGGCACGTTGTTGACCAGGATGGAGAAGCCCAGGGTCTGGCCGTAAGCGCTGACCAGATAGCCGGTCAGGGCCGAGTGTTCGTCGAGGGTGCCGGTTTTAGCTCTCAAGGTCAACCCGCCCAGGCGCGAGGTGAGGGTGCCCTCGCCTCCGGTGGGCAGGCTGTCCACGTAGACCTGCCCGTGCCGGTGGCGCCACATAATTTCGACCACACCCACCAGTTGGCGCGGAGTGATGCGATCGCTGGTGGAGAGTCCGCTGCCGTCCACCATGACCAGACCCTCGTCGCTGACATTGTGTTTGCGCAGGAAATCGCGCACGGCCGCCTCGCCGTTGGCGGCCGTTCCCTGGCCCCGGCTCTTGTAGCCCAGCGTTTTGAAAACGTGCTGAGCGAAGACATTGTCGCTCTCTTTGTTGACCTGGGCGATGATGTCTTTCAGGCGGGGCGACTGGTAGCGCGCGATCACAGGCGTGGAACCGGAGCGGGCCACCTCGCTCCCCAGGCTGATCAGCCGGGTCTTGCCGTTGATATTGATGTTGCTTGCCTTGAGGATGTGCATAAAGGAACCCAGGGTGAAGGTGCCGGGATTGCCGACCGTCACCGTCCGCTTGATGACGCTGCCGGGTGAGACGGTGCCGCGCACCACCGTGACGTCGGAATTGCGGTCGCGAGTGATCCAGCATTCATCGTAACCGCCCGTCTTATACAGGCGCTGATACTGGAAGCCCGGACTGTTCGGCTCAGTCTTGACCGAATCGCTGGTAATGGTCAATTCGACCACGTTGCAGTTGAGCGACAGAGCCCCCACGGGAGCTGCGTAGGAATCGAGCAAATAGCGATCAAACCAGCCCTGGCCGATATACTCCCGGTCGAAGGCGCTGTCGTCGCCCACCAGATCCCCATCGACGGTGGTAATGCCCTTATCTTTGAGGTTCTTGGCGAAGAATCTCCAGGGCGAGGTCGGGTTGACGTAGGGCAAACACAGGGTCGGATCTCCGTGGCCTTTTAGATACAGATTGCCACGCAGTACCCCGTGACCATCCGGAGGCCCGCCGCGCAGCTCGGTGAGGTAGCGATAATCTGGACCCAGCAAGTCGATGGCCGCGGCCGTGGTCACCACCTTGAGGTTGGAAGCGGGGATCATGGGCTTGAGGGCGTTCTCGCTGTAAACCACGCGGCCGGTCTTGAGCACCTGCACATAAACCCCCACCTGCCCGCTCTGGAAAGCCGAGGAGTTGCGGATCTGCTGATAGATTCTCATCTTCAATTCGTTGGCATTAGCCGGCTTAGGTGGGGGCGTGGCTGCGCCGGCTTGGTAAAGCGAGAGGCTCAGCAGACAGGCTTTAACGAGGGAACGCATAGGCGTTGATTATTCTTCAATCCGGGATTTCCTCCGGCCCGGGAATTCAGGCCGTGTCAGGAGAAAACTAGGCCAGTGTGAGCATCTGGTCGCCGGTTAAGCGGTTCGTCAAGATCCTTCCTAAGGTCTATCAAGAATACGTGCGGGATGACGCCGGATTTTTGGCGGCCGGCATTGCTTTCTATGGGCTGCTGTCGCTTTTCCCCATGCTGCTGGTGGGCATCCTGATCCTGAGCTACATCGCGCCTGTGCACGCTTCCGCCCAGGACTACAGCTGGCAAATGGCCTCGATTTACCTGCCTCCTTCGGCCCTCCGTTACGTCCAGACCAGCCTGCAAAGCATGCAGGGGCACTCGGGCCGTATCGGGCTGTTCGGCCTGCTCGCATTGCTCTGGTCGGGCCGCCACCTCTTTCGAGCATTGGAACTGGGGCTCCACCGCGCCTGGGAGATCCCGGTGCGGCGTTCCTATATTCGCGGTAACCTGCTTTCCATTGCCATGATTTTGTTGTGCGCCCTGCTCACCTTGGCGGCTGGACTGGTGACCGCGGTCCTTAGCTGGGTGCAGGCCGTGCTCTCGCATCTGCCGCATCCGCAGTTCGCCGGCTTTACCCTGGATCAAGCCATTGTCTGGGGCTGGTTTCACACCTGGATTCTGCAGCCGCTGATCAGCACGCTGCTCTTTCTGATGCTCTACGTCATGCTCCCCTCACGCCAGGTGCCCTTCATGGCGGCCGTGCCCGGAGCGCTCTTCGCTTCCGTGGCCTGGCGCATTTCCAGTTACATCTATGTGCACTGGGCTTTGCGCCTGCTCGAGCTCAATCCGGTCTACGCCTCGGTGGGCAGCATCGCCGGCCTGTTACTCTGGCTCTATTTTGGAGCCATTGTTTTCATGATGGGAGCGGAACTGGTCTATTGCGTGCTCGAAGAGTATTATCCGGAACTACCCAAAGTGAAGGCGCGCCATGCCAAGAAAACCAAACCCCGGGCTAAAGTTTCCGGCAAACTGCCAGAGGCACCCGGCCGATAAGCTCACCGCGCCGCAAGGGACTGTTGGTGGAAGGCGAGCTGACTCGCAAGGCTTGAAAGAGATAGCGATAGCTCTCATCCCACTCGACGAAACCATCTTTGTTGCCGTCGGCTGCTCCCGCGCAGCCTTCCAAAAAAGCGCTCAGCATGCGGCTGCCGGAGGAAATGTCGCGCTGTTCCGGCAGTCCGTCCACGCTCGAGAGAACCGCCCAACCCTGGCGGGAAAGCGATTCGGCAAACTCCTGAGAATCCAACCAGAGCAGATCGGAGACATTGTTCTGCAGGCGCGTCTGGCTGGTGTCGGCCACCAGGAGAATATCCTGTTGCTTGATTTCTCCCACCGCCTCCAGCAGGTCGCGGGGACTCAACGCACCTTCGTCAAAGCCTTTGGCGTCGTAAGGCAACAGGCCCTTGCCGCCAGACCCCCCTGAGGGAGCAGATAAACCGGCAAAGTAGACCAATACGGTTACGCGCTCATCCCCTTCCACCCGCGTGAGCGCCTTCAAGCTCTCGAGAATCTTGGCCCGGGTAGCTTGCTGATCGGCCAGCACCACCACCTGATCGATGGCGAAAGCACCGCCGTCCGGACGCTTGAGAAAGTCGGACAGGCGGCGCAGGTCGCCGGTGACGGCGGCCAGTCTGGGGAACTGGGCGGCTGCATATTGGCCCACTCCGATCAGCAAAGCGCGCCGCCGAGCCGGCACCACCGGGGAGCAGGCCGCTTCGCGAAAAAGCAACACTTCCCGCGAAAGAGTCCGGTGGTTCAGGTCGTTAACCTGGACCTGGGCACGATTCACCCCGGGCAACAGCGGCAGCAGGATGTCCATGCGCAGGCGCTGCGTGTTGAGCCGCTCGGGAGTTTGCCAGAAGGGCCGTCCGTTGACCCGCAGCTTGGCGTTGAGCAAGCCCGACGGCGTCAGCAACTCGCCCTTCCAGGCCACCTTGTCCTTCAAAGTGTAAGCAAAGTCGCGGGGCTCGGTAATGCGAACCTGAGGTTCATTCTTGGGGTCGTCCCAACGCAGCAACACTTCCCGTTGCTCACTGGCCTTGCCCACCCAGAACTCTTCCACCGATTCACCTAGCGATAACTCCGCTACCACACGCAGCTTGTCCTTGCCCACCGCTTCCAGGCCGCTCACGTTAAGCAGCCGGGTCAATTGGACCTGCTCCCAGGGCTCGACACCCAGAGCGCGCATGGTGCTGCACGAGAACACGTTCAGGCAGGGGGAACTGGCCAGGATCTTGCCTCTCTTGCTGACCTGGATACGCCCATCGTAGGTGACGGAAACCGTCTCCATCTCCTGGTCACCATCCACGTCAAAAGACTGCGACCTCAGCACATGCACGCCGTCTTTGGCCAACTCCCCCACGGGCGGGCTCTGCAGCACGACCTTGAGCCGGCCGCCTACTTCCTGCTGGGAAGTCACTTCGCAGCGCATCAGCCAGTCGAGCAAAACCGGGTTGGGATGTTGCTCATCCAGGCGAAACGCGCGCGAGTCGAGCGGGGGGGTTTCGGGCAGCAGACCCTGTTGCTCGGCTCCTTGCCAGAACAGTTGATGATATCCATCCAGGACGGCGGCCTGATAGGCGTTCTGTTGAGCGGCAACCGGGTCGCCCAGGGGAATCTTTCCATAGCCCTCCACCGTCAGCCGGCGATCCAGCGATTGGACGGCGTTGGTGGGGGCGGGCTCGGGCTGTTCCGGAGCAGTTTGGGCCAGCGAACTCGACAGCGCGAGCGCACAAAATCCGCAAGCCAGGGCAGCGGGCAGAAGTCGCATGGCGCTGCCATTCCCTCCTACCCTTGGGCAGGCCTTCTAGAGCTCGGTATACTTGAGGTTCTTGCCGCGGCAGCGCTCGACCGGGTACTTTTTCGCGTTCTCGGCCATCTTTTGCTGCAAGGCCTGCTTCATATCGATGCCGCAGTCGCTAGCCATAAGCAGGATGAAATAAAGACAGTCGGCCAGCTCGTGCCCCAGCGCCTTTTTCAGCTCGGGCAGTTCCGCGTCGATCTGGGCGGCCGACTTAAAGCGGAAGATTTCCAGCACCTCGGCCGCCTCGATGGAAAGAGCCACGGCCAGATCCTTGGGATGATGGTATTGGCGCCAGTCGCGTTCATCCCGGAAATTTTTGATGGCCTGAGTGAGTTCTTGCAATTCCATCAGGTTTTCTTGAGACGGGCTATCGCCTGCTCCGCTTCTTTGACGTTAGGATCGGATTCCAGCGCCTGCTCATACATCTTCAGGGCCTCTTCGGGCTTTTTCAGGTGTTCGAGGGCTTCGCCTTTGAGCAACATGGCCTGCGTGTAATCGTCGTTCTGCGTCAAGGCCATGGTGGTGTATTGGAGCACTTTTTCCCACTGGTTGTCGAGCTTGGCCAGGTAGGCCGCCCCCACCGCGCCCACGTCAATTCTTTTGCCCGACAGCTTGTCGGCCCGGCGCAATTGCGCGCGGGCATTCTCGATCTGTTTGAGTTCGATCATGGCGGAGGCCAGGTTGACCAGGTAGGAGGGGTTCTCGGGATCCAGCTTGGAGGCCAGTTGAAATTCGCTCATGGCCTCCACGAACTTGCCTTCGGCGCTGCGCAGAACGCCCAGGTTGTTGTGGCTGCGGGCGTTTTTATTGTCCAGGCGAATGGCTTCTTTCCAGGACTTTTCGGCCATGGGCAGATTCTGCTGCTGATAGTAGACCACTCCCAGGCAATACTGAGCGGCTACACCCCCCCCGGGGACTCCCGACATTTTTTGAAAGTGCGCTTTGGCCTGGTCATACTTCTTCTGGGCCATGTAAATCTGTCCCAAATACTGGTAAGCTTCCACGAACTGCGGGTCATAGCGTATCACTAACCCCAGTTGCTCTTCCGCCTTGGGGTAGTTTTTTTGCCCGAAGTAGCTGAGCCCCAAAATATAGAGGGCGTCCAGGTAATTGGGATCTTCTTTGAGAGCCTCCTGCAGGTATTGCACCGCCTGGTTGTAGTCACCTTTGCTGAAGAAGCCGCGACCGATTTTGTATTTGTTGCGCGCCGAGACGGGCTGGGCGACGGCGGGCAGACATAAGGCCAAGCCCAAGAAGAGCGCCAGTAGCTTTTTCACAAACCCTGCTCCAGATTAGGATTCCCCACGAATTTGATGTGATAGCGCCGATGCAAGCTGCGTTCCATGTAGTCGGCGCTCCCATAAAGTTGGATGAGGGACTGCCAGTGACCGTCCGCCTGAGGATAGAAAAGACGCTCGCTTTTTCCGTCCAGCAAAAAATGGTAGGTGAGCGAAGTTTGCTCCCCCTCCACCAGAGCCTCAATAGCGGCCAGGCTGGCGCCACGGTCATGCAGCTCACGCACCCGCTGAAAAAAGCTTGAGTTCAGTAGTCCTCCTGGCTGGAGTAGATCAAAACCCGCATATCATCCCGAAATCCGGTCAGAATAGCTTCCCCGGGCAGCGCCCTCACCCTTTCCAAACAGCGATGAATGACCTCGTCCTGCTGTTCGGGCTCGTCCTGGGGGGCCTCTTCGTTGAGGGCCAGAGTATCGTCGAAGAACTCGTTGATGAGCGCGACGATCAGGCGGAACTCCTCGAGAGTGATGGAGTTGAGGTCGCGCACGATGGAAAGAGTGCCGACTTCCACCCAGCCGTCCTCATCCAGCAGGAAAGGCAGATCCTGATATGGTGCCTGGCCGCGATGGATTTCATGCACTTCCGGGAAAAGTCGCTGCAGCTTGAAATAAACGCGCCACGAGAGCATCAGGCGAGCAGAGAAGTCTTCCCATTCGTCATCCTGCAACTGGCGGTGCATGTAAAAGTCCAGACGCAGGCGGTGGCCGGCCTGGTAGAGCCGGGCCGAACCGATTTCGCGGTAGCGCACCAGCAGTGCTGTAAGAAAGGCGACTCCTTCGGGAGAGTCGGCCACGGTCGGAGTTTCTAAAATACTCATTCTACCTGTGCACTGGCCTGAAATTGGCGGAGCACGGTCACGCGCACCGGCCCGGGTCGGGTGACGGCGGCTCCGATGTCATCGGCCAACCGGCTGGCAAGTTTCATACATTCTTCATCATCGGCCGATTCGGGGCGAACAAAAACGCGAATCTCGCGCCCGGCCTGAATAACCTGGCAGTCGACCACCTGCGGAAGCTTGCGGGCCAGGCTTTCTAGTGTCTCCATGCGTTGCAGATAATCCTGGGTGTTTTCTCTTCTGGCACCGGGCCGGGCCGCGCTGATAGCGTCGGCCACCTGCACCAGAGTGGCCTCCAAGGTCGTCTGGGGGACGTCCTCGTGGTGGGCTTCGACGGCGTGGCAGACCTGGGAGGATTCGCCGAAGCGGCGGCAGAGGGCGGCGCCGGTGACGGCGTGAGGGCCGGGATCGGTGAGTCCTTTGCCAATGTCATGCAGCAGTCCGGCCCGTTTGGCGGTTTCGACGTCGCCACCCAGCTCGGCCGCCAGCTGCCCACACAGATGGGCCACTTCTTGGGAGTGCTCGAGCACGTTTTGCCGGTAGGAGGTGCGGAAGGCCAGGCGTCCGAGAGCTTCCGCGAGTTGAGGGTGCAGCTTTGTGAGTTTCAGGTTGCTGACCGCCTGGCGGCCCTTTTCCTGCAGCTGGCCAGTCATCTCGGATTTGGCCCGCTGCACGGCTTCTTCGATGCGCTGGGGTTGAAAGCGGCCGTCCTGAATCAGGCGCTGCATGGCGATTTTGGCGATCTCGCGGCGAAAGGGGTCGAAACACGAGAGCGTCACCGAATTGGGCACGTCGTCGATGACGATGTCCACGCCGGTGAGCGACTCGAAGAGCCTGAGGTTGCGGCCTTCCTTGCCGATGATACGGCCCTTGTAGTCTTCACTGGGGAGGCTCAGGTTGCTGAGGGAGTGGTGGTTTACTTCGTGGACCACCACTCTTTGCATGGCCTGGGCGATCTGGCGGGCGGCCAGTTCTTCCCAGTCTTTGCGGGCCACTTGCTCGAGTGCCTCACGATTTTTGATCTTGATTTCCTGGATGAGTTCTTCCAGAATCTCGGGGGTGCGCGGATCTGGTGCTGGTTTTTGCGGGGGTTCTTCGGGGGGTTTCTGTCCCTTGGGACGTCCCAAGATCGCACCGGCGATGCCGCCGGCCAGTAACCATACCCAGGAATTTGACATCAACGGCACTTCCCGGCCGCCACAGGGGGCCCTGCCTCAGGGAGCGAACGGGCCCCGGTGTTGATGCGCTGGTTTTTCGCCCTGTGGTTGGCGGGTTGCGCCGCTCCCGCGACTCCGCCTGCCGCCGCTCCCCCTACGCTGCCGCCGGCTTCTCCGGTGGCGGTGGAAACGCCGGTGGCCGCGGCCCTTTGGAACTACGAGGTGGTCGAGCGCTATCCCCACGATCCTAAGGCCTATACGCAGGGGCTATGGATGGACCCGAAGGGCCAGATGTGGGAAACGACCGGTCTGCGCAAGGAGTCCACTCTTCGCCAGGTGGATTTGACGACGGGCAAGTTCAAGGTGGTAGCTCGTTTGTCCGACAAGGAGTTCGGGGAGGGACTGGCTTTTGCCGCCGGTCGATTCTTCTGGATTACCTGGGACACCCAGGTTTGCCATACTTTTGATGCCCATTTAAAACCGGCCGGGGATTTCAAGTATGAGGGCGAGGGCTGGGGCCTGACCACCGATCCTGCCGGTGATTTGTGGATGAGCAACGGCAGCGATAAACTGGTGCTGCGCGATCCCAAGACCTTTGCGGTGAAGCGGGAGATTTCCGTGAGCCGGGACGGGCAGCCGCTGGGCTACTTGAACGAACTCGAATGGGTGGAAGGCCGCATCTACGCCAATGTCTACCGGGCTCCGTTCGTGGCCGTGATTCGGCCGGAGAATGGCCAGGTGGAGGCGGTCATCGACTTCACCGGGCTGCTGTCGGAGTCCGACGCCCAGGGAGCGGACGTGCTCAACGGCATCGCCTACGAGGCTGCCAGCAAGAAGCTGTGGGTCACCGGCAAACTCTGGCCCAAACTGTTCCAGGTGCGCGTGCGCCAGGGCCCCTGACGGGTTTTCCGGCAACTCTTGCCGGGGGGCGGGGCTTGCCGCTTTTTTGGCAACTTCCCCCGGGGGCGGCCGGGGCTTGCCGTTTTTTTAGCAACTCTTGCCAAATTTCCGGCAACTCCCCGGTGGCGGGCCAGGTTTGCCAGCTTTTTGGCAACTCGTGCCAAGTTTCCGGCAACTCCCGCCGGGCGGGGCTTGCCGTTTTTTGGCAACTCTTGCCAAATTTCCGGCAACTTTCGCCGGGGCGGGCCGGGCTTGCCGGTTTTTTGGGCAACTCTTGCCAAATTCCGGCAACTTTCGCCGGGGCGGGGCTTGCCGCTTTTTTGGCAACTCTTGCCAAGTTTCCGGCAACTTTCGCCGGGGCGGGCCGGGCTTGCCGGTTTTTAGCAACTCTTGCCACATTTCCGGCAACTCCCGCCGGGGGCGGCCGGGGCTTGCCGGTTTTTGGCAACTCTTGCCACATTTCCGGCAACTCCCGCCGGGGGCGACCGGGGCTTGCCGCTTTTCTGGCAACTCTTGCCAAGTTTCCGGCAACCTTCGCCGGGGGGCGGGCCGGGCTTGCCGCTTTTTTGGCAACTCTTGCCAAATTTCCGGCATCTCCCGCCGGGGCGGGCCGGGCTTGCCGCCTTTTTGGCAACTCTTGCCAAAAACCGGCCACCCGCCCGTCGCCGGTTAGCTAGCCACCGATGCCTGCGCGGGTTTTAGTCTTTGGCGCAGTAGTTCCGGGAAGTCTTGTTGCAGGATCTCGTGGTCGGTGAAGCGGATGGTCTCGGGAATGAGCCAGGAATCCCGAGTTTGGTCCCACGTTCTATCCTTGTGCGCGCCTCCATCGAACTCGAGCACCTTCCAATAGAGTCCGTTAAATGCCAGCGCGTCAACTCGGATGATCTGCCCGTTGACCAGCATATGCACCTGGGGGAAGATGAGCCAGCCTTCGAAGAAGAAGGCGGCGCGCCGGGCCATTGACATCGGCTTGCCCTGAGCGTCGACCAGCGGGTGATGGGGAAATCCCAGAGCGGCCAGGCTGACCAGAACAAACTCGGCGCCGCTTTCGGAAAGCCAGCAGTAGACACAACCCTCGAGCCTGGAGTCCATTCGCACCAGGCGCTTGAAGTCCAAGGGGATCGGGCGTTTCGGTTTTAAGCGGCGGTAAAACTGGTAGTAGCCGGGCGAATATTTGTCCCAGGTCGGTCCCGCCTCTACCTCCACAGCCCACTGATCCATCCGCGCAAACTGGCGGTGCCGGGCCCAGGTCCAGGCGCCCGCCCTCGAAACTTCGGGGGCCATCTTCAAACGTTCCAACACTTTGGGCAACAATGCGACAGGCCATTTTCGGCTGCCATTCTCGTAACGAGACCAGGCGGTCGGACAGACCTGGAATTCCTCGGCCAACTGTTTCTGAGTGAGGCCCATGGCCTGGCGTTTTTCCGGGATTGTCATAGGCCAACCCTATACGACCTTGGGGCCGGGGTGTTTAACTGGCCATGTCCAATCTATGACATTTTAAATTGGTCCTGGACCAGTTTAATCACCTGGTTGAGGCCGGGTCTTTTCTGGAAGTCGGCCACGGTGCGCTGTTCGCCGGTGGGGCGGCGCAGGTCCAGGAACCAGCGCGGAGGCCTGGCAGTGTCATCGTACATGAGACTGAAGACCCCTTCGGTGTCGTTGCTATTGGGCCGGCTAAATTCGATGTCCCAGTAATGGTCCCGGTTTTGGGGGTCGAACTGGAAGCGTTCGAAGACCATGAAGTGGCGCAAACGGTGGTCGAACTGGCAGCGCACAAAGAACTTTTCGAGGCTAAGTTTGGCGTCTTTACCGCTCTTCCAGAGTCCCGCAATTCGGCGATCAACTGGTCCACCGCCGCCGTATTGTCGATGGCTTCCTGGGCCTGAATCAACTTGGCAAGGTCCTGATAGTCGTCCGGTTGCACCTCGCGATAACGGGTCCAGAACTGAATGGCCAGGCGCGGCTCGTTGTGGAAGAAAGCGGCCAGCCCGGCGTTGTAGAGCAGCAACGGATGCTTGGGCTCCAGGCCCAGGCCGGCTCGGTGTTCGTTGAGAGCGGCCGGGTAGTCGTGCTCCCGCAACCGGGCGTTGCCCCGCTCCCAGGTGGGATCGGCCTGAGGCCAGGAGAGGGTGTTCAGGAGCAGGACAACGAGGAAGGCTTTCATTCAAGGGGGCTTTTCGCTATTCCGTGTCCGAGTCTTGCTCTAAGCTCAGGGTCAACATACGCACCCTTCCACCAGAGATCATGGCCCAGACGGGTCCGGGGCCGTCGCGCCAGAGTCGCAGAGCGCCAAGCATGCGCTCTGCGTCAGCCCAGGAGCTGCCTAACTCAAGGACATCATTTCCAGCTTTCAGGCGCTTTCCCAACAGCCCGAAAACTCGCCTGTCTTTCCACATCACCGAAGTGTCGCGATACATCCAGCATGCCTCTTTCCGAAAGGCGGGCGGACCGAGACGTTGCAATACTTCGGCCTCTCCCATGCCCAAGCGCAGGCCATCCAGGCTGAACTCCTCCAGGACGGGAAGTGAACCCGACAAAACCTTCTGCAGCGCCGTAAGCACTCGCGTGGTCGGAATTTCGGAAAACTCGACTCGTTCCAACAAACAATGCAAGAGCACCCCGGAGTAAGGATCGTTATCGTCGGCTGCACAGGCGGCTTGGAAAACCGACAGGAGCGCGGGCTCGAAGCTCATTTCGGAAACGGGCGCGGGTGTACCCCGTCTGGTCTTCAATCGGCGCCGCAAGCTCCGCACATCCACCGCCTGTTCGCGCAACACCCGGACGGTCACGCCTTGGAATTCACCGAGCAAGGCCAGCAGGAGATGATTGGTGCCGACGATCTGGCTCCCCAAAAGTCGGACCTCCTCGCAAGCGGCCTTCATCCAGCGCAGTTTCTGGCCGGAAATGCGCATAATCAAATCGGGCTCCAAGAGATTGTGGCGCAATTGCCTTCGGCCACCCCCAAAGATTCCATCCAGGCGAACAGGCCGGACTCGCGCAGGCAGGCCTGGGCCAGCTGGCGCGTGTCGACCGGTCCATTGCCTCCTGTGCAATGATCCTTGCGATCAAAGCCGGCCAGCGGGCCCGGGCTAAACTCGAGAATTCGGTCCATAGCTGGCCACACCGCCCGCGCTGCCCGCAAATAGTGGCGCTCCAAAGCCTCTTCCAGGCCTTCTTCGAAAGCCAGGGCGTAAACGTCGCGGATGTCCACTTCGTGGTATTCGACATCGCCGGCCGTGAAATGCGAGAGCGGAGGCCCCTGCCAATGGAGGCGGCCGGTGAGGAGAGCTTCGGCCACCCATTCGGCGATACAAATCGGCGAGTTCATGCGGCTGAGCATCTCAGCGCAACAACTCCGCACTCACGCAGGGGCGCGCACTTGCTCTAAATCCAGATCCCAGGCTTCCAGTAAAGTGGCTCCATACGATGACCCCAGAATTTCGCACCAGAGCGAATCGAGCCGGTCGGGCAGGGCGCGGTCGAGAACGGCCCGGGCCTGGGGACGGATTCTCATTGCTACTCTGAGGACTTACCCTTCAGATAGGGGCCGGCCAAAAGCAGGCCGATGCCCACCAGAATCGCCATATCGGCCACGTTGAAGATGTTGGTGCCGATGGGCCCGTAGCCCAGGTAGAGGAAATCCTGGACATATCCGAAGCGAGCGCGATCGATCAGGTTGCCGGCGCCGCCGGCCACCAGCATGCCGGCGCCGGCCAGTTCCCAACGGTTGACCCTGGCGTTGGTGATGGTGTGCACCACCAGGCCGAGCAGAAAGAGTGAAGGCAGGACCAGGAAGAAAGCGCTGCGGGCCCAGGGACTCCAGTTTGCGCCCAGGCTGCCCCAACCGCCGTAGTTGCGCGAATAGGTCAGAGTGAATACCCCGGCGTAGGTTTGGGGAGGCTGGTTGGCCAGGTGAGCGGTGGCCCAGATCTTACTGGCCTGATCGATGCCCAGGGTAAGGAGCGCCAGCAGCAGCACAAAGATGAGGCGGCGCGACTTGTCCATGGGGCCGTGTTTCGACTCGAAGGCTCTACTCCTGTTTTGTAGAACCGCCACCCATCGTGAACCGAATTCTTTTAGTAGAGGACGAGCCGGTCAATATCCAGGCCGTTTCCGGAATTTTGAAGGATCAGGGCTATCAAGTCAGCGTGGCCACCAGCGGCGCCAAAGCCTTGGAAGTGCTGAGCCGGATCAAGCCCGACTTGATTTTGCTCGACGTGATGATGCCGGAGATGGACGGTTTCGAGACCTGCCGGCGCATCAAGGCCAGCGGCGAACTGCGCGAAATCCCTCTTATCTTTCTGACCGCCAAAACGGACACCGAGGACATCGTCAAGGGCTTCGAAGTGGGCGCGGTCGACTATGTCTCCAAGCCCTTCAGCGGCCATGAGCTGCTGGCCCGCGTGCGCACGCATCTCTCCCTGGATCGTCTGCACCGCGAAAACAAGCGCCTGCTCCTGAACGTCCTGCCCGAGCCGATCGCCGAAAAACTCAAGAGCCAGGAGGGGATTCTGGCCGAGCGTTTCGACGACGTATCCGTGCTCTTTACCGACATCGTCGGTTTTACCCCCCTATCGGCCCGCCTCTCCCCAACCGAATTGGTGGAACTGCTGAATCGGATCTTTTCGGAATTTGACGAACTGGCGGCGGCGCGCGGGCTGGAGAAGATCAAGACCATCGGTGACGCCTACATGGTCGCCGGTGGCTTGCCGGAACCCCACCACGACCATTTGGCGGCCATGGCAGCGCTCTCTCTGCAGATGCACAAAGTCGTCAGCACCTCCTTTGGCGGACTCAGCCTGCGCGCCGGCCTGCACGTCGGCAGCGTGATCGCGGGCGTCATCGGCAAGCGCAAGTTCATCTATGATGTCTGGGGAGAAACCGTCAATACAGCCAGCCGCCTGGAGTCGCACGGCGCACCTGATCGGGTGCACGTGAGTCACAGTGTGCAGGAACGGCTCCAGAACCGCTTTCACTTCGAAGCGCGCGGCTCCATCGAATTGAAGGGGCGCGACCCTATGGAAACCTTCTTCCTACTGGAACCCATGGCATGACGGTCGAGTCGCTGCGCTCCGTCCCCCTTTTCGCCTCGCTCGACGATCACGCCGCCCAGCAATTGCGCAAGTTGCTCAGTATGCAAAACTTTCAGGCCGGCGCCAAGCTCTTCGCCAAAGGCGAGCGCGGCGATTCCATGTATCTGATTCAAAGCGGTAAAGTGCGCATTTCCATTCACGATCAGGACGCCAACCTGGTGGTGCTGGCCGAACTGGGCGAAGGCGACTTTTTCGGCGAGATGGCTCTCATCGACGGACGCCAGCGTTCGGCCGACGCCATCGTTAGCGAAGACGCCAATCTGGCTGTCTTGCAGCGCGAAGCTTTTCGCACTTTCGTGCGCGACACACCGGATGTGGCCATGGAGATGCTGGCCGCCCTTTCCGATCGTTTACGCCGCACCGACGAGCTGCTGCGGGGGCGGGCCAGCCGCAACGTCAACGAGGAGGAAGCCGCCCGGGCCACTCTGGCGGACCGAGCCGCCGATATGATCGCCAACTTCGGGGGCAGCTGGAAGTTCATTCTCGCTTTCGCCTGCCTGATTCTAGGCTGGATGATCTTGAATACCCTCATCCTGAGGCAAGGTTTTGATCCGGTTCCCTTTAATTTCCTGAATCTCTGCCTGGCCATCGTGGCCGGCATGCAGGCGCCCTTCATTATGATGTCTCAGAATCGTCAGGGACTGAAAGACCGCCTGCGAGCGGATCTAGATTACCAGGTCAATCTGAAAAACGAGCTGGCTCTAGCCGAAGTATTGCGCCGACTCGACATTTTAGAAAACGAGCGCATTCCCGAGCTGATCGAGAAAATTCACAGTTGATCCATGGACATATTGGTGAGACCGCGCAAGGTGAGCTTGCCGTCGAGGCTCAGATCGAATTTGGCATAGCGGGCCTGGCGGAATTCCTCGGAGCGGCCTGGCGGCACGGACAGGGAAGTCCCCTCCAGAAGGACTTGCGAATTCCCCAGGCGATAGCGAATCCGCTGGCCCGGCGGGGCGTGCGCGTCCGGCGCCCAGGCGTTGACCACTCGGCGCGAATCCAGATCCAGACGCAGAAAGCCCTGCTGGGGCCAACCGGGATCAAGGGGGCGCAGATTCAGATCGTAGGCCAGTTCAGCCCGGTCTCCGTAGAGGGTAACTCCTGAGGGAGCCAGGCGCAGGTAAACCACCACGCTGCCCCGGCGCATATTTTCCTGATAAACGACCAGTCCGGCGGGCACCCCCAGGCAGAGCAGAAACCCCAGCCAAAACAAAATTCGCTTCACGGTTTGGCCACCAGAAAGCGGCGAATCGCCAGGAGCAGCCCCCCCAGCAAAAGCAGACTGAGGGCTTTGAAATTCAGAGAGACGTTCAATTCATAGTAATAGGCGGAGGTGAAGATCAGCAGATAGAGCCAGCCCACCACCGCCAGCCAGCCACTACGTGATTCGCGCGCCAGGAGTAAAACGGCGATACCTCCCAGAACTCCAGGCGTACTGAGAGTGAGCGCCCCGATCGCCAGCAACCCCAGCCAGACCACCAACGAAGGCTGCAGCGGCGCGCGCAGGCGCTGCAGAACCCGGCTGCTCAACCACAGGCAGGCCAAAGTCAGAAGCCCCGTGCTGGCCGCGCCGGCCGGCATTCTGGTCCAGTCCCCAAAGGAAGTGCACAGCGCGAACAGCATGGTGAGCACGGCCACCCCGGCGAAGCTGGCTGTGCGCCGGCCCCAGCCGCGCCACCAAAGCTGCGTTTGATTCAGGTAATGAAGGCCGGCCAGCAAAGCCAGCGGACCCACCACTATGTCCATCGGCACCTCTTGGAGGCCCACCACCAGGGTGATTCCGCCGGCCAGTGCGGCCAGAAAGCGGCCCTGGCTCTCCGGATAGCCGGCGGCCAGGAACAGCAGCAGCATCCCGGCTCCCAACGCGTGCAGGTTGAACTGTTCGACGCAGGTTACCACCAGCAAACAAATTCCCGTCAACCAGAGAGAAAGCGCCGCTTGATTGAGCATCTCTGCGCGCCGCCTGGAAGCCAGCCAGGCCGCGGCCAGAGACTGGACCAGTCCGAAGAACAGACCCAGTGCGAAGCTCTGAGAAGCCATCAGGGCCCAAAAAAAGACCAGGAAAAGGGTGCTCAGCCAGGCGCCCAGAGCGGCCAGCACGCGCAAATACCAGGCCGGTGGACGAGCACTCTCGGGAATCTCGGAACTTTCCAGAAATTCTTCCTCGTGCAGGGTCGCGAGGATCTCCTCCAGCTTCATTCGGGAAGCCTGCGCAGAGCGTAAATCAGCCCCGCGACCTGCACGCTCACGGCCACTCCCAGAATGAACAGCCAGTTCATGTCAGCCCACTCGGCGGTGCCGCGCAGCAAAGCGGCTGTCACCAATAAGATGACGGAAAATCCCAGCGCCGCCAGCGTGCCTTTGTGGCGTCTTCGGTAGGCGTAGAAGGTGGTGGCGGCCACCCAGGCGATCCAGGCCACAAAAGCCGCCGGCTCGTGCTTGTCAAAGACGTTGAAAAGAGCCGCGCCGGTGAGGCTAAACCAGCACACCGTCAAGGGGATCTGGGTCCAGCCGAAGCGCGGCTGGTAGGCCGCCGCCAGGCCCCACCAGGCCAGATTGAGCATGCCGGTGAGTTGGGCGTCTTCCCAGGTAGCCGCCAGGGCCAGGTTGGCGACGCCCAGCCAGAGGGCCCAGGCCGGCTCAAAGCGCAGCAACAGAGTCCAGGGCAGGGTCAGTCCGGCCCAGATCCAGAACAGCAGATGGCCGTCGTCCTCGCCGGGGTAAGTTTGCTTGTAGAGGGCCAGCAGGGCGCCCACCAGGCCGCAGGCCACCGTCAGCGCCCAACGCGCTTTGAGCTGCTGCAGACCTGTACGCCAGGCCGAAAGCGCCAGTCCAACCAGGAGCAGTTCCAGCAGCAGAAACTTGCCGTAAGCTCCCAGCCAACTCCAGTTGGCGGCGACCAAAAAACTGGCTCCGGAAACAAAGGCCAGAGCCCCACCGGCCAGCAGATTCTGATCGAGAAACCGGGACCATTCCCCGGCGTCGGCGGGGCGGGTGGCCAGGGCATAGGCGCGCACGCGCGCGTCGTGTGACCAGTTCTGGCGATCGGCGAAGTTGGCGACTTCCTCGATAGTAGCGTTACTCACCGGCGCCCGCCCGGTCTGCGCCCAGATTCTCGAGGATGGTGATCTTTTGCCAGATCTTACGAGAAAATCCGGTCGTCAATTCTTCCACCTCGTCCACTGCCGAAAGCAAAACCGAGTCCTGGAACTCTTGCACGTAGAGGGCGGCGATCTTGCTGATCAGGGCCAGCGAGTCCCCGCAATAGTCCAGGTAACGGTTCAATTCGAACGGCGTCATCTGGCGCTTGGCCTCCGGATTGGGATTGAGTATGCTCTCCGGGTCCTTGGTGAGTTGATGCATATCCACGATGTGGGCCATGGCTCGCAACTCGTGAATTGCCTCCAGAGCACGGTTGCGCTTGATGCGATTCTCCCAGCTGACCAGAAAGACGATGGCGGCGCCAATGAAGACCACCGAACTGATACTGGCCTCCACCGCCTGCACGGCCGAAGTAAAGTCATCGAAGTCGACGCGATGTACGTGATTCAGCAGATTGAAAATCAGTAGAACGATACTGGCGCAAAGAATGCCGGCACCGACTCGAATCGGCACATGAGGACGTTGGATCCACTCGGTTCGGGCGACCGTTTCGCGGGCCACCTGCAACAACTCGGCTACCACCCGGCCCAGGCCGGCCTCCGGGAAACGCGCCTGGATTCGCTGCTGCAGGAATTCTACGGTGGCCACGATGTGGTCCGCGTCCAGGCGGCGAAATTTTCTGTCTGGCTGACCCTGCCAATCCGTCACCCGTCTACCTTGGTGGTTGCTCGCCGGGATCCTGGCGCAGGCGCTCGACCGCCATCCCGGCGCGATTTTGAATGCCGCCGGGGGGAATATCTGGCCGAGAAATCAGCACGCTAATAGATTTTCTACTCTTTCTTGGATTCGCTCGTAGGGCAGGTGGTCGGCCAGCAGGGATAACGCCGGGCCGTCAATGCCTCCGGATTTAACCACTCAGAAGGCGACTTCGGCGGCCACGTGGGCAGGTTTGGTCTTGCAGGGTAAGGCGAAGAGCTCGATTTCTTGGGCGCTGAAAAGCTGGGGAAGGAGGACGTAGTCGACTTCGCGCTGGAGTTGCAAGCCGGACTGGCGCAAGTGGTCCGCCTGGCTTTTGCCGACGATCCAGCCCCCCGGTCAAAGTCAACCAGCGCCAGCATCCGCAACGGCGAATAGGCACGCAAGGCCGTCAGCGAGGGCTTGCCGGCGAGGCTCTGCCGCGGGAGGCCGCTAACACAATTCTAACAGTAGACATACTCACCTTAGAATTTGCCTTGGTATAGTCGGAGCCAAAGGTCAATGATAGGGAGCCAGCAGGAATGGAACAGGAAGAACAGGTCGCCGAGGAGGCCGACACGGAGGTGCTCGACGAGCCCGAAGTGGTGGACGAGGCAGATGCTTTACGCCTGGAACTCGAAGCCGCCCAAACCCAGGTCAAGGAAATGAAAGAACACGTTCTCACCATTTCGGCGGAGTTTGAAAACTTTCGCCGTCGTCAGCAAGAAGAGCAGAAGCGCCGCCAGGTGCTGATGAAGGAAGAACTCTTCCGCGAACTGCTGCCACTGGTGGACAACCTGGACCGCAGTCTGGACGCGGCTCGCGCCAATCCGTCGGTGGAATCCCTACTGAAAGGGGTGGAGTTGATTCGGCGCGGTTTCGACCGGCTGTTGGAAAACAACGAAGTCACCTTAATCGGCACCACGGGGGTGGAGTTTGACCCGGCTTTGCACGAGGCGATGATGGTCGAGGAACGCGACGATGTGCCCGACCAGTCCATCGTGCAGGAGCTACAAAAAGGCTACAAGATCGGCGACCGCGTGCTGCGGCCCAGTATGGTCAAAGTGGCCCGCAACACGGTAAAGAATTGAAGAAGACCAAAGGAGGCCCTCAAAATGTCAAAAGTAGTGGGTATTGATCTCGGCACCACCAACTCGGTGATCGCCATTCTCGAAGGTGGCAAACCCACCGTTATCGCCAATGCCGAAGGCACGCGCACCACGCCGTCCGTCGTCGGCTTCTCCAAATCCGACGAGCGCCTCGTTGGTGAACTGGCCAAGCGCCAGGCCGTCAGCGCCCCCGATCGTACCATCAAGTCGATCAAGCGCCATATGGGTACCGACCACCGCGTCACCGTCGACGGCAAGAAGTTCTCCCCCGAGGAAATCTCGGCGATGATTCTACAGAAGTTGAAGACCGACGCCGAGGCCTACCTGGGTGAGAAAGTCACTCAGGCGGTCATCACCGTGCCGGCTTACTTCAACGACTCGGAGCGCCAGGCCACCAAGAACGCCGGCACCATCGCCGGCCTCGAAGTGCTGCGCATCATCAACGAACCGACCGCGGCCGCTCTGGCCTACGGCCTGGACAAGCAGCATGACAACATGACCGTCATCGTCTTCGACCTCGGCGGCGGCACGTTCGACGTGTCCGTGCTCGAGATCGGCGACGGCGTTTTCGAAGTCAAAGCCACCGCCGGCGATACGCACCTGGGCGGTGACGACTGGGACGAGCGCATCGTGAAATATGTGGCCGAGGAGTTCAAGAAGGAGAACGGCATCGATTTGACGGCCGACAAGATGGCCTTGCAGCGCTTGCGCGACGCCGCCGAGAAAGCCAAGATCGAACTGTCTCAAAAGTTCAACACCAATATCAACCTGCCGTTCGTCACCGCCGACGCCAGCGGACCGAAGCACCTGGATGTGGACCTTTCACGGGCCAAGTTCGAGGAGCTGACCGCCGACTTGCTCAAGCGCTGCGAAGGCCCGTGCCGCCGCGCCATCGACGACTCCAAGCTGAAGTTGAGCGATATCGACCGCGTGCTGCTGGTCGGTGGTTCGACTCGTATGCCGGCCGTTACCGAGCTGGTCAAGCGCCTCTTCGAAAAGGAGCCGTCCAAGGACGTCAATCCGGACGAGTGCGTGGCTCTGGGCGCGGCCGTTCAAGGCGCCGTCCTCTCGGGCGAAGTCAAGAACGTGGTGCTGGTGGACGTTACCCCGCTGACGCTGGGAATCGAGACCCTGGGCGGGGTGATGACCAAGCTCATCACCCGCAACACAGCCATCCCGGCCAAGCGCAAGGAAACCTTTACCACCGCCGCCGACATGCAGACCAGCGTGGAAGTGCACGTGCTCCAAGGTGAGCGCGAATTCGCCAAAGACAACAAGTCTCTGGGAACGTTCGTGCTGCGCGACCTGCCCCCGGCTCCCCGCGGCGTGCCGCAGATCGAGGTTGAATTCAACCTCGACTCCAACGGCATCCTCAACGTGGAAGCCAAGGACAAGGCCAGCGGCAAGGCCCAGCGCATCACCATTACGGCCAGCACTAACCTGAGTAAGTCCGACGTGGAAAACATGGTGAAAGATGCCGAATCTTTCGCGGCCGAGGACAAGAAGCGCCGCGACCGGGTGGAGCTCAAGAACCAGGCCGACAGCCTCGTTTACCAGTCGGAAAAGACGGTCAAGGAGTTCGGCGACAAGATTGCCGGTGACGCCAAGGCTACCATCGAAGGGGCTCAAGAGAAGCTGCGCAAGCTGATCGAGAACGAAGACTTCAGCACCGACGAAGTCAAGGCCGCCATCGAAGAGTTACAGCAGGCCGTGATGGCCGCCAGTTCGGCGATGTATGGCCAGGATGAGGGAGCTGAAGGCGGCCAAGGCGCCCAGCAGGGCCCCGTCGACGGCGAAGTGGTCGACGCTGAATTCGAAGTCAAGGATTAACTCTTGGCTATGGAGTGAAAGAGCCCGCCCTGTGATAGGGCGGGCTTTTTCGCGACTTGGAGGGACGTTAAGTGATGGATTTTAAGGACTATTACAAAACACTCGGTGTCTCCAAAACGGCCACCGAAAAAGAAATCAAGTCGGCTTACCGCAAGTTGGCTCGGGAGAACCATCCTGACGTAAACTCCGGCGACAAGGGCGCCGAGAAACGGTTTCAGGAGATCAACGAAGCCTACGAGGTCTTGTCCGACGCTGACAACCGTAAGAAATACGACCAGTTGGGCTCGCAGTGGCGCAATGCCGGCTCGCGGCGCGGCCCGGGATCGGGAGGCAGCGGGGGCGTGGAGTTTGACTTCTCGGACCTCTTTGGCGGCGCCGGCGGCCACCAGGAGGCGGCCGGAGGATTCTCCAGCTTCTTCGAGCGCTTCTTTGGGGGCGCCGGTCGGCAGACCCGCGGCGGCCCTCAGCCTCAGCCGGAACAGCCGGCCTCGGTGGAGGTCGAGGTCTCGCTGGCCGAAGCTTACTCGGGCACGACCCGCCAGTTGGAGATCGCCTCACCCCAGGTTTGCCCGCAGTGCCGCGGAGCCGGTGTGATCGGCAACGGTATCTGTCCGATCTGCCGGGGAGCGGGGCGCCAGCAGGGCACGCGCCGCCTGGAGGTGCGCATACCCGCCGGCGTCACCCAGGGGAGCAAGGTCAAGGCCCAGGGCGTCACCATGGTGATCAACATCCGGCCGGACCCTGACTATGAGATCAAAGGCCGCGACGTCATTCGCAAGACGGCCGTGGACCTGTATGGAGCGGTGCTGGGCACGGAGGTGTCGTTTCGCACGCCTTCGGGCAAGGAAGTGAGCTTGAAGGTTCCGCCCGAATCGCAGAATGGACGTAGTTTCCGCTTGAGCGGCCAGGGCTTGCCCGCGGCCGCCGGCAAGCAGGCCGGCGATCTCTACGTGAAGCTTGAGGTTTCCTTGCCTACCAGGCTGACCGCTCGGGAAAAGGAATTGTTTGAGGAACTGGCTCGCTTGCGCGCCTGAGGGTAGCGTGAATCAGGTGTTAAACACAACTTAAATCTTTAAGAAAATGGTCACGAGCTGTTAAGAAACCTTCGCTAAACTGTTAACAGACCGACAGAGAGCGAAGGAGAGCCGCTAATGTACGCAGTCAGTTCTAACTTCCAGGGTGCCCAACCAGTTCAGGGGAACTTCACCACGGCGGTTGCTCAGGCCCCTCGCCAAATCCAGGGCCCTGCTTCCTTCGATCCCTGCCACGCCCAGCAAGTTTCCGCCGGCGGCCTGCAGGGCGCTCAGCAACTCGGCCAGCAATTCAACGGAATCGTCAATGGACAGCCCAGCGTAGCCGTAGTGGACGACTTCAGCAGCGGTAGCGGTCACGGCCAGCGCATTGCCGGAACCATTCAACAGGGGAGCGGAGCCGGCGTGGCCGGCTTCGACATCAACAATAACGGTGGGGTCTCGCGCGCTCTCGACCAGGTCATTGCCGCCGCTCAAAACGGCCAGCACTTCGACGCCGTCAATCTGTCTCAGCAAAACTTCCAGGCCTCCCAGGAAACGGCCGCCGTTCAGCAGCGCATCCAGGTGCTGCAGTCGATGGGCATCCCGGTGGTGGTGGCCGCCGGCAACGCCGGGCCCAACAACACCAATCAGTACGCCCAGGGAGCCGCCTTCGTGGCGGCCGCCAACACCGCCGACTCCGGCCGGGGCAACGTCGTGGGCGCTGGCCCGACGACCAGCGATGCGGCTGCCAACGTGACCGCCGCCCTGGTCCGCTCTAAATTCGGTCGTTAAAAATTGGCCCAGCCAGCGTGGGAGGGACCCCGCAGGGGAGGCCCTCACATACCACCTCCCGCGTGCTGTTAGACGGTGAGCGGCTATCCGCTTCTCGCGGGACTAGCCTAGAGTTGCTGCAACTGCGGGGGAATGAAATCCAGACCCAGGCACAGCGGCAGATAGCCAGCGTCCTTACCGCTCTCCGTATAGTGAGGCGTCCAGCCGCTCGGGTCCTGGAAGAGGCGAATGGCACGAATGCGCCGCTCGCTGCACAAATCGAACCAGTGCCAGGTGCCGGCCGGAACGCGAGCCAGGTCTCCTTCCTCTACTTGCAAGGCGACCACCGGTGATCCGTCCTTCGGCCGGATGTGGAAGACCCCGCGGCCGGCGGTGATAAAGCGAATCTCATCTTCGTCGTGCCAGTGTTCCTTGCTGAAACGCGCCAACATGGGCTCCAGATCAGGGGTGTCGGGAAAAATGTTGATGACGTCCGCGGCCTGGTAGCCGCCCTGCTGTTTGAGCGCCTCGATTTCGCCGGCAAAGGCTTCCAGAATCTGCTCATTGCTGGAGTCCCGGTCGATCTCGAGGGAAGGCTTCCAGACTTCGTAGCCGATGCCGATGCCGGCCAGATATTCTTTGATCTCCGAGAATTCGCTCAAGCGGCGGTTCTCGTCGGGTATATGTAAAACAGCCATATTTCATCTATTTTGGATCGACGACCGCATGCCTGCCGGGCGAGGAGGGCAAAGATCACTGGCAAGTGAGTGGCCATGAAACGTAGACAATTCTTACAAACGTTCTCGGCCGCCAGTCTGGTGCTCTGCGGTTGCGGCTCCGAGCCGGTAAATTCCGGTTCATTCCAGAGGCCCAGCCACAATGACGTGAGCTCGCCTCTCATCGTCAGCCCGCAGCAAGCGGCCTCCCTCAACGGTTTGCGTCTGGCCGCCGCATCCACCGTAGAATCCCAACCCGTCCCGCTGCTAGGCGGCGCCCTCAAAGTGGACGTGGATGCTCTCACAACCCTGACGGAAACCTCCGGGGCCTTGTTGGCTCTGACCTCCCTGCAAAACTTCTGGGCGGCTCTGGGAGTGCAGCGCGACCAGCCCGTCATCGTTTATGACGATGGCGAAATGAAGTTTGGCGCCCGAGTGCGCTTTCTCCTCGGTTACTGCGGCGTGCTCCAGCCGGTGCTGGTCGATGGTGGGGCACCCGGCCTGGCCGGTTTGCTGCCGCTCCAAGCAGGCAGCGCCATTCCCTCGGCTTTCCAGGCCGACGCCACCTCCCAACCCATAGCTCTGGTCTTCCAGCAAGAGGCCTTGCGGGCCATTCAAAACAAGAGCGGGGCGAAGCTGATCGACGTGCGCACGCCGGCCGAGTTCAACGGCCAACTGTTGCTTCCCGGCGACGCTCGTCCCGGCCACATCCCCGGCGCCCAGAACCTGCCCGAAGGGGATTTTCTCGAGGGGCCGCGCCTGCGCACTCCGCCAGAAGTAACCAGTCTGTTCACCATGGCGGGTCTGAGCCCGGACGACAACATCGTGGTCTATTGCCACGACGGCGCCAAATCGTCTCTGATCGCCACCCTCTTAGTGGAAAACGGCTTCCCAGCGACCTCTCTCTACTACCTGAGCTACCGGGATTGGTCACAAAATCAAAACCTGCCAGTCGAGCTTTAATTGGTTTTTCCGCGAGGCATATAGGGAACTTTAAGGGAGTAGGACGGTTTTATTTTCCTGTCTCAACTGTGCTTTGTGTGTGGAGGAATTGTGAATCATTCAAGATCAGGTCAAATTCAAATCCGTACGCTCGCCCTCGGCACCCTCACCGGTGCGCTGCTGGTGGGCCTCATTCAGACGGGCATCCAGCTCCCCGCGCCTCATCCCACGCCGGCTCGGGCCGACTCCGGTCAGCAAATTCGCCAGGAGATGGGCACCTTCGCCAAGCTGGCTAAGGATCTGAAGCCTTCCGTCGTCAACATCGCGGTGGAAAAGGTGGTTGCAGACCAGCAAGATTTCACCAGCATGTTCTCCTTTCCGTTTCAAATGCCCCAACCATCTCAACCCTACAAACGCCGCTCGCATGGCCAGGGCTCGGGCGCCATCATCTCGCCGGACGGCTATATCATCACCAACAATCACGTGGTGGAAGGCGTCAAGAGCTGCCGCGTGACCCTTTCCGACGGTTCGGAATTGGCCGGCAAGGTCGTCGGCACGGACCCCAAGACGGACCTGGCCCTGGTCAAGGTCACCTCACCCACACCCTTGCCGGCCGCCCAACTGGGCGACTCGGAAGCGCTTCAGGTGGGCGATTGGGTGATGGCCATCGGCAACCCCTTCGGTCTTGAGGCGACGGTCACGGTTGGCGTGCTCAGCGGCAAGGGCCGCGTCATCGGCGCCGGCATGTATGACGACTTCCTGCAGACCGATGCCTCCATCAATCCCGGGAACAGCGGTGGACCGCTATTCAACACTTCGGGTCAAATCGTGGGCATCAACACCGCCATTATCCCCAACGCGCAAGGCATCGGTTTCTCGATCCCGGTCAATATGGCACGGGACATCGTGGCCCAGCTCAAGGACAAGGGCCACGTCACGCGCGGCTTCCTGGGCGTGGGCGTGCAACCGATGACCAATAAGCTGAAGACCGCTCTAGGCATCCCCCTGGATGTGCACGGCGGCCTGGTGTCGAGTCTGGTGGACGGCGGGCCGGCCAGCAAGGCCGGCCTGCAGGTGCAGGACGTAGTGACCGCCGTCAATGGCAAGCTCATCCGTTCCGACCGTGAGTTGCTGGCCGAAGTGGCGCGCGCTCCGGTGGGCAAGCCGGCCGATCTGGAAATCTGGAGAGGTGGCAGCAAGCGACACCTCAGCGTGACCGTGGTGGAGCGTCCGGACGATCAACAGGTGAGCAAGGTCCAAGATCTGCCCGCCGACGATACCAAGACTCTGGGAGTGAGTATCCGGCCGCTGACGCCCGAGATTGCCAGCCAGTTGTCATCCACTTCCCATGACGGCGTCGTCATCATCGATGTCGCCCGTAACAGTCCGGCCGCTCGCGCTGGCCTGCAAAGAGGCGATATCATCCGCAAAATCAATACCACCGAGGTGCACAGCCCCGAGCAATTCGTGAATGCGCTCAAGACCCAGTCGGGAGATTCCTTCGCCCTGCTGGTGGAACGCCAGGGAAGTACCACCTTCTTGACCATAGAAAGCTAACCAGAATCAGGTAGTATACTTTAACCGCAGGAACCCATTCCGGTTGAGATAATTTTCCGGAATGGGCTCTGTGGCAGGCGTGGAAAAGTTTTTCTACCTCGGATTGGCCGTAGTCGGCGTGGTCGTGCTGGCCGCGTCGGCCTACGGCCTGATTGTTTTGAAACGAATGGGCGTGGCGGTCCTGCAAAGCGGACCGAAAAAACCCAAAGCCTTGCCCAAGCATAAGGTCGATTCGTCTACCGTGGATAGCCGCTGGCCGAACGAAGAAGCCTACAATCGTATGCTATCCCGTCTGCATCAGGAACTTCAACAGGCCGTCCATCAGCAGGACAAGGAAACCATCGAGACCATCGCCCAGGGCCCGGCTCTGCGTCTCTTCCTGGCCCGGCTGGGTCAAATGGACATGGCCGTGGATCAGCGCGAAGCCCTGCAAGGCAGCATCCGCCAATCCTGGGATGCCAGCAGCAGCAAACTGGTGGTCGTTCTGGCCGTGTCGCGCTGGAACAAGGGATGGCGCCGCTACTACGAGGAGTGGACCCTGCAGCGTCAGGGTAACGCCTATTTTGTGGTCGATGCCAGGCCCACCAGGTTATAGGGACTTTGCCGTTCTTTGTCCATTCTTGGAGAGTTTCCGCACCTTTGGTAGTACTTTGGTAGAAACCAAGCAGCCAGAATGGGCTCATGCAAGACAACTTCGACTCACCCTGGAAAGAGGCCATCGGCCGCCATTTCCGCTGCTTTCTGCAATTCTTCTTCCCGGAGTTGGAGGTGGACATCGACTGGGCACAGGGATACCAGCTCCTGGACAGCGAGTTGCAGGCGGTGGTACGCGCAGCGGAGCACGGTAGAAGACACGCGGATTCCTTAATTCGGGTCCAACGACTGTCGGGAGAAAGCCAGTTGGTCCTGATCCATATTGAGGTTCAGTCGCAGTATGACAGCCGGTTCAGCCGAAGAATGTTGCTTTATCATACACGCCTTCGGGACCGTTTCGATCAGCCCGTCTGTAGCCTGGCGCTTCTGGGCGACGGCCGACGGAGTTGGCGGCCAGACCACTATGTCGAGGCTCTTTGGGGTTGTCAGTTGGCACTGCGCTTTCCTATCCGCAAACTGCTGGACTATCCCGATTGGGCGAGCGAAACCGTGAATCCCTTTGCCTGGCTGACGGCAGCCCATTTGCAGGCGCAGGCGACGCGAAATCATCCTGCTCTGCGGGCCGAGATCAAATTTCGCTTGATTCGCGGGCTCTACTCTTGTGGGTTGACCCGGGCTCAATTGCTGGAACTGTTTCGACTGCTGGATTGGGTTCTGGCCCTGCCGCCCAAAATGGAGTATGATTTTAAGCGCGATTTGGCCCGATTTGAGGAGGAACATCAGATGGTATACGTGAGCAGCGTGGAGCGAATCGCTCGCAAAGAAGGCCTCGAGGCGGGCCGGGCCGAGGGTCTTGCAAAGGCTCAACGGGAGGCGTGCGAGGCGATCCGCCAGTCCATTCAAGAACGGCTGGAGCAGCGCTGGGGTCCTGTGGAGACGAAGTTCAGGAGCCAGTTGGCTGGGGTCAAAGATTTCCAGCGGCTGCTGGGGCTCCATGTGCTGGCAGCCACAGCGGCGAGTATGCAAGAATGGGCGGCTGAGCTGAAGGCCTGACCCGGGGGAACATGCCTGCATTGCCATAGCAGGTGGAAGTTGCTATGGTAGGTCAGGATTGCAATCTCACCTTGAACCGTAAAAAACGATTTCAGATCTATTCGCCCGCGCGCCAGCGGCTGCGCAAACTCCTTGGATTGTGCCTGCTGTTTGCGTCGACTTTGACTGTACTGGTCGGGTTGCTATCCTTCGGCACCCTGCCCAGCGCGGTCAGCTTCAAGCTGAACCAAGTCAGCCCCCGCACGGTCAAGGCCGACCGCACCGTGGAAGTGGTCAACCAGCAGGCCACCGAGGAAGAAAGGCGCAAAGCCGCCGAGGCCGTCCCCAAGGTTTTCGTCTTTGATCCCGAGGCCAGCCGGGTCAGTGAGGACAAGCTATCCTCCACCTTCCGCCTGCTCCAGGAGGTGGCCAACCAGCGCCGCGGACCCAATCCCAACTCAGACAGCACCCGCCAGTTGATCTATCAGTTGCCCATCTCTTTGTCGCCCACCGCGCTGGAGGCTCTCACTCATTCCACTCCCGAGAAACTCCGCGACCTAGAGAGCCGCGCTCACGACCTGCTCTGGAAAGTGCTGGAAAACGGAGTGCGCACCGATCAAATCCAGGAAGCCCAGCGCGACATCAAACAGGAAGCCGAGTCCAAGTTTTCCGCCATGTCGCCCAATACGCGCCAGGCCATCGTCGAGGTCGCCAGCGAATGCGTGGTGCCCAACCGGAACTATGACGCCGACGCCACCACCGGCGCGGCCGAGGCCGCTATGGCTGAAGTTAAACCGGTTACCAGCGTCGTTCCTGAGGGAATGGTGGTCGTCCGCGAAGGGGAAGTGGTCAGCGCCGAGCGCATGCGGCAGCTGGATGCTCTCGGGGTCAATCAGATACACTTCAACTATCCGCGCCTGGTGGGACATACCATGATGGTAGCCCTGATGATGCTGGTCATCGTCGGCTATCTCAACCAGGAGCGGCGCAACGTCTTTCGCCGAACCAAGAACCTGGCTCTGATTGCTGTGATCGCCATGCTGACTGGTTTCGTCTGCCGCAGCCTGAGCGGACAGTCGCCCTTCCTCGCCCCGGTGGCCATGGCCTCGATTCTCTCCTCGGTGCTCTTGGAGAACCGGCTCTCTTTCTTGCTTACCTCATTTTGCGCGCTCTACGTGGGCGCGCTGACGCAAAACCTCTCAGTGGCCTGTGTCGGGCTGCTCTCGGGAGTGGTGGGCATTCTGGCGTTGGGCCGAGCCGACCGCCGTTCTGACCTGATTGCCGCCATGTTAGCCGTGTCCTTCACCAATGCCCTGGGTGCCTTCACTTTCGCTCTGGTGGATATGAAAGATTGGCAGCACGCCATTCAGGATGTGCTTTTCGGCAGTCTCAACGGGGTGCTGGCGGTGGCCCTGGCGGTGGGCGTGCTGCCCGTTCTCGAGAATCTTTTTGGAGTCACCACTCACTTTCGTCTGCTGGATATCTCCAATCCGGGCGAACCATTGCTGCAAAAGCTGCTACGCGAAGCGCCCGGCACCTATCAGCACTCAATCATGGTGGCTAACCTGGCCGAGGCGGCTGCGCAAGCGGTGGGAGCCAACGCCCTGCGCTGTAAGGTTGGCGCCTACTATCACGACATCGGCAAGATGAAGCGCCCGCGCTTCTTCGTGGAAAACCAGATGGGTGGCGAGAATCCTCACGAAAAGCTGACACCCACGCTGTCTACTATGATTATTCACTCCCACGTCAAAGACGGGCTGGAAATGGCCAAACAGCACCGTCTGCCCGATATGATTACGGATTTCATCGCCCAGCATCACGGCACCAGCCTGGTCTCCTATTTCTATCACCAGGCTTGCAACCGCTGCGCCGAGGGTGGCACCGTGTTCGAAGAAGATTTCCGCTATCCCGGACCCAAGCCCCAGAGCCGCGAAACCGGCATCGTGCTGCTCTGTGACGGCATCGAGGCGGCCGCGCGCACCCTGAGCAGCCCCACCCCTGAAAAGATCACCGAACTGGTCCATAAAATGGTGCGCCATCACCTGGAGGACGGCCAGTTGGACGAATGTGGCCTGTCTCTGCAAGATCTGCAATTGATAAGAGAATCTTTAATTCGCTCGCTGCAGGGCATTTATCACAACCGATTGGAATACCCCGAGCCCGCGCAGCTGGCCGGTCGAAGGAAAGTAACCAACCTTCGCAAAAAAGCCTGAGGTGGACCCTTCCCATTCGGTAACGGTGCGCCAGAGCGAAATCGCCCCAGAGCGACGCCGGCCACTGTCCTTTTTGCGCAAAGTGGCGCTGACCACCTTGAAGCTCGCTCCCTGTCGGGAAAACGCCGAGCTGTGTCTGACCCTCACCAACGACGCCGGTATTCAGCGGCTGAACGCGCACTATCGCGGGCAGGACAAGCCGACCGACGTGCTTTCCTTTCGGCTCGAAGATGAGCAAGAAAGCGGCTTCTGGCTGCCCGAGGGAATGGCTCGTCCCCTGGGGGACGTGATCGTCTCGCTGGATACGGTGGAAAATCAGGCCGCCGCCAGCCAAAACTCGGTGGAATCGGAACTGGCCTGGGTTATCTGCCACGGCACTCTCCACCTACTGGGCTTTGATCACCAAAATGACGGGCAACTTCAAGCTATGCGCGAGCGCGAACGCACGGTTTTGAGCGCCCTGGGTATACCCAGAAGCTGGCCTGAACTCTGGAGCGGGGCGCGTGAGCGTCTTCGCTGATTTAAGTTGGGCCGAAGACGGCTCCAACTGGGTGATCCTGGCCTGCGTGGTGGCCCTGGGCCTGGTCGCCTTCGCGGCCGCTTCCGAGACAGCCCTCCATCAAACCGGCGTCTTCCGTCTGCGCAAGCTGGTCAGCACCGGTCAGACCAAGGGCAATGTAGACAGTCCCTGGGACGAACAGAACCACACCCGCTTGCTGCTCACCGTACAGACTCTGCATATCGTCATGCTCTTGAACCTGGGCGGGCTCCTGTTGGGACTGATCATGCCCTACGTCACTCAACTGTGGGAACTGCTGGCGGGGCTATCGGCGGCGGTGGTCTCGGTATTGGCCGTGGAGATCGCCGCGCGCAGCTATGCGCGCGCTTATCCCGCCTGGATGGCGCGCGTCCTGCTGCCGGCCGGCATGGCGCTGACCCGCCTGAGCCATCCCTTCTTCTGGATCCTGCTGGGCCTGTTGCGGCCGTTCACACCGAAAAAAGGTTCCACCAGCGCTACCCTGGCCGACGACCTGGAAGAACTCTCCGAAGACATCCGCCAACTGCAGCACCAGGGCCTGCTGGAACAGGACCAGGGGCAGATTCTCCAGTCGGTCTTCCAGTTCGGCGAAACCATTGCCAAAGAAGTCATGATCCCGCGTGTGGACATGGTCTGCGTGGAAGTGGGGAGCGCGCTCCATCAGGTGCTCGACCTGATGATCCAATGCGGCTACACCCGCTTGCCCGTCTACGAAGAGAGCGTCGATAACATCCAGGGCCTGGTCCACGCCAAGGACCTGTTGCGCAAACTGGGAGCGCCCGACTCCACCAAGGTTCGCCAGGAGCTCATCACCCAAAATGACCTGCGCGAGATCCTGGTGGTTCCGGGCACCAAGAAAATCGCCAAGACGCTGCGCGAATTGCAACAGAAGCAAATCACCATGGCCATCGTGGTCGACGAATACGGCGGCACCGATGGTCTGTTGACTTTAGAGGACATCGTCGAAGAAATCGTCGGCGAAATCACCGACGAATACGACCAGGCCCATGAGGGGATTCAAATGCTCAAAGACGGCTCTTCGATAGTGGACGCCAGGATTGTCATCGAGGACGTCAACGAATTCCTGCGCCTGGACCTTCCCTTTGACGAACACGAGACGCTGGGCGGCTACGTCTACGGCCTGTTCGGGCGCGTGCCCCAGGAAGGCGAGAAAGTCCAGGTGCAAAACCTGGTATTCACGGCCAGTTCCGTGCACAAACAGCGCATCAAGCGGGTGCACATCGCCAGGGTGGAAGCCCCCTTGGAGAACGCCAACGACGAGAATGCGGTCGCGCTCAACTCATGAAACGCGTTTGGATAGCTCTACTGCTGCTGCTCAGCCGGTGGGCCCTGGCCGAGCCCGGCCAGGCCAGGCCCGCGCAGCGGGATGGCCGCCCACCTGGTTGTGCTGAAAATTGGCCTGCTAACAGCAGGCGGGAGTGGAGCTCGCTTGCGAGCGACCGACCGCATGATTGGGGCCAATTTTTAGCTCAGCCCTGGCCTTACTGGGACAAAGTCTTTCAGCGCACCCATGGCTGGAACGGAGCCGATGGGGCCTACAGCGTAGGCCTTGACGGCGGCTGGACGGGCTGGCTCTTCTCCGATACTTTCGTGGGCAAGGTGGCCGCCGACGGCAGTCGCCACGCCAGCCAATTTATCCACAACTCCTGGGCGCGCATTCACGGCTCTCGCCCCTCCATCCATTTCTTCGGGACCGAGGAAGTGGCTCATGGAAGCTCGGAAAGCTGGTTCTGGGTCTACCAGCCCGTGCTCGACTCCGGCCAGCAGGGCTGGTTGTTCCTGGGCGAGTTTGCCACTTCTCCCGACGGGCCCGAAGGTCTGAACTTTCAGCAGGTCGGCAGCTGGCTGGCGCCCCTGGACTGGACCGGCCACGCCCCGAAGTTGGGCACAAAACTGCGCGTTCCTCATTTCGAAACGAAGCCGGCCCTCAATTTCGGCGCGGCCGTGCTGGCCGATCCCGACTACTTCTGGGTCTACGGCACTCGCGATTTCGGGGACCACAAAGAGGTCGTGCTGGCCCGCGTCCCCGGCGGTGAATTGGACCACTTCGGCAGTTGGGAGTTCTGGCCGAAATGGGATCACGACCTGAAGTCGGCGCGGCCTCTGCTGGCGGAAGCCTCCAACGAGTTGACGGTCTTTCGCCACCGCCAGGAAGTGCGGCTGCTCACCCAGGTGGGTTCGGAAGTGCGCCTTTACCGCGGCCAGACACCCGATAACTTCAAGGAGTTCGTGGTGCTGGCGCGCTTACCCGAAGAAGACGGGGTCACCACCTACAACGCCAAAGCCCATCCGGAACTGGGTTGGCCCTTGTTGATCACCTACAATCGCAACGCCTTTCCGCCCGAGCGGGTCATGCAAAAAGCCGACCGCTATCGTCCCCGCTGCCTGTGCCTGGCCCGGGATCCTTGGCTACCCTGAAACGTATAGCCCTGGTTCGTCTGGATGCTCTGGGAGACACGCTGCTGACCACGCCGGCTGTGGCCATGCTGCGCCGCCACCTGCCGGAAGCCGAGATTTTAGTCCTCACCCATCCGGCCGGCTCGGCCGTGATGCGCCCACTCTGCCAGGTGGCAGAAGTTACTCCTGAGTGCGGTTGGCGCGAACTAGGCCGAAAACTGCGCGATTTTGGGGCCGAAGCGGTGCTGGGTTGTTGTGAAAAACGCCGGGCCGCCCTGGCCACCTGGGCTTCCGGCGCCCGCCTGCGCATCGGGTTTGAGCCGAACTGGACGCAGCCCGTCAAAAAGCTGGCTTCCCAGGTATTCTTCAATGCTTCGGTGGCCGGTCGGGGCCTGCACGAAGCCGAGCGCTATGCGCAACTGGTCGAGAAGCTCATGCAGCGCACCGGCCTGGAGGTCCCCCCCCTCCAGTTAGAGCCGCGGCCCGAACACTATCGAGCGGCGGCTGCCTGGAAGTCCTCTCTCGGCCTTCAATTGACGCCCAAATGGTGCCGTTTCGGCTATACCGTGCAGCACCTGCGCCAATGGCTGACGGCCCTCCCCGAAAAGCCCTTGGGGCTGGTGGGTCCGGCCGAGGAGTCGTGGGCTCGCCAGCATTTTCCCGATCTGCGGCTGTACTGCAGTCACGACTTGTTCGAATATGCAGCCGTGCTCGAGGGTCTGCGGGTCTTCGTCACCATCGATACCGGCGCGGCCCACGTGGCGGCGGCCCGGCGGGTGCCCACCGTGGACGTCTTTCCGGCCGAGAATGCCGACTTTTGCGTGCCGCGCTGGCGACCCTGGCAGTGCCCCCACGAAATCGTGCTGCAGCCGCCGGGTTCGGCCCACTCCGTAGGGGTGGCGCTGGGGGAGGCGGTGGGTCGCTTGTGGAACGCAGCCGGGTGAAAATCAGCATCGTCATCCCCACCTTCAACCGGCTTGACAGCCTCAAAGTGGTGCTGCCGAGCCTGCTGAATCAAAGCTATGCCCCCGAGCACTATGAAATCTTGCTGTGCGACGCCGGCAGCAGTGACGGCACGGCCGAGTGGGTGGCTTCTCTGCGGGCCCCCAACCTGCGCTTTTTGCCCGGGGCGGACAGCGGCCGGGCGGGAGCGCGCAATCGCGGCCTGGAAAACGCGCGCGGCGAAGTCATCCTCTTCACCGACGCCGACATTATCGCCGACCCCAGGCTCCTGGAGAGCCATGCTCTGCGGCACCAACGTGGAGGTCCCAAAGCGGTGGTGGGCTGCGAGATCCAGGTGAAAAGCCTGGAAGAATACGAACAATTTCGCCAGAATCCGCAGGCCCACGCGCGCCACAAGGCGACCCGCGCCCGCTTGCCCTGGCATTATTTCCTGACCGGCAACGCCTCGGCCCCGCGCCAGCGGTTGATCGAGGTGGGGGGCTTTGACCAGGCTTTCCAGGGCTACGGGCATGAGGATCTGGAGTTGGGCTATCGGCTGGCCAAACAGTTGCCGATCGAATACGCCCCCGAGGCCATCAATTATCACTGGCATCCGGTGCCCTTTCCCGAGCAGTGCTCGAAAATGTATCTGGCCGGGCGCTCCACCGTGACCTTTTACCGCAAGCACAAAGACTGGCGCATCCGCCTGCAGATGGGCTGGAATCCTCTGGCCATGCTCTGGTACCGGCTGATTCCCAAAGACGGGTTTTTATATCGCTATTTTGAGGGGCGGCTGGGGCATAGCCGCTTCGCTCGCGAACTGATCCTGCAGCATCACTATCTCAGCGGCATCCGTAGCGCCATACAGTGAAAAAGGTGCCCTGGGCCGAGGTGCGCCGGTTGCTGGTGACGCGCACCGATCACCTGGGCGATCTGGTGGTCTCCACCCCGGGCCTGAAGGCCTTGCGCCGCCATCTGCCGCAGGCCGAGATCTGGTGCCTGGTGGCCCAACCCTTCACTTCCCTGGTGCAAAACTGGGCCGATCAGGTGCTGACCCCCGCCGACCCCCTCCCCGGCCGGCTGGACGCGGCCCTGGGCCTGAGCCCACGATCGGCCACCTACAAGGTTCTGCGCCAGAGCCGCGCCCGCTACCGCATCGGTTATAGCTACTCCGAAAGGCCGCTGGCACGCTTGAACTGCATGTTGATGCTGACCCACAGCTGGACCACCTCGCTGGTCAAAAAACCGCGGCACGAAGCCCAGGTGGTGGCCGAATTTCTGGAGTCCACCGGTCTGGGTCCGGTGGACATCAAGCCCGAGTTTCCTTTGAGCCCGGCCCTGGAGCAGTGGGGCAAGGATAAGGTGCGGGGGCGCGTGGTGGTGCATTTCGCTCCCCGCTGGCTGGAGGCCGGCCGGGACAAGTTCCTGGCCATGGTGCGGGGATTAGCGCCGGTGCTGGTGACCTATGGCGAAGCCGAGTCCAAACTGATGTCCTTCCCCGACGTGGACGGGGTGGAATGGCTGGGCGGTCTCTCCTTACCGCAGTGGGGGGCGGTGCTGGGAGGGGGGTCGGCGCTCGTATCCACCGATACCGGCGCCGTGCATGTGGCCGCCGCCCGAGGCGTGCCCGTGGTGGTCGCGCATCTTCCCCGCCACTACGCGGCCTGCGTGAAACAATGGTATCCCTGGGGAGTGCCGGCCCGGCACGTCATTTTAAAAGAAAACTGGCCGGCCGAAGTGGCCTCCGCCCTGCAACAGCTCTAAAGGATCCCGGCGCGAGACCCGGAAAAGGGTCGCTTCCCGTGCGCTGGCATATCCTTACCATCCTATGGCTGACAAATTTACCGGTACTTGCTCAACCGCTGCTGACCGTGGATCAGGCCATTGATCTGGCCATCAAACAAAACCCCCGCTACGCCTCAGCACGCCACGATATCGAGGCGGCCGATGCCCAGGTGGGGGTGGCGGCGGCCGGCTACTATCCGACCATCAACCTGTTGGCCAACGGCAATTCCTCTTCTAACCGCACTAACAATGCCAACAATCTGCTCCTCGGCGCCAACAATGTCGGCGGCGTCGGAGGCGGCGGCGGGCTGACCCAACTGTCGGTCAACGTGCAGCAGATCTTGCTGGACTTCGGCAAACGCGCCGAAGGGCTGCGGGCCAGCCAGAAGCTGGCCGAAGCAGCCGAGCACCAGTCTGAGATCGTCCGTCAGGACCTGGTGCTGGAGGTGCGCACGCGCTACTACCAGACCCATACCGACCAGGAGACCGTGCGCATCCAGCAAGGTGTGGTGCAAAATCAGGAACGCCACGTGCGCGAATCGGAGGGCTTTTTCAAGGCGGGACTGCAGGCTCGCAACGAGGTCACCAAAGCCCAGGCCGACCTGGCCCAGGCCCGGCTGGACCTGGTGCTGGCCCAAAATTCGCTGGAGCAAGACTGGGTCAACCTCAACCAGAGCATGGGCATTCCGCAGACCAGCCCTTATTCGCTGCAGGTCGATCCACCCCGGACCGGCTTTGATCCCCCGCTGGCCCGGGTGGTTGAGATCTCTTACCAGCACCGCCCCGAGGCGCGCAATCTGGCCGCCCAGATCGAGGCGGCCACGGCCCGTATGGAGCAGGCTTACCGCAATCGCTATCCCACCCTCTCGGCCGTGGGTCAGACCGGCTATCGCGGTCTCGACCCCGGATCGCTCAGCGACTACTGGCAGGTGGGCCTGAATTTGAACTTTGTCTTCTTCAACGGCTTTGTGGATCGCTTTCAAGCCGAGGGCTTCCGCGCCCAGGCGGCTTCGCTGGCCGACCTTTTAGAATCGACCCGCCAGCAAGTCTACCGCGATGCCGCCGCCGCCCTGATCAACCTGCGCAACGCCCGTGCCGCCATCGAGACGGCCGAAGTCAACGTGCGTTCCTCCCTGGAAAACTTTACCTTAGCCCGCAAGCGCTACGAAACCGGACTGGGCTCCAATCTGGAATACCAGGACGCCCAGTTGCTGCTGGCCCGGGCCCAGATCGGACAGATTCAAGCCCTGAATCGCTATCGCACGGCCGTAGCCGCTCTGTTGCGGGCCACCGGCATCGAAAAAATGGACGAATTCCAGAAACTGGTGGAACCATGAAGATCTATCTGGCCATCGGCCTGCTGCTGGTGGGCTGCGGCGTCGGTCCGCGACCCGAGAAAAAGAAAGAAGCGCGCGTGCCGGTGGTGGCGGTGGCTTTTCCCAAGCTCCAAAAACGCGGCGAATCCCGCGAATATACCGGGACCGTTGAGTCGCTTACCCAGGTGGCGGTGGTGCCGCAGGTGGCCGGCCAGTTGGAGGCCGTCTACGTCTCGGTGGGCGACCCGGTGCACCGCGACCAGCTACTGGCTACGGTCGACGACAGTCAGTTGGAAGCTCAGGTGCAGCAGGCGCAGGCCCAGGCTTCGGCGGCCCAGGCCGGCACCATGTCGGCTCTGGCCAACCTGGCCGCCGCTCGCGACCAGACCCGGCAACTGCAGCAGGCGGTCGATCAAGCCCGCTCCCAGGTGCTGCAAGCGGAGGCCCAGTTAGCCAAAGCCCAGACTCAGACCAACCTGGCCAGGCGCAACCTCGAGCGCGTGCGCGAAGTGGCCGCCCAGGACTTGATCGCCAGGCAAGTGGTGGACCAGACCGAGGCCGCCTTTGAGTCGGCCCAGGCCGACGAACGCTCCTCACGCGCCCAGCTCAACTCGACGCATCGCCAGTTGGACCAGGCGCGTTTGCGGGCTTCCGGCTCCTTGGAACAAGAACAATCGGCTCAAGCCCAGGTGGCCTCGGCCCAGGCTCAGGCGCAGAGTCTGCAGTCGGCTCTGCGGGCGGTGGAAGTGCGCCGCAACTACTGCAAAGTGCGCTCCCCGATCGACGGAGTGGTGATTGCCCGCAGCCTCGACCCGGGCGCCTACGTCACTCCCGGCGGCTCCACCTCGGTGGTGCTGGTGGCCTCGCTCAAGCAATTGCGGGTGGCCTTTCAGTTGAGCGAGGCGGACCTGCAATTGATCCGCGCCGGACAAAAGGTGAAGATCAGCCTGGACGCCCTGGCCGGTGTCCCCCAGAAGGGGGAGGTCCAGCGTTTGTCCGGGGGTCTGGACCCGACCACGCGCACGCTGCGCGTCGAGGTAAAACTCATTCAACCGGATGAACGGCTGCGCCCCGGCATGCTGGCCCGCTTGCGCGTGCAGGGAACCGCCAGTGAAGCGCTGACCCTGCCCATCCAGGGAGTGGTCACCAAGGGGGATAAGCAATTTGCCTATGTGGTCGGCGAGGACAACGTCATTTCGCGCCGGGCCTTGCAGATCGGCTCGCTGGAAGGCGATATTGCCGTCATCGACGGGGGGCTGACGGTCAAGGACAAGGTGGTGGTGCGCGGCGTTGACCTGGTCCAGGAAGGTAAACCGGTGCGACCCGTGCCGCTTTCTCAGTGATATGTGGCTGACCCGACTGGCTATTCGCAATCCGATCGCCGTGCTCATGGTGAGTCTGGCGGTGGCGGTGCTAGCCGTGCTCTCGGTGAGCCGGCTGCCCATCGACATGTTCCCGGCCCTGAACATCCCCTGTATTCAGATCAATACCAATTACAGCGGCGCCTCGCCCGAAGAAGTGGAACGCTCCATCACCTACCCGTTGGAACAGGCCGTCTCGCGCGTGGCCGGTATCGTGCGCGTGCAGTCCACCTCCTCAGTGGGCAAGAGCCAGATTCAAGTCTGGTTCAACTGGGGAGTCAGCCTGGATTCCTCGCTGGTGCAGGTGATCTCCAACGTGCAGCGCTCCATGGGCTCCCTGCCCTTGGGCATTGACCCCCCGGCTATTTCGCAGTTTGATGTCTCCAACTTTCCGGTGGTGCAGATCGCCGTGGACGCGCCCACCCTCTCTCCTCAGGAAACCTCGCAACTGGCCGAGTATGTGATTTCGCCCCAGTTGGAGCGCATTTCCGGCGTTTCCGACGTGGAGGTGCGCGGCGCCATTATTCGCCAGATCAACGTCAATGTGGACCCGCAGAAGCTGCAGGCGCGCGGCATTTCGCTGCAGGATGTGCAACAGGCTCTGCGCCAGAACAACCAGTTGGTCCCCAGCGGAGTCTTACGCAACAATCGCCTGGACTACCAGTTGGAAGTGCCCACTTTGCTGGAAAGCGTGGAAGACATCTCCCAGGTGGTGGTGACCACCCGCAATGGCGTGCCCATCAAGGTGCGCGATGTGGCCCGGGTGGAGGACGGCAGCGCCCCGCGCACCGAGATCTACCGGGTCAACGGCCAGGACACCGTATCCTTGTGGGTGCTCATGCAACCACAGGCCAATCTGGTAGCCCTCTCGGACGATGTTCAGCGGACCCTTCCGCGCATCGCCGGCCTACCCGACGGCGTGGAACTCAAAGTCATCTTCGACCAATCCAACTATATCCGCACCGCCGTGCGCGGCCTGGAGCACGAAGGACTCACCGGTGCCTTGCTGGTGGCCTTCGTGGTGCTGGTCTTCCTGCGCAACTGGACCAGCGTGGTCATCATCTGCGTGGGCATTCCGCTGGCCGTGGCGGCCGCCCTGGTGTGTCTCTATTTTGGTGGCCAGACGTTGAACATTTTCACGTTGGGCGGGCTGACGCTGGCGCTGGGACGGCTGGTGGATGATGCCATCGTGGTGCGCGAGAACATCACCAGGCATTTGGAAGAAGAAGATTTGAGCGTATCCGAGGCGGTGTTGCGAGCCACCGGTGAGGTGGGCATGCCGGTGCTGGCTTCCACCCTTACCACGGTGGCCGTCTTTTTCCCGGTCGTCTTCCTGGAGGGGGTTTCGCAAAAGCTCTTCGTGCCGCTGTCGTTGACCATCATTTTTTCCATGATGGCCTCCTATGTGGTTTCCATGACCATCGATCCGGTGCTTTCCATCGCCTGGACACGGCGTTCTTCAGGCCCTCCAGGGCGGATCTCGCGCTGGCTGGAAAGCGTGCTGGTGTGGATGGAGGACACCTACGAGCGTTTCCTGCGCCAGGTGTTGCGGCGGGGTTGGGTGGTGGTGCTGGTGCTGGTGCTCTCACTGGGCTCAGCCCTCATGCTTTCTCCACGGGTCAAGACGGAGTTTTTTCCCGAAAGCGACGAAGGCGTGATTACCGTCAACGTGCAGGCTCAGTTGGGCACGGGAGTTCCCACCACCGCCGAGCTTTGCCGGCGCGTGGATCAGATCGTGACTGAGGTGGTCCGTCCCGACGAAATCCTGGCCGTGCTCACTTCGGCGGGCAATCCCACCAGCAATCAGGCCCGCATGTTTTTGCGCCTGCGGCCGGCCTTTGAACGCAAACGCGGCGTGCCGCAGATCTCCGCGGCGCTGCGCAAAGCTCTGGCCGACAAAATTCCGGGCGTGCGTTTATCGGTCAACCCGGGCGGCCTGGCGCGGCGCATTCTGAACTTCGGCGCGGCCGCCCCCATCGACGTGCAAATCCTGGGTTATGACCAGGACATCGGGGCGCGTCTGGCCTCCGAAATCGAGCGCAAATTGCGTAGCGTTCCCGGCGCCACCGACATCACGGTGGTTCCTCAGGGTCAGGTTCCTTCGTTTCACGTGAAAATCGATCGGGAGAGGTCCGCCCTGCTGGGGTTGAATCCGACCCAGGTGGCCAACACCCTGAACACCGCTCTTTCCGGCGGCGTGACGGGCGCCAATCGCTTCGTGGAGCCGAAAAGCGGCAACGAATTTGACCTGGTCACGCAACTAGAAGAGAATTATCGGACCCATCCAGAGGATTTAGGCGCCGTGCCGGTGGCGGCCCTTTTTTCCGGCGTGGTGGGGCGCGGTTCCCAGGCCACTCCACTGGCCCTGCGCAACGTAGCCACTATCACGCTAGGTTCCGCCCCCCTGCAGATTCAGCGCAAAAATCAGGTGCGCGTTATCGATGTGACGGCCAACAACAGCCTGCCCCTCGGCGAGGTCTCGGACAATGTCACCAAGATGCTCAAACAGGTGGAAATGCCCGAGGGCTTCACCTGGTATCTGGCCGGCCAGACCGAACAGCAGGCGGGCGCTTTCGCGAGCATGATGCTGACGGCGGGACTGGCCCTGATGCTGATTTATATGATCATGGCCTCGCAATTCGGCACTCTTTGGGAGCCCCTGGTGATCATGCTGACCGTTCCCCTGGGTCTGGTCGGGGTCTGCTGGGCTCAATTGCTGACCGGCACGGCTTTCTCAGTGATGTCGTTCATGGGAGTGATCATGATGACCGGCATCGTGGTCAGCAACGGCATTCTGCTGGTGGAATTCTCCAAGACGTTACAGGAGCGCGGCCTGGAACCGCTGGCGGCGGTGGTCATGGCCGGGCGCACGCGGTTGCGCCCGATCGTAATGACGGCGCTGGCCACCATCGTGGGAATGATTCCCATGGCCACGGGTTGGGGCGGCGGCTCCGACACCAATCAGCCGCTGGCCCGGGCCGTCATCGGCGGACTGACCGTGTCCACGGTGTTGACACTTCTCGTGATTCCGCTGTTTTATCTATGGATCGGGCGGCTGGTTGCGCGGAAGGAACGCGTTTCTGTAGCTGAGAAGGAGGCCGGCCGCACAAGTGGGGGGTCCTAGGGGGGGTGCGTTAACCCCCACTAGAACACAAGTGGGAGGCGCGTTAGCCTCCCTTAGAACACAAAGTGGGGGTCCTAGGGGGAGGCGCGTTAGCCCCCCTTAGAACACAGAGTGGGGGGTCCTAGGGGGGGTGCGTTAACCCCCACTAGAACACAAGTGGGAGGCGCGTTAGCCTCCCTGGAAATTGGAGCAAGCCGTCTATGCAGGTGCAGCAGTCCATTCAGGTAGAGCCGCTCGGCAACCTTCGCCGCACTCACACATGCAACCAGATCCGTCCCGAAAATGTAGGGCAACCGGTGACCTTGATGGGTTGGGTGCATCGCCGCCGTGACCTGGGCGGATTGATCTTCCTGGATCTGCGCGACCGCTACGGTATTACCCAGTGCGTCATCGATCCCGACGCCGGCGAAGCCTTCGGCAAGGCCGAAAGAGTGCGCAGCGAGTTCGTGCTGGCCGTGACCGGCAAAGTGGCCGCGCGCACCGAAAAGACGGTCAATAAGAACTTGGACACCGGTGGAGTGGAGCTGGTGGTCGAGTCCCTGCTGATTCTCAATACCTCCAAACCGCTGCCCATTCCCGTGGCCGAAGATACCCAGGTGGATGAATCGCTGCGCATGCAGTATCGCTACCTGGATCTGCGCCGCCCGCTCATGTCCAAACACGTATTGTTGCGCCATAAGCTGGCCAAGGCCGTGCGCGATTACATGGACGCCCAGTCGTTCATGGAAATCGAGACGCCCATGTTGATGAGTTCCACGCCCGAGGGTGCTCGCGACTACCTGGTGCCCTCGCGTGTCAACAAGGGCAAGTTCTACGCCCTGCCCCAGTCGCCGCAGATTTTCAAGCAACTGCTGATGGTCAGCGGTCAGGACCGCTATTTTCAGATCGCCCGTTGCTTCCGCGATGAGGACCTGCGCGCCGACCGCCAGCCGGAGTTCACGCAAATCGACATCGAGATGTCTTTTGTGGGTCAGGAAGATGTCTTCGCCATGGTGGAGGGCCTGGTCCGCCATATGTGGTCCAGCGTCATGAAGGTGGAGTTGCCGGCCAGGTTTCGCCGCATGCCCTACAGCGAGGCCATTGAGCGCTATGGCAGCGACAAGCCCGACCTGCGCTTCGAACTGGATTTTCACGAGCTGGAACTGAGTGGCGGCCCGGTTAGCGGCATCGTCAAAGGTTTTCGGGTGGCCGGCAAAGGCGGCCAATCGCGCAAAGAAGGGGACGCCTGGGTAGAGATGGCCAAAGGATCCGGTCTGGGCGGACTATTTTTTGCCACCGTGGCCGAGGGTGAAGTCAAATCCTCCATCTCCAAGCATGTGGGAGAAGACGCGTTGAAAGCGGTGGCCGCCAAAGTGGGCGCCCAGAATGGCGATCTGATCGTGATCGGCGCCCATGCCGACCGTAAGAAGCTGAACGCCGCCCTGGGCAAGATCCGCCTGGAGATGGGCAAAAAATTTGAACTCATGGCCCGGGACCGCTACGAGTTCAGTTGGGTGGTCGATTTCCCGCTTTACGCTCTCAATGAAGAGACGGGCCAGCTGGAGCCGGAACACCATCCCTTCACCTCGTGCCATCCCGACGATTTTGACAAACTCCGCAACAATCCGGTGGAAGCGCGCGCCGCCGCCTATGACCTGGTGCTCAACGGTAACGAGCTGGCCTCCGGGTCGATCCGTATCCACAACCGGGACATGCAGGTGGAAGTATTGTCCAAGACCGGCCTGACCTACGAGGAGATTCACGCCAAGTTCGGCTTCCTGCTGGACGCCTTCGAATATGGCGCGCCGCCCCACGGTGGCATCGCTCTGGGCCTGGACCGTCTGGTCACCATCTGCGCCGGTGTCGAATCCATCCGTGAGGTGATCGCCTTCCCGAAAAACCAGCAGGCCCAGTGCCTGCTGACCAATGCTCCGGTCGATCCGACCCAGGAGCAACTGGACATTCTCGCCCTGAAAATCGATCAGAGCAAATTGAGTTGATCGAGCAAGCCCGCCAACTGGCCGTCGCCCCCATCTCGAACTTCCTGGTGGGGGCGGTGGGCCGCGGTGCTTCGGGCCGCCAGTATGCGGGCTTCAACATGGAGTGGAAAGGCCTGGGCCTGCAGCATACGGTGCATGCCGAACAGGCGGTGCTGGCCCTGGCCCACGCCGCCGGCGAAACGGCTCTGCTGGAAATCGAGATCACCCATGCCCCGTGCGGGCACTGCCGCCAGTTTTTACGCGAACTGGCGGCCCCGCTCAGCATCGTGCTGCCCAACGGCCGCTATACTCTTGAGGATCTTCTACCCTATAGCTTTGGACCTGATGATCTCGGTGTATCGGGCGGGATGCTCTCGAATGCCGGCCGCCTGCAAGGCGAAGGCGCGGATTTAGCGCGCGCGGCCGCCGAAAAAAGCTGGTCCCCTTACAGCCAGATGCGCGCGGGGGTGGCCGTGCGCTGCGGCCAGCAGTGGTTCGGCGGTTCCTACTTGGAAAACGCCGCTTTCAATCCGTCGCTGAATCCGGCCCAGTACGCGCTCATTCTGGCCCGAGCCGCCGGTTTCACCGAAGTAGATGAGTCGCTGTTTTATGGCGACGAAGGGCTCTACGGAGCCAGCCTGGCCGTGTTGCCGGGCATCCGCCGGGCGTAAATATGGGTGTTGCCCTGCTTACCCACCAATTCGACGATTTCCAGGGCGCGGGCACAATAGAGAAAACACTCGACCGTCCATTTTTGGGCCTTCATTTGCGCCACCAGTTGCTTGAGGGTGAACTGCTCCAAAGCGGCCGGCAGAAACCGGGCCACACACTCGGCCGAGGTAAAACGCTGGACTTCCACGACCTCCAGAAGATGGCGTTGCTGCTGACGTTTTTCCTCGCGCACGAAGACCACGTCCAGGCTCAAATTGGGGTGAGTGATCAGCGTCGGGAAAGAGACCAGCTTTTCAAAGATATTGAGTAACTTGCGCGGGGTGCGCCGTTTCTTGATAGCCACCGGGTGGACGATACGCATCGGATGGTAGTCCAGCAAGCGCTCCAGCTTGGCCCGCAAAGGCTTGAAAGCGCCGGTCTGGATCTCGACCAGTTCCCCGTCGGCCTGGACCAGGTCGATGATGTAGCCCTCCAGCAGCACCTCGAAGCGGGCGCCCGGCCGGGCATAATGGAGCTTGAGGGCCGCGTGCAGCGGGCTCTCATGCAGGGTCCCAATCACTCGCAGATGGGACAGAAAGCCATGTTGGCCAGGCGGGGGCGGTCACGCTCGGCGTTGACGATGCACAGGAACCCGAACGGCTCCGTGCCCTCATTCTTGAACTGGTGAGGATCGTCGGGACTCACATAGAGCACGTCGCCGAAGCCCATTTCGAACTCCTTGCAGCCGACCACGGCCGTGCCGGTGCCGCGCATGACCGTGACCACGTGCTCGTGCATGTGTTGCTCCAGAGTGGTGTAGCCGCCCGGCTCCACTTCGAAGTAACGCAGATGAAACTTGGGAGATTCTCCCGTTTCGCCCACGAACACCCGGCGCGAAACGCCCTTCCAGGTGTCGTCGCCGGGCTTGTAATCGGCCGGAGTGATGTGATTCCACTCGAAATTGCCGTGGTGGCGGAAGTATTTGCTGACGTTCTGTGTGCGCAGGTCCATGCTGCTCATATTTCGCGCGAAAAGGTGGCGCGAAACCTGTTTGCTTCGCGAAATCATGGGGAAAGAGCGGCGGGTAGTTAAATTGTGGGAGGAACCAGTCAAATGTATCGTATCGGCATCATGCGGGGTCGCGAGGAGTCGTTCCCCGAGGCGGTGATGGCCTACATCAACTCGAAAAAGGGATTCAAATGCGAATGGGTCCAGGTGGGCGGAACCACCATGGGCGAAACCAATCCCTTTCACGTCATCATGGACCGCATTTCGCACGAAGTGCCCTACTATCAGGTCTATCTGAAGCAGGCTTCCATGCGCGGCACCTATGTGGTCAACAATCCTTTCTGGATGAATGCCGACGACAAGTTCTTCGGCTACAGCCTGGCCCAATCCATGGGTATCCCGGTCCCCAAGACCGTCGTTCTTCCCAACCGCCAGTATATTGATGACATCAACGAAAAGTCGCTGCGCAATCTGTGGCCTATCGACTGGAAGGCCCGCCTGGAAGAAGTGGGCCTGCCCTGTATCATGAAGCCGGCTTTCGGCGGTGGCTGGAAGAGCGTCCACAAAATTGAGACCATCGAGGACGCCATCGAAAAGTGGAACGAATCCGGCCAGTTGACCATGATGCTGCAGGAGTTCATCGAGTGGGATGACTACATCCGTTGCCTGACCATCGGCTGGAAGCACACCCGCCCCATCCGCTACATTCCGCGTCCCATGGGCATGGGTGAATACGTCCAGGATCTTTCGGTGCTCAAGCCCGAGCACGCGCGCAAGGCCGCCGAATACAGCATTCGCTTCAACGAAGTCATCGGCTACGACATGAACGCCCTCGAGTATGCCGTCAAGGACGACGTGGTGTATGCCATCGACATCACCAACTACGTCTGCGACATGGACTACAAGAGCCTCAAGGACGCCCACTTCGGTTGGGCCGTCGAGCACATGGGCAACCACTGCATGGAACTGGCCAAAAAAGGTGCAAAGAATCTGCCCACCGCCCACTGGGGCAGCCTGCGCGAGCTGGTCGCCCGCTAAAAGTCCGGCCGAAAACCCCCAGTTCCGTCGCCGGCAAGCCGCTCCTCCACTGGATATGGTATAGTCGCCGGATTCTAGCACAACCCGTTGGGCGTCGCTAACTGATTCACACGGGAAAAAAAGCCCTCGGTCTCCGGGGGCTTTTTTATTTCAGAAACAGATAGACCGATACCACCAGACCGTAGGCCACGATGGCCCAGCGCAGAGCGCCATCGTTAATACGGCTGGCCAGGCGCGCGCCCCAATAGCCGCCCAACAGCGTGGCCGGAGCTGCCACCCAGGCGGCCGGCCAGTAGACGGGCCCGAAAAGAGCGAAGACAATCAGGCTGACCGTTCCATTCACCAGCGACAAGGCCGCCTTCAAGGCGTTCAAACGGCGCAAACTATCGGCAAGACCCAAGGCCAGCGTGCCCAATAAAATGACCCCCAGGGCGCCGCCGAAATAGCCGCCGTAAACGGCCGCCGCCAAGACCCCGACCACCAGAAAGCGCCAGCGCTCTCCTCCAGCGCTGCCGGCCCATTTTTTGAGACGCGGTTGGAGAGCCAGCATCAGGCTGGAGAAAAAGACCAGCACCGGCACGATCAGATCAAAGGCCGAGGCCGGCAGCCGCAGCAACAGAGCGCAGCCCAGCGACGAGCCGATCAGGGTGATCAAGGTCAGGCGGCGCCAGCGCACTCCCTGGTCAGCCAGATCGTGGCGGAAGCCATAGACTCCCCCTATATATCCGGGCCAGTTGGCCATGGAATTGGTGACGTTGGCTTCCAGCGGCTGCAGACCGCAGGCCAGTAAAGCGGGAAAGAGCACCAGCGAGCCTCCCCCCGCCACTGCGTTGATAAAGCCGGAGAAGAGCCCGGCCGTGGCCGCCAGCGCCAGCTGAGAAGCATCCATGGCTGCGCCTTCGCGAGGGATGGGCCGTCATCTGCCGGAAGAGCAAGAAAATGCGTAACATCGTCGACACGGTGCTCTACAAAGACGGAATGATGCTGGTTATCGACAAACCCGCCGGTTGGTCGTGCACGCCCACCGGCCCCGGCGTGTACCTGACCAATTACCTGCAGGCACTGACTTTCGGCAAAACCACTCTACCCCAGGTAGCTCATCGGCTGGACCGGGAGACCACCGGTTGTCTGCTGCTGGGACGCCACCCTCGGGCTTTGCGCGAACTCGGCCGGCTCTTTCAAGAGCGGAAAATCAGCAAGACTTACTGGGCCCTGGTGCGCGGTCGCTGGCCCGAAAATTTGGACCGCCTCGAAGCACCCATCCAAAACCAGGAAGCCATCACCCTCGTCAAGTTGCTTCAGACCGACCCGGAACGAAGCTGGCTCGAGCTAAAACCCCTGACAGGGCGGACCCATCAACTACGTATCCACTGCTCTCAAGCCGGTTTCCCCATCCTGGGCGACAGCAAATATGGAGGAGGCGAGGGTCCGATGAAACTCCACGCCCGGCGCCTCGAGGTGCCTCTCTACCCGAAGAGAGCTGCGGTGGTGGTGGAAGCTCCACAACCGGCGGACTGGGTCCTCTAGCCAGTAGCCCCTTGGGCACCCGCCTATTTACCCCAGAGCAGTGGGCGAGTCTGCCAGTGGCTGCGGCCCTGTACGTCCAGAACCAAAAAGCCCAGCTCATAGTCACCGGCCGGCACGCGGGCCAGGGAAAGCTGTAGAGTCTCCGGATGACTGAGGCGCAGGCTCTTGCCGCGGTCCTGGTGGCCGCCGGGACGCAGGTCGCGCTCTAAAAAGGACAGCTGGTCACCGGGCTTTAGTTGCACTTCGGTCATGCCCAGGCCGCCGCTCCGGCTGACTCCCAGCAGGGGAGCCGAATGAGTCAAATCTTCCGGCTGCAGTGGAAAGTAAAGCTGCACCGGTTGGGGCGCGCCGCCCCCGGCCCGGGTTAATTGACAGGAAAGCCGGGCCAAAGCGCTGCCGCCCGACATTTCCACCGAATCCAGTTGAGCCATCAGTGTCTGTCCGCGGGCGCCCTCGCGGAGAGCCAGCCACTTACCGTCAAAGTAATCGCTGAGTAAATTTTCGCCCGGCTCCACAGCGCAGGTCATCTGTCCCACCACCCGATGATCCTTGACCAGAATAGTATAGCTGGCCACCACTTCATCCGGCCGTCCCAAACGGGCCTGCAGATCCATACGGTCGCCGCCCCCGCTCAAAGTCACGGGAGAAAGCGAGGATGAGACCTTGACCTGGCGTTCGGCAGCCGTGTAGGCGCGGAGGAAATCCGCCCATTCCGGCAACAGACTCTCGGCCAGGGTGCGATACTCCTGGCTCAAATTCTCGGCCAGAGCGGGGAAACACACGCTCAGACCGCTACAACTCTGGCGAAACTGGCCGCGAACCTGTTCCACGACCACTCTCTCCAGTTGCTCCTCGACCCGCACCGTCAGCGACGAAAGCGCCGGAACCCGACGGCGGATTTGCTGAAGAAGCTGGCCCATATCCTCGACTTCGCCACCTACCCCTACCCCTTCGATCTGAAAGGACTGAGCGGCGGCCCGGGCCTTGGCCAGTGCCAGCCACTCCTTTTTCGCCAGCGGTTTCAGGGCCTCGCTGAGCTTCTTCCAGGCAGCGGCCAGATCCGCATAGTTGCGGCCGTCGAGCAGAGCAAGCTGAAGGCGGGCCGATTCCTGCTCGTCGTTTTTCAGGCTGCTGCGGTGAGCCTCCAAGAACCAACGGCCCAACTGCAGGCCGTCACTCTTGGGCTTACCCTGCAGTTGCCGAATCGCCTCCAAATAATTCAGTCCCTCACCCGGCAGCGAGTCCTGCGAGGCCACCATGGAGTGAGCGTAGGGCGCACAGGCCAGATAGATTTCCAGACTGCTCATCAGACAGGCATCCAGGCCCAACAAATCCACAGGAGACTTTAACGTCTTCAGAGCGGTTTGCAGTTCACCCGGGTCCAGAGCATCGTGAGCGCGCGGGGCTCCGTCGTCGCCGCAAATACCCTGCCAGCCCTGGCCGTGATCCACCAGAAAGAGCCCGTAGCGGTTGGCCGGATAGCGTTCTTGAGCCACCGTGAGCAGCCGGCGCAACGTTTGCGGATCGGCCATGTTGAGGCGTCCCCAGTCATCCAGTTCGGTCAGCTTATCGTGCTGCACGTCCAGCAGCTTGGCATGGCTCCAGTTGGCCAGATTGGCCACGGCCCGGTTGCTGTAACCTTCGTTGTCTTCGCCCAGCGGACTGCGGTCAACCAGGGCCAAAATATGCACCTGGGGGTGGTCAGCCAGCCGGGTCAGCTCCTCCAAATCGTTTAACTCCACCTCCTCCAAATCGTTGTCGGCGGCGAAATAGAAGATTAAGGTCCATTCCCCGGGAGCCTTGGAAGGGATCTTCGTGGGCGAGACGGTCACCAACGGAGGAGTAGGTGGCGGACCGGTCACGCAGCCCACCAACAGCAGGGCCAGGCAGAGAAGGCGCTTCACCCTTCGAACACCCCCGGTTCAGAGATGTGACGGTGCAACTGTAAACTCGTCTCGCGTAACGGTCCGACCAACCCGGCCTGCGCGGCCGACGGACCCACCAGCCAGACTTCGTGCCAGGCACGCGGGAGCACGGAATCGGCCGGCACGCGACCGAGCACCAACGGACGCCCCTTCCAGCGCTCGCGCAAAGCCTGGTACTGGCGAAACTGCGAAACTCCCCGGGGGGACTTGTTGTAGAGATAGACTACGATGTCGCGGTCGTGACTGGCCTCCAGCAGCAAATCGTTCCACTCCAGCCAGCGCTCGAAAAAATCGTAAGGGTCAAACAGCAGCAAATCGCACGGTTTCAAGTCCAGGGCCGTCTCTCGATCGCTCAGATGGGATTCGAGCTGTAAGCCCAGCGAGCGGGCATGACGGGCCACCAACGAAGCGCTGGACAGGCCCAGATAGCCGGCATAGCGCCGCGCCGGCGAGTTTAACACGCGCCGACGGGTTGACTCGGTGACGGGATATTCCGGCCAACCACAAAAAGGGTCCTGGTAGCGCAATTGGCGGCCACCACCGGACAGCTTCCATTCCAACCACTGACATAACCACTCGCCTTTGAGGATATCACCCCAATTGCCCGGCTCGTAGCGCAACAGAGCGCCTCGGCCTGGATCTTTCCAGCGCCACTCCGGCAAGCTAATGAGCCTCAGCCCAACTCTGGCCGACACCCAGGTTAACCTTCAGAGGGACGCTTAATTGGGCGACCTGCTGCATCTGTTCGGCGATGAGAGACGAGGCGGCGGACACGTGAGCCGCCGTGCACTCAAAAACCAGCTCGTCATGAATTTGCATGAGCATCCGGCAGTTCACCCCATTCTGAACAATGGCTCGTGATATGTTGAGCATGGCCAGCTTGCACAAGTCGGCGGCAGTGCCTTGAATGGGAGTATTGGCGGCGATTCGTTCGCCCGCCTGGCGCTCCATCACGTTGCGGCTGGAGAGTTCGGGAATCCAGCGGCGCCGCCCCAGGTAAGTGGACACGTAGCCGTCCCGATGACCCTCCTCGATGGTTCGGTCCAACCAGACGCGCACGCCGGCATAAGTCAAGAAATACTGGTCGATATATTCCTGAGCGGTTTTGCGTGGCACGCGAATAATTTGAGCCAGAGCGGTGGCGCCCTGGCCGTAGATGGTGGCGAAGTTGACGGTTTTGGCCACCTCGCGCTGGGGAGGGGTGACTTCCGCCTCGGAGCAATGAAACAGTTGCGCGGCTGTACGCCGGTGAATGTCGTGGTCGTTCTGGAAAGCATCCAGGAGCAACGGGTCTTGACTCATGTGAGCCAAAACGCGCAATTCGATCTGGCTCCAGTCGGCCGAAATCAGCTTGTGGCCGGGCGAGGCCAGAAAGGTCCGGCGAATACGCACTCCCTCAGGAGTGCGTATGGGAGTGCGCTGTAAATCAGGATCGGTGCTGATGAGACGTCCCGTAGCCGAATTGGTCTGCTGCAAACTGGCATGAATGCGACCTGTGCTGGGGTCCAGGGCGTTGGCCAGCACATCGGTATAGGTGTTGATAAGCTTGGCCAACTTGCGGTGCTCCAACAACTGATCAGCGATGGGGTGTTTGGAAGCCAGCTTCTCCAAAACTTCGGCGTCGGTTGAATAGCCGGTCTTGGTTTTCTTCACCACCGGCAATTGCAGCTCTTCAAAGAGCACCGTGGCCAGTTGTTTCGGACTGCCCAGGTTAAAAGAATGGCCCGCCAACTCATAGACTTTCTGCTCGATTTCCTCCAGGCGTTGGCGGAACTCTTTGCCCAGTTGCTCGAGATCGATGGGGTCGACCAGCACTCCGTCACTCTGCATGCGAGCCAAGACTTTGGACAGCGGCAAATCCAGGCTATGATAGGTATCCCATAGGCCCAGATGCTGCAGACGTTCCCTTAGAATCGGATAGATCAGGCCGACAAAGTCGGCCTGCTGGCAGACCACACGCTCGGCGTCGTCTTTGGAAAGCGTACGCTGCAGGTATTCCCGGACCACTCCGCCCAGCTCATGAGGCATGACTTTGGTGGGCTCGCACAGGTAGGACATCAGCTTGGTGTCCTCAGCGCCGTGAAGATCGTAGCCGTGGCGCCAGAGCACCACCAGTTGGGTACGCAAATCGTGAATGTACTTCAGGTGCTCGGGGTTGCGCAACCAGCCGTCCAAGCGGGGCAATTGCTGGGGAGAGACCCAGCGTGCCTGCTTCTCCCGCCAGGAAGCGGCCATCCCCAGCAACTCCGCTTGATGAGCCAGCCCCTTCCAGCGGAACTGAATGGCCACAGGAAGCTGGCTGGGGAAAGGACTACCATCCCAGTCCTGATAATCGGCGCCTCCCTCGCGCTCTTCCTCCGCCTGCGCATCGGCCGAACGCGCCCCGTCCTTCAGCAGTGAATAAAACTCTAAACTGCGATGAAGTTCATTCAATATTGAAGGGTCTGGGGGGAGTAAGCGCAGCTCTTCCAGTTCGACGGCCAATGGGACATTGGTCTGAATGGTGGCCAGGCGCTGGGACAGCAAGGCCTGCTCCTTATGTTCCTTAAGGAGTTTGCCGGTTTTACCCGGTACATCCGCCTCAAGCATGGCCTGCAGCGAGCCGAACTGGTCCAGCAGTTGCTGGGCCCCCTTGGCACCGATCCCCGGCACACCGGGAATATTGTCCACCTTGTCGCCCAGCAAGGCGAGGTAATCCACGAACTTCTCGGGGTAGACCCCCCATTTCTTCTGCACCAGTTCACGATCGTAGACGACATCTCGGATGGTTTCCCACATCTTGACCTGCTCGCCAATCAACTGGGCAAAGTCCTTATCGCTGGAAATAATCAAGACTTCGTGACCGGCGGCCCGGCCGCGCTCGGCCAGAGTGCCGATGACGTCATCGGCCTCAAAACCGGGCACCCGCAGAATAGGAAACCGATAGGCCTCCACCACCTTGTCGATCCAGGGTAGCTGCTCGATTAGATCGTCCGGCGCCTTGTCGCGCTGAGCCTTGTATTGGCTGTATTCCTGCTGGCGAAAACTGCCGCCGGGCGGATCAAAAATCACCGCCCCAAACTCGACGGTGCGCCGCTGCAGCAGTTTGTTGAACATAGTGGAAAAACCCAGAATGGCGTTGGTATGCAGACCCTCTTTGGTGGCCAGATTGCTGGGCAGGGCGAAGTAGGCGCGATAAATCAGGCCGGTGCCGTCCACCAGCACCAAACGTTTCATGTCCTATGGCTCCTGATCTTCCGGGGGAGCCACTTCGATGGGCGGCGCCACCGGCAGCGGCGGCTCCCAACGTAGCCAGTCCTGCTTGGTGAACTCATCCTTGAGCAGGGGACGCACCAGGTCGCAGGCAGGCTTCATCTGCCCCTTCAGCATGAGCAGTTGAGCCAAAGCCAACCGATCGGAGGGAGCGCGACTGGTCCGCAGCATGGCGATATTGCCGTCGGTGGCGGCAAGCTTGACGTCCAGCCCACGGGCCAGCTCTGGCTGCAACAAGGCGGCCGTCTTGTAAGCGGTGAACGCCGGCCCAAACTGGTTCAGCTTCTCGTTGAGCTGCCCCAGGATCCAGTGAAGCTGGCCCACCTTGGGCATATACTGAGCGTAGGTGCGAAAGCACTGCAGGGCAATTTTGGGATGCCCGGCCCGCCACTGGGCCACACCTTCCCACCAGGCCGCCGGCACCGGCCGGGCCGGCGCTGCTTGCTGAAAGCACTGAATCGCCTCGTTCCAATCCGACTGCTGTAGCGCTTGGCGGCCCAGGCGCAGCCACTTGGCCGCTCCCGGCTTCAGATCAATGGTAATGCGCCGGGGACTGGACTCCAGCTTGACGTTCATCTGCTGAGTTTCCCAGTCTTCGCCCGCGGACACGCGCAGCAGATGCTGGCCGGGCCCCAGATCGGTCACTTGCGCGCTGCCTTTGCCGCGCAGCACGCGATCGACAAAGATGAGCGCCTCAGGGGGTCTGGCTTCGACCGTAAGTACCGGTTGGGCCCAACAAGGAAGCGTCAGCAGGCCCAGCATTAGAAAGGTTTTCATGGGTCCGGCTTCTCAATCAGCCAAGAAATTCCCGCCCCCCACCAGGAAACGAGCAGCCGAGAGGGTAGCGAACCAGATGAAATTTCTTCCCCCTACCCTGCTGGCCCTGGCCCTACTCGGATGCCAGAGTGCGCCGCCGCCCGCGGCCACCACCCCCACTCCCACGGCCGTGGTGGCCCCGGCCGACCAGGGATGGTTCACTTACTTCGCCCCCGACGGGAAATATTCTCTGCAGTTTCCCAAGGCCCCCGAAACCAAGGCGGCCACCCCGGTCATCCTCATGCTGGTCTATCCCCTGGACAAAATGGGGAGCAGCCTGGGCTTCATTTCTTCCAAGATTGAAAACAAAGAGTTCACCCTGAAGCAGTTGGTCGAAAAAACCAGGGGCCAATTTGGCAAAGACATCAAGGTGATCAAAAGCGAGGAAGCCAGTTGGGGCGAGCACAAAGGCATCAAGGTCGAGATGGAAATGAAGGGAAATCGCGCCTGGATCCACCTGATCGTGGCCAAACCCTATCTCTACCAGCTGCTGGCCGTCCAGTCCAAGGCTTCGACCCAGGACTTTCCCCAGGAGCGTGACCAGTACTTCTCCTCTTTTCAGTTTACCAAACAGTAAAGCAGGACCCGCGCGCATACTAGACAACTTTTAGACAAATGTCTGGAAAGGTCGACTTAAAGCGTCCACTTCTGACCCTTTCCGGCTACCTGATCGATGCGGAAGACCCTGAGCTTCGCACTTTGGAACTGGCCCAGCGCTACTTTGAGCGCCGCGTGGGCCAACCAGGAGCGACCGAAGAGGAAATCTGCACGACGCTGATCTGGTTGGCGGGGGCACGAGTCTGGCTACACAACGCCAAGGGGGCTATGCACACGATAGCTCACTTGCGCGCGCGTTCGCGCGGTCGTTTTAAGGAAATTGAAACGCTGGCCAGCATGCTGGAAATTCTCCTCCACCTGGAAATGCGCGAAATTCGCCAGGGCCACACCAAACTCGAAGTCCTCCAGATCGACAGCGATGACACTCGCAACAAAGTGCGCCTGCAGGCCTGTGCTGAACAACTGAAGGGTCGTTTCCTCTCTGCTCAAGGGCAAATCGAAGAAGCCATGCGCTGCTTCGACACGGCCGCTCAGGAACTCAAGGGCGGGGGAGCCGCTCAACTGGAAGATCTGGCCATCACCGCCGAGATCTACAACGATCAGGCCCACGCCTACCAGCGCGAGGGCAAAGCCGAAGACAGCCTCAAACTTTACGTGCAGGCCGAAACCGTGTGCCGGCATATCGTTTTCCCGCTCGGCCTGGCGCGCAGTCTGCGCGGCCGCGGCACACTGTATTCCGATCGCAAAGAGTTTTCCGAGGCCATCAAGTATTTTAAGGATGCAGTCGACATTTACCAGCGGCATGATTCGCCCCATGGCATCCTGCGCTGCAGCATTCTGTTGGGCCGGGCCTACTATGGCATTCATGATCTACGCGAAGCCCTGTTCTACTTCGAGGAAGCCCGCCTGCAGTGCGGCAAAGGCCGCTACCCTAACGACGAGGCCGAAGTCAACGCCCGCATCGGCGACATCATGCTCAGTGAAGGCCAGTACGAGAAGGCTGCCGAGTACTACGAGCAGGATCTGCAGCTCTCCCAGGTGCACGGCGATGAGCGCACTCAATCGCATGCCTTCCGCAACACCGGCCGTATCCAGCGCTTGCTGGGCAACTTTCCGCGCGCCGAGCAATGCCTGCTCATGTCCGGCCAACTGTTGACCAAGCTCGGCGACCAACAAGGCATGGTGGCCACCTTGCAGCAAATGGTGCAGCTCTATCTGGAGCAGAACAAGACCGCCCAGGCCCGCTCCTCGCTGAACCACCTCAAAGATCGCAGCGAACGCCTGGGCCGCTCCCACGAAAAAGCCGTGTGCCGGCTGTTTGAAGGCATCGTGCTGCGCCACGAGGGCCAGAGCACCCAGGCTCTGCCCATTCTCAAAGACAGCCTGTTCGCACTCTCGCGCGAGCCCGGCTTTTTTACCGTTTTAGCCCAAATGGAACTGGCCCAGGCCTGTTTCGAGATGAACTTCAAGGACGAGTCGGTGGCCAAGTTCACCGAAGCCATCAACATGGCCCGCCAGCTCAAGCACCACGACATCGAGAAACGTGCCCTGGATATGCTTTCCAAGGTGGATCGCACCGAGTGGGCCAAAGCCCTGCGCAGCGCTGGCGGCCCCACCGCCGAGCGCAACACCACCCGGGCTATCCTCTCGCTGGTCTGTTGCGAGCTACGCAACACCGGCTGGCTGTGGGAACAGGACGTGGACCGCATCACCGCCATGCTCGACGGCTACTACGAGGCCATGGCTCAGTCGATCAGCAAACAGCGGGGTATCGTCATTCAGATCGTGGGCAGCCGCGTGATCGCCGTCTTCGGCCTGGAGGCCAGTTGCGATCCGGTGCAGGGCCTGCGTTGCGCCGAAACCTGCCAGGAAGCTTTCTTTAAACTTCAAGGCGAGAACAACCAGTATCTCAATCTGGGAATGGCCTGCAGCATCGCCACCGGCCACTGCCTGCACGGTCTGATGGGGGCCACCGACCATAAGGGTTATCGGATCGTGGGTGAGCCCTGGGAATTGATCGACCGTCTGCTCGACCAGGCCATTTCGGGAGAAATCTGGGTCTGTCAGGACACCCATCGCGGCATTCGCCACCTCGACAACAACTTTACCCCCCGCGACGTGGCCGATCGAGGCGGCGAGGGCAAGCTGGTGGCCTACACGGCCTCCTCCAGCCGCCAGGTAGCCAAGAAGCCGGCGAAAGCTCGGGTCTAGAAGACTTACTGTTCGAGGTTAACCGTCAACGGCGAGGGTTGGCCGTTGCGCTCCAGATTGAAGTTCAGCGACTGCGCGTTGCGCAATTCCATGAGAATCTCGGGCAGATTCTCGACCGCCTTGGCCGGCTTGTTGTTTAGAGAAAGCACCACATCGCCGGATTGGATACCCAGCCGCGAGAAGGGGTTTTCGCCACCTTTATAGTTGATCTGCACGCCGATGCTCTCGCCGTTGCGCAGCACCGGCTTGACCAGGATGTTGCCGATCCACTGGCCTTTATTGTCGATATCCTCGCGCAGCTCTCGACTGGTTTTATAAGGGCCTTTCTGAGGCTCGACGGGAGGCGGAACCGGCTGGAAAGTGCCCGTCACGTTGACCGAAACCGGCGGTGGGGGCGGGCTGGTGTTGTTGGCCACCGACATCGAAATCGTGTATTCCAGATTGCGCGCGTCGCGCAAACGGGCCTGAAAAGCGCCGACTTCGATCACCTTAAATCCTTGAAAATCTTCGCCCAGAGCCACCACGGCCGTGTCCTGACTGCCTGGGGCCTGCAGTACCGCCAGAGCCTGTCCCTGGCCCTCCAGAGTGCCTACCAGGGTGGGTAGAGCGGTGGCATTCACGGCTGCAGGCGGGTTGGTGCCATTGCCTGTGGTCAGGCCGGTCAGGGGGCCGGCGCCGCCAGGCGTGGGCGAAGCTTGCGGATGGGCGCTCAAAAGCGCCATCAACTCGCCGGGATTGGTGGGACCGGGGGGAGCGATAGGCACACCGCCGCCGGTTTGCTGACGCTGGGGGCGGTTGCTGAACTGCCGTTCCATCACCGCGCAAACGACATCGCCGCAGAGATAGGCCAGCAGGGCCACGCTCAGCAGCGGTAGAGCGGGGTGTTGGGGCAATTTCATCGAGAATAATGCTCCATAGCTAGAATGAAAGCGTCTTCGCCGGTCAGGTCTAACTGCAACCTGGCCGGGATTTGTTCCCAAGTCAGACCCTGAGATCGGTATTGCATGATCTGGGCCAGGTCCAACTGGCTCATGCGGGCGATCTGCAGTGCGATCGCCTGCTCGGCCAGCAGCCAGTTGGTTTTGGAGAGCATCAGGTCCTCGCTGGGGGTGGCCTTATAGGCGCGTAGCATGAGGGGCCGGATGGCCACCTTCTCGTCCACCGTCAGGCGGAAGTGCTCGTAGCGCAACGGCATTTCCACCGGGAACTTCTTGCGCTTGCGGGCGCACAGCACGGTGCCTTTGGTGTAACCGGTCAGCAAAGGATAAACCCCGGTAAGCGGCCCGCGGGTCAAAACATCCGGGCGCATTCCAAAGGCCAGGCAAATCTCCGACCAGGAAAGCTGCTGGCCGCCGCGGGCAGCCAGGATGGAGTCCATGGTGAGCGGCCGATGGTGGGCCAGCACACCGGCCAACACCCAATCGCCGACCACCAGCGCGCCTTTGCCGGCGGTGTCGGTCAGAATCTCCTCAGGACAGCCGAAGGGATCGTCCAGAGCGCGCCGGATACGCTTGATCTCGTCATCATCGAGCTTGAAGCGGATGACCTGAGTCTGAGTGGGAACCGTAGGAGGAAAAGCATTGATGGTCAGATCCCGCTTGAGGCCCGAGTAAACATCGGGAAGATAATGCAAAAGCTTGGGCTTATAGAAAGTGACTCCCAGTTGCAACAAATTGCGCACCGGAATGGGCAGCGTCATAGGATCGATTTCCACCCGCTCGGCCACCTCCAACCAGCGCATTTGGCGGCGCAATTCTAAAAGTTCATTCAGGCTGGCGCCTTTATGCATGAGCGCCAGGGCGATAATGGCGTCGGAGTAGCTGTAACCGGACAAAAACATTTCCTGCGGCACGCGGGCTGGAATCTCGTAGCTGTCAGCCAGCCATTCGCAGGCGAAGCGCATGTCCACCATCGCGCGCACTGAAGGTACCTGGGGTAAGGGGGCCACCACTTCCACCGAATCGCTGGCCGTAACCGCCGCATCCTCCGGAGCTGCCGAATCCGGCTGAGCCCCCGCCAGAGGAGCTGCGCACAAGAGTCCCAGAAGAACGAATGGAAAAATCTGCAACTTCATAGGGGGGAACGTTATTCTTTGGGGAACAAAGCACCTGCGTTGAAAAGAAAAGCATTTACCCTGACGGAAGTCCTCATTGGACTGGCTCTGGCCAGCATTGTGCTGGGCGTGGTCTTGCAGAGCGCCACTCGCGACGTGGTCAGCGTGGCCCGCACTCCGGACCGCTATCAAGCGCTGCTGCGAGCCAGCCAGGTGCTCGAGTATCGCATGGAGGAAGACCGTCAGGGTGACGATCCACGCGGCAGCGCCGGCGAAAAATTTCCCTACGACATCAGCAACCGGCCGGTAGTCACCGACCCGCGCGTGGAACAGGTGGAAGTGGCGGTGGGAGCCGGAGCCGGGTTGCGCGAGTCGGTCTCCGCCTACCGGCTGCGCGTTCGGCGTCAGGCCAAGAATGCCGATCCGACGCCCAGCCCCAGTGCCAGCCCGGACGCCAGCGCCGCCAACGCGACCGCTCCAACCAGCACCAGCAGCAACGGCAGCACTCAGTGAAAAGAGGCTTTACGCTTTTTGAGGTGCTGATGACCCTGGGGTTGGTGGCCATCCTCACTTCCATTCTACTGCTGGTGGTGGTGCGCATCGCCCGTATGACGCGGGTTACCACCCAGGCGTCGCTGCGCCGCAAGCACTGGATCGATGCCACCGAGGTGATCCGTTGGGAACTGCGCAATTTGTTCGTTCCTCCTCAAGGAGAAGCCCCGACCAATGCCATTGCCATCGGCCTGGTGGGAACTCCTGACACTCCCTTATGGGGTGAGCCGGGTTCTACCGAGGGTCGTGACTCACTCACTTTCTTGACTACTCAGCCGCGCAAGCAAAAGGGAATCTGCGAAGTCGGTTTCCGCGTGCAACCGCGTAGCGGCGGGGACGGACTCGACCTGGCCTATCGGGAATTCCCGTTGCGCAATCGCGCCGGATTGCACGGTCCGTTGGACGCTCAGGAAGCGCCCTGGAATATTCTACTCGACGACGTTGTCCATCTCTCGCTGGACTACTCCGAGGACGGCTGGTTATGGAAACGAGACTGGACGCAAACGGCCGCCCCCAAGCGCGTGCGCGTCCATCTGGAGGCCAAGCGACTGCCGACCATCGACTTTCAGGTAACTCCCGGCATGGGGGGGGGCCGATGGTAATTTTGATGGTGCTGGCCATGCTGCTTCTGCTGGTGGTATTCGGATTTCAACTGAGCGACTCGGCCGGGGCCCTGCACAAACTGGAAGACCGGGTGCGCCAAAGGGAGCAGAACTACCAGGTGGCCCGTTCCGCCGTCGAGTTGGCCATTGATCTCTTGAAAGTCGACGAAATGGACGTTGACTCGGCCCGCGACAGCTGGGCGCTGGGCAGCCAACGCCTGCGCTGGGAAGGACGCGACCTTTATTTGGAAATCCGCGACGAAGAGAGTCGCTTTCCCATCAGCCAACTGCCCGTTCCCGGCAAAGACGAGCCGGATCGAGTGCTTTATGCCCAGGCCCTGGAGCGGCTGCTGAACAAATCCGGCCTGGCCGGAGCCACCGCTCTGGCCAGTCTGCAAGACTGGACCGACCTGGACGACGACGTGCGCAGCAACGGCGCCGAACAAGGAAGCTACCCCCAATTGACGGTCAAAAACGGGCCGCTGGATAGCGTGGATGAATTGGAGCGCCTCAAGGGCTGGGGCCCCCCCCAGGTGCCGCCGCCCGCCCCTCTGGATCCCTCCAGTACCCGGCTGGATGAATTCAAAAGCATGTTCCAGAGCGAAGGTGGCAAAACGGGAGCCGCCAATTGGGGGGACTTCCTCTCCGCCTACGCGCAGGGCAAGATCAACGTGAACACCGCGCCCAAAGAGGTTTTAGGCAGCCTGGATGAGGCAATGAGCGATAGCATTGTCACCGAACTCATCGCATTTCGGTCGCGAAATGTTCTCCGGAACCAGGAGGACTTGAAGAAAATTCCAGGCATAGACAATGACCTTGCCTTTCGATTGAACAAGGTGATGGGCTATGCCAGCCAGGTGTTTCGCGTGCGGGTCATCGTGACCAGCCGAGAAATTCCGCTGGAATTGGAAGCCATGTTAGAACGAAAAAGCCAGAGGGAAATTGTGGTCCGCTATTGGAGGGCGCGCTGAGTTTTTACAGCGTAGGCAAAGATTTCGGGAGCACCGGCACACGCGCGGTATCTCTGGGTCTTATCGGGGGTTCTGTTATTCCCCTGGACAAGGGTGGGCGGCCCGTAGCGGTCGCCCCCAGCCACTGCTTTACCTATCGCAAAGTGCGTCTACCCCAGGCCGGCGCCAAGGCCTGCCGCCGCATCGTTCAGGAAGAATTGACCTTCGGGCTACCGCTCCCCCTGCACCAGTGCGTCTGGGACTATTACCTGCAGCCCGGTCCGGAAGCTTTCGCGGTAGTGGCGCAGCTCAGCAAATGGCAAGAGCTGAGCGGCCGCTGGGGAGCGATCCAGGGAGCGGATCCGGAGCCGCTTTGCTACCTGCGGGTAGCGCTCCACATGAACATCAGCGACGCCCTGATCGTGGACTTCGGCGCCTCCCACACCACCTGGGTTTCGATTGCCGGGGGCAAAATCGATTGGGTACGCACCATGATGCGCGGCGGTCAGGCGATGTCGCAACACCTGGCCGACCAGGCGCGGGTGAGTCTGGGTGAAGCCGAGGACCTGAAACGCCGGCGCGGGGCCGAACTGCCTGAAGTGAAGGCTTTTCTGGGCGAACTACTGGAAGAGGCCCTGCTGCCCCGTCCGCTAACCCAGCGGCGCGTGTTGCTCTGCGGTGGGGGCGCCAACATGCCGGGTTTGCGCGCCTTTTTGCATGGCCAGCTGGGTATCGAACCCGAGCCATTCCCTATGCCACCGCTGCTCAGCCCTCACGAACACGTCTCCGCCCTGGGGGCGGCCCTGAGCGCCCGCTTTGGCCAGCAACGTCTGAACCTGCAGTCGAGCACCCCCATGAGCAACGAAAGTAACCTGAATGCCGTGCTGGCGGTCGGCTTTGCCTGCCTGGGTCTGTGGATCGTCGGGCTGGAAATTCGTTACCAGGGCCTGACCCGGGAGCAAGCCGGTCTGCGCGGCCAGTTCCGCAAGTCGGCGGCGGCCATGGGCGTGAATCTTCCGGCCAACCTGGATAGCCCGGCCCAGGCCGAGAAGTGGCTGGCCCAACAGCAGATTTTTCGCCAGAGCGTACGTGCCCACTCGGTGGCCACCGTCACCGACGGCATCGCCCGGGCAGCCCAGGCATTGCGTGAAATCGGGGATTGCTCGCTCTATAGCATTACCTATGACGAAGGCAAACTGCTGCTCGAAGGCGAGGCGCCCAGCAACCTGAAAGCCCAGCAATTGCGCCAGAAGTGGAAACAAGTCTTCCCCGATCTACAGCAAAAGAAGTTGCAACCGGGTGTGGGCGGGCGCTTCCGCTTTGAATTCCAGGGGGGTCTTCCCAAGGTATGACCGCCCCGCAACGCGCCCTCACCGCCATGCTGGCGGTTTTGCTGCTCTTCGGCCTCTTCCGCCAGAGTTCGCTCAATCAATTGCGCCAACGGGTGCGGGAGGAGGAAAGCGGTCAGCGCCGTTTCCTGGCCACGCTGGCCAGCGCCGCCGAGGACAATCAACCGCTGCCTCCTGATCCCAAGCCGGACCCCCTGCAGTGGCTCTCCATCAATGTCTTCAAGGGCGGGTTGGATCGCCATATCCTCACCAACAGCATCACCCTGGGTGGGGCCGGAGCGGAAGTCAAGATGCGCAATCTCAAGCCGGAAGAAGTGCGCTTTCTGCTGACCAAAATGACCAAGGTCAACCTGATCTTTCGCCGCCTGGTGCTGTCCGACGTGGGCAGTCGCTCCGTCTGGGATGTGCATATGATCGTGGAGAACCCGAAAGCGGAGGCGACACCGTGATCGGCCGTATTCTCCTCTTCCTGGTCATCTTCATAGCCACCCTGGTGTGGCGTTTCCCCTACGAGCAAGCCATCGCCGATCGCATTGCCCGCCTGGAAGGGCGCACCGGCGTGCAGGTCGACTACACGCCCGAGTCGGCCTCGGTCACCGGCGTGGAGTGGAAAGACGTGCGCGTGACCACCCGTAGCGGGGTTAAAGTGCAGTTCGACCAGGCCAAACTGCGCCCCACCTTCAGCGGCATGTCGGCCTACGCCACCCAGGGCAAAGGTCAGGGCCGCATGCTGGTCGGTCCCACCGGGGACCTCAACCTGCGCATGGATCAACTGAACATCGACTCTGGCTCCAAAGTGTTCGGGGAAATGAACGTGACGGGCAACATCACTCACAGCTTCGCCAAACGCAGCGGCGAGGGCAACCTGCGCCTGGTGCTGACTCATCATCAGATCCCGCTGCCCATCGAAATCGAGACCTTTGAAAGCGGCAACCGGCTCTTCTGGCAGGACCGCGGCCAGGGCTACGAACTGCGCATCGAGGTCAAAGTGCTGGGAGGCGCAGAGTTTTCCGCTGACGGTAATATCTTGTTAGAACCGCAGCCCGGCCAACCCCACAAGCTTAGCGGCAATCTCAACATCCAGACCAAACTTGGGAAAAGGCGTCTGATGCCCACGGGCACCTGGAAAGATCCGCATTGGACGATGGTATCTGATTCATGAAAAAGCTTCTTCTTGGGATTCTTCTCTTATGCGCGCCAGTTTGGGCTCAACCGCCCACTCCCTCCGGCCCCTTAATGAAGACGCCGGCCCGCGGTCCCATGCGCATGAACTATGAAAACCTGGACATCAAGGTGCTGGCCAAACTGGTTTCGGAATTGAGTGGGCGCAACATCGTGCTGGATGATCGCGTGCAGGGCAAGGTCACCTTGCTTTCCAGCCGTGAGATGAGCGGCGCGGAGATTTACGACCTCTTCGTGCTGGCCCTGGAGCGTTACGGCTATACGGTCAAATCCAAAGGCGGCTACGACGTGGTTCTGCCCATGGCCGACGCGCGCAAGCAAGCGCCTTACGTGGTCAGGCCGGGCAACGGCCCGCAGCCGGTGCTGGGCTTGATTCTGCTCAAGAACGCCGACGTCACCCAGCTGCTCACGGCCCTCAAGCCGCTGGCCAGCGATCAGAATCTGATCCAGGCCTACCCGAATGCCAAGGCCATCGTGCTTATCGACAAACCGGCCATCATTCGCCATATCGGGGCCCTGGCTCGCCAAATGGACAAAGCCACCCCCAGCAGTCGCGTGCAGGTGCTGCGTCTGACCTATGCCGAGTCGGACAAACTGGCTCCGGTGCTGCAGCAAGTCATGTCCAAGAGCCTGCAGGTCCCGGGAGATGCCCCTCCGCCCAAAGTCGGCTCCTTTGCTCCCGCCAACTCGCTGGTCATCCAGGGCAGCGAAGAGCAAATCGCCACCGCGCTACGGCTGGCCAAACGCCTCGACCAGCCCCGCTCCGCTCCCGACCAGATCGAAAAACCCCAATTCTACGTAAAATTCCTCCAATACGCCAAAGCCGAAGACACCGCCAAGGTGCTGGTCAACCTGCTCAGCGACAGCCAGGAGGCCCAGCGCAAGCAGCAACAGTTGGACGCCAACAATCAGAACGCCGCCAATCAGCAGAACGCGGTGGTCAACCTGATTCAGTCCCAGCAAGCCTATCCGAAACTGGCCGACAGTTTCGTCAACCCGCCCGATCAGACCGGAGCCGACCAGGCCAATCAACAGATTGCCTTTGTCTCCTCCAAAGTCTCCTTCGACGCCGAAACCAACTCACTGGTCTTCTTTATGTCTCCCTCGGAGTACGCCAAAATCGAGGACCTGATCGCCGAGATCGACGTGCCCCGTAAACAGGTGCTGGTCCTGGGTATGGTGGCCGAAGTTTCACTCAGCAAAGTGATGGCTCAAGGAGCCAAGCTACAGGTGGCCAGCAGCAGCGGCCTGCTCTCCTCCTTCCGCGGCGGTCTCACCGAAGAAGGCCTGCTTTCGGCGCTGGCCTCGGGCTCCTTCACGGTGGGCACCCTGGGCAGCGGCGCCACCCGCACCATCAACGTGGGCGGCCGCGACGTCAAAGTGCCGACCTTCTTCGCCCTCATCAACACCATCACCAACACCACCGACTTTAACCTGATCTCCTCGCCGCGCATCCTGACCTCGGATCACAAAGAAGGCATCGTGGAAGTGGGCGACGTGGTGCCCTTCGCCACCGGGGCCCGTTTCGACAATTTCGGCCAACCCCTGATTACCTACGATTACAAAAAAGTCGGTATCAAGCTGACTTTTACGCCCCATGTCAGTCAATCCGACACGCTGCGCATCGAACTCGATCAGGAAGTCCAGGAAGTCACCGACTATCTGCGCCAGAGCCTGGGCGCCACCGGCTACGTCATCCCCTTGATCTCCAACCGCAGCGTAAAAACGCAACTGCAGCTGAAAGAAGGCGAGACGCTGCTGATCGGCGGCTTGATCTCCAAGCGCACTCTGGACGTGGTCACCAAAGTGCCCATCCTGGGCGACATCCCCTTCATCGAGAATCTTTTCAAAGAGACCAACAAAGAACAGCGCAAAACCACTCTCTTTATCGCCCTGACACCCTATATCATTCAGCATCCGGACGAAGTCGCGCGCCTCGACCGCTCCTACGAAAAGTATCTCAAGGATGAAGGCAAGCCCTCCGATTCCCAGCATGAGCCCCGCCCGCCGGCGGAACGTCACGCTGTGCCCGAGCCTTATGGGCCCAGTCGCAGCATAGCGCCGCCCGAAGGCTCGTTGGTGCTGGAAAATCTGGTGGTGAGCCCGCCGGACAGCAGCGACAATCTGCGTCAGGCCCGTATCCACATTCGCAACCGCAACCCCTTTGAGGTAGAAGTGATCCTGCACCAGCAGGTGCGCGCTCCCGGGGGCGTGGCCGTCGACACCCGCACCGAGCCGCAGCGCCTGCAGCCCAATGAGGAGCGCGAGATCATTTTGCCGCCCTACCGTTTTCCCAGCAAGTCGGGCGACTATTATTTCGATGTGTCCGCCTGGATCGGCGACCAGCAAGTCAGCCGCCTGCCCCTGCCGCGTAAGGTGGAGTTGAAATGATTCCCGTCGAGTTCTGGCAGCGCCATCGCATGCTGCCCATGGAAGACACGCCCACGCGCCTGGAGGTGGGCATCTTACCCGAGACGCCGCGAGAATTACTGGAAGACATCCGCCTGCAAGCGGGCAAAGACGTTAAGCCCATTCTGCTCACCAAAGAGCAACTGGAAGACGGCCTGCGCCGCCTGGTTCTCAAGGAGTCGCTGGACACCCGGGGTGGGCACATCGAGGAATCCGACTCCGAGTCGGCCGTGTTGGACCTGCTCCACGACGTAGGCGGCGCGCCCACCGTGCGCCTGGTCAACCAGCTCTTTCTGGAAGCGATGGAGCTGGGCGCCTCCGATATTCACATCGAGCCCTTCGAAAACGAGACGGCCGTGCGCTTGCGCGTGGACGGCGTGCTCCACGAGAAGCGGCGCGTGGCCCAAAAGCAACACGCCGAAATCAGCGCCCGCCTCAAGGTGCTCAGTCGCCTGGATCTGGCCGAGAATCGCCGCCCTCAGGACGGCCGTTTGCAGGTGCGTAGCGGCTCGCGTGTGATCGACGTGCGTCTTTCGATCGTGCCCACCCTCTATGGCGAGCGCCTGGTCATGCGTCTCCTGGAGAAGAACGCCAAGGCCCTTTCGCTGGAACAACTGGGCACACTGGACAACATCCAGAGAAGCCTGATGGCGGCCCTGGAACACACCTACGGCATGATCTTGATCACCGGCCCCACCGGCTCGGGTAAAACCACCACGCTCTACTCGCTGCTGGACAAGGTGAAATCACCCCAAACCAATGTGCTCACGGTGGAAGACCCTGTCGAGTATCGTATGCACGGCGTGGGTCAGATCCAGGTCAACGAGCGCATCGGGCTCAGCTTTGCCTCAGGTCTGCGCTCGATCCTCCGTCAGGACCCGGACGTGGTAATGATCGGTGAAATTCGCGACGCGGAAACGGCCAATATCGCCGTCAACGCCGCCCTCACCGGCCACCTGGTGCTCTCCACCCTGCACACCAACGACGCGCCTTCGGCCGCCACCCGCCTGCTCGATCTCAAGGTGCCGGCTTTTCTGCTTTCCTCGTGCCTGCTGGGTGTGCTGGCCCAACGATTGGTGCGCCGCCTCTGTCCGCAATGCGCCAAAGCCTACACTCCGGCCGACAACGAGTGGCCCAAAATCGGCCTGGAGCGGGCCCCGGCCCAGTTCGACTGCCGTCTGCCCCAGGGCTGCAAAGCCTGCTTCGACACCGGCTTCCGCGGCCGTTTCGGCATCCACGAATGGCTGCCCGTGACCATGGACATCAGCCGCCTGATCGCCCAGGAAGCCGACGCCCGTAAACTGCGCGAGCAGGCCCGTCTGGTGGGCATGAACTCGTTGTTGGAGGACGCCGCCCGCAAGGTTTGCCTGGGCTGGACCAGTCTGGATGAGGCAGCCCGAGCTGCCCGCTCGATGTAATGCCGCTCTACGAGTATCGCGCCCACGACGCCGCCGGCAAGGAACAGAAAGGTTTCGAGGATGCCCCCTCTTCCTCGGCCGCCTATCAACAGCTCAAGGCGCGTGGGCTCTTTCCCAGTCATTTACAAGAAAACTCCGGCCAGGGCTCGCGCGGTATCGGCGACGAGGGCCTGGCCCATCTGGTGACTCAGTTAGCCTCCCTGCTCAAATCGGGGATTCCCGTCGACGAAGCGCTGGAGTCACTTTCCCTCAGCGAAGGTAATCCCAATGTGCGCTCAGGCCTGCAGCGCGTGCGCGTGCGCTTGCGCGAAGGCCAGACGCTGGCCGGAGCGCTGGCTCAAGAGAACCTCTTCCCACGTATCTTGCTGCGCATGGTGGAGGCCGGTGAGGAATCCGGCAAGCTCCCCATGATTTTGCAGAAATTCGCCGACTATTTGCAGCGGGATCTGGCCAATCGCCAGGCTCTGGCCGGAGCGCTCACCTATCCCATCATCCTGGTCTCCATATCGATCCTGTTGCTGGGCGGACTGCTCTACTTCCTGACCCCGGTGCTGCGCGAAATGTATGGTTCGCTGGGCATCGACCCACCCATGTTTACCAAGGTCATGCTCTGGGTGGGCGGTTGGATGGTGGACTACGGCGCCTATGTGTTGCCCGCCGTGATTCTGCTGGCTCTGGGCATTTTTCGCTGGATTCCGGCCGGATTGCGCCAGAGCATCACCCTGCGTCTGCCCCTGTGGGGCCAAATGCTGCTGGCCGCCTTGTTGGAGCGCTGGTGCTCCACCCTGGCCATGTTGCACGGCGCCGGTGTGCCCCTGGTGCGGGCCCTGCAGCTCAGCCGCGAGGTGATGCAGAGCCCGACTCTGGACCAGGGACTGCAGCAGGTCGAGCGCGCTGTGGAGCGCGGCGACGGTATTTCCAACTCGGTTTCCCGTCTGCCCTGGATGCCACCGCTGCTGCAGCAATTTCTGCGCACGGGGGAACGCACCGGTGACCTGGAGGCCATGCTGGAGTCCGCTTCGCACTACTACGAGCGCGAACTGGAGCGACGCCGCTCGCTGGTGCTCCGCTTTCTGGAACCGGCTTTGATCACGGCCATGGGCGTGGTGGTAGGATTCCTCGTACTGGCGGTGCTGCTACCCCTTTCGGATGTCTCCTCCCGCCTGAATATCTGAAATTACCAGGCACAATCCCTCAGATCGCCTATAGTCAAACGTCTTCCCTCAGGTTAAAAGAGTAGAATGAACTTTCGATCGCGCTTCCTCAACTGGCTGCGTGCCTGGCAAGGCCCCACTCTAAGCGAAATGGAGCGGCGCCAGCCGGGGCCCCGCCAACCGCTCACCATCGCCGTGCACTGCCGGCACAACGGCAAGGAGTTTCAGGCCCGCGTGCTCGACTTTTCTCCGCAGGGTCTGAAGCTCGAGTGTTCCCGCCGCCTCCAGGTCGAAGACACGCTCGAAATCGACTCGCTCGATCACCGCCAGCACGTATCAGGCCGAATTGCCTGGGTCCAAGGTGCACAGGTAGGAGTTCAGTTCAATCCCTCCGACGAGAATATCATCGGGGATTGGCTCACACTGGCGGCCATCTCTCAGTCCGCTTAAAGGATTGGGCTAACCGACTTTTAAGTTACGCCTATGCGCAGGCTCCTTGGCGTGCTGCTCCTGACCACACTGGTGGGCGGCGAACCGCCGCCCACGCAGTTGATGTATCTTTCCGCTGATGAGGAACTCAAGCTGGCCGTGGCCATCAAGCGCGAGTACTATCCCTGGCCCGCCATGAAGGTGGGCATCGGACAATTCCGCGGACGCGCCTTCGGTCAAATTCGCTTCTTTGTAGCCCCCGGGGCCGGTCGCGCCCAGGTGTTGCGCCAATGCCGTCAGGCCGCCCTGCTGGCCTTCCGTCTGTTTCCCCAAATGGTGCACCTGGATATGGATTGCAGTCCTCGCGATGACTCGCCGGAAGCCAAGGCGGTCCCTTGGTTCGCGGCCAGCCTGGAGCGAGAAAAAGCCTTGAGGACTCCCCTGGATCTGCCCCCGCAACGTTGGTTCGAAGTGCAGGGGCCCTTGACGTTGCGCGACGACTTGCACAAGGAGGGCAATCCGCCCGACAGCCTTTCCCAGCAACTGCTGATAAATTGGAACAGACCGCTTAAAAAGAATTAGAGTCGATAATGCGCTCCCCCTTAGGCGCCGTGGTTTCTTCATACACTCCGCTGTCGCGGCGTTCCAGGCGCTTAAACCCACTATTCTTATAGTCGCTGGTGAATTGGGAGACGGAAGTGGCCACCGGCACGATCAGTCGCTCCACCTTTTCCTGAAGGTCGCGGCTGCCCGGTTCGAGACCGGCCACCTCGCAGAGTTCCCCCCACGTCTGCGGATCATGAGACATCTTGTGGCTCACTTCCAGTTTTTCACCGGCCACTCGGTAGACATAAACGGGCATAATTTTCTCCTTAACGATATTGAAACTCAGAGGAGTTCGGCTTCCAGGCTGATGTTGGTGCCGGTCAGAGCTCGCGAAACCGGACAGTTCTTCTTGGCGTTCTCGGCGAACTCCAGGAACTCGTCCTGGCCCAGGCCAGCGACTCTGGCCCTGGTGGAGAGTTCGATCTTGGTGATGAGAAACTCGCCGTTAACCATCTCCTGGGTCACCCGGGCCACCGTGTTGATCTCTTCGGGAGGCTTGCCGGCCTTGGTCAGGAGGGCGCTCAGCATCATGCTGTAACAGCCCGAGTGGGCCGCCCCGATCAACTCTTCCGGGTTGGTGTTGGAAGTATTTTCGGAGCGCGATTTCAGGGAAAACGTGACGTCGATAGCCCCCGTCTGGCCCACGATATGGCCGGCTCCGTGCATCAAGTCACCTTTCCAGGTGGCGGTCGCTTGATTGACTGGCATAGTAAAAACCTCTTTCTAATGTTTGAGTTGCGGGAGCTGAGCCCTGCTCGACTGGGAGGTCCGCATGCCCGCCGGTCGAATCCGCCCAAGCTTTGCATTCGTCCCTCGAACTGAAGCCTCTACGCCGCCGAGTCTTCTCCCACCCCTGGCCCATCGACGATCATCTCACCCAAATCGTGCGCGGCCAGCCCGGAGGCTGGCAGTTTCTGGCCAATCCCAGCGGGCAATTGCCCTATCAATACCTGGCTCACTATGTAACCACAGTGGCCAGCCATTGGTTTGTACGACCCCTGGCCGATTTGAGAATGCTCGATTGGGGAGCCGGTAAGGGTCACTTCACTTATCTGCTGCGCGAGGCGGGAGCCGAGGTTACTCCGGCCGACGTAAATCCGGCGGAAGGGGAGAAAATCTTGGGACGCGTGGAGGCGTTGGACCATCCCTACCGGCTGCCCTTTGCAGGCGGAAGCTTCGACGTGGTCATCAGCATGGGAGTATTGGAACACGTGCCTCAAGAAGTAGAGTCATTAAAAGAAATCCAGCGCGTTTTGCGGCCGGGGGGACTCTTTTTCTGCTTTAATCTGCCCTACCACCTGTCCTGGGTGCAATGGGCCGCCCGCCTGCTGGGCAACCACTATCATGACCGATTCTACGGCCGCCGGCAGACACAGGCCCTACTGACCGGCCAGAACTTTCAAATTCTAGACCTCTGGCTGCGCCAGCTATTTCCCAAAAATCGTGTTTGGGTTCGCAACTTCAGATTGGCCGAACAAATCGACCAGTGGCTGGTCGATCACACCCCGCTAGGCCTGCTGGCCACCAGCCTGGAATTTGTGGCCCTGCGACCGTGAGCGGCAAGTGGCCACGAAGGACTTGTGCAATCTCAAATCTCCCGATAGCTCCGGATGAAAAGAACTCACCCATACGTTTGCCTGGCGGGCCGCCGCCACCTGCCCGTCGACCTCCGCCAATACCTCGACCCGGTCGCTGAGCGGTTCGGCCAGCGGGGCGCGGATAAAGACCGCCGGAATCGGCTCGGCCAGATTGGACAACTCCAGCGGAGCGGTAAAGGAGTCGGCCTGGCGACCGAAGGCGTTACGCGTGACCCGCAAGTCGATCCGATCGAGAGCCAGCTGATCGGGGAGTCCGCCACGAATTTCCCGGGAAAGGAGGATCATCCCCGCGCACGTGCCCCAGATCGGCCTGTCAAAGCGACGCAACGGCTCCTCAAAGCCAAAACGGCGCAGCAGCTTGCCGATGGTGGTGGATTCGCCGCCCGGCAAAATCAGGCCGTCCAGCTCCTCCAGCTGGTCGGGCCGGCGCACCTCCACCGCCAGAGCCCCCGCGCGGCGCAGATAGTCCTCGTGTTCCGCAAAGGCCCCTTGCAGGGCCAGCACACCGATGACCGGCTTAGCGGCCACGGCCCTGCACCAGCTCATGCTGGGGAATCGAGGCGATGTCCAGACCGCGCATGGGCTCGCCCAGGCCGCGCGAACATTGCACCAGCTGTTTGGGATCGGCGAAGTGGGTGGTGGCCTCCACGATGGCCCGCGCCCGAGAAGCGGGGTCACTGGAGCCGAAGATCCCGGAACCGACGAACACTCCGTCACATCCCAAGCGCATCATCAGGGCCGCGTCGGCCGGAGTGGCGATGCCCCCCGCCGCGAAAGTGACCACCGGCAGCCGGCCGGCCTTGCGCGCCTGCTTGAGCAGGTCGATGGGCACTCCCAGATCTCGGGCGTAGCTCATCAATTCTTCTTCGGGCATGAGCTTGGCGCGGCGAATCTCGGCGTTGAGAGTGCGCATGTGGCGGACAGCTTCCACCACGTTGCCCGTGCCTGCCTCACCCTTGCTGCGAATCATCACGGCGCCTTCTCCGACGCGGCGTAACGCCTCGCCCAGGTTGCGGCACCCGCACACGAACGGCACTTTAAAGTGACTCTTTTCAATATGGAATTCTTCATCGGCCGGAGTCAAGACTTCCGACTCATCGATGAAGTCAACTCCCAGGGCCTGCAGGATTTCGGCCTCCACAAAGTGTCCGATACGCACTTTGGCCATCACGGGAATGGTAACGGCGTCCATAATGCGCTGGATCATGGCCGGGTCGGACATGCGCGAGACGCCACCCTCCTTGCGGATCTCCGAGGGAATCCGCTCCAGCGCCATCACCGCACAGGCGCCAGCTTCTTGCGCGATAACCGCCTGTTCGGGGGTGCTCACGTCCATGATCACGCCGCCTTTGAGCATTTGGGCGAGGCCACTTTTGACTTGCAGGGAACCTTTTTCTTTGGACATGTCGAACTCCTGAGCAAACTTTAGAATTGACCCCGATAATCCACTTTAAGCCAGGTGTGGGCGGTCGAAAAGGCACAGTTTTCCCAAAAAACTTCGACCAGTCAGCTATCGATGATCCTGGCCCGGCGCACGAATTCCAACGTGGCCGCCATCTATAGCAAACCTCCGGCCTGGCTCTGGATTCCCGGTGGCCGCAACTGGTCGAGATGGAAAAGGCTGTGAACCGGCCCTCGAGAACTGGCGTAAGCACTCTATGACTGAGATGCTTACTTACCCACAACGCGTGCAACTGGCTCTGCTGGTGCTTTTTGCCAGCCTTTGCCTCAACTTCGGCAGCCTGCTGGGACACCTCAAGCAGTCTCCGACCCCTCAGTTCTCTTCCGCCCGAGCGTCTTTACCGCGCGGGTGATTTCTTCTCGTTCCAATAACTCTCGAAATCACGCACGAACTGCTCCTGCTTGAGCGTGCCATACTGCGAATTGATACGCTCAGCTTCGAGCGCCTCGTCGGCCGTCATCCCCTGGGAAATACGCCAGCAGGCCGTCATCACGCCGGTGCGGCCGACCCCGGCCTTGCAGTGGACGTAGACCGGCTGGTTGGCCGGGTCGTTGACGATTTGAATGAATTCTTCCACCTGGGGAAAAGTGGGCGGCTGGAAATCCTCGACGGCCACGCGGATGACCCGGAGCGGATATTCGGTGGGCGGGTCCCAGGCGTTATCGCGGTCGGACCCGCGCAGATCCACTTCCGTCTTGATGCCCTGGCCGGCCAACCAGTGCAGGCCTTCCTGATCCGGTTGCCCTCCCCGCAAATAGTTGGGGCTGATGATCTGAAAGTTGGCCACTTCGCAGGCCGGCGGGTGAATGGTGTAGAGCGTGTGCGGATAGCTGCTGTCCAGAGCCAGATTGCGCAGCTTTTCGTAGCTTTGGCGCAATTCCGGGCAACCATCGGGCGCGTTGCGGCGGATGTCCCAGAGCAACTCGCGCACGTCCTTCTTGGTCTCCCCCAGGGTCTCGGGAGTGGCCTGATTGATGGTGTCGAGCAGGTTCTGGGCGATTTCCTTTTCGCAGGCGGGGGCATGGGCTTGAACCTGCCGGCCCCATTTCTGCATGTCGGCTAGAGTTCGGTTAAAGTTCGTCTGGATATTCGCCACTCAGAAGAGAGATACGACGGCCGGCTGAAATTTCCCTGATCAAAGGACCGCCGCGAGTGACGAAGAACTTTCAACCATGCTGCATCCCCGCCGGCTTTCGATCCGGCCCACTCAACCCGAACAGGCACGCGCCCTGGCCCAGGCCCTGGACGTTCCCGAAGTCATCGCTCAGTTGCTCATCCAGCGCAATCTGCACGACCACGACGCGGCGCGCAGCTTTCTTCACGATGACGCCTCCCAAGTCTGCTCGGATCCGATGCTTTTCCGCGACATGGCCAAAGCCGTCGGCCTGATCGAGGCAGCCATCGAACAAGGTCACTTGATTTTTATTCATGGCGACTATGACGTGGACGGGATTTGCTCGACCGTGTTGCTGGCCGAGGGCCTGCAAGAGTTGGGCGCCCGGGTGGAACACCATGTGCCCTGCCGCTTCAGCGAAGGTTACGGCGTTTCCCTGAAAGCCGTGGAAGCGGCCGCCGCCCGCGGCGCCAGAATGCTGCTCACCTGTGACTGCGGTTCGAGCAGCCACACCGCCATCGAAAAGGCCCAGAGCCTGGGGATGACCGTGATCGTAACCGACCACCATCATCTACCCGCTCAGTTGCCCACTCCCGAAGCCCACCTGAATCCGCAGTTAGCCGACTGCAGCTATCCCTTCAAGCCCATGTGCGGCACCACCGTCGCCTACAAACTGGTGTGCGCTCTTCATCAGCAGCGCGGCCTGGCCTGGCCCACTCATTTCCTCGACCTGGTGGCGGTGGCCACCATCGCCGATGTCATGCCCCTGGTCGGTGAAAATCGGGCTCTGGTGCGCAGCGGACTGCGCCAGCTGGCCTTGCTGGAACGCCCCGGGTTACGGGCGCTGGCGCAAGTTTCCGGACTGGAAGAGGGACCCTGGGGCAGTTTCGCGGTGGGCTTCGGCCTGGGGCCCAGGCTCAACGCGGCGGGCCGTCTGGAGCACGCCCGCCTGGGCGTGCAGCTGTTGATGACCCGGGAGGATGAGCCGGCCCGGCAACAAGCTTCCTACCTGGACAAACTCAACCAGCAGCGCCGCGATCTGGAAGCCGGCATGCGCGCCCAGGTCGAGCAACGCCTGACCCAGGACCCTTCCTTGCTGGACCTGGGCGTGGTGGTGGAAGCCGGGGAAGACTGGCATCAAGGCGTGGTCGGCATTACCGCCAGCCGGGTGGTGGACCGCTTCGGGCTGCCCGCCTTCATCATGGGCCGGGTGGGTGAGATCTGCAAAGGCTCGGCACGCGCCCCCGAGAACGTGAGTTTACACGCCGCCATGCAAAGATGCGCCGATGTCTTTGTAAAATTTGGCGGGCACGCGCGCGCCGCCGGCTTCACGGTGGCCTGGGACCGGGTCGATGAGATGCGCCGGCGTCTGGCTGAGGCGGTGGCCGAGGTACGCCAGGGGCCGGCTCCGGTGCATGTCGACCTGGAAATTGACCTCAAAGCGGCCAACGTCGAGCTGGCGCGCAGCTTGAAAATGCTGGAACCGCTGGGCGAGGCCAACCGCACCCCCATCTTTCTGGCCCGCCGCGTGCGCCTCGACAATCTCAAAGTGATAGGCAAAACCGGTGAGCACCTGCGCTGCCGCCTGGTGCAGGGTAACCTGGAACGCAAAGCAGTGGCCTTTCGGATGGCCGACGACCGGCCGCACATTCTGGATAAACACCTCTACTATGACGTGATCTTCGAACTGGAGGAAGAGAGCTGGGAAGGCAACTCTTACGCCAGCCTGAGGGTGCAGGCGGTACTCGAGCCCGAACCTCAGGTCTTTGCTCTACTCCAAAACAAGGCTCAATGGAACCAGCCCAACGGCGCCCCCATCCTGGTGGACGGCCGCAACGTGGTCAGCCGGCGAGCCTATCTAGAGGCGCTATTGCACCAGGGGCACACCCCGTTGGTGGTGGTGCACGATCAGGTGCAGCGGGAAAAGGTCCAGGGGGCTCTCCCTCAACATCTGTTGAGCATCGAGACCTACAGTAGTTTACGTTCCGGCTTCGACGACGTGGTGCTGCTCTATCCGCCTTCCAGCCGCCAGGATCTGCTTCAACCCGCCCTGCAACAAGCAGCCCGCGTGCATGTGCTCTTCGGCGGGCGCGAATTGCGCCAGGAAATCCAACGGCAATCTCAACTCTGGCTGGACCGGCCCCGCCTCGAAGGAGTGTGGAAGTCGCTGCGCCGCCACGCCCGGGAAGGGCGTCTGGAAGTGCGCCAGTTTCCTTCGGTCGAAGAAGATATCCGGCCACTCCGGGCCTCCTTGCAACAGGCCGTGCAGGTCTTCGAGGAGCTTCAACTTGTAGAACGAACTTCTGACTCCTGGATCATTCGCTCCTCCGGCGGTCGCAAGCTGGAGGAGTCCAGGCGTTATCAAGAGATGTGCCAGGGGCGGGAGCAATTTATGCAGTTGGTGCAAAGGTTTGACGAGCGGCATCTCCGCCTGGAGGAACATTTGGTCCGGGCGTGACCGTCTGGGACCCGTTTACCCACAACCCCTACCGGTTGCTGGGAATCCCTCGCGAGCAAGGCCCGCCGCGCAGTCGCGAGACAGCTGTGGTCCTGCACGTAATGGACCTGGCCTCGATCGAAATGACCGACGAGCTCTTCGAACAGTGCCTGAGGGAACTCGCAAGCGAGCGCCAGCCGCTACACCGGGCCACCTGGTTCGATTCCACCCGGCCCCTGGACCAACTGGCCTGGTTGGACATCTGTGAAGGCCGCCCCCTGGACGCCTGGCGGCGCTGGAGCTCGGAAACCCATCTTCTATCGGCTCACAACCTGGCCGTGCTGGCTCACCTGCGTTGGCTTAAGAAGCCCGAAGACCTGGAGTTGGCCAAAGACGTCAGCCGGCGCTGGAAAGAACTGGCCGAGGTAACGCAGGAGCCCGGCTACTTGCAGGTGATCGGAGCCTTACGCCAGGGTCTGCGCCAGCGTGCCGCCGAACTGGTAACCCGGGGCCAATCCGGCCCCTTGCGGGCCATTTGGAATCTGACGGTGCTGCTCACCTCGGTGCCCGAAGTCCAGGCCGAGCAAATGGAAATGCTGGCCACCGATTTAGAACGCTGGAATCTGGATATGGCCCAGTTGCGCCAGGCCCTGCTGGACGGCCAGCCGGTCGATCAGATCACCCGGAAGTTCGAAACGGTTCTGCTGCCGCAGTCGCAGTTTCTCTTGCAGTGCACGGCCGACAATCTCGAATTTGCCGGCAAGTTCCGCCACCAACTGGCCATGTTCTACCATCAACTGGCGCGCGGCTGGTGGGATGTGGGCGAAGACGCCGCCCGCGACTACGCCGAATCCTGGCTGGAACAAGCCATCGGCCTGGCCGGCCCGGAACTTCAAGAAAGTTGGCGTGCCGACCTGGACCACTGGCGCGTCAGCCGCCGTCCCAGCCTGGCCAAACCGGCTGAAATGACGCTCATCCCGGGCGAGGAAGCACGAGCCCCGCAACGCCGCCTGGGAATCGTGATAGCGACTTTGTGCTGCCTGGCCCTGGGTTGGGCCTTCACCCACCGGCCTCGCGACCCGATGGCCACTTTGACTCGACCGGCGGCCCAACAGCGAGCCGACCAGATCGTGGCCGAACTCTCTCCGCTGGCTGAGAAGCTTGCGCAAATGCCCGGCAAAATCCAAAAGGCTCCCCCCGCCCAACGCAAAGAAATGGAAGAGGAGCAGGAACGCCTGCAACAACGCTACGGCGCCCTCAAGGCAGAGTTGGTACGCCTGCAGCGCTGGTTAGACGTACATTAGACATAAGCAAGACATTCGCGCGCGGCAGCGAACGGCATGCAACCTTGACCACCTTAGAAGGAGAAATCTGCCAGAAAGCCATTGAGCTTGGCGGGCCGGAATTGGAAGGCTTGCTGCGCCGGCTCTCGGCTTTTTATGGAACCGAGGATCTGGAATTGGTAGCCCGCGCCTTTTTGCTGGCCGAAGAACGCCATCGTCCCCAACAGCGCAGTTCAGGCGAACCCTACATCACCCATCCCGTGGCTGTGGCCCACATTCTGGCTGATTACCGGCTGGATGCCCCCACCCTGGCAGCCGCCCTGCTGCACGACGTGGTCGAGGATACTCCCACCACTTTGGAAGAGGTTTCCACCACCTTCAGTCCCGAGATCTCCATGCTGGTCGATGGCGTCACCAAGCTGACCTCGATCAGTTCCCGCCAGGGCCGCGACGCTCCCACGCCACGCAGCAAACAGCAGGCGCAAGCGGAAAACCTGCGCAAGATCTTCCTGGCCATGGCGCGCGACCTGCGCGTCATCCTTATCAAACTGGCCGACCGGCTGCACAATCTGCGCACACTGGGGGCGCTGCGCCCCCAAAAACAGGAGGCCATCTCCACCGAGACCCTGGAGATTTTTGCACCGATTGCCTCCCGGCTGGGCGTATTTCAGATGAAAATTGAGCTGGAAGATCTCTCTTTCCGCTACCGTTACCCTAAAGAATACGAGGAACTGACCCATGGATTGGGCCGCCTGAGACCGGTTCTCGAGCGAGCCATCGAAGAGGCCCGCAACGCTATCGAGAAACGCCTGGAGGCGCTAAAAATCAAAGCCCGGCTGGAATGGCGGGAAAAGCATCTTTACTCCACCTTCAAGAAAATCCAGCGTACCCACCGCCCTCTGGAGGACGTCTACGACCTGCTGGCCCTGCGCATCATCGTGGACAAGGTCGAAGACTGCTACAGTATCCTGGGACTGATCCACTCCATCTGGGTGCCTATGAAAGACCGCATCAAGGACTACATCGCGGTTCCCAAGAGCAACAACTACCGCAGCCTGCACACCACCGTCTACGGTCCGGGCGACCATCCTCTGGAAATCCAGATTCGCACCTGGGAAATGCACCAGGTCAACGAGATGGGTATCGCCGCCCACTGGGCCTACAAAGAAGGCAAGGCGCCGCCTTCTAAAGATACGGCCATGTTCAAAGAGATCTATCCCTGGATCCGGGCCATTCTCGACTGGGATGCGGAGACGCGCGACGCCAAAGAGTACGTCGACAATCTCAAGGTGGACCTGCTCTCCAACGAAGTTTTTGTGTTCACTCCGGGCGGCGACGTCATCGACCTGCCCACCGGTTCGGTGCCGATCGATTTCGCCTACCGGGTCCACACCCAGGTGGGGCACCGCTGCATCGGGGCCAAGGTCAACGGCAAGATGGTGCCGTTCGACTACAAGCTGCAGAACGCCGACGTGGTCGAGGTCATCACCAGCAAGAACGGCACTCCCTCGCTGGACTGGCTGCGCATCTGCGGCAGCAACCAGGCCCGCAACAAGATTCGCAACTGGTTCAAAAAAGAACGTCGTGAGGAAAACGTGCTGCGCGGGCGCGACATTTTGCGCCGCGAATTGACCAAGCAGCGCATGGACGGGGTCCTCAACGACGAAGATTTAATGACCCGCATCGCCAAGCAGCTCAACTTCGAGAAAGGCGACGATTTATTAGCCTCTTTGGGCTTCGGTGAGACTTCACTGGCTCAGTTCTTGGGGCGGTTACGCGAAGAGCTGCCTCAGGAATCCTCCCAATCGTTGCTGCCGGCTCCGCGCCGGCCGGCCGGCTCCAAGAAAAAATCCGGCCAACCGGTGCGGGTCAAAGGCATCGAAAACATCCTCATCCGCTTCTCAAAATGTTGCGCTCCTGTGCCCGGCGATGAAGTGATCGGCTACATCACGCTGGGCAAGGGAGTTTCCGTGCACGTGGTCGACTGCCCCAACCTGGCCACCATGATTGCCAAGGCGCCCGAACGCGTCATCGAGGTCGAGTGGGAGGCCGCCAGCGAAAGCGGCAGCTACCCGGTGGAGTTGGAAATTGACGCCTGGGATCGGGACGGATTGCTCTCCGAGGTCATGGGCATCCTCAACGAGGCCCGTATTCCCACCCGCTCGTGCAAGGCCTGGGCCAAGAAGGACCGGGCCTTCGTCAAAGTGGCCGTCGACATTCTTCACAAGCGCCAGCTCGAAGACCTGATCAAGCGCCTGAAAAAGGTGCGCGAAGTCATCAGCGTCTCGCGTACCCACACCCAGGCCGGACACCATTGAGAGCACTGATCCAGAAAGTTTCCCGAGCAAACGTCAAGGTCCAGGGAGAGGTGCGCGGCGCCATCGAGCGAGGCTTTCTCATTCTGCTGGGAGTGGGCCAGCACGATACGGCCAAAGAAGCCGAATGGCTGGCCGACAAGGTGGTGAACCTGCGCATCTTTGAAGATCAGGCCGGCAAACTGAACCTGTCCTTATTGGAAGTGGGCGGCTCCGCCCTGGTGGTATCCCAATTCACGCTCTTCGGCGATTGCCGGAAGGGACGCCGGCCTTCCTTTATCGGCGCAGCCCGCCCGGAGCTGGCGGTTCCTCTTTACGAGCATTTCGTAGCCCGGCTCAGAGCGGTCTTACCACGGGTGGAGACGGGGGTTTTCCAGACTCACATGGACGTCTCGCTGGTCAACGACGGTCCAGTGACGCTCTGGCTCGATACCGACGATTTACGCAACTAGACCGGGCGGCGAGCGACCACCAGCATACCGTGGCGCAAACTCGGGATCCATTGGGCGATGCGGTTGGTTAGCAAAGCGTAGACCAGTCCGATGGGCATCTTCCAACCCCCAAAGCGCCGCTGGAACTCCACTTTCCCGCTGTCTTCTTTTCTCTCGAAAGGACCTGACTTCAAGTAGAAGTCGATCCCGTCCCAATACATGTGCGGACCGCCCAGCTCCAAAATGAAGTTCTCACGGCTGAGCATATTGCGAATTTCTGGGAAAGTATACTCGCGCATATGCCCTCCCCACCACTCAGGAGGTCCGATCTCCGGCACCGGGGAGCGTCCCAGCAACAACTTGACCCGGTTGATCAGGCGGCTCAAATTGGGAGTGGTGAGCAACAGACGGCCCCCCGGTCTCAAACATTCGCGCAAGTGGCGCAAAGCCCGGCGGGGATTGCCTTGCAGGTGCTCGATCACTTCGCTAAAGATAATCAGGTCATAATAGTCGCGGGGAGCGGGGAGCGGCTCGAGGATGTTACCGCAGTGAAATGTCACCCCGGCGGCCTCGGATACTTCTCTCTGACTGGGTCCCAAATCGAGGGTGTGCACTTCCCAATGGGGGCACGCCCTCTTTAACTGGCGAGAGAAGCGGCTGGTTCCGATTTCCAAGACGGTTTGGGGCTCGGGCAGGGCGGCCATCGTCTCCACCAGGGCTTGAAATTTGGGGCGGGTGACGGTGTAGTAGACCTTGTCGTGCAGGTCGGTGTCGCCCCGCATGTCCTGGTCAAAGATAGCCAGGAACTGGGCGGACTGGATATGCATGGCGGCCGGTTCGTCCCGTCCTCAGCCAGTCCTTTACCACCAGGGGCCGTAGCCACCCCAGCGCCCGTAGCCCGGATAGCCCAGGCCGAACGTAAAGCCGCTGCGGTAACCACCCCAATCACTGCCGTAATAAGCCGGCGAAATGCGATGCTGATATGTCATGCGCACTTTGCCGGTGAACTCGGTATCGGCCGTGCGTTCCGCTTCGTTGTCCGGGTTCTGGGCGTAGAGGGTAAACCTCGCCTCCAGGTCAATATCGCTGCGCCGGGTTTCCGATTGATTCAAATCCATGTTGAAGGCAAAGACGCCCTTATCATCCGCCTGGACAGACCAGTCGGCGTCATAATCGCTGTAGCCGATAAAAAGAAAACGTCCCATATCGATGTGGCATTTGGCTTTGACCAGGGCGCGCGGAGGAGCGGTGCCGCTGACTCGATAGATATCGCTGCCCAGGGCCTCGATGGCGGTTATCTGAGGTGGAACCCAACCGATCGCCTGAAAATGGCCGACCGGTTTGTCTTCACTGACGCCTCTGGCGCTGGAAAAGTGGGCGATCAGGGCGATATCGCCCTTCTCCTCGGGTTGCACCACGTATTCTCCCTGATAAAGACCTCCGCCCGCCTCCGGCAAGGTCAGGGTCCGGTTGGAGGAACTATTGAGCAGGGTGGTCCCTCCACTTTCGGCCTGGACCGTGACCAACACTTCGGCGCCAATCGGCAGCGGCTCGTTCAACTCCGGCACCACCGTTACGGCTCGAATCAGGGGGAGGGGCGGTTGCAGGGCCACTCCGTTGGCTTCGGCCCAACGTTTCACCAACCGATCTCCGCTGGCCACCGGGTCACTCACCTGCTTTTCCACAAAATCCGGGTAACCCACCAGACCCAACAGCTTGCCGCTGCCGCTGTAGCGGGCTACTCCCGCCAGGGGCAAATCGCGGGCCAGAATGCCCAGTTCCTGGTAGCGTCGGGGCGACCATCCCTGGGCCAAAACCCGGCGCACCTGCAGTTGGTTCTCGCTCAGGTGGGCCCGGTCGCGGGCGGCTATTAACTGGGTCGAAAGACTTTCCGCTCCGGCCCGGTCGCGTGCGACCACCAGCAGAACACCGCGCGGGCTTTGGGCGAGTACGGTCGAAGTGAGTAGCAACAGGCAGCAAAACAGAGATCTCATCTCTATTTAATTCCAAGGAAAGTCAGGTTTCCTGCAGGCCCCATTCTTCGCGCAGTGCGTTGGCCTCTTTGAACAGATCGAAATGCCCGGTTCCCCGGGCCATCTCCACCGCATCGAGCAGCATGGAATTGGCTGAAGGCTGCCAGCCGGTCAGCGCAAAAAAGCGCGCTCGCTCCAGCATATAGCGCAGCCAGGCGCGGTGTTTGGCGGGGATCTCCCGGGTGTCCCGCTGGGCTGCTTCAATCAGCACAAAGTCGGCCTCGTTCAGGGTCTCACGGGCGGCTTCGAAGGCTCCTTTGCGCGTCTGCAAGGTTCCAAGGTGAGAAAGCAAATGAGCGAGAAGATAAGGATTGCCGGTCGCTTTGACCTTGAGCTTGAAAGCGGTCAGTTGGTGGATACTCATTTCCAGATCCTCCGGCCGCACCAGAGCTCGAATGGACTCTTCGTCGATCGAGTGGTGAGAATCAGGTGCAGGTGTGGAATCTATCGAGTTTGACATCGGAAGTGGCTACGCAAGCAGCTCTAAGGTTCCTCCCCTGGCGGTCGGCCACGAAAGCAAGTGGCAGCACTATAGCCGGGAACTCACCTGCCTGCCCCTGCGGGGCGCCTGGCTGAGCCGCTTTCTCGAGAAAATCTGCGCCCCGCCCTGCCATCCCTCCCCCTTGCCGGTAGAAGGCTGGAAGCTGATTTTGCCGTGTCTCAAACAGGCCAGCGATTGGGACCTGCCGGTGGCTTGCTGGAACGAAACCGAGAAGGCATTGCGCAATCCACAGAAATGCCCGGCGATTCTGCGCGGTCTGGCTTGCTTGCGCCAGCAATGCCCGGAAGAAGTGGCTCGTTGGCTGCGATTCTCCCCGCACAACCTGTGCCGCACCGCCCGCCGCCTGGGAATGTTCAGCCCGGAAAGAGCCCTTCAGGTCATCGCCCGGGCCCGGCGCCACCCCACCTTTGACGAGCCGGGCGAAGGAGCTTGTTTCGAACGCTGGCTGAAACAGTGGGGACCGCTACGCGCGCCCGATTGGCTGAGTGAGGGGGTGTCGCGCGAGCAAATAGCTCGCGAGTTTCGCAAGCACCAACCGGTTCTGCAGTTGGACCTGCTCTATCGTTTGCTGAAGTCGTAGGGTTCGCCCAAAATGCGCGCCAGCTCCACGAACACCGATTGTTCCCAAGGAACGAACTTCTCTTTGTATATGTCTTCCCGTTCCAGCACCAGGCTTGAGCCGATGCGATCGAGCAACAACGGAATCGTCCATAAACGGCGAATCAGCTCGCGGTCAATGCCCTCTCCGCGCGGGTGGATCTCACTCAGGATCTCCAAAAAACGGTGGGCCGAAGCCGGGTCGAAACGCATGTCCAGCAGCGGGTCCAGCAATTCTTCCCAGCCCTGGTCCAAATCGGTCAGCAGCACGCGGGGCCTTTCTTGACGGCCTTCGACCTGCCCTCTCAGTTAGCCATGGGCTGGGAGCGCTTCATGGAGCCGTTGCGGGAAGGCCGCTTTCTGCCCGAGGAAGGCGAGGGCTTCTTGCGCACCCTGGAATCGCACGATCCTCCAGCGGACAAGCTACCCTACGACGTCGTCCGTTGGATCTGGCTGATTCCCTTCACCCTCAACTGGTATGGCAAGAATCTGCCCGAGGAAGTGGACGAAGATCACTTTCGTCACCTGGAAGACCGATTCTATACGGAGGTCTCGCGCTGGCTGGGGGAGCCTTAGTCCTGCATCAGCAGGAGCAAAGCGGCCCCGCCTTTCTCCACCTGTTCCAGGCGTCCGGAATCCTCGCCCTGCACCAAGCCGACCTTGACTCCAAAGTTATTGCGTATCGTACCATCCGGCTCTATACGTCCCTTTTGAAAAAACTCGCCCCAGGCGTAAACACGTCCCTGGTCGTCCACCCGGCCTTTGGGGATAAGGCCCGCCGGCCCGGTAATGGTCCCATCCGCTTTCACCTTGCCTACCGGCCAACCGATCGGGTTGCGGATAGTGCCGTCACTGTCCACTTTGCCCTTGGGTAAGACCAGTCCGGTCACTTTGCCCACGTCTTGCTTCGCGGGGGTCGTTTGCGCTTGAGCCTGAGCGGCTTGAGCGCCGCCGGCCACACCCATGACGGCCAGACCCGCCAGAGCCAGGCCCTTCCAACCCAAGCCCGATTCGGGTGGGCTGCTCTTTTCGAAGCGGTCGCTTGGGAGAGTGGGGGCCGGAGCTGCTTGCTTCCTGGACCCAGAGATGGGGCTGGCACTGGCCAGCCGGGATGTGGTTGAGGTCTGCATCCTCAAATTTTAGCCGAGAGGACTGAAAGAAACTGAAAAAGCCCGGCGTTGGGACCGGGCCTTTCTAGAGGTCTCTGGCTACTTAGAAGAGGAGGCTGAGGCCCGCGCCGACGCCGGCCGCGGCCAGGTAGCCACCACCCAGAGCGTTGGTCAGAGCCATGGTGACGGCACCTTTGACGGCTCCACTAACACCACCGACGGTGGCTCCGATGGCTCCACCGGTCAGGGCGCCCACACCGGGCCGACCGGCGGCTCCGCCGACCACGGCCCCGCCGATGCCGCCGACCACACCGCCGAGGGTAGCGCCTACACCGCCACCGATGAGGGCGGCGTTGCCGATGCTGCCACCGGCCAGCCAGTTGCAGGCCATACCGTTGACGGCGCCGCCGAGGACGCGGGTGATCAGTTTGCCGCCCGAGAAGTGGCCGCCGCCGTTGTCGTCGCCCTTAGTGGCTTTGAATTCGTCTTGCGGGGCCTGCTGAATTTGAGGAGCGGCCGCTTTGGGGGCCGAGGGCAGGCTGCGAGTTGCAGGTACGAGGTTGCTGGAAGTTTGAATGTTCATGTCTTCTGTCTCCGTTTCCGTGTGTTTTGTGTGTTCTCTGTGTTTAACCTCGGAGAATGAACAGGAAATGAACGAGTTGTTGCCAGGCCGGAAAACCCGGTTTACAAACCGCGAGCCGGCCGGCCCAGCGAATCGGAAGCGCGACTTTCAGGAGTCACCGTGAGTTTCAGGCTGCGGCCCTGGCGCCAAATGTGCAGGTCCAGGGGCTTGCCGATCGGCAGGGGGGCCAGCAGGGTGCGAAACTGGCGCTCATCCCGAACCGGCTTCCCATCCAGCTCCAGAATGACGTCAAAAGCCTGGACGCCGGCTCGACCGGCGGGTCCAGAACGGTAGCCGCCCTGAATCAGCACTCCCTGACAGCGAGGCAGATGCAATTGAGCGGCCAGGGCAGGCGTGACCGGCTCCACCCACATGCCCATCCAGGCCCGATCGACCCGTCCTTTTTTCACGATGTCCTGGAAGACGGAACGGGCCAGTTGGCTGGGGATGGCCAGACCGATGCCCTGAGATCCGCCCGTTTTGGAGAGCATGGCGGCGTTGATGCCCACCACTTCGCCCTTGAGATTGCACAGCGGGCCACCGCTGTTGCCGGGATTGATGGCCGCGTCGGTCTGGATGAAATTCTCGAAGTCGGCAATCCCCAGATCGTGCCGGCCTTTACCGCTCACAATGCCGTGGCTGACCGAGCCGCGCATGCGAAAAGGCGAACCGAAGGCCAGCACAAACTCGCCGGCCTTCAGTTCATCGCTATCACCCCAGGCAAGGGCCGGCAGAGAGCCGGCCGACACCTGCAAAACAGCCAGATCACTGGCGGGGTCGCTACCCACCCAGCGCGCCGGAGTCACCCGATTGTCGGAGAGGGTCACGCGAATCTCGCGAACCCCGTTGACCACGTGGTGATTGGTCAGGATATAGCCATCGGAGCCCACGGAAACTCCCGAGCCGACGCTGGGGATCCGCTGCTCCTGGGTAAAGACCTCATCCTGCACCAGAGTGGAAAACGGATCGGAGAAGGGGTGGTGAAACCCATCCACCACCTGGATGGCGTCGATACTGACAACGGCCGGAGAAACCTTGCTCACTACCGCCACGAACTGGTCGGATACGTCTTGCAGACGGGGGCTGCGCTCAGCTTGAGCTGGAGCAGGCGGGGACACCTCGATCTTCAGGCGTCCCCCCCACAGGAGGACCCCCATCAACGTCGCCGTCAGGACCAGCGCCCGCTTGTTAATGCCCCGCCACCGCCTCCGCTTTGCGTTCCGCCAACATGTGCTCGGCGTCCATAGCCGCCTTGCAGCCCATTCCGGCGGCCGTGATGGCCTGGCGATAGCGCTTGTCGACCACGTCGCCGCAGCCGAAAATGCCCTGGACGTTGGTCTTCACGTTTTCACCATTGGTCTTGCCGAGGTGGGTGAGCAGGTAGCCTTCCTCATCCAGTTCGCAAACGCCGCGCAAAAATTCCGTGTTGGGGATATGTCCTATGCCTAAGAACAAACCGGCCACGGTCAGTTTCTCAGCCTTTCCGTTAACCGACAACTGGAGGTACTCCACGCCTTTTTCGGGAGTGCCGTGCACACTCTCCACCACCGTGTTCCAATGCACCTGAATCTTGGGATGGGCCAGCAGGCGATCCTGCATAATCTTGGAGGCACGGAAGCTATCGCGGCGATGCAACAGGTGGACTTTGGAGGCAAACCTGGTCAGGAAGAGCGCTTCCTCCATGGCCGAGTCCCCACCGCCCACCACGGCGATTTCCATATCGCGGTAGAAGGCGCCGTCGCAGGTGGCGCAGGAGGAGACGCCTCGTCCGAAGAGCTCATCCTCGCCCGGGACCCCCAGGCGACGGGCGCGCGCCCCGGAGGCCACGATCAAAGCATCGCAAGTGATTACCTCACCACCGTCGGTGGTGCAGCGGATGGGTGTGCCGGGCTCCACTTTGACGATAAAGCCGTACTGATAACGAGCCCCAAACTTTTGAGCCTGCTTCTTCATATTTTCCACCAGGTCAAAACCATTGATTCCTTCCGGAAATCCTGGAAAATTTTCCACATCCGAAGTCAGGCTCAACTGACCGCCCGGCTCGTTGCCTTCCAGCACCAGAGGCTTGAGATCGGCGCGGGCGGCGTAAATGGCAGCGGTGTGCCCGGCGCAACCGGAGCCGGCCACCAGGACGGGAACGTGTTCAGACATCGAAACTTGGACCTCCAAAAAAGCTTTTCCACCTTTCCGTGTCTCGCTCTCAAGGCCCTTTTTCGTGGACGGCGAAACGGCTCGGATGCAGCCGCAGGCCATTCATGATCACTTCCTGGACGAATTCCAGGACATGGACATCAGCAACTTCGAGAGCTACGTGATCGCCGCTTTTCGCAAGGGCTCCAGCGACGTGCATTTCGAGCCGCTGCCCGCGGAAATCCGTATCCGCTGCCGAATCGAAGGCGATCTTTACGAGATGGCCCGCCTGCGCCACTCGCCCGGACCCAAGAAGCCTCACCCCATCACGGTTCAAATCAAGGCGCGCAGCGGCTTGCAATTGCAGGCTCGGACTCCCGAGGATGGGCGTTTCGAGATGGTGGTGGATGAGCAGCCCTTGAACCTGCGCGTTTCCTCGATCCCCCAGGTATTCGGCGAGAAGCTGGTGGTGCGCATCTTCAACGTCAATCGCATTACCGATCTACGCACCCTGGGCTTCCGCGACGTCAACCTGAAGCGCCTGCGCCAGATCGTGGTGCAGAAGGCCGGCCTGATCCTGATTTCCGGTCCCACCGGCTCGGGCAAAACCACTACCCTGTATTCGATTCTCAACTACCTGAATGACGCCCGGCGCAACGTGGTCACCATCGAAGACCCGGTCGAGTACTTCTTCCACGGCATGAATCAGATTCAAGTCGATGGCACCGCCATGACCTACGACATCGCCCTGCGCTCGATTCTGCGCCAGGACCCGGACGTGATCATGATCGGCGAGATCCGGGACAAATACACGGCCGAGATGGCTTTCCACGCTTCTATGACCGGCCACCTGGTGCTCTCTTCCGTTCATTCCAACGACACCGTGGGCGCCGTCCTGCGCCTGCTCGACCTGGGCGTGCCCCCGGTCATCCTGGCCCAGGGCCTCAACGGCGTCGTCTCCCAGCGGCTGGTGTCCAAATTATGCTCCGAGTGCGCCGTGGCCGATAGCCATCCCCCCCTGGACGCCATCCGCACCTACGCACCCATCGGCTGCAGTAAGTGCAGCGGGGGCTTCCGCGAGCGCGTGGGGGTTCAGGAAATCTTGATCCTGACCGACACCCTGCGCAAAATGATCATCTCCAACTTCGACGAGGAAGAATTCTCCATGCTGGCTCTTTCCGAAGGCATGGAGACCTTAAAGGAAGATGCCATCTTCAAATCCATCGAAGGCAAAGTGAGCTACCGCGACGCGCTGGGCATCACCAGCGAGAGCATCGCGCGAATTTTAGCCGACATCAATCGGATTCTGAAAGATATCTAAGTTGCTGCTCTAATTCGTCGAGCTCCCGGCGCCAGAAAGCGTAGCTGTCCACGTCCGAAAAGCGGCGCTGAAAGGCCGGGTCGTTGCGGCGCCTGGCCAGCCAGGCGGCATAGTGGACGAACTTCAAGGCGCGCAACGGCTCGATCAGCTCCAGTTGCTTGCGATCGAAAGGATGGACGGCCTGGTAGCCTTCCAGCATCAACTCGCGCAGTTCCACCGCCTCCGCATCGCGGCCGGAGACCAGCAGCCACAAGTCCTGCACGGCCGGCCCGGTGCCGCAATCATCCAGATCGACGATCTTGAGGCCCAGCGAACTGCTGAGCAGGTTGCCCTTGTGCAGGTCACCATGGATGCGCAGGCTGGGGGCCTGGACAAAGCCTTTTTCCACCCGCTGCAGCAGTTGCCGGACGGTTTTCTGGTAGCGCGGCCACAGGGTCTCGGGCACGACCCGTTCTTTTTCCAAAGTCTGCAAGGCCTGGCCGGCCCAATACTGCGGCCCCAGCACGGGCCGATGACGAAAACGGCCGGCCTGACCGAGGCGGTGCAGGCGACCGATCAGATGGCCCACTTGATAGGCCAGCGCCGGGTCCACTTCATCGCAGGGCCGACCCAGGTGGTAGGGAAAGACGCAGAACCAGATACCCTCGATACTGTCTAAAGTGGACCCGCCCCGCAGCGGCACCGGAGCCACCACCGGCAGATCTTCGTCCAGCAACTCCTGCAGAAAGTCGTGCTCCTCCAGCAGGGCCGCTCTGGTCCAGCGTCCGGGACGATAGAACTTACCCACCCAGCGCTCTCCCTCCACGTCCTGAACCCGGACCACCCGGTTTTCCAGGCTGTTGAGAAAGGTGATGGTCGGCTCCAGCTCCAGGCCCGCCGATTCAAAAGCGCGGTGGATACAACCGGGAGTAAGATCGTAGAAAGTGTCGGTCTGGCTTTGGGGCATGGGAAAGCCCTTACCGATCGGTGGCGGAGTTCCTCGGGAGCCGAGTTGCCACAAATTTGGCAAGAGTTGCCAAAAAACCGGCAAGTCCGGTTTCCCGGGGGCCAAGTTGCCACAAATTTGGCAAGAGTTGCCAAAAAACCGGCAAGTCCGGTCCGCCAGGGGCCAAGTTACCACAAATTTGGCAAGAGTTGCCAAAGACCGGCAAATCCGGCACGCCGGGGCCGAGTTGCCGCAAATTTGGCAAGAGTTGCCAAAAACCGGCAAATCCGGCACGCCGGGGGCCAAGTTGCCACAAATTTGGCAAGAGTTGCCTGAAAGCCGGCAAGCCGGACAGGAGGAGGAGCAGGGTCGGCATAAAAGGCTCCCGGTACTATGGAACATCATGTTGCGGGCTACGGCCCGGTTGCTAACTCCTGGATCGTTTTCAAATGGGTCATGATCTGGCTTATGGCCTGTGGCCTTCCGATTGTCGCCTCACTGGCTCTACCCCAGTGGGTCAAGACGGATAGTCACGCCGAACATCATTGATTCGTCAACTCGATCACGTCGCCATAGCCGTCCCCAACCTGGATGAGGCGGTACCGTTTTATCGCGATGTGCTGGGATTGCCCTTTCTCTATTTCGAAGAGGTCACCGACCAGAAGGTCCGGGTGGCCTGTTTCGATCTAGGGGGAATGCGGCTGGAGTTGCTCCAGCCCAGCAGCGAGGACTCCCCCATTTCCAAGTTCCTGGCCCAGCGCGGCCCCGGGCTGCACCACCTGGCCTTTCGCAGCGACGACGTCGCCTCCGAGTTGGAGCGCGTACGCGGTCACGGGGTGCGCTTAATCGACGAATCCCCGCGCTCGGGCGCCGGGGGAATGCAGATCGCTTTCCTGCATCCCAAATCCACCCAGGGAGTTTTGATGGAGTTGACCCAACCCGGTGAGCATGTGGAGTGAATTTTCCGTCCCCAGCCTGGACGAATGGACGGCCCTGGTGGCCAGGGAAGCCGGAGGAAAGACAGAGTCCCAACTGGCCAGTCGCAGTTGGGAAGGTCTGAGCTACAGGGCCTGTTGCGATGCCGCGCTGGCCACCTCGGCCAGCGGCGTGTCCGCTCAAGACCTGAAAATTTGCCAGCTGCAGCCGGACCAGAAGCCTTCGCAAATCTCACCCCAAGCGGTCCTGCGCGGATCTCTGGGGCTGCCGGCTCTGATCGCCCTGGCCAACCGATTTCCCGAAGTCCAGGCGGTGGAAATCGACCTCTGGCAGTTTCTCCAGCAACCCGATTATGCTTGCTTCGCGCGAGCCAAAGCCGGGTTGGAAATCCGCTTCAGCAGCCAGACCTGGGTGCAGCAGGGGGCCGACGGAGTCCACGAGCTGGCCTGGAGCATGGCCGGCCTGATCGAGCTCCTGAGAAACCTGGAAAGCCCGCCGGCCGGGACCATCGCCTTGAAATTGAGCGCCGGACCGCGCCTGCTGCTGGAGATCGCCCGCTGGCGGGCCGCCCGCCAGTTGTGGGACACCGTCTGCCGGGGCTTTTCACTGGACTGGCCGGCCCGCATCCACCTGGTGCAGGACGCCCGCTTTCTCACTCACCAGGATGTCCACAACAACCTGTTGCGCTCCACCACGGCGGCCGCCGCCGGTTTGCTGGGGGGAGCGGCCAGCATCGAACTGCTGCCCTGTGACTCCAGTCCGGACGCGGCCCGCTGGGCCGACAACGTGCTCCATCTTTTACGCCACGAATCCAAGCTGGGGGGAGCCACCGATCCGCTGGCCGGCAGCGGCCTCATCGAAGACCTGACCCAGCAGTTGGCCGAGAACGCCTGGAAAGAGACGCAGCGGCTGGAAGCGGCCGGTGGGCTGGCTCAGCAAAAAGACCTGTGGGCGCTGGCCCGCGACCAACGGCTGCGCTACGAAGATCAACTGCGCCGGGACCAGCAGGGCCTGGTGGGGGTCAACCGCTACGTGGCCAACACCGAATTCGCCAGCGCTCCTCCGCAATTGAGCTACGCCAGCGGCACTTCGGTGAACTACGAACAAGCCGTCCAGCTTTTGGACCAGGATCGAGCGCTTCACCACCTGGGCTTGCTGCCGCCCCTGGAAAAACTGCGCTGGAGCGAAGCTTTCGAGGAAGTCTTCCGGCGTGGACATGGCAAGAAGCTGGACGTGCTGGTGCTCGGCAAGCCGACGCCCGAACTCAAAGCACGCCAGAGCTACGTGCGCACCTGGTTGGGCTTGGCCGGCATCGAGGGTCGCTTTCAAGCGATGGAGACCCCCGACGGCTTCTCCGCCCCCTCCGTCTGGTTGCTGTGCTGCGAAGATGCGGTCGAGGGCGGGCCGGACTACAAGGTCACCATGAAGCCGCCGGCCCTGGTCGGCAAGCCTCCGCACAATTATCAAGGAGTAGCCGTTCATCAGGGCTGCAACCGTGTCTATTGCCTTGAACAACTGCTGGATCTGATGCCATGAAACACGTCGATTTCAGTAAAACCGATTTGGTCAGAGTGGCCGGGGGAAGGGCCGACTTCGAACAGGTGGGTTTTCGCTCCGGTCTGGCCCCTTTCTTGCGCGGACCTTACGCCACTATGTACCTGCAAAAACCCTGGACCATCCGCCAGTATGCCGGATTCTCCACGGCCGAGGATTCCAATGCCTTCTACCGGCGCAACCTGGCCATGGGCCAGAAGGGACTGTCCATCGCCTTCGACCTGGCCACCCATCGCGGTTACGACAGCGACCACCCGCGCGTAGCCGGCGACGTGGGCAAAGCCGGAGTGGCGATCGATAGCATTCTGGACATGCGCATCCTCTTCGACCGCATTCCACTGGATCAGATGTCGGTGTCCATGACCATGAACGGGGCCGTCATCCCCATCCTGGCTCTCTACATCGTGGCCGCCCGGGAACAGGGCGTGCAGCCGGCTCAACTGACGGGCACCATCCAGAACGACATCCTCAAAGAATTCATGGTGCGCAACACCTACATCTACCCGCCGGCCCCATCCATGCGGTTGATCTCGGATATTTTCGCTTATACTTCGACCCACATGCCGAAGTTTAACTCGATCTCGATCTCCGGTTACCATATGCAGGAAGCCGGGGCCACCCCCGACCTGGAGCTGGCCTACACCCTGGCCGACGGTCTCGAATACCTGCGTTCCGGACAGAAGGCCGGCCTGCCCGTCGATAAATTCGCGCCGCGCTGCAGCTTCTTTTTCTGCATCGGCATGGATTTTTGGGCGGAGGTGGCCAAGTTGCGTGCCGCCCGCATGCTCTGGGCCAAGCTGGTCAAAACGCTGAACCCGCAGGACACCCGCTCGCTATGCCTGCGCACCCACTGCCAGACTTCGGGTTGGTCGCTGACCGCCCAGGACCCCTTCAACAACGTGGCCCGCACCTGTATCGAAGCGCTGGCCGCCGCCCTGGGACACACTCAGTCGCTGCACACCAACGCACTCGACGAAGCCATCGCTCTGCCCAGCGATTTCTCGGCCCGTATTGCCCGCAACACCCAGCTTTTCTTGCAGGATGAAACCGACGTGACCCGCAGCGTGGACCCCTTCGGGGGTTCCATCCATCTCGAGAAAATAACGGCGGAAATGGCCGCCCAGGCCTGGGGTTGGATTCAGGAAAGTGAAGAACTGGGAGGCATGGCCGCGGCCATTTCGGCCGGCCTGCCCCAGCGGCGCATCGAGGAGGCGGCCGCCCGCCGCCAAGCCCAGATCGACGCCGGTGACGACGTGATCGTGGGATTGAATCGGTATCGCCTGGAAAACGAGGCTCCCCTGGAAGTACTGGAAGTCGACAACGACAGCGTGCGCCGGGCGCAGATCCAGCGCCTGGAAAAGCTACGTTCGGAACGCGACGCCCAGGCGGTGGCCGCCGCCCTGGAGGCTCTCCAGAACGGCGCCGCCAGCAACGGCAACACCCTGGAGCTGGCCGTGGCCGCGGCCCAGGCAGGAGCCACCGTGGGCGAAATGTCGCTGGCTCTGGAGAAGGTTTTCGGACGTCACAAAGCCGTTCCGGCCGCCGTCAGCGGCGTTTACCTGAGGGAGGCGCAAAAGATGGAGAGCGTGCAGCAATGCCTGCGCGAAACGGCCGCCTTTGAGCAAGAGCACGGGCGCCGGCCGCGCATTCTGGTGGCCAAGATGGGTCAGGACGGTCACGATCGCGGTGCCAAAGTGATTGCGGCCGCCTTTGCCGACCTGGGTTTCGACGTGGACATGGGCCCGCTTTTTTCGGTGCCCGAAGAAGTAGCCCGCCAGGCCCTGGACAATGACGTGCATATCGTGGGGATTTCCACCCTGGCCGGCGGCCACAAAACCCTGGTGCCCCAGTTGATCGAAGAGCTCAAGCGCCTGAACCGGCCGGAGATCCTGGTAGTGGCCGGCGGCGTCATCCCCCCCGGCGATTTCTCCAAATTGCTGAAAGCCGGCTGCGCGGCCGTCTATGGTCCCGGCACCGTCATCCCTGATTCGGCCCTGCAACTGCTTTCGCTGCTGCGCCAGTGAACGCCGAGCAGATCCTGGCCGGCGACCGCGGCGCGCTGGCCCGCGCCCTTACCCTGATCGAAAGCCTGCGTCCCGACCATCAGGCCCAGGCTCGGGCTCTTTTGCGCCAGCTGCCGACCCGCCAGACCCAGCGGGTGGGAGTGACCGGACCTCCAGGCGCCGGCAAGAGCACTCTGATTGAAAGCCTCGGCCTGCTGGCCATCAAAAACGGCCGGCGAGTGGGTGTGCTGGCCATCGATCCCAGCAGCCAACGCACCGGCGGCAGCATTCTGGGCGACAAAACGCGTATGGAGGAACTCTCCCGGGACGAGCGCGCTTTTGTGCGCCCCACTCCAGCCGCCGGGGCCCTGGGCGGCGTGGCCCGGCGCACTCGCGAGGCCATTTTGTTGCTGGAAGGCGCGGGCTATGATCTGATCTTGGTGGAAACGGTGGGCGTGGGTCAGTCCGAGGTGGCCGTCTCTCATCTGGTCGACACCGTGCTGCTGGTGGCCCTGCCCGGGGCCGGCGACGACCTGCAGGGCATGAAACGCGGCTTGATGGAGACGGCCGACGTCATCTGGGTCAACAAGGCCGACGGCGAGCGCCTGCCGGCCGCCCGCCAGGCGGCCAATCAGCTCTCCCTGGCCCTGCGTCTGCTGGGCAGCCGCACACCCGACTGGCGGGTGCCGGTGCTGACCGGGACCGCTTTGGAACCGCCGGTAGCCCTCTGGGAAGCCCTGCAGAGCCACTTTACCCCCGGCGTGCTGGAAATGCGGATGCAACAGGGACTCTACTGGCTGGAACGCGGGCTGGAAGAACGCCTGCTGGCGAGGTTTTTTGCCGAACCCGGGCGGAGCGAAGTCTGGCAAGAGCTGAGAGCCAGCGTGGCCAACGCGCGGCTGAGCCCGGAAGAAGCCCTGGAACAGCTCTTCTAGAAGGACTGAGCCGATTTTTGCATCGTATGCATTCCTTCCCACCCCAAAAGGCAGGGACGCCCACTTTGAAGCCGAAACGCGGGCCGTGACCGAGCGCGTCTTGATAGTCGATGATAGCACGGCGAACCGATTTATGTTGGCCCAGTTGGTGCGGGCTCGAGGCTGCGAGGTGGTCGAAGCGAGCGGGGGGCGGCAAGCCATCGACATCGTCCAGATCCAGGCGATCGACCTGGTCCTCCTGGATATTCGCATGCCCGATGTGGACGGTTTTGGTGTGCTGGAATTCATGAAAGGGCGCGAGGACACGCGCCACATTCCCGTGATCGTGGTCTCTTCCCTGGATGACCTGAACGCCACCGTGCGCTGCATCAGTCTGGGCGCCGAAGATTACTTGATGAAGCCCTACGAACCCACCCTGCTGGGAGCGCGCTTGCGGGCCAGCCTGGAAAAGCGCCAGATGGTGCAGGAACTGATCGATCTGAAGCAAGATCTGCAGCGGCGCAACGAAGAACTTCAGGACTTCAATCGCCGGCTGGAAATCATGGCTTTCAGCGACACTCTGACCGGCCTGCCCAATCGGCGCTTCGCCCTGCAAGAATTAGGTTGTCATTGGTCGAGCGCCCACCGCACCGGCCGGCCGCTCAGTTGCATCATGGTCGACCTCGACCACTTCAAACGCTACAACGATACCTATGGGCATGACACCGGCGATGAAGTCATTCGGCACGCGGCCGAGATTTTGCGCGCCACCGCCCGAGGTTCCGACTACCCGTGTCGATTTGGAGGAGAAGAGTTCCTGGTCATTTGCCCGGACACCGACGCTGACGGCTGCGTGGATTTTGGCCAGCGAATTCTAACCACCATGTCCGAGCGCTCACTGACCTGCGGTCAGGATGTTCATCACATTACAGCCAGTCTGGGTGTAGCTCAGCGCGAGCCCTGGATGCAGACCTGGAATGACATGTTGGTGGCCGCCGACCAGGCCCTGTATAACGCCAAACACGCCGGGAGAAACTGCGTGAAGGTTTACATCCGGGCGTGACCAGGTGGCTGGCCAGGCTACCACTTGTCAGCAAACTCACGATACTCATCGTAGCTGTTTCTACTTCAGGGCTGATCCTCGCCTGTCTTCTGATCTACTCCCTGTGGAGCGTGCAGCTGCTGGAGGTTACCGAGAAAAACCTCCAGGGCATGTCCGAGGCCAGTGCCGAAACGGTCGCGTCCTCCCTGCTTTTTGACGATGCCAAAGCGGCCGAAGACAGTTTGAGCCCCATTCTCTCCAAGACCGAGATCGTCGGTGCCACCGTTTTCAATGCGAAAGGCAAAGTCTTTCTTAAAATCGGCCACGGCACCACCGGGGAGTATGGCGTACCGGGCGTCACCGTGCAGCTTCCTCAGTCTCTGGCTATCTGCAATGTGACGGCCAAGCAGGGTGGAGAAATCGTCGGCTACCTCAGCCTGGCCATGAGTCTGGATAGCTACCATCAGCAGCGCCGCAACTTCGCCTATCTGGCCGCCGGAGTCACCATTCTCTGCATCTGCCTGTGCGTGCTGGCCAGCCTGCGCTTCCAAACGTGGATCACCGGACCCATTCTGCAACTCGCGCGCATCGCCAAGTCCGTGGCCGAAGACAACGACTACTCCCGGCGCGCTCATACTCTGAGCAAAGACGAACTCGGCTCGCTCTACAGCAGCTTCAACCGCATGCTGCACGAAATCGAAGTGCAGACCAAGGCGGTGCGCTCCAAGACGGAGCTGGTGTTCCTGATGGAATCGGTCTCGCGCGCGGCCAACCAATCACACAGCCCCGAGGAAGTGCTCAAGCTGGGCGCCGAGCTGGTTTGCACCCACACCGGCTGGCCGGTGGCCCACGCCTGGGTGCAGGATCCCGAGGACAAGGAGGTGCTGATTTCGGCCAACCTTTGGAAGAATCGCAGCGATGCGGATCTGACTACTTTTCAAGAAGCCACCCGGGAATTGCGTTGCCGCCGCAAACAAGGTTTGGCCGGTTTGGTGCTGGCCACCGGCGAGCCGGTCACCATGAATGACGTCGGTCCCGATTCCCGCTTCTTGCGCACCGAAAGTGCCGAAGCCGTCGGCATCCGCTCCGCCTTCGCCTTCCCGGTGCTGACCGGCGAAGAGGTGGTAGCCGTGCTGGAATTCTTCAGTCCGCAGGTGGAAATGCCCGATAGGGGCCTGCTTGAGGCCCTGGCCCAAATCGGCACGGCCATGGGCCGCGTCTTTGAGCGGCACAGCTCCGGCCACGAACTGGTCAAGGCGAAAGACGACGCCGAACAGGCCAACCGCAGCAAAAGCGCCTTTCTGGCGGCGATGAGCCACGAGATCCGCACGCCCCTGAACGCCGTGCTGGGCATGACCGGCTTATTGCTCGACACTTCTTTGACCACCGAGCAACGGGACTACGCGCGCACCGTGCAGTCCAGCGGCGAGGGATTGCTGGGCATTATCAACGACATCCTGGACTTCTCCAAAATCGAAGCCGGCCATATGGAGCTGGAAAGTGTTCCCTTCGAGCTTTTCGAGTGCGTCGAAGGTGCCCTCGATCTGGTGGCCAACCTCGCCTCCAACAAGGGATTGGAACTGGCCTATTCGATTGATCCAATGGTTCCAGCAGGTATTATCGGAGACAGCACCCGGCTGCGCCAGATTCTCATCAATCTGCTCAGCAATGCCATCAAGTTTACCTCGGAAGGCGAAGTGGTGCTGAGCGTCAGTTCTCCCAGCCGCAAGGGCCATATCCACGAGATCCAGTTCTCGGTCAAAGACTCGGGCATCGGTATTCCTCCTGATCGGGTCAATAGCTTGTTCCAGCCTTTCAGTCAGGTGGATTCTTCCATCACGCGCCGTTTTGGCGGCACTGGTCTGGGACTGGCCATCAGCCGGCGCTTTGTGGAGGCCATGGGAGGCAACATCTGGGTCACCAGCGAGGTAGGGGTAGGCTCGGTTTTCTCCTTCACCGTCATGGTCCAGGACACACCCGTGCCCAAACGCCACTACGATCAGAGCCCCGAGCAGTTCCTGGGCAAACACCTGCTCATCGTCGACGACAACGACACCAATCGTTGCTTACTGCGCAAACGAGCGGAAGGCTGGGGATTTTGCGTGCGCGACACGGCCTATCCCAAAAAGGCCTTGGAATGGCTGCAAAAGGGAGAAACATTCGATGTAGCCGTGGTCGATATCCAGATGCCCGAAATGGACGGAGTGGAACTGAGCCGGAAGATCCGTGAGTTCGGCCCTATCTTCCTGATAGCCTGGACTTCTTTAGGCCGCAAGGAGCCCGGCTCGGAAAAAGTCTTCGACGCCTACCTGCATAAGCCACTGCGTCCCGGCCTGGCCTTTGACGTGTTGGCCAACCACTTCTCGGGCAATACCAACAAGTCGGCCATGCCCGGGGAATCGCTCTTTGATGAGACCCTGGGCAAGCGCCACCCGCTCAAGGTTCTGGTGGCCGACGACCTGTTCGTCAATCAGAAGATGATGTTGATCATGTTGAAAAAGATGGGTTACCAGGCTGACTCGGTGGGCAATGGCCTGGAAGTTCTCGATGCTCTGGAGCGGACCCGCTACGACGTCATCCTGATGGACGTCAACATGCCGGAAATGGACGGATTGGAGGCGACTCGCCAGTTGATCCGCATTTATCACGACGATCGGCCGCGAGTGGTCGCCCTCACCGCCAACGTCACCCTGAGCGAGCGGGAAGCCTGCGTGCAGGCGGGCATGGACGATTTCATCGCCAAACCCATTCAAATCGAAGCCCTGTGCGCCGCTCTGCTGCGCTGTGAAAGCCATCCCGTTGCGGCTGAGGAAGCCGAGGGCGTGGCGCTAGAGTCCGAGCAGCCCGCGGCGGAGTGGCATCAATTGCCGGTGCTGGATCCCGATTCCATGGGCAACATCAACGAGATTCATTCCTTTGGGGGCAATGCGGCCGTGCAGGAGTTGCTGGTCATTCTCGATTCCGAGTATCAGGAGCTGCGCGCCAAATTCGCCACGGCCGCCGCCCAGGGCGATACCGCGGCCGTGGGATTGGTAGCTCATACCTTAAGAGGCTCCGCCGCCAACTTTGGCGCCCGCCGTCTGGCCGCCCTTTCCGGAGTCATCGAGCACGCCGCCAAGAACGGCGAAGAGGATCAATGGGGCGGGTGGGTGCAATATGTCGAGGACGAATGCGTGCGAGCGCTCGAAGCTTTCCGAAAGGCCTTCCCGTGCGAATCTTAATCTGCTTCTTTGTATTAGCCGGTTGCGCCTGGGCGGCCCCCTGGGGAGCCGCCGGCGTGGCCAGACCGCCCATGCGTTCGATGCCTCAAATGCGCATTCTGAACGCGGACAGTCCGGGCCAACCCCTCGACCTGAAGGCGGAACTGACCGCGGGAAAATTCAACGTCGTCGACTTCTACGCCGACTGGTGAGCCTGCGAAGAAAAGGGCTTCCAGTTGGAGGTCTTGATGAACAGGCTGCCCGGCATCACCTGGCTGAAGGTGGACATCGGCGAGTCCACTTCGCCGCTAGCCAGAGAATATAAGATCTTGCAGGTGCCCTACCTGCAGATTTACGGGCCCGACGGACAACTGCTGGCGGACGGCGAGGCCGCCCTGCAGTGGATTGACGACCGCCTCATAGGAAAACCGCTCAGCTCCCCTTAAGGATCGCCAGCTTCAACAGATTGGAACTGGCCTTCAAGTCAGCAGCGGCCAGGGCTTCCGTATTGACGATGAAGCGAATGCGATTGCGCTCGGCCGTGAAGCCGATCTGCCCACCGTGATCCACAAAAGACGGAAGGTCGCTGATGGTCAAAACCGGAGTGCCTTTCAGTGCCGCCAGAGTTCCATCCAATTTGTCCGCCTCGGTGCTGCTGATAAAAACGACGTCCAGGCCACGGGCCTCCTTGGCGGTTTTAATGGCGCGCACGCTGATGGTCTTGCCGGCCAGGGGCTTGCGTTGAAACTGCTCCAGCCCACCATCGAAAGGATCCTCGCCCAGGATACCCACCGTATAAGCACTCTTGTTGGAGGGCCACTCGATGTAGCGCAGGAAGTTATAGATAAAAGCCGCTTTGATTTCGTATTCGCGACTGGCTGGCCAGGCCAGCGGGGCAAGCACTCCGCCAACCAGGACGATCGCCAGGATTCGTTTTAAAACGTCCAATTCCATGCACCCCCTAAACGCCAGGCTTCGCGAATTTGCGGTCCGTTGAGATTCTGATAAATGGGCAAACCGCCTTCTATCGAGAAACGATGACCGCGGCCCTGATCGTCCAAACCGGCGGCGAAGTTCAGACCAAAGAGCAGGTTGATCTGCTCACCACCTTGCAAATTAGGATCGGACTCGGGATTGGCTCGGGGATTCAGGCGAACGTCCCGCCCGACCACGTTGCCCCACTTCAGAGCGTCGATGCGCAAACTGGGCGAGAAATTGTCAGAAATCTTAGGCGACACCCAGGCCGTCAGCTCGATCATATTGCCCTGCCGATAACCGGCGCTGTTAGTTCCCAAGCGCAGGGTTCCGCGGGCCTGGGCGCCCCAGTTGAGGTCTTCGTTCTGGCCCAGGTAAGTCAGGGCCGGTTGCAGGTCGACCGTGCCCGAGCCCGTCTGCATTTTGTATTCCAGTTGGCTGAAGCCGGTGGGAGTCAGGTCTTTTTTGTTGACCGAGCCCGTGGGCAGGCTCAGACCCGCTTCCAACTGGATGCGGTGGGGATACTCGTCAAAGAGGGAAACAATAGGCGCGACACGGATGTCGCCAAAGCCCTGAGACTTGACCTGAAAGCTCGAACCGGTTCGAGTCAGATGGTTCATGGTCATGTCCATGTAGGGAACCATCACCATAAGGGTGACGTCATCGCTGGGGCCATACATGGCCATCAGCATATGCATGTCCATGGTCATGCTGGTGTGGATATTGTTGTAGTTACCGCCGCGCAGCACATTCTGATCAGAGACCCTCTGAGTGCCGACGTTATAGCCCTCATTCTGCACCCGCATAAACTGATAACCGACCATCCAATCATCTTCCCAGTGCCAATGGGCGCCTGGAACGGTGGTTTGGATGAGTTCCATGTGCATCAACTGCTCGATGTCCATCTCGAGCAGCGGGTTATCGCCGGCCGCTTCGCTGGCGGGGGGCGGAGTGGGAGCCGGTTCATCGGGAACGACCCGGTCCGCCAGGGCCATTCTGGGACCGGCGGCCAGCAACATGGCAAGAGCCAGGTGGGACGCTTTCATCGGCGCTTTTTACCCCTCCCACCCACACACAAACCTGTGCGCGAAAGGGAAGCCCAGGTTTCTGAGAAAGCTTTGAACTTGTGAGTGAACCAGCTCCTCTGCCGGCCAACGAAAGCGAGCGACTGAGCAGCCTGCGCCGCATGAACCTGCTGGATACGGCTCCGGAATCGCGTTATGATCGGCTGACCCAGCAGGCTCGTGAAATGGTGGGAGCCCGTTTTAGTATGCTCACCCTGGTTGATAAAGAGCGCCAGTGGTTCAAGTCCGTGCAGGGCCTGGTGGTGACGGAAACGCCCAGAGCCATCGCCTTCTGCGCCCATACTATTCTTTCCAAGCAGCACTGCGTGGTGGAAGATGCGCGCGACGACGAACGTTTTTCCAACAATCCCTTTGTGAAAGCCGAGCCGGGAATCCGCTTTTACGCCGGCATTCCTATCCGTAACTCCGAGGGCCACACCATCGGCTCCTTTTGCGTAGCCGACACCGAAACCCATCATCTTTCCGAAGCGGACCTGGAGGCATTGACCCGGCTGGCCGCCGACGTGGAGGACGAACTACAGCGCCCGGCCAGCTTGCTGCAAGGCCAGCACTATTTGGATCTGGAGGCCCACTGTTACAACCGGCCGGGGCTTCAACAACTCTTGCAGGCCCATGACTTTCCTTCCGCGCTCCTGCTGGAACTGGATGGCCTGCCTGAAGTCCGCCAGGCTTTCGGAAGCGAGGCTGCCGCCCTGCTTTTGAAAGAAACCATCGACTGTTGCCGCCAGGGGCTGCGTCCGCAAGATGAAATTGGGCGGCTTTCCGAGCAGCGCTTCCTGATCCTGTCGGGCTGCCCACCCAGTCACCTGGCCGCTTATGGGGCCGACCTGAAGCGCCAGCTAGAAGAAATGCCCGGTCTGCACCGTAATTTGCGCCTGAAGCCTCAGCTCGGCACGGCCGCCGGGCCGGCCGACCCCCTGGCCTGGGGAGATCAGCTCAACTTTTAGGTAGAGGCCGGGATTCGCGAGGACAACTTGGCCAACCGGTGGAGATGGTCAAACTGACAGATCACCCGGACCCCGTCGCTAGCTACCACTTCAAGCACGTCTCCTTGCCAATGCCGGTTCCAACCTAGCTGCTCGACGAACTTCTCCACCGCGAAGCGGTGGTTGGGGATCTCACAACCGGAGACGGCGTCGCCCAGAGTAGCCAGAAGTTCGGTGCCCTTCAACGCAATGGGAGCGGCAAACTTGGGATCGGCGATAGCCACCAGCAAATTGGTTTTCTCCATGGCGCCCCGATAGTAACCGGGCAGTCCCAGCAGCCCGAGGGCCACCGGGCCCAACGTGTGGGCGGGTAATTTCTCTCGGGGCAATTCGGGAGTGGTGAACTCCTCGATGCCCAGTTCCTGGCCTAGAGTTCGCAACTGCTCGGCCGCCTGCAGTTGCTCCGGCGGGATCTGCGAGGCGGTATTGGCCCAGGCCCACAGCCAGGTGTTGGAATCGGCCGCCTCGGTGCCCAAAACCTGCACCTGATAGGTGGGCCCCGGCGAGAAGGCCATGGTGCCCGCGGCCTTATCGTAGTGCCAGGTATGCTGGCCGATGACTTCGGCCAGGTGACGCTGTTTGCGCATGCCCATCAGGATGTGCGTTTCATACAATTCTTGAAGCTTATTCGTCATGTGGGCGGGATTCGCAGCTGGCGGGAGAAGGCCTGCGGGTGATAGCTCTGCGCGCTTTTTACTGTCCCTGCTGCGGCGCTCGCCTGGATCCGCCCGGCTCCCGCCGGGTGCAGTGCGCCTATTGCGACGCTCAACTGCAGGCCGAACCGGAGTTCATCAGCGAGAGCCAGCCTCAGCGCAACGAATTCTCTTCGCGACTCAGTCAGAATCGCACGGGTCGATTCGAAATGTCCTGGCTGCATCAGCGCGTCTGCGAACACGAACTGGATTTGCTGCATTTCGAGCCGCTCGGCCCGAAACACAGCGCGCTGATCTATTTGCGCCGCTGCGACGGCGATGGGCGCAGTCAGGCGGGAAGCTTGCCGCTGCAGCCCGTGCTGGAGAGTTTACGAGCCTATCGCGACCCGGGCCTGGCCGCGCACCAGGCCTTGGAATGGCTCTGCGAGCAGCCGCAGGGCTTCAGCCACAAACTGGAGTGCGCCATCTGTCTGTTTGACGAAGAGCGCTCACGGGCAACCGTTTATTCAGCCGGCTGCCGCGAGACCATCTACTGGCTTTCTAACGAACAGGCCAGCGTGACCGATCTGGCCGGCTACCAGGGACCTTTGGAACGCAAGATGCTGGCCGAGGAGCGCGACAACTTCTCCAACGGCCGGTCCTGTGAACTGGCCGCCATGGACGCCGTGGTGATCGTCTCGGCCGGTTACGCGGGCCGTGGCGATGGTCCCTATGCCAGCGGCACGTCGGTACTGGTGCAGGAGCTGCGTGAATTGCTGGGCGAGGACCCCCTGCGTCTGGTCACGCTGGCCAAAAACGCCTTCTGGGAGAAACGCTCGCCGGCCGCCTACGAGCAGGACCCGAGCAATTCGCTGCACGTGGTGGCTGTGCAGACTCGCCCCAACCAGGTCAGGTCGCCGGCCGCCGCTTTCCCGCTGCAGTCCCTGGGCACAGTCACCTTCGAACTGGCCTGCTGGAGCGGCCCCGACGATTTTCTCGAATTGCTGCCCTTGCATGATGAGCGTCAGGTGCTGGTCTGGGCCAGCAATGACGGGTTGCCCTGGACTCCTGAGCACAGCGACTTATTGCGGAGCGCGGTGTTGGAAGTCCTCGACCGCCCACAACATGGCGACAATGAAAATCCGCGGGTAGCCGGGCGCCTGGCTCAGCAGCGCCTGCCCCTGACCCGCCTGGTGATCATCCAATGCTTCGACCGCTACCGGCGCGTCAAATATTACCGCGTGCACAACCCCCACCCGATCTTCCTGGCGCCGCGCCAGGGTCAGCACGGCAGCAACATCATGGCCTACGACGAGGGCGGAGAAGCCACCCTGGACCCGGGCGCGCGCCTGCTTTTCTTGGGCTGTTCCAGTGTCGGCCAACCCCTGAGTATGAACGACCTGGCTGGCGTCTGGCCAGGCGGGAAAGCCTCGGCTCTACACCTGAGCTTGACCAAGCTGTGGACCACCCCGCCGAGCCAGGCGGCGCTCCAGAAAGTGCTGGGCGCCGTCGTGAGCGACGGAGTCAGGACCGAACCAGGTTATTTTCTGGTGACTTCGCGCCCGGAGTAAGGCGTTTTTCCAACTGCAAATGGGGGCCGTTCTTTTTGTGGCGCACCCCCACCAACTCAAAGCCGCTGAGCAAATTCAAGATCAGCATGCGTCTGAACTGATTGCGCGTGCCCGTGCGCACCAGGCGATAGCCCAGCGCGGCCAGATGCTCATGCTGCAGTTCCATCAAGCGACGGCCGATGCCGTTACCCTCCCGGGCGGCCGCCACCGCTCCCAACCAGCTATTAAAGACCCCGGGCCGTTCGCAGAAACCTAATTTGAAGCCGGCCACACCCCGGACATCCCGAGCCGCCACCAGCAGACGCTTCTTGTGCAGCTTCAAGGTCTTGAGCACGCGGCTCGACCGGCACACCCCCATCCGCTCCCGAGCCACCTCCAGACAAGCCTCCAACAATTCACGATGATCCAACGGATCGACAAGTTCGAAATGCATGCTCGAAGGCTTGGCCGCAAGTCCGGCCAGGTCCTATAATCGGAAGAATATGTGGCTCCGCGATTTCCGCAGCCCCCCGAAAGGCGTTGGCCCTCTTTCAGGTCTACGACCGCTTCGCCCCGCTCACGGACTTTCGAGGGCTCACCTGGCGCATCCAGGCTTTTCTCGTGGGCGGTCCTTCTCAGGGGAGTTTCCCGCACGTGCGCCGGGGTCCGACTTTTCAAGTGGAGCCTCCGCTATGCGCATCGAGGGCCACAAGCTCCCCATCCAGTCCTGGATTGCCCTGCTCAACGGATAACCGCCTACCCCGTCATCTCATTGGATGGAGTTTCACTCCCAACACCCGTTGCGGCGACTCCAAAAACTTCTCAAAAGGTAGCTTTCCGATCCGGTTCGAACCAGTGGAGGTGCTCTCCGCTATCGCTCTGCGCCGTCTTCGCCTGCTCTCTACCGCTCCCTCAGGAGTGGATCTGCAAAGCAAGCTGACTTTCCTGGCCCAACTGGCCGGTATGGGTTATCGGGTGGAAAATCCCGAGGCTTACAATGATTCCGTCCTTTACGACTTTGCGCAAACGGTGGAGGTGCTGAAGGAGATGCGCGGCGGGAAAGTGGACTACACGCCGCTTTTCTCCGGCTTTCCCGACAAGGTGCCGGAAGATCGGGCTTACTTCATCGACCGCTTGATTGGCTTTCTGGTGCGCGACTGCCTCACCTATCCCCAGGGAACTCGGCTGGAGAACGGTCTGGTGGTGCCCGACTGGTTGTTTGACCTGAAGGAGTTTGGCGCCGACCCGATCGCTCAGATGCAGGACCCCAAGCTCCGGGCGGCCGCCAAGGAACAGCAGGCCGGGCGAAAGCAGGACACCCATGTGGAGTGGGTCAGCCTGCGCCTGGCCGACTTCGCCGAGCTCGAAGAGCGCGCTCTGGACTACCTGCGTGGCAATCTTTACGCCAAGTCCTCGATCCAGGAGATGCTGCGCCCCGACCTGGAGTGGCTGCTCGGGCACTTTTCCGCCGAGCAAGTCGACCCGGCCCAGGTGGTCTTTCGCGAGACCAGGACCTATCTCAGCAAATATTACTGGGAGCGAGCGGACTACGTGATGGTGGCCCGCCTGTGCGACACCCCCACCGATTTTCTGCGCCTGTTCGCGGCCCTGACCGGGGGCGACATCTCGTTGGCCGAAAAGACCAGCTATCCCAAGTTGAAGCGGGCCCAGCGACGAGTGGTGTTAGCCGGCTTGGAACGAGCCGCCAACCTGGAAGAAGATCTGCGCCGCTACCGGGGCCTGTGGCTGGCGGTCGGGCGCGGCCTGCACCCGGGGGCCGAGGCCCGAGACTTCCCCAGGGCGGCGGCCGCTTTCCAGATACTGCGTAACGGCACCATCCGCAGCTTCAATTCCCATATCGAAATGGCTTTTCAATCCGGCGCCTCCATGCAGGTGTTGGAAAAGCTGGCCGAGCGCCCCACCCTGCTGGCTCGCCGCTTGCAGCAATTGCTCAAAGCCAATCCCGGCCGGGAAGAGGCGATTTTCAGCCAGTTCTCTCGGGTGGCCGGGCAGGTGCCGCTCAAGATTCTCCTCCAGTTGGAAAGCTACTTTCGCAATCAGTGGCGTTCCGACTACCGCACCATCCTCAACAAGAAAGGCAAGCTGCGCGTGGTTCGGCGCCCCTACATCCTGCACGGCGGCGTGCTGGAGCGGGTGGCCGACCTGCTGGCCGGCCAAGCGCGCGCTCAGGTGGCGGCCCGGCCTTCCTGGTCGGGCAAAACCTGCTGGATCGATGCAGCCCTGAGCAAATACACGGTGCCCTTCCAACTGCGCAAGGCCTCGGAGGGAATGTTGGTGTTGGGCCGAGGCACGCGCCTGCCGCTGGACACCGGCAAGGTCCTGCGTCTCTTCGTCTATTGGAAACAGCGCCAGCACCGAACCGACCTCGATCTCTCGCTGCTCAAGTTCGACGAAAAGATGCACAGCACGGGCAACGTCAGTTACACACGACTGGCTTCGGAAGGCATCGTGCATTCCGGCGATTTGCAGGATGCTCCGCTGGGCGCGGCCGAGTTCATCGACGTGGAACTGTCGGTGGTGCGTAAGCTTCCCGATTGCCGTTACCTGGCTCCCCAGATCAACCGCTTCTGCGGCGATTACTTTGCTTTGATGGACTGCCACAGCGGCTGGATGATCCGTGATAAGGTGGACGCCCGCTACGAAAGCTTCGACCTCAAAACGGTGCAGAACAAATTCGATCTGACCGGCACCTCCGGATATTGCCTGCCCATTCTGGTCGACCTTCAAGAATCCGAGATCCTCTTCATCGACCTTTACGTTACCGGGCGTAGCCAGCACAATACCGCCGAAGCAGCCGTCCACGATGTCTCCATCCTCTGCCAACAAATGGTTCTACTCGGCCAGATGCTACCCAATCTCTATGACCTGGCCGTTCTGCATCAGCAGGCGCGCGGTGCGGTACGGGTGCACCGTCCCGAGGAGGCCGAGATCACCTTCGGCCTCAGCGGTCAGACTTATTCCGCCGACCGCATGGAGAAAATTCTCTCCGATCTGTGTTAAACTGATCCTTGAGAAAGGCCTGGGAAGTGCTTCCTTCTTTTTTTGGCATTCAGCGCTTCCGATTTCCTTTCTCCTTTACTTTTTAGCGAATGCCGGCTAGCCTGGCCAGAAAGGCGCCCGGCTCAGGAAGGCAGCCCTTGCCGTAGTTGTGGTGCCCGTCCCGGGTCACACCGCAGAAGTAGGTGCAAGGCAGATCGTCCAGCATGTCTTTGCCCATTTCCAAGGTATACACCTGAGGCTCATCCCCAATTACGGCCAGAAAATAGGCCTCGGGCGGTTCCGTAGGTACAGGCATGGTAATCAAGAGCACCTCACCAAACGTCTCCAGACGAGGCGGTGGAGGAAGTTCGCGCACGCCCAGGTGCAATCCGGCGTGCACCCACAATTTGCGCAGAAGCTCTTCTTGCAGCAAGGCCTGCCGCGTGCGCGCCGGATCCGAATGCAAAAGGCGGGGCAGAAGGCGGAAGGCCAGCAGATAACCGGGGGTCATGGGTAGGCCGCCAGGGCCGGGCCGGTGGCAAAGTAAAGTTCGCCCTTGTCGGTCAGCAACACGTCGTGGAGACGCCCGCCCAGCCATTCGCAGGTGACCTGCTTGACCCTGGCCTCGAGCGCTCCGGCCACGTAGTGGACTTCATCCACGCTGGTTACCTGGTAGGGCCGCCGACGCGAGCCGTCGCCGCTGTCCAGCAAAAACTTGCGCACCTGCTGGCAGAAGTAGAACTCGAACTGCTCCCCGCGCTCGTCGCCTTTCTGGCCATGCAGATAAGCCAATCCTAGATGGGCGCGTGGGTTCAGTAAGAAGGTAGGCACCAGGCGGGTGGAGATTTTCTCGGCCTCTTCCAACTGCCCGGCATCCAGAGCCCGCCAAAGCTGGTCGACCGTATCCAGGTCGGGCCGGTAGTTTGGACTGGTCAGCACGAGCTGGCGCAAAACCTGGTAGGTCTCGGGACTGGGCCCGCTCAGGAAATTTCCCACCTCTTGGCGCACTTCGCCCCATTCGGCCCCCTTCTGGACCTGCCTGTCTGACGGTAAGGCAATAACATGGTCATTTTTCTGTAACCTTTTCAGAATAGTTTGAGTCCGTGATTATCGGCGGCTCCAAACGACCCCCATCCCTGAACCCTCAGCCCCGCGCCCGTGGGCTCGAAAAGGCGGTGTCCGAACCGCGGGACAGCATGGTTTTCCAGCTACCCGGCCAGGCCGGCAGCGTGCGCGGCCATCTGGCCAACGACCCTCAGCACGCCCTCAGCCCATCCAGCCAGTATCCTCTGCGCACTTACATGCTGACCGGCGACAACCAGGTGGCCGCCGTGGACTTCCGGGACCTTTTCGAGAATCTCAAAGCCCGCGCCTATCCCAGCCAGAACTACAAGATCACTCAGAAGCGACTGGAAAAGGTAATCGCCAGGTCCACCGAGGAGCGCGAGCAGCGGCTCCAAGACCGTTCCCCGACCGGCCTGCGCGCTACTCCCAAGGACAACTCGCTCAATCCCACCACCGTCACCATGTTCACTGACAGCCTCAGCGAAGTCAGCGGCGTCTACGCCCAGCAACTGGCCCAAATCGGTCAGGTCGAGGGCTTCCAGGTGGTCCTGGCCGGCCATGCCGGGCAGATCGAAGACATCGAGGCCGAGCTGGACAAGAAACGGGTCAAAAACATCTCGTTTATGTCTTTGCCCGAGGGTGAAGTGTGGGTGGAAGACTATGGCGAGCCGCTGTTGCAGAAGGGCTGGGTGACTCCGGCCATGTTCGAAGGCGACTGGATTCGGGGAGCCATCGACGACGCCCGCAAGCAGCGCTTTCCCAAGGAAGTGCCGAGCAATTTCGGACAATTGGGTCAGGTGCACGCCTGCCAATTGCAGCCCACCGCCCTGGGCCAGGCCGCCGCGCTGGGCGGCCAAGCCATTCAGGGGCTGGCCTACCTGGAAGGCGGCAATACCCTGACGGGCACCCGCAAAGACGGGGAAGCCTATGCCCTGGTCGGTCAGGACAGCCTGGCTGTCACCAAGAAGCTGCTCAAAACCAAAAGTGACCGGCGGGTCAAGGAAGCGGTCGCCAATGACCTGGGGCTACCCGCCAGTTCGGTTTTCGCTGTCGAGCAGCCCGGCGAATTCCACCTGGACATGCGCATGATGCCCGTGGCCCCGGGTGAGATCGCCATCAATGATGCCCGCGCCGCCGCCGAGCAGCAGATTCAGTGGCTGGACGCCCAGTTACAAAAGGACCTGCAGGATCCCGCCAACCACGCCGAGGAGCTGCGCGCGGAGTTTGCCGAGCGTTCTAAAAATCTGCGCGAGGAAGCGGACAAGCGAGCCAAATATGAAGCCCTGACCACTCGCGACCTGGAAGCCGCCGGCATGAAGGTGCACCACCTGCCCGGCGTCTTCGTCGATCCCGACTCCCCGGCCACCGATACCTCCAACTTCTTTAACGCGCGCCACGGCGTCAACGAGGCCGGCGAGCGTTTTTCCATCTTCATGGGCGGTAAACCCGAAGAAGAAGCCTTCGTGGCCGAGAAGCTGCTGCACGCCGACCTGGGCCTGACCCGCCTGCACTTCCTGGACCCGGCCCAGACCGCTTCCACCCTCAGCCTGCAGGGCGGTCTCAAGTGTCGCACCAAGCCGGACGGGGAATTGGTGCCCCAGGCCGAGCTGAACCACCCTGTGTTGAACAGACTCAGTGTCTAAGCCACGTATCTATCACAATCCGCGCTGTTCCAAAAGTCGCGGTTGCCTGCAGATCCTGGAGGAGCGGGGCCTGGCTGTCGAGCAAGTCCGCTACCTCGAGGAGAGGCCCGATCGGGGGGAACTGGAGTGGCTCTGGCAACGTCTGGGCCGAGACATGCTCCGCCAGGGCGAAGCTCTCTACAGAGATCTCGACCTGGCTCAAGCCTCCGTCGAGAGAATCCTGGACGCCCTGGTGCAACATCCGATTCTCATCGAGCGCCCCATTGTCATTCTGGGCGACCGGGCCGTGGTGGCGCGGCCGCCTGAAAAGGTGCGCGAATTGCTCATGGAACGGCAATAAAATCCCGATTTGGTAGTAATTTGGGAGTAATCCTGGGAGCAAGATGACCTCATGCAAAAGAAATGAGGAACCCATCATGCGTAAAGTCAGCAGCCGTCAACTAAAAGTTCTCCAATTTCTAAATGATTACACCCGGCTCTACCATTGTCCGCCCAGTTATCGAGAAATCGCCCATCACTTCGGTTGGGCCAGCCCGCAGGCTTCCCTGGGGCACTTGCGCGCGCTGGCCCGGAAACATTGTGTGACACCGATTCTAGGAGCCAACGGCACCGCCCGCGGCTACCGCCTGACCTCGGAAGGCGAGCAACTGCTGCACAGCCTTTCGGCCTGAGAAGGGGAGTTAGCGCCCCGCGCAAAGGCCACTAGTAGACCTGGGATAAGGGGGACACCAACGTGTCTGAACAGTCCGAAGCCAAAGTCCTGCGCGTAGTGGAAGAGCTCTGCCACCAGCTCAACCCGCAGCAAACCAAGGTCGTAAATGCCTCCTCCCACCTGGAGTGGGACCTGGGCATCGGTAGCCTGGAGCGAGCCGAGTTGATCCGCCGCCTGGAAAAAGAGCTGGGGCACAGTTTGCCCAGCCAACCCCTCTTCGCCGCTCCGCGCGTGCGTGATCTGGTGGCGGCCGTGCAGGCTCCCCACCAGGAGGGCCGGAGCAGCGGCGGCGAACGCCTGTCGCTGGGGGCGCCGCTGCCCCCCTTTCCGGTCGAAGCGCAAACCTTGATCGAAGCTCTCGACTATCAACGCCAACAGCAGCGTGATCGAATCCTTTTCTACTTCGAAGACGAAGGCCAGCTGAGCCGCTCGCTCTCGCCCGCAGAGATGTGGCAGGAAGCGGCTCAGATGGCCGGCTCGCTGGCGGCTCTGGGAGTGCAACGCAACGACACGGTGGCTCTCATGCTGCCCACCGGACTGCCATTTGTGGCCGGCTTTCTGGCCATCCTCTGGCTGGGGGCGGTGCCCGTGCCTCTCTATCCACCGTTCCGGGCCGACCAAGCCGAGGATTACTTGAAGCGCCAGGTGGCTATTCTCGACAACGCCAAATCCAAGGTGCTGATCTCTTTTGACCGCGCCTGGTCGGTCACCCAGATGCTGCAGATGCAGGCCAGAACCCTGGAGAAAGTGGTCTCGGCCGAATCGCTGGCCAATGGTGACCCCATTGAGCCCACAGGCGTGGACGGCGAGCAGCTGGCCCTGATTCAATACACTTCGGGCAGTACCGGCTCGCCCAAAGGCGTGGCTCTGAGCCACGCCAACCTGCTGCACAACCTGCGCGCCTATGGCCACGCCCTGGAGGTCAACCAGGACGACGTGTGCATCAGCTGGCTGCCGCTCTATCACGACATGGGTCTGATCGGATCCATGTTGGGCAGCATGTACCACGGCATTCCCCTGGTGCTGATGGGCCCACAGGATTTTCTGGCCCGTCCCTCCCGCTGGATCCGCGCCATGTCCCACTACGGCGGCACCATTTCGCCGGCGCCCAACTTCGCCTACGAGATCTGCGCGCGGCGCATTCCCGACCAGGAGCTGGAGGGTATCGACCTGTCCCGCTGGCGCGTGGCCCTCAACGGAGCCGAAGCCATTCTCCCGGACACCCTCGATCGTTTCACCAAACGCTTCGGGCCCATGGGCTACCGGGAGGGAACGCATTTCCCGTGCTATGGGCTGGCCGAAGCCTCGCTGGCGGTGGCCTTTTCGCCCCTGCAGCGCGGCCCCAAGCTCGACCGGGTGGACGAAGAAAAACTCCAGCGTGAAGGCATGGCCGTGCCCACGCCGGACGGTCATCCCTGGGTGGCCTGCGGCTACCCGTTGCGGGGAACCGAGCTTTCCATCCGCGACGAGCACGGGCGCGAGCTGGGTGAACGCCGCCAGGGCCAGCTCTTTTTCCGCAGCGGTTCCTCGCTGCGCGAATATTATCGAAACCCCGAGGCCACCCGTGAGATCAAGTCCGAGGACGGCTGGGTGAATACCGGCGACCTGGCCTACCTGGCCGACGGGGAACTCTACATCACCGGCCGGGCCAAGGATCTGATCATCAAGGCCGGCCGCAATCTCTACCCCCAGGACATCGAAGCGGCCGCCACCGAGGTGGAGGGTGTGCGCCGCGGCTGCGTGGCCGCATTTTCCGTGCCCGGGCCTGAGGGCGAACGGCTGGTGGTGGTCTACGAAACCCGTACTCCCAGCGCCACCCTGCGCGACCAGGTGACGCGGGCCGTAACCCAGGCCTGCGGGGTGGGCCCCGACGAAGTCAAAGCCCTGGTGCCCGGCTCTATTCCTAAAACTCCCAGCGGCAAGATCCGGCGCTCCGAGTGCCGCAAGCTCTTTCAGCAGGGGAAATTGGGCTACAAACCGCCGCGCTGGCTGCAGGCCGCGCGTTTGCTGCGTCAGGTTCCGCTGGGGCGCTCCCTGCGCGGACTGCGCGCCGCCCTCGCTCTGTTCGGGGTGATGGGCCCGCCCGCTTTAATCCTGGCCCGCCTGAATGGCGCTCTGGGGCGCCGCTGGCTGGGTAAAGCCGCCCGCCTGGCCTTAAAAATGCTGGGCGTGCGCCTGGTCGTCAAGGGCCGCCTCAGCCACCAACCCTGCGTGCTGGTGGCCAACCACGCCAGTTTGCTCGACCCCGTGGTGGTGCTGGCCTCCAGTCCCAAGCCATTGCTCTTCCTGGTGGCCCCCTGGATATACAACCATCCTATTTTATCCAAGGCACTGCGCAACATGGGCCACCTGAAAATCAGCCGGGGCGAAGCTGGCGGCGCGCCGCGTCTGGCCCGCGAGGTGGTGGAGCGGGTGCAGGCCGGCCACACGCTGGTCGCCTTTCCCGAGGGGGGCCTGGAAACCACCCCCGGACTGCGCGAATTCAACCTGGGCGTGTTTCAGGTGGCCGCCGAAAACGGCCTGTGCGTGCAGCCCATGGTACTGGTGGGAACCCGCCAGGCCATGCCCTGGCCCACGCTGGTCCCCCAACCCATGCAACTGGAAGTGGAATTTGGCCCGCCCATGTACGCACCCGGCAAAGAACTGGCTGACGCGGTCGAACTGGCTCGGCAGGCCCGCCAATGGGTGGCCGAGCGCTGCGGCGAGGACTTGTTGAATCAGCGTCTGCGTCGCGAGTAGTCCAGTTTCCGGACCGAGAAAAATCTCGCCAGAGCGCTGTCGTAGCAGTGGTTGGGTGGAGAAGGCAAATTCACTCTTGCCAGTTGACCCAGGCTGATCTGCTCCTGATCAGCCTGACGCTGAAGTTCCGCCTTCTCTTCAGACGAAATCCGAATCGACAAATGCAAATCGCGTGCCATGAGAGGATGGTAACGTACTCAACAACCACGTACCCGCTTGACGAAGGCACGTAGACGGGATTGGCATTTGAGCCCGGGCGCTTCTTCTACACCGGAAGAGACGTCCACTCCCAGTGGCGCCACGCGAGCGATGGCTTCGGCCACGTTATCCGGGGTCAATCCGCCGGCCAGGAAGAACGGCCTGGCCGGTCTTCTTTCCCGCACCCAGGACCAATCGAAGGGTTGGCCGTGGCCAGGACGGGCACCGTCCAGCAGATACTCGTCGGCCGGCAGGTCTACTTTCAGGTGATCGGGATGAGCCACCCGCAAGGCTTTGACGAGACAGGCCCGGCCTCGGTAGGCCGAGAGCATCTCGGCACTCTCGCCCCCGTGGAACTGCAGACAGGGGCACCCTCGTGCCAATAGCTCCTCCACCAGTTGCGCACCGGGATCGACCAGCACCGCCGACCAGAAGAAAGGACCGCGCTCGAGCAGATCATCCAGTTGGGCCAGAGTGATCTGCCGGGGAGAAGGAGCGAATACGAAGCCAAGGCGCTCGACCCCCAACTCCAAACACAAGTCCACATCGCCAGGACGAGTCAGCCCGCAGACCTTGATCTGGGTCAAGGGCTACTTACGCTTGAGTTGTTGGCGGATCTGCCGGATTTCGGCGTTCTCGGCCAGTTCTAGGTGGTTGTTGAGGGCACGCACGCCGTCGACGGTGTCCCAGAAGGCCAGAGCCACCAGCCCCAGCGTCAACCCCAGGACGCCTGCCCAGTAGGTGGCGCTCTGCATGAGCACCTCTTTAGCTACCGGGGCCTGAGGCAAAGGCCCGTGCGAAATCAGCGCACCCAGCACGCACAGGAGAGTGGCTCCCACCAGGCGGCGCCGCGTGCGCCGCACCAGGCCCGCCAGACGAATCGGGTTGCGAATCTCGCGGATACCCAGGGCCAGGCCGACCGCGATCAGAAATCCCCCAAAGCAAAGCAACGTGATGTGATGCACAGTACTTACCAGGTTACTCTCCGCGGCTGGGGAATGTCAATCAGCCAGCGGTGAGGACGCGATAAACCTGAATCGGTTCGCGACGCCCGCGCACGAACAGCGAGCGCAAGGGCTCAGTGGTGAGGTGCGAATTCGTGCCCAAAGAGGTTTCACTGACCAGCGTATCGTCGGGGAGCTTGCGCGACAGACGCTCCAGACGGGCGGCTCCGTGCATCAGCTCCTGCTTGGCCATCTCTTCCCAACTGTCTCCGGCCGCCCGCTTGGGCAATTCGCCGCCGAACACGCCGGCCGAAACGGTAGGCGAGGTGATCAAGCTGTAACGGCTGAGCACGGCCTGCACCCGGGAACGCATGGTCTGGGCCGACTGCACCGCCCGGCTGCCGTGATCGTGACCGCAAAAGGCGGCCACGATGCGGGTGCCATACCGGTCCAGCAGCTTACCCGCGTGGTCGCGCACGCAGTGCTCGAGTTCATCGATGAGCACGGATTCCAGCTCGGTCGTTTCCAACGGGTTGCGATCACGGGTAAAGAGCGTGAAGTTCGGGATGTCCGCGGCCAGCACGCTGACGGCGTCGCCCTCGGCCGGTTCGGAGTTGGAAGCCATGGAAGGCATCTGCAGCAGCATCGGAACCGCGGTGGCCGCCGGCAGTTCATTGACACTGGCCAGCTTGGAAACGGCATCCATAATGGCCGTCTCTTCGCCTTTGAGGGAGCGTCTCACCTGAACCACCAGGCTCTTGAGAACCCGCGCGTTGGCGGGCCGTTGAGCCGGCTTCTTCTCCATCAACTGCAGCACCAGGCGCTCCATCTCGACAGGGATGTCGGGATTCAGCGAACGGGGCGGTTTGGGCGCCTCGTGCACGTGCATGTAGAGAATGGAGGCCGGCTCGTCGGCCGTGAAAGGAATGCTGCCCGTCAAAGCTTCATAGAGAATCACGCCGATGGCATACAAATCGCTGCGTTCGTCGGCCGGCTTGCCGGCCGCCTGCTCCGGGGCCATGTAAGAGCACGTTCCCAGAGCCGAGCCGGAACGCGTCAGGTGGGAAATTTCAGGAATGCGCACCCGGGCCAGACCGAAATCGAGAATCTTGACGCGACCTTCGGGAGTGACCACGATATTATCCGGCTTCAGATCGCGATGCACCACCCCGCGGTCGTGGGCATGGGCTAACGATTCGCAGAGCTCGTCACAGATTTCCAGCAAGCGGAACGAATCCGGCCGCTCACGGCGTATGTAACGGCGCAACGAGACTCCATTGATCAGCTCCATCACCAGATAAGGCCGGGCCTCATCCACAAAATCCATGGTACGCACGATACCGGGGTGATTGAGCATTCCCGCCGCCCGCGCCTCACGGGCAAAACGACGCCGGGCGTGCTTGGACTCGGCCAGGTCACGGCGCAAAATTTTTACGGCTACGTCTCGGTTGGTAGCCAGATCGAGAGCTCGGTATACCGAGCCCATGCCGCCTTCACCCAACTTGAGTTCCAGCTGATAGCGTTCGTTAAGAACTTTTCTGGACATTCATCAATCCTCGCGGCGAGGTTCGGCTACAAAATAGAAAATCCTTCAATTTAACACAACCAGAATCCAGCCTCTGAAGGTCTCGTAGGAACCCTTGGGCGGCGTGTGGTATCCCTGGGCTCCGTGAGCTTTCATCCATGCCGAGACAAGATGCGCGCAGCCGGTCTGCCAGAGTGGCAGATCGACCGCTTCGCCGCGGACTTCGCCCGTCTGGAAGCGGGTGCCGGAGGAACCCTGGCCGAGGAAGTTCTGAGGCCGCTGGAAGACCTGCCGCGCCTGGTCGACTTAGCCGGCGCGGAGGCGGACGCCGCCCTCGGCCAGACGGTGGTGATCAAACTCAACGGTGGTTTGGGCACCAGCATGGGTCTGGAGACACCCAAGGGGCTGCTGGAAGTGCGCCAGGGACGAAGTTTTCTCGACTTGGCCCGGAGTCAGGTGGAAGCTTGGAGGGCGAGCAGTGGCAGCCGGCTACCGTTGCTCCTCATGAACAGCTTTCATACCCGCGGCCCGAGTCTGGAAAAACTGGCCGGATTCAGCAACGGCGCCCTGCCCCTGGATTTTCTGCAATCGAAGGTGCCCAAATTGCGCCAGGACAATCTGCAACCGGTGGAATTTCCAGCCCACCCGGAATTGGAATGGTGCCCGCCCGGTCACGGCGAGATCTACGCCGCCCTGCGCGGGGAAGGCATGCTGGATCATTTGCTGGCGGCCGGATTTCGCTATGCCTTCGTGTCCAACATCGACAATCTGGGGGCCACCCTCGACACCACCCTGTTAGACTGGTTCAGCCAGAGCGGCCTGGACTTCGCCATGGAGGTGACCATCCGCACCGAACAGGACAAAAAAGGCGGGCATCTGGCGCGGCTGGCTTCGGGACAACTCACTTTGCGCGAGCGTTCGCAATGCGCTCCCCAGGATCTACCCGCCTTCGAAAATATCGGAGTTCACCGCTATTTCAATACCAACAACCTGTGGCTGCGCCTGGAAGCCCTGCGCGAGCAGCCTGTGCCCAACCTGCCGCTGATCGTCAACCGCAAAACGGTCGACCCCACCGATCCCGGCTCCACCCCGGTCTACCAATTGGAATCGGCCATGGGCGCGGCCATTTCCACCTTCCCGCGAACCCAGGCCATCGAAGTCACGCGGCGGCGCTTCCTGCCCGTCAAAACCTCCAGCGATCTGCTCTTGTTGCGCAGCGACCTCTACCGGTTGGACGAAAAGAGCCAGCTACAGGCCGTCACTCCAGGGCCGCTCCCCAACATCCGTCTCGACCCAAAATTTTATTCGACCTACGCGGACTTTGCGCGGCGCTTTGCCAGTCTGCCCAGCCTGCTGGAATGCCGCTCGCTGACGGTGGAAGGGGATGTCCACTTCGGGGCGGGCGTGTGCCTGCAGGGGGTTGTGGAAATCCAAAATCCCGGCCCCGACCCGGTCTGGCTGCCTTGACAAAAATCTCAATTTGTTTTTGAGTACAATTCAAGCTATGCGTGCATGTTACCCTGGTAGCTTTGATCCTGTCACGCTGGGCCATCTCGATATCATCGAGCGGGCAGCGCCTTTGTGCACCCATTTGACGGTGGCCGTCATTCACAATCCCGCCAAGAAGACTCTGTTTACTCTGGAAGAACGCCGCCACATCCTGGGCCAGCAACTGGCTCACCTCGGCAATGTATCGGTGGACCATTTTTCCGGACTGCTGGTCGATTTCGTGGCCCGGAACGAGTTCCAGGCGGTGATTCGCGGCCTGCGCGACAGCTCCGACGCGCCCATCGAATTGCAAATGGCCCGCCTCAACCGCGAAATGAATCGCCGGTGTGAAACGTTATTTTTAGCCTCAGCCGGAAAATTTTCCCACCTGAGCTCCTCCTTTGTGCGCGAAATCGCGCGCCTGGGGGGACCGATCGAGCAGCTGGTCACCCCGGAGGTGGCTGCTCAGTTGCAGCAAAAACTCACTTCGAAGGAAGCCTCATGAACATCTACGCGGTGCTGGAAAGCCTCCAACGGGAAGTTACCGAAAGCAAGCCCCTGCCCTGGCCCCTCCAGGAGAAGTCGGTGGTCGATCGCGAGCGCCTGCTCAAAATCCTCGACAAAACCAGAGACTCTCTGCCGGAAGAAGTGAAGCAGGCTCGTTGGATCTCGCGCGAGACCGAGCGCATCGCGGCCGAATCCAGCAGCAAGGCCGATCGAGTGGTGCGCGAGGCGCAGTCTAAAGGTCGCGAAATTCTGCGCGCCGCCGAAGACGAGATGGAACGATTGGTCTCGAAAGAAGAGGTCTATGTGCGGGCTCGCGAAGAAGCCCAAAAGGTCATTGAGGAAGCGCGTCAGGAAGCGCGGCGCACCCGGGAGGACGCCGACCGTTACGCGCGCGAGACTCGTCAAGACGCGGAGCGATACGCAATGAAGGTGCTCAACGGCATGGAGGGAGAGCTCAACCGCATCCTGGCCATCATCAAAAAGGGCCAGGCCTCGCTGGGCGCAGCCGGAGAATAAGCGGGCAGCTCAAGCTGATCGTCCGCGGCCTGCTCCTCGGACTTTGCGTGGGAGTGGTGGCCTGGTTACCGATCCCCAATCACACCATTCTGTTGCCGGGTCCCGCCGTCAATACGGCCGACCAGGTCGACGTCGAAGGCCATTCCCGTCCGGAAGATCGCGGAGAATACTTGATTTCCACCGTATATCAGCGCCCCGCTACCACCTGGTGGGCGCTACGGGCCCTGCTGCAAAGCGACTGGAGCCTGGTGGCTTCCGATCCCGAACGGCCGCGCAGCCAGACCAGCGTCTATGAGGATCCGGAACACCAGATTCTGCGCCGAGTGGTCTACCATACCTGCGGTATCGAGCCATCGGTGATAGTAAGCGTGTTGGACTTGACCGCCGACAGTCCTTTGAAAGGAAGAGTGGAGCCCGGCGACCGGGTGATCAGCGTGGCCGGCGTGCCCCTGCGGATGGTGCGCCAGGTTCGAGAAATTGTGCAAAGCCAGCCACACGGCGAAAAAATTCCGGTAGAATTCCGGCATCCCGACGGTCAAACCTACCGTGTGGAGACCGTAGCCCGGCCGATTCAAGGACTCTCGGGAGAGCGGGGTCTGGGTCTGCTGCTCTCGGGCCACGAAGATGACGACAATCTTCCCAAGATTCGCTTCCGCTCCGGTTCCTACGAAGGCAACTCGTCGGACCTGGTGCTGGGGCTTGACCTCTGCGAACGCCTGCTGAACCTGAACCTGCGCCGGGGGCGGCGCATCTCGGGCAGCGGGGGTCTGGACATGGAGGGTAGTCTAACCTCGGTGCGCGGCCTGCGCCAGAAATTCAGTTGTGCCCGCCAGGCCAAGGCAGACCTCTTCTTCGTGCCCATCGAGGACGCCGGGCAACTGCAAGGAATGGATTTTCAGGCCAGTCATCCGCGAATTGTACCCATTCGTAGCCTGAGCGAGGCTATCTACTGGCTACAAAGGGCGAAGCCATGAGGAGCGGCAGGGAATTGTTTGTTCGGGAGGGAAACCTGACTTGGTATGAGAGGCGGGCCCCGCTCGCGGGAAGAGCCTCAGGAAACCTGTGGAACCAAGTACAGAGTGAGTAATTCAGAAAGAACGCCCAACGTCTTGTTGGCGGTCGGAGCGCTGGCCATTGCCGGTGCGGGCGCCGGCTTGGCTTGGTGGTGCCTGAATTTGAGCGGCCTGCTGGTGCCGCTGCTACTCCTGGGCGTTCTTGGCATGGTCGTCCACCTGATGACGATGGAAGACCTTTCTCACTACGGGTTTCTCAATCTGGCTTTCTACCTGGCCATCATGGCCGCCCTGGCCCCGGATTCCGTGCTGCCCATCAAGCCTGCTCTCGCGGCGCCCCTGGTCGCCGCCGGCCGCTGGGGTCTGGGTGCCTGCGCCCTGGTGCTGGGAATGCTGCCTCGTCTGCTGCGCGGCGGCCTGGCCGAATCGGTCGCCTACATCGGTGCCAATAGCCTGCGCTGGCTGACCGTGGGCACGGCCATGGTAGCCGTCCACCAGTTGATGCTCAAGGGTCCGGTTCCGCTCGTAGCCGAGGCGATTACCGGCGTCATTGTCTACGCCCTGGTAGACGCCACTGTCGTCAACAAAATGATGGACGGGGCGGAAGAATCGGATCAACGGAACTGGACCGCTCTGCTGAACAATAGCCGCTTCGCCATGGCCTTCCAGGTCGTGCTGGGCGTATTGGCGGCGGGTTTTGCCGGAGGCTTGCAAACGACTTTTTCGGCTCCCTGGCTACCCCTGGCGATTGCGGCGATTACTGCGGCTCCCATGGTAGTTTTCGCTAACTACGCACTTAAGTATACGGTCCTCAAAGTCGATATGGAAGACGTCGAAGAGCTCAGCCTCAAAATTCGCGGCACCGAGTTCGAAACGAAGAAGCTTCGCGATGAGAAAGAAAACCTCAGCGACGACGTCAAGAAAAAGAACGAAGAGCTGAACATCATCTACGACCTGGCTCGCTCGCTGGGCGCCTCCACCAACCTGTCGGAAACGACGGCCCTGGTGCAGTCGATGATCCGACGCTTGCGTATCCCCTATCAATCTTGCGTAATCTTCCTGTCCAAGCCTGGCGGCGGCCTCGATCCGGCCCTGGCCGATACTCCCTATCAAGAGGTGCTGGGAATGTCCGGCCTGCTGCAACTGCAGGAACCCTTCATCCTGCAGGTGTTACGCGACCCGCGGCCCTACATGAATAACGAAGTCAGCCCCACCACTTCGGAGCAGCGTATCTTCAAAGACGAGCGCTCCCTGTTGGTGGTGCCCTTGATGGTCAGCAAGGAGAACGTCGGCATCATTTACCTGGGGTCGGTCAACGCCCGCACCCACAAGGACGAGCATCTCGAGAAGCTGAAGATGTTGGCCGCCTTCGCGGCGCCCTCCATCAAGACGGCCCTTCTCTTTGAACATAAAGAAAAGGAAATGCAGTCGGAGCGCGACATCCGCCTGGCCGTGGAGGCCAAGAATCACCAGCTCAACGGTCTGCAGCAGCTCGGTGCCGCCATCGGCGCCTCCTTGAAAATCGACAATACTTTCCGAGTGGTGGCCGAGAACATCAAGCAGATGATCCCCACCGGCCAGAGCGTCATTCTTTTCGGCGTCAGCCACGCCGACCCCCATGTCCTCAAAGCGGAGCTGATCAACAGTCCATACTCTGATTACGTGCGCAGTCTGGCGGTACGTAATGATGAGGGCATTCTGGGCAAAGCCACCGAGCTGAACCGGACCCTGCTGATTCAGGACACCGAGCAGTACGAATTGCAGAACCTGATTAACAACGAGCGCTCCGTGATCGTGGCTCCGTTGCGCGCCGAAGAAGAAATTCTGGGGCTGCTTTATGTCGGTGGCGCCAAAGAACGAGCTTTCACGGAAGAGCACCGCAGCCTGGTGGAAACGGTTTCTTACCAGGCCTCCATCGCCGTCAAGAACGCCCTGCTTTATGAGCAAACCCAGCAGATGGCCTTTACCGACGGTCTGACCGGTCTCTACCTGCACCGATTCTTCCAGGTGCGCCTGGTCGAGGAAATCGCCTGGGCCGACCGTTACAAAAAGAGCATCTGCCTGGTGATGGTCGACGCCGATAAGTTCAAACAGTTCAACGATACCCTGGGTCACCCCGCCGGCGACGCCCTGCTCCAGGAAATTGCCTCGCTGCTCAAAGACAAAGTGCGCACCACCGACATCGTGTGCCGCTACGGTGGTGACGAATTCGCCTTGATCTTAAAAGACACGCCCAAGGACGAAGCCATTCGCACCTGTGAGCGGATCCGCGAAACCTTCCAACTTCGTTTCGCGGCCGCGGTGGTGCAGGTCACCTCCTCCATCGGTCTGGCTTGTTACCCGACCGACGCCCTCAACAAGAAGGATCTGGCCAAAGCCGCCGATGACGCGCTCTATGTTTCGAAACGAGAAGGTCGTAACCGGGTCACACCCGCTCCCACCCTGGAAGAAAAGAAACTGTTGCCGGAGATCGTTCAGGAAACGCTGCCGCGCTAAATCTCAAACCAGCAACCGCTGGCAATGCGAACATCGGTCACCCTCCGCGCATTCCTTCAAGCAGGCCAGGCAGAGACGCTTCTCATCCCAATCCTGTTCGCCGCACTGCGGGCAATAGCGATATTCGCTGCGGCCCAGACCGTGGCAGGCGCGGCATTCGCGCACCAACTGACTGCTCGTCTGGCGACGCGAGCTGGTAAAATACGACTCTTGCAGGCGTTGCCGAAAGATGATCACCAGACCCCCGAAGACCAGCAGCGCCGCCCAGGGCCATCCCTGCGTCAGGCACCAGTCGTAGAGACCATGGAAAATGGCAGCCCAAACCAGCGCTTCCAGCACCGTGCCCCAGCCGGCTCCCCTCCCCTGGGGGCTGACGCGCCCCCCACTTTGCTTGCGCAGTCCCAGCGCAAATCCCCAGATTCCCGACATGGCCACGTGCGCGAAGGTAGCCGATAGCGAGCGGCTGAGCAGCACGCCGGCGTCTTGATAGTTCATGACGTAGTGAAAATTCTCAGCCGTAGCAAAACCCAGGGCGGCGGCGCTGGCGCAGCCCACGCCGTCCCAGGCCTCGCGAAAGTCCCGGCGCGGCCAGCCGGCAACCAGCACGGCCAGCATTTTGCACGATTCCTCCAGGCCACCCACTATCACGCAGAAGAAGACCAGCGAGCCCAGCAGGCTCTCCGGCTGAACCGGATCATAAACCATGTGAAAGAGTTGAACCCCGAACACCGACAATCCGCCAGCCAGGAAAGTCAGCACCAGGCGGCTCCAGATCAGCGGCTGGGGCGAGCGCGACTCGACGTAAGCCAGCCAGAAGAGACCCGGCAACCAGCTGAGAACAAAGGCCTGGGCGAGAAAATTCAAATGGGAACCCAACAGAGGCGAGTGCCCCGGTTCAGGAAGGGTAGATAGCCGGCCACCAAACATCCACCCCAGTGGCGCCAGCCCAAACTCTGGCCCTGCGGACCCAGGCGCTTGAGAGAAAAGACCTGCTGGCCCGGAGTGGCCGAATCGGCCGCTTCCCAGAGCGAGGCCCAGAGCGGCAACAGCACCAACCAGAGCCAGTCGCTCACTTCCGGGAAAAAGCAGGAAGCGATCAGGGAAAAGGCCAGGCTGTCAAAGAGCAGAGCACCCAGACGGCGGCGCCAAGAAGCGGGGCGCATCTGGAGCGGGCTGCTCAAAGCCGGCTGTTGCACCAGAGAGTGGCGGCAGTGCCCGCACAGACGGTCGCCGGGGGAGACTTCGCCGTGACAGGACGGGCACTCCAATTTACGCAGCAGGGCACCGTCCAGTCCGCAACGGGTGGCATTACCGGCTACGCGCACCCCGCAGGCCGGGCAAAACGGCAAAGAATCTACTCCTGGTCCCGCCTCTGGGCCAACCAGAAGCCCCCGACCGCCAGAAAGAGAAAGACGATCAGAGCGGCCCAAAGAGGAGTGGCGCTGCCTGTCGACACCGGCGCGGGAGCCAGCGGTTCCAGCGGCCGGGATTCACCAGTATTCGAAGGGTCCGTACTGTTATGATCAGAAAAAGCTCCGCCCGAAGTGGGAACGGCCACCTGGGCCGGCTCGCTAACCGCTCCCGCCTGCGCCGGCGTCGCCGATGAGCCGGACTTGGGATGAGAAGGCACTCGACCCGGCACCGGGCTATGTTTGGCGGCCGGGTCCGCGCTCGGTAGGCGCGGGGCGCCGGCGTCCGGCTCCACCACCGAAGCATCCGGAACGACAGCCCCCCAGGCCGCCAGGCAAAGCAGCAACCAAAGCAGACCAGACTTCATGCACCCTCCTCGATCAAAATTGTTGGACCAGGCTATAGACAGGGGTGAACACGGCCAGCAGCACAAATCCGACCACGATACCCATCCCCAGTATCATAACGGGTTCCAGGATGGACACCAAGTCCTGCAGAGCCGCTTCCACATCCATGTCGTAAAAATCACCCATTTTTCGCAACATGCCCGCGAGTTCACCGGACTCTTCCCCAACCCGCACCATCTGAGTCAAAAGAGACGGAAACTGTCGGTAGTCCTCCATGGGCAAGGAGAGAGACACCCCGGTTTTGAGGTTCTGGGCAATGTCTTCCAAAAGATCGGCCATAACCGCGTTGTCCATGGCGTAGGCGGTGGTCTTTAAAGAGTGCAGCAACGGAATGCCACTATCGAGTAGAGTGGACAGGGTCCGACAAAAACGCGTCAAGGCCACTTTGTGATAGATCTTGCCCAACACGGGGGTTTCCAACAACACCCAACTCCACTGGCGGCGGCCCAGCGGAGTCTTGATATAACTGCGCAAAGCGAAGAAAACCACGGTGATACCCACGACCAGCGGCACCATGACCGCCGGGTTGCGCAGGATATGGGTAATAGTAATCAGGGCGCGGGTGCTCCAGGGCAGGTTGATGTTGATTCCGCGGAAGAGTTCGATAAAGGTTGGGAAGACCCAATTCGTCAAAAACATGGTGATGCATACGCTGATGACGAAGACGATCAGCGGGTAAGTGGTGGCCGCGCCGACCTTGCGGCGCAGCTCGAATTCGCGCTCCAGATAGCCGGCCAGGCGGTCGAGAATCTCGTCCATGGCGCCGGAAATTTCGCCGGCCCGGACCATGCTGACGTAAACGGGGCTGAAGACATGTCCTTGCTTCATCATGGCGCGCGACAAAGGCATGCCGTTTTTGACGTCTTTATTCAATTGCAACACGGCGCGAGTGACCTTGGCGTCCACCGATTGCTCGCTCAAAGCTTCCAGCGAGCGAGTGATCGGGACACCGGACTGCAATAGCGTGGCCAGCTGGCGCGTGAAGACAGCCAGAGCGTAGATGGAAACCGACTGCAGGCGGTCGAGTACAGCCAGCATGGCCCCCGCTCCCCGCGGCTTTTCTTTAATATGCGTAACGGTATAGCGAACTCGACGCAAATCCTGAATGACGGTATCGGTATTCGGAGCGTCGACCTCCCCCTGGACAACCCTACCCTTGGCATCTAACGCTTCATAGAGAAACTTCGGTATGGCGTCCTCCTAAGGATAGTCAGGCCGAAGGCCGCTAGCCTTCACAAGGATGTGCAATGGGTTGCCCTTTACTGGCGCGCCCGTGGGAGTCGAAGCAGCTTGCTGCGAGCGACCGCTTGGGAGGGGCAACTCATTGCCCTGAATTCTTCCTTTCCCGGCGCTCTTTTCCCCCCGAGAAAGGCGCACGTCAAGCCGTTGTCCAAGCAGTTTTTATGCAGACGACCAATTCCGACCTCTTCTCCGCTCTCAGCGCTCGTATCCCAGGCGGAGTCAACAGTCCGTTTCGCGCCTTTCAGGCCGTGGGCGGCACGCCGCCGGTGCTGGTACGCGGCCGCGGGGCGCGCGTCTGGGACGTGGAGGGTAATGAATATCTGGACTTCTGCTGCGCCTGGGGTCCGCTCATGTTGGGGCACTCCCATCCGGAGCTGGTGGCAGCCGGGCATCAGGCTCTGGAAGACGGCAGCGTCTTCGGCGCCTCCACTCCTTGGGAACTCGAGTTTGTCGAGGCCATCACGGCCGCCTATCCTTCCATGGAAAAAGTTCGCCTGGTCAACTCGGGAGCGGAGGCGGTGGCCTCCGCCTTACGAGTGGCCCGGGGAGCCACCGGCAAGCCGCGCATTGTCAAATTCGAGGGCTGCTACCACGGCCACGTCGAGTGTCTCGACTCGGTCGGATTGGAAGCGGAGGAATTGGGTGGCCCCCTGGCTCTGGGAGCCTCACCGGGTAGTGCCGCCGAAACATTGATTGCCCATTTCAATGACCTGGACAGCGCCCGACGCATTCTGGAGAAGCACAGCCGGGAGGTGGCCGCCCTCATTGTGGAGCCGATTCCCGGCAGCATGGCGGTTACCCGCCCGGAGCCCGAGTTTCTGAGCGGGCTGCGCGGCCTGTGTGACGAGTTCCAGGTCCTCCTCATCTTTGACGAGGTTTTGAGCGGTTGCCGGGTGGCCCGAGGCGGCGCCCAGGAACTGTTTGGAGTTCGTCCCGACCTCACCTGTCTGGGCAAGGCGCTGGCTGGCGGTATGCCGGTGGGGGCCTACGGAGGCCGAAGCGAACTGATGGATCAGGTAGCCCCTCTGGGCAAAGTTTATCAAGCCGGAACTTTCTGCGGAAATCCCCTGACCGTTCGCTGTGGTACAGCCAATCTGCGCCTGCTCGCCCAACCCGGGGTTTATGCAAAATTGGCGGCCGAAACCGACTTCCTGGTGGATTCCCTGGCGGGGCTGGACCAAGATCTTCAGATGGTGGCCTATCCAGGTATGTTCGGGCTCTACTTTGCTCCCCGCCCGGTGTCCAGTCACAAAGATCTGGAGCAGGTGGACCTGGAGCGCTACCGGACCTTCTATCACCGCTTGCTGCGGCGAGGCATCTACTTGCCACCGTCGAGCCTGGATGCCGCCGGTCTGAGCCTGGCGCACACCCGCCAGGATCTGGAGCGATTTGTGCGGGCGGTGGGCGAAGGGTTGTCCTGAGAGAGATCGAAAAACAGGCCTATGGGTTTCTTCGAAATGTTGGGAGACTCGCTCAAAGGAGCGGGCAAATCAATGCAAAAAGGCCGTGATGCGGCCATCCGTGGATCCGAAAAGATGCTGCGGGTTTCGCGCCTCAAGATGGATGTCCAGGAGATGCGCGAGCAGAAAGACCAGAAGATGCGCGACCTGGCTCACCGTGTCTACGAACTCTACGCGCAGAACAAGCTGAACGACCCGGAGCTGGTCGCCTTTTGCCAGGAAATCAAGACTCTGCAATGGCAGATAGACGAGCGCTGGACCGAGATCAACCACCTCTCCAAAGCCGACGGATGAAAATCCTGATCGCCACCGCCAACGCGCATAAGGTGGACGAAATTCGTGAGATTCTGGCCGGCTTTCCTCTGGAACTGTGCGACCTGCGCGACTTTCCGCCGGTCGAGCCACCCGAGGAAACGGGCCGCGACTACGCCGAAAATGCTCTCCTGAAGGCCGTCTTTTACTCGAAACATACAGGCTTGCCGGCTCTTTCCGACGATTCAGGCTTAGAAGTGGACGCCCTGGACGGCGCGCCCGGCCTTTACTCGGCCCGTTTCGGGGGCCACGATATGCCCCACTCGCAAAAGATTTTGCGGGTGCTCGAGTTGCTCAAGCAACACCCGGAAAAGGGCCGAACCGCACGCTTTCGTTGTTGCAGCACATTGGTCAATCCCCAGACAGGCCAGACCCTTAGCCAGGAAGCCACCTGCGAAGGGTTCATTGCCGAAACGCCCAGCGGGGAACATGGTTTCGGCTATGATCCTATCTTCATGGTGGACTCACGGCGCACCATGGCCGAGCTCTCGGCTCAGGAAAAACATGCCATCAGCCATCGCGGCAAGTCCCTGCGCGGCCTGCTAGGCCAAATCTACCCCACCACTAACGCTCCCACAGCCCGGCCTTGATAACCTCTCTGGGGATAGCCTGTGGATAACTCGCGTTCGCCGTCACGATCCTTTTGAAACCTGGCTCGTACCTGTCAAGTCCAGAACGTACTTTTCTATTCGGTATGCTCATGATGCCTTGTTTTCCGCCTGTGGAAAAGTTGTGGACAATGTGGATTTCTATTCGGTGGATTTTCGGTAGGAGTCGCTTCCTGAACATCCGAAACCGACTCGTCAAATCGCAGTAATCATGCGATTAAGTGTTCGCCACCATAAACAAACAGGCGAAAGATCAGGAACCAAGGACTCGATGCAAAACTCATCTAGCTCGTCGGGCCAGGCACTCAGCGATGAGGTCTGGGAGCGTAGTCTCCGTGTTCTCACCGAGATTATGGACCACCCGTTTCGAGGGTCGCTGGAAGGCTCGCGAATCACGCAACTCACAGGTAATAAAGTCACGGTAGGAGTGCTGGGCAAATGGACCCGGGACGTCCTCAGCCAGAAACAACGTCAACAAGAAGTCGCCGAAGCACTGCGCCGGACCACCGGCCAGAGCTATCAGGTGGAGTTCAAGGATCTAGAAGAAGAGCCGGCTCTGGAAGTCCCCCCGGTGGCCGCGCTTTCCGTCACCGAGCCGGAGGTGGATACCTCCGACTCAAGCCTGAATCCACGTTATACCTTCAGTACTTTCATTCGGGGGAGTTCCAATAATCTGGCAGCCGCAGCCGCCATGGCGGTGGCCGAGAGTCCAGCCAGAGCCTACAATCCACTTTTCCTCTATGGGGGCGTCGGGCTGGGAAAAACCCATCTGATGCAGGCCATCGGCCACGAAGTATTGCGCACCCGCAAGCGGGCTCGCGTCGTCTACGTGTCCTCGGAACGCTTCACCAACGAGTTGATCGACTCCATCGGTGAAGCCAAGATGAACAAGTTCCGCCGCACTTACCGCAATGTGGACGTGCTGCTCATCGATGACATCCAGTTCCTGGCCAACAAAGAACGTACTCAGGAAGAATTTTTCCACACCTTCAACGAGCTGCACGGAGCCAACAAGCAAATCGTCATGACCTGCGACCGCCCACCCCGGCAGATTCCTACTCTCGAGGACCGGCTCCGTTCTCGCTTTGAGTGGGGCATGATCGCGGACGTTCAGTTGCCCGACTTTGAAACCCGCGTAGCTATCCTCAAGAAGAAGGCCGAACAATCTAAAGCTTTTGTTCCCAACCCTGTGCTCAACTTGATTGCAGAGAAAATTTGCTCTAATATCCGCGAGCTGGAGGGCGCTCTCACCCGGGTGCTGGCGCATGCCTCCCTGCAAAAGAAGAGCATCACCATGGAGTTATCCCAGGAAGCTCTGGCCGGCATTATGCCCGCCGGCAACCAGGGAATCGACATCCGGCGAATCCAGGAGGTCGTGTGTGAGTATTTCAGCATGACGGCCAAGGATTTGTTGGGCGGTCGTCGCGATCAGCGCATTGTGCGTCCACGCCAGGTGGCCATGTATCTGTGTAAAGAGCTCACCGGAGCTTCTTACCCGGAGATCGGCACGCAATTCGGCGGCAAAGACCACACGACGGTGATTCACGCCTGTAGAAAGGTTGAATCCAACCTTGAGGACCACTACATTCGCACCAGCCTGGAGAATATCCAGGCCCGGTTGCGAGGCTATCAGCGCTAGGCCAGTCACAAAATCGTGGCTACAGGCCCGGGGTGACCACACCTCGGGCTTTGCCGTGTACCCGTTTTTAGACAAAACGGGCGGGAGAAACTGTGCATAACATGTTGAAAGGTACTCCAGTTCTAACTGGAAAAGTATTCAAAGTTATCCACATGATCCCCACCGTCCCCAGGCAGTGGATAACCGTCCCCGGGTTTCCAACAGGCATTCCACAGCCTGACCCCCGGCGCGGAACTCGACCAACACGAGGTCACCGCGATTTGTCCACAGTATCAACACCCCCTATTACTACGACGACTAGATATATAAATAATCATGGAGGTACTCATGGAGTTAGAGTGTGAAAAAAATCATCTGGTCCAGGCCCTACAAGTCGTAAGCCGGGCTATCAACCCGCGCAGCCCCCTGCCCATCCTCAGTCACGTGCTTTTCCAATGCCAGGGAGAACAGCTCAGTTGCACGGCCACCGATCTCGACTTTGGCGTGGTGATCAGCGTGGGCGCTTCCGCACTCGACTCCGGATCGGTCGCCTGCCCGGCTCGCCTGCTCAATGACATCGTAGCCAAGTTGCCCGGGGCTCCGGTTCGCTTGAAGGCGAACGCTGACGGTCGCCTGCATATTCATTGCGGACGCTCGAAGTTCGAAATCTCCACGCTACCGGCTGAAGAGTTTCCAGGTATTCCCCAGCCCGGTGAATTGCCTCAAGTCGGAGCTCCTCAAAAGTCACTCAAAGGAGCCATCCGGCGAGTGACCTTCGCGACTGCCAGCAGTGAAGAATCGCGAGCCGTGATGACCGGCGTCTATACTCATATCGAAGGCTCTCAGTTGACTTTGGTGGCCACTGATGGCCGGCGTATGGCTTATCACGAGCTGGCTATCGATAATCCGGAAGGTTTGCAGGTTCAGGCTATCGTGCCGGGTCGAGCCATGTTGGAATTGTCCCGCCTGCTCAACGACAGTGAAGAACCGGTCTACTTCAGTTTGGCCCAGGGCCAGTTCTACTGCAGCATCGGTAACGTGGCCATGCATTCGCGCTTGTTGGAAGGCGTTTTTCCTGACTATCGGCGAGTACTTCCCCAAAGCTTTCAGCGTTTTGCCCGGGTGGGACGGGAAAGCCTTTTGGGCGCGATCCAACGTATGCTGGTGGTCGCCCAGGAAAAGCAGTCCCCGAATCTGATTGTGATGGACGTGGGCGGTGATTCGATGACCCTGTCGGCCAATACGCCGGACGTGGGGGTAGCGCAAGAGGAAGTGGCCGTGGTATACGAGGGCGACCCTCTCAAGATCGCTTTCAACGGGAAGTATGTGGTGGATGCTTTAAGCGTACTCGATTGCGAGGAAGTGGAGTTCGACCTGCAGGACGATACGCGCAGTGGAGTGATCCGTCCCTACGGACAAATCGAATACAAGTATGTGGTCATGCCGGTGCGCCTCCGCGAGGTGGTCGAAGAAGCCGCCGTATAGCCGTGGTTGCATGGAAAAAAAGGTCATGATATAGTAACCGGGCTCAATTTACCGGAGGGCTTCTAAGCGCTTCAGAATCCCTTAGAAGCCGGCCGGTACAAGACCTAGCGCTGATGCGAAAGGGGTGACTCTTTCGCATCAAGCTTTTTGGGAGAAATGCATCTGAAGAGTCAGATGCTTCGGAGGTTGTAGGCAATGAATACAGATTTTCTCAGTGCGTTGAAGCAGATCGAGCGGGAGCGCAATATCCCTATGGATATGCTGCTCAAAGCCATCGAGGATGCGCTGGTGGCTGCCTACAAACGGAATTTCGGTGAACAGAACGTGATCATCGAAATCGATCGTGCTTCCGGCGAACTCCATATCTGGCAACGTAAGCTGGTTGTACCTGAAGTCGAAGAACCGGGGCTGGAAATGTCGCTTGAGGAAGCCCTCGAGTTTTCCCCAGAAGCCGATATCGGTATGGAAATCGACATGGAAGTTCCCAACGATACCTTTGGCCGCATCGCTGCCCAGACCGCCAAGCAGGTGATCGTGCAGCGCATTCGCGAGGCCGAGCGTGAAATCGTCTACGGCGAGTATATCAAGCGTGAAGGTGAATTGATCAGTGGAACGGTGCAGCGCTACGAGCGCCGTGACTTATTGGTCGACCTGGGCCGCGCCGAAGGCGTGATCCCGCCTAACGAGCAGGCTCACAACGAGTGGTTCCGCCAGGGCGACCGCGTGCGCGCTTATGTGATGGAAGTGAAAACTTCCCAACGGGGACCACAGGTGGTGCTCTCGCGCGCTCAGCCAGGTTTCTTGGTAGAGCTGTTCAAAATGGAGGTGCCTGAGATTCGTCACGGCATCATCCAGGTCAAGGCGGTCGTTCGCGAAGCGGGTTTTCGCTCCAAAATTGCCGTCAAGTCACTCGACAGCGCCGTCGATCCGGTGGGAGCCTGTGTGGGTCCCAAGGGCAGCCGCGTCCAGGCCGTGGTGGATGAGCTGCGCGGGGAGAAGATCGACGTAATTCCCTGGTCGGATGATCCCATCACGCTGGTGGCCAACAGCCTGCAACCCGCTCGGGTGCTGCGCGTTACTCTCTATGAAGAGGAGCGCTTGGCTCTGGTGGTGGTCCCCGACAGTCAGTTGTCGCTGGCTATCGGCAAGGAGGGTCAGAATGCCCGCCTGGCCGCCCGTCTGACCGGTTGGAAGATCGACATCAAGAGCGAGTCCCAGGCTCGCGACTTCGTGGAGCAAGAAGCCAAGATTCGCGAAGCCCGCGAGAAGCAGCGCGCCATTCAGGCAGCGGCCCAGGCAGCCAAAGAAGCTGCCGAGGCGGCCGCCCGTCCTAAGGTGGAGGCCGTGGCCAAGCCGGTGGTTAATGTCGCGCCCGCTCCGGTCGAAGAAGAAGAAGAAATCGATATGACCACGGTCAATCCCGATTACTTCGAAATCGCCGACCTGCAGGAGGTTGACGAGGAAGGTTACGATAGCACTCCCATCGGCATTGATCCGAAAGAAGCCTTTTCGGTAGTGAACGTATTGGGTAAGGGTGCGGTTGACGAAAATGAGGACGGCGGACGCGGTGGTAAGAAGCGCGGACGCGGAAAGGGCGATGACTAGCCCAAACAAGCCTATTCCCGAACGGATGTGCTTGGTTTGCCGGGTTTTAAAGACCCGCGATCAGCTCTACCGCTTGGTGAAATCAAAGGAGGACGGACGCTTCCTTCCCAATCAGGACGGAAGTTTGCCCGGTAAGGGGATTTACTTTTGCCGAACCGGAGACTGTTTGCAGCGAATGCAAAAGGAAAGGCGCTTGCGCCGGCAGCTGTTGGAGAAATTGAGTGACAGCGCGCTGGATTGGATGCGGGCGTCCCAGGGAGATTTAAGCGGTGACAAACTTAACAAAAGTGAGAGTGTATGAACTGGCCCGTGAGCTGGGAATGGATGACAGCAAGCCGCTGATGAAGCTACTTCGCGACATGGGGTACGACGTGAAGACCGCTTCTAACACCTTGTCTGACGAAGCCGTCAAGAAGATCCGCGAGGTCGTGGCCCCGCATATGGAACAAGCCCGTAAGGAGACTCCTGCCCCTGTGGCCAAAGTTGATGAACCTAAGAAAACGGCTGCCCCCGCGGCCCGAGTGGTTGCTCCCGCAACCCCCAATCGCGTCGTGCGCATCGCCAACCGCGCCACTTCGGCCGAGAAGGAAGCCATTCTAGATCGCCATCGCCGCAAGCTATCGGGGGAAAGCCCGATGGAAACGGCCCTGGAGGCCAAACAGTCTATTCAAGAGCCGGTCGCTCCGCCGCCTGTTCCGGTGGTGGAAGAAGTGCCTCCCCCAGTTCCGGAACCGGTCGTGGAGGAGCAGGCTCCCCCCGTGGAGCCGCCGGCTCCTCAGCCGGTGGCCGAGACTCCTCGCCCGGTCGAAGCCGCTCCTACTCCGGAGGCGGCCCGTCCCGGAGAGAATCGGCCTCGTCCCGTGGATCAACAGATCGCCGCCGAATATCGGGAACGAACCACGGCTCCGACTCCCCCACCCCCGGCTCCGCCTGTGGATAACCGTGGTGGTTTCAGGCCCAATCAGCCCGGTGGCCCTAAGACCCGCGAAATCAGCCCCTCGCGTGGTCCGATCAAGAAAGGTGGGCCTCAGAAGCCTGGCGTTTCCGTCGCTCCAGGACTTACGCACCAGCAGAAACCACCGGGACGTTTTGGGGGCCGGCCTCAAGGCGGGCGGGGCGGCCCGCGCCGTTCCCATCAGCATCACGCCCCCCGAGTGGAGACGGTGAAAGCTCTGGATTTGCCGGAATTGATCTCGGTTGCCGATCTGGCGGGCCGCCTGAGCACTTCTCCCGGTGAACTTATCAAAGCTCTCATCAAAGAAGGTCAGATGGTTTCTATTAACCAGGCCTTGGATTACGCCACCGCCGCCCGTCTGGCGGAGCAATACGGTTTCGTGGTTCAGGAATCGGCCGATGAGCTGCCCGATCTCGACTTGCTGGAAAGCGAAGACAACGGCGATACCACCCCGCGTCCTCCGGTCGTCACCGTGCTCGGCCACGTGGATCATGGCAAGACCAGCTTGCTTGACGCCATCCGCAGCGCCAACGTGACCGCCTCCGAAGCCGGCGGCATCACCCAGCGCATCGGTGCTTATACCGTTCGGCAGGGCGAGAGCGTGATCACCTTTATCGACACCCCGGGACACGAAGCGTTCACACAGATGCGCGCCCGTGGTGCCCAGGTGACGGACGTGGCTATCCTGGTGGTGGCCGCCGATGACGGCGTCATGCCGCAGACGGTGGAAGCCATCAATCACGCGAAAGCCGCCAAGGTGCCGATCATCGTGGCCGTCAACAAAATCGACAAGCCTAACGCCAACCCGGATAAGGTTCTCCAGCAGTTGACCGAGTATAATCTGGTGCCCGAGTCTTGGGGCGGCGATACCATCACGGTGGGCGTCTCCGCTCTCAAGAAAGAAGGCATCACCGAGCTTCTCGAAATGATCGGACTGGTTTCCGAGATGCAGAATCTCAAGGCCAATCCCGATCGCACCGCTTTGGGAAGCATCATCGAAGCCGGCCTGGACAAAGGCGTGGGTCCGGTGGCCACCGTGCTGGTGCAGAACGGCACCCTGAAGGTGGGCGACACCGTAGTGGTGGGACGCACCTGGGGTCGCGTGCGCGGTCTGCGCGGACCGGACGGCAAGAATGTCAAGACGGCGGGACCCAGCTATCCGGCGGAGATCATCGGTCTCAACGAGATCCCCGACGCCGGCGATCACATGCAGGTGGTCGAGGACGAAAAGGTGGCCAAACAGGTCGCCGAGGCTCGTTCCGACAAATCCCGCGCCAACCGCATCCGAGCCGTGGGCGGCAAAACCAGTCTGGAGGATTTCCTCTCTCAGTCCGGCGACAATGCCTCCAAGGAACTACGCGTCATCGTCAAAGCCGATGGCCAGGGCAGTCTGGAGGCCTTGTTGGCCAGCCTGGACAAACAGTCCACCGACGAAGTCAAGTTGGTGGTCACCCACAGCGCCGTGGGCGCGATTCGCGAATCCGACGTGATGCTGGCCAATGCTTCGCAAGCCATGATCATCGGCTTCAACGTGCGTCCCGACGCCTCGGTGAAGCGCTTGGCCGAGCAGGATGGCGTGGAGATTCGTCTCTACCGCGTCATCTACCACATGCTCGAGGAGATTCGTAAAGCCATGGCCGGTCTGCTTACGCCGGACGTGTCCGAAGTGCACCTCGGGCGGGTGGAAATCCGCCAGGTCATCAAGGTTACCCGGGTCGGCAAAATCGCCGGTTGTATGGTGCAGGAGGGCAAGATCACCCGCGACAGCGAGGTGCGTTTGGTGCGCGACGGCATCGTCATCCACGAAGGCCGGCTGGAATCGCTCAAGCGCTTCAAGGACGACGTGCGCGAAGTTCTCGAAGGCTTCGAATGCGGTTTGACCGTGCTCAACTACCCCGACATCCAGGAAGGCGATATTCTGGAGGCTTTCCGCAAGGAAGTCACCATCCGGGAAGACCTCTAAATGGCGGGAAGCCGCCGAATTCACCGCGTCAATGACCTGATTCAAGAAGTCGCCAACGAGGTGATGCGCCAGGTCAAAGACCCGGCCGTGGAAGGTGCCCTGATCACCATTACTTCGGTCAACGTCTCGCCCGACATGAGTTCGGCACGTCTCTACGTGACCGTGATGGGCAAGCCGGTGGCCGAGGTGGTGGAGGGCTTGAACCGCGCGTCCGGGTTTTTTCGCCGAGAAATCACCCGCCAGGTGAGCCTCAAACGCGTGCCTTCCATCCAGTTTCTCTACGACGACACGCTGGACCACGCCATGAAGGTGCAGAAGTTGTTGCACGAGGCGTCGCTGCAGTCTACCCAGGCTCAACCCGAAGAGCAATCATGATTCTTTAAGGGCGTCTGGGATATGCTCCACTTACTATCGGAAAGGAGCGTGTCCGTGGCCCTGCAAGCACCCAATCTTGGTCTCGATCGTCGTGGCTGTGGACGCGTTTCCCATCGCAGCGAAGTGCTGGTAAAAGGGGCAGCGGCCACCTTTGGCCGGGGAACCACCCGCGATGTCAATGAGAGCGGCGCGCGCCTGGTGGTCTCCGAAAAGGTGAAACCCGGCCATGACCTGGTCGTCTACCTCAAGCTGGAAGCCCAACGCGCTTTGAGTTTCCTGGCTACCGTGGTGTGGACGAAATCCACCGAAAACGGTACCGAAGTCGGCGTACGTTTTCAGGATGGCTGCAATGCCGACCGGCGCCGCTTAAACCGCTGGCTCCACCACCGCCGGCTGCTTTCTTTCGCTTAATAGCCCGCCTTTCCAGGCATAGATCATGGCCGGCTGCCAGCTGGCCCAGGCCAACCCGCCCGCTACTTGTTCCACTTCCAGATCAAGGTAGGCGGCCGTGCCCAGACCGATGCGCAGCCACACGGCCGAGAAGGCCAGCGCGTAGTGAAATCTCACCCAAAGCTGGTGTTTGGCCCACTGTCGAGAGCGGGCGGTCTGGTAGGCTCGCCAGGTAGCCCACGCCCACCAGGCGCTCAAGGTGTAGAAGCTGAGCGTGGCCCCTAGCCCACCCTCGGCGCGACTGCTGAGGGGTAGCCCCGTGAAGATAGCCACGGCCGCGCAACCAAGGTAAAGCTTGCCCAGCCGGGCATGCCGGCCGCGGGCTAAAGGGAACTGCCAGCGGGCCAGCAGCAGCGGCCCGAGACTGAGCAGCAAGCAGGCGCTGACAGCGTGGCCTACCACCCAGGGCCACTCGCCGGCGTATTTCGGACCGAAAGGAGGAGAAAAAGCCCCGGGTCCCTGCCAGATCAGATGGAGGGACTGGCCACTCAGGACCCAGGCTTGCAGGCTGGCGTAGCCAAAGGCGATGGCCAGCAGCCAGCGCCGGCCGGCTTTAAGGGTGGTCAATCAGACCTTCCTTGGAGTCATACTGGGGGAAGCCGTGGGGATCGGCATCAAAGCCACGGTAAGCATGGGCATGATCTCCTCTGCAGGTCATGCTGAAGGAATCGGGTTGGGTGGCCACCTCATAGCTGTAGTCGTGACCAGGCCTCCGGCTCCAGGCGGAGCGGGACGGACAGGTGGGAATCTGTCTCAAGTAGTTCCTCGGTATTAACTTATCCAGTTCCTTGGGATAATTTCCCTGGTTGTCGCCGGCGTACATTTCCAGCGCGGTGGCCAGATTCTTCAAGTTCGACTTGCAGGCCGTCAACTGGCCTCGAGCTCGCGCCTTCATGAAATTCGGTACCAAAGTCACGAAAAGAATCACTACGACGGCACAGATAATGAGCAAGTCTCTGGGAGAAAAGAACTTTCTCCCGGGGCTGTCCAGATCGATCGGATTCTCTAAATCAGAGCCTAAAGGTTGTTCCTTCATGCCTGCTCTACGTTCGTGCCGGAGGCAGGTTCACCTAGAGGAAAGCCAGGCCCGTAGCAGCAGGCAACGTAGATGTCCGTTGGAGATCTCTTCCCAGCGTTCCATGAGTTCCTCAAGCGGAAAGAAGTCCAGGCAGCCGGGGTGAAGCATGTGCAGGCGTACGGCCACTGGATAGACCAGTTCTGGAGTCAACCCGGGGGTGGGAAAATAGGGGCCGCCCAACGGCGCCCAGTCCGACGCGGCGAAGCCGTATTCCCTGAAAAACGGCCTCTCCAGCCAGCTTCGCGCCTGTTCCAGGCTGGTCACTTCGGAAGGTAACCGCCAGGCCGGGGCAATCCAATGACGAGAGTTGCCGGAAAAAGCCTGAGCGGCGGGCAGATCCTCCAGGTCGAGGCCGACCCACCAACTTTTTTCTTGGTAAAGCATCGGGAGTACTGCCATCGTCAGGCTTTGTAGTTGGCTGGGCACGATGTATTCCAGCTGGCTTTCGTCGACCAGCTGGCCGGTGGACGAAAACTGTTGAAAACGCCGGCTACGCACTTCCAAAAAGCCCGCGCTGCGAGAATGGGGAAGGAAGACACGGGCGCGGCCGACTTCCCAACGGGAGCTCATCGGGATCCACTCGCTCTGAGAGGCGACCAGAGCGTCGCCCAGCCAGGGTCCCGGGTCGATTCCCAGTTGGCGCATCAATCCAAAGATATGCATCTCCAGCCGGTGATCGGAAAGGCCGTGCACCTGGGCGCTGCGCAGGAGTTGGTGAGCATCCAGGGCCCGGATAGAGCTGTGGGGACGAACTTTGGAATCGACCTCGACGTAGCAGGCCACCACTTCCTCCCGGATGCCTCCTGGTGACGGATAGTGGACGTTGCCGCTCCACAGACGTTGGATGGCGGAGGGGGCGATTCCGGCTCTGGCTTCGAGCACTCTTTCCACCGTTTCCCCTAGCGGATCTTCTCCTTGCACGGCGGTAATGGGCTCGACTACGTATGGTGAGGGGAGCAGCCCGTCCAGCGAGGCGGGCAGCTCGGTGAGAATCGGGCGAGGATAGCTGTGGCGCACCAGCACGGTCAGATTCCCCGAATCGCTGAGGTAGAAGGGAAGGACGTCCACGGTCGGATGAGGCCGGCAAACCAGGTCGTAGACTTTCTGGGTGTGGCGGTTCTGGTAACTGCTCATGCGTAAGAACCTGGGGGTCTCCGGCGCCGGCTGGCTGCGGAAGGTCACCCCCTGTCCCGGACCCACTTTTTCGCCGACAATCAGGTAGTTGGTGGGTGGAAAATCCAGAGGGCGTCCATCCAGCTCGAACCATTCAAATTGACCTTCAAATCGGTTCTCTATGATCCAAGGGTTGTAAAGCGGGGTCGAGACCAGAACGCGCAGGCCCAGGCGCGAAAAAAGCTCTTCGAACTCAGTCTGGGTAAAGTAAGTATACTCTTCTTGAATTTCCTGGGCCCAGTCTTCCGTGTAGTCCTTGCGCAGCAGAAATTCGACCGCCAGACGTCGCTCCACCCGCAGGCGCCACCAACCCCGCTCGTCTCTTCCCAGGTCTTCATAGGCGAACCCCCGCTGCTGCTCGGGCAAGAGGGCTCGGAACTGGCGACTGAAGATGAGCCAGCGGGGGGCCAGGGAAAAGGGCAACCTCAGTTCTACCTGACCCGGCTCAGGTGCCAGAAAATCGCGCACGATCAGACATCCGCCTTGCGCCAGCTGGTCTACCTGGGCCTGCAGGGCCCGGGCTGCCCGTTCAGCCTCGTATCCATTATAGCTGGTCACGTGGTGCAGCACCGAACTGTTGACGATGCCGTCCAGGCTGCCGGGTTCAAAGCAAGCCTCGGCAATGTCGCCCACTTGAAAAGACAGGTTGGGCAATTGGTATTGTCGAGCGGCTACTTCGACCATGGTCGGGTTGACGTCTACCCCGACCACCTGCAGACGGGGATAGAGGGCGGCCAGGGCGTGGCTGCCGGAACCCGAGCCCATTCCCATGTCGGCGATTTTTCCCTGACAAGGGAGATGGGCGGCCGTCAGGGCCACTTTTTGGCGCATGGCCGCATCCATGTTGGCCAGATACCTGGTATAGGCGGCCAGGTCCCCGCGATCCTGACGTCGGTAAAGATTGCTCATAGTGCGAGGGTTCTGTGACCGGGCTGGGAAAACTTGCCCGGATGCGCTGGTGGATACTGTGGATATTCTTGCTGACGGCCCCTGGTTGGGTGCTGGCCCAACCAGATTTGCCGCCTACCGCCACGCCTGTTCTGACGGAGCCCGCCACACCCGAGGTGGTCAACGACGGTCCTCTTTCCAGCGCTCGGCGCACCGTTGATACTTTCCTTGAGGTGATGGCCCAGGCCAATCCTTTGCGGCCGGATCTGGAAGCCCAGGCGCGTAACTGCCTCGATCTCTCCCGGTTGAATCCGCTGACCCGCTCCGATAAAGGCAGCCTGATCGCCTACAAACTCTACTCCGTACTGCAGACCTTGAAGTCGATCCCCGAACTTTCCGGCCCCTCGCCGGTGACTGTGCTGGAGCATCCCGAGGGTTCCGTGCAGTTGGCTCGTGACGCCGAGGGCAACTGGCGCTTCACCGCCGAGACGGTGGAAAGGGTGGATGAGCTCTTCGCGGCTCTGCACAAGCCTCCCGAGGCGGAGGCTGGACAGGCGGTCACTCCCTGGAATCGGATGGTTCTGGGTGCGCCCGTCTCCAAATGGACGGCGCTGGGGCTGTGGTTCGTCTTGGGTCTGGTGTGGGAGCGCCTGGTAAGCGGCCTGGTGCGCCGTTTCGTGGCTCGCACCCAAAAGCGCCTGGGCATCACTCCACTGGCGCATGAGCCGGGCGCGCGCACGGCCACGGGTAGACTTTTCGCCGTTTTTTGGTGGATGGTGGGCGTCTCGCTGTTGCAGCCACCGATGGAGTTCATGCTCGGGGCCATGTTGCTGCTGCGCCTGATGTGCTTTTATTACTGCCTGCTGGCCTCTTTCCGCTGGTTGGATCTGGCCTCTGGCTATTTCGTCACATACTATGGCGGCGCCTCACAGGGCTCGGATCGGGAAATGTTCGTCCCGCTGGTGCGGCGTACGTGCAAGACATTCGTGGGGCTTTTGTTGCTCAGCATGCTGGGCCGCAGTCTCAATCTGGACATCACCGGACTGCTGGCCGGCTTTAGCATCCTGGGCGCCATGGTGGCTCTGGCCGGCCAGGACACGGTTAAGAACATCTTCGGCTCGCTGACGGTCCTGGTGGATCGATCCTTCCAGGTAGGCGACCGCATCACCGTTCAGGGAGTCGACGGGGTGGTTGAGGACCTGGGCTTTCGCAGCACGCGCATCCGCACCGTTGAAGACACGCTGGTGACGCTGCCCAATTCGCTGCTGTTGACTTCTTCGGTGGATAATTGGGGACGGCGTTCGGGGCGCCGTTTTGCCACCGGAATTACCGTCGATTACAGCAGTGATCCCGAGAAGATTGAAAAGTTCTGCCGACAAGTGGGTGATCGCCTGCAACATCAGGCCGTGCCCACTCGCAGCGTCAGTGTGACCGCCAGCGCTCTCAACGATTTCGGTATTCGTCTGGCTATCACGCTGCTGGTGGAAACTTACGACCAGACGGTCGAGGCTCAGGTGCGCCATGCGGTGATCATGGAGATTTTGCGCAGCGCCCGAGAATGTGGCCTGACCGTGGTTTATCCCAGTCAGCGCATCGTGATGGACTCTAGACCTTAGCCGGGGTGGCGTAGCGCGCGTAAGCGCTCACGTATCTCTGAGGGTCGCCGGCTTCTGCCTGAACCAGTGGATGGGCGCGCATGGTTTCCAACCACGATTCCACCCGGGTGGGCCACTCGGCGCGAAAGTCCCGATAGTGCTCGAGGGCGATCCAGCGCTCAAACCAGGGGTAGATGGCCGCGTCGGCCAGAGATGGCTGCTCTCCCAACCAGAACGGTCCTTCCAGCGACATCCACTGCGGCATGTCGGCGATGGCCTGGTGCAGGCGCTCGGCGGCATCCGCCTGCTCGTTGCGCAGCACCTGGTAAAAGGTGGGAATGACCGCGTTGCCGGCCCAATCCACGGCCAGGCGGAACTTGGCGCGCAGCAGCGGATCGTGAGGCAAGAGCCCGCGATCGGAAAAAACGTCGGCCAGATATTCGTTGATAATGGCCGACTCCCAGATGCGGTGACCATTGTGCTCCAACAGAGGCACCTTCTGGTTCGGCGAAATATGCCGATACCAATCAGGCATGTCGGCCAGATCGATCTCCACCCTTTCGTGCTCTAGATGACCCAAACGGAGGGCCAGACGGCAGCGGTGGGCAAAGGGGCAAACCTGGGCGGTGTAGAGTTTCAGCATGCCTTCACCTTGCGCCGGTAGACCTTAAGGTCCTGCCAGCGGCTCCAGCGACTCATTGATGTACTGAAAGGTCAAACGCCGCCCGTCTGCCAGGGGAGGCAGGGCCGGTCCGTCGGGGATAAGATCCAACCGATGGGACCCGGCTTTCAACTGGGAAAGGTCGACGGTGACCTGGCGATAAACGCCCCATCTTGCGGGTGCCAATACGGTGTCATAGGGTTTGCCATCCAGCAATACCCGAATGGTGCGCTCCGGCCCCAGGGAGGATAGCCCGAATCTGAGGCGATATTTGCAATCGGACGGTACCAGGAGTTGAATGCTCGCTTTACCCCAGACCCATCTCCAACTCAGACGGAAACGAGAGTCTGTTTCGAGCCCGTAAAATGCGTCGTCCAACTTTCGAGTGGGCGCCAGCTTGGGCAGCACCGGTCTGGCCGCCGGGCGCAGCAGATAGACTGCATACTCGCGTTCTTGGGTTACGAAGTCTGGCTTTCGCCAATCTTCCCAGAGCCTGGCCTGTGCCGGTTTCAGCCCCTTGCGGTAGAGCCAGAGGGCGGAGAAGCCATAGGATTCGACTTCTCGAACGATAGACTCGGGGCTCTTGCCTTCGAGATTTTTTTGCCAGACGGTCTCGGGCCTCAGGCGGCAGTCGCCGTAGGAAAAACGCAGGTGCCGTGACAGGACGTAGGCGGTCATCTCCTCATAGTGCCAAAGTCCTTGGAGGCGAGCGGCCTCCGGGTAGTCCATGACCGGCCACTGAAAGATCATCGAATGACTGGCCACCTTGTGCTCGAGAAACTGCAGCACGTCCTGATTCTCCCGGACGTACTTTTGGGCATCTTCGAACTGAGCATTATAAGGCGGCATGCAGTCCCAGCAATTGAACACAAGGATGGGCAGCAGCAGCCAGGACCGCCAGCCTGCAAAAGTTTTCCAGTAACTCAATCTTAGCGACAAAAAAAGAAGCCAACCGGCCTGGAGCACGATACTGATTCGCGAGGGACAACGGAAAAGCAGCAAGCCTAGAGAGCCGGCGGTGAAGTTGAGTCCGCCGCAAATCATGACGGCGAAAAGCCAGAGGCTCATTGCCACCACGAAGGGCAAGGGTTTTCGGTTTCGCAACTGCTGAAAACTCGTCGCGATCAGATAGCCTACCGTGGCCAGTACGAGGAACCCCAGATAGAGGCTGTCCATTTCCCCCGCACTGTTCATCATAGGGCGGAAGTAATGGGCGTAAGCCCACTGATCGAAGCTGGCCAGGCGGTGACCGGCGGGAAGAAAAAACTCCGGCAGGCGCAGTCCGTACAGTTGGAGTTCGTTCAAAGTTCGTTCAAAGGGAAGGCCTTTGCCAAAGTAGATCCAGCCCATCAAGCTGTCGATCTGACCCAAGGAGAGGAAGAAGACACTGGCCGCACTCAGCAGGGCGGGAGCGGCCGCTCTCCGCCAGCGGCCGCACAGGGCCGGAACCAACCAGCATGGCAGCAGCATCACCAGCCAAAAATACCAATAATAGGGATGCTGCCATCCGGTGACTGCGCAGAGCGAAATCAGGCTCAACCAGAGCTTGCGGCTGAGCGGGCGACCCCGCCAGAGCCAACGGGCGGCCAGCCAGAAGAAGGGCACATGGCCGATGAAGCAGAGATTGAGGTGAATGCTGTCGCGTACGAAAAGATAGCGTGAGGTTGAGTAACAAACGGCACAGAAGATAGCCGGGACTCTGGCACTGCCCAGCATACGGGCGGCTACATAAAGACCCGCCGCTGCCGAAAGGTGAGCGGTCAAAAGGCATAAGTTGTAGCCGGTGTTCACATCAAAAAGCCGGGTCAGCAATCCGTAATAGTTCCAGATCAGCTCTTCGGTGGTGGGGAAGTCCGACCAGTTCGCCACGAACGGAGCATTGAGCCGGTGCACCAGCCGGGGCTGGAAGGGCAGGGCGTTCAGCTCGGCGGCGGACTTACCGTAACCCTGCATGAGCGGAACATCATAGAAAGTAAACCAAACTCGAGAAAACGCCCCCGGTGAAAAGCATTCGAAATAGTAGCAAAAAGCCGCCAGGGCCAGAACAAGGCAAACCAGGAGACCTGTTAGATCTTTCCGGAAACTAAATGTAGGGATCCCCATGCCGCTCCTCCTGCGGTGACTTGACGGGCGTAAAGCTCTCGTTGACGAAGATGAAAGTAAAGCGCTGGCCGTCCGGGAGGGGAGGCAGGGCGGGACCCCCGGGGACTATGTCGATACGGTGGTCGCCGGGCTTGAGCTGCGCGAGATCGAAATCCAGTTGCCTCCAGGTGGCGTATTGAGTGGGAGCGAGCATCCGACTGTGTGGCCTGCCATCCAGGAAAACTTGAAGGGGCCTGGCATGTTCTCCCAGGTTGGAGAGACCGAATCGGTAATGTTGGCGGCAACCGGGCGGAACCAGAAGCTGAATTCGCGCCGGGCCCCAGACATTGCGATAGCGAAAATCCAGGTGGGAGTCAGCCTGCACTTCGGAAAAGTTAGTCGACAGCACTCGGGTGGCTTCCAGTTTGGGTCGTTGGGCCGGCGACTTCGGTCTGAGAAGGTATACCCACAGGTCGCCCCAGGGGCTTCGGAAATCCGGTTTTCGTTTCCACTCTTTCCAGGGCTTCAACTGTTCCGAGGTCAGGCCGTTGGTGTAAAGCCATAAAGCGGAAAAGCCGAATCCCTCGATGGTGTTTTCTATCTGCTCCGGAGAGCAGCCGACCAGATGCCGTTGCCACTCCGCCTCCGGCCGCCAACGGCAATTTCCGTAAGAGAACCTCAGATCTCGAGAATAGAGAAATCCCATCAACTGCTCATAATTCCAGAGGTCAAGGACTTTTGGCGCTTCAGGATATTCGCTAATCGGCCATTGAAACACCATGGATTTCGGCGCCAGTCTGGCCTCTAGAAAGTCCACCACTGCCTTCTGGTTGTGGATGTAAGCTGCGATTTGCCTACGATCGTCCAGGTAAGGCGGGATGCAGTCCCAGGCCGTGAAAAGCAACGGCAGCGGAATCAAAAGAGCCCTCAGCCCTCGGAAGGTCCCCCAACTCGTCAATTTTTCGGCCAGAAACAACAGCAGGCCGGCCTGGATCAGGATGGCGCAGCGTCCATTGCTGCGAAATAATAAGAGGCCGAAGGCTCCTGCCGTCATTACTAAGCCGCCACAAGCCATCAGTGCGCTAAGCCAGAGATTCATCCCGAAGTAAAATGGGACCGGCTTTTGCGCTATCCAACCACGGACTCCAAGCACGGTTAGATAGAGAAGCGAGGCGATTCCGATGAAGCCCAAGTAGGAACTGTTTGTCTCCAGCGCATGCCAGCGCATGGGCCCGTAGTAGCGCAAATAAGCCAACTCATCGAAACGAGACCAATGATGGCCAGCCGGCAGAAGCATTTCGGGTAACCGCAGAGCATACAGGCTCAGCTCGTCGATGGTTCGAATGTAAGGATGGCCTTTGCCGAATTTATGCCAGCCAATGAGGCAGCTTGACTGGCCCAAGAAGAGAAAAAAGACGCTGGCGGCACTCAACAAAACAGGCGCTGTGGCCTGTTTCAGCCGGCGGCCAGCCAGATGTACCGCCCAGCACGGCACCAACATGCAAAGCCAGAAAAACCAGAAATAGGGATTCTGCCAGGCGCAGACAGCACAAAGCGAAATCATGCCGGCCCAGATTTTAGGAGTCAGGGGTTGGCCGCGCCACAACCAGCGCGCCGCCACCCAGAGGAAGGGAAGGTGCCAGCAGTAGCTGAGGTTGATGTGCACGGTATCCCGTGCAAAAAGAAAGCGTGCCATTGCGTAGCTAACTGCGCAAAAGACGGACGGAGCCCGACTTGCGCCGAGCATCCGGGCTGCCGTGTAGAAACCGCATCCAGCCAGCACGTGGGCGGTCAAAAGGGCGATATTGTAGCCTCGAATCACACCGAAAAAATAAGTTAGCAGCCCAAAATAACCCCAGACCAGTTCGTCGGGAGCAGGAAAGTCACACCAGTTCGCCGTGAACGGTGCATTCAGTCGCTCTACCACTCGCGCTTTCCAGGGACGAGCGTCTCCTTCCGCGACCACTTTAGCCAGGGCCTGCGTCAACGGAACATCGTTGAATGTACACCAGGGCTGAGCCAGATTCTCCAGCGAAGTACACTCGAAGTAGTAGCATGCGGACAGCAAACTCAAGCCTGCCACCAGTAGCAGACAACTTAAATCCAGAAGTCGGCTTCGCACCCGGGCTCCTTACTTCGAGCCGTCTCATCCCCTGCTGTTGCCAGTCACAATTTCGCCGAGGAACTAGCCGGCTGACGCTAGAACCCCAGCCGCGTGAATATGAAAAGTAAAAAAGTCGCGCTTATCATAGGCGCCGGCCCGGCTGGTTTGACTGCCGCCTTTGAACTACTGCGCCAGACGGACGTTAAACCCGTCGTCTTCGAAGCTTCCGCTGAATTGGGAGGCATATCGAAAACGGTTAATTACAAGGGCAATCGCATCGACATCGGGGGGCATCGGTTTTTTTCCAAGTCTGATCGGGTTATGGACTGGTGGGCGAGGTTCATGCCCATTGAGCGCACGGCAGGCGCAGCCAAGTTTACGTTGCGTTATCAAGGATCGCAGAGGGAGATGGCTCCGAACGGGGCGGGAGTGGATCCGGCCGAGTCCGATCAGGTCATGCTGGTCCGTTCCCGGTTGAGTCGCATCTTTTATTTGCGTAAGTTCTTTAACTATCCCGTCAAGCTCGAATGGCAGACCATACGCAATCTGGGATTGCGTAGAATCGTGAGGATCGGCCTGAGTTATCTCAAGGCTCGTCTGGCGCCTGTTCCCGAGAAGTCTCTGGAAGAATTCTTCATCAATCGTTTTGGCTACGAGCTCTACAGTACTTTCTTTAGGGACTATACGGAGAAGGTGTGGGGTGTGCCCTGTTCTCAAATTGCACCCGATTGGGGAGCGCAGCGTATCAAGGGATTATCCATCACCGAAACCTTAAAGCACGCTTTCCGTTCTTTCCTGGGCAAGCGCGCCACCGACCTGGCTCAGAAGGATACCGCCACCAGCCTGATCGAGTATTTTCTTTATCCCAAATATGGACCGGGCCAGATGTGGGAGACAGTGGCACAGCATGTGATCCAAATGGGTGGCGAAGTCAGCACCCGCAAACAGGTTACGGCCCTACAATGCGAGGGTGATGTGGTCCGTGCAGTTACCGTCGAGGATCTTGAGACAGGTGAGAGGACGACCGTCGAGGGTGACTACATCATCTCCACCATGCCCATCAATGAACTGGTTTCCGGTCTGCGGGGGGTAGTTGTGCCGGACGAGGTGAGAAGCATTGCTGAGGGCTTGCCCTTCCGCGATTTCATCACCGTCGGCTTGCTCTTGAAGGGATTGGCGGTCAATTCGTCTGGCTCCAGCTCAGAAAATGGGCTGATTCCCGACAACTGGATCTATATACAAGAGCCGGAAGTCAAAGTCGGGCGGTTGCAGATTTTCAATAACTGGAGCCCCTTTATGGTCAAGGACCCGAGCACCGTCTGGATCGGTCTGGAGTATTTTGTAAATGAAGGAGATGAAACCTGGAGTCTTTCTGATGCCGAAATGACCGAGTTGGGGATCCGAGAGCTCAGCAGCATCGGCATCATACGCACCGAGGATGTACTTGACAGCACCATTCTGCGCGTCAAGAAGACTTACCCCGCTTATTTTGGTACTTATGCAAACTTTGACCTTTTAAGGGGTTATCTAGATTCATTCTCCAATTTGTTTTTGATCGGACGAAATGGGATGCATCGCTACAATAATCAGGATCATTCCATGTTGACCGCCATGACCGCGGTAGAAAATATCCGTGACGGCGTGCTGACGAAGTCTAACATCTGGGACATCAATCTTGAGCAAGAGTACCACGAAAGCAAGTAGGCTCACCTTTCTGGCGGCCGGTTGGGGGACGTTCTTGCTGTCGTTCGGCCTGCAATTCGTCTATATACTCAATCACTTCTACTCCGACGGCGCCTATTGTGAGGATTCCGGGATTTTTGCCTGTATGATGTGGCGAGCTGGAATTTGCGGTCTGCCGTTATCGATCGGTTTGGGCACGCCGACTTACATGCAGGTGCATATGACCTGGTTGGCGGCGCTCTTTTCGCTGGTCTCTTATGCTGTTCCGGTAGACCATGTGAGCTGGTTTGCCTTCTATATGGGTTGCAGTTTCGGCTTGCTGGCCTTTTCCGTCTATTATGCCGGAATCAAACTGGTTGGCGGTTACGGCCCGTGGACCTGGGCATTTATCGGCACCTGTCTGGCGCAATGCGGCCTGAGCATCGAGGTAGCCCAATATCCGCATCACGAGATAGCCGCGGTGGGGCTGATGACCCTGTTCTGGACGGAATTCCTAAGGCGACGCCGGTTCTCATCGGCACTTTTCTTCCTGTTGGCGGTGTCCGTTCGGGAGGATGTGGGTTTCCATATTTGCGCATTGCTAACGCTCCTGTGGCTTTATAAGGTGGCACTACGGCAATCCGATCCCGGGCGGGGCTGGGCGGCGGTTTTTGCCATGGCCGGGTTTGCTTTCAGTCTGTTGGATCTGGGGGTCCAGAGATGGGCTTTCTCCCACAATTCTACCTTTGCCACAACTTATGCTCAGGGTTCCGCGAGTGAAGCCTGGCTCCGTGTCCAGCAGCACCTGCTCTACATGCTGCATCATCGTGCTTATCTTTGGGCGCCGCTCCTGATGACGGTATTGATTGCCATCCGGCGGCGCAGCCTAGTCCTGCTGTTGGCGGTGGCCGCCTACTTGCCCTGGCTCTTGCTGCATTTGCAGGCGGTGCGCGAGCCGGTAGCCACCCTCTTCGGATATTATGCCTATCCCTTCTACAACCCCATTGTGTGGATTCTCTTCGCGCCCGTCGAGCAGGGTTCTTTGGACCGTTGGGGAGGCCGAACCATCGCTCGGGAATTCCTGGGTGTGCTCGTGGTCAGTTTGCTTGCCCTAGCTTCACAAAATCCAGGATCAATCCGTGCATACTGTCTACGAATATGGCCTCGACCGGAGATCCGGGCAAACATGGTCGCTCGTCGGCAACTTGCCAAGTTGGACGTTTCCCAATGGCCTGAGGTGAGCACCATGGGCGACTCGGCGGTTTTTAGTCTGGCGCCCTGGGTTTTCCCCGTTCGATTGCAGCCAACTGGTCCAGCGCCACGCATGCTCTTTTTTTGGAGAGATTACCCTATTGAACAGGAATTGGTCCATCAACGGCTCTTGCGAATGAAGAGCCCGGCCATCTACCGATTGGGCGACAGCCGAGTCTGTCTGGCGGTCACCCGGCCGGTGGCGCAGTTCGCCGAGTTTCTTCGCCCCTGGCGTCTTTCCACGCTTCTCTGGGCCACCCATTATGTAGGCAGTGGACGACCGGGAAGAAATGACAGTTTCGAAGTGAGCCCGGGGAACGGAGTCTTTCTCAATAGTTACCTTGACAATATGGAGGCAGGGCGATATCGGATCGTCTATCTGATCGAAGCCGATTCGCCAACAGGGCTCGAGGTGGTCTTCACCAGTGCTCAAAGCGAGATAATACGCAGTAAATTACCTCTTGGCAAAAAAGGCAAGCAAGAAGTCGGTGTAGAGTTTACCCTGAGCGGGGCTGTCCCCCGATTTGGAGTCGACGTATTGGTTTCCGAGCATGCCAAAGTGCTCGTTTCAGACTGCCAGTTCGAACGGATTTAAGCCTGGTTTTCCTGGACGGGGACGTAGCCTGAAGGCGGTTTGGCCGTGTCCTGAAAGAGAAATTGCTCGATCTGGTCGAAGAAAATCTGATTGGTGCTGTCATCCATCAGATCCAGGCGATTCTCGTTGGTGACCATGATGAAGTGCTCTTCGAAGAGTTTCCAGGCCTCGGCGGACACCTGCTCGTAGACCTTCTTGCCCACCGGGCCGGGAATCGGCGGGGCCTCCAGAGCGGGCAGTTCCTTTTTCAGTTTGACGCACATTACAGTTCTATTGTGGCTCATGGCTTCTCCTTCGCTTACTCTTCCTCGGGCGCCTCTCGCCAAATCGGACGGGAAATGCCGTAATGCCGAAGCAACAGCCATTCGCGCAGGCGGCGCATGACCAGACCGGTGCTCCAGTGGTCCGGTCCGGGAGGACTGACCAGAATCGTGTAAAGCCCCATGCGGTTGCCACCCACGATGTCCGAGTAGATCTGGTCGCCGACGATGGCGGTGCTGGCCGGAGTGCATTTCATGCGCTCCAGAGCCCAGTAAAATCCAACCGGATGAGGCTTGCGGGACCAAAAATCTGCCGCGAACAGGTCGGGAATGCCCAGTTGCTTGCCGATGCGTTCCATACGCAATTGGCGTTCGCTGCCGAACATGGCGTTGGAGAGCAGGCAGGCGCTGCGGATCCAACCCTCTCCCTGGGCCTTTTGCAGGTATCTGACGACTTTGTCCTCGACTTTTTGGGAGAATTGCGGCAGCAGAGTGTTGTCCACATCGAAGATGTAGTTGACGATGCCACGCTCCGCCAGCCGGGCGAAGGGTACCTCCAGAATGGAAGGCAACACCAGGTCCGGCAGGCGCGGATCGAGCCCGAGGCGCACCTGCTGATGGGGCTGGGAAAAGAAAAACCGCCCTTCTAGGCGGTCTTTCTTACCATCGGGTTCACCAGAGCTCAAGCTTTGGCGAGACCTTTCTTGGCGGCTTCAGCAAATTGGGTGAAGGTGGCAGCGTCGCTGGCGGCGAGATCCGATAGAATCTTGCGGTTCACTTCGATCCCCGAAGCCTTCAGGCCGGCGATCAGACGGCTGTAGGACAGGCCGTTCTCACGGGCACCGGCATTGATGCGGGCGATCCACAGGCGACGAATGTCGCGCTTCTTGGCGCGGCGGTCGCGAGTGGCGTAAGCCATGGAGTGATTGAGCGCCTCGGTCGCGCAATTGACGCGACGACTACGAGCTCCCCGAAAGCCTTTGACGGCTTTCATCAATTTGCGACGCTTCTTGATCGCAATATTAGCGCGTTTTACCCTGGGCATAACTTATCTTCCTTTCCTTCCAACGGTCCCTAAAAGACGTAGGGAGCCAGCAGTCTCAACCGCTTGGCGTCCGAAGGATGAACCAGGACGACCTTCCGGAACTTGCGCGTGCGCTTGGGAGACTTCTTTTCGCGAATGTGATGGCAACCAGAAAACTGGCGCATCCTCTTGATCTGGCCACTGCCGGTGACTCGCAGGCGTTTGGCGACCGCCTTCTTGGTGCGAATTTTGGGCATCGGGCGCTCCTTTCTTGCTGTGGGCTTGAATTTAGCCGGCGTCCGGTTTGGCCGGCGCTGGGGCGGGGGTCGCGGGTGCGGGAGCCGCCGGGGCGGCGAAGGACGAGCCTGCGGCGCCTGCGGTGGAACCGGCTTTGGGGGCGAGCACCATAATCATGTTGCGCCCTTCCAGCCGAGGCCGGTTTTCGATGATGGCCAGCTCCAGAGAGTCGTTGAAGACTCGCTCGAGCAGTTTCAGCGCGATATTCGCGTGCACGACCTCACGGCCGCGGAACATCATCGTCACTTTGACCTTGTCGCCCTCGCTCAACAAACGTTGGACCATCTTGCTTTTGACTTGATAGTCGTGCTCGTCGATCTTCGGGCGCAGTTTGACTTCTCGAATTTCCTGGACTTTTTTGCGCTGAACGCTGGCTTTCGCCGCTTCGCGGTTCTTTTTGGCCGCCTCGTACTTCCACTTCCCATAGTCCATCAAGCGACAGACGGGAGGCTTGGTCTGAGGAGATACCTCAACCAGGTCGAGATCTCGCTCCTGTGCGAGACGTAGCGCGTCTCGCGGATCCATGATACCGAGCTGTTCCCCCCGGTCGTCGATTACACGGATTTCTCGGGCTCGAATCTGTTGGTTAACGCGTAGATCCTTGGAAATAAGTCAACTCCTTGTTCCCGGACAAAGACAGAAAGAGCCTATCGGCTCTAACTTACTGCGGCCTGCTTGGTGCGCAGGCTCAGGCGGACAAGGTGGACCTCGTGCGCTTTCGCGGTAACCACTGCTAGCGATGCTGCAGGGTGAGAAGATAATCCTTCTGCTTTGACCTGTTATGCGACCGAAAGTATAGCAACTGGACCGAACAGCGTCAATCACATGGCAGGAAGTATTTCCAACCCCATGGCTCGAACGCTCCAGCCGTAATGAAACGCTTCTTGAACTGGAGCTGGGCGGCGGCTGGTTGGATACCCCTCAGTCCCCTGGGCTTGATTTGTCTGGCTGCCTCCATTCCGGTCATGCGTTATCTGGCGCTGGGCAGCCAGGATCTGGTGCTGCAGTCGTTGTGTTCGGGGTTCCTGGTGGTGCTGGCCCTGGTCATGGTGCTGGTTTGCCTGCGCACGCTCGCCTTACTCCAGCAGCTACGCGGGGGCCCGGAAGCGTTACCTCAGGGGGCTGAAGCCGGACGTCCCTACTGGTTGCCCGCGCCCGTCTCTTTGTGGAGCTGGTTTCCCTTTGTCCAGGTCAACTGGCGCTGGCTGGAGCCGGACGCGGCCGTGCGAGTGGTGCGCCGCGAGGGTTTCGACCAGGAAGAGATCGTGATGGCCCGGCGCGGATATTACCATAAGGTGGTGCGCGAGTACCTGGTGAGCGATCTGCTGGGTCTGGCCCGCATTCGTTTTCGCCGCCGGCAATGGGGGGATTTTCGCGTCATTCCGGGAGTGGGCAAGCTCAACCAACAACCTCTGCTGGTACGTTGGAGCAGCGGTGAGGATATCTCCGATCCACGCGGCAATCCCGATGGCGACCGCGTCGACCTGCGCCAGTATGCTCGCGGCGATTCGCCGCGTACCATCCTCTGGAAGGTCTTTGCGCGCACGCGCCGCCTGATGGTGCGGGTTCCCGAGCGGGCGCTGGCTCCCCGGCCCAAGGTGTGCGCCTACCTGGTGACCGGCCCCCGGGATGAAGCGGCCGCGGCCGTGTGCCGGGTGCTGATTGAGGGCGATATGCTCGGGCCCGAGTGGCGCTTCGGCTGTGACGGAACCGGCGGGCAGGACCACCAGAAGGGAGCGGCCATGGAGCGCCTGTGCCGGTCGGCCGACAGCCGCGCTCCCCAACCTTCCCAGGTTTCCGCTTACCTGCGCCAGGCCGAACAAGACGGGTATTCTCAAGGAATCATCGTTCTACCCCTGGATCTGGCCGGCCGGGAGGTGGCCGTGCGCGATGCCCTGATGGCCAGCCGGGTGCCCCTGCAATTGTGCCTGGCCATCGATGGCCAGCCCGCGCCACTGGCCGAAGTGGGCTGGAGGAAATGGCTGGTCCGCCCTCAGGTCGCCGAGAAATTGGGCGAAGACCTGCGCCGGGCGGCCGCCTTATGGCGGGGCTTTCCCGGCCCGATTTTGCTTATCGACCGCCGCAACGGCGCCATGCTGGGCGACCTTCAGGTGTTTGCGAAGCAAAGTGACCCCCGCCGCAGATTCCATCACGAATTTGGACGACCAGGCATCCCGCCTGGCAGCGTCGCAACTCCTTGATGTATGACCCGATACACCGCGTCGTTGCTCCTTGCCATGCGGGTGCCTGGGCGCCCAAATTACGCAACGGAACTACGGTGGGGGCCACCTAGCGCATGAACGAGAGACCTCGCCTCTTCTGGATCAGCCTCCTGTTGCTCTGGCCCTGCCTGGCTTTTTTGAATCAATATTTGATCACTCCCTCGGCGGGCATCCCCTTGTTTGCCGCCCTGGGCGCCGGTCTGGCCGTGCTGGCCTGGTATTTTTCCACCGGCCAGAATTTCCGCTGCCGGGCCATACTGGCGTCTTTAGTTCTGATCTGGCTCTTGGGTAGTGGCGTTCTTTCCTTGCTGGATAAGGCCAGCAGCCTGTCCCTGGCTCTGGGCAGTGACCGTTGGGTGCTGCTCCGCCAAGCGCTGCAGGCGGCCCTCTGGGCCTTTTGCTCGGTGGCGGCCCTGCGCAGCCTGAGCTGGCGATCGCCGATCGGATCGGTGCTGGAACTGGCGGCCGCCGGTGGTATTTTCGTGACGGCTCTGGAAGCTCACCGGGAGGGCTATATCAATCGGCCTTTCCAACTGGTGGATCCGCTCTGGTTGCGGGGACTGGATCCCACTCCGCTGTTTCTGACCATAGGTTCTTTGGCTTTGCTGGCGGTGTGCACGCTGGCCGTCAACCGGCCCGGCAACCGCCGGCCCTGGTGGGACCTGCCGTTGATGATGTTGCTGCTGCTGGTGCTCTATCTGGTGGTGCCCAGCAACCAGGTCAAGCAGATCTTCGAAAAGTTCGGGATGGGCCGGCCCGGGGGCGAGGAGAACCGGTTGGCGCCGGAAGGCAATCTGCACACGCCGGGCACTCCTCCGCCCGGCAACGGTAAGCCGGACCCCAGCAAGAAGCCCGAGGACGAGCCGTCCTTTGCCGACTCCTCCAAACCCAAACCTTTTCCGGTGGCCATCGTGGTCTTTCAGGATGACTACGAGCCGCCCTCGGGCGCCTACTATTTCCGTCAGACCAGCGAAAGCCAGTTCAACGGTATCAAGCTGGTGCGCAGCCAGGACGATCGCTTCGACCGCGACAATGCCCAGAGTTTCCCCACTCGTTACTATGAGAAAGAGGCCAAACCGGAAGAGCTGGGAATGCGCGTCCCCGAGCTGTCGCGCTGGAGTTTCCGGGAGCTGTCCACGCGCGTGGCCCTGCTCGACCAGCATCCACGGCCTTTCGGGTTGATCAACGCCCGGCATTTCTGGGCCGTCTCCAACCCCGACCCGGACCGTTTTCAGAAGGCCTACGAGGTGGATAGCCTGGTGCTGACCGGGGAATATCGCCAGATGATTCCCAATCGGGCTGGCGAGGAGAGCTGGGCGGCCGACGAGTGGAGCCACTATCTGGAAGGCCCGACCGATCGGCGTTACAAGGAACTGGCTGATACCATCATCGCGACCATGCCCGAGGCCGGCCGAGCCTCGCCTTTCCTGAGAGCCGTTTACATCAAGCAGTGGCTGGACGACAACTGCACCTACTCCTTGAAGTCGCCCTCGGCCAAAGCGGCCGACCCGGTCAGCCACTATCTGTTCGGGGAACGCATCGGCTATTGCGTGTTCACCAGCCATTCGGCTTGCTATCTCTTCCGCGCGGCCGGCATCCCCTCGCGCATTTCCGACGGCTACATGGTGCCGGCCCAGCAGCGCGGCGGCGGCAGCAGCCTGCTCATCCGCAGCAGCGACGCCCACAGCTGGCCCGAGATCTATCTCCAGGGCATCGGCTGGCTGGACCTGGACATTGCTCCCAAGAAGAATTTGGAGCCGGAAAAAGAGCAGGTCGACAACAACCTGCAGCAGATGATGGGCGACATGGCCCGCAAGGACAAAAAAGATCGCCGTCCCGAGGAAGACCGGCCGGCCATCGATCTGCAAAAGTTGGCGCTGCTGCTCTTGAAGACGGCCGTTTATGGCACCGCCGGTTCGCTGGGGGGAGCCTGGATTTTACTGTTGCTCTGGAAAGTCTGGAGGCGCCGGGCGCCTTTCTGGACGCCCGGACGGGCCCAGGCCCGGGTGGCCTATATCAGCGTGCTCGACCGGCTGGCCGAGCAGGGTGTGGTCCGCCGGCGCGAGGAATCGTGCGAGCAATTCGCCCGCCGGCTGGGCGAAGAAATCCCCGCGCTCCTACCTCTGGTGCGCGTGCACTTGCGGGTGCGCCTGGGCTCGCCCCAGGCCGAGTCCGATCGCGAAGTTCTGCCGCTATTAAAGGAATGTCTGAGTCAATTGCGCCGCCGCACCGTGGTCGGTTGGCGGCGCTACCTGGGCTGGCTGGATCCCATCAGCCCTTTGAGAGTTCGATAGGAAAGAGGACGACCCGTTGAGCAACCTGGAAAAACCGCGCGAGGTGATGAAACGCCTGGAAGATCGGCTCAAGCACGCCGTGAAGGGGCGCGCCAGCATCATCGAGTTGGTGCTGGTGGCCCTGCTGGCCGACGGCCACGTGCTGCTGGAAGATTATCCGGGTTCGGGCAAGACCACGCTGGCCAAGGCCCTGGGCGATTCTATTATCGACGACCTGCTGGAAGACGATATTCCCAGCTTTCGGCGCATCCAGTTCACTCCCGACCTGCTGCCCAGCGACATCACCGGGGTTTCCATCTTCGACACGGCCAGTTCGACCTTCGAGTTCCGGCGCGGCCCGGTCTTTGCCTACATCGTGTTGGGTGACGAGATCAACCGCACCTCCCCCAAGGTCCAGTCGGCCATGTTAGAAGCGATGGCCGAGAAGCAGGTCACGGTCGATAACGTAAGTTATCCCTTAGACGACCTGTTTTTCGTAATCGCCACCCAGAATCCACTGGACTTGAGCGGAACCTATCCGCTGCCGGTGGCTCAACTCGACCGCTTTCTGTTCAAGATTCGCATGGACTTTATCGAACGCGACGCCGAAATCGCGGTATTGAACACCCGGCAGGAGCGGGCCACTCGCTCGTCCATCGAGAGTTTGCCGGCGGTCAACCGCGGCGAAGTGGTGGAGGCTCGCCAGCTCATTCAAAAAGAGGTCTATTTGCATCCCAACATCAATGCCTGCCTGGTCGACATCGCCCGGGCCGTGCGCGCTCATCCCCAGGTTCTGCAGGGGATGTCGACGCGCAGTCTGGTGCTGATGGCCCCCGCCCTGCAGGCGGCCGCCCTGCTGCGCGGCCGGGATTATGTCAGCGATGACGACGTCCAGTGGCTGGCGCCCTACGTCTTCTGCCATCGCATGGCGCTGGCTCCCGGCAGCGGGGAAGCCGACCAGATTCTCAAGGAAGCGATGGCTCCCGTGCTGGACAAGCTGTCGCGCACCACTTTGCGCCCGTGAAAAAGCTGCTCTGCGCGTTGCTGCTGATGGTCCCCCTCTGGGCTGAGCCGCCGGAAGGCTCGGCCGACTATCAGAAGGCGGAGAGCGCCTTCCAATCGCAAAAATACGCGCAAGCTCGCCAGCTAACCGAGGCTCTTTTGAAACAGGAGCCGGATAACTATGCCGCTCTCTACTTGCTGGGCGCCATCTATCACTATGGCGAAGGCAGCATTCCGCGCGCCTATTATTGTTACAAGCGGGCTCGCCGGGGCATCGAAAAGGCTTATCCGGACCATCCCGAGAGCAGTGCTTCCAGCACCCTGTATGGCGTGGTGCTGCAAGAACTCAGCGAGACGGCCCAGCAGTTGGAGCACTACCAGGAAGCCCTGGATTTGATCGATGAGCGCGACCGACTCTACCCCTCCCAAAAGCAGGCGGCCCGCAAGGGCTGGCCTCTCTTGAAGCTGGGACGCTTTGAGGAGTCGCGCCAGCTCATGCTCAAATTACTCGATGACCCGGAGCACTGGGCCTATCGTGACCACGCTCTCAACACCCTGGGCAACATTGAGTTTGAAACCGACAATTTAGAAAAAAGCTACGAATATTTTCAGAAGATTGCCGCGGAAGCGGGGCCCGGCTCCGATCCTGTTTTCTACTGCAACGCCGGCGAGGCCGCCCGCGATCTGCTGCGCTACGACGAGAGCGAAAAGCTGATGCTCAAGTCGACCGAGAATTTTAATCCCTATACCTACAGTAACCCCTGGGGTTTTTTGGCCGAGCTTTATGCGGCCGAGTCGCGCATGCCCGAGGCGCTGGAGGCCCTCAAACGGATGCAGGCCTGGCGCATTTCGGCCAGCGCCCAGGTGTCTCAGAACAAATGGGCCGAGTGCTATGGCCACGCCGGTTCGGTACTTTTACAAATGGGCTATGACGAGAAGGCTCTGGAGATTCTCGAGCGCCTGATTCGGCGGCAGGACCGCAACTCGAGTATCTCCACGGCGCCCTCACTGGTGGAGGGCCGCCTGGTTTATCTTTATTCGCTGGCGCTGCAGCGCAATATCCAACGCGCTCGTGAAAAACTGAGCTACGCCTCCTGGAAAGAGGTTCCGGCCCTGCTGGCCAGGCTCTTTTCCATGGAGCGGCAGGTAGCTCGCGAACGAGAACGAGCCGCCAACCTGATCGCTTCCCGCACGGGCATCGACGGATTTATTCAGCCTTATGGCGCCAGAGCCCTGGACTCGCCCAGCGTCAGCAGCGCCTGTTGGACTTGTTTTGGCCCCGGGGCGGTGATCGCCGCGGTGGAGCGCAGCCTCAAGCTGGATAAGCCTGAAATGGCGGCCCGAAAGCCCTACCTGACGGCCATCTTGGGAGAAGCTTACCTGTACGATTGGCGGGTGGCCGACTGCGTGGCGCAACTGGAAGAAGCTTTGAAGACTCTGCCGGCGGCTGAGGTGAAGTTGCGCCATCGCTGTGAGGCCGTGCTGGTCAGGGCTTTAATGCAGCAGGGGAAACGTGCTGAAGCGATGAGCCACCTGCAAAGCCTGATGGACACCGATCCCAGTCAGTTGCGCGCCTGTCAGGTGGCTCTACCCATGACCATCGAATCGGATGGGAGCCAGGCCGCCAATAGCGCGCGCAACTGGCTCTATGCTTCCCCGCGTTGCCAGCGCGGCAGCGGCGGATTCACCCTCAAGCTCCAGTCCGACCAGGAAAAAGTTACCGGGCAGTTGGTCGGTCCTGACGGCACCTCGGCCGGGCGCTTCGAGGGCCAGCCGCGCGGTAATGCCTCAGATTCGGCCCGCAGTTTTTGCGAGGTCTTTCACGCCCAGGCCTTCGCTCCGATCATTGACCTGAGTCAGGGAGACATCCGCTCCATCGACGGCTCCACCGGCGCCGTGCGGGCCGACGCGCTAAAGAATTTGGCTGAGTAGCTTGACCTGGGTGGCCTGCAGGCGATCATCGGCCAGCAGGCCGTCCACCTGCACCTTCTGGCCGGCTTTGAGCTGGTCGGGAACGACGTCCACAAAACGCGTGTCGGCATCCAGGTAGACCCAGATGAGATCTTCTTCGCCGGCCTGCACCACCAGCCGATTATGCTCCAGGTAGATGGCGTCGACCACTCCTTGCAGGCGAACCTTGCTGTTGCGCTGCGACTTGGCCGTCAACCACGAAGGCAGCGGCAGCGGGGAAGCCCAACTGGCCGCGAAAGCGATGGTCTGAAGTTTGGGTGCCATTTTCATGATTCTAGTCTAAAGGTTCTACCAGCGGCAACTGCGGAGAGTTCCCTCATTTCTTGGGCCGTAAGAGTTCTTGAGAGCGCTGGTGGCATTCCTGGGCCTGGCGGTCGCGACCAGTAATCCGGCAGATGTCCCCCCGGGCACTGAGCAGGTGTCCCAACACCAGAGCCTGATCGCCCAACCCGCGCTGCTCGATCAGGTCGCATGATTTTTTCATTTCGTCTTCGGCTTTATAGAACTCCAGCTCGTCCGCGAAAATCAGTCCCATCCCAAAATCGATCAGCGCTCGCTCGACCTCGGCGAAATCTCCCCATTCTTCCCAGATCATCTGAGCTTGCAAGAGGGCCACCTTGGCCTGTTCGCGCGCTCCCTCGTAAAGCCAGACCTGGGCCATCCAGTAAAGGGCGCGGGCCACGCAGGGGTGCTCGCCCCCGTAGGCGCCGCTGCTTACGCGCAGCAGATCCTCGGCGCGCGCCAGGCCCTGCATCCAATCGCGGCGCAGAATGGACAATTCGACCAGCACCTCGCGCAAGCGCAGGCAGAGCGGGTGATGCGGGCTAAACCGTTCGCACCAGAGAGCCAGGATTTCTTGCACCACCGCTTCGGTATCGGGGAAGCGGCCCTGGAACTGCCAGAGACGAGCCTGCTCGGCGCGCAGGAGCTGGCCTTCAAAGCTGACCGGATTAACCCACTGCATGCCTTCGACCAGGGCGGCTTCGGCCCCGGCCAAGTCCCGGCGACTCAGCAAATTCAAGGCGATCTCGCGATAGATGCGCGCTTTGTCGCTGTCGGGGAGATGGCCGACCGCTTCGCGATAGAAGCCATCAGCTCGGCTGGCCAATCCCAGCCGGCGCTGACTGCGCGCCTGGTCGATCAGCAGCCAGGCGGGATTCTGGTCGGGCATCGAGCTTTGCCCCTGCTGGCGCAGTCCGGCTGCTTCCAGCGACTTGCCCTGGGCGTCATAGAAGCAGCAGATGGCCCGGTGGGCCAGCATCAGTTCCTCGGGACTACCGGCCTTGCCGGCAGCGTCTTTGGCCCAGCGCAAAGCCTGATCGACGTGGCCATAACTGGCATAAAAATAGGCCAGCTGCAGTGCGTAATCGTAGCGAGCTTTAGGTGCTTCGGGCAGACGCCGGTAGGCCTGCATAAAAAAGGTTTCGGCGTCGGAACCGGCCCCGATGGCAGCCAGCGCCTGACCGGCGTGGTGCAGCAAAGAGCCCATCTGACTGGAGTCGAACTCAAACTGATCGCGGCCCACCTGCAGCATTTTGGGTACGACTTCTTGGACCAAGCCGGCGTCGCTACGCGCCTGGGCCAGCGTCAGCAGTCCGCGCCACATATCCAGCAGCAGGGCTGGAGCCGGCGGTTCTTGTTCAAACTGGCGGCGCAGGCTGAGCAGCATCTCGTAGGACTCATTGAAAAGTCCTTCGCTCAACCATTGGCGCGCCTGGGCCAGACTGGCTTCTACTTGCATCAGCTCAACCTCTTGGGAAGACTGGCGCTGGGCACGCCCAGGGGGGCGGCCCAGCCTAAAATTCCGCTCTCTTCCACTGGCATGGCCAGCGGCGGAGGAACCACCCGTTCCAAAGGATCGGTGCTGCGCGGCTGCGGGCGAGGCAGGCCGGACAAGCTGGGGTCCCCCCAACTGGCCCATTGACCCGGGGCTTCCGGCCAGGGCGTGCCGGCTTCTTCGCCGGGCCAGGGGCAGCCGGCCCACATGGCCAGCAGGGCCGGCTTCCAGCCGGTGCCGCAGCCGGGCGGGTGACTGGCCAGTTCCCAGGGCTGCTCATCCCCAATGGTCACGGCGCTGTCCTGCTCTCCCTCGCCGAAGAAGGCCTGCAGTACACGGCTGGCGCCGGTGCGGCCCAGTGAGGTGTCGATTCCCATGGTGTAGTTGCCGGCCGTGTTGAGCACGGCCCGGTAAGGTTCCCATTTCTCCGGATAGTTGAAAGGGGAGCCGGCCATGAAGGCCCAGATGGCTTTCAAACCGGCGTGGGCGTCCAGAGCCCAGCGAATGGTCAGTGGCGAATAGCCATGGAAATAGGTATCGCTATCCATGCTAGAGCGTGCGTCCCACCGCCTGAGCCACCGCCTTGATTTGCGTCATGAGGGAGCGGAAGCCCGGGAAATTGAGGCATTGCGGCCCGTCCGACCAGGCCTTATCAGGCTCGGGGTGAATTTCGATGATCAGGCCGTCGGCTCCGGCCGCCACCGCCGCCAGCGAGAGAGCCGGCACCAGCTCGCGATCGCCGGCCGCGTGTGAAGGGTCGATGATGATGGGCAGGTGGGTGAGCCGGCGCAGCACCGGCACGGCGCTGATGTCCAGCGTATTGCGCGTCATGGTCTCGAAGGTGCGGATACCGCGCTCGCACATGATGACCTGCTGGTTGCCGTTGGCCAGGATGTATTCGGCCGACATCAAGAATTCTTCCAGGCTGTTCATCATGCCGCGCTTGAGCAACACGGGTACGCGGCAGCGGCCCAGTTCCTGGAGCAGGGCGAAGTTCTGCATATTGCGCGCCCCCACCTGAATCAGGTCCGCGTAGCGCCCCACCAGTTCCACGTCGGAGGGCTTCAGACATTCGGTGACCACTTTCAGGCCGGTGCGGTTGCGCACTTCGTGCAGCAACTCCAGACCCTGTTCTCCCAGGCCTTGAAAACTGTAAGGGGAAGAGCGCGGCTTGAAGGCCCCGCCGCGGATCATGGGCACGCCCAGCTCGGTCAGCAATTTTCCAACGGTTTGCAGTTGCTCGTGACCCTCGACAGCGCAGGGTCCGGCCATGATGATGAGCCGCTCGCCGCCAACCGGCACGCCGCTGACGTGGACCACCGAGTTCTCCGGGTGGAACTCGCGGGAGGCCAGGCGGAAGGGCCGACTGGACGCAAATGTTCTCTCCACGCCGTCGAGACCCAGCAATTTCTCCTCGATTTGGGCCGAATCGCCTTTGACCATGCAGCCAACCTGGGTGATGTCCTTGCCCCGCGAGAGGAACGGCGTCAAACCACGCGATTCAATTTCCCGGAGAACCCCACCGATTTGCTTGACGGAGGCCTGCTCTTTCATGACGACGATCAACATAGGGCCATGGCTTCTCAAAAAGCGGAGGCTCTCCTGGCGTGCGCGAATTCGGCGGGATGCGTTTGCCTATCGTTTTTTTATGGTTGAGCGGTCTGGCTCTGGCTCAGCCCGGGCTCCTTCTGGGTAAGGATATGCCGGGCAAGTCGTTTTCCGGCCCCCTCCCGCGCGAGACCGCTTACCAGCGGCAACTGGCCACTCGCCTGCGGGCGGACGTTACCCATCTGGCCGTGAAAATCGGCGAGCGCAATTCGCTCAACGCCTACGCCAAACTCAACGCTACCCGCGATTGGATTCGATTGCAACTGACCCTGGCCGGCTATCGGGTGCGCAACCACGATTTTCAGGCCGGCGGTAAGACTTTCACCAACCTGGAGTGCGAGCTTGCCGGCCAGAGCTCGCGGGTGGTGGTGGTCGGTGCTCACTATGACAGCGCCGAGAACTGCCCGGCCGCCAACGACAACGGCAGCGGCGTGGCTTCCTTGCTGGCCCTGGCCCGTTATTTCAAGACTCTCAAGGACAAGCCCAAGTGTACGATTCGGCTGGTGGCCTTTGCTAACGAGGAACCCCCGCATTTCTGGCATGACAGCATGGGTTCGCTAAACTATGCGCGCATGGCCCGCAAACGCGGGGATGAGATGGTGGCTATGCTGAGCCTGGAGACGATGGGCTACTACAGCGACAAGGCCGGTTCCCAACGGTTTCCCGGTCCGCTGGCCCTGGCTTATCCCAGCACCGGCAATTACATCGTCTTCGTCGGCGACCTGAAGTCGGGTCCGTTGGTGCAACGGTGTATTGGCTCGTTCCGCAAGCACGCTTCCTTCCCCAGCCAGGGCGCCGCCTTGCCTGGCGAAATGGAGGGAGTGGGCTGGTCCGATCACTGGTCTTTCTGGGGGGTGGGCGTGCCGGCCGTGATGGTCACCGATACCGCGCCCATGCGCTATCTGCATTACCACCGGCCCAGTGATCTGCCCGACAAGCTGGATTACGGCCGGCTGGCCCGAGTGGTGGACGGACTTGGACACGTCATCAGAGACTTAGCCCGTTAAAAACACCTTAATCGACTCAGGCGCATGTTAGCGATCTGGCAATACCTGGGCGCGAATTGTTAACAAAGTTCATCTTTTTATGTCGATTTACGTCTTTGCCCGGCCGCTTTCCCGACGTAAGATGACTTCAGCGAAACCCCGGGCGGTTCGCACGAACCGCCCAATGTAGTCCGTGTCCTAACTGCTCTCCAGTAATGAAAAGCATCAGTGGCTTCCCCTTCGGGGGAGGCCCTTTTTTTTGTGCGCCAGACGCTTACAGCTTGAGCCTGGTGATCACAATCTTCAGTCCGGTCGGGCTGCTCAGCTCGGATAGGAAAGAACTCTGGTTGGAGTTGTCGTCGAAGCCGAACGCGTAAGCCGCCCCGCCCCCATTGGAGTTGGGGGAGCCCGGTGCGTCCGGGGTGGTCAGGCTGTGGTCGTGGATGGCCTTGGCGTAGACGTTGATCCGCGGCGTGCCGGCGTCCTTCTTGTAAAAAAGCTTCAAGTCGTGGGGATGGTTACGATAGTCGCGGGTGATCAGCGGCTCGTGGAGCAGGGTAGTGCGATTCATGGCCGCGCTCAAAGCCGAGACGATTTCGCCGGCGGCAAACTTGGTGAAAAGCTTGGGGTCGTCTCCGTCGTGAGGGACCTGGTCGGCCGGCCCGGGCTGGGGCACGGGCAGGAACGGGCCGCCGGGCGGATCGGGTTGGTAGGTGATGCCGCCACTGGTGATCAGTTCAGTCGGCTCAAAGGCGTTGGTGGTGCTCGGCTTACGCACGTAGATATGCTCAAAGCCCGCGCGGGGCGTGCCGTCGGCCTCCACGCAGGTGAAGACCATCTTGTCGTTGGCGTCCACCCGTCCATACCAGATGCCGAAGGCGGAGGTGTAACACTTCAAGTCCTCCGACTTGTATCTGGTCCAGACGTGGGTAAGATATTGGTCGAAATAGGTCAGATCGAATCCCTTGAAAGGCGGATCGGGGCGGTTGAACTGGCTGTTCTCCAGGCCCTTGACGGGGGCAATGGCGCGCAGTGGGATATCAGCCGGCAAGTCGAACTCGGTGCCGTTTTCCTTTTTGCCCTTGGCCGGCCCGGGCACGATCAGCTTCTTGAAGAAGTTGTCGGCGTTGATGTCGTCCAGGATCTTCTGGCGTCCGTCGTCGGTAGTGCCGACCGTACGGCTGCCGATGGTGGGGCCTTGCAGCGTAAACTGGACGCCGAAGCCCATCATATCGACCTCGGTCTTGTTGATACCGATGCCCGGCAGATTGGTATCGCCGTTTACTTTGTAGTCAAACTCCAACCAGTCAAACAGGGTCAAATAGTTGGGATCGCCCGGATTGGTCCAGCCGTTCGGCTGAGCTAAGCGCACCGGCGGCTGGGGCGGCGGCAGCGGAGGACTCTGGGGCCGGTCGTCCTCCAGGCGAATCTGCATCTTACGACCCAGGGAAATGTACATCCGGCCGGCCGACATCTGCGGCAGGTTGAACTGAGTCGTGCCATTGGGAATGGGGATATTGTAAAGCTCGGTATAGCCGTCGACCTTGCCGTTGGGATCGGTGGTGTTGCCGATCGAGCGGTCATTGCCGTCGAAGGGGACCATTTTGCCGTCCGCGCTGACTCGATAGTAATCGGGGTCGGGCTTGCCTTCGCGGACTGCGTTGGGATTCTGGCCGAGCACGCAGAAGTAGGCCGGCTCGACCCCGGAGTTGTTGACCACGGTTACGGGAATGACTTCCGTCTGAATGGACTTGGCCTGAAAGAGATAGTTCGTGCCCGGTTGCATGACCAGAGAATCGGGCTGCGAATAGATGGAGCCGCCCGTGTCGTTATCGTAGCGGCCCTGTACCGCCTGCGCGAAAGTGGCGTTGCCCTGGGAGTACTCGCTCAGTTCCGCCTGGTAAAGCTCGGCGTCATCGGCGATGACTCGCGGCTTGACGGTACCCTCGGGTCCCACTTCGGTCAGCGCGATCGACTGCACCAGAGCGAAGTCAAAAGGCTTGTTGGTGTCCCACAGGATATAGTAAAAGCCATCGCGCTGCACCGCTCCGGTGAGCGTATCGGGTTCGGTGCCGGGAGGAGCGGTTTCGGTCACGGTGAGAGTAAGCACGATATCGGGCGCGGCTCCGGGGCCGAAGGTCAACGTCCCCGTAAGGTTTTGCGTGCGCGGTAGAGTTACACTGCCTCCTCCAGGTGGCACACTGATGCGCAATTGGCGGGCGTTGCCGTCCAGATTGGTAAGCGAGGTCGGACCATTGGAGAAATTGCCGGTTTGCGAAGTAGCGGAGGAGCCGCAGCCGAGCAAGGCCAGTGCCAAACCGATGGTGGTAACCTTAAGAATCGTCTTTCTCTTCATGTTGGGCCATTCGCATGGACTCGTATCGTACCCTCTGGAGTTCCCTGGCAGGAGGAAGTCCCCGATCGCGCGCCAAGCCGCCTGAGTGAAGGTGTTTTTGCTCTGGTTATGGTGCGCGGGACTGGTCTGGGCTCAGGAGCAACCGGTCTTCCAACTCAACGTGCAACTGGTGGCCCGCCGCGGCGACTGGTCGGCCGCCTTACCGGGCGAACCGGAACTGCGCATCAAGGGTAAATCGCGGAACTGGTCTTACTTCGACCAGTTCCGGCGTTGTCTGTTTCTGGTCATTGAGGATGGCGGCTGGACGGCGGCCGAGGACGAAGCCGGTTGGCGGCGCACGGCCGGTGCGGTGGTGGGATTTCTCTCCGAGAAGAAGCCCGTCGAGCTGACCCTGGAGACTTTACATGGCAGGCCCGGGGCCCTGATCCGTTCGGGAGCGGTGGAGGCGCAGGCGCTGCGATTGGAAGACGGCCGCCATTTACTGCTGGCAGTAGTGCCTTTTTCCTCGCAGGCGCCCCCGAGTTCTCCGTTTTTTGCCGCCCTGGAAGTGCCCGCTCATTTTCAGGGGCAGTTGGTCAGTCCGTCCGATTCGAATTGGAGCCTGGTCTTCCCGGCTGCACCCTCGGGTGCACCGGAGGATCTTTCTCTGGAGCTGGGCGGCGCCGTTTATCGAGCCCGTCAGTTGCACCAGAGCGGCAGCCACGGCGAGCAGTTAGCCGCTCTCCAAGCGGAAGTGCAGGAACAGGGGCAGCTGGTTGGCCAACGCAGCTATACAGTGGAGGGCCTGTCCATGCAGCAGTTCACCGTGCGTACCCCATCAGGAGGTAACATCCATCATCGAATCATCTGGCTCGAGCCCGAACAACTGCTCTGGCTGAGCGCCAGTGGAGTGGATTCTCAGGCCGCCCAACGATTTTTCACCAGCTTTCGCCGCTGGAATTGAGGAGTTCTATGTTGACTGACGTACCGGCGGCTCCCGCCCCCCTGGAGGAACCCGATGCTCGCGGTCGTTTTGGAGACTATGGTGGTCGGTTTGTCCCGGAAACGCTGGTGTTGGCCCTGCAGCAACTGGCCGAGCATTATCGAGAACTGCGTCAGGATCAGGGTTTCTGGCGCGAACTCGCCGAGCTGATGCGCAGTTATTCCGGGCGTCCCACTCCGCTCTATCGGGCCCGGCGCTTGCAGGCCTTGGTGGATGGCCCGGAGCTGTGGCTGAAACGCGAAGACCTCAATCATACCGGTAGTCATAAGATCAACAACTGCCTGGGCCAGGCTCTGCTGGCTCGCAGGCTGGGCAAAAGCACCATTCTGGCTGAAACCGGAGCCGGCCAGCACGGCGTAGCCACCGCCACCGTATGCGCGCTGCTGGATATGCAGTGCCGGGTTTATATGGGAGCCGAGGACGTGCGCCGCCAGGCCCTCAACGTCAGCCGTATGCGCCTGCTCGGAGCCGAAGTGATTTCCGTCGAGTCGGGTTCGCGCACTCTCAAGGACGCCACCAATGAGGCCTTGCGTGCCTGGGTCGGCCAAGTGGATGAAGCCCACTATATTCTGGGCTCGGTCGTCGGACCGCATCCTTACCCCTGGATGGTGCGGGATTTTCAGGCGGTGATTGGTCACGAAATCGCGGCCGAACTTTGGCCCAAGAAAGTCATCGCCTGCGTCGGGGGCGGCTCCAACGCGGCCGGCGCCTTCGCCCGCTTTGTGCCTCATTCCGAGGTGGGTCTGGTGGGAGTGGAGGCGGGGGGCCACGGTTTCACCACCGGAGAGCATTGCGCGTCCTTGGGACGGGGTAAACCAGGAGTACTGCACGGCGCTTTGACCTATCTGCTGCAAGACGAGTTCGGCCAGGTCAGCCAGACCCATTCCATCTCGGCCGGCCTGGATTATCCGGGAGTGGGGCCTGAGCACAGCGCCTGGGCCACTTCCGGCCGGGTTGAATACCACAGTGTGACGGATGAAGAAGCCCTGAATGCTTTCGAGAACCTGTGCCGGCTGGAGGGCATCGTGCCGGCCCTGGAAAGCGCTCACGCCCTGGCCTGGTATCTACGGGAAGGCAAGGGGCGGGCTGACGAAGGCCCCTGGGTGCTGTGTTTGTCCGGGCGAGGCGATAAAGACGTCCAGGAAGTCTTACGTTTGCGAGGGCTGGTCTGATGCTATTGCCTTACTTTACGGCCGGCTGGCCTGACCCGGAAGCCTTTGTCGCCAGCGTGCGGGGGGCCGCCGCAAGCGGTTGCAGTGCTTTTGAGGTGGGCATTCCCTTCTCTGATCCCGTTGCCGACGGACCGATCATCCAAAGAACCTCCAGCCAGGCGCTGCAAGCGGGCATTCATTGGCCGGAAGCGCTACGCCTTACCCGCCAGGCGGTGGACGGGAGCGGCCTGGCGGCCATCGCCATGACCTATTGCAACCCGCTCTATGCATTGGGCCTGGAGCGAGCCTGCGCGGAGCTGGCCGCGGCCGGCTGCCGGGGCTTGATTGTGCCTGATCTGACGCTGGAAGAAGGCGAGCCCATGGAAAAGGCGGCGGCGGCGGCCGGTCTGGACCTCGTCTATTTGGTGGCTCCCACCACTCCCGATGCGAGAGTGAGCGAAATTGCCCGGCGCAGCCGCGGTTTTGTGTATCTGGTTTCGCTGCGAGGAGTGACGGGGGCCAGGCAGGAGCTGCCGGCCGATCTGGTTCAGCAAATTCAGCGCGTCCGGGAGAGAGCGGAGTTGCCAATCATGGTGGGATTCGGCATCTCCACTCCGGACCAGGCGGCTGCCGTGGCCGCTCAGGGAGCCGGGGTCATTGTCGGCAGCGCCCTGCTGCGCGCCATTGGCGAGGCTCCACCGGAAAGGGCCGGTGAAGTTACTCGGGAGTTTCTGAGTCAGATGGTACGGGCGATGCATCCTCCCGATGAGGGCGTCGTCCCCGCCGCTTCATAAAATTTTCCAATCCCGCCTTACGCTCCTCAGGCGAGATTTTTCCGTCGCCGTCCTCGTCCACGCGCTCGCGGAAGCGTTCGCTTTCCTTCAGACGTTTATCGAAGCCGGCCTCCTTTTCCGCGTCGGAGAGCTTACCGTCATGATCGGTATCCATCTCCTCCATCATCTTGCGGAAACGCTCACCCCGGCGTCCCTGGCCGGGTGTGGCGCTGCTGCTGACCTCGACAGACGGGGTCTCGCTGCTGCTGACGTTGGGCGCTTGCGTGCAGCCCAGCAGGAGGGCCGCTAAAAGGTAGAGGTAGTGTTTCATCTAGATTCTGTTCACCAGCCGGTGCTGAGCTCATTCTTTCAGGTTTTCCCAGGTACCGTGGTCCCGTTCTGGATGGATCGAAATTTCTGGGAAGGCCGCCGAGGTGGTGCCACAATCAGGACAGGAGGTGCGAGAGAGATGTCCACTTTTGATAAGCTGCGAAAGTTTGAACACGACTTTGCCGAAAATATGGCCGAGGGCTTTTGGACTCCCAAGGACCCGCTCAACGAAGAGGAACTCGACCGGCTCGAGCATGTCCGCAAGGAACTCAGCGACCTGCAGGAGCCCGTAGCTTCTATACCGACCGAAATATAAAAAGAGCCCGGCGAACCGGGCTCTTTTTATTCAGGTGCTTAGCTTAGGGCTGAGGGCCGCGGAACAGAGTCTGGTCGAATGACCAGTCCAGTTCCAATTTGGGGAGCAGCACCAGCGGGTTGATAATCCGCGGGCCTAGCGGGCTGATGGCCGTCGCCAAGAACAAAACGACCTGCGTCTGTCCGGCCGCGGCGTTCCCTTGCAGTGGGGAAAGCAGGAAGCCGTGGGGGCGGGTCGGTTGCCCGGCCAGGGGCCCCGGATTCGGGAACTGGAACAATCCCGAACCCTGGTAGGCCGTGGAGGGATCTAAGGTAGCCGTGGTATCGACTTCCGCGAGACCGAAGGCTTCTACGACCGGCCTTACGTGCTTGAAGGTGGGAACCTGGGCAAAGGCACGGGCCAGGTCGCGAGAAGCGCTATTGGGCACCACCGGATCCCCAATCACCTCTTGCTGCAGCACCTGGGATCTGCTGGTAGGCGCGTCCTTGAACGCGCCGGTTAGAGCCGGAGCCGCGTAGTTAAAGGGATCCGCATCGTCGACGACCGTCTGAGCGATGAGGAAGAAGTTGGTAAAGTTAGCCGTGCCAGGGGTCACTCCCTGAGCGGCCAGGCCGAACAGGATGCGCGGGCTGAGCGCCGCCGAGTTAAGCAACAGGTTGCTGATTCGCCCGCCGGCCACGTTCAGTACGGCAAACTGGTTATTGTATTCCGTCGAAGTATACACAGTACCCACGATGCCGCCGAGTGACTGACCGACATAGGTGGGATTAGCCGTGGAGAAGGTTGTTCCAAAGGACTGATTCTTGATGGCCGCGGTCAACTGGAAGAGGTTGACCACCGACTGACGGATGTTGTCACGGGAATTCCGCAAGTAAGACAGGTTGATGAACAGCGCGCCGTCACCCAACAGTGGCGTGGTCGCAGGCACATCGTCGCCATGGCCGACCAGGTCGATGGCGATTACCGCGAAGCCACGGCTGGTGAGGGCCGGAGCAATCGCAAGAACATCGCCCTTGTTGCGGGTGATACCGTGCTGGAAGATGGTTACCGGCCAGCCTCCTGTAGGGGCGGTCCCTGCCGGCTCGATCAGGTAGGCGGTTTTGATTTTTGTGCCCTGAGGTGTGAGAGCGGGGTCTCCAGGAATGCCACTGCCGCTGAAGTTGCCGATGGGTGCATCGGCGACGGAAATAACTCCGTTGGGGGCTCCGGTCGTGCTATCCGTGGTGACGACGGACACGCTGCCGGTCGTTGGCTGAATGAAGTTCGTCATGGTGATGTTGACAGTTGAAATCGAGGCGATACTGGAGGTATCCACGCCTGTGATGCCGTTTGCCGCATAGAGGGCGGCGACCGAGGGGAAGAATGGAGGAGTCGGGCCTCCGGTGATCACCACCCGAGGCTGAACAGTAGGCGCAGGCAGCGTAGCGCGAATCGAGCGCAACGTAATAGAGACGGGCTGCGTTCCGAAGCGGAATACCAGCGGAATCTCGCTACGATCCCGACCCGTGATGGCCTCGGCGCGGGCCCACACATTTTGATAGAAAGCCCGCAAAGGCTCAAGCGCCTGAGCAGAGGCATCCGGCACCGGGAAGATGGTGTTACCGGCCGGGCTGATCAATGGTTCGCGGACCTTGGTGACCGTAGTAATGTTACCCGATGTAATGTTTCGGCCATTACCCTGGATTCCATTGGTGACGACGACATAGTAATTGGTGGCCGGCTTCAAAGGGAGAACGGGTTGCAGCACAATGGTCGAGTTACCCGTGCCCTGGTCCTGTCCATTGACCACGCTGATGTTGCATTGGATAGTAGCGTTCGTGCCTGCGCCCGTATCCGCATCAGCGGCCGTCGAAGGAGGGCCTTCCACCAGGAGGACAGAGCCGGCGTTCACCGAGGCCGCATCAACCTGGCCGGTGAAAGGGATCAAGATATTCCCGGAAGTGGAGAACCCACGCATCGTTCTCAGTGAGGTGAAAGGTTCAGCGGCGAGAGCTCCAGTCGTGGGAAACTGGTTGACCAGGCCTTTATTGGCCGCGTTGGCGGCGCCGGTGTCGCGTAACAAGTCGTTGGGCAACGGGATGGTGGCAGGGTTGCCCGAGGTCGGATCAAAAAGCGGTGACACCGTGCCCGGCGCAAAATTTGCGTTCACGGGAATGAAGCCGGGAACCGGCTGATCCGTAATGGTATCGGTACTACAGCCCCAGAAAGTAAGGCCGAGGCCGAAAGTCAACGCGCTCGCCACGAGCCGACGTGATGTATTCATCGCATTCTCCTATTATATCTGTCTCTCTGCAGCCACGCCCGTGGCAAAGCCGGCACCCGTTCTTCGCCTCGGGGGAAATTCCTGTCCGACAATCTTCAGGAAATTACCTGACCGGCACCAGCTTGTTTTAGGCGGTTAACCCGGGCCTCCAACCCGGGGCGCGGTTAAGGTTTTACAATATGGAAACCCAGGAAACAAATCTGTAACAACAAAAATCTGAGTGAACCTTATACTCAGCAGAAGATATACACTGGAACCAGTATCGGAGGACGAACATGATCAGTGCATTGGCAGGCTTACCGTCACTAGGCGGTATCGGCGGGGGATTCGACGGTGGCTCACTTCCGCTTCTGGGCTTTGGCCTGCTCAGCACCTTTGCCAGCAGTCTGACCACTCAGTCCTTCCTGGGGCCGACCACCAACATTCCGGACCTGAGTTCCCAGGCCAACATCAACTTTTCGAACTTCAACACCAATTTCGGTAGCTATACGGGCAACGGCTCGAACACCAACGGCTATTTCTGGAATCCCGCTCCCTACGGCGACAATCCCAGCCTGCACACCGGCCCTTCGGATTTTCGCGCCTGGCACCAGTGGGCTACCGGTGGTGTGCAGCCGCCTTTAGCGGTGGCTCCCTTCTATGGGCAGGGTTTCGGTTACACCAATGTCCAGTTTGGTTCGGCCGGTGCCTACGGAGCCGTGGGTTATGGTACCTCGGGCGCTTATGGCTCCGCCCCGGTGGGAGCTTATCCTTATAGTGCTTCTCCCGCCTATTGCCCGCCCAGCTATGGCAGCCAGCCCATCTTCTCCAACGCCTACCAGGCGATGGGTGTGGTGCAGCAGAGCAGTTACACGGCTGTACCCAACTACACCCCCATTCAGACCTACATTCCCCCGAGCAATTATGCGCCACCTACCTATAATTATACGCCGCCGGCTTACGCGCCGCCGCAGAACTACACCACCCCCACCTACGGCTCCCAGCCGACTCCGGAGCAAACCGCCAACTTCAATAGCTATGCTCAGGACGCCATAGCGCGCTTCAATGCCAACGGTTCTTCCATAACCGGCCAGTACCAGGGAGCGACCGGCATGCAGGCGCCCGGCTACACTCCCGCCACTTACACGCCTCCCGACTATTCCCAGCCGTCGGTAGCCAATCCCTATGCCGGCCAGCCGACGCCGGAGCAGACCGCCGCTTTCAATAACTACGCTCAGGAGGCACTGGCCCGGTTTAACGCCACCGGCGCTTCGATCAGCGGCCAGTATGCGGGGGCTACCGGAATGGTGCCTCCCAGCTACACCCCGGCCACCTACAGCACGGGAGCCTACGGTGGCCAGCCGACCCCCGAGCAGACGGCCGCTTTCAATAACTATGCCCAGCAAGCGCTGGCTCAACTGAATTCTACCGCAGCCTCGATCCAGGGGACCTACCAGGCTTCCTTCAGTTCTTCTTCCCAGGTCAACTATGGCTCCGACATCACCTACAGCCTGCCGGCCCAGCCCACTCCCGCCTATGGGACCTACCTGAACAGCTACCAGAGTCTGCCCAACTACAGCGCCGCCAGCTACGGCGCTTATAACCTCGGCTATGGCTACCCGCAACCCCAGCCGCCGGTGTTCTATGGCTCGGCCCTGCCCAGCTACACCGCTCCCCTCATTCAGCAGCAAACGCCTTATGGTTACGGCGGCCCGCCCCGGCCGGCGCCCTGCCCCCCGCCGGCCTATCCGCCCCGCCCGCCTCACCCTCACTATGAGCAGCCGCCGGCACCGCCTGCCCCGCCGGTGGTTCAGGAGCCTGCGCCCCCGCCTCCCGTCGTTGCCCCGGCTCCGACGAATCCCTCGCCCCGGCCAGGCCGCATTAATTATTCGTTGGTTCCCATCATCCAGCAGGATGTGGCCGGGCCCGCTTCGGTGCTGGGTTCTCGGTTGACCGGAGACCCGGCCAAAATCGCATCTTTCACCGCCACCAATCCCCCGCCCAACCAGAACAACGATGCGAACCACTTCGACCGTATCGGTGCCTATACGGTGATGCAGCAGGATTCGAGCCTGCGCTACAATGTCGACACCGGCCGCTTCTTCCGTACCTACGAAGGCGGTGTCACCAAAGATGTCCTCGATATGGCCCAGGTATCGCAGATGCTGCGTCAGGACCACCCCAACAACTGGGCGCGGGTGGGCCAACTGCTGCAACATCTTCCCACTGACAACCAGCTCTTCGGCAGTCAGGAACAGGCGGTCACTCCGCCGGGCAGCTTCACCGCCGGCGGAGCCACTCAGACCAACGGGTTTACGCCTCCGGTCAGAATTCCCAACCTGCCCCCGCTGAACACACCGGTGCTGCCGCCGCTCGACAAACCGGAACTGCCGCCCTTCGCCGGTTTCGGCAACAGCGGGGGTCAGAGCCCGGAGCTGGACCTGCTGTTGGTGCAACGCCAGGCCGGGCTGATTACGGGTGACCAGTTCAACCTGGCGCTGCTGCAGATTGCCGGCAACCAGGGAGTGATTAACCCGAATCCCGCTCCTCCGGTGCAAGGTGTCCCCTTCCAGATCACAGCCCACCGCTACTGGGATCCTCAGCGAGGCGATTACGCCAACGTGACCGATGTGACCACGCAGGGTTACCAGGGTGAAGATCAGCACGTCTTCAATCCTCAGAATCAAACCTCGGTAACCGTTACTCGTGACAATGTGCCGATTGGCACTCCGGTCCGAGTCACGGTCAACTGGGATAACGGCCAGTCGCGCACCTGGGATTATAATATTGCCGGGAATGACCAGTCCGACGTGGACGTGTTCTCGCCTATCGGCTGATCGGGAAATCGTGGCCGCCAAGCTCCCCATGGTTCACCGTGGGGAGCTTTCTTTTTGATAGGGGTTGGCGTGGATGGCTGCGAAGCCGATGGCTATGAGCCAAAGTGAAGTTCTCCTAGTTCCCGCCCGCCCTTTACCCGGAGTCGATCCCGCACGAGTTTCGTCTCAGCCACAGCAGCAGCAGGCCCCGGCTCACTTGATTCGAGGCCAGGCCTTGATCTTCTGGGACCCTCGCCAGCCCGGCCAAAAACTGTCGGCGGTCGACACCGATCAAATCACCCCTTCGGAAGATTGCGTCTCCGAGAGCCTGGAAACCCTTGACCAGAAATGGAAAGAAGGTGCTTTCCGCCATTTGATGCCGGATTTCCGCGCCCGCGTTCACTCCGGTCAGACCTTTCTGATTGCCAACGATCGCTTCGCCATCGGAAGTTCGCGCGAAATGAGCCCGGCCGGTCTGAAGGCGATTGCCGAGGAGGCCGGTCTCGAGCTGGTGGTGGTGTGCGCCGAGAACATGGGCGATATCTTCCGGCGCAACTCGCTCAATCTGGGTCTGAACGTGGCCCAGGTCCCCGAGGCGGTGCGCGATGCTCAGGATGGCGATGAGTTCGAGTTCGACACGGGCAGCCGGCGGCTCACCAACCTGACTCAAAACAAGAGCTATGAGGCCATTCCCCTGACCGCTCAAGAAGATGAGATTCGGCGTAGCGGTGGGATCTTCCAGATCGGCCGAAAGATTTTTCCCGACAGCTTGCGCCAACCTCCCCAGTTGCACTGGCCTGAGCCTGAGGTAGCGGCCGGCCTCACCACCACCGAGCAGATTCTGCATGCCCATCGGGTCGATCCGAAGGCTGTTGTCCAACCGGGAGAAACCCTGGCACTTTACGGCGATCTTTTTCCCGCCTCGGATGGAACCGCTCCTTTCTCCATCTACACCTTTTTGCAGATCACCGGCGGGGACACCATCTATCCCCGCCAGGCGGCTATCGCCAGCGACCATTTTGTCTTCACGGGCCGGCGGGCCGACGAACTGCAGACCAAGATTTCCCAGCAGTTTGCCGCCAGGTACGATATGGGAAAGCCCTACTTCGCCGATCCCGGTGATGGTATTTTTCACTTTTACTTTCCCGAACAAGGCTTGATTCGTCCCGGCGGGTTTTATCCCGGTGCCGATTCTCACAGCCGGGCTTACGGAGCCTACGGTGCGGTCGGTATCGGAGTGGGTAGCACCACTCTGGGTTTTGGATGGTCGACCGGCTGGATTTACCTGACGCTGGCCAGGCAGCGTCGAGTGCGCTTCGCGGGGCAGCTGCAACCCTGGGCCTCGGGAAAAGACATTGTGCTGGCCCTGTTGCGGCGTTGGGGTAAAGAACAGGCGCGCGGCATGGGTGTTGAGTTTGTCGACGTCAATCAACAACTGCCCATGACTTTTCGCAACACCATTGCCAACATGATGGCCGAAGCCGAGGCACAGAACGGGATTTTTGCCCAGGATGACATCACCACCGCCTGGTTTGAGCAACGGGGTTTTGCCCTGCCCTATCCGCGCCTGACCCCCGGCGCCAACGCCCACTACGAAATTGATGAGGAACTCGACCTGAGCGCCATCCGGCCCCTGATTGCCAAACCCTTCAGTCCGGGCAACGCTTTTGATGCCGAGGAGGTAGCCGTTGAAAGGCTGACCTTTCACAAGGCCTACATTGGTTCCTGTACTAACGGAAGCTACGAGGACTTGTTGCAGGCCGCCCTGGTTCTGCGGGCCGCCGGGGCGCAGGTCGCCTCGGGAATCGACCTGGTGGTTTTCCCGGGCAGCGGTGGAGTCAAACAGCGCATTGAGCACCCTGATCCGCGGCTCGAGGGCAATTCGATCGCCGACGTTTTCCGGCGGGCCGGTGCGCAAATTCGGGACTCCTGGTGTGGCCCGTGCTTTGGGCAGGGGCCGGATGCACTGGCCCCCGGCCAGCGGGCCCTGACCACCTTCAATCGCAATTGGCAGAATCGCATGGGAGTGGGCGGGGAAGGCTACCTGGCCAGCCCGGTGGTGGTGGCCGCCTCGGCTCTGCTGGGCTATATGGCGCCCCCCGCCCATCTGGGTCTGAGCTGGAACCCGGAAAACAGTTTTTGAAGGTCCTTCAATTTATCTCAAGAAGGCGGCTGGCCATGGAGGCTGCCTAGATGACGAAGATTGTCACTCTGCTGAGTGATTTTGGACTGCAAGATCCCTATGCCGGGGTCATGAAGGGTGTCATCTTTCGTCACTGCCCGGACTGCCAGGTGGTTGATCTGACTCACCTGATTCCCCCCCAGAACATCTGGCTGGGGGCCATTCAGCTGGAACGGGCCGTAGCGCACTTCCCGGTGGGCACCGTGCATCTGGCCGTGGTCGATCCGGGCGTGGGAAGCCAGCGTGAGCCGGTTGTCATCGTGGGGCAGAAGGCGACCTATGTGGGGCCGAACAACGGAGTCTTCAGTCTGGCGTTGCGCCATGACCATGTCCACAATGTTTATGTCATCCAACCAGGGCGTCAAACTCCAGACCAGCCCAGCACCACCTTCCATGGTCGTGATCTCTTCGCTCCTGTAGCGGCGAAACTGGCGGCCGGACTGCATCCTCAAGAGGTGGGTCCGGCACTGGCCGAGCCGCTGGTCCAGTTTGACCTGGAAGAACTGCAGCACCGAGTGCTCTGCGTAGACCGGTTTGGCAACGTGCAACTGGGAGTCCATCGGGAGCGCTGGAACGGCGGCATGAACCAGTTGCATCTGGGCGAGCGCGTCATCCCGTTCCATCTGACTTACTCTCAGGTTTCCGCTGGAGAGTTGCTGTGCCTTTGGAATTCTGACGGCTACCTCGAGATCGCTGCCAACGGGGGGAGCGCGGCGGAGCAGCTGGGCCTGGTTTCAGGACAGCAAATCGAGTACAGGATCGTCGGTTAGCTACATCGCGGCCGTGATGCGCAAAGCGCGCAGGCCAACCACGCCTTGGAGCGGTGCAATCTCAAGTTCCTCCACCGGCCCTTCCAGTTGGCCCAAGGATTGGAGATAGTCGATGTAGTCGCGGTATTCGGCCGCTTCGCGCGGGTGCGAGTAGACGATGGCGATCTTACCGGGTTGGGTCAGTCGCTCGCCGGTGTCGCGCACTTCGGCTTTGTCCAGGCGTTTCTTGATGATTTCGTAGCGCGCGTTATAAGCGCCGTCCACGTTGAATTGCTTTTCGTCCTGGGAGAAGCGGATGGAAAGAGGATTGTCCTGCACCAGCAAGAGGTGAGCCGATTCCAGCACCCGCTCCATTTCCCGCGTCCAGCGCCGGCTCTCGGCGGCGATTTCCACCATTGTCTCCAACTGCCACAGGCGGAGGTTGCGCAGGTACAGTGGATCGAAGTCGCCCTGGGGATGGATGGACGGTCCAACGTAGAGCATGTGATCGACGCCGTCGGATTTATGTAGCTCGAAGTAGTGGGGAAAGACCTGTTGAGCTTCGATCTGACGCCGGCTCAAGATTTCGGCGGTGCGCTCCTTGAGCAAGGTCATGCTCTGCTCGTATTGCTTACGCTGTTGATAGACCAGGCCCAGTCGGGGGTCCAGGGCCTCCCGGTAAGACTTGACGGCAGCCTGCACCCGTTCGGAAAATTTGGCCAGTCTCTCGAAGAGAGGTTCGATTTCGCCCTTGAGAAACTCGATGATACGGGGCTCATCTCCCGAGTCCAGGCCATGTTCCAAATGGGCCAGCCACTGCTGGAGCCGGTAGCGCCGGCTGCTCAAGTAGGTCAGGCGCCGCTCGCCGTAGGCGTTCTCTAGAACTTCCGAGGCCAGTCGTAGCTGTAGACTGAGATCTTGCTGGATGGTAGCGTTACGGATCAGGGTGGAGTTACGTACATCAGAGGCGCCAAAGAGGGGATAAACGTTCTGGAAGACGATGTCTTCGCCGAGTAACTCCAGGTCGTGATCGGTGCGTACCACCTCCAGGGCCTGCTGGCGGAATTTCCACTCCACGGCCGGATGCAGGGCCGTGAAGCGCTCCCGGATGACGCTCTCCACCCGTTGCTGGAAGCTATCCCAGGTGCGCCGCACGGCCAGAGCCAGTAGAGGAGTGACTTCCTGGAGCCGGTAGGGAGTGAGGTTGTTGAAGGCGTGGGCTACTCCCGAAGAAAAGGTGAAGACGCCCACTTTTTGGCCTTCAAAAAAGAGCGGCATCATCAGGTAACTGCGCGCTCCCTTCTGAGAAGCGTCCACCATCATCTGCGAGCACAAATCAGCCTTGTGCAGGTCTTCCATAACGATGGGCCGGCCTTCGCGCAGGGTGGCCTGGCAGCGGGGGCTGAGCTTTTGATTGATGGTGGCCAGATCCACGGTGCGCCAGTCGGAGGTGGAACTCTCCCCCGGGTTTAATTCCAGCACCAGGCCGTCTCGCGATCCCATGACCAGCAGTCTAAGATCGTCGACCCCCAGGAGCATGCGGAAGTGGTTTTGAATGCGGCTGAAGCGCTGGCTATCTTGCAGCGGGTCTTTGGCCACCAGTTCCTGCTTGATGGCCGACAGGGTCATTTCTTCGGTGATATCGGTGGCCTCGTAGACAATGAGGCCGTACATCTCGAATTCCTCCAGCGGCAGAGTCTTTTTCCAAAGGTCCAGGTCATCCAGATCCATGGAAAGTTTTTCCCAGGCTTCATCCGTAATCTTAGGTAATTTCTCGGGCGTTCTCAGCTCAAAGTGATCGAAGTGAGCGCGCAACTGAAAGTAGCGAACCAGGCCGTTTTCTCCGGTTTGCTCAATGATGACGGACTTCTCGAAGGGGAACTGGCGACCGTAGACCTGGCGAGCCACGGACAAAAACTGGAAGAGCTGGCGCAGATAGACCCAGGTCATGCCTTGGAGGAAAGGTTCGCCTCGGAATTTACCCTCGGCGTCGAGCAATTCACGGCGGAAGCGTGGCGTAGCCCAGTGTATGTCGAAACTTGAAGGGGTGGCCAGCGCGGCAAAGGAGAAACGCTGCAGACCCGCGGGCAAGACGCACGAGACCAGTGCCTCTACCAGTTCCGTATTGTCGGTCAGGGCCTGAGGGTCGAGAGGTCCCCGAAGTTCTGGGTGGGCCTGGATTTGAGGCGCCATAATCCTGGCCATGGATGCCATAGGGCCCGTGCCTTCAGTCTGTTGTGTCCAGAAATTCAGGATCGAGTCGAGGCTGGGTGTTAGTCGCATGGAGCCGGTGCGTGTCATCAGTTGAGTCACAATCTGGAGGTTCCTCTCGGGGCCGCTCATGTCCTGGAAGCCTGGCCATGCCCAGGGCGGCTACTCCGGCTGTCGCCCCCATGGTAGCCCACAGCCAGTTCGGGCTGTGGCGCGCGAAAAAGTAGCCCATGGTTGGGGCCGAAGTGATCAGGGCCAGGCTGACGCACAGGGCGTTGATCCCCATGGCGCGGCCCATTTTCTCGGCGGGCACCACCCGGGCTACGTAGGCATTCGCGTTGGAGAAGAGCAGCATTTCCCCGATGGTCAACCAGAGAGTGGCCAGCACCAGACCGCCGATGCCCGGCGCCACGCCCAGAGTCAGGTAGCTCAGCGCCTGACAGGCGCAGCCGGCGGCCAGCAGCCTGGGGAGGGAATAGCCGGCCGTTAGCCGGTTCACCCAAAGATTGGTCAGTACGATCAGGCTGGTGTTGAAGAGCCAGATGTAACCTACATCGTGTTCCGAGAGATGCAGCCACTTCACCGCATAGACGGGGCCGGCCGCGAAGAAAGTCATGAAAGACCAGAAGAACAGGCTCAGCCACAGGTACATGCGGAAAGCCGCCGGCCCGATGTTCCAGTCGACGTGGGTATTGGCGATTTTCTCCAGGGGCGGACAGACGGTCCCGGAAAGGAGCAGGAGGGCCGCCGCCGTCGCGCTGGTGGCGCCGTCCACCCAGAACAGGTAGCGATAGTCCATCTCAGCCAGGAAGCCGCCGAGGGTGGGGCCGATGCTCATCCCCAGGTTGATGGCCATGTAGTTGAGGGCGAAAGCATCGCGCCCGTGCTCGGTCCCACCCAACCTGGCCAGCGCCGTCATGGTACTGGGGCGTCCCAGATCGGCCAGTAAGGCCAGGCCGAAGGTGCACAGCACCAACCAGGGCAGCGAGTGGATCCAGGGGAAAGCGAACATTAACGAACCGGCGGCCAGCATCGACAGCCCCATGAGGCGGACCGGGTCGACCCGATCTGAGGCCCAGCCACCGAGGGGGCCGGATACAAAACTGCCCAATCCCCAGCAGGCGGCTACGGAACCGGCAATCTCCAGCGGCAGTCCCAGCCCGCGATGGAAATAGAGTACCAGAAATGGGAAAACCATGGCTCCCATCCGGTTGACTAGAGTGGCTCCGGCCACCCACCAGCAAGCCCGGGGAAGATGAGCGAAGCTCTTCATTCCCCGGGCCTTTGGGATGAAAGGTCGGGATTCCTTATTTGCGCGCCAGAGGTCTCTGCAGAGGGTGGGCTAAGCGGCTTCGGCGGCCTCGTCCTCGACGCGGGGCGGCGAACTGGAAGAGGCCTCGAAGTCCTCTTCCTCGTCGTCCTCGTCATCTTCCTCGGCCGGCGCTTCCTCAGCGACGGCTTCTTCGGCCGGCGTTTCCTCTGCGACGGGTTCCTCCGCCGGCGTTTCCTCAGCGGCGGATTCCTCCGCAACGACTTCCTCAGCCGGCGCTTCCTCGGCGACGGCCTCCTCAGCCGGTGCTTCCTCGGCGACGGCTTCTTCGGCCGGCGCTTCCTCAGCCGTGGGCTCCTCCACCGCAGTTTCTTCTGACACGTCCGCTTCCGTCACTTCGGGTTGGGCGGTAACCTCTTCCGCTCCGGTGGGGCTGTCTTGGGTTTTCTCTTTGCGTTTTTTAGCCATGGATCTGTTCCTCCGATAATTTCAGGCAATGCAGTCGCTATCCCGGGCTCCGATGAGAGCGCAGGTATAGTAGGGGGAGGCTGGATCGAGTCGTGACGGGTCGCTGCCCGGCTGGGCCGAGCACGATGGGGTAAGATTGGTCGAAATGGTCGGTGAAAACTGGGACTGCTCGGGCATTCCGAGACCTCAAACCGATTTCGGGCATGGGGATCCCTGGGGAGAGTTTGAGGCTCTGGAATGGCCCGAGAGTGGGCCGCATTTCCAGTATAGACGCGGTTTTCCCAGCATGCAACAGCGAAATTCTGTTCGTTTTTTTGAGAAGATCAAGAAAGGTTAACTCTGGCCCGGACGGAACCAGTTAAATGGGGGCATTTAAGGCGAGGAGGGTTACATGAGAAAGTTACTGATGGCCCTGAGCCTCCTGGTCGCGCCCACCGCCTGGGCCGATTTGCCGGACCCGGCTCAACTGAAGAAATGCGAAGCTCGCGTGGACCAGGCGATGGATGCCTACAATTCCAAGTCCTGGAAAGACTTCTTTAAAGACTTTACCAGGGGGTCGGCGGCGTTGGGCAATGAGCAGTCCTTCACCAGCATCTACCTGGACGGCTCCCAGCAAGAGTTCGGCAGCTATGAATCACGCAGTCTGGACGAATCTCGTTCCAGCTTCAAAAAGACGGTCGGTCTGCTGATTTACAAGGCCAGGTTCAGCAAGAAGTGGGGCACTCTGAGCGTCAACTTCTTGCACGAAGAGGGCGACTGGAAGATCCAGCAACTTCGTATCGACCCGTAGCCATGGACCCGCAGTCGGCCGCCCCTTATTTCGACAGCCTGGTGAGCTATGTAGAGGCCGGCGTACTCTCCTTCCACATGCCCGGGCATCAGCAGGGAGCGGGAGCTCCCGGTGAGTTCGTCGACCTGATCGGCCAGGGTGCCCTGCGGGCCGACATCACCCAGGTGCAGGGGATGGACGATATCCATCGGCCTTTCGACGGTTGCCTGCGAGCCCACCAGCTGGCGGCTCAAGCCTACGGATCCGAACGTTGCTATTTTTTGGTGAATGGTTCAACCTGCGGCAATCAGGCGATGCTGCTGGCCAGCCTTGACCCGGGCGAGGTGGTGCTGGTTCCGCGCAACGCACACTCTTCCACGGTGGGAGGTTTGCTGTTGAGCGAAGCCCGGCCCGTTTATTACCAGCCGCCGTTCGATGCGGAAATGGGCGTCTTCCACGTGGCCAGCCCGGACTCTGTACTGGCGGTGATGGAAAGAAATCCCGGGGCCAGAGCGCTCTTTCTGACCAGTCCCAGCTATTATGGGGCGGCCGCCGACGTGGATGCCCTGGTAGCCCTGGCCCGCCAACGGGATATGCTGGTGCTGGTGGATGAGGCCTGGGGCGCCCACCTGGCCTTTCATCCTCGGCTTCCCCGTTCGGCCGTGTGGGCCGGCGCCGATCTGGTGGTGCAGAGCAGCCACAAGCTGGTGTGCGGCCTGTCCCAGGCGGCCATGTTGCACGCCAACGGCCAGCGGGTGGACAGGGCCCGTCTGGAGTCGGTGTTGCGCCTGCTGCAAACCACCAGTCCCTCCTGTTTGCTGGTGGCCAGTCTGGACACCGCTCGCCGCCAGTTAGCCCAAGAAGGCCGGGCGCTGCTGGACCAGGTGCTGGGCCTGGCCGACCAGGCCAGGGCCGGTCTGGAGGCGGTCGGGGCCACGGTCTGGGCGCGGCGCCCGGGAGTGCATGACTGGGACGACAGCCGCTTGGTCTTTCGGCTGCCCGGCTTTAGCGGCTATGAGGTGGAGCGCCGCCTGCGCCGCGAACACAATATTCAACTGGAGATGTCGGACAGTCACAATCTGGTCGCTTTGATCACTCCCGGCCACACCCGGCAGAGCATCGACCGCCTGCTGACGGCCGTCTCCCGGTTGGCCGGCCAGGCCCCCGAAAAATTGCCTGACGGCCGCCGGCCTCACCTGCCGGAGCTGCCGGAAAGCCGCCTGTCGCTGAAACAGGCCTTCCTGGCCCGGTGGGAAAGTGTGCCTTTGAGCAAGGCCGCAGGGCGTATTTGCGTGGATACGGTCTGTCCCTATCCGCCGGGAATTCCCTGGTTGTTGCCCGGGGAGGTCCCCAGCCCGGCCTTGATCGAAGAGCTGCAGGCGGAGTTGGCGGCCGGAGTCACCATTCAAGGTGCTTACGACCCACAATTGGAGACGGTGCGGGTGGTCAAAGAGTAATGGAACGACAGACACTACAAATCACGGACAATCTGGAGCGCCTGCTGGACATCTTTCCCCGCACCGTGCGCAAAGGACTGGAAGCTCACGAGGATGACCTGGTCAATCTGATCGAAGTGGTCATGGATCTCGGCCGGCTTCCCCAGGCCCGCCTGCCGGGCAGCTTTCACTACCTGACTCAGGATCCGATCACCCGGGAGGACCTGCGTTTTGTAACCGAACGCGTGGGCAGTTTCGGGCCCGACAACCGGGCCGGCATCGAAGCCACCTTGCACCGCATTTCGGCCATCCGCAACCGCACCAACGAAGTGGTGGGGGTAACCTGCCGCGTGGGCCGGGCCATCTACGGAACCGAGCACGTCATTCGCGACGTGGTCGAGTCGGGCAAGAGCATCCTGCTGCTGGGGCGGCCGGGTGTCGGTAAAACCACTTTATTGCGCGAAGTGGCTCGAGTGCTGGCCGATGACCTGGCCAAGCGTGTGGTGATCGTGGACACCTCCAACGAGATCGCCGGCGACGGGGACATTCCCCACCCTGGCATCGGTATGGCCCGGCGCATGCAGGTGCCGCACAACAGCGAGCAGCACGCCATTATGATCGAGGCGGTGGAGAACCACATGCCGCAAGTCATCGTGGTCGACGAGATCGGCACCGAGCAGGAAGCCTATGCGGCCCGCACCATCGCCGAGCGCGGCGTCAACCTGGTGGCCACCGCCCACGGCAACACCCTGGAAAACCTGATGCTCAATCCAACCCTCTCGGATCTGATCGGGGGGATCCAGTCGGTGACCCTGTCGGATGAGGAAGCGCGCCGGCGCGGCACCCAGAAATCCATCCTGGAGCGCAAGGCCCCGCCCTGTTTTGACGTGCTCATCGAGATCCAGGACAAAGACACCTTTGCCATTCACTCCGACGTGGCCAACACCGTCGACTTGCTGCTGCGCGGCCAGGCCGTCAAGCCCGAGGTGCGCCTGCGCCGCGGCGCAGGCAAAGTCGAGGTGCTGCAGACCTCCAATCGCGAATTCTTGGAATATGCGGGCGGAGCTCACAGCGTCACCGTCGACGATGATGAGTTCGATCGCTATGCGGATGGCCGCCTGGCCCCGCAGCCGCCAGGCCATGAACCGCTCGAAGGAGTGCGCATCTTCCCCTATTCGGTGAGCCGCAATCGCCTGGAACGGGCCATTCGCAGCCTGGGAGTGACGGCTCAGGTGGTGCGTTCCTGGGAAATGGCCGACGTGGTCCTGACTCTGAAGGAACAGGTCAAGAAGCGCAATTTCAAGTTCGACGAACTACGCCGCCGCAACATCCCGGTTCACATCGTGCGGGCCAACACCGTTACTCAGTTGCAGGCCTTTCTCAAGCAGTATTTCCGGCTGCAGCATTTGAGCCCGGAGGAGTTCGCTCAGCGAGAGGCCAAGGAGGCCATCAAGCAGGTGCGAGAAGGCGGCCAGCCGGTGGATTTATCCCCTCAGTCGGCTCCGATTCGCAGGCTGCAACACGAATGGGCCGAGGCTGAGCAACTCAAATCGTCCAGTTTCGGGGTGGAACCCGAACGCTTCGTGCGAATCTACGCGTAGTGGGGAGACTTTTGTGAGTCAAGCTTCAGGATTCTTTATCACCTTCGAAGGTATCGAAGGCGCCGGCAAATCCAGCCTCGCCCAGGCTCTCCACGATCACCTGCACAAAGAGGGCTGGCCGGTCCGACTGACGCGCGAGCCTGGCGGCACTAACATCGGCGAATCGATCCGCGCCATTCTGGCCAATCCCGACTTCAAAGAGATCACGCCCTTGACCGAGGTCCTCTTGCTCTCGGCCTCGCGCAGCCAGCTGGTGGAACAGTTCATTCGCCCACAACTGGGCGAGGGCAATATCGTGATTTGCGATCGCTTTTACGATTCCACTCGGGCTTATCAAGGCTTTGGCCGGCAGGTCCACCAGCGCGAGATCCATGAATTGTCCGATATGTGTACCTGGGGAGTGAAGCCGGATCTGACGCTGCTCATCGACGTCGATCCCGAGGTCGGCCTGGGCCGGGTGCGTACTCGTTCGGTGCAATCGCTCACCCAGATGGATCGCTTCGAGAACATGGACTTTGGCTTTCATGAGCGCGTACGCGAAGGCTTTCTGGAAATTGCCCAGGACGAGCCCTCCCGTTTCCGCATTCTCGACGGCCACCTGGACTTTGACGTCTTGCTGCAAAAGGTGATTCAGATCGCCACCCGGGAATTCTCGCGGACCATTCCTCATCCGGCCAAGCTCACGTTCGATCGGACCATGCTGGACTAGCCGATGGAAGAGGTTGTCGTCCAGCAGGCGCTGCCGCTGGGAAATTGGGACGACCTGATCGGCCACCAGGCGGAGCGGCGGCGTCTGGTTCGCGGCGGCGCCTTCGCCAGTTTGCTCTTCTCGGGACCGCCCGGTCTGGGCAAGCGGTTGCTGGCCGCCTGGTATGGGGCCCATGTCAACTGCCACCAGCCTGGTGAGGGGGCGCCCTGGAGTTGCGACTGTCCCCACTGCCGTCTGGTGCTGAAAAATACCCATCCCGACGTCTACTGGATGGAGCGCGCTGCCGGCAAACTCAGCCTGGGCGTGGGCGAAGCTCGCGAGCTGATCCACCACCTGTATTTGCGACCCTATCAGGCGCGCTCGCGGGTGTGCATCATCAGCGAAGCCGAACGGCTCACCGACGAAGCCCAGAGCGCTCTGCTCAAGACTCTGGAGGAGCCGCCCGATTCCAACCTGTTGATTCTGGTATGCAGCCAGGAATCCAGGTTGTTGCCCACGGTTCAGAGCCGCTGCCGCATTCACCGCTTTCGTCCCGTGGAAGACGCCGAGCTGATCGGTTGGCTGGAGGGGAAAGGCTGCCCTGCCGATTCGGCCGCCCGTTACGCGGGCCTGGCTCAGGGCAGTCCGGGCAAGGCCCTGCAACTCTGGGAGCAGCCCGCCCTCTGGGAGGCGTTGGAGCAACTGCTGGACGCTCTGGGCGAGTTGCCGGGGAGTTCCCTGGGGCGCTGCCTGGAACTGGCCGCCAAATGTGAGACGCTCAAAGTGCCGGGCCTGGAAGGCAGAGCCCTGCTGGAGTGGATTTTACACAGCGCCCAGGCCTATTTTCGCGATGTCCTGCTGGTGCAAGCCGGAGCGCTGCATATCATTCACCGCCACCGACTCAAGCAGTTGGAGCAATTGGCCCAGAAGAAATCCCGGGTGCAAGATTGGCTTGAGGTACTGCGAGAATCTCAGGAATATGCGGAAGCCAACGTGAACGTACGCTTGCTTCTGCAAGATTTGTTTCTCAAGTTGCGCAAGTGAGCGTCCATCAGGTCGGCGTCGAATTTCATCGGCTCGAGCCGCTGATGCCTTACTGGCTGGAGGGTGAGCCCCAAGGTCCGGTGGTGGCCGACACTCCCCGGGGTCGCCAGTTGGGCTGGATTCGCCAGCTCCAGACGCGCGCCGAGCAACCGTTTCCAGCCTGCCTGCCAGCCACTCCAGGCGATCTACGCCTGCATCAGCAACGCAAATTATTTGCCGAGGAAGCGCTGGCCTGGGCACGGGGCCAGAACCCCCCCTTCAGCTTGGAAAGCGCCTACCAGGTGCTGGACGGCGAACTGCTGGTCTTTCATTTCCACGCTCTCGAGCGGGTGGATTTTCGCCCCCTGGTCAAGGCGCTGGCTCAGCAGTATCGCAAGAAGATCGAACTGTTTCAGTTGAATTCGCGCCGGCGCGTGCAAGACCACGGCGCAGCCCTGGGCCGGTGCGGCCTGGAGTGTTGCTGCACCGCCTGGCTGCGCGACTTTCCTTCGGTGTCGGTGCGTATGGCGGAAGAGCAGGGCTTTCAATTGCAGCCAGAAGCCGTCACGGGTGTCTGTGGACGACTCCTGTGCTGCCTGCGTTACGAGTATGACGGCTATCTGGAGCGGCGCCGGCAGCCCCAGGTAGGCGACTGGGTGGATACCCCGGACGGGCGGGTGAAGGTGCTGGCCGTGGACGAGCACGCCCGCACTCTGCGCGTGGAGAATGAACAGGGGCACGCCTTTTCGATTCCTTTGGGGCGCGCAAAAAAAAGTGGGACATGCCGTTCATGCCAGCAGGGTACGGGGGAGCCGTCGTTGTAATCCGGGCGACCAAAGATTCAGAAAAGTTTTACAACTTTTCCCCAGCTTATCCACAATTGAGGTGAATAACCTTGGCAAATGCCCTGATTACAGGGGCTTCCAGCGGAATCGGGTTATCCACAGCCAGGCGCCTGGCTCAGCGCGGACACCAGGTTCTGCTCCTCAGCTACGATGAGCCTGAACTCTTGCAGGCCTGCTCCAGTCTGGGCCCCCAGGCCGTTCCCGTGCTCTGCGATCTGTCCATGCCCGAACAGGTCGAGGGTTTGTGGCTGCGGCTGGAGGAAAGCTACGGACCGATCGACACTTTGATCAACAATGCCGGCATCGGATTGCGCGCCGAAGTGGTGGATACCGAGATGGCCGACTTGCGCCGCCTCTTCGAGGTGAATTTTTTTGCGGCCGCCAACCTGTGCCGCCAGGCCATGGCCTGCATGAGCCGGCGCCGCCGCGGTCACATTCTCAATCTCACCAGCGCCGCCGCGCGCCGCTCGCTGCCCTGTATCGGAGCCTACGGGGCCAGCAAGGCGGCCCTGCACGGGCTGACTCAAAGCCTGCGCCTGGAGGCCTCCGGCTCGGGAGTAACGGTCAGTGAGGTGCTGCCGATTTCCGTCACCACCCCCTTTTTTGCCAGAGCCGGCTACCAACCGCGCGGCCTGACGCAGACCCCCGAGCAGGTGGCTGAGCAGATCCTGCTTTGCCTGGATGGTGGCCAGGCCGAGCGCACCACCCACTGGCCCACCGCCCTCGGTTTCGTGCTGGATGCCCTTTTCCCCAACTGGGTGGCGGCCTTTCTGGCCTGGCGCTACCGGCGCGGGAGCTAGTCTGTTGCAGCAAGGGCTGGGAGCGATTTTTCTGTTGGCCTTCGCGGCCGCTCTGCACCAGTTCGGTCCTCTGCTGAGCAGCACCGGCCTGCTGCCCATTCCGAGCTATCTGAAGGGCCGTCGCTTTCGGCAGGCGCCCAGCCTTTTTCACTGGCGCTATTCGGATCGGTTTTACCGCCAGGTTTGCATTCTGGGACTTGGATTGGCCGGGCTGGCCGCTACCGGAATTCTGCAGAAAGCTCCCGTCCTGATCGGCGTTACCGGTTGGCTGCTCATGACTTTCCTCTATCTGTCGCTGGTCAACGTGGGTCAGCGCTGGTTTGCCTTCGGTTGGGAATCCATGCTGGTGGAAGCCGGTTTCTTCGCGGCTTTTCTCGGTCCCCAGGGAATGAAGCCGGGTTGGGCGGCAGTTTTTGCCCTGCGCTGGATGCTCTTTCGCACCGAGGTGGGAGCCGGCCTGATCAAGCTGCGCCACGACAAGTGCTGGCGAGATCTGACCTGCCTTTACTACCACTACGAAACGCAGCCGGTGCCCAACGCGCTGAGCTGGTATTTTCACCGGCTGCCGCGCTGGTTTCACCGGGCCGGAGTGGTGGGCAGCCATCTGGTCCAGGTGGTCGTTCCCTTTGCCCTGTTCTTGCCGCAGCCATTGGCCGGCTGGGCGGCCTGGGCCATCATCGCCCATCAGGGTTGGCTGATCGTCAGCGGCAACTACGCCTGGCTCAACTGGTTGACGGTGGTGCTGGCTTTCTCAGGGTTTGCCTCCAGCGGCGCTGTGCCACGGCCTCTCTGGTTTGAGCTGGTGCAGTTGGGTTTGCTGCTTTTCACCTTGAAGCTGAGCCAGGAGCCGCTGCTCAATCTGACCCGAAAAACCCAGTTGATGAACTACAGTTTCAACCCCTGGCGGCTGGTTAACGCCTATGGGGCCTTCGGCAGCGTTTCGCGGGAACGCTATGAGGTGGTGCTGCAGGGCAGTCGCGAGATCTTTCCGACCCGCCCGGAGGATTGGCAAGAATACGAGTTCTGGGCCAAACCGGGCCATCCGGCCCGCCGCCCGCCGCAGATTGCCCCTTACCATCTGCGCCTCGACTGGGTGATCTGGTTTGTGCCTCTGGGCCTCACCCTGAATCTGGCTCTGCGCGATAGACCGGAGCGGCGTCTGGCCTGGCGCTACGAGTCATGGTTCATCGCCTTCCTTGACGGCCTTTTGCGCAATGATCTCCAACTGACCCGCCTGTTGCGCCACAACCCCTTCGCTGGCGAGAAGGGGCCGGTCACACTGCGGGCTCTAATCTTCCACTACCGCTACACCACTCCTGAAGAACGCCGCGAGACCGGGCACTGGTGGGTGCGCACCCAGGTGGGGGTGTATTTGCCCGATTACCACGGGTCACTTGGGAGGCGGGGGTAGCAGCAGGGCCCACAGATCGTAGCCGGCTTCCTGGGCGGTTTCCAGGCGGGCCGCCTGAGGATCGTCCTTGAGCTGAATGGCCAGTTCGTGCCGGCTCTGAAGCTGGCGCAGGATATCCAACAGGTCGGCTCGGCCCCAGGGACGCTGAGGGAGCCCCTGGGGGACCGCCGCTTCGATGACCTCTTCCAGTTGCTGGCGCGAATTCTCGAACTGCTCCCGCAGGTGTGCTTCGGTTTCCCGGTCCACCGGGTGCAAATCGTCCAGGCGGTAGCTCTTGCCTTCACCGCGAGTGAGGCGCACCCGCCCTTCGGGGTGGGCCAGCCAGCGCCCGGCCAGCAGTTCGCCTTCCGGGGTCTGTTCGCGTAACTCCACGCATTGCGGGTGGCGGTAAGCGCGCACCAGGATGCCGCCGGGCAACCGATAAAACTTGCCGGACAGCAAGTCGCGATAGAGCATCTACAGATCCAGGAAAAGCTGGCCGCCTTGCAGGGCGGGCAGATGATTGGGCTCGCGAAAGTGTTCTTCGCAGGCTTGCGAGACTTTGGGCAGTTTGGCTGCGCATTGGGGCGCCAAAAAGGCGTAGAATTTCCATAAGTCCTGATGGCGTTCGCGCAAAACCTGCAGTTCGGGGAGGGCGACGCTGGAAAGCGGTCCGATTTCTCGCTCGCGCAAACGCACCCGCATATCCGCTTCCTTTAACTGCATTCCGAAGGCGGGACAGTACAAAATCAGCTCACCCGGCTTGAGCCTGCAGCGCTTGCTGATGTCCAGTTCGGCCTGGCGCCGGCGGGCGGCGTCCTTGTGATAGTGCTCCACCAGTTCGCGGCGGCGTTCCTCGCCGATGCGCCGCGTGATTACGTAGGCCCGCTTGTGAATCTGGTGGGAGCGTAGTTGGCCTATCAACAGGGAGATGATGGGATCTCCAGCCAGTTCGTGTTGCAGGCGATGCAGCAAGACCTCGTCGCCGCAGGCTTCCAGGTCGCGCAACTGCCAGCCGTGCTCCAGGGCGGCTTCGACGGCCCGCGAGATCATGGCGCCGCTGGCGGTCTTGGTGTGGTGGAAATAAACGCGCTCGCTCAAAAAGTAGCGCAGCCGCAGCAAGTTGACCACTTCGGAAAGCACGTCCTGCCGTACCAGGCCGTTCTTCAAGGCCTCCAGATAAAGACGCCCATCCTCAGACAGGCGGAACATACTTAAGATGCGCATGTCGTAGCTCTGGGGCAGCCCGCAAAAATAGGCGTCGCGGCGCAGATAGTCGAGCAGATCGGCGCACACGGTTCCGGAGAAGACTTCGGAATGCCAGGCCTGCTCGGGGGTGCCTCCCAGAATGGTCAGCACCGGATCGAGCAGTTTGTGAGCTTTGAGCTTCTGGCCCAGGCCCCCGCGCGGCAAAAAATGGCGCAGGCGTTCCGGCGTATCGTGCCGCTGGAAGACGCGGCGCTCATCTTCCAGCGTGTGACCGAAGGGGATGTGAGTGATGTCGTGGAGCAGGGCCGAGGCCAGCACGTCCAGATGATCATGCGGGTCCATGCCCAGGTTATCGATCAAGCGCTGGGTCAGATGACAGGTGCCCAGACTGTGTTCGAAACGAGTATGGGTGGCTCCGGGGTAAACCAGGCTGGCCGTGCCCAGCATTTTGATGCCGCGCATGCGCTGCACCTCGGGGGTATCGCAGAGTTCGACCAGCGGCCGGGGCAGACTGATATCGCCGTGGACCGGGTCGCGGAAGGTTTTACCGGTCACTCTTCATCGTCGTCGTCATCGTCCTCGGGCGTCCAGGTGAAGCGGTTCGGGTCGGGGGCTTCCATTCCCTCGGCGGCTTGCTTGGCCTGATCCTCGTCCTCGATGGCTTCGGCGCCTTCGCCCTGGAGCACGGCGAGGATTTTCTTGGTGAGCCGAAAGGAGGGATTTTCGCCGAAAGCTTTCTCCCACTTTTCGCGGTCGAGGCGTAATACGAACTGACCGCCGCACATACCGCAAAGGTAGCGAAGGCCGGAAGGACTAAAGCCCGCCAGCTTCATATCTTTGATCTGGCAGGGATGTTCAAACAATTGACCCGTAGTGCGAATTTTCATAGGGCCGTGCGTTCCACGCTGGCCCTTTGGGTCCTTTTCGGCCTGCCCGCGGCAGCCGAGCCGGCCTGGAGAAAGGTTGCCGACGGCCTGGAGTATCGACCTGGCTGGGTCAACAACAAACCAGAGCAATTGTTGCACCTGGTGCGTTTCCAACCCCACAAGATGGAATTACGCGTGCTCAAGCCCGGCGGCGGCCTGCCCAAACAGCGATCCCAGGAGTTTCTACAGCAGAGCGGCGCTCTGGCTGTCTTCAACGGAGGCTACTTCGACCCCCAGGATCGAGTGCTGGGTTTGCTTTACGCTGGTCACTGGATCCAGTCCAAGCCCGCCGGCGGCCCCGCTTTCGGCGGAGTTTTCAGTTTGATCGGGGATAAGCCCGGCCTGCAGCCGATTTTTCAAATCTCGGAAACAGAATACCAGGGCCTGCGCAATGCGCCCGACCTGCGTTTCATGATCCAGTGCGGACCCCGCCTGCTGGCCAACGGCCAGCCGGTGAGCGGGCTGGAAAAGACCTTCTCGCGCCGCACCGCTATCGCTTACGATGAGCAGGGGCGCTTGATCTTGCTGGCCAGCGCGCCTGCCTACGCTCTCAGCTTCAGCCAGCTGCAGGCCTATTTGCGCGACCAACTCAAGGTCAAATGGGCTCTCAACCTGGACGGCGGCTCCAGCACTCAGTGCAGCGTTAAAGGCCGGGTGGAAAATCCCGGCTACAGCCCCGTGCCCTACGCGCTGGGAGTGTTCGCCCGATAATGCAACTGCAAAGCGCTCAAACCATCCTTCACGAGACCTTCGGCTACGCGGGCTTTCGCGGCCTGCAGCAGGATGTCATCGAGCACGTGCTGGCCGGCCAACACGCCCTGGTGGTGATGCCCACCGGCTCGGGCAAGTCCCTGTGCTATCAAATCCCCGCCCTGGTGCGGGCCGGCTGCACCATCGTCATCTCCCCGTTGATCGCTCTGATGCACGATCAGGTGACGGCGCTCCAGCAACTGGGCGTGGCCGCCGCCGCCCTGAATTCCACCTTGTCCCCGGCGCAGCAGGCCGAGGTGGAAAGGCAATGGCTGGACGGCCATCTTCGACTGCTCTACGTGGCTCCCGAGCGGGCTCTGAGCAACGGATTTTTGAATCGGCTGGAGGGCGTTTCCCCGGCTCTCTTTGCCATTGACGAAGCCCATTGCGTTTCCCAGTGGGGCCACGATTTCCGGCCCGAATATCTGCAGCTCACCCGCTTGTTTGAAATGCATCCCCAGGTGCCGCGTCTGGCCTTGACGGCCACCGCCGACCCGCAGACGCAGCGGGAGATCGTGGAACGCCTGCAGCTGAGCGCCGGACGGACTTTCCTGGGCGGCTTTGACCGGCCCAACCTACGCTATACCATTCAGTTGCGCCATCAGGAGAAGCAACAGGCCCAACGATTTTTAGAACGCCAACCCACCGATGCCAGCGGTATCGTCTATTGCCTGTCGCGGCGCAAGGTGGAAGAGACGGCTCAGTGGCTGAGCCTGCAGGGCTTTCGGGCGCTGCCCTATCACGCCGGCCTGGACAACGCCACCCGCCAGCTGCATCAGCGCAAATTCCAGATCAACGAATGCCAGGTGATGGTGGCCACTATCGCCTTCGGGATGGGCGTGGACAAGCCCGACGTGCGCTACGTCATGCATCTGGATATGCCGAAATCCATCGAGGCTTACTACCAGGAGACGGGCCGGGCCGGGCGCGACGGCTTGCCCTCGGAAGTCTTCATGCTCTATGGCCTGAACGACTCGGTGACCTTGTTGCAGATGATGGAGCAGTCTCACTCCCCGCCCGCTATCAAGCAACTGGAGCGCCTCAAGCTCCGATCGCTGCTGGGGCTTTGCGAAACCGTGCGCTGCCGGCGCCAGGTTTTGCTCGAGTATTTCGGCGATGCCTGTGAGCCCTGTGGCAATTGCGACACCTGTCTGCAGCCGGTGGAGAGCTGGGACGCCACGGTGGTGGCCCAAAAAGCGCTGTCGGCCGTTTATCGCACCGGCCAACGCTTCGGTGTCGGCTACCTGTCGCAGTTATTGCGTGGCCAGTTGGAGCCGCGTATGCGGACGAACGGGCACGCCAATCTGCCCACCTTCGGTGTGGGCAAAGAGTTGAGCGACAAAGAGTGGCACTCGGTTTTTCGCCAGTTGGTGGCCCACGGTTTCCTGGAGGTTAACATGGAAGGCCATGGCGGTCTGCAATTCACCCAGAGCAGCGCGGCTTTACTCAAGGGCCAGGAGAAACTGCAACTACGCCGCGATCTCCAGGCCAGTAAATCGGCCTCAGCCAAAGCGCTGGCGCCGGTGCGCCAGTCCAGCCCGCTCTTTGAGCGCCTGCGCGAGACGCGCCTGCGCCTGGCCAAAGAGCAGGGGGTGCCGCCCTACGTAATCTTTCACGACTCGACGCTCTATGAAATGGCCGAGAAAAAGCCTTCGAGCCTCGATGCCATGCGGCGCATCAGCGGTGTCGGTGAATCGAAGTTGGGGCGTTATGGAGAAACCTTCCTGCAGGCCATCCACCAGGATGACCTGCCTTCCGAAGGCGATTGGATTCAGTCCTGAGCAGGCCTTACTTGGACCCGGTCCGACGGGGCGGAACTCAAGCAAAGAGAGTAGTTGGCGAATATGAGGATTCATTTCATCGGTGGGGCTCACGAGGTTGGGGGGTCTTGCTCGGTGGTCGAGGTGGGCGGGCGCCGGGTTTTGATCGACTGCGGCCAGCGGATGGGCGGCGCTGCCGAGCTGGACCGTTTGCCCGATTTGCAGCGGGTTCAGGAGTTGGGGGGGTTGGATGCCATCCTGGTAACCCACGCCCACGCGGACCATATTGGGGCCCTACCGTTGATTCACCTGGCCTTTCCGAAGGTGCCGCTTTACACTAATGAGGCGACCCTGGCCTTGATGAAAATTATGCTGGCCGACTCGCTTAAGATCATGAAGCTGCGCTGGCTGCAGGAGACGGAGATTCCGCTGTATCCAGAGCATGCGGTCACTTCGATGTTGGCGCGGGTGGAGGTGGTGAAGCCGGGCGACACCTTTGACCTGTGCGAGAGCGAGCTGCAGGCTACCTTTTTATTATCGGGGCATGTGCTGGGGGCTTGTTCGCTGACGCTGGATACGGCCGAGGGTCGGGTGCTTTTTACGGGTGACTACTCGGTGGATGCGCAGCGAACCGTGGATGCGATTGTGGTTCCGCCGGCGCGGCCGCATGTGGTGGTCACGGAAGCGACTTATGGCAACCGGTTGCACGCCAACCGCAAGGCCGAGGAGTTCCGCTTGGCGGAGGCGGTTGCGAAGGTGGTCGGGAGGGGAGGCAAGGTTCTGATTCCGGCTTTTGCGTTGGGACGCGCGCAGGAGGTGCTGTTGATCCTTTTGCGTGAAATGAAGGTCGGGCGTATTCCGCAGTTCCCGGTGTTCGTGGATGGGATGGTGCGCAATGTCTGTCAGATTTATGCGTTGTTTCCGGAGTTTCTGGCGGAGCTTCTCAAGAAGCGGGTGGAGCGCGAGGGTAATCCCTTTTTTTATGAGGGCTCGCCAGCGCGGGCGGTTTCTCAGGGAGAGAGGGAATCGGTGCCGCTTGGAGAGCCTTGTTGCATCGTGAGTTCGTCCGGGATGTTGAACGGTGGACCTTCGCAGTTCTATGCGGCCGAGCTGGCCGGCGACCGGAAAAACGCCATTTTTATTACGGGGTATCAGGATGAAGAGAGTCCGGGTGGGAAAGTGTTGGCGCTGGCGGAAGGGACGGAGCGCTCCTTGCGTCTGATGGAGCGGATCGTTCGTTTCGAGTGCCAGATCGCAAAATACAATCTGTCGGCCCATGCCGACGCGGTGCAGATTGCGGCGCTGGTCGAGAGATTGGGGCCGCGGCTGTGCTACCTGGTGCATGGCGATGAGGGGGCGCGGGCGGCGCTGGCGCCTATGATTCAGGGAGCGACGAAGACCTTGCTGCCGTACAACGGCGAAGTGGTCGAGTTTGCCTTCGAGTCTACGTTGGCGAGGGCGACGGCGGTGGCGCGACGACCCCGCCCGGTCGAGCTGCCTCCAGCCAGGCGAGGGCCTCGAGCCGAAAAGGGCGGACACGCCATCTTGGACCGAGCCCGCAAGGCGGTCGCCCTGATCGAAGAGATTCGTCAGGTGGGGTGGCGGCCCGAGACGCGGGAGCTGCTTTTGTATGTGGCCTTTCCCAGGGCGTTTGAGGAACGGCGCGCGTTTTTCTTGCGGGAGCTGGCCGATCGCCTGGAAGTGAGCGTGGTGGTCATCGCCAAAAACACGGCGGGAGAACTGGCGGAGCTGGCTCGCAAGCATCTGCCGGTGGGCGCGCGTTTGTTGAAACCGCCCTCGCTCTTTCCGGATGGTCGAGTCGTTTTGAAAGTCCGCCTTCCTGAAGAGGTGGGGAAGGGATTGGTTGAGACCCTTCAGCGTGAGACGGGTCTGGACGTGACTCTTGAAAAACCGAAGGAGGCGGGGGAAGCACGAGAGTTGATTAAAGCGGATGGGCGGATGGAGTTGAACGCCGCCTATCGGCGAGTGAGAGAAGCCTTAGGAGCGGCCGGGCTGGCGGTGTTGCGTTGCGGCAAGAAAGACGTGCCGGACGAGCATATCGAAGTCGGCTTGCTGGCTCCCTGGCTATTGGAGAGCCGGGAAGAGCTGGTGAAGCAACTGGAGAGCGAGACGGGATATCCGGTTCGGGCCTCCGGAGCGAACCTGCAGGCGCTGGAAAAGAAGGCCAGGGAATTGCTACCGCCCGCCTGGCAGGTGCTGAAGCCGTTTCGCTGGTCTGGGCGGGAGGCGCGCGTGGCCCTGGCCCGCTCTCCGGAGGAGGCGGAGCTGCAATCGGTGACCCGAAAACTCCAGGACGAGCTCGGAATTTATCTGAGGATTTAAATGCCTTATAGTTCGATAGTTAAGCTACCTGGATAGCTTTGTCCGCGTAAGACTTGAAGGAAAAAAAATGGCTTCTTATTGCCATCGTGAACTAACGGCTCTTATCTGCGCGACCAAGTCTGTCGCGGTCCACTTGAGCCTGCTGGGAACGGGCTCCGCGCGCCGAATCCGATTCAAGCTTTAGCCTTCCGCCGACTCTTGTATACTTAGCCCGAGTTTGATACAGTGTCCGTATGTATCGTGCATCTTGGGAAAAATACGCAGAGGGTTGGAAGTGTGTCTACGGGTTGGAACCGAGTTTGCTCAGGCTATGCTGCTCGGAAGTCGACTTTGAGGGTGCCAGAGAGTGGCCGAAAGATGCGAACCCTGGGTATATTTAGTTGTATTAGGAGGAAAGCCTATCGGAAGAATGAGCAGACTTGAGAAAAGATGATGGCCTGCAGGGGACAGGAGGTTCAGTGTTTTACGGGACCCTAAGCTTCCAGCCCCTCAGGTCAGCGACTACTCTAAAGGTTGGTGAGGCTTCGCGCAAGGAGCGGGGTTACTTTCCCCATGGCTGGTGAGGAATTCGGAAATATCTGAAATCCCTGATAACTAG
>JAHBVR010000030.1 GCA_019637395.1 Vulcanimicrobiota bacterium
CTTCAGAACCTCGGTTTCACCACCGAGGTTCTTTTATTTTCCAGGTTCTTTCAGTCTCATCGTGCATACTCGAAACGAAGTTATCGCTCGAAGGCTTCGAGATCGACCAGGGAGAATTTTCCGGCCATGAAGATCAATCCATCCACGCAGACAACCAGGTCAGTCGCCCGGCGCAGAGCGGAAGGCCCCGACAAGAGCCCAAGCGAGTCTTTCGCACCCGGTGAACGAGTGGACAAGCTGATCTCCGACCTCCGTAGCGGCAAGATTAAGTATGCGCCGGAGATCCAGGCCAGGGTTCGCCAGCAGGAACTCACCCTGAGCGATTTCCCCTGCCAGAAGTACATCCTCAAGGCTGGAGAGACCGGCAATCTACCCACCGAAATCGTGGCCAAAGGAGAAAAGTCCAAGTTCAAAGGCGCCACTACCGTCGACAGCAACCTCACCACCAGAGAGAACATCAAGGATCTGGAAAAACGTAACGAGGCCATCGCCGACAGTATCAACGCACTCTACGCCCAGAAGACCGAAAGCCTGATGGTTCTGCTGGAAGGCGACAACGCCGCCGGCAAAGACGGCATGGTCAAGCACGTTTTCACCATCAACCCCATGACCACCAACGGTCAGATCGCCTTCAAAGGCGCCAACGAAGAAGAGCGCAAGCACGAACCCAACTGGCGCATCATGAAAAACCTGGCCGGCCCCGGCCAGATCATGTTCCACAACCGCAGCCACTACGGAGACGTCGTCTTCGCGGCCAAGACTCCCGAGGACAAGGCCAAACGGTTGGCTGACATCAAAGAACTCGAATACGGCCTGACCATGGGCCTGCCCATGACCCCCGAAGGCCACATCGCGCTGCCTGACAAGAAGGGCAACGTCGACCCCAGCGCCGTCCAGCGCCCGCCCATGCGCTTCATCAAAGTCTTGCTGGGCGTCTCTCAGGAAGAACAGGCGCTACGCCTGGCCGAGCGCTTGGAAAACGACGCCAAAGTCTACAAAGTCACCGCCGCCGACCTGGAAGGCCACCCCAAGCACGGTGAGGTGCAAACCAATTTCGCCGAAGCCATGGCCGCCGGCAGCACCGATTTCGCCCCCACCTATTACCTGCCCAACGATAACAAAGTCACGGGCTGGCGCAAACTGGCCGAAATCGCCGACCGCGTACTCGAAAACATGGCCCCCGAGCCGCCCGGCAACAAAGACGGCATGTCGCTGGCCGACCGCCAGGCCGCCGCCAAGCAGTTGCGTGAGGAAGCCGAAAAGAAGTTGCGTTAAGGCGTCCAGACCTGGCCCGGCATCAACCGGACCGTGTCCTCACCCTGAGCTAGTTCCAGCTCGTCGTCGGCCACTGACTTCACCTTATAGACGCCCACCTTGTCTCCGGGGCCGACCGCGAAAGTCTCACCCGCCTGCGTCAACACCGCCCGCCGAGCACTTCCATCCCCCAGAAAGCCTGTGAACTGAACAGGCTCTGACGAACCGGTTACCACTGACGGCGCCACCGTGGGGATCGTCACCGGAGCAGCCGCTTCCACCGTGGCCGGGCTGGCCGTCGCCGTTTGCCAGGCGGGCGGCAAAGCCGCCTCAAGGCCGTCCAGCACCGGTTTGATATTCATCAAAGCGCGAGTTCGGTCGTTGCGGGCCACACAGGTCTTCTTGCCCGCATCGTAGAGCCACTCCAGATAGACCCCGTTGTTGTGCACCCGGCGGGGCCGGTCGAAGGGATTGCCGCGCTTTCCAACCGTCGGCTTCTTGCCGCTGGTCAAATTGCTCAGCGGCTCGATCACGTAGGTCACCTCAAAAACCCCGGTCGCGGCCGGGTAGCATTCCCAGGTAACCCACAACTGATTTTTGCCGGCCGCGTTCAAATGCGCCACCAACTGGTCACAGCGGGCCTGATTGGTCATCCCGTGCTGCACGAACTGGGCTGTGGCCCGCACGGCGGCGTTGGTATCCATTCCCGCTTCGGGCACGGGCGAGGCGGCGGCCACCGGGGTGGCCACCGCCGCTGCCGTCTCGACGGCCACGGGCGTGGCGGTGGCTGAAACGGTCGCCGAAGTCACGAGAGGGGGAGGAGCCGACTGACAACCGGCCAACAAAATTCCCAACAAGCACCACCGAATCATGCGCACCTCCGAACAACTTTACCACCAGATCCGCTGGGACAGCCGCTTCCAGGCCGCCGACTACGCGCTGGGCATCCAGATCCGCAACGGCCCGGTCCAAGAGCTTCCCCTGCTCAGCTTCCAGCCAAACAAAGACATCCCCTGGCACCGTATCCTCTACATCAAAGGCCCCCAGGGCCTGGTCTGGGATCGCGCCACCGGACTCGACCAGTTGACGAACGACCTGCACAGCCCTCTCCAGTGGCCCCTCGACATCATCCTCTGGAACGTGTGCGCCGGCAAGCACGGCAGCAACAAGCACATTCCTCAAGACCCCTACCACATCCGCGTGCTGCTGGAAGCCGGTGACGAATTCTGTCACAATTTAGCCGAGGGAAACTACCGCTATCGCCACCAGGAGATGCTGGTCGACCTCCACTACCCGCCCCAAAAGGTCGTCCCCGTCAACCTCTCTCCGGGCAAAGACGCTCTGCTCATTCAATATCCTGAACTTCAGGTGGCCGTAGCCCATTTTACCAGCAACTACCGCCAACCCAACCACGAACTGAGGAACCAACAATGGAGAGTCCTGCAACCTCACTTGAAGGCTCCCTGGCTTCTCCTCGGCGATCTGAATGCCGCCGACCAGGAACTGCAAAGTTGGCCCTGTCAGGATCTGACCCCTCCGACTCCCAGCTATAAGAACCGCCGCTACCAGCGCATCCTCTGCAGCCCCGACCTGGACGGCCAGGCCCAAACGCAAAAGAGCGAACTCTCCGACCACCACCCGATTACCGCCCAAATCCTCAAACCCGAACGCAGCTACCAGCACGCCCTGGCCATCTTGCCCCCGCCTTACCAGCCCATCCAGGACATCCGCCGACTTAACGATCCCGCCTACGACCGTTGGCCCCCCCATCTCAACCTGGTTTTCCCCGGTCCCTCCCAGCCTAACTACGACCGCCTGCGCCTGGCCCTGGCCGACATCCAAAGATTCACGGTAAGATTCAAGAAAGTAGAATGCTTCGATAACAAAACTTACTACTGGGCCCCCGAAGATCCGGCGCCCTTCCACCAACTCACCGACGCTCTCGGCTACCCGCGCATCACCCCTCACCTCACCCTGAGCAAGAAAGCCAGGCCCAGGCTAGAAGCCTGGGAGTTCGAAGTTCTTTCCGTCGACCACCTGGAAAACCAGACACTCAAGCACTCCATCCCGCTACGCAAACCCCATCCCGCCTATGACAGAATTCGTCACCGCTGCAAAGCCTTGCAAGTCGGCTCCAGCTTGTATCTCGACAACCAGGACCTCGACCTGGTCACCCTCCAGCTCCCTCAGCCGCTTCCGGAAGAACGACAACTTCCGTCACTCATAAGAGGCCTCCATTATGACCTGGCCGACGCCAGTCACTGGCAGGCGGTGGAAGACCGCGACGCACTCTTTACCTACACACAAAGAGACTTTCCGGAAAAGCTGGCAAAATTATACAAGCAGTTGCATAAAACCGGCCTCAAGGGCCAGGCCTGGGGACTGCCCGGAGGACTGGCCTGGGCCGTTATTCTGGCTACCCGGGCCAGCGACTTCACCCGGCCTATCGGGCTGCACCGCCACGACCCCAGCGGTAAACCGATGACGGTCTGGAGCCCTCATCCACCCGGCACCAACCTGACCGCTCACGTCCCCAAAGAGTTCCTGGCCATCCTCAAGCCAGACCAGGAATACGAGCCGCAAAAGCCCTACCTGGACATCCGGGCCTCCAACGGTATGGAACTGATCATGGATTTGCTCAGGCAGTTCAAGGCCCAACTGCGCCCCTTTGTCCACGAGGACGGTTGCTACCTCAGCCTGCGCAACGTTGACCCTGAAAGGGCTTTACAGCACGCTCGGAAGCTCGGCTATAAAGTCAGCTTGCGCGACGGCTGAGTGGTTCCCTCAGCGCGCACAAACTCCGCCGCCGTCCCCTCAAACTCGCGGAATCCCCGCTTATACTCGGCAAAAGCACCCAGCACCGAGCGAGCCAGAGCGTCCTCCGCGCAGCCGCAGACCACCTCCAGCAGTTCCAACACCGAAGTCGATTTCAGAGACAGCCAGTGCCACAGGCGCGCCCGGCCCTCCCGCAAAGCCACCGCCCAAAAAGCCATCGGGGCCAGCGCCTGGGAAAACGACTGGGCGTCCACCATGCGTACTTCCAAAAAGCGGCGCAGACGCAAATCCGGAAACAACGTCCCCAAATGCGTCTCCCAGTCTGCCACCCCCGGAAACGTCCCGTGCCACCCCGAGCTTTCCCATTGCTCCCAGGTCAACTCGCCATACAACGGCTGCTTCTCCAGCGGCAGATCGCCGGCCAGAAACACCCCCGCCTGACGCGCCCAACTGGCGTACGCCGAAGCGATATCTGGTTGAAAGGCTACCGGCGGAATGCCCGTGCGCGAAGCATCGATGCCGTCCCAAATCCGCTGGCGTTCCGAAGACACCACCCGCTGACCCTGGAAAAACCAGGAATTAGAAAACAGCTCCTTCACAAAAGGGGTCAAAGCCAGGGTCAAGTTGATGGCGTCCTGCCACTCCGAAAGCCCCCCGGCTACATCCACATTGGGTTGCGCGGTGGCCGAATAGCGCATCATGTGCACACCGCGGCCCCCCGGCTGGGAAGCGAAATAACGATCCAGAATCTTATAGCGATGCTTGGGAACGAGCAGCGGCAAATCGGCGCCGGCCAACGGATTGGTGCCATGATCCAGAAACAGCACCTCACCCCGCCCGGCCTCTTCCAAGATGGACAACCCCATGCGCAAATCATCCAAAAGGCCCTGCAAAGTCAAACCGGGACAGGAAGCATACTCCAGTTGCCCACCGGGCTCCAATGAGAAATTGCCGCAACCCAGGTCCAACCCGATAATCTCGCCCGTCGGACCATCCTTCTTCAACTTTCCCTGGGAAGAAACGATACGCTGCATTAACTCCTGAGGAGAAACACGCGCCCCTGGAGTACCCAGGGGCGCGAGCGTTTCGGAGTCAAATCCGAACATTTCAATTTCAATCCCCATCAGGGGCTCAACGGGCTTGGAAAAATCCGGACGGATGGCCTCGAGATTGCTCATCCATTCGGCTTCGCAAGGGCCCAAAAAACGCCTTTTTCAGCGATTCGCCAGAATCGGCACCGTGTTGTTCTGGTGGTAAAGCCAGGTCAGCATCGAATAATCGCGCTGCGTAATACGCACGTCATCGCCCGAGAAGGTCGGGCGCTCGTGCATCGAGCGATACATCAAATCCTGGGCGTTTACGGAATGATCCAGGCCCAGGGTATGACCCAGTTCGTGGGCCAATACTTCGGTCATCGAACCTTCCGGAATGTCCAGAGATTGAATGGCGATCCCGCTGATGCGCACACCGCGGGGACCCTTCTTCATGGTGGTCACGCCGGCCGCCCCTTCGGGCAGGTTGCAGTTCCACTGAATGGGAATCGCGCCTGGAACCGGCGCATTGACCACCTGGAAATAGTTGCCCACGCGATTCCACACGTTGGCCGCCTTCTGGGTAATAGCCTGACAGGCGGGATCCACGGAATAGATGCGCAGAGGAAGGTCAGCCTGGCTTACCCGGCAGGGTGTGCCGCGATAAGTGACGAGATCGTAACCGTCGGTGAGCTGGCCGACATCCTGGGCTGGAACAGAATGCGGCACGGGGATGGAGAGATTCAACATGCCGCCCCCGGGCAGTTGAAACGGGACAAAGAAGTTGGGTTGTTGCGCGGAGGCCACGGTGGCCATCAGCAGGGGGAGAGCGAAGCGGAAAACCCACGAAGCTTTAATTGTCTTACAGTCTCCTTAGAGGGGAATGTCCAATCTAACCAACCACGTCGAAAAAGGTTCCGCAACCTGACTATTTCGCGGTAGCCCGATAGACTCCGTCCCACTCCGGCCCGGGAGGATCCGCGGCGAAGGCGCGGCAACGGGCCAGCAGGCGCCGCGACGGTTCGTCCTCAAAACCCTCCAGCAAGGCTGCCGCTCCGGCGAAATCCCGAGCTGAATAGCAATCAAAGGCCTGCTCATAGCGGGCCACAAATTCTCCGCCTTCGGCCAGCAGTTCGAAAATCAAGATGCCCTGATGCTTGCCCTTCACCGCTACCCGGTCCAATCGCCGCAAGACAAATCCCTCTCCCAGCGACGAAGCCACATTCTCGCTGATGATGATCGAGGTCCCGTATTGCTTGTTCAGCCCCTCCAGACGCGAAGCCAGATTCACGCCGTCTCCCAGTACCCCGTAGTTCAAACGATCAGGCGAGCCGAAGTGGCCCACCAAAACCTCATCGCGATGAATACCAAAACGCGTTCCCAACAAAGAAGCATCCGGCAGCGAAGCAATCTCGCGCTGGCAGAGCAGGGCCGTGCGGCAGGCCAGCTCCTCCCCGTTCGACACCTCGATCGGCGCGTTCCATAAAGACAGCAGGGCATCGCCGACCCGCTCCAGCACCGTGCCCCCGTTGCCCTGAATGACCTGGTTCATCAACATCAAATAGGCGCCCAGCACCTCCGACAAACGGGCCGGGGTCAGCTTCTCGGCCATCGTGGTAAAACCGGCGATGTCCGAGAACATCAGCACCACCTGGCGCGGCTGACTGCCCAGCACCGGCTCCAGCCGGGCTTCAAAGAGCTGGCGCACCAACTCCACCGGCACATACTTGACCATGGCCCGCAAAGTCTTCTTGGCCGCCTCCAGCGCCGAAGCCACCTCGCCCACTTCGCGCAGATTCTGGCGCACCGGTTGGGCCGAGAAATCGAAGTCCCGCATGCGCACCGCCGTGTGATACAGGCGCCCCAACTCGCGCCGCAGCAAACCGAATAAGCCCACCACCAGCAAGGCAACCAGGGAGCCACCCAGCCCGGCCGAACTCAGCAATTGACGGCGCAACAGCGGCAAATTGCCCACCAAAGAACTCTCCGGCACCACCAGCCCGACCCACCAGTCCTGGGTGTTCTCCAGGCGCAAACGCCGCAAGCAAGCCACTGAATCACCTTCGCGCAACAAAATCGCGCCTTTGCCGTCGGCCGGAATGCGGCGCAGCACAGCCTCCACCACCGGTGGTAAATTCTCGGGCACCAGGCGCAGGTCGTCTCCGTCCTCGGCCACCTTGCCCTTGCCCCCGGGCACCACCGGGCTGATCAAGCGCCCGCGCGAATCGCACAGAAAGGCCTGGAAGGGCATCCCCCCCAGCTCCTGGCCCACGTTATCAAAGGCGTGATCCAACTGGTCGGTCATCAAGCCCACCCGGACCACCCCTAAAAATACGCCTCCCGGGCCTTCCACGGCCGACTGCACGGTGACTCCCACTCCGCCGATCTGTGAGTAGGAAAGGTCACTCCAAAGCGGGCTTTTGTCGCCGTTCAGAAAAAATTCGCGAGGAGTGGTGTAGGTTGGGTGCAAGGACGGATCGGATCGTTTACCCATATCTTTCCAAAGGGTCTCACGAAAAACCGCGCCCGCCGGCCGCCGCCGCTCCCGGGCGCGTAGAGAAGAATCGATCTCGAAGGAGACGATTTCGCCCTGTAAGGTCCGAAAAACCGACAATTGCCCCACTCGCCGCCCCGAGGTAAAAGTCACCTCCGACAAACGGGGATTGGCCTGCAACCAGGTATAAAAGGAGGGCTCCTTGGGGCCCATGGTGGCCAACCGGGATTGCAGCGCGATCTCGCTCAGCACGCGAGCGGCCGGCGACAGAAAGTAGCGCACTTCCCCTTCCACATGTTGGGAAGTCTGCAGCAGCACCAGTTCAGAGGCCTGGCGCACCGAATCCTGAGAGAGCTTCTCCAGGTGGCGCAGCAACAGTCCCAGCACCAGGGCCAGCATCAATAGAAAAAACGCCACCAGCACACGTAAGCGAATCAAGAGAGCCAAAGGTTCGGCAGGTCTCCGGTCCCAACCTTGCAAACCAACGCAGGCCATGCTTGCCACCGCACGCCCTGCACTTGCGACCCTCATCCTGCTCCTCAGCGGCGCGCTGCATGCCCAGGACCTCGACGGCAGCAAGATCTTCACTACCGATACCAGCCCGCAAGAGCCGGGCACTTTTAGCTTGAATCTGCAATATCTGACCTCTACCGCCACCACCGAGTTCGCCTCGGGCGGCGGCCGCTCGCTGCTCGGGGGAGGCCGTCAGTCGCAACTCTTCAACTTGAGTGTGGCCGCCGGTCTGGCCGACAACCTGGACCTCACCCTCACCAGCGGCCTCAACAACCTGCAGGACAGCCTTCAGGAGGATCCCGACGAAGACGAATTCAGTCTTGGTGGAGGCGGCGCGCGCGGTTCCGGCCTCACCAATCTGAACGCCAGTTTACGCTGGCGTTTCTGGCAGGATGAAGAGGAAGGGCGCAGTCTGGCTTTCACCACCGGACCCGCCCTTAACTCCGACCTGCAAAAAGTGGGCGGCAATTATCAGGTAAACGGCACTTTTTTGGCCTGGCAGCAGTCGCTGCTCTTGCGTCAGGACTTCGACCCCTTTGTGGCCAATCTGGAGATCTACTACTCTTTTCCGCTTCAGTCCAGTGAGCAGACTTATCGCCAGTTCTCCACCAACATGGGTCTGGGTTGGAACGCCAACGATTGGTTGCTGCCGGTGGTCGAACTCAACTACTCGAGCGTTACGCCCAGTTTGAATGAACCGATTGAAAGTCTTTCCGTCACCGGCGGCCTGATATTGAAGCCGAGCGAAGCGTGGCAGTTCACTCTGGGAGTGCAAAGGTCCGTGGCCGGCCGTAACATCGAGAACTACACCAGTTTTACGCTGGGAACTTCAGTCAACTTCTGACTGATCGCATAGATAAAACAAGGCCGCGATCATCAAGGCATGCTGAATCTCCCCCGAGCGCACGGCGGCCAGCAGGGCCGGCCAGCTCCACAATTCCACCGCGATTTCCTCGCCGTCATCCAGCGAGACTTCCCGCACCCGACGGCATCCGTCGGCCAGGTAGATAAAACAAGTATTGGACTGAAAGGCGGGATTGGGATAGACCTGACCCAGCAGGCGGATGCTCTCGGGTTCATAGCCGGTTTCCTCGACCAGTTCGCGGGCGGCCGCCAGGGCCGGATCCTCGCCGGGCTCGACCATGCCGGCGGGAATCTCTAAACTGGGAGCACCGATGCCATGACGAATCTGACGGACCAAAACGTATTGGCCGTCGACCGTGCGGGCGACCACATTGACCCAATCGGGCGCCTCAACCACCACGCGACGGAGCACGTGCCCCGTGCGTGGTGATTTCAGCTGGTCGATGCGCGTAAAAAAAATGCCGTAGTCGCGACGCGACTCTGACTCAAGAAATTCCCAAGGCTGCATGCCCCGGGACTTCTCAGCGGCCCCCTGGACCTCCCTGCGTCCACCTCGGTTTCCCGTTCCGAGGGTGTTCTAGGACTGTTCGGTCACCGCCGAGACCCGTCAACTCACTTCGCTTTCGCTTTGGGAGCTTTCTTGACGGGCTTGGTATTGAGCATCTCTTTCAGTTGCTTGGAGGTGCGGTAACGAATACCGCGCCGCGCGGGGATTTTAACTGGCTCACCAGATACCGGATGAGTGGTTTTGCGAGCGGGACGCGCATAAACGGCGAACGTCCCCAGGCCGCGGAGCTCACAGCGCTCCGTTTGCACGAGGTCCTCGCGCACCAATTCCAGTAGTCGGCTCAAGAATTCCCGGCCCTGACGCAAAGTCAGGCCCATCTCCTTGGCGATCTGGTCTGCTAGTTGTTTCTGATTTCTTCCCATGTGCAAAGGGTTCTCTGTAGTTTGTGAAGATTCCTAGCAAAAAAAGAAAATAGATCCGAATGGATACGCTCGTACTATATAGAGGAAGTGCAAAGCATGCTTTCGCCGGCCCCCGGAAGCACTGTGAACGCAGGAAAGGCCACCCGAAAAGCGCACCCTGCCATACTATGGCCAACATCCTGGTTGTCGAGGACGACCCGATATTCCGCGACTCCGTTATGGGCTTTCTCAAGATGCAGGGCCATGAAGTGGACGGAGCCGCTTCCGCCGCCGAGGCCGTGACCAAGGTGCAAGCCACCTCCTATCAACTGCTCCTCAACGACATCCGCATCCAGGGTGAACTCGACGGCGTCGAGGCCCTCGAGGTCATCCGGCGCATCTGTCCCGAGATCCGCTGCATCCTGATGACCGGCTTTTCCGATGCCGACGCACCCTTGCGCGCCGCCCGTCTTCAAGCCGATGACTACCTGCTTAAGCCTTTCAAGCTCCAAACCCTGCTTCAGTCCGTGCGTTCCGTGCTCGAAAAGGACTGGGCGGGACCAGAAAGCTACGAAAGCCCCTCTCATGAACTGCGCTGGCTCTTTGACGAACGACTCCAGCTCCTGGAAGCTCACCGCGAAGTCTCCCTGCACCAGTTCTTTTTGCTGGTTCGCTCTCAACGACTCAGTGCCCTGGATGCTTACGCCCTATTTTGTGTTTGGGAACAGCTCGAGCTCGACTACATGAACGACTCTTCTCCCCATAACTGGCCCCGTCTCACCCTCGGATACCAGCAGTGGCAGGCCACGTTACCCAAGGCTCAGCCTTCGGAAAAAAATTCACCAACTTTACCACTGAATTTGTTCGCGTTGCTCTATGCCCGTATCCAATCGGGCCTGATCCAGAGTCGCCAGTTGCTGCAGGCGGTGCGCCTGCTGCACGACCCCCTGGCTCGCCAGGAGAGCATGCAATCCTACTGTCTTTACCACTGGATGTGGTCGGACCAGTTGGATCAGGGCGATCCCTTTCTGGGATTGACCGTCAACAACGTGCGCTTGCTGCGCCACCGTCGGGCTCCCAGCCCGGTCGTCCGTCTCTATGAAGGCGAGGGCGAGCGCCTGATCATGTGCGTGCCCGATAGCGACGACTGGGATCAACTGATCGAGTTCGAGCTTTACACCGAACGCGCCGAGCTGCTGGCCCGCGAATACAATCACGTTTTTCTGCTTTATCAGGGGAATAAACTCTCGCTGGAAGAGCGCCTGCGCGGTCAAAAAGTCGATCCCTACAAGGCCTGGCGCATCTTACGCCCGGTTTTCCTCCAGGTGGCCGGTTACCATCAGCAGAATCGCTGCAGCGGCTGCTTCTCCCTGCGCGACATCGACAGCCCACCCGGGCAGCCCTGCCATCTCAGCTATTTTTCCCCGGCCGCCTATCAGGAAGCTCACCATAAACTGGGCGGAGGTCGCGGTATTCTCTCCAACTATGGAACCGCCCCGGAAGTCTTGCGCCAGTCCGAGCCCACGCCCCTTTCCGACCAGGCCGTGCTGGGACGGCTGCTCTTCGAGGTCGTGCACGGCGGTAACTACCCCGATCCTGACCTGCGCCAGCACATTCGCTTGCTGGGCCATCCCGACTCCAACCGGATGTTCACTCCCCATCTGCAACCGCTCGGACCGCTTACGCCCATTTTCTACAAACTGGCCCACTCCGATCCGAGCCAACGCTACCCCAAGCTCGAAGAGGCCATCGCCGCCCTGGATCAGATCACGGCTTCCGGCCGCTGATCAAGCAGTAAGAAAAATCATTCCGGTGCATTCCTACGGCCAGACTCAGGAAGCAGGCGCGCACGTGATTCCAGCGCACCTCGTTGAGACGGTCGCCGGCCAACCAGCGGGACAGGGCGAAACTCAGCGACAGCACCGGCGCATGCAGCGCCGTGGGCGCGATGTTCCAGGAAAAGTCGTGGCGCCGCAGCTCCTCAAAGCCCAGCTCGTGCAGTCCGTCCCACACCGCCGGCAGGTGCGGAAAGCAGTCCACCGCCCAGCCCCGGCTGATTTCCGACAATAGCCATTCGAAAAAACGGCCCCGCCGCGCCCGGGTCGTAAAACCATCCACCACCACAAAACGCGCGCCCGGCTTCAAGACCCGGAAAAGCTCCCGGTAAAAATCCGCCTTGTCCGGTCCGTGCGCATAACAATGGCTTTCCAGCGCGTAAGCCGCGGCCACCGAGTCGGCGGCCAGCGGCAAATCCAGATAGCTGGCCAACTGCACCCGGGATCCCAGCAAAGCCGCCTGCTCCACCTGCCAGGGCACCACCGTCACGCCCAGAATATTGCGCCCGCCCCAACGGCGCTCCAGCGAACGCATGCTGGCCCCCAATCCGCAGCCCAGGTCCAGCACCAGCTCGTCCAGACCCACTCCTTCCAGCCCCAGGCGCGAAAAGACCTGGCGGTTCATCTCCTCCAGCATGGGTTCGCGGCGCAGCGGATTCAGACCCGGACGCCAGTAGCCGAAGTGCATATTGAACTGAGCGCTCCAGGTGGCATAATCCAGGCCCGTATCACTGAAGTATTGAACGACATCACTCATAAAGTCACTCCGACAATCAGCGGCAGGTGGTCCGACCCCACCAGGGGGCCCACCCGGCAGTCAACCACTTTGACATCCGGGCTCACAAAACACTGATCGATGGCGATGCGTAAAAAATTAGGCAAGGCCGAAGGCCAGGTGGCCAGCACTCCAAACCCGGCGCGGGCCGTCATCGCCTGGTCACGGATGGGAGCCAGGGAAGGCGACCAGGGGGTATTGTTCAAATCGCCCAGCAGGGCAAATGGCCTGGGGCATCCTCGCAAATGCTCTCCCAGGCCCGCCACCGTCTGGTTGCGCAAACGGGCGTGGGCCCCTCCGACAGGCGGCATCGGATGAGCGGCCACCACGTGCAGTTTGTGACCGCCCACCAGGGTATCGGCCACGATCGTAGGCGGTCCGCCGCTTTCCAGCACCTGCACTCCCGTCAGTTCCCGCTTGCTCAGCAGGGCCATTCCGAAATTGTCGGAGCGAGGCAGCAGCTTCTGACCGGGATACTGAGCCAGCACTGGCGCCAAAGTCTCCAGGAGCGAGGGGCGGACTTCCAGCAGCACCACCACGTCGGCCTGCTCGCTTAGAAGAAAGTCGCGCACAAGTTCCGGAGTGGGGTTCTGAGCCAGCGCGTTGCATAGCAGCAGCTTGCCCCGGGCCAGGCCAGGCGAGCCGCCAAAGTAGAGGGGAAGGACGCAGGCCAGGTTGATCACCAGGCAGCTCATCCACAGCACCGCCGCCGCCCGCTCCCGCACCAGCGGCAACAGGCATAGTCCCAATAACAAATAGGAGACGCGAGCGTGACCGAAAAGCTCCAACCACCACGGCTCACTCACCAACCCCAGCAGCGAGACCAACAATCCCGCCCCCAGGATCCAGCGAATCGCCCGGGTCATGTGGCCTGGGGGTCACCGGGTAGGGGAACGCGGAAAAATTGCGGTTGATATTGCTCGGGATGGGCCACCAGTTCGGCAAAGGGCAAAACGTTCCGGTTGTAGCTCACCAGCAAACCGCGTTCGTCGATCTCCTGCTCGTGGCCCTTGGCATTGTAGGTGAAACTGCCGGGATGCTCTTCCGTGACCGGATGCACGGCCGCCTGCTCAAAGGGACCCTCGGGACGAGCCGAACGCAACAGCCGCACTTCGTTGCCCACCTGGGTCACCATCCAATACTGGCCCTCGCGCCGGAACACGCTCAACTCGTTGGCCACCTCGAGCGGCCGGCCCGTTCCATCCCGCAGGGCGCGAACCGGCCCGGGCGGACCCCAGCCTCCGTCCTGAAAGACTTCCCAATGATGGTCGGAGGCCAGTAGATCGTCGCCGCGCGGCACCCGAGCCACCACCAACTGCTTGCTCAGGCCAAAATCCTGGGTTCCATATACATACTTGTATCTTTCGTCTTCACACAGGGCCGCCCCGAAGTGCAGCGCCGCTCCCTCGGCACCGCGCACCCCCGGCAGCAACTCCGAGAGCTGGCGGTAGGCGGTCACTTCCACATCGCCGACATGCGCGCCCGTTTTCACCTCGGCCAGCCACGAGTCCACAAAACGGAAGTTGAATCCCTCGGGGCCGGGCGCATTCTCGAAGCGCCCTAAAAACAACTGCTGGTGATTCTTTGCCGGCGCCGGCGCCCCATCATAGACCCAGAACCAGCCGCGCCCATCCGGCGGCGTAAAGGCCTGCTTCTCCGAGAACTCAAAACCGTCCGGGGTTTCCAGAGCCAGGCTGTTATGGGTCATGGAAATCGGCCCGCCCGCCTGGCCGGCCACCGTATCGGAAAATACCCACAGTGTACGCTCTGAGCTCAAGGGCAGACTATAAGCGCCATCCGCTCCCAGCCAGCCCTCGGAGCGCTTGAATGAATCCTGATATTCCTTATCGCGCCGCGCCGGCAGCGGCAAGGTCTTCCTGCCATCGATCTTCAACCCGGCTAAACTAGCGCGAAAATGTGTCTTAAACATTGACGGATCGTGAATAGCTTGACCGGCAGCCGTGTTTCGGTATACAAGAGCAAAGTTGTGTCCCGCCAGAACATTCGCCAGCTGTGGCTGAAACTTCACCGTTATCTGGGTCTCTTCTTGCTCCTGCTCTCCCTCCCCGTGGGACTCACCGGCAGCATCAACGTCTATCACCGAGAAATCGATCGTTTTCTCACCCCCGCCTTCTACACCCCCATAACCACGCAGGGGCAGCCCCTACCGCTCCAACAAATTCTCGAGAAAGTCCGCCAGATCGACGACAGCCCCATCATCTCCATCATTCTTCCCGATGATTACTGGCCGGTGGTGCTGGTCCACCAGCGCCACGGCAAAATCGTCTTGCGCACTTCCATCGATCCCATCAGCGGCCAGATCCTGGGCCGGCGCGACCAGAGCAACGCCCTGCTGCCCAAGCTTTACAAACTCCACCAGGACCTGTTGCTCAGGCCGTATTGGGGCGAAGAGCTGGTGGGTATAGCCGGTATGGCCCTGGCCTTATCGTCCCTCTCGGGTCTGTGGCTGTGGTTTCCACGCAAAGCTCTGACCGTGCGCAAAGGCCAGAATTTCTTTCGCACCACCTGGGATGCTCACAATGCGCTGGGTTTTTGGGTCTCCCTGATCTTACTCTGGGTCGCCCTCTCGGGCACCGCCCTGGTCTTTCCCAAAGCCGCCCGCTTTACGCTGTGGCCGCTCAACCCGCGGGAATTCAAACCACACAGCGTTTCCCACGCGGAGCCGGCACCCCCTGAGGACCCCGACGCCATTCTGGCCGCCGCCCGCGCCTACCGCCCTGACGACGTGCCCCTGGTGCTCGGTCTGCCCACCGCCAAACTCAACACCTGGCGCGTGCCCATGCGGCCCAAGCACTACCACGGCACCGTGGGTGGCCTCACCCAACTCTGGATCGACCCCTGGACGCTCCAGGTGGTGCAAGAAAAATCCTCCGCCCAATGGACCGCCGGCGACCGCATCCTGGCCCACCAGTTCCCGCTGCATAACGGCAGCCTCTTCGGCGAGGCCGGCCGCGCCCTGGTTTTCCTCTCCGGCCTGGCCTTCCCGTTGCTGGGAATCAGTGGGGCTTATCTGTGGTGGCGCAAGCGCCGTCTGGCGGCCCGCAAGTCGTCCAAACCCTCACGGCCTGCCAGCCCTCCTGAGCAGCCTTCACCAGTTCCTGGCGATTCTGATAAACGATAATGGCCGTGCCGCTCAGGCCGCCTACCAGCGATACCGCGGGTAAGCCGGCGCAGGCGCCGGCCAGGGCCAGACCACCGGCCGCGATCTTGGCCGTTCCGTAAAATCCCAGGTCGCGCCGCCCCTTACTCAACCCACGGTAACAGTCACCCAGCCCCTGGGCGATCACACCCAGGCCGCCGGCGCCGGCCGCCAGGTTCATGAGCGGCAAACTGCCCAACTGCCTCAAGCCGGCCAGCGAGGCCAGGGTGGCCAGGTTGCTGAACAGACTGGAGGTCCCCGAGGTCAGCTGGGTGGTCCCGCCCACCACGTCCCCCTGCTGGTAGCTTTCGAAGCTGTCGCCGATTTCGGCCACACCCGAAGCGCGCGCGGCCAGCCCTCCCGTGGCCTGCCACAACTTCGGAGGCAGCGAGCGGGTGATCATTTTGGCGCCACCGTCAGTTCCGCCACCACGCCGCGGTGATCGGTAGGGTAGGGAGTGACCACGATGTCCGCATCCGGCCCGATGATCTTCACATCGCGCGCCTGGACCCCCTCCCCACTATACATGACGAAGTCCAGCCGATCGTGATGGTCCTTGGGATCGTCGGCCCTGGTTTGGGGCGACCAGGTCTCTCCCGGGTGGGTCATCTCATCGGGAAAAATCACCCGGTAGCTGTCCTTCAAGCCGGCCTCGGCGAAAGCTTTGCTGGAAGGCCATTCGACCTTGAGGGGATGGCGCCCGGAATCGGCCGCCCGCTGGGTCCAATCCAGATGAGAAGGCTCATTGAAGTCGCCGGTCAGCACTTTGGGGACGTCCACCGTGGCCATGTCCTCCAGTACCGACTGCACTTCGGCTCCACGCGCCAGCCGCGATTGCTCCTGAGCCTCCGCTTCCGACCTGATGAAAACCCCGTCTCCATAGGGAATCCCCAGCAATTGGTAAGGCTGATAGGGAGTATGATACAGGTGGGCGTTGAACACGGCCAGCGGCCGCCCGTTACTCAAGCGCACCACCATGCCGTGGCGAGCCGGAGTCACCGACTCCACCGGCAGCCGGGTCAACATGGACTTCCAGTCGTTCTGGCGCACCAACTGATAGCCCAACTTCTCACTCAGCGGTTGGGCGCAGGAACCGATTTCCTGCAGACCCACCACGTCCGGGTCGCCGGCCCGAATCACTTCCGCGATACCATCCACTCCTTCTTTGCAGTCCAACCACACATTCAGGCTCATCACCTTAACCTGGGCGGTAGGGTTGCTCTGAGCGGCCGCCGGCGTGGCCAGCAAACCGGCCGCGCTCAGCGCCGCCGCTCCCGCCAGTTTCCAGTTGGGGCCTGACCGCTCCGGGCTGAAAGTCTCGATTTCGGGCTGGGGCCGAATCGGGCGGCGCGCCGCCGCCCTGGACTTGACGGGTGATAGTTGGGACATTTCCATCCCCTTACTCTAATCCCGTGTCCACCCCCGGCCGGCCGCAAAATGCAAACAATAAGTTTCCGATGTTACCAAAGTGGGCCCATTTTGACTCGAGAGATTCACGCTCTTGGTGTAGACTGGGGCCATGCAGGTGAGAACCGTCTCTGTCTTCGATCCGGTCCAAAATCGCCAGCGCGAGGTTTCGCGCGAGGTCTGCCCGGGCCAGCCCCTGCCCTCGCTTCCCCAGGACGCCGTCGTCACGCTCAGCACCTATTCGGAGAAGCCTGCCGACCCGGAAAGAACCTACGGTTACCACGATACCGTCGACCCCCAGGGGCAACCCTTCCAGCCCGATCTCCTTCACCAAAACGGTGTGCCCCCGAATGCCCTTTACCTCAATTCGCAGCAGGTGATTCATTACAGCGGGAATTCCCCGGCCGTTCTCTTCTGCGAGCAGCTTCAAGAGGGCCCCAACCCTTACTCGATTGAAGTACTCGACCCCAGCCACGAGAGAAACCGCTATATCCGCAATGCTGAGGAAAACTACCAGGGCGACGTGGTGCGTGCCATCGCTCAAGAAGTGGCCGCCAAGACGCCGGAGTTCGTCCGGCACATGGATCAGGCCGTGGCCGGCACTCGCCTGGCCTTCCTCCAGTCTCGCTACGGGCAGCGCCGGGACTTGAACATTCTCGAAGTCGGCCCGGGCACCACCGGCGGCGTGCCGCGTACTCTTTTGCAGCCCGGCAACGGGAACCTGTACACGGCCATCGATCTCTCTCCAGAGGCGCTCGAACTGGGTAAAAAGGTGCTGGCCAGCGACGGCATCGAGGTAGAGCGGATGACTCAGATGGTCGGCGATGCCTCTCGCCACATTCCCGTAGCCGATGCTTCCCAGGATCTGGTGTTGGGTTATGCCAGCATCTCCACCTGGGGCTCCAGCCAGGAAGTCAAAACCACCTTCACGGAACTGGCCCGAATTCTCAAGCCCGGTGGAGAACTGCTGGCGGCCGGCACCGGCCTGGAGCACGCCAGTCCCCCGGCCATCGCCCATATCTTGAGTCTCTTCGAACTGGTTCCCGAACGCGAGCCGGGCCAGTGTGTCGATTACATCCTGCGCCGCCGCTAGCAAAAATTTGCCCAGCCCAAGCGGTCGCTCACACGACTCCCGCGTGCTGTTAGAAGGCCAATTTTTGCACATCCTGGTGAGCGCTATTCCGCTGCGCGGGCTAGCTTGCCATCAGTCGGTTGGCTTCGGCCAGGTGCCCGCACAACAAGCGGTAACCGCGATCCAGTTGATCCCAGTGGAGCGGCAGCGCCGCCATCTCTCCGACCACCTGCTGCGCCTGCTCGAATTGCTCCACCAGCTCCGGGCCCGGCGCCTGACTCATGGCCTGCAACTGGCGCGCGGCCGCTTGATAGCGGGCCCGCATGCCGCCGAGTTGCTCTAATACCGCTTCCGCTCGCCCGTCCTGACGCCAATCGGCGATGGCCCGCAGCAGGCGCTGCAAATCGGGCGGCAGCTGCCCCGCTGGCGCCACTTCCTTCCAGTCGCCCGCCGGTTCGTCGACCGCCAACGCCTGGCCACACTCCTGGCAGGCTGACCAGCCGGCCGGATTGACCTGCCCACAGGCCGGGCACAAACTCTGCTCCGACCAGGAAGCCCACAGGCTCGCCAGTTGCTCCAGTTGCTGGTAGAACGACAGCCATTCTGCGCGGCGCCGTTCGGCCTGGGGCCAGCCTCGCTGGCGGCGCATTTCCGCAAGCACTCCCAGACCGGCGGCAAAAGGGGCTGCCTCCGAGGTAATCTCGCGTAGCGCCTGGTAACTGCTCTCGACCTCTTCATCCACGGCTCCGGCCACCCGTTCCCAGTCTTCCGGCGCAGCCTCGGGATTCTCCGCCCACCAATCCAGGAAAAGCTGCAGGGGAGCGGGCTCCTCTTCTTCAGCAAAACTCCCCAACAGATTACGAATATGTTCGGACGACACGAAAAACTCCTAAAAACGGCAACATGATTAACGATCTGGTTACAAAATCGCGCTTCTGAACCGTGGTCAGTTTTCCCTATGCTAAGAGTATGGATATCGGAAACATCGCCAACCTGCTCGGCCAGATCGGCCAGGGCAACATCACCTCCAACCACGGTCCCGAGGCCCTGCTCGGCAGCATCGGGGATCTCACCGGTATCAACGGACTCGACTCCCTCAGTCAGGGCCTCAATCAAGGCAGCCTGCAGGGTCTGGCTTCCGGACTGGCCGGCCTGGCCGGCAACTTACCCGGCATCGGCGGTATCGCCGGCCTGGCCAGCGATGCCATCAGCGGTAACCTGGACGCCGGCAGCGCTCTGCAGGGCGGCCTCTCGGCCATCGGCGGAATGATCGGCGGTCCTATCGGCGGACTGGCCGCCGGTGCCCTGGGCGGACTGCTCGGCGGTAAAGAAAACGGATTGAGTAAAGGCCTGGGCAGCATCGGCGGCGCCCTCGGCAAAGGACTCAGCAGTGTGGGCAAAGCCATCGGCGGCGCCCTGGGCATCGGCGACAAAGCCAGTTCTAAGAGCGCCGGAGCTAAAGGCGCGGAAGGTTCTAAGGGGGCCGGCAAGAGCGGCGACTCGGGCAAGTCCGGCGGAGCAGGCTCGGCCGGCGGTGGCGGTAAAGGCGGGAGCAAGTAGCCCGAACGAGTTACGACTACTTAGCGGCGGTGAACCAGACCGTCCGTCCCCTTTTGAGTTAACGCAAATCCCCGTTCACCATCCCCCCCGACTCCGTTGAGAACTTCCAATTTGGCTTCGGGAATATTTTCATCAGCACTTTGGTAAGGTCTAGCGGAGTCAGCCAAAAGGCGGCAGGTCCAGCGCCGCAAAATTCCAGTTCCTTCGGGCGCAGCGGGTCGCGGCGCTCCCCCATCCAGCGCGAATAGAGCGCGTAGAGCAGCCCTAGTTTCTTAGAAGAAGTTGGCAGAGCCGGACCAACTCTCACTTCTGACATACTCGATGCGAGGCCAGAACAGGCCGGTGGCAATCGACAGAGTCACCGTTTCGCCGGCCGGCAATTGGCGCGCCTGAATGGGAAAGTAGTCGCTCAAGCGGCCGCGCTCGGACTGGAACTGGATAAAAGCCCAGTTAGAGTCCTTTTCCGTCATGGCGAAATGGACTTCCATACCCACCACCGTCGCCGGCACTTTCTGATGGCCGGCCAGAATCACATTGGACCAGACGACTGTCGCCCACAGCCCGCACACCAGCAAAAGAGGCCGGCCGGCTCTTCGATACTTGAAGAACGGTAAGAACACCAGTAAGGAGCCAAGGGACCAGAAGGGACTACGGGCCAACCACTGGCCCACCCCCAGCACTCCCGTCCAGGCCAGCACCAGAAAAAGGCCGAGCAAAGCAGCTATGGCGAACAGGAAAGGTCGAATCTGAGGCTCTCGTTCCATAAATTCTATTCTAGCCAGCACCTCTCACCGACAGAAGTGCAAACCTCCCAGATTCTTTCAGTCCAGGTATCGCCCCGCCATCTTCTACCCGAACCGCAGGATACAGCTCCTGCAAGCGCGCAGCGAGCATCAATGAGTGGTCATCGTCAGCCAGCCCAGCAGTCCGGTCCGCCAGACCATGCCCGCAAACGGGGGAATCAGAGCGGCCACCCTCGTCTCAGCATCTGCGGGGTTTTACGCTGAGGATCTACGGCATTCGCCATCACGGCCCCGGCAGCGCCGCCAGTCTGCTGGCCGCGCTGCAGGCCCAATCCCCCGATTCCATCCTGTTGGAAGGGCCACCCGATGGGGACGGGCTGCTGAGCACCACCGGCCTCTTGCCTCCGGTGGCCCTGCTGATATACCCGGAAACCCATGAGAGGGCGGCCTTTTATCCCTTCGCCGCCTTCTCTCCCGAGTGGGTGGCTTTGCGCTATGCCCAGGATCATCACATCCCGGTGCGCTTCTGCGATCTGCCCCAGACTCACCAGATGGCACAGAACTGGCCGCGCGAGGACCGGCCCATCGACCCTATCGAACAACTGGGCGGCGAGGCCTGGTGGGAGCGGATCGTAGAGCAGCAGACCAGCCATGGCATTTTCGAGGCTATCACCGAGGCCATGGCGGTTCTCCGCGAGCAACCGGCTCAGGGACGAGAAGCTTTGCGCGAGGCCTGGATGCGCCGCACCATTCGCCAGGAAATCAAGGCCGGCCGCCAGGAAATCGCGGTGGTGTGCGGAGCCTGGCATGCCCCCGCGCTGCTTCCAAGCAACTGGCCCGCCGTCAAGGAAGATGACGCGTTGCTCAAAGGCCTGCCCAAAGTGAAGGTCAGCGCTACCTGGATTCCCTGGACCTACGATCGCCTCTCCTTGGAGAGCGGCTATGGCGCCGGCATCGATTCTCCCGAATATTACCATCTATTATGGGAACATCCCCAGAAGGCGGGCCTCACCTTCCTGGTGCGCGCCGCGCAACTATTGCGCTCTCACGATCTGCCCGCCTCACCCGCCGCGGCCACCGAAGCGGTGCGCCTGGCCGAGGCGCTGGCCGCTCTGCGCGGTAAACCCCTGCCCGGCCTGGACGAATTGCTGGAAAGCGCGCGCACTGTGCTCACCTTCGGCGCCGAATCCCCTATGCAGTTGATCCGCCAGCAACTGGTCATCGGCCAGCGCATGGGCGAAATCCCCCCTGATGCTCCGCTGGTTCCCCTGGCCCGCGATCTCGCCGCCCTGCAAAAGCGTCTGCGCCTGCCGGTTTCCTCCGCCCACAGCGACCTGGAGTTGGACCTGCGCAAACCCAACGAACGCGAACGCAGTATGCTCTTTCATCGCCTCAACCTGCTGGCCATCGCCTGGGCCCAGGCCCGCGAAACCAGCGGCCTGGGCACCTTCAAAGAAGGCTGGCGCCTGCAGTGGCAACCTGAATTCGCCCTGGAGTTGGTGCGCGCCGCCCGCTGGGGCAACACGGTCAAAGAAGCCACCGTAGCCTGTCTGCGCGAACGCGCCGCCGAGGCCACCTTCCTGGAGCTCAGCCAACTGGCCGAAGCCGCTCTCCTGGCCGCCCTGCCTGAAGCTCTGGACGAAATCCTGCGGCAACTGCAAAGCCGCGCTGCCCAGGGCTGGGACCCGGCTCACCTCTTGCAGACTCTGCCCACCCTGGCGCGCATCCTGCGTTACCCCGACGTGCGCGGAACCGAGGCCTCCATGCTGGAAAAGCTGCTGAGCGGCCTGCTCAAGCGCATTGCCATCGGCCTGCCGCTGGCCTGCGCCTCGCTCGACGACGACGCCGCCGGCCAGATCTACCGCCTGCTCTTGCCGGCTCATCAATCCCTGCGCACCCTGGACCGCGCCCCCTGGCTGGAACTCTGGAGCAGCGCTTTGGGCAAATTGGAAAATGCCCACGGACTGGTCAGCGGCCGCGCCGCCTGGCTGCTGCTGGAGATGAACCAGCTGGAAGCCGCCGGCGCCCTCTCTCGCGCCCTCAGCCACGCCGCCGGAGCCACCGCGGCCGCCGCCTGGGTGGAGGGCTTCCTGCGCGACAACGGCGAACTGCTGGTCCACACCCCCGAACTGCTCGACATCCTGGACACCTGGATGCTCCCACTAGAAGAAGAACGCTTCCTGGAAATCCTGCCCCTGCTCCGCCGCACCTTCGCCACCTTCCCCCCGGCCGTGCGCCGCAACCTCGGGCAGATTCTGGCCCGCGGCCACCAACCCCCCAAAACCGAACCCCTCAGTGACAGGTCCACCTGGGTCCTCCCCATCCTTCACCGCCTGCTGGGGATCAGCTGAGACAAACTCGGCTTACTTGCCGGCCAGGCGGTGGATGTTACCGCCGGCGCTGGCAAGCCGGGACAGGCTCCCGGGTGGTTTCGCCACTTGCCGGCCAGACGGTAAATATTACCGCGAAATGGCAAGCCGGGCACGGAGGCCTCCGAGGGTTGTTACTTGTCGGCCAAGCGGCAAGTTTTACCGAGGAATGGCAAGCCGGGACAGCAGGCCCCCCTGGCGGTTTCGCCACTTGCCGGCAGGCGGTAAATATTACCGCGAAATGGCAAGCCGGGACCCCAAGTCCCCGGGTGGTTTTCGTCACTTGTCGCCCAGGCGGTAAATATTACCGCGAAATGGCAAGCCGGGACGCCAAGTCCCCGGGTGGTTTTCGTCACTTGTCGCCCAGGCGGTAAATATTACCGCAAAGTGGCAAGCCGGGACGGCAGACCCCGGGCGGTTTCGCCACTTGCCGGCAGGCGGTAAATATTACCGCGAAATGGCAAGCCGGGACGCCAGATCCCGGGGTGGTTTTCGTCACTTGCCGGCAGGCGGTAAATATTACCACGAAATGGCAAGCCGGGACGCCAGGTCCCCGGGTGGTTTTCGTCACTTGTCGCCCAGGCGGTAAATATTACCGCAGAGTGGCAAGTCGGGCGCGGAGGGGACCCGCGCGGGACTCCAGACCGCCAGCCCAGAACCAGACAGCATGCCCTGCTTCCTGGTCATTCTCCTGACTGCTGCGGCCGCGGCCGAGGTCATGGACAAAGAGCCGAGCCTGTCTGAAATCTGGATGGCGGCCGCCCTCGCTGCTGTCCTCGCCTGGTTCCTGGGCCGACGGTTCCCCCGGCTGGGATGCCTGGCCCTGGTACCTTCCCTGCCCGTCCTCATGGTAGTCGAAGAAAGCTATGACAAATTCGTAGGTCAGGCCATCGTCCGTGAAGCAGGCCCAGGCTACATCGCTCAGGCTCATCTGGCCATAGGATTGGTCCTGCTGGCCTACGCCAGCGGGCTCACCCGCCGCCCTGGAGTCGCTCGATGAGCGAGCGCCAACGCCGCTGGCGACTGCTCCTCGGCGAAGCCAGCGAGCTGCCCCTGGCTACCGCCGACTTGCGCCTCGACCAGTGTCTCAGCGGCCTTTACGGTGACGCCGACCGCAAAGGCGGGCTGGGCTCCTCCCTCCCATCCGTCTCAAGGTGGCTCGGTGATATCCGCACCTTCTTCCCCAACAGCGTGGTCCAGGTCATGCAGAAAGACGCGATCGAAAAAGTCGGATTGCGCCAGATGCTCAAAGACCCCGACTTCCTGGCTCAGGTCCAGCCCGATGTGCACCTGGTGGCCACCCTGCTCAGCCTCAGCAAAGTCCTGCCCGAGAAAACCAAAGCCACCGCCCGCCTGGTTATCACCAGGGTAGTCGAACAGCTCTTGAGGCGCCTGGCCCAGACCACCCGCTCGGCCGTCGAAGGAGGACTGCGCAAAGGCGCGCGCACCCTCCGGCCCCGCCACAAAGACATCGATTGGCTGCGCACTATCCGTGCCAATCTTAAAAACTACCAGCCCCATTACGGCCTCATCGCCGATATCAAAATCGGTCACTCCCGAAGAAGAAATTCATTGGCTGAGGTCATCTTGTGCGTGGACCAATCCGGCTCCATGGCCTCCTCAGTGGTTTACTCCGGCATCTTTGCCGCCGTGCTGGCCAGCTTGCCCGCTCTGGATACCCAACTGGTCGTCTTCGACACCGCCATCGCCGACCTCACCCATCTGCTGGAGGATCCGGCGGAAGTGCTCTTCGGCACTCAGCTCGGCGGCGGCACCGACATCGCCGCCGCCCTCGGCTACTGCCAAAGCCTGATTCGGCGCCCCGCCGACACCGTCCTCGTGCTCATCAGCGACCTCTACGAAGGCGGCGATCAGCAACTCATGCTCTCCCGCGCCGCCGCCCTTACCGCCGCCGGCGTCCAGGTCATCGCCCTGCTGGCCCTCAGCGACGACGGCCGCCCCGGCTACGACCACGAAAACGCCGCCCACCTCGCCGCCATGGGCATCCCCGTCTTCGCCTGCACTCCCGACCAATTCCCCGACCTCATGGCCGCCGCCCTCCAACGACAAGATCTGTCACTCTGGGCCGCACGCCACAACATCGCTTCTCAGGGCCGGACCGTCTCGCCCTGATAGGCTGCCTCGATGGCGGCGATATCGATCTTCTTCATCTTCAACATCGCGTCCATAGCGCGCTTGGCCGCGGCCCTGTCGCTGCTGGTGGTCCGCTCGATCAACAACCGCGGCGTGATCTGCCACGAGAACCCCCACCTATCCCGGCACCAGCCGCAATGGCTCTCCTCACCGCCATTCTCCACGATCGCCTTCCAGTAACGGTCCGTCTCGGCCTGATCCTCGGTATAAACCACCAGACTGATCGACTCGTTGGCCTTGAACATAGGCCCCCCGTTCAGCCCCAAAAACGGCTGCCCGCACACCGTAAACTCCACCGTCAACTCCTCGCCCGCCGGTCCAGAGGGCGTATCGGTGGGGGAGTGCATGGCCTTGCCCACAGAACTGTCCGGAAACACCGAAGCATAAAACTCCGCCGCCTTGCGCGCCTCGCCGTGATCAAACCAAAGACATGTAGTCATCTTGTGCTTAGCCATACTCATTCTCCTCATGAAATAGAATCGGCTCTAGAATATCAGCAACCACCCACCGGCAAAAGTACTCCTATACGTTCGAAAAAGCCGACACGATTTCAAAACCTGATCGAGTGGAATGTCTGCGCAGAGACCCGGTTGCGGCCGGCTTGCTCGGCTTCCTTCAAGGCCGCGCCGGCGGCCGCCAGGATCTCGCCCCGGGCGGCCACCCCCAAGGAGAGGGTAACCTTGGTCCTGGCTCGATGCGAGCGCGCAGGCGTTCGGCCTGAGCTACTCCTTGCTGGAGGTCGCCAGCCACCGTCAGATAAAACTCGTCGCCGCCGAAGTGTCCAACGTTTCCGGAAGTGCCGACAAAGCTGCGGGTAGGTAATTGCTGCTCGGCCTTTTGAAAAACGCCTTGCGGGCGGCATCCACCACGGCCGGAGGATGGTCTGGTCCAACTTCCACCTGTGACCCGGGCAAGATTACGTCATAAGGTAGCGAGCACAGTTCGCTTCCTTAGACCATCACCAGATGGACGGCGCCACCGACCGGTCGCGACCAGAGCGCAACCCCACAGGTCAATTCAAGCAGCACTTCTTGTATTTCTTACCGCTGCCACAGACACAGGGGTCATTGCGTCCAATTTTGCTGGCAGTCCGCGACGGCATGACCTGGGCGCCAAATTCGCCAGCCATGAACCGGGCACGTTTCGCAAAGACCGAAAAGATTTCGGGAGTACTGCGCAGCAATCGTGTCGCCAATTCATGCAGGTAGGACTTGGAGACTGTCTCCGCTTTCTCCACTTCCAGCACCCGCTGTTGGAGGCGGTCGATGCGCACCGTTCCCAGCACGGGGCCGTCGACCTGGAAGAGGAGCAGCAGCATCTCGCTGCAGTCACAGGCCGGGTTGCAGCAATACCAATCGCCGCAGCCGTATTCCACAGGGCCGCCTTCAAAGACCAGCGAAGGCTCGGCCGGTCGCACGCGATGGATGCTGACCATATCTCCCGGTTCCAAGTCGGACCAGTCCTTGGACTTCCAGGCGTCCGGATCTTTCCATTCGGAGACGTCGGCCGCCCGTTTGCGCAGCTTGGCCAGCCATTTCCGGTCTTGCTTGAGGTAGGCGGCGACCCAACCCGCCAGCGGACCCTCTCCTTCGAACGATTGCACTTCGCCCGTGCGATGGTCCACCTGCACGCGGACGCCCGCGCTCTGGCTCCGCCAGGGCTCGGCGTGGCTGCCTCGCTCATAGCGAAGTTTCGAGATGAATAAGGTGTTCAGCGTACAGCTGCAATCGGGGGCTGAGCAGTGCAGATCCATCAGATCCACGGATACCAATCCTGGGGCGGAGTCTTGCGCCAGGGGGACGGTCAACAAGGCGCGAGCTTTGGGCCGGATCTCTCGATAGGCGATCATATACATCGTTTAAACAGCTCCGCTTGTCCATCCTGACTGAGATGGTTCGTTCCAGCTCGGAACGATGGAATCCTCGACCCTTTGGGCCAGCAATCCCTGCAAAACCACCGCCACCCGTTCCACCGGGTCCAACCGATTGGCCGTGATTCCCATCGGCTTGCCGCCAATCCCGCCGCACTCTTGCATCCACAACTTGATCTTGCCGGCTTCGGAGGCTGACTCCGGCTCCAGGGGCAGCGCGTGCAGTTCCAATTCCTCGGCCGTAAACGACTCGGGCCGGACCAGATAGCCGTGCACTCCGCCCGGACACTCCACCCCATAGCGGGCCAACTGCTCGATATAGCTGCGCACGATAATCCAGCCGGCCGGATCATAGTCCACATAAGCAATAATCGTCAGCGGACCCAGATGGCGAATTTTCTCAGAAAAAAACTCGGTCGCCAGCAGCGAAGGCTGCCCTCCCAGCACCACGTAACTGACCCCGAACTGCTCGCTCAGAGCCTCCAGCTTATCTCCCAGGCTGTCCTTCTCGCACACCACCAGCACCTGTGGAAGCCGCGAGCCGATCCGAAACTCTTGTTTGTCCTTATCTTTAAAGCCAAATTCCCGAAAAGTGCACAGCCGGTCCTCTCCCACCATCTGCGCCAGCAAAGTCTGCAGCAAAAGGAAAGACGGAGTCGACGGTCCCCGGTCATCAGGATTCCAATCGAAATCCGACCTCGTCAAATAGCCCGCCCGATAAAGCGTGGTCTTGACCGCGTAATACCAAATCTCGCGGTAGTCGGCATAGGCGTGGTTGGGAATGCCCAATTTGCGGCGGCGTAGAATTTGCCAGAGAATGTTGGCCAGCAAATGGCGGGCGCTGCGGAAATCAGTCTTGAGACGCTCCCCTTGGGCATTGATCAGATCGTAAGGATAGTCGCGCTTATGGTCGCGCCAAACCCCGGGAGAATGTGGCTCCAGGTCAAAAAAGTGCGGTAGACCCAGGCGTTTGGCGGTCTGGAAATGGTTCTTATGCGAAACCAGCAGCGAACTTCCGTCATCCATGACCAGGCGGTGCCGGGTCAAGTCTCGCTCGATACGGCGCAAGCGAGCCCGATTAAAATACTGACCGCGCGCCAACAGCACCAATTCGGGAAATTCCCGGGCCTTCTGCACCGCCGTCAGCGGGCTCTCCACATCCCCCTGCATCGTATGCAATACCGAGCCCGTTCCTTGCGAAGTCAAAGTCACCACGGAACTCAGCGCCGGCTCCACCCAGCCACTTGGCTGGAGCGGCGCATAAGCGTAGAGAAAGCCCGCCGGATCGCGCCAAGAATCCCCCTCGCGAGTCAGCAACTCCGGCAGCACCCAGGCCTCTCCCAGCGCCACCCACGGTCCCGCCGGCCGCTCTCCCGGAATGTGAGCCACCGCTCCCTCTCGCAAAGAAACCCGCCAGCGCCCAAAACCATCTGGAACCAGGGCGGCAATTTCACCGGCGGACCGAAAAAGTAATCCTTGTTCATCCTGGAGCGCGAGCATTTGCCTCGTTTCGGCAGGCAACTTTCGCACCCTCCAAAATAAAAGGGCGCGGCCTGAAAGACCGCGCCCAGTTTCGAAACAGAATTAGAAGGCGGAGTTGCCGCCCTGCATAAGGCTTTGCAAGATTTGGCTAAGCTGATTGCTGATGCCGCCGCTGGTGAGCGAACTGAGCGCATCGCTGCTGAAGGTCGTTCCGTCCAGACCGTTGCAGCCGTTCAATCCATTGAACTGCGGGGGCGGAGGCGGCGGCGGAAATTGGCCTTGAATACCCTGAAATCCGCCCGGTGGAGGCGGCGGAGGGGGAGGGGTATTGCCCAAATTGTAGTTGTTGTTAAAATTGTTGCCGAATCCACCGATAGAAAAAGCCATTTGTGTTTACTCCTAAGTGTGTGTAGCTCGATTGCCCAGCACCAGAATAGCCTCTCTATATGTGCCGGAGTTTACGTTGTATAAGACGTGGCTAAAGCTTTGCTGAAAGTCTGATTAAGTAGGCGGAAATTTACCTGGCTCGCAAAAGGGAGACCCACCGCCTCACCCGCTCAAGCGACTCCATCGCCGCATCGCTCGGCTACGAGTCGGAGAGCGCGGTTAGCGTCGCCTTCAAGCGCGTGACGGCCACTACGGACGGAGCCGAAAGCCGCAACTGACCTGACCCCGATGTGCCAGAACCCGGCTCTGCGCCGGGGAGCCCGGGACGACAGCGCTGCCTTGCTGGCGTGACCATTCAGGGCAGACGGCGCCAGGGAGGATGGCCGAGTTCCAGGAGCCGCTCGAAGGCGAGCATGGACAGGCAAGCGAGAACGGTGAAGGTGATGGTGAAGGGGTGTTTGGCGCCATAGAGAGCGTAGGCGCCGGAGACTGCGATGACCCAGGGGCGGATGAGGGTCATGGGGCCGAGGAGCAGGATGGTGGCCAGCACGGTCGTTTCGTGAATATTCCACAGGTAGATGGAAAGGGCGGCCAGGCCGACCCAGGCGAACTTGGACAGGACCGAGAGCATTCGGGCGCCGGCGGCCAGCAGGTCGGCCCAGTCGGGGCAGCCGGTGCTGAGCGCGCTGAAGGCCAGGATGAGAAGGCCGGCGAGCAGGATGGCTCTTTGGATGCATTCGCGGTAGTAGGGAACCAGATAGATTCGCGGATTGCGGCCGGCACCGGAGCGGAAGCCGGCCAGACCGCCGTCGACCAGGATGAGAAGGGCCAGTTTCAGTTGGATCATGCAAAAGAGCTCATTCGTGCGGATTGAAAATTGGCGATGAGCGAGGGGGTCAGGCCGACCAGGCCGTTCAGGGTGCGAAAGATGGGAAGCAGGGAAGGCTGCCCGTCCAACAGGCTAAATTTCAAAGGGCTGTGCAGCCGGCGAGCCGCCCGGAGCAAGCGGTCTCCCGGGTGGGCTCGCACGGCTGAGAGGACTCCGTCGTGACGGGCCAGGGCTTCGCGCATTCGGGCTTGATGGAAAACCCAGGCTCCCGGGTAGGCCGCCCAGGAAGCTTTGACATCCAGGTGCAGCAAGGCCCGAGCCCCCCACTGGCCCTGCAGAAAATCGTCCAGGGCCTGACCCCGAAAGTGGTGCAGAACCCCGGTCGAAATGAAAATATGAGCCGGTTGGTCTAGTCGTAGCGCGTTTGCGGTCAGAAAACGAGCGGCCAGGCCTTCTTGCTCGGCCAGGCGGCGGGCGCTGGCAATCAAGCAGGCGTTATAGTCGCAACCGACCAGCTCTACCTCCGCCGGCAGCCTCCCGTGGGCGGCCAGCCAGCGCAGGCCGTACCCTTGCCCGCAGCCGATATCGACGATACGGACGCGAATGAGCCCCTCCTCCAAAAGCAAGCGAACCAGAGGGCGAAGTAGCCTGGCCAGTTGCTCGCCCACGCGAAATTCCAGGGACAGTCGCTGCAGTTCCGTATGAGCCCGCAGCAGGATGTGGTCAACAGCCTCGCCATCCAGGCAATCGCGCGCGTGGGCAATACCATGGACAATCCGGTAGGCCCGCGTCATACCGAGCTCTTGGAGACGTTTGAGGACGGCGCTACGCTGGACGGGGCGACGCGCCAAACTGGTCGGGTCGTAATCAATGATGAGATCAGAAATCTCAGGCCAGTCTGGCTGCATCTCGGGCTCCTGGCGCAGGGGTTGGCCAACGCAAGCGACCTTCCTGCGGGGACCTGGGGAATTGCCACCTTTCTATTTCTGGTTAAAGTAAGCGGCGGTCTTGGTGGAGTCGAGTTCACGCGCGGTAGTGCCGGGCACGTTGGTGGTCAGTTGGTCCTCCACCAAGCGCTCGACCTCTTCGCTGCTCATTTGCTGATTCAGGGCGTGGGCTTTGGTCATGGCTGCGGCCGCGCGCGGGGCGGAGTAGGAGGTGCCGGGGTCGGTGGCCCTGGGAGACTGGCCGCGGGCATAAAGCTTCACATTCTTAGAGGGGTTGCTATAGCTTTCAATCTGCTTGCCGTCGGCCGATACAGCCCCTACCGTGGTAGTTTGTGGCGTGCTCAGGATGTTGTCATAAAAATCGGCGCTTTTGCCGGTGCGACTGATATCGCCGGAATTCTCGGCGGCAACCACCACCGAATTGTGATTTTTCTCGAAAGAAACCACGGCCTCATCATACTGAGCCTTGGCCTGCTTAAATTCCTGGCCGCCGGCGGCCTTCTCCATCTGCCCGGCCAGGGCTTGCTTCATGCGCTGCTCCGCGGGGCCGCTGATCCGCTTGTCAGGATTCAGCAGAGCGGCTCGGAGCTTTTCGGGGTCCTGGTTGGCGGCGCGCGCGAAATTGTTGAAGAGGGCCTTAGACTGGACCAGCTCGGCTTCTTTCTGCTTGCGCTGAGGATCATACTCAGAAATCGGCGCGTCCTCGATGCCTGCGTACATCTTCTTGTAATACTGGTCGACTACCGAAGCTTTGCTCATGCCTGAGGAAAAGTTGACCACCGAGTTCTTAACACCCTGATTTTCCAGCGATTTCAGCTCGCCGGTGGCCATTTCCAGGCTTTTTACCTGCAGCCGGGCCATGTCGGCGCGCAGACTCTTGCTGAAATCCGCGCCGGGCATGGACGGGGTGTAAAGGTCCTGGTTCAAGTCCAACCGCTCGGGCTTGGAGTGCTCGACGATGGGACCGTTAAAGCCCTCGTGGCGGGCGGCGCGCACCACCCGGTCGCCATGGTCGGTCTTGTTGGCGTTGAAGTTATCGAAGACGTAGAGTGTTCCGACGGCCATTTTGATTCGCTCCCCAGCGTTTGTTCTCTATCTGTGAGCTAAACTTAATCCCTGGCGATTATAAGCGCCTTACCGGCGCCCTCGGCATGTTAATGAATTGTGAACTTTTGGGTCGGGGGTCTCCGCAGCCGCGCTCGGGATACCAGGCAGCCTGGCCTTCTACCGCTCCTAATTCAGTTGCCGCAGCGCGAACTGGCCTGCAGGCTGATGGTCTGTCCCTGGAGCGAACCGTAGGTGGGGCGGCGAGTGTCGATATTGACGGTGCAGACCCGGCCATTGAGCACAAAATTGGTATTGGTCACATCTTTGAGCAAAGTCTCACCACCCGAGGTGTAGGTTGCCAGCGGCTGGGGGCCGGAGCCAAAATCGCAGTCCACCAGAGTCTTCAGCGTACTATTCGGGCTGGTCAGCGGCAGCTCTCGGCGTCGCAGGGTCTGGCTTGAGCTGTCCCAATAGTAGAGCACAAACTTCTGCCACAGCGGTCTGAGCATCGGGGCGCTCGAGGTAAAGCTGGCCTGTTGATTTCGGGCCGACGCGAAGCTCACCGTGGCTCCGCTGACCAGCACCGTATCCGGGCTGGTTTCAGCAAACTCGTTGTTCCAACGCACGGTAACGGTCCGCAGTTCTTGCAGAAGATCCAGGCTTACATCCGAGCGTGACCAGGCCAGCGAGCCACATCGGAAGATGTAAAACGTGGCCGCCAGCAGCAGCCCGAAGATGGCCGAGGCCAAACTGATCTCCACCAGCGTGGCGCCCCGTTTAGATCGCATACATCAGGCTTTCCGCATCCACGCGATGCACACTCCAGCGGGCGCTGACGTGCACAATGTAGACGTCCGGCTCACCGGCTTTGGGCTTCACATCCACCCTAAGCACATATTGCTGGCCGTCCACCTGCGTCCCTGGGTAAGGACCGGGCGGAAAGCCGCCCACCGCCGCAGTCGGCACGGAACCATCGAAAATCATCGTGCTGGTGGGCAGTCCTCCCAGGCCCTTACTGCGCTCGAGCACCTGGCGGCACAGATCGGTGGCCACAGCCGTCTGCTCCTTAACCCGGGTGGAACGCAAGCCGGTTAGAAAGACTGTCACGATGGCAATCAAGGCGATGGCCACCAGGCCCAAACTGATCAGGACCTCCAGCAGGGTCAGGCCGCGCTGTTTCATTCCTGAATGATCATCTTCAAGGCCATCGTGCCTACCGTCGAGCCCACCGCCTCCGATTGACTCTGCACAAAAGTTACGCTGGTGCGCTTCTTCAGGTAAAGCTCGCCGGGGCGCACGGTGGTCGTGCCATCCGGCATGGAAGGCAGCTGGCTGGAATCGTCCATGGCCTGCAACGAACCGAGTATATTCATGTCATTTTCTGCATAGACGAATCCATTGGTATAAACCTGGCCGACAAACACGGCGCTGCCCGGGCTCTTGTAGTTGAGGCCGCCCAGCATCTGATTCATGCGATTCATAATGGCCACCTTTTCCGAAGCGGGCCGTTGGCAAAGGCGGTCATTGAAGGCATCAAACAGGCCGCCGTGGCTCTTGCCGTCGGCCAGAAAGGCATCCAGCACAGCATCTTGAGGTTTGACTCCCGGCCCTGAATCGCCGCCCAAAGGCCAATCGAACATACCGCTGTTAGAGCTGTTGCTCAACAAATCCAGGCGCTTGTTCAGAAAATCCTTGCGTGGCGAGGCCGGCTCGGCCGCCAGGGCGCTGCGCAGACTCGTCACCGAGGCGCGAATATCGGCCGGTACCGTATCGTAAATCCCGTTGTTGAAATAGGGAGAGGGATCTCCGCTGGCCAGGCCGGTCTGCAGCAGGCTCAAGCTGGTCTGCAGGACCGTGGTGGCGGCCGGGTCCAGGCTTGCCATATATTCGCTGCCGTCATAGCCCTGCAGGCTGACGCTGCCGTGACTGAGCAGGCTGACCTGTTGTCCGGCCGCCGCCTGCATAGCCGCGTCGCCGTGCAGAGTAGTGTTTCCGGCCACGAATAACGAACCCGTTCCCTTGATCGAACCCGTCACATTGACCGAGCCGTTCACGTAGAGATTGCTCTGGTCCAACTCCAGGTCGCCGTTATAATTGAGATTGCCGGAATGGTAGTGGTCGCCGGAGGAGACCACCGTCAGGCCCGGAGTCGTCACCAGTGCCGTTGCGCTGGAATGTGAGCTGATCCGTCCGAGAATATCGGGGTGGGGCATCTCCTGAGAATTTGAGCCCGGCTTCAAACCCTGGCTCACGTTGGCGCCGGTGGCCTGAATGGAGGAGCCTGAAGTGCTAACGGTTCGAATGGAACCGTCGATGTTGGCGCTACCGCCGGATGCAATCCATTGGATCTGGCCTGCCTGATTGGAAGCGGAATTGGAAACCAGGTCGGCCGACACAGGGGTGGCGTCTTCCAGACTGGTGACGCCCCCGATTTGCACATCGCCGACCAGCGTGATGTTGCCGGAAGCCAGGATGGCGCTGCGCAGAGGCAGCCTGGGCAGCCCCTCCTTGACCACCGCCTCAATACGTCGCACCCGCTCCCCATGGCGCCCGTAGACCACCAGATAAGCCGAACGAGCGGCCACCGTTCCAGGTCCCCGCGGGCCGGACTGGGCTGTATCCGCTCCTAGATTGTTGACCGAAGCGCCTGGCCCGAAATCGACCAGATAGGTGGCGCCGTTGGACATCGTGCCTGTGATGTTGCTGGCAAACGCATGATTTACCGCCAACCTGGACATCGCCAGTGAAAGCCCTGACTCAGCCGCGTACTGAGCCGAGGTCATCGAGGAATTGCCACGCCCAAGAATCGACTCCCCGAAGGTGCGAATGATCGAAGAACTCAACATCATTGTCATAATGGTGAGCAGTAACAGGGTCGTAATCAGCGCAATGCCCCGGGTATGACGTCGCATCCAGGAAGATTTAGCAGGTGACTTGCATCTCCTCCAGCAAGTCAGGATAGCTTCCGCATCCCCAGTCCCAAGCCGCCGATGCCCAGGCCCACCAGGCCCAGCACCAGGCCTTCCCAAAAATATCCGAGAGTCCAGCCCGCCTCAAAAGAGGCCACCTTCGGATGCCCCGGCTGGTAACGCAACCAGTGCTTACTTCCTGCCGGCAAAAGGCCACTGCGCCCCCGCGACCCCAGCACGCTGCGGATTTCCCTCCCATCCACCACATAGGCGAACTCAGCGTCCACGCCCCAGATACGCCGGCTGCGCTGCACCTCCCAACTGGAGATGACCGTGCCCTCCACTGCGGGCCAATGCCGCAGAACGTCTATTCGAGAGTAGCCCACCACCAGGCCGCCGGCTATCATTCCCAGTCCCAGCACCAGGAAAATACTCCCGGCAATCTTGATGGCGTCCTTGCGCTGCGACAGGGCCACCACGCCCACCGGAATGAAGACGAACAACAAAGCGCCGCCGGCCAGCGCCCAGGGCATGATGGCGTCCTGCGGTTGGGGCGGCCAGCGTAAGTCCTTGGCGTCGGCGGGATTTTGGGGAAAGGCCAGGTTCGTGCCCGCCGGTGTCTCGTCCAGGGTGGCCTGCATGCGGCTGGCCAGTTGGCTTGCCCAGCCCGTGCGCACCTGCCGCTCCCCATCGGCCGTGCGCACCGTCAACTCACCCACATATTTGCCGTGAGCGTCCGGCAGCACCCGCGAGCTTACCACTTGACCGCTCACTCGCGCCCAACCGGCTATCTGGTGCTGATTCCAACCTGACCAGCCGGCTACCGCCAACAATAGTAAGGCCACCGCCCAGAAGATCAGTACGACCGGGTCTCTCATCCGGGGGCCTTCGCGATCGGTCGCGAAAATCCGTTGGACAGCCTCTAAACAGACGTGTAAAACTTGCCCATACTGTTAACAAAGTGTTCACTTTGGTCACCCCGATTTTGGTGTCGCTTGAATCCCGAGGAGTAAAATGAATTCATTGGAGACAAGCAATCGCGCCTCTCCAATTCAATTGAACGTTGAAGGTCGCTCCCTCTGAATAACATTTAGCGCTCTCCCGGATTTCCGTGGAGAGCATTTTTTTTGTCCAAAGGACATGCAGCCGGTCTTCGCAAACTGAAGCCTATGAACGCCCAAAGAATCGCTCGTTACGCGTTTTCCTGGATCGCCGCCGAGGTCTCCACTCTCTCCCGCTATTACGATTGTATGGTCCAGTGGCGCCCCCGGGTAGAGGACAAGGGCCAACTGCTCGAGCTGATCGATAGTCCCAAGAAAGTGGTCGCCACCGAGTTCGACGAAATCAAGGCTCTCGGCCACCAGCACCAGGCCATTCTGGTGCTGGTCAACGGTAACTTCAACTACGACCATGATATCCAGGCCACCCTGGCCTCTCTTCATTCCGTCCTCCATCGCGCCAGCCGCGTAGTGCTGGTCAGCTACAACTCCTATCTGAACTGGGTCTACAAAGCGGCCAACTGGATGGGTCTGCGCAAGGACGAGTTGCCGACCACCTTTATCACCCGTGGGACTTTGAATACTCTGGCCAGGCTGTCGCAGTTCGAAGTAGTGCGCTCCCGCCCCACCTGCGTCAGCCCGCTGCGCCTCAAGTCGCTGGGCAACCTGCTCAATCGCTCGGCCGGTGTTAATCCACTCTCCCGCCTCACCTCGCTGGCCGAGGTCACCGTCTTGCGCCCCCAGATATCCTCCGCCCAGCGCCCCTCCCTGAGCATCGTCGTGCCCACCCGCAACGAACGCGGCAACATTCGCGCCGTGCTCGAGCGCATTCCCGATCTCGGTTGTTCCCTCGAGATCATCTTCGTGGAGGGGCATTCTAAAGACGGCACCTGGGAAGAAATTCAGCGGCTCATTCCTGAATATCAGCATCGTTTTCCGATTCTGGCCATGCAGCAGACAGGTATCGGCAAATGCGACGCTGTCCGCCTCGGCTTCTCCCAAGCCAGCGGCGAGCTCCTTACTATTCTTGATGCAGATCTTACCATGCCGCCTGAGCTCTTGGGCCGGTTTTACGACGCCTACCTGTCCGGCCTGGGCGATTTTGTCAACGGCAATCGCCTTACTTATCCTATGGAAGGCAAAGCCATGCGCTTCCTCAACCGCCTGGGCAATATTTTCTTCGCCAAAGCCCTGAGCGCGGTGCTGGAAGCTCCCTTAGGGGATAGCCTGTGCGGCACCAAACTGGTCACCAATTCCGCCTATAAAAGAATGGTTCACTGGCGTGGGGATTTCGGCGATTTCGATCCCTTCGGTGATTTCGAATTGCTCTTCCCGGCCGCCACTCTGGGCCTGGGGATTATCGACATCCCCATTCGCTACCGCGACCGCACCTACGGGAGCACCAATATTAGCCGTTTCCGCCACGGCTTCATCCTACTGAAGATGACGGCCGTCGGCCTCTTCCGCGTGCGCCTATCCCCGAACCCCGTGAATCTGCAGGCTACCGGCAATCTCCCGCAATAGGCAGTGTTACCCGCCCTCCCCGGGCACCTTGCCAACTTCCCGGTAACTCTTGCCAAATTGCCGGCAAGTTGCCGGCCCGCCCCGGGGACCCTTGCCAACTTCCCGGCAACTCCCGCCTAAAACCGCTCTTCCAAAAACCGCGCCAAACGCATGCGCAATTTGTCCTGGCCGGGCTCCATGAAGAACTCCAGCACCAGGCTGCGCTTGCGCCCGTGCAAACGGAGATACTGATCGCCAATCGGCACCAGTGCCTCCAATGCGTCCTCCATCTGAGCGGAACTGATGCCGTGCTCGATCACCAGGTAACTCAAAAACTCACAGAACAGCCCGGCCAGCACTTCGGCCACCTGGGAGCGCTTGCCCCAGGCTCCTAAAAACAGCGGCACCAGCATGGCCAGCGCCGCCCCCTCGTCCGGCTCGTCGATGTCCATGCGGGCCAGCACTCCATCGGGCTGCTGCACCGCCTCACCGCTGGCCGCCAGCTCGGGCACCCAGGTCAGAAGCCACTGCACCCGCTGGCACAGTTCCCGGGTCAAAGGCAAAGAATCCGGCGGTTGGTGCACCAGCCAGGGATAGGTGTCCCCGGGAAAACGCAGCCCGTGGTGCTCTAAAAATTGCAAATCCCGAGCCGAAACCAGCCACTCCTCAGACAAACTGAAGCCCACCAGCGGCAGCACGTGCTCGCCGGAAATCATGCCCACCGCCCGGTCCGGATGGTCAAATAAAGCCAGCCCGTATTCCTGGCCACCCGAGCCCATCACCACCGCGCCCCAGGGCTCCTGATCGCCCCACTGAAAAATCAGCACCTCGTCGCTGCCGATGCGCTCCCAAGGCGCTTTCTCGAAAAAACGCCGGGCCTCCTGAAAAAAAGCCAGCGCTTCCCGCTCCGACAAAGTATCGGTCAGACTCGGGCCGGCCGATTCCATACGCAGAGCCAGCCCCTTTAGAGCCTGGTCCACGGCCGGCAAGGTCTCCCGTAACTCACAGCGCCCCTCCAACCAGTGCTCGGCCACATAGGCGCACAGAGCCGAGTCGTCCAACCACAAGACCTGGGGCTGCACCGGCTGACTGCGCAGCCAGGCCAAAATCTGCGCCGGCTCCTGACGTTCCAGCTGCTGATCGAAAGCCAGGATCTGCCCGCTTTCCTCATCCGCCAGAGCCAAAAGACGCGGACGGCGAGGAGCCTCCCGAGCTTCCTGAATGACCGCCGGCGACCACCGCTGGGACAGACTCATCGTCCCCGGAGCCACCGGCTGGCGGACTTCCGGCTCCACCTTGAGAAAAGTGGCCGCCTCGCTTTGCTGGCTGAAACCTTTCCTGGCAAATTCCAACCACTGATCCCAAACCGCCGGGTGCTTCAGAAAAATCGGATCCGAGTGATGCTCGGCGAAATCTCGCCATAAGGCCAGATTGGGCTGGCGAATCACATTGGGCTTATCCAGCAAATCCCCGTTGACCAGCCGCACCAGCCAGAGTTCTCCCGTCTGGCCCGTGTAACCAGAGGCCACCTGGTGTACCGTTCCCGTCCACAAATCACGCAGACTCACGAGTTCTCCGCGCTGCCCCTGGTGCACGTAAAAGCCCAGCCGAGACTGGCACATCCACTCCAGCGCCTGACAACGCAACGGGTGCATGCCGCTGGCCCGGCCCAGTTCCAAACAAATCGAGCCGGGCGTCTCGCCGGTTTCGGGATCGGACACATCAAAATAAAGGACGCTGCCCAAGAAGAGCCAGTCCAACGAACTTTCGTAAACCCGCCGCCCCAAATCCACGCAATGGCGCAACTCATCGAAAGCGGAGAATTTCTTGAGCACTCCCAGCAAATCACTGACCTGAGCCAGCGCCACAGCCAGCGGACTCCCCTTCGGTTCGGCCCGCCACGTCTTGGATTGTAAATGCTTGGCCAGCGCCTTTTGCTTGGGCTCCTTTGCATAGGCGATCAGGTTGTGCGAAATATTGTTCATGGCCCAGCGATTCCCAACCCCCTTTAATGTCCCTGCCCGTATTTTTCAGCTCAAGCGGGCCACGATCTGAGCGTGGCCATCGGCCCGAGTGTCTTCGATGTTGCCGGATTTCATCTGGAGCACGCGTTCGCCGCGTGTGTTCAGATGCCAGCGATAGCGCACTTTGCCATACTGCAGCATGCGTTCGCGCAAACGTCCCAGCAAATCGGGCAGCCATTCCAACGCATAATCGCGCGGCGCCCGGCCCTGCTCATCACGCTGTTCCCGGTCGGCCCCAAAAGCCAGTAGCAACTCGACGACCGACAGAGAGCCATAGTCGGCCGCCCGAAATAAAGCCGCGTTCGGGTCGGCTCCGGCCTGCAGCAGGGCTTTGGCGCACTCATAATGGCCGTGGCCGCAGGCGTAATCCAGGGCGGTCATAGGTGGTTCCTCCAGCAGATCGGCCGGCACGCCCGCGTCCAGCAGCGCCTGCAGACGAGTGCTATGGCCCCAACAGGCACAGTAGTGCAGCGCGTGGCTGCCGTCTCGGTTGAGCAGCGAGGGCTCAGCTCCATGAGCCAGCAGCAAAGTCACCATGGCCTGGGAATTCTTGGCCGCCTTGTAGAGCGGAAATTCTCCATCATCGTCCGGCAACTCCAGGTCCGCGGCCGCCCGCAGCACTACCCGGGCGGCTTCGGTAGTGGAATGTTGGGCCACGATCGGCAGCATCTTTTGGGCCTCGCAACCGTAATCCAAAAGCAGGCGCAGCAGTGCCGGGGTGTCCCGCTTGCGACTGCGACTGGCCGGCGCCACCGCCAGTTCGGGCCGCGCCCCGCGCTTCAGCAAGAAACGGCACACCGCCAGATGCGCTCCGCGGGCCGCCAGCATCAAAGGGGTAGCGCCGTCCACCAGCGCGTCCAGCGGAAATCCGGCCGCCACCAATTGGCGGACCCGGGCCAGGTCGCCCGCCTCGGCCGCCTTGTGCAAAGACTCCACAGGAAGTTCCGATTTGCCAAAAAAGCGCGGTAGCTCCCAGTCGAACCAGGCGGGTTTTTCTTCCACGCTGACGTGGCTTTCCAAATCCCGGTCCAAAGGATCACGCAAGGAGGCTATCGTTACATAAGTACGATCGGAACTTTGGTTGGAATGATAAAACAGGGTGGTGCCGCAACGGCTGCAAAATTCCCAGATGACCTGCGGCGAGCTGGGGTAAATGCGCAATTTTTCATGCCCCTCCAGCAGCTCGAACTGCTCATTGGGCACGGAGGTCCAGCTCACCATGGGAGCACCGGTGGCGCTGCGGCACGACTGGCAGTGGCAGTGTCCGGCGAAATCGGTGGGCGGCGTCAGTCGGTAGCGCACAGCCCCGCAGAAGCACTGGCCTTGCATCGCTCAGTCCAATTCTCGGCAGGCGCGATACAGATCCTTCCAGCCCTCGCGCTCCTTCACCACCGTCTCCAAATACTCGCGCCAGGCCAGCTGATCCTGAATCGGGTCTTTCACCACCGCCCCCACCAGACCGGCGGCCACATCGGCCATGGTCACCTGGCCGTCGCCAAAGTGAGCGGCCAGGGCGCGTCCTTGATTCATGACCGAGATGGCCTCGGCCGTGCTCAGGGAGCCGGTGGGACTCTTCAGCTTGGTCTTGCCGTCTGCCGTCAAGCCCGAACGAAGCTCCCGAAAGACCGTAACCACCCGCTGGATCTCGGCCAGGGCCGGTAGTTCCCCGGGCAATTCCAGCGCCTTCCCCAGACTTTCCACCCGCCGCGAAACGATATCCACCTCCTCCTCCAACGAGGAGGGGACCGGTAAAACCACCGTGTTAAATCGTCTTTTCAGCGCGCTGGATAATTCGTTCACGCCGCGGTCACGGTCATTGGCGGTGGCGATCAAATTGAAGCCGCGCACCGCCTGCACCTGGGAATTCAACTCGGGCACCGGCAAAGTCTTCTCCGACAAAATCGTGATCAGCGAATCCTGCACATCGGCCGGCACGCGCGTCAGTTCCTCCAGGCGCGCCAACTTACCCTCGCGCATGGCCACCAGGATGGGGCTGGCCACCAGGGCCGCGAAACTCGGCCCTTCGGCCAGCAGGCGCGCGTAATTCCAGCCGTAACGAATCGACTCTTCACTGCTGCCGGCCGTGCCCTGCACCAGCAGGGTGGAGTCTCCGCTGATGGCCGCGGCCAGGTGCTCGGAAACCCAGGTTTTGGCCGTGCCCGGCACGCCCAGCAGCAGTAAAGCCCGGTCCGTGGCCAGAGTGGCCACCGCGATCTCGATAGCCCGGGCGCTGCCGATGTATTTGGGAGTGATCACGGTCTCGCCGGCCTTACCGCCCAGCAGATAGGTGCGCACCGCCCAGGGCGACAAACGCCAGCCCGCCGGCCGCGGCCTGTCGTCTATGACCTCAAGGGCCTGCAACTCCGTGGCAAACTGTTGCTCAGCCGTCTCGCGTAAAACGCTCATGCCATCTCCTTGTGCATCGCCGCGCGGAAGGAATGCAGTGCCAGCATTTTTTCCACCGCGGAACTCCAGCTTCTCCAGTGCGGGCTTCCCTCCGGCCAACCCTGCTCCAGCGACTGATTCACGGCAAAACCATGGCCCAGGGCGGGCACTGCCTGAGCCGCGCTCCAATCGTAGCGCCCCTGCGTCAGGACGAGCAACTCGCGCCGGATCTTGGCGGCCAGCGCGGGACTGAAAGGCCGGTGCAGCCGGTACCAGTCCCAGCGGGGTCCCCCGGCCAGCAAAAAGGCGTCCCGCTCGCTCCCATCCAGCAACAGAAACAACTGCTGGTCCAGCACTCCCGCCCGCAACAGACCGGCCGCCCAGTCCTTGCGCCCTTGCGCCCGGGCCGCCCGCGTAAAACCCTGCAGCCAGGCCTCGCGCCAGACTCCCCGTGGCTCCGTGAAAACCCCGAGCGGAGCCAGCGCGGCCAGTTGCGCCAACCAGCCCGCTTTCTCACCCAATCCTGAAAAACTCAGCTCAAAGCCCGGATTGGCCGGAGGCGGCTCGCCCGTCGCCAGCAGTTCGCTCCATTTCGCCGTCACGGGAAACTCCGGGAAACGCCACAGCCCTTGGGCCGCCGTGGTGCGCACCAACTTGCTGCGATCACCCAACCCCATCTCCAGCACCTCCAGGTCGGCCACCGCACTCAGCAACAAGGCTCGCGTCTCGGCGTTCTCCTGTTTCCAGACCTGGCGCAACAACTCGGCCGCTCGCCGCGGCTGCTGGCCGGCCAGCCACTCGGCCCGGGCACGCGCGCTGCCCGTCTCCCAAACCTCCAGGCCGTCCGCCACTCCCAGATGATGGCTCCACTCGGGATTCTGACGAGCCAGCCACAGCCCGCGAGGCCCGGCCGCCTCCAGCAAGCGCGCCCCCCGCCCCAAGTTCAGAGCTTGCGGCAACAGTGCCGGATGTATCCTGCGACCCCGGCACAGTTCCAGCCATTCCTCCAGGCAGTCCAGCCGCTCGCCTCCCAGAATTTCGACCAAAGTCCCTCGCGGAGCCAGAGGGCGTCCATCCGGCTGCTCATCCGGCGGCCCGGGCACACCTTCTTCCAACACATGCCCGGCCAGAGCCGACAGCGAGCGCACGACCAGTTCGTTCAAGAGGTTCCCGGCAAAAGCTCGCCGTTGGGTGCCCGCCATGAGCACCGGCATCAGCTCATCCACAGAGCACCTCGCAGCCCCACTCGCTCCACACCGTCAGAGGCCGCAGGCGCCGGCCGTCCCACTCGCCAAACACGGTCACCGGGCCGCCTCCGCTCAGCGCCAGCAACTGCCAGACCCGGGTAAAAGGCTGGCGATACAGGATCAGTCGCCCCTCCATCAGCAAACCCTGGGTGCTCGGGCAGACCGAACCCAGCACCGCCGGAAATTCCTCGATCCAGGGATTCCGGCTCAAAGCCCGGGCGAAGTCATCCTGCAGGCAGCCGGCCACCGGTGTCCCTTCTCCCAGGACCTCCGCATCGCGCAGCAAAGCTCGCTGTCCCCCGGCATAAAAACAGGCGGTGGCGCGCATCCGCAGGCCCGGCGTCCACAGCCTGGGTAGAGGTCGTCCACTCGGGGCGAAATCCAAAATCAGGGCGTGCCGGCCGGACTCCTGCCCCCGCAGCCAGGTGCGCTGCATCACCAGATGATCTTGTTCCGACTGGCGCTGACCCAGTACCACCCAGAAATCGGAGACTCCGGGTTGGGCCAGCACTTCCTCCTGACTCTGGTTCCAGCCCAGACGGTTGCGGATTTCTCCCTGCAAATCTCCGGGCCGCCTGGAGCCCTCCAGCAGCAGATGCAATCGTCCCAGGTGGAGAGCCAGGGCCTCGGGCCGTCCCAGGATTTCAGGAATACGGCGAAGCTGCCGGGCCAACCCGGGCGCCTGCAGATCCACCAGACGGGCCGCCGCCGTGTTCCAATGCGCCTCCGGCCAGGTGGCAGCCGAAGCCAGCCCGGCTCGCAACAGGTCGTCCAACCAGCCGCGCGCGAAGGCAATGCCCTCCTCTACCCGCGCCTCACGGGCTTCCAGCCGCTTCTGCGCGGCCGCCTGGTCGGGAGGGCCGCTGGGAGCCGCCTTCTTGGCCGCCCGCTGGTCGCGCCCGGCCAACCACTGGCCGACCCAACTCGGAGGTTCTCCCTCGGCCAGAGCCTGCGGCCGCGCCGCCCACATCAACATCAAGCCCAGACCGTGCTTACAAGGAAACTTGCGGCTCGGACAGGTGCAGCGAAAAGCCGGCTCGCTCAAGTCCACCTGGGCTTGATAAGGAACCCTACCGCTCCCCTGACAAAGCCCCCAGAGCGCCCGCTCATTGCGCCCCAGCGCCGACCACTTGCGCGGCTCGGCCACCGAACGCCCGGTCTTGAGGGCTGCCGCATCCGGCGCTAACCCCTCCACCTGCTGCAAAGACCACATCCTGAGTCAGGTTTCAGGCAGCCATCACTATTTCCTGGAACTTCTCCAGCGCGGCCGGGTAGCCGATAGCACACCTCACGTGGTAGACTTGAAGCTGTGACAGAGAAGGCCAAACATTACGTATGATCTGTCCGCTTCTGATTTGAAGGATTCGACTTGGCTTGAAAAACTTTACTTCAGGTTTTCTTGGGCTTCGGCGGCGCTGGCACGCGGTCAAGGAGCAGGTTCACCTTATCTAAGAGGGTCATTTGTAGCATGGTGAGCGCATGCACAGAGTTCTCGAGGGTGGATAACCGTTCTTCGATGGCGTTGCCGGTGTAGGGCATGGACTTGGTGGCCAGGATGCGCTCTTTGATGGAGGACGTGGGATTGAAGTCCGTGCCAAAAGCGTTTCGGAGCATCTGGATTTCGAAGGCGGTTGGTTTCTGGCCGTTGAGCAGCTCCTGGATGCGGTCGACCGAGAGGTCAGGAAGAATGCGGGCCAACTGCCTCAGGCTGAAGCCCAACACCTTGAGAGCTGGGCGGGTAAATTTTTGGAGCTTGGCCAGCGGGAAGCGGCTGAGCCAGGGATCCGTGATCTCACCGGGCATCGCTGCGCCTTCCAAGTCTGGAAAGGGAGCGACCTGGAAGAAAAACTGGCGATCCACCTGAAAGACCTCAGCCAGTTTGTCGGCCATCTCCAGAGGGGGCTCCGCTTCGCCTAGCTCCCAGCGAGCCAGGGTGACTCGATGAACGCCAAGTTTGTCGGCCAGGTCCTGCTGCGACCATTGTTCTTTCCGGCGTAGCGCGCGCACGCGGGAAACGTTGATGCCCCTGTGATGGACTGAGTGTTCTTTGGATTGTCCCATCGCATGATACCTCACAAACGGGGTTGCTGCATACCCCTGATTTGTTAAGTCATACTATAAAATGTAGCGCAGGATCTAGACTGATACCGGTGTATACTATGTCGTAGTGGGATGCTGTTATATAAAGCACATGGGTCGGATTTTGGCGAAGGGAAACCGGACACTCAATGACGATTGTAGTTAGCGTAAGGAACGTGTATAACATACAGAGGAAGCAAATACCCGCCAGAGGCGGAGAGGAAGGGAAGAAGAGTCCGTGAGAGGAGAACCGATACTAAAAGGCCTGAAAAGGCTGAGGGAAGCGAAGAAACTGACACAGGAGGTGTTGGCGCAGCTGCTGGGAGTTTCTGTCAGGCAACTGTGTCGCTGGGAGACCCAAGAGGCACAACCACGCACGAGAGGCATGGAAGCCCGGATTTGCGAGATTCTGGGATGCACCACGGCGGAACTGCGGGGATGGGATCTGTCGCAAGCCGCCTAGACATTAAATGTCGATTGCGGAAAGCGGGCAAAAGGGCTTAAAATACTCTTAGAGGGAGGGATACAAAACGATTTCGTCTCTAATATAGGACCTGTGATGCCCTGAGTCAAGAGCCAATTTTGAAGGCTTGCGGCTAGCTTTGCTGTGCCTTTTTACCGGTTTTCAGCTCGGTCATCAGGCCACCGGACATTCAATGTCTATCCACATTTAATGTGGTTCCCGGAGTCGGAGAAACTCGGTAACATACCTTTAGGGGAGAGAGATGAATTTCGTCTCTCCCTGAAAGCGGTTTAATTCGGTCAACTCAAACCACAAGCTTGCGGGCTAGCTTTGCTATTGCCTAAAAGCAGACAAAATCATTTTTAGGAGCAATGAATCATGCATAGAAAAGGCTGGATCTGCTTGGGTCCTGGATGCCACAAGCGTAAGCGCAACGCGGACGCCGGTGGATTGCCAGGCCAGCGGCGACTTCGCATCTACGGTGACGAACCAAAGCAATCTGAGGTCCCACCGTCGAGGGGGCTTAATGGTGAGAGTTGATGTTGGAAAGTGACCTGGTCAAGCTTCTGGTGGAAGTGTCTTCCTTTGGCCTGGTGGCCTGGCTGATGCTGCAAACCTTTTCGAAGACGATTCCTGCGATGATGGAGCAATTTCGTCAGGATTTGCAGCGGGAGCGAGAGGCATCGGAACGGGGCTTGCGCGAGGTCACGGAGGCTTTGGAACGTCTCAGCATTATCCTTATCTACCACGACGCTACTTGCCGCGGCACCGAAAACATCGGGTCCACGGATGAATTGTTGCGCGTATTGCGCGGAAAACCGGCGAAAGGAGGTCCGAAAGATGAATAAGTGGCGGTTGTTTGCACCGGCGGAAGACTGGCTGCACCCGATCGAGATTGAGGAGTCCGAGTTGCCGTTGTTGGCGACGGTGGGCGAACGGCTCGGTCTGCGGGTGGGTCGGAATGATGCGCAGCGCAAGTTCTTCCTGGGCCTCCCTACGGTGCCGAAAACTTCCAGTGGCGGCGAGGGTGTGACTTACCCGAGCGGCCTGTCGATTCCCAAAGCAGTGCTGTCCGTGGCCGAAGCGGCGCGGTATGGCACCACCGGGATCTACACGGCCGCGCCGCTGCTGGCGGCCAGGGCCAGCGATAAGTTGAGCCAGCATTTTTCGGCTGGAGAATTCTACCCGGGGGACTCGTCCTACCGATTCCTGCGGATTTCGGCGGAGCTGATACGCCGACTTGAAAAAATCCGCACGGCGCTGGGCGGAGTGGCCATCACGGTCCACTCCGCCTACCGACCGCCCGAATACAACCGTTTGGTGGGCGGCGTGTCCAACAGCGCCCACATCGACGGCCTGGCGGCGGATATTTCCGCGGCCGGGATTTCCACCGAGGCTTTGCGGCGCGTCTGCGAGGTCATCATTGGCGACGATGGAGGCGTGGGCTTCTATCCGAGCCAGGAGTTTTGCCACATTGACGTGCGCGGCTATGGCAGCCGCTGGAATGGATAGGAGGTGATACCGCCCGTGCTATAGCTGACCAAACGCTAACTCTTCTCTGAGACCCACATCCGATGACGCCTCTCGCAGGGCTTAGCTTCGTGCTGCCCTGCGGGGGGCGGGAAAGGAGTTCCCGCCATCGAGGTGGCGTTGTCCCGTTGACTCCATGCGGGAAACGCCACCTCGGCAGCGGCGATTCCGTCCTGTTCGAAACCCAAAAAACAATGCCCAAGCAGGCCTTCGCTTCGTGCTGCCTGTTTGGAGCCCAGAAAGGATAACCATGTCTAGTGAA
>JAHBVR010000031.1 GCA_019637395.1 Vulcanimicrobiota bacterium
GGGAGAACGGGGTCGGAAAGAGCAGTGTGTTGAAGGCCGCCGCTTTGGTGACGGCAGGTAGTGACGCGCTGGTTGAACTGGTTCACGATGTGGATGTGTGGGTTCGAACGGGGAGCGGCCATGCGGCCATTCGGGCGGAGTTGGTGACAAGCAAGAATGAGGTACGGGAGATTGGCTTGGAGCTGTACCGAGGTGAGGGACCGTCTCAGCTGCTTCGGCGCAACCAGGCTTCCCTGGAAGCCCTTGACTCTGCTCTGGCGCATTCAGCCCGTAACTATTTTGTGGCAGGGGTGGGTGCGTCCAGGCGCTTGACTCGCGGTGACTCTCCCAATCTCAGCGGGCGCTCCTCGCATTATCGGCACGTGCGCGCTCAAAGCGTAGCGACTTTGTTTGATTCGGAGGCGACGCTAAAGAGTCTTGAACTCTGGGCCATGGAGCTGGACTACACGAGAGGTCTGGACATTGTCAGTAATCTTTTAAGCGACTTGCTACCTGGATTGCATTTTGCCGGCATTGACAAGCAGAGCGGCCAACTACTTTTTGAAACTCCGGACGGCGTAATCTCCCTGGGACAGTTGAGTGAGGGGTTTCAGAACATGTGTGCCTGGGTGGGAGATCTAGCGCATCGTCTTACCACCGTCTTTGACGATTATCACTCGCCTTTCTCGGCCCGTGGTCTCTTTCTGTTGGATGAGTTGGAATTGCATTTGCACCCTCGCTGGCAGCGCAAGTTGATCGACTTTCTGCGCCAGCGACTGCCTAATTTCCAGATTCTGGCGACGACACACTCGCCGTTGGCGGCTCAACAAACCCAGGAGAATGAGCTCTATATCCTGCAGCGGGAAGGGCGCGAGGTACAGGTTTCTCCATTTGAGGGCAATGCCAGTAGTTTGCTGCTAAGCCAACTGGTAACTTCCCCAGCTTTTGGCCTTGAGACCGATGCTTCCCGTGAGACCGAGCACCTGCGCCGGCGCTACGTCGAACTCCGGGACAAGAAGCGAAGTCTGGATGAGGACTCCGAATTCGCTGGACTGGTGCAAGATTTGGGGTCACGGCCTGAAGGGGGACGGTCTAATTTGCTATTGTCCGAACAGCAACTCGCGTTCTTGAGTAAGCTAGAGGATGCCCAGAGAAGCTCTTGAGAAAGTTGAACCGTCAGCTAGCCAATGCCCTGCGTCCCCTCGCTTTTCGAGCGCGAGGCAAGCGGACCTGGACCTTGGAATTGCTCAAGAATGAGCGCGATATTCAGGCGGGCTTGCGCCAAAAGCACGAATTTGACGAGAGCCGTTGGAAAGTTGTAAAAGACTCTCTGTTGAGTGATACCGCGGGTAAGTGCGCTTACTGCGAAGCACCAACAACCGTGGTTGCCTACGGTGATGTTGAGCACTTTCGTCCGAAAAGTGTTTACTGGTGGTTGGCCTATACTTACGAGAACTATCTGGCTTCTTGTCAACTCTGCAATCAGAAATTCAAGAAAGACAACTTTCCGATTCTTAATCAGCCCATGGCTCCCCCGGGTCCCCCTTTGCGGGGAGATATGACCGATGCTCAGTTACAAAACCTCCACGATCAGGTTTTTCTAGATTTCGCCGATCCAGTTCAGATGGCAGTGTTTGTTGCCTCCCACCAGGTGGAGCGTCCTTTGCTGCCCAATCCGTACCTGGATGAGCCGGACGATTATTTTGCTTATCGAGTCGACCACGTCCTGAAGGAGGTGGAACTTGTCGCCGTCCCTGGAGCACAAGCCTATTTAGATGCTGCCGTACGCTACTATGGACTCAATCGGTCAGAGCTAAACCAGCTTCGTTATAACCTGGTGTATCGACCCTACAGGTTGGCTGTAAGTGTGTTGGATGACCCGCACTTTACAGGCACCCAGGCCTGGCAGGAGGCTACTCGGCTAGTTACGGAATCGTGTGCTCGCCAGGCTCCGTTTTCTGGCATGATTTGCTATTTTGAGAGGGTGCGAGCCTCCGGTGGTCAACTCCCTTAGCCTCGGCAGTGCTCAACCGATTGGTTCGTGAGATATGGAGAGCTGGCGTGTAGTCGGAACTCCACTGTAACCGCTATCAGCCCACTGAGATTGTGCACACTGTGTGCGCAATTTGTAGGCGGCTGTGCGGTCGTCCGTTTCGTTACCGACTCAAACAACGCTACCATCCGTCCCACCGAGGACGTGGACTGCATTCTGAGAGTGGGTCGCCACTACTTCCCGGTCTGCCTGGACTCGTCAGTGCGGCCTTGTCTGGAGAGCGAGTGAGTCAGTCTGCGGTGACTTTCAGGCGCACTAATTTGGAAATAAGCAAAGGGTCCGCTTAAGCTGGCCCTGCAGGGCAGTTGAGGAGCCAGACGCGGAGCCCCGCCTGGAGCAATGCCGGCAGAAGCTGGGCAGGGCCCTCGATTTCGCTTCAGTAGGCGCGGACGGTGATGTGGACCTCCTGGGTGGCGCCCTCGGGGGTGCGGGCCTGGATGCGGTGGGGGCCGGGGTGGAGGGGCCAGTCGGCCTCCACGGGGAGGCCGTCGATGGTCCAGTGGACGGGGCCGCCGCTGGCCTGGAGTTGCAGGGTCTGGTAGCGGCGGTCGAGGCGGGGGTCGATGACGAAGGTGTCGCCATCCTGTGGGAATTGAATGTGCAGGCCGGCTTCCACGGGTAGGCCCTGGGGCCGGGCCCAGCCGGCATAGTCGTGGCCGTAGACGGGGCCGGAGGCGCGGTGCATCGCGCATGTTTCCTGGGTGGGCCGGGTGAACCATTCCGAGAGGGTGCCCTGGCAGTGGGCCCCGGGAAGCTGGCCGGAAGCGCTGCAAACCCGGCGCTTTACAAGGCCGGGTGGAGGAGTGAAGGGCTGGGGAGGGCGGGAACGGTGCAGGGCCAGCATGACTTCGCGAAAGATGGGTCCGGCCCCGGCCACTCCGGAGACGTCCTGCATGGAGCCGCCGGCGATGGGCCCGGCCCATACTCCCACGGTGTAGCGAGTGCTGTAGCCAAGCGTCCAGTTGTCGCTGTACTCCCGGGAGGTCCCGGTTTTGACCGCGCAGTCGAAGGGTAACGCCAGCACCGAGTCGTGGCCGAAGGCGGGAGCGCGGGCGGCCGGGTCTTTCAGGATGTCGCTCAGCAGAAAAGCCGTTTGGGGCGAGAAGACCCGCCGCGATGTCTGCGCGGGGCGGCCTCTTACCCAAACTTCCGCTCGCCACTGGCCGCCGTTGGCCAGAGCCATATAGGCGCGGGTCAGCTCCAGCAGGGTCACTTCGCCTCCGCCCAGGGTCAGGCTGAGCCCGTAGTGCCGGGCGGATTGATCCAGAGAGTCGAGGCCGAGCTTGTGCAGCCGCTGGAGCAGGGGGGCGACGCCCACCCGGTGGGCCAGGCGCACGGCCGGCACGTTGTAGGAACTGGCCAGGGCGGTGCGCAGGCGCACCGGTCCATGGAAGGTGCCGTCGTAGTTGGTGGGGGCAAAGTCACCCGTGCTGGTGGCGTAGTGCACGGGCAGGTCGGGAATCAGGCTGGCCGGCGTCAGGCCGCTTTCCAGGGCCATGCCGTAGGTGAAGGGTTTGAGGGCGGAGCCGGGCTGGCGTGGCGAATCGCTGAGGTCGACCTGGTTGCGGCGGAAGTCGGGAGAGCCGACCAGGGCGCGCACTTCACCGCCGGCGTTGTCCAGCACCACCACGGCCGCGCCGTCCAGTCCACGCCGGCGCAGCAACTCGACCTGGGTGCGCACGATGCCTTCCACTTCGCGCTGCAGGTCGCCGTCCAGGGTGGTTTGCACGCGCCCGCTTCCTGGGGGGAGACGGCGCTCGACCTGGCGGCAGAAGTGGGGGGCCAGCAGCGGGTCGTGGTGGGCCTTGATTGGCAGCGGTTCGGCCAGCGCCTGCCGGTACTGGTCGGTATCAATCCAGGCCAGCGTGAGCATTCGCTTGAGCACCCAGTGCTGCCGCTCCCGGGCTTTTTCAAAATGCAAAAGCGGATTATAAATATCGGGTCCGCGCGGGATTCCGGCCAGCAAGGCGGCCTGGGCCAGACTGAGCGAGGCGGCCGGGCGGCCGAAGTAAAAGCGGGCCGCGCTTTCCGCCCCGAAAGTGTTGTTGCTGTAGGGGACCCGGTTGAGGTAATGCTCGAGAATGGCGGGCTTGCTCAGCGAGCGTTCCAGGCGTAGGGCCTGCAGGCTTTGCCAGGCCTTCTCCAGCCAGCCGCGCGGGCGCCCGTTCAGGTTGGCGATCAGTTGCTGGGTGAGGGTGGAGCCGCCGGCCACCACCCGGCCGGCCCGCAGGTTGTGGTAGGCGGCCGCCAGCGTGGCGGGCGCGTCCACGCCCCAGTGAGCGTAGAAGCGCTGGTCCTCGGCGGCCAGGGTGGATTGGACCAACCAGGGGGAGATCTGCTGGAGAGGCACGGGCAGGTTGTCGTCGGCGCGCAGCCGGCGGCCCTGGCGGTCGAGCAGCTCCAGGCGGTTGGCCGGGGTTACGTCTGGCATCGGCAGACGGTAGAAAGCCAGCCCGAGAGCGAGCAGACTTCCCAATAGCCAGCGCCGCTTTGGTCTCATCGCACGACTACTTCTGTGGGGCCGGTGCGGCCGAAGATTTCCGGTTCATACATGCACTCGGCCAGGCTGGGCAGCAGCTTGTAGCGACCTGGGAAAGCGGCCCGCAGGTAGTAGCTGAAGCGGTGCACCCCCGGATCCAGATCGTCGGCGAAGAGCAGCACCCGGTCGTCATAGATCTCGTGATGGTTGAAACCACCCCACCAGGAGCTGTTGTCGCTCTCCAGATCCTGGCGTTCGGTGGCGAAGTGGGTCTGTACCACTTCCATGCCGGCCGCTACCGGATCGTTGACCACCACGAAGGAACGGGATTGGCTGCTGGCTACCGTCAGGCGCACGCGCAGCAGCGTGCCGGCCGCGTAGTCACCGCTCGAGGGAGCGCCCACCACCTCCACCTGTTTGACGATCGACAGACCGGCATCGGCGGCCGGCAACGGCTGCCGGGGCGCGTATTTGAGTTGGGCCGAGAGGTAGAGCGTGCCGTTGCCTTCGCGGCTGACGCGTAGCGGCTGCGGGCCGGGGCCCAGCGGAATGGAGCTGGAGAGAATATTGAGGCTGCGGCCCTGGAATTTCTCCTGCAGCACGGGTTGCCCGGCCAGCGCCAGAGTGGCTTCGAAGGCGGGAGGCAGGCTTTCGTGCTTGCGATACCAGGCGCTCAGGGCGTTGAAAACGGCGGCGTTCTCCTGGGTGGTGTCCCAGCGGCCTTGCTTGCGCTGGCGGGCCAGCCAGTGCACCACCAATCCCGCCTGCGGGAAATCGTGGCCGGTTTCCAGCAGCGTTTCCAGGGCCAGCGCGCTGGTGCGCACCGGCGATTCGTAAGTGCGGTAGAGGTCACTGCCATCCTGGCGGAAGTGGGCGCTGGTCGGCGCCAAGGCCAGGTGACTCAGCAGTTGCCTGGCCAGGGCTTCGCTCTCTTTCGGGCGTTTGGCCATGGCGGAGAGCAGCCAGGCCTGGCCGGCCACGGGCAGGCTGGAGCGCTCCGCGTAGAGCCGGTTGGCGCTGGAGGCGTCGTCTTTGCCCCAGAGGGAGAGCACTTTGAGCATGTAGGCCTGGGTGGAGAGGGATTCACGCTGGCTATAACGGTGAGCCCAGAGCTGCGAGTCGGAGCTGTCGGCCAGAGCCTGTTCCAGGTATGTCAGAGCTTTGTCGACGGTGGCCTGGGGCAATCGGTACCCCTGGTTACGGGCCCGGGCGCACAGGTGCAGAGCGTAGGCGGTGGCCCAGGGGGAGGGGGGATTGCCGGCCCACAGGGAGAGACCGCCGGTCGGGGTCTGCAGGCCGGGCAGGCTGTCGAGTACTTCCTGGACCAGGTGGCGGCCGCCCACTTTGTCCCCGCTGAAGGCCTCGATGACTTCGCGGGCGGCTACCATGGGCATGACCCGCGAGGTCTTCTGTTCCAGGCATTCATAGGGGTAAGCCTTGAGGTATTCCACGGCCGGCTTGAGCCCGGCCAGGGCCGAGGAAGAGAGAGCCACGTCCAGCCGGGCGGTGCCGGGGATGGCCTCAGGGGGCACGGCCAGCTCGACGGCCAGCGGTTCTTGCTCCACGCTCTCACGAGCGGCCGCCGTCTCCACCAGCCGAGGGATTTGAATGGGAAGTTTGCCTTCGAGTCGGTCACTGTGCTGGCCCAGGCGCGCCTGGAAGCGGAAGGTGGCCTGACCGGCCTGAGCGGCGCGGAAGGGAAAGCGCACCACCCGAGATTGGCCGGACGGAATCGGGATTTGTTGTTGGGCGGGGCCGGTCAGCTCGGCTCCCTGAGCGTGCAGCTCGAGCTGGACGGTGCCGTCGGCGCCGCTCTGGTTGTGGACGGTGACGCCGGCGTTGCTTTCATCCCCCAAATTGCAAAAGCGCGGCCAGGAGGGAGTGAGGGCCAGCGCCCGGCTGACCCGGATTTCGCCTTCGCCGCGACCGAACTGCGATTGCTGGTGGGCGATGGCCGAAAGACGGAAGGCGGTCAGGCTGTCGGGCAGCTTGAAGGTGACCCTGGCGCGGCCCTGAGCGTCGGTTTGCAGCGAGGGTTTCCAGCAAGGAGTGGCTTCGAAATTCCAGCGGTAGTCGCCCTGGGGAGGAAGGTCTGCGGGCGCCTCGGCGCCGCCTCCGCCGGGGTTGCCTTTTTCGCCGTAGCGCCGCTGGCCCACCACCCGGTAGCGGGTTTCGGCGGTGTTCACCGAGAGATGGCGCGGGCGAAAGAAGGTGGCGATGGGATCCGGGAGATGGTAGTCGATGAGGTTGAGCACGCCTGCGTCGGCGGCCACGAAGGTGACCTCGGCGGGGGCGGGTTGGCCGGCGGCGTCGCGCACCTGCAGATCCACCTGCACGGTGTCGCCGGGAGCGTAGACTTCATGGTCGGACTTGATTTCGACCTGAAGCCGCTGGCCTCCGGAGTCGACCGGGATTTTGACGGTGCCCAGCTTGCACACGGGGCGCGCCAGATCTTCGCCCAGGCTGCCGAATTTGTGGCGGGCCAGACGGCCCTGGATCAAGGCCACCGAGACGAAGACGTTGGGGGCATAGTCGTCGCGCACCGGGATGTTGACCACCGGAGCGCCGCCTTTGATTTCGCTGACGAAGCGCTCGAGGATCCCATCGCGTTCGACGGTGACCAGCAGGCGGGCCTGGGGGAAGGGGGAGGAAACGGCCAGACGCACGGTCTCTCCCGGCTTGTAGCTGCGTTTGTCGGGCACCAGCTGGAGGCGGTCGTCCTTGAGATACCAACCGGCGCTGCCCTGGCCGTAGCCATACAGCGAGGTGGTGGTCTCGGCCAGGCGGCCGGAGGCGTCGCGGCTGCGGCCGCGCAGCAGGTAGAGACCGGGCCCGGCTGTTTTCAGGCGCACGGATTGTTCCGCGCTTCCACTGGTCAGGCTGGCTTTGTCGACGGGAACATCTTTGACCTGGCTGACCCACTCGGTAGCATTGCCGACCTGGCGGCGCACCGAGTGGTATTCGTGGCGCAGCAGTTCGACTTCCACCTTGTGACCGGATTGGGCCGCGCCCTCGGGATCGATTGCGATGACTTTGCAGTCCAGCGGGCTGTGGGCGCCCACGAAACTCGATTGGGGGCGCAGTCCCACGTAATAGGCGGCGGGATGGACGTGGACGACGGTCTGGTGGCTGACCTCGCTTTTATCGGGACTGGAGACGGTGGCGCGCAGGGTGAGGTCGACCGGGCCGGTCAATTCGTTGAATTTGAGGGGGACGCTGGCGCTGGTCTGGCCTTGGGCGTCCAGTTGCGTCTCTACCTGGGAGCGCAGGCTTTCTTCGCGGGGCCGATCCTGGTCATCCCAGCTCCAGTCAAGCCAGCGCTCGGGTCCGAAGCTCCAGCCCGGCCAGCGGCTGGATTCGAAGTCGGCGATTCTGGCATAAGCCAGCCACTGGAGTTCGGCGGCGGCCAGCGGGGCGCCGAAGAGGTAGCGGGCTTCGATGGGCACATGCAGGGTCTCCCCGCGCGAATAGTTGCGCGCGGCCGGTTTGAGGCCGACCTGAAATTGCACGGGCCGGTAGGCCTGCACCTGGAATTGGGCCGGTTCCTCGCCGTCGACCTGAACGCGCCAGGCGCCGGTGGGCGCTTCTTTGGGGAGGGCCACGTCCACATCGAAGGAGCCGCGTTCGCTCAATTTGACGTCCTGGGTAAAGGCCTCTTCGTCGCGACTGTTTTTGATGACCAGCTTGAGGGCGCCCTGGGGAATGCTCCAGCGGCTGCCCTGGCGTTGGCGGCGAATACCTTTGAGGTGGACCTGGTCACCCGGCCGGTAGATGCCGCGGTCACTGAAGACCAGAGTTTCCTGGTTGACGGCACTCGAATATTCCGTGTCGAAGCCCATCCAGCGGTCGGAAATGGGGCTGCCGGAGCTGGAGCTGACCACGGCCAGGTCGGGGCCGCGTTGGGCGATGAGATAGAGGACGGGGGCTGAGCGGCGGCCCAGTTTGAGCCAGCCGGGAGCGCGCGCCAGGCCGTCCTGGTCGGTTTTTCCGTTCCACAGCACTTTGTTGTTGGCGTCGCGCATTTCCACGGCGGTGCCGGGCAGGCTGGCGCAGTTCTCCAGGTCGGTCACCCAGAGCAGCACGTCGTCGGGGGAGAACTTGGCCGTCAGTCCCATGCGAGTGACCTGCACCAGCGCCGTTTTCTGGCTCGACTGATACTGGCTGCCGGTATCCACCAGCACTCCGTCGGAGGGTTCAAAGCGCAGGGCCATCAGACCGAAGCCTGATTTGAGCAGGCTGTTCAGCTCCAGGGGACGATAGGTCAGGATATTACGGCGCGCGCCCGGAGCCCAGCGGCGGTCCAGTTGGGCGGGTGAGGGCACCCATTTAGGGGTGTCCAGCTTTTGCAGGGCCGGCACCACCGTGTCGCGCGTCAGCCGGGCGCCGCGCACGCGCATTTGGGCGATGTTGAGGAAGCCGAGCGGCAGCTGGGCCGGCAGGTAGGCTTCCAAAATTCGTTCTCCCACCGGCGCGATGACGGCCGGGGGCAGACGGTCGGTGCTGACGTCCAGAGTCATGGCCTGGTTGAGTTTGAAGCCGTATTCATCGGTCAGACCCGGAGTGATGGTCAGTTGGTAGCGGGTGTCCGGACGCAGGTCATAGTACAGGCGCGGTCCCGGATAGGAACCGGTGAGCCGGGCCGGAGGGCTGAGCTTGAGGTGTTTGTTCAATTCCTTGGGAGTGACTGGATTGCTGAAGGTAAACTCCAGCGGTTCGCCCGGGTCGTGGCGCTTCGCCTTGTCCAGCTTGAGCAGGCGCAGGGGCCCGGGAACGGTGAGCTCGACTCCCCTGGCTTCGGCCAGGCCGAGATTTCCCTGGGCGGCCAGGGTGCCGGCGGCGATCCTCAGTTCGTAATCGCCGGGTTTGGGCAGGGAGGCGGGTTCTACTATGAGGACCTGCTCGGGCTTATGCTCGACTTCGCCGGGCCGGGGGGAACGCACTTTCAGTCTCGTTCCCCCCCTCAGGCTGAGAAAAGGAGCGGCTTTGACCGGATCCATGGGCATGTTGAAGCGAATTTCCGCCTTGGGGTGGGCGCCTTGCCAGACCTGTGCCGGGGAGTCTTCGATTTCGGGGCGGCCGGTTTGAAATTCGAAACTGTATTTCTCGGCCAGCACGGCCCCATTGGCGGCTTTGGTGCCGGCCGGCACAGTGGCCGTATAGTGGGTGGCCGGCGCCAATTGCTTGGGATAAAAGGCCAGGGTGCGCACGCCGAGCCAGCGATAGACTCCGGGGATTGGCGGCTCCAGCTGGAGCGGTCCCCGAGCGCGCTCGCCAGCCGGTCCGAGCTCCACCATGGGCTGGTCGAAGGTGACCACGATGCCGTCCTCGGCCTTCTTTACCTGATCGTGGGGAGCGGAGAAAACGACGTGCAGAACACGCGTATCGGCGGAGCTGATCCACCACATTCCTCCCAGCAGAAATAGGATCAGCCAGGACCACGGACGCTTCATTTTGACCCCCACGAGTATCGGTGGCAGGATGGTAGCACAATATGGCCGGTTGGCAAGATGGAATGCCCACAAGATACCCGAAGCTATCCGCATGAGAGTGCTGGTGACGGGCGCGACCGGATACGTGGGCGGGCGATTGGTACCGCTGCTTCTGGAGGCGGGCCATGAGGTGCGCCTGCTGGTGCGCGATCCGGCTCGGGTGGGCGGGCGACCCTGGGTGGAGCGAGTGGAGTTGGCGGCTGGCGACGTGCTGCGCCCGGAGACCTTGGGACCGGCTCTGGAAGGGATGGAGGCGGCTTTTTACCTGGTCCATTCGATGGGCGGGGAGGGTGAATTTCAGGAGCTCGATCGGCGGGCGGCCGGCCATTGGGTGGCGGCTGCCCGGGGTTTGAGTCATACCGTCTATCTGGGCGGTTTGCTGCCGCAGGGATTGGCCTCCGATCATCTGTCCAGCCGGGCCGAGGTGGGCGAGATTTTGCGGGCGGGGTTGCCGGCCACCGAGTTTCGGGCCGGCCCGGTGGTGGGCTCGGGTTCGGCCTCCTTTGAGATGGTGCGCTACCTGGCCGAACGGGTGCCTTTCTTTCTCGCTCCGCGCGGGGTGCACAATGCGGTTCAGCCCATCGGTATCGGCGACATGTTGGGGTATCTGGTGGCCAGTTTAGAAAAAGGACCGCAGGGAGTGGTGGAGGTGGGCACCGAGCGCAGCAGTTTCGGTGGGATGCTGCAGGGCTACGCGGAGGTGCGCGGCCTGCGCCGGCCGGTCTGGGAGGTGCCGCTGGTCCGGCCCGGTTTTTGCGCCCTGATGGTGGGACTGCTGACGCCGATTCCGCGCAGCCTGGCCGCTCCGTTGCTGGAAGGCGTGGCTCATCCGGTGGTGGCCGATACCACTCGAGCCCGGCAGATCTTTCCCGAGATCGTGCCGCTCTCTTACCGCGAGTGTGTGCGCCGCGCCCTGGAGCGTATCGCGGCCGAGGACGTGGAGACTTCCTGGCGGGGAGCGCAGGGGCGGCCGCTGGAGTCGCGGCGGGTGGACTGGGCGGGTTTGTATCGAGCCAGTTGCAGCCATTTTGTGGAAGCGCCTCCGGCGGCGCTGTTCCGGGCTTGCAGCAGTTTGGGCGGAGAGCAGGGCTATCGAGTCTGGAACTGGGCCTGGCGGCTGCGCGGCTGGATCGACCAGTGGCTGGGCGGCCCGGGTTTGCGGCGGGGACGGCGCCATCCCTACGAACTCTTACCCGGCGAGGCCATGGACGTGTGGCGGGTGGAGGCGGTGGAGCCCGGGCGGCGCTTGTTTTTACGGGCCGAGATGAAGCTGCCGGGGCGGGCCTGGTTGAGCTTTGAGGTGTCTCCCGAGGGAACGGGCAGCCGCCTGGTCATCACCGCCCTGATGGAACCGCACGGTATGCCGGGTTGGCTCTATTGGTGGAGCACCTATCCTTACCATCGCTTCGGTTTTCGCCAACTGGCTCGAGTCTTGGGCAGAGAGGCTCTAACCCTGGCATAAGCGCAAGAGCGCGTCGGCGGCCAGCCCCGGCATCCAGCCGAGCAGATAGGTGGCCAACATGGCCAGCCAGAATCCCGCTACGGGTGTCCGAGAATGGCCGACCCGAAAGAGGATCGGGGCCAGCAGTTGAAAGGTCAGCGGACTGATCAGCGCCAGCTGGCAGCTCAAGGCAAAGAGAGTGGTTCCCTGCTGCGGAAAGAGCAACCACAAAGGCAGAACGGCGGCGGCCAGCGTCCCGCAATAAGTGCGGCTGAGTTGCCCGATGGGGCGACTCAGCCCCCGGCGTAGTTCTTCCGAACTGGTGGGAGCCAGCTCGTGGCAGCGGGTAGAGCGCTCTTTGTAGAGCAGGGTGCCGAACAAGACGAGAAACCCGCAGCCCATGGACGGCGCCAGAAAGCGCAGGAGTTCTGATTCTTGGCAAGCCACCAGGGCATACAGGGCGAAAAGGGACATCGCCCAAAAGGACCCGATCAGCTTGCTGTAGGGAGCGCGCCGCAACAGGCGGCAGATGCGGAATTCGTAGGGATTCTCGCTGCTCTCCGCGGGGCACAAGTCGAAGGGTTTGACCAGGGCGTCTTTGAGGGGTGACTTGATTCTCTCGTAGAGAACCAGCAGGGTCAAGAACCCGAACCAGGGGAGGAGAAAGCGGGCACTTGACTGCCAGCAGAAGATCGAGCTAGAGGCCAGCCAGAGGAGGTGGGTCCAACGCCTCCGATACGGGTAGGGATGGCAAAGCGGGCTCAGGGCCAGATGGAGCCAGAATGGCTTGAAATAGACCCAACGAAAAGTACCGGGATGGAGGCATTGGTGGACGGCCAGCAACAGGCCCGCCATGATCAGGGCCTGCCCGAGCAGGCTGAGGTAGAGCCGGTAAGAGCGGGCTTCCAGCCGGGAAGCCTGTCCGCTGGCCAGCATTTCTTCATTCTTGGATAGCTTCACAGTGCGCAAAATCAGGGGCAGGGCGCGGCTGGAAAACCACATCGGCGGGAGCATCAGGATGGCCCACGAGAAGACTTTGGCCAGCAGCACTCCCAGGGCCAGAAAGAGCAACCAGTTGCGTGAAGAAGTGCGGGTTCCCAGCAGAAGTTCTCTCATCTTCTCAGGTTAACAAGTCCAGGTTAACTCCAGATAGCCGTCATGTTGGCAAAAGATGTCCGGAAGATTGCTTGGCGGTTAACTCCAGAGGTCGGGGCGCCAGTGGTCGGCCCGGCCTTTGGGAGTCCAGTGGCTGCCGTCGGCCAGCACGCTGCTCCAGGCGTATTGGCCGTTCTCGGCATTGAGAATGTAGAGCTTGCCGCCTTTGGGGACGCGGTCGTGGCCGTAGCCGGCGTAGCCGGTGGCCCGGCCGTAGATGAGCTCGATGTTTTTCCAGGGGACGCTGTAGTCATTGACGTGGTCGTGACCGGCGATGCAGGCGCGCACACCCAGGTCGGGGAGCTGCAGGACGGTGGCGCCGTTTTCCACACCAAATCCGCAGGGTTCCAACTTGACGCCCTGACCTTTGCCTTCCTCCCAGAGCTGGCTGTGTTGCCTCAGAGGAATATGGAAGACCGCGAAGGCGGGGGGACCTCCGGTAGGCAGCGTGGCCAGCCAGTTCTGCTGGGGAGCGGCCAGGCCGGCTCCACTGGTGTTGATGCAGATCAGGCTCCATAAGGTCTTTTTCTCGGCGTTCTGGAGGTGGACCTGATAGCACCCGCTGTGTTTACCACCACGATAGAGAGAATGCGGGGAGGCGGCCAGGGCGCGGTGACCGGCCACATAGTCATCCAGGCGGTCGTGATTGCCCCAGGTAAAGAGCCAGGGGCGGCCCAGGCTTGCGAGCAGGGCCAGACAGTCGTCGAGGTAGTGGCTTCCGATGTGCACCGGATTGTTGTTCCACAGGTCGCCGGTGATGAGCAGCAGGTCGGGGGCGTGGCGATCGACCAGGCGGCGCATGTCGTCGCGGGTGCGCCGGTCCAGATCGGGGCGCCAGGGCCACTGGTAGAAGTGCAGATCGGTGAACTGCAGCATCTTGATGTGCGAAGGGTCTTTGAAAGTGATGGTGGCGATGCTTTCGCCGGCCTCGGGATCCGGGGTCATGCCGGTATGATGCGGACCACGGGCTTCTCTAACCTGATCGGCGGCCAGTCCGGTCAGGGCCAGGCCGGCGGCGGCTTTTAAGAGGGTGCGCCGGCGCATTTACCTCTGGATGGGCGTAAAGGTCTGCTTGAACTTCATATCGCCGTATTCGCCCTCGAGCTTCCAACCATCGCCCTGGGGGGTGAGCAGGGCATCGATATCGTGTACGCCCATGTTGCCCATGAGATGGAGGTTTTCGCCTTCCTGGTAGTAGGCGGTGGACATGCGGGCGCAGGCGAAGTTGCCCAGCGATTCGATAACCGGGTCGCCCTCGCGAGGGTTGGAGACGCGCCAGAGCGAGTGGTTGACGGGCATGCGGTTGGGGCCGGCCAGGCCGGTGACCTGGGTGCTGCCGTCCGCATTCAGATAGAAGTTGCCTTCGAATTCGCCCGGTTCGCTGTGGCCGGTGAGGGCCAGCGAGCCGTCTTCGGCGGGGGCGGTAGTCATGAGGAAGGGTTTGCCGTTGAGATTGGCTTCGATGGTGGCGGCGGGGTCTTCGGTGACCACGTATTCGATGACCTGATTCTCGGCTTCCAGCCGGACCTGCAAGGGCTGGTGCGACTCGGAGGCCAGCAGCGCGGCCAGGCGGTCCATTTGCGGCAGGAAATACATCTCGCGGCCGGTGTCCAGCACCGAGAGTTCGAAAGGGAACTCTCCCCGCACTTCGTCCGGGCAGGTGGTTTTGACGGGCCGCGGTTGGGGCGCGCGCGTATGGGAGGAAATGGAGTTAATCACACTTCCGTTTTAGCAACGGTTTGCTGCTGGAGCGTGTCCGGTTTGTTGCTATCGCGCCAAGTTGGTGGGGTCGTGGTTGGTGAGCAGAATCGGCACGATTCGACCCGAAAGTTTTACAAATACCTGATTTTAGTAACACCTTGGGGGGTGCTCGGGGAGGCGGGCTGGGGTAGGCTGAGGGTATGAAGATTCAGAAGCATTCGCAGAGCCCGGTCTTGAGAACTTTGAACAAGGCGCCTGAAGCGCCGCGGTCTCCAGACGGATTTACGCCGACGCCGGAAGGTCCGAACGAGCCCAGGACTTCCTGGTTTCACCGGAGCACCGGTGCGATCGCGGGCGCGGCGGTGCTGGCTACCGCGGGAACGGTGTTACTGACACCGCTGGGCAACGGGATGGGCGGAGATGGGCTGATTTACCCGATCGCCGGTATGCTGATCGGCGGCACGGTAGGATTGGTGACGGGCGCGCTGGGAGCGGGAGCGGCCCATTCGACCGAGGAGAAGACTTCGCTTTACCATCGAGCCACGGGCGCTGTGAGCGGTGCTCTGCTGGGCGCTATCGGGGGAGCGTTTGTGGTCGGCCCCATGGGCAATGGCCTGGGCGGGGACGGGCTGATTTACGCGGCGGCCGGGCTGGCCGGCGGAGGAGCCCTGGGAGCGGTAACTGGAACTCTGCTGGCGGGGCGTTTTCCGGATCGGAGTTAGCAGGGGGAAATTTGAAACCCCCTCTGCCGTTGGCGCTTCTGTTCCTCTGTGGTTGCGGCGCGTCGTCCAGTGATTCATCCGGGCCTTTGCCGAGCAGCGGGAGCACCACCCAGACCAGCTACGCCCAAACGTTGAGCCATTTGCAGAGCAACCAGAGGATTGAATTGGAGCCGGGCCGTACTTATGCACTCAATGCCACGTTGCTGGGGCAGAGTCTCGACAATGTGACCCTGAACGGTAATGGCGCTCACATTCTGATGAACGCTCCGACGGCGGGATTCATGCAGTTGAAGGGCTGCAGCAATGTGACGGTAGCCAATTTGACGGTAGATTACGACCCGCTGCCTTTTACCCAGGGAACGGGTTCACTGAGTCTCAAGCTGCGCCCCTGGTCTCCCGATGATGCCGGGTTGATTCAGGAGGCCTGTGCGGAACCGTATCTTCGGCGCATGCTCGGGCTGCGCTCGGGAGCGGGGAGGCGGGCCGCCGAGAACTGGATTCGGCGGGCCGATGAGACTTCGTTGGTGATAGAACAGGACGGGGAAGCGTTGGGAGAGGTCGGCTTGCAGCCGGATGCGTTTGCCTATTCCGCCTTGCTTCATTACTGGGTGCTGCCGCGCGTGCGCGGGCAAGGCCTGGCCGAGCGCGCGGCCAGGCTTTTGTGCGATCAGGCGGCCGGACTGATTTTGACCGCTTATGTGAGCGAGCGCAATCGGGCTTCGCTGCGGGTGCTGGAAAAGTTGGGTTTTCAGCGGGGCGGGTCCATCCGTCAGTATGCCGGATTTCCGGGACCACGCGATACTTATACTTATTTTCGACTACCGCTTAAAGAGCCGGAATAGCTTCTGCATCAGGCTGGGGGGCTTTTGCGGAGCCGCCTCTTTGAGCTGGCGAGCAGGACGTTCCGGGCGGCGGAATCGGCGCACCTGGAATTGGGGCTGCTTGTCGTAGATTTTGCGCTTCTCGGGGTCGATCAGGTGGCTGTAGGCTTCCACCAGTTCTTTCATTCTGGCTTCGGCGTTGAGTTTGTCATGGGGGTTGAGGTCAGGATGGTATTTTTTGGAGAGGTTGCGGTAGGCCTGGCGGATGCGCTCAGGGGAAGAAATCGGTGGGATGTCGAGGATGAAGTAATAATCGCGAGTGACCAAGGCGAGAATCTCCTGACTTCACGGGTTTATGATGGTTCTACGGGATCGGCGGGGAACCTTTGCTTCCGGTTGTTAAGCGGCTAATCTCGGTTCACTCCGAGGGTTTCTTCCACGGGGTCAGGAGGGCGCCAGCGCCAGGCGGCCAGGGGACAGCCCAGAGCAGCGGGAAGAAAGGCGGTGATGACCATGGGGTCATCGATATCGCCTTTTCCCTGGAAATACTGGATGGCGAAGCACAATCCGAGAAAGAGCCAGCCCAGGTTGGGCAGGATCCACGGATTGATGATGCGGGTGGGCATCAGCCGGTTCCATAGCACGCTCACACCCCAGCAGGGCAAGACCACGATCAGGTAGCCGGCTACGACCAGTCCGAACGAATAGGCGAGGGGGTTGGTGATGACGGTGTTGTTGGCCACCTGGAGTTTTTCGGCGGGGGTGGTCGCCCACCTGTGGGAAAACCAGGGCGATTTGCAGCAACTGGAGGTGCTGCGCCGCAGCCCGGCAGACTTCGTTGTCGAGTCGGCGCTTTGAGTATTGACACGGTTGGTGACGGTGTTTCGCTGTAGCGAACTCTGGCTGTGGGGAGAGGTGGTGGGCCGAGAGCGCACCAGGCGGCAGGTGCTAGAGGTGGCTGTGCGGATAGATTCTCGTCTGCACCTGTGGTTTTTAATTTTGCCAGTGATGTCGGCCTGGAGGAGCTGGTCGTGGCCTGGCCCAACTCTCTTTACTGCCGGTTTTTCCCCTGGCTTTGTTGAGCTGGCTCCCCAGCGGCCTGCTGAAGTTGGCCGGCGATGTGCGCTGGTTGCCGCGGAGCAGTTGGCGGAAGTTCTCGAGTTTCTCCATGCGGGCTGTTTTGGTGCTGCTGCTGGTCTGGTTGCTGGCGGCCAGAGGGCTTTCTTCAGGTCATTGAGGAGGCTTATATCTGAGGAGGTCTTTCAGGCCTTCGGCCAGCCACTCGCGCCATTCTTCAGGATAGGGATGGCTGCTGTCGTCGAACTTGGAGAATTGTTCGCTCATTCCGTGTTTATGGCGAATCGAGAGGTCGTCGCCGCTGTGGTAGTTGGCGTCGTGGGGCCCGTAGAAGTCCAGGTGGGGGCCTTGTTTTACTCCCTGGTGGTAGTAGGCCAGCGAACTCACCGAGCCGTCCGCGGCCAGTTGGGCCACCCAGCCGATGCCGTTCCGGTCGTGGTTCCAGGGAAAGGGGATTTCTTCGGGTTGTAAGCGACCGTCCATTCAGGCTTCCAGTGGTTCTTCGATGAGTTCGAAGAGGCCGTTGTCGAAAGGTTCTCCCGGTGCTTTTCGGCGCAACTGGATGCGTTCGCGCAGGCCTTTTTCGGCCATTTTGAGGGCGCGGTGGTGGCAGTATGGGTTATTGCCGGGGCGGTCGAAGAAGACGTGGGCGGTCCAGGTGCAGCCGCCCCGGCACAGGTCGGCGTGTTCGCATTTTTGGCAAAAACCCCAGAGGTGTTCGAGGGAATTTTCACTATTGATGTTCAGGGCGGGGGAGTTAAGGATCATGTCGCGGATGCTTTTTTCGCGGATGTTCCCGCCCCTGTAGGCCTGGGTGGGCAGGGAGGGGCAGCCTTTGAGGGTGCCGTCAGCCTCCAGCCCCAGGCCATGTTGGCCGGCCTGGCAGCCGGCCCAGACATGCCATTCATCGCCTTCGCTGCGCAGGATGCGGTCGAAGGGGCCGTAGTAGCCGACATTATTGCCGGGAGCGATGAAGACTCCCTCGGCCTCGGCGCGTTGCTTGAGGCGGGCCAGTTGGGGGAAGAGGTCGAGCAGTTCATAGGGTTGCAGTAGGATGTCGGGCTGGTCGGCGGCGTTACCCATGGGCACGGTCATCTGCCATTGCCAGGCTTTCATGCCGGCGTCGCGCTGGAGTTCGTAGGCCCGGTGGATTTCCGGGGCGGTCAGGCGGTTGAGTTGGGTGTTGCAGGCCACGCGCATGCCGGCCTCGCGCAGGTTTTCCAGCGACTGGTAGCAGGCTTTCCAGGAGCCTTTTTTGCCGCGCAGCCGGTCATGGGTGGCTTCCAGGCCGTCGATGGATACCGAAGTCTGGCGGATGCCGGCCTGAACCATGCGGCGGGCCAGCTCTTTGGAGATGCCGTAGCCTCCGGTGGTGAGAGTGCAGGCCATGCCTTCATCTCCGATAGCCCTCGCAATTTCCAGCCAGTCTCTGCGCAGGAAGGCTTCGCCGCCGATGAGGGTGACTTCGTCGATGCCGACTTCTTTGAGTTGGCGCACTACCTCCAGGGCTTCGGCGGTGGTGAGTTCGTTGGGGCGGGCTTTGCCGGCTCGCGAGCCGCAGTGGCTGCAGGCCAGGTTGCAGGCGAGAGTGATCTCCCAGACGGCGTAGCTGCGCCGCTGGTAGGCTCGTTTAGCGGCCAGGAGAAAGCCTCACTGAGGTGGAGCGCCATGGACGGGCACGGGAGGTCCCTGGCCGGAAGGAGGAGCCGGAACTGGTGACTTGGGTTTTGCCGGCGTTTGCGCTCGGGGAGCGCCGTAGACTTTGGCGGCCGGGCGCTCTTCAGGGCTGGGCGTGGGGCTGATGCTGGCGCTGGGGGTCGGTTGCAGGCTGGGGGGAGGCCCTCCATAGACAGCCGTGGGCGCGCAGCCGCTGATGACTCCGACGGCCAGGGCGAAGCCCAGGGCGGCCCAGCCGGAGAGGCGGCGGACTTTGGCTTCCTCGCGCAGCATGGATTCGGCCGCCTGCTCCAGGCGTTTTTGCAAGGCCTGCGGGTCTTTCCAGGACTTGCGGGGGAGAAGCGGTTCTTCCATGGGCGGGGCTTCGGGGTTGGGAAGTCGGTTCCTACGCGGCCGCCGGCTGTTCCCGCGGCAGGGCAGGAAAACCCCCCTGATGGGGGCGAAATGCTTTGAATGAAAAATTCTTTATGTAAAGCAATTGGTCTTGCCCTGGCAGCCGTGCTGGCTCAGGGCTGCGGCAGCGACACCTTCACGTTGGAGGCAGGCCCGGCTAACAATGGCCCGACGAGTGACCTCACCAGCACGTTGGAGCAGGCCATGGTGGCCAATCCGGATCTGGCTTTGCGTTTCGCCCCGACCGCTCTTCTCAATCCACGGCGGGCCACGCCTTCGGCCACCCTGCTCTCGGTGTCCGACCTGGAAGCCGACTATGAAACTGTCTTCGGCAGCCTCAGCGACACCATGGGAGTGACTCTGCAAACGCCGCAGGTGCAGTCCAATATTCAGTTCATCGCCAGCCAGCCCGGCACCGGCTATTTCAATCTGCTCAACCAGCCGATTCTGAACAATCCTGTGGGCGTCACCCAGGTGGCTTTTCAGTCTCTGGAATATGACACCACCGTGCCGCTTCCCAACGGTAACCAGACGTTCCACGTCTCCGGCGGGCTGCTCCTACCCCAGGGAATCGGTAAAGCGCAGCTCAAAGGGGTGGTCGTTTACTTCCATGGCACCACCTTCAGCAAGGCCCAGGTTCCCTCGAACTATGGTTCCAACATCGAAACCCAACTGATGGCCGAGGTCTTCGCCTCCCAGGGCTACGCCGTGGTCATGCCCGACTATGTGGGACAGGGCGTGGACTGGCTGGATGTCCATCCTTACGTGGTTTATCCAAAGGCCTCGGCCAAGACGGCTGTGGACATGCTGGCGGCCGTCAAGCAGACCCTGCTCACCAGCTACGGAATTCTGCCCACCGATCCGGCCCTCAAGCTTTTCTCCGTGGGCTATTCCGAAGGGGGGGCTTACTCGCTCTGGTTCAACCAGTTCCTGTGTAGCAACCCCGGCCTGCTCGACTCCCGCTATCAGCTGACCCATTCGGTGGGAATCGAAGGCGCCTACGATCTGTCGAATGTGACTTTCAATTACCTGTTCGACAACGTGCGGGTGGCCATCGGCAATACCTATCAGGCTCAAACCCAGACCCTGGTCAATATCGTGAAACCCGCCATCAGCGCCGACGTGTTCCTGTCTTATGCCTGCTACTCTCTGGCTGGAGACTATAACCGGGTGTTCTTCCAGGATTTTTTCGACATGGTGGCCACCGACCCGGTGCCTCAAGCCGTTTGCAATTTCGGCTTGAGCCAGCTCACCATCGCCCAGGCCTTCGCCCAGCAGAACGTCTCTTGCGCTACCCAGATCGTGTTCTCCGCGCTCGGAAAAAGCAACAATGGGGCGACCTATCCCAAACCGGCCGCCCTGCTCCTCAGCAGCAATAACAGTTGTAATGCCCTGGTGAGCAGTAACCTTACCGAGCCTGGCTTTCTGGGAGCCCTGGACACCGTTCTCCGGGCCGCCGACGTAGATCTTAGCGCCGTGGCCGACCAGGGTGTCAGCATTGTGTCCCTCGATCAGGACTCGGTCGTCACCCCCAACAACTTCGACTCCTTGCTGGCTAAATTTCCCGGCAAAATCCGCCACTCATATAAAGTCGACCACACCAAACTCCAGGTCGCATCCCCCTTCAGCCCACCCACCGGGCCGGCCGTTTTCGTTCCCACCGACCACCTCCACGCCCTTATCTTCGAGTTCCTCTACGCTCTCAACACTTTCAACAGCTTCCCATAGGACAGGTTGATCAGTGCTGGGCCTGGTTGGCGTCCAGCAGGGTGTAGTGGAAGTTGCCGCCGTTGACGGCTGCTTTGAGTTTCTTGAGTTGATCGATGGGCAGGGTTTGGCAGCCGATGGAGGCGTTGCGGTCCCAGTGGAAGAGGATGCCGTCGGCGGTGGTGCCTCTCTTGACGGCGTTGGCTTTCTCCGCGTCGGAAATTTTGCCGTCGCGGTTGCCGTCGCGGTAAGCCGGCACGTTGCCGCCGCCATTGACCGCCCAGGCTTCGTGGCCTTTGTAGTCGTGGCGCCGGGTGACATCGTAGTTTCCTGGGCGTAGCTGGGCCACGCCGCCGGCCACGCTGCCGCGCGCGGTGGCGGCGTGGGTGGCGCCGGACAGCTCGGTAACGGTGGGCTGGCCTTTCTTGTCGCGGCCGAGGACGACAAAGGTGTCGTCATTGGAGCCGGTATTGCGGCCGGAATCGTGGCGTTTGCCGTCAATGCCGAGGCCGCGCAGACCGAGGACGGTGGGATTTTTACCGTCGATCTTACCGCCGGCGGCTTTGACCATGGCGGCGTAGTGATCATATTTTTCCTGGGTGGACATCTTTTTGTCGGCCAGTTGGGGCAGGCCCTGGGCCTTCTTGGCGCCCGGGTCGACCTTGGCGGCGGGATCGGGTTTTTGAGCGCCGGGATCGGGTTTCTTGGCGCCAGGGTCAGGCTTCTGGGCGGCCGGGTCGGGCTGTTTGGCCGCGGGGTCGGGCTTTGGGTTGGTGGGTTCGGGCTTCAGGCCTTTGTTGAGGGCGCCCATGGTTTCCGGGCCGACTTTTCCGTCCACCGTCAAATTGTGCTGGCGCTGGAATTTCCTGACGGCCTTCTGGGTCTCGGGGCCGAATTTGCCGTCCGTTTCCAGCTTGGCCCCGGCTTTGTTGAGATGTTCTTGCAGTTGTTTGACATTGTCGCCTTTGTCTCGACGACTCATGTTGTCGCCGGAGAGGGGTTTGAGTTCGGCGCTTTTGGCTGCATTCGGGCTGGCCCAGGATTGGAAGTTGGGAACCTGCTTCTGATTGGACTGGACGGCCAGATCCTGGGAGAATTTGGTCTGATCGACCTTGTTCGGTTGCTGGCTGCGCGTTTTCTGCGCCTTGGAAGGTGCCTGGGAGGCTTTCTTGGTCCTGGCTTTGGGACCGCTGGAGCTGGCGCGTTGAACGGAACCGGTTTGTTTTTTGATAGCGGTCATAGGAAGCCTCCTCGGGGGATGACTCCACTCTGACAGGGTTCTCCCCATTTCTGAAGGTTTGAGTTGTTGCCGGAATGTAAACGATGTTGCGCAGCTGTTGCTAATTCTTGCCGATTGCCGTCAGGGTCAGGCGGGCTTCCTGGCGCACCCGTTCGTCGGGGTGGTAAAGCAGGCGGCGCAAGCCGGGCTCGCACAATTGTGACTTGTGGGCGGCGATCCACTTCATTTCCAGAATCAGAAAGTCGCCGGTCACGCCGGGGTCGATGCGGCCGCTGAGGGCGGCGCCGCGGGCGTATTCGTCCACAAATTGGGGCGTTTTGTCGGAGTCTTCTTGGGCCAGCAGCCAGCCGAGCAGCAGGTCGACATCCACGGTGGTGCCTTTGAGCTTCTCCAGTTCGAATGGGTGGTCGGCGCGCAAGCGATCGACCGCGGCCAGCATGGTAGTGCCCCCCTGGAAGGCGATTTTCCAGTCCACCTGGCTGAGGGCCTGGGCGGCCTGCCGGGCGACCGGCGTGCCGGCTTGATGGCGGGCCACCATGTAAGCCGCGGCGGCCACGATTTGAGGATGCGTGCTGGTCAGGAAGGCTTCGGCGGCGGCCGCCTGAGGCCGGTCGGCCAGGCTGAGGATGAGGCTGGCGGTCTGGTTCGCTTGTTCGGTGTCGACCTCTTTGTGGCGCTTCTGTAGTTCCAGCACTACGGGAGCTACCAGGCTGTCGGGCAGACCGCATTCGGCCAGCACGTCGGCGGCCAGGGCGAAATTCTGAGCATTGAGGATTTTTTCGAGCAGAGGCCGGGCGGCGCGGCTCTGGCTACGGGCCAGGTTGAGCAGCAATTCGGGAGGAACTTGTTTGGTGGCCACTTCCTCCAGATATTTCCAGGCGTCCTCGGGCAGAGGTCCCATGGCGGCCGCCACCTGCACCAGCCGATAGCGTTCGTCCAGGGGCGGGCTGGCATCCGGACCGAGTTCGGCGTCGGGCACCAGCGGGAAGTCCTGGCTGTCGATGGGCTGGCGGAACCTTTGCAGGACGTCGGGTTGCAATTGACAGAGTTTGTCATCGCGGCGTGCGGCTTGCTGCAGAAAGTCGAGCACCAGCGAGCGCGTGGCGGCGTACGCGTCGTTCAGGTGTTTGCGGGCTACTTCGGTGACTTGATCGGGGGCGTGTTCAAGCTGTTGGAAGCAGCCGTAGATGGCCATGTTGCGCAGGCTGGGATCGGGGTCATCACTTAGCTTGAGCTGCAGGGCCAGGACTTTGCGACCCAGCGGGCTGGCCGGCGCGCCCACCTGAAGCTGGCGATTTTGGGTGGCTTCGTTGGCCCAGTTGAGGGCTTCCAGGCGAATTTTGGGGTCCTGGTGCCGCACCAGGGCCAGCAGTCGGTCGTCCTGGGCGGGCGTGAGGTGGGGCTGGCTGGCTTGCTGGTAGAAAGCCAGCCAGATGGGGTGGCGCACCCGTTCATCGGGGTCGAGCAGCAGGGGCTCGGCGTTGGCGAAGTGGCTGGACGGGGTTTGGGCGTGGCTGAGGTAGCTTTCCAGCAGGCTGGCCAGTTCACGGCGCTCGGCCGGTTTTTTGCTGGACTTCAGGCGTTGCGTCAGGGCGGCGCAGACCTGTCCCCGCAGTTTGGGGTTTTCCAGGCTGTACATTTGCTCGGAGAAAGTCTTCAGGGCCTGGGCGCGTTTGGCCGGCTGTTGGAATTGCCGCAGGGCGCGTGTGATGTCCGCCTCTTGAGCCGCCACGGGCAGGCTCAAAGCCAGCGCCAGCGCTGCTTGGGTGAGATAAACTTTGCGCATGCGGTGATGCGTTCGCCGCCTACCACGGGAGAGGCCTTCAGGCCAACTGGTCGAGGACGCTCTGGGTGCGGGCCGAGGGTTGCCGGGTGAGGAAGCCGCAACCGCGCCCTTTGTCGTAGGGGACGGGGGTCTCGAACTGGTCGGCGGTGGGATCCAGGATGGTTCCGTCCTGGTTCTTTAAATACCAGTGCGGTCCGCCTTCGTGTTGAATGCTCTGGGGCGTCCAGCCGGCCGATTTGCCGCCGAGCCGATGGAAGAGGGCTTCGCTGGCCACGTAGCAGTGGCCGGCCACGGGGTTGGGATTGCCGCGGTAAGGCTGCTTGCGCAGGTTGTCGCTGAGCTGGCTGCGCACGTCCTTGATCAGCTCATGGTGCTTTGGGTCGGTGCATACGAAGGTGGTGACCTGGTCGCGAGGACTGGACTTAGGGGTGGTGGTGGCCCAACTGCAGCGAATCATAGACCTGATTCTAGGGGCGGGAGCTGAAAAGAAGCTTAAGGAGCTGGAGGGCTCGGCTGGGGACGGAGCAAAGGCGGAAGAGATGATGCGACGCGGGTCGATAACCCTTACCTGTCTTGGGTGCCTGGGGATTTTGTTTGCCTTGGTGGTGTTGAGTTGGCTGCGCGGGTGTGCGAGCGGGAGTTCGTCCTTGCCGCCGCTGGATGAGTCGTTGGAGTTTTCGGTGCGGCGAGGGAATGTGCGCCTGGAGGTGAGCCGGCCTCAGGGGATGGTGCGCCTCGTCGGCAAGGAACGCTCGGCGATTTATTCTTTGCGGGAGGAGCCGAATCCACGCGCGGGGCTGCCGATGAGCTCGGGGTGGTTGGTGCAGGCTAAGGCGCGCACTTTCGTGCGGGTGGATGCGCGGCGGCTGCAGGGGTTGGGTGGAGCGCAGGAGGGGCTGCGCAGCCGTTTGCTGGAGGCCTGGCGGGAGCTGGGAGAGGAGGAAGACCGCCAGTTTTTGTATGAGGTGCTTCCTTCGCGGAACCGTTTAGGCGGATCCTTTCAAGGCTCTTCTTTGAGCGCCCTCAAAGGGCCGGCCTGGCAGGGGCAGGAAACCTGGCAATTGACTTATGCCAGCCGGGTGATGGGATCGGGCGTGATCGCCCTGCCGGTGGGCTGGAAGTATTATCAGCGCGCCTATGCGCCCGGGCCGGGACTGGTGCTGAACAGTCAGAACTCCGAGCGTCCGGCCGGTTCGGCGCCCGATGAGGCTCTTTTTGGGAACATCGAGTTGACCGATTTTAAGCTCGAGCATTTTGCCGCCGATCATTTTCGGCCGCCGGTGGGCTACCGGGAACGCTACAGTGATGCGGAACTTCAGCAGGACACGCCGCGTACTCCGTTTTATCGGCACGTGCCACGGGACTATGGGCAGATTGGCACGACGGGCTATACCCAGGAGCGCTGGAATGAGCGGAGGATTACGCTGATTCGCGAGGAGTATCTGCAGAAAAACAGCCGGCTGCGCCAGTGGATGTTCGAGATTTTTGTCTATCTTCTGGATAAGCCTGAGGAAGTAGTGCCTTTCGCCGAATTTTTGCGAATGGACTGGCTTGGTTTCAAGAGTTGGGATGCGCGGCCGCTGGCTCCGGAGGCCACGGCCACGTTGAAGTCAGGGTTTTTACTGCGTAAGAAGAATCGCTTGATTCGCCTGGACTTGAAGTATTTCAAGCGGGGCGCGCCCGGACAGCACAGTGCCGAGCAAGAGCCGGAAGCTCGTCAGGAACTGCAGACTCTGGCGCGGGAGTTATCCGAGCGTCTGCCCTGATAAACGGAGAGCAGGGGATTTAGCGGATGCTCAGCAGGTGATGGAATGAGAATCTTGTTTTGTTTCTTCTTCTTGACCGGATGGCTGGCGGCCGAGCCGCAGGTCAAGGCTCGTTTATTGGCCGATCAAACGGCGGTGGTGCCGGGAGGCCGCCTGCGCCTGGGGGTTTTACTCGAGCCTGCCGAGCATTGGCACACTTATTGGAAGAACGCCGGCGATTCGGGGTTGCCCAGCGAGTTTTCGTGGAAGCTGCCCAAAGGCTGGTCACCCGGACCTCTGCTGTGGCCCCTGCCGGGCCGTTTTGAGGTGATGGGCTCAGTGCTTTATGGCTATGATCAGGCGGCCTTGCATCAAATGACTCTGCGGTTGCCGGCGGGATTGAAGCCGGGGCAGAAGGTGACTCTGGGCGTAGAGGCCAGCTGGCTGGCCTGCAATGAGGAGGCCTGCGTGCCGGGAAAGGCCGAGCTGCAGTTGGTTTTGCCGGTGGCGGCGCGGGCCGTGGCCTCGGCGGAGCAGGCCCGGTTCGACGCGGTGCAGGCGCCCTTAGCGGGAAATTTCAAGGTTTCGCGCAGCGGCCAGGAGCTGCTTTTGGAGACGGATTTGCCGTTGGCGCAAGGGGTGTTCTTTCCCGATCCGGGTCTGCAAATTGTGGACGCCGCGCCGCAGAAAGCGGAGGGGCCCCCTTTGCGGCTGCGCTTGCAGGCGGCTCCGCGGACAAAAGCCTTAACCCGGCTGCAGGGTTTACTGGTTGTGGGCGAAGGCAAGGCTCGTAGGGGTTATATGGTGGACCAACCTGTTCCTTAAGGAGATTGTTGTGATGAAGAAGTTTGCTCTGGGATTTTTGCTGACCGCGGCCATGGTGTTGCCTGGCTTCAGCGAGGCGAACGTGGGCCAGCCGGCCCCTGACTTTTCCGCCGCCAGCAGCAGCGGACAGACGGTCAAGTTGAGTGACTATAAAGGCAAATACGTGGTGCTGGAATGGACCAATTATCAGTGCCCCTTTGTGAAGGGCCAGTATGACTCGGGCAAGATGCAGGCCCAGCAGAAGAAATGGACCGCCCAGGGCGTGGTCTGGCTGACGGTGTGTTCGTCGGCCGAGGGCAAGCAGGGCTATCTGGACGCCGGTGCCACCAATCAGTTGCTCAAGGACAAAGGAGCTGCCCCAACCTTTTCGTTGCTGGATACATCCGGCCAGGTGGGCCATCTTTACGGAGCCAAAACCACGCCGCACATGTTCGTCATCAATCCGGAAGGCAAAGTGATTTACAACGGCGCCATCGATGACCGCAAAGAGAAGAATTACGTGGATTCGGCCTTGACCGAGGCGCGCGCGGGGCAGACGGTTTCCGCCGACCAGACCCAGCCCTACGGCTGTGGCGTGAAATATTCCGAGTAAAACTTTGGCGGGTCCGGTGCGGGGGAGGGGGACCTCACCTCTGATCGCGAGCGGCCCCGGCAGGGAGCCTGCGCCCAGGTGCAGCGCTCGGAGACTTCCCGCAAACTCACGACCTTGACGAGGTGATCGAGAGGCCCGAAGGTCACGAGTCGTCTCGCGCCATCGTGACCCATCCCCGCCGCTGAAGCGGCTATGTGGAGTAGGGTCATTCTTTGTCATTAATTCGTTGGTTTTTGGTAACAATTTGTTAGTGTCGGCGGCCGCATTGTGTGGAGGTGGAGGTGCGGTATGCGACGATTACTACTGGGGTTTTTCTTGGTTTTGGGGATTTGTGGTTGGGTGTGGGCCGGGTCGGGAGTTTTCACTTTAACGGGGATGGTGGTGACCGGAATCAATCCTGCTCGGGGCAACGAGGTCGGGCGCGGGGATCCGCTCGGCGGGGTCGAAATTGAGGTGGAGGGAATGGGATTCCGCACCGTTTCCAGTGGCAACGGCTTCTTTCACTTCGAGGACCTGCCGGATGGAGAGTACCGCCTGGTAGCTCGCAAGTCGGGCTACGCGGATGTAACGCAGCGGGTGAGGGTAAATTATGCGGGAATGGCTTCCCGTTGCCAGATTCTCATGAATCCGCGCGATTCTACCTTTGTGGATAACATGGCGGTTTTGCCCGGGGATTTGTTTGTCGCTTATAGTCGCAAGCCGGAGAATGTCAATGACATGGAATCCAGTCCCTTCAAGAATATTTGGCAGATGGCTCTGGCCGCGGGAGCTCCGATTCGGGTGAGACCGGAGGACTTGCCGCATCAGCCGACCGGTTGGGGCCAGTCTTACTTGATGAATCCGATTACGACCGCGGAAAACTGTCTGATGGTTTTTCCTTTTTCCAATCCGTCGCGTTCGGGGTTTTTAGCCACCCAGGTCAAGCCTTACTGGCTGTGTTTTGACCGCACCGGAACCTTTCTGTATGTGGCCGGCGGTGGCAGTCTGATCCAGGTGCTGGACGCTAAGCGCAATTATAAGGTGCTGCGCAATATTCCCATGGGTGGGGTGGTTACGGATTTGCGTCTGACCCAGGATGGGCGCTATATTTCGGCCTGTTTGATGGGGGGCAAGCCCGGGGTGGTGCTGCTCGATACGGGCACGAGTATGCCGGCCGGGTTTATAGCTACCGACACTCCTCCCTGGTCAGCCTGTCTGGCCGGCAACCGGATTTTTGCCTGTATGGGAGACGGCCGCCGTGGGGAAGTGGTGGCTTTGGATGCTGCCACCGGAGTGGAGGTGGGACACTGCAAAGTGGGCCATTGCCCTACCGCTATCGAGGCTACTCCGGACGGAAAACGCCTGCTGGTGGCTTGCTCCAAGAATGCCTGTGTGTCGCTGGTGGACAGTCTGGAGGTCAAGGAGATCGGGCGGATCGGCGTCGAGGTGGAGCCGCAGAAGCTGGCCGTCAGCCCGGACGGCAGCCGCTGTTTGGTCAGCAATCGGGTCAGCAACACGGTTTCGGTAATCGATTTGAAGTCGAGTCAGGTGATCGGGACGGTGGAAGTGGGCAAGGCTCCTCTGGGAATTTGTTATGGCCGCGGTGGCCGTCTGGCTTACGTGGGTTGCCGTGACTCGGGAGTGATCATGGTGCTGGACGGCAAGAGTGGGCAGGTGGTGCACACGACCATCCCCCTGCCCCACGCGGTACCCACGGGTCTGGCCATACTTCCCTGAAGTTTCTTTTAACTTGACGGCAACCTGCCATGGTGGTCTGGGCCAACCGGAGGTGGGCCACATCTAGGTCTTTGGTCGGGGGGGAGCCGGGGAATTTCACTTGAAGTCTAGTTAGTGGACTTCGTAAATGAGTTCGAAAAGGAACTATGCCAGTTGAGCCCTGAGCAAGGTTGGGTGTTGCAGGTGTTGGGCCAGCATCGTAGCGCCTTGCTGACCACCCTGGTGGATACCATGGAACGGGCTCGCACGGGCTTTGTGGCCGAGACGCTGGAGGGGCTGCGGCAGCGAGGCCTGGCCGAGTGCTCCGACGGCATCTGGCGCCTCAGTTGGAAAGGTACCGGCGTAGCTAACTGGCGGGAACAGAAGGTCTGGATCGACTTGCTGCCGGCCGGCATGCGTTTGCCCGAACCCCGTCCGGGAGAGAATGGCAGCGATCTGGGGCCGGACTGCGATAGCTTCCGAGCCGCTCTATTCGCTCCCGGCCGTTGCTGGTGCGGGCGCGGGCGTACTGAGCACCGGACTGTTCCAGGCGAGCACGGGCGGGGTGCTGAGAGTGAAATAGAAGGTGGTTCCCTGGCCGACGGCTGATTCGGCCCAGATGCTGCCTCCGTGGCGGGTGATGATTTTGTGCACGGTGGCCAATCCCACTCCGGTGCCCGGGAATTCGCTCTGGGTGTGCAGGCGCTGAAAGGGGGTGAAGAGTTTTTCGGCGCGTTGCATGTCGAACCCGGCCCCGTTGTCGCGCACGAAGTAGACGGTCTGGCTGTCCCGGCTGAGGCGGCTGAACTCGATGCGTGGCTCGGGTTGCTTGGAGGAGTACTTGCAGGCGTTGGAGAGCAGATTCTCCAGGGCCACGGAGAGCAACTCACGATCGCACTCGTCTTTCATTTCTTTCTCGATGTGGATGGCGGCGTTCAGGCGGCCGGCGATCTGGGCGGCCAGCGCGCTCAGATCCACCTGGCGTCGTTGCACCTCGGCGCGGGCGTAACGGGCCAGGTCCAGCAGGTTTTCGATCAGCGAACTCATGCGCTGGCCGGCCTGCTGGATACGGTCTTTATACGGACCGGGTTCGAGCATGCTGGAGAAGCCGTCTATGGCGCGTAAGGGAGCGCGCAGGTCGTGAGAGACGGTATAGGAGAAGGATTCCAGGCTGCGATTGGCTTCTTCCAGGTCGCGCGTGCGCTCTTCCACGCGGCGCTCGAGCTCGGCGTAAACCTGGATATTTTCCATCGCTACCGAGGTGGTGTCGGCCAGGGCCTGCAGCAGGGCTACCTGCTGTGGGTCCGGATGGTGGTGCCGGGCCCAGTAGTTGCCGATGGCGCCGATGGGGGCGCTGCTGCGGATGGGCACCATGGCCAGACTTTTGACGAAAGTGGGGCGGTAGGCGTCGGCGGGAATGCGCGGATCCTGGTAGATGTCGGGGATGACGGCGTTGTCCCGGTTCAGCATGGCCCAACCGCTGATACAGGCGGTCAGAGGGAAGCGCATGCCCTTCCAGAGGGGCTCGATGGCGTCTTCGTCGGCGTAGAAGCACTTGTCGCCGTCTTTGAGGACGAAGGTGGCTCCGTCGGCTCCGGTGAGTTCGCGGGCCACGGTGCGCACGATTTCCATGACTCTTTCCAGAGTGCGGGCCAGGGAAAGTTCCTGGACCGCCTGGACCAGCCGCAGCATGGCTCGGTTATGGGCTTCGACCTCCATACGCCGGGGTTTTCTAGAACTCCATGTTCATGACTTTGCGGACTTCCGCCAGGGTCTCTTGAGCGACTTCGCGAGCCCGGGCAGTGCCCTTTTTGAGGACCTGGCTGACCAGGTTGGGATCCTTGGCGAATTCGGCGCGCCGCTGGCGCAGTTCTCGCAGATGTTCGTTGAGGGCCTCGGTGACGGTGGCTTTGAGCTTGCCGGAGCCTTGCTCGCCGATTTCTTCGGCGATTTTCTCAGGTTTTTGACCGTTGCACAGGCTGACGATGAGCAGCAGATTGGCCACTTCGGGGCGGTTGGCGGGGTCGTAGGTGATCTGGCGTTGGCTGTCGGTTTTGGCTTTCTTGATGAGTTTGGCCGTCTCGTCTTCGGTGGCTCCGAGCATGATGGCGTTGTTGCGGCTTTTGCTCATTTTCTGACCGCCGTCCAGGCCCAGGATGACGGGAGCCTCCGAAAGCAGCGGATGGGGTTCGGGAAAGACTTCCTGGCCACGTCCGAAGCGGTCGTTGAACCTTCTGGCGATGACTCTGGAGAGTTCCAGGTGGGGGATCTGGTCTTTGCCCACGGGCACCAGGTTGCCTTTACAAAAAAGAATGTCGGCGGCCTGGTGGACCGGGTAGACGTACATTCCGGCGTTGATGCGGGTCAGGCCGGCGGCCTGGATTTCTTCCTTGACGGTGGGGTTGCGGTCCAATTCGGCCATGCTGACCAGAGTCAGGAAGGGGAGCAGCAACTGGTTGAGCTCGGGGATGTGGCTGTGCGGGAAGATGCAGGTGTCTTTGTCGGGGTCGAGGCCGGCGGCCAGGTAGTCCAGGGTGAGTTCCCGGACGTTGGCGGCGATGTTCTCGAAGGTGTCGCGGTCGGTCAGCACCTGGTAGTCGGCGATCACGATGTAGATGGGCACGCCCAGGTTCTGCAGGCGCACGCGGTTACGCAGGGAGCCGAAGAGGTGGCCGATGTGCAGGGCGCCGGTGGGCCGGTCGCCGGTGAGCACCCGGAATTTCTTGGGATTGCTGGCCAGTTCTTTCTCGATGGCCGCGCTGCGCGCCACCGTGGCTTCGAAGGTTCCGTATTCAACTGCTGTGCTACTCATAGGTTTTGCATCTTAGGTTGTGCCGGCTATTTTTTCAAGATGCTTTCAGGACCTTGGGCTAGGGTAGGCCAATGCAGATCCCCAAACTGGGCAAATTTACCCCCTGCGACATGTGGAACTCGATCTTTGATGTGCCTATGGATTCGGAGTCGACGGCCAGGGTGGTCGACTCGGTGGATTTGGGCTCGTTCCGCGGCGATAAGGTTTTTACGCCCACCAATGGCGCCGTGCTGGCGGCTCTGGCTACCATGGCTTATTCCAACCCGGTCGATCAGCGCGCTCATCTGCGCAAGCAGGAAGGGCTGGTTTCTTACCACTTCCTGGATTCCCAGAACAACGTGGGCGAGCCCGATACGGGCACCCAGGTCTCTCTGGTGGAGACTCGCGATGCGCTGCTGGTGGCGGCGCGCGGCACCACTCCGCCGTTGCTTTCCAAGGACCCGCAGTGGCAGGATTACTTTCACGATATGGCCGCCCTGCCGGTGCCCAATGATGCCGGAGACGCTTCCATCCACGGCGGTTTCAAGCGGGCCGCCGACGGGATTTGGAGGCAACTGAAGCCGTATCTGGAGCAGGCCCGGGCGGCCAACAAGGCGGTCCACTTCGCCGGCCACAGTTTGGGAGCGGCTATTGCCCTGCAGCTGGCCGACCGGGCTGCCACCGAGATGGATCTGCTGGCCGGCAGCGTGGTCCGCACCGGAGGGCCGGACCTCGGTTGGGGGGATGAGGATAAGCATTTGCAGGCCAACGGCCTGGCCGCCCGCACGGTGAACTTTATCAATAACACCGACCCGATTCCGCTGGCCTTGCCGGGCGGGGTGACCAGTGGCCATCAGGTATATTTTGACCGGAATGGCCGGGCTGCTTTGGAGAAGGGGGTGCACTGGTGGAATCGTGGCCTGGGCAGTCTGAAGGGCTTGATGAAGGGGAACATCAACCCGCTTTATGACCACGTGCCGGTGTTTTACAACGAGAAGATCCAGGATCCCAAGAACGCGGCCGTGCTGGCCGAGTTGGAGCGGCTCATAGGAGGTCGCTGAGGTCGCCGAGCGGGAGTTTTTGGGCGGGCCGAAGCGCGGCCTGCAGACCCTGGGTGAGGCCCTTGTCGAGCGCTTCTTTTTCGCCTGGGAAGTACCTTTTTTCACCCTTTCGGCCTCCTGTGGTGGTAGAGTTCTCTGTCGGTTGTGGTCATTTTGATCGTGTTGACAGTCATAGTGTTGATGTGACAGTATAACTGTATTGCTGTTCAGGGGGTTGGCGATGTTGCAGTTATTTACGGATCGTTCCGCCATCAGTACCGAAAAGGCGGTAGCGGTGGATGTGTTGGTTCGGATTGTTCCGGATATTCCGGCTGAGCAGGCGGAGCGACCGCCCTTGAATCTGGCTCTGGTGCTGGATCGATCGGGGTCGATGGCCGGGGAGAAGATACGCTTGACGCGCCAGGCGGCCTCGCGAGCGGTGGAGTCCTTGTTGGAAGGCGACGTGATCTCCATTGTTTTGTTCGACCAGAGCGTGAACGTGCTGGTCAGCCAGGCGCAGGCCAGGGAAAAAGCCAGGGCGCTGGCGTTGCTTTCGCGGGTGGAGGTGGGCGGGCAGACGGCTCTCTTCGCGGCCTGGGAACGAGGAAGTCATGAAGTGCTGACCACCTTGGATAAGCAGCGAATGAATCGGGTGGTTTTGCTGACCGACGGAGAGGCTAATGTGGGCGAGACGAGAATCGACCCCATTTGCTCGGCCGTCAGCCGCTTTGCCGGGCAGGGTGTGCAGACCACCACTCTGGGCTTTGGCGGCGGCTACAACGAGGACTTATTGCGCGCCATGGCGGCCAGTGGCGACGGCAACCATTTCTATGTGGAATCAGCCGAGCAGTTGGCGCCTTTCCTGGAAATGGAGCTGTGCGGCTTGCGCGCCACCCAGGGTAAACAGGTGCGGCTGCGCCTGCAGCCGGCGCCGGGAGTGCGGGTGGAGTGGTTGGGTAGGGTGGAGCTGGACGGGGACGGGGCCGTGAAGTTGTCCGATTTGATCAGCCACTGTCCACTGCAGCGAGTGCTGCGCCTGCACGCACCGGCCGGACATTTGGGGCCGTTGCTCAAGGTGGGGTTGGCCTGGACCTGCGCGCGCGAGGGGGCCCCACGCGAGTGTGTTTCGATTTTACAACTGCCCTGTGTGGATGAGGCCGAGCGGTTGGCGCTGGCGCCCGACCCGGTCGTGGTGGCCCAGGTCTCGGTGGCGGAAATGGCACGCTTGCGAGAGCTTGCCATGGAGGAGCTGAAGCGGGGCCAGGAGAGGTCTGCTCTCGAGCTGCTGCGTTCGGGACTGCGTTTACCTTTGTTGCCGGCTGAGGAAAGCGAGGACGCCGAGGATTTGATTCGCACCCTGGAACGCGGCGATTATGGTTCGGGGCACAAGAAGGCGGCTATGAGCGGGCATGCCTACAGCAGCGGTCATGGTTCGGCTCACTACAAGAAGGGCGAGGCGCACGGCTCTTTGCCGCTGCGCGAGGGCCGGTTGCTGCGCACCGCTCCCTCCGGCGGCGGCCGCGCCTGGAATCGCGTCGAGGGTATGTTGCGCGGTCTCTTATATGGAGGAGGCTCGGGAGAGGTCCCCAGTTTGGTGCTGGCGACCCTGCAGTGTCTGCGCCGCCAGCCCTTTGAAGTGAACAGCCTGGTGCAGGCGCTGGCTCAAGCGCCGGTGCTCGGCCCCAGTCCTGGCCTGGCCCGAATGCGCGCCATGCACGCGGCCGGCCGGCCCTGGAATCAGCTGGGCGGCGACACCGCCGGCTGTGGAGCTTTGCGCCGTATCGCGCCGCTGTTGGTGCCCCATTGCAATGCTCCGCGCCCGTCGTTGTGGCGCGAGGTGGCCGTGGCCACGGCCCTGACTCATCAGAACAACGCCGCCCTGGTGGCTTCGCTGGGCACGGCCAAGTTGCTCTGGGAAATGCTGGGGGTGGGCGGAGTGCCTGCCTCGGACTGGTATTTGCAGCACTTTCTGGAGTGGTCTTTGGATTTGGAGGACGGGCGCAGTTATCCGAGTCACGGACGGCATTTCCGGGGCTGGCGGGGAACCCTTTGTCAATTCCTGTCCGCGGCGATTCTGGAGGCGCGGACCAAGAATCTGACCGTGCCGCAGGTGATGCTCGGGTGGGGCAGCGGACCCTATGTTTTCGAGATGGTGCCCAACTGGCTGTATATCCTGGAGCGGCACGCCCACGAGCCGGCGCTGGCGCTGGAAATGGCCGTGAGCAATACGGTTGAGTCGCATTCCTTGGGGGCGCTGGTGGGTGCGGCTTTGGGAGCGCTGCATGGGCCTCAGCCGGGCTGGGCGTTGGCCCCCGAGCTGGAGCAGGAACTCGCGCTGGTGCGGGACCGCTGGTTTTAGGGCTCCTGGTTTTGAGGGCGGATCTCCAGGCGTAGTTCGCTGGTTTTGGCCTGTTTTTCCAGGATGAGCTTGACCATGAGCGATTTCCCATCGGTTCCGAAGGTAAGTTCTTGGACGTCGTCGGCCAGGGTCTGGTAGCTTTCCTGATTGGAGTTGAGCCCGGGATCTTCGCGCAAGTGGGCGGCGGGGTCGAAGGCGGCCCAGGGGTGGTGGGCTTTGGCGGCGCCGGGGTGGTAGAGGCAGCGGTAGAGATGGCCGGTGTTGTTGGCATAGTAGCTTAAGTATCGGTCCCAATCGGGTAGGCCGCTCTGGGGGGAATACGAGGTGGGCAGATCCCAGCGCGCCAGAGTGGGGCAGCAGAGTCCGTGGCGTTGGGGACGACTGGTATCCAGAACGGTGGAGGCGGCCACCGTGCGGCGCAAGTCTTTTTCCAGCCAGGCGCTGACGCGGCGGGCTTCGCCTTCCAGGCCCTGGCGGGTGATCGAGAGCTGGAACATGCGCGTGCCCATGCGAAAAAGAGCGAAGAGGGCGATCATCAGCAGCGAGAGCACCGCGCAGGCGACCAGCGTTTCCAGCAGGGTGGCGCCCTTTTTCATGGCTTATAGTGAAGCCGGCTCAGGTGGGTGCTCAGGCGGCCTTGACCGGGATGGGCTTTGTTCCACCACCAAACTTCCACCTCGATCAGGTAGGCGGTTTGGTAGAGGCCGGGCCGGGGCCCGATCCTGGTGGTGCTGAGTTTGTACCAGAAGTCGGTGGTCTGAGCTTTATCGGCGCTGTAGAGTCCTACCGAAAGCTCGGGAGGCACCGGGTAGTACATGTCCAGGCGGATGCACTCCTCGAGTTTGGCCTGGGCCAGGTAAGCACCCATCGACTGGTGGGAAGACTTGCTGGAGGCGCGCAGCAGGCTGGTGAAAAGTAACATGGTGGAGGTGAGCAGCAGGCCCAGCAGAGCCACGGCGATCACCACTTCGGCTACCGTCAGGGCTCTTATCTTTGGTTCCAAAAGACCACTTCCATGCGGCTGATGGTGCCCCCGTTGGCTTGCGAGGAGAGCAGCGATTTGAGGTAGTCGCCGTTGTAGATACTGTCGACGCGCGAGGCGTTGAGGATGCCCAGCGCGCCTTGGGAAACCAGTGCTCCTTCGATTTGAAAGCTGTGGCCGCCCATATCCGCCAGGAAGTCCTGGCCGGCGTAAACCAGGCCCTTAAAATCCACGCCTTCGGGATCGATGGCTTCCATCGGGTTTACGGTGACGGCCGGGCCGATGTAATCCTTGAGGGTCTTGCCGGCGGCAGCGGCCTGGTTGGCCATGGCGTCCATCATGTCGGTCATGCGCACCTGGTTGTCGCCGCCCAGCAGGCTGAGGTTGAGTTTGTCGCTGAGGCCGGGTTGGTGGGGGTCGAGGGTGGCCTGGGCCAGAAAGTCGCGCACCCGCTGGTAGCGACCGTAGCTAAATCCATCGGTCCAGCTGGCCACGGCCGCGTCCACCTGGCTTTGGATGCCGGTATCGGTGCCGTAAATGGGATATTTGCTCTTGAGTTTGTTGATCCAGAGCGACGGTGCGCCCAGGTCGGCGTCGCGCAGGTAGGGTTGCGTCACGTCGGTGTCGTCGTGGTTACCCACGATCAGGCCTTTGGTCGGCCAGATCATGCCCATCCAGCCGTCCAGGGAGCTGTACTGATCGCCCGCATTCATGGCATCGTAGCCTTGCAGCGCCAGGTGGAGAGCATCCCAATCCACGCTGGTGACCGCCTGGTAAGGCGGGGCGGCCGAGGTCAGGCGCACCTTTTGTTCGGCATACAGGGTGACCTGCAGGTCGGGCGTGGTGGCCAACTGGCTTTTGCCGCGGGCTTCCAGGTTCTTGGTGATGAGGCTACCCGAGCCCACCACCGCGCCATCCATCTTTAAGTCGCCCTGTACCTGCACGGAGGCCAGGGAATCCGCCGTCAGCGCTCCATCCACGTAGCCCATGCCCATGGTGGGGGGCTGGCGGCCGCTGATGCTGGTATCCGTTTGAAAAGTGACCCGGGTGTCGTCGGGGATTTCCAGCCGGTAGTCCTTGAGCGGCAGGGTCTGAGCATTGCTGATGTCCGGGATGAAGTCGGTGTATTCGGTGGCGCTGGCCGTGTCGTTGACGTTGTGGCCGGCGTCCGGCCAGTAGAGCACTTTGTTGGCGGCGGTGAAATGGTAGGTGCCGCCTTTGACGGTCTTGGGTGTGGCGATGGGCTGGCGCAAATCGCCCGGGGCCAGATCGGGGATGTGCACGACTTCGCTGGAGTTGGGCTGATAGCGGCCCTGCGAGATGAGGTCGGCCTGGGCGCGCTGAGTGGGGTTCGTTCCCAGGTCGGCGCTGGGGGAGGTGAGGGTGAGGGCCAGGCTCGGCGTGGTGGTGGCGCTGAGGTTGTGGCCCAGCAGGATCGTCTGAGGGGTGATGGCCGAGCCCTGGTTTAACTGGATTTGGGCCGCTTCCGGGATGAGCAGGCGGGCCTGAGAGCGGATTTTGTTGGTGCTGGCGTCACGCGACTGGATGGAGAAGTGGTCGTTGACCTGGATGCCGAGGTCGGCCTGGCTGAGCATGGAGGCGTCGATCAGGTAGCGTTTGGCGATCATGACGTCAAGCTGCACCTGAGTCCTGCCGCTGCGGGCCACGATCATCAAATTGGCCGCGCCGGGTGGGGTGGCCCGCAGGTTGTGAGCGGGCTGAACACCGCTGCTGTAGGGCGCGTTGAGGCGATTGATGGATTTGAGTTCAGGGCGAGTCTGGCTGAGGTAGAGGTCGGGGAGTTTGTCGTCCTGATAGCGTTGGTCCTGGAACGAAATCTGAAAAGTGCCCTGGGGGGTGACTCCGATGGCGCAACCGTTGCGTTCGATGACTTTGAGGGCGGGGGTGTCGATGGTGACCAGCGGTGGGGCGGGAATGTCCCAGACCGGGTCTGCCTGCAGGCGCATGAGCGCGTAGTTGAGGCCGCTCTGGCCCAGTTCGGTGGCCTGGCGGGAGTTTTCCGACTGGCTCTGGGTCTGCAGATTGGCCCGTTGCACGTTGAGAAAGGCGCCAGCCAGGGTGAGCAGCAACATGGTGGCCAGCAGGGTGGAAGCCAGGGCGATGCCGTTCTGTTTTGACCGGTCGGTACACATACGCCAATCATAGCATAAATTGTTGCAAGATCGACGCATGGGTTGGCAGTGGAGCGATAGTTGGTTAGAATGACCCAATGCAATTGCGGCCGGTTTCTTCTCAGCTTCCCAAGCCTCTCTCTGTGCCGGCCGCCCCTGTGGCCGTCGCCAAAGACCAGTTCCAGTTATCTCCGGCGGAAGAGAAGGAACTGAAGGCCTGGAAAGACCGCCTGCGCCCCGAATTGGGCCAGTTGCAGTCCCCACCCATCGGCTCGGCTTCCCTGGATGAGGCCAAGAACTATGTGGAGAGCGTGCTCGCCCGCGTGGCCGGCGCAGATTTGAAAGACTTGAATGTGCGCGTCGAGGTGTTCTCGGGGGACATTGCGCAGGCCGGTTTGGACGATAGTTCTTACCGCGAGGAAGCCTGGAAGGAAGAGCATCCCGACCAGGCCTGGCCGTTGCGCACCTGGTATGGCCTGCCCGATGACGGCAAGCCGTTCTATCGCCTGGCTGTGAACGCGGGCTTGCTGCGCACTCTGGCCACGGAGGATGAGTTGGCCTTCGTGCTGTCGCAGCAGGCCGCGCAGTTGATTTTACACGCCAAACAGGATCCTGGGGGCGAGGAGGAGTTGTCGGTCAACGGCAATTCCTGGATCGAGCCGGGGGCCATGCAGGCGGGCGCCGATCATGACGGGGTGGAACGCATGGTGCGGGCGGGCTATAATCCGCACGCTTGTCTGACGGCCCTGGAGCGGCTATACACCAAGAATCCCGAGAAATATCCGGCCGATGATCAGAAGCGCGCCTTAAAAGCGGGGGCGGACGGCCATGAGCACGAGGGGCTGCGCGTGGCCCTGGTGCAGACGCAGGTCGAGAATTTCAAGAGAAGCGGTCATCCGACTGCGTCGCTGGCCGAGATTCCTTTGCCGGCCGGGATCGGTGGCCAGGGACCGGCCCTGTATGAAAAAAACGTTGAGGATTTTCCGGCTTATCAGACCAAGCACAACACCCTGGCCGACCTGGTTTCGGGCGATGTGACGCCGGACTGGATGTTCGAGAACGGATCCAAGCCTCCACAAGTGGGCGACATTCGCCGCACCGAGGCGGCTCGTGACGATCACGAGCGAGCTTTGCTGGGAGTTTGTGATCACCTGGCCGCCTCGGGCAAGTCGGTGCAGCAGCAGGTGGACGGCCTGTTGCGCTTGATGTTGTCGACCCGCGGAGACTGTTTGCCGGCCACCTTTACGGCTGAGGGAGCGGCGCGCATCGGGGCGTTCTTGCAGCAGCCGGGCTGGTCAGCCGAGAAGTTTAACCAGTCGCTGGTGCGAGAGCCTAAGAGCATTCAGCGCGAGTTCGTGCAGAAGGTCTTTTTTCACGAAGGTTTTCAGCAGGTCGGTGGGGGTTTGGTGGAGTTAGCCCCTGCCATGTTCTGCGTGGACGGGAAAACCGGCCTTTCCGACGTCAACAAACTGGTCGAATTTTACCGCAAGAATCAGGACGAGCCGGAGTGCACCTGGCCGCTGGCGGCTCGGGCTGACGCCGCTTTGCGCGCCACCGTGGAGAAACTGGACGGGCCGGCCCTGGCCCAGCAGGTGGACCTCGCCGGTGTGCCGCTGGCTCTGTCGCTGGCCACGCGCTTGTTGAGTTCGCCGCATCAGGATGCCGATGAGCTGGCTTTGATGCAGAAGTCATGCGCCGGCGTGCTCTCGGCCGGGGTGGCCGTGCGCGAGAGTCATGCCCTGCTGCGCCTGCGCCCGCCGTTGCAAGAGGGTCCTAAAGTGACTTCTTATCTCAATGGATTGTTCGCCTCCGAGCCCTGGGCGGGTTTTTCGGCTGCTTTCGAGGAACAGTTGCCGGCGGTTTTGCTGGACGTGGCCCGCACCTGCTCGGGCCAGGTCGATTTTGTGTCCAGCGAAGGCCGTCCGGCCGCTTTGGAAGCGGGAGCCGAGCGGCGGCTGTGTGAGCTGGCCGGGGACAAGGATGTGCAGAAGTTCTTGCTGACCCACTGGGCTCACGAGACGCGGGTGCCGGGCTCGGCGGCGCGCCGGAGCTGGACCGAGAAATTGAGTCCCCTGTTGGCGCCGGTGGTGGCGCCGGACCGCTCGCAACATGCCGGTTTGCTGCAAAAGACGCTGCAGGACGGCTATCGAGTCGAGCTGGCCGATGTGTCCACGGCGACTTTGAAGAGTCTGGAAGAGCGCCACAAGGCGGGCGAATTTGAGCCCAAGCCGGGTGATTACGCCAACGAGGAAGACTATTACAAGGCCTTAGAGGACTATCAGGCGCGCATGTTCCGGGTAGGCCAGCAGATGAAATTTCTGGCTCCCACCGAGAGCCGGCTGGTGCTGTCGCCGCTGGCCGTGCTCGGACATGATGTGAAGGTTGGGTTTAAGGGCGATTTCCGAGCTGTACTGGGAGCCGCCGAGGAAGCGGTGGACCGTTCCAAGACGATGCGCCGGTTGGGCGAGATCAATGACGATGAGCCGGTGGGCGTGGATGCCGGAGCTTTTATTTTAGAGGGTTTTCTGGGGATGCAAGGGTCGGTGAAGGACCTGGACGAGTGGTATGGCCTGGCTAAACGCTCGGTGGACTTCTGCTCGCCGGCCATGCAGGCGCGCCCAAATACCCATAAGGCCCTGGGCAATGCCCTGAATGACCGTCTGGCCGGCCTGGAAGGCGAGGCCTTGCGCGGTTGGCTGGGCAAGGAAGATGTGCTTGACTGGCTGGCCGCCAACCAGGCCGCGGCTCTGGTGGCCAAACTGGTGGATATTGGCGGGTCCACCGAGGGGATGGCCGCTCAAGTGGCCGCTTTGGACAGCGAACTCAAGTTACGCGAAGATTATCCGGTGGTGTACCATAACCTGCGCAATTTGATTTCGGAGTCGGCCAAACTGCAGCCGGGTACGGTGGACCAGGTGTTCCCGCCCGATCCGCGCGACGGTATCGAGGAGATCGCCGTCTTCGGCAATCAGATGCGCGGTTTGTCTTCGCTGATCGCGGTGTCGCGCGGGCGCTCGCCGGAAGAACAGTTGGAAACCGTCGAGTATCTGATGGGACGGCACAAGCAGATGCCGGCCTACCTGGAGGCGGCCAGCGAGCAGCAGTCGTTCGCGCCGGTGGCCCAGACGATTCGCAATGTGCGGGCCGAGCTGGCCGACGCCGAGCCGATGGTGCGGGTGGTGGTGGCCAACTCGTTCCTGGCCGGCCCTTCCGGCATTTTGCGCAACCCGGAGGGACGCGAGGCGGTGCTCGAGCATTTCCTCAAGGGGGTGCCGGCAGCCCACCTGGATTTGTCCCGCAAGGTCGGCAAGGCGATTTTGACTTCCCAGGGCGACGCCGATACGCTGGCGGTAGCCTATATGCTGGGCCAGAAGCCCAAGATCGACGCCAACGGCGAGCCCATCAAGCAGGACGAGGCCTCGGTGTTGTCCAGGCTTTTCGACTCTTACGGCGTGCCGGGCATCAAGATGAAGCAATACCTGGCCTTCACCTCGGAGTTCGCGGACTTCCGCGAGGCGTTCGAGTCGGCTCAGGACGCGGCCATGCCGTTGAACTACTACCAGGTGCTCAAGTTGATTCAGGACCGCTTCGGCGATGAGTGGCCCGAGGACTTGAAGGTGGAGCGAGTTTTGGGTTCGGGCTCGGTCAACGTGGCCATCCGCTACTTCAATAAGGAAGAGAACCGCGGTGAAGTGGTTTCGCTGGGCCGTCAGGATATTATCGAGACCACCCGCTACGACTTCGATCGGTTCCATAAGTTCTTGAATGCACTGACGGAAACGCCCGAGGATAAAGAGAAATTCGGCTACATTCTGGGCCTGCTGGGCATTATCGAAGATTCGGTCAAGCTGGAATTCGATAAAGAGTCGGCCATGAGCGTGCAGCAGACGGCTTATAAGTCCTATCAGCGTAAATACGGCGATTGGACCGTGCGCAGCATCGACGCCTACTCGGTCAAGAACCTCGGCATGTTTATGGAAGAAGCCAGGGGGAAGACGGCGCGCAAGATCTTCACCACCAAGCCGGAACTGTACCGGGAGGCGATGCGCCCGATGGCCAGGGCCGAGATGGGCATTCTGCGCGGCCAGACCAATGAGGGGAACTGGTTGCCCAAGACCACCTTCGCCAATCCAGACTTCCACGATGGGCAGGTGCTCATCGAAGAGGCTTCCAAGACGGTCACCATTCTGGACTTCGGCCAGGCGGTGCCGATCGATAACGTGGATCGCGAGGCGGCGCTGGACCTGTTGACTATTATCGGCAAGGCCGACAGCGCCAAGGCGGCCGCCAGGCGTTTGAACAAGCTTTATTTTGAGGGCCGGGACGTGATGAGTCCTGAGGATATGCAGGATATCCTGCACCGCCAGGAGCGCATGGACTGCTTTATTCATCTCTTGTCCTTGATTTCACGCAAGGGCGCGCACGTGCCCATCTCCACCGTGCACTGGGTGCTCGGTTTGAATCGCCAACTGGCTCTGGGCAAGAAGCTCGACCAGTCGGTGCAGGCTCAGGTGCGCAACATCGTGCTGACCCACAAGGTGGGCCTGCCGTTGGGAGTCTACAATACCGCTCATGCCGTCCGTGAAAAGGTGGCGGGTTGGGCTTCCGCTCTCGGCCACGCGCTGATCGGTTGGGCCCTGCCTCCTGCGGATCCGACGCCCAATGTGGCGCCTTCCGAAGAGCCCTTGCCTCCGGCTCAAGAAGAGAACTGGGCCTGGAATCCCGGCGACAGCTTTCTCAAGTAGCTTTTTTTCAGGCTTCTTTGCTTAGATGCTGGCTATGATCCAGTTTCTATGCGCCGTCACCGGAGCGAAGGAAGAGGAGCTCCGTCAGGTTCTGTATAGCTTTTCGGCGCTGTTTTTTTTGTTGCTGTCCTACTACATTATCAAGCCCATGCGGAATTCCCAGTTCCTTTCGGATTTTAATCCCAAGTTCTTGCCCGTGCTGATGCTGGTGGTCCCTTTGATTTCTTTTGTGGTCACCAAGCTCTTCAATTACCTGGGCGATCGCATGGACAAGTTTAAGCTCATCGTGCGCACTTATTTGCTGTTGATGGCCATGAAGGTGGCCTTTACCTGGATTTTGCAGTATGGCGGCAAGCCGGGCACGGTGATTTTTTACTGGTGGGGCTCGGTGTATTTTTTGCTGGCCTTGCCGACTCTGTGGGGTTGCATTAACGATTTCTTCTTACCCGAGCAAGGCGAGCGCGTCTTTGGTTTTGTCCAGTTGGGCGCCACGCTCGGCGGTATTGCCGGCGCTGCCGCCTCCGGCATCATCGCCCGTATCGAGAAGCTGGCCCCTTACGCTACCATTCTTTCGGCTCTGGCCATGGGTTGCGCACTGGTCTTTTTAATTCTGGCGGCCGCTTTGCGCAGGCCCAGGAGGGAGCAGGTGGTCAAGACCGCCAGGAGCGAGACGGTCAAGCAGGGCAACTTTTGGAGTGACGTGCTCGGTCTGATTCGTATCCGCTACGTGCGCTCGATTGCCATTATGGTGACCTGTCTGGCCTGCTTCACCACCTCGCTGGACTTCTTGAGTCAGGCGGTCATCGATCAGCGGTTGGCCCACCGGCAATACGAGGAGACTTTTCCCGAGGTGGCTTCCAGGCTGGGAGAGGAGGGCTACCAATTTTTCTACTCCTTGAAGTCGCGGCCGGCCGCCGAGATTGACACGGCTCTTAACGAGTTTGGGCTCAAGCATGACGTACACGGTTGCCGCGAGCGCTATCAAGAGTATAAAAAGGCTTTGAAGAACAAAACCAATGCGGTATTCTCCGATGTTTTCTTCTATCAGGGGGTGCTGGGAGTCTTTTTGTTGGTGGTGGTGGCCCGGCTGATCTTCGCCTATCTGGGCATGAAGGTAGCCGTCTCCATTCTGCCCGCCTTTGCTCTCATTGCGGTGGTGGCTTTCTCTTTTCCGATCGAGATTCTGGCGGTGGAGGTCCTGTTGGCCTTCAGCGGTTCGTTCAACTACGCTTTGAATAACGCCACCAAAGAAATCCTCTATTCGGCTACCACCGAGGAAACCAAGTTCAAGCATAAACCCTTGATTGAGGGACCGTTTATGCGCTTGGGCGACCAGTCGGCTTCGATTATGAATATGCTGACCACCGCGGGAGCGGTGGCGCTGGGACTGAGCGCCGCCGCCGGCGATCGTATCTTCCTGGCCTTCACTTTTTCGCTGGTGCTGATCTGGTGGCAGGCGATTGTCTACGCCGGCAAGGAGTATGACAGGAATCGGGCCGCTGAGCGTACTGCCGACGGCGTGGATCCGGGCCTCAGTCCTTCAGACGACTGAGCCGTCGCCGCGCGTTTCACGCAAGGGGAAAAAGACTCGGAAGGGGTCGCCGGGTATGGTGACCGCCTGGGCGAGTGGCGCGGCGGCGTAGAGGTCTCCACTGGGATTTTGAGTGATGCGCAGTTCCACCCATTGGTGCGCTCGATCCAGACTTTCGCTCTCGTGGACGGGGTGGGTGCTCAGGTGTAGTACCGTGCCCGGGTGGACGGCGTTGAGGGCCAGGTTGAGAAGCATTTGCTCGAGTTGAGCGCGGCCGCCCTTGAGCCAACTGGCCCGGGTTTGCAGTTCCAGTTGCAAGCGCACTTTGCTGAGGGAGGCGGTGAGCAGGGAAGCGGCGCCTTCCAGCATTTCCTCCAGGGTGGCTCGTTCTGGTTCGAAGTGGGCTTCCTGGTTGAGTTTTAGCAACTGGTTGGCCAGGTCCTGGGCTTTTTTGAGGGCGCCGCGGGCTTCCGGTGGAGCTTGATCCAGGGCACTTTCCAGCTTTTTGTGCAGGTGTAGGAATTCTTGGGCAAGGCTGGCGGCCACGGCTCCCACGGCCTGCATCTTCTGGCTTTCTTCGCTGTGGCGTTCGGCCGTGATGTCTCGGCAGATAAGGATCCCGGCCTGACCCTTGCAGTCGAACCAGCGCCAGCCGTCCTGGCGGTGCAGCATGCGGCAGCGCACGTCAGTTTTGGGCTTTTGCATCTGTTCGGCGACTTGCGCCCAGTCGTCTTCGTGCACCCAGTTGAGAATGGGGGTTTTGAGGATGTGGCCGAAGATTTGGCGAGCCGCCGGGTTGGTGAAGATCACCGTGCCGTTGCTTTCGATTTCCAGGATGGCATCGAGCGCGTTGTCGACCAGGCTGCGGAATTTCTGTTCGGCCTTGCGCTGTTCGGTGATATCCCGCGCGATTCCGACGTGCACCAGTTCGCCGTTGCGGCCGGTGGCCAGGCGCGTATTGCTCCATTGTAGCAGGCGCCGTTCTCCGCTTTTGGTGAGCCAGTGGTTTTCGCTGTAGGTGACGTCGGCGTCGTGGAAGCATTGCTCGACGACGTGCTGGACTTTCTGGCGCTCCTCTTCGGGAATAAGCTCGTAGAAAGGCCGGTTCTGCAGTTCTTCCGGGGTGTAGCCCGAGAGGGAGCAGACCGAGCGGTTGACTTTGCGCATGCGGCCGCTGTCGTCGCTGAGAACGATCAGGGCGGGGGCGTATTCGAAGATTTGTTGGAGTAGCTCAGCGCTGTCCTGGTTTTTGTAGCGGATTTGGAGCCGGTAGTACTGCTGCTCCGGTATGAGGCGGATAGCGATCTCTTCGTGGTTGTGCGTCCGGGTGCCATGATAGGGGCCAGGGGGTAACGCAAACAGGGTCCAAGGGTCGCTGGGGTCAGCCCCCCACATTTGCTGGAAGCGGGGGTTGCACCAAATGTAGCGCTTTTCGGCGGGGTCGTAGAGCGCCCAGGCTTCCTCGGATTCTATGAGCAGTTGCTCCATATTTGTTTTGGATACCGAAGTCCCCGTGAAATTCCTTCGTGGGGTCTCGGAGATTTGGAGACTACGGTTATGAGAAACGCAATTGTTATTGGATTGATGTGCAGTGGATTGGCTCTGGCCGCTCCGCCTTCCAAGGCCAAGGAGAGCAAAGCGGATTACAACGCCAATGTGGCTACCAACCGCGAGGTGGTGCAGATGCTGGAGCGCTCGAAGAAGTTGCTCCAGGGGCAGAAGGGCCACAATGCCCGCCGCGATCAGGCTATCGCACACATTATGGCGGCCATGGCCGACGTGCGCTCACAGACCTCTAAACCCGGACACTAGTCGGTGCGGCGAAGCCCGATTCCGGGGTCGGGCTTCATCGTCTTTTTGAGCCGGGGTTGTGCCCAATCAGGTTTTAGTCGAAGCAGGCGCCGCGGTTGCAGAGATTGTGTAGTTCGGCGGCCTGGTAGATAATCGGTCCAGGCGGTTTCGGCAGGTCTTTTACGGCCTGGCAGTGGCTTTTGTCGACCGTTTTCACTTTGTTTGGCCATTCTCAGGAAGTGATAGTTCTCCAGGGGAGCTGCTAGCAGGCGGAAGAGTTTGCGCTCTGGAAGAGTTTGCGCTCTTTTTGTTGGGAAGGCTTAATGGACTGAGTCTTCCGCCGACTGAGTCTTCCGCCTCAGGGTTCGCGCCGGCGGCCAGGTCACCGGCCCGATGGAGCGGACTCTCTCCGCCGAGCGCCCGGGCGTTGGGATCAGCCCCCTTTGGCCAGGAGCACCGTCACGATTGCTGGTAGGCGAGCGGCCAAGTGAAGCGCGGTCCACCCCACAGTTTGCGTCAAGGAGCATTCGACGGTCGCTATGTCATTCGTTTGGGCTGCCTGAAAGAGCTTGTTTCTTTCGTCCATGGCTTCATGACCCCCTTAAGTAAAAGAACCT
>JAHBVR010000032.1 GCA_019637395.1 Vulcanimicrobiota bacterium
CGCGCGCTGTTCTCAGCGGCGAGCCGTAGGTTAGCATGGTGGCCTGAGGCTGTCAACCCGTTTGGCCATGGTTTTTCAAGTCATTTGAGAGCCAGGATTTTCCGCAGAATGGCCACGTTCAGGCCGTAGGTCGCGTCCAATCCCCGGGTGGAGAGTGAGCGCGCCAGACTCTCACCCGGCACCAGAGGAGCGTCGGAGGCGTAGTAACCGATAGCCACCCGCATGTCGGCCTCAAGCAGCCCCAACTTCAGGGCTTGATGCACCGCCCGGAGATAGGGGATGCCTTCCATTTCCAGACCCAGCGCCTTCCAGTCATCGCGATAAGAACGCAGCAACTCATCGTTCTGCAGGATCGTCCCCAGCACGGTGAGCACCGGCCCCGAATCATGCACTCCCTCCGCCAGTCCCTCCAGATCAGCACAAGAGAGCCAGTTTCCACCCGGGATATCGTAGACGTCGTCGGTGCCTTCGCGAATCAAATAGCTGGGCAACATCAGGCTGCCGCGCGCTCCCACCAGAGAGCCGGCCTTGCCCATGATAGAAAGGCTACGCACCCGATGCCCAGCCAGCTCGCGAAAGAGTTGCTCGCCCACCACTCCGGCCTGATCGCCAAAAGCGTAATCGAAGTTGACCAGCACGGGAGGCTCGTCCCAATCGCCCAGACAGAGCCGCGGATCGCAGCCGGCGCGCGGTATGCGGTCCAGGTCGATCAACTGAGCCGTCACCCCTACCCTGTCCAAATCGGTCAGCGTGTAGATACCACACTCGGCGTGCACACGAGCCTGCTCTTGAAGCCGCTCTGGAGTCAACCACTTCTTCATAAGGTAGTAAATGCGATTGTCGGGATGCACATCGGCCGGAGCTTCGCCTGAGGCCAGAATTTCCGCCTGGTACTGGCGCGGGAAGGGACTGAGCAGATTGACCGTCGAGTGAGTGTTGCTCGACATCAGATGAATCTGGCGCCGGCCGGCGGTATGTTCGGCCACATCGCGAGCCAGCCGATGCGCCCAGTTACGCGAGCGGTCGAGGGCGGACTGCAGACAATAGTCGCGATGCAGGCGCACGCGCAGGTGAGGTGGGCGATCGGTCAGAGCCACGATACGCGACAGTGTATTCTTTCCCCACAATTCGTGGAGAGCCATGATCTGGTCGTCGGTCGTGCCCAGCTCAAAGGCCAGCCGCACCAGGAGCCGATTCTCAGCGGCCTGATCGCCGCCCGCGAAGCCGCGAAGATCCTCGAGTAAGTCGCCTTTCTTAAGCAGCCGCTCGATCTTGCGAGACTCGACCTCAAAGGCGGAAAGCAGAGTGACCAGGTCAAGCAACTCGGTGACGCCCTCGCGGGCCACGATGACCATGCGCTCCGGACCCAACAAATAGGTGGCGCGCCGGCGCGACTCGACGGAGACCTCCTGGAGCCCCTCCAGGCCGGGCACCTTGTCGGGTATATCCGACTGCACCATGATTTCGCGGACCAGGTGGATACCGTCGGGCAAGCGGGCCAGCACATAGAGCAAGGCGTCCACGTCGACCATATCCTCCACGTTGCAGAAACGGTGCAAACTGGGATGAATGGCCCGATAGCCCGCGAGAAAGTCATCGATCAAAAAACTGCCCAGGATGGCTCCGTGGCGCACCAAAATCTCAAAATTATGAATCGATTGGCTCATAGACCGCGAGGTTCGCGAGAGCACGCAGGAAGTCCCCGGCCGACAGCCAACGGCGTGCGCCATGCTGCACTTTTCCAACATTACCAAACACCTGGGCGGCCGCACCCTGTATAAAAGCGCCAGTTTCCAAGCGAATCCGGGAGACAAAATCGGATTGGTCGGACCCAATGGGGCGGGTAAGTCGACCATCTTCCGCATTCTGGTGGGCCAGATGGGCGTGGACGAGGGAGCCGTTTCTATGCCGGCCCGCACAGTGGTCGGCTACTTCTCCCAGGATACCGCCGAAATGAGCGGTCACAGTGTGCTGGCCGAAGTGATGGCGGGCGCCGGCAAGGTAGCCGAACTGGCCGACAAAATCGCCGACATGGAAGAACGCCTGGGTCAGGAGATGAGCGAGGACGAGATGACCAGGCTGCTCGAGCGCTACGGTGACGCGCGCGAGGAGTTCGAAGCCCTGGGCGGCTACGAGGTGGAGACGCGGGCACAAACCGTGCTGACCGGGCTGGGCATCGCCGCCGAAGACCACCACCGTCCCGTGGAAAGCTTCTCGGGCGGCTGGAAAATGCGCATCGCACTGGCTCGTATCCTGACCCTGCAGCCCGATTTGCTGTTGATGGACGAACCCACCAACCACCTGGACCTGGAATCGATCATCTGGCTGGAAGAGTGGCTCAAGAATTATCAGGGCACGCTCATCCTGACCAGCCACGACCGCGAATTCATGAACAAGATCGTGACCCGCATCATCGAAGTCAACTACGGCCAGCTCACCATCTACGGCGGCAATTATGACTATTACGAACGGGAACGGGACTTGCGCGCCGAGCAAACGCTGGCCGCCGCCAAGCGCCAGCAAGATATGCTGGCCAAGGAAGAAGAGTTCATCGCCCGCTTCAAAGCCCGCGCCAGCCACGCCGCTCAAGTTCAGTCGCGCGTCAAAAAACTGGAGAAGATCGAGCGCATCGAGATCCAGGAGGAGGGACGGGCCGTCAAATTCGAGTTTCCCACCCCGCCCCGCTCCGGCGAAGAAGTGGTCCAGGTCAAGCATGTCAGCAAGAGCTACGGCGACAAAGAAGTCTTGAAAAACGCCGAAGCGGTCGTGCGCCGGCTCAACAAAGTGGCCGTGGTGGGTGTTAACGGCGCCGGCAAGTCCACTTTATTAAAGATGCTGGCCGGTCATCTCGAACCTACGGAAGGCACGGTAAACATCGGGGCCAGCGTCAATCTCGGCTACTTCTCACAGAATTCGCTGGACTTGCTCAACCCCGACAAAACCGTCTTTGAACAGGTCTACGAGGAGATGCCCACGGCCACTATCGGCCAGGTGCGCACCCTGTTGGGCTGCTTCTTGTTCAGCGGCGAAGACGCCGATAAGAAGATTTCGGTACTCTCCGGCGGCGAGAAAAGCCGGGTGGTGCTGGCCATGATCCTGGCCAAGCCGGTCAATTTCCTGGTGCTGGACGAGCCCACCAACCACCTCGACATGCGCTCCCGAGAGATCCTCATGCAATCGCTCAAGGAATTCGAAGGCACGGTGGTGCTGGTCAGCCATGATCGCCACTTTCTCAAAGAAGTCAGCAACCGCGTCTACCACATCGAGAATCACAAGATGCGCGTTTTCGAAGGCGGCTATCAGGAATTTCTGGTGTCAGCCCAGGGCGACGCCCGAGCGCGCTAAGGTATCGCCTTCAGGACCTCATAAACCGGCTTGAGGGCCGGCGGTCCGGCCTCCAGGGGCTGTCCGCCGGCCATTTGTTTTTCCCAGCGGGAAAGCTGCTCCATGGCCCGGCAGGCGCGATACCAGGACAGGGCCCCTCCCCACAGGGCCCACTCGTTCTCCCACTGCTTGCGCACGTAGGTCGCGCCGATGTTATGGGCAAAGGCCACCCGGTCATGAGGCGGCAGAATCGCCTTGATACGCTTGAAACGCGCCTGCGCATAGAGGACTCGAATTCGTTGTTGGAAGGTATTGAGCCGGGTGGCCCGGGCCAGGTCCATCTCCGGAGTCCGCCGCTCCTTCAGCCAGATGCCGTTGAGGATGCGCACGGCCAGTTCCCAGCGCTGCTTGTCGCCGGCGGAGAGAGCTCCCATGGCGAAATCCAGCAAATACTCCTGGGTCTCCTCCAGAGGCTGGCTCAAATAACGATAGTCGATCTTGGCCAGCCCCGGAGCAATCGCCATCAACTGTCCAAAATCGTTACGCAGCTCCGAGCCGGCCGGCGCCGGCGCCAGCTGAGACCAGCCGGCATACAACTGCTGAGCCCTGCCCTTGTAGTAAAAAGTGGCGGCCATCCAGATCAAGAGCAGTAGCGCCACCAACGCCACCAGCAACCACAGCAACCTTCTCACGGGCTGATGATTGCACGCCGGTTGCAAAAACCCGTCAACCGGAGTGCAACACCCCCCCCGTAATCTCTGGGCACACCAAGCCAAAGGAAACGAAAACAATGACCGACCAGTTGATGCAGCAAATGATTGATAACTCCACCAAGGCTTTCACCTCGGTGTTCTGGTTCCAGGAGCAGGGCGAAAAGTTCATGCAGACCTGGATGGAACAGAACAAAGTGAGCCGTGACCAGGCCGTCAAGATGGCCGAAAAGATCGCCGAGCAGGCCAAAGAAAACCAGAAGCTTCTTCAGGACATGGTCCAGGCCAGCGTCAAGGCCAGCTTCGACGCCTACAAGGTAGCCAGCCAGCAGACCATCGAGCAGATGCAGAAGCAGGTTGAACTGCTGACCAAGCAGGTCGAAGTGCTGAGCGCCAAAGCTGCCAAGTAACAGTTGACAAGGCATGGCCGGGCGGCTATTATTCCCGAGCCGGGCGGATAGCTCAACGGCAGAGCACCTGCGTCACATGCAGGGGGTTGTAGGTTCAAATCCTATTCCGCCCACCACGCCGCGGGGGCGTGGCCTAGAGGCTTAAGGCGCCGGCCTGTCACGCCGGAGATCGCGGGTTCGAATCCCGTCGCTCCCGCCACCGCTAGCCGCGGTAGCTCAGTTGGTAGAGCATGCGACTGAAAATCGTATTGTCGGCGGTTCGATTCCGCCCCACGGCACCACAGAGACCCTTGGAAACAAGGGTCTCTTCTTTCTTATCCGGGTAAAAAAAATGCCCCCCCATTGCTGGGGGGGCTACTCTGAGAGATCCACTTTCCTTAGGAGCTGAGGTCAGCATACAGCCTCCAGTACTACGAAATCTCTACCAGGTGATCCAAAATGTTAACTCCAATGATCCAAAATCACCGAATCCGGGTCCTGGGTCCATGAGTGGCGCCGATCTTCGTAGACGGCCACCGTCGGGGACATGAAGTCAGGATCGGCAAAAGCGCCTACGGCCACAGCCCAGAACTCGTCTAAACCGGGCACTTCCCAATAAACCGTCGAGCCACACTCGGGACAAAAATAGAGAGTAACGACCTTGCCGGTGTCTCCGGTGCGGCGGAAGACCTTGGCCTGACCTTCCAGCCGCACTTGCTCGCGAGGCCAGCGGGACTGCACGCCAAAGACGCTCCCCGTGCGCTTCTGACATTCCAAGCAGTGGCACATGGAAACCCGCACCGGCTTTCCTGAGCAATGAGCCTTCAACTGGCCACAAGCGCAACTGGCTGTCTTCATAGAGGCCGGCGGTTCGGTGTTCGAGGGAATGCAACCTCTGGGGAGGAAGTCCGGATCATGAGCTTTCCGTTTCAACATCCCAAAGGCTGCCTTTTCGTCCCCGACGGTGCCGAGCCCGAGGCGGCGCTGAAGCGCACGACTCATCTGGGCATCGGCGCTCACCCCGACGACCTCGAATTCATGGGCTGGCACCCCATCCTGGAGTGCCTGCACAACACCCACAATCACCTGACCGGGGTCATCACCAGCGACGGTCGCTCCAGCCCGCGCTCGGGGATGTACGCGCGCCACAGCGATGAGGAAATGGTGCAGGTGCGCCTGCGCGAACAGCAACACGCCGCCGTGAGCGGAGAATACGCCGCCACCCTTTCCCTCATGTATGAAGAAACCGGCCCGGTCATGGGCGGACAGGACAGCCAGCCGCTCATCGCCGACCTGATGGAAATCATAAAACGAACCCGACCCCGGGTGATCTTCACCCACAACCTGTGCGACCGCCACCCCCATCACATCGTGGTGGTGCTGGCGGTCATCGAAGCCCTGCGCCGCCTCAACTACATACCCGAGGAATTCTATGGCGGCGAAGCCTGGCGCGGCCTGGACTGGATGAACCCGCAAGACCGCATGCACTTTGACGTCAGCGAACACCAAAATCTGACGGCCGCCTTGATGGGCGTCTACGATTCCCAAATCACCGGAGGCAAGCGCTACGACCAGGCCACCTCCGGGCGCAAGCGGGCCAACGCCACCTACTCCGACCCCTTCCATTCCGACGACTCCAGCGCCCTGGAATACGCTATGGACCTGCTGCCGTTACTCAAAGATCCCCAGTTAAAACCGGAAGACTACGCGGCCAGTCTAATAAAAAACTTTCTCCAGGATGTGCACACCCGTCTAACTTCGGGAGGACAGGCCTGATGGAAGTCATCATTCTCAACACCCCCAAAGAAGTCGAACAAATGGGCGGACAACTGCTGGCTCAGCAAATCCAGAAAAAACCCGCTTCCGTTTTGGGTCTGGCCACTGGAGCGACCATGCACGGGGTCTACGCTTACCTGAGCGAACAGCACCTCGACTTCGCCCGGATCAAAACCTTCAACCTGGATGAATACTACGGATTGGGCCCCCAGCATCGGTGCAGCTACCACACTTACATGCGCCACCACCTCTTCGAGAAGGTCAATATCCAACCCGAGAACGCGCATGTGCCCGACGGCCTGACTCCTGACGTGGAAGCCCACTGCCGGGAGTATGAAAACGCTATCGAGCAGGCCGGCGGCATCGACCTGCAACTGCTGGGCCTGGGAGAAGACGGCCATATCGGCTTCAACGAACCTTCGTCCTCGCTGAGCGCCGGCATGCGCATCAAAACTCTGACGCCGATGACGCGGCGCACCAACCAGCGCGACTTTCCGCCGGGCGAAACCATGCCCATGCACGTGCTCACCCTGGGCGTAGGCAATATCATGGCCGCCCGCCGCTGCTTGCTGCTGGCTCACGGGGCCAAGAAGGCGCCGGCCGTGCAGGCCATGGTGGAAGGGCCGATTACCGCTATGTGTCCCGCCTCAGCTCTGCAACAGCACCGCAGCACCACCGTCATCGTGGACGAGGCGGCGGCCGCTTTCCTGCAGCTGGCCGACTACTTCCGCTGCGTTTACAAACACAAGCCGGAATGGCAAAAATAAAGAAAAAGATCCCGAGCAGATCGGGATCTTTTTGGCGGGAGCGACGGGATTCGAACCCGCGATCTCCGGCGTGACAGGCCGGCGCCTTAAGCCTCTAGGCCACGCCCCCGCGTGAGTCTGCAGGGTATCAGTCCGGAGGCTTTACGTCAAGACCGGGAGTCCAAAATCAAGGGCCTTTGAGAGTAGGGGTTTATCAGGAGAGCTGTTATGATGCAAACATGTGCAAACAGCAACTACGGGTTTTCTTTCTCGTCCTGGCTCTTTTTGTAAGCGCCCTCGCTTTACCGGAAAAGAGTGGCTACCTGAACGACTACGCCCACGTGCTGGGCTCCGACCAAACGCGCTCTCAACTGCAGGCGAATTTGCAGTCCTGGAACGCCTCCGGAAAATCGCGTCTGTTCGTGGTCACCATCGAAAACTTAGAAAAATATAAACTCAAGGACATAAATTCAACAACTCAAACCTGGTTCCAACACTGGGGATTGGGCCAAAAGGACGTGTTGCTGTTGGTCTCCGCCGGCGAGCGCCAGGCCGGTGTGGAGTTAGGCTCCGGCTGGACGAAAGGCGAGCAGGCCCGGGCCGATCGGATTCTTGAGGATACGGTCAAACCTCTGTGCGCCAGCGGGGACGCGTCCGCAGCCGTGGTTCAGGGGAGTTACGCTCTGCACACGCTGGCTCCGGAGGCGTCCCAGCCCGCCCCTCAGCCGACGCGCCAACCGGCGGCGGCCCGGCCCACCCCCAAGAAGGGACTGGCCTACTATCTGTCCTTCTCGGCCTTTTCCTGGCCGGTGACTTTAGGGCTTTTCCTGCTGGGGACCGGCGTAGCCGGGGTGGGACTGCTCGGTTCTCGTCCGGGAATGGTTGCCCTGGGAGCGTTAATCTTCCTGGGGACGGCCCTTTCCGGCCTGGTGCTCATGGCCATGAAGCTAACCTTCCTGTTCGGCCTGGCCATCCTGGGCTTCATGTTCCTGCTCTTTTTCATGAAAATCGCAGCCTCCGGCAGAAACGACGACTGCCATCGCCACCATCACTGCCACGATGATGATTCCAGCGGACACCTGCTGGGCGCGCTGCTCTCCTGGATGTTCAGCAGCCGGCGCCGCTAGGCACGTCCAGGAAATTGCGCAGCAGCCGGCTGCCTTCCGGAGTGAGGATCGACTCGGGGTGGAACTGCACCCCGAAGTGCGGTCGCTCGCGATGCTGCAGCCCCATGATTTCGCCATCGGAAGTCCAGGCGGTGACCACTAACTCGGGCGGCAAGCTATCTTCGCGCACGATCAGCGAGTGATAGCGGGTGGCCTGGAAGGGATTGGAAACCCCCTGAAAGAGCTGCGATTGGTCGTGGTAGACCTTGCTGACCTTGCCGTGCAGGCGCCGTTCCGCCTGCACCACTTCAGCGCGGTAGGCGGCTCCCAACGCCTGATGCCCGAGGCAAACTCCCAGCACCGGTACCGTTTCGCCAAAAACTCCCATGGAAACGCCGGCCCCTTCGGGGCGGCCCGGGCCGGGCGAAACCACCACTCGCTCAGCCCCTAACGAACGAATCTCGGCCAGGGTCAGTTCGTCATTGCGGCGCACCTGAATCTCGCCGGCTTCCAGTTGTCCCAGCAGTTGCACCAGGTTGTAGGTAAAAGAATCGTAGTTGTCCAGCACCAGAATCATTGCTCACCTCCATGCAACCAGCCGCCTTCGGCCATCTCGACGGCGCTGCGCAAACCGGCTAGCTTGGCCAGCGTTTCCTCATACTCTTTGGCCGGCTCCGAGTCGGCCACGATTCCGGCGCCGGCTTGCAGATACAGGTCGTTGCCGCGCTTGAGCATGGTGCGAATGGTGATGCAGGTATTGACGTCACCGGAAAAACTGAAGACGCCCACCGCTCCCGCGTAGATTCCCCGGCGCGTCGGCTCCATTTCGTCGAGCAACTGCATGGCCCGCAACTTGGGAGCTCCACTCACGGTGCCGGCCGGAAAAGCGGAGCGAATCAAGTCATAGCCATCCTGGCCCGGGCTCAGCTCGCTCTCCACCCGGGAGACGATATGCATGACGTGAGAGAAGCGCTCCACCTGCATAAACTGGGGAACTTCCACGCTACCATAGCGCGAGACCCGCCCCAGGTCATTGCGCCCCAGGTCGACCAGCATGACGTGCTCAGCCCGCTCCTTGGGATCTTCCAGCAACTCGACTTCCAGGGCTTCGTCGGCCTTGTCATCGCTTCCGCGCGGGCGCGTGCCCGCGATGGGTCGGGTGGTGCAACGCTGACCCTCAAGGCGCACCAGCATTTCCGGAGAGGCACCGATGAGCTGGTATTCGCCAAAGTCGAGCAACACCATGTAAGGGCTGGGATTGCACAGACGCAAGGCTCTATACAGAGAAACAGCGTCGCACGAAGTGGTGCGGTGCAGGCGCTGGGATAGCACCATCTGGAAGACTTCACCCTGGGCGATGGCCTCTTGGGCGCGCACCACGGCTGCTTCGAAGTCCGCGCGGGTGCGGTTGAAACTCTCCTGCCCGGCCATTTTGGGCTGCGCCTGGGGCGGCTCCAAGGGCAAGGAGAGGCGCCGGCGCATTTCCTGAAGGCGCTGCTGAGCCAGCCGGTATTCGTTCTCGGGCCCCCGTTCGGGATAGGTGGCCACGTAAAGAAACATGCGCTGGCGGGCGTGGTCGAAGACCACGCCTTCGCGCGACAGGAGGAAATGGGCTTCCGGCAAGCCCAGGTCGTCGAGTGGACCTTCACCCAGAGGCTGCCACTGGCGAATGGCGTCATAGCTCAGATAGCCTACCGCGCCACCCCAAAAGCTGGGCAGTCCCTGAGCCTTTACCTGATGCATGGGAGCCATCAGAGAGCGCAACCATTCCAGCGCATCCCGCTCTCCCCGAGGCTCGACTCCTTTGGCCGTCTCGACCTGACCTTTATCACAGCGCAGCAGAAAGGTCGGAGAAGTCCCCAGAATCGAGTAACGTCCGACCACTTCGCCGCGCTCCACGCTTTCCAGTAGATAAGCCGGACCCTCCTGGCGCAGCTTGAGAAAGACCGAAAGCGGCGTCTCCAAATCGGCGGGCAGCTCGCACCAACAAGGGACCACCGGTTGGGATGCAGCCGCGGCTAAATACTCATCGAGACAAGGCGTCATTCAGACCTCCAGATCAGTGCAGAGAAAGCACGGCCCCCACCAGGGCGGCCGTCTCGACCCGCAGGTTGCGCGGGCCCAACGACCAGCAATGCCAGCCGCGCCCACTGGCCATGGAGACCTCGGCGTTGGTGAACCCGCCTTCGGGCCCCACGGCTACGTGGCTGTATTCAAACGGAGAGGGCGCCGGGGCCGCCGTTTGGTGCAGCAGGCAACCCTCGCCGTGAGCTTGCAAAAACTGCACCAAACGAACGGGAACGGCGACACGCAACGGACTTCCTCTTCCGGCTAATTGAGAAGCTTCGGTGGCCACGCGGCGCCAGCGCTGCAGTTTGGGCTCGCTGATCTGGCGCACGTTGGTGCGCTCGGTCAGCAGCGGCGTGACCGAAACGACGCCCAATTCCGCCAGTTGTTCCAGCATGCGTTCAAAGCGCTCCCCGCTGATGGGCGCCACACCAATATGTAGGGAATGGGCATGCTCGGCTTTGTTGGGCTGACAGGAGCCCAATTCCACCCACACCTGCTGCTGCCGACCCGACCCTCGCGGGGGCAGCAGAGTGGCGCGATAGTCGTTACCCTGGCCATCGCAGACAGTGATGATCTGGCCCACGTTGAGGCGCAACACCCGCATCAAGTGATGGGAAGCCGACGGATCGAGGGCCAGTTTCTGACCTTCCTGCAAGGGCGGATCCACGTAAACGCGGGGATTGTTCACAGAGGGCGCTCCCACAACAGGCTGGCCCATTCCTCGCGCTCTTTGTCGGACTTCAAGACCAAACCGGCCGCCGTGAGCGCCGCGATAACTTCGCCTTTGCGCTCGCAGATGATGCCGCCGCAGATCAACAAACCACCCGGAGCCAGGCAGGCAAACAGGTCGGCGGCCATTTCCTTCAACAAAGAGGCAATCAAATTGGCCGTCACCAGCGCAAAACCGCCGGCCGGAGCTTGCGAAGCCAGTTCGACGCGAATATCAGCGCCATTGATGAGAACATTCTCGCGAGCCACTTTGACGGCGACCGGATCGTTGTCCACCGCCAAAATATCGGTGACGCCCAGCTTCTGGGCGGCGATGGCCAGGATGCCCGAACCGGTGCCCAGGTCGAGCATCGGCTGGCGCGGCGCGACTTCTTCGAGAAACTCCAGACACAGCCGGGTGCTCCAATGATACCCGGTCCCAAAGGCGCTGCCTGGGTCGAGAATGACCACTCGCTGCTCGGGCCGAGGAGTGAACTTTTCCCAGGAGGGACAGATGACCAATTGCCGGCCGACTTCGAGCGGATGATAAAACTGCTTCCAGTTCTCGGCCCAATCCTCGTCACGCACCTGGCCGCCGGTGGTCACCTGGACCCCTGCGATCGAGCTCTGCAGCATGGTCAGGCGTTCCTGCCAGCCGGGTTCCTGAGGTAGATAGAGCAGATAGCCGAAGCCTTGAGCCGGCTGCTCATCCACCCACCCGGGAAAACCTTGCGACTGCAGCGCCACTTCGACGAAGGAAACCAGCTCGGCCGGTCCGCTGACGCGAACCTCAAGCCAGTCGACTGAGGTCAATGCCCCCCCCAAAGAGCGTCCTTGATTTTATCAAAGAGGCTGGCCGGTTCGGCCTCTTGGGAACCGGCCTCGGCAAACTCTTTGAGCAGTTTCTTCTGCTTGGAATTGAGTTTGGTGGGTACGATGACTTCCACCATGACGTTCAGGTCACCGCGGCTGCTGCGGTCCAGTTTGGGCATGCCCTTGCCCTTGAAGCGAAAGACGGTGCCGTTCTGGGTGCCGGCCGGAATTTTCAGCGTTTCGGTCTGACCCAGCAGCACTTCGACCGTGACCTCGCCGCCCAGGGCGGCGTCGGTAAAATAGATGGATTTCTTGGTGAAAAGATCGTTACCGCGCCGTTCCACGGTCTTGTGCGCTTCGACCTCGATGGCCAGGTAGAGGTCGCCTGAAGGGCCGCCCAGGTTACCGGGAGCGCCTTCGCCGGGCATGCGAATCAACTTGCCGGTGTCGATACCGGCCGGAACTTTGACCTGCAGAGCCCGCTTTTTCTCCACGCTGCCGCGGCCCTGGCATTCAGGACACGGCTTCTTGAGGGTGCGCCCGCGACCCTGACAGGCGCCGCAGGGAACCACCTGGGTCAACTGGCCGAAAGGCGTGCGCACCTGCTGGTGCAACTGGCCGGTGCCGTGGCAAGTGCTGCAGTTGGCGAAACCATCCGCCTCCAGCGTCTGTTTGCCGTCACATTTGGAGCAGCTGACATCGGAGGTCAGCTCCACTTCCTTGGTGACCCCCTGGAAGGCTTCTTCCAGCGTCAGGCGCATCCCCATGCGGTAATCGGCGCCCCGCGAGGGGCGGGATTGCTGGCGCCGTCCGCCGCCACCGCCCAGGTCGAAGAGCGATTCGAAAAGATCGCCGAAGCCACCGAAACCACCAAAGCCGCCACCGAAACCACCGCCGGGATCCCCCTGGTTGGCGCCCGGAGCATGCCCGTAACGGTCGTAGTAGGCTTTCCTCTCGTCGTCACTGAGGACCGAATAAGCCTCATTGATCTCGCCAAATTTGATCTCGGCGGCCGCTTTGTCTTCGGCTACGTCGGGATGGTTCTCGCGAGCAAGACGCTTGAAGGCGCGCTTAATTTCACTCTTATCGGCATCGCGCGCGACGCCGAGAATCTGATAATAATCTTTCTGACTCATGGGGCCCTCCGGGGGCTTGAAGCTTTGACGGCAACCCCCCGCCGCTCCTCGTCTGCACGAGACTCTTGCTTGGGGTCTGCGTCAAAGCTCCTATTGCTGGAACCACCCGAACAGATCCTGGTCGCTGGGCTCCTCGGCGCCGCCTTCGGCCCCGGCCTCCCCACCGCCCTCAGCGCCGCGAGTCGGAGTGGTCGGGGCATAACCCGATTTCCTGGCTGCGTCCGCCGCCTTCTCGCCACCCACCGACATATAAGCTTCGGTGGAGACGGCGTACATAGCGTCCTGTAGAACCTTGGTGTCTTCCTTGATTTTTTCAGTATCGTAGGTTTGCAGTGAACCACGCAAGCGCTCGATGGCGTCACGCAGTCGTTTCTGCTGTTCAAAACTCATTTGCTCGCCCAGTTCGCGCAACTGGCGCTCGGCCGTATCCAACTCGATATTGGCTTTATTACGGGCCTGCGATTCGGTACGCCGCTTGGCGTCTTCTTCGGCGTAGATGGCCGCGTCCTTGACCATCGCGTTGATTTCCTCTTGTGTGAGGTTGGTCGGCGACTGAATGACGATTTTTTGCTTGTTATTGGTAGCCAGGTCTTTAGCGGCCACGTTGACGATGCCGTTCACGTCGATGTCGAAGGTAACCTCGATCTGTGGCACGCCGCGCGGCGCCGGCGGGATATTACGCAGCTCGAAGCGGCCCAGCGATTTATTATGGGCGGCCAATTCGCGTTCGCCTTGCAGCACGTGCACTTCGACCACCGTCTGACCGTCGGCGGCGGTGGTAAACACACGCGTCTTGGCCACGGGAATCTGCGTGTTGCGCTCGATCAGTTTGGTGAACACGCCGCCCACCGTTTCGATGCCCAGCGACAGCGAGGTGACGTCGAGCAACACCATGTCCTTGACCTCGCCCGAGAGCACCGCGCCCTGCACGGCCGCGCCCAAAGCCACAACCTTATCCGGGTCGATTTCCTTGGATGGCTCGATGCCGAACAAACTGCGGACCTTGTCCTGGATGGCCGGCATGCGGGTGGAGCCGCCCACCAGCAGGACCTTATCGATTTCCGATTTGGACATGCCGGCGTCTTCCAGGGCCGTGAGGGCCGGCTCCACCGTTTTCTCCACCAGGTCGTGAGTCAATTCCTGAAACTTGGAACGAGACAACTCCACGTCCAGATGCTTGGGACCGGAGGCGTCGGCGGCGATGAAGGGCAGCTTGATATGCGTGCTGGTTTCCTGCGAAAGGCGGATCTTGGCTTGCTCGGAGGCTTCCTTGAGGCGCTGCATGGCCACGCGGTCGGTGCGCAAATCGATCTGGAACTGCTTTTTGAACTCTTCCACCAACCAGTCCATGATGCGCTGGTCCCAGTCGTCGCCGCCCAAACGGTTGTTGCCGGCCGTAGCTTTGACTTGAAAGACGCCGCCGCCCAGATCGAGGACGCTGACATCGAAGGTGCCGCCGCCGAGGTCCCAAACCAGCACGGTTTCTTGCTTCTCGGTCTTGTCCAGACCGTAGGCCAGACAACTGGCGGTGGGCTCATTGATGATACGGACGACTTCCAGGCCGGCGATGGCGCCGGCGTCCTTGGTGGCCTGGCGCTCCGAGTCGTTGAAGTAGGCCGGAACGGTGATGACGGCTTTCTCCACCGGGAAGCCCAGGTAGGCTTCGGCGTCGGCCTTCACCTTCTGCAAAATCATGGCGGAAATTTCTTGCGGGGAGTGGGACTTTTCGTCGCAGGTAAAACGGAAATCAGTGCCCATGTGGCGCTTGACCGAAATAATAGTACGCTCTGGATTGGAAATCGCCTGGCGCTTCGCGACCGAGCCGACGAGACGTTCGCCCGAGCGCGAGAAACCTACTACCGACGGGAAAAGATAGTCTCCCTCAGCACTAGGGATAGCGATGGGCTGACCGCCCTCGACGATCGAAATGAGACTATTCGTAGTTCCCAGGTCGATGCCGACGATTTTACTGCTACTCACGACTTGTGCTTCCTCCTCGCACCTGGAACCCCGGATTCTGTGAAAATCCGGTGGTTCCGACCCAACACGTTTCCAGCTTTATCCCCGCCTTGACTGCTCGATCCGCCCAATTTCCTCGAAGTGGGCTTTGATCGTTATACCCGTTCGTTGCCAAACTTCGCTTCCCTTGTCAGCCCTCCGCCGCTTCCGGAGGAGGCTCGATGATACCGCTTGGATTGCGCGAAATGCGCACCATGGCGGGGCGAATCAACCGTTCACCCAGCCGGTAGCCGCGCTGCAACTCATCGTATACATGTTGGTCGGGCTTCTGATTGTTTTCCACCTCACCGACCGCCTCGTGATAGCGGGGGTCGAAGACGCCGGACGTATCGACAGGCTCGAGGCCCTCGCCGGACATGGCGTCGAGGATCATGCCGTAAATCATGCCGTAACCCTGGACCACCGAAGCCACGTCGGTCGCTCCCGCGCCGGTGCGCTGGGCCTGGTCGAAGGCGTCCAGGGCGGGCAGAAAACTGCCGAAGAACTTTTCCTTCTCGCGAAACAACTTGATATCCAGGTCTTTCTGGGTGCGCTCGCGCATATTCTTGAAGTCGAGCAGGAGCTTCTCACGCTGTTCGTTGGCCTGGACCACCTCCAGCTCGAGCTTGGCGATCCTGGCTTCGGCTTCTTCGGAAATTCCGGTGGCCGCCTGCTTGGCCGGAGCGCCGGTGGCCTCGCTGACCGCCCCCATGGCCACGGCCGTGGCCAGTTCCAATTCGAGCTTGCCCACCTTACTGCGCTGCTGTTCGAAATCACGGCGAGCCTGCTCGGTTTGCTCGGAAAGCGAACGCGCCACCAGACGATAAAAGCTGACCAGCGTCAGGGCATCGGCTCCCTCGTCCAGAGCTCGGGCCACACGGTTGCGCAAGTAGCTGAGCGGTTCCACCGCATGCACGATATCGCGCAATTCACGCAATTCGGCCTGGAGCCGCTCGGCCAGAGTGGATTCATTGGCGGCCTCGGAAGGTCTTTCCAGTTTTTCCACCTTGTCGGGGTCAGGAGACGGAATGGGTGAGACGGCCGCGGGCACCGGTGGCTCCGGCGGCGGCTTCTCCGGCTCCGCCTGGGGAGTGGGAACGCTGAACAGATCCTCGTCGGCGGGCACTTCGACCGAAGGAGCTCCGAGCAGGCCCTCGGAGGAACTCTCGGAGACCGCCGGCAGACTTTCAGACGAAGGGGTGACTTCCTTACTCTTCAGGAACGACGCAGAAGGAGGCTTAATTTTTCTCGCCGGCTTTGCCTCTTCGCTCAAACCCAATCCTCCCAATCCGATCCTGCCGCCTGTGGGCGCGGGTTCGGATCTTCCGTCGACTTCCCCAGCCTCCTTCTTACGAAGGAAAAGTTCGAACAGACTCCAATAGCAGGCCGATGAAAGCGCCCAAAATACTTATGTCCGGCTACTTCGGCCTGGATAATCTCGGCGACGAGGCGATCTTCGAAGCGATGGTGCACAACTTCCGGAAACATTGCGCGGAAGTGGAACTGACCGCGCTGGTGGCTTCCCCCGAGCGGGCGCGCAGACTGGGCGTCAAAACCGTTCCTCGCAAAAAACTGCCCGCCCTCCTGAGCGCCCTCCGCCAGACCGACCTGCTGGTCTCGGGGGGCGGGGGCCTCATTCAGGACTCCACCGGCGTGGGCAGCGTGGTCTACTACCTGGGCCTGATCCGCCTGGCGGCCTGGCTGGGCAAACCCACCTTCCTTTACGCCCAGGGCTTTGGCCCGGTGCGCACCGCCTGGGGCCGGCGCCTGTGCCGCTGGATGAGCCATTCGGTCAGCCTGGCCACCTTCCGCGACCAGGATTCCCTCGACGACTTCCGCCAACTGGCCGGCCCCAAGGTGCCAGCTTTTGTCACCTCCGATCCGGCTCTGCTCCTGCCCCCCTGCCCTCCCAAAGAACTGGGGGAGTTGCTTCAGAAGGAAGGCTTGAGCGGGGAAATCTCGCGCCTGGATGGCCCCACCGGCAAACATCAGGGCAGCGGCCCACTGGTGGCCGTGACCGTGCGCCCCTGGCCCAACTTCCACCTGGAGGCGGTGGCCGAGGGCTTGCAGCGCTTTCATGACGAACACCAGGCCCGCTATGTGCTGATGGCTTTCCATCCCGAGCAGGACCTGGCCATGTGCCGCCAACTGAAAGAAAAGCTCAAGGCCCCCAGCAGTCTGCTCGACCCCGCCTGGCAGCCGGCCCAGGTGGCCGGCTTCCTGCGCTGCTGCGATTTAGTCGTGGGAATGCGGCTCCATTCGCTGATCCTGGCGGCCGGAGCCCAGGTTCCCTGCCTGGGCCTGAGTTATGACCCCAAGGTCGAGCGCTTTGCCCGCCGGGCAGGGGCGGTGCCCCTCAAACTTGAAGAACTTTCCAGCCAGAGCCTTTTCACCGCTCTGCAGCATTTACTCCATGGCCGCCACCAGGCCCGGCAAGCCGCCCGGCCCAAGGTGGAAGCCATGGAAAAAGTCGCTCAGGCTACCACCCGGGCGGCTCTGGCGTTAGCCCGCACCAGATCCACGCAAGAAGCTATCGGGGAGCTAGAGAATGCATGACCGACTCTGAAGAAGAGATTTTGGATGAGCCCGCCTCCCTGCTCGATCCCAAGCCTATATTGGAGCGCGAGGTCAGCCCCCTGGCTCCGCCGCTGGAAACCTTGCCCATCGTGGAAGCCCCGCCCGGCCAGCCTATGGTGGAATATCTCAGCGTCAATCTAACCTATCCCAACGGCGTTCAGGCCCTCAAAGACGTCAATCTGGTGGTCAAAAAGGGCGAATTTGTCTTTCTGGTCGGCAGCACCGGTTCGGGTAAATCCAGCCTGCTCAAGATGATCCACCGGGAATTGGAGCCCACCACCGGCGCCGTTTACGTCGATCGCCAGGATATCTCCGAACTGAAGAAACACCAGATTCCCTACCTGCGCCGCAAATTGGGCGTGATCTTCCAAGATTTCCGGGTACTCCCCCACAAGACCGCCTACGAGAACGTAGCTTTCGCCCTGGAAGTGACGGGGGTGCACCATCGCTACATTCGGCCGCGCGTGCGCCGCGCCCTGGAACTGGTCAGCCTGAGCGAGAAATCCCACCGTCTGCCCGGAGAAATGTCGGGCGGCGAGCAGCAGCGCGTAGCCATCGCCCGCGCCCTGGTCAACGAACCGGTCTTGCTGATCGGCGACGAACCCACCGGCAACCTCGACCCCGACACCTCCTGGGATATCATGCAGACCCTGTCACAGATCAACGCTTCCGGCACGACCGTGATGGTGGCCACCCACAACTCGCAAATCGTGGACGTGATGCGCAAGCGCGTGCTGGTCATGCAACGCGGCACCCTTCTGCGCGACGAAGAGCGCGGCAGGTACACGGCCCAACCGGAGGCCAGGGGCTGATGGGTCCCACCCTCTACTTCCTGCGTGAAGTCCTGATCAATCTGCGCCGCAGCCCGCTCATGACCATCTCGGCCATCACCACCGTTATGGTGCTGCAATTGATTTTGGGCAGCTTCGCCTTGCTCTGGTTGAATCTCGACAACTGGACCCAGGCCTTTACCCAGCAGGTCCAGGTGGTGGCTTTTCTCGACGACGAGATCTCCCCCGAGGCGCTGGAAAAGCTACAGAAGAAAATCCAGACTATCGGTCACGTCACTCAGGTGCGCTTCGTCGATCGCGACGCCGCCTTCCAACAGTTGCAGAAAGAAATGAAGGGCAAGATTTCGCTGGCTGATGTAGGTGAGAATCCCCTCCCCGACCGCTTTGACGTGCGTGTGGATGAAGCGCGCTTCTTAGCCCCGGTGGCCGACAAGATTTTCAAGCTCAAAGGCATCTATAAAGTCAAATACGGCGGAGACATCGCCAAGAAACTGATCAACCTGTCCAACACCGTCTCCTGGGTGGGAGGCGGAGTCAGTTCGCTGTTGGTGCTGGCCACCATCACCGTGGTCGGCAACACCATTCGCCTGACCGTCTTTGCCCGCCGCCGCGAGATCGAAATCATGCAGATGGTGGGCGCGGCCCGCTGGTTCATTCAAGTTCCCTTCGTCCTGGAAGGCATCGTCCAGAGTCTGGCCGGCAGCGCGCTGGCCATCGCCGTGCTCAGCCCCGGCTACGAAAGCCTGGCCGAGTGGATGGCCGACACCCTGCCCTTTCTGCCCGGTCTGCCGGGGGAACAACTGGGCGAATGGCTCTACCCGCTACTGCTGATCCTGGGGGCGCTGGTGGGAGCCCTGGGCAGTCTGGTCTCGGTCAACCGGTATCTCAAAATATGAGGCGCTGGCTACTGCTTCTGCTACTCCTGCAGCCGGCTCTGGGCCAACCCGGCGGTGACGAATACACCATTCGCAAAAACCTCATCAATGTCCGCAAGAAGCTAAAGATCTCCCAGAAACAACTGGCCGAGGCCAACCGGCAAGAGCAAGAACTGGCCGACGAGTTAGGTATCACCGAAGGTCTGGTCGAGGAATTCTCCGAGCGCCTGCGCGAGGTGCGCACCGAACTGGCGCTGGCCAAAAGTCGCCATGAAATCCTTCGCCAACAAGTACAGGAAAGCCGCGAGAAACTCAAACACAAACGCCGCGCCCTGGGCTACCGCCTGCGCGAGATAGAACTGGAAGGGAACGCCACCTACCTGCATGTGCTGCTGCACGCCAAGAGCTTCACGCAGTTCATGACCAACGGCGAGTATCTGCAGCGAGTGGTGGACAGCCAGAAAAAGCTGATCGCGGCGGTGCAGCATGAGCGGGAAATCTACGAGCACCGGCGCGAGGCCGCGCAACGCACCGTCAATGAAATCCGCGGTCTGGAGTCAGACTTCCGCTCCAAGGTTTCCGACCTGGGCCAGATCCAGGACAAACAGGCCGATTTACTGGCCAAACTGCAGACCCATCGCAAGCGGCTGGAAAATTACGTGACCGGCCTGGAACATATCAGCCAGGAGATGGAGACCAAACTGCAGAGCATGATCAAGACGCGGGGCGCGGCGCTGGGACCGGTCATTCCAGGCACGGGGCGCTTCATCTGGCCGGTCAGCGGCCCGATTACTTCCCCCTTTGGCTATCGCGTTCATCCGGTCACCGGAGCCACCCGTTTCCACTCCGGCTTCGATATCGGCGTCGACCAGGGCACACCCATTCGCTGTGCCGACAACGGCGTAGTGATTATGGCCGACTGGTACGGCGGCTACGGCAACTGCGTGATCGTGCAACACGACAACAACCTGAGCACCCTCTACGGGCACCAGTCGCGCATCCTGGTCAAGAACGGGGACACCTTGATGCAGGGCCAGGTGCTCGGCGAGGTCGGCAGCACCGGTATGTCGACCGGTCCGCACCTGCACTTTGAAGTGCGCCAAAACGGCACTCCCGTGGATCCGGGCGGCTACCTCTAGGCTTTGGCGTAAACTAAGGCCGGGCTGCCGCCGATGGGCGCATCATCTCGATGGATTTTACGCATCCCCCAGGCCGTAAGCCAGCCTTCGATATCGTCCAGAGCCACACTGCGCAGAGCGTTGCTGCTGTGGAACATCTGATAGAAAAAACGCTCGCCCAGGCGCAGGCGCATGGTCTGCTGGGGCGCGTCCGCCAGTTCCGACTCGGAGGCAATCACCAGAACGCCGCCTTTGCGCAAGCTGTCCACGGCTTTCCGCAGAGCCACCTCAGGCTCCTGACAGAGGGCCAGGGCGCGGTGAAAAACGGCCACGTCGAAGCGACTGCGGTAACTCGTTTCTTCCGGCAGACCCACCACCACCACCGCCCTGGTCACCCGCTCGGCCTCGCGAGCGCAATCATAGTCCCATTCCAGGCCGGTTAATTCCAAATGCGGATATTCCTGGCGCAAGATCTCCAGACCCAGACCGAAGCCGCAGCCAAACTCGATCAGGCGCTTGCTGGACAGCAGCTTTTGCTGTAGCTCCGGCAGACTGGGGACCCATTCCAACCACAGCCATCGATAAGAGGCTTTGAGGCCTTCAGCCAGATGGAGGCGCAGATTCAAACTGGACTCCGGCAGAGCGCGACCTCGAAAGACTGCTTCCAGCGTCTCGTAGACGCGGTTGCTCAGTTGCACATAGGTGCTCCCCCAGGCTCCCGTGCCACTGAGCAAAGGTTCCCAACCAGCGGCCACTTTCCAAGTCTCGTCCTGTCCGGGAGCCAGGAAATCGTAAGCGTGGGCGGCCCGGCACCAGACTTCGACGTAGTCCGATTCATAACCAAGCCCCTGAGCCAGGCTTTCCGCGCTCCGCTCAGGCCGGTCCAGCAGGGAACGGAAAAGTCCCAGCTCTCGGCCCACATGGAGCAGCCAGGTAGCCCAAAATCCTTCATAGTATCCGCGTAGTTGCTGCCAACGCTGCTCGACTTCGGTCAAAATTATAGTCCCAGGGAAACCGTTACCGGAACGCTTTCTTCTCCGCGCTCGATAGCTCGCAGGAAGGCTTCAACGACGTTGGGGTCCAGTTGCGTACCGGCATTCTTGCGCAATTCCTCCACGGCCACCTGGCGCGGCAAGGCTTTCCGATAAGGACGGTCACTGGTCATGGCGTCCCAGGTGTCGGCCACCGAAATGATGCGCGCGAAAATGTGGATCGCTTCGCCGGCCAGGCCGTCCGGATAGCCTCGACCATCCCAACGCTCCTGGTGCTGGCGAATCGATTGCTTGATGCGCAAGGGTACATCGATGGGCTGCACCAAATGCTCACCCATCTCCGCGTGGCGCTCCATCTTCTCGCGCTCGTCGTTGTCGAGCTTGCCGGGTTTCTGGAGAACGGCGTCAGGCACGCCGATCTTGCCGACGTCGTGGAGAAAGCTGCAGACTTCCAGGTCGCGGATGTCCTCGCTCGGCATATTGAGTTCGCGGGCGATAGCCAGGCAGAAGCTGCAGACGCGCTCGACATGGCCACGGGTGTACTCATCCTTGGCTTCGATGGCGTTGGCCAGCACCAGGATGATTTCTTTCTTCATGTTGTAAAGACGCGCGTTCTCGATAGCCCCGGCGGCCTGCATGGCGATGGCGTTGAGCAATTCGAGATTTTCTTCGCGGAAGATGCCCGCCCGCAGCCGATTATCCACATAGACCAGACCGCGGATTTGATCATGAAACAAAATCGGCACGGCCATGATCGAACGAATATTGTTCATGGCCACCGTCTGAATCGAAGAAAATCGACCATCCGCCATGGCGTTGGAGGAAAGAATGGGCTCGCGGGTGTCGATCACCTGGCGCACGATGCTGCGCGAAAAGCTGAAGTCTTCGGTTTCGATGACGGTTTTATCCATTCCGCGGGCGCCCACCATCCTGGGCTCCCCTTGCTCATTGAGCAAGAACAGACAGCCTCGCTCCGCCTTGAGCACCTCGATCACCTTGTCCATGACCATTTTAACGACTTCCGGGAACTCGAGGGAGGAATTAAAGTAGCGCCCGATCTCCAGGAGCAGGCGAAGTAAATTTGAATCGGCGGGCGCCGGTGCGACGCTGTCCGTATCTGGCATAACCGGGCGTTCGACGGTGACGGATCGAGGCCCTCTCTAAGTTCTTAGAGGGGTTGGCGGGAGAGAATCATCGGTTCGATGCCGGGCGCGGGCAAATTCCCCGGACCGCTAACCACCAGGTCACCGTTCGCGGAACGGGCGTTGCTTGCCGTATCCTGGTCACTACTTGCCGAAAAACTCGAGCTGCCGCCGTCGGTGGTGCTGAAGTTGGCGCTGTCAGTCGTGCTTCTGTTGGTTGGCCGGCGCGCGGTGGTAGCGCTCACATCGTAGACAAAGCGTGGCCTTACGAAAGGCGAAAGGCCCGGGGGGAACTTGACTTCCAGGGCACGTGCGCTAAAAGCGCCGCGAATTTCGCGAGTATTTGCATCGGCTTCGAGACTGACGCGATGGCCGTCGGCCACCAGCGCCACTCCCCCGCCCTGGGACAACTTGAAATTGAGCAGCGGATCGGGAGCGGAACCATTGGGACGGGCCACCTGCAAGGTGAAGCGAAAGTTCTGGGCCGAGCCGTGCGCATTGCTCAGGCCCAGGCGACCCGGGCCGAGGTGAATTTTGCTGACGAAAACCTTGGCGCTGTCGGTGCTATCCACACGCAGAGTACCGCCCTGACCGGCAGGTGTGTCGCCGGACAAACTCAGGTTGTCAAAGTGGTAAGTGCCGTTGAGATGCACATTGGCCTGGGGAGAAATCTCCAGCGACCCATAATGTCCGGGTGGGAGAGGCCCGTCAAAGTCGTTGGGCAGGCTCAAGCCGGCCACGAAAGGCAGGCCGGAGGGCGGCGAAAAGGTGGGCACATTAATAGGACCACCGTCCGGAGAGACCGGCACCGTCGCGCCCGGTTGAAAGTGGACCACATCCTGGGAAACCCCTCTGGGAATCCGGAAGTTGCCGCTAAAGCTCGCCACCTCGCCCAAATCGAGCACGTGAGTCTGGCCCCCGAAAGGCAAAGGCGGAGCAGCGCCGCCGTCGTAATCAGAAGCGCACACCGACTCGTTGGAGACCGGTTGACCGGTCAGGCCGTCCCAAGCGCTAAAGTCAACTGCGTCCGGCGAATTGACGTACAGGCTGCGCACCTGCGCCCCCGACGAACCCGACGGCATCCCGTAACAAACCAGCGCTCCCACGCGGGCGCTGGCCAGCGGGGCGGAACCCTGATGCTGGCCGGCCCGTCCTTCGGCCACCCAATACTCGAAGCCCTTGGGCACGGCCACAGGAGCACCTGGCGTATCAAATCGATACGCTTGAACAGTCACGGTGTCGAACGGATGGGTGGCCGAAAGCGAATTCAGTGAGAGCACGGAGCCGGCCATCACGGTATGAGAAACGCAATATTCCAGGCCATAATCGGCCATTTGGCGCGCTCGTTCCTGGTAATATTGATGATTGGCCAGGCCGAGATCGCCGTTGGTCATATGAGCCGCACTTAAGCCCAGCATCAGTGTCACGCCAGCCACACAAAGGCTGAGCGGTAAGGCATATCCGCGTTTTTTCATAGCACCTCCAGTATAGCAGTTATGGCACCAAAAAGCTGCTGGTCATGTGATAGCGAGTGGAGGGATTGCCGGAGTTGCTCGTTTCACTCTCCAGCTCCACCGTCACGATGCGCGAGTCGACGGACACCTGAAAGCGCCGCACCGCGGAAGCCAGGCGCCGCCTGGAGCTCAAAGTAGAAAAGGCCATAAGAGAAGAGGGCTGGTCGTCCAGGTCCACCAGCAGAAACGGCCTGGCCCCCCCGCTCAGAGGCAACTCGCTGCGCCAGACCAGGCCGTCCGGTTGGCGCCAAATCCCGACCCACTTCTGCCAGAGAAGCTGGCCGTTGTCGGCGAATTCCCCCAACCCGGGCTGCCCTTCCAAGGGCCGGCTGCTGAGGAACCAGGTTTCGTTGACCGCGGGCACAGGTTGGTAGGTCTGCGAATGTCCTCGGGTTAATTCCGCCTGAAAAGCTTGCATGCAATGAGCAGCTTCGCGCTGCACCCGAGAAACTTGTTGAAAAACGCGCGTGTAGCGATGACTCAAAACGAAAACGCCGGCGATCAAACTGGTGATGAGGCCGAAAACCGCCAGCGCCACCAGTGCCTCCACCAGGCTGACGGCGCGCCTGCCCGATTTCATCGGGGGGAGCTGGCTCCCACCAACTGGATCTCTTTTACTTTACCCGAATGCTCCCACTGAACCGTAACTTTCCAGAGGATAGGGTCGGAGCCCGCCGGACTGTCCTTGTCGACTCGATAAAAATAGGTACTCTGAGCAGAACGCCCCTGGACAAGGAGAGTCGAATCGACCGTCTGATTGCCGATGGCCAGAGCCGGCGCGGCGATTTTCTGACGCTCCAGCACCTGGCGGCCCAAATTGACGGCGCCACTCATGCGGGCGGCCTGCAAACTCCCCTGGTAACTGGTGGGAAACAAACTCCCGACCAGCAGGACAACCACCAAAATGATCAGGAAACCGGCGATGATCTCCAACAACACCGATCCCGAGCGTATGGCAATTCTCCTCATTCAAAGGGTAAATTCGGTTATAAAATAAGCCTCCTGCCGGGTTCGAACAAGTTTAACAAGACGGTAACTTCAGTTAACTTTGGCAGCCCTATTGCGCCTCCGGAAGGACGGTGCTATACTGCGCGGACCTTTTTAGAAGAAGCCCCAGGAGGAATCAATCGTGGCCAACACATCGAGTGCCAAGAAAGCCGTCCGTGTAATCGCCAAGCGCACCGAGCGTAACCGCGGAATCCGCACCGGCATCAAAACCGCCGTCAAAAAAGTTGTCAAAGCCGAACCCGGCAAGTCCGAAGAAGCGCTGCGCGAAGCCGTGAAAACGCTTGACCAGGCGGCCGCCAAGAATATCATTCACAAAAATAAGGCGGCCCGCAAGAAGTCCCGCCTGGCCAAGCAAGTCAACAAAGCCGCCGCCGCCAAGTAAGTCAAGTCTTGCCTGTTCGTTGGCCAGATGCTAAGGTGATCCAGTGCAGGGTCGCCTGCAGAGTAGGTGTAGGAGCTTACGAATCCTGGGCCAATGTAACAACCTCGGATGTGATGAGCTATCCCTGTGTCGAGTGCCGCGGTGCGGAGTCCTGACGGGGTAGCCCAAGGTCGCGTCCACCTGCTTTGAGCAGGTCCAGGGGTTAAAGCTCGCCACCGCTCAGGTGGGTCCCTGTTCTTAAAGAGAGTGCTGGACGGCACTCTCTTTTTCATTCTGGAGGAATTTCATGCAAGCGGTTCTCGAAAAGCTCATCCATCCCGAGTTTCAGCAATCTTTAGCGGAACTGGAGATGCTCAAAGGGGTGGAGAAGAAAGACGGCATTCTGGAAGTCAAGGTCGACTTTCTGACCTTCGCCAGTCCGGTCAAGCAGCAACTGGTGCAGGCCCTCAAAGAAGCGGCCGGTGAACCCGTCAACATAGTCGACGTGACCGAACAACGCTCCACTCAACCCGCTCTGGGCGGCGGCGCCCTGCCCACCGTCAAGAACGTGCTGGCGGTCGGCAGCGGCAAGGGCGGCGTGGGCAAGTCCACCGTGGCCATCAACATCGCCGCCGCTCTGGCTTTGGAAGGCGCCCGCGTCGGCCTGATCGACGCCGATATTTATGGTCCCAGCGTCCCCCCGCTTATCGGAGTCGAACAGTTCGGGGTCAGCATGCGCGATCACCGGCTGCAGCCGGTGGAAAAATTCGGACTCAAAATCATGTCCCAAGGCTTCTTCATGAAGCCCACCGATTCGATTATCTGGCGTGGTCCCAAGCTGCACGGGCGCATCGAGCTTTTCTGCACCCAGGTAGAGTGGGGCGAACTCGACTTCATGGTCGTCGATTTGCCGCCCGGCACCGGCGACGTAGCTCTCTCTCTGTCTCAGATGGTTCCCCTGGGGGGAGCCGTCATCGTCTCCACTCCTCAACAGGTGGCGGTAGGCGTAGCCAGCAAAGCCATCGATGCTTTTGGCAAGCTGAACGTGCCTTTACTGGGTCTGGTGGAAAACATGAGTTACTACAGTTGTCCTGGTTGCGGACAGCCTGACAACGTCTTCGGACACGGCGGCGCCCGGGAGGTGGCCAAGAATTACGAACTGCCCTTCCTGGGTGAGATCCCCCTCAACAGCACCATGATGGAAGCCAGTGAAAAAGGCATGCCGGTAGTCGTTTCCCACCCCGATTCCGCTCCCGCCCGAGCTCTGCGCAGGGTAGCGCAGTTAGCGGCCGGACGCCTGGCCGTGGCGGCTGTGGCCGGCTACGACGCCGTCTACGAAAACACCCTCACTTGAGCGAAGAGTAACAGTCCCAAAGGGCCTGGCCAAACTTGGCCATACGCCATTCTTCCATGCCCTCGATGCGACCCAGCGCCTCCAAAGAATCGGGCTGAGCCAGCACCAGGGCCTTGAGAGAACGATTGGTAAAGACCCGGTCAGGCTCTATGCTCAACTCCTGGGCTTTCAGGTTGCGCCATTGGCGCAGTTTCTCGAAGCGCTCCAACTGGCGACCGCGCAAGTATGGCTCGGGGGCCGGAACAGCGCTGGCCTGGAACGGGTTTTGGGCGGCTGCTTCGGTGACCCGGCAGATGGCTGCCGCATGACGCTGCACGGTGAAGTGACGGAAATGCGCTTTCATTGCCTCCGGCCCTTCGGAAAACAGAGCCAGCGGGATCAGCAAGCCGTCCGGCAAGATGCGAAAAACCGCTTCATCTTGTTGGCGAGCCAACTCGTCCCGCCAGGCATACAGGTCGCGCAGGCGAGCTTTCTGAAAAGCATTCAGCTTACGCGCGTCAGCCAGCTGCAAATAGGCGTGGGGATTGAACTTACGCGGCTGGGGCGGACTCTGATTGGTGCGCCGAAAGGAAGCCAGAGCTTCTTCTTCCAGGCCATTTTCCGCCAGCATGTCTTTGAGGATCTCCCACAACTGAATCAGATACCGGGTATCCCCCTGGGCGTAGTCAAACTGAGCCGGAGGCAGCGGCCGCAGACGCCAATCGGCTCGCTGAAAGGTCTTGTCCACTTCGATATTCAGAAAATCCTGGAGCAGACCGCCCAACCCGGCGCGCGGCAGGCCCAGCACCTTGGCAGCCGCATGGGTGTCAAAAATCGGCCCCACACTTCCCCCGATACGTTCCACCAGATAAGGCACATCATTGTCCGCCGCATGGAGGATTTTGACGATGTCGGGATGCTCGAAAGGCTGCCGCAAAGCCGACAAATCGACGGGCGCCAGAGGGTCGATCAAAGCATCTTCGTGCTCGGTGGAGATCTGGATCAGACAGAGCTTCGTTTGGTAGCTGAAATAAGAGTCCATCTCGGCGTCCACCGCGATGACCTTACACTGCATGAGGCGCTCCACCAGAGCCTCGATTTCATCCCCCCTCGCGAGCAGCCCGGAGGGGCCAGACGAGGATTTCATTGGGCGCAAGTGTTCGACTCGGGCTCCAGAGAACCCTGTATCAGGCTTTGGTTGACAAGCAAATCGCGTCTGCTATAATACCCCTGCCCTCGGTCCTGGTGGGCTCATGCGGAGATGGCGGAATTGGTAGACGCGCACGTTTGAGGGGCGTGTGAAGAAATTCGTGAGGGTTCGAGTCCCTCTCCCCGCACCATAAAATAAAAGAGGAGTCTTTGCAGGCTCCTCTTTTATTTCAGGGCGCTCAGTCGCTGCTGCATCGCCTCGGAGAGTTCGTTGAGCCAGGGCAGATCGGACTGCTTGAAGGCGGCCGACTGAATACGGCTATCCAAATAAATCAAGCCCTCAATTTCGCCGCCGCCATCGCGAATCGGGCAGCTCAGCACCGAGCGGATGCCGGACAATACCGCGCTGGTTCGTTCTCCGAAGCGGGGATCTTTCATAGCGTCGACCAGCATCTTGGCTTCGCCCGCCTCCATGGCGTCCTGCAAAATGCCCAATGAGACGTCTCCCATATCCAGAACGGTGCGGGGATCCAGATTGTGGCCGACCTGGGGAGCCAATTGCTCCTGAGCGTCGTAGCCGTAAAAAATCAAGGCGCGCTCGGGCTTGAGTCGCTCCAGGACGAGATCCAGGCCGGTCTGATACACCTCGGTCGGGGTGTTCGCCTGATTGAAACGATCCATCGCTCCTCCTCAACTAACCTGCATTCGATTTGCCGGGGAATTTTACTCAAGTTGGAAAAGACCTCTCTAGGCCTTCTGACAAACTTTACACCAGGTGCTGGTGCGCTGGGCCACGGTGGTGCGCAGCAAGGTCTGCCGGCATTGGTAACAGGGCTGGCCATAGCGGCCGTAGACCAGCAGGCTCTCCTGATTGGTGCCTTTCTTGCCGTCGGCGTCCACGTAGTCGGAAAACGAGGTACCGCCATATTTCAAGCCCTTTTGCAAAACCTCGGGAATAGCTTTAAACAATTTTTTCAGTCGTGGCCTGGAAAGCTTCTTGCCGCGCACTTCGGGGCGAATGCCGGCCACAAAAAGCGCCTCATCGGCATAGATATTGCCGACCCCGGCCGACACCTGCTGGTCGAGAATGATCGCCTTGATGGCCCGGTCGCTGCGCGTGACCGCTTGGAAGAATGGCTCGAATTGCCAATCTTCAGTGAGCGGATCGGTGCCTACCCGCGCCAACTCGTTCTGCAGGCGAGGGTTATCCCGGCGGATCAAGCGCCATTTGCCAAACTTGCGAATATCCCGGTAAAGCAGCGCGCAGCCGTCGCTGAAGTGCAGGGAAATATGGGTGTGCTGGTCGAGCGGATGCTGCAGGGTACGCTCCAATCCGGTGTGCGGATGGCGCTCAAAGGGGGTGTCGGCCCGGCCGGGGTCGCGAAAAGTGATTTGTCCGGTCATCCCCAGGTGCACCAACAAAACCCCGGGCGGCAACTGGAAAATAAGCAATTTCCCGCGCCGCTCCAGGCGCTCGAAGCGAGCGCCGCGCAAGCATTCCACGAACTCTTGAGGAGTGGGAAAAATGAGCACTTTGGAGTGGTGGACCACCGCCTCTTCAATGACGCGGCCGGGCAGATAGGGCAGCAGCGATCGCCGGACGCTTTCTACTTCGGGAAGCTCAGGCATCCTTACGGGGGTCCAGCACGATCACACGAATCGCATCCAGTTCCACTCGGGCCTGGTTGAGGCACTCGAGCGTCTCGGCCGCCTTGGACTGCTGGGCCGCCACCTCGCTGGCCGAGACATTATTATGCTGGGCCAGGTACTCCAGGCGCTGCTGCTCGGCCTCCAGTTGCTCGCTGGCCTGCCGAACCGCTGCTTGAATCTGGCCGCCCAGGCGCTGCTGAGCCTCAGCCACGGCGGTTTCTTGCATCTGCGGGAGACGAGCCAAAGTCGGGCCCGCCAGGCGGGTCCACAGAGCGTTGCCCAGGCTGTGCAGTTTGCCGGGCTGCAAATCGTCGCGCACTTTGCCTTTCATGTCCACGTTGATAACCAGCGGGGTGGGCGCCAGATAGCGGTGCAGGTCCAACCGGGCCGGACCGACCGCTTGCAAAAGGAACAAGAACTGCACCATCAAATTCTGCTCGGGCGCCCCCTCCCAAAGCCCGGTGCAGGCTTTGCCTTCGGCTTGATCCAGTAAAAGCCCCAGCGTGCCCTCTACTAATGGATGGTCCATGCTGAGGAACTGGACTTCCTCGCGAGCCAGGGCCATGGAGCGGTCGTAGGTGGCCAGGTAGCCGCCGTCGCGCAGCCCTGGATAGGGATCGACCTTCATGAGGTCGCCCGCCTTGATCTTGAGCAGGCCGGGAGTGGCCAGTTCTTCTTCGACTACTCCGAAGTGCTCCAGCATATCGCTGATGCAGTTTTTGAGGGGCTCGACCGGCGCGGCCACGATTTCGGCGACCAGGGCTTCTCCCAACGGTTGGTCGTAGGAATTGATGTCCACCAGAAAGTCGACATTGGCCTGCACGTTGTTAAGATGCTCGGCCAGCACTTCTTTGGTGTGCTCCAGGAAGACTTCCAGCTCCGCCTGGCGTCCTTTGTTGCGGGGCGTGAAGGCTTGCAGCATGGCAAAAAGGCTCTCCTGCAGGCGATCCATGAGCGGATCGCCGCTGGGTAAGGGGCGCTCGAAGACCCCGGTCAGCTTATGCCATTCGAAGAGCGCCTGACCGGGAGTCCCCTCCACGTAGGGAACGGCCACCTGGATGGTGCCTTTCTGACCGATGCGATCCAGACGTCCGATACGCTGTTCGAGAGCGTCCGGATGCACTGGCAAATCAAATAGCAGTAGATGGCTGCAGAATTGGAAATTGCGCCCTTCACCGCCGATTTCGCTGCACAGCAGCACCTGAGCGCCGTCGTCTTCGGCGAAATAGGCCGCCTGGCGATCGCGCTCGATCAGGGACAACTCTTCGTGGAAGACGGCCACTTTCAAGCCGGTCTTCTCGCGGAAAAATTTTTCCAGGCGGAGCACTGCTTTCACCTTGGAGGCCATCACCACCACTTTGGTCCCCGCAGGCAGAGAGCGGATCCACTCGACGGTCCACATCCAGCGCGGATCATCTTTAAGAACCGGCTTGGCGCGCTCCCCGCCGCCTACCGCCACCGGGGTGCGCTGCAGCAGGCGCTCCAACTGCGCCACCTCAGGGTAGATTTCGGCGTTCTTCCAACTGCCCGGGCAGGGCAGCGGAAAAGCCTGCAGGTTGCGCCCGGGAAAACCGGTCAGGCGTTCGCGGCGATTGCGCACCAGCACGCGGCCCGTGCCGTGCCGGTCCACCAGTAGCGGCAGCGCCTTGTCGGGATGGTCCAGACACTCGTGCAGGTCGTGGTCGTCCGGGAAAAGCTTGCGCAGCTCTTTAGCGGCCGTTTTCGAGCCCTGGGAAAGGGCCCGGGCGGCGTTGCCGACCTGCATTAAATGCTTATTTTCCTCGAGAAAGTCGTCCAGGCGCGCAAACCGGTCGGGATCGACCAGGTGCATGAGGGCAAACTGCGTCTCCAGACCCTGGCGCAGCGGAGTGGCCGTCAACAAAAGCAGACCTCGTGAGCGCTGGGCCAGAGCCTGCACGCAGCGATACTCCTGGCTGACCTGGGTGCGCGACCAGCGCAGATGGTGCGCTTCGTCGACAATCAGCAGGTCCCAGGGGGTTTCCAAGGCCATCTGCAAGATGCGCTTATCGCGCAGCATTTCGATAGGCGCGATGATGCGCGAAGCGTCCTCGAAAGGATTTTCGATCTCGTCTTCGCCGCCACCACCCATCATGGGGGTTTCGTCGACCAGTCCCTCCAGCTCGCTATGAGCCACCTTGAAGAGTTCATTAAAGCGGCGGTAAAGTTCGGTCAGCCACTGATGCACCAGCGAAGCGGGGGTGAGCACCAGCACACGGTCGGCGCGGCCCACGGCTTTGAGCATGGAATAAATCATGCAGGCTTCGATGGTTTTGCCCAGACCCACTTCGTCGGCCAGGAGAACACGAGGAAGTTCGCGGGCAGCCACTTTGCAGGCGATGGCCAACTGGTGCGGCATCAAAGCCACGCGGGCGCCGGTCAGACCCCGGTAGCGTTTGCTCAGGATGTCGCCGCGCTGCTGCCAACCCTGAACGCGTAAATCGAAAGTTTTGACGTGGGTAAGCTCGCCCTCGGCCAGGCGCTCACTGGGACCGGAGGAGGTGCAGCGGTCGGCCAGGTCGGTTTCGCAGATGGTCTTACCACCTCCGGTATAGTGGAGCAGGCCATTCTTGAGAAACAGTTTTTCCACCCGAAAACTGCCGCCCTTGGCCAGCATGGCCACCTGGCCGGGAGCCAGGTGGAAGCGGCGCAGAGGAGCGGAAGATAAGCTGTAGACCCGGTTTTCTTGCACGGCCGGAAAGTAGACGGCCACGGTGCGGGAGTTTCCTTGCTGACTGACAATGCCGAGCCCGAGGCCGGGCTCTCCTTCGTTGCGCACCCGTTGCCCGGGCAACCATCCCTGATCTGACACTAAATACTCCTTAGCCATGGGCGTGAAAAATACCGGTCCCAACTATCCGTGACCAGCGCCACCACCGGCCCGCCGGTCTCGGGCAGAGCCGCGCGGCGCAGAGCCGCGGCCACCGCGGTTCCCGAGGAGCCTCCTACCCAAAGCCCTTCGCTTCGAATCAGTTGGCGGGTGACCTGGAAACTTTCCTCGTCGCTCACCGTCTCGACCGCGTCGATTATCTGGAATTCCAGATTTTCCGGCGCCTGGCTGGCGCCGATGCCTTCTACCTGATAGGGCCCGTCGCCACTGTATTTTCCGGTTAAAGCATAGCTTCCCAACTGGGAGCCCAGCGGATCGGCCAGCACCACCTGCAGACGGGGATTCTGTTCTTTGAGAAAGCGCCCGGCGCCGCTCAAGCTGCCGCCGGTCCCGGCGCCGGCCACGAAGGCCATGACCCGGCCCTGGGACTGTTTCCAGATCTCGGGCCCGGTGGTCTCATAGTGAATGCGGGGATTGGCGGGATTGGCGAACTGCTCGGTGAGAAACCAGCCCTTTTCGCGAGCCAGGCGGGCGGCCACCTGACGAAAGTTATCCGGTGAATCAGGCGGAGCGTTGGGCGTGATGATCACTTCCGCCCCCAGCATGGCCAGGGCATCCCGCTTGTCCTGGCTCATTTTCTCCGGCATCACGCAGACCACCCGGTAGCCGCGCGCCAGCCCCACCAGAGCCAATCCCATGCCGGTGTTGCCGGCGGTGGCTTCGATCAGGGTCTGGCCCGGCTTGATTGTCCCTTCCCTTTCGGCGGTGTTGATGATAGCGGCGGCCAGGCGGTCTTTAAGGCTGCCGCCGGGGTTGAGATGTTCGCACTTGATCCAGACCGGCCAGGCCAGGCCCGCGTCCAGGTGGCGTAAGCGCACCAGGGGTGTATTGCCGATGACTTCATCGATCGTGGGAGGCTTCATTGGCGCCAGGGCCTGAAAGCGCTCAGCAAAGTCACCTCGGCCAGCAATCCCAGGGCCACGGCACCGGCCCCCACGCTGGCTCCGGGCCAGCCTTGTTGAACGCCCCAGCCAGCCGCCAGCAAGGTCAGGCCCACTCCGGCCAGGCCCGCGCCGTTGACCCGGGTATTACGTCCGGACACGATACAGAAACCCTGCAGCACATTCTGGCCGGCCACCAGCAGAGGAACCAGCAGGCTGTAACCCACCACCGTCTGGGCGGCGGCCAGAAGTCTGGGGTCACCGCCGATCAGGAGCGCCAGTAGTTGCCGGCCGGCTCCGCTGTGCCCCAGCAGCGTCAGTAACAGCGAGCAGGATCCGCCGGCCAGCAGGCCGAGGGCGGCCAGACGCGCTGCCGGAACCTGGCGGGCGTATTTGATAACCAATTGTTGCACCATGCGGCTCAGGTTAGCAATCAGAATCACGAACCCCCAGGAGGCCGACCAGGCGGCCAGGGCCAGCTCCGAATCCTGAGCGCGGGCCAGCACGGCCACCAGAGCGGCGCGTCCACCCCACATCAACAGCATGGTCAAGGCCAGGGGCGCGTAGTAGGCGCTCACTCCTGGAAGGTCGGTAGGCAGAGGAGCTGCCGGCTCTTGATCAGGCAACGGCTGCTGGCGAGTCCAATAGACGACCAGCCAGGCCTCCACCCACAGGCCGCCCATCAATGCCAGGGCCCCCAAACTGGCGCCCGCCAGACCCAGTCGCGAGCCGAGCAGCAAAGTCAGGGCAAAGGCGGCCACCCGAAAAATAGAAGCCAGGCCCATGAACTTGCCGCGCCCCTGCAAGATCAGCTGCCCCTGATGAATGCGCCGCCAGGCGATGACGGCGGGCCAAAGGCACATCAGCAATAGCGGAAGACGCGTGGCGGCGGCCACCGGCGCCACCAGACTGAAGATCGCGTCGGTCAGCCAGGCATGCACGGCGGGTAGACTCAGGAGCAGAAACAGCGCCGTCAGGAGGCTCGACAACAGCAGCACAAAACGCGCCAGAGCGCGGCGCGAGGGCGCCCAGCCGGAGAGAGCGGTGGAGGCGTGCAACACCATGATGATCGGACTCTCTAGAAAATTAGCCAGAGCCTTGACCACCCCGAGAGCGGCCAACTGCACCTCGGGCCCGGGCATCCTGGTCAGCGTTACGGCCAGCAACGGATCGGCCACAGCCATGGCCGCGTCCGAAAGAGAGAGCGGCACGAGTTGCCGGGCAAGTTGGCCCAGCCCGGGTTCCGAGCTAGCCTGGGGAGTCACAGATACAGAGCTGCTCGATAGCCACGTCCATGTGCTCGGCCGGAATGAGGGTAAAGCCGTTGTCCTTCAGCCAGTCCAGGTCGTAAATCGTCTCCAGATAGCGATCGCCGCGGTCGGGATTGATCATGGCGATACGGCTGCCCGGCGGCAGCTGCTGGGCCAGGTGCAATCCGGCGGCCACGATGGCGCCGGTGGACGAGCCCAACAGCAATCCTTCGCGCTGGGCCAGCGCGTGGCACATCGAATAGGCGAGGTTTTCCGGCACCACATAGGCTTTGTCGATGGCCTTATAATCCAGGTTGGGGGGCCTGAACGAGAGCCCGATCCCGGTCATCTTGTAGGGCGCCGGGGCCGGGTCGAAGATGACCGACCCCTGCACGTCGACACCGACCAGTTGCAGTTTGGGGTAGCGCGGCTTAAGATAACGCGCCAGGCCGGACATCTGGCCGCCGGTGGAAATTCCCACCACCAGGGCGTCCAGCTCCTCGCCGAAAGCCTCCTCCACTTCACGGGCGGTAAACAAGGCGTGCGCATCCGGATTATTGGGATTGTAGTGCTGGCATGGATACCACCCGCCGGGAATGGTTTCGGCCAGGCGGGTGGCCAGCGAAATGCGGGCCTTCTGCATCGAACCGGAGGCATCCACCTCACTCACTTCGGCCAGCTCCGCCCCGTAGGCCTTGAGCATGCGGCGAAAAGCCTGGGTCGTCTTGGCGTCGACCACGATGATGACACGATAACCCCGAGCGGCCCCCACAATGGCCAGTCCTACTCCAAAGTTTCCTGAGCTGGATTCGATAATCGTGCCACCGGGACCCAGCAAACCGGCTTCTTCCGCCTGGTTGACCAGCACGGTGGCGTTTTTCTCTTTAATCGAGCCGCCCGGATTGCAGCTTTCCAACTTCAGATAGCATTGGCTGCTTTCGCAGACGGATGCGACCCTGCGCAGGCGTACAATCGGCACATCTCCCACGGCCTGAGTGATGTCTTCGCGAATTCGCGAGCGTTGTTGCGGCAAGATCAGGTTCACCCTCACACCTAAACACGGCACGTCCAGGGAAATGTAACCAAATTTTGAACACTTGGCCAAACCGTGTTTAGGGCCACCTGAACACTTTCCTGCCCAGGGACAACCGAGTCGAGTGAGAAACGATTTTTATGAAATCCTGGGAGGGTGAAAATGCAGACTGAGGCCGCCAGTAAACGTTGCGATTGCCCCGGGTGTGGGGCCACGTTGATCTTCGCCGCCGATTTGCAGAAGTTGCGCTGCGAGTATTGCGACGCCGAGATTGAACTCGACAAGCTGCAAAAAGGCGGCGAGCCGCCGCCCAGCGTGGTCGAACGAGCTCTCGCGGAACTGCTCAACTCTGAGGCAGCCAAAGGTTACGGCCTGCCTACCCAGGCCCTGCAGTGCAAGCAATGCGGCGCCGCCATCAATTATCCGGACAAGGTGACCTCGGGCAAATGTTGTTTTTGCGGCTCGGACACGGTCATCGAGCGCCCCGCCAACGCCCAGTTGATTCGCCCGGAGAGTCTGATTCCATTCAAGGTGACCAAGGAGCAGGCCAGCTCTAAGTTCAGTGAGTGGGTCGGTTCGCTGTGGTTCCGGCCCAACAATCTCAAACGCATGGCCCGCGTCCACGAAATAGGCGGGGTCTACGCCCCCTTCTGGACCTTCGACGCCCAGGCCGACACGCGCTGGAACGCCGAAAGCGGCTATCACTACTATGTGACCGAGGAATACACCAATTCCGAGGGCAAGCGCGAGACGCGCCAGGTGCAGCATACTCGCTGGGAACCCTCCTCGGGACATCACCGAGGCAGCTACGATGATCTCCTGATCTGCGCCTCCAAGGGTCTGTCCGAAACCCTGGTGCGAGTATTGGAGCCCTTTCACACCACTCAAAATCTGGTAGGCTATCAGTCGAGCTACCTATCGGGTTGGGGCGCCGAAGAATACGCGGTCGGGCCCAAAGAGGCCTGGGACAAAGGGCAGCAGCGCTTTGAGCAGCACGAGTACGCGGCCTGCTCCAGTCAGGTGCCCGGCGACACCCACCGTAATTTGCGCATCTCCATGCGCCTCTCCTCGGTCACCTGGAAGCACTGCCTTTTGCCCATCTACGTGGCCGCCTATCGCTATAACGACAAAGTCTATCGCTTTCTGGTCAACGGCGAAACCGGCAAGGTGTCCGGCGAAGCCCCCTATAGCTTCTGGAAAATCTTCTTCGCGGTGGTGACCGCCATTCTCATCTTCATCCTGATCATGCAACTCCAGAAGCATTGAGGCGCCGCCTGGCCTCTCGGTAGAGTTCCACCAGGCGCCCGGCGTAACGCTCGATCGAGTAGTTCTCCGCGGACCGGCCCGCCTCTTCAGACATATCCATGCGAAGTTTGCGGTCATCGCACAGGCGCGAGCAGGCCCCGGCAAAGTCGTCCAGCTTTTCCGAAGTGAGTAACCCGTCGTAGCCGTGATTGACCGTGTCGGCCGTGCCACAGGCCGAGACCGCCACCACCGGCAGCCGCGAAGCCAGTGCCTCGAGCACGACCAGGGGTTTGACCTCAGTGGTAGAACTGATGCAGAAGAAGTCAGCGGCTGCATAGTAGTCGGGCATCTCCGGATAGCTGGCCCCACCGGTGAAGAGAATCCGCTCGGTAACTCCGAGTTCCTGGGCCTGCTGGCGCAAAGCCGGCAGATCCGGTCCGTCCCCCACGATGGCCAGACAGGCGCCCGGCACTCGCGTAAAGGCCTGCAACAGAAAGGGTAGATTCTTTTCTCGTCCCAACCGGCCGGCAAAAATTGCGATGGGCGCCTCCTGAGGCCAGCCCAACTGCTGGCGCAGGGCCCGCCGATCCCGACGTCCCTGGAAGCGCTCCAGGTCGATGGCATTGGGAAGAGTCTCGGTCCAGGTAGCGATGCCCATATCCTGCATCACTTCGCGAATGGCCGAACTGGGAGCAATAATCAGGTCGCAGCGCCGCGCGAAGCTTTGCACAGCCCAGCGCGTGGCCGCCCGTAACGGCGCCTGGGGCAATTTGATGTAGTGACAATACTGCTCATACTGCGTATGAAAAGTATAAACCAACGGTATTTTTCGTATTTTAGCCCACATCCAGCCAACTTCTCCAAGCCAGAAGGGGTGATGAGTATGGACTACGTTCAAGCGACTTTGGGAAATAGCGTAGTGAGTTGGCGGCCAGCAGGGAATGGCCAGGGGATAGTTGACGCGCCGGCTTAACTGCACCGAAGGAAAGCGCCACACCCCCGAGTGAGCGTCGCGATAGCCGGGCACGCGAGGAGCGAACACAAAAGGGCAATGCCCCTGATTGAGCAGCTCTTTGCGCAACAGATCAATGGAATTTACTACGCCGCTAATGATCGGGCGATAAATGTTGGAAAAGAGTCCAACCCGCAGGGCTTCAGGGGAGCTGCCCAGCACGACGGGCTTCCTCGATCATTTCGCACCAGATGTGGCCGACCGAGAGGTGGACTTCCTGGATACGGCAGGTGCGCGCACTGGGCACGACCAGCGTATGCGCACACAGAGCCGCCAACTGTCCTCCCTGGCGCCCGGTCAGGCCGAGGCTGACCAACTTCATTTCCCGGGCAGCCTCCACTGCTCTGACAATGTTGAGCGAGTTGCCCGAGGTGCTGATGGCCACCAGGCAATCACCGGGACGGGCCAGAGCACGCAGTTGGCGCACATAAATCTGATCGTAGCCGAAATCATTGGCCACGGCGGTGAGGATCGAGGAATCGGTGGTCAGGGCCAGAGCGTTGAGCTGATTGTCCATTTCGAAACGACCCACCAGTTCCGCGGCGAGGTGCTGGCAGTCGGCGGCGCTGCCGCCGTTACCGCAGAAAAAAATCCGCCCGCCAGCGGCCAGAGATTGGATGAGTAATTTTCCGCCAGCTTCAATCTGCTCGGCCAGCTCCAGCATCTGTTGACGCAACTCGATGCCTTCCTGCAGGGATTGGCGAATCAAGTTCTGATACAAAATTCCCTCACAAAGCAACAAAACCACCGGGTGGTGGTTTCGTTCGAGCAGACCTGACTGGGACTACCAGCTGGCCTTTTTCATTCCCGGAATCAAGCCCTGGTGAGCCATCTCGCGGAGCACAATACGCGAAAGCATGAACTTCCGGTAGACAGCCTTGGGACGACCCGAGATCTGACAGCGGTTGACCACGCGGGTGAACGAACCGTTGCGCGGCATGGCCTGAAGCTTGATACGGGCAGCTTCCTGATCTTCCGGGCTGACATTGGGATCGATGGCTTTCTTGCGAAGCTCTTCGCGCTTGGCTTTGTGGCGCAGCGCCATCTCTCTGCGGCGGTTATTATTTACGACTTTGCTGACTTTCGCCATCGAAAAGGTTCCTCGTTGCTGCCTCCCGCCAGGCGGGGGGTCGGTAGTATTTGCGGAGTATAGGCAAAAGGCGCATCACTGTCAACCATGGCTCTGTTTTATCAGGTAGTCGACATAGCCGCCCATGGCTACCGAGGCGGGCGCGCCACCGCTGAGGAAGACGGCCAGTTGCTCGGCGAAGAAGTGATCCGGCCCCGTCCAGCGCGGGTCCTGACCGCGACACTGATGGTAGTTGGAAAGCACGGCCAGAGAGCTGAGGCTGGCGCAGACGCCATCTCCCAGAGCCAGATCATAGGTGCGCGCGAAGGCTTCGTAAATTTGCGCGGGGGCCGCGCCGGCCAGCACCGTCACCTGCAAGTCGTGACGAGCAAACTCGGCGCCCAGATGCACGGTCAATCCGAAGTCGATGCAGCGCTGCGCGATTCCCCGACCAAAACGGCAGAGCAACCAGGCCAGCCGGCTCCGGCCGGCCCGTTCGGGAGGGTCGGCCAGCAGCGGCTCGATCCAGTCGGGGCAGCTCCAATCCGGGTCGACTTCCAGATCGGGCCAGGGCTCCAGCTCCATGGGGGGCCCGCTCCAGCGCCCATAGCCGGACAGGTCCTCTTCTTTCATAGGCTTCTCGGCCTTGGGCTGGGGCGCACTCTTTAGAATGAAGCCACCGCCGGCGGCCTGGCGAGGAGGGGCCACAGGCGGCATGGGGTAGGTGGGGCGCCGGTAGGTCTTCTGATTGCGCTCGCGTTCTTCGCGTTCTTTGTCCTTCTTGGAGAGCGAAACAGAATCTTGGGGAGCGGGCGGTGCTTCTTCGGGAGTAACGCCTAACTGGTTGCGCTTCAGCAGCCCGGCCGAATCCACCCAGGGTTGGCGCGGACCGAGCGGCTGAAACGGCTGCATCATTTTAGAAAGTGCCGGCCTGCCAGGTCGGCCCGGCGACGATCATCATCGAGCTCAATTGTTGTTGCAATGCGGGTGAATCACCCAGATGGCGGCGACACTGATCGTAAAAATAGGGACCGCCCAATTCCAAAGCCTGTAGCACTCCCGTTCCCAGTCGGGCCCGCTCCGGATCCCCGGGTTCCAGACTGGAGGCTCGGGCCAGATCGCCGGTCACCGTCTGCACGGAGATCGCTTCAGCGGGCTGGTTGCTCTCTTCGCGCAGCGCGTTCAGCACCCACAGGCGGCGGCTCTGCTCGGGCTTGCTGACGTTGAAGAATTGCTCCTCATCCAGTTTGCCCCCGGTGCCGGTATGCTCCATCAGGCTGCGCAGAATGCGCTGCAAGTGACGATCGGCATCCACAAGTTCGCCATCGGCGTTGCGATACCCCAGAGGTGACTGGCCGGAGCGCACCGCTTCGGCCATTTCCTGCAGATGAGGTCGGGCCGGCGCCAGATACCAATCGTAGCACTGCTGAGCGATGAAAGTCAGTTTCTCGCCGTACTTGCCGCGAGCCAACAAACCCAGCTCGGGAAATTGCTTATACTGGCGCCAGTTGAGCATCAGATCGGCGTGGGCTTCGGCGAAATCCTCCATGCGGTTGCGGCGCGCATAGTCGCTGCGGAAGTCGCCGGCCTCGAGGCCCTGGCCAAAGGGACTGCCGGGCGCGTCGCTGAGGCGAGTCAGTCCGAACTTCGCTCCCATTTCTTCATCCACCAGGTGGCCGATCTCGTGGCCCAGGTAGTCTTTGGCCTTCTCGTGGTCGAGCAGGGCATCGCGGGAAATGGCCACCTGGCCGTTGCCTCCCAGCCCGGCCATGCCGGCGGCGGAGCCGTTCTGCATTTCGCCCAGCAAGGTCTGGATATGCAGGTTTTTGAGGATTTTCTTGACTCGCTCGGGACCCATCTGATCCCAAATGGGCTGTAGGGCCTTGGCCAACCGGCCTTGTTCCCCGGGGTCGATCACGCCGGTCAGGGGAATCCCCAGAACCTGACCCTGGGCTCCTACCGCCTGACTGACCTTGATCTGATCGGCCAGACTACCACCGGCGATAATCCACTTATTTTCGCCATTAAAGTTGGCTGTGCCGAAGATCTTTTGAGGATCCAGGTCCCCGAGCACATCGATCAGGACCGGTGCCAGCGCCGGCATGCAGGCCAACTGCGAGCTGGCCAAAGCGCCCATATAGGCGGGGTTGCCGAGCATTCCGAATTTCGGCTGGCCGGCGGCCGGAGCCGGGGCGACTTCGCCGCTGCCCTGTTCCAGGTACTTGTGCTCCACCAGTTGTAGAGCCGTGAATTCAATCAAGTCGGGGCCAGGATTGGCCACCGTGGCTTCCAGTTTCTGGCGGGCCATTTCTCGAAAATAGTCGGCCGCTCCGCTGTAGGGAGAAGGCTCCCGCTTGAGTTTAGGCGGGCCGGACTGCAACCAGCTCTGCTTCTGCGGGCGGATTCCGTCCATTCAGGCGAGTTCTCTGACCATGTCACCTTTTTGTAACATGCTTGGCCGGGGTAGTGCCTAGACTGTTTCTATGAAAGTTTCCTCGCATTCGCCGGCCACGCCACCGCGGAGGGCCCCCAAGTTGGTGGCCATCGGCGACAGTCTTACCGCCGGCATGCAAGATTGCAATCTGGTGGGCAGCCGCCAGGAGCATTCCTATCCCGCTTTGATCGCGCGTCAGGGAGGCATGCAGTTCAAGCAGCCGCTGCTCAGCGAAAACGGCATTCCCCCCAAACTTTTCATGAGTCCCGACAGCTCGCTAATGAAAACGGCCTGGCGCTATGCCCTGGTCGGGCTGGCCCACACCGCCCCCATGGCCGCCACCGCGCTCGGCATCAATCCCCCCGAATGGCTCTACACGGGCATCTACCACGCCGGAGGCATGGGCCAGCGCCAGCAGAAGGGAGAAGTGCAAAACTTCGCCATCCCCGGCCTGGAAGCGCGCCACCTGAACACCATTCGTAACGTCAAGGACTATGCGCGCGAGGTTGTGATGGGCATCGAAGGCAAGGGCGCCATGCTGGCCGAAGTGCCCTTCATTCGCCAGATCACCCAGGGCGGCCGCTCGGCCCGGCACGGGGTTTCCCAGATCGACTCGGCCATCGCCCAGAAGCCCGATATGGTCATGCTCTGGGCCGGCAACAACGATGCTCTGGCGGGCGCTCTTTCCGGCGAGGTCAACGACCTCTCCCTGACTCCCATGGAAGACCGTCCCTGGAAGATGGAAAAAAAGCGGTGGCCCTGGAGCAAGCCGAAGGAAGTGGACACCCCTGAGGTCATCCCCGGCTTCGTATCCACCATGGCCGGTCCGAACGGCACCGTCACCCGCCTGCTCAACGAGACCGAGGCGGAAATCATGCTGATGAACATTCCCGACGTGACGGTCATTCCCCATCTTTTCAAGCTGGGCGAGAAAGTCGGCCCCCTCCCCTTCCGCATGGTGTTGCCGGGCGGCGCCGACGTGACCGACAAGATTTCCAACTGGAAGCTGCCGACCAAAATTGCCGGCCAAGGCAAAGATGGGCGCGTCTACTTCCCGGACGGCACGCGCGTGGGCTTGGCCCAGGTTCTCAAGAAGTTGACCCACTACTACAAGGTCAAGACGGAAAAAGACCTGGATGACGCACTGCTCTCCATGACCCGTGGCGGAGGCGGAGTTTTCACCGAGAAAGAAGCGCTCGATCCCGAGGAAACCTCCACCATTCAAACCCGGGTCAATGAGTACAATGCTTTGCTCAAGGACCTGGAAGACAAAAACGAGCGGGTTCACCTGGTCGATGTCAACGCCACCTTGAATCGAGCCGCTCGGGAGGGAATCCCCCTGCGCGGGGAAGGCGGGCCGGTGACCGTCACCAATATCTTTACCGGCTCTCAGGATCAGCGCGGCTACCAGGGGATGTTCAGCTTCGACGGCATCCATCCCAGCGATGTCGGCTACGCGGTTATCGCCAACGAAATCATCGACAAAGCGCGCGCGGATCTCAAAGGCGACGAACGCTTCACCACCTTGCTCAACAGTCAGCCCGTGGATGAAAAGCAGGCGCTGGCCGGCGATCCTCATCGCCAGAGTGCCCGCTTGCTGCTCAATGGCTTCGTTTCGGAGCAGCTGAACTCGGTTTCGTGACCCCGGCCCAGGCTGCCGACCTGCTACGCCGGGGCCAACTGGTAGCCATCCCCACCGAGACCGTCTATGGATTGGCCGCCGAGGCCACCCGGGAAGAGGCTATTCGCCAGGTTTTCGCTTTGAAGGGCCGGCCCGCCGATCACCCCTTAATCGTGCACCTGGGTGATACCGCCTGGGCTGCTCATTGGGGCGTGTTACCGCCACTGTTCGGGCGGTTGGCGGAGCGCTTTTGGCCGGGGCCCCTGACTATGGTTGTGCCCCGTCTGGCGCGCGTCAGTCCTTTGATCACCGGCGGGCAGGACAGTGTGGCTCTCCGTGTGCCGCGCCACCCTCTCACCCTGGAAACTCTGCTGGCATTGGGCGAACCGGTGGTGGCGCCTTCAGCCAATCGCTTTGGCCACACCAGTCCTACTCGCGCCGAGCACGTGCTAGCTGAATTCCCCGGTCTGCCCGTGCTGGACGGCGGGCCCTGTCCGGTCGGACTGGAGTCGTCTATCATCGATTTGACCGGACCCCAGCCTCGCTTGCTGCGGCCCGGCCAGCTTTCTCGGGCCCTGCTTGAAGAGGTGACGGGCCCGTTAGCGCTTTCCAGTGCAGACGCTCCGCGGGTACCCGGGGCCCTGGAGCGTCACTATGCTCCGCGCACCCTGACTCGTTGGGACGACGGCCAGATTCCCACGGGACGCTGGGGCTGGCTGGGTTTTTCCGGGCGCGGGGCCACTTTCGAGGTCCTCATGCCATCTTCAGTCGAAGACTACGGCGCGCGGCTTTACGCCGCTCTGCGCGAGTTAGATGCAGCCGGGCTAGAAGTCATCCTGGTGGAACGCCCCCCTCAAAGTCCTGAATGGGAAGCGGTGCTGGACCGCTTGCGCCGCGCCACCGCCTGACGCCTGGGCGGGTCCCAGTGCAGCACACGCTGCAGTAGCAACTCACGCGCCTTACCTTTCACGAGTTCGCGGGGTTTTTGGCGATTTTCCGCCGCCCTGGTCAAACGGGAGCGCACCAGCGGCTGAGAATAGGTGCCAAGCAAAAACCAGCGCCCGACCGGATCCCAGAGATCTCCGAATTTCTGCCAATATTCCTGACCGCGCAGCGGCGTTTGGCCCGCGCGCATACTCTTGACCGCTCTCGCCACCTGGGAATCCCGCAGCATGGCGCTCATCAGCTGCCCCAGCGCCTGGTCCATTTGACCGTTCCGACAGTAAATCGAGGCGAGGTTGTAGTAGCGTACAGCGCTGCTACGAGGCATACGTTCGTATTGGGCAATGGCTTCTTCGGTACGCCCCAAAACCTGCAGAGCGGCGGCGTAGTCGGCCTGGTGCTCAGCGGTGGGCTTACTTTGGGCGACCTCCTCCAACACCTGGCAGGCTTCCTGCAAGCGTCCCTGTGCCTTCAACTGTTCGGCTCGACGAGAGAGCGTCTCGAGATAGACATCCGCCGTTCCGTCGCGAAAGTCGCTGCGGCGCGGCTCCAATCGGGCCCTGGTTCTCCATTCCAGCGCTTCCAAATCGGTCGGGTCCAGTTCGGCCAGGCGCAGCCGATCGCGAAGGACATCAGCAATCTTTTGCGTGAGATGCGCATCCTCGACCTGAGCCCACAAGCGCAGAAAGGTGCTCAGAGCCTCGTCCAGCCGCAACTCCAGAGAGCGGGAGCGGGAGCGGGAGTGCGAGCGGGAATGGGAGCGCCTGGGCGGGTTTTCGGGAGTCTCCTCGGCCTGCCGCAGCACCCGCGCCCAATCGACTTTCACGCGAGGAAATCGGCGAGCGAAATCCTCCCGCCAGACAGGATTGCTCAGACAGCTCCGCGCCTCTTCCACCTCGGAAAAATCGCCCAGCCGAGCCTGGCATACCCGGCCCTGGCCATCCCGGTAGGAATGCAACAACAGCACCCGACGTCCGCGCTTCCTCAAGAACATAGCCTCACTCCTATCCTCGGAAGGATTTTTCACTCCGCAATTTTGTAGTGCATTTTATGAAATACATTACTTAATCCTGCAAGACCAGGTCGAAACGGCCACGTTTAGCGGGAGACTTTTTCCAGGTGGTCAGGCGATGCCGGGTAGCCCCCTGCGATAAGGGTCCAGGACAAACACAACCCAGCACGCCCGACACAACCTGTAGTGCATTTAAGGAAATACACTACAGGATTTTGCAGCAAGCCTCACCGCGAGGAAAACCTTCTCACCTCGACAGGTCAGAACTTGCCACGTTTAGCGGGGAGGCTTCTTCCAGGCGGTCAGGCAATGTCGGGAAAAGCCACGGCGATGAGGGCCAGGACAAACATGACTACCACGTTTTTAGCGCCCTTTA
>JAHBVR010000033.1 GCA_019637395.1 Vulcanimicrobiota bacterium
GATGCTTGTTCATCACCCCTGGTGTGCGGGAGAGAACCCCTTTGGAGGGTTCCAGGTCCGTCCAGAAGACGCTCGACGTTATCGGACAGGTAAGCGGGACTGCCGCCGAAGCAGGCATAGGCTCGGACCGGTTGGAAGGCTCAAGGTGCGGAAAAAAGTGGGCGGCGTCAAAACAGTCAAAGGCACGAACATCCACCTGGGCCGTCCGCCGGCCGTGCAAAGCCGGTTTCCCCAGGCTTCGCTGCAGTGGCTTAAGGCGGTCTCCCCATTGGGAAAGGGGCCTGGTGCGAGAAGGCTTTCAGTACATCGACCTGACGGCTTCCTGCCGAGGATTTCAGATTTTCTTCACCCGCCCGTTCTACCCTGAGACCATGGACCAAATCAGCGCCGGGATTCGCTACCGCCTCGACCTCAGCGATACCAAGAACCGCCAGATTGGCGTGGAGATGCAGGTCGAGCGCCAGGGTAACGAGCCTCTGGATCTGGTGATGCCGCAGCTTTCGCCAGGATCCCCTACCAACAGCCTTAATCAACCCGCCCGTCTCAACAGTCTGAGTGCCTGCGATGGAGCCGGCCAGGCGGTGGAACTCAAGAAGACCGAAGCCGGTCACTGGCGCGTCGAGGCCGAATCGTGCGGGCCCATCATCGTGCGCTACCGGGTCAAAGCCGATGAGTTTTCCCACGTGCGCAGCTATCTGTCTGACAAAATCAGCTATGTGAACGGTCCTTCCGCGCTCATGTTCGTGCAGGGACGACAACATGAACCCGGCCTGGTCGAGCTGCGCGGCTACCCATCGGCCGAGTGGAAAACCAGCTCGACGCTGGAGAGCGTACCCGGCCACCCCGAACTGTTTTACGCGTCGAGTTACGACGACATTGCCGACAGCAACGTGCTGGCGGGGAAATTCCAGCAGGTGAGCGCGCGCCAGGGTGGGACCTTGTTGCAGATCAATCAGAACGGCACTCCGCCCTGGAAAGACCTGAAAGTCAATGGTGCCACTCCGGAGCAGAGTCTTGAAGATTTGCAGCAACTTTACGCCACTTTCACCAAGGAGTTTGGAGAGTTTCCGCGCCAGCGCCGCGAGGACGCTGGCCCGTTGCCCGCCCGGCTGGCCGGCCAGGACGACAAGTATGTGGTGACCAAGCATTACTTGCACGGCCAGGGTCCGAACGCCGGCGGCTATGAGCATTACCATGGTCACGAACTGTTGCTGCATAAAGCCGCTCAGGCCGGCATCGAGCGGCGCTTTGACGGCGACGGGCGGGCTCACGAACGCCATATCATGGCCCACGAGTTGATGCACAAGTTGCTGGCCAAGTTCGTGCGCCACGAGGGCATCGATTCGGCCGATCTCTCCCACGTTCATTGCAGCGATGGCCTCTGGCTGAGCGAGGGCGGCGTCGAGTGGGCGGCCATGGAATTGCAGCGCAAGAGCGGCCAGATGAGCGAGGCCCAGTATATCAAGATGCTCCAGGATCAGTTCCGCGGTTACCAGGCTGCCTACGCTCAAGACCCCAGCAATGCTCGTGAAAACAGTCTGGACGCTCACCTCGGCAACAGCGGGTTTTACAACAAAGGCGCGGTGACCTGCGCCTTGCTGGACCTGGAGATCAAAGCCGCCACCGGCGGAGAGAAAGGGATGTTTGACGTCCTCCGCTGCATGAAGGACGAGTTTGGCGGCCGCGATCATTTTTGGAGTGTGCAGGACGTGGAGCGTCTGGCGCTACGGACGGCCGCCGGCAGCCAGCGGGTGGCCGCGTTTTTCCAAGATTATCTCTACGACCACAAGCCTTTTGACTTCGATGGCATTCTGGCTCAGGCGGGGATGCGCTGGCAGGAGCGTGGCGATCGCTTCTCGGCCGGAGAGTTGCAATTGAGCGGCGGCCAGTTGCTGACCAGCGACGCTCGGGCTGAGGTGAAATGCGGCCCTGGCGGCGCTCTGGCACCGGCGGCCGGCAGTCTGGCTTTGCCCGCCTTCGGCGTGACGCTGGCGCAGGATAACCAGGGGGCTCTCAAACTTTCAGCCGTCAGCGCCGGTGGCAGTGGTGCCGCCGCAGGCCTGGGCGCCTACGTGGGCCAGCCCGCTCGGCTCATCGAGGCCGCCTCCACTTCTCTAAAGCTGGAAGTACAGGCCCCTGATCCGTTTACCGGAGAGCTGGAAAAGCGGGAAGTGGAGGTTTCAGCGAGGCCGGCCAGGCAAGCCTTTCTAGAAGAGGCACCGGGGGCTTCTCCTCAGGCCGTAGCCTTGCGCCAGGCCTGGTTGTCCTAAAGGACACAACCCGGTAAACAATTGAGCCGAGCGCCGCGGTTAAGATGACCGCATTATGATGATTACACAGAGAACTCGCAGCCGCCCCAACCAGCCCCCGGCCAATCCTCCGGCCCAGCCCGCCCCCCCCGCTCAGCAGCCCTGGTCGGCTTTACAGCAGGCCGCCACCGATTTGGGAACGACGCCCGACGGGCTGACCCACCTGGACGGCGTGCGCTGGGACATCGAGAACCAGCCTAATGGGGAGTGTATTGAAAAAGGCGTTTTCTCCGACGCGTTCTTCAATCCCAATAAAGTCAAGGACGTTTTCCTGTGCATCAAGCCGTTCACCGATCAGCCGATGAACGCCCCCGGTCATGCGCTGCTCAAATTTGAATTCGAAGCTGACTCGCCGGTCACCAACAGCCAGGGGCAGACCGACTCGGGCCTGGCTATTTCGGTCGAGCAGCATTTCCATCAGGGCGAGGGCTATGATCCCAACGCCAAGAACCCGACCATCCACCAGTTAGGCACCTGGACCGATGCCCTCGAGAAGGCCAACGTCAACGATCATTACCCCTTGCAGGTCTACCGCCTGTTGCTCAACCACGATCAGCAAGTGGCCTTGCTCAACGACCGCGTGGCCGAAGCCGTCAAAGATCATCAGAACTCAATGTATGACGCCATCAACAACTCGTGTCTCTCGAATCTGATCGACGGCGTCAACAAGCAGGTGCCGGAGGAGCAGCAGATTCCCAAAACCCAGCCCGACGGTTCGCCCGACCCGGCCGCGGTGGTGCCGATTTTCTGCCCCAACAACTTCGCCGCGCATAACCTGATTAAGCGCGACAAGCCCGAGGTACATCCGGCCAAGCCGAAGCCTCCAGAGAACCCGCCGGCCAATCCTCCCACCCTGCTCATGGTTTAAGTGCTCACCCTCGACGGCGTGCTGGAGTCTTTGCAGCCATTGCTCGAGCAGTTCCGAACGGCCGCCGCGGAGACCGACCGCAGCGGTCGTTTGCCGTTGTGGCACCTGCGCGAATTGGGTCGAGCCGGCCTCTACCGCCTGGCTGTTCCTTTGGAACGCGGTGGTTTGGCGGCTGCACCGGAACTGGTCTGGGAAGTCCATGAGAGCCTGGCGGCGGCCTGTGGTTCCACTCACTTCGTGCAGGCCCAGCATCAGGGAGGCCTGGGTTTTCTCCTGCGGGGCAATCCCGATTTGCTTCAGGAAGCCTACCTGACCGGTGAGCGCCTGTGCGGGGTGGCCTTTGCCCACCTGCGCCGTCCCCAGTCGCCGGTGACCGTGGAAACCACCGCGGATGGCTGGATTTTCCGCGGCGAAGCGCCCTGGTTCAGCGGCTGGGGCTTGCTGGACGAGGTGGTGCTGGCCGGTCGCGACGAGCGCGGACAGGATATCTATGCCCTGGTTCCGCTGGCCCAGCCGAGTATCGAGATGCGGGAGTGCCCGCAGCTTTCGGCTATCCAGGCTTCGGCCACCGTCTCGCTGCGCTTGCACGAGCTGGTGGTGCCAAAGGCCGCGCTGGTACTGACTCAGACATTGGAAGAAATGGCGCGCCGGGATTTTCGCTCCCAGTTGGGCTATACGGCTCTGCCTCTGGGTCTGGTGCGCGAGGCCGCCACCTTTGTGGCCGACGAGCGGATCCGCCGTTGCCTGGAGGAGCGAGGGGCCGAACTGCGCCAGCGCGCTCTGGCCTGGGTAGATGATCCGGCTGAAGCGCTGGAAATCCGCGCCAGCGCGAATCTGCTGGCTCTTCAAGCGGCCCAGGCCGCGGTGATTAGCTGCGGGGGGCAGGCAAATCAGCTACAACATCCCGCCAATCGCCTGTTGCGCGAATCCTCTTTCTACTTTCTAACACAGCTCAACGCGCCGCTCCGTGCGGTGGCTTTGGAAAAGTTGGTACCGAGTTCAAGAGAGCAGGACTGGGGACGGGCTTTCGCATAAGATCCGGTCGTGTCCACCCTGACTCGCCAATCCGTGGTTTTTGCGTCGCCTCGCACCATTGAGATTCACAGGGACACGCTGGTCAGTCCGGGCGCCGGACAGGTGCTGGTCCAGGCGGAGATGTCGGCCATCAGCGCCGGCACCGAGCTACTCGTCTACCGAGGTCAGATGAACGAGGAAATGGGCTCGGAAATGGACGCTATTTTCGGCTTCCCGACCAAGTTTGGCTACTCTATGGTGGGCCGCGTGCTGGAAACCGGATCGGGGGTATCCTCAACCTGGAAAGGCAAGCGAGTATTCGCTTTCCATCCGCACGAAAGCCATTTCTTGGCCAGCCCCAAGGATTTGCTCTTGCTGCCTGACGACGTGGAGCCCGAGAGCGGCGTTTTTCTGCCCAATCTCGAGACCGCCGTCAATCTGCTCCAGGATGGACGCCCCATGATTGGAGAACGCGTGGCTGTCTACGGACAGGGCACCGTCGGCTTGCTCACGGTGGCGCTGTTGCGACGCTTTCCGCTGGCCGAATTGGTGACCTGCGATCCGATCGAATTCCGCCGCCGGCTTTCGTTGGAATGGGGGGCTCAGCACAGCCTGGACCCTGACGATGCCGGCGAGCTCCGTAACTGTGACCTGACCTACGAATTGAGCGGCCAGCCCGGCACTTTGACGCTGGCCATTCAGGCAACCGGCTTCAGCGGCCGCGTGGTGATCGGGTCCTGGTACGGTACCAAGCGGGCCGAAGTGGAGTTGGGCGGAAGTTTTCACCGCAACCGTATTCATATTCTCAGCAGCCAGGTGTCGGGTATCGAGCCGCCTTTGTCGCACGGCTGGACCAAGGAGCGGCGCATGCTGGTGGCCACCAGTCTGCTCGAGGTGGTCCGACCGCAACGCCTGATTACACACCGTTTCCCCGCCTCGGCGGCGGCCGAAGCTTTTGATCTGCTCGACCGGGAACCGGCCGAAGCCTTGCAAGTCGTGCTAACCTACTAATATTGAAGTTGGGGGATTCCATGAGAAAATCTTGGGCGCGCTGGTTCGTCCTGGCCGGACTGATCACGGGAGGATTCGCTTCTTGCGGTGCGCGTGGACCGGCCTTTCAGGTGGTGGTGCTGGGCTGCGAAGGAGGCCTGGCCGAAGGCAATCTATCCTGCTATCTGCTCACCCGTCCCGGCTCGGGTGCATACGTGGCTCTGGACGCCGGCACCGTGCTGGGCGGCTTGCGCCAGGCGGTGGCGCGCGGCAGTCTGAACGACTGCAAACCGGCGCGCGGCAGCAACCAGAGCCACGAAGGCTGGGTTTTGCGCGAAGGCATCAAGGCCTATCTGGTCAGTCACGCCCATATCGATCACGTCAGTGGTCTGGTTATCGACTCCACCGATGATAAACCCAAGCCGCTGCTGGGCCTGAATCCGACCATCGACGATTTGCGTGATCACCTCTTTAATTGGAAAACCTGGCCTAATTTCGGTAGCGAGGGAGAGCGCCCCCTCCATCAATACCACTACCAGCGCCTGGCCGAAGGGGAAAGCCGGGCCATCGAGTCCACCGATTTTCAAGTCCAGGCCTTTACTCTCAGCCATTCCAACCATTATCCGTCCAGTGCTTTCCTGATTCGCAGCGGCGAACAGTATTTGCTTTATTGCGGCGACACCGGTCCCGATGAAGTGGAGAAAAGCGACGGGCTGCGACGCCTCTGGGCAGCCAGTGCGCCGCTGATTCGCGATGGGCGCTTGCGGGGCATTATGCTCGAGTCGTCCTATCCCGACGGGCGCGAGCCGGGTCAGCTTTTCGGACATCTCACTCCGGAATGGTTGATGAAAGAGTTGCGTCGTCTGGCCCGGCTGGTGGATGCCAATCAACCGCAGCGCGCCCTGACCGGCTTGAAGGTGGCCGTTACCCACATCAAGCCCAGTCTGGAAAAGGGCAAGCCGCCGCGCCAATTGGTGGAAGAGCAATTGCGCCAGCACAACGACCTGGGGGTTGAGTTCGTCTTCCCGGGGCAAGGTCAGAGGCTGGATTTTTAAATGGGGTGGAAGCAAAGTCGCCGCGAGATTCAAATGCGGCTGCTCTATCGGCAGAACCGGTGGTTGTTACAGCTTCTGCTGGGCTGGCTGCTCTTCTCTTTCGGCGTGCTGGTTTTAACCGGCCATTCCGCCATGGACGCGCTGGAGATTCTCTTCTTTCTCGAGGAAGACCATTCTCACTTTGGCTACTTCTATGCCAGCATGACCGACTTTGTCATTTTCGGTCTGGTCATCTCGGTCATTCTGGTGGATATGCAGCGCCAGGTCCGGCCTGAGGCCACCTGTCGGGTGATGGCCGAAGAATTGCATCGTCACGCCATTATTTTCCATTTTTCCAATTTGGGACGGCGAACCTGGCAGCTTTTCGTGGACAATGATATTCCCGTAACCGTGGTCGATCCGGAGGCGGCCAATCTGGAGGAGTTGATCCGAGATGGCTATCCCTGCCTGGTTGGGAGCGGGCGCGCAGCCGCCGACCTGGACGCGGTCAATGTTAAAGACGCCCGTTTTGTGATGATCTGCAGCGACCACCTGGAGAGCGCGGCCGTTATCTGCAGCCTGGTGCGGCAGCGCAATCCCAAGTGTGAGTTGGTGGCTCGCTGCGCCGATGACGACATTGGAGAAGTACTGGCCAGGCGCTACCAGGCCACCGTGGTTTCCACCAGCCGGGTCGCTTCCCAGTTTTTGCACGAATATCTGACCAAGAACAAAGTAAATCGGTGCGTGCTGATCGGGGGCGGACAGCTAGGCCGCCGCATGATTCCTATTGTGGAGGAGTTGGAACACGAGTTTGCAGTGGTAGCCGCTCACGATCATGAGGTGGCCGACTTGCTTGATAAGAGCCATTATATCGTCGGCCGTTTTACCGATGACCGGATATTGGAACAGGCCGGCGTGGTCGACACCGAACTGGTGCTGTTCACCGAGGATGACTTCAGTCTGGCCATGGCCACCATCGATCGCGTGCGCGGATTGAACCACAAGTGCCGAATCGTCTGCCGAGTCTTTATGGACGATGCGGCCGACTTGCTACACGCGGAGCCCTTCAACTGCGATATCTTCTCCACCAGTCGGCAGGCCGTGGAGCAGTTGCGCCAGCAGGGAGTCTTTAAGGTGCTGGGTCTGCTCGGCAACAGCAAGGGGGCGGCGTTGGTGCCCGGCTCTGAAATCCGCGCAGCCAAAGGCCATTCTCATCACGATCCCAAGCCCCATATCAAACAAAAAATCGGCTCGCGCTGAACCGATTTTTTGTTTGATATGGACCGGGGTCATCAGTGGGGGGTCACTGAGGAATGACAGCCTTCCAGGGAGTGCCGGGAACGTCTCCCATGTCCCTCTGAGGCTGCTGGGGCTGGGGCGGCTGGTGAAACCGGGGCTGGCAGTTGGCGTTATTGTTGTAGTAATAGCCGCCGTTGTTGTAGTAGTTGTTGCCGTAGAAGCCGTTGTTGCCATAGCCATTGTAGCCGTAGCCGTAAGCTCCATTGCCCTGGGCGGCTGCCGGGGCCGAGGCAGCAGCGGGAGTGCTGGGCGCGGCGGCGGGTGCGCTGGAAACGGTGGGAACGGCCGCCGGCGGGGTGGGCAAGGGGACGTAGTAGCCTACAAAGAAACCCTTAGAGTCCTCGATAACCCAGCGCGAACCGATCCTGGTTACGTGCCAGGTGGGATCGGCGATGGTGTGATAGACATTGTCGTTGGGAGCGGCCCAGACGGCGGCGGTGGTCAGAGCGAATGCGATCAAGGTCTTCTTCATAAAACGAGTTTAACAAATCTTCCCGGCCGCGTCATTACAGGTTGGTTACGACTTTGGACCTGTTTTTAGGATGGCTCTTTGCCGATGGCCACTTTGAATAGCCCTTTAGAGTCGGCTACGCCTCGAGACATCCCGGGGGTATTGAAATGCATGACCCACTCGCCCTTGCGGTTGAGGGCGATGACGCCGCCCACGTCATCGGGTAGTCCGTCAGCAAAGGTTTGGCGCACCGATTCCGGCAGGCTCACGCCGGTGAGTCGAATGCGCTGGGAGATCTGGCCGGCTACCTGGTGGCGAATGAACTCTTCGCCCACGCCGGTGCAGGAAACGGCGCAACTGCGGTCGTCGGCAAAGGTGCCTGCGCCGATTACCGGACTGTCGCCGACGCGGCCGGGGCGTTTGTTGGTCAGGCCACCGGTGGAGGTGGCGGCGGCCAGGTGGCCCTGGCGGTCCAGGGCCACGCAGCCCACCGTTCCTTGTTTCTTGCGTAAAGCGCGGCGGGCTCGTGCGGTGATGAAATATTCGGGATCGACGATTTCCAGGCCGCTTTCCTGGCCGAAGCGATCAGCGCCGGGACCGACCAGCAGCACGTGAGGGGTCTTTTCCACGACCCAGCGGGCCAGCGTGATGGGATTCTTGACGCGGCGCACGTCGGCCACCGAGCCGCAACGCAGGTTGGAGCCGTCCATAATGGCCGCGTCCAGCTCGGCTTCGCCGTCGGAATTGAGAGCCGCCCCTCGGCCGGCGTTGAACCAGGGGTCGTCTTCTAAAGCGCGGACGGCTTCCTCCACCACCCGCAGAGCCGAATGGCCGCCTTTCAGTTGCTCGAGCCCACGACTGAGGACCTCGGTGATACGGGCCTTGACTCCCTCGATCTCCTCAGCTTCCATCTGGGCCGGGTCGGCGCCCGCCCCTCCGTGCACCACCAGGGCGTAGGGCTGCTGAGCCCCAGCCCTTTGCTGACAAACCCAGAAGGCCAGAAGACTGATGACCCAAACAACCCACTTTTTCATGAGCCAGAGATGCAAGTCGGGCCCGCAAATTCCCTGCGCATGACCAGGGCAATTTGTTGGCCGGATGGGAATTGGGGCGAGACGGTCGAACGGGGGATTCCATGCGGGTCGTTCTGTTAGCTCTCTTGCTTTGGGGTCTTGCCTGGGCGCGCGGACCCGAGGCTGCTCTGGAGGTCCCCCTCCAGTATCAGCAGGACCATAACAAATTAGCGGACTACCTGACCGGTACCGCCAATACGCCCCGCTTGAAGGCGGAGCGGATCTATAACTGGATCATCTCCAATATCAACTATGATCTTTACATGCTGCGCTCTCCCAAGAGCGTGGGGCGCGATTGCTCGCCGGCTACGGTGCTGCAACGGCGCCAATCGGTCTGCCAGGGTTACGCCACTCTCTATGAAGCCATGGCCAAACGGGCCGGTTTGAAAGTGGAGATCGTCGTGGGAGTCGGTCGCAGTCAGGAGGGGGGTAAGGCCGAGTCGCACGCCTGGAACGCGGTGATGCTCGATGGCGAATGGAAGTTGCTGGACTGTACCTGGGGAGCCGGGTTCGTGAACGGCAACGACTACCATCGAAGTCCCTCGGACTTCTACTTTTGCGCGGACCCGAAGGAGTTCCTGACCAGCCACTTCCCGGATGATAGCAAGTGGCAGTTAGTGGACGCGCCCATCAGCCGGGCCGATTTCGATCAGTTGAGCCCGCTCAAGGCGCCCCGCGGGGGTATGGGCACTATCATTCCGATTCACGACTACTCGGGAATTCCTGCCCCAACTCCCGGTTCCACTGAGAGTGCCGGGCTGGCCAGCCCCCGCCGCCTGGCCTCCTTCGCCTACCGCGGCGCTCGCCTGGTCAAGCCCGAACAGGGCACGCTACGCAGCGGTGGCGTGGAGTTCCACCTGGAAGTTCCACTGGCTGACCGTGTGCTGGTCACCACCGGCGGCACTGCTTACGCCCTGGTGGGCGTACCCGGTAAAATCAGCCAGTTCCGCTCGCTAGTTCCGATCTCGCCCGGTCAGGTCAAGGTGCTGGCCGAGTTCGGCTCCAGCGGTCGTCTCGAACCTCTCCTGGAATACGAGGCCCGCTGAGGGAGCTCTCGCCTTAAAGGACCGTTAAACGCCGAGGAAGCATGTTGACGGATTGGTCGGGAATTCGTAAGGATTGGCAAACTCCTGGACAAGTGGGCCGGTTAGAATAAATGTGTAAAACAAACAACAAACTCGGAGGGCGTATGAACAATCAGAATTTTCAAGATGCTTGCCAACCTCACACCCAGTTGGCCCGTGAACTGCTGCTACTCCTGCTCGCCCAGTCCGAGCGTTAGATAAAAAGCATTTCTAAGACTTTCGAGAAGGCTCTCCGCCGAGGGGAGCTTTTTTTGTGTTCAAAAGACTTTCAGTAGTATTGGCGCTGGCTGCCGCGGTGTCGGCCGAGCACAGTTATCACAGTCAGGGCCTGACCTTTCAGTTGCCCGTCGAGTTCAGCCAGCCGGCCCAAGCCGGTTTGGGCGCCGAAGAGCTGCATTTTCCCGCCGGCCGGAGCCCGGCCGAGGCCGAGATCATCACCTTCGTGGCCAAGGCCGAGCAGGTCAAAAGCATGGCCGAGGCGGGGCAGAGCATCAACCGCTATTTCGCCAGTACCTATCTGGGACTGGACTGGCAGCCCGAGCAGATCAACAAAGCCATAATCGGCGACCTGGGAGGCCGCCACCTGGTCTTTCATTCCAAGCTGGACCGACCGTGCCGCGTTGACATCTATGAGCGCGACCTCAAAGATGGTGGTTATTTTGGGATCGCCTTACGAACCTATGAGTCGGTTGGCGAGAAGCAGCGCATCGAAATCGGCGAGAGACTGCGCAAATCGATCAAGCTCGACAAATAGCCCGCAGGTCTGGAGCCGACGGCTGTTCCAAGGTTGGATCGCGCGGCACGAAGACGTCCCGCGGCTCCGGCCCCAAAGGTGAAATGTCGGCCTGGGAGATAAACAGCTCGGGCCGTACCGTGAGCGTCTGGGTCGGTTGATTTTGCTGCAGGTTGCGGCGAAATTGAGCGTTGAGCATGGATAGATTCCCCCTGTGATTGCCCGTTGTCGTGCAGGGCTTTATTGCCATGGTTTTACGCCCTGGATTTAAACGGGTTATGACCGGAATGTTGCTACTTCTCACCTGGGCTTCGGTTGGGGTTTGCCATCCAGGTGGATGATGACTTCATCTTTGTTGGGCAGGATATCCAGGAAGGTGGGGACCTTGTTAGACTCGCCGGTGAGGAAGCTCTTGATCGGTCCCCAGTGCTCGTAGACGGTGACGCCGACCGTGCCGGCCACGCCGATGGCTCCCAGAATGGGAGGAGCTTCCGGCCCGAGCAGGGCGCTCACCACCATCAGTCCGCCCAGGCCGATTTTCATCGTGCCCACGCGTACTTTCTTGTCGGCTTGCTTATCGAGCTGGTCCATTACCTTCATGACCTTGTCGTAGTCATCCTGGACGGCCACGCGGTCGGCTCCGGTCATCACCTGGGACCAGCGTTCCATGCTGTTTTCGGTGACGGCGCGGGCGCCCTGAATGAGGGCCCGGTCGCCCTTGCCTTCCTTGATGTTCATCACGCCGTTGACGATTTCCAGGGCCCCGCCGACACCGGCCAGCACGCGGGCCAGGTTGGCGGATTTCATGGCCTTGCCGCCGGTACGGATGGCGTTGTCCTTGGCGGCGTTGGCTTGAGCGGCGAAGTTCTGGGCGTCCTGGGCCAGTGAAGCGGCCTGGGCCAGATTGCCCGCGGCCGCTTGCGCCTGGGCAGCGGCTTTGGCGGCCAGCGCGGCCGCGCCCAAAGCGCGAGCGCTGTTGGCCATGTTGATGGCGGTCGCTTCCAGGCCGAGGGCGGTGACCGTTTTGGCACCAGCCGAGGTGGTGGCCAGCAGGGTACCCGCCTGCATAAAGCCGGTGTTCTGGTGGTCGTCGGTGAGCAGGCGCGGGTTGGCTGCCGCGTACTGCAGCACTTCGGCCACAATCGGGTGTTTCTGCTCGAAGCCCGGCTCCACTTGTTCCAACTGAGACATCACGTCCTGATAGCGAGCTTTGGCTTCGTCCAGCAGTCTCTGATCGTTTACATTCATGCGGTCGCGGTCTTTGCCGCCCAGGAAGGTGGTGCCGTCGCGAATGATGGTGGCGTCCCGGAGGCCTTTTTTGCCGTCGATGTTGATGATGGTGCCGCTCTCGGAGCGGGTGCTGGTGGTCTCGCCGGCCGAGCTGATGGTGGTGAGGGAGCCGTCCGCTTTCAAAGAGGAGCCGGCAAAGGCGCGGTTGTTCTCGATGACGCGAATCTCGCCCTCGGAGCGCATGATGTTGATGTCGGCCTTGCCCGCGCGCTGGATGCGTGTGAACATGCCGTCCTGGCGGATGGTATAGCGATCTTTCTGGGTGGTTACCGAGATGCTGCCGTCGTTCATCCGCTCGAAGACGGTCTTGCCGTGCGGGCCGGTGAGGGTGGTCTTGGCGCCCGACTCCGAGTATATCTCACGCTTGGTGGAAGACTCGGAGAATTGGACGGTACCGCCGAAGCGCTCGATCGACTGGCCTTTGACTCCCATATCGACGCGCTGGAAGTCACTGGCTTCGACGTTCCAGTCATAGGCCAGGTAGGGCACCACCGACAGGTTGCCGTGAGTGTCCTGGAAGAGGCCGTTGCCCAGGTCGAGACCGACCTGGCTATAGTCTTTGGGGTCGACATCGCGGTTAATGCCGCGTTTGCCGGCGTTGAAGATGTCCAGGCGGGGCGTGTTGTTGGGCAGCACGATGACGTTCAGGCCATTGCTGGGTTTGGGCTGCATCTGCACCAGGGCGGATACGGCCGCGTGGGCTGAGGGAGCCAATCCGGTGAAGGCCGAGACGGCCAGGCTGGTGCCGATGACAGCTTTGGTCAGCCGGCTGGTGCCGGCTTGACGAGTGGGTTTGCTGGCCTGGATTTCCTGGGTATCGCCGCTGGGAGTGAAGCCGTCTTGGGGCTGGGCTTCTCTGGCGGCAGGGGGACGGTTGACGGGGGAGAGGCGGCTAAAAGCGCGGCCTTCGTTGATGGAAGCGAGCGTCATCTTACGTAAAACTCCTTACTATTTCTGGCTGGCGGCCTGGCGCTGAGCGAGCAGACGGGCTTTGATGGTGGCCTCGTCGATCTGGTGGTTGACGAACTGGTCGTAGAACTGACCACCCTGTTCGTTCTGTTGGGCCCGGAAGCGGGCGGCGGGGTCGGGGGAATCGCCACCGGCGAAGGTGACTTTGGCTTTATCATCCGCCAGGAAGCGGGCGTACATCGAACCGTATTGCTGCTGCACCTGAGAGAGCTCCACCATTTGCTCCGGCTTGAAGCCGTCTTTGGCATACTGCGAGCGCAGTTCGGTGTACTGGTTGGCGGTGGCGTTAAGAGCCATGAATTCGTTGCGGTTGAACTTGCCGTCGGTGACGCCCTTCATCAGCATGTTGACTTCCGAAGCTTCGGCGGCGGCGATGCTGGCCGGGTCGGTGCCGGGTTCGCTGGAGGGAGCCGGAGGATTCTCGGCGGCCGGAGTGGCCGGTTGATTTGCCTGCGGGGGCTGGGCGGGGGCTTCAGGCTTGTCCTTTTTGCCGAACCAGAGGAAGCGGTGGCGCTTCTTGGGCTTGGCCGAGGCCGGCTCTTCGGCCTGGGGGGCCTCGGGCTTGGACTCTTCGGCCACCGGCGGCTTGGGGGCCTCGGACCCGGGCTCTTCCCCCACGGGTTCAGGAGCTTCCGGCTTGGGCTGCTCGACGACCGGCTTGGGAACTTCGGCCTTAGCCTCGGGCTTATCTTTGACCGGGACCATCAGGCCCTTTTGTCCGGGGCGGATGAGGTTGGGGTCTTTCAAGCCGTTGGCGGCGGCCACGCGCTGAATGAGGCTCTGGCCGTTCTTGTCTTTCTTGTAAATCTCGTTGGAAGAATATCCCTGGTTGCGCAGGATGTGTTCAATGGAGTCGTTCGGCCCTTTGCGCCAGCGGTCCACGGTCACACGGGTGAAGTCGTCGGCGAAGCCCTCGTAGGGATTAACGTCTCCGTTCATCTGGACGCGATCAGCGCGGGGAGCCGCGGCCGGCTGGGCCACGGGAGCGGCTGGTCTGGCCGCGGGTTGGGGAACAACTCTAGGATGACCGCCAGCAACTTCTTGCTGGGGAGCGAACGCGATGGTATTCAATTGCCCTCCTAAAGACTCAGCCCCATTCGATGTATGTTTGTAAGCTGGCCTTGAGGAGAATTTACCGGGTCGCCCTTAAACGGGTCTGAAGAAATTTTACGATTTTCTCCTTTTTCGTTCCAACGCGATCAAGCGCAGGTCGGTGTTGATTTGCGAGGTCTCCAGGTTGGTGACGCGGCCACGCAGGTTGCCGGTCTCACGGTTGAACTCGGAGACGCGCTCGGCCACCAGGCGCATGGTGTCCTCCAGGCTTTCGAAGCGCAGATGGAGGCCGCGAATTTCGTCCTTGAACTCCTGGTGGAATTCGTCCAGGCGGCATTCGAGCTTGTCAAAGCGGCGATCATGCTCGTCGAAGCGACGGTCGTGCTCTTTCAAGTGATTGGTGTGCTCACTGAGCTGGCGTTGGATTTCGGCGTAGTGGTCCATGAAAAGTTCCTCGCTTTCTCGTTCTCTGCAGCCAGTATAAGTCCGCTCAAGACCCGGGTGGTGAACTCAGCATGTCCAAAGTTATGCGTTTTGTTAAAGTCCGCGGACGTCCAGGAAGGTGCCGGCCGAATCGTTGGTTTCGACTTTATCGAGCTCTTCCATGAGAATGGCGCAAGCGCCGCAACCGATTTTGAAGAAGTCGGTGAGCAAATCATCAGCCTGGGCGAAATCGGCGTCGCTACCCGTTTCCAAGCATTGGTCCAGGCACTGCAGAGCTTCTTCCAGCCGATCGAGGGCCTGGTCCAGTTCGGCCACACCGGTTTGGTAGCGCCCCTTGAGCTCGAGGGGCAGTCCGTCCACCAGTCTGGTCTGCGCGTCGCCCCGCCAGCGTTGTTGGAAATTAAGCCCCAACTCCGCGAAGCGACCGTAGATTTCGGCGAATTGTTCAAGGTCGAGCTGGCCTGCCTGACTCCGGCGCAGGGCTTGTTGCAGTTGGGCCACGTGGTTGCAGCGCACATAAGGCGGAAAGACGGCAAATGGCTGCCGGCAGCTCGAACATTGCTCGACTTCGCCTGTTTGTTCCTGGCCGCACTGCAGACAGATCATGGAACGTCGACCTCCATCCCCACCAGTTGATTCAGCCATTCGTCCACCAATTGGCGGATTTTCTCGCGCTGCTGGGCCGGAGAACGGCGCGCCGGAGCTTCCTGCTCGCCGATCAGCTTCTGGAAATCCGCCAGCAGGTCGCGCAGAGCATGGGAATCCAACATGGGCCAACCGTTCGGTTTGTGGGCAGCCCTTACCTGGGTCCCAGATCATGGATGCGCAGGGCTTTCACGCGGCGTTCCTGGACTTCGAAGGTGAGCATGGTTTTCACCAGATGGAAGCCCTGCCGGCCGCAAGCGCCGGGATTGAGGTGAAAGACTCCCAGTTTGTCGCGCTCGGCTTTGATCACGTGGGAATGCCCGTAGATGAGCAGGTCGGGTTTTTCCGTTTTAAGCTGCTTCTTGACCTGTGGTGAGAAGATGTGGGTCAGCCAGATGCGCACGCCTTCGCGTTCGAAATGAACATGCTCGGGGTAGGCCGCGCGCATCTCCGAATCGTCGATATTGCCATAGCAGGCTACCAGGGGAGCCCAGGCCCGGAGGCCCTGGGTGACCGCAAAGCTGCCGATGTCCCCGGCGTGCCAGATCTCGTCACGGTCCCCCAAGATCGAATGCCAGCCGGGATCGAAGTGGCCGTGGGTGTCGGAGAGGAGACCGATTTTCAGGGTTCTTTACGTTCCTGGCGCTGCTCGGCCAACTGGCGCAACCGGCGCAACCGATAGGCGTGGAAAGCGGTCGTGCCTACATCGGAAACCAGAGCGGCGTTCACGCCGGCTCCGATCACGGCACCCACGATCATCAAGGTTTGGGCCAGTTTACGTTGCACCAACCGGCTGCTCAACTGGCGCGACAGGGTTTGCAGGCTCTTGGCCACCACCGTACGCTCTAAATCCTTGACGGGGGCGCCCCGGCGCAGCATGTCGTCCATCGACTCGATTTCCAGCATGCCTTTGCGCTTGTTATTGCTCTCCAGGTAGTGGCCGATATCCACCACTTTGAGAACCAGATCCCGCTCCTCTTCGGAATCGGCCGGAAATCCGTAGCAACAAGCAATTTCTTCCACGCAGCGGAATACCAGAAAATAGAGAGAGGGAATATCGGCCACCAGCCCCGGCAGGCCCGCCGCTCCCGTCACTCCGCCCTGGACCAGGGCCAGTTGGCGGTGTGCCGAAAGCACTTTGTCGGCCGCCTGGTCCAACACTTTCAGAGGTTGGCGGGCCAGGTTGCGGCTGTCGCTTACGTCGATGCCGACCTTTTGGGAGATACTGTCATAGATCGCTTGTCGGCGTACCGTATCCCTGGAGTGATCGCGCACTTGCAGCAAGACCTGGTAGAGGGTCTGGCTGATTCGCTCTTTCAAGGCTTCCGGCACCATCTTGTAGGCGAAGTCGACGGGCTTACCGATCAGGCCCATGCCTTTGCCGAGGATGCCTTCCGGGGCCTGGATCCAGTCCTGGGTCCGCTGATACTGCTTCTGCTCTTCCTGGTCAAGCTGGGCCAGCCAGTCCGGCTCTAGCGTAATTTGGCCTCCATGACCGGCTTCATCTCACCGCTCAGGTCTTCCTTGCCGTCGGTGTGTTGGTAAAGCACGATTTTGCTCCATTTGGCACCCAGTGGCTCGGTCAGGCGCAGGGTATACTTGGCTTCTCCCACGGCGCTGGTCCGCAAAGTCGGCTCCTCGCCCAAAGTTTGCTTGTCGGCTCCGTTCTCGAAATAGACGGTATAGAAGTTCTCCGGAGAGAGGTGATTGGCGCCCAGCGTCAGGGCGTCGGCGCTGATACGAACCCAACCGTAGGTATGGGTGTCTTTTTCGTCCAGCGGGAGCATCTTGATCTTGCGCACGGTCTCGCCGGCCGTGTCGGGCTCCTGGCCGGCGCCGCCCAGCGCGCTGACCGGTGTGAGATGGATCAGCAGGGCCGCGGCGGCCGCTGAAAGTGCAAGGAACCAGCGAGTTTTCATGATACTCCTACGTGCTAAACTGTTGAGGAGTCTTTTTCAATTCAGGGAAATAGCCTCCTGCAGACCGCTCCAAGGGGCCGAAGGGGGCGGGGGCGAACGCGGTCTGCTTTGGAGGGTCTGTCGTGCGAATCTTGTTAGTGGAAGACGATGAAACGGCTCTGGAGGTGTTCCGTGAGGCGCTGACCGAGTACGAGTATGAAGTGGTCACCGCCCGTAACGGCGAGGATGCGCTGCAGAAAGCCCGGCAACAATCGTTCGACCTGGTCGTCACCGACATTCGCATGCCCGGGACGGACGGTTTGCAGGCCCTGGAGGAGGTTAAAGCCCTCAACCCGGACACCAAAAGTATCGTGGTCACCGGCTACGCCTCCGAGGCCGAAACCTTGAAAGCCATGCAAATCGGCGTGGGTGAGTACCTGAAGAAGCCGTTTCGCCTTTCGGAACTGCTCCAGGCCGTCAAACGCCAGCTCGAACGCACCAAAGTCGACGAACGGGAACGCTCCCGGGAACGAGCCCTGCGCGCCACTCTCATGTGGGCTCTCAAGATGTTTCTCGGAGAAAGCCGGCTGACGCGCGCATCCTGGGTGCAGGAATCCGGCAAATGGGCGATTACGCTGGGGCGCCAACTGGGGCTGCCCGAAGAGGAAGTCGAATCGCTCAGTCTGGCCACCATCCTCTTTGCGCTCAACAAGACCGCTCCGGATGCCCTGCCCGCTTTCGTAACCTCGAGCCTGCCCGATTCCGTGAAGGCATTGCTGGAACTCGGTGTCGAGGCCAATGTCAATCCGGAGGCCCGGCAGGTGATGGAGGCGGCGCAGCGTCTGGCCCAGTCCAGCGTGGCTCCGGAACAGGCTCGGGAAGCCTCCGATGACTATGCTTCGCGGCGCGGCATGTTGCATGTGGCCCTGTCGCTGGAGGCGGCTGGCGATTGGGAGAACGCCTCGGTGGCCCTGGCTGAGCTGTCTCAATCAGGCGTCAACCGCGAAGCCGTGCTGGCCTCTTTGGGAGCGGCCCGGGTGGCCTGGAAGTCCGGCAAAGCCGATCAGGCGCGTGATCTGGCCCGTCAGGCCTACACTCTGGCCCGTTCGGTGGGCCCCATGGCTCAGGCGGAAGTCGTGGTCGAAGCCGGTATTTTGTTGGCTCTGGTCAAAGCCGACGAGGCCCGCGGCTGGCTGGCCGAAGGCAAGAAGATCTGCGAGGGGCTGGGCATGTCCACGCGCGTCAGTCTGGCGGCGTTGGCCGAGGCTCTCTTTTTCGAAGCCGGTCCCTTGCCGTCCAGTTTGCGCGAAGCCCATCTGGCTCTGACACCGCGCGATCTGGTCGAGCAGGGCTACTGGTTGCTGCCGGCCATGGTGCATTCCCAGGCCGCCCGCGCCTGCCAGGAGATCTATCCGCTGCTGACGGCGCTGGTTTCCAGCTCTCCAGGTCGAGCGCAACGCTTCTTGCGTGATCCCAAAGTCCAGGCCCTGGTCAAAGAACTCTGCCAGCGCAACAGCGACCCGGAATTTCTTAAAGCCATGGGCTATCAGGACGCGGGCATGGACCAGACGGCCGAGCTGGCCACCCTGCCCACCGGCCACAGTCTGCGCCTCTTTGGCCTGGGCAAAATGGAATTTTTCGTGGACGGACGACCCCTGGCCGAGGCGGCCTGGAAACGGAACCAGAAAGCCAAGCTACTGCTTTTCCGTCTGGCCCTCGATCCGCAGCGCAGTTATACCGACGAAGTACTCATCGAAGAACTCTGGCCCGGCCAGGAACATGCCAACAAGGCCAACCTCAACGCCCTGCGCGCCACGTTGCGCTCGGCTTTGCGCGGCGGTGAGGCCGGCGACGGATTTGAATACATCGTGCGCGAAGGCAAAGGCACGCGCATCCACCCTGAGTGCAAGGTGGTGCTGGACGCCCGCGACCTGCAGGAGGCTGTCCAGCGCGCCCGCCAGTCGAAAGGCGAACCCTTCGAGCGCCTGCATCTCACCAAAGTGGTGGAGCTCTACACCGGGCCCTTCCTGGAAGCTTGCTACCTGGAATGGGCTGTTTCCACCCGCAACGGACTGGAGCAGTCGGTCTTGGAGTCGCTCAATCGCCTCTGCCAACTGGCCGAAGAAGGTCAAAATCATGACCAGGTGCTGGAGTGCTCCACGCGTATTCTGCAGTTGGATCGCTGCAATCAGGAGGCCTACCGCCTGGGTATGCAGGCCTACCTCAACAGTGGCCGGCCCGAGCAGGCGGTGCGCCTCTTTGAACGCGGTCAGCGCGTGCTCAAGACGGAACTCGAGATGGAGCCGAGCATCGAATTGTTGTCACTTTATCACAGGGCCAAGCTCAGTATCTAACAGGCCAGCCGAACGGAAGCGGTGAAGTAACGACCACCCATGAGTTCGCAAGCTCGGATTCTCGTCTTGGAGGACGATTCCATCATGCTGGAATTGCTCTGTGAGGCCTTGGAAGGCGCCGGCTACGAAGCACGCGGAGCGGGCCGTCCGGAATTGGCCGTGGAGATGTCCAGTAAGATTCCCTTCGACATGGTCATTTCCGACATTCGTATGGCCGGTCCCACCGACGGATTGGGCGCCATTGCCGGCATCAAGAAGTTCCAGCCTAACGTCAAAGTGGTGATGATCACCGGTTACGCCAGCGATGACTGTCCCCGCCGGGCTATCGAGTTACAGGTCGATGACTATGTACATAAGCCTTTTCGCGTTCCCGCCATGCTTGACGTGGTCCGGCGCACGCTCCACCGGCGTAGCGGGATCCTGGCCCCGCTGCTGGGCTTGCGTAATTTATTGACGGCGCCGCTGCGCATGATGGGGCAGTCCAACAGCAAGCGGGTGGCTCAACTGGTGGTCTTACTGGAGCAGGAGAAGCAAAAAGTCCTGCAGGGGTTCTTCGTGGCCTTGCGCTCCAAGGCTATCAGTAAATCGGCCGCGCTGGATACCTGGGACCAGTTGGAGCGGTTGGAGCAGATGTCGGCGCGCCTGACCGAGCAACCCACCGAAGCGGCCGTCCAATCGGTGGGCGCCGCCTATCGCAAAATCTATGAGCGCATCGGTTACTATGAAAAGACCGGCCACGTGGCCAGCGCGACTCCGCGCCAACCAGGTCAGGTTTCGCGGCCCGGATTCGGGGTGGTCATCGACAAGGTCCAGGCCGGTCTGATCGGTCTGGAGGAATTGGTGCAGTTGCTGTTAGTGCGCCAGGAACCGAGACGCCAGGCCGAACTGAGCCCACCTGTACGGGAGCTTTACCGGGGACTTACCGGTTGAAGCGCTATTTTTATTCGGCGCAGAGTGTCGAGCGGGGGTCGCTGGTCAGCGGCACCGTGGAAGCCGCCAATGAACATGACGCCCGCCTGATCTTGTCCAAGCGTGGTCTGGAATGGGCGCAACTCCGTCCGGAACGGGATTTGAGTTCGTGGATCACCCGCCTCCGTCTGCTTTCCCCGCCCAGCTTGATCGATCTGGCGCTGGCCACCCGCCAGTTGGCCGTCATGCTCAACTCGGGCATTGATGTGGTGCGCTCTCTGGACGTACTACAAATGGCCGATTACGGGCCGCGCCTGAATCTGGCCTGGAGCGATTTATCCAACAGCGTCAATAAAGGCTATTCCTTGAGCCGCGCTATGGGCCGCCATCCCGGCGTGTTTTCTCCCGTTTTCGTCGGACTGGTCAAAGCCGGCGAGAGCAGCGGTAGTTTGGTGGCCAACCTCAACTCCCTGGCCGACCACCTGGAACGGGAAGTGCGCCTGCGCCAGAAACTCAGCTCGGCCCTGGTTTACCCGGCCTTCGTCTTTCTCATTTGCTGTCTGGCTGTGTTGTTTCTCACCCAGAAGGTGCTGCCCACCCTGATTAACGGCGTTTTTAAAGAAACCGGCACCGAACTGCCCTGGATTACCCAGAGTGTCGTCTATGTGGGCAACCTGCTCAATTCGGCCTGGTTCTACCACATCGTGCTGCCGGCCACGCTCTTTGGCCTGCTCTTCTCGGTGCATTACGCCCGCACCCCGGGCGGCCGTTATCGCCTTCAATGGATTCTCAAACGCATTCCGGGCGTCAATTTGGTTTTACGGGCTGCCTGCGCTGCCCGATTCAGTCGCACCATGGGGGCCCTGAACGCGTGCGGCATCGGCCTGGTGCATAGTTTGGAACTGACCGACATGGTGCTATCCGATTACGAGACCTCGAGAGCGATCGATAAGATCATTGCGGGCGTGGAAGAAGGCGAGTCCTTTCCTGAACTATTACGCCAAAGTGAAGCTTTCCCCGCGATTGTCATCGGATTTACCGAACTGGGCGAAGAGACCGGGCAACTGAGCAGCGCCTACAAGCATCTGGCCGAGATGCTCGAGGAAGAGATCGATCTGCTCTTGAATACTCTCATGTCCGCGTTGGAACCGTTGATGATCGGCGTCATGGGAGGAATCGTGGGTTATGTGGTCATCGCGATGTTTTTACCGCTCTACCAGATGTTGAACGGGGTGTGACGCATGAGACCGGTTATACGATATAGGGGTTTTGTTCTGGCGGCGGTGTTTTTCATCATGGTGGTGCTCATCCTGTTGATCGCTTCACTGTTTCGCCTGGTTCCTCAGGAAGTGCGCTGGACCGGTGACCACCGCCGCGAAACCTTCGCCTACTACGCCTGCACCGGTGGCGTGAAGCACGCGCTCTCTTACTTGCGTCAGGTGCGCACCGGCGGAGCCGGCCAGACCGACCCGTTTAAACGCACCAGCACCTCCGATCCTTATGAAGTGATTCAGGTGAGTCGACCCGACCTGGGGCCACTGCGGCTGAAACCGTCCAGCGATATGGGCCCGACGACACTGGACACCTACTTCCCGCCCAATATTCCCGCCTTGCATAGTCGGCCGGGACGCATCCGGCTGGGCGAGGATTGGAGAGCGGAAGTGTGGGTTTTCCCGGACAAGAATACCAGCCCTCACCCTTTTCTGTTGGGGAAGGCGGGTAAACTGCCGCCTTGCTACACCATTGTTGCGGCTGCCTTTCGCGACATCAATAACAATGGGGTCTGTGACCTTTCCTCGGGTGAAAATTATGTGCTGCGGGCCGAGAGTTCGATGGTGGAGCGGACTTTCGCTCGCTATGCCTACTTTGTGGACCTGTGGAAAGACCAGGGAGCGGACACCACCGCTTTGCGCGTTCAGAATTCGCTGCGCACGCCCATCTTTGACGGACCCGTACACTCCAATGATACTCCTGTCATCGAGGTGTCTGGCGGGCTAAGTTTTTGGCAAGAAACGGGGTTTCCGGCGCCTTTTGGAGCCGAACTCTCCTTCGCTGGCGATCTGATCCCTCCGCTCAAGGCAGCCGGCAGTTACGACGGAGTCGCTTATCTAGGGGGGAATTTTCGCGGTGATTCCGCTTCGTTTCGCCCTTATGAAGGGGAGCGTCCGCCTTTCCGGGCCAATGAAGAGCGTTACAAGCGTCTCTTTCGTAGAGGGCAGGGGGCGATTCAGCGGACTTCCCGGCTGGAACTGCCTGAAGATTGGTCTCGATTGGCGGCCGCAGCCTGGGGAGCCGAGGCGGGCCGCGAGGTGGACGTCGAAACCGCTCCCGCCAATAGAGTGTTCGTGAATACCGAGGATCTTGGTATCGTCTCCACAGGAGCCCTTCGAGAACTTCGCCTGGATATCGTGGACAATACCGGCCGTTCGACCGTCTTCAACAACGACCTGGAAGTCACCAGCACGGCTTCAGCCGGGCATCAGGTCGTCAACCTGCAACAACTACAAGAGATCACGTATCTTACTCAGGAAACCGTTACCCGTGAGGTCACGGTCACCGAAACCGGGCCCTACACCATGGAGACGACCCTGGTTTCGGATACTCCCCAGCCCGGCTACTCACCTCAGGACTACTCGGCCAGCATCGACACCACTACCGCGGAGGTGCAGCGCTACGTCATTACAGGCTATGAAACGGTCACCGACCCTCCGGGCGGGGGAGGGGCCGGTCCCGCCAATGCGGGTGCGGGTGGCAATGTGCTGATTCCCAGATATGCGGCCACCACGGTCACCATCAACGTGCCCGTCTTCGAGCAGCGGACGCGGTATGTTCAGGTGACCACCGTCACTGGCGATGGGCCCCATGACGTGGCCAGTTCCACCACCGGTCTTGAAGACGTCACCCATTACTATGCTCCACAGGACGCCATTGTGGCGGCTGTTGACGCTCCGGTAAAGTTTCCCGTCAACTATTTCCTGCCGCGCAATTTGAGCGAACAACCGCCTCAGGATCAATTCCCGATTTTTAGCGGCACCACCGATACGCTTGACATCACCGTACCGCGGGGGAAATCTCTGGTGGTGCACCAGGACCGTGAGACGGGACGCACTTTCGACTACAAGATCCTCGATGGCGTCCCGAGCGGAGTGGTGGGCGTGGGCGGCAGGATCAACTCCTTGCGTGGAGTCAATCGTGGAGCCAAGACCGTTTTTGCCCTGGACCCGGACACCCCGCGGCTCGCTCCCACAGCGCTGGCCAATGTAACCCTTACGGATCACTTGCTTCAATTCAAAACTCCGCTGGGAAGTCTTCCCACCAGCGGCGATCACTCGTTGGGAGTCATCGGAGCCAACATCAGCTTGAATGCCAGCAACGATCTGGTTGGGCGCCACACCTCCGAGGCCCACCCGCTCTACCTCTATGCTTCTATTTTTGCTGCTCAGGGCAGTTTCGCCGCCACCAACCTGCCGAAACCCCCGTCTCCGGTTCTGCTGGGAGAAGTGCGCATCGTGGGCGGGGTCCTGCAGAAAGTGATCGGCCCGCTCATCTCCGGCGCCAGAGGCTGGTCGAGCGGCTATCTCTACGATAACTTTTTGAGGATCAATCCCCCTCCGATTTTTCCACCCGACGGCCGCTTTGACGTTACCTTTTATCGGATTACGGCGCCGTGAGGTCTCGACGTCTTGGTCTCAGCGTGGTGGAAATTCTGGTGGCCATGGTGTTGCTTGCAACCGGTGTCGTCTTCGCCCTGAGCGCTGTTTCCTACGCGACCAAGGCTACGGCCGGCACCACCCAGTCGACGGAGGCTACCGCTTACGCCCGCAAAATTTTGGAATTAATGCTGGGTGGAGGTCCCAAATCAGCCTGTCTTTCCGGAGCGGTCAACCCGGCCTATACGTCCGGAGTTTTTCAGCCGCTTTACGGCCCGGATGGCGTGGTTCCACCTTTTGAAGAAGCGGACTTCACCCTTGCCAATAACCCCTCCGAGGCAGCTCAGTTCCGGGAATCGGCCCGTCAGTTCGAAGTCAAATTCCTGGTTCAACCCTATATCGACCCGGGCCCGCCGCCCCTGCCCATGGAGGGCCTTTACAGCGTTGACGTGCAGTTGCGTTGGAGAGATCGTCTGGGTTTGCGGGTCACTTCTTTCCCTGGATTGTATCGGCAGGAATGATGCGGCGCGGCTTCTCGTTGGTCGAGATCCTCTTCAGCCTGGGCTTGAGCGTGATTGTGCTGGCCGGGCTTTTCCTGCTTTTGCGCGGCTCCACCCGGCAGTTCGAGTTGAGCAGCAGCCAGGTTTTTTTGGGGCAGAGCACGCGCATGGCGGTGGAAGACAGCCTGGCCTTCGCGGCCTCAGCCGTCAGTCCGGTGATCGTCAACGCCCAGTCGATCTACTCACCTACCGCCGATTGCTACGAAAACGATACTCAGTTTCCTAACATCTATTGCCTCGATTTCGCCTCCTGCTGCGATTATCTCGATCCCCGTTTCAGCAGTCAACCGGAGCTGACCGGCGGTTACCTCAATCGGCGTGGCGGGGGGATCTACCGCTATCGCATTCGCTACGACCCGACCAGGCAGCAATTGCTGCTCGAACGTCTCAAGCCCGGCACCGCCGCCGATCTGCCCGAAGTGGATCCCACCGCTAAATCGCAAGTGCTGGCCAGCGGTCTGGAACGAGTGACTTTCGCGGCGGTGGGAGACACCATTCACCTGAATGTGGCCACGGCCACGGTGAAGAAGAATGGGGAACTGCAGGGAGGTCTGCAGGTCACCGATGGCCGGCGTTCGCTCGACCCCAATGACCCGGTACAGCGGCAGGCCAGGCGTCTGCGCCTGTTCACGGTGCTGACCATTCCCTCCCGGACGGCTCGTTGAGACGGACAAGCCTCGAGGAGGATGAAGACGACCGGGCCCTTACCACTCCGGTTGTGCCTCTGGCCGCCCTGGTGCTCAGCCTGCTGCTGGCTCTCGGCCAGATGGGGCCAATCGCGCCCTCCCAACTGCAGGGGGTGGGGCTGATGGCTCCGATGCTGGGCTACCTCGGGGCCGAATTGGTAGCTCCCCGCCTGGCCGGTTTCGGGCGCTTCCCCTTATCCGCCAGCGCGCTTCTGATTACGGTTGGCTGTGCCTCCTTGGGACGGGCTCCCTGGCTGATGCTGTTGGGCGCCGGATTGCTGATTCGTTTTGCGCGTGCCCGCATGCGTTCCGAATCACTGCTCAGCTTGCTCTCCGACGGGTTACCGGAACTCTGGGCCGGCCTGGCCGCCTGGAGCGCCCCGGAGTCAGCCCGGCCTTTCGCGGCAGGGCTGGTCTATTTTCTGGCCTGGCAGTTTCTGCCCGGCTTGTTTGCCCAGGCCGTCCCGGCCCGCCAACTGTCGCTTTGGACGCTGGCGCGCGAACGCAGCGCCACCGCTGTCCTTTTCCTCAGCGTGTTAGGCGGCGTGCTCTCGGGCCTGGCGGCCCAGAACCCGGTTGCGGTAGCCTGGCTGTTGGCGGCGGTACCCTTACTGACGGTGACCGTGGCCGCCCAGATTCAGGTGCTGGCCGCCGAAGCCGAGGGGCGCAAGCAGGCCCGCGTGGAGCGCCGTCAGGAGCGAGCCGGCCAGGAGTTAAACAAACTGCAGAATCAGGTCGAAATGCAGCGTCTGGAGGTAGAGCTTCAGCATCGCGTACTGACACTGGTAGGCGAGCTTTTTATGGAGACCGCTCTGATTCAAACTCCGGCCGATCTGCGCCCCGCTTTGCTCGGCTTCGTGCGCCGCGCCATTCCTTGTAGTCGCATCACTCTCTATGAATTGGAGCAGGGGATGTTGAGGCCCAGCGCCGGCTTTGGGCCCGACGAGCTGCAACCGGCCCGCGAATTGCTCGACGAAATGGCCAACGAGCGCTTCAAAGCCCAGGAAATCAGTGCTCAGGGAGTTCACCATCTGGCCGCCCATATCCCCGAGCGCGGCCTGCTGGTGGTGAGCGATACCCAAACGCGTTGGGAGCAGTCTCATCATCACTTGCTGCTGCGCCTGGCTCATCACTTGCCGATGTGTCTGGATGCCGTGCGTTATCGCGAGATGCAGTCACGCGTGCTGGCCGACGAGCAGACGCGCCGTTACGAATTGGATCAGCTGGCTTCGCGCCTGACGGCCACGCTGGATCTGCTGGGACAGTTGGTTTCTTGCCGCAGCGTCGAGGAGTTGGTGGAAACGACCCGGCAGCGGCTGCCCGAATTGGTGCCGGGATTCCGTGTGGAGGTGTGTTGGCGGGAGCAACTCTACGCTGCGGGACTGGCCCACACTCCGCCTCGCTATACCTTTCCATTACACGCGGGCACGATGGGGGAGGGACAGTTGTTGCTGCTGGGGGACGCTCCCAAGCCGCTGTCGTTGGTGGATAACGAGTTGCTGCGCCTGTTTTCCGTTCAGTTCGCCTGCCTGCTCGAGGGGGCGGAGCTCAACACCCGGTTGGTGGCCGCCCTGGAGCAAGTGAAGACTTCACAGGCCCAGGTTGTGCAGTCCTCCAAGCTGGCCGCCATCGGTCAGTTGGCGGCCGGCGTGGCTCACGAGTTGAACACTCCCCTGGGGGCGGTGTCGATCGCGGTCGAGCTCTCGATCGAGACGATGAGCGACAGCCCGGAAAAGTCCCGCAAGCGCCTGGAGAAGGCGCTGGAGTCGATCGAGCAGATGCGCGGCATTATCTCCAAGTTGCTCTTTTACAGCCGGGACAGCCGCGGGGTGCGCGCTCGAGTGGATTTGCACAAAGTCATGGATGACAGCTTTCAACTGGTGGCGCATACCCTGAAGCTGACCGGAATCGAGGTCGAAGTCGCGCCCGGGCCCCCGGTGGTGATCGAGGCTAATTCCAACGAACTGCAGCAGGTCTTCAGCAATCTGCTGATCAACGCCAAAGACGCCTGCGGCACCCCCGGAGCCCAGCTCAAGCGCATCGAAATGTGGCTGGAAAAGAAGAACGAGCAGGCCCTGATCCATGTCAAAGATTATGGTTGCGGCATGAACGAAGAAACGCGCCTGCGTATCTTCGATCCCTTCTTTACTACCAAAGCCATCGGGGAAGGCACCGGACTGGGTCTGTCCACTTCCTTGGAATTGGTGAAACAGCACGGCGGCACCCTCAGTTGCTCCTCCGAACCCGGCCAGGGCACCCACTTCATCGTCACCTTGCCTCTAGGGTGAGAGGTCCCCACTGGGCGTGGCCGGTGCTTGTCTTTTGGGTGGCATTCGCGGTCTATGGGTGGACGGCGGCCCCTTCGGTGGCACCGGGGCATGATAGCGGGGAGTTGACGGTAGCAGCTTATTGCCTGGGGGTGGCTCATCCGCCGGGGTATCCGCTGTTTGTACGCCTGGCTCACCTGTGGGGGCAACTGTGGGGCGGGGACTATGGGTGGCGGATTAACCTTTTCAGTGGAGCCTGCGCCGCCCTGGCCGCCGCTTTGCTGGCCGACCTGATTCGGCGGGCGACCCATTCGGCTCCGGCCACGCTGTTGGCCGGATTGGGATTGGCCTTCTTAGGTTCTGTCTGGCGGCAGGCGGTGATCGCCGAGGTTTTCGGACTGCATTTCGCCCTGACCGCCGGGCTGGGCTGGCTGGGTTGGAGAGTGCTCGAGAACTCTGGGGACAGGCGCAGGATCTGGGCCTTCTATACCTGGTTAGGGCTGGGCCTGGCTCATCACCATACCGTCGTACTGGCCCTGCCGGGGCTGTTGTGGATGGCCTGGCCGCAGTGGCGGCGGGTCCTGTTGACGCGTGCCTGGCTGGCCACCGTGCTGGTAGTGGCGGCCTTTTATATCGACCTGTGGTGGCGGGCCCAGCAACAGCCTGCTCTGAATTGGGGAGGCCTGCACAGCTTCCAGGATGTGATCGCTCATTTCTTGCGCCGTTCCTACGGTACCTTCCGCCTGACCAGTAAAACCGACTCATTGGAGCACGGCGTGGTTCACGGCCTGGCTTATCTGCTTTTCACCTACGCTCGCCAGGCTCCGCTGGTCTGGATGCTGGTGGCCGCCTGGGGGACCTGGATCGGTCGCCTGCGCCAGCCCAAGTTGTGGCGCTTAGCCTGGGGCTGGCTGGTCGCTTTCGGACCCTTCTTCGCCGTCATCGGCCGGCAGCGACTGGATACCTTTCACCTGGATATGCTCGAGAGATTCTATGCCAGCTCATACCTGGGACTGGCTCTCCTGGTTGGAATCGGAGCGGCCGATCTGGCCCGGCGGTTACGGCCCGGATGGGCGGCCGGCTGCACCGTAGCCTTACTCGGCTGGCAGTTTGTCCTGAACTTGCCCGCCTGCCGGTTGGATCAGCGCGAATTGGTGGCCAGCTACGCCCATCAACTCCTGGATAGTTGCCCGCCCGGGGCGCTGTTGATCGTGTCGGGGGACTTGCCGGTGGGGGCCCTGGCCTATGTCCAGCAGGTAGAGGGCTACCGCACCGACGTTCCCGTCGTCTGCAACGGTTTATTCGGCGCCGCCTGGTTTCGCCGCTCCCTGCCGCACTGGGTGCAGCCCTACCTGGCCGGCCGACCCAAAGTGCAGGACCTGGCCGAGGGCTTTCACCAGGGAGGCCTGCCGGTCTTCACCACGCTGCGAACCGAGTTGAAAGGCGAGACCAGGCCGCGCCGGCTCTGCTGGGAGTGGCTTCCCGCCGATGGAACCGGGAACGCCGAAGTGGAAAGCCTGCGTTCGGAGCTGGCTGACGCTCAGCGAATCCGCCCGGGCCTGGGCAGGGAAGGCCGTTTCTGGCCGCTTTACTTGATTTCGGCGCGTATCAACCATTTGCGGGCATTGGCCGGCGCCGTGCACCAGCAAAAACCGGAACTGGCGCTGGCCGCTCTGGATCTGGCGCTCGAGCTGGGCGAAGAGCGCAGCCTGGACCTGCTCAACCGGGGATTGCTCCGCCAGCGCCTGGGTCGGCACCGGCTGGCCATCCAGGATTTCCGCAAATGCCTGGAGCTCTCACCGGAAATGGAGTTGGCCAACGTGGCTCTGATTTACTCCCAGACTTGTCTGGCGCTGGCCGAGATCAAGATTTAGTTCTACTTATGCTCAAAGTGTTGACAAATGCTTATGCTCAAAGTTAGGATAACGGGGTAAAAGATATGCTCTGATTGAGTATAAGAAAAACAGAGGAATCCAAAGATGGCCACACTCACCAGCAAGAGCAAGCTCGAAGAAATCTACGACCGCATCAAGACGCATGTCCCCGCGCTCGAATGGGCCACCATGATTCCCCTGATCGAGCGCATCTGGCAGCTCAAGGCCGAGAAGAAGGCCGTCATTCTGGCCCACAACTACCAGACCCCCGAGATCTACTACGGCGTGGCCGATTTCACCGGCGATTCGCTGGCCCTGGCCCAACAGGCCGCCGGCAGCTCGGCCGAAGTCATCGTGATGGCCGGCGTTCATTTTATGGCCGAAACCACCAAATTGCTCTGCCCGAGTGCTACCGTGCTCATTCCCGACGCCCGGGCCGGCTGTTCGTTGGCCGAATCCATCAGCGGCGCCGACGTGCGCAAGTTGCGCGCCCAATACCCGGGAGTGCCGGTGGTGACCTACGTCAATACCAGCGCCGAGGTCAAGGCGGAAAGCGACATCTGTTGCACTTCAGGTAATGCCCTCAAGGTGGTGGAGTCCCTGGGCGTTCCCCGCGTCATCTTTATCCCCGACCAGTACCTGGCGGCTAACGTGGCTCGTGAAACCGGCGTGGAAATCATCACTCACCCGGGCAGTTGCATGGTTCACGAGCAGTTCACGCCGGGCGATTTGCGTGAGCTCCGCGTGCTCAACCCGGGCGTCACGTTGGTGGCTCATCCCGAGTGCCCGCCGGAAGTTTGTGATGAGGCCGATATGTCCGGCTCCACCGCTGGCATGGTCGAGTTTCTCAAGCGCGAGCGCCCGGCTAAGGTGGCCCTCATCACGGAGTGCTCCATGAGCGATAACCTGGTCTCGCAGTTCCCGCAGACCGAATTTATTCGTCCCTGCAATCTGTGCCCGCACATGAAGCGGATCACTTTGCAGAAGATCGTGCGCAGCCTGGAAACGATGCAGGTTCCCGTGGAAATCGAGCCGACCCTGGCCGCGCGCGCTCGCACAGCCGTCGAACGTATGTTGGCGGTGGGCAGACAGGCAGGCAAGTGATGTCTGATCGTTTTGATGTTCTCGTGATCGGCGCCGGCGTGGCCGGCATGTCGGTTGTTCACAGTCTTTTACACTCGGCCCCCAGCCTCAAGGTGGGGTTGGTCACCTTGCAGGTTCCGGGCCAGGCCGGAGCCACTCCCTGGGCTCAGGGCGGCGTGGCCGTGGCCTGGGGGGAGGACGATAGTCCCGCCTTGCATACCCAGGACACGCTGGCGGCTGGTGCCGGGCTGTGCCGTCCCGAGGCAGTGGATGTGCTGACGAGCGAAGGGCCGCAGCGCATTCAGGAATTGCTGGACATGGGGGCCCGCTTTGACACTCGTTCGGACGGAACTCTCGAGTTAACTCGGGAGGCCGCTCATCAGCGGCGGCGCGTGGTGCACGCCGGCGACGCCAGCGGACGGGAAATGGCTCGCGCCCTGGCTCGCGCCCTGCCCGCCTCGGTGCGATTGATCTACGGGCAATTGACGAGCATTCTCACCCAGGGGTCGCGGGTGGTGGGCGTGCAGCTCGACGGCCAGCACAGCCTGGCTGCTCCCCAGGTGGTATTGGCCAGCGGCGGGGTTGGTCAGCTGTTTGCGGCCACCACCAACCCGGCCGGAGCCGAAGGTCAGGGCCTGGCCCTGGCTTTCGAAGCCGGCGCCCACCTGCGCGATCTGGAGTTTGTACAGTTTCATCCGACGGCCCTGGCTGGCGGGGCTAACGCCTCCAATCTGCCGCTGTTGACCGAAGCCTTGCGCGGAGAGGGGGCCCGGCTCATCGACGAAACGGGGACAGCCTTCATGGCCCAGTATCACCCGGCCGCCGAACTGGCTCCTCGCGATGTGGTGGCTTTTGCTCTCTGGCAGCATCGCCAGCGTGGTCACCAGACCTTGCTGGATGCTCGCGCTCTGCCGGTGGCTGAACGTTTCGCCCAGGTTCACGCTCTGTGTGTGACGGCCGGTTTCGACCCGGCCAGGCAGCCGCTGCCGGTAACCCCGGCCGTCCACTACCACATGGGTGGAGTGGCGGTGGATCTGTGGGGACGCACCAACGTGCCGGGGCTGTGGGCCTGCGGAGAGGTTTCCAGCACGGGTGTGCACGGAGCCAACCGGCTGGCTTCCAATTCGTTGTTGGAAGGGCTGGTTTTCGGGTACCGCGTGGGCCAGGCACTGACCGGCGTTGACTTCCGCCAGGCTGGCTGTCTGCCCGCCGTTCCGCAGTTGGAACTGCGCCAGGATCCGCTGGCCATGGCCCGTGTGCGCGAAATTCTCTGGTCTGGTCTGGGTCTGGCTCGTTCCCAGCAGGGCATGGAGAAGGGCCTGGCCGCTCTCGAGCGCCTGCGCGCCCGACTCTCCGCCTGCGGGTCGACCGCCCACACGGTGGCTTCGCTGATGCTCAGCTCCGGCCTCTTCCGCCAGGAAAGCCGCGGCGCTCATCGCCGCCTTGACTACACCCAGACCAGCCCGCATTGGGCCGGCCATACCCTGCTGGTGCCTGGACAGGCGGTCCGGATGCAGCCCCTACAAACCACTTTCGCTCAGGAGTTTAGAGAAGATGTTGTTCGCACTTCAGTATGACGAAATTTTGGTCAACGCCCTGCGTGAAGACCTGGGACGGGCCGGTGATCTGACCAGCAATTTGACGGTGCCGGCGGCGGCTCGCTGCCAGGCCAACCTGGTGGCTCGCCAGGCCGGCACGGTAGCCGGGATGGAAGTGGCCGCCCGCGTTTTCCGCTTGCTCGACTCCGAGATTCAGGTGGAGCGCAGGGTGGAGGAAGGGGCCCGGGTCGAGGCCGGCACCGTGCTGGTTGAGGTTTCCGGTTCGGCCCGCACCATTTTGGCCGGCGAACGTACCGCCCTCAACTTCCTGGGCCGCATGTCGGGGATTTCCCAGGCCACCGCCACCGGCGTGGCCCAACTCAACGGCACTCGCGCCCGGCTGGTGGCTACCCGCAAAACCACTCCCGGTCTGCGCATGCTGGAAAAGTGGGCCGTGCTCAGCGGAGGCGGGGAAAGCCACCGCTTCGGTCTGGACGATGGTATTCTCATCAAGGACAATCATGTGGCTCTGGCCGGTGGCGTGGTGGAAGCTCTGAAGCGAACGCAGCAGGGCGCACCCCACCTGATCAAAATTGAGCTGGAAGTAGACCATCTACAGCAAATGGAGGAGATTCTCCAGGTGCTGCAGGCCAACCCCTCTTTGCGCCTGGATGCGATGCTGCTGGATAACTTCACGCCGGCCCAACTACGCCAGGCGGTGGAGCGGGTGCAAGGACGCTTTATTCTGGAGGCCTCAGGAGGATTGACATTGGATCGACTCAGTGAAGTGGCCGCCAGCGGCGTCGACTTGATCAGCCTCGGAGCCCTGACCCACAGCGTGCGCAACTTCGATGTGGCGCTGGACGTGGTGGAGTCGCGCCAGCCGTCGAAGCGTTAGAGCGGAGGAGTGGGCGGCATCCCCTGGATCTGCATCAAGCCGGCGTAGGAGCCGGCCAGGGGAGCGGCCATGGCCTGGAAATTGTCGGCGGCCCCGCCGGCCAGCCCACCGTACATATAACGCAGCGGCGATTCCAGCGAGGTCAGGTCGGAAGCGAAGCCCGGCGAGCCCATGGTCATCGCCATATACTGCGTGGAGAGAGCCGCGCCCAAGGAATTGAGCGAGCCGTCTCCGATGCCCAGTCCGCTGCCGATGCCGATCCAGCCGGCCGACATGGCCACCAGCGCCTGCAGCGCCTGTTGCGATTGATCCAGGGTGGATTGAATGCTGCCAAAGTTGGTGCCGGCAATCTGGGCTTGCTGTTGGGCCGCGGCCGCTCCGGTGGACCCGGTCAGTTGGGCCGTGATGGAGACATTGGGGAGATTCGGTTGGATGGTTGCCACGGTGTGTACCTCGCTAAAACTTTTTTGAAACGCGATACCTTAGTTTAGCGCAGTTGCTAACGGTTTGTAACCATTTGGATGTTAAAAAAAGATCTTGCGCCGTTCACATTTGGCGAGCTATGGTAGGTACATGATCGGGCGCATGTTCATGCTGGCGGCTATGATGAAGGGCGTCCAGAGCTACCAGAAGCCTCTTTTCTGGGCCGTCATCTACCTGCTTTACTTGCTCGGCGGAGAGCATCTTTTTGACTTGATGCTGGGTCATTGGCAGGCTCCATTGTGGAAGAGTGCGCTCGGCTTTGCCGTATCCTACGCTACCTTTTGGGTCATGAAGGAAAGTCAGGACGGGCCGATTTACTGGGCTTTTTTCGCCAGCGGTTTCTTGATCATGACGGTCCTTTTGCCCTGAAGGATATATCGTGCTGTGGCTCTGTTGCTTGGACCAGAGAACCGAAGTCTCGCTGTAGGAGAGGAGGCTACTCGAGCGTTTCATGTCCCGCACCTGGACATAGCCCTGGCGGCCGCTCTGGGGTGTCGGCCCTGCGCTGCTTGGACTTCACGGATTTAGTCGGATGTTCACATTTTGACAACATGATTCACGAACTTGTTACTTCCCGAGTGGTTTTCAGCTTGCCAGATACGCTATCCTGAAAAAAATCTGAATGAGGGAGTCCATTCTATGCAGATCGATAGCAGCGTATCCGGTTCCAAGCAGGTCCTGCCCAAGCGCCCCGCCGCTGGCCGCTCCGAGCAGGTCAAGAAGGCCGCCGGCAATGCCAACCGGACTTACGGATTTCGCAACAAGGCCATGGATTCGGTGAATCTGTCTCGCGATCTGAAAGATTGGGGCAAGGTTGGGCCCAATCTGGCCCAACCCGTCTACGGCGCTCCCATGCCTTCCGAGCCAAGAGGAGGCGCTCAACCGGTCTACGGAGCCCCCATGCCTTCCAGCCCGGGTATTGCCCAGCCGGTCTACGGCGCTCCGATGCCCTCCAATCCCTTCGATCCGAAGGGTAGCAGTCCGGCTCAGCCGGTCTACGGTGCCCCCATGCCTTCCAATCCTTTTGAGCCGAGAGGAGGCGCCCAACCGGTCTACGGTGCTCCCTTCAACCCGGGGCCTGACTTCGGGGCAGCCTTCCAGTAAACTTTTGTGACCGTAGCCCAGGAACTCGCCAACGACGCCGGTGTCGTGCGTCGCACTCATTCCTATGCGGTTTGGGAAATCACCCTGAAGTGCAACCTGGCTTGCGGTCACTGTGGCTCGCGAGCCGGTAGCACTCGCGTTAAAGAACTGACCACCGAGGAATGCTTCGATCTGGTTCGCCAGATGGCCGAAGTCGGTATCACCGAGGTCACATTGATTGGAGGCGAAGCTTACCTGCGGCGTGACTGGCTGGAAATCGCCAGGGCCATCACCGACCACGGCATGATCTGCAGTATGACCACAGGGGGCTACGGCATTTCCCGAGCGGTGGCGGGCAAGATGCGGGAAGCAGGGTTGAGCACCGTCTCGGTTTCGGTGGACGGTATGCAAGCCACCCATGACGAGCTGCGCGGGCGCAAGGGTAGCTGGGAGGCATGTTTCCGGACTCTGAATTTTCTGCGTGAGGAAGGCATCTACACCGGCGCCAACTCTCAGATCAACCGGTTGTCGGCCCGAGAGTATCCGATGCTTTATGAAGAACTCTACAAAGCGGGTATTCGCGGCTGGCAATGGTCGATGACCGTGCCCATGGGCAACGCGGTGGAGAACAACAAGATCTTGCTACAGCCCGCCGAGCTACTCGACGTCTTCCCTATGCTGGCACTGGTAGTGCAGCAGGCTGCCCGCGACGGAGTCTCCGTGCAGCCGGGCAATAACGTCGGATATTATGGCCCCTACGAGCGGTTGCTGCGCAACATCGGCAATCCGCTGGGAGATTTTCTCTGGCAGGGCTGCAAGGCCGGCCTCAGCACCATCGGCATCGAGGCGGACGGCGCCATCAAAGGTTGTCCCTCGCTGCCCACGGCTGCCTACAAGGGCGGGAACATTCGAGAGCGCAGCCTGTACGACATCGTGACCCGCGCGCCTCAGTTGAACATCAACGAGCACGAGGGCACCCCCGAGGGAGTCAAGCATCTCTGGGGATTCTGCCAGAGTTGCGAGTACGCCGAGACCTGCCGGGGCGGTTGCACCTGGACCAGCCACGTGTTTTTTGACAGGCCCGGCAACAATCCATATTGCCATCACCGGGCTCTGGTGCATGCCGAACAGGGGCTGCGCGAACGCGTAAAACAGATCCGAGGTGCCAGCGGACTGCCTTTCGACAACGGGGTTTTCGAACTGCGCACCGAACCGCTGGAGGCCGAGTGGGAAGGCGACGACGAACTCCACTTCACCTGGGAATCGGTGCGGTGGCCGGAACGGTGGGACCCTACCCGACAGCAGCCTGAGGAAGAAGTATCGAGCTAAATGGAAAACGTCTACCTGCTCAAGTTGGGCGAAGACCCTAACCTGATCAAGACCGTGTTGCAGCGGCTTTGTTTGAAGGATGCCCCCTACTACGTGCGCGTGGCCACGCTGGCCCCGATCAGCAACTTCGGTTATCCGGAAAGCGCGGAAGGAGCGCTGCTGGCCCTGACTCCCGAGGGCATCACCTTCGGCGTGCAGAGCGATCCCCACATCCCCCGCTCTTTCATTCCCTGGCAGAACGTGGCCTATGTGGCTGACGGCGACATGATGAAAGACTACTCGGACTTCCGCGCCGAATATCCCGACGCCAGTTGGGAAGAGTTCTTAGCTTCCCAAGAAGCGAGCTAGCCGAGGGTTACTTTGGCAGCGGTTGCTGTACCTTTAACCGTTGGTCATTTTCCAACCGACCACCCCTGCGGCCGCGGCTCCTATGGCGGCACCGGCGGGTGCGAAGAGAAAGGCCGCCAAGGCGTCCGGTCCTTGCATTCCCATGGCTGCCAGGGCCACGCTGCCCACCGCGCCAACGCCGGCACCCACGGCGGCCCAGCACACGGCGTTGAGCAATTTTCGGCCGACCGAAGGGTTTTCTACACCGCAATTCTTCCAACCCGCGACCGCGCCCGTCGCCAGTCCCACCGGGCCGCCGATCATGACGCCCAGAACAGGTGCGCCCAAGGCATCCGGGCCGTGCGCTGCGGCAGCGATCACAGCGGTGGCGACGACCGTTCCCAATGCCGCCCCGCCGGCTGAGTTGACCGCCGTATTAACCAACTTCTTCCACACCGGCGTGGGCTCAGGTGGTGTGCCACCGGGCTCGAAGCCATGCTTGGTGGCGGGTTGATGGAGCTTCGGGCCTTTGGCCAGAGTCTTCGGGGAAGTGGTTGGGTGATTCAGCGCTGGAAGTTTCATAACCTGACCATAGGCGGCAGAATGGCGTTGACCTCTCAGTTCGCAACCATGGTCGAGGGCGCTGGCGGCCAGGTAGGCGTCATTAACCAGAGGACCAGGCGATTTCTCCTGAAGGTAAGGATACACTGGCACCAGCGCGAGCCGCCGGAAAAAATATGAAAGTTGTGTTGCGTCAATAAACATTTGGCGAAAGTGGTTCTGTGTGACGGCGTGTTAACACTTTGGTAACAAATGACGGTTGTCTCATGGAACATACTGTCAGCGAAGCAAACTTCGCCAACCAGGAGGCAATATCAATGGCTAGTTCTATCGGTGGTAATTTCAATGTTCCGGGCAACAAACAGATTCAGCCCAACCGCCACACCGGCGCTAAACCAGCCCAGAATGAAGTAGCCGCACCCGGCGATCAGGTACAGCTCAGCGGGCCACAGGCTCCCGCTGTCGAGAAGCAGACCCGCTCTCTTCAGGCCGACCCCGCTTCGGTCCCTACCGGGGGCTTCGAAATCGCCATTCGCAGCGAAAAGCCCGGGGTGCAGAATTCCCCCGACCGCCTGCTCATGAGCGGCGTTCAGGAAATCGGTGGCTATACCCCTCCCGCCGACGGCAGCGGCGTCACCGGTCTGAACTCCATCAACTCGGTGGTCAGTTCCGGAATGTTCCAGGGCCTCAACGGCCAATACGGCCAGCGCAGCCTCTTCGGCGCCTGATATATCAAACCCATACACGAAAAGAGAGGTGCGCCGGCACCTCTCTTTTCGCGTTTACTTGTATTCGAGCTGAGGCTGAAATTCTAGGAAGCGGAAGAGGGCATTGTCCGGGTCCATCTTGCGGAAGTCGATAAAGACGCCTACTCCGTCGATCGTGAAGGAAGCGCCCCGGTAGAGGCCGGGGTGGCTCATCAGAGGGCCGCCTTTGACTTCGAAGCCACCGCCCTCCAGAGGAGTATAGCTGTATTCTCCCTTGGGGCTGGTCACATGGTAGTGGCCGTTCTGGTTGCGGATCAGGGTTCGGCCGAAGGGTCCCACAGCACTGATGTCTTCGCCCTTGTTGGCGTAGTGGTAACTGTCTTTGGGGGTCGTAATTTTGAGGCCGGCTGGAGAGTGGGAGAAGGTATAGACCTTGTTGTCAAAGGTGACCTTGACCTCGGAGGAACTGCCCTCGACCTTGAGGCTATGCTTGGGACCCACCACATCGTAGGCGCCGATGCCGGCCTCGAAAATTTTGACTTTGCCGTGTTTACTGGACATTTCGCGCTCGCCGGTTTCGCTATTGCGTGTATAGCGGTAGGTGACCAGTTGGCTGGGGACATAGTAAATGGTTCCCCAGGCCTCGTCGGCCAGGGTCATGCGGAAGGGTCCCGAGACCTCGTCGGCCCCGGTCTGAATGGACATGCAGGCGAGCAGGCCGGCGAATAAAACAGAGGAAGCTTTCATGGCCGCGGTTTCGCGCGCGGATATGGGCATGTCCTTCTAAGAGAAAGCGGTCGATGTTAACGGTACAAGGGATAGATAAGCATTTCGGAGCGCGCACCGTGCTCGAGGGCGTGAGTTTCGTGCTCAAGCCGGGACAGCGGGTGGCTCTGGTAGGGCGCAACGGCAGCGGCAAGACCACTTTGCTCAAGATTCTCAGCGGGCAAATGCCGCCGGATGCGGGCCGCGTCTCGTTGCTGGACGGCATGCGCCTGGGCTACCTGGAGCAAGAGGGTCACATCAACGCTGGAAACACCTTGTACGAGGAAATGCGCTCCTGTTTCGCGGCCGTCGACCAGTTGGAACTGCAGGTTCGCTCCCTGGAAGAGCGGCTGGGCACGGCCGAGGGCGATGAAGCCGAATCTTTGATGAAGCTCTATGACCGCCTGCAGAATCGTCTGCTGCACGCCCAACCGGAATTGATCGAAGCGCGCATTCAGAGCATCCTCTATGGCCTGGGATTCAGCGCACCCGACCTGGACAAGCTGTGCGGCCACTTTTCCGGGGGTTGGCAGATGCGCGCCGCGCTGGCCAGGCTGTTGCTCGACCTGCCCGATGTGCTGCTGCTCGACGAGCCGACCAACCACCTGGACGTGGAGGCGGTGGAATGGCTGGAGGCTTTTCTGGCCGAGTTTTCCGGGGCGGTGCTGCTGGTTTCCCACGACCGCACCTTTCTGGACAAGGTCTGCAATCGCACTCTCGAGCTATCGGTGGGCGAGCTGGAAGACTACGCCGGCAACTACAGCTACTATGAGGCCGAGAGCGCCCGGCGCTACGAACAGCAGATGAATCTCTACCGCAACCAGCAAAAGCGCCTCGCGCAGGAGATGAAGTTCGTCGAGCGCTTCCGCTACAAGGCTACTCTGGCCACCCGGGTGCAATCGCGTCTCAAGCTGATTCAGAAGCGCGAAATGGTGGACGCGCCTGACCGCGAGGAGCAGTCGATTCGTCTCAACTTCGTGCCCGCGCTGGACAGCGGCCGGGAGGTCATGTCGGCCAAAGGCATCTGCAAGACCTACGGCGAGCGGGTGATTCTCAAGAATATCGCGGTGCGGGTCGAGCGCGGCCAGCGCATTGCTCTGATCGGACCGAATGGTTCCGGCAAGTCCACCCTGATGCGTCTGCTTTGCGGCACGGAAGCACCCGATGCCGGCAAGGTTAATCTGGGGTATCGGCTGGCGCTGGTCTATTTTGCCCAGCACCAGGCCGAAGCTCTCAATCTGAATCGCACCGTCATGGAAGAGGTGCAGGCCTCGGCTCCACCCGGAACTTTACCGGGCCAGTTGCGCAGCCTGCTGGGTGGATTGCTCTTCCAGGGAGATTCCGTCTTCAAGAAGATCGGCGTGCTCTCCGGCGGAGAGCGCGGCCGGGTGGCCCTGGCCCGCTGTCTGGCCACTCCCAGCAACTTGTTGGCCCTGGACGAACCCACCAACCATCTCGATCTGGACGCGCGCGAGAACCTCTTGGAGGCGCTCGAGCAATATCCCGGAACGTTGCTGATGATCAGTCACGATCGGTATTTTTTGGAACGCCTGGCCACCCAGGTCTGGGAAATGCGCGCGGGCGGGCTGCGGGTTTTTGATGGCGGCTACGCCGAGTATCGCCGCAGTTTGCAACAAGAAGAGATGCAGGCCCAACGCCAGGCCCAGGAGGAAGAAAAGCGGCGCCAACAAGAGCACAAACAGCGCGCGGCCGAATTCCGCCACAATTCCAGGCAAGCCCGCCAGGAACCCAAGAAGCACCACTGGACGCTGGAAGCCCTGGAAAAGAAGATCTACCAGCTCGAAGCCGAGATGAGCGAGCTGTCCACCCAGATGGGCCAACCCGAACTCTATCAAAACCCGGAGAAAGCCCAGAAACTGCAGGCCCGCTTCGACGGCCTGCAGGGGGAATGCCAGCAGCTGACCGGCCTCTGGGAAGAAATGGTGGGTTGATTACAGGCGTGCCAGCGTCGCGGTCAGCAGTTTCCAGAATTTTTGGACCGAGCTGACCTGGACTTTCTCGTCGGGGGAGTGGGCGCCGTGGATGTTGGGTCCGAAGGAAATCATCTCCATGTCGGGATAATTGGCGCCCAGGATGCCGCATTCCAGGCCGGCGTGACAGGCCGTGACTCGCGGCTCTTCGCCAAAGAGTTCGCGGTAGAGGCCGCTCATCAGCTTTACGATGCCCGCTTCGGGGCGGGGGGTCCAGCCCGGATAGCCGCCCGAGAAGGTGACTTCCGCCCCCATCAACTCCAGCGGGCAGCGCAGCGCCGTGGCCAGGTCCATTTTCTCCGAATCGACCGAACCACGGGTCAGACAGGCCAGGAAAAAGCGGCCGTCCTGAACCGACAGCCGGGCCAGGTTGTTGGAGGTCTGCACCAGTCCGGGAACGTCCGGGCTCATCCGATAAATGCCGTTGTTGACGGTATACACCGTGCACAAAAGTTTGGTCTGGAAATCCCGATCCATCACTTTCGAGGGGCCCGGGCGCAGCGCCGAACTCAAGTGGCACTCCGGATCGGTCACCTGATATTCCTTGGCGTAGTGGGCGGATTCCTCGGCCACGTAGGCTTGAAACTCCTGCAGACGCTTGCGCGGCACCGCCACCACCGCGGACGATTCACGGGGAATGGCGTTGCGCAAGCCGCCGCCGTCGATGCTGGCGATGCGCAGCCCGAACTTGAGGGTGGCCGCATACAGAAAGCGGTTCATCAGCTTATTCGCATTGGCCCGGCCCTTGTGGATATCCAAGCCGGAGTGACCGCCGGTCAGGCCCTTGAGACTCACTTCCACGAAGTCGTGCTCTTCAGAAATTTCCGCTTCCTCGTAGCTGCAGGTGGCCTGCACATCCAGGCCGCCGGCGCAACCGATGGTCAACTCACAGTCGTCCTCGGTGTCCAGATTGAGCATCACCCTGGCCTGCATCAATCCACCCGCCAATCCGCGGGCTCCGGTCATGCCGGTTTCCTCGTCAATGGTAAAGAGCGCCTCGAGGGGCGGATGAACCAGGTCCTGGGCAGCCAGAATGGCCATGATGGCGGCTACGCCGATGCCGTTGTCAGCTCCCAGGGTGGTACCCTCGGCGCACACCCAATCGCCCTCCAGACGCATGCGGATCCCCTGACTGTCGAAATCGAAGTCGGTGCCGGTACTCTTCTGGCAGACCATATCCAGGTGGCTCTGCAGAGCCACCGCGGGCTGCTGTTCGCGGCCGGCGCTGGCGGGCTTCTTGACCAGCACATTGCCGATGGCGTCGGTGCTGTGCTCCAGACCCAGCTTCTGGGCGAATTGCTCGATGAAGCGAATGACCCGCTCTTCTTTTTTGGAGGGGCGCGGCACGGCGTTGAGGTCGGAAAAGTTCTGCCAGAGAGACTCGGGGGCCAGGGTTGCAATACTCATGCCCGGCCCTTCCCCCTGCATCGTGGAAAGCCTACAAAGGCTGCAAATCCGGCCACTCCAATTCCACGCCCTGACCGCTCAACAGGCGCTGGTATTCCTGCAGGTGGCGGCTCTTCTCCCAGACCTGGCGAGGGGTGGCGCCGCTCTGGCGACAATAGCCGGCCAGCCAGCCGGCCGCCTCGCCCACGTTCCACTCCACCGGATGCAGTCGATAGCAGCCATTGGTGATATGGGTGGTGGCCAGGTTCTTGCCGCCGGCCAGCAGATTGGTGACGCGCTGCGGAATCAGAGCGCCCAGCGGAATCTGGAAGGGCAGGGAACTGACGTCGATGTAGTTGTCGCCGCCGGTGGAGGGATGCAGGTCGATGCGGTAAGCACCCACGCCGACCGAATCCACGAAGCGCTCGGCGCGCACCTCGCTTTCGGACAGGCCGGTGGCGGCGCAGCGAGCCTCCAGGCCTACGTGCTGCTCAAGCACGGTCACCAGGCCTTTGATGCGGCGAGATTCGCGGATATAGGGCGCCATGGCCAGGCCGTCGGCCGTTCCTGTGATGTCTCCGCGCAACCCCAGGCCTTTCCAGCCTCCCACCGTCTGCATCCAGTAGAGCATGGACAGGCTGAGCTGACGGGCGCCCTCCAGGCAGGCGGCCTTTTGCGCGGGAGTACACTCGATCGGATTACCATCCAGATAGTCGATCTGGGGCCAGTTGACCAGGACGATATCGCTTTGGTAGCTGCCTTCGATGAAGTTGCGCCGGTCGGCGATGCGGCGGAACGTCCATAAATCCATGGGGCCCCGCTCCGGTTTCGGATGCACCGGGTCAAAAGTGCGCACCACCGGTTCCAGGGTGATCGGGTGGGTGGCCTGCCAGGAGAGCAAGGGGCCACCCCAGGACGGCTTCAAAGCCGGAACCAGATCCCGGAAATATTCGTAGCGGGCGGGTTTCTCGATGGTGCGGTCAAGGTCCGGGTGATAGTCCAGCACAAAACACCAGGAAATGGCCTGCATGTTGTGCGGCTGAGCCTGCTCGGCGGCGTGGGGCTCGCCCGTCTGCGCCCTGCTCTCGGCGCCGGTCACGTACTCCACCCCGGCCAGCGGCAAGAGATCTCCGAGTTCGCTGGCGTCGATGAAATAGTCGGCGCTGATTTCGTATTCTCCGACCGTCACCGACAAGACCCGGTCCCCATCGACCCGGGCCGCGCTGGGCACCATCCGGCGTAAGATCGTCAAAGCCCCGCCGGCCTCGTAGGGGCGCAAAATTTCTTCCAGGGCCTGCAGGCTGACGCGCGGCTCATGGCAGATGGCGCTGACAAATCCATTACCCGGGTTAAGCCGGGGGTTGAGGCGGGCCTCATGGGTCAGTGGATAACTGCGCCGGTAGATATCGCGGATGCTCTGGCGCAGCTGGCGATAGCTGGCGGTACAACCGAAGCTTTCGATCCAGGGGTGCTCATCGGGAGGCACCGCCTGCGAAGTCATCTGCCCGCCGATCCAGGCGAATTCCTCGGTCATGACCACCTTCTGGCCCAGCCGTAAGGCCGCCCAGGCCGCCGCGCAGCCCCCCAATCCCCCACCGATTACGGCCACATCGCAGCGAATTTCTTTCATTTTCGTCATGCTGTCTCTCATTATGTAAGTTCGCCTGGAGTTGGCTCTCAGGCAACTCCACACCTGTCTT
>JAHBVR010000034.1 GCA_019637395.1 Vulcanimicrobiota bacterium
GGGGAGACGCAGTCCCCCCTAGATCCCGGATAAGAGGGGGGTCCTAGGGGGAGACGCAGTCCCCCCTAGATCCCGGATAAGAGGGGGGTCCCAGGGGGAGACGCATTCCCCCCTAGCCGCCGAAGCCGCTGACCTGGGCGTCGTAGCTGATGGCTTTGATGAGATCGGACAAGATCAGGGCCTCGATGGCTTTGGGGGAGAGATCGGCGGTGAAGCCCTTGATGATTTTGAGATCTTCCTTGTAAGTGCCCTTGAACATTTTTAAGAGATCCATGACCTGCGGGCTCACGCCTTGAAAAGTCTGCACGATGACGGGCAGACTATCGGGCACGCCCGGATCGGCCAGCATCGTGCGCAGTCTGGGTTCGAGTTTTTCTTCGCGAAGTGACATGCTCGCCCGTTCGTGTCGCCGGCTAGTCTTCCTCGGCTAGGCGCTCCAGCTCAGCGATGGCCTCGAAATCTTTAGTCCGGCCCGCGGCGCGCTTTACTTCGATAAGCTTCGTCAAATTCAAGCAGCGTAACTCGTGGGCAAAGACCTCTACAACCTCGGTGGTGGGCAACAAGGCTTCGTAGCTCGCTCCGCCAGTCACAGTTCCTAGCAGGTCAAGGTCACCGGCTGCGGTCGTTAAGGTAAAGTTCAACCCCCGCTGGATAGTGGGGCACCTCGGAGAGCGCGCGGATGAGATTCTCGAAGTCAGTCACTTGCGTTCTTCACGTAGACGCCGTCCGGCCTCGCGGAATTCGTGCGCCGCCTTCTGCAACGCTATCAAGCGGTCAACACGTTGTTGCAGAGTTAAACGAAGACTTTGTTTCACCAAGGTGATGTCTACGTCACGTTTATAGGTCTCGATAACCGGATCTGGTTCTAGCACGCCGGAAATCTTCGACCCGTGTTGGGAGATTTCCTAACTCCAGAGTTCCATGAGGGAGTTGGGTGGGTCGAAGAGACCGCCGTCGAGGGCGGCCAGTTGTTTTTTCATGCCCATTTTCTTGTAGAAGGCTTCCAGGTTCCGGAAGTTTCCGGGGGTGACGCCTTCCAGGGAGAATTCGATGGGCAGGTCGTGATGCAACTGGGTGAGTTGCAGGTTGAGCTCCAGGCGCTCTTTGTGCTCCTGCAGGGCGTGCTCGAGCAGGCCGGGCAGGGGACCGTGTTGCTTCAGCAGTTTGACGGCGGTCTTAGGGCCGATGCCCGGGATGCCGGGAATGTTGTCGATTTCATCACCATTGAGGGCCAGGTAGGAAGCGATGTAATCAGCGGGCACGCCGAAGAGCTCTTCCACCCGTGAGGCATCGAGGTATTCCAGGTTAGTGCTTTTGCCCGAGCCCTTGATGCGCAGCAGGCTGACCTTGGGGTGGACACAGACCTGAGCCAGGTCTTTGTCGTTCGAGACGACGACCACTTCATGTCCCGCTGCGGCCGCTTTGGCGGCCAGCGTGGCCAGCACGTCGTCGGCCTCGTAGGTGTCGTGCCGGTAGACGGTTACTCCGAGAGCCTCAAGGGCTTCCTCTACCATAGGCACCTGCACGGCCATGTCCGCCTTGGGAGCCGAGCGGGTGGCTTTATAAGTGGGGTCGAGCTGGTAGCGGAAGCTCCTGGACTTGGATTCGAAAACCCAGGCCATGTGGCGGATCTTCTCGCTCCGCCACAGATTGGACAGGATCCCGAGTACGCCGTGGACGGCGTTGGTGGGAGTGCCGCCCGGTCCGCTGAGCGGTGGAAGCGCGTGAAAGGCCCGGTAGATTTGAAACATAGAGTCGAAGAGAAAGATTCTGGCCATGGTGCCCCACTAATCCACTAATAAAAAACGAGAGCCGGTGAGCTCTCGCTGATGGTGCCCAGAGCCGGGGTCGAACCGGCACTCCCTTGCAGGAACGGGTTTTTGAGACCCGCGCGTCTGCCTATTCCGCCATCTGGGCTGGTAGGTGGTTGAATTTAGCACGCCGGGAGCGGCCCGTCAATCTTCAGGAGAAAGCCCGATGCCATCAGGTGGTTCTGTTTCTTTTGGACGCACCAGCGCGCTGACGATGGCTCCGATCAGCAGGGAGGCTCCCATTCCCAGCAAGTGGCTGACTTCGCTGGTGCACAGGAGTAAGAGGCAGGTAGCGATGGCCAGCCCCGGCACGACCCGGCTCAACCCGAGCTGCCAGCAGGCCAGGCTGGCGGCCAGATGCTGCAGCAGCGCGGCCAGCACCGACAGGGCAATGAGCGCCTGGAGATTCCGCGACAGGATTAAACTCATGGTCAGGCCGCAGCTGATGAGGATACATAAGCTGGGGGCGCCGTGGTGTAGTTGCAGCAGTCTGGAAGGCATCCAGCCCTGCTTGGCCAGGGTCCAGAGGCTGCGGGGGGTGGTGAAAGCGATGCTGGCGTTGACGCTGGCCAGGCTGGCCAGCGCGGCCACGGCCAGAGCCGGAGCCAAAGCGGGCAGGGCCGCCTCCAGCGGGTGAGCGGCCGTGGCCGGGCCGGCCACGCCCTGGAGCAAAGTGTAGATGATAGCGCTGCTGATCAGCACCAGGACGGTGGCGCGTGGCACGGTCTTCTCCGGGTCTTTGGCCTCGCCCGCGGCCAGGGTAATCTCTTCGAAGCCGCTATATGTGTAGAGTACGAGCAACAAGCCCAGTTTGTAGTTGGGAACGGTGGTGACGGCGGCGGGCCAGAGTGTCTGCGCCGGGTGGAGCAGTCCGACGGCGGCGGCCAGTAAAAGGGGCCCGAGCTTGATGATGGCCAGCAGGTTGTTGCTGAGGGCGCCACTGCGCGTACCCAGCAGATTAACCCCGGCCAGCACGACCACGATGGCGCAGGCCAGCGACGAACCCTGGTGCAGGTATTCGGCCAATCCCACGGCCACACTGGAAAGTCCGATTAATCCGGACAGCCACATGACCCAGCCGACCAGGAAGCCAGCTCTGGGGCCAAACGCCTCCCGAGCATAAAGACTGGAGCCGCCTGTGCCATGGTATTTTTGTGCCAGTTGGGCGAAGCAAAGGGCGATAGGGAGACAGCACACCCCTCCGATTAAAAACATCAAAGGCCCGTAAGGACCCACCTGTTTGGCGATGTCGCCCTGAGTAAGGAAGATGCCCGACCCGATGACACAGTTCCAGCCCAGGCACATGAAATCAAAGAGGCCCAGGCGCCGTGGCGGCGAGTAGTCAGAATGTCCCATCTCGGATGCTTGCATTTGGTGATGGGTTTCGCTAAAGTATCTCAATCCTCTTGGCTCAAGAGGACTTTCTTTTCCAGGGGGGAGCTGCCCAGGAAAGGAGGATACGCCGATGACGCAGCAGGACGTGAACAAAGCCCGCGAGGTTTTGCTTCAACTGATCGCCCAGAAAAAGCACTTGGCGGGTAAAAAATGAACGACGGTAGTAGTCCACAGCCCTCTGTACGCAAGATCAGAGGGCTGTTTCTATTTCAGGCAGCTTTCCACGCAGCGCAAGAACAATTCCATGGCTAAGGGCACGGCCCGTTCATCCAGCTCGAACTTGGGATGATGATGAGGAAAGACGCGCTCCGCCTGGTCGGGCGCCGCCCCTAAGAAAAAGAATGCCCCCGGCACTTTTTGTAGGTAATAAGCCATGTCCTCGCCTCCCATAGTGGCTTGCGCCGACAATGGCAGCTTCATTTGTTCGGCTGCCTGCGCGACCCATCGGCAGGGAACCGGGTCGTTGATCAGGGCCGGATAGCCTTCTGAGAATTGAAATTCCCCCTCCGTTCCGTAGCTTTGGCACAGGCTGGGCACCATCTCATGCAGCCGCTTGACCAGGGCGGCCCGGGTTGAGGGCTGAAAGGTGCGAATGGTTCCGGAGAATTCGACTCTTTCAGGGATGATGTTATCAGCTGACCCCCCCTGAATCTGGGTGACCGAGACGACGGCGCTGTCGAAAGGACTGGTATTGCGGCTGACCAGCGTTTGCATGGCCGTGATCAGGGCGGCGGCGGCCACGATCGGGTCCGCGCTTTCGTGTGGATAGGCGGCGTGGCCGCCCTTGCCGTGAATCTTGACGCGAAAGGTGTCGGCTGCGGCCATCACCGGTCCCGGAGAAATGGCCACGTGTCCACACGGCAGATCTGACCACAGATGCAGGCCCAGCGCATAGTCTACGTTGCTGAGAACGCCTTCCTTGATCATAGGGTCGGCTCCGCCCGGGCCTTCTTCGGCGGGCTGAAAGATAAGTTTCACGGTCCCTTTCAAGCTTGGCTTCATTGCTTGCAGAATGCGCGCCGTGCCCAGCAGGATGGCGGTATGGAGGTCATGGCCGCAAGCGTGCATCTTGCCGGGCTCTTGCGAGGCAAATTCGAGACCGGTTTCTTCTTCGATGGGCAGGGCGTCCATGTCTGCCCGGAGCATGAGAGTAGGACCGGGTTGATCCCCCCGAACTTCGGCGGTGACCCCGGTGACGGCGATTCCTTCTGTGGGTTCCAGGCCGGACTGGCGTAGAAATTCGGCTACTTTCGCGCTGGTGCGGAATTCTTGAAAGCCCAGCTCGGGATGACGGTGAAGGTCGCGCCGGATTTCGATGACCGTATCGGTCATGGCCTGAACTTCGGGTCTTATCATTTCACTGACTATAGCAGATTGGGCATCTGAGCGAGAATGGCTTCGTCAGGGCCCGTATCGCTCTCTTTCAGGGCGGCAATGACATTGTCCAGCCAGGCCGCGGCCGCATCGTTGGCGACGTTGGGCCTGGCCGCCTCGGCCCTGGCTTTGGCGCCCTCCAGGTCTTTTTGTTGGATCAGCACCAGCACCTCGCCGAGCAGAGCGGCCGGCAGGCTGGGGTCCAGCTCCAAGGCGCTCTGAATCGCTTTCTGGGCATCGCCGCCTTTGTTCAGGCGCACGTAGGTCTGGGCCAGTTCCACATAATAACTGGCTTGCGGGGCGATTTGCACGAGCTTGCGGAACTGCACCACGGCCAGAGTGTCTTTGCTGGCGTTGCAGTAGGCGCGCGCCAGTTGTAACAAGAACGAAGGCTCGTTGGGGTAGCTCTTTTGCAGATCTCGGTAGAAGTCCACCAGGCGGCGCCCGCTCATGCTGCTATTGGAGTGCAGGCGGTAGAGAGCGTTGTGGTAGGTGTCATTAGAGGGGTCCTGCGACATCATTTCGCGCAGGATGTCCTCCGCGCGGTCGTCGTCGCCCAGCAAAGCTTCCTCTACTTTGGCGCGCAACTGGCCTTTTTCCAGCTTCTCTTGCGACTCGGCGGAAAGTCCCTCGAGAGCCTTGAGCTGGTCAAAGATTTCGCTGGCCGACTTCTTCTCGTCCATCAAGTGGTCAGCATGGGCCAGTAAAATTCCGGCGTAGGCGTTGGCGTCAGGCGCGGAAGTTTGCAGGGCGGCCGCTTCCGCCAGGGCGCCTTCCCAATCGCCGGCTTTCTGTTTGGCGCTCAGGGCAGCCCAGTCGCCGGTAGCGGCTGGAGCTTCCTCTGCCTTGATTTCTTCGGCCGGTGCTTCGACCTTGGTTTCCTCCACCACAGGCTCTTCAGCTTTGACTTCCTCGACCGGAGTTTCCTCAACCTTGGCTTCCTCGACCGGCGGTTCTTCGGCCTTGGGTTCTTCCGCCGGAGTTTTCCAACTGTCGAGCAGTGCCTGAACCGGTTGCCGCTGTTCGGGCTGGCCGATCAAAGCGAAGTCCGCGGCCAGCAACTGTTCCAGAATGGCTACGGCCGTCTCGCGATGGTCATCGGCCAGGCCTTCCGCCCAGGTTTTGTAGGAACTGATCAGCTTTTGCTGGGGCGCATCCGCTTCGGGATGGGCGGACAGCCAGCGATTCAGCACATTGATGGAGTCTTCGTAGTCGCCTTCGTCTTCGAGCGCCTGGCTCCAGGCTTCATAGACGCGGGGATGTTCGGAGGCGGGCAGTTTGGAGAGAGCCGCCTCGTAGTCCTTGCCGGCCAGTTCCTGCTGAGTCCAGGCCTCCAGCAGTCCTGGTTTGAGGTCGTCGAGACCAAGCTCCTCGGCCTTGGCAACCGCCTCGCCACCCGGCAATGAGCTGACCCAGGCCCGCGCCGTCTGCTCGCGGAAAGCCTGCGCTGCCGTCGCATCCCATTTTTGCCAATGGCCCGCCCAATCCAGGGCAGCCGCTTCGGTCAGAGATTCGGAGCGTTGGGCAAAACCAAGTTTAGCTTCTTCCGCGTCAGACTCACCCAGGGCGGCCGTCCAGGCTTCCCACTCACCCTTTTCACGTAAGGCCCTCAGGCTTTCTCCGTGCAGTTCGGTGCGCATCTGAGCGGCTTCTGCGTGGTCCGGGTTCTCGGCCAGGAAGCCGTCGACGATGGCCAGAGCGGTAGCGAAGTCCTGGGCCGCGCGCAGTTCCTGGAGATTGGCTTGATGGCCGGTCCAGGCGTCCGATTTGGGGATCTCCGCGTCCGGGAAGTCTCCCTGCAAGCGCGCATAGACTTCGTCGGCGGCCTCTTTCTGGCCGTCTTCCAGCAGGAATTGCGCCCAGGTTTTGTAGAGCTGGATCATTTGTTGGTTGAGGGCATCACTGGCGCCCACGGCGGCCGACTGCCGCTTGAGGCAGTCGATGGCCTGCTCGAAGTCGCCTTCCCGCTCCCAGTGGGCAGACCAGTCTTGGAACGTCTGACCCATCTCGGCCTGCATCGCCGGCGTGTCGGCAATTACCCGACCTTGTTCGAGCACGGTAATGGCGGAAGCGTAATCGTGACTGGAGCGCAGGGCCTGGCCCCACTCCAGGTAGAGGGTCGCGATTTTTTCCCCGGCCGTGCTCTGCAGTTCGGTCAGTTCCCTGGCCTTGTCCCAAACCTGAATGGCTTGTTCGAAATCACCTTGCTGCAGCGACTCCTGGCTCCAGGCGCCGTAAACTCGCTCCAGGTTTTCCACCGCCGATTGGCTGCTCAATCCTTGAGACAATTGCTGCTGGTAGATCTTCGCGGCGGACTCCCACCGGGAGGCGCTTTCTTCTTTTCCGGCCCAGGCCCCGAAGAGGCGCAGGCGCTCCTCGCTCAGATCCTGTCCGAGGTCTTCGCTCTGGCGCTGGCTGACCGCTAGCGCTTCTTCGTAGTCTTGCTTTTCTTCGAGCTGAGCCCTCCAGGACTGGAAGAGGCGTTCGCGTTCGTCGGCTTCCGCCTCGGTCAAGGCAGCCAGGGCTTCGGCCCACTGGCCATTGGCTTCGAATTCTTTGTAGGCGGGCGCGGCGGCCGCGCCCTGAGCGCGCTCCGCCTGCGGATTGAAGGCATGCCAGCGCTTATAAGTTGCCTGCAGCTGGTCGTCCTGATTGAGCTTCAGATAGGCGTCGGAAAGCTGTTCGAAGGCCGCGTCGCTGGGACGAGACTCCAGCTCCTGCTCCAGCCACTGAGCCGCATCGGCCCAGTTGTCGCCGTTGCCGGCCACCTTGGCCAGCAGGTTGAGAACGTCTGGATGGCCGGGATTGCTTTTCAGCAGCTTTTCCAGCTTGGTTTTGGCCTTGTCGAGTTTACCGATCTCGATGAAATCGACGATATCTTCCAGGTCCTCGCTGAGGTCTTCGAAGGTTTTGGCTTCGACGGCAACTACGGCCGCAACAGGCTCCGGCGTCGGTTCAGCCACAGGCCCGGGCTCGGGCTCCGGTGTCGGTCCGGGTTCGGGTTCGGGTGTTGGTTCGGCCGCCGAAGTGACTTCGGGAATGGCTTCCGCCTCCACCACGGGCTCCGGTTGGGCCGCCACAGCCGCGGGGGGGTCTTCGCCGCTGAGGCCCAGCAAGTCTTCAATGCTGGTTTCTTCGACCTGGGGCTCTGTTTTCGGAGTTTCCGCAACCGGCTCATCCTGGGTCAGTCCGAGCAGGTCCTCGATCGAAGTGGTCTCTTCGGTCACGGGTGCGGGCACGGGGGCCGGAGGCTCTTCGCTACTGGTGAGGCCGAGCAGATCCTCGATGGAGGTCTCTTCCTGAACCGGTTCGGGAACGGGTGTCGCGACCGGCTCAGGCTCCGGCTGGGGCTCCGGTTCCAAGGGCTCGGCCTCCAAGGGGGCCACCGCGGGCGTGGGGGCCACAGCGGCAACCGGCACCGGGTTTTCTACGCTATCCGTTTCTTCCGTGTAGCCCAGACCACGTAGAAAATCATTGAGATCATCCTCTTCCTGGGCGACTGCCGGCGGTGCTGCCGCGGGAGGAGCCACCGGGGCGGGTTCCGGAGTTGGTTCCACGGCGACGGGCTCGGGCTCGGGCGCCGGAGGGGCGGGAGGAGCGGCGGGCTCCTCGGTCACGAACAAAGCCGCCAGTTCGTCCTCCTCCTCTGCCTGGACGGCAGGAGTTGGCGAGGGCGGGGGAGGCGGCGGCGGAGAGGCCTCAATTCCCATATCGCCCATCAGGCTCGAGAGCAAATCGTCGGTGGACAGGTCGTCCTCGGCGGCAGTGCTGGCCGGCACCGGCGCCGGCGTGGGAGCGGCGGGCGGCGGTGTGTGGGCAGCCTGTGGCTCGGGTTCCGGCTCGGGATCGGCGCTGGCCGAGGAAGGCGGAGGAGGCGGCGGAGCGGCGTTGTCGAGGGAACCGACGCCGAGCAGGGCTTCCAGATTGCCCAGGGGGTCGTCCTCATGCTCGGTGCTGACCGGGGCCTGAGCAGTGACCTGCGGCGCGACTTCTTGCACGGGCTTGGGTTTGGGGCGGGGAATTTCTCTGCCTTCGTAGATGACCTCGAGGCGTTCCATGGCCTCCTTGTGGTCGGGGCGCCTCTCCAGAGCTTCGTTGTAGGCGCGGCCGGCTTTTTCGTTGTCTCCCAGTTGTTCGTGGATCTGACCAAGATGATAATGATGTTCCGCTTCCTTGGGCTGCTGTTGAGCCAGGCGCTGATACTGGTCGAGAGCATCCGCGTAGCGCTTGTCCTGCATGAACATGCGGGCCAGGGTGGTCCGCATGAGCACGCTCTCGGGAGAGAGTTGCAGAGCGCGCTTGAGTTCGTCGATGGCCTTGTTGGTCTGGCCGCCCAGGGCCAGGGCTTCGGCGTACTTGCTGAGGTAGTCCGGATTCTCGCGGTTTTCTTCGAGTTTGCGCTCGAAGAATTGCAGAGCGCGCTCGGGCTGGTTGAGGGCGATGTAAGCTTCGCCCAGCGAAGCCAGAGACGGCGCGTGGCTCGGCTCCAGCTCCAGGGCCTGTTGGAAGAAATCGACGGCGATACTGGGCTTGTTGCGGTAACGCAAATAGAGGATGCCCATGCCGTGCAAGCTCGGAATGTGCTTGGAGTCGAGACGCAAGGCTTGCTGGAACGACTCGAAAGCGTAGTCGAACATTTCCAGTTTGTGGAAGGCTTCGGCCAGCCGGGTGTGGGCGTCCACCGAGTCGGGCGTAATTTCGGTGACTTTGCGGAACATGCCGATGGCTTCATCGAACTGCCCCATATCCATCATGGCGTCGGCCAACAAGAAGTTGGTTTCCAGGTCGTTGGGATTCAGTTTGATGGCTTCGCGCAGGTGGGAAATGGCTTCGTCGTTTTGTTCCTGGCCCATGGCGCATTTGGCCAGCACCAGATGGTAAGTGGCGTCTTGCGGCTTGAGATCGACGGCTTTGCGGAAAGCGTCCAGGGCGCCCCGATGATTTTCCAGCTCCTGACGGACCAGGCCCAGGTTGTAGGCGGCAAAAGCATCCTTAGGACTGAGTTCGGAGGCCTGGCGGTAGTGCTCTTCGGCCTCCTTGTATTCGTTCTTGCGGTGGTAGGCCTGGGCCAGATAAAAGTGAGCCAGAGGATCGTCGGCCTTCAGTTCGAGAGCCCGCTCGAAGCTGGTGATGGCTTTGTCGATCTCGCCCAGTTGCAGGGCGATGGTGCCCAGTTCGTAGATGGCGTCTTTGAAGTTCGGGTCTTGCTCGACGGCGCGCTCGTAGCTCACCAGCGCCAGATCGGGGCGATACAACTCCTTGCAGCACTCGGCCAGCAGCAAATAGCCGCGGGCGTTGTTCTTGTCGAGGTTCAGGCCTTTCTGAATCTGCTGCATGGCGACCTTGTACTTGGTCTGCTTCATGAGGGTGCGGCCAAAAGCAAAATAGTAAGCGGCCTTGTCCGAGTCGAGTTTGATAGCCTCTTCCAGATGCTTGATGGCCAGCGTGCTCTGATTCTCGCGTTCATAGACGGTGGCCAGTTGGTAGTGCGAGTCGGCGTAACGGGGATTCGCGTCCACGGCCATTTTGAAGTGGGTGATGGCCAGCTTGTTCTGATCCAACAGTGAGTAGATTTCACCGCACTGATGGTAGGCCTCGTGCAGACGGGGATTGATGTCCAGGGCGCGTTTCAAGCTCTGCAGAGACAGTTCCAACAGATTGAAGAACTTGTAGGCCGTGCCCAACTGATAGTGAGCGAAGGCGTTCTTCGGATTGATCAGAATGGGCTTGGTAAAGTTTTGGATCGAACTGTCGATCTTCTGCTTATACTCGCGCTGGGTGTGGGGATCGGTGGCGAATTTGTTGGCCAGATTGGGATCCAGGTCGAAGGCGCGGTTCCATTCCGTCAAGGCGCGATCGGGGTCGCCCGCGCGCGCCAGGTGAAATCCGCGATGCAGATGGGCCAGAGAATGGCGCGGTTGTAACTTGATGCACTGGTCGTAGCACTTGTTGGACTCGGCTACCTGACCGGCGTTCTCGTAGGCCAAGCCAAGGAGGAAGTGATTTTCCGCATTCTCCGGCTGGAGTTTTACCAGCGTCGAATACTTCTGTATTTCCTGAGATGCGGGTTCTGCCATTCGGCTAGGTTGGCCTTTCCATCGACTGCGTCCTCCGTGTTCCAGGTCCGGCGGAGGCCCTCCTTCCCAGGATGGTCCTTGGGGGGATTTCTTGTGGGAGGGTGCGTCCTGACAGAGCAGGATTCCTGGCCGGGGGAGGCAAGTCGGAAGCGATGATCGCTACGTCCCGTCTACACTTATGGAGCCTCGAGCGCCATGATTTGATGAAGAATTATCACTGGGCCAATCAGCGTCAACTGATCCGCTGGACGGGCATGCATCCCTTTCCCAAGACCGCTGGAGAGCTGGAGCGCTGGTTCGAGAATTTGTCCGGCCGCCAGGACATGAAAATTTTCGCTATCAAAACGAAGGATAGTGAGTATGTCGGCAACATCGAGCTGCGCGACATCGATTGGCTGACGGGCAAGGCGGAAGTGGGCATTTTTCTGGCCGAGCCCGAGGCGCGCGGCCTGGGTTTGGGGCGGGAGGCTCTGCGCGGGCTGGTGGACTTTGCTTTTCTGGATCTGCGGATGCACCGACTTTATGCCAAAATATTGGAAACCAACTCGGCCGCCCAGAAAGCTTTTGAGTCTTGCGATTTCGAGCTGGAAGGCCGCGAACGCCAGGCCCACTACGACCAGGGCCGTCATTGGGACGTGTTGGCTTATGGACTGCTAGAACCGGATTGGAAGAAAAAACGCCATGCGACCCATTGAATGGACCGGCCAGGGGGCCCGCCTTATCGATCAGCGACTGCTGCCGGAGCGGGAGGTCTGGGTGGACTGCCACCGCCTGGAAGACTTTGAGAGGGCTATTCGCGATATGTTGATCCGGGGAGCACCGGCCATCGGCATCTGCGCCGCCTATGGCCTGGCCGCCGCCTCTCTGCGCGGGGAGGACCTGGATCAAGCGGCCGCTCGCCTGGCCGCCACCCGCCCCACCGCCGTCAATCTTTTCTGGGCCATCGATCGCATGCTCAAGGCGCGCCAGGGTGACCTGGTCAGGGAGGCCATCGCCATTCACGAAGAGGATGTGGCCATGTGCAAGGCCATGGGCGAGCACGGGGCCGATTTATTTCAGGCCAGACAACGCATTCTCACTCATTGTAACGCGGGGGCTCTGGCTACCGGCGACTATGGAACGGCCCTGGGAGTGATTCGCAGTTTGAAGAAGCGCGAGCGGATCGAATGGGTCTGGGTCGACGAAACCCGTCCCTATTGGCAGGGAGCTCGTCTGACCGCCTACGAACTGCACCGCGACGGGATTCCAGTTAAACTGATTTGCGACAACATGGCCGGCCACTTCATGCAGCGTAAGCAGGTCGACGCGGTCATCACCGGGGCCGATCGCATCACCGCCCGGGGCGACGTAGCCAACAAGATCGGCACCTCCACCCTGGCCGTCCTGTGCAAAGAATACGGCATCCCCTTTTACGTGGCCGCCCCCTGGTCGACCGTGGACATGCAAATGCAGTCCGGCTGGGACATCCCTATCGAGGAGCGCTCGCCTCAGGAAGTAACTCATTTTCGAGGGCAGGCGGTGGCTCCCGAGGGCATAGGGGTCGCCAATCCTGCCTTCGACGTGACCTTCCATCCCTACATTACGGCCATCATCACCGAACGCGGGGTGCTCCGGCCGCCGTTCGCCGAAAGTATCTCTCTCGCCAATGCCCCCCACCAAAACGTCTAAACCGGCCTCGAACGTGCTGGAGTGGCTGAGTCAGCCGCTGGGCCAGCCCTGGGCGCTTTACTGGCTCAACGGCGCCGAAGATTATTTACGTGAGCAGGTTCAGCGTAAGTTGCGCCGCGAGGTGCTCGACGAGGGCTTCGCCGAGTTCAACCACCAGGTTTTGCGTCTGAGCGCCTCGAGCAAGCCGGCCACTATTCTGGACGCGCTTTCGGAACTGCCGATGATGACCGACCGGCGCTTGTTGGAACTACAGAACGTCCACGAACTGCCCGCCAAGATGGCCGACGAGCTGAGCAAGATGCTGCAGCGGGAGGCTCTGCATCCGGGCTTGATCGTGGTCCTGGTGGGCGATACCCCCAAGACCAAATCGGGTCTGTGGGACTATCTGCGGCACAAGGCCCAGGTGTTGACCTGTGATTTGGAAGCCAGGCAGCGCGGGGATTTCGTCGCCTATTGCTGCGCCCGGCAGAAGCTGGAGCTGACCCCGCAGCAGCGGCAGGTGGTGGCCGAGCGCACGGCCGGCAGTCTGCGTCTGATTACCTCGGCCATCGAACGGCTGGCTCTTTTTGCCGGCGAATCTGGCCAGGTCAGCCAGGCGGAGCTGGATCAGTTGGTCCACGACAGCGCCGAGGTGCAGACCTGGAAACTCACCGCTGCCATAGGCGAAGCCAACACTCGTAAAGCCTACGCCCTGCTGGAGCGCCTGCTCAAGCAGGAGGCGGCTCAGTCCTTGCTCTCCTATCTGAACAGCTATCTGCTGGGTCTGGTGCAGGTTTTGCAGTTGCGACCGCGCTTTAAGACGGCCGCCGCCATCGCCAAAGAGCTGCCGCGCCGCAGCGAGTTTCAGATCAAGAAAAGTTTAGAGGAGCTCGGCAGTTGGAACGAGACGGATTTGGGTAACGCTTTTGAACGGTTGGCCCGGGCCGACTTTCGAATGAAGACAGGATCGGATCCCTTGTTGGTCATGCAGTTGTTGATTCTCCAGTTATGCCATCGGTCGGGGGCGCGCCGATGAAACTGTCCGACGCACTCCGGCTGATTTTCAGCCTGGCCGTGGCTTCTTGGGCCATTAACTGGGTGCTGGCTTCGGCCGGCGCCAATTTGACTCACGAGTTTACCACCATGAACTGGGGTTGGATTGCGGCCGGCCTGGTTCTTACCGCGCTCGGAACCGCGTTGGCCAGTTACCGCTGGAGCACTTTGCTGGCCCTCCAGGAAGTCAAAATTACTCAGTGGGACGCCTTCCGCCTGACCATGATCGGCATTTTCTTCAACCTTTTTGGCTTCGGGGGCGTGGGCGGCGACGTCTTCAAAATGTACTATGTCCAGGCCCAGGCCGGCAATCGACGAGAAGAAGCGATCCTTTCTATCGTCGTCGATCGCGTTGTCGGACTGCTCGGTCTTTTTGTGGTGGCGTTGTTGACTTTGCCTTTTGTGTGGTCGGAGCTGATGACCGCCGATCCCAAGATTCAATCCATGGTCGGGTTCGTGATCTTGATCAGCGTGGTGGGCGGTGGCGGTGTGGTTCTGGTGTTGAGTCGTGACTATTGGCTGCCCGAATCCCTCAAAGAGAGCATCAAGAGGGCCGGCCGTAAGTTTCCGGCCAAGCTGGTCGGCCTGTTCCTCCGACTGGTTCGCAGTGTCGACCTTTATCGGAGTCACCTTCCGACTGTGTTACGAGCTCTGGCGCTCTCGGCTTTTATGCATTCCTTGGCCACTCTGAATGTAATTTGCATCGGTAAGTCGTTCCACATTGAGGGGCTTGCCATGCGGCATTACTTTCTGGCCGTGCAGGTGGCCAACACTATCTCGGCCGTGCCCATCACTCCTGGCGGTTTGGGAAGTCGCGACCTGGTGATCCAGCAGTTGTTCAAATTTGCCGGAGCCGACCCGCGCGCCAATCTGATTCCTTTCGGTCTAAGCATGATGCTCGTGTTCTGGAGCGTGATCGGTGGTATCTTTTTTATATTCGCCAAACGAAGCGGTGGCATAGGAGGTAGTAGCAGTGAAGAAGTCGGTTTTACTCCTGATAGCAGTGTTGGTGATGGGCTGTAGCGGTCCGACGGAACCGCCACCGACCTCCATTCAACCCATCGACTCGGCCAAAGTGCAGGCGGCCAAAATCAATCTCTCCACCGACACCGAGCTGGCTCCTTGCAACATTCAGGTGAGCGCCGAGAACGACATGCTCGTGCTGAAAGGTGGCGTGCCCAGCCAGGCCGGCAAAGACCGCGCCGAAACTTTGGTGAAAAAGGTGGAAGGCATCAAGAAAGTGGCCAACCATCTGGAAGTGCAGCCCAACACCGCTCAGACGCCCCTATAGGCGTAGTTCTTTGACCTTGCCCACCCGGCTGATCTCGATCTGACGTTTGTAAACGCCGTTATCCAGAGTAATGCGGGCCGGTTCGGTATCGAGCGGCAAAGCCACCGTACCATCGGGATTGAACGGAATGGTGAAGAGGCGTTGAAAGGCTCCGGTGCCTCCCTGATCCACGCCAAACTCGATGACCAGTCCGGAGTCCCCGGCAATGCCGCTCACGACCGGCACGTCGGGCAGATTGGTGGCGGTGATTTTCAGCTTGATCAGAGTGTCATCGAGCAGATAGGCCTGCTTCACCTGGCGCAAGCCGCCCGCCAAAGGGTCATTGGAACACTGGTAGATGCGCAGTTTGGCGGTTCCCTGGACGTTGTTCACGGTGGCGGCGGTCAGAGGATTGGCGGCCAGCTCAATCCCTCCGCGCATCTGAACCTGACCCGCACTGCGCGCCAATTGTTGCGTGTTGGTGATCTCGGCGGTCAGGCGCGCGCTGGCCTGCACCATATTGAGATTGGCGCGATAGCGCGAGTAGGCTCCGGCCAGCAAAGTGGCCAGAAGCGCCAGAATGGTGCATACCACCATAATTTCGATCAGCGTAAAAGCCCGTTTGCGCATAGTTGCTTCTGTTCTCTCCCAGGCAGGGGATGCCTGCGCCGCGCCAAACTCGCCGCCCATGAAGCCATTTCGAGTCAAGTCTAAAGCGGTCATGCGCGTCTGGGGAGGCCGGCGACTGGCCCCCGGCTCTTCCGAGCCTATCGGCGAACGTTGGGAAGTTCACGGTGAGAATGAACTGGAGAACTCCAGCGAGACTCTGGACCAGCTCAGCCGGCGTCTGGGTCGGAGCTTCCTGGGGGAATGGTCGCCTGATCCCGAAGCCGGCTTTCCTTTGCTCATCAAGTGGTTGGACTGCCAGGATTGGTTGTCGATTCAGGTCCATCCCGACGATGCCCTGGTGGCTCCCGCTCAGCGCGGCAAAGCGGAGGCCTGGTATTTCGCGGAAGTCTCCCCCCAGGCCGAGGTGATCCACGGTTGGAAGAACGGGGCCCTGTCGCGCGCCCAGCTCGAGGGGCTGAAGCCCGGAGAGTGGCTGCAACACCTGCGCCGCTACCGACCCGAGCCGGGCAGTTGGTCCTACACCGCCCCCGGCACCGTCCACGCACTGGGACCGGGACTGCTCGTCTATGAGGTCCAGCAGAGTTCCGACCTCACTTATCGCCTTTATGATTGGGACCGGGTCGGCAATCGCGAGCTTCACCTCCGCCAGGGAATCGAGGCTATCTGTCAAGCCCGGCCGGAGCCGCCGGTCGAGGCGCCGGACGACTTGTTGGGAAAACTGGAGATCCTCTGTCCCCACTTCATGGTGGAAACCGTGACGGGGGAGCACAGCTGGTCGCCTCGAGGTCGTTCCTTCGAGATCATCACCGCGCTGGCCAGCCTGCGTCTGGATGGACACTTGCTGGAAGAAGGCGCGTCTTGCCTGATACCCGCTGACGCCGGCACGGTCCGTTGCGGGAGTCAGGGCAGTTGGCTGCGTGTTCGATTGGCTCCAGGCTAGAAGGAATCGTCACGCTTTTTAAAAATCGAACAGGCTTATGCGCTCCGGACCCAAGGCCATTCTCTATCAGTCGTCCCTCTTCCGCACCTCGGAACTGGTTTGGGTCAAAGTGGCTCCGTTGGCTCCCTGGCGCGAGCTGGTGCGCTGGGGCCTGGTGGCTGCCGGCTTCGCTTTTTACTTGATCGTAGCTTCGGCCAAAGGCAGCTACTATAACCTGGAAGGCTTCTTAGGACTGTTGGCCTGGCATGTGGGCTACACCATCCAGTCGGAGATCCGTCTGGCCAGCAGCGGCGATCTGCAGGAATCCTATGAAGGCCGCGGCGGTGGTGGCTCGGCCAAGACCTTTCGCCAGTGGGTTTCCGCTCTCAGCGAGGGCGAGGATGAATGCAAGTTGCAGAATAGCCGCTACCAGTACTGGTTCAACCTGGACCGCATCGCCTGGGCCGGCCCGTGCTGGTTGGTCGAATGGTATCCGCTGATCCTGGTTCCGGTGTTTCTTGGCTATCGCTGGTTGATCACCCTGGAATTGCCCTTTCACAATCAGATCCTCGACGATATTCACTTTCTCAGCTTTGAGGCCTCCACCGGCTTCGTGAACTTCCTGTGCATGCTGATTGCCTTTCTGGGCTTCGCTGGTTGGGCTACTTCTATTCATCCCGGTGTGCACGTGCGCGCCTGCGGCGGACTGGATGACCGGGTGGCGTTGTCTTCCGCCGATCGCGATCTGTTTCTGGATCGTCTGGCCGGCTTTGGCGAAGCTCCTCGGGTGGTGGTCCAGCCCGCTCCGGCGGTGGCGGTGACGGCTCCCCCGGTGGTCGCGCCACCGCCTCCACCCAAAGAAGAAGTCGCCGAGCCTCAACCCGTCGAAACCTGATGTTTTACGACGCGCTTTCGCTGCGTGCCTACGCGGCCGAGCTGACGCGCCGCTTTCCCCTTCCGTGGTTCGTGCAGAAGATTTCCCAGGTGGCTGAGTACGACTTTTTGCTGGCCTTCAGGCTGGGCCCGAAGCAGAACCTGCGCCTGTTACTGAGCCTGCAGCCTAACCAGCCGGCGCTGCGCTGGTGGCGCGGTTCCAAGCCTCAGGCCAGCGTGCCTTCCAGTTTCACCATGCAGTGCCGCAAGCATCTGCAGGGCCGCTCGTTGGATCGTCTGGAGTCGCTTTACCCGGAGCGCGCCCTCAAACTGGTCGGTCGCGAATATTCGCTGATCCTCGAATTGATGGAGCGTCAGCCCAATCTGGTGCTGGTGACCGCCAGCGGGCTGGTGGCCGGCGCCTTTCGCTTGAAAGATCGGGGACTTCGGCTGCGCCGTCCCTACACTCTCCCCTCCCGCCCGGACTTACCGGATGCTTCCACGCTCTCTGCCTATCAATGGGAAGAACTCTTCCTGGAAGGCGCCAATCTGAACGAGCGTACTTTCGGTCTGAGCAAAGCGGCCTGCGCCCGACTGGACCGGTTAATGCGTACCGAACTTCCCTTGGAAGAGAGAATTCAGACCGCCTTGGGCGACTTTTGGAAGCTCACGCTGGACGGCTATGCGGCCGAGCGCCTGGCCAACGGCCGTCTCTCGATCTGGGGTTCGGGTGCCGCGCGGGGATTGCTGGACCTGGAGCAAGAGCAGGCCGAGGAGCCTCTACCGGCCCTGGAAGCGGCCCGCCAGCGCACTCTGCAGCGCCTTAAAAAGGGTCTGAGCAAGCTGCAGCAACGTCTGGGGAAACTTGACGAGGACAAGGCGAAACTGGCTCAGGCCGGAGTGTTGCAACGGCAGGGTGAGTTGCTGCTCACCTACCAGCATCAGGTCGCCCGGGGCGCGGACCACGTCCAACTGACCGATTGGGATGGGGAAACCGTCCATCGCATCGCGCTGGATCCGGCTCTGCCGGTGGCGGTCCAGGCCCGAAAGCTGATGAAGCGAGCCTCTAAATACCGTCGCTCGGCCCCCATTCTGTCGGCTCGCGTGGCCCAAACTTACGAGGAAATCGCCCGGCTGCAGGAGGCCGTCTTCTCGGCCGAGCAGGCGGAGACGCTCGAGGATCTGGAGGAGCCCAAGAGTGCCGGCAAGCTCCAACGCCCCCAGGGCAGTGGACCACGCCGCTATCAGTTGAACGGTTTCACCTTCCTGGTGGGGCGTTCACCCAGACAAAATGACGAGCTGATTCGCAAACACTCGGCCCGCGACGATCTGTGGTTTCACGTCAAGGATTCGCCCGGTGCCCACGTGCTCTTGAAAACGGCCGGCCGCAGTCCCGAGGAGGCGGTAGTGGAAGCGGCGGCTCAGCTGGCCGCCCATTATTCCAGTCGGGCCAAGGACTCGCGAGTGCTGGTCTCTTTCACCTCGGCCCAGCGAGTGAAGAAACCGGCGGGGGCGGCGCCGGGACTGGTGGTCTACAGCGACGAGCTGACCCTTTGGGTCAACCCGAGCGAGCGTAACGCCAATGTGCTTCGTAGTGAATGAGGAATTCCGCTTCAGTACTAGGATTTTCACAGGCCAGGAAAAATATAGTAAAAAAATCCCCAGGATTTGGAACCAAATTTCCAGGGGGTCTGTTGGGCACAGCAAAGCATCCTAGAGACTAAAGTCTTACCGTGACCGTACACATATACCGGGTCCGGGGAGTCTCATCCAAGTCTAACCAGTGGAGAGGAAAATTGTTGCGTGGGTTCCTCATTGTCTTGTCCTGACTCAGAGGTAGTGGACCTGATCCTGGATGGCGAAGCCAGTCCAGAGCAGCAGAAGCACCTGGAACAATGTGAAGAGTGTCGTGGTCGGCACGAATTTTATTCCAAGTTCCGCCAAACAATTCGCACCTCTTGCAGCCAGGAGACCACCCCCGAACTCGTTCAGGCCCGGCTGCTCAAAGCGCTTGGCGCCGAAGTTCAGGCTCCCAAGAAACCCGCTCGGCCCGTTTGGGAACTGGGCGCTCTGGCCGCCGCTTCGGCGGCCGTCTTCTCCTTTGTGGCCCTGCGACCGGCCAACGACAAAGCCACTCCGCTGGCCCTGTCACTTTCTCAAGATCATTCTCGCTGCGAAGCCGCTCCCGCCTCGGAGCGCCCTCCTCAAACTCCCGCCCAGATGGCGCAGACCGCTTACGGGGCGCCCATGCCGGAAATGGCTGAAGTGCAGCAGTTGCGCCCTTACGATGTACGCCTCTGCCCGGTTCTCCACGGCGAGCGAGTGATTCACGTGCTTTACCGCGATCCGCAGCAGCGCGTGGTGTCTCTCTACACCATGCCGACCAGCCGGGTCCAGGTGGATTTACCCAGCGTGGACAGCAAGCCGGCCTATTACAACACGGAGGACGCCAGAGTCGCCTCGTGGCAGCATAAGGGCTGGGTTTTCTCGCTGGTTTCACGGTTGCCGCAGGCTGAGCTGGCCACCATGGCGGATACCTGCTGCTACGGTTGCACGGAATCACACAGTCCCAACTTGATTCCGGGTGGTCTGCCCGTGCGCGCAGTCCCGGCCGTCAATCAACACTAAATTCCGGGCGCCTCAGCGCTGGTTGGACCCCACTCTGCTGGTCGCCTGGTTGGCGCTGGTTTCTTTGGGCTGGCTGCTGATCTACAGCACCACTTACTATCAACCGGATCTGCAACGTCACGCCTTGCGCCAGGGCATTTTTATCGTGGCGGGACTGGCAGTGCAGGTCTACCTGAGCCGCCAACCTCTGAAAAAACTGCTGGACTGGTCGCCCTGGCTCTACGGCGCCAGTCTGGCTTTGTTGCTGGCGGTTCCCCTGGTCGGATTAGAAGTGAACGGCGCCCGGCGCTGGCTTTCCTTGGGTTCGCTGGGCGCTTTGCAGCCCTCGGAGCTGCTCAAGTTCACCCTCCCCCTGGTGCAGGTACGGCTCCTGCGGAAAAAGCGCTGGGATCTGGCGCTGATTGCTCTGCTGGTGCCGGCGCTTTTGGTCCTGAAACAACCGGACCTGGGCACGGCCGCCTGCTACGCCGCCGCCACCTGGGGGCTGCTTTTCATCGCTGAGTTCGATTGGCGCGCTCTGGTGGGCGGCACCCTGGTGACGGCCTGGCTGGGCAGCCACGGTCTGCACTCGTACCAGAAAGAGCGCCTGCTCATGTTCCTGGATCCGGAAAAAGACGCCACCGGAGCCGGCTGGAACCTGATTCAGGCCAAGATTGCCGTGGGTAGCGGCGGCCTCCAGGGGTTGGGCGCTTTCCAGGGCCTGCAAAAGCGTTTGATGTATGTGCCGGAGCAGCACACCGACTTTCTTTTCACCGTGCTGGCCGAGGAATGGGGACTGTTTGGCGGCACTCTGGTGCTGCTGCTGTTCGGGTTGCTGGTGGCTCGTGGCTTCCGTTTGGCCCGCCGCGCGGCCACCCGGGAAGGCCGCTGGTTGTGCGCGGCCGCCTGTTGGTCGCTGGCCTTTCAGACGGTAGTCAACCTGGCCATGGTCATCGGCCTTTTCCCCGTCACCGGCATTCCTCTGCCCCTGCTCAGCTACGGCGGCACCGCCCTGCTCAGCCAGTGCGCCCTGCTCGGTTTGCTGCACAGTGAAGCGCGCGCGCAACACCAGGCCGGCCGGGCTCAGGCTCGTTTGCAGTGGGCTCCGCGCGGGTAACTCCTCCTGACATGAGTTATACGGAGACAACTTCCGAGGGCTTTTTCAGCCGGCTCGGCAACTCGATTGGCGGCATTTTCGTCGGGATCATCTTGATTCTGGCCAGTAGCGCGCTGCTCTATTGGAACGAAGGCAACTATGTGCGCACGGCCGCCGGCATCGCCGAGGGTAAGGGCTCGGTCCAGGAGATCAAGGAAGATAAGGTCGACGCTTCCCAAGACGGCAAACTCATTCACGTGGTCGGCACCACCAGGGCCGGATCCGCCCTGAACGACCAGGCTTTTGGTGTCAGCGCCAAAGCGTTGCGCCTGCGTCGCCAGGTACAGTTCTACGAGTGGCAGGAAAAGACCGAGCAGAAAAAGCGGAAGAAGCTGGGCGGCGGCGAGGAAACCGTCACCACTTACAGCTATGACAAAGGCTGGGTCAGCCAGCATCAAGATTCGAGCGGCTACAAGGAAAAGGGGCACGATAATCCCGCTCCTCCCGACTTTCGCTCGCAGGACTTCCAATCCAGCGACGCCACTCTGGGGGCCTTCAAACTTCACCAATCGGTGCTGGACAAGCTCGACAGCTTCACCAGGCTTCCGCTGGCTAATGTACACGTTCCCGCGGATAAGAAGTTCAAGTTGACCCATGACATGCTCTATCAGGGCAAGGACCCGGCCGCTCCGGCCATTGGCGACATCAAGGTCGACTACCAGGTGGTCAATCCGGGCCAACTCAGCCTGGTGGCCCGGCAGTCCGGCGATAGTTTCGAGGCCTACACCACCAAAAACGGCACCACAATTCTCTATGTGGAAAGCGGCAGCCACACGGCGGACGAAATGTTCAAGGAGGCCGAAGCTTCCAACAGCATGTTCACCTGGGTGCTGCGCTTCGTGGGCTGGCTGCTGATGTGCGTCGGCTTTTCCATGCTGGTCGGTCCCATCAACATCGTGGCTGATATTCTTCCTTTCTTCGGTGACCTGGTCGGCCTGGGCACGGGCCTCTTCGGATTATCCATGGGCACTTCACTATCGCTGGTGTGCATCGCCGTCGGTTGGATCTTTGCCCGCCCCCTGGTCGGCATTCTCATGCTGGCTGGCGCCATCGGTATTTTTGTAATGCTCAAGAAAGCTGGGAAAAAATGACCCTTCATCCTCCTTCGACCCCCCACTCTCAGATCAGAGCCGCCCGTGGCAGCGAGCTGAGCTGTAAAGGCTGGGAGCAAGAAGCCGCTCTGCGCATGCTCATGAACAATCTCGACCCGGAGGTGGCCGAGGATCCGGACCACCTGATCGTCTACGGGGGCACCGGTCGGGCGGCGCGCAACTGGGACTGCTATCACGCCCTGGTGAGAAGTCTGCAGAGTCTGGGAAATGACGAAACCTTGCTGGTCTGCTCGGGCAAGCCGGTGGGCATCTTCCGCACTCATGACCAGGCGCCGCGCGTGCTCCTTTCCAACTCCATGCTGGTGCCCGCCTGGGCTAACTGGGAAAACTTCCGCAAGTTGGAGCACCTGGGTCTGACCATGTATGGGCAGATGACGGCTGGCTCCTGGATCTACATCGGTACTCAGGGCATCCTGCAGGGCACTTTCGAGACCCTGGCCGAGCTGGCGCGCCAGCATTTTGGCGGCTCTCTAAAGGGCAAACTTACTCTGACGGCCGGCCTGGGCGGCATGGGCGGCGCTCAGCCGTTGGCCGTGACTTTCAATGACGGCGTGGCCCTGTGCGTGGAGGTCGATCCGCAGCGGGCTCAGCGCCGGTTGGATACGCAATATTTGGACAAGCTGACGCACAACTTGGAAGAAGCGCTGGCCTGGTGTCAGGCGGCTCAAAAAAACGGAGAGGCGCTATCGGTCGGTTTGATCGGCAATGCCGCCGCCGTTTTTCCCGAGTTGCTCAAGCGCGGCGTCCTTCCCGACGTGGTTACCGACCAGACCAGCGCCCATGACATGCTGCACGGCTACGTGCCGGATATGCCGTTGCAAGAAGCCCTGAAGCTTCGTCACGACAACCCCGAGGAATACCAGAAGCGCGCTTTCGAGAGCGCCGCCAGGCATGTTCGGTCCATGCTCGGCTTCCAGCAAAAGGGCTCGGTGGTTTTTGACTACGGCAACAACCTGCGTGCCCAGGCCCAGCAGGCCGGGGTGGACAACGCTTTTGACTTTCCCGGCTTCGTGCCGGCCTTCATCCGCCCGCAGTTTTGCGAAGGCCGCGGTCCGTTCCGCTGGGCCGCTCTTTCCGGTGACCCTGAAGATATCCGGGTCACCGACCAGGCTATCCTGGAAGCCTTCCCCCGGGACGAAAGCTTGCGCCGCTGGATCGAAAAGGCTCAGGAAAGAGTGAAGTTTCAGGGCTTGCCGGCGCGCATCTGCTGGCTGGGCTACGGCGAGCGGGCTAAAGCCGGCGCCATCTTCAATGAGCTGGTGGCTCAGGATAAGGTGAAAGCCCCGATTGTCATCGGGCGTGACCATCTGGATTGCGGTTCGGTGGCCTCGCCCAACCGCGAAACCGAGGCCATGAAGGACGGCTCGGATGCCATCGCCGACTGGCCCATCCTCAATGCCCTGGTCAATACCGCCTGTGGCGCTTCCTGGGTGTCGGTGCACCACGGCGGTGGCGTGGGCATCGGTTACTCGATTCATGCCGGCATGGTGGTGGTGGCCGACGGAACGCCCAAAGCGGCCGAGCGTCTGCACAGGGTGCTCACCAGCGATCCGGGAATGGGAGTGATTCGCCATGTTGACGCCGGCTATGAAAAGGCCGTGGAAGTGGCCCAAGAACGCGGTGTAAAGGTTCCCATGCTATGAAACATACCGGAGCGATTCCCTCCCAGATCATTCAGCAGTTCCTCGAGACCGGTCACATTCAGGTGAAACAGCCGTTGCCTCCGGAGAATCTGCAGCCATCCAGCCTGGACCTGCGGCTGGGACCGCTGGCTTACCAGGTGCGGGCCACCTTTCTACCGCGTCATAATGAGTCGATCGAGGATGCCTTGCGGCTCTACCAAATCGGCCGCCTGGATTTAAGCCATGGAGCCGTGCTGGAGAGAGACAAGACCTATGTAGTCGAGGTCATGGAGTCGTTCGATCTGCCCAAAGAAGTGCACGCCTATACCAACAACAAGTCGACCAGCGGCCGCACCAACATCTGGGTGCGCGCGCTGGTGGACGGCCTGCCCCGCTTTGATCGCATTCCCGAGGGCTACCAGGGCAAGGTCTATGTGATGATCACGCCGCGCTCCTGGTCGGTGCGGGTCAAGGCCGGCACGACTTTGAATCAGGCGCGCTTCCTGATCGGGGACAACCGCCTCAACGACCTGGAATTGAGCATGGCCCACCAGCGGGTCGGCCTGGTCTATAACCACGAAGGCGCTCCCATTCAGCCCCAACTGGATCGGGGAATTCTGCTGACGGCCGATTTGAGCGCTGAAGTGGTGGGCTACCAGGCCGTCGATACCGATAAGATCGTCGATTTGACCAGCTCCGAGCCGCACAAGGCGGAAGACTTTTTCGAACCGGTGCGGGCCGAACGCGGCGAGCTGTTGCTCAAGCGCAACGAGTTTTACATCATGGCCACCTGCGAATACCTGCGCGTGCCTCCCAATTATGCGGTGGAAATGGTGGCTTATGACATCCACAGCGGCGAGTTCCGCTCCCACTACGCAGGCTTTTTTGATCCCGGCTTCGGCTACGGAGGCGAAGGCGAGGTAAAGGGCACACCGGCCGTACTCGAAGTCGCCCCCCACGAGGACGTGATCATCCGCCACGGCCAGCCGATCTGCAAAATGGTCTACGAATACCTGACCAAGGACCCCGAGCTGATCTACGGCGTCAACATGGGCTCGCACTACATGCACCAGCGCGGACCCCAACTGGGAAGGCTGTTCAGCAAATTTCCGGCGCTGGTCTGAAGCCGCAGGGGAGGCATGAATACGTATGGAATACGTATTCATGCAGAAGAAGCTCACGATTACGTTGGATGAGAAGGTGTATGCTGGCCTGCATCGGGTCATTGGCCGAGGAAAAATCAGCCAGTTTATCGAGGGGTTAGTAAAGCCGCATGTTAGTGAACCTTCCCTTGAAGCCAGTTATCGAGAATTAGCCCGATTCGAAGAGACTGACAAGGAGGCCCAGGACTGGGTCGACGGCGTTTCCGGAGACGTTGGAGCTATGCTCGATGAAGCGTGGTGAAGTTTGGTGGGTCAACTTCGAACCCTCGGTGGGAGGGGAAGCACAGAAGATTCGCCCCGCCGTGATCGTAAGCAACGATGCCGCTAACCGGCATTTGAATCGCCTTCAGGTCGTTCCGGTCACGTCGAATACAAGCCGGCTCTTCGCCGGAGAAGCCTACGTTACCATAAAGCGCAAGCAGTGCAAGGCGCAGGCAAACCTCTTGACCACGGTGAGTAAGTTGCGCGTGTCGTCGCAAATGGATAGCCTGTCCCGCGCCGATTTGGGGGCGGTGGAAAGCGCCATTCAGGTTCAGCTCGGACTATAGCAGATCATTGCTTTTGGGATAGAATCCAGTCGACGGCGGCGCCCAGGTCGTCGGCTACGTGGTCGGGTTTGGCGCTGCATTTGCCGTCGCTGCCGCCGAAGCCGGTCTTGACCAGGATGGCGGTGGCGCCGGCGTTCTTGCCCGCGCCGATGTCGGTGGTCATATCGCCCACCATAAAGCTATCGGCTAAATCGATCTTGTCACCGTAATCCTGGGCGGCGCGGAAGAACATGCCGGCGTCGGGTTTGCGGCAGTCCACTTCTCCCTCGGGGACTTGGAATTTCTTGCCATTAGGACAGACGTAGACGCTGTCCAGACGCCCGCCGGCTTCTTCGATGCGCTGGGCCAGGCGTTCTTGAATGGCCTGGTTTTGCTCGGGCGAAAACTTGCCCATGTCGATGCCGGCCTGATTGGTGACCAGGATGATCGGATAGTCCGAGTTCTGGCTCAACCTGGCGACTGCCGCCAGCGCCTGGGGCAGCAGAGCCCGGTCCAGGTCTTCGGGCGAATTCACGAATCCGTCGGTGCTGTTGAGAACACCGTCGCGATCCAGGAAGACGGCCGGCTGTTTGCCGGGCGTATTGACGTGAAAGCCGTCGGGACGGCTGCTGCGGGCGAGGCTGATGGTAGTCATGGCAAGAGCATAGGACGCCACCCGGAAAATTTCATGAATTCGATTCGGCCCAGCTTTCCAATTGCAGGTCAGGGATTCTGGCTAAGTGCCGCAAGTTCTCACTGACCAGGATGTGGCCGTGGGCTAAGGCGTGGGCAGAGATGGCGACGTCAAAGTCCTCCAGCAGGGTTCCTCGAGCCTCCAGGCCGGCTTTGATCTGGCCGAATTGCTCGCTGACTGAATCCGTCCACTCCACTCGCCCAACGTTCTTAAGTATTGCCAGAAAGCGTTGCTCCAGGCTCCGTTTCCGTTTCGACTCCGGCATTTTGGACAGTCCGAAGGCGATTTCAGCCAGCACGGGTTGAGGAAGAAACACCTGATCTCGTCGGCACAGGGAGAGGCGCGTGACAGCGGTTTCTTCCCCTTTCATCAGGGCTGAAACGACCATCGTGTCAAGAATTCGGCCCGGGGCGCCCACTAAAGTTCTACGGCAGGTTTGCGAGTTCGGGTGCTGGCGATGCTCTCCATCATTTTATCCAGTTCCCGAGCCATGGCGGCGCCGACGGGCCTGCGCAGCCTGGCCAGGAAGTCCTGATCCCAATCTTGGGTCTCGTGCAGGCTCTTTTCCAAAGTTTGCACGATGAGCCGGTTACGGCTAACTCCCCTGGCTCTGGCTTTCGCGTCAAGTGCGGCCAGCAGGGGCGGTGGGATATGAATGGTGGTGGACGGCATGAATAGAATATATTCTATTTGTCTCGGGATTTCAAGATGTCGTGGACGACATGTCCGGCCAGGCGTTCCAGGCCCAGTTCCAGGGCGCGCTCCAGTTGGGGATCGCGGCCGGCTACCCAGTCCTGGGGCTGGATCTCGACGCGAACATCCGGTTCGGTTCCGTAGTTTTCCACGCGCCAGCCCACATCCTCGAACCAGAAGGCGAACTCCGGCTGGGTGGTCTGGGTGCCGTCCACCAGACGATGGCGCGGCCAGATGCCGATGACGCCGCCCCAGGTGCGGGTGCCCACCAGCGGTCCCAGGCCAAGCAGCTTGAAGCAGTGGCTGAAAATATCGCCGTCGGAACCGGCCATTTCGTTGGTCAGGGCCACAATCGGCCCGCGCGGGGCGTCCATGGGATACGAGACCGGCTGCCCGTAGCGCGGTACATCCCAACCCACAATGCGCCGACTCAGTTTCTCCAGCAGCAGTCCCGAAACGTTGCCGCCGCCGTTGTAGCGCACGTCCACCAGTAAACCCTCGCGGCGCACCTCGCCGAAAAAGCCGCGGTGGAACTCGGAGAAGCCCCAGGGCCCCATGTTGGGCACGTGCACATAGCCGAGCCGCCCGCCGCTTTGCTGGTGAACCCAACGCCGATTGCTCTCCACCCAGTCTCGGTAGCGCAGGGCCGTTTCGCTGCGCAGCGTGCGCAGACACAGACGCAGCTCTTTCTTGCCCCGACGCACCTGCAGCCACACTTCCTGGCGCGCCCAGTTGACCAGGGCCGCTTCCGGGGGCACGGTCGGGGAAAGAGCCACGTTCTGCACGTGGGTGACCAGGTCGCCGGCCAGAAGCCACTGGCCGGGTCGCCGCCCCGGGGCCAGCTCGGAGCGGGCCCAGACATCGCCGCGTAAAACTCGCTCCACCCGATAAGCTTTCGCCTTAGGATCCCAGGCGAAATCCACGCCCAGCTTACCCAAGGGGTAGGTCGGCTCGCCCAGGTAGTCGCCGCCCGACTCGTAGGCGTGGGAAGTGCCCAGTTCGCCCTGCAGTTCCCATAACCAGTCGCTCAGCTCCGAGCGGCAACCTACTCGCTCCAGCAGGGGGAAGTAGCGCTGGTAAATACCTTCCCAGTCATGGCCCGAAGCGGGATCCCAGAAATGCTCGCGCATCAGGCGCCAGGCCTCGCGGGCCATTTGCTTCCACTCGGCCCGCGGTTCCACCGAGACGCGCAAGCGCGCTCCCGAGAGCCAGCCGCTTTTGCGCCCCGGCGCATCCTCGTTGGATTCCGGCTTCTTTTCCACGGTGACCAGGCGCAAGCGTTGATGGGAGCGGTAGCACAGGAACTTGCCGTCCTGGGAAGTGGTAAAGTTGGTGACCCGGTGGTAGACGTCTTTGCTTTCCTGGGTTTTGAACTCGTAGCTGACCAGCACGCCGCGCGGCACGTCGCTATCTTCCTCCAGCGTGCCTTCGGCCGGATAGCGGGTGAACCAGACGGTGTCACCGCAACCCTGGATCTGTCCGTAGCGTCCCTCGTTGACTGGGAAAGCGCTGATACGCTGATCGATATCCTCCAGGTCGATGCGGGTCGGCTCCACTGCCTTGCTGGTCTTCTTTTTGCGCTTGGGTTCCTCCGGAGGATTGGGATCAAATTCGAAAGGATCCGGTGAGTCGGCTTGAAGCCGCAGAAGATAGGGGCGCATGCCGTAGGGAAAGCTCATCTCGAAGAAGAGATTGTCCCACACCGGATTGAAGTCGCGCAGACTTAAGAAGTAGAGGTGGCGGCCCCTGGGATCGAAATGGGGAGCCACATCGCGGAAGCATCCCTCGGTCAGCGGCGTGACTTTCAAAAGAGCCACTTCCACCAGTTGCAACCGGGCCGTCAGGCGGCCGGTAGGGGAGGAATAGGCCAGAAACTGCCCGCAGGGCGACCAGGCCAGACCGGGAATGCGGTCGTGTTCGTTTTTCTCGATGCGGTGGGTGGCCTTGCTCTCCAGGTTCACCAACCACAGTTCGTATCGGTGGTTGGTGACGGCCAGCCAGGGACCGTGGGGAGCCACCGCCAGGCGCAATGGGCGTCCCAGCACGGGTAGATCCAGGCGTTCCTTGAGACCGCCCCGCCAATCATAGATTTCCAGAGCTTCCTCGCCGTCCTGGTCGCTGACGCACACGATGCGCTCTCCGTCGGGCAGCCAGCTGACCTGGCGATAACGGGTTCCCTGGGCTTCTCCCAGCTGGTGGACCGCGCGTTCGTGGGCGTAGAAGGCCAGGGCTTTGCCACGCACAGTGCAGGCCAGCGCCTTGCCTTTGGGATGAAGATCATAGTTGTCCAGGAAAGTACCGGCGGCCGTGAATTTGCGTTGGCGGGCAAAGCCGGCGGCGCGCAGGCGCAGGCCGACCAGGCCCCCTTCCTCGGATTGCAGATCATAGCGGTAGATCTGGGCTCCACATTGATAGACCAGCGATTGCCCATCGGAGTTGGGGCGTCTTACATAAAAATCCTGATGTTCCGTATGTTGGCGCAGGTCTTTGCCGTCGGGCCGGCACGAGTAAAGGTGCCCGTGGCCGTCGTGGTCGCTGCCGAAATAGAGGCGCTGGCCCAGCCAGAGGGGACTGGTCAAATTGCCGCCGCCCGGCCGCATCGGCTTCCAATCGTTCCTGCCCTGGCGATCCACCCAAAACTGGCCGACGGTACCGCCGCGATAGCGCTTCCAGCGAGCCGTGTCCCAGGTATGCCGCCCCAGCGCTCGCCCCGGGCCCCCAGGTTCGAAGGCCACCGAAGCGGCCGGTCCCCAGGGCATGCGCTCATGCGGTCCTCCCGACGCCGGTATTCGTCCCAGCGAGTGCATCCGCAGGAATGGCTGGCCTTCATTGCTGGTGTAATAGATCCAACGGCCGTCCGGCGACCAGCCTACCACCATGGTATCGGCTCCCAGAAAGGTCAGGCGCCGCGGCTCGCCGCCTTCCACGTCCAGCATGTAGACCTCGGACTGCCCCTCATCGCGTCCCGTATAAGCTACAAAACGCCCGTCCGGGCTGAAGAAAGGAGTGCGGCAACGGCCGCGCGAGGCGGTCAGACGCTGGGCCGATCCCCCGGCCAGGTCGGCCCACCAGAGGTCGTCCTCGCAGACAAAGACGAGATTCTGGCCGTGAACGGTGGGATGTTGGTAGTAGCCCTGCATAGACGGGGCTTTGAACCCGCCGTAAGCCAGTCCTTCTCTAAAAGGACTGGCACTGAGGCAGGGCGGCCATTCGCTTGTCCACGATGAGGCGGT
>JAHBVR010000035.1 GCA_019637395.1 Vulcanimicrobiota bacterium
TGCCCTGGCCCTCAAAGTGGACCTGTCCATCAAGCGCATCCAGGAAATCCTGGACGGCCATCGTCCCACCAGCCTGGAGATTCAGATGTTCCGTGAGGGCCTGGGCGCGGATTTTAATCCCACCCCTACCCTGATGAAAAAGATCACCACCCGGCCGGATGCTTCTCAGAAAAAGCTCGAGGTGCTGGAGCGTCGCCTGGACGAGCTCACCGCCCAACTGGCTGAGCTGCAGGCCGCTGTGCAGAATCTGCAGGAAGCCGCTCATGCCATCCGCCCGAAAGCGAAGCGCCGGGCCAATTCATGAGCCAGAGGCAACACCTGGATCAGGCGCCGGCGCGAGTCAACCTGGGCGAGGCCATACATTTCCAGCGCGCTGGCCAAAAACCAGCCGGTCACGCGGAACTCCTCAGCCAGGCGCAAGACCTGCCTCCAGCGCTGCTGCTGGGTTTCCGCCTGCAATAGTTGGGCCATCGGGAAGCGCGTCATCAGGTTTACGAGGGGCACCAGAAACACGCGCGCGTACACATCGGCTTCTTTCTCCCAGCTCCACCGCTTGATGGTCTGCTCCAACATTTGGGCGGCATGCAAACGCACATGGCCCAGTTCATGGGCCAGCGTTTCGTTCATCACGGCCGCGGCCGTCTCCGGCACGCGCAATCGCTGGCGAAAGTCCACCGGTATTCTTAAGACTCGCTCCTCGGGACAGCACAGGCCCAACAAGCTGGGGTGGAGCTTCTCCACCCGCTGGATACGCCACTGACAGTGCAAAATCGCCTCGCGCACCACCTGCGCCGGCACCCAACCGCGCACGCCCTTCCGGCGCAAAGCCAGCAGCAGACGCTCGCGGTCCTGGGCACAATCATCCAACAGTTGGCTGTTCATTGTTCACTAACAATACCAGAAGCAACCCTGGTATACAAGTGTAGGAGATTGAATGTGATTCGGCCTTGCGGGCCTTTTAGGAAGGGGTTCCTGAGCTTGCGCGACAAGATTTGACGCAATAAAACCCGCGATAGGGATCGAAAAAGTCTCTTTAGAAACTTTCTTTCCCTGGCTTCATCAGCATCTATCCCAACATCAGGCTAAAACATCTGGTGCTATCGTGACTAAATTTTATTCGCAATCCCAGCAAGTGAAGAAGCGAACAGATTGCACGGACCTTCCCGCCCCTGGTTTTCGACCATTTGTTCGCCAGTTGAATCTCTTTCAGTACAGCATGCTGCCATGGGGTAGCAAAACTTGCCACAGGTTCGCTCCCCGATCCAGTGCTTTATTGCCTCCGGGAGAAAAAACTTGTGAAAAGACTTCAACGTGGGGTCCTGGCCCTGGCCACGCTGCTCGTGGTCAGTTGCCTGGCCCATACCTGGCTGGACTGGCAAAGCCCCCGGGAACGCCAAGTCGGCCGCATTCTGGACACCTCGACGGCATAATGCGCGACCACCGCCTCACCTGCCCCCAATTGATCGAGTGGGCCCGCTATCGAGACGGACGCCTGCAAAGCAACGCCGTCTAAATGCTGCGCTACTGTAAAGACCCCGCCGCCACGGCCGCCCTCGAGGAAGTCAAAAGCCTCAAACACCGCTAGCCCGTGGAAACCACGAAGAGGCGCCGGGGGCTCCTTCCAGGACAAAGGAATCTTAGTTCTTGAAGTAAGCGACCACTCCACCCAGCGCAGCCGCGCCCAGAGTGATAGCGGCGCCCGAGTGTCCGGCTACGCCAAGACCCACCAGGCTGCCCAGAGCCAGGCCGGTGGCCACGGTTCCTACCGCGCGGCCGGTCGATTCGGGAGCGCCGAACTTCCTGGCCACCGAAGCGCCGAAGCCGCCGACCACCTTACCGAGGCCCTTGGCCGCATAGCAACCGACCAGGCCGCCGGCCACCGCGCCACCCGCGGCCCACAGACCGGCCGAACCGGCGGTATGCAGCAAAGAGCTGATGGTCACCTGAGAAGTTCCGCTGATGGCGCCGGAAATCGTCGAGATGGCGCTGCCGCCCAGGCTGATGGCGGCGCCGCCGATAGCGCCGGCCACGGCGCCGTTCCAAGCACCGATGGTGCCGTTGGCGAAGTTAGCCCCCTTGGTCACGCCGGCCGAGACGGTGTCCACGGCGCTGGGCTTGAGCGGAGGAGGAGTTCCCTCCGGCTTGTTGCTGTCCTGGTTCAGTGTCAAACGCGGAAGCTGACCCGGATGGTTGCGGGTAATCTGCATGGTCTTTTCTCCTCTGGATATCTATGTGTGTGATTGAGAAGCTAACCAAGCGACCCCAAAAAAGCCTGAAAATCTTCCCCCGGCGAAAGCTGCGGGAGCGGCCCCTCCACCGGGAACTCCCGTAAACTCCGCCTTGCCAGGTCCAAATCCGCCAAACTCCCGTAAAAACAACAAGGCTTACCCAAACGCAACATCCAGGCAATCTCGGTCACCGTACCCCCGGTCGGCGACACGGCCACCGCCGCGTCACATATACGGGCATTGATATAATTGCGACTGAACCGGTCGAACTCGAACCGCTTGGGAGCCGGCAAGTTGGTGCGCAGCACCACCTGGTAGTCCCCCAGCGGCTCCACTCCGGCCGGCAACACCGCCAGAGTCTGCCCCGACCCGCCAGCCGAGTGGTAGCCCGACAAAGCCGCCCGCATCGCACCCGAGCGACCGCCCGTCAACAAATCGTGCCCTGCCCGGGCAATCGCCGCCCCGGCCGCAGCCGCGTAGCCACAATAAGGTTCCAAATCCGAACCCGTGCCGAAAACCGCTATAACCATAAAAGACCTATACCTTTAAGCAACTTTTGAGGCCTTCTCCGCACAATCAAAAGGTGAAGATCTCACAGCCCAAATTTGCCGTCAGCGGCTACATCGACGCCAAAGCGCACAGCATTCAGAGCCAGGTGCTGGGCGGCGTCGATCGCTTTGACCAGGCCAGCCAGGCCAATCAGGGTGATCTGGTGGTGCGTATCCATGGTCGGCGCTCCCCCCGCCCCCTCCAATTCGCCATCGCCGGCGGCTTCGTAGCCACCGGCGCCGGGCTGGCCGCGGCCGGCTGGGCGCTGGCTGCCTATCCCGGACTGGCCGCAGCAGGGCTGCTCGGGCTCTATGTCGCCTTTCAGGCCGAAGACCACCTGCGCCAGGCCCTCAAAGCCCCCCAATGGAAAGGCCCTCATCCCCATCAACTGGGCTCCGGGCCCCTGCCCGCCAGTCTGGGACAGCCCGCCGACCAGCTCAAGCAACTCATCCAGAGCAATCTCAAAGACTTCCCCTCCAGCCGACAGGTGGTCTCCCTGGCCGGCCACGGCAATCATGAGCAAGTCGGTCCCCTGACCTACGCCAAGGCTTCCCAGGCTCTGCAAGGCAATCCGGTGGAGCAGGTCATTCTGGACACCTGCCTGGGGGGCCAACTGGAAGTCCTGGCCAAACTAGCCCCCTGGAGCCAGTTCATGCTCGCCTCCCCCCAACCCATCCCGGCCATCGGCCTGCCTTTCGACAAGATGTTCGCGCCCGACCAGCTAGACAAAAGCCCCCGGGAACTGGCCAGCTCCTGGGTGGATCAAGCGGCCCCAATCACCCCCAGCCTGGCTGCCTGGGATAGTGACAAATTCCGTCACTCCCTGCTCCCCGCCCTGGATAAACTGGGCAGCCAACTCTGCACGGAGAACAGAGCGGAAATCCGCAAGGCGCTACGCCGCTCCAAGAATCCTGACCGCCTCCCCAGCGGCCGCGTGGACCTGGGCAGCTTCCTGGAAAATCTCCAGCAAGCAAAAATGCGCCCCGAAACGTTGCAACTGGCCCGGCAAGCCCGAGAAGCTTTCCAACAAAGCCTGGTCAACCAGCAAAACGACAAGACTCTCACTTTCCACCTCAAGCGCGAGCGCGACGACGAAAGCCTTCCTCAAGGCTGGCGCGACTTTCTCAAAGCGGCCGATTTTCGCCTCAAGCCGTTTCTTTTCCAATATGCCTTGACAGACATATTCTAAACCAGGTATATATCAAAAATGGAATCCGCCTTCGAAGTCTTAGCCGAGCCCAACCGGCGCGCCATCCTGACCCTGCTGGTATCCTCCCAGCAGACGGTGGGAGAAATCGAGCGCCGACTCGGTATGTCCCAGCCGACCGTTTCCAAGCACCTGCGCGTGCTGCGCGATGCCGGCCTGGTGGAAGCCACCGTGGACGCCCAAAGGCGACTCTACCGGCTGAAACCCCAGCCACTTCAGGAAGTAGACGCCTGGCTGGCGCCCTTCCGCCGTTTCTGGTCCTCCCATCTGGATGCCCTGGAACGCCATCTCGATGCAATGGAGCCCCCCTTATGAACCAGCCCTATGCCGCCGGTCCCGCTCAGGGAGCAAAAGTCCAAAAAGAAGGCGAACGATGGACCCTGATCATCGTTCGCGAGCTGCGCCATTCCCCGGAAAAAGTCTGGCAGGCCCTGACCGATCCGGTGCACCTGCGCGAATGGGCTCCTTTCGATCCGAGCGCAAGCCTGGCCACCCAGGGCTCCCAGGTCCAACTCTCCACCGTCGGCGCCCCCCATCCCCAGGTGTCCGAAACCACCATTCGAAAAGCCGAAGCCCCGCATCTCCTCGAGTATAACTGGGGCGGCAACGAGCTACGCTGGCAACTCGAGGCTCAGGGAAGCGGAACCCGCCTGACTTTATGGCACAACATCGAGCGCAACTACGTCTCCATGGGCGCGGCCGGCTGGCATATCTGCCTGGACGTTCTTGATCATCTTCTGGAAGAGAAACCTCTCGGACGAATCGTGGGCCCCGACGCCATGCAGGTCGGCTGGCCGCGCCTCAAGGCCGAATACGACCAGCAATTTGAAGCGCCATGAAAGCCGACAGTTACCGCCTGATCCGCGTCCACGGCGCCCGCGAAAATAACCTCAAAAACGTCAGCCTGGAACTGCCCAAGCGCCGCCTGATTGTCTTCACCGGGGTCTCCGGTTCGGGGAAAAGCTCGCTGGTCTTCGATACCATCGCGGCCGAATCGCAACGGCTCATCAACGAGACCTACAGCGCCTTCGTGCAGGGCTTCATGCCCAACCTGGCCCGTCCCGAAGTCGATGTTCTGGAAGGTCTGACCACCGCCATTATCGTCGACCAGCAGCGCATGGGCGCCGACGTGCGCTCGACCGTGGGCACGGCCACCGACGTCAACCCCATGCTGCGCATTCTCTTCAGCCGCCTCGGCCAACCCCACATAGGACCACCCAGCGCTTTCTCCTTCAACCTGGCCACCGTGCACGGCAAGGGCGCCATCACCGTGGGGGGCAAGACCGAAGCGCGCAGCTTCACCCGCACCGGCGGCATGTGCCCGCGCTGCGAGGGCCGAGGCACCGTCTCCGACATCGACCTCAGCCAACTCTACGATGAAAACAAATCGCTTAACGAAGGCGCCATCACCGTTCCCGGCTACAAAACCGACGGCTGGTGGACGGTGGGAATCTTCACCGAATCCGGCTTTCTGGACGGCGACAAACCCATCAAGAAATACACTCGGAAAGAACTCCAGGACTTTCTCTACAAAGAACCGGTCAAAGTCAAAATCAAGGGGGTCAATTTGACCTACGAGGGCCTGGTCAACAAACTCCAGAAATCCATGCTCTCGAAAGATCGGGAGGCTCTGCAGCCGCATATCCGAGCCTTCGTGGATCGCGCCGTCACCTTCGGGCCCTGTCCCGACTGCGGCGGCACCCGGCTGAGCGAAGCCACCCGCTCCTGCCGCATCGGCAAACTGAACATCGCCGAGGCCTGCTCCATGCAGATCAGCGATCTGGCTGAATGGGTGCGCGGCCTGAAAGAACCTTCGCTGGCCCCGCTGCTGGCCAATCTGCTGCAAACTCTGGAATCCTTCGTAGAGATCGGCCTCGGCTATCTTTCGCTGGAAAGGCCGGCCGGCACCCTCTCCGGCGGTGAAGCCCAACGCGTCAAGATGATCCGCCATCTAAATTCGGCGCTCAGCGACATCACTTACGTCTTCGACGAACCCACTACCGGTTTACATCCCCACGACGTGCAACGCATGAACGACTTGCTGTTGCGTTTGCGGGATAAAGGCAACACTGTGCTGGTGGTGGAGCACGAGCCGGAAACGATCGCCATCGCTGATCATATCGTGGATTTAGGTCCCGGAGCCGGTAGCTCGGGTGGCTCCATTTGCTTCGAAGGCACCGTGGAAGGGCTACGCGCCAGCCAGACGGTCACCGGCCGCCATCTTGACGATAAGGCCACACTCAAGAAAAAACTGAGGAAACCTTCGGGCAGTTACGCCATCCGCGGAGCCAACCGGCACAACCTGCGCAAAATCGACGTCGACATTCCTTTGGGAGTGCTGGTGGTGGTGACCGGCGTGGCCGGCTCAGGCAAAAGTTCGCTCATCCACGGGTCGGTCAAGGGAGATGAAGTCAAAGCCATCGACCAGACCCCGATCCGCGGCTCGCGGCGCAGCAATCCGGCCACCTACACGGGCCTGCTCGAACCCATTCGCAAGGCCTTCGCCAAAGCCAACGGCGTCAAGGCCACCTTGTTTTCCTCCAACTCGGAAGGCGCCTGCCCGGAATGCAATGGGGCCGGCGTCATCGAAATCGACCTGACCGTCATGGCCAGTGTGGCCGTGCCCTGCGAAGCCTGCGAAGGCAGGCGCTTCCAGCCCTCGGTGTTGGAATACAAACTGGACGGCCGCAACATCAGCGAAGTGCTGGAAATGTCCGTCTCCGAAGCCCGGGAATTCTTCGCCCAAGGCAATCCGGCGGCGCTGGCCATCCTCGATCGCCTGGGAGATGTAGGCCTGGGCTACCTCAGTCTGGGGCAGCCCCTCAACACCCTGTCCGGCGGCGAGCGCCAACGCCTCAAGCTGGCCTCCGAAATGAGCGAGAAGGGCGGCATCTACGTGCTCGACGAGCCCACCACCGGCCTTCACCTGGCCGACGTCGAGCAGCTCCTGGGCCTGCTCGATCGTCTGGTCGACTCGGGCAAATCGGTCATTGTCATCGAGCACCACCAGGCCGTCATGGCCCACGCCGACTGGATCATCGACCTCGGTCCCGGAGCCGGCCACCAGGGCGGCCGCATCGTCTTCCAGGGCACCCCCGCCGACTTGGTGGCCGACCGCTCCACCCTCACCGGCCAGCACCTGGCCGATTACATCCAGGCTTGATCCCGGGGACAGAACTCAAGATGCACCACCCGCCGGCGCGCGGGCCGATTCCAGGGTCAGGCCCTGCCGGCTGCGAAGGCGGCCCTCATGTTCAAACGCTCCGCCGCCTTCTACGACGCTATCTATTCCTTCAAAGACTACGCCGCCGAGGCCGAACAAATCCTCGGATGGGCGCGACAGCACGGGCGTGGTCAGGGCAGGCTTTTAGATGCCGCCTGCGGCACCGGGCGCCACGCCGAGTATCTCTCCAAGTCCTACGCAATCACCGGCATCGATCTGGATGAAGGCCTGCTCGAGCACGCCCGGCGCCGCCTGCCGCAAGCCGAATTTCTGGCCGGCGACATGTGCACGGCGCGCTTCGACAAAAAATTCGACGTCATCACCTGCCTTTTCTCGGCCATCGGCTACCTGGATCCGCCCCAACTCCAGCAAGCCTGCCGCAACTTTTACGAGCACCTGGAAACCGGCGGGGTAGTCCTGATCGAACCCTGGCTGCGCCCGGAGATGATTCGCCCCGGCCATGTCGGCATCGACCAGGCCGAATTCGAAGGCATTAAACTGGTGCGCATGAGCCGCCTGCAAATCGAAGGCAACGTATCGATCTGTCAATTTCGCTACCTGATCGGGACCGCCAGCGAAATCCGCCAGGAAAGCGAAGACCACCGCCTCACCCTCTTCACCCTGCCCGAATACCAAAAAGCCCTGGAAGACGCCGGCTTCGAATTCCACTGGGATGAACAAGGCCTGACCGGCCGCGGCCTGCTCATCGGCATCAAATAGGACCGCACCCACGGAAGCGGAACTCAAATTTATGAGTTGAATGTTCAGGTTACCGTGATGAATGAATTTACCCGGGCTCGCCAGACGATGCTGGATAAGCAATTAATCCCGCGCGGCATTCGCGACCGGGCGGTGCTGGCGGCGCTCAACCTGGTGCCACGGGAACAGTTTGTGGCTCCCGAGATGGCCCCTCACGCCTATAGAGATTCACCGCTCAACATCCCCGAGCAACAAACCATCTCGCAACCCTACGTGGTGGCCCTGATGGCCCAGGCCCTGGAACTGCACAGCCAGTGTAACGTCTTGGAAGTCGGCGCCGGTTCCGGCTACGCCGCCGCCGTCCTGAGCCAGATCGCCCGCGAAGTTCACGCGGTGGAACGCCACCCAAAGCTCGCCAATGAAGCCCGCCTGGTGCTAAAACGACTGGGCTACACCAACGTATCCATCCATCAAGCCGACGGCTCTCAAGGTTGGCCCGGCCGCGCTCCCTATGACGCCATCGCGGTGGCCGCGGCCGCGCCTTCCATCCCCACATCGCTGCGCCAACAACTCAAAGTGGGAGGACGCCTGGTCATTCCCGTCGGTCCCCGCGACGAGCAGACTCTCATCCGCCTGCGCCGGCTGGACTTCAACGACTATCGAGAAGAGTCGCTGGGAAAGGTGCGCTTTGTGCCGCTCATCGGTCGCGAAGGCTGGTCCTAACCGGCCCGGGAACCGAAGAAGGTTTGTAGCTGCTGCTTGAAAACTGGTGGTGATGAGTAACTTTGACTTTGGCGCGGCCCAGCGCCGTTATGTAGACCTCCTGGTTTCACAGGGCTGCAACGTGCAGCCGGGGCAGCACGTGCTGATCAATACCGAACCCTCCTGTCTCGAACTGGTCGGCCTGGCCGCCGAAGCCTTTTACCGGCGTGGTGCCCGCTACGTCGACACCAGCGTCACCCTGCCCCGGGTCGACCGAGCCCACGTCGAGCTCTGCTCTCCTAACCGACTGACCTTTGTGCCCGGCTGGAAAGCCGTGCAAATAGATCAGCTGGTCGATTCAAAAGGCTGCATGCTGGCCTTCCGCAGCCAGGATGAACCGGATCTCTACGAAGGATTCGATAGCGCCGGAATGGCCCGAGTGAATGAGATGCTGGTGGCTCGCCGTGAAGCCGTCAAGCGCTGGACCGAGGAAGGCGTGCTCCAGCGCCAGGTGGGCTGGTGTCTGGCCGGCCCGCCCAGTCCCAAATGGGCCGCCAAAGTCTACCCCGAACTCAGCCCTGAGGAAGCGCTGGCCGCGCTCTGGCGCGAGATCTTCCGCATGACCTTCGCCGATCAGGAAAACTGTCTGGAACTCTGGGCCGCCCACCTGGATCGCCTGGCCAGGCGCTCCGCTCTGCTCAACTCCCGCAAAATCCGCGAACTCCATTTTGTGAACGAGGCCCTCGGCACCGATCTCAAAGTGGGCCTCTCTCCGCTGGCATCGTGGGTGAGCGGACGCAAGCAGACTGCCTCCGGCATTGACGTCTGCCTTAACATCCCCACCTTCGAGGTCTTTACCACCCCGGATTGGCGCGTGACTTCCGGCACCGTCGGCCTGACCCGCCCGGCCATGATCAACGGCTCGCTGGTGGAAGGCCTGCGTCTGCGCTTTGAAAAGGGCGAAATCGTCGAAGTCAAAGCCGAACGCAACGGCGCCGCCTACGAAGCCCTCATCGCCACCGACCCCACCGCCCGCCGCCTCGGCGAAGTCGCTCTGGTCGGCGTCGATTCCCCCATCTTCCAAAGCGGCCGGGTCTTCCAGCACACTCTATATGACGAAAATGCCGCCTGCCACATCGCCACCGGCATGGCCTACACCGTCGGAATCGAGGATGGCGACCAACTCCCTTCCGAAAAACTGGACGGAATCGGCTTCAACCGCAAAGCCAAAACCCACCAGGACGTCATGATCTCGGATGAAACCACCACCGTCCGCGCAGACGGCCAGGTCATTCTGGAGAAGGGCCGCTGGGTGGGCGAACTGGCCTGAGTCACGTCAGGAACGTCCACTCCGAGAGCGTCCGCCAGATCGCTCTGATGTTCCTGTCATATTGTGTCCGGTGGCTGGCCTATCGGAGGCTCTACGGATCCCATCCGTGCAAGGACAGTGGTACCGGGTGCCGGAGCGCCCGGGTGTGTCAAGATGGAGGCATGGATGACGAACGGATACGCCAACAGGTTTTGCACAGTTTGCATGCAAGCGAAGTGCTGGACTCTTCCGAGATCTACGTTTCTGTACGGGATGAAAAAGTAATTTTGGACGGCACGGTGGCTTCCGACGGGGAACGGCGGGTGGCCGAGGACATCGCCGAGCGCAACGGCGCCGGCGAGGTTCACAATCACCTGCGTATCCACCAGGCGGAACATCCCGCCGCTCAGTTGGAAGAACGTTTTTAGTGTGGGCGTTTGCCCACCAGATTGATGGGGTTGCCATCCAGATCGCCGTAGATATAGAAGAAGCCGGCGTCGCTATCCTCAGGTGCTCGGAGTAGCTTGAAGCCGGCCTCCACCAGGTATTGGCGCGCTTCCTCGAGACTGCCGGTGACGCTGAAGCCGATACCGGTATCGAGCAGGCGGCCTTTGTGATCGCTCCATGAATGGAGCACCAACTTGAATCCTTCCTCGTTCTTGAGGATGGCCATGTCGGTGCCCATTTTTTGCACGATTTCGAAGCCGAGGGCTTGATAAAGAGGGAGGTTGCCCTCGACGTCCTGGACGTAGCGGGCTACATTGCGAAAGGAAATGGGAGGCATGTGGCCCGCGTTCGTCCTGGTGTCTACCAGCGCCTGCCGAGTTGGCTAACCTCGGCTGCCGCGGCCAGCCAGACGAAGATCCCCAGGAAGACGAGATTGAAACTGGCCGTGAGCAGGCCCAGGATGCCGAAGACCCAGGCAAATTTCTGGCCCCAGCCGGCAGCCGTCAGGGTGGCCCTGGCGTGACCGTAACGGCGGCTCAGAAAAGCCCTGAGGATGCGGCCGCCGTCCATCGGGAAGGCCGGCACCAGGTTGAAGAGGCCCAGGCCCAGGTTGTAGACCAGGAACTGGCTGAGCAGAAAGGCGGCCAGGGGCGTGACCGCCAGGCTTGGAGCCAGCAACCAGGCCGCGCCGGCCAGCGCGAAGTTGACGGCCGGTCCGGCCGCGGACACCACCATCTCCTGTTCCGCAGTGAAACGGGCGGCCTGCAGTCGGGCCACACCACCGATGGGATAGAGGGTGATTTCTCGGGTGCCCACTCCGTAGTGGCGGGCGGCCAGGGCGTGACCCAACTCATGCAAGACCACGATGGTGAAGAGCATGAGGGGCAGGCCTAAGTTGAGAAGTTGGCTGAGCGGGTCGTGATAGGCCAATCCGCTCAGAGCGGTGAAAGCCAGCAGCAGCAGAAAGGTGCTGTGCAGATATAGATCGATGCCGGCGATACGGCCAATTTTCCAGGATTTGAACATACAGTCAGAGACCTCGCTTTACTCGTTCAGTTTAAGTAGGCGAGGCCTCCGGAGGCGTTTGTGCTTCGTTAGAGCTTTGTTAATCTTCCAGTTTGAAGCCGATTTTCACTTTAACCTGATATTCGTCGATGTCACCGTCTTTAATGGTGCCGCGCATTTCGCTGACTTCAAACCAACTGGTGCCGCGGATATTCTTGGATGCGCGTTTGACGGCTGAACGGGTGGCTTCGGCGAAGCTTTCTTTGGAAGTTCCGACGACTTCGGTGAGTTTATATACGGACATGGTACCTCCGATTGTAATACAGGTATCCGGCCATGATTCCCAGGTCGGCGGGTTCGCCCTGCAGGCTGACCACCTGGTGGGTCCCTTGTTGGAGCCAATGGCTTATAATGCGGAAGAAATCGCCGTCCTGGCTGTTTTCCGGGATGGTCGAGAAGAATTCTGGAGCGTAGATGGTGCGCCCGAAGCCTCTGAGGTTGCCCTGCTCTCCGGCCAGGCTTATTACGTGGTTGTTTTCTGTCTCGAAGGCGGTGGCGCCCGGGAAGAATTCGGGGTTTTCGACGTGAACCTGGCTGAAGAGGGTCTGTTGGTTCTGGTAGCCTTGCAGCAGTTGGCGGCTGGCGTGTTTCAGGTGCTGATCAGGGAGAGCCACCAGGGTGGGGCCATCGACCAGGTGTTGGGCGGCCCGGATGGCGTCTCCCAGGCCGCCGGGTCGCTCCTGGTAAACGTAAACGGCGTCTCGGTCTGATAGATGTTGCTGGATCAGCTCTTTACCTTGACGGAGAACGATGATAATACGGCGGATGCCGGCTTCCCAGACTTCGTCCCAGAGGTGATCGATCAGGGGGCGGTCGCCGTAGGGGAGCAATTCCTTAGGAACCACTCGTGTGAGTGGGCGCAAACGGGTGCCGAGCCCGGCGCAGGGGATGATGCAGGTCGTCACCATGGGGTGGGGAAGCTTTCTGGATGTTTTTGAAAGTCCTGGGCTGCGGCGAGGCGTTCAGCGCCGGCGGCCGCCTGCATACCAGTTTTCTGGTGGAGCAGGACGGCTTTCGGCTGTTGCTGGATTGCGGGCCGTCTGTTTTGGTGGGATTGCGGCGTCACGGCATCGATCCAATGTCGCTGGACGCGGTGGTAATTTCCCATTTGCACGGGGACCACTTTGGAGGGTTACCGTTTCTGGACCGGTTTTATCACGCCTTTGGTCGGTCCCGGCCGCTGGTGGTGTGGGGCCCACCTTTGTTGCGAGAGCGTTTCGAACTGGCTATGGGGGCGTTTTTTCCCGGGTCCGTGGAACGCCGTTATGAGTTGGAACTGCATTCTTACGCACGTTCGTTTTCTGTGGGCGGCCTGGAGGCGCTGGCGCTGCCGGTGGACCATGATGAGTTGACCAACCCGCACGGGTTACGCATTGGGCCTTTGGCGTTTTCGGGGGATACGCGCTGGACTTCCACTTTGCTGGAGTTAGCGGAAGGTGCGTCAGTGTTTCTCTGTGAGTGCGGGTTGGCCGTGCCCGGGAAGCCAAAGCACTGTAGTTTGGAGGAGCTGCGGCGACATCGGAGTCTCTTACGATGCAAGCGGCTGTTTTTGACGCATCTGGGTCAGGATGTGCTGGATTTGTTGCCGCTGCCGGACTTCGAGGTGTTGGAAGACGGAATGGAAATCCAGATCTAACAGCCGATGGTATTGAAGTACCGGCCTCGGGTGATGCCCCGACCTTTGTGGCCCGGTTCCGATGGCGTAATCTGGCCTTTGTGAAATGCCTGCACAACAAAGTAGCCTTGATTACGGGCGGCAGTTCCGGCATCGGCCTGGGAACTGCCGAAATCTTCGCCCGGGAAGGTGCCCGGCTGGCCATCCTGGGGCGCTCCGCCACAACTCTCCAGGCGGCCGGCCAAAAGTTGCGCGGCCTGGGCGCCCAGGTCCTGGAAATCCAGGCGGATGTGTCCCAAAGCCTCGACATGAAGCAGGCCATTGAGACCGTCGAGAAGGAATGGGGGCGCCTCGACATCGTATTCGCCAACGCCGGCATCAACGGGGTCTGGGCCCCGCTGGAAGAACTGGAGCCGGAGGAGTGGGAAGCAACCCTGCGCGTGAACCTTACGGGCACCTATCATACCATTCGTAGCTCTCTGCCCTTGCTCAAAAAGAGGGGAGGCTCGGTGATCATCACCTCTTCGGTCAACGGCACGCGCATGTTCAGCAACACCGGCTGTACCGCCTATGCCTGTAGCAAGGCGGCGCAGGTGGCCATGGCTAAAATGCTGGCCTTGGAACTGGCTCCTCACAAAGTGCGCGTCAACGTCGTCTGCCCCGGCTGGATCGAATCCGAGATTGAAGACTCCACCGACAAGCGCGACCTGGAAAGAATCGCCCCGGTGGTGGAATTTCCCGAAGGCGCCGTGCCCTTGACCCGGGGGGCGCCCGGGTCGGCCGAGCAAGTCGGCAACGTGGTGCTCTTTCTGGCCTGCGATCTTTCCAGTCACGTCACCGGCAGCGAAATCTGGGTGGATGGGGCCCAGTCGCTGCTGCAAGGATGAAGATGCGGGTGGTGGCCGACTTTCCCTGTAGCTGCGGCGAAGGCCCGCTCTGGCATCCGGAGCGCGGTCGGCTCTACTGGATTGATGTGGACAACGGCAAAATGTATGCCTACGACCCGGCCGAAAGAACCGCGCTGCGAGTGCAGCACGGCGAAATCATCGGGGGCACCACCCTGCAGGAGGACGGGCAGTTGCTCTTGTTCATGCAACGCGGCCAGATCGCGCTCTGGAGTCCGGACAAAGGCCTGCGGGTGCAACGCGACCACACTCCGGGAGCGGAAAACACGCGTTTCAACGACGTCATCGCCGACCCCGAAGGGCGCGTCTTCGCCGGCACCATGCCCGAAGGCGACCGGCCCGGCCAGCTCTATCGCCTCGATCCCGACGGCAGCATCCGGGTGGTGCTCGAGGAAGTGGGCCAGCCCAACGGAATGGGCTTCAGTCCCGACCGCCGGACCTTCTATCTGATCGACACCCGCAACCGGCGCCTCGAGAGCTTCCGTTATGACAGAGGAAATCTCAGCGACCGGAAAATTCTGTTCGAGACCCCGGAAGAACACGGTCAGCCCGACGGAATGACCGTCGACGAGCACGGTAACCTCTGGCTGGCCCAGTGGGGCGGCTCGGGCATCCTGCACTATGATCCGCGGGGAAAATTGCTGGAGAAAATTTCTTTGCCGGTCCAAAACGTGACCAGCCTGACCTTCGTGGGCCAATCCGCCTACGTCACCACCGCCGGAGGAGCCCATCGACCCGAGGCCGGCGCCCAGGCGGGGGCGCTATTTCTGCTGGAAACCGACGTCTCCGCTCCTCCGGAGTTCCGTTCCCGCGTCCGGTTTTGATCTCAGTTATCGTCACTGCAGCGCAACCGGCGCAGTGCGGCCAACTGCTCGGGTTCCAGGTAGTGCAGACCGACCTGGTAAGAAGCGTTGGTCCAACCGAAGCCTTCCACACTGACATAGTCAAAATCGGCGCCCACATTCGTATATTCAGCCTTCACCTCGTGCGAGCAGCGCACCACATCAAATTTTTCGGGCACCACTCCGTTAAAATCCATGGCGTTCTGCGTCATCATGCGCAGCCAGCGGTAGGCCAGCCGGCTGGCCTCTTCACTGTAGCCGTAGCTCTCCAGACCCTTCCACACCAGCATCTGGTGGGGAGCCCAGCCATAGGGATAATCCCACTGGCGGGCCGTCCTCCTCGGGCCCAGCTGGCCGCGCGATTCCAAAGTGCCACCGGCCAACCCCCCTTCTTCCTCCAGGTGGGGCAGAAGCCACTTGACCAGTTCGCCGGCCTGCTTGGGGCTGGCCGCCCCGGCCCAGAGGGGAAACAGATTGGTGCAACTCTCGAAACCCGTCCGCCTGGCGGTTTTCCAATTGTAGTCAAAATATTGGCCAGCCTGCTTATCCCAGCAAAGTTCATCCAGCAGGCCTTTGCGCCGGCGCGCGCGCCGGCGCCATTCATCGGCCTGCTCCCGGTCCAGTTCGACCATGTCCAGCTCGTAGCGATAGAGCAGCGAATTCAGGTCGACCGGACACAATTGAGTGGAAATGCCCTCCAGACGATAGCTGGTGTCGTGACCGGATTCGCGCACCGAGCGGTCTTCGCAAAAATATTCATCCAGTTCCGGAGGCACGATGCGCCGGGCTTCATATTCGCGGCGAAACTCTTCCAGCGAAAGACCGTGGCGGTCGGCGTAGGGCGCCATGATCTGCCCGTAATGGCGCATCAGCGTCTCCGGCGGCATGCCGAAACCGGAGCAAAAATAGCGGGACAATCCGCAGTCCATCAAGCGTGTGGGGCCCATCCACACCTCGGTGTATTCCTGGCGGGCCGCCCTCACCACCCGCTCCAGCAGCCGCCCCGAAACCTCCAGAGCGCGCGCCAGGGAAGTCAGGAAAGGCGGTTGCGATCGGGTCAAATAATAAGTCCGATTGGCGTTGAGAATGGCTCCATAGTGCTCGATCTGATACAGAAAATGCTCGAGAATAGCCTCGGCCAACTCGACCCGTCCATCCTCCAACAAGCCCAAGGCGATGAAATAGCTGTCCCAGCCGTACATCTCATTGAAACGCCCGCCCGGCACCACATAAGGCAAAGGTTGGCCGTCCCGCATGGCCAGGGTGAGCAATCCCGGCCGGTCGTTCAAACCGACCACATATTCGGGGGTGATCGGATCGGGCAGCACGATCAGCTCGCAACCGCCCAGTTTGCGGTAATAGTCGAGAGCGGCCGGATCCGTGGCCGGCACGTAAAGTCTGAGAACGCCGTCCGACTTGGGATCGCGCAGCACCCTTTCCAGGCCGCGCCCGTCCAGCCGGCGCGTCAGGCCATTCCAGCAGCGCGAGCGAATCGCCGTGGAAAGCCGGTCAACCGGATTCTCACGCAGCTTATCCGCCTCAAGTTGGAGCGCATCTCGGCCCGCTCGGCGCGCCAGGGCCAACTCTTGCAGCAGGTTGGCCAACTGATAGGTCCCCTGCACCAGCAACGGCTCCCCTTCCGCGCAGTCCGCCTCAAAGCGCTTGGGACCCCGATCGCGCACGGTAATGCAGCGGTCTCCGTCGGTATCCTCTTGGGCCAACAATCGCTCCATCGTCTCGGCCACCGGAATTTTGTGCATATGAACTCACTTACTTTGACAGAGGAGCGCTCCTGCTTATGAACTGGAAAGAGGCCGTCTTCCACAATCCCTCAGGCATCTACCTGGAAGGAACGCCCAAAGGCCTGGGTTCCACTGTGCGCCTGCGCCTGCGCTGCTCGCAGGAGGCGCCCATCACGGGAGCTTACCTGCGTTGCGCCCCGGACGGGGAACAGGAAATGCACACGGGCTATGCCATCGAACCCAGGGCGGGCTGGAACTGCCGCTGGTGGGAGGTGGCCCTGCCCCTGCGCGAACGCCGGCTGCACTATCGTTTTTACCTGTCCACCCACGAAGGCGGCTACTGGCTGACCGCCTCCGGATTGGTACGCTACGTGCCCACCGATCACACCGATTTTGTGCTGCTGGCCGATCAGCATGACAAGCATTGGCTGGATCAATCGGTGTTCTATCAGATCTTCCCCGACCGTTTCTGCGACGGCGATGCCGCCAGCAATGTGCGTGACGGCGAATACAAACTCTCAGGCAAACCGGTGGTGGCCCGCCGCTGGGGAGAACTGCCCAACGTTCACCAGGGCGGACGCGAATTCTACGGCGGCGACCTGCAGGGTATCACCCAAAAGCTGAACTACCTGCACGAGCTGCTGGGCGTCAATGGGCTTTATCTAAATCCCATCGGCACCGCTCCCAGCAGCCATAAATACGATGTGGCCAGCTACAGCCAGGTCGACCCCCACTTCGGCGGTGACGCCGCCTTCTTTGAAATGAAGCGCGCCATGGAAGAGCGCGGCATGCGCCTGATTCTGGACATCGTGCCCAATCATTGCGGCGAAGAGCATCCCTGGTTCCGCCAGGCCCAACAAAACCCCCACGCGGAAACGGCGGAGTTCTTTACCTTCCACGACCATCCAAACGGTTACGAGGCCTGGCTGGGTATCCATTCCCTGCCCAAGCTCAACTATTCCAGCCTCAAACTACGAGAGCTCATGTATGCCGGAGCCGACTCGATTATGCGCACCTGGCTGCGTCCGCCCTGGAACATCGACGGTTGGCGCATCGACGTGGCCAACATGCTGGCCCGCGGCGGAGCCGTGCAAATGGGACACAAAATCCTGCGCGGCATGCGCCGCGCCGTCAAAGAGGAAAAGCCCGACGCCTACCTGTTGGGCGAAAACTTCTTTGACGCCAGCGCCTACCTGCAGGGCGATCAACTGGACGCCACCATGAACTATCGCGGTTTCATGATGCCCCTCTACCACTGGCTCACCGGCCATGACTACAACGCCGTCTTCGAACGCCAGTGGGCCGATCGCTATCCCCTCAGTGGAGCCGATCTGGAAGCCCAGTGGCGCTACTGGCGGGCCACCGTGCCCTGGGCCATTACCCGCCAGCAGTTCAACCTGCTCGACAGCCACGATACCCCGCGCCTGCTCAACCTGGTCGGCGGCGATAGGGCCAAAGCCGCGGTGGCCCGCCTGATTCTCTTCACTTATCCGGGGGTTCCTTGCATCTACTACGGGGATGAGCAATATCTACCGGGGGGGCGCGATCCGGACAACCGGCGCACCATGAACTGGGATGAATCCGCCTGGGATCACAGCCTGCTCCACGAATGGAGCCAGTTGATCCGGCTGCGCCAGAATTCCGAGGCGCTGGGACGCGGCTCCATTCAGACTCTGCATCACCAGGGTGACACTCTGGCCTTTCTGCGCGAAACCCGCGACCAGCGCTGCCTGGTGGTGGCTCGCCGCGCCTCCGACGCCTGCCGGGCCATTCCCACCTGGCCGGCGGCCGTGCCCGACGGCACTCGCTTCCGCGAATTCTTCAGCGGAGCCGAGGCCGTCACCCAGAGCGGCCATCTGCCCATTCCCGAGGCGCTCACCCAGGTCTGGCAGCAATTATAAGTCTTCGGGCAGGCTGTTGGTCACCGCCGGCGCGCTACGCGGGGTGGCCGGCAGGCTGTCGAAGGGCTTGGGAATGAGTCCGGAACTCTCATCCCGAGACTCACGCTCTCCTTGCCAGGATTCTTTGTCTTTATCGCTGAGCCAGGCGGGCTCATCGGTGTGTTTGTTGTGCATCATCTTCGCCTCCTGACCCCATTCTGACAAAACCGCGGGGGCGGCGTAAGGTTGCGGATCATTGGCTCTCGGGATCGCGGTCACCCTCAACGCACCTCGTAAGTGAGGATGCCTTTGCCAGTCTCACCGGAAAAAACGGCAAACACTTTCGTCTCTCCCACCGGCAAATCCGTGTCGCCCACAAAACGATCTCCGTCTCTGGTCAACTCGTTGTCCCAATCGTTGACAAAGACTTTTTGGGCGCCCGCCAATTCCAGTTCAAAATGCTGCTTGCCGGCTTTCAAAAAACCTGTGGAAGGACTGAACACGTGCCCGCTATGTTCTTGGAATGGCTTGTAGACGTCCGGATAACCTTCGGGCTGGCCGCTGCGGGCATCGACCGTATACTCCAAGACTTCCGTTCCGTGATCCTGGCCCGGGCCAAAGGCGAAAATCAACAACCGATATTTTCCCGCTCGCGGCGGAGCGGCGTTCACTACGATACGCTCTCCATCGCGATCGATCAGAGTGCTTCGCTGGACCTCTCGCCCATCCAGAGACTCCAGTCTGGCCGACAGGTAGAGCCCCTCCGGAGCATGAAAATCCAGGTCCGCCCGGGGATTTGCTTCCAACTGACCTTGTAGTTTGTCCACCCGCAATCCCAACTGAAAGAATTCCGGCATACGCTTGGGACGCTTCAAAAACTCCGAGCGACTGATGGGCGGCAGCGTCAATTGCCAGTTCGACTCGGTGGGAAAATGAGTGACCAGCATCTGTTCGGCTGGCGGCAGAAAATAAAACGGCTTGAAGCGCTTATGAAATTTGTGGTCGTCCCCTACGTCCCCGGCTCCCCAGGTGGCATCGAGCAAGCGCCAGCCACCGGGCAATTTCACCGCATTCCAAGCGTGGTTTTCCTTCTCGTCCTGATCAGAAACCATTCCGTTGGCGAATCCGGGCACGATCTCCGTCTTCAAACCGGCGGCCTTCCCCAATTCGTCCACCAGAGTAGCATAGCCATCGCAGATTGCAGTGCGGCTCCGCAGCGTCTGGGCACCATCATGATGCTCCCATTTTCCCGAAAAGAACATCTCGGTATCGTAACTGATCCGATCAGCCACCCAGCGGTAAATGGCCCGAATCTTTTCCTCGTCGTTGCGGGCCGGGGCCACCAGGTAATGGGCCAGCGAGGCAACGTCTTTCTCGACCTCTGGAGGGGCCTTGAGCGCATGCTCATCGATCGACACATATTTCCTGTCGACTTCGCCGCTGTCGACAAACTGAGGGACGGGAGTTTCGGCCGGCTCGGGAGTCTCGGTCCGTTGGGGCGTAGCGGTAACGACGGGAGTGGGCGTCGCCACCGGACGGGGCAGGGAAGTCGCCACCGGCGTGGGACTCGGGAGCACGACCGGAGCCGGTCTTCCCGAGGCCCAATAGACTAACCCGGCGGCTAAGAGCAGGTTGAAGAGAACAAAATAGCGGCGAAACCAGACCCGCTTGCGCTTCATCTTGCGACTGAGCCAGAGAGGTGGCAGGATTATTCCCAAGATGCCCAGGCCAATCGAAAGATTGCGGGCGTGCTCCGCTTCCAGCCAGCCCTGAGCCAGCGGAAACAAAAACGAAAAAGTGCCCCAGCCGTTGAAAGCCAGTATTCCCACCAGACCCATCCAGGGCAGGAAGCGCACGCCAGAAGAATTCACACCCTCCCGCGAAACCCCTCCGGAATCTCCGGCACCTCTCCAATTCCCTCCACCCGCTGGCGCAAGCGCAAAGCGTCATAGGGTGCATGCCCGAGACCGTCATTGTCAAAATAAACGTAAACATCCAGGGCGCGCCGCCGCCACTCGTCAATACGGGCCGCCCAACGGTCCAACTCCGCGTCGCTGTAGCGACTGACGTAGAGTTGCTGGGAACCGTGCAAGCGCACATAAACCCAATCGGTGGTAACCTCCTCGCCCCAGAAAAAACGCCCGGCCGTATCCGCCCATACGAAGGCGACCTGATAGCGGCGCAGCAAATCATAAAAACGCTCGTCTCCGAAGCTGGGATGACGCACCTCGAAACAATGGCGCAAAGGCAGATCGGCCTCACATTCACAAAGCGGGTCCTGGATACGCGCATCGTGATGCTCAGCCAACTCGGCCGCCCCCCCGGTCGTGCGCGGCAGGCCGGCCAGAAAAGTCTCCATACGTTCCGGATCGAACCGCAGCACCTCGGGAATCTGCCACAACCACGGCCCCATCTGCCTCCCCAGCGCCAACACTCCGCTGGCGCAGAAATTGGCCAGGGCCTGCTGATGATGGCGCAACTTCAACTGATGAGTAATATAGCGGCTGCCTTTCACCGCAAACAGAAAGTCCTGCGGAACCTCACTCCGCCAGCGCCGGAAAATGCTCGGCGACTTCAAACTGTAAAAAGTGCCGTTTAACTCCAAACTCTGGAAAAACTGCCCACAGTAGCCCAACCAGCGGCGCTGCGCCAACCCCTCCGGGTAAAACGCCCCCTTCCAATGCTGATAAACATAACCACTTAACCCGATCCAAACCATTCTCCCAGCCTAAGCTACTCGGCGCCTATCGAGCCATACACTCCCGTCCTCAGCCACCCACCCGCAGGTCTCTCTTTCCCGGCGATTAAGACAACCTTCCGATGATCGTGGTGGAACCTTCCCCAGTCGACGGCGACCAGGAAGCCTTGCAAACGGCGGCCTGGCTCCGTCGACACGGCCGTCCCGCACGGGTCGGCTCCGAGTTCGAGAGCTGCGAAGAAGTCTGGCCGGACGTCTGGACCAGTCCTCTTGATCCCCGGCTCCAAAACCAAAAGCTTTCCTGCCTGGCCGACTTCCTGCTGAAAACCCACGACGTCCTGGGCATCACGGGCACAGCCGGCAAAACCACCACCGCCTGGCTCCTCTCCCAACTCCTCCCCGACACCGGCAGCCACCGAGCCCGCGCCCAGAATCTGTGGCCAGGACCGAGTCTGTTAGACGCGGACTCCACCATCGTGGCCGAGCTGACCTCCTCCCACCTGGCCTTCTGCCACCATTCCCCCCGCATCGCCGCGATTACCAATTTCTGGCCCGACCACCTGGAAATCCACGGCTCGCTGGAAGCCTATCGGGAGGCCAAGAGCAACCTCTTCCGCTATCAAAAACCGCAGGACGTGTCCGTCCTCCCCTGGCACGACCCGGAGGCCCAGGATCTGGCCGCGCCTTCTCCGGCGCAACGTGCCTGGTTCTCCACTGAGCAAGAACCGCCGCCGGCTCTGATCCGGGTCTTTCCACACCAGAGCGGCATTCTGGTCGAGGGGCCCAGCGGCCGGCGCCAGCTCGACACCAGACCTGACCCCGCCTTGCTCTGCGCTCTGGCCATGGCCGAAGCCTCCGGTCTGCCCTGGGAAATTCCCGACCACTTCGAATACCCGCCCCACCGGGCCGCCCGCCACGGCCGGCTTATCGACGACACTCTGGCGGCCACCCCGCGCAAGGCCGGCTACCACCTCAAACCCGGAACCCACCTGGTGGCCGGCGGCCTGCTCGAAATCGCCGGCCAACCGGTCCACGCCAGCCCCCCGGAGCAAGCAGCCCTCGAGCACTGGCTGGAGGCCATTCGGAAGAACTGCACCCGCATCGACCTCTTCGGCCCGGCCGGCCAATGGCTGCACAAGCAACTCGCCGGCTCCCATCTCCACCATAGCCTGGAAACGGCCGTCCAGGCCGCCCTGCAAACTTCCACCGGGCCGGTGCTCGTCTCCCCCGGTTTCCCCATGCCTCAAGAAGACCGGCTCAAGCTCGTCTGCCTTTCCACCAAACCCTCCAAGCGACT
>JAHBVR010000036.1 GCA_019637395.1 Vulcanimicrobiota bacterium
AACGTTACCATTGACGGGATTATTGAATTGAAAAGGGGATACATAGGGAGAAGGCATAACTTAATCTCCTTGATTTGGGGTGGGCTAGAATATCTTTATCATGGATGAGGCTATGGAGTCAACTGGCAATTGAGAGAATTAATGTATTTTAAATTTACACCACTAACCTTATCTCTCGTGGCATACGCCACGTAATATTCCTGAAAATTCCTGCATGAATTTGCAAAACAAGAAAAGTCTGACCATGTGGCCAATTTTTTTTAGTCGCGTAGGAAAATTGCAGACCCTAAAAATTTCTCCCGGACCACCTCACAGCAGGCCTTCGTAGGACGGCCCTGGTGATAGTCTCTTACAGGCCTTTAACGATAGGCTCGGCTGGCGTCAGCCTGGCGGGCGTTGGCGATTATGCCGAATTGCTGCCGGAGAAGTAGTTTTCGGCTCCACCGCGAAACCACTGGGGTGGAAATTCAACCCAATCTTCCGGGTCAGATCTGGAAAGAGCGCAAGATGCCCAGGCTGGACGGCCAGAAGGTGGTCGACAGCTTCATCAGCGCCGCCACCATCTGGGCACCCTCCGGATTCGAAAAGCCGATGGCCGAGAAGATGCTGGCCGACTTCCGCCAGATGAACCTGCCGGGCGTCACCGCCCAAACCGACGATGCCGGGCCGGTCGCCGGCAGCGAGGTGGGCAACGTCATCATCGACATCCCGGCCCACCCTGACGCTCCTAAAGATGCTAAGTCCATCGTGCTTTCCTGCCATTTGGACCGGGTGCCGGTGCGCGCCCCCGGCGTCCCCGAGGACGAGCCGGTGGTCATCGAACAAGAAAAGGACGGCACTCTCCACAGCAAAGGTTTTCGCACCAACATAGCCGCCGACGATCGGGCCGGGTACACCGCCATCAAGGAGGGCATCCGGGCTATTCACCTGGGCGGCATTCCCCATGGGCGCATCAAGGTGATCGGTTTCGTTCGTGAAGAACCGGGCCTCTTCGGCGCACGCGCGCTCGACCCCAAGCATCTGGAGGGCATGGATTACGGTTTCGAGCTCGACGGCGGCAAAGTGGGCAACGTCATCCGCAACAGCGCCGGCATCCAGCGCTTCAAGGCCACCATCACCGGCCAGTCGGCGCCGGCCATCCACGCTTCCAAAGGCAAAAGCGCGCTCAGCGCGGCCATGGCGGCCGGCATGCAAATCTCCAACCTGGAGTTGCAGCCCGGCCAAACCCTCAACCTCTCCAACATCCAATCCGGCCAGATCGGAGAGGACGGTGCCCCCATCACCAACCAGGTGCCCGATAGCGCTTTTCTGGCCGGTGAATTTCGGGCTCGCAACGCCGAAGACGAAGCAGCCATGCGCTCGCACGTGGAACAGACTTTCCAGGAAATTCAAGACCGTCACGGCGTCCAGGTCCAGGCCGAGTACGACACCATCCAAGGCTTCCAACTGGCCGATCACTCGCCGGTGGTGAAACTGGCCGAAGTCGCCACCCAGGCTTCGGGCAGCAAGCCTAAAGTCATGGGCATGATGGGCGGCACCAACGCCAACTGCATGAATGCCAAGGGACTGCCCACCGTAGTGTTAGGCTCTGGAGCCTACCTGCAGCACACCGAGCGCGAATGGACCAGTCGCAACGAACTGATCCGGGCCACCCAGGTGGTCATGTCCGTGATCGCGGCCGCCGCCCATCCGGCTGTTACCGCCGCCCTGCTCGCTCCAACTCAATGAGCCGGCAGTTACCCAAATAGCCGCCACCAGGGTCGGCGCGGGACGACAACCGGTGCCTTTGGGACACGAAAGCGGTAGTCCAACATGGCCTTTTCCGTGTCATAGAGCAAACAAGTATCCGTAGTGGCGCCCACATTGACCAGATAGCGGCACTCGGAACGCAGCGGACAGGCGCCCTGAGCCCGGGTGAAACGGATGGTCCCGTCCGGCTCCAGACAATGAACCTGGCTCAGGTGGGTATGGCCGAAAAAGATCAGGCGTTGAGGAAAGTGAGCGAAAGCCCTGCGCGCATCGGCCTCGCTGTGAATATAGGGAAAGCGCAGGCCGTACTCATCCTGCTCAAAGTCGCTGTGCACCGCCAGCCAATCCTCCACTTCCCGTGAGATCGGCCAGCCGGCCAGGAATTCTCGCTGCTCCGGCAAGAGCTCGCTCAACTCAAATTCCCAGAGATCATGGTTGCCGGGCACACAGATGACAGCGCGCGCACGCAGCAACTCCAAACAGGCGCGCACCTCGCGACCACCGCAAAGATCGCCTAAACAATAGACTTGGTCGGCCCCGGCCAGGCTGTCCAGAGCCCAGCACAGACCATCGAGGTCGCCATGAACGTCGCTTAAGAATCCGTAGGTCATCGCATCTCGTTCATAAAAATTTAGAAAAAGCGTAACGGTGTTTAAGCCCAAAACAGGATACAATGGTTGCACTGGAGGATCTATCCCTGTGGCTTTTGGTGGAATTACGAACTTTAACGGCGCGGCCCTCGATCAGCAGCTTTTCGCGGTGGACCGGCGCATCGCGCAGTCGACATTACTCAACGGCAATCTGTTCGGCAGCCTGGGAAGTGCTCAGCAATCCAGCCTGGATGCGGTCTTCGGCGGCCTCGGTAGCCTGAACTTCGGCATCCCCGGCACCATCGGATTTCCCGCTCCCGGCCCGATCGGCTTCCAGGCGCCGGCCAGCATCGGCTTCCCAGCTCCCGCCGGCATCGGCTTTCCCGACCCGGGCCGCATTGGCTTCTCGGCTCCCTCCCCGCTTTCTCTGCAGATTCCCCAGACTATCGGCTTCGCCCAGAGTATGCTGGGCTCACTGGGAGCTCTTTCCAACGGCTGGGCTGGCCTGCTCGGCGGGTCCGGCTTCGGAGCTTTTGGCGGCGCCCCCCAGGGAGGCCGCTCCTGCCATTGAAATAGCCGTGCGTCATGAAACGCACACTGCTTTTTCTACTGCTGACCGTATCTCTGGCCACCGCCCGCGACAACTCGATTCTGGGCTGCACCCAGAACCTTAAGGGCATCGCCACCGGTCTGGAAATGTACGCCAGCGACCACTCCGGCCGCTATCCCGCTTCGCTGCAAGAACTGGTGCCCAAATATTTGCAGTCGATCCCCGCCTGTCCGGCCGCCCGGCGGGACACTTACTCGGCCAGTTGGCGCGTGGCCGGAGGAGAAGGCTTTTACATGTGCTGCGCCGGCAATAACCACGCGGATTTCGGTCTCAAAGCCAATGAGCCGACCTGCAGCGCTCGCCATTACCTGGGCCCGGCCTCCATGCTGCCGCGCCTGCACCATCTGGAAGACGAGAAGCAAGGCTCAAAGCCGGTGGCGCGCTGCCTGCAGAACCTGAAGAACCTGGCCACCGCGCTGGAAATGTACGCCGCCGACCACGGCGGCCGCTACCCGGAAACCCTGAAGCAGTTGCAACAGGCGCAGTACCTGCGGGATATGCCGCTGTGTCTGGACAAGGATGCTTATAGCTACCAGGTGAAAACCCGGCCTGACTGGTATCTGCTCCACTGCCACGGGCGCAACCATGTCAAGGACGGCAGCCCGGCCAACTTTCCCAGCTACGACTCCGAGAAAGGCTTGCATCGCGAATGATCGACCACATGGGGCTCCAGGTAAGCGACCTGGCCAAAAGCAAAAGCTTCTACCAACAGGCTCTGGCACCGCTGGGCTATACCTTGCTGATGGAATTGAGCAAAGAGCAGACCGGCGGATTTGCAGGAGCCGGTTTCGGCGTAGCCCCCAAGCCCGACTTCTGGATCGGTGAGGGCACTCCCAACCAGCCGCCCATTCACGTGGCTTTCCGGGCCGATGACCAGGCCACCGTGGATGCTTTCTATCAGGCGGCCCTGGCCGCCGGAGGCAGCGATAACGGCGCCCCCGGCCTACGTCCCCACTACCACCCCAACTACTATGGCGCTTTCGTGCTGGATCCCGATGGCCACAATATCGAAGCCGTCTTCCACGGGTCTACTTCAACTGGCTGACGCCCGCCAGGCTGACGTCGGTTAAATCCTCCAACTGCAGGTTGAGACGCACGTCGGTAATAACGGCTTCGAAGCCTCCTCGCCGGGCCTGTTCACCCACCACGCGGGAGATGCCGCCGCTCAGTCGAGCGTAAACGGCCTCGCGGCGACGCTTTACCTCACGGATCAGCTCGGGCAATTGGCGCAGTCGGGCTCGCTGCTTCGGCTCCAGGAACGCCTCCGGCCAGATCTCCCCAGCCCGTTCATGGCCGCCCCGCAAGCCGCTCAACTGCTCTTGAAAGCGGCTGCGCGCGCGAGCCTCGAGATGGCCTACCACTTCGATCAGTTGAGCCTGGCGCTGCTGCTGCAGGCCCAGTAACGCGTGGCGAAGGGCCGACAGGTCGGGCGCCGGGGCCGGCATCTCTTTGCGCAACGCCTGCTCATAGTCGCGCACCTCGATGGCCAATTGCCCCTCTTCGATGGACGTGTAGTCACGCATTTCCGTCTCGACCAACTGGCGGCGGGCGGTTACCCGCCTGTCGATTTCATCGGAGATGGCGGCCAGGCGAAGGCGGGCCGCCTCATCGTCGCGCAACTGCAGGTTGACCTGCAAATCCACCTTCTCGGCCTGAAACTGGCGAGCCAGATCGTCTTCGAGGCGAGCCACCTCCTCCGCCAGTTGGAGCCCGCGAGCTTGCAAGCGCTCGCTCACTTTCTTTTGTTTCTCGAGGCGGAAGCGGGTCACGGCGGCGGCCGCCAGCGCCCGCAAATCCTGCTCGGGCACTTGCGCGGCTTGCATTTCTCGCTGGAAGCGTTGCCGAACCGCTTTCATCTCCCGCTCCGTTTGCGCCGCAAACTCCCGGGTGGCTTGTTCTACCTGAGCCTGCATGGCCGACTGCTCGATCATCCAGAGCTTTTGGGCCTCCTGTTCCTGAAAGAGGCGCTCGCAGCGAACCCGGGCCTGAGATAGAAGGTCCGCTCGCTCTGAGTGCAGCTGGCTCAGTCGCCAGTCCAATTGTTCTAGTTGACTATAACTCCCATGACACCTCCAGAGGCGCTCCCGCTCCACCAGAGCCAGTTGACCGCGTAGACCGTCGGACTTGGCATTGGGCCAGCCCAGGCAAGCCAACAGACCGACTAAAGACAGGCAAAGAAGCGGCTTTCTCAGGCGCATGGGAACCTCCAAAAAAGGGATACCTTTGGCGTTCCGGTCACGCAGGCGGCCTCCTGCACTCCTTCATTACATAGAACACGATGCACATATTGTCTCGGTATAGTAGTAATTTGCTAGGCGCCATGGAGTAGTTAAGAGTGGGTAATACAATGGGTTGAGCTGAAGGAGTCGACCCCGGAAAATGCAACTATAACACCTCATAATATGGCAGCGCCCTTTCTACCTCGACGTCCCGTCCCCAGCGCTGGTAAGTCCGTCTCTATCCGCGTCTCGGCCAAACAGATGACCCTGCTACTGGCGTCAGTCTCCCGAAGAAACGAATCGGACTCGACGCATCCGCGTCTCGGCCAAACAGATGACCCTGCTACTGGGCTCGTTTGCCACCATGCTGGAAGCCGGAGTGCCACTTTATCGCGCCTTGCACCACCTCGGCCAGAACTCCAGCGATCCCCAGGCCGGCATGCTCTGCCAGGCCCTGGTATATGATATCGGAAATGGCAAACCACTCAGCAAGGCCGCCGCACGCCATCCCAAAGCTTTTACTTCCATGCAGATCGGTCTCATGCGCGTGGGTGAAACGGCCGGCTGCCTGGACGAAGTGCTGAAGCGTCTGGTGGGATTCGAAGAAAAGGCCCAGGCCAATGAACTCAAGATCCGATCCGCCCTGACCTATCCGGCCATTTTGCTGATGGTCTGCCTGCTGGCCATCGCGCTGGCTCCCCCGCTCTTGCTGGAGCCGCATTTCGCCCTGATCCGCGATCTCAAGGTGGAAATACCCTGGCCCACCGCCGTGCTCATGGCCTTTTCCGCCTGGATGCGCTCGCCCTGGCCCTACCTGGCCCTGCTGGGAGTGGCCTGGGCCTTCGTTCGCTTCGCTCTGCCGTGGCTGCGCCGGCGCGACGTCCAACTGGCCATGACGCGGCGGGCGCTACGCACTCCCAAACTTCGGGACCTGGTGCGGGGCGTGCTGACCACTCGCTTCGCCCGGGCTCTGGCCTTGCAGTTGGAGGCCGGCGTGCCCATCCAACAGGCCCTTCATCTGGCCGGCCGGGTGACCGGCAACCCGCTCCTGGAAGAAGTCAGCGATCACCTGGTCAAGGCCATGCTCAATGGCCGTTCCCTCTCTAGAGCTTTGCGCTCCAGTCAGTTCTTCAGTTCCATGTTCATCTCGGTGGTGGCCGTGGGCGAGGAAACGGGCGACGTTTCCAAACTGGTGGACTGGCTGGCCGACCTGGGAGAGACCCAGGTGGACCACGCGCTGGAAACGGTGGCAGCTATGATCGAACCGTTCGTGATGGCCGGAATCGGCATTCTGGTGGGAGCCATGGTGCTGGCCACCTTACTTCCCCTCTCGAAAGCGCTGGACTCCATCTGATGAAGCGCCGGCAAGCTTTCAGCCTGGGCAACACGGTGGTGGTCATCGCGGTGGCCTCCACGCTGGCTTTCACCGTCGCCGCCGCCAGCCTCAACCATCTCAACTACAGCAACCGCGTCAGCAACGGCATTCAGGCCCAAAACATCGCCGAATCCACCCTGGCCCTGGTGACCGAGAAACTACTGAACGAAAAGTCCGAAGACCTGGGCAAACTGCGCGAAGCGGGCAGCTCGTTTACCTTCCAGCTCAATGGAGGCCAGGGATTCATCACCTTCAACCCCGATCAGGCCGGCAAGTGGGAACTTCCCTATTCCACCAACAATCTGGACGGGCCCAATCCGGTCCCCGGGTATACGGCCACCAAACCCATTCCCCAGAACTCGGCTCAGCTCATCGCCCGAGGAACCATAGGCGGAGTGAGCCGGCAGGTCGAGTGCATCCTCTATATTCCCCCGTTTCCCTACGCGGTGGCCACGGCCGGGCCATTCCACTCCACCGGGAAACTGGTCGTCGGTGCCCTCGATGACGCGCTACCGGACGGTGAAAAGCCGGCTCCCGAGGAAATCCTCAAGGCCAATCTGGCTTCCAATTCGCGCGATGCCAAAGCACTGGTGTTGGGGCCGGACAGCCGGGTCAGCGGCGACGTGCGTAGCGCGGGGGGAGTCGAGACCGACGAAACCGTCTACATCGGCGGACGGATCCGTCCCGGTTCCGATCCGGTCAAACTACCCCAGGAGACGGTCACCAACTACGATCCTGAGCACTTTTACGATCCCAAAACCAACAGCTACACCACTCGGCCGAACTTGCAAAAGGTCCCTCCGGGCCTCAACAATTCTCCTAAGGTCTCCGGCTTCGCCAAGTGCACCGGGGATTTGAACGTCAAGGGCGGCCTGGAACTGGACGGCGGCGTCCTCTACGTCGACGGCAACGTCATCATCGATGGCGGGATCCGGGGCAAAGGAGCGCTTTTTGTGACCCGGGACCTGGGGCTTTACGGAAGCACTCAGATGAAAACCGACAACAAGGTGGCGGTGGTGAGCGGCGGCAACGTGAGCATCTTCGGCAGCGGCCAGGAGAGTTCCATGTTCCAGGGGATGCTCTGGAATAAAGGCGCCTTCAGCGCCCAGCACATCACTTTGATGGGTGTGCTCATCCAGGCCGACGAGAACGCCACTACCGATATTAATGACGCCTCTCTTTATTACCAGTCCAGCCAGGGCAAACTGGACATGACCATCAGCAGCCCGGGCAGCGTGGACGTCACCAAAGGCAATATCCACATTTCCGCCCTGGGTCTGCCGATCACGGGCATCGTCACGGGCAGCGCCGTCTTCGAGGTCTATCCCACCACCGCGGCCGATGGCCACTGGGAGGTGGTCGATCCCAATTCTCGCCAGATTTACTCGGTGCCCAACAAAGCGGCGGTGCGCGACAAGGTCAAAGAAATCTGGAACGGCTCCACCTCCGGCGGACTGGTGGGCGTCGGCCCGGGAGGCTCGGGCGTGCTGGTCGTTCCCCTGACCGTCCTGGGTCCGCTGTTCTGGCCGAATTACAATGCCGAACTCAACGACATACCCGCCCGCGAACCCGGCGCTTCGCAGATGCTGACACCCGGCAGTAGCGAGCGGATTACTATTGATCCCAACCAGCTCTTAAGTCGCAAGGACAAGGTCCGATTGCTTTACTGGAGAGCCCGATGAAGCGACGGGGACTGAGCTTATTGGAAACGGTCTTTGCCAGCGGCTTGCTGGCCGGGGTGGTCTTCATGCTTTTCAACCTCTACCCCGCTTCCGCTCTGGCCGTGCGCCGCAGCCAGGATCATCTGCAGGCCGACCAGATCGCCCAAACCTACGTCGCCCTCTACCAGGCCGAGCCGTTTCATCAACTGGCTCAACTTCCCAATCATCACTCCTGGACTTTGAGCGAGGTGTCCGTGGAAGGGACGAATACCAAATTCAAACCTTCCATCGAAGTTCTCTATGGACCCGACGGAAGCGACCCCGATGTTCTGCGCCAATTGCGCGTCACAGTCAGTTGGGATTGGGTACGCGGTCCCCAATCAGTGACCCAGGAAATCTTTTTGGTAGACCTGGAAAACTGATGCGCCGCCGCGGTATGAGCCTGCTGGAGACACTGCTGGCCGGCACTTTGCTGACCATGGTCATGGGCCTGGTCCTGTCTTTCTTGATTCCTACCTTCCGCAATTCTTCGCGGGGCGGATTGCGGGTGGAGATGCAGCAGCAGGCCTCCATTGCCATGGAGCGCCTGGTGATCGATCTGGAACACGGAGCCCCGGCCTCGGTCTCGCTCCTGCCAGCCCCCACGGGCAGCAACGAGGTCTCGGGAGTGGCCGTGCAGCGCATGGAAGGCTACACCAGCAGCGGCTCCCAACTGTGGGAGACCCAGTTGATCGTCTACTACTGGCTGCCCAAAACCGGAACCCTCAAGCGGGAAATCTGGAATAACGGGATGAAGCCGTCCCTTCCGGTGACACTTCTCGATTATCATCCCGCTCGCATTACGCGTCAGGACCTCATCGACATCATCAACGACGGCAGCGCTCCCGAGAGTAGCCTGGCGCGCGGAGTCAGCAAATTCTCGGTCGACTACCCGCCCCCACCCCACCAGCAGCCTTATCGCATTCAACTGACCTTGGAGCGCTCGCCCATCGGTCAGAAAGCTCCCGAGATCCTGACTCTGGACCGTTCGATCACGCTGAGGAATCTATGGTGAAGCCAACGCTGCTGTGGCTGCTGCTCAGCGCGGCCGCGGTCGCTCAGGACCTGCGCGTCACTTTTCATACTCGGCCTGAAGGCGCCGCCATACGAGTTCTCTCCGCACAACAAGAAACCAAGCTTTCCGGCCTTTCCGGTCAACCCGTCACCTTGCAACGGAACTGGCTGGCTCAACCGCGCATGCAGGTGACTTTTTCAAAGGACGGGTTCCAAACCCAGACCGAGCAAGTTCCTACCTCTGAGCTGATCAATGGTGGCGAATGGCCGCCGCGTGGCCGCCCCCCGCTGATGTTGACCTCCGCGGCCGCTCCCCAATTATCGATACGCATCAACAGCCAACCTCAGGGAGCAGCCATCTATCTGGCCAACTCCTCTCAAGGCAAGGGGCAGTATCTGGGGATCACGGGCACCAACCTCATCATCGAAAAGCAGGCCCTGGAGCAGTCGACGATTTTCCTGCGTCTGGAAAAGGACGGCTACGAGCCGCTCGCCTTGACCATGCTGGCGGGTCAGTTCGTCAACGGAGCCGAGCTCCCCAGCGATGGTCCGGCGCGCCTGTATCAAACCTGGGAGGGCTGGTTCAAGCAGTGGGGTCCGGCGCTGGCCGGATTGCTGGCCTGTGCGGTGGGCGGGGCGGTTTTTCTGGTGCGGCGCTCGCGCAAGAAGGCCTGGCAGGCGCCTCGGCCGGACCCGGTGGGCGCTCCCAATCAGCACGAAGCGGCTCTGCGTGACCAGGGCTACGAACTCTTGGGAGAACTGGGACGCGGCGGCATGGCGGTCGTCTTCGAGGCGCGCCGCACCGGCAGCGATGCTCCGCTGGCCCTGAAACTGCTGCACCGCGAAGTGGGCCTGGATAGCGATGCCATCAACCGCATGCGCCGCGAAATCAAGGTGATGCGCGAACTCCAGCATCCCACCATCGTGCCCCTCTACGACTTTGGGGACGTCAACGGCCAATACTTCCTGGTGATGGAGAAAGTGGACGGCCAGTCGCTGAAAAGGCGTCTGCTCGAGGGGCGGCTCAGCCAGGAAGAGGCCGTCCGCTTCATCCACATGCTGCTGCAAGGGGTCACCTACGCCCACAACAAGGATATCGTGCACCGTGACCTCAAGCCCGACAACATTATGTTGCGGCCGGACGGACGCCTGCAGATTCTCGACTTCGGCATCTCGCGCAGCACCACCGCCAACACCTTCGAGACCATGGACAACTCGGTGCTGGGAACTCCCGCCTATATGGCTCCCGAACGCTTTAGCGGCGTGGCCAACAAAGCCTCCGACCAGTATGCGCTGGGACTCATCTTCTACGAACTTCTCTGCGGCGTCGCTCCCGTGCCCAATGACATTGATATTGCCCAGATCATCACCAAGCAACTGTTCGAGGTACCTCCGGAACCAAGCACGGTGGACGCGGATGTTCCCAAGTCGATGGACTTTCTGGTGATGACCATGATCGCTAAGGATCCGGTCAAGCGTTTCCCCTCGATGGATGCGGCCCTGGAGCAGTTTTACAAGGCTTTTCCGGCCATGCGGCCCGTCTCCACCCCCGTCATGCCAGGCCCCCACTGATCCAGGTCGGCCTCGAAGAATCCCGCCGCCTGCTGCTGGCGGGACAGGGATTGGCTCAAGGCCGCTGGACCCTGGAGGAGATGCTCGATCAACTGGGATTCGTGCAGCTGGACTCCATCAACGCGGTGGCCCGCGCCCAGGAACTGACCCTGCATGCCCGGCTACCGAGCTATCGGCACGAATCGATTTTCGAACTGTTGCCCCAGCGCCGCGCTTTCGAACACTGGACCCATGACGCATCTCTGCTACCGGCCTCTTGCTGGCCTTATTGGAGCGAGCGTTTTCGCCAACGCGGCCAGCGCATTCTGCAATCGAGTTGGTGGCGCGAACGCAAGGGGCCCCGCGCCCAGGAAATCTTGGCGCAGGTGCTGGGCCGGTTGGAACAGGACGGGCCATTGCAGTCTAAGGACTTTGTTTCCGAGCACAAGAGCGCCGGTGGTTGGTGGAACTGGAAACCCGAAAAGGCCGCCCTGGAGTATCTTTGGCAATCCGGCCGGGTGAGCGTGGTGAAGCGGCGCAATTTTCAGAAGTTTTATGATCTGAGCAGCCGCTTTCTCGGCGAGCCGGCTTTGCAGGCTCCACAGGACTGGGTGGATTGGGCTTGCCGAGGAGCTTTGGAGCGGTTGGGGGTAGCCACTCCGGGGGAAATCGCCGCCTACTGGGCGCTGGTCCAGCCCGGCCAGGCGCGCGAATGGTGCCGGGCCCAGTTACAAGTGCGCGACTGCGCCGGGCGCGCGGCTGTGGCGGTGGCCGACTGGCGCGAGCGGGCCGCCGCCGTCAAAATTCCCCGTAAAGTAAGATTGCTGGCTCCTTTCGATCCGATCGTGCGCGACCGGGCCCGAGCTCTGCGCCTGTTCGGATTTGACTATCGTTTCGAAGCCTTCGTGCCCGCCGCGCAACGCCGGCACGGCTACTACACCTTGCCAATCCTGGACGGGGCCGAACTGGTGGGACGGGTCACTCCCAAACGCCAGGGGGGAGAACTGGCGGTGCTCTCGGTGCACTGGGAAAAATCGCCGGGAACGGCCCGGCTACAGCGCTACGGCCAGGCCCTGGAGCGGCTGGCCTCGTTCTTGAGCTTATCGATCACCCACTCCAGAGTGGCCTCCATCGACTGAGCGGACGGGCTGTGGCCGTCCTCTTTCTCTATACGCAACTGCAAATTCTGGTGTCCGGCCTCTTGAAAAATTTCCTGGAGCTTTTCGGCGCTGTGTAGCGGTGTGGACTGATCAGCGGCGCCGTGGACCACCAGGATGGGCGCTTCCGCTCTCAGCAGCGGTCGGTAGATAGCCAGATCTTCCGCCCGCGACAGCCACAGATGGGTGTTGCGGGCCATTTTTCCGTCGCTACCCCATTCCCTGGTGGTGGTCGGCTCCTGATGGACCTGCGCGCAGAGCTCCTGGAATTGCTTCAGTTGACCGTCGGGAGCTCCCTGAGCGCGCATCATCTGAGTGATTTCTTCGGCGAAAGTATCGCCTCCACCACCCGAGATCAAGGCCACCGCTCGGGTCTCGGGAATCAAGGGCGCGCTCAGGGCAGCCAACATGGCGCCCTCGGAGCCTCCCACCAGAGCCAGTCTTCCATCCCACTGGGGATGCTTGCGCATTTCCCCCAGCACGCTGAGCAAGTCCCAGATGCGTCGCTCCAGGGTGTTTCTTTGTAAATAGGCGGTCGGGCATTCGCCCGGCGGCGTATCCGGAACCAGGCCGGGCTTTTCCACCCGCAACACGCCGATATTGGCCTTGTTGAAGCGCTCGATGAAAGAGGCATACTTGTCGCTGACGCGACGGCATTCGCTGCCCTGTAAAATCACCGCCAGTGGGCCTTTTTCGAGAGGGGCATCGTAATAGTAATAGAGTCGAGTGCCATCGGCCTGATCCAACGACAACGTTTCAGCCTGGAGAGGCAGCGCCAGGAAGAGGAGCAGAAGAAATTTCATGCGGAAGGCTTAGGCGCTTGGCGTCAGGAACCTGGAGACATGGAAAAGCTACAGGCCTACGCCTTCGAAAATGGCAACCTGGTGGGAGAGGTGCGCCCTCCGGTGCGCACTCCGCTACTGGAAAAAGAGGGCCATCTGTGGTTGTGTGCTCCAGATACCTTCGTGCCCGCGGGCGGCGCGCTGGTGGAACGAGCCGATGCGAAATCGGCCTGGCAACCTCTGGGGACTTTGGGAGCACTACGGGATTTCTTGTCCTCGGGTAAAGAGGCGGCTTCCCTGCTCGGGGTCTGGACCGATAAGGCCAAATGGGGCCTGTTCGGCGCTCCCGACGGCAAGATCCAGGACAAGGAAGTCGAGCCGTTCTCGGTACGCTGGCAGGCATTCGGGCTGGATGAGCTGGTGCAATTCGAAGACAAAGGCTATCGTTCGGCCGATCCGCACCAGCCGCCGCAACGCTGTATCCTGGGCTGGTGGCAGTTGGAGGGAGAGGTGGATCCTGCCGGCCTGCGCCTGCTGGAGGCCGCTTATCCGGACAAAGCGGTGGCCGTGCTCGAAGAACCCCGCCACATCGTGCGCCACAGTCTGGCCTGGGGGTTGCGCTTTGAGCACGACAAAGGCCGCTCGGCGCTGATTCCTCAGGTGCTGTCCCAGCACGCTCACGATTTGTCCGGCCGAACCGAAGGCGGCCGTCTCAAGATCGAAGACTGCCTGGTGCGCGGGCAGCGTGAAGGCAATCCTCGCTATGTGCTGCCGGAGCCGGCGTAGTTCATGTTGCGCCTGGTCTTTCCCTGCATGCCCTACTCCCTGAACGAAATCGAGCCGATGTTCGAAGCGCAGGCGCGCGCCGCCGAAGCGCGAGGATTGCCCTTCAGCCGTTTTAGCTATGAGGATTTCCAGCAAGAGGGGCGCGTCGTTTTACGCCCTCGACCCGAAGAAGGGGACGAGTTGCTGTTGCGCGGCTGGATGCTCAAGCCTTCGGAGTATGCTGAAGTGGATCGCTTTCTGACTTCCCCCGCCCACTATCGCGAGATGCACTGGCTGGACGGCTGGTATGAGCGCATCCGCGAGTTTACAGCCGAGACCCGCTTTCTCGAGGAGGGCTCCGCCATCGAAGCCTTGCTCGCCGAATGGGGCCGCGCCTTCGTAAAAGACCGGGTTAAATCGTGCACTGCCAACGGTCTCCCGATTGTCAGTAACCGGGACGAACTGGAAACCCTGCGGGATACGATGATCGAGTTCCGTGGAGAAATCGAGGGCGGACTGTGCTTTCGCCAGGTGGAAAACTATATCCAAGAGTGCCGCCTTTTTGTGTGGCGCGGCCAGGTCCACCATCGAGAAATCGACCCTGCGGCGATAGATCTGGCTCAAACCGTGGCTTTACGATTCGATTCACCCTTTTATACGATCGATCTGGGATTGCGTGAGGATGGTGTCTGGCGAGTCATCGAGTTGGGCGACGGCCAGGTCTCCGATCTTAAAGAATGGACTCCCGAGGAGCTATTCGCGATTTTTTAGGCCGCGCCGTCTGGCGCTCACCCGGCGAAGCCCAACAGCAGTTCAGCCTCCAGCACGGGGGCCTGGCCTTTATCGTGCTTGCGCGTCTCCAGACGCCGGTCGAAAAGCTGATCTTCCCCGACGTAGTATGCCACGGTATCGGAAAGGTAGACACGCAGGCGATATTGCCCGGCCGGCAGCCCTGGCCGGCTATAGGTGATAGGAATGACGGGCGGCTGACTGTGACGCTGCACGAAAGCGAATCCATAAGGATCGTTCCACAGCAGCGGCGCCTGCCAGTGGGCTCCCGGCGCTAAATTGAGCGTATCGGTAAACTGAGGGCCCGGCCAGGGTTGCGGATGAAACGGCTGCAGCTCAAAGCTACTGCCTTTGCCCTGGTTATCGGCCACCAGCGAGGCTTTCAAACGGTAGTCCAGCAGATAGGCCCAGTAAACCACGGGTTGATCGCCTTGATTGGTGATCTTATAGCTGAGCATAGGCATTTCGCCGGCCTGGTAGCTCGCCTTGGCCGAACTCAGGGTCAATTGTAGCATACTCGGTTCAGGCGACGCCGGCGGTTCGATCGATCGCCATCAAGTGATTGATGTCGGGAGCGCCTTTCAGGCTGGTGAGGTATTCGCCCAGGGGAGGCCGGTTGATGTTGAAGGACTCGACGCCGCCTCCGATGACCCAGAACTTCTCCTGGCCGTTTTCTCCCGGTCCAAGATAGATGCGGTTGGTCCCTTGAGTAGCCGACGAGTCGTCGCCGGCTTTTTCAAAATAGCGCCACTCGCCCGGCACCAGCTTGTCGTTGGCGCGGTCGAAGCGGGTGAACTCCACTCCGGGAATGGCGCCGTCGGGATTGCCCGCCTGGGCGAAGGTGACCGTTTTGTCAAAGCCGGAATCAAAAGTATCGCCATTGGTGTCGGCGCCGTCGAAATGGGAATGCAAGGAGAGGCCGGCATTGGCGCGGTTGAAATCATCGGCGCCTACCGTATCCAACTGAGCTTTGAGGCTCAGGATGTGAATCGGGGTGGCGCAATCAAAGATATAGTCGCCCTTGTTGTCAAACAGGTCGTTGATGGCATCGGATACCTTGACGGGATTGCCCTGGTCGTCGGTGGCCCGCACTTTCAGGAATTGGAAAGGCTTACCGTCGGTGCCGCGCTTCTCCACCACTTCCCAGAACTCGTTGCGGGAAAGAACGGTTTGAGTACTGCCGTCGGGTCCCGTGCGCGTTTGCGGCGGATTAAGCTTGTTGTTTGGCATTTCCACGATATTTTCGGTGAAATCCCAGGCCGGATCGCTGGCCTTCTCGGCCGCGCTGATGAGGTTGGAGCGGAAGTTGACGTTGTAGGCCTGCTCGGCGGTTACCACCTGAGTGGTTTTCACCCCCTGAGCGTTGGTCACTTCAATGGTGTCACCGGCGCTGATCTGGCCCGCTCCACCAGCGGCTCCACTGTCCTTGATAGCGACGGTTTCGCCTGCCCCGCCGAAGAGCGCGTTGGCCACGGTGCGCTGCTGCGTACTGAGGGCCAGAGCCTCCGCATTGGGATTGGTCACCACCGGTGGGGTCGTGGGTTGCGTAGGCGTGGTCGGCTGAGTCGGCGTGGTCGGCTGGGTGGGTGTGGTCGGCTGCGTCGGAGTAGTAGGCTGGGTCGGGGTGGTGGGCTCGACCGGCTCACTGCCCTGGTTGGGTTCGCTGCCCTGGTTAGGCTCGGCACCCTGATTAGGCTCCGCACCCTGGTTGGGCTCGCTGCCCTGGTTCGGCTCGGCGCCCTGG
>JAHBVR010000004.1 GCA_019637395.1 Vulcanimicrobiota bacterium
CTCTATCGAAATAATGTTCGATGGCTTGAGCTTGTTCTACAAGTTATAGTGCCCCGGCCGACATCGTCTTTCCGGTGCCGGGCGGACCGATGAGCAGGAGCTTACGCAGGGCTCAAGGCCATAGCTGCTCCTGCAACACCTGATTCAGGCATCCTCGCGAGGGAATTCAGAGAGCTACGAGCCGTCGCCCAGCAGAACCTGAAAAGGCATACTAAGCCCCCGGGTTTGTTCCTGCGCAGGGACCTCCTCGGCGGCGGGTGAACGCTCGGGGGAATGGAGCAAATGGTCTTGGTGGCCGTCAGTCCCGACGGCAAGCGTCATGAGTGGACTTTGGAGGACGAGGAATACCAGGTGGGCCGCGCCGACGGCCAGGCCCGGCCCTATCATCTGGCCGTGGAAGGCGATCCGCACCTGTCGCGCCGGCACTTTTCCGTGCGCCTGCACAACGGTCGCATGCAGGTGCGGCGCCATCCCGGCGCGCGCAATCCGATTTTCTGGAACGGTCAGGAAAACGATGCTTTCGAAGTCAAGGTCGGCCAGTTTTTCACCACCGGCAAAACCCAGTTCGGTTTGCGCCGCCAGCAGACTCCCGGAGAGCTCACTCTCTTTGGCTTCTCTAAAGAAAAAGCCCGCCTGCGCCGCCTGCAGGACTGTTTCGACGCCGTCATTCAGCTACTGGAACGCCTGCGCCAGGACCCCACCAGCCCCACTCCCTGGCGTCCCGCCTTTGAAGTTATCCACAACCTGTTGCCTCGCGTGGAACATTTGCTTTTTGTGGAGATTCTGGGCTCCAAGCAACGTGTGCTGGATCGTCAGGGCAGTGGCGAGGAATCCATTCCCGCCGAATTTATAAGACAGGCTCTGGAGCAGTATTCGACGGTGACTTTGGTCACGCAGGCTCCTCCTGGACACGATACCGATCAGACCGTGGCCGCCATCGCGCGCTGGCGGGTGCTGTCGCCGCTCCACGGCCTGGAGTCGAGTTCCTATGCCCTGAGCGCTTCGGGCAGCGGCTATCTGGAACCCGAAGACCTGGAGGAAGTGGCGGCCATCATCGACCTGGTGGCCGAACTGGTGGGCCACCACCTGGTGGTGCAACAAGCCTCGGAATACAGCAATCTTTTGGGCGTCTTCGGGCACCACGTGGGCACTTTGTTCAAAACCTCGGGTGCCCTGCGCTTGTGGAACGACCGCGCCCAGAGCCCGGAAGTGCGCGGCGTGATTCATCATCTGCTGCCCATCTGGGGCGTCTCTCAGGCCATCTCACTGCATAAGAAGCAGGGGGAACAGGGGTCCCTGCCAGCCGACTGGGTGACTCCCGGCTGGAATGACCCACCGGGCGTGCTGGCCAGTCTGCGTTCGCTGGTGGCTTACCTGCACAGCGGCATACGCTCCGAACCGCCCTTTTTGCCCTGGTGGTTGGAGGAACGACCGCTGACTTTGGAAGAAAGTCCGCTGCTCAGCCTGCCGCCCCTCAATGACAATCCGGTGGTGCTCGACAAAACGCTGGCGCTGACCATCGGACTGGTGGAGATGCTCAACAATCTGCGCAAGTATCCCGAGCCGCGCGGAGCCGGCCGCGAAGATCGGCGGGAACTGGCCGAACTTCCCGAAGAGGAGCGGCGCGTGCACTTTCGTTGCTTTTTGGAAGGACAGACGGCCGTGGTGGAATTGGAGCAGCCGGTGGTCACCGCCGGCGACGGCTCCATTCCGCAATCGCGCAGCCTGGATCGAATCCGCTCCCTGGAATCGCGTCTGCTGGGCGCGCTGGTGGAAACCGGACGCCCTGAAAAAGCCTCGAATACCAGCCTGGAGCACATCGTGCGCATCCGCCAGCGTTGGGTTTATCACTGGGGAAGGTTGATCGCATGAGGAATCTGAGATTGTGGCTGATTGACGACCGTCCGGTCACCGAGATCGAGACGCTCTTCCTGGAGTTGCAGCCGGTCCCCAACGGCCCGGATGAAGACCCGTCTCTGGGAACCTGGGCCCAGCACTTACGCCTCTGGAGCGACCACCAATTCCCGCGCCACGAGCCGGATCTGGTGCTGATCGATTGCCGCTTTGAAGACGATTACCAGTACGTGCCCACCTCGGAAGCCCTGCGCGGCCATGACCCGCGCGGTCTGCTCCACGGCGCCATTTTTATCGCCCGCATGTTTGGCCGCGATCGCTTTCATCCCTTTGGATTCAGCGTTTACAGCATGGATGCCTCGACTTTCCAGAACGACGCCTACGCGCAGACCTTCATGGGCTTTTTGCTGGCCATGCGCGACTCCACCCTGGCCGAGGGCAAAACCGGTTTCGTACGCGGGCGCAAAGATCGCGAACTGGTGGCCACCTGCGCTCAGGAACTGGGCCGCACCGTCAGCCAGAATCCAGCCACTGCCTGGGGCCCGGCCCTGCAGATGTACCGCCAGCGCCTGCGCGAAGTGGTCGACCTGCAGGCCATCGTGATTGAAAAAGACAGCTGGTTGAAGTGCCTGGATGGTCTGCGCAACGGCCGCACCCAGGACCTGGCTCTGGCCTGGAGACGCTTTGATGGGCAAGAAGACGCCGTTTCTCTGGCCTCTTTGTTCGCCGACGGGCTGACTCACGATCAATGGACGCCGGCCGCTGTCCAGACGGCCGTGGACTGGTTGGAGTCGCTGCTGGTACTGGGTGACTATCTGGGCGAGGCGCGCGCCTGGGTGCAGGGGCTGCTCGACGGTCAGGACCCGGAAAGCCTGCCGGTGCCGCGCGGCCAGGATGCCCACGGCCAACGCCTGACGCGATTTTTTCATGCCTGCGCGGGACTGGTGGCCTGGTATGAAGACCGCCGCGCCGGAGGGAGCCAGAGCAGCTCCAATCTCATTTTGAGCGTTGGCCTCTCGGATAAGCAATTAAACCGCTATTTCAAACCGCTGCTCGACCTGCCCTGGGGCAAGGTGGTGGACCTGCTGGATGAAGGTTGGAGCACCGGCATCTGGCCGCTACCGGGTCAGTGGGAACTGCACCGGGTGGTGCGCGACTGGGCCCGGCACACCCACAAAACGGAGTTTCCCCTGACCGGACCGGGCGTGTGAGCGAAGACGAAACGCTCAACATGACCCTGAGCAGTCTGGAAAGCGGCAAGGTTGCTTCCCAGGCCGCCAACATTCCGGGCTATGAACTGCGTGGCGAACTGGGCCGCGGCACCTTCGGGGTGGTCTGGGAAGCGGTGCGTACCCAGACCGGCCAGCGGGTGGCCCTCAAACTGGTGCTTCACGAACAGCGTTTGCATTGGGAGTATTTTCGCCGTGAGCTGGCCCTGCTGGTCGACCTGGAAGACCATCCTTACACTTTGACGGTGCTGGACGCCGATTTATCCCACAGTCCGCCCTTCATCGTCACTCCGCTGGTGGAGGGGGGCTCTCTGCAAAACCACCAGAAGGCGGCCCTGCCCATCTGCTATCGCTGGATCGAGCAGATGGCCGAAGCCCTCCACTACATCCACAGCAAGGGCGTCATTCACTGCGACCTCAAACCTTCCAACATCTTCGTCACCAACAGCGAAACCATTCGCGTGGGGGACCTGGGCCAGTCGCGCCGGGTGGTGGACGGCGAAGTTTCCTGGGGAACCATCGGCTACATGGCCCCGGAGCAGTGCGATCAGCCGCTGGGCAAACGGGCTACCCCGTCGGTACTGTGGGATGTCTATGGCTTCGGCGCTACCGCCTACTGGTTGCTGACCAAGAAGCGCGCGCGCATCTTTGACAGCGATCAGCGCCGCCTGGCCGGCGCCACCGGGGCTGGGCAGTTGGCCAGCTACTATGTGGACTGTCTGCGCCACAACGAGCTGATTCCTATCCGTAAGCTCAATCCCGAGGTCAACAAAAGCATGGCGGCCATCATCGAGCGTTGTCTGGAGCTGGACCCGGCCCGGCGCACTCAGTCCATGGAGGACGTGCTGGAAGATTTTGGGCGCTGGCGCCGCGGGGACCGTTTGTTGGCGCTGCGTCCCTGGACCACTCGCTACAGATTGCAGGTGGCTCTGCGCCGGCCTTCGGTGCAGCTCAGTATCTTGTTGTTGCTGCTGCTGATTCTGTCGCTCTACTACGCCGCCACCAGCTATCGCCAGCGCCAGTTTGCCTTGCTCACCCAAAGCGGCCTGCATGCTCTGGAGTCGGGACGCACCGAGGAAGCCTATCTGCAATGGGTGTCGGCGCTCGGTTTCGCTCCCGGGGACCCTACTACCCGGGCACGCCTGTCTTTTTTGCCGGTGCTGATGACCTTTCCGGACCGGGCCGAAATCAGTTCGGTGGCCTACAATGGGGACGGCAGTTTGCTGGCCACCGGCGCCAAGGCCTCCAGCACCAATCCCGCCGCCAGCGCCCGGGTTTGGGACAGCACCGACGGCCGCCAAATTTTAGAAGTAATGCACCGCGACGGCATCCAGAAAGTGGCTTTCACGCAAACCGCGCCCAACCTGATGGCGACGGCTTCCTGGGACAAAACCGGGGTGGTGGTGGACGTCGATCGGAAGCGAACGCTGTTCCAAATCCAACATGGAGTCGGCCGGCAGAGTCCGAGCCTGACCGACGTGACCTTCAGTTCCGACGGAAAGTGGCTGGCCAGCACTGCTCAAGACGGCTCGGTGCGGCTCTGGGCAGTGCCTTCAGGGAAAATTCAAAAACTGGAAATGCCCAAAGAAGGCCCCGGAGGCCAGTATCTCTTGACGCAGCCGGTGACTTTCCAGGCCGATGGCAAGCTGCTGGCGGGACTTTCCACCGACCGTAGCATGCGCTTGTGGAGCACCAGCAGCGGCCGCGTGTTGCCTTTTCGCTTTGAAGAGAATTCAGATATCAACGACATCCATTTCCATCCGCAGTTGCCTTATCTGGCCAATGCTTGCGAAAACGGAACCGTTACCCTGTGGAATAGCCAGGACGGTAAATTGGTGCAGCGGTTGCTGCACAGCAGCCGGGTCAACACCATCCGCTTCAGTCATCATGGGGACTTTCTGGCGGCCGGCGGTGAGGATGGCGTGGTGCGAGTTTGGGACCTGCGCGGCCAACCTTGGAAGTCATTTGATCTGAGACATCAGAGGCCGGTGCGCAACCTGGCTTTTTACCCCAAAGAGCCGCTGCTGGCGGTGGGAATGGGGGAAAAGGAAGAGCTCTGGTCGCTGAGCGAGGCCAATGGCGCCGTGCGCGTCTGGAACCTGGCCAATCGCAGAGCCGTCAGCGATACTCTGCCCCATGAAGGGCCGGTGACCCAGTTGGATTTTCATCCGCGCGCCGACCGGCTGGTTTCCAGTTGTGGCTCGGGTCTACGCGTTTCCTCGCTCTATCCGGGCTCGGCTCGCTGCTGGGAGTTACGTCTGCCGGGCCGGGGCAGCCATCCGCCCCTGGCCGAGAACCACGCCTTTCAAGCCGAGCTGATCAATGGCGGTGGCCTCCAGGTCAAGGACTCCAAGGGGCGTAACCTGTGCCAGGTCAGTCACGGTGAGGGAATCGCCATCAATGCCTGGGCCTTCAGCCAGGATGGCCTGAGTCTGATCACCGGGGCCGAGGATCGTACCGCCCGGCTCTGGCGCCTGCCCGGCGCTAACCCGATAGGCAACCCGCTCCCCCATGAAGGCGCGGTCACCGCTGTCTGCTTCAATCGTAGCGGGGAATGGGTGGCCACCTCTGCGACGGCCTGGAATTCCACCACCGTGCGTTGCTGGGAGGTGGCCGACGGCACGCCCATCTCTCCGCCTCTCTACGGCACCGAAAAAGAGGTGCGGAAGTTGGAATTTTCCGCCGACGGCTACTGGCTGATGGCCGATGGACTTTCCTGGAAGGTGCAGGTGCCGGCCAGCGAAAGCGACCAACAACTATCGCGCAGCATCAGCCGCCGCCTCAAAGCCGGTTTCGGTCCCAGCGGACTGGTCGTGCCCATGCCTTAGCGAGTTTGTTCTTGGAAGTTTGCGGAGCAAACCCCGGAGGTCGCTCTAAGCGACCTCCATATGTCAGAGGTTGTCATGGGTGGAAGCGGAATACCCGGTATATTGTGTTCAGGGGATTGGGAAAGGTGCGGAATTTCATGAAAAAGCTGATTGCATGCTTGGCCCTGGTCGTCATGGCGCAGTCCGTGCCTGCCGATGAGCCTGCCCGGCACCACGCCGACCACGACCACCACGTCGAAGTCATCCAGGTCGGCCAGCAACAGTGGTTCATCGCCGTCTGCTCGCGCAACGATCTCAACGTACGCTTTAACAACATCAATGATGCCCGCCGCGCCGCCGACGACCATGCCCGCGCCACCGGCCACAACACCGGCGTCATCCGGGGTTGACTTCTGACGGTCATGTGGTGATAAGCAATTTATGAGTACCGAGCGTCGCCAGAGTTATCGCCTCAAATGCAACCTGCCCTTGCGTTACAGTCGCGGGGGACAGCGAGTGTGTAGCGGTTATACCGTGGACATCAGCGAGACGGGCGCCTGCCTGGTGTTGGACGAAGCGGCTTCCTCACCCGCCCAGATCACGCTGGAACTGGAAAGTAAGGTGACCCTGCTGGCGCGCACCGTCTGGGCCGAGCGTCTGTCTGACGGCAAACGTCTGGTCGGCGTCACTTTCGAAGGGATGCACTTCGGTCAGCGCCTGACCGTCACCAATTATCTCTCGGAGCTCATCACTCGAGTCGCTTGATTCGGTCCGATTTTTAGTAAGGGAGCCTCTCGGCAGGTTTCCACTTGCTCCATAATCAGATCGGCCATACGTTGAATCGGCTGCCCGCGCTGTTCCAGCAAACTTTCCGCTCGCTCCCGCATGCCGGCGTAGGCCTCCAGTTCGACCAGGGACCGCTCCACATGGTTGCTCCATTCGCCCTGCAGAGGCCCGACGTCCACCAGAGTGATGCGTACACCCCACGGACCCGCTTCGGCCGCGATGGCCTCACAGAGAGCGGTGGTGGCGGCGTTGGCCGCCTCGATGGCGCCCCAGCCAGGGCCGCCATAGCCGGAACAGACGACCAGCACGAAATGTCCGTAACCGCGCTCGCGAAACTGCGGCAGAAACTTGTGCATGATGCGCCAGTTGGCCCAGAAATGGGTTTCGAAGTAGCGGCGCATTTCTTCTTCCGAAAGCTCCTCAAAGCATCCGAGCAAACCGTAGCCGTGGCTGAGAAAAACCGCGTCGACCCCGTCCAGGGCCTTACAGGAACGGGCCACCGTGGATTGAGCCCGGTCGCCCTCATTGATGTCGCAATAGTAGGCCAGCGAACGGCCCGGCGCCAGTTCCTCGAAGCTGCGCAGAGCTTCTTCGTTGCGTACGCTGCCCGCTACGAAGTGCCCGCGAGCCAGGGCCATTTCCGCTACGCGGCGCCCCAGCCCCCGGGATACCCCGGTGATGAACCAGCGTCTTTGCTTACTACAATTGCGTCCCATATCGGTTGGTAGTTCTCACTCTTCAGCCAAAATACTGCAGCAGGGCGATTCCCGTCAGCAGTCCGGCTCCGAAAGGAAGCCAGGGCAGGCGAATGGCCCGGCTGACCCGTCGGCGCAGTTGGGAGCGCCAGCATGATCCCTGGGCTGGCGGGTGGCGCAAAAATTCCAGCGCCTCCCGGGCGCTGGCCGGGCGGTCGCCGCGGCGTTTTTGTAAAAGCCAGCGGGTCAGGCAAGCCAGTGTGCCCGAGGCATTCATCGGATGCGGATCTTCATGCAATATCTTAAAAAGCAGATTGCCCACATCGCGGGCCTCGAAGGGCAAATGGCCTTCCAGGGCTTCGTAAAAAATCACGCCAACTTGATAAAGGTCGCTGCGCACGTCCAGGGCATGACCTTGGACCTGCTCCGGCGACATATAGGCTGGCGTTCCCAAGATCATGCCGCTGACGGTGGCCCGGTTGCTGCCGTCCAGATTGCGGGCCAGTCCGAAATCCAGCAGGCGCAGGCGCCCGTCCGGCTGGACCAGGATATTGTCGGGCTTCAGGTCTCGATGCACGATGCCCTCGGCGTGCAGGTAGTCGACCACTTCCAAGAGCTGCGCGAACAGATCGGCTGTTTGCTCAGGATGTCGTTTCAAATACTCCAGCAGCTCCACGCCGCCAACCCGCTCCATGGTATAAAAAGGACGACCCTCGAACTCGCCCCGTTCAAAGGCCTTCACCAGGCCCGGGTGACTGAGCTGTTGAGCCAGCTCGAACTCGCGTTGGAAACGCTGCAGGTCTTCCTGGCTTTTGCGGTCGGAGTGCAGCAGTTTGACGGCCACCGGCTTATCGGCCAGTGCGTAAACGTCACCCCAGCCTCCTTGTCCCAGCAATACAGCGTCGGTCAGTCTGGTTTTTACTGTCAGCATCGTCGCCTCCTGAAATCAGACTACGCCCGGGGCCGGTCAGCGTCCAATACAAGTACCAGGCTGCCCATAAAGGCAACTTATCAGGCGGCGCGAACAGCAAAACTTCAGATGTCCGCTGAATCAATCGGGTTCCTGGGATTTGAGCTGCGCCAGCTCACTTATTTTGTGGCGGTGGCCGAGGAACTGAATTTCCGCAAAGCGGCCGAGCGGACTTTCGTCTCGCAACCGGCTCTGAGCTATCAGATGAACCAGTTAGAGGAACGCCTGGGAGTCCGCTTGCTGGAGCGTGACCACCGGGGGGTGGCCGTGACCGCCGCCGGCCAGCTCTTTCTCCAGGGAGCCCGCGATTTGCTCAGCCAGGCCGCCCGCCTGACCCGGGATGTGCAAGAATTGGACGGCGGCCAGGAGCAAGAACTGCAGGTGGCTTTGGAAGAATATATTCACATCGCCCGCATGCCGGCGGCCATCCGTCTCGTTCGCGAGCAGTTCCGCACGCTGCGGCTGAAGACCACTCACCTGCCGGTGGACGAGCACATCGAGGGCATCCTGGCGCGCCGGCTGGATCTCGGTTTTGCCCAACTGCCGGTGGAGCACCCTGATCTGGTGAGCAAACCGATCTTGCACGGGCATTGGACGGTGGTGGTGCCGCGCCAACACCGATTGGCGGAGCTGGAGCAGGTTCCTCTGGCCGAACTCAAGGGCGAACCCATTATTCTCCCACCTGAACGCACCAATCCGCGCGTCTTTCACTGGTTTCTGGGGGCCTGCCGGGAACAAGGTTTCGAGGCCGAGGTGGCCTACGAAGCCTCTCAGCCGCGCCTGGCACCGGCCCTGGTGGCCGAAGGGGTGGGAGTCTGGATCGCCGTAAGCTTCTCCTATCCCGACTTGCCCGAGGAGGTATGCGCCCGGCCCTTGCTCGATCTTGACCCCCGGGAACTGACCTTGGGCCTGGTCTGGCATCGCCAGAGTCGCTCTCAGGCCCGCCGCCTCTTTGTGGAACAATTGATGATGGCATAAAAAAGCCCCCCGAGTTCGGGAGGCTTCTTTTGGGGAGAGCGGCCCCGCTTAGCGGACCTGCGGCGCGATGGGATTGCCGTTGCGCATGTGGTAGGGGTCCATTCCGAGCACGAAGCTGCCGTTCTGGTAGCCGGTTTGATACTTGGGGAAGGAAACCACGTCGACCAGCACGCGGACGTAACCGCCCATCTGCTTGACGCGAACCTGGGCTACCAGGCCTTCGTTGACCGGCAGCCGCGGTTTGGGCTCCAGGCCACCACGGATGGAGCTGTTAGGAATATCGATGGCGATGGAACGATAAGCGGACGTTCCCACGGGCAGCTCGTGAACACGGAAAGAGCCTCCGGGAGCGTGCACGTTAACGCGGACCCAGCCTTCACCTTTAGTTACACTCACGCCGTTGACGACGGCGGCATCGGCCTGGGCGCACAGAACTCCGGCCGCGGACAATGCTGCCAATCCCAGGCACACATTGCGCATCTTGCCAAGAATCCAAGACTTCATTCGTTACCTCCTCTTAGCGCACACTCTTTCGCTTGCGCCTGTCGATGGCCGGCCTTCAACAACCTACCAAGGGTTCCTTTCCCTCACCTGGAATACCACGGCCCATGTCGCGGGAAGCGGAAGTTCTGAAGATTCTGTTGGAAATGAGTCGCGAGATTTCATCGCAGATTCCCATCCGGACTGTGGTTCGGCGCCTCAGTTTACGCCTGAAACAATTGCTGCGCGCGGATGAGTGTTCGATCATGATTTTGGATGACGGGCGCAAAGAACTGGCCTTCTCGGAATCGAGCGGGCTGACCCGTTGGGAACTGCAGAACATTCGCTTCCGGGTCGGGGAGGGCGTGGCCGGTTGGGTAGCCAGGCACAAAAAACCTCTGCTGATTCCTGATTGCGCCGCTGATGAACGCTTCGTGGCCATTCCCAAGCAGAAGCGGCCCATGATTTCCATGATTTGCGTGCCCATGCTGATCAAAAAGCGAGTCATCGGCACCGTTTCCCTGACCACCCGTGTGCCCGATCATGTCTTTACCGAGCAGGAATTAGAACTGGCCGTGCTGCTCTCGGCCCACATCTCCTTGGCTCTGGAAAATAACCGGCTTTATGAAATTTCCGTCTCGGACGGTCTGACGAACCTCTATAACCGCCGTTATTTGGAGCAGCGCCTGGCCAAAGAGATCTCGTACGCGCGTCGCTTCCGCAAGCCGCTGACCATCGTCATGACCGATGTCGATTTTTTCAAAAAGCTCAACGATACCTACGGGCATCAGGCCGGAGACGAGGCCCTGCGCCAGGTGAGCGACACCCTGACGGCGGCCTTGCGTGACTACGATGTGGTGGCCCGCTACGGCGGCGAGGAGTTTGCCGTGATTTTGCTCTCCACTCCCCGCGGCCGCGGCGCTTCCACCGCCGAACGCCTGCGCCAGGCGGTGGAAGACATCGAAATTCGCTTCCGCGGCCAGAAGCTCAAGGTCACCATCAGTTTGGGCGTGGCCAGTTTCCCCGAAGACAGCGACGACCCGGATGAACTCATCGATCTGGCCGACAAAGCGCTGTATGAAGCCAAACGTCGCGGCCGCAACCAGGTTTGTCTTTTCGAAGGCACCCATCCGGGCCGCGAAAAACGACGTCCTCCCGTCGAGCGTCGGGGAAGCTACTGAGCTTCAACCGACAGGTTGAAGATACGAGGACCGCGACCCCCACTGGTAGCGTAGATTTCGATGGCTGTCTGCCCCATGGTGGGAGTAAATTGGGCGGTAATTTGACGCCGCTCCCCGTCGCCCACGCTTTCGCTTGTATGCAACCCCGCCCCCTGAATGGACACGCGTTGTTCGTCTCGGCCTACGGGATCGCCCTCCAGGGTAAACTTGAGCAGATAGCGATTGTTAGGAGTTACCGCGACGGTTTGCAGTACCCCGCCACTTCCATTCAAGTCCAACCACCGCCTGTTGGTGTTCTTGCTCACTACCAGGTAGATTGAATTGCGCGTCACCTTAAATCCAGGCACGCTGGCGTCCACGGCAAGTGGGGCCTTCCAGGTGTTAGTGTGTTCCTCCACACCAGGGGCCTTGGCGGGATCGGGGGATTCCAGTAGATTACCATTGATCAGCAGGTTGGCGCCCGCCGCCCCGGCCGCCATCGCCAGACCGGCCGCCAAGACCAACGTTAGCATTTGTCGTTTCATTCGCAGTGGTACCTCCAAAGAAAGTGCCACGACCTTCCCTTGGAGTAGGAAAGATTCCTTTGTGTATTTTACCGTTCGGTCGGTCTAAATCGATTCGCACACAAAAGTATGAATGCGCGGACCGCGACCACCTTCGGTCGCGTAAATTTCGATGGGCGCTTGATCGCTGTTGGCGGTGAAGCGCGTTTCCAGCGGCCGCGTTTCTTTGCTCATGACGGTCTCGCTACGATTGACGCCGGGAGCCACGATATGAATAGACTGGGTTTCGTCCCCCTGAGGGTTGCCTTCCAGTACGAACTTGAGAACATAGGTCTGCCCGGCCTGGACCGGCACGCTCTGGCTGACGCCGCCGCCGTCGTTCAATTCCAACCAGCGCCGATTGGTTTGCTTGCTCCAAACCAGAAAGATCGGTTCGCGGGTGACTTTGAAGCCGGGCACGTTAGCCCCAACTTCCAGCGGAGCCTTCCACACATACTGAAACTCTTCGGCGCCCGACATGGTCGAAGGGTTGGGGGATTCCAGCAGACCACCGTTGGCAATGCGGTTAGACTTCATGCCGGCTGACCAGCCGGCCACGGCCAGACCCAGAGCCAGAAAACCTGTGAATAAGCGATTTTTCATATCTACCTCCTTTTCACAGGAAATCTTAGCAGGCGATTTCGCTGAGGACGGGGGACCGGTGTTACCAGGGACCGGTACCGCCGTCACTAATTAGCCGGCATGCTTTTTCTCCTATGGCTGGCAGCTTTATCTTTTGAGAAAGTGCCTTTGGAGCAGGTTCCTGCCGAGCGTTGCAACTTGATCGATGTGGATGGTGACGGTTGGCTGGATGTGTGCGCGAAGAACCAGGTGTTCCTCAGCCTTCGGGGAGCCGGCTGGGGGCCCGGGCGCGAGCTTGGTCCCGGCCTGAGTTATTGCGTGTGGGCCGATTTGGATAGCGACGGTAGACTGGACGGACTGGGGATCACCCGCCAGACTGCCGCCGAGTTTGCCCAGACCCCTCGGCATCATCGTGTTTTTCTCTCGGGTCAATGGCTGGACAGCCAGGAATTCGCCCTCCCCTTCCACTGGAATACACTGGGTGTGGCGCTCTCCGACCTGGACCGGGACGGCAAACTGGATGTCGCCTTCGGCCAGGCCTACATGGACGAATCCAAAGGTTACGAGGCCCAGCAAATGCGCGTATACGCGGGTCATGGCGACGGCCGCTTTGTGGAGAAGACAGAGGAGTGGGGCTTTCTGACGCCGGGACCACCGGGAGCGGCCAATGGCGGCCGCCCGCTCTACGGCTTGAGCGCGGCCGACCTGGATAACGACGGCTTTCCCGAGCTTTTGGGTGCTGCCTACGGCCGCCAGTGGAATACGCTCTGGAAACGTGGAGTTGAGGCGGTCTACAGCGAGTGCGGCGCTAAATATGGACTCGACGGCGACTCCATTCGGCACGGCCAGTATTCCGAGGCCACCCGCGAGAAATTCCGCCAGCGCAACCAACCTCGTCCCGACGAACTGCCTTTTCGCTCCAACGGTAATACCTTTTGTCTGGCCCCGGCCGACTTCGATGGGGACGGCGATCTGGACGTCTTTTCGGCCGATATCACCCACTCGTGGGCCGGCGATTCCAGCGACCTCAGCGCCCTGTTGATCAACCGCTGGGAAACCTTTCAGGAGCCTTTCTTTGAACGCTGCATCGAGGTGCTGGCCGAGCCCGATCCGGAGACCGGCTTTGCAGCCCGTCCTACCCGCGGCCTGGCCCGCGATCACGCTCCTCAGCCAGCCACCAACTGGAACCAGGGCGACCTGCAGGCCCACTGGGTGGACCTGGATTGCGACGGCCGGTTGGACCTTATCGTCTGCGAATCGGACTACCCCGGCAATCGCCTGCGCATTTTCCTGCAAAATTCGGACCACTCGTTCCGCGAGGCTGAGAAAGAACTGGGCATCGACTTCAACAACTGTCCCGGAGTGGCCGTGGGCGACCTCGACCGTGACGGCGACCCCGACCTGATCACTCTGGGAACCCGGACTCGCTGGCCCGAGGCCCGTCCCAAGCCCGAGCTGGTGCTCTGGCGTAACGGCAGCGCCAATGCGTCGCTCAATCTTCGCCTGGTGGGGGACGGAAAAACGGCCAATCGCGACGCTATCGGGGCTCGCATTTACCTGGAAACCGACCAGGGCACGCAAATGCGCGAATTGCAAGGTTCCTATGGCCACTGGGGCCAGCAAACCCAGCCCGGCGAAGCCCATTTTGGCCTGGGCGGCGCCCTTCCCAAAAAAATCCGCATCGTCTGGCCTGACCGAGCCGCCAGCCAAACTTTGATTGAAAACCCTCCCACCGGCGGCTGGCTGGTTATCCACCAGGCGGGTGGGGAAAGCGCCCGAATGAACCGCTTCGAAGCGGGGAAATGGATCCGCTAGATCAACTGTAGCAAAGTTTCCTCCAAAGTCTGCTCCAGTTCTTCCAGGGACTGGCGGTGGAGCAGCCATTCGCCTTCGAGGCGGTCGACGGCCGGGGCGAAGCCTTCCAGGCGGGTGTAGTAGAAGAGCATGCGCTGGGCGGTCAGCAGCATGAGCAGGCGACCGAGAAAGCGACTGCCCAACCAGACGGATTTGCGTTCGATCACGTGGCTCAGGTAACGAATGGCTGGCGGGCTCATTTCTCCGTCGAAGGGATCGCGGATGGGCGCGGTCCAACCGCGGCGCGTGCTTTTGTATTCCTTTTCGGCGCGTACGGCCGCGGCCACTGCGGCGGCTCCCTCGTTGTCCTGACTTTCCAGAAAACCGATGGCTGACGCGCTCATGATCAAAACCAGACGCTCGAGGGACTGAGGGTGGAGGCCCAGCGCCACGCCTAAGGTGCTGGCCACGGCATCGCATAGATCGTGAGGCAGGCGCCTCAGCCAATGGGCCTCCCACTCTTTGTAGGTCTCCCATCCCAACCGGTAATTGCCGATAGGAGCCGGCTCAAAGCCGATACGCGGCACCCCCCGGGCCAGCAATTCCTCGAGAATCGGAACGTGCTCGCTCCAATCGATTCCCACCGCTTGCGCGACGGCCGTACAGCGGAAGGACACGCCGACGTGCACCCCATCCGGGCTTTCTGCTAAAAGAAAGGGGAACTGGCGGCATACGCTCGGCTTATCGGAGTGGATTTCACACAGGTTCTGCTCACTCAACTCCAGACAACGCCCCCGGGCGTCCTGCAGCAGTCTCAATCGCGGCCCGTCCTGTTCCAGCCGCCAGGCCTTGCCCTGGGCCTCGGCGGGGTCCACCCATACCCGCCAATCTCGGCAACTCTTTCCACACTGGACACACCTGTAGCGAACGTTGGAGGGAAAGATAAACACCCGAATCCCTTAACGCCCCCGCACCAGGATCCTTGCTCGGGCCCTACCGGCCGGGTGGTAAATCTGGCCGCCAGGTGGTAATTCCGGCGGGCCCTCGGGCGCACTTGCCGACGGGGTGGTAAGTCTTACCGCCGGGTGGTAATTTCACGCGGGCCCTCGGGCGCACTTGCCGGCCGGATGGTAAGTTTTACCGCCAAGTGGTAATTTCCGGTGGGCCTCGGAGCCCACTTGCCGGCGGGTGGTAAGTCTTACCGCTGGGTGGTAATTTCTGGTGGGCCTCGGGCTACTTGTCGGCCGGATGGTAAGTTTTACCGCCAAGTGGTAATTCCGGCGGGCCTCGGAGCCCACTTGCCGGCCTGGTGGTAAGTCTTACCGCCAGGTGGTAATTCCGGCGGGCCTCGGGCTACTTGTCGGCCGGATGGTAAGTTTTACCGCCGGGTGGTAATTCCGGCGGGCCTCGGGGGGCACTTGCCGGCCGGATGGTAAGTTTTACCGCCGGGTGGTCATTTCCGGCGGGCCTCGGGCTACTTGTCGGCCGGATGGTAAGTCTTACCGCCGGGTGGTAATTCCGACGGGCCTCGGGCCCACTTGCCGGCCGGGCGGTAAGTTTTACTGCTGGGTGGTCATTTCCGGCGGGCCCTCGGGCGCACTTGCCGGCGGGGTGGTAAGTCTTACCGCCGGGCGGTAATTCCGGCGGGCCTCGGGCTACTTGTCGGCCGGAGTAAGTCTTACCGCCAGGTGGTAATTCCGGCGGGCCTCGGGGGGGCACTTGCCGGCCGGATGGTAAGTTTTACCGCTGGGTGGTAATTTCCGGCGGGCCTCGGGGGCACTTGCCGCCGGGTGGTAAGTCTTACCGCTGGGTGGTAATTTCCGGCGGGCCCTCGGGGGCACTTGCCGCCGGGTGGTAAGTCTGGCCGTAATTTTCAGGAGGGGAAGCTGATTTTGCCCAGCACGGCGGGGCGGCGGGCTCCGGTTACGGTGGCGACGGAACTGGGGCGGCCATGCAGCGTTTCGTGGGCCATCAAGGCAAAGGCGCAGGCTTCGCGGGCGTCGGCGGTGATGCCGAATTCCTCGAACCCGATCAGGCGTTGCAGCGGCAAGCCGGCGGCCCGCTCGCGCAACTCCTGCATCAAGACCGGATTGTGGTAGCCGCCGCCGCCCACCACCATCTCGAACGAGCCGGTGAGCAGCGGTCGCAGCGAATTCAGCAGGGTTTCGGCCGTCAGGGCCAGCGCCGTGCGCATCAAGTCGGCCGGTTGTGCTTTCTCGAGATAGGGCTCGAAGAAGTCGCGGCCAAAGTCCTCGCGGCCGGTCGACTTGGGACCGGTGCCCGCGAAATAAGGGTGGCGCAACATTTCACTCAGAATCTCCGGAACCACGCGGCCGGTCGCCGCCATCGCCCCCTCGAAGTCGGCCGGTTGTCCCAGAAAACGCTCGGCCAGCGCGTCGGAAACCACATTGCCCGGGCCGCTGTCCCAACCGCGCACCTCCCCATTGCGTGGAACCCAACTGACGTTGGCCATGCCGCCGATGTTGATGGCCGCCCGATCGACCGAGTCCGAGCGGAGCAGCCAGGCGTCGAAATAGGGGACCAGCGGAGCGGCCTGCCCGCCCAGGGCCAGGTCGGCGGTGCGAAAGTCGCTGACCACCAGTGCGCCGGTCCTGGCTGCAATCACAGCCGCCTCGCCGATTTGCAGTGTGGATGGGGGAGTCTCGTAGGGCAAATGGGCCACCGTTTGTCCGTGCGAGCCGATCAAATCGACCTTTTCACCGTCGAGCAGCGCTAGCGCCACCTCGGCAAAGAGTTCGCCCACCAGAAAATGGGCCCGCGACAGCTGGCGCACGCTGGCCCGGTCCTCCATCAAGGCAAAGATGAGTTCGCGCGTCTCGGGCGGATAGGGGCGGCTGGCGAAGCGCAGCAGCCGCAGGGAGCGGCCTTCGATCTGCACCAGGGCGGCGTCGATAGCGTCGGCCGAGGTGCCGGAGATCATCCCCAGCACGCGGGGGGCGGTCAGTTGACGATAGCCGACGATCACGGAACCCTGGCCACGTGCACGGTCACGATGCCGAAGGTCAGCGGAATCGAGCGCACCTCGATCAGCCCGCCCTCGCGCATCGACTGGGTCAGCGCCTCGCGGTCCATAAAGTGGGCGATGGTCTTGCACAGGTAGTTGTAGGCCGAATTGTCGCCGGAAATCAGCCGTCCCAGAACGGGTAACAGGTAGCGCAGGTAGAGGCCGTGAAACCAGCCCAGCAATCCGTTGGGCCGAGTTAACTCCAGCGACATGATGCGCCCACCGGGCCGCACCAGCCGGCGCATCTCCCGCCACAGGGCCTGCAGATCGTGGATGTTGCGCGGCCCAAAAGCCAGCGCGGCTACATCAAAGGGGCCCTCCAGGGGGACCCGGGTGGCGTCACCCTGGAGAAACTCCAGGTGCGGGTATTTCTTGCGGGCCAAACTGAGCATGCCGGGTGCGAAGTCCACCCCCGTCACCCGGGCGCCCGCCCTGGCAAACTCTTGAGAGAGATCGCCGGTGCCGCAACAGAGATCCAGCACCCGCTCACCTTTTTGCACGCCCACCTCGCGCACGGCCCGGCGGCGCCACAAAAAATCCAGCCCGCCGCTCAAGACGTGATTGAGCAGGTCGTAGCGCGCGTGGATGCGGTCGAACATTTCCGCGATCCGAGACGGGGGCAAAGGGGGCTGGGTCAAGCGGCGCTCAAGACTTCAAGTACGTTATAGCAACTGTCACGCACCGCCGGCACCCGGCCTACGCTGCGGATCATCTGGGCGATCTGTTCGGCGTTGTAGGAATAGGCCACACCTGTGGCCGAGTTGACCAACTCTTCCATGAGCACGCTGCCCAGGTCATCGGCGCCAAAGCTGAGAGCCAGTTGGGCCAGCTTGGCGCCCTCGGTTACCCAGCCGGCGTGGATGTGGTTGAAATTGTCCAGATACAGGCGGGCGATGGCCAGAATGCGCAGGTATTCGTGGCCGGCCGGCGGCACGGTGCGGGCCAGACCGGTGAAGTCGGGGGTCAGGCTCCAGTGGATGAAGCTGCGGAAACCGCCGGTGCGATCCTGCAGCGCGCGCAGTCGCTCCAGATGCTGGATGCGCTGCTCATTGCTTTCCCCAAAGCCAAAGACCATGGTGGCGGTCGACTCCATCCCCAGTTTGTGGGCGATTTCGTGGACTTCGAACCAGCGGTCGGCGCTGGTCTTGAGGGGGGCCACTTTGGTGCGGATCTCGTCCACCAGCATTTCGGCGCCGCCGCCGGGCAGCGAATCCAGGCCGGCCTGCTTCAGGCGGCGCAGCGTTTCTTCCAGTTCCAGGCCGCTGTGCAGGGCCATCTGGTCCACTTCGGTGGCCGTCAGCGAATGCAGGTATACCTCGGGAAAACGAGCCTTCATGCTCGAGAACAGGTCTTCGTAGTAGTCGATTTTCAGATCAGGATTGTGGCCGCCCTGGAGCATCACGGTGGTGCCCTTGAACTTGAGCATCTCCTCTACTTTGCGGAAGATCTCGTCCTTGCTGCGCACGTAGGCTTCTTCGTGGCCGGGAGGGCGGTAGAAGGCGCAGAACTTGCAGTAGGTGATGCAAACATTGGTATAATTGATGATGCGGTCGCGCACGAAGGTGACCCGGTTGTCGGGAAAGCGGCGGCGCCGGTCCTGATCGGCCCGCTCGCCTAATTCTAAAAGATCCATGTCGAACAGAGCTAATCCTTGTTCGGGGGTCAGACGCTCCATGCTTTTTCCTCCGCAAGCGATCCGGGCAATTTCACCAGGCCCTGCTCAGCCGCCAGTTTATAAAACAGATTCAACGATTTCAGTTCGGTCTCGCCCAGGTGGTAGCGCATACCGCTAAAGTAGCTTTCCAACGTGGCCGCATCCAGGCCGGTGCGCCGCATGGACTCCTGAATGACCTGATTCCAGTTTTGAGCGCCCCATTCGCGCGAGCGTTCCAGGTATTTCTCGGGCCCTTCCTCCAGAGTCCGCTTGCACAACCACACCGCAAAGACCATGGGGAAACCGGTTTTGTCTTTCCAGGCCTGGCCCAGGTCCAACTCATAGGGAGCCGGTGGGGCGGTCAGAGCCTGGTCGCCGATGAGCAGAACGGCCGGCTGTTTTTCTGACAAATGCGGTGTCTGTTCCAGGTCGATCACTTGAAGGCCGGGCACCAGCACTTGCAGCAGCGTGCGAGAGGTGGCCGAGGCCTTGGTTACCGCAACCGTACGCAGTTGCTCGATGGGCAGCAGAGAAAAAAGTTTGACGCTTTGGACCGCGGCCGGAGCGCTGAGGCCCACGCCCTGGACCACCCGGTAGAGTTGCCAGCAGCTCAAATATTCGATGGAGGAGACGGCGGTGGCGTCCAGTTGGCCGGTGCGCGTCATGGCGTTGAGGGCGCTGGGCTCGGCTCGCACCAGCTCGCCTTGAAAGCCAACCTGATTGCGTTCCAGCCCCAGGGTGACGGGCAGAACGTTGATGTAGCTGATGCTACCGAGTCTCATAAACTTCCATTCCGGCTTCCAGGACCCCCGCCCGGGCTTCGTCCCAGCCGATCAAATCGGCGGGACGCATCCGTCCCGAATAGGCCAATTGCTCTTCCAGCCCCCAACCCCCCAGCGCATCCGCGCCAAAAGCCAGCGAACTCTGCGCCAGCTTGAATCCCAGCGCCCCCCAGGAAGCGCGCACCCATTGCACCGGCTCGGCCAGAGCCCGGGTGCGACTGAGGATCTCCACGTCTTGCGGGCCGTCGGTGGTGGCCCCGGGGATCACCACCAGGTCGCCCACCGCCCGCGGTAAGGGGACGATTTGTTCGGCGTCGCGCAGCGCGTCCAGGCGTTTTTCCAGGTCCTCGGGAGTGTGCTCGGGACCGTAGACAAAGCTGGCCACCATCGGCAATTTGAGAGCGGCGCACTGTTCCCAGCCCTGGGCCGCGCCCGTGCTCGCTCCCGTCAGTTCGCCGGTGAACCAGCAGAAACTATCGGGGCGAATTTTCTCGAGAACTTCAAAGCCGTGGCGTTGCAGCCAGCCCGGCGAGAGGCCATGCAGTTTGGCGCCGGGGAACCGGGCGCGCAACTGGTGCACGAGTTCGACCACCTGGTCGGGCGTTTCATCTTTGCGCGGATGAAAGTGGACTTCTGTGACCTTTCGCTCCAGTTTGCCCCAATCGGGTGTTGTCGGCACCAACTGGACGGCACCGTCGGCCCGCAGCCATACGCGCGCGTGGCGCCTGGCCCGCGCCCGCCGGCCTAACTCAAAAAGATTCATTTCAGCCACTTTCACAAAACCAACTCCCAGAACAACGAAACGAGTAACGTCAGGCTGATTCCCACGTTTGCCTGAAAAAACGCCTTTTGCATCTGGCTTAAGTCCCCTGGTTGCAGAAGGCGGTGTTCATAAAAGAGCAGACCGGCGATCAGCCAGCAGCCCAGTGCGTAAATCCAGCCCAGCCCGGCCGTGGCTCCGACCATCCAGAGCGATAGCCAGGCCAGTAGATGTAAGCCTTCGGAGATGCGAAAGGCATTCTGGATACCGAAGCGGGCGGGGATGGAAAATAGACCGGCCTGGCGATCGTGAGCGAAATCCTGGCAGGCATAGAGCACGTCAAAGCCGGCCACCCAGGTGAAGATGACCAGGCCCAACCAGAGGGGCGTGGCTCCCCAATGGCCGCAGGCGGCCAGCCAGCCGCCGATGGGCGCGCAGGCCTGCACCAGGCCTAACCAGAGGTGGCACAGCCAGGTAAAACGCTTGGTATAGCTATAGCCGAGCAAAAGCAGGGCGGCCAGGGGCCAGAGTCTGTAGCAAAGCGGATTGAGCTGGTGAGCGGCCAGTGCCAACAGGGCCAGGCTGGCCAGCATTAAGAGGGCCACCGAGCCTCCCCGAACCTGACCGGCCGGCAGGGCGCGGCCGGCCGTACGCGGATTGGCCGCGTCGATTTTCCAGTCGATCAAGCGATTGGCGGCCATGCCGGCGGTGCGCGCTCCGAACATGGCCAGCGTCACCCAGAAACAGGTGGCCAGTGGGGGCAGACCGCGCTGCCCCAACATCATACCCGCGTAGGCAAAGGGCAGCGCGAAGAGGGTCTGTTCAAAGCGGACCAGTTCCAGAAAGAGCCGCAGCCGGCCCGGCCTGTCGATATCGGTGGTGGTGGCAACCATGTTCTCTTTGTGAAGTTTTTCACAAGCCGGCTCGCTCCTCCTGTCGTGAAGGTGCTGGAGAAAGGATGCCAGTACCTGCGAGTTGGACCTGGAGCCCGATACACTGGAGGAAGGGAGGTTGCTATGATTTTTTCTGTTTTAGACCCTGAGGGTAAGGTCCAGGCGAAATTGGACGCTAGCACCGTGCGCGACGCCTGCCGTGAATGGGCTCGCCAGACCAGCAACGACGCCACTGTCGAAGACCAGGTACGCGAAGCCAAGATTTTCAAGCTCACCGAAGAAAAACTGGCCGCTCGGCTCGAACCTTACGTAGTCGCTCCTGCCGGCTCAGAACAGGAAGCGCTACGCAAGAACGCCGAGCTGCTCAGCACCGACCTCCATTACCGCCCCGAAGCCAGCCTGCCCGATCCCCGCATGGTCGACACCGGCGGCGGAGATTGAGGCTTCTCCGCCAGGGGGTGGACGCTCGCGCCGGGAAACTACCGGGATGGGAATCCTTGCCTCGGATACCAGCGCCGCAGCGGAACGCGTCCAACTCGAGATTTTGCGCGCCATGCCGCCGGTTCGCAAAGCCGCGATTCTGAGCGCCACCATCCGAGCCGGGCTGGGCCTGAAAGACTTGCGGAAAGGTGCGGAAGTGATCGATCCCTTTGACGTGACCGCCGAAGTCGTCTCGGTGCTGGACGGACTGGGCGTGGACTATTTTGTGGGAGGCTCGATCGCCAGCGCGCTGCACGGGGAGCCTCGCTACACGCAGGACGCGGATCTGGTCGTTCGACTTGAGGTTCCGCATCTAGAGCCGTTGGTCGCCGCTCTCCAGGAGCATTTCTACGTCAGCGACACGGCTTTAAAAGAAGCGATCCGCCGGCGAACCTCCGCCAACCTGGTCCATTTCGAATCGGCTTTTAAAGTCGACCTGATGATCTCCAAGGAGCGCCCCTTCGAAAAGTCTCGCTTCCGGCGCCGCCTGCTCATGCCCGCCGGCGCCCACCAATTCTGGGTTGCTTCCGCGGAGGATATGGTCCTGGTCAAACTGGAGTGGTTTCGCCTCGGAGGCGAGGTTTCCGAGAAGCAGTGGCGCGACGTGCTGGCCTTGTTGCTCACTTCGGCCCAGGACCGAGCCTACCTGAGCGAATGGTCCGAACAACTGGGCGTGAGCGACCTGCTGCAGCGAGCCTGGACTCATATAAATACCAGTACAACCCAGGTGATGAGCGCGCAGGCCAGGTCCCAGAGGCTGATTTCCATGCCCCAGGAGAGCGATAGCCGGGCGGGCAGATAGGACACGGTCAGCGCCGCCAGGCGCAGTCCCGGGCCCCAGGGGCGGGCCAGGGTCATGATCACGGCGAAAAACAGGAATGACCAGATGGGCAGTTTGCGCCACCAGGAGATTTCGCCGAAGCGTTCTTCCTGAGCCGCTCCCACGGCCAGCATGGTGCCGAACAGCGAAACACCCAGCGACCAGGCATAGCCGATGGGGTGTTTCGGAAGAAATAGATAGTCCCAAAGCAGCATGCCGATGGCCAGCACGAAGCCGATGCCGTAAACCGCTTCGGCCGCGCGGAAGAGCGCGCGGCGCTGGACGGGAACCCACTTGGGGATGCGGGGGAACTCCAGAGCCACGGCCATGGCGTAGACGGCCACCACCTGAAAGGGCGCCAGCAGCCAGAGCAGGACCTCGAAATGAGCGCGCAGCCACTCCAGCCAGCCCGGCAAAAGTCCCCGGCAGACCCCCAGCAGCACCAGATCCATCAGCATATTCCAACTGGCCAAGTGGGTTTCTTTCGTCAAATTGGGCCGGCAATCCGCTTGCCAGGATGAACCCGGGGGGGTGGCAAAGGCAGAGAACATGGCATTGAAAACCCTGGAAGAATTAACCGCTCGACGCACCGCCTGGTCCAAGGTTCGCACCTGGATTCAACAGGCCGGCAAGCGCGTGGAAGTTCTTCCCGCCGACAACCAGTCGAGCGCCGCCACTCTGCTGGCTCTGCAGATCAGCACGGCCACTCCGCTGGGCGCCCTGGCCGATCAGACCGGCGGCCTGCTGGTGGATTCGGGCTGGCTGCGTATCCTGGGCAGCGGCCATGAACGCATGCCCTGGGGACTGGCCGAATGGAACGGACTGCAGGCGGACCACCAACCCGTGCCCGATAGACTGATCCTGGCTCACGACGCGCTGGGCGGCTTCTTTGCCCGCGAACACAATAAAAAGATCAGCTACTTCTCCCCGGATTCACTCCGTTGGGAGAATACCCAGCTTGGCTATGCCGATTGGCTGGCCTGGGCCCTCAGCGAGGACATGGGCGACTTTTACGAGCATTTTCGCTGGCGCGGCTGGGCCAAAGAAGTGGCCAGGCTCGAACCCCAACAGGGCCTGCTGGTCGAACCCCTGCTTTGGGAAAAAGGCCCCGCCCTCTCCCGTCGCAAACGCACCCCCGTGCCCATCGTCGAACTCTGGGGCCGCTACCAGGACAGCCGTTAGCTGCTCTCACTGAGGCCGTCGCTTTTCTTCCATTTCTTCCAGGGTGCGCGGCCAGTCGGATTTGAGCAGCCTGGACAGGGAACGGTCGGCCAGCAGTTTGCCGCCGGTCTGGCAGACGGCGCAGTAGTTGGTCTCGTTTTCGGCGTAGCGGATGCGCTGAATGGGGGAGCCGCACTGGGGGCAGGGTTGCAGGTATTTGCCATGGGCGGCCATATCGGCGTGGAAGGCGGTCACGCTGGTGGGGAATTTCGGGCCCCATTCGGCCTGCAGCGCATCCCGCCAACTGGCCAGCAATTCGCGGATGGTATGAAACAGGCGGGAACTTTCTTCGGGCGAGAGTTGGGTGGTCAGGCGCACCGGCGACAGACGGGCCCGCAGCAAGATTTCGTCGCTGTAGGCGTTGCCGATGCCCGAGAACATGGTCGGGTCGGTCAGGGCCCGCTTCAAAGTGTGGCGCCGCGAGCTCAGCATCTCCTGGAATTCCTCGAGAGAAGCTTGCATCACCTCCAGGCCGCCCGGGTCGTGCTCGGCCACGGCCGCTTCGCCCACGACCAGATGAATTTTGGCTCGCCGCTTGGTGCCGGCCTCGCTCAATCCCAGCCAGCCGCTTTCGAACTTCCAGCAGATCAAGCAGCCGCCCGGCATTTTGCTTTCGTTCCAGCGAAAGCGCCCGGCGATCATCAGGTGGATGATAAGAAAGTAATCTTTTTCAAAACCGATCACGATGCGCTTGCCCAGCCGGCGAAGTTCCCGAACTTCCAGGCCGACCAGGTCCTTGAGGGGCGGCTCGACGGTGCGCAGCACGAAAGGGTCTTTGCGCTGAATTTCCAGCAGTTTCCGGCCCATTAGATGTGGCCGTAACGAACTCAGGTAGAGTTCAATATCCGGATACTCAGGGATTGCGGGCCTGCTGATTCTGCGTCCAGACGCTCAGGCGGTGGGCTCCCAGGTAGCGGCTTTTGAAATAGTTGTCTTCCAGGCTGGCGCGAATGACCCCGCGCGAAGAGGAGGCGTGTAGAAAATCCTGGCCGCCCAGGGAGATACCCACGTGGGACGGCCCGGGAAGATAAGTGGTAAAGAAAACCAGGTCGCCGGGCTGGGGCTGGTCGATGGGGCTGGTCTGCTGAAACTGTTCGTCGGCCAGGCGGGGCAGGCTGTGGCCTGACAGCCGGAAGACCTCTTGCACGAAACCGGAACAATCCACTCCGTTCGGTGACATCCCGCCCCAGACGTAGGGTGCTCCCTGAAAACGCTGGGCCAACTCCACCACCTGGCCGGGAGCCAGAGGAGTAGGCGAGGGAATGAGCATGGTGGCGCGCGGAGCCCAGCCTTTGCGGCCGTCGGGCAGAGTCACTTGCTGCCAATCGCCGCTGGGAGGAGCTTCCACGGGGGGAGGCGGCCCCGGCGTCGCCACCGGAATATTCAAAGTTTGCCCCGCACCCAGGCATTCCAAATCCACGCCTGGGTTCAGGTTGGATAGTTGCTCCAAAGGAACCCCCAGAGTGCGCGCCGTCTCTCCCGCCGTCAGTTGGCGTTGCGGCCAGCCGTTGACCGGGGTGGGCAGCAAAATGGGTGTGCCGATTTCCAGATGATAGACGTCCAGGCCCGGATTGGCAGCCAGTACCTCGGCCACCGGCAGGCCGTAAAGGCGCGCCACCGCCGCCACCGTCTGACCGCGCTGCAGCCGGTGGCTGCAACCCGGCAGGTCGGCTGCTTGAGCGCACAGTTGCAGGCACAGGAACAAGGGAAAGAGTTTTCGCACCCTGCTTCTCTACTCGTGCCGGGTAAGGTTTCCTCGGTTTTTGGTTAAAAATATTCAACGGAAAACATTAAGTTTGCCGCAATTCTTGAAGGGTAGCAGGTGGGGTCTGCCAAACCAGAGGCACGGTGGGAGAAAGGACGTCCGAGTTTTATGACTGAGACCGAGGGTGGAACCGTGGAAAGCAAAGAGTTTCGCGTGGGAGACAAGATCGCGGACCGCTTTACGATCGAAGAAGTCCTGCCTGCCTTGGGCAAGTATGCTCATTACCGGGCCGCCGAGACCGAGGGTAACAAGGTCGTGCTGTCTCAAATCGGACGTCCCACCAAGGAAAGCGAGCCGGACAAAGTCAAGCGTGGCCTGGAACGGGCCACCCGCGCCCTTTCCTGGATTCGCCATCCCGGCTTCGTAATTCCCAAAGAGTTCGTGCTGCACGATGGCCTGCTCTTCTCCGTCTTTCCGGAAGTCAAGGGTACTCTGCTCGACGTTTACATCAAGGAGCAGCAGCCGCCCATCAGCAAGATTCTGCACTGGACCATCGAGATCAGCGAAATGCTCGACCAGATTCACGAAGCCAGGCAACCCCAATTCGTCGGTAATTTGCCGGTGCGCAACGTGCTCGTCAATGCCGACGGCGAAGTGCAGTTGCTGGGCTTCGACTTGAATCCCGACCTGAAGCTGGAGTTCATTCCCGTCGACGACAGCGCTCCCAAAGTGCCCGACCAGAAGTTTGACGCCCGCACCGACTGCTGGGTTTTGGGCAAGCTGATCCAGCAAATGGTCGAGGCGGGCGGCGAGGATACGCGCAAAGCCTACCGCGAGGAAGCCAAAGTGCGCACCCTGGTGCAGACCATGACCGCGGACGATCCGGAGAAGCGTGTGGCCAACATGTCCACGCTGAAGAGCCGCCTGGAGCTGCTGACGCGCAAGGAAAAGAAAGTCGACGAGGCCAGCTTGCTGACCGCACCCATCACCGTGCTCACGGTGGAAGAGGAAGATAAATTCAAGGAACTCAAGCAGAAGATCAAATATCTGCTGGGCGGCGTGGTCATCGTGTTCTTGTTGGTCGCCCTGTTGGGTCAGACTCTCTTTCCGGAAGGTGGCTGGTGAAGCGTTTTCTTTGTTTACTGCTGTTGTTGCTCTGTCCCGTGGTGCTTTTCGCCCAGGACGGTCTTGAATATGTCGAGGTCGAAGTCAACGACTCTCAGCCCAAGGGAGTATTGGTTCGTCCGGGCGGTAAAAAAGACGTCATTCGTCTTTACGGCCGGGGCTTCGAACTGGTCAAAAGGGCGGAAATTCACCATGCCAGCCAGCCTTGTAAGCCGATTACCTGCAAGTTCAAACTGGTTGCGCGGGGAATGGCCGACCTGGAAGTGACGGCGGCGGCTGACGCCCAGCCTGGGGAAGATTACCAGTTGGTGCTGTTTACTTCCAAGGCTTCCTATCCGGCGGAATACCTTTCGGTGGAAGTTCGCGACCCCAACGAGTAATTTTTGGGAACCGATAGGGGATTGACAATGATTCCGAAAGGGTTGTTTTTCATTCCACTTCAGGAGCCAATCGGTGAGTCAGGAACTAGCCAGCCTTAAAGAAGAAATCGAACAGCAGAGCGGATTGCTGCGCCGATTGCAGAGCGAAATCGGCCAGGTCATCGTCGGACAGCAAGACGTGATCGAGAAGATCCTGGTTGGATTGCTGGCCTCAGGCCACATTTTGCTCGAGGGCCTGCCCGGATTGGCCAAGACCCTGACTTTCCGCACGCTGGCCGCCTCAATTCAGGCCAGCTTCCAGCGCGTCCAGTTCACCCCCGACTTGCTGCCCGCCGATCTGGTCGGCACCAACATCTTCAACCCCCAAACGGCCGAGTTCACGGCCAAGAAGGGGCCGCTCTTCGCCAACCTGATTCTGGCCGACGAAATCAACCGGGCTCCGGCCAAAGTCCAGTCAGCCCTGCTGGAAGCCATGCAAGAGCGCCAGGTGACCATCGGTGAGCAGACCTACCCGTTGCCCAATCCCTTTTTGGTGCTGGCCACCCAAAATCCCATCGAGCAAGAAGGCACCTATCCCCTGCCCGAGGCTCAGGTGGACCGTTTCATGCTGAAGGTGCGGGTGGATTATCCCAGCCGAGAGGAAGAATCTCAGATCATCGACCGTATGACTTCGGCCGTGATTCCCGAGGCCAAAGCTGTTCTCAATACTCAGCAACTGGCCGAAATGCGCGCTCTGCTGCCCAAGATCTACCTGGACCCGCGCGTCAAGAACTACATCCTGGATCTGGTCTTCTCGACTCGCGAACCCGAAAAATTCCGCCTGCCCCATTTGCGCGGCATGATTGCCTGCGGTGCCTCGCCGCGGGCCAGTTTGTGCCTGGCTCAGGCGGCGCGCGCCTATGCCTTCCTGCGCGGGCGGGCCCACGCCACCCCCGACGACGTCAAGTCGATCGGTTACGATGTCTTGCGCCACCGCGTCCAGCCCAGCTACGAAGCCGAAGCTGAGGATAAGACCTCGGAAACCTTGCTGCGCGAGATTTTTGACCGGGTGGAAGTTCCCTGATGTTTGCCTGGCTGCGTCCCGCGCCGCCGCCGCCCCCCCCGGAACCGCCGCCGGCCGGCCAGCGTTTACGCAGGCTGGAGGTGGTGGCTACCCGCATGGTTCAGGAAGTCTTTGCCGGTCAGTACGAAAGCCTGTTTAAAGGCCAGGGTGTCGAGTTTTCCGAGATCCGCGAGTATTTGCCCGGGGACGACGTGCGCAGTCTCGACTGGAACGTGACCGCCCGCCTGGGCCGGCCTTTCGTCAAACGCAACGACGAAGAGCGCGAGCTCTCGATGGTGGTGGTCATTGATTCGAGCGCTTCCATGGACTTCTCCAGCCAGGGGCGCAGCAAGCGCGAAGTGGCCGCCGAGCTGGCTGCCATGCTGGCCTTCTCGGCTCTACAGAACGGCGACAAGGTTGGTATGGTGCGCTTTTGCAAAGATGTCGAGCACGTGCTCCCGCCGCGCAAAGGCCGGCGCCATTTGATGCGCATTCTCGGGGAAGTGCTGGCGGCCCCAGCTCAACCGGATGACTCGCGGCTTGATCGCGTGCTCGACGGCCTGAATCAGATGTTCAAGCGGCGCGCGCTGGTCTTCGTGATGTCCGATTTGATGTGCCCCGACTTCTCCAAAGCCCTGGCGCGAGCTCAGAAACGCCACGACCTCTCGCTTTTTCGCATCGTGGACCCCTGGGAGAAGTCCTTGCCGGATTTGGGCCGGCTGCGCGTGCGCGATCTCGAAACGGGAGAGACGGCGCGCATCGATACTTCACGTGCCGATTTCCACAAGGCTTATGCTGACCGGCAGCAACAGAACTGGTTGAAGATCAAGCAAGAGCTGGACGCTCAGCAGGTCGACTGGGCCGAATTCTCCACCCATGAACCGGTCGAGAAGCCGTTGACGCGATTTTTTCAGCAGAAAAAGCGCCGTCGCCTGCGCCGGGGGCGTTCTTGAAGCGGCTGCTGCTCTTTTGGTTATTGATTTTGCCGCTTTGGGCCCAGACTCCCAAGCCGCCGGAACAGCCTATCCCCATCGAGGCCAGCCTCAAACAGGACGGTTTCCAGGTCACCGTCCGGGCGGAGAAGAACCGCTTCGAGCTGGGCCAGCCGGTGCGTCTGGTCTATCGCATCCAGGGCCCCGAGAACGCGCAGTTTATCTTCCCCGAAGCGGAAAAGTTCGACATCAAGCCATTTGAAGTGCGCGACGCGGCCGCCGTCACCCTGACCGGCAGCCAGGGGCAGCGCACCTGGGAATTTCGGGTCAAGGCGGCCGCCTACGAAACCGGCAACCTCCATCTGCCCGAGGCAACCCTGAGCGTCAAGCTCAAGAGCGATGGCGCTTCCCAGGAGCTCAAATTACCCGGACTGGACTTTCAGATCGACCGCGTGCCGGCCGGCAAAGACGACAAGCCGGACGAAATTCGCGACGCTCATCCGCTGTCGTTCCACGGCATCCCCCTGGTAGTGGTGCTGGCTGTGCTGCTGGGCGCTCTGCTGGTGGCCTTGCTGTGCTGGTGGCTGGTGCGCTGGCTGCGCCGCCCGCGCAAAGTGGTGGCTGCCCCGGCGCTACCGCCTTATCCCTGGGCCCTCCAACAGTTGGACGAGCTGGCCACCCGGCGACCGGATCAGCAGGGCCAGTGGGAAGCTTTTTATGACCAGCTCTCGCACGTGCTGCGCTTCTACCTGGCCTGGCGCTTTCAGGTGCCGCTGTTGGAACTGACCACCAGCGAAGCGCTGCGCAACCTGACCTTGCCCGACGCCTCGCACCGCCAGTTCAAAGAGCTATTGGAGTGCGCCGACCTGGTAAAATTTGCCCGTTCTTTTCCTGGTCAGGAGAAGTCGGAGCAACATTTGGAATGGGCCCGTCTGTTGGTGACCGGTAATGCCCCGGCGGAATTGGCGCAGGGCGAGGAGCTGGTCAAGAAATGACGCGCGAATTCTTGCATTGGGCTTATCCGCAGGTGGGCTGGCTGGCTCTGCTCTTATTGCTGGCTCTGTGGCCGATCTGGCTGCGCGCCCGCCGCCGCAGGCCTAGCCTGGACTGGCCCAGCCTGGCTCTGGTTAAGGGACTCCCCAAGGTCAGCCTGCATTCCGAGGGACGCCGTCCCTGGAGCTGGCTGCTCACGGCCGTCTTGCTGGCCCTGCTGGCTCTGGCCCGTCCCCAGATGGGACTGGAAACCAAAGTGCAGACTTCGCAGGGCATCGACATCGTGCTCTGTCTGGACACCTCCACCAGTATGGAGGCCATGGATCTGCTGCCCAATCGACTGGCCGCGGCCGTGGCCGTCAGCAAGAAATTCGTGGAAGGCCGCGGCAGCGATCGCATCGGCCTGGTGTGCTTCGGCGGTACGGCCCTTACCCAATGCCCACTGACCAGCGACCATCAGACCTTGATGACCTACCTTGACCAGATCGAGCCGGGTCAAACCGGAGTGGACGGCACGGCTATCGGCACCGGCATCGCCACTTCGGTCAATCGCCTCAAGAAAGCCAACGGCAAGAGCAAGGTCATCATCCTGCTCACCGATGGCCGTAACAACGGTGGGGAAATCGACCCGCTGGCGGCGGCCGATCTGGCCAAGAAATTGGGCGTGCGCATTTATACGATCGGCGCCGCCACCCTGGGCCAGGCGCCGGTGCGAGTGCATGACCCGTTAGGCTTCGACCGCCAGGTCATGGTGCGCGTTGACCTGGATGAAGACAGCCTGCGCGAGATCGCCCTGCGCACCGGCGGCCAGTTCTTCCGAGCCACCGACGCCGACAGTCTGGCCAATATCTTCAACCAGATCGACCGCCTCGAGAAGAACGATGCTCCCGCTCGCGCCCAGGTCGAATACCGCGAACTCTTCGACTGGCCTCTGCTGGTCGCCATCCTGTGCCTCATGCTCTTCCTCTGGGAAGAACATGGACCCCGAAGGGAGAGACCGTAGGTTGTTCCAGCACGCTTTACGTCTGCTGTGGTTGTTGCCCATTCTCGGCCTCGGGGTTTTCTGGTTGCGCCGCTACGCTACTCCCGCCGGGGTTGCTCCCGAAGTTTGGAAGCGCCTCAGTCGGGAGTCGCGGCCCGGACGGATGCGCACCGTCGCCTTTCTGCGCTGGGCCGCGCTGTTGTGCTGGGTCATCGCCTGGGCCGGACCGCGCTGGGGGATGGAGCGCATTCGGGTCGAGCGCACTTCCTATGATATCGTCTTTGCCGTCGATTGCTCGCGCAGCATGTTGGCCGAGGATCTGCCTCCTTCGCGCAAACTGGCGGCACGCCAGGAATTGACCGAGCTCATGCGCCGCCTGGAGGGCAATCGTTTCGGTCTGGTGGGCTTTGCCGAGGACGCCTTTGTTTTCTGTCCCCTGACCCGAGACAGCGGCGCGGCCACGCTCTTCCTGGAGCAGCTTCAGGAAAACTCGTTCCCGCGCCAGGGCACCAATCTGAGCAAAGCCCTGCAAGCCGCCGCCAGTCTCTTCCCGGGCAAAAGCAGCCTGGGCGCCCGGGTGATTGTCCTTCTCAGCGATGGCGAAGACCGCCATACCAGGCCGGTGGAGGTGGCTAAGCAACTGGCCGCCAACCATATCATCGTCTATACGGTGGCTCTGGGCAGTCCCCAGGGCGCGCCCATCCCATTGGAAGAGGGCGGCAACTACAAGGATTCCAAAGGGGAAACGGTCATCACCAGGGCCGACGAGAAGATGCTCACCGAAATCGCGCTGACCACTCGAGGTAAGGCTTTCCGCCTGGCCAACGCCAGCGACCACCTGGATGGGTTGGTGCAAGCCATCCAGGAACAGGACCGCCGCCGCCTCGAGCAGGAGTTGAGCAGCCGCCAACGCCACCAGTACGCCTGGTTTGTGGTGCTCGGACTGGTTCTGCTGGCTCTGGCCCAATTGTTGCTGCCGCGTATCAAGGAGCGGGCATGAAACGGCTCTTGCTCTTCCTGCTGCTCGCTCTCAGCCAGCCGGCGCTGGCTTACTATCCCATGCACATGTGGCAGGCCGAGCGCAAAGCCGCCGAGGGTAAGTGGGCCGAGGCCGCCGCTCTTTACCGGGAAGCCCTCAAAGAGCAGCCCAAGTCGGCCGAAGCCACCTACAACCTGGCCCTGTGCCTTTACCGCCAGGGGCAGTTCGACAAGGCCGAGCCCATTTTCAAAAAAGCTCTGGAATTGGCCCCGCCGGGCTCGCTAAAAGGCCAGGCCGCTTACAACATGGGCAATACCCAGTTTCGCCAGAAGAAGCTCAAGGAGGCTTTGGAATCTTACAAAGTGGCCTTGCGCTGGAATGAGAACGACGATGACGCGCGCTACAACATCCAGGTGGTGCTCGATCAGCTCAATCCGCCCAAACAGCCGCCTAAAAACGACAAGAAGAAGGACAAAGACAAGCAGAAGAACGATCAGAAAAAGGACAAGAAGAAAGACCCCAAGCAGGATCCCAAAAAGAAGCCGGACTCCAAGCCGAAGCCCGACAAAGGTTCGCCCACTCCCACGCCCCCGGGCAAGAGCGAACAGAAGCCCCCACCGCCTCCCAAGCCGGCCGATCGCGATAAAGAAGACGCCGAGCGCCTCCTGCAATTCTTCCAGAACCGCGAGAAAGACGCTCAAAAGAAGCGCTTTCCAGCCCGGCGCGCGGCTCCCACCGGGGAGGACGATTGGTAAGGCGCCTGTGGATTCTCCTGGTGATGCTGGCGCTGGCCGCCTGGGCTCAGGGGGTGGAATGGACGGCGGCTCTGGACACTACCCGTTGCAACGTGGGCGAGCAGGTGGTTTTAGTGTTGCGCTTGAGCGGCTCCACCAGCGATCCTCTGGAGCCGCGCCTGCCCGACATCGCCGGCGTGAGCATGGAGTTTGCCGGAGCCAGCAAGAATGTCTCGATGATCAACGGGGTGACTTCTTCCTCCAGCACCTATACCTATATTCTGACGCCCACCCGGCAGGGCACCATCGTGGTGCCGGCTATCTCCATGAGCGTGGATGGACGGAGTTACTCCACCGAACCTCTGACCTTGCAGGTGGGAACCAGCTCCAGCTCCGGCCCGCCGCCGGTTCCGCCCGGCGGCACGACGCCCGGGCTGGGCCCCAACGGCGCCGGCTGGGGTGGACCGCAAAACCAGATCCCCCCCCCGGTGCCGCCCGATGCTCAGCCCGTGCTGGTCGAGTGCGAAGTCTCCAACACTCGCCCCTATGTGGGCGAACTGGTGGTTTATACTTTCCGCTTTCTCCACCGGGTGCAGCTTATCGGCAGCGTCAACTTCGAGCCGCCGCCGCCGACCGGGATGCTGCGCGAAGACCTGGGCCAATCTACCAGCCAGGCCACCCGCAACGGCGTGCAGTACGCCCAGAGCGAAGTGCGCACTGCCTACTTTCCCACCTCCCCGGGAACTCTCACCATCGCTCCCACGCGGTTGAGCTGCCAGCTGCCTCCGGATTTCCTGGACGTCAATTTCTCGCTGCGGGGGGACGGCGTGCGCGAGCTCTCCACCCAGCCGGTGGAGCTGGAAGTGCTGCCCCTACCCACCCAGGGCCGCCCGCCTTCCTTCACCGGAGCTGTGGGACGGCACTTCGAGTTGACCGCCTCGCTCAACAAGACTCTGATCAAGGCGGGCGAGCCGGTCAAACTGTCCGTCACCCTGGTCGGCGATGAACACCCTGATTTACTGCTTGATCCGGCGCTGCCCAACTGGCCGGGCGTGCGCAGTTACAGCTCGGACGCCGCGGCGCTGCCTTATGAGAAGCCGAATTTTCGGGCCAGCAAGACCTTCAAGATTCCCCTGGTTCCTCAGCAAGGCGGGGAATTCAAGCTCAGCGATTTGAGCTGGTCCTACTTCGACCCCTCGGCTCGCCGCTACGTCACGCTGACCGCCAACCCGATGGTGCTTAAAGTAGAGGGTGGATTGCCGGTGGCCGGCCAGACACCGGCTCCCGGAGCCGCGGTGGATCCTTTGCGCGGTCCTAAACCGGGACTGGATTCGTCCCAAGGTTGGGCGCTGGAGCCGGGAGTGGCGCTACTCTCCGCTTTACCCTGGGGAATCAGCCTGGTCTTGCTGCTCTTTGGTCACGCCCATCAGCAATATGAGCTGAGCCTGCAAACCAGCCGGGCTCGCCTCAAGCGCATCGAGAAACAAGTAGGCCGTGCCAAGACCCTGGAGGAGTTGGCCCAACTGGCCTACCAGGGGTTGGAAATTCGCCAGGGCATGGCTTTGATCGGACTGCCGCTGGTGCGTTTGCGCGAGATTCTCAGCCGCGAAATGGTCGACGAATTGGAGAAGGCCGAAGCCGCCCGCTATTCCCCCGAAGGCGACAACGACGCCCAAAAAGTGGATACTTTCCGCAAGTTGCTACTGCGCGAATTGCGCGGAGGTGAGGGGTGAGATTGCTTTTGATCTTACTCTGGCTGTGGTTGTGGGCTCCGGGCTGGCCGGAACCAGCCAGGGTCGATCAGTTGCTGGAGCAAAAGCGCTGGTCGGAGGCGGTTCCGCTCCTGGAAGAGCAGGACCGGGTCCAGAACAACGACGCCGGCGCGCGCCTCTACTACAATCTGGGGCTCTGCTACCAGCACCTCAACGACCTGGGCCGGGCCCGCGCCTATTACCAGGCCTCCTTGCGGCGCAATCCCTGGAATTCCAGCCTGCAAAGCAACCTGGCCCTGCTCAAGGCCGCTCTGACCGAGCCGGAGCCGGAGGAAACCTGGACCCAGACGGCCACCCACTGCGCTCCCCCGGCGCTGCTGGCCGGCTGCATGCTGGGATTCAGCTGGGCGGCTTGCGGGCTGGCCTGGATGTATCGTTTACGCCCGCGCGAACGCTGGTTGTGGGGCGGACTGGGCTGCTTCGCCCTGGCCGCCGTCTCCACCACGCTCTGGTTTGCCGCTCGCTGGCATCCCGTCCAGGCGGCCGTCCTGCCCGAGACCGCCTTCTTGATGAACGGTCCGGGTGGGGAGTTCACCCAGAGCCTCAACGTACACGCCGGCAACCTGGTCGAAGTGGTGCGCGAACAGGGCGACTGGGCGGAAGTCGAGGCGCTGGGTAAACTACGCGCCTGGATTCGCCGCGACGAGCTTATGATGGTCCCTTGACCATCGGTTTTTATCACATCGAGCCGGCTACCTGCCTGGCGCCCATGGCCGGCCACACCAATCGCGCTTTTCGCGAACTTTGCCGGGAATTGGGCGGCCTGGGCCTGGTCTGCACCGAACTGGTCAGCAGCCAGGCCCTGGAATACTCGCGCCAGCGGGCCATGAGCTTTTTTGACTTCGACCCCTCGGAAGCGCCCATGGCCGTGCAGCTATTTGGCGGCGACCCGCAAACCATGGCCGAGGCCGCCCGCCTGGTGGTCGATTTGGGAGCCCCCATGGTGGACATCAACATGGGCTGCTGGGTGCCCAAGGTGGTCAAGAAAGGCGGCGGCGCCGCTCTGCTGGGCGATGTCTGCCAGGCCACCGCGGTGGTGGAGGCAGTCTGTAAGGCTGTCGAGGTGCCGGTCACGGTGAAGGTGCGCAGCGGTCTGACGGCCGCTAGCGAGACGGCCGTGCCCTTCGCACGCGCCGCCGAAGAGTGCGGCGTCCAGGCCATTGCCGTGCATGCGCGCAGCGCCGAGCAAGGTTTTTCCGGACGACCGGACTGGGGAGTGATCACCCGCGTCCGTCAGGCCGTGAACATCCCGGTCTTCGGCAACGGCGACTTGACCACGCTGGAAGAAGCGCTTCAGATGCAGCGGGAAACCGGCTGCCACGGTTGGATGGTGGGCCGGGCCGCCCTGGGAGCGCCCTGGATCTTTGCGCAATGGGCCGGTCTCTTGCCCGGGGGCATTCCGCCCCTGCCGTGGCGCGCGGCTGTGGCTCTGCGCCATCTACAACTGACCGAGCGGTTTTCGTCCCTGAACGAGTTTAAAGCGGTGCGCGAACTGCGCGGCCAGTTGTCTCGCTACGACCTGGGTGTCCGTGAGCAACTGGTGCGCCTCGAGAATTATGCGCAGGCCCGCGAGCTGTTAAAAAGACTCAGTGGTGGGGTTGAGCTGACGGATCTTCGTGAGCACTGGCGTCCTCCACACCTTCCAGCTCCGGAATCCGGCGCCACAGAGCGGCCGCAATCTCCTGTCCCACCGTAATGGCGGCCGAACTGCAACCCTGGCAACCGCCCCCCAGTTCGATGTGAGCCACTCCCTCGCGCATTTCCTTCAGGAATACCACTCCCTTGTGAGATTGCAGATCGGGCTGGACATCTTCTTTCAGCACCTGGCGCACTCGCTCCGTCCAGTCGCCCCGAGTTTGCGGACGCCAGGGGTGCTTCTCGATATCCCAAGCCTGGATGAGTGGAGTCAGCGCCGGCCAATCGTCGCTGCTGGACCGCAGCACCGCCAGATAGTCCCGGGAGCGCCACAGGCGCAGGCACTCGAAGGGGACCAGCGCGGGATCTCCCTCCAATGGCTCGGACACGGGAGCGCAGCGAAAGCGGGCCTGCTTCCAATCTGCCAGAATGCGGCTGCGCCGGCCCCCGACCACCGGGTAGGCCGGCTGGATTTGCTCGGACCAGGCCAGCAGTCCCCCATCCAGGACCTGTGGCTGGCAGCCCAGTTTGGCGGCCAGATGGACCGCCGCCGCTCCGGCCATGGGGCCGCGCTGGTCAAAGAGCAGCACTCTCTGCCCGCGGACCTCGGCGGCCAGCCGGGCGTCCAGCAGGCGCGCGCCGGGAAGGGTTCCCAGGCGGAACTCCTCGGGCGAGCGGCAATCCACCAGGGCGGCTTCTCCCAGGGCCCGGGCGAACTGAGCCGGCGCCAGCCGGAACTGGCGTTGTTCCAGTTCGCTCTGGTGAAGGCGCTGCAGCACCGCTTCCACGTCGAAAACCAGGTAGCGGCTGAGTACCTGGCGCAGGCGTTGCTCCGGCCGAAATCCAAGTTTCTCGCGTCCCCCCACTCCGTAGCGGGCGAACAGGGTCAGGCCGGCGCTGGGCCACTCGGCCAGCAACTCTCCCATGGTGACGTCGGCGTTCAGATCAGAGGCCGTCCCAAAATGGGTTCGCTCACCTCGAAAGCCGCCGCCACGGTGGCTCCCAGGTCGGCGAAGGTCGGCCGGATTTTGAAGTCCCGGCCCCCCTCCAGGCTCGGGCTGTAGAGCAAAAGCGGCGCATATTCCCGGCTGTGGTCGGTGCTGGGGGTGGTCGGATCGTTGCCATGGTCGGCCGTGATAAGCAATAAATCCGTCGGCTTCATCACGCCCATCAATTCGGCCACAAAACCGTCAAACTGCTCCAAACAGGCGGCAAACCCGGATGGATCGTTGCGGTGCCCGTAGAGCATGTCGAAGTCTTCAAAGTTGACGAAGAAAAAACCGCTGTCGTGTTCCCGGGCCAGCCGCATGGTGGCCTGATGGTGTTCCGGATTGTTCTGGGTGCGCTCCGCGTAGACAAAGCCGCGCCCCCCGAAGACTTCCGGAATGACGCCCACGCCGGCGGTGAAAACGCCGGCCGTATACAGGGAGTCGATTACGTTGGCGGGCGGAGTGATGGGGAAGTCCTTGCGCCGCTCGGTGCGGCGGAAGTCCTGGGCCGTCTTGCCTTCAAAGGGGCGGGCGATGACGCGCTGCACGCCGTGGGGAGGCTGAAGTAATTCCCGAGCTTTGCGGCAGATGTCGTAGAGCTCTTCGATCGGGACCACGGCTTCGTGGCAGGCGATTTGAAAAACGCTATCGGCGCTGGTGTAGACGATCGGGGAGCCGGTGGCCAGGTGCTCTGCGCCCAGTTCCTTGAGCACGGTGGTTCCCGAACTGGCCTTGTTGCCCAGCACCCTGCGCCCGATGGCCTTTTCGAAATCGGCAATCAGGTCGGCGGGGAAGCCATCAGGATAGGTGGGAAAGCGCTCGTCCACGCTGATTCCCATCATTTCCCAGTGACCGGTAACCGTGTCTTTGCCGCCCTGGCTGGTTTCTTGCAGCCGTCCGTAGCTGCCCACCGGATGGGCCACCGGGCCGGCACCGGCCAGGTCGAGGGCGTTGCCCAGGCCGAGCGAACGCAGGGTGGGGATTTTCAGGCCGCCCACCACCGCTCGGGATATGTGCACCAGCGTGTCGCCCAGGTTCTCGCCAAAATCCCCAAATTCCGCGGCATCCGGGGCCGTGCCCGCGCCGCAACCATCCATGACCAATAAAAATACGCGTTGAAATCTCATTCCGCTCGGTTTGCGACAAGTTTCCCCCACCCTCCCAGAGAAGCCCGGTAGGCTGGTGTGTATTACTTACCACCGGTGGTGGCGCGAGTCCGGGAGAGGCAGTCCACCCCAGAACCAAGAAGGCGGGGGAATGGGAATGCTGGCCGATCGGATCGCCAAGAATGCCCGCCACCTGCGCAAGTGGGGCAGGCGCCAGGGGTTTTCTTGTCTGCGCCTTTACGATCACGACATTCCCGAGTACCCCTTGAGTGTGGACGACTATGACGGCCATTTTCTGGTGACGCTTTCGCAGGGAGCCGAGTTTGACCCGGACCTGCTCGGGGGCCTGGATTACTGCGAGCTGGTCGTGAAAACGCGCGGCGAGCGCGGCGGCGAGCTGGACCCGGCCCGTAGCTTCCTGGTTCAAGAAGGCCCGATGAAGTTCGAAGTCAACCTGCACGCGCACCAGGATACAGGACTCTTCCTGGATCACCGGCTGACGCGCGAGTGGGTGCGTTCGCTGAGCCGGGGAGCGGAGGTCCTCAACCTTTTTTGCTACACCGGTAGCTTTTCGGTGGCGGCCGCGCTGGGCGGAGCCGGACGCGTGACCAGCGTCGATCTGTCGCACAACTATTTGGATTGGGCCGGGCGCAATTTTCTCCACAACGGTTTGTCCATGCATCCGCATCTGTTCGTGCAGTCGGATATCCTGCAGTGGCTGCCCCAGGCGTTGGACGTTGAGCAAAGTTATGACCTGATCGTTTGCGATCCGCCCACTTTCAGTAACTCCAAGCGAATGAAGCAGACCTTCGATTTGCAGAAAGTGCATGGCTCGATGTTGCGCGGCTTGCAGGGTCTGGTGCGAGCCGGGGGACGATTGATCTTCTCTTGCAACGATCGGGGCTTTCGCCTGGATGACGGGCTGGCTTTCGAAGAAATCAGCGCTCGCACTCGCTCCGAGGACTTTTGCCGCAGGGGGGGCCATCGTTGCTGGCTATGGAGCAAAGCGGGCACTCCATGAGGCCGGGCCAGTCCAGCACCTGCCAGGCAGCCGTTTCTACGTCCCAACTGAGCGACCAGGTGCACTGTGGGCAGCGCCAGCTCACCCGGCTGCGCCCCGCCTGGCGGGTGACTTTTAACCTCTCGGCCCGGCGCCGGGGTGGTGGCCACTCGCAGCCGCTGCGCTGAGCTACCCACCACCAGTGGTCCCACTCGGCCGCCAACTCGCGCAATTGGGCCAGGCCGGCATCCAGCCTGGATAATGTTCCCAAGGTCGCGAAGTCCTTCAGGCTATCCAGGCAATCTCGCGCCTGTTGCGGTGCCGGATACTGGCTCGAGGCCAGATCGGCGGCACAACATTCCCACTGCGCGGCCCACTCGACCACGCTGATCTGCTGGGCCAGCAAAGCCTCGGTGGCCGTCAACAGCAGCCCCATGGCATGGGGAGAGGGGCTCACCCGTTAGAGGACGGGGCTACCGCCGCCGGAGGGCGGAGGTGGGGGAGGGGCGCCCGGCAGATTGATAGCCAGAGAGCGGGCCTCACCGTCGCCCTGATAGACTTCCGAGTCGGTAAGCGGGACCGTGCCCATCGAGGTCTTTTGCTGAATATCGCTCTTCTCGCGAGCCAACAGCAATTTTTCGAAATCTTCCAGCTCTTGCTCGATCTGCGGGGGCAAATTGACGAATTCCACGCCGATCATATAGCGCTTTCGTTCCACTTGCTGGCACCAGCATACTTTCCCCTGACAAAGAACGCGCGGCATGTTACCGCCCTCCAGTTCGATATTCAGGGCCAGAATTTTGCCGTTGGGAATTTCCCCTTCGGTCTGAATTTGCAGTCCGAGCGCGTTGTAGTCGACGGACAGGGCTTTGAAGCCGGGCAAATCCTTGCTGAGCAGTCGCAGGCTCAAGCGATGGCGAGGACGGCGGCGGGCGCCGGCATCCCCTTTGCTGATAACGGCGGCCTTGTCCATTACCTGGCGAATCTGGGCCAACTGGTTGGAGCCGGTCGGCACGTCGGAGACCGCGATGCGCATCTTTTCCCCGGGAATTGGACGCTGAGAGGTGACCACAACTGGCAGTTGTAAGGTCTGTGGGCCATTCTCGGTGGGAACTTCCACCCGGACGCGAACGGTCTGGCCGCTTTTATACGCCTTTTTGCACTTAAACGTAAGTCGGCGGTCTACCAGGCTTACGAATTCAACCACTTCAGGCGGGAACAAGAAATCAAACAACAGCCTGTCTCCTCTTTTGACTCTCTGGGTGTTCGAATAGCTATCAATTGTTCCTCTTGAGGGGCAGACGTTTCCCTAAAAAGACCCCTCCGTCACCCCGGGACACCAGTGGCCGGCCCGCGCGGTCCCGAGCGCAAGCTCCGCCCTTGGTCCCCGGTCCCGGAGGTCAAGCAAGGGGGGAGGTGAGCCTGGGAAGAGAAGTGCTGTAGCGTGAATGCTGAATTGAGACTCCTGCTGGAAGCCCTGCCTCGCGATACCCGCCCGATGGTGGAGAATCTGTGGAATCAGATGCCCGCCGATGTGCGCCGCGAGGCCGAATTGACCATGGGTAGTTTTGTCAAACTGCTCAAGCAGAACCCCGCCAGCGCCGGCGATTTACTCAAGATGCTGCAGCGCAACGCCGCCCCCATGTTGCAGGACGCCAGCAATGTGGCCATTGTGGGCCCGGTAAATGTGGGCAAGTCCACTCTTTACAATGCCCTGGTCAGTCGTCAGCAGGACAAGGCCCAATGCAGCCCTGTCCCGGGCACGACCAAGATGGCCCAACGAGCCGATGTCGGCCTATTTGAACTGGTCGATACCCCCGGCGCCGATCATGGGGACGAAACCGGCAGCAAAGAAGCCGATGTAGCTTTCCAGGCGGCCGAGGACGCCGAATTTCTACTCATCGTGTTTGACGCCACCGGCAGCGTGACCAGCAGCGACCGGGCCCTCTACCGAAAATTACTGGCCCTGAGCAAGCCTCACCTGGTGGTGCTCAACAAGATCGACCTGATCCCGGCTGCCCAGCGCAAACTGGTGCGTGAGTCGGCCGCCCGCATCCTCGATATCTCGCTGGAATCGGTGCTGCCTATCAGCGCTCAGACCGCGGCCGGCGTGGAGCAGTTGGTGCTGGAAATCACCGCGGCCGAACCCAAGCTGCTGCTCAAAGTGGCCGAAACTTTGCCGTCCCTGCGGCGCAAATTAGCCTGGCAGGCGATTCGCCGCACGGCCATGCTGTCGGCGCTGGTGGGGCTCAGCCCGCTGCCGCTCATGGACGTGATTCCCCTTACGCTACTGCAGGGAAATCTGGTTCTCACCCTGTCGCGCATTTACGGCAATAAGCTCTCGGCCAAGAGTTTACTGGAACTGGGCTCCACTTTTGGGGCCGGATGGTTGGCGCGCTTGCTTTTCCAAGAGTTGACCAAGCTGGCCGGCGTGCCCGGCTGGGTGCTTTCCGCCTCGGTAGCCGCTTCGGCCACCCTCACCATTGGCTTCACTGCCCTCAATTGGTTTGAAACAGGCACGATGCCCGATAAGAAAGAGATGGAAAAACAGGCCCAGGGACTGCAGCAGCGCCTCAAAGAAGGGTTGGTCCGTCTGGGTAAATCCAAGCCCAGCAAAAAGCGGGTGACCGAGGAGTTGGAAAAGCTGCTGCCTACCGAACCACCCCCAGAAGTGCCCGGAGATCGTGCGGATGCAGACCCTCAAAGCTCTCTACCACTCGATCGGCCGGTAGATCCTCCGCAGCCCGAGACGACGTAATCCCGAGCACGGCCATGCCGCCACGGCGGGCCGCCTCCACGCCCTGGGGCGCGTCTTCCAGCACCACGCAGCGCTCCGGAGCCCTCCCCAGGCGCCGGGCGGCCACCAAAAACACTTCGGGGTCGGGCTTGCCGTGGCGCACATCCTCACCGGTGGAAAGGGCGCTGAAGAAGTGGGCGATGCCCAACTGCCGGAGCACCAGTTGAATATTGGGCAACGGCCCGGAGCTGCCCACCGCCATGGTCACTCCTTCGGCGTGCAGCGCGGCAATGAGCTCGAGCACGCCGGCAATGGGGCGCATCAGCTCCGGCACCAGTTCACGGTAAGTGGTTTCCTTCCAGTCGGCCAGGCGGTCGAGTTCGGTCTGTTCCACTTCTTGTTCCAACCACATCGGAACGATTTGCTGGTTGTGCATTCCGAAGGTCAATTGAAAGAGTTCGCGTGTGAACGGCTTGCCTTCCCGCATTCCCAGCCGATGCCAGGCCTGGAAATGAGCTTCGCTGGAATCGACCAGCACCCCGTCCATATCAAAGATGGCGCTCCAATCACTCACTGACGCTTTCCACCTCGACCTGATAGGTGTTGCGAATGTCGGCCGAGGCGTCGGCCTTCGCTCCCTGGGCGGTGACTTCGATGCGCAGCTCGTGTTTGCCGGGCTTGTCCGCGGACCAGCGCAAGTCCAGAGCCGCTTCCGCCCCGGGTTGGAGCGGCTGGTCCAGACGAGCGCTCCACACCTTGCTGCCGTCCACCCAAAGCACAGCTCGAACCGAATCGCATGGTAAGGTGCCCAGGTTCTGAAAAGCCGTGTTGATGACCCATTCTTTTTCCAACCGGCTCCTTTTCGGCACGTTGGCTCGAAAAGCACCGAATTTGTAGCCCGGCCGGCCGGATACCTCCACAATTTTGGGCGGGCTGGTGACACCCTGACAACTGACGGTCAGTCGCTGTTCCCCAGCCTGGGTGGGAACCCAGGTCAAGGTCAATTCCGCCTCGCCCCCGGGGGGCAGGGACTGAAAGAATTTTTTCTCGGCTTCCACTTTGTCGTTCACTTTCAGTACCACAGGGAGCTTGAGCAGCTCCACGTCGCTGGTATTGGTGAGCGCGAAAAGGACTCGCACCGGGCTGCCTACCACCGCGTTCTCTGGCTCGATGGACAGGCCGCGCGCGCTCACGTCGGCTTTGCTGGCGTGGGCCTGCCATTCCAATTGATACTGGTTGTTGCTGGTGTCGGCGTCTTCCAATTCGCCGGTGGGGTCGACCCAGCAGCTCAGCCTGTGCTTGCCCCCTTCCACGGGTCGTTTGTCCTGATAGATGAATTGGTAGCTGTCGCCCGCCTGCACCGCCTCCAGTACCTTTTTCTGGGCAATGGCTTTGCCGTCCCAAAACAGTTGATAGGGAACCGAAGGAGCCGGGGCGGTTCCTTTGTTGACTACCGTTACTGTCCAGCGCAGGCCCTCGCTGCTTTGTTCAACCGCGATATCGGCCGGGGACAAATCGGGGACGCGGTAGGGTTGGAGTTGCATGGTCAGGACCTGCTCCGGACTGCGCTCTTGGAGTTCGGCCGCCAGGTCGGCCGGCAGCGAGCAACTGCCCTCGAGCAGGACCTCTCCCTGAGCGGGTAGATCGGCTGTGGAAAAGACCTGGCCGATTTTCTTCCCCTGCAAGTAAATCGAGCAGAGCACTCCCCGGCTGATTTCTTTGGAGCGATTGACAGCCCGCACCGAATAGCCGATCTGACCACCGGGCTTGAGTTCCCCGTGCCAGTGGGGAGAAGCTGCGTCCAGGCGGGGGCGGGCCGGGACCGTGGCGGTCAGGGCCAACAGGCTAAGAAGAGTCGTCAATGTCTTGCGCATGGCCGGCGGTTCGCTTCCGGTAGCCCGGTCCCTTGCCCGCTAGGCTAAACAGAGTATGTGAAATACACTACAGTCATTCCAAAATTCATTTGGTATTCTAACCAGCATGGATACCGAGTCATCCGGCGTGCTGAGCGCCCCCATCAGTCGTGACCCCGGCCGAGCCCACTGGGTTTTTTGGGAACTCGGCCTTCTCGCCACTCTGGCCGCGATTATCGCGACCCCGGCCGAAACCAATCAGCAAGCTGTTTTAGCGGTCTTGTCCCTGCTCTTCTTACTGGGACTTTCCAATCAGGGAAGTGAAAAACCGCCGGCCCCCAAAGGCTAAAAGCAAAAGAGGGCGATGCGCCGAGCGCATCACCCTCTTTTATTGAACCGAGCTACTCGGCCGCGGAGTTGGCTCCAGCTTCCTCGCCCTCGGGGGGCGCGAAAACTTTCTCCAGGTCTACTCCTTTTTCCACGGCCACAGAAGCCAGGGTTTGCGTCAGCACGGCCATGCCTTCGCTGCCCATCTGCACCTGGGTTTGCGCTTCGTTGAGGGCGGTCCAGGTTTCATCGCCCCAGTTGCCCGCCGGGTCGAGTTGATCGACCAGACCCCGCAGGTTTTCAAAGGCTTCCCGAATCGGCATCATAAAGCCGCCCAGAGTTCCCTGTTGCACATCGTCCCAGTCCAGAGTCATCAGACCCTGGCCGCATTCATCCATGAAGTGGACCAGGGTTTCCAAGGCTCCACTCGCCCGCTCCAGACGCTTTTCCGCTTCTTCGGGTGAAATGGTTCCTTCGGCCAATCCGACTTCCAGGACTTTCAACTGGGGCAGATAGCCACGGCCATCCGCAACGTAACCGACATAGGAGCCGCAATCCGCGCAGGCAGGCCCGAGGCTTTGTTCGTCGTGACCACAGTGAAGACAAAGCACCGGATTAGAAGCCGAAGCCGCCCATTCCGGGGAAGCCGCCGCCTACTCCAGGGAAACCGCCCCCGAAGCCGCCGCCCATGAACTTGTCAGCCGTGCCCAGGTTCTGGAATCGGCCGGTGCCGTCGTCTTTCATTACCGAGGTCTGCGCCGGATCATAGCCGCCGTTGGCCTGGAAATTGGGGCGGCCGCCGGGCAGAATGATTTGCACTTTTTGAACTACGCCCTTGGGATTGTCGGCGCCCATCATCACCTGGGTACCGTCGTTGAGGGTGAAAATGGCGTTCTTTTTGTCGAAGTCGCTCTTGGAGCCGTTGGGGTGGTCGATGTGCGGGTCACCCCAGACGCGCCATTCCTTGGGTTTGCCGTTTTGTCCGGCCTGGTGGCAGCCGCAGCCACCGGCCAGGCCACCGCCCATGTTGCTGGAGATGGCGATGGCGGCGTTGAAACCCGGCCCTGAGAAGGCGGCCGCCTGATTAAACTGGCCGTTCTGAGCGCCGAATCCACGCCCGGCGCCGTTTACGCCCTGGGCATTGCCACCCGGTTCCTTGACCTTGACTTCATCGCCCTGCCAGTTAATGGTGGCACCGCCCGGAGTCGTAAAGCTTTGGCCTTTGGTCAGTTCGATAGTGCCGCCTTGCTGGCCGCCGGGACCCATCGGGCCCATTGGACCCATCGCGCCGGGCCCGCCCATTCCTGGGAAGCCGCCGGGGAAACCGCCAGGTCCGCCGGGAAAACCTCCGGGTCCACCGGGAAAGCCGCCCGGTCCGCCGGGAAAGCCGCCCGGTCCGCCGGGGAAGCCGCCGCCGTTGAAACCGGCCCCGCGCTGACCCTGGGCCGCCAGGGCTCCCATCATGCGTCCGAGAGCGAACATAGCGCCCTGCAGTTGCTGGGGATTGGCGCCACCAAAGCCGCCCAGGCCCATCATCGGGTTGCCCAGGCCGCCGCCCAGACCGCCCAGCGGGCCGCCGAAGTTTTCAAAGGCTCCCGGCGAGGCGGAAAAGCCGTCAAATCCACGTCCTCCGAAGAGAGATTGACCCGGGCCGAAGGCGGGGAAACCGCCGCCCAGAAAGGGAGAGCCGAAGCTGGTGTTGAGTCCGAAACTTGCGCTAAAGTTGCCGCTAATTGCCACTGTATCTGCCTCCAGGACCTCTTGACGAGGTGATTTGTTTCAAGTCTACCAATTCACAAGGCCCGTTCGGCGGCCCAGGACCTTAAATTTCTGCAAACTCTGTTTCCAACCTGTAAACTGCGTTGCCAAAGTGTTTCAATAATGTCCTTTTTATTTTATTTGTTTCAAGATATTGAAATGATTAAAGCGTGTCGAGCCGGCGGGGTGCCCAGGCAGCACCCGCCGACTGGCGCGCATATTAGATCATTTCTTGCTCTGGGCGTGTCGCCGAAAGAGTTCCTTATGCTGGGTAACCAGCCGTTCAATGGCTCGCAAGCCGGGGTCCAGGCTACGCGGCGCCTCAATTACCGGCTTGGGGGTTTCCGGAGCGGCCGCTGAAAGCCATTGCTCCAGGAAATCCAGGGCCTGATCTTCGTCTTTTGTAGAATCACTGGTGCTCACGCACGCCACCTTCTCGCCCCCAGCGGATTTATGCGTTCAAAATACAAGGGCGGTCTGAAAAGAAGCTAAAGCGCTCAATGTTCGTCGTCGGTAGGACTGATGGAGGCAGGGAGGCGGTAAGGGGAGAGGGTTTCGATTTTGGCGGAGGCGCGGAGTTCTTCAACGAAATCGCCGCGGCGGGCGGCGGTGAGGCGTTCCTCGATTTGGGGACGGAGTTCGTCCAGACCCGTCTTGCTCGAGACCACGCGGAAGATGTGGATGCCGTCCTCGCTCTCGATTGGCTCGCTGATCTGGCCCGGTTTCATGGTGAAGAGAGCTTCCGCCAGTTCGGGCATCAGTTCGCCCCGATGCACTTCACCCAGCAGGCCGCCTTGCGATTTGGTTCGCGTGTCGAGGCTGTATTTCTTGGCCAGTGCGGCGAAATCAGCACCGGCTTTCGTAGCTTCGGCGTGTACCTTGTCGGCTTCCGCTTTGTCGAGCAGCAAGATTTGCTGCACTCTGACACTTTCTAATTCGCTGCGGTGTTGCTTGAAGAACTGATTTTCTTCTTCCAGAGTCAATTGGCTCTTTACCAGCGCGTCGAGCGGCCCCATGGTCGTCAGGTTGCGGCGCAGATCGGCTTCCTCCAACTGCCCGCTCTTGAGCATGGCCTGGACCTCGGGCTGGGCCTTCATTTCTTTCAGGCGCTTGTCGATCAAGGCGGTATCGCTCTTGATGTTGCGCCTGACGGCTTCCTGCATGATCAGGCGCTGGTGGACCAGGTCGCGCAAGACGTCGGGGCCGAAACGTTTGAGCAGCTCGCTGCGCAACTCGGCGGCGGGAATAGCTTCCCCGTTGACCCGAGCGGCCACCTCGCGGTCGGTGCGCATTCTTTGCGCGCAGAACCCGTAGCCGAGAGCGAAACTGCAGGCGGCCACGGCCGTCAGCCGCAACAAACGATGACCGGTAGACATGGCCGTGGCTTCTGAGCATAGCCCATTTGCCCCTGCGAGTAGGGAAGGCGCCGCAGGGGTAGAGGTTGAACGGGGGGGACCTAGGTGGGGCTTCCCCTCCTGGAACCTTGAACTGGGGGTCCGATGCAAAGCACCATTGGGCAGGCCTATCGGGCTGTGGTGATCTATTTAGACCGTTTGCTCGACCGCCTGGTCGTCTTTCGACCTTCTCACCGCAGCGCTCCCTTCTGGAAGATGGCCATCGCCGGGCTGCTGGTTCTGGCCTTTCTGGTGCGCAGCCTTTACGGCCACGTCCTCTCGGTGGATGTCTTTCTGCTGCCGGTCTTGTTGGCGGCCGCTCTCTTCCGCAACCGCGGCCTGCTGGTCATCCCCCTGGCGGCGGCCGCTTATTGTTTGGGCGGCCTGTTTTGCAACGGCATCGACAACCGGCACATTTTCCTCAACACTCTGGGCCAGGTGGTGGAATGGGTACTGCTTTGCGGTTTCGGACTGGTTACGCTGGACCGTTACGGCACCATCAAACGGCTCCAGGCGCGTCTGGCCGGCGACCTGGAACTGGCCCGGCGCCTGCAACTGGCGCTCATGCAGAACCGCTTCGAACTGGGCAAGGTGGCCTTGCGCGGCAAGGTCAACCAGACCCTGGAGGTGGGCGGGGATTTCTACTATTTCCGGCCTTTCGGCCAGAAATACGTGGTTTTCTGCCTGGGCGACGTGATGGGCAAAGGCATCTCGGCCTCGCTGCTCATGGCCCTGGTCATGGGCTTCATGTTCGAGTGGGGCAAGAAGAGCCCCTCGCCTTCCTTCGTGCTGCGCAAGCTCAACCAGCGTTTGATCCAGTGGAATCAACAACAATCGACTTTCGTTACCATGTTCTACGCGGTCTACGATGAGGAAGAAGAGCGCCTCTACTTTGCCAACGCCGGTCATCCGGCTGGGCTACTGTTGCGCGCCGACGGTCGAGTAGAACCGCTGGAGGGCACCGGGATTCCTTTGGGAGTGCTGGAGGAAAGCGAATGGGGGGAGAAGCAAACTCCCATCGCCGGAGGCGAGCGCCTGTTGATGTATAGTGACGGAGTACTCGAGGCACGCGACCCTCATGGTGAGGACTATGGGATGGAACGCCTCACCGCCAGCTTGCAGGCCACCCGCAAACTTCCCCTGGAAGAAGCCCTGGCCCAAATCGAATCAGACGTGCGCCGTTTCTGCCAGGGTCGCCTGGGTGACGACCTGGCCATCCTGGTCATGGAAAGGACCTGATCTATGTCGCTCTCATTCCAGGTGCAACAAGACTATGGAGTGGCCGCCGAGGCCGTGCTCAACTGCGATCTACCGCGCTATCTGGCGGTCCTGCTGCGAGTGGCGGGCATTCATGAAGTCTCGGTCAGCGAGCGCAACGCGGCCGCGGCCACGGCTTATGCTCTGGCCGAGGAAGCGGTGCGCCAGCAAGCCTTTGCTCACTGCGACGCGGAAGCACCGGACTGGCCCGGCCTGCTGGTCCCGCTGCGCGCTCCCCAGGTAGCTGCCTGCCTGTTTCGGGATGCCTGCAAAGTCAGTTGGGCCGATGGAGAAATCGACCCGATCGAGCTGGAGGTTTTAATGCAGATCGCGGCCGAACTACAACTGCCGGATTGGCAGCGCGACCGTTTGCTCGAGGGAGTGGCCGAACAGGAGCGTGCTCGCCTGAGGATTTTAAGCCTCTTCAGTTGACTTTTTCTTGCCGGCGATCATGTTCTTCAGGGCGAGGAAAGGCAGCGCCAGCAAAGCCAGAGCTTTGGCGCCCAGGGCTTTGACAAAGAGCAGCAGCGGCTTGGCCATGACGTAGAGGAAGGCGATCAGACCGGTTTTCTTGGCCAGCAGTGTGCCGCCGGCGATCAAAGCCACCAATCCGCCGGCGGAAATCTTGTCCCCCTGCTGGTAGTCTTCATAACGCTCGCCTGGATTGAAGGCAACCTTGGCGGTTAGCTCCTGCGCTTTGGGACGGCAGGCGGGCAGGTCCGCGTTGTCACAGATCAGGTTGATCGAGAGAACCCCCTTGCGGGTGAGCACGCGGGTGTTGTAGTTGACGAACTGCTCGCCTTTATCGTCCTTAGCCTGCAGGCTCCAGGTCACCACATGGGTCTTCGCGTCGTATTTCGGTTCCTGTTCCCAACCGGTTACGTGGAAGGCCTCCAGGCCTTTGGCTTTGCGATCCTCATTGCGGGCTTCGGTGCCCTCCTGATAGCTTTCCAAGATCGCTTTGGGATCGATTTTGCCCGCGTCCTTATCTTCGACGTAGCCGGTCTTTTCATAGCGCAAGAGCACCGCGAAATTTCCCTCTTTGCCGGCGGGAACGACCAGCCCGATAGCGTCCTCGGGACTGCTGCCGCCGCGCTCCATCTGTTCCTTGGTCTTGGCTTCGCCAAAATAGACATAACCTGCTGGTAGATTCAGTGTGCCCAGATTGCTTGCCAGACTGATCTTGGCTGGTCCGGTCGAATCCGGTTTCTCGTCGGCTCTGGCCGGGGCTCCTCCCAAGAGCAAGCATCCCACCAGGCAGGCAACCAGTTTTCCAGACCACTTACTGAGCATTTCTTCCAACCTCCTACGGTCGGCGTTATTTCTCGTACGGCAGGCTGGCAACCTCTGAAGGCGAAAAAGCGGCTTTATGGACGCCGCTAGAGCCAATTCCTGGACTGTTCTCATCTATACCAGCGCCAGCCATGATTTGGAAAAGGCGGTCACCCAAAGCCTCGAGGAAATCACCCGGCAGGGCACCCCGCAGGATGTGCGCGTGGTGGCTCAGATGGGCTCTCAGGGCAGCGTGCAGCGCTACCAACTTCACCAGGTCGTCCAGCCGCGACCGCTGGGAGAGAGACGGCCGGCTGATATGACCGAGCCGGAAGAGCTCCAGCGCTTTTTAGGCTGGGGGATGGAGAAATATCCGGCTGAGCACTATGCCATCGTCCTGGGCGGGCACGGAGCCGGTTTCGCCGGTGCCGTAACCGATTCACAGCGCCGCCGCATGATTTCGCTGCCCGATCTGGAGAAGGGGCTGGGAGAACTGCCGCGCCGTCCGGATCTGGTGGTTTTCAATACCTGCCTGATGGCTCAGGCGGAGGTCGCCAGCCAGCTCCACACCGTCAGCGATCATCTGGTTGCTTCCCAGTCCGAACTGCGCGGGCTGGGACTGCCGTTAGCGACCTGGCTCCAGCAGCTCCCGAATCTGGCTGGTGGCTCGCAGGCAGCCGCACAACTGGTGCAAGCTTCTGAAGGGCTGTCAGAACGCGCTCCGGCGGTCGCTTCCATCGATTTACGCCGCTGGCCGCAACTGCAAAGCTCGCTGGACGAACTGGCCGGCCGGATCCTGGATGCCCCCGGGTCTGCTCCGCGTTTGCGCCAGCACATCCAACAGCAGCCGGACCTGTGGCCACACGCCCAGGACCGGCCGCTGGTCGATCAAATCGATCTGGCCGGATTGTGCCGAGCCTGGCAAAACGACCGGCAGTTGCCTGAAGATCTGCGCCGGCAAGCCGGACAGGTCGGCTTGCTGGTTTCTCAACTGTGCCGCTCTTCTCAAGAAACGGGCGGACTCTCCGCCTACCTTCCCGATCAATCCAACGGACCGTTTATCGATCAGATCTATGCCCGCCTGCGTTTTGCCCGCGAGACGCGCTGGGACGAAGCCCTCCAGAGTTTGAGTTCAGGCCTTCTTGACCACTGACATGCCGGCATACCTGGCCTGGGAACCGAGCTGCTCTTCGATACGCAGCAACTGATTGTACTTGGCCACGCGCTCCGAGCGGCACAGCGAACCGGTCTTGATTTGCCCCGCGTTGGTGGCCACCGCCAGATCGGCGATGAAGGGGTCTTCGGTTTCGCCCGAGCGGTGGGAAATCACCGAAGTATAACCGTTGCGCTTGGCCAGGTCGATGCAACGCAGAGTCTCGCTCAGGCTCCCGATCTGGTTGACCTTGACCAGGATCGAGTTGCCCACGCCCTGATCGATGCCCCGCTGCAGCCGCTTGGGGTTGGTGACGAAAAGGTCGTCGCCCACCAACTGCACGTTCTTGCCCAGAGCGCTCGAGAGCTGTGCCCAACCATCCCAATCGTCTTCGGAAAGGCCGTCCTCAATCGAAATGATGGGGAATTTGCTGGTCCAATCTTTATACATTTCGACCATGCCGGCGGCATCGCGGTCTGGGGCCTTGGACTTGGCGAAGACGTATTTGCCGTCTTTATAGAACTCGGAAGCGGCCACGTCGAGAGCCAGGAAGACGTGTTTGCCGGCTTTGTAGCCGGCCTTCTCGATGGCCTGCATGATCAGTTCCAGAGCTTCCTCATTGGATTTGAGGTCGGGGGCAAAACCGCCTTCGTCGCCCACGCCGGTGGCCAGGCCGCGCTTTTTCAGCACCGACTTGAGCGCGTGAAAGATCTCGGCCCCGCAGCGCAGACCGTCGCTGAAGCTGCCCAGACCCGCCGGCATGATCATGAACTCCTGGATGTCCACGGTGTTGTCGGCGTGCTGGCCGCCGTTGACGATGTTCATCATGGGCACCGGCAGCAAATGCGCGAACGGTCCGCCCAGATAGGCGAAGAGAGGCAGGCCCACGTCGTCGGCGGCGGCCCGGGCCACCGCCAGGGAAACCGCCAGAATGGCGTTGGCACCTAGCTTGGACTTATTCTCGGTGCCGTCCAGGTCGATCATGGCCTGGTCGATGGCCAGCTGGTCCACCGCCAGCATGCCTTCCAGTTCGGGCCCGATCAGCTGCTCGACGTTGTCGACCGCCTTGAGCACGCTTTTGCCGCCGTAGACGGCGGCGTTGTCATCGCGCAGTTCCACGGCTTCGTGAGTGCCGGTGGAAGCTCCAGAGGGGACGGCTGCCCGTCCGGTGGCGCCGGATTCCAGTTCAACTTCTACCTCAACGGTGGGGTTGCCGCGTGAATCCAGGATTTGGCGGGCGGCGATAGCTACAATCTCACTCATACAATTTAAATTCTCCTCGCGTAGATCGCGGCCGGCTTCGTGCCCCTGGTAGGGGGTTCCTATGAGGAGGCGAAGCCGCCGCCATGCATCCGAGCAGCCCCGAATTTCAAAGTCTTTCTCCCTTTCAACAACTGGTTGAGGTGGTGGCCGCCCTGCGCGCCCCCGATGGATGCCCCTGGGACCGCCAGCAGACTCATCAAACGCTCACCCCTTTCATGATCGAGGAAGCCTACGAGTGTGTGGAGGCTCTGGAGCTCGATGACGATCCCAAGATGGTGGAGGAATTAGGCGATCTGGCTTTCCAGGTGGTGCTGCACGCGCAACTGGCGCGCGAGCGCGGCGCCTTTGACGTGGAGGACGTGTGCCGGGGCATCGTGGCCAAGATGGTGCGCCGCCACCCCCACGTCTTTGAACGCAACGGGGACCTGGACACCCCGGCCGCCGTCCTGCAACAATGGGACCAGATCAAAAAACGCGAAAAGCCTCAGACCTCGGCGCTGGACGGGGTCAGTCCCGGCCTGCCTTCCCTACCTCAGGCGGCGCTGCTGCAGGAGCGAGCAGCGCGCAACGGTTTTGCTTATCCCGACGCGGAGGCGGCCTGGGCCAAGCTGCAAGAAGAGCTGGAAGAGTTTCGCGCCCAGCCGAGTGAAGCGGAGTTGGGTGATGTGCTTTTTGCACTGGTCAGCCTGGCCCACCAGCACGGCCTCGATCCGGAAGCAGCTTTACGCGGGACCAATCGAAAGTTTCGTCAGCGTTACCAGGGCCTGGAGCGCCACTTCCCCGAGGGCTTGCAGGCCAGGAATCCGGAAGAACTGGTCAGCGCCTGGAGGGAGATCGCCCGCCAGTCCCCGTAATCAGGCCGCCTCAGCGCAATTCCACCAGGCCTGTCCAGGTATTGTTTTGGGAATTCGTCTCGCGCACGCGTCCCTCGGGATCGATGGTCATCTCGAGCTGCGCCTTGTCCCCCGGCTTCAACCCCAACCGTCCGATGCTCAAACCGCCGGTGGTGCGACTCTGTCCCGCCGGGGGCACTCGATAGCGGTAGTAGTAATTCCCGCCGAACTTGCGCTGGCCGCAACGGCTCGAGATCAAGAAATCCGCGCCCGTTCGTCCTCGCCCCCGGTTGGCGTAAACCACCTTCAGGTAACTTGGCCCATCATAAAAAACCCGCTCGATCACCAGGTCGGGAAGATCCGGATGCTCTTCGTTATAGGGCCCGCTATCATTGTGCATCACCCCCGACGAGCGCTCCAACTGTTCGTAAAAGGTCTTGTTGCTCGAGCGCGCCTGGCCGTCGGCCTGAATCTCCACCTGCAGCATCTGCGAACTCCAGTCCGCCGGCACCCCCAGACTCCGCAGCGGAATGGGAGGGCTGCTGGTCACCTCAAACACCCTCTTCGGCGCCGGCACGTTGACCTGCACCGGGCCCTCCCGCGCGCCTTGGCGCGCAACCAGCAAGCGAACCGAGCCCTTGCCTGACCCCGGCCCCTGGTTCTGCAAGTGGACCGTGACCGTCTTATCGGTCCGGCTCAAGTGCGTCACGATCACATCGGGCAGCTCCAGAGGAGCCGCCAACCCCACCGTCAAAACCCCGGCACTCACCACCCAGGCGCGCATCGTCAAAACTTTTGCCGGGCTCGCAAATGATTCCTCCGCCTTCCACAAGAAAGACGATCATTGCGTAAGCTGACGGCTAGCAGCCCTGACCCGGCTCTGATTCATCTGAGAAATTAACAACCTGGCAATCTTTTGCCTCCTCAGACGACCTATTGATGACCACCCTCGGCTAAGCTGATCTCAGATACCCGAGCAAGGAGACAGCAGCAGATGAGCACTCTCGAACTGGACCTTCAGAACCGCCGCCGCACCCGCCGCATCAATCGCGCGGTCAGCGTAACCGCGGTCGACCCCTTTCAGCATCGCCGACTGGGCGTTGCCCTTAACGTAAGCCCCAGCGGTGCCCGCCTCGTGCTCACCCAGCCCTGTCCCGAGGTTTTCATGATGGAATTGGATGCCCATACGAAAGTGATGGCGCGTCCCGTCTGGAAACGTCCCCTGGACCGCTCCATGGTGGTCGGCGTCCGCTTCGAATTCCGCTGCGACAGCGAGCGCGAGAAGGTCATCCGGTTCCTGCAGCGCCTGGCAGCCTGAATGAGAGGCGTTCGCTAGATATCCACCACCCGGAGCGCTAGTCTTCCAGCAAGAACTCGTTCCACATCCGCTGGATGCGCATGCGCGCGGCGGTGATGCCGGTACCGTGTTCGAACAGATCGTTGAGGCCTTCCTGGACTTCTTCCAGCAACTCCGGTTGGAAGAGGAGTTCTTCCCGCAAGCAGCCGTAGGTTGCGGCCGTGATGCCGACCAGGCGGGCGGCGGCGTGGTCGGCCACGGGATCGAGGCGCTTGAGGAATACCTCGTCGCGGAAAGCGAATTCACGGGCGTAAAGGAAGCCCACCCAGTCGGTGGCCTGATACCAGTGCAATAAGAGCGTGCGGCACTCGTCTTCGAATTCGGGAGCCTGGTGGTTCAGGGCCTGGAGCCGATCCATCAGGCTGGGGTGAGGCACGGAACCTTCCTCCAGGTAAAGTTCCACGGCCGCCTGGGCCAACTGCAGGCGCTGAGCGTCATTGAGGGCGCTGGATTGATGGGCCAGCTGGCTGTGGCCGCGATACATCCTGACCAGGTGGCGGAAGACCAGGAAGCACAGTTCTTCAGGCGGCATTCCTTCGATATCGCGGTGGAAGATCAGGGTTAGTTCCGGCTCCGCGCTGGCGTCGACCAGGAACAGATCATCGCCATCGTAAGTCAGCACCTTGAGTTCGGGGAAGTCAAAGAGGGTATAGTCCACCGCTCTCAAGGCCTGGCGCAGGGTGCCCACGAAAGCGGCCGGGCCGGTGTTCTCCAGTCTCTGCTCGAATTGCTCCGAGGGGATCGGTAGCTTCAGGCCTGCTTTGGGTAGCAGGTTGTCGCGCAGGAAGGTGACGACTTCCTCTTCCTCCTCGTTGCCCAGATGCGAGACGAAATCGCGGTTGAGGCCTCGCTTGCCCATGCCGATGGCAAGTTCTTGCTTTTGCACTTCGGCCCGCGGGGAGCTACCGAACTGATAAAACAGGGCCAGGCGGTCGGGGGCATTGCCCGTGGCGGTAGACTCGGCCGAAGACAGGATTTCGAAAAGATAGACCATCTCCACGCCGGGAAGGGCTTCGGTCAGGTAGGGTACGATGTCTTCTTGGCCGGCCTTGAGGCGGGCCAGGGCCAGGTTGGCCTTGGCTTCGTTTTCCACCCAGGTTTCAACTTCCAGCGCCTGCTCCAGCACTTCGCCGGCCAGATCGGGCTGGCTGCTGACCAGTTGAAGGCCTTCGCTGATCTGGTCGAACTTGGCTTTGGCCGCGGCCGGGGACCAATCCGCGCCTGCTTCGACCACCAGTTCTTCGAGCGCCGGTTCCTCGGCGATGGGCTCTTCAGCCACGGGCTCCTCGGCGACCGGTTCCTCGGCGATGGGCTCTTCAGCCACGGGCTCCTCGGCGACCGGCTCCTCGGCGGTGGGCTCTTCAGCCACGGGCTCCTCGACGGCCGGCTCCTCGGCGATGGGCTCTTCGGCCACGGGCTCTTCGTCGACCGCTTCCTCAGCGATGGGCTCCTCGACGACCGCTTCCTCAGCGATGGGTTCCTCGTGGGTTTGCGATAGCTCATCTTCAAGGCTCAGGCCGAGGCTGCCCATGGTGGAGGCCAGCTCGGAATCCGCCTCCAACCGCGAGGACAGATCCGGCGTCGGGGCGGGATCCGCCGGCCTGGCTGGCGGAGCGTCGCCGGACACCTGTTCCCAGGCTTGAGCCAGAGCGCTCTTGAGGCTGGCCTGGTCTTGCTCTTCGCTGAAGAGCTGGCCGCCGGTGTCCTGTAGCGTATCGAACAGTTCTTCCAGCTTCTGGATGTCCGAACTGGCGTGGGGCAGTTCCATCAACTCATAGACCTGGTCGACCAGCGTGCGACCCGGAATTCCCAGGGCTAAGTCCAGGTGGGACATGAGGATTTCGTAGGCGCTGCCGGGAGCGGTGCTGGTGGGCACGGCCGTAAAGTCGTCGCCGCTGAGAAACTGCTCTTTGAAGTCGTGAACCAGTTGCTCGAGCTTGGCGATGCGCCCTTCGCGAGTGGTCAGCTCTTCTTGCAACTCGCTCATGTTTTGCTGGCGCCGTGCCAGTTCGTCCTTCTGGCGCTCCAACTCGGCTTCGTGGCTGACCACCCGCTCGCGGCTCTGGGTCAGTTCGCCCTGGAGCTCTTCCACCGAGTGGTCAAGACGCTGGCCGCGAGCCAGAGCGTCGGAGAGTTCGGCTTCCAGTTTTTGCTTTTCTTGACTGGCGCGCTCCAGCGTTTCGGCCATTTCCTGTTGCAGTTTCTTCAGTTGCTGATCCAACTGGCGATTTTTAAAGGCTAACTGCACGCCTTCGCCGGTCAGACGTTTGACTTCTTCGGTCAGACGCTTGTTGGTGGAGCGTAATTCTTTGATCTGCTCGAAAGCTTTTAGATCCGGTTCGCCTAATTGGGCCTTGAGGTTGGCATTTTCTTCTTGTAATTGAGCCAGTTGCGCTTGAGAGTCAGCCGACATGGAACGCTCCGTTTCAGGTGTTGGCCGCCCCTTTGCAATCCCCGCAGCAAAACCCTGGTAGGGAGGGAGCCGACCGGGTGGGTCCAAAGGGGCAGGATGCGCAAGCGCACGGAAATGGGTGAAATGGATGCGGTGCGCCGCATTCCCACGGTCAAAGGTAAGGATTACAATCCTCGCCAGAACGCTTATCGTCTGGCTCTGGCCCAGGATTTATGGGCCGAAGCCCGGGCCGCCCGGCTGGACGCGCAGAGAAAACGGACGCCGACCAATCCCGCCAATCGCAAGCCGCTGAATGTACAGTTGTTCGTGACTCGCTATCGCTCGTCAGTGCGTCAATGGCCACAGATCGAGAGCTTGATCGAACGCCTGAACGAGCTCTTCGCGGCCCCCCAAATTGTCTTTCAATTGATCGAGCCGGCCGAGTGCAATCGCTCGGTTTCTTTTGCCCAACGCTGTCCTTTCGCAGCCGATCTTGACCACGATTACGAATGGATCCATCTGGGGGTGGTGCCGCGCCTGCCGGAAGAACTGCCCGTGCTGACCTCGTGCGGGCGCTGCTGCCTGATTTCCGATCGCAGCCGCGACCAGGATATTGCCCGCGCCCTGGCCCAGCTCTTGGGCCTGGAACCCGGCAGCGATTTGCCGTTTGCGGAACCCCAGATTCAGTGGCTGCGCTGGCAGGCTTTTTTGCTGCAAGGCCAGCCCGTGCCGTTGCCTTTGGTGAGTGTGCCGGTCTGGGTCTATCCGGTGGTGACGCCGGATGAATTTCACAGCCAGCGAAGTTTGGAACAAATTCGCCAGTTGCTGGAACGGATCAATTTGATCTGGTTGCAGGCGGGCCTTTCCCTGGAACTGGCCGGTTGCTGTCCGCTGCAGCGCGAAGACCTGGGCGAAGAGGGATGGGAGCAGGCGATCACTCCCGATGTCGAGCCGCTGCTGCCCTTGCTGCGCTACGCGCCCCATTGCCTGCATTTGCCTATGATCCGGGCGGTGCCCGTGCCATGGTCGTGTTTTGCCTTTCCCGAGCAGCGCCTGGCCATCGTGCGCGACGGCATCACGGCCCTATCGGCGGCCCAGGCGCTGGGACGCCTGCTGGGCCTGACCGAGGTGCCCGGAGCCGATCAGTTGATGAGCGGGGGAGAAGGCAACCGCCTGAGCAGTGACGAGGTGCGCCGGGCGCGTCGGCGCGCTCTGGAACTGACTGGTTTGGCCGAGGATGCGCCCCTGGACGAAGTGACTCGCCAGGCTCGCCGCCAGTGGCTGGCGCCGGCCCGCCCGCTGCAGCGAACGATCGAGTTTCAACTGCTTTTGCTGCGGGGCCCGGATACGGCGGCGCGCCAGAGCCTGCCGCAGGCCCAGGAATGGGTGGAGGAAGCGGCGGCCGTCTGGGCTCAAGCCGGCCTCGGGCTGCGGGCTCATCTAAGTGAAGTGCAGGTTTCCCAGGCGGCGGTGGAGGCGGCTTACCCCAACCCCGGCGGCGCCCGCAAACCCAGTTGCGCGGGTCTGACCAAACTGCCCGGCTATGCCGCGGGCGGTTATAATTTGTGTGTCCTGCAGCACTTGCCGGTGCACAATAAACCCGAGCAGTTCCAGGCCTACCTGAACTGGCCCGGTCCGCGGCTGACCTTGTTGGCCGAAGACTATGCGGCTCACGGCCGGGTCAAGCAGCTGGCCCTGGCTTTGGGCGTCGCCTGGGGCGTGAAGCCCGGCAGCGGTTCGTTCGAACGGCTTTTGACCCGGGCTTCGCAAGGATTGCGTCTGGAGGAAGCCGACCTGGCCCTGGTGCTCACCGCCCTGGCCGGGCCCAGTTTTCAGCCCGCCGCCCAACCGATGGTGCGCTCCGCGGGAGGTCAGAAGCTGGTTTTGCCCATCAAGCTGCGCCGGGTGCGCAATGCCGGCAATGGTTGCGCCCTCAGCCAGGAAGAAGCGACCGCCCGGATTTTGCAGCATAGCTTTTGGGAACAAGCCAATATCCAGCCCACTTTTGTTGAATGCGATGAAGTCGAAGTGTCTGATTCCGCCTTGCAGGAAAGTTATCCCGCCCCGTCCCGCATTCCCTTTAATTTTGGCCTGCTGCGCCTGGGCGGACAACATCCGCTGGCGCTCAACCTGCTGCTGGTCGAAGCGATTCCGGGCGGCCTTGCTTCCAGCTTTCCCCTCTCCAAAATGGTGCTGGCCGATGTTCGGGGAGCCAGCGCCGGTATGGCTCAATTGTTGGGCGTCAACCTGAACCTGCCGCTCACCAGCCAGTCCCTGGAGGCGGCCCGAGCCGCTCTGATCAAGCTTTTCCCAGCTCCCCTATCAGGTGCTCCCTGAGGTAGCCTTGAAACGACGGGAGCTGCCTGTTGGTTACAAATGATCCCGCGCCGTAACGGCTTGATCCGGCATGTTGGAAAAGACTCCGTCCAGTCCGGCTTCAAAATAGGCGCGGACTTCCTGGCTGAGATGGCCGTTGGCTTCAGGGTCGTCGTTCGTGCGTAAGGCCGGCGGTAAAAACTGGTTTTCCGCCCGGAAAGTCCAGCTGTGCACTTTCAAGCCGGCCGCGTGGGCCGCCTCGATCAAACCCGTATTGGCGCCCAGGCTGCCGTCGGCATGGCGGCGAATGAGCATCAGCTTGTAAGGGGAAACGGCCTGCGCGTAGGCGGCCACTTCGGCCAGGCCGGCGGGACGCACCATGTCGGCGTAGGTTTCCTTACGACCGGCTTCCACCCAATCTTGGGGAGCGCCGGCCTCGTCCACCAGTTGCACCAGGGGGATTTCCGTCAACTGCTTGAGCCGCTGCAGGTTGCCGACCTCAAAGGATTGGATGAAGACCGGGGCCTCGGCGCCGTGGTAGCCAAAGCGAGAAAGAATCGCCAGCATGGGCTCCTCGATGGGATGGCCGAGGCGCCGAAAATAACTGGGATGTTTGGTCTCGGGATAGACCCCGATGGTGCGCTGATACTGTTTTTCCCAGCCGCGCACGGCCCGCAAGACTTCCTCGAAGGTAGCGATCTGAAAACGCCCATCGTAGGCCCGGCTGGCCCGGTTGCGACCGCGGGCGCGCAGCCTCTTGAGTTCGGCCAGGGTGAAGTCTTCGGTAAACCAGCCGGTGATCGAGCGGCCGTCCACCGTCTTGGTGGTTTTGCGCCGGGCAAATTCCGGGCGGCTGGCCACGTCGGTGGTCTCGCTGATGTCGTTCTCATGACGGGCTACCAGGTGGCCGTCTTTGGTGGGCACCAGATCCGGCTCGATGTAGTCGGCACCCTGGCGGACCGCCAGTTCATAACCCTCCAGAGTGTGTTCCGGCAGATAACCGCTGGCCCCGCGATGGGCGATCACGATCGGTTTGGCCCAGGCGGATAGGCTCAGGGCGGCGAGCAAAAGGAAGCGTTTCATGGGCAGGCGCTTCGGCGCCCGGTTCGCCCCCTCCCACTGCAAAATGTGCATACTGTGACAAAAGTCATGGAAAAATTTCTAAATAAGCAAGTTTTGTGTCGCTCGTTACAGCCGATATTAATATTGACCTGTTAGGTTGATAGTCTCAAACTACTAGAACAGGGGGTGCCCATATGACTAGAGGCACCAGGAAACACACACGCGCAAGTGCGCTCATCGCCGTTATGATGGTCATCGCGATGTTGATGGCCGTCGTCCTGGCTATTTCCCACTTTCAGGCCGTGGCCCGTCAGACCCATATGACCGAAGAAGCCAGCCTGAGATTCCGCGAAGGAGCCCGGTTCGCCGTTCAGGAGCAGTTGCTCAAAGTGGCTCCGCCCTCCGGGCTGCTGGTGACAGCCACCAGCGCCAATGTAACTCCAGCCGGCAATCCCGTCATCGTCCCGGAGATGGCCAAGAACATCTTTGATCGCAAAACGGGACTGCCCGATCTGCGGTCGCTGGAATCCAGCCCGGCCAACAACGTGCTGAAACTCACACCCACTACCTCCGACGTGGGCCTGCGGGTCTTCGGCAGCAATACCTACACGACCGTGATTACCAACGTGCCCGGCTATGCGGCTTACGCCCCCAACGGCAGCGTCAACATCACCAACATGCAAAGTTGGGCCAACCCCACTTTCCAGGACCCGCGCAAGACGCTGGAGGCCTACTCCGGCGTGATGGCGGTGGTAGGCGCCAAGAAAGATGCCAGCGTCGCCAATGTGACTTACGGGGAAGCCCACGTGATCGAAGGCAATGCCAAAATCGATCACGGCAACGGTATTACCTACAAGAAGAAGCACCTGCCCTTACCCGCCTATGAAAAAGCGCTGATCGATCAGATCAAAAGCGCTCGTCAAGAAATGATCAACAGCGGTAACAGCGGCGATAAAACTCAACAACTTTACTCGGGTGGGCTCACCCCCGGTTCGATTATCTCGCTGTTCTTCGGCGGAGAATCGGGCCTGGAACAGTTCCTGAGCTTGGGTAACGCCAACCACTTCTTCCTTCCGACCATCCCCTTCTTCAGCCCGGCTCCGCCTTATCTCTACAGCTTCGCGTTTCATATGCCCTATCCGGCCGACACGGCCAACTACGCGGCGAACGAAAACCTGGCAGCTCAAATCCAATCCCTCAATGATCAGATCAAAAAGGCCGGCGAGGAACTGGAAAAGCTCTGGGACAAGGTCAAAGCCGCAGAAGCGGCCTACCAGCAGAACAGCAGCCTGGACAATCTGACTGCTCTGAACAACGCCAAGGCGGCTCACTCCTCCAAGCAGGGGGAAGTCGACTCGCTCAACCAGCAGATGCAGGCTCTCTTCGGCCCGCAGAAGGCTTCCATGGACGCCCAGATCGCCAGCAGTCAGCCGCGCGGAGTACCTCTGACCCGCTCTCAGGACCCCGACGGCAATGACGGCGTCACCGGCTGGAGTTACGCCAGCGCCGGTGGCATGCTGGGCAAGTTGATCGGCTTGCTTTTCACCTTCAACTTCGCCGACCTGGCCTCGGAATTTGGTAACCCGGACGTCAAACTGGTCCACTTCGGCAGTAAGGATCGCGAGTTCAAGTTCGTCCTGGACGCCAACAACCTGGGCATCGACGCCACCATGACGGTGCCGCGCGGGCGCTCGCTCAAGCTCAGTGGGAAAAACATCACCGTTTCGGGCGATCTCTGGTTGCAACGCGGCTCCACCTTTTATGCGGATTGCGATAAGCTCTCGGTGGTGCCGGGCCGGGGCAGCGACCCCAGCAAGTTCTTCAGCCCGGCCGGCCGCATTTTCATGGAAGAAGGCAGCACTCTAATCTGCCGCGGCGAGGTCGAGTGCGTCGGCTCACCCCAGTGGGGTTCGGTCATCGTCGGTGGAGTGCCCGGCAAGATCCATCCCATCACCACCGCCATCCTGGCTAAAAAAGTCAGCCTCGGCAACGGCGTTTTCGCCGGTTGCGCCATCGATGACCTGGTCGAGGGCCTGGGGGATATGCTCAACAACAACACTCTCAAAGACCTCAACAACAACTTGATGCGGCCGCTGCTGGCCAACGTCGCTCCCAACGCGGCCAAGGCCTTGGGTCCGTTCTTTGCCCGCAAGCCCTACTTTGCCAAATATGCGACCACCTTCCAGGTCATCTGTCCGCCGCTGCCTCCTTTTGGCCAGCCCGGACCTCCTATCCCAACTCCCATTCCCTTTCCTATCAAGAACTGCATGGTTCCGGTGGCTCGAGCTTTCGGATTTGTCTACTCGGTCAGTCTGAATCTCGGCCTGGGCGAGAATTTTTATACTCACAGCGACTGGTGGATTTTTGGAGAGGGCGTCGTGCCCATGGTTCCTCAAGCCGATCCGACCAAGTTAGCCGAGAAATTCACCAGTTTTGGCTCGAGCACGTTGGCGGCCCTGGATCCGGCCACTATCGTAGGAAAATTCATCGAATCCGCCGCCAAAGATATGGTGGCCTACGTCGTCACCGAGGTGTGTAAGCAAATCGTGACCAAAATCGCCTCGGCCGCCATTCCCTATGTCGGTCTGACCGACATCGCCGGCACGCTGCTGGATGAAATCACGCAAAATCTGAGCAACCGGTTCGGCGCCCAAACCACCGCCGGCGACGCCATGACCTCGGCTTTGACCAGCTCGGTGGCCAACGCCGGTAAAGCCACGCTGGACAACCTGGCCAGCGTGATCAGCCTCAACCTGCAGGATGAGTTCCTGCGCGAATACAACGGAACTCTGGTCTATGCGGAGGAGACCATTACGGTCGGCGGAAAGAACGCCACCGGCATGTTCGTGGCTGGCGGAGATATTCAGATCAACTCCCTGCAGTGCACAGGCACCTTGCTCTCCCAAAACGGCAACGTCGCCTGCAGCCGCCTGCTCTTCTATCCCTACTTCAACCAGGCTTCGCTCTACGTTCCCAAGGAAGGCCCCAGCGGCTGGCTGAGCCGCGGCAAGGAATTCCTCTACGACAAAGACTATGCCAGTAACAAAGCGGTGGATATCGGACCTCCCGCCATACCGCCGGTCGTGTCCGCGCAGGGATGGTTCCAGTGAAAAGGCGCGGCTTCGGCATCGCCGAGGCGCTGCTGTCCATCTGCATCTGCTTTATGGCCTTTGCCGTCTTCATGAGCGTGTTTTCCAGTGCCAACCGCGCCAGCGTGCAAAGTCGTAACCGCACGGCCGCGATTTTGCTGGCCAACACCTTGATGGACGAGCTGGAAGCTCATCCTTACGGGGAGAAGAGGCCTCGCTCTTGGGACACCGAGGTGGATCACCCGGTGCGCGTCTGGGTCGAGGGCAACCTGGTGGAAATGGATTTTCACAAGGAGATCAAGTTCGAGACCAAAGGCGCCATCGGGGATTCGGAGGACTCCAGGGACATGGCCACCATTACCATCAGTTGGCGCGAAAACATGGGCGAAAAGCAGAGTCCGGTGGTCCGCCCTGATGACAACAAATCGCTGGTGGTGCGCTACCCGTTGTGGAGGGGACAACAATGAGCAGCCGCCGCGGCATGACCTACATCGAGGTGCTCATCTACGTGGTGCTGGCCGGAATGGCTTCACTGGCGGTAGGCGCGCTCTTTTCGCTGGGCCGTAAGACCCAAAATACCACCATGTCGGGCTATCTGGTCAGTGGCCAGGCGGATACGGCCCTGCGCTGGATACGCCGGGATCTGCAAGAGACGGCCATGGTCAGCATCGTCACTTATCCCAACGCCGACAAAACCAACCAGCCGCCCGGGTGTTCTTTCACCAGTGCCCGCGACCTGGGTAACATTCAGAGCGGAGAAGCCAAGCTCAACGTCAGCCAGTATGCCAAACCGAATTGGCGCAAACATGTCTTCTACAGCCTCAAGGACAAGGATGGCCGGCGAGGTGACCTGATTCGCTGGGAACTGGGTTTGACCGAGGCGGAGAAGGACTTCGTGCCTCACACCGCGGCCACGCTGCCCAATGCCTTCAGTGAAAACAAGTATCGGCACGTTCTGCTGCACGATGTGCTGCTGGCCAACCAGAAGGTGCCGAACCTGAAGAGTCTCCCCAACTATCAGACCGATGCGCACGGCGGCTTTCGGGTCATGTTCGTGAAGCGAGCCGGTGGAGAGTCGGGTGCGGAAACTCTGACGGATGTCAATCCGGGCGATAACAGTAAGCCCCAGGAAGCCACCGACCACGCCAATCTGGTCAATGTGCGCCTGGAGATCCTGGCTGACGATAAATACAATCCCTCGTTCTATCAGGTGGAGTTCAAAGTTCATCCCCGTTATTAGTAGATTCACCTGAAGGATTGCCCGAGGACCATCACGGAATCACTCCGCGATGGTTCTTCTTTTGCCGCTGGTGCTGGTGCTGGTCGCGGAATTGGCGACTTTGGCCGGCATCAGCGCCCTGCGCAAAACGTATGACAGCGATTTCTATTTGCCCGGCGGCGTCGCCTTCGGCCCTCGGGGACAAAACCGCAAACTGTATCTTGCCTGTCTCTTGCAATTGCTGGCCTGGGCTTGGTACACCGTTTGGGTAGGCCGTCGTCTGGGCCTGGCTGAAATTCTACCCGCCGCCCTGGCCGCTCCGAAAATTAGCGCGGCGGCCATCGCGGCCCCCTATTTGCTGGCCATGCTGCTGATCGTCAGCGTGGGACGCCACCTGGGCCGCTTCTCCGACTTGCGCATGACCCGCCCCGACGGCAGCGAAATCCTTCCCATGGACCTGATGCGCCCTCTCAGCCTGGCCGTCAACGCCTACGGCACCCTGAGCCTGCTCGTTCCCCTGCTGCTCTATCTCGACCCTGGCTAAAGCTGGAAATAGAAGGCGGCGCCCTGACCGGGGGTGGCTTCGGCCCAGATTTTGCCGGCGTGGCGGCTGACCACGCGCTGGACGGTGGCCAGGCCCACGCCGGTGCCTTCGAATTCGCTGGCCGAGTGCAGCCGTTGGAAGGGGGTGAAGAGTTTTTCCGCCGCGGCCATGTCGAAACCGGCACCGTTGTCGCGGATGCAGAACTGGCCGGGAGCGGGGCGCCTCAGGCTGATGCGGGCGACTTCGCGCTGGCTGGTGTATTTCCAGGCATTGCCCAGCAGGTTCTCGAGCAGGATCTTGAGCAGGCGGGCGTCGGCCTTGACTTCCAGGCCCGGCTCGATGTCCACTTCCACCTGACGGTCCGGATGGGCCGCCCGCAGGTCTTCGATGACCTGCCGGGCCAAATCGCTGACACTGCAGCGGCGTAAGTCGAGGTGCGCGGTAGAAATGCTGGCCAGGGCCAGCAGGTCATCAATGAGCAGACCCATGCGCTCGCCGGCTTTGAGTACCCGAGTTAAATAGAAATTCCCTTTTTCACCGATGGTTTCGCGGCAATCCCGTTCCAGGGCGGCGGAAAAGCCCATGATGGCGCGCAAAGGAGCACGCAGGTCGTGAGAGACCGAATAGCTGAATGCTTCCAGTTCGCGATTCTTGTCCTCCAACTGGGAAATCAGCACGGCTCTGGCTTCGGCCAGCTCCGAGGCGGCCCGCGCCTGGGCGGCCTCCAGTTCCTTCTGCAGCATCTCTTGCTGGTAACGGCGCCGCTCACTTTCCAACTGACGGCGGCGCAACTGGGCTCGCAGACGGGCCCGCAGCAGATCCAGGTCATGACTGCGCACGATGGTGTCATCGGCTCCGGCGGCCAGGCATTCGACGGTCATATGAGCATCTTCACGCTCGGTGATGATGACCAGGGGGATCTCGCGCATGCCGGGCGTCTCTTTGACCCGCTGGCACAGCTCGAGTTCGCTGGCCGAAAGCAGGATGCAGTCCACCCCCTGCACGGCCAGAAGCTCCAGTCCCTCCTGGCCGGAGTGAGCCGCGATCAGATCGTAGCCTTCTCCCGCCAGCGCGCGACTCAGAGCTTGCAGGTAAGCCGGCTCCTGGTCCACCATCAAGACCTTTTTGGGACCCAGCAGACTGGCGGTCAGTTGCGCCGAGACCCCGGCCCCGCGCACGACCGCCGCCAATCGCGCCAGCACGGTCTCCTGGCTCTCGTTCTTGCTCAGGAAGGCGTCGGCGCCGGCTTCCAGGGCCAGGCCTTCGGAAGTCCCCGAGCCGGTCAGCAGAATACAGGGAGTGGCCCGGAGCGCGCTGTCCAGGCGCAGGCGTCGAATCACCGTGCAGCCGTCGATACCGGGCAAATGGCCGTCCACGATCAGGGCGGCCGGCCGGTAGAGAGCGGCCAGGCGTAATCCTTCTTCGCCGGAGGCGGCCGTCAGCACCCGATAATCGTGTTCCTCCATGGCCCGCTGGTAGGTGCGGCGGACCGTGGAGCTGTCGTCGATCAGCAGCACCAGCGGCTTGTCCTGGTTGTCCTTGGGATTGCGCGCTTCCACCAACTGGCGGGCGCGGTCCACCACATAGTCGCGATCATAGGGCTTACCCACGTACTCGTCGGCGCCGTTGAGCAGCCCGCGGATGCGGGAGCGCACTTCCGCCTCGGTGGAGAGCAGCATCACCACGCTCTGCTTGAGCCCTTCACGCACTTCGCCGAGCAGATCGATGCCGTCTCCGTCCGGAAGAATCACGTCCAGCACGATCACGTCCCAATGTTGCCGGCCCATAGCTTCGCGAGCCTGGGTCAGACTGGCGCACGGGCGCACGGTGAAGCCCGATTCCTCGAAGGCTTCGCCCAGATCCATTCGCACCGTCAGGCTATCATCAACCAGCAATACGTTCATGAAGTCACCTCGCAAGCCTCTTGAATCAACGTGGACACCTGTTGTAGCGGAACGACTTTCTGAGCCGCCCCCAACTGGACGGCCTCGCGCGGCATTCCATAGACCACCGAGCTGGCCTCGTCCTGGGCCATGGTCAGCCCGCCGGCGCGGTGAATGGCCAATAGCCCGGCCGCGCCGTCGCGGCCCATCCCGGTCAGCAGGCAGGCCAGCGCCGCCGAGCCCACTTCTTGGGCCACTGACTCGAAAAGCACATCCACCGAAGGTCGGCAGGAGTGGCGCGGGGGCTGATCGTCGAGCACCAGCCGTGGTCCGGCCAGACGCAGATGGCGATCGGGCGGCGCCAACAACACGCGGCCCCGGCACTCCTGCCAGAGCTGGCCACTGCGCGCATAATCCACCGGTCGCGGGACTTTGCTGGCCAGCCACTGAGCAAATCCTCCACCCAGCGGGGGTTGAATGTGAATAACGACCAGGATGGGGACCTGCAGAGTCGGCGGGAGCGAGCTCAGGATCTCCACCAGAGCACCCGGTCCGCCGGTGGAGGTGCCCAGGCAAATCAGGCGCACGCGCGGCAGGCCACCCGGTGGAGGGGGACCGAGATCGGCTCGCTTCAGCCGAGCGCGCGGATGGGTGATGACGGCCACTCGGGAAACCAGCCGGACGCGGCGGACCAGCCCGTTTTCCCAATCCCTGGAGGAAATACAGTCGACCGCTCCGGCCGCCAACACTTTCTGGCAATTCGGATGGGTGGGCCGATCACTCAGAACCAGGATGGGAGTAGGGGAGAAGGCCATGATTTGCTCGGTGGCCTCCAGGCCGTTCATTCCTTCCAGGTCGACGGCCATCAACACCAGGTCGGGGCGCAGCTGCTCGCATAGCTCGACCACCTGCCGGCCCTGCCAGGCTTCTCCGACCACCTCGATACCGCCCCGGTTGAGGATTTCCGCCAGTTTTTGACGCAAGGCGGGAGATTCTTCGGCTATCAAAACTTTCAGGGAAACCTGGTTCACGTCAAGAGTCTTCGAATCTCGCGAACAAGTTCTTCTTGATCAAAGCTGCTTTTCTCGTGATATCCTTGGGCGCCGGCCTGGCGCGCGGCCGCCTCATACTCAGCCCGCGGCAAAGAGCTGACCATCAAAATGGGAAGGGACTGCTCGCGCGGCCGGGCGCGCAGGCGCTCGATCAGCTCAAATCCGGTCATCCCGGGCATTTCGGCGTCCACCAGGAAGAGGTCGTAGGCCTGGCTCTCCACTTTTTGCAGGGCCTCGCTGCCACTGCTGGCCAGGTCTACCGTGAAGCCACGGGACTCCAGGATGCTTTGCTGCATGACCCGGGTGGTCAGTGAGTCGTCCACCACCAGGATGCGGGCCGGAGCCCGGGTCGCCACCACCGTCCTGGCTACCACTTCGAAGCGGTCGATGCGGGAGGGATCGAGCACCAGCTCCGGCCTCCCTTCCAGGTCCAGAGCCGCTCCGCTGATGGCGGGATGGCACGGAGCCAGAGCGGGCAAGGGATAGACCAGGGTCTGCACCATTCCGTCCACCGCTTCCACCTGGAAAACAGCCGTGCCGCTGGCCGCGGCCACTACTACTCGGATGTCTTCCGCGCGGGCCAGGCCGTCCCAGTGCAGGAAAGCGGCCAGTCCCAGGCAGGGCAGATCCCGCAGATCGGGGGTTTCTTCGCGGCTGACTTTAAGCACCGACTCCAGCGGAATCAGCAGGCTCTGATCGCGGCTGCGCACGCGCAAAGCCGGCAGGCTGGCGGCCCGCACCGGGAAGTCCAGGTGCAGCTTGAAGCCCTGGCCCGGTTGGCTCTCCAACCTGACCCGGCCGCCCAGTCGCTGGGCGGCTTCACGAATCACATCCATGCCCACGCCGCGGCCGGACATCTGATTGACTTCCTGGCTGGTGGAAACTCCGCCTTCCAGCAGTCGGTCGAGGTTGCCGTCCTCACCCGACCGGCCGATGGCCAGGGCGGCCGTGTCCACTCCCCGGCCATCGTCGGAAAGAGTCAAGGCCAGCCAGGTCCCGCGCCTTTCCACCTGAAGATGGACCTGGCCGACCGTTTCCTTACCGGCACGGCGGCGCTGCTCGGGAGTCTCGATGCCGTGAGCGATGGCATTGCGAACTCCCTGGACCAGGGCCGCCCGGAGCAGGCGCAAGACGGATTCCTCCAGCTTGACTTCCGGGCCCTGCGCCTGGAATCGGGCCTGCAGTTGCATTTCCTGAGCGGCGTCACGCAGAGTCCGCTGCAGAGTGGTATACAGGCTGCTGAGGGGCAGCAGGCGCAACTGTTCCAATGCTTGGTGAAGCTCTTGCAATTCGCGCCGCAAATGATCCAGTTGGGCGGCCAGCTCCCGGCCTTCGCGGCGCGCAATCTCTTCGATTTCCCCGCCGCCGGCCAGTTCGGCTACCTCCAGCCAGGCCTGCTGGCCGCCGCGTAAATCGTGGAGGCGAGCGTAAGTCTGACTGACATCGCCGAGCAAGGCCTGGATTTCGTTGGGGTCGACCCGCTGGCCGGCCGGTTCCTCGGGACGCATGACGCGGGTGGAGGCGGCTTTGGGCGGCTCGGCCGTCTGGCCCAGCCGGGTCAGGGAAAGCTGAATGCGGTCCAGCCAGCGGAAGGCCTGACTGATCAGCCCGCCGGGCTCTTCCGGCCGGGACTGGCGGAAATTTTCCAGCAGATCTTCCAGAGAGTGCACTTGTTCGGCCAATTCACTCTGCTTGACCACGCGGGCCGCGCCCTTGAGGGTATGAGCCTGACGGAGCAGAGCCCCGGCTGTGGCCGCTGACCATTCCGCTTCCAATTGCAGCAGACCGCCGTTCAGTTGCTCCAACAACTCGGACGCCTCCTGGCGGAAGTAGCGCAGGGTATCCTTAGACACGTTCAAAACGTCTCTGAATTTCTTCTACCAGAGCGAACAGGTCGATTTCTTGGGCTTGCTGGGAGTCTCCAGCCGTCAGCGAGGCGGTGGTGGCCTCCAGCGCCAGTCCCACTAACTGGGGTTGGGGAACGACCAGGATCCAGAGTGGTCCGGCTGCGGGCGGAGCCGAGATCCCCATCAGATCGGCCAGCCGGTAGACGGGCACCAGGTTGCCGCGCAGTCCTGCCAGGCCCAGCAATTCAGGCGGGGAGCCCGGTAGGGGAGTGATGGTTCGGGAACGCAGCACTTCGCTGACTTGCTCCAGGGGCAGGCTCAGGCTGCGGGAACCTAGCTGGAAGCTCAGCCGGTTGCGGACTTGCTCGCGCAGGTCGGCCGGCGCCAGGCGGAAGCTCTCGTCAAACTGGCGGCGAATTTGTTCGGCTCGGCTCATAGCTTACTTAGGACACCTTTCCAATTCGCTTTGGCACAAGGCCTGCCAGGCGGAGCGGCGATAGCCTCCTCCGAAGAGGAGGAAGCGCTGCTCGCTTTCCTTCTCCAGGAGCGTGAGCGCCTGGCGCAGATGAGTGCGGGCCAGGCCGGCCAGCCCCAGGCGCCGCAGCAGCATCCCCAGGTAGACACGAGCCAGGGCCAGTTGACCGTCCAGCCGGGCGGCCTGTTCGAAATAGGCTCGAGCCGCTCCCAATTCGCCCAGTTCTCGCCGGCACATTCCCAGCAGCAAGTGAGCCCCGGCCTGGCTTTGGGGCTGGTGCAACAAGGTCTGGCAAACCCGCTCGGCCTCTTCGAGTTTGCCGCTGTTGACCAACACGGAAGCCTTCCAGAGGGAAAGCTCCGGGCTGGGAGGGAGTCTCTCCAGCAGTTCTAGAGCCTGTCCGTAGCGTTCGTTGTCCAACAGTTCCCTGAGGAGCTCGGTATTTAAGCCGGGGCGCGGCGGCGCGCTGACGGTCGCGACGGGTCGCCGAGTTCGCGGCACGGGCAGGGGAAGAGGGGAAATTGCCGGCTGTGGTTCTGGGGCCAGTTGGTAATAGAACGATTCGTCACGATAATAGACGCTGAATTCTTGGGAAATTCCCCGTAGATTCTCGGCTGGTCCCAAGAATAGGAAGCCGCCGTCAGCCAGGCTACGGGCAAAGTGAGCGACCAGCCGGCTCGCCTTCTCGGGAGCGAAATACATCAGCATGTTCCGACAGAATATCACGTCCCAACGTCCCGGTAACCATAAATCGCTATTGGGTAGATTGAGGTTGCGTTCCTCAAATTGCACGAGCTCAAGAATATTTTTGTCTAGAAGAAATTGGTCTCCTTTCGGAAGAAACCAACGCTTCAGGAGATGGTCGGGGGTCTCGCGGATCGACCAGCTCGAATAGAGACCCCGCCGTGCCACGGCCAGGGCCTTGCGGTTGACGTCAACCCCTAGAATTTGCACCTTCCAATCCGGCACTGGGAAATTCTGGTGCAGTAGCATGGCCAGAGAATAGGGTTCCTCACCCGAAGAGCAGCCGACCGAAAGAATGGATAGCCGCCGAAGAGTTTGCCGGGCTTTCTGCCGCTGCGGCAAGGCCCATTGAATAAATGTCTGTAATTGCTTCTCATGTCGAAAAAAAAGCGTCTCGCCTACCGTGAGTTCAGCTGCCAGGCGAGAAATTTCCTCCTCGTCATAGGACGTTTCCAATTCGCTCAGATAGTCGTCGAGCTTGCGCCGCCCGGCGCGTTTGCGCAGAACCTCCGTGAGCAGCCCGTGGTGACCTTCGGGAAAGACCAGGCCCAGCAGTTGTTCCAGGCAATTGCGAAACCTTTCCAGAGTTTCCGCGGAGTTCACGAGTTAAGCACTTCCCAGTCGGCTTCGCTGAGCAGATTGGTGCGTCGCAGCAGCATGACCAGGTCTCCGTCGAGACTGCCCAGGGCGGCCAGGTGGTCGCCCTGGAGACCGTCGAGCAGGCTGGGCAGAGCGTGCCAGATCTCGGATTTCAAGGGGAAAATTCCGGCGACCTCGTCCACCCGCAAGGCCAGTTGGCGGCCCTGGCTGTGAGCAGTGACAAAGCGTTCCTGGGTTCCCTCCGGAGAACGGGAACCGCACAACAGGCGCGGCAAATTGACGACGGGCAGAGCCTCGCCGCGGATAACCGCCAGTCCGTCGACAAATTCCGGCAGACCGGCTACTCGCTCCACGGGTTGCGGCCGCATCACCTCTCCCAAGCCCTGCAGTCCGAGGGCGCACCAACTGGTGGCCAACCGGCACAGCAGAAAACGTTGAATCTCGAGCCCTTCGGACATGGAAGCAGAATTCTCAATCCAGGGAATTCATCCCTGGCAGGCCTGCGGGGAGTCGAAAAAGAAAACGGGCCTATGTGGACATTTGGCAGAAAAATTGGGCTTAGTTTTACAATTTGTTTTCTGATGTTGCTCGGCTTCGGGTGGGTCGCCTTTCAGGCCACCGATACGCTGACCCAGTCCAGCTACGCGGTCACCCGCTCACGCCGAATTCTCGAGGAATTGGCGGCCTTTCAGAGCACCCTCAAAGATGCTGAAACGGGCCAACGCGGCTATTTGTTGACCGGCAAAGAAGCCTATCTGGAGCCGCACCGCAATGCCGTGGCCGTTCTGCCGCGACTGCTGGAGAATTTACGCGAACTGACCAGGGAATCTCCCGATAAACTGCGCCGCATCGACGAAATGGTCCCCAATGTCCAGGCCAAATTAGCCGAACTGCAGAGAACCATTGAGGCGCGCCAGCGTGGCGATAGTGAAGGCGCCCTGAAAATCGTCAACAGCGATGAAGGTAAGCGCTACATGGATGAAATCCGCGCCCGCGTGGAGATGTTGGAACGCGAAGAGCGCGTCCAGCTGAAGACCAGCGCCGAGGAAGTGGAGCGGGCCGGGCGCCAGGCCCGGACCTCCCTGGCCCTGGGCACCCTTGGGGGACTGGCGGTCATCACGTTCCTGGGAATTGCCCTGACTCGCTCGCTGAGCCTCCAGATCGGCACGGCCATTCAGCGCGTGCGCACTTCCTCGGCGGAGTTGCAGACGGCCGCCAACCAGCAGGTCATGGGCTCCCGCGAGTCGGCCACTTCCATGGCCGAAATCTCCACCACCATGAACGAATTGCTGGTGACTTCCCGTCAGATTGCCGACAGCGCGCAGCATGTTTCCAAAGTGGCTGAACAAACCGCCGTGTCCGCTCGTCAAGGCGAGAGTACCGTGCTGGTGGCCAGCGAGTCGGTGGAGGGCATCCGCCGCCAGATGGATCAGGTGGTCAGCCACATGCTGGAGCTGGGCAAGAAATCGCAGCAGATTGGATCGGTGGTGGACATGGTCGGGGAGCTTTCCGAGCAAACCAATATCCTGGCCATCAACGCCACCATCGAGGCGGCCGGGGCCGGCGAGGCCGGCAAGCGCTTCGGAGTGGTGGCCGACGAGATCCGTAAGTTGGCCGACCGGGTGGGCTTGTCGGCCAAAGAAATCCGCTCCCTTATCGAGGAGATTCGCGGGGCCGTCAGCACTACGGTGATGGCCACCGAAGCCGGCTCCAAAGCCGTCGAGGCCGGTAACCGCCATTTTGCCGAGGTTTCCACCGCCTTCCAATCAATCGTCGATACGGTGGGCGGAACGAACGACGCCTCACGGGAGATTGAATTGTCCACCAAGCAGCAGGCCACCGCCGTCGAGCAGGTCAACGTGGCCATCGCGGCTGTGGCCCAATCGGCCCGCGAAACCGAAGCCAGTTCCTCCCAGACCCTGCAAACCGCTTCGGAACTCAACAAACTGTCCACCGAGCTGCAACGCATCGTCACCTCTACCTGACCTGACGAATCCACAAAGGTCCCGCTAGGATAGAGGCGAAGGATCAGGACCGTGAGTCACTTGGAGCAGTGGATTGCCGAATTTGCTCGCCGGGGGGGTGTGAGCCTGGACGCCCCTCTCAAGCTGCTCAAGCAGCATCCCAGCCTGCCCTGGCTGCAGCTCACTCAATACGGGTTTTCCACCGGTTGTACCCGAGCCAGTCTGCAAAGCTCGTATCGTCACTTGCGCTTCGACCTCGAGAACTGGCACCCCCAGCCCATCGATCTGGAAGTTCTGCAGAATTTCCCCGGGAACTGGGAAGACAGCGCGTTGGGCCGGGCCCTCAAACTCTTGCTTCATTACAAACCGACGGCTTTAAGTCTTTCCTGGCAGGCCGGCGACCGGTCGGGAGCCTGGGTGATGCGTGCGGGCGCTCAGCGCCAGACCTTCAGCGCACCGCAGCGACGGGTGGACGCCCTGATGGTGCACGTCAGCTGGAAGCCAGCGGCGGTTTCGGCCTGGCGCAATCTCGAGAAGCGCCACGCCGCCCTGATGGCCGAATACGTGCGGCGCACCCACTTCGCGCCTCAACCGATCCTGTTGCAGGGGCGCGCTCAGTCCAGCGATCTGGAACTGAGCATCGTGCAAAGTCGCAACCATCTGGTCACCACCGTGCTGGCCGAGCCCAAGGAGGATTCCATCGCCTGCGCTCCGCCTATCATCTACAACCCTTACGCGGTGGAGTTGAACGGGCAGACCATCTATAGCAGCGCCCACATCAGCGAAGGCCTGCGCGGGCGTTCGCGGGTGCCTCGCTACCGGCTGCTTTCCCAGCGTCCCTTCGAAACCGTCCATTATGACTGCACTGAGGTCAATCCATCACGACTGAACCTGGAGCACCCCGAGCTGCTGGTGGCCTACGACCTGCGGGAGGCCCCTGACTCCTTCAAGCGATTGGCCCTGAAGGGCAGCCAGCCTTATCTCTTACCCCTGCGCCGAGTGGGTCCGGCCTGGATGGTGCGCTATTCGATCCGGCCCTTCCGGGCTTCCCGAATCTTCTGTGTGCCCGTCGAGGCCCAACCCGGTTCGGGAGTCGGCTACCTGCTGCCGGTCCACCAGGGCATCTGCCTTGCGCCCCTCGCCCTCAACGGCGTGCCTCAGGGGACCCTGGTGGTAGCCACCTGCCCGCCCGGTTTGAGCTATGACGACACCGGCCTGCAGTTGGTCAGCGGCCAGCTCCTGACTGGCTGGCGTGACCAGATCATCCGCGAAGTTTCACTGCATTCCGTCTAACATTTGTTGCACTCCAGCTTGAACTTTGTGCAGTCGTTCGCGACTGGTGCCGGTCAGCGCATGAAAGTGCAGAGCGGGGCCAAAGCGCACTCGGATGGGACTTCGGGCCGGCTTTTGGGCTCGCTCCTCGAGCAGGTTGCGGGTGCCGGTGAGAGCAGCCGGGACAATCGGAACTCCGGCGTGGTTGGCCAGCATGGCCACGCCCACGTGCCAGGGGCCCATGGGACCGCCGCGGCCGCGCGTGCCTTCAGGAAAGAGACAGACGATGCGGCCCTGGCCCAGCAGGTCCAGGGCCAGCCTCAGGGATTTGCGATCGGCCTGGCCCCGTTCCACCGGAAAGGCCCCCAGGGCGCGGATGACGCGCCCCAGCAGCGGGCGCTCGAATAACTCTTTCTTGGCCATGAAGTGCAGTTGGCGATGGGCCAGACTGCAGCCCAGCACTGGCGGGTCCAGCCAGGAACAGTGATTGGAGACAATCAGGCAGGCTCCCTGAGCGGGCACGTTCTCCAGGCCGTCTACCTGGAGTCCCTGGAGCACGCGAAAAGAGAAGCGCAGAACCCCCTGAGCCACACGGTAGAAGGCAGAGGCATCGCCGGCCAAAGCGTCAATCCACCAGGTTGCGCCCGTGAAACAGTTCCTGGATTTCGCGCTGCAGTTGATTCTCGATGCGCACCCGCTGCTTGGAAGGCAGATTGGCCGCCTTCTCGCCGAACAGGTAGTTGTCCAGGTCGAACACCTTCAAATGCATTTTGGTGTGAAAGAGGTTCTCTTGATAAACATTGACATCCAGCATCTCGTAGCGCTGGCGGATGGTCTTGGAGAGGTATTCCTGGATCGAGTTGATTTTGTGGTCGATATAATGCTTCTTGCCTTTGACGTCGCGGGTAAAGCCGCGCACTCGGTAGTCGGTAACGACGATATCGGACTCGAAGCTCTCGATCAGATAATTCAGGGCCTTCAGGGGAGAAATAACGCCGCAGGTGGCCACGTCGATGTCGGCGCGAAAGGTGGCGATGCCGTTGTGTGGATGCGTTTCCGGATAAGTATGGACGGTAATGTGGCTCTTATCGAGATGCCCGACCACGGCTTCGGGATGCAGGCCGTTGGGATGCAGCACCGGCTGCTCCGAGATCAGCATGGTCACCGAGGCGCCCTGCGGATCGTAGTCCTGGCGGGCGATGTTGAGAATGTTGGCGCCCACGATATGGGCCACTTCGGTCAGGATGGAAGTGAGCCGATCGGCGTTGTAGCACTGATTGATGTATTCGATATAGGCGGTGCGTTGCTCCGGCGTGACCGCATAGCAGATGTCGTAGATGTTGAAACTGAGGGATTTCGTCAGATTGTTGAAGCCTTGCAGCTTCAACTTGGACAGATGCGAGGAATTCATAGGCTGGGAAGCGCTTCAAGCCCACCCCCCGTAGCCCTGCTAGGCTACATCCCCGCCCAGGACATGGGGTTTGACCGCCGAACCTGTGGGGCCGCATGGCCGACCCGAAAGTAGCTCTAGATCCGCGCACCTTGGGCCCGCCCGTCTTGAGCGGGCCGGCTAGTCGTTGGCCCGGAACCGTCTGGGGCTTGCACCTGGTGCTCTGGCTGGTGGGCCTGCTATTATTGCGCCAGGCTCCGGCCGGGCATCTGGAAGAACTGCTTCCGTTGGATACTCAGGCCGACCTGCGCGTCCTGAAAGAGGACCTGCCCTTTCCCGATGACCTGTTCCTCTTTGTCCGCGGCGGCAGCGCCAAAACCCGCGAAGTCTTTCTGGACGAACTCGACGCTCAACTGGCTGGCCGGCCTGAATACTTCCCCGACCGTCTCTTTCGCCTCGACCTCAGGCCGATTCAGCCCTACCTTTTGCTTTACCTCAAGGAAGACCAGGTCAACGGGTTGGCCGGGCTCATGCGTTCGATGCAGCCCCAATTCGAGCGCGGCGGTAGCTTATTGGGCTGGGCCAGCGTGCCCTCGGGAAAGCAGCCCGAAGGGCTGCAGGCTTTTTATTTCAAGCAACTACAGGCCAGTCTGCGCAGCCGGGGCCGGGCCCCCTGGCAGAACCCGCTCGACAACCTCTTGTCCAAAGAGGAGGCCGACTTGATTCGGCCTTTCTGGAATGGCCAACCGGTCCGCTATCTGACGCTGGAGAACGAAACCCACTTGATGTTGGTGCGCCCCGCCAACGACCAGGCGGTGGCCGAGATCCGCAAGATTCTACACGATGTAGCCGGCCGCCATCCCGAGATTGACGTGGAATTGACCGGCAGCCTGGCGGTGGTGGGGGAGCAGCGGCGCGCGGCCACTCAAGAATTGGGTTTGGTGCTGGGCGCCCTGGGCTGCACCTTGTTTTTCGCCTCTTTGCTGGGGCTGGTGCCTTTGCGACGCTTGTTGCTGGCCTCGGTCTCCGTCACCGCCGGCTTCGCGGCCAGTTGCGGGGCGGGCGCCTACCTTTTGGGCCTGGGACCCATCTGGCTGACGGCTCAGGCTCTGGTCGGCCTGCTGGCTGGCTACCAGGCACTGCACTACGCGGTCGACCGCGACCTGCGCCATGTCTTTCGGCTGGGAGTGGTGTCCGTCTCGGGCTTCCTGGCCATGGCTTTGATTCCCCTGGCTCCGCCAGCCCAATTGGGAGGGGCCTGCGCTTTGGGCACGGCTCTGTGCACCCTGTGCTTGCTGCTGGCCGTGCCGGCTTCGGACCAGCTCGGTTGGATTCCGCCTGATCGGAGTGCCACTTCTTTTCTCGACCGCTCCTGGCCCGGCCGGCGTCCCACCCGGGCCATCCTGGCCGTCACCGCCATTCTGGCTTTGGCCTGCCTGACGCTGGCCCGCAAGAATCGCTTCTCGGCCGATCCTCTGGCGCCTCTGGATGCCAGCGCCCCCAGCCTGCGCACCGAGCGGGAATTGCAGAACCATGGCAAGACTTCGCTCTTTGCCCTGGTAGTCGCTCCAGATTCCGCTCGGGCCAGCGCCGTCTGTGAAGCTCTGGAAAGTTTGCCGCATGTGGGGGAGACGTTGTGCCTGGCCAAATTCTTGCCGCGCGAGCCCGGTCCGGCCAAAGCCCGGGCTATCGAGTCGATCGCCAGGGTAGCGCGGGCGGCCCGCCTCCCTACCGCCATCCCCGTCGAGACCGCCGAGGATCTGCGCAAGTTGGGCGAGGCTTTTCCGCCCCGGCCGGGCGAACCGGACCTGGCGGCGGGATTGGGCCCGGGCGGTATTCAGGACGCCTTGCGTTCCTTCCAGATGCATTTGCTGGAGGATTTAAAGCATCTCTTCCGCTTGATGGCCGATCAGAAAGGCCAGGCTTTCCCTATGAAACTCCTGCCCAGCGGCTTGCAGCAGCGCCTTTTGAGCCAGAAAGGCCACGTGGCCGTGCTGGTGTTTCCCAAGGTGGGGAAGGAGCAGAACCTGGAAGCGTTTGTGGCCGAGCTGCGCCATTCGGCTGCGCGGGTGGGCGGACCGGCGGTGATGGCGGCTGACCTGGCCTGGCTTACTCGCAGATCCTTGCGCATGGTGCCCTGGGCTCTGGCCATGGGTATGGTGGTGGGGTTGACGCTGGTTCTGCGCAGTCCCTGGCGAGCGGCCCTGGTGGTGGCCGGCCCCTCGCTGGCGGTCCTTTTTACCCAGACCAGCCTGGCCTTCTATCGCGTTCCTTTGAACTTTCTCACCTGGCCGGCTCCGGTGGTAGTGTTGCTGCTGGGGGTTTCCACCGCCATCGGCACGCTGCGCCGGCCGCGCGCATCCTTGCGCGCCTTGGGCCCGGCGGTGTGCACGCTGGCGGTGTCTCTGGTCATGATGTGGTCGGTCCATCCCGGTCTGGCCGGACTGGGTCTGGTCATGTCCCTGGGGATGGGCTTCAACCTGCTTATCGCTGTAGTGGTGCTACCCGCCGCTCAATCTTTCATCCGGGCTTTGAGCGGTCGCAAGTTATAGGGAGGCAAGAATAAACCCTTTGGGGTATACCCCATTGAAAAAGGAGTGGTTTGGTAGATGTTCTTTTTGGCAACCTGTCTGGGCTCGTTGGTGTTGGGTCTGATGGTGGCATATCTCTATGCCAAGATGCTGGCTGACCGGGGTGATCCGGGTGCCGATAACGCTCTGAAAAACACCGCCATCAACGCCACTGTCATCTTTGCCATGGCGATTTTGATGTTGGGTCCCGGAGCCGGCCCGACGCCATGGTTCAAGCAGCCACCGGTCAAGTCCCTATATATGGCCATTGCCACCAATCTCAAGCCCCGCGATAAAAAAGGTAACGGTTGGCTGGCCCCGCAGGCTTTCGACAAAAAGGAAGCCAAGGCGGCCGCCTGGATGTACGGCCTCATTCATAAAGGACTGACGGCGGCCATTTGTGCCGGCCTGTTGGGAGTCTGCGCGGCTCTGGTGGCCGGCCCCATCGCCAGTAAGCTGAACAGCGGAGGCGGCGGTTACATCCCGCCCGGACCGAACCGGAGGCCCTTTTAGTCTACTTGGGTTTCGCTTTGGGCGCCTTGACCAGTTTGATAGGCACTTTCTGAGGGCCTTTGGCTTTGATCACGACTTTGGTTTGAAAGGGCATGTAGCCTTTGGCGCTCACCTTGATGCTGTGCTCGCCGACCCGCAAGGGGATGGTGGTTCCGACTTTATAGTTTTCGGGAGGCTGGTTGTCCACGCTTACGGTCAGAGCCGCTTTGGCCGGACCACCGGTCAGGACCAGTTCCCCCTTCCGCAATAGCGGCAGCAAGTAGTAGGCGGCCGCGCCGAAGCCGAGCAGGAGCAGCAATGAGATGATGTTATTCCAATTGAAGGAACTGGGTCTCTTTGGTTTGACGATTTCCATGGTGCGGCTCTGGCCGCGCAAAGCCGCCGGCACGTGCTCGGCGAATTCCACGGGACGTTTGCGCGTCCCCGACGAACCCAGGCGCTCCTCGAGGCTGGGGGGAGGCGCCGGAGCGGGCTCGGGCTCGGGTTCCGGCTCGTCTTGCAATTGCATCAGGTCTTCCGCGCCTTCGACCGGAGCGAAACGCATGGAATCCGGCGCGTAACGGGCGGTTTCGAAATCCACCTGCAGCTTGTTGGGGGGGCAGGCGACCAGCATGCTGTAGAGACGGTCCATGTTGCGGCAGGCCAGGCCGCCCAGTTCCGGCCGGGTTTCCGCCCAGATCCGATCGAGCTTGAAAACACCCGTGACCACGCAAGCGCTTAAATGGTCCAGGGAAAATTGCTGAATGGCCGCGTTGGCGGCCTCGACTCCCAACAAAGGTCGGGAGTAGATGGCCAGCACCGAGTCGGCCAGCCATTCCAGGCTGCTGGCCATGGCCGCGTTGAGAAGAGTCTCCAGTGCCCGCCTGGCTTCCGGTTCGGGAGGAGCCGAACAGAGCACGGCCGTCACCGGATCTACCACTTCTTCCACCACCAGGACCTCGGGTATGGCTTCTTCCAGAGGGTCTTCCGCAGGCTCCTCGGCGTCTACCGGCATCTCTTCAATCGATTGTTCGCTCAGGAATTCGCCCAACTGGCGAGCAAAAATCCCCGCCGCGGGGCGTTCTTCGCACTGACGGGAAAGGGCTCGCAGAATCAGATCCGAGAGTTCGATGGGAATTTCCGCGTTGATGTTGTCGGGCCGGGTGATCGAATTCCAATTTCCGTTGCGGAAGGGATTGACGCCCGTAAGTAACTCGTAGAGCACGGCCGCCGCCGAGAAGGTATCGGCGCGCCCGTCCACCTGGTCGCGCATGACCATTTCCGGGGCCAGATATTCGGGGCTGCGCTCGACCTCTTCGCCCTTCACGTAGGCCATGCCAAAACCGCAAAGGACGGCCTGTTCTTCCGCGTCCAGCAAGATGTTGGCTGGTTTCACGTCGCAGTGCAGCACGCCGTTGTCGTGGGCGAATTGCAGAGCTTTGCAGGTTTGCATGACCAGGCGTACGCACTGGCGCCACTCCGGGACATTGGCCTGGTCTAAGCGTTCTTGCAGGTCTCCGCCCGGCAAGAACTCCATCAATAAGTAGTGTTTGCCTTCATCAAAGCCGTCCTGGAGCACTTCCACGATGTTGCGATGGCGTAAGGTGAAGGCCGGCTGCGCTTCGCGCAGGAAGGCTCGGATCAGCTCTTGCTCGGGCCATACGTCGACACTGAAGACCTTTAATGCCAGACTGCGTCCAGCCTCACCCTCCCGAGCCAGGTAAACTTTGCCGAGGGAACCGCTGCCCAGCTCTCGCTCTATGTGAAAGGGACCGAGGCGCTTCAACACCGGGCCGTCTTAAACACGCGCGGGCCTTGTCCTGGCTTGGGCGTAAAACAGTTGCTTTTACAATTGTTCTTGTTGGTGCATGCTGTTGACCAGATCCCTCAGGTTGGAACGGTCGACTCGGACCCAGCCGTGACTGGCGTCGTCCACATCGGCCAGCGTGGCCAGCGCTCCCACCATCAGCGCAATCAGCGTCAGCCCCAAGAGGGGATGGCGCCCGCCCAGCCCCAGCAGCAAAGACGCCGCCAGGCACTGGGCCAAGAGCAGTGCCACTAGCGGAGTCGGTAGATGTTCCTCAAGCACGTAAAAGCAACGATAGTGCAGTGAGATCATGCGATCGATGGAGGCGCGCAAGGCCAGCCCTTGGGGCTCGCTGATGACATGATTGGCGGCTAGTTCGCAACACAGCTTGAATTGCTGGTCCTGTAAACCAGTAATGTCCCCGGCGGGGGCCTGGCCTAGTTTGGCGTCCAGGTAGGCGATGACCAGCAGACGCATCTGGGTGCGTTGCGCCGGGGGCAGCGACTCCAAGACTCGGTAGACGTTGGCGATGCTGTCGGCTTCCTCGTGCACCAGGTCGATTCGCTGACGATAGACCTGACTGGCTTGTTGCAAGCTGAGCGAGAGAAAGAGCCCGACCCAGACCAACAAGACCGTTTCCAGGCTGGGGACGCCCAGCATTCGGCGGGCCAGGCGTAGACCCCCGGCGTAGGCCAGGAGCAGGGCCGCCAGTATGCCAAGAAAGGTCGCCGGGCTATCGTAGGTCCATTGCACTCTAGGGGCTTTCCGCGGGCAGAACGATTTTACTGCGTCCTCTTTGCAGATATTCCACCAATTGTTGCCGGGTGAGTGGTGAAGCTCCGTGTTCCAGGGCCCTTTCGCGCATTTCGGGAGTGCAATCGTAGTGAGGGCGAGGTTGGCCGCTCGGGTCGTGAAAGGCCCGCCGCGGCAGGCCGATTTCCGCCGCGAAGCGATGGAGTTGTTCCAGTCCCTGCTGGCTGAAATCATCGCAAAGGAGATGGCACCACCAGCGCCCCTTGGCCTGAAAAAGTTCGTCTACGCCAATCTGCATTACGGAGCCTGGACTTCGCGGTAAGTTTGTTCAGACTTTTTTCAGGGTGATCGCATAGCTTCCGCTCGGACATAAAGAGTAGAGTAGAGGAAGAGCACCATGCAAATCAGTGGTTTGAGGCAAACGCCCCCACCCCCGCCGCCGCCCAAGAAAGAGCTGGAAGTCAAACCCGAGCTCGATGACATCGCCGACCGTTACAATACTTCGCGCACCGTCGGGAACTACACTTCCGGTCTGTTGCTGGGAGCGGCCAAGGAATCCGTCACCACCACCCTGCAGGCCCCCCGCCTGGCCTGGGAAATCACGGAGAACCTCTGGCAGGCTGAAACTATCGGCCCCAATCTGAAGATTTTAGGCACACTGGCGGCCGTTCCGGCAGCCGTGCTCTCCATCCCCTGTGGCCCTTTCTACGGCGCCTACCAGGGAGTCTCGGCCGTGGCCGGCGCCCGTCACAATCTCGACGGCCTTCGCCCTCCGCTCAAGAAAGATACGGCCACCGATTACGCCCGCTCGGTCACAACCCAGGTTGGTCCCGAGGACAAAGAGCCCAAGACCATGACGGGCCAGTGGATTCAAAGCCTGGAAGAGTTAGGCGAGCGCAAGCTGGCCGAGGGAGAAAGGCCTAAGGACGTGCCGCTGCTCAGCCCCGTCTTCTCGATCGCGGGCGGCGTCGCTTCGGGTGCCCTCTCGGGCGTGGCCGGACTGGTTATCGGCCTGGTGGCCGGCACCCTGACCTGCGGCAAAGAAATGCTTCACTCGGTCACCGACAAGGACAAATCCTTCGGAGCGCGGGCCGGTCAGTTTTTGGCCGCTCCGCTCAATGTGGTGGCCATGCCGCTGGCCCTGGGCTGGAACGGCCTCAAGGAAGCCACCCCGCGCGGTTTCGTGGACGGCTGGAAACACGGTCCCATCAAACCCGTCGTCGACACCGGCAAGGCCGTCGCCGGCCTGGCCGTAAGCGTAGTCAAAGAAGCTTGGGAGCGCTAAGACCATGAATGTGATGACCACCAATACCCCCCGCGTTGGAATGCGCATTCAGTCGCAGCAACCGCAGCAGCCCGACGGACCGGAGAATCAGCCGCCACATCTGCCGACCAGGTTGGTCGACAAGATCATCGACAAGACCTATCTGACGGCCAACTTTACCGCCTCCACCCTGAGCGGTGGCGTGGCCGGTCTGGGCGCCTACGCCAGGGCCGCCGCTCCGGCCACCCTGAAGGCTACCGGTTCGCTCTACAAGAATTTGTGGAAAGCCGAGACCATCGGACCGAACCTGAAGATCATCGGCAGCGTGGTGGCTGCCCCGCTGATGGTGGCCGGAGCCGTCATCGGCCTGCCCGTTTCCCTGGTGGCCGGAATGTACCAGGGCGGCGATGAAGTGCAGGCGAGCAAACCTCGCCAGTTCACCATCGGCGCCGCCACCAGGGAAGGCTACACCAAGACCAAGGATGGCTGGGAGTCGCTCTCCAAGAGCGCCATCGAGAGCTTCACCGAGATGGGTAACGAAAAGTTGGCCGAAGGCGAGAAGCCCGTCGACATCCCCATCATCAAGAGCGTCAAAGCTCTGGCCATGGGCGTCACCGCCGCCGCCGTCGGCGGCATCGCCGGCGCCGTCAGCATGGTGGTCTCGGCCGGACGTCAAATCGGCGCGGGTGTGGTCGACTCCCTGAGCGACTCTTCGCTGGGACTGGGTGGCAAACTGTTGGGCACGGCCGGAGCCGTCGTCGGCGGCGCTGTTCACGGCGTCGTCTACGGAGCCGGAACCTTCCTGAGCGTGACCGGTCAGGGCTTTGGCGAGACCTGGAAGAAAGACTCGGTTGCCCAGGGCGGCTCCAAGGTCTTCAAGCAGGCCTGGAGTTCCGTGGCCGCCTCGGCCGCTCCTCAGACGACCTTACTTCGGGAGAAGCCAGAGCAGAAGTAGGTCGTCGAAAAAAGGTCCGCAACGTGGTGCCCGCGTTGCGGACCTTTTTGATTTTTGGCACCGGCTTCGTCTGGAAAATTTGCCAAGCAAACCCACTCATGCGAACGCTTTGTTCGAAAGGAACATGATCCATCCCCAGAAAACCAAGCCCCGTGATGATCGATACACGTACCCGGGAACCGTTAAGCGAGGCCCAGTGGGCCGAGTTACAGCAAATTGCCGACCAGCGCCGCGGGCAGGCTCAACCCGCGCCCGTGACCGCCCACCTGGATGACCTACTGACGCCCACGATTTCCCATCTGCGTCCGGTAGCTGAAGCTCTGCTCCAAGAAATGCGAGGAAACCGCTAAATGACTTCATTGTTGCAGCGTTGGACGGGCCTGTGCCAGTTGGCCGGCAAGTATCACATTCCCATCCTGGCCGGCTACGCCCACCCCCAATTGGATTCTCAGAGTTGGGACGGTCTGTGGATTCGCGATCCGCAGGCCGGTTCGGCCATCGCCCTCTCGGCCGGGCTGGATATGTTGTCGGCCTGTTGGGTCCTGGCCCACGAATTGGGTCACCATTTCACCAGCGGCCGCCCCGAAGGCGCCGCTGCCCACCTCACCACCGCCGACAATCAGAAGCGCTGGGGACAGGGACGAGTGCACCAGCCGGAAGAAGAAGCGGCCAATCTGTGGGCCGCTCTGGAACTTATCTCCGACAAGGAATGGCAGGAACTCGAGGAAACTCACCCGGAAAGCCTGGATGAAATCTCCAAGGCTTTGGAATTGCCGCCGGCCGCCGCCCTCTGGCGTGCCCGTGCCGAGCAAGGGCGCCTGACCGCCCAACCCCCTGTCAAGCTGCGTCTCGATCGCAAAGCCCAGCAGTTGCTCAGCAAACCGGTCAACGGCCAGGGCGGGCACCAATCCTTCCTGCGCCACCTGCAGCGCTGCCTATCCGGCTCCACCCTGTATCTGACCCGCAAAGACTTCAACCGCATCCGCGAGTATCTGCTGCGCACCGGTGGTGGCTACCGTTCCCGCTATCAGGCCATCATGGACTGCGCCCTCAGAGGCATCGAAAGAAGCGGCGGCCTGCGCCGCTTCTTTCACGAACCCCAGCCCGAGTAAGGCGTCATCGGCTTCAACAATCTGACTGGTGTGGCAACCACGATTTAAAAGACCAGGTTGAAAGTGCGGCCCGGATCCCACTCGTAGTTCAAGGTGATCGGTCACCTGGAGAATGCGATCACGAGCATAGTAAAGAAAACCAACGCTGCGGTAGATCGGAATGAGCAATCGGCGCGGTCGGCCGAAGCGGTTGCGGACCCCGCATCTGAGCGCCGCCGCTCCCAGGCTACCGGCCGCGTGCTCGACAGTCGCTTCGGCCACGTCAGGGTCCGGCCTGGCTCGCCTACAACCCACAAGCATCGTAGTCGAAGGTGGTTGTTCGATTTTCCGCTGTGGTGATGGTTTCTAGCCGATTGTCTCCGCTACGATACTGAAAGTCGTGATCTGCCCGTTACGGTCCGTGACCGTTTCAACCAGGCCGTCCGGACGTCGGGTTAAAATGATGGGGTTACCCAGCGCATCGATGACACGAAGGAGATTGCCCATCTCGTCATAGACAAACTCAGTAAGAGGACCGCTGACCAAATGACCCTCCACCGTCACGTCAGGTCCCTGAATGAACGTCGGCAAGTGATCTTCGTAGGTGTAGACCCAGGTGTTCCCGTGGTCGTCGGTCTGAGAATCCAGAAACCCTCGGAAGAGTAGGTCATTTCCGTGGTCGCTCCGTTAGGATTGATCACTCTCGTCGGAAGCAGTGGATGGTTGGTATCGTTGTATTCGATGTAGGTGATATTGAAGAGCTGCTCGGTCTCGTCGACCAGTTCCGCGCGTTGGGTGACATTGCCCAGAAAATCAAACTCCTGGAACACGAGACGGTCGGGAGAAGGGTCAGCGCTTTCGTCGATCTGGCGCACCGCCATCCAGTTGGGACCGTTGCCCAGCCCATAGCTGTCCGCCAGTTCTCGCGCATCTTTGTCGTAGATGGTTTCCGTGGTCCGTAGCCCATACCAGCTCTCACGGATCACGCGGCCCATCGCGCCGTAGGTGTAGACGATCGCTTCCTCCTCGCGCGGGTCGATGATCTTCCAAATCAAACCCTCTGCATTATAGACAAAGCTCGTGGTTTCGCCGGCGGGATTGGTTATGGATTCCAGACGGTCGTCCAGGTCGTAGGAATAAAGAATCGAACGGGAGCCGCAAAAGACCTCTACAGGTTGACCATCACTGCGGCCTGTATAATCGAAGGTCACCACCGTGCCGCAAGCGTCCGTCATAGTGGCCAGTTGGCCGCCGCTGTAAGTATAGGTCGCCGCGTTGCCGTTACGGTCCACCTCTTGCAGTAACCGGCCGACTGGTTTGGTCTAAGAATGTGATGATGTAGGTCGCGTCCGGATCGCTATCCTTGACCAGAGTCGCGAAATTGTCGGTGGTGATCGGCACATAGTCCGTGCCGTCCAGCTTCCAACGCAGGTAATTGCCGACCTCGTTTCGGTAGGAAATTGCCCCACTGACCGAGTCTTCTATCACCCGAATGCTGCCGTTGGAACGCCAGCCGAAGCCGGGTGAGGAAGGTTCGGAGTCCGGGCAAGCGCTGCAATAGGCCATTTGTAGTTGAACGGCAAAAAACCTACCGGCTATGAAATTCAGTTACTCAGGGACTCTCTGGGTCGCGATTTCAATCCGACCTCCACCATCCGCAAGCGAATCCTGAATCCACCCATCGATCATGAAGGTATCACCACCGAAGTCCTGGTGACGGAGACCCTCAAGCAGATCCATCGCCTGGAAGCGCGCCTGGGAGATTTCGAAGTCGAACTCTTGCAAAGGCTCTTCCGCCTGGAAACGTTCCAGTTGAATCTCTTGCAGAAGGTCGACCAGATCCTGAAACAGGTTTCCCCCGCCACCGAGAAACAGGCAGAGTAATCGCATAGCTTCTCTTCTCACGCCAACCTGCTGTCTGACCCATGGCCGCCGAGTTCGTCAATTCTTTCCCGAAGAGTGCCGTAAGATGCTGGAGGAGATTGGCCAGGATTTATGCAGTCGACCAGAAAGCGCGAGATGAGCTGGGGACCGGCTACTCCTGCAAGAGAACAATGGTCGCGGCAGGACCTGGCCGACAAGCTCGGCGTGCATCGAGTCACCCTGGCTCGCCGGGAGCTTGGCGAGGCAGAACCACCTGTGGAGTTAGCGGAAAAGCTGGCCGACGTCTTTCAAGTAGACCGTCACTTCTTCTTCCAAGTCGCACCTTTTCAGACCTTGAAGGCGGGAGGATGCTCACGAAATTACAGACCCTGGCTCAGTCGCTTTCCGCTTGCCAAAAGCTGCAGAAGTTTACCAGGCCGGCGCTCAAGGTGTTGGGCTTCAATCTGCGCCAATTGGCTCGCATCCTTTCAGATCTCTCGGTCGATCGCATTCAAGAGTTACTAAACGGACAAAGCCGACCGCCTTGAAATCCAGACTTCAATGCCAACGTCCTCCATCAAGGAACGCATCCTGGCCTCGACATTTTCTTGCCTTCAATAGCCGGGAATCTTTTTCGAACTCGCGCCGCTAGCTGGACCCATCATGGGCAGGCTGATCAACTGGTCTTTCCCGCCCTGGCCTTCCACGGTCAGGTCACAACTGAACTTGAACGAAGAGACGCCTCCCAGGTAGGTGGCGCGAAGCGGTAGACTGCTTGTCGCTCGGCCCGGGATCAACACGTAAGTTTTGGGATCGATGTCAAAAAGCAGCTTACCATACCCGTCAAGGACGTGGACGATCGAGCTTTTGACCCGGATGTCGCTGGCGGTTTCGTTCTTCAATTGAATCGAGCCGTTCCACCAGCCGGTGCCGGGGCCTCCACTCAGGCCGGGCGTGGCCCGGACGCCGGGAAGGGTCAGGTCCGGCATCAGGTAGCAGTCGGCTATCGAGAGTGGCAGCGGGGGTTGAGCGCCCAGCATGGCCGTCGCGGCCAGAACCACAAAAATCGTCTTTTTCATTCCTGAAGAGTTGGACAGTCCGTAGAGCTGCCCTGCTGCAGGTCGCAGGGGCTGGGGGGGGAATGCGCCTGGTCATCATGCGGAATCCCGGGCTGTGGCAGCTTCTCGTTCCTTATCGCAAGCAGGTTTTTCTGCTGGTGCTATTGGCCATGGCCGGAAACGGAGCCCATTTGGTCCTGCCGCGGCTGGTGGGGATGGGCATCAATCGCTATGCGGTCGATCATCGTGTGCCCCTGGACCTGACCGGAGATTTTGCTGCTACCTGTCTGATTCTCTGGACTTTCTCGGCTCTCCAGACGCTGGTGCAGGTGAGCACGGCCGAGCGAGTGGCCCGGGATTTGCGCAGCCGGCTGGCCGAAAAAATCTCCCGGCAGAGCTTCCGTTTCGTGCAAGCAATGCAACCTTCGCGCCTGCTCACCAACCTCACCAGCGACGTCGACGCGGTCAAGACTTTTGTTTCGGATGTCATCGCCGGGTTGCTTTCTTCGGTGTTGATTCTGGTGGGAGCCACCTTGATGTTGCTGAGCATGAACTGGCGTCTGGCGCTGGCGGTGATGGCCGTGGTCCCGGGGATCGGCCTGGTTTTCGCCCTGGTCCTCCGGCGGGTCCGTCCCTATTTCAAGGAAACGCGCGAAGTGCTCGACCGCCTCAACAAGGTGATCAACGAAAGCGTCCTGGGCGCGGCCTTGATCCGCGTCGTCGACGGCGCTCGAGCAGAATGCGGCCAGTTCGAGCAAGTCAACGACCGGGCCCGCCAGGTGGGTCTCATCATCCTGCGCAAATTCGCCCTGATGATCCCGGTGGTCAACCTGATGGCCCAACTGGCCAGCGTCATCATTCTGGCCCAGGGGGGCACCTACGTGATCGGCGGCGGCATGACGGTAGGCGATCTGGCTACCTTCAACGGCTATCTGGCCATCGTCATTTTCCCGATTTTCGTCATCGGTTTCATGAACAATCTGATCGCCCAGGCGCAGGCCGCCTTCACCCGTCTGCAGGATGTCCTGGAGGCTCCCGCCGCCGAGGCGGGCGCTCAGATCCAGGCTGAAATTGCGGGAGCTATTGAGGTGTGCGACTTAGGCCTCGATTTTGGCGAGAAACACGCCTTGAAAAACGTCTCCTTCGAGGTTCGTCCGGGCACGCGCACGGCCATCCTGGGGCCGACGGCGGCGGGCAAAACCCAGCTCCTCTATCTCCTCATGGGTTTGCTCAAGCCCACTTCCGGTCAGATCTTGCTGGATGGCCGGCCCGTGGCAGACTACGCTAAACGTAGTTTTCATCGCCAGGTGGCCATGGTTTTCCAGGAAAGCATTCTTTTCCACATGAGCGTGCGGGACAACGTGGCCTTCGCTCAGGAGGTGGAGGAAGCCGCCTGGAGCCTGGCCGTCGACACGGCCGAGCTGAGCGCCTTCCTGGAGAATCTCCCGGACGGCGATAGGACCGTCGTTTCCGAGCGTGGTACCAGCCTCTCGGGCGGACAGAAGCAGCGTTTGATGCTGGCCCGAGCGCTGGCTTTACGACCGAAAGTTCTCCTGCTCGACGATTTCACCGCCCGCGTTGATGGGCCCACGGAACGCAAGATTCTGGCCAACCTCAAGCACAACTACCCCGGTTTGACCCTGCTGGCCGTTACTCAGCGCATCTCCACCATCCAGGACTACGACCACATCATTTTGTTGATGGAGGGCGAAGTGGTGGCCCAGGGCACTCACCAACAACTGCTGGTGGGGTCTCCCGAATACCAGCAGATCTTTGAATCGCAGAAGAGCACTCAGGAATATGAATTACCAGCTGAGTGAATCCCAACCCGTGCCGGCGACCGTGTCGCTGCGCCGGCTCTGGCCGTTGCTGCGCCCGCAACGTGTGTTGTTGGGCTCGGGCCTGGTGGCGCTGGTCAGCAACACCGTTCTGGCCCTTTCGGCTCCGGCCCTGACCGGCTATGCCATCGACCATTATGTCACCGGGCAAGACCTGCCCGGCCTGGCGCGCAGTTGCGTGCTGCTGCTGGTTCTTTATGGTCTGGCCGGGGTGGCCGTTTACTTTCAGTCGGTGTGGACCGGCACGGTCGGCCAACAACTGCTCTTTCAGTTGCGCAAACAGCTTTTCGAGAAACTGCAGGAGTTGCCGCTCGGCTTTTTCCAGGTCAACCAGTCGGGAGACCTGATCTCCCGTCTCAATAATGACACCGACAAAATCAACATGTTCTTCTCGCAGGCCTTGATGCAGTTCCTGGGCGGCCTGATCACCATGCTGGGTTCCGCTTGCTTTCTGCTGGGCTTGAATCCGCGGCTGGGGCTGGTGGCTCTGGCCCCGGCCCTGTTCCTGTTGATCTTGACCCGTCTGCTGGCGCCCTTCACCCGGGGCCGCAACGCGGAAAGTTTGCAAAGCCTGGGGAACCTCTCCGCCGAGAGTTCCGATAGCCTGGAAAATTTCAAGGTAGTGGTGGCCTTCGACCGCCAGGACTATTTTCGCCAGCGCTTCGAGCGCGCCAACCAGGCCAACTACCGGAGTGCCTTGCGGGCCGGCATCGCCAACCAGCTCTTCGTCCCCACTTATGCTCTGTGCAGCAATCTGGCTCAGCTGGTCGTTTTGCTCTACGGATTGGAACAGGTGGCCCGGGGAGAACTTACGGTGGGAATGTTGATCGGTTATCTGGTCTACGTCATCCGCTTTTACGATCCGGTTCGCAGTATGGCCAGCCTGTGGGCCACTTTTCAGACGGCCATGGCGGGATGGGACCGCATCCATGCGATTCTCCAGCTGGAATCCAGCCTGAAGGTAATTCCCGATACCCAGCCGGTCCCCGCCAACTCGCCGCGCCTGGAGATGCGCGGAGTTCACTTTGGCTACCTTCCCGAGCGTGAGATTCTCAGCCAGGTAGAAATGCGGCTGGAAGCCGGTAAGAGCTACGCCCTGGTCGGGCCCACCGGCGGCGGCAAGACCACCACCGCCTCTTTGATGGCCCGTCTCTACGACCCGGGCCAGGGACAGGTGTTGTTGGATGGACGCGATTTGCGCACCTATCCGGCCGCCCAGCGCAGCCGGAAGATCGGCTTTATCCTGCAAGAACCGTTTTTACAGGCGGGAACCCTGCGCCAGAATTTTCAATACGCCAATGCCGATTATCGCGATGAATTAATTCCTGAGATGCGGATGGAAACGCTGCTGGAGAATTTCAGCCAGGGGCTGGACACCCAGGTGGAAGGACTCAGCCTCGGGCAAAAGCAGATCGTGGCTTTTATGCGAGCCGTGCTGCGGCGGCCCGAACTGCTCATCCTGGACGAAGCCACCGCCAATATCGACACCGTCACCGAGAACGCCCTGGCGAGCATTCTTGAGAATCTGCCCGAAACCACCACCCGCGTGATCATCGCCCACCGCCTCAATACCATTGCCAAAGCCGACCAGATCTACTTTATTAACCAGGGGCGGGTCCAGTTGGCCGGTTCTATGGCGGAGGCGGTCCAGATGTTGCGCGAAGGCGGTCGCTCCAGTTGAATATTTCGGCCTGGGCCATCAAGAACCCCATTCCCTCCATCGTGCTCTTTCTGCTGCTGAGCGTGGCCGGTATGAGCGCTTTTTTCAGTCTGGGGGTGGATGAGAATCCCAACATCGACCTGCCCATCGTGATCGTGTCCATCGGCGAGGTGGGAGCGGCTCCTTCCGAGTTGGAAACGCAGGTGACGCGCAAGGTCGAGGATGCCATCAGCGGCATTTCAGGCGTGCGCCACATCAGCTCCACCGTCAACGAAGGTCTGTCGGCCACGGCTATCGAGTTCGAGCTGGGAGTGGACAGCGATCGGGCCGTCAACGACGTGCGCGACGCCGTCACGCGCATCCGCCAGCAACTGCCCCAGCAGATTACCGAACCGCAGGTGTCGCGCGTCGATTTCGTGGGCGGGCCGCTGGCCACTTACGTGGTGGCCTGTGAAGGAGCCACCCTCTCGGAATTGAGCTGGATGGTGGACAACTCCATCGCCCGCGCCCTTTTGACGGTACGGGGCGTGGGCCAGGTTCAGCGTTCCGGCGGAGTGGATCGCGAGATCCGCATCCAGCTGGACCCGGTCAAACTGGATGCCCACGGCGTCAGTGCCGCCGAGGTCAACGCCCAGGTGCGCGCCCTCAATATCGACCTGCCGGGCGGGCGCACCATCACCGGCGGTCAGGAGCAGTCTTTGCGCACCCTGGGCAGCGCGCCCTCCATCGAACGGCTGCGCCGCACCCGCATCGCTATTCCTATGGGGGGCTGGGTGCAGCTCGACCAGCTCGGCACCATCGAGAACGGCTTCAACGAACCCCGCCAGAAGGCGCTGCTGGACGGCAAACCGGTGGTGGCCTTTCAGGTGGTGCGCGCCACCGGCGCCAATCTGGTGCGGGTGGCCGATGGCATTGATGAAAAGCTCAAGGCCCTGGAGGCTCAGTTGCCGCACGGCACCACCATCCGCAAGGTGCGCACCAACGCCACCTTCGTGGTGGAATCCTATAATGCCTCCCTGGAGCACCTGGTGCTCGGCTCCAGCCTGGCGGTGGTCGTCATCTACTGGTTTTTGCGCGACGTGCGCGCGGCCGCCATCTCGGCCCTGGCCATGCCGCTTTCGGTTATTCCCACCTTCGCGGTGATGAAGGCGGTCGGTTTCACGCTCAACAATATGTCCTTGCTGGGGCTGGCCCTGGTGGTGGGCATTTTGGTGGATGACGCCATCGTGGAAATCGAGAACATCGTGCGCCACACCCAGATGGGCAAAACTCCCTACGATGCCGCCCTGGAAGCGGCCGACGAGATTGGGCTGGCGGTGGTGGCCACCACCGCCACCATCATTGTGGTGTTCGTGCCGGTGGCTTTCATGGGCGGCATCCCCGGCCAGTTCTTCCGCCAGTTCGGGTTGACGGTGGCGGTGGCCGTCTTCTTTTCGCTGGTGGTGGCCCGTCTGCTTACCCCCATGATGGCCGCCTACTGGCTCAAGGAAATGCCCCCGCATGAAAGCAAGTCCGGTTGGCTGACGCGCTTCTACGACCGGGTGCTGGGCTGGGCGCTGGCCTATCGCGGGCCCACGCTGATTTTGGCCGCCACCTTCTTCCTCTTCAGCCTGGGTTTATTTGCCATGATCCCCACCAACTTGATTGGCCAGGTGGATCGCGGTGAGTTGATCGTGACCGTGACCTTGACTCCCGGTTCGAGTCTGGCTCAATCCACTCGGGCCGCCGAGCAATTGACCGAGATTTTGCGCAGACAAAAGGAAGTCACGCAGGTCTTCGCCTCGGTGGGAACCCCGGCCGACCCGGCCACCGGCAGTATGAGCGGAGGCGCCGTCAACAAGGCGACTCTCTACGTCACCCTGGTGCCGCGCCAGCAGCGCGACGTCTCGCAAGCTCGCTTCGAGGAAAAAATGGGGGAGGAGCTGATGAAAGTGCCCGGCACGCGCATCAGCTTCAGCAGCGGGGACGGGCTCTCCGGCCGTCTGCAGGTGGTGCTTTCCGGCGAAAACGGCGCCGAACTGGAGAAAGCCGCCCAGCAGCTGCTGGTGGAAATGCGCCAGATGCCCGAGATCTACGACGTTAATTCCTCGGAAGGCCAGGAACGCCCGGAAATCATCGTGCGCCCCAACCGGGCCCTGGCGGCTGAGCAGGGCGTCTCGGTCAGCAGCATCTCGCTGCTGGCCATGGTGGCCACCCTGGGCGACCTGGACCAGAACCTGGCCAAATTCGACCTCAGCGACCGCCAGATCAACATCCGCGTCCAGCTCGCCCCCGAATATCGCGATAATCTAGAAACCATCCGTAACTTAAAGTTGATAAGCAATAAACGGCAACTCGTTCCCCTGCACAGCGTGGCCACCGTGGAAATGGGGCAAGGCCCGTCTCAAATCGACCGTTTTGAACGGAAGCGCAAGGTTCAGCTGGAAGCCAGTCTGCGCCAGGGGGTGTCCCTGGGGGACGCGCTCGCGGCCGTGCACCGCCTGCCCGCTTACAAGAATATGCCCAAATCGGTCAGTGAGACGCCCTCCGGAGACGTGGAGATCCAGGCCGACATTTTCGGCGGCTTCCTGGGCGCCATGGGGGCGGCGGTCATGATGATTTACGCGGTCCTGGTGTTGCTCTTTTCGGGCTTCGTGCATCCTCTGACCATTATGGTGGCGCTGCCGTTGTCGATTGGCGGGGCCATCATGGGGCTGCTGGTGGCCCGCGAACCGCTGGGAATGTATGCTCTGATTGGCATCGTGATGCTGATGGGACTGACCACCAAGAACTCGATTCTGCTGGTGGAATACGTGCTCACCGCCATGGCCAACGGCACTCCCCGGACCCAGGCCATCTTCGAGTCGGGGGAAGCGCGCATGCGCCCGATCTTGATGACCACCGTGGCCATGATCGCCGGAATGACCCCGATTGCGCTGGGAATCGGGGCGGGCGCGGAGGTGCGCAAGTCCATGGCCATTGCCGTGATCGGCGGCTTGAGCACTTCGACTTTGCTCACCCTGGTGGTGGTGCCGGTGGTGTTTTCTTACCTGGATCAGCTTTCCGACTGGTTCAGGCGGAGATTTAAGCAAAGATGAAGGTCATTTCCGTTAACTCAAGCGGCCTCAAGCCGCTCAAGATGGGGCGGCGCACGGCTCAGACGGGGCACTTTAAAGAGCCGGTCGGAGCCGCTCAGGTCGAAGCACTCGGCCTGGTCGGCGACGCCATCGGTAACGCCAGGCATCACGGCGGGCCCGATCAGGCCGTGTATATCTATAGCGCCGAGGACTACCGCTGGTGGGAGGGCCACCTGGGGCGTGAATTGAGCCTCGGGACCTTTGGGGAGAACCTGACCGTCTCCGATTTCGCCGGGCGCCCGCCTCGTATCGGCGATATCTGGAACTGCGGAGAGGTGCGCCTGCAAATCACCGCCCCCCGCATTCCTTGCGCCACGTTGGCCGCGCGTATGGGCGATCCTCGCTTCGCCAAGGAATTCGCCCGCGTCAATCGCGGTGGCGCCTACGCCCGCGTCCTGTGCGGCGGCTTGCTGGAGTGCGGCCAGAGTGTGACCGTCGAACCCTATCCTCAACCCTCGCCTGCCGTCGACGACCTCTTCGCCCTCTGGCACAACCCTCAGAAAGACCCGCAAATCTTGCGCCAGGCTTTGGCCGCCCCCCTGGCCGTCCGCGCCCGCGCCGCCTTCGAATATTGGTTAGCCCTTAGCGAAAAACCATGACTTCGACGCGGAGTTTGTTGCCGATGCGCTGGCCGACACGGAACTCAGATAGTTGCCGGAGGTAAGCGGGGTCGTAAACCGTGTTGATCGCCTTGACCTTAGACACAACCATATCCTGCAAAGCGACCATTCCGCCGCGCAGGTCTAAAGAACCCTTCGCCGACAAGTCGCCGGACTCGATCCAGATGGATCCACGCGCATACATCATTCCCGTCCATTTGGAATCTCGTTCGTTCATGGTGCTGGTCAACGGGTTTTGGGTCGGGTTGGAGCCATTGTTGGCCATGGCGCGAAAGCTCATCTGAAGTTCTTTCGATTTGCGGTCAAAGAAGCTCAGTTCCGCTTTGAGCTGATCATTGATGACTTCGTTCAGCTGGCCGAAATCACTCCAGCCGGTATCCTGGGGAGCCGGTAGCGGGCCACCGCCGTTGGCCGCCTTTTGGAGTTCTCGGAGGTACTCGCGGACACGGATATAGCGGCCGGCTGACATCCGTGGGGTGGACATCTGCTGAAAAATTTCGTCGTAGTTAGCTCGAGCCTGCATGGCCATGGGATCATCGTCCGGGCCCCCCAGGACGGGAAATTTTTCCGCCAGCGCCGATTTGAGTTGGCCCAGGTCGGTCTGCGTAATGGCCGATGTCTTGATCGAGTTGGAGTTGACCGAGGCATCCGAGACGGCGTTATCGGATCCTTGAGTCAGGCGATTCTGGCGGACGACTCCCAAGTTGGTGAAGGTCTCAATCGGTGCGTCGCCCTGACTCCAGGGATCAAAATCGGGATCGGAGGAGGTGTGAGCGGCGGCGTAGGTTTTCAGAGCCGACGAGAGAGGTCCCAAATCGATCGAGAAAAAGTCCGCCTGGGTCGGGTCGGGGGGGGAGACCTTGATGTTCTTCTCCGCGAACAGAGTGACGGGAGCGTCCGGTGTGGCCGACATCTGGCTGCGGCCTCGCATGATAATGTCGCCCTGTTGGGGTCCGGTGCCGGTCGCCATAATGCCGCCTTGACCCGCGATGGAGCCGTCTACGTCCAGGCTGCCCTGATTGACCTTGAGGAAGGTACCCTCTCCCTGGGCGGGCAACCAGGATGTAGACGGTTGCGAATTCTCGTAGCCGATCAGGAGCGATGGTTTGGCTCCGCCGCTCGAGCTGATAGTGGTAGAGCCGTCAAAAGTTACCTGGAAGCCTTTGCTGAAGATCAGTTGATGGTCGCGCACGCGGGCCACCACCTGGCCTCCGACCACCAGGGCGTCGCTGAAGCTTCCAGCGGGGCCGTCGATGGTGTGATCCGAGGTGAAGCGATATTGGCCACCGGGAAGGGTTACCTGATGGGCGGCACGGGCTGCCATGACGCCTTCTACTTCGGAAGTTCCCAGGTTGCCGAGGGGAGACACGCCCTCTTCGGGCCGAAAAACTCCCTGGGTGGCGGCCCGGGCCGCCGTGGGATTGACCGGAACCGTCGTCCCGAGGGGAATGTTCAGTCGCCCGTCACCCAGGTCGGAGACCTGTCCGAGCTGCGTCTGGCTAACCAGAATCTGGTCGGAGGAATTGGCCGCCCCGCCCCTCACGAAAAAAAGGCCCGGATGGCCGGCGTCGGCTCCCCGAATGGCCATCTGTCCGTTGGCCTCGATCTGGTTCTTGCCCACTCGGGTACTTTCCAGGTTCCAGCGGGCGGAGGGGTCCTGATCGATAGCCATCGAGCCTCCGGCCGAAAAAACGCTATTGGAGATGGTATCGGGTTCCAGGGTGCAATCGGCAATGGCGGTTTTGCCATGGCAGTAGCCGCGAACCACCAGGCGGCAATTGGCGCCGGACAGGCCGCGCAGCCCGCTGGCACCGGCCCCGACCAGCAGAGAGGGAGCCCAGGCCGGAGAGTTGAGATAGTTGATGGAAATATCGCTGGCTTTGAGGGTTGAGCGGGACCAACTTGTATAGGGTCCACTTCGGTTGGAGGCGATGCTCCGGTCCGAGAGGCAGCCGTTGGAGAGGTCGGCCACCGACCCGCCGGGAGCCATCAAGCTAAGTTGGAAATGGCTGGCGCCATCTTGCAAGAGGCCAACGCAGATAAAAAGGGGCCTCCCAGCGACCAGTTCCTGGTCGCTTTCGAAGACTCGAAGACCCGCCGTCTGCAGGTTACGACTCAGACCCTGGCCCGGCAAACCCCAGCGCGGTTGCAGTTCCAGGCGCATGCGAGCATACTCGATGCCGCTCAGGGCGGCTTGCTGAGCCCGCAGTCGTTTTTCGTCGACGGTGCGAAAGTTGACCTGGTCGATGTTGTTGCTGAAAAACGCGGACAGAAGAGTCAGTAGGAATCCGGTGGCCATCAGGGTCAGAACCAGGGCTATGGCGCGGCGGCGGCGATAATGCAAGCGTTCATCCTTCCCGTCAGAGCATTCGGTTGCGCGGGGGAACCCGCAGATAGATTTCTTGCACCTCGGTGCGTTTTCCCGCCTCGGGAGATTTCCGTCCATCCCAAAGCAAGCGCAGGCGGACGGTTACGGCGGCGGTTGTTCGGGTTACTTCCAAGCCAAGCAATTGGGATGTCAGCCGTCTGGTTCTCAAGACCTGGGAGGTATAGAGGGGCCCCGTAGCGGGGGGCGTCAAAGCGTAGTCGGTCAGGTAGTCCGTCCAATTTTTCCAACCGCTGCCCCGATTGGAGCCCACGTTCGCGGGTTCAATTTCCAACCGGTAAAGAGAGCCTTTGGGGACGCCCAGATCGCTATGGTAAAGCCAGTAGCGGTTCCATTCGGGAGCTCCGTCCTGAGGCTGAAATGCCTGGGGTTGACCCCACTCGCTCATTCCCACCATGCACAGGATGTGTCGAACTTCATCGCGGGGGCCGGCACTGGTGGAGACCGTGACTCTTCGGGAATTGTCGTTCTGGATTTTGATGCTGCTGAAGGTGCTGGATTCGATGTCCCGCCGCAGGCGCGCCACCAGGCTTTCGATTTCGCCCAAGATGCCCATGCGCGTGGTGCCGACCCCGAATGCTTGAAAGCCAAAGTTCAGCACGACAAAGAGCGTAACCAGCAAAAGGCCCAACATTCCGGTGCACAGGAGCGCCTCGGCCAGGCTGAAGGCCTGGCGCTTTCTGCTCATCAAGGCACCACCGCACGCGAATAAAGGAATCTCGATACGCTGACCTGTTGCAAGCCTATGCCGGCCTTGGGCCTGCCGGGCTGGTCCTGGTTCCACCACACCCGAACGGTGAAAAGGTAACCTCCAGAATAGGGACTGGCCAGGTCCAGCGGGTCTCCGGCTACGGATTCACGGGTAACCTCGACATAATATTGGGTGCTGAGGGAGGAATCACTGAGATAGAGAGCCTGCTGGCTGAGGCCGGTGGTGAAATTGGCTTGCTCGGTTACTTCCTCGAGCTTGCTGGTGGCTAGATTCATAGCCACTACATTGGCGCGATTTTTGGTGTTGACCAGCAGCATCGAGGCGAAAACCTGAACCGTGGCTACAATGAGCAAGGCCAGCAGAGCAGTGGCCACGACCATCTCTGCGACGGTAAGACCTTGTTTGGCTCGTGTCCACGAGCGGAGTCTTTTCATCGCCTCCAGATGATTCGAGATCCGCCTATGGATGCCTCGTGCAAGGAAGCTGCTGAAGAACTCGGCAAAGCCGGGTTCTTCAGTCAGCGACGATCAACAGGTTGTGCTAGGGGTTCCCCCGGACGCCACAAAGGAGTTTTCAGCGCCCATCTAACCTACGAAGTCGAAGGAGCCGCCAGCTGTAGGGGCGGCCTGAGGAGGCGGGATGTAAGGCGCGCTTTCGCTACTTTGGAAAGTGTCCATCATGGGCTGGGCCGACGGCATCATCATCGAGGAGTCCATCGGTGCCGCCGCCCCGGCGTCGGAGTTGCCGGAACTAAAGTCGAGAAGACGGGAGCCGCCTGCTTCGGAATCGGTGTTGGAGTAACTGCGGATCATACTGACAGCCATGCGTTGTTCTCCTAAGGTGTGTGTTTGATCAGGATAGCATTGCGCCAAGTTAACATCCAGGCCGATTGTGTCAGCAATGTACAACCGCTCGGGTGGCTGTTTTAACGCTTGTTTAACGCTGCTTTTGAGTACTCCGCTCCCTACGTGAAGGCGCTGCCGCCAGCGTATTCTGGAGCAATCTCCGTAGGGAAATCCAGATTGCTTACGAATCGCGGCACATATCAGTATATGGGTTCCAGCTTGAAGTCCCCGGAGCGCGCCAGTTTTGTGCTCGCCGTCCACGGTAGTAGCCCAACTTTCCGGGAAGAACTGCGCTATTTGGCGCGCGTCCCGGGGGGGCGCCTGGCCGATACGCAGGGTGACGGAAGCCTGCACGTGCGCGCCGGGGGAGCTCGCCTCAGTTGGGACGATCTTGGCTACACTTCTATCCCTACCGTGCTGGTGCTGCTCCAAGATGACGAGCAGGCGGAAAAGCTTTACGAGCAACTCGCTCGCGTCAATGGCAAGCTGGTGGTGCCGCCTGGTCTGGCTTTGACCTGGGGTGACCGGGCCGCCCTGATCTGCGAACCCAGAGAATGGACCGCGCGCATTCCTTTGCTATTCCAAATCGCCGTCGACGCCGAGAGCCGGCGCCTGATCGAGGAGCGCCTCCCGGAGATCTGCGACCTTTTGCAACAGGCCACCGGCCACGACTTCCGCCATTATCGACAGGCGTTTGTGGCCCGCCGGGTGGAGCGGCGCATGGGCTTTACCCACCTGTTGAACCTGGACGATTACCTGGAGCTGATTCGCTCGCACCACGAGGAACTGCAGTTGCTTTTTCAGGATCTGCTGGTGGGAGTGACCCAGTTCTTTCGCGATCCCGATTCCTGGGAAGCGCTCGGCGGGCCCTTGCTGGAAATGTTGCGCAGCGGCGGCGGCTTGCGCATCTGGTCGGCCGGTTGCGCCACCGGCGAGGAAGCTTATAGCGTGGCCATGCTGGTGCTGGAGCTGTTGGAGGCTCACGATCTGAAGGCTGACGTGAAAGTGCTGGCCACCGACATTGATGAAGAAGCGTTGGCCGTGGCTCGCAGCGGAACCTACGGGATACACCTGAAAAATCACCTCTCTCCCGAACGTCTGTCGCGATTTTTCACCAGCACCGGAGAGGGTTATCGTATCTCCCGGGAGGTCCGCCAGATCTGTCAGTTTTCCCAGCACAACCTGGTTACCGACCCCCCTTTCGTGGAAATCGATCTGGTGTTGTGCCGCAATGTCTTGATTTATCTCTCGCCGGCTCTGCAACAAAAACTGGTGCCGCTCTTTCACTACGCCTTGCGCGGCGGCGGCTATCTGCTGCTGGGTAGCTCGGAAACGCTGGGAGACTCCTCGGCGCTCTACCAATTGGCCAGCGAGCAGGCGCGCCTCTATCGCCGCCTGGAGGCCGCCACCTCGGTGAGTCTGGGCAGCCCCGATCTGTTCCTGCGCAGCATGTTGCGCAATTCCAACCGCGACGTGGACCTGACCCAACTGGTGGGGGGCATCCTGGCCGACGAATTCACCCCGCGCGCCCTGGTGGTTAACCGCGAAGGCGCCATTCTCTGGTCTTCCGGACGGCTCGAGCATCTTTTTCGCCTGGGCGAAGGAAATTTTCAGAACCAGGTTGTCCAGCTGGCTCGCAAAGGCCTGCGTAACCTCCTGCGCAGCGCCCTGCTGCAAGCCACTCGCGAGCAACGTACGATTTTACAGAGCGGCATCCGCATCGAGGCCAATGAGGAAGGACCGGCATGTTTGCTGGATCTGACCGTGCAGCCCATGCCCGAAATGGGCTCGCATACCGGTCTTTACCTGTTGGTTCTGCAAGACCGTCCGGTGACTTTAGCGCCGGCCCATGAGGATTCCGGCGGTGACGGGCGTCTCTTTGAAGTGGAGCGAGAATTGGCGCGCGTCACCGACGAGCTGGATCGGGTCGTGCAAGAGCTGGAGTCGGCCAACGAAGAGTTGAAAAGCTCCAATGAAGAGCTCTGGGCCATGAACGAAGAGCTGCGCGTGACCAACGAGGAACTGGAAAAGTCCCGGGCCGACGTGGAACTTAAAAATAAGCAATTAAGCCGGGCAAACCTCGACCTCAGCCATCTGCTCACGGCTACCAACATTCCCACCGTTTTTCTCGATTTCGACCAGCGCGTCTTGCGCTACACACCCTCGTCCCGCCGCTTCTATCCTTTCCAGGACTCGGATCTGGGCCGGCCCATCCACGAGATCCGTGACCTGGCCCTCAACATGCCGCCCATTCCCGCCCATCCGGAGCAGGATCAGGAGGTGGAAGTAGAGATGCCGGACGGCTCCAGTTTCGTGCGCAAGGTCCTGCCTTACCGGGACTATTCCGGCCAGGAACTGGGAACGGTGGTCACTTTTGCCGATGTCACCGAGTTGCGCCGCAGCCGCGCTCGCCTTGACGATAGCCTGAAAGAGCTGGAAGCCGTCTACGAGTATGCTCCCATCGCCCTGGCCGTGGTCGACAGCGAGATGCAGGTTACCAAAAGCAATCGCCTCTTTGAGCAGATGGGGATCACTCGCTTGCCCTTCGAGCTGAGAGAGGCGATAAAACGGGCCTGGGAAACTGCGGTTCCGGTGCACGATGTCGAGTTTTCCCAGAAAAGTCGCTATTACCGGGCGGGACTCTATCCGCAAAGCCAGACGGCCAATCTGGTGGTGCGCGATGTCACCGAATCCAAGCAACGCGAACAGGAAGCTCTGCGCAAGGACTCCTTGCTGCAGGCCAGCGGCGAATTCCTGGCCATTGCCGATCCCGAAGGGCCCCTGCTCTACCTCAACGAGGCCGGACAAAAGCTCTGCGGCGTCTCAGGCTTTCGCCTGCCCGGCCTGGAACAGTGCTTTTTTGCCGAGGAGCAAGAACGTCTGCGTGTGGAAGTTTTGCCGGCCCTGGAGAGCGGCTCGGGCTGGAGCGGGTCCTGGCGCCTGCGCCATCGCATCAGCGGTCAGGCCGTTCCGGTCAGGGTTTCTTTCTCACTGCTCGATTCCGGGCTGATCCACGTGGTGGCCCGGGACCGCAGGCCCGAGCAGCAGTTGGAAGAGCTGCTGGCTCAAGAGCGCGAGGCGGCCCAGGGCATGCTCGACCAGATGCCCGTCGGCATTCTTTTTATCGATGCCAACTACCGCTACCTGGCTGCCAATACCGAGGCCTGCCGTATTCTGGAGCGCTCGCCAGAGGATTTGCTGAGTCGCACGATACTGGAACTCACCCCGGAGTTCCAGGGCAGCCCCTTCCAAGAAGCCTTCGATCGGGCTCTGCGGGGCGAACCTCAGGTTCTGAGTCGCTACTGGGAGCCGCACGGTCGCTATTACAATGTTCGTTACCTTCCTCACCCTTCGGGAGTCATGAGCATTTTCGAAGACATTACCGAGGCCAAGCGCACCGAGGCGGTGGCCCAGGAGATGATTCTAGCCGTCTCGGGTAGCAGCGATTTCATCGCCACCCTGGATAGTTCGCTCAAGATCCGCTTCGTCAATCAAGCCGGATTGCGTTTGCTGGGGCGGGAACAGGCGGTGGGGCTGGAGTTGAACCAGCTTTATCCGGAGTGGGCCCGCGCCGACGTGCGCACCGGCCTGGCTCACCTGCAGCATGATACTCATTTCACGGTGGAGACGGCTTTGCTCCGCCAGAACGGTGAGGAGTTGCCGGTCTCTCAGGTCTTCCAACGCGTTTTCGACGACGAAGGGCGAGCGCTGGGATACTGCACCATCGCTCGCGATATCACTGAACTCCGCCGTCGTGAAGCCTATCTGCGCGAAAGCGAGGGGCGTTTTCGCCGGGCTATTTCGCAAGCTCCGATCCCCGTGCTGATCTTCACCGAAGATGGAGAAGTTCTCTCGGTCAGCGACTCTTTGGTGGAGATGACCGGTTACGAACTGTCGGAAGTCGCCCGCCTGCAGCACTGGGTGCTCATCGCCCATCGTGAAAAGGCCGATTGGGTTCGCGAACAGCTGGTCGGCTGGTTTCAGAAGGAACGGCAGCAGAGCTTTGAGGCCAATGTCTATACCCGCCGGGGAGACGCCCTGTTCTGGCGCTTTACGGGATCCCCGGTGGGCATCCTGGAGGATGGCCGCCGTTACCTCGTGATGATGGCGGTGGATCTGTCCGAGCGCCTGGAGAAAGAGCGAGCTCTGCAGGAGGGCAGCAACTTTCTGCGGCGGACCCTGGATAGTCTGCAACTCTTCGCTGGCGTCTGTACTCCCGACGGGATTCTGGTCGAGGTCAACCGGACCGCTCTGGAGTTGGCTCATTTGCAGCCCGAGCAGGTGCTGGGTAAGCCTCTGGCTCAAACCTATTGGTGGTCTCACGACGCCACCCTGCGGCACGAGTTGCGCACCGCTTTGGAAACAGCTGCTACTGGAGAGTCCGTGCGTTTTGATACCCAGGTGTTGGTGTCCGACGGGCAGACCATGGCGCTGGATTTCCAGGTGGTGCCTATGCGCGATGCCGCCGGCCGCATCACTCACCTGGTGCCCTCCGGCCTGGATATTACCCAGCGTCTGGCCACCGAGCGCGCTCGCCAGGCCGATCAGGATCGCTTTCGAGCTCTGCTCAATTCCACGGCCGAGGCCATCTATGGTCTGGATTTGCAAGGGCGCTTTACCTTCGCCAACCACTCCTGCCTGGAGATGCTCGGCTACGACAGCGATACCGAACTGCTCGGCTGTGACGCCCACCAGAAAATTCACTATCTGCATCTCGACGGTTCGCCCTATCCGGCTTCCGAGTGCCCGATCCAACGGGCCCTGCGGAATTCTCAGCCGGTCTATGCTCCCAAGGAGTATTTGATCCGCAAAGACGGCAGCTTCATGCCGGTGGAGATGTGGGCCCACCCGAAACGTATCGCCGGCAGGATCACCGGTTGCGTGGTTACCTACTTTGACATCTCGGAGCGCCTGCGCATCGCCGAGGAACTCTCGCAGGCCAAAGCCGCGGCGGAATCGGCCAGTCAGGCCAAGTCCGACTTTCTGGCCAACATGAGTCACGAGATTCGCACTCCCATGGCGGCGATTCTGGGTTATGTCGATATCTTGCTGCGCCAGGTCAGCGAGCCCGACGACGTCGAGTGTTTGCGAGTGATCCAGCGCAACGGCGTACACCTGCTCGAGATCATCAACGACATCCTCGACCTTTCCAAGATCGAGGCCGGGCGTCTGCAACTGGAGACCGTGCCGCTTTCCTTGGAGGTGGTGCTGGGTGAGGTCATGTCGCTCATGAACGTGCGGGCGGTTGAGAAGAACCTGCAATTGAGCCTGGACTTCGAAGGCGCCGTGCCGCGTACCATCACCAGCGACCCCACCCGCCTGCGCCAGGTTTTGATGAATTTGCTGGGCAACGCCATCAAGTTCACCGAGGAGGGTTCGGTGGCCCTGCGCGTGCGCATGCGCGACCAACATCTGTTGGAGATCAGCGTCCGCGACACCGGCATCGGCATCTCTGAGGAGCAATTGGACCAGTTGTTCCAGCCCTTTACCCAGGCGGACACTTCGGTGACCCGGCGTTTTGGCGGCACCGGCCTGGGGCTGGTCATCAGCCGGAAACTGATCGAGATGCTGGGGGGAACCATCGAAGTCAGCAGTCAGCCTGGCAGGGGGTCGATATTCCGCTTCACGTTGGCCACCGGCGATCTGGCCGGCGTCGAGTCGGTTCAGGAAGGTCCGATGGAGTTGCGCTCCTCCGCCAGCGAGGCGATTTCCGGTAATCTGCCGGACTTGAGCGGTTTGCGCGTGTTGGTGGTGGATGACCGCCGGGATATCCGCTATCTGGTGCAGAGTTATTTGGAAGAAGCGGGTGCGGCCGTGGAAACCGGCGGGGACGGCCAAGCGGCGCTCGACTACCTGGAGCACACCGCTCCCGACATCCTGGTGCTGGACATGCAGATGCCCCGATTGGACGGCTACTCGACCGCTCGGGAATTGCGCCAGCGGGGCTGTAAAATTCCTATTCTGGCCTTGACCGCCTCGGCCATGAAATATGACCGTGAATTATGCCTGCAGGCCGGCTGTGACAGCTATCTGAGCAAGCCGGTGCAGCGCGCCGCGCTCTTGCGCCAGGTGGAAGTGCTGGTGCGGCGCGGCCAGGCTCTGCGCGTGCTGGTGGTGGAAGACAATCCCATGGCCGGAGTGGCTTTGCGGGCCACTTTGCAAAGTCTGGGGTGCGAAGCGACGCTGGTGGCCGATGGAGAAGGGGCTCTGGAGAAGGCCGCCGCCGAAGCCCCCGATTTTGCTTTCATCGATCTCGGCCTGCCCGGCATGGACGGCTGGGAATTGTTGCGCCTTTTGCGCCAGCAAAATCCTGGCTGTCGCTGCGTGCTGCACAGTGGCCGGGCCGCCGACGAAGTGGTCAGTCCTCAACCCGGACTGGCCTTTGATGAAATCGTGCAAAAGCCGGCCAGCCGCGATCAGCTTAACGCGATTCTCTTTCCTTGAGGAAATCCGCCAGCTCTCTGGGGTGATCGGTATTGATGCGATCGACGCCGGCCCGGTAAAACTCCGCCCAGGCTTCGGGCTCGTCGGGAGTCCCCCAGAGGCGCAGCAGCAGCCCTTTCTCGTGGACTTGTTTGACCAGGTCTTGCAGGCGCGCGCGAGTGCCCGAGGGCATGGGGCCTTCGCCCCTCCAGGAAGATTCCGGCCACCACGGCCCACTGACGTAGCGGCAATGGGCGGGTAACGTTTGGGCCCGCAATTCGGCCACGCTACCTTCCAGGGTGAGGTAGGGGAGGCGGGAAACGCGCTTGGGACGCAAGCCGCTGAGGATCACCACCGTTTGCTTGGGCGGGGGATTGGCCGTGAGTTCTTGTTCCAGCAGGGTCAGGGCCAGGTCGGGCTCGGCCTTGATGTCGATCAGCAGTTCCAGCGGCCTGCCCTGCCAGCGCTGCAGCGGTTCCAGGTAGAGTTCTCTGAGGGTGTTGTCCGGGTCCAGATCGGCGCGCGAATGAGCGACCAGCAGGCGCCCCTCGGAGGGGAACACATCCGCTTCGAGGCTCAGCATGCCACAGCGGACGGCCAGTTCAAAGGGCTTTTCTTGTTCATAATCGTTGTGCGAATGGCCGCCCGGAGCGGCCAGCGCGAGCAGCGGGAAAAGTAGGCCCAGCCAGAGTTTCCTGAACATTCCATGGCCTTCCGCCCGCGTCTGGGACTTCCCTATATCAGTTCACAACTTGGTAATAACCTGAGGGCCGAGTGTGGGATATACACGATCTGATGATTACCCTTGCCACGCGCCCCCAAATGGTCATGGAAGTTTCCCCCGCCAGCGATTCCTGGCAGGCCAGTTGGTCAGCCTGGCGCTACCCCGAGGAGGAGCGTGGCCAGGGTCAGGGGCGGTCGGGCGGCACCGCTGCTCAGACTGGCTGCACCAATCTGCGCACCCTGCTCTCGAGCGAATCTTTGGGTGAAGTCTGGGAGGCGATGCTGGGTCAGACCAGTTCCCAGGACCTGGTCATCGACAGCTGGACTCAGTTGCTGCGACTGAATTAAGTGTCTCGCCCTTCCGAACTCGAGGAGTTCCTGCGCGCGCAGGTGGACGAAGGGGCTAAGGATTCTTCCGGCCAGTTCACCCTGTCCCGCGAAAAAGCCCTGGAAAAGCTGGCCGCCTATCAGTTGCAAGGCGGCCATGCCTGGGTTCTGAAGATCGTCCAGGCGGTGGTAGCCTCGGGCGCCAGCCAGCTGGCCGTGCGCCAGACGGGCACTGATACCGAGTTTCACTTTGCCCTCCAGGAGCCCTGGACGCCGGAGCTGGTGGAAGAAGCCTTTTATAATCCGGAAGTCTCGGCCGATCGAGCGCTGGACCATCTCAAGCGCGGTCTCTGGAGTGTCTCTCTCCATAACATGCGCCCTTTTCTTTTGGCTGCTCCGGGCTGGGGAGAGGCCCTGGTGTGGACCGGCAAGACCCTGAAGCGCGGGCCGGTGGCTGCGCGCCAAACGGTCCTGCTGGCCGTTTCCCATCGCACCATTTATGAGGGTAAAGGCATCCCTTTGTTGCGCAACCTGGAAGCGGCCTCGGGCAACGCGGCCGTGCTGGCCGAGCTGCGCGACCGGGCCTTCACCTGTTCCATTCCTCTGAAAGTGGACAACCGCCGGATGGATGCCTTGCAAGCCTGTCCCAATTTCGGCATCAGCAAGACCAGCTTCCCCATTTACCTCGGCTTTCTTCCGGGAGACCTGCCGGGATTGCCGATCCCGCCCGCTACTCTCGGGGATTACCGGCCGGTGGCGGCGGGAGACTCCACCGTTTCCAAGGTCTTTCACCCTACCACTCATCTGCCTCCCAAGGTGGCCGTGGCCTGTCTCATTACCGCCCATCTGCGTGAGATCAAACGGGGCAAGACGCTGGTCTGGGAGACATACACTCACCACAGTACACTCTATTGGGTGCGCGACGGAGTGGTGGTGGATTGGGAGATCCTGAATACTTCGCCGGGCTGCGTGTCCTGCGCCCTGCTGGTTTCCGCTGAGGGCCTGGGCAGCGATTTGACCGGCCTGAAATTGTCGCGCGGCGAACTCTATCAGCAGCGCTTCCAGGCCGCCCTGGAGACCTTCCGGCCCTTCTTGGGCCAGGCGGAAGTCTCGTTGGAGGCGATGGTGCGCAGCCAGCAACTATCCGGCCGTGTGGCCGGGGGCGTCATGCTGGTGGGCGCCGTGGCCCTGGCTTTCATGGTGCCGATCTGGGGCCTGTTTCTGGCGGGCGGGGCAGTGGCCACCATGTCGCAATCGGGCGCCGCGGCCCGTGCTCTGGAAGTCGATCTCAAGCGCGGGCTGGAACGCTTGCAGTCGGAAGTGCGCCGTCTGCAGCCGAAACTGGTCGCACGGCCTTACGAGACTCAAAAGGACGGCCCTTAGCCGGCGCCACTATCATGACCCGGCCCTCGATCGGGTTGATCTGGATGATTTTTCCGCCCAACTGGCTGCGGTAGAGACCCTCCGTGACCTTGCGGTGGCCGGCCACCCAGGGTCTGGTTGGCGAGATTTGAAAGCGCCGGCAATTGGCTAGAAAAGCTCTTTCCTCGGAGCTGCCGGGCTTCCATTGGGTGTTGTCCGACCAGCACAGCGCGCGAAAGGCCTCGGGAGTGCGCTTGTGCACTTCTTCGGCGGTCACTTCCCGTTCGGGCGGAGCGTGCGAGCCCACGAAACTGCCGCCGCTGGCCATCAGCGGCAGGCTGCGTTCAGTGGCCGCCCACTGTCGCAGAAATTTGTCCCCCCAATTGCGGCGGACCCAAGACTTGACCAGATTGGACTCACCCACCCGGGTGAACTTGCTGTAGGCCCGCTCCGGGTCCATGTCCTCGTGATTGCCGCGCACGAAGTAGAAATGTCCCGGATAACTGGTTTTTAACTCGAAAATCATGACCATCAGGCCGAGGCTTTCCGTAATCTCCGCCTCCAGGGAAAGGGACTGGCGGCCCTCCAGATAGTCCTGCTCCGCCTGCATCCAGCGCATTTGCCGGCGCTGCTCGGAATGCATGGCGTCGCCCAGACAGAGCACGTTGAGTTTGCCTTTCCGGAGTAGCTCGAAAGCCACTTTGCCTTCGATTTTTTGCGCCAGGGCGGCCACCAGGTAGTCTCGCTGAGCGTGCAGATCCGGCAAGATAAGCGTAGGCACGTCTCCGGGGATGGTTACGAGGCCGCCCTGCTTTTGGAAGATCGGCCTGGCTTTGGCGGCCGACTGCAGGTAGTAGGCTGGCTTCTGCAGACGTGTTTCGGCCGCCAACTGGCGGAGCCGCGCCAAATTCGGCTCCGCCCCGGCCAGCGGAGAGAGGGCGAGCAGCAGCGCCATTCGGGTGGGAGAGATCAGCACGCGGCCTCCTTCTCCCCCCGGGGAGGATTTACTTGCCGCCGGCGGCTTTGTAGGTGGCCCAGGCGCTGCCTTTGCCGTGGGTGATGGCCCAGGCGCAGGCCAGGGCCTGTTGGCGCCAATCCAGCCAGTTGAGCTCGCCCAGGCCGGCCCAGGCGCCGGGATTGGCCTTCTTGGCTTCGGTAGCGTAGCTCTTGAAGGTGGATTCGATGAACTGGAACATGCCTTTGGAGGGAGTGCCTTTTTTGGCGTTCGAATCCCAGTTGTTGACGGCGTTGGCCTTGAAACCTGACTCTTTCTCGGCGATCTTGGTCAAGACGTCGGCGTCGGCACCGTAGGCCGCGGCTGCTTGTTTGATATAAGACTTGATTTCGCCCTGGTCGGAGGTGTCGTTGGCCGGGGCCTTGCCATTGGCGGCGCTGGCGTCCATGGCGCCGGTCGAGCCGCCGCCACCGCCTCCGCCTCCGACGCTGGAGACTCCGCCGGAGTCCGCGCCGCCGGCAGCCGCTGCATTGGCGGTGTCGCCGCCGAGTTTATTGCCCATCAACCCTAGTAAAAGTTGCATCATTTGCAGCATCAGGCCGTTCATCTGCATCGACTGCTGCAGCAGGGCCTGGGTGGCCGGGTCACTGCCCGTCAATCCGCTCGCGCCCGGCAGGAGAGAATTCAGACCGCCCAGGCGATTGAGAGAGGCCAGGCCAAGGTTGGGGTCGAGAGTGGGAACCCCCGAAGAAAATCCTGAGAGGGCCGGGTTCTGGCCCAGGGGGTTCATTCCGCAAATTCCGTCCATCGTTATCCTCCTGTGGCCCTTATGTTGGCACATTCGCGGACGTTTGCGGCGGGCCGATTGTAAATTGCTTGATCCTTTTGTTGCCGGGAGGTTAAAGCTTGCGCGGATTTCGTTAGCAAACACCCTTCCCGTGTCAGTTTAGCATCTTTGCAACGGTCGTTCGAGCAGGCTTTGGTTAAGAGAATGTTGCGCGTGTTTCCGGCGAGTTAACTCTTGTTGCCGACTGTTCATGGATCTGCGGCCGATTTATCCTTTCCTTATTCACCGCGGGCAAGCGCGGGGCGGGGGCTCGCGTGGCTACGGGCAGCGCGCGGACCAGCTCAGTCTTTCCAGACGGGCAGGGGTTGGTATTCGGGGGGGCCGTCACGGCGGGGGACGAGGCGGGCGGGGCCAATGCCGTCCTCGCCGACCAGCTGGCCCGAATCGGCCAGCGCCCGGGCTTCGCGGTTGAGGTCGGCGCGGTCGTCGGCGTCCAGTGGCGTGGCCGTCTCGGAAACGAGCTGGCCGGCGGCGTCAAAAACCAGCGTCAGGCCGGCTTCGGCCTGCATAAAGGCGGCGCCGCGCGAGCCCAGGTCGAGCTCGACCCGCTCGGGGGCGCGGAAGGTGTAGACCCGGCGGCCGTCGGCCCCGGCCAGAGCCTGGTCGGCCCGCCACGGGTGGTTGTTCAGGCCCAGGCGCGAGAGCATGTCCTCGGCTCCGCCACGGGTTTGGGGGAATTGCTCCAGGCGGAAAGAGCGCACCGGCTTGTGCAGCTCGTCGATCTGCTGCTGGGTGAGCAGATTGCGGTCCAACATCACCGCCGCCAGGCTGTCGAAATACTTGCCGCCCTCCAACTGGTTGGCTTCGCGCAAAACGGCGCTGGCCACGTGGCGAAACTTGAGGTTGGCCGCCGGAATGTGGTCCAGCGACTTGCCCCAAATGGTGCCCAGCACATCGCGGGCCTGGCGCAAGGCGTCCAGCTGCGAAGGAGCGTCGGCGGCGCACTGGTTATACAGCGAACCCAGCATAGAGTAAAACGAACCCGACCAGATGCGCGAGAACGAGTGGGGCTCGCTGGTCAGCACTTCCTCCGGCTGCGAAGGCGGATAGCTGTCCGAGGGCAGCGTTTTCGGGTCCGCATATTTGAACTCGTTGAGAGCCGTCCGATAATAAGGATGGTCGTCGTTGTTCGGATTGTCGTCTTCCTTGTTGAAGGCGGTGCCGAATTCTTCGGCCAAGCGCGTGACCAGGCTGGGTTGGGAAAAATCTCCCCCGTTGTCGGCCAGAATCTGCCGCAGGTTGCTGTCGTACTGCAGCGCATGCAGAATGGCCGAGCTGTCGCCGAAGCCCTCGTGAAAAGCTTTGCCTTCGGTGCCGCTGAGCAAGCCGGGGCGCAGGCCGTCCAGGATGGCGTGGCCAATCTCGTGGGAGCCGACGTCAAAAGACTGAGAGGTCTTGACGATTTTGCCCAGCGAGGGGGAATCCCACTGGAAGAAATTGATGGACTGGTCCCACCTCGAGTAATAGGCGGTCTTGCCCTCGCCGGCGTGGGGATTGACTTCCAGCGGCCCTTTGAAGGACCAGGGCACGGTGTGGCCCATATAGTGCTCATAGGTGGCCAGCGCGCCGGCCACGATGCCGTGGGTATTGACCTGGTCGAATTGGGGCGAGCCGATTTCGTAGAGATAGTTGCCGTCGGCGTCGGCCTGGGCCACCGCCACCGAATCCTGGGTGTGCAGCCGCGGTCCGCTGAGCTGGCTGCCGAACTGCACTTTGTCGAACTGCACCAGCTCGGCTTTCGAGATCATGGGATCTTGGGGGAGCATGTTGATGGAGACCAGGTCTCGGACGGTGGGGGACTTCGAGATAACCATGCACCCAGCTTAGGCCAGCCGAAGGCCGGGCGCTTGAACAGCGAGTTACAAGTTTCCCGCAGGGGAGGGTCGCGCGCCCCGGGAAGGCCCCGCCATGAAGATACTGATCGTGGACGATGCCCCCGATATTCGCGAGATTCTGGAAATCGTGCTGGCCCAGGACGGTTGGGAAGTCAGCACCTCCGACTGCCTGGCTCAGGCCAACGGGGAGCTGGCCAGGAGCACTCCCGAGATCATTTTGCTCGACTTTCAGCTTCCCGATGGGGACGGAGTGAGCGCCGCCCGCGAGTGGAAGAGCCGGCCGGAATTAGCCGCCGTTCCCATCGTTCTCTATACCGGTGCGGAAGGCCATCAGGGAGACCCCAGCCTGGCCGGCGTCATCGTCAAGACCATTGATCCGTTCGAACTTTCGGGGCGACTGAAAGCCTTCCAATAGATCCGTTTTGTAACTTCAGGGCAACCTCTTGGCCGGGAGGGAAGGCTACCCTGAGGGAACGATGATTACCCGGCTGCAAAGTTCCCCTCTCCCGCCCGCCAAACGGCTGGAATATCCCCAGGCGGGTATTCCCGAGGCTCGCCATGAACGCCCCGTGGTCATCGTCCATGGAACTCTGGTTGATAAGCAATCCATCGAGGCCTACCGCGATTACGCCATTCAGAAAGGCCACCCGGTCGACTGGCAAAACTATCAGGGAATCACCGACGGTGCCTTGCTCCAGGAATCGGCCCGGCAGGTTTCCCAGAATATCAATCAGGCTCGCCAGGAGTTGGCCCGCACCCATCTGGCCGAACTGCAGGGCGCCGACTCCGAACAGTTGGCCAAGTTCTTCCACACCGACGACTCGTTGCGAGGCCGCAAAGTCAAAGAGAACCTGGAGTGGTTCGTGAAACGAGCGGCCAGCGAAGTCACCGCGCCCAACCTCGATACCCTCAGCTCCCGCCTGAAAAAGCTGGAAGGTCAGTTGGAAAAGCGCCTGGGCGGCGAGGAATGGACGGCCAGGGCGGCCGCCCACGTGGTCGACTGCCTGGCCCCCAAAGCCACCGTGGTGGGTCACAGCGCTGGGGGCTACATCGCCTACGCCCTGGCCCTCAACCCGGAGGACGGCCAGAAATCCAAATTTCCCAAGTACGACGGCGGCCTGGGCATCGGTGAAGTGGTGGTGCTTTCTTCGCCCATCGGCAAAGGCATGAACTTTCCCGCTCCTCCCGGCCTGGCCGAGCTGCCCTACTACCAGATGGTGGAAAAGCCGATTTTGCAGCCGCTGGAAGCCTCGCCCCTGATGAAGCTGGCCGAACTCAATCCCTTCTTCAAAATGGGTTATGCTCTCAGCAAGACAGCCACCAAGACGGCCTGGGCCATGGCCACGCAGATGAATACCGGCCTGATGAGCCCGGTGATTTTCGCCCAGAAGCCCGGCTATGAACAGGTCACCGGCTTCTCGTCCTTTTTCAAGGAGTGCCTGCAGGACAAAACGGTGCCCGAGGGCGTCACCGTGGTGGCGGTCACCTCCAAGGATGACCGCATGGCCTTGCCCAGCCACTCGCGCCTCGAGGCTGCCCGGCCCAACGCCCACAACTTCGAGGTTGACCAGCAGATCAGCCAGGCCGAACTGGAGCGCGAGCGCCCTACCTGGGGCCACGTACAGATGAGCATGAAGCCGGAGCTTTTCGAGCAACAGTTCGAACAGTCGCTACTGGATCATCCGGCCGAGGCCATCCGCTTTTTAGACCCCAGCAACGATGACGGGGCTCGTTACGATGTCCTCCAGACCCTGCAAAATCAAGGACCCGAGTGGTTGGCCGGGCAGCCCGATCTGAAACAGGCGGTGGCCCGGGTGGCGGCCGAGAACCAGCCTTTCCGGGATAGCCCTTCGGCTCTGGCTCAGTTGCTTTTGCGCCCGTAGCCTCTCAGCACTTCGGTCACCTTTTCCTGGCGCGTGGCTCCAGGCGCCGCCCCATAACCGTGAACATAGTCATAGATTTTGGCCAATTCTCCATCGTCCAGCCAGATGCCGTGCCCGGTGGCGCAAGCATCCACGGCCACTCCGCTATCGGTGCTATAAATGTAGCGGCGCATGGGCTGGCGGCATACCGGGCAGGCGGCCACGGGGGTGAGATCGACGTGAGGGTGGTCGGCAAAGAGCGTCTCGTTGGCGGGCGACTGGCGCAGTTGTTCTTCGCTCAGCTCCATCATATGATCCAGTTTGCGCAGCATCACACCCTCGCAACGCTGGCACATGAGCACTCGTTCCCCGTCCACTTCGATCAGATCTAGGGCGATATGACAGCGCGGGCATAGATTCATAGATGTCCAGCAGTTCAAGGGTACCCCGATACGCCCCTTTGTAGTACCAGGCCTGTGACAGGACCGAGCCGAGCGGACGAGGAACCGGGCCCCATGCGGTCATACATTGCTCAGGGATTGATCCTAACGTGCCTGGCGGCGCCGGTGCTGGCGCAGGATACTTCTTCGGGAGCGCAAGCCCCCTCGACCACCAACCAGGCACAACTGGCCTCCCAGCAAGCCGGGTTGCTGCGCTACGGTACCCGGCTCAGCGAGGCCGCTCAGAAGTACCATCTTTTCGACAAGCTGACGGCTCTGGCTACGCCCGACCAATTGGACACCATCCAGAAACTGCGGATTTCTCCCTCTCAGGCCATGCAGTTGCTCCAGGCCGTCCAGGAAAATCTGCCGCAGGGTAACCTGGACAAAGAGGCCATGGCCACCCTCCGCCGCAATATTACGCCTAAAGCCGAGCAAATCTTGGGGGCGGACCAGTTTGACCTGTTCATCGGACTGGTCCCCTCGCCTCAGCAGACCGAGCAGGCCAGGGCCATCCTCAAGTCGGTGGCCGCCACCCCGGAAGGCATTGCCGCCCTGCAAGCTTCTGAGGATTTAGCCAGGACTCTGAGCGACGAGCAACGCCGCTTTCTCGGACCGTTCCTGGATTTAATGAAAGACCCGGGCGCTCCGGCCAAGGCGCCTCCCGCTCTCAAGAAACCCGTCAAAGCGCCGCCCGGCAGTCGGATGCTGGTCTTCCTCAAGAAAACCAGCCTGGGGGACAGCTATGCGGAGGTCTATCCCGAGAGCAATTATTCCGAGTACTTTGCTCATCGCTATCGCCTGGATGGTGCCGACCCGGCGGTGGTCTCCAACCTTTCCAACGCCGATGGCCTGCCGGTGCGCGTGCTGGGCACGGTCAAAGACGACCTGCTCAGCCTCTCGAGAAATAGCCTGGCCGGACCGCCCTCACTGCTGGCTATCTCGGGAGACGCCACCGCCTGGCGCGGCCAGATGCCGGCCAGGGTGGCCGCCGCCAGCCCTCCCACGGTGACGCTGAACCTGGGGCGGGGCCAGGCTGTCAACGCCACCCTGGATCTCCAGACCGAGGCCGAGCGCCAGGGCTTCGCCCGGCATTCCAACGGCGGCGACTTCATGCTGACGGGCACGGCTTTGACCGGCTCCGGCGGCAACATCACCCTGTGTGACATGGAGTTCGGCGATTGGCGTCCGGCCAGTTCGCAGGTGGCTGCCGCCGCCGTGCTGCAGACCTCGGAAGACTTCCTGGAACACGCCGCCAATTCGTTTCTCAACGGTCACTCCGATATGTTCAGCGGCGGTGATGGCAAGGTGCGCTTTTTCGTCAGCGATATCGGCACCACCCTGATCGGTTGCCAGCCGGGACAGGTCCGCCTCTACGGGCGTCTGGCCGTCACTCATACCGGCCTGGATGTGCTGGGAGCGAATGCCGAGGTGGTATGCACCGCCTCGATGGCCAAAGGCCGTCTGCAGCTCACCCCGGTGCCCGGCAGCCTGCAGGTGCGCGTCGATTATCCGCTCTACGGAGCTATGCCGGCCAGTTGGACGAGCAACCTGGAGCGCATCGCCGGTAGCGAATACAGCGGGGGCGTGTCCTTGCCCGTCACCGACGCCTTCAGCCAGCAGATTCTGCAGAGCGGCGTGGTGGTCCAGTCTCAGTTGGACGGCCTGCAGTTGGCCACTCAGCCGACCGGGGACCGGCGCACCGCCCTGGTCAGCCTGGCCATTCCCGCCGCCGCCGGAGCCGCCGCTCCCCCGATCGACATCCTCAGGAACCGGGTAGCCGCCCCTGGCGAGTTCACCCTGGCCGTCTCCGAGGATACCATCAACAGCACCATCAAGCAGAAGCTGCCTCCCATGCTCCCGATTCTGCGCCCGGTGCCGGAGGAATATCGAAAGCAGGGGGGAGCCTCGCTGGACCAAGTCGAGATTCCCCAGCTCGACTTGAGTTTCAGGCAGGGGCAGTTTGTCATCAGCAATTGCGTCCTCAACGTGCATTGGAGCTTCGGTCCCTTTTCGGGCGTGGAGCCGGGAGTACGTTTCCAGGGCACTGCCTCCGTCTCCGGCAGCGGCAACCCGGCCAAGATCGGCCTGCATCTGCATATCGATCAGCTGGAGTTTCTCTCCACCCGCATCACCGGTCTGCCCCCAAACGAGCAACAGGAACTTAAGGATAAACTGATCAAGGGAATGCAGGAGTTTACTTTGGAATTACCCCCGCCGCCGGACATTATGGTCAAGCTGCTCAGCCCTCAGACTCGTCTGGTGCTGACCGGAGCTAGCGGCAGCCCCGACCCATCCGAACTGCTGCTTCACGGCAGACTCGACCCCTAGGAGGAACCGATGCTAAAACGAATTTTGCTATTCATCACCCTGCTGACCTGTATGGTGATGGCCGCCTCGGAGCGCAATGAAATGCCCAACCCGGAGTTGATTCCCGAAGGGGATGTGTACTCCATTGCGGTGGTCCAGTTGCGCGAAAACGATGAGCCAATCAAGGCACTGCTGGAAGCCGCTCTCAAGAGCATCAGCTCGGGTGAAACCAAGCTACCCGACTCAATGGCCGACGTTTCGGCCTATCTGAGTGGCAACAACCGCGCCGACATGCTCTTTGCCGGTCTGCCTTTTCAAACGGTGCGCTGCGACCGTATGGTCAACGGCCAGACCCAGGGAACCACCGCCGTTACGCTGGCAGGCTGGAAAGGCCTGCAGGTCAACGTCCGCAACAGCCTCTCGGCGGGCCCCGACGGCAAAGCCTTCCCCACCACCCGCTACCGAGTGACCGACCTGGTCCAGCGCGACGTCAACGTGATGTGCCAGGTCAACGGCACTTTCCTCTTCACGCCTGACGCCGACTCCGCCAAGAAAGTGGTCGACCGCCTGGCTCCCAAAGACAAACCCGTTCCCCCGGTGGCCAGCCCCACCTTGACGGCCTTCAAGGCTCTGCCCAAGACCAGCGACGCCTACGGAGTGGTCATCAATCAGAAGGGCGCCTTCTCCCAGTTGCTCAAGTCCTTGAACAACGACCAGATTCAGAAGATTCGCGAAAAAGTGGGCAATGACCGGCTGGAGAAGGCCGTCGCCAACACCAAGAGCGCCACCTGGAGCATCGACATCACCAGCGCCGATCGGGCCGACCTGCAAGCGGTGCTGGTCTGCGACCAGAAAGACGTGGCCGACATCGCCGCTCTTTTCGAAGAAGGCAAGGCCAACCTGGACGCCACCAAAGTGACCGATGTGGTCATCACGCCCGGCCAGGGAAGCATCACCGTCAAGGGCGCCATTATCAACCTCAAGCAATTGATGCTGGACGGAATGGTCAAAGGTAAGGTCTGAAGCCGGGAACTTTCTGGCTTGAAAGGCGTTCAACCTTTTATCGCTTATAGGAGGAACGCCCGAATGATGAGCCCCCAACGTGTCCAGCAAATGCAGTTGAGCCGCTACGACCACGCCTGGCGTCAGCCCAGGCCCTATATGCCGGCCGCTCCGGTGCAACCACGCCCATCCCGCTCGCTCAAAGAACGATTGCAGCGCTGGTTTTGGCGCGCCCTTTACCGCCGGCTATAGCTCTTGAGCCTTTCGCGCAATTCGTCGAGCACTGACGCATCCTCGATGGTTGGAGGAATCGGGAATTCGACGCCATCCGCCAGCTTGCGTAGAGCGGCCCGCAGGATCTTGCCGGAACGGGTCTTGGGAAGGCGCTCCACCACCACCACTTGCTTGAGACAGGCGATGGCGCCCACTCCGTCCCGGACTCGTTGAACCAACTCTTGATGGAGTTGCGGAGTCTCTGGTTGGCCCGCTTTCAGCACCACCATACCCAAGGGCAATTGGCCCTTGAAATCGTCTTTGACGGCGAAGACGGCGCATTCGGCCACGGCCGGGTGGCCCGCCAGCGCTTCTTCCAGGCTGCCGGTTGAGAGGTTGTGGCCGGCCACGATGATGACGTCGTCCAGGCGGCCCATGATGAAGAGGTGCCCGTCCTCACCCAGGTAGCCGCCGTCACCGGTGTTGTAATAGCCGGGAAACTGGCTGAGGTAGACTTGGTGGTATTTCTCGTCCTGATTCCAGAGGGTGGGGGAATTCCCGGGAGGTAACGGGAGCTTCAGAGCCACCGCTCCCTCCTGGCCGGCAGGTAGAGCCTGGCCTCGCTCATCCAGGATTTCCACCCGGTAGCCCGGGACGGTTTTTCCAGGTGACCCTGGTTGTCCGGGCTCTTCGTCCAGGCCCAGGCAGGTGGAGGCCACCGGCCAGCCCGTTTCCGTCTGCCACCAGTGGTCCACCACGGGCTTCTCCAGCAGCTGGCTGGCCCAGTGGTAGGTATCCGGGTCGAGGCGCTCTCCGGCCAGAAAAAGAGCTCGGAAGTTGGTGAGATCTCGCCGTTTCAGAAAGGTTCCTTGAGGATCTTCTTTTTTGATGGCGCGGAAAGCCGTGGGCGCGGTGAACAGGCTGACCACCCGGTGTTCCTCGATGACCCGCCAAAATTCACCCGCATCGGGCGTTCCCACCGGTTTGCCTTCGAAAAGGACGGTGGTGCAGCCATGCAGCAGCGGCCCGTAGACGATGTAGGAGTGGCCCACCGCCCAGCCCATATCCGAGGCCGCCCAGAAGACTTCTCCCGGAGAGATGTTGTAAATGTGCTGCATGGACCATTTCAGGGCCACCGCGTGGCCGCCGTGGTCGCGCACGATGCCTTTGGGAATGCCCGTCGTTCCTGAGGTGTAGAGGATATAGAGCGGGTCGGTGGCCAGGGTCCTGGCGGGGGCCACGGCCCGGCCTTCGCCCCAGCGGTGATGATTTTCCCGGTAGTGCCAGGCGCACTGCGGACGATCCAATACCATGATAGGGATGTTAGTTTCGAGGGCCCGTTCCAATAAGGGTTGGTATTCGACGATGCGGCGCGGCTCCAGGCCACAGGAGGCGGTCAGAATCAGTTTCGGCTGAGCGTCATGGATGCGGGCAGCCAGTTCTTGGGATGCGAACCCTCCGAAAACCACCGAGTGAACGGCTCCCAGGCGGGCGCAGGCCAGCATGGCCATGAGGGTCTCCGGCACCATGGGCATGTAGATGAGCACCCGGTCCCCCTGGCGTACGCCCAGTTCCTGAAGCTTGCCGGCCAGGCAGGCCACCTTGATAAGCAATTCCCGGTAGGTGAATTTCTGCTGCTTATGGTCGAGCGGGCTATCATAGATCAGCGCGATCTGCTCGGCCCGGCCGTTTTCCACGTGGCGGTCCAGGGCGTTATAACAGGTGTTGAAGTGGCCGCCCGGAAACCAGCGGTTGCCTTCTCTGGCCTGGTGGAAAGGGGAGTCCCAGTGGAGAGCGGCGGCCGCTTCCATCCAGAAGGCCTCGGGGTCTTGCTGCCAACGCTGGTAGGTCTGCTGGTAAAGGCTCACGGGCGGGTCATCCTCAGAGAATACAGCAAGGGAATCTTGTCCTCCAGTCCTTGAATGCGATAAAGCCCGTCCTCACCCCGCACGCTCTTGCGAAAGCAGGCATAGGGGCTGCCGGTATATTCCTTAAAGGATTCGAGCTGTAAGCCCGCCTGCAGCAAGCTTTCGAGCACTTCCGCCAGACCGTGATTCCATCCATAGTCCCGATAGCGAATGGGCGCCTCCCGGTCCGTGTATGTGCCTTGATTGTCGGTAACAATCGGCCCCGTATTCTGATAAGCAATTTCGATCTTTTCGAATTCGCCGTCGAACATCCATACGATGGGATGAAATTCCACCAGCACGAACCGTCCTTTGCGTTTGAGGAAGTGGTGCACCACGCGGGCCCAGGCTTCCAGGTCGGGCAGCCAGCCCAGGCAGCCATAGCTGCTGATGATGCGGTCAAACTTACCCTTTAGCATACCGGGCAGATCATAGACGTTGCAGCGCAGAAATTTGGCCTTGAGGCCCCGGGCTAACCGTCGCGCTTCCTCGATGGCCTCATCGGACAGGTCGCAACCGGTGACCCGGGCCCCCAGGCGGGCCCAGGAGAGCGTGTCCTGGCCGAAGTGGCACTGCAGGTGCAGTAATTTCAATCCGTCCACCACGCCCATCTCCGCGAGTTCGATAGGATTCAGGCTGGACTTGCCGGCGCGCCATCCTTCCACGTCGTAGAACTCGGATTGGCGATGCACGGAGGTGCGCAAATTCCATCCCTGCCGATTGGCCTCGAACATCTCTTGCATAGACATCGTCGATCAGGAGCTTATCAGGATATCCTGGGCGGCTTTTTGGCCGCTGAGGAAGGCGCCGGCGGCGGTGGTGGCCCATTCTTCCTCACAGGCTTCGCCGGCGAAAAAGAGCCGGCCGCCCACGGGTTTGGCCAGTTCGGCCCGGGCCGCTTGCTGGCCGGGTTGGGCGGCCGAGTAGGAGCCGCCGCTGAGCGGGTCGCTCTCCCAGTGGGTGACCGCGCCGGCGGTCGGGGTGAGGTTCGCTCCATACACAGAACGCAGTTCCGTCAGCACCTTCTGCTGGGCCGCCTCGGGTCCGAGCTTTTCCCATTCTTGAGCAGTCCGGCCGCCCACCAGCGTTACACTCATCTCCGAGCCCTCAGGCCGGACCAGATGGAACATGGGCGAGTCTTTCACTTGCAGACCGGTATCCGGGGTGGCCGTCAGTTGCCCGGGAGGAAACTCGAAGGCGACCTTCTTGAGATGGCCCATCTGCAGCGAATGGATGGCTTTGTTTTTCCAGGCGGGCAGGGATGGTTGGAATTTTACCACGTCTTGCTGTAGAACGCCCACAGGCAGGGTCACGACGACATGCTCCGCCGCCAGTTTTTCCGAGCCGGCCGTGACCCAGCAGCCTTTGTTGGACCATTCCACCAACGAAACCGGAGTGTTCAGGTGCAGTTCTAAACCCTGAGCCAGTTTGTCGACTACCTGGGCCATGCCGCCAGGAGCCACCAGGTCGGCCTTCTCATCGATCATGGTGCGGAAATCCTTGGAGGAGGCCTGGTCCAGTTCCACGCCGACCGAGAGCGGGCCGAGCAGGTTGCGCGCTTCGGCGGCCCAGGCTCCCTTTACCGCGGGCAACTCAGAGAGGGGCCGGTCTCCCTTGGAGCGGCTCCACAGGCCCGCCTGGCGCTGCTGTTGCTCTAGAAATTGCTTATTTTCGTATTGGGTGCGGTCGGGCTGCTGCTGGATGCCCTGTTGGCGGGCCCAGTTGGCCAGCGGGTTTTGCCCGGGTTCTTCCTGGTGAAACCAGTGGGCGCCCAGGTCAAAGGGGCGGGAAAAGGTGGTCCCGTCGGTTTCCACCCGGCCGCCGACGCGATCGCGTGCTTCCAGGACGGCGACTTTCTTGCCGTTCTCCTGGAGCTTGCGGGCCGCCGCCAGCCCGGCCACCCCGGCGCCTATCACGATCGCGTCATACCTCACGCCCTCCACTATAACCGGCCGGCGATTCTTTGGTGTGAACAGAAGATGTCGCCTGGTCCAACCCTCGTGAATCAGCTTGTCATTGCAGATTCTCATTGCTCCAACGCATAGGAACTGGTAAACTTGCTTCGCTATGGATCGGAAACGTATCACATTCGATTTAGATGCCACCTTGTTGGCGAAACTGGACGATTCCGCTCGACAGCAAAGAGTCTCGCGCAATCGATTCATCCTGGACTCCGTCGTCCGGGCCGTCCAGGATGAGGAGAGAAGACGAATCGATTGTGAGTTCGCAGCAATGGCTGAGGATGCCGAGTATTGCAGCGGATTACTCTCCATCGACAGAGAGCTGAATGCGGAGTCTCAGCTTTCCTGGGATCAAATCGACCGAGATGGTCGTTGAGTAAGATTCGCCGGGGCGAAGTCTTTTGGTTTGGTCCCGATCCTGCCCACGGTAGCGAGCAATCTGGACGTAGGCCGGCGGTGGTTGTATCCCGCGATGCAGTCAATGATTCCAGCCCGGTTATTGTCGTTGTGCCCCTGACTACTTATAAGAAACAGCGGCTGTATCCCAGCGATGTGGTCGTGCGACCGCCGGATGGTGGGCTGACAGCGGAATCTGTAGTCCTCGGCTTGCAAATGCGAGCCATTGACAAGTCGAGGTTAGGAAGCCGCCTTGGGAAGTTGAAGGAGTCTACGCTGACCCAAGTTGAGAATGCTCTTCTGGAGGTCCTGGATATTCGACGCTAGAAGTCCGGCCGAAACCCCCCAGTTCCGTCGCGGGCAAGCCGCTCCTCCACTGGATATGGTATAGTCGGCCGGATTCTAGCACAACCCGTTGGGCGTCGCGCACTCCAACCCCCTCTTGACGTTGTCAAGGGGGTTTCGGCCGCGCTCCTAGGCCGGCGATTCTTTGGTGTGAACAGAAGATGTCGCGTGGTCCAGGTGGAAGAAACCGGCAGTGGACTACTTGGCCAGTCTGGCGGACAGCTTCGGCTCCGCCTACACCCCCGAAGAGAAGCCGCAGCCGTCCGAGGAGCAGGGGACTCCTCCGGTGCCGGCTTTCTACATGGCCCTCTATGAGGCCACCGAAGCCGTGGCTATCGGTGATCTGGCGGTGGAAGACTGGATGGCGGTCTGGCATCGGGTGGTGCAGACGCTGGAGGCCATGTCGGAGCAAATTGCTTATCAGGTGGAAAAGGTGGGCCGTTCGCTGGGAGAGGAAACCCTGGAGGCGGGCGAGTTACTGCTGGCCGGCGTGGAAGAGGCCCTGGACGCTCTCGAGGTGATGGGCAACTATCTGGATCCGGAACGGAATACTGAGCATCTGACCAAAGGTTGGGAAGACTTGATGGAGGCCAGTGAAGCCATCGCCCGGGCCATGGCCGAGTATCAGCGCTTGCGCAAAATGATCGCCGAAACGACCACCTGACTTCCGTGTGGATCGCAGACGACCGATCAGCTATAGTGACCTGGTGAAGCATCCGGGGATTCTCAACGACATTTTATTCAAGATTGTCTTCGGCACGACGTCGGGGGAGCCGACCATGCGGGCGCTGGTGAATGCGCTGCTGGACTTGAGGGGACCCGATGAGATTGTCGAGCTGATTCTGCTCAATCCGATTTCCGAGAAGGAATACATTGACGATAAAGGCCCGATCTTTGATCTTAAAGCCCGCGATAGCAAGGGACGGCAATACAACGTTGAGGTGCAGCTCCGTCCTGGGGTGGGGGATTACGTGGAGCGCTCCAACTACTATCTTTCCAAGTTTTATAGCGAACAGATTCATCGGGGAGACTCCTACCAGGACCTCCTCAAGACGGTTTCCATCAGCCTGGTTGACTTCAACCTGATTCTTGAGACGGAGGAAGTCCACAGCACTTTCCTTTTGCGTGAGAAAACCACCGGTCTCTTGCTTAGGAGCTGTTGACATTAAGCGAGTATTCGGCGTCATTGCGCCATTTCGTCCTTCGAAGCAAATGGCGCAGAATCGAGCTTCAGGGGCTAATTGTCAACAGCTCCTAGCGACGCGATTGAGTTGCACTACGTGGAGTTGCGCAAATTCAAACCCGCGAAACCCCAGGAGCTGCGGACGCGTTTTGAACGATGGTTGTATTTTTTGAAGTTCGCGGACCTTTACGGTCCTGAAGATAGCGTTCTTCCCGAAAATCTAGCCCAGGAGGAGGGTATCGTTATGGCTCTGGAATCTATGCGGCGAGCTTACGCTAAAGACCCCGTCAGGGAACTGATCAAGGCCCGAGAGAAGGCTGAGCGAGACGAACTCAACAGGCTCTATACCGCCAGACTCGAGGGCAGGCTCGAGGGCAAGCTTGAGGGCAGGCTCGAAGGCAAGCTCGAAATGGCCCGTGGCTTGCTGGCGGCGGGCGTGGAGCGAGAGACGGTCTTGAAGGCGGCTGGCCTTACAGAGAGCGACCTGGAGTAATCGCTATTTCAGGCGAGCCGCTTCGAATTCGTCGCCGGGCCGCCATTGCACCAGCTTGTCCTGGTTGGCCGCCCGCCAGCCCAGGTTGTAGGCGAACCGGGTGAACCGGGCCAGGCCTTGGAAATCCCAGCTCTCCTGGAATTCGTCGGCCGCCTGGTGGTAGCAGCGCCGGGTGTAATCGTTAGCCAGTTCGATGCCGTAGGCCAGGGGTTGGCCGCGGAACTTCAGGCCTTCGCCCACCGAGAAGCTGGGCACGCCGCCCTGGGCCAGGCTGAAATGGTCCATCCGATAATACAGCCCGGCTTCGGGAGCGGGGTCAGGGGCAAGTTTCAGGCCCAGATGGGCGGCTTCCTGAAGCACCTCGCCATGAAAAGTGGTGCGCTCGCAGCCGTTGGCCGTCACTTCCTCGGGCTCGCCCCAGGGGGGCACCATATCAAAGTTGAGGTCCAGCGAGATCTGCTTCAGGGGTAGGGGAGGGTGCTGGGCGAAATAGGCCGCTCCCAGCAGACCTTGTTCTTCGGCGGTGGTGGAAACGAAATACAGGCTGCGCTTGGGAGCCGTGGAGGCGAAGACGCGGGCCAGCTCCAGCAGAATCGCGCAGCCGCTGGCGTTATCCAGGGCGCCGTTGTAAATTCCGTCGGGCTTCTCCTCGGGCCGAATACCCAGATGGTCGTAGTGGGCCGAATACATGACGGCTTCCGGCCCGGCGGCTTTCCTGGCGATGACGTTGCGCGAAGAAAACGGCCGTAACCGGCTGTCCAGCCTGACCTGCAGCCGGGAGGTCAACGCCCGGGGCTGAAAATCGCGCAGCTGGGACTCCTGATAGAGCTGCTCGAGAGTCAGCCCGTCTTTCCCCACCAGCCAGCCGGCCACGTCATAGTGAATCCAGGCGGCCGCCTGCAGGGCCGGCCCGCCTTCTCTCTTCAAATAAGACTTCTCGGAGTTCCAGGAGTTGCGCACCACCTCCCAGCCATAGGCGGCCAGGTCGGTGCGGTGGATGATCAGGGTGGCCACCGCTCCATGGCGGGCCGTTTCTTCGAACTTGTAGGTCCAGCGACCGGGATAGGTGAGAGCTCGCCCCTTGAAAAAACCGGGATCTTGAGACTCCGGCTCATTCACGAAAACCAGGGCGACTTTCCCCTTCAGGTCGAGGCCCTTGTAATCGTCCCAGTCCGGCGTCTGGATGCCGAAGCCGACGAAAACGATGGGTGCGTCGATGGTCACCCGGGCTTCCTGGCTCTGATTGTTGACCACGTAGTCGTCGCCCGACTTGAGCGGACGGCCGGCCAGGGTGAAGGTGGAGGTGGGCAGGGTGCTCACACCCACCAGGGGAACCTCCTGAAAACTCGTTTCCAGCCCGTAGCTGCGAAACTGTTCGGCGATGTAGTCGGCGGCCCGGTCACCTCCGGGTTGGCCGGTGCCCCGGCCCTCGAATTCGTCACCGGCCAGATGTTTCAGGTGAGCGCGAATGCGCTCACCCTCGATGACGGGTTGAGCCGAAGCGGCCAGCGCCAGGACTGACCAGAAAATCCAGGTTTTCATACTCGGGGCCGCCCTTCGCCAGAGGTCGGCAGGACTCCCCGCCGGGCGTGGAAGTGAGCCCTTGATGAGCTGGGAGAAACTGCAGAAGCTTCTGCAAATGGAAAACCAGTCGCAGTTCGATTTCACTGTCGACGATGAAATTCGCACCACCGGCGCCACGGGCGGACGAGAACGGGTGCAGAAACTGCGCGTCTGGATTGAAGCCATGATCGCGGAAACCCGGGGGCTGGAGGGCTTTATCGAGGAACTCGAGCTCTGGCACGCCGAGCTCTGCAAAATCATCGACGAACTCGAAGGCTTCGAAGATCGCGAATCGGCCAGCCAGTTTCAGGACGCCTTCGGAGCTATCGCCGACGCCCTGGTTCCGCTCATCGACGCGGTGGAAGGCGGGGCCGAATCCACCGCCTTGCTCGGCCCCCTGGCCAACCTGGAATCGGCGGTCACCGACTTCGACCGCCAGTTGGCCGCCCAACTCGCTGCCGAAGAGGGCAACTAGAGATTTTCGATCAGGTTCTGCACGGCCAGCATGGCCATGCGTTCGCGGGTAGCCTGAGTGGCGCTGGCGATGTGCGGGGTAAGCAGCACGCGATCCGAGGCCACCAGGTCGGGATGCACCAGGGGCTCGCGTTCGAAGACGTCGAGGGCGGCTCCGGCCAGCTGGCCTGAGGCCAGGCAGGCGGCCAGCGCCTCTTCGTCCAGCACCGGGCCCCGTGAAGTGTTGACCAGATAGGCACCCGGCTTCATCCGGGCCAATCGCTCCGCGTTCAGCAAGTGGCGTGTCTCGGCCGTCAGGGGCAGGTGCACCGTGACCACGTCGGAGCCGGCCAGCACCTCCTCCAGCGAAGCCCCGCGCACCCAGGGCAGCACGCGCATTCCAAAGGCCGAGGCGCGCCGGGCCACGGCCCGGCCGATCTGGCCCATGCCCAGTACGCCCAGGGTCGCTCCGTGCAGGTCGAGGCCCAGCAGCATCAAGGGACCCCAGCCGGGATACTCACCGGCTCGCATCATGCGATCGCCTTCCAGCAGCCGGCGCGTCACTCCCAAAATCAGCGCCCAGGTAAAATCTGCACAGGTTTCGGTGAGGACGCCGGGGGTGTTGCAGACCGTGATCCCCCGGCGCGCGGCCTCGTCCAGGTCGACATTGTCCAGGCCGGCGGCGCAGTTCGAGATGCAGCGCAACTCGGGGCAGCGGTCCATGACCTCCCCGTCGATACGCTCGGTCAGCAGCGTGAGCAGACCCACCGCTCCGCCCACGCCCCAGAGCAGCCGCGAGCGGTTGGGGATCTCTTCGGGGCCGACAAAAATGTCCCAGCCGGTGGCATAGAGCGCCTGCAGCGCCCTCTCGGGCAGCCGGCGCGTCACGTGAATTCTCAAATTCCGGTATCCCACGAAGCCATGGCGTGCTGGTAAAACTCAGACCGCAGCATCTGCGAGGTTTTCAGTTCCCCCCAGAAGGCGCTCATCATGGGGAAGTCATCTTCGTTTCCGCCCCGCGAGATCACGCAGAAGTGCTTGCCCCGCAAAAGGATGCCGGCACCGCGCGGCTGCACCTTTTCGATCAATTCGTGTAAAAAGTCATTGCAGATGCGTTCGTCCATGGTGTATTTGCATGCAAAGTGGCGAAACATTTTGACCAGCTTCGAGTAACCGATATAGTGCTCGCCCGGCAGGTAGCCAATGGTGGCTTTCAACCAGGCCGGAGCGTAGTGGTGCTCGCAGGCGGAGAAAGCGGTTACCTTGATCGTCACCAACTCCACCATGGCCGGGTCCGGCACCGGGTATAACTTCACGTTCAAAGGGTCGTACTGGGTGCGCGGATCCACCAGGGCGGCCTTCTGCCAGCGGGCGAAGCGCCCGGCCGTATTTTCCAACGCTTCCGGGCTGTCTTCGCCGAGAGCTTCCGCCATCATGCGCTGGGCCAACTGGAGTTTTTCCAAATCGACCCCGGTATGGTGTCCTTCCATGTGCGACCGGTCCTTTCGAGGAGAAGCAGGGAGAGAAAACGAACGACCCCGACCCTGTATGTCCAAGGAGTGTGTGCTGCGTGAGTTCTAAACCCTTTTCTTACCGTGAACTTGGCCGAGGCGGTCAGGTGGTTCAGTGGGGCGATTTGCACCTGCAGGTGGGCGCTTACCCGGAGACCATCAAAGACACCATGACCAGCAGCGAAGGCGTGCCGCAGATTTTTGTGGTGCCGGAACGCCTTTTTGACGACCACCTGGGCGTGAGCGCGGCCGAGTTGGAGTTCCCCGTTTATTTCAATTTCTATCTGAAGGGTCGCAAGCTGCGCTTCGTCTGTCGCAAGAAGCAGCTACGGCCGCTGGTGCGGGTGCTCAAAGAGGCGATTTTTGGGCCTTCGGCTCTCAACTACGCGGAAGAATATGCCCCCGGCGCTCATGTCCCCGACCTGGCCGCGGAAATGCGTTGGTACAAGCAGGACCCCCAGCGCAAACGCGGCCGCCTCATGCTGGCCGACATCGTCACTCCCCTGGTTTTTGACGAGCACGGTAAGGTGGAGATCGATGGCTACACACTTCAGGACCTGGGCCAGGACGTCTATCGTCTGGAACGTGACGGTGAAAGCCATCAGTTCAGCTACCACGCCCCGGGCAAGGTGGTTTTCGAAGAACCGCCGGCCTCGCAACGCTTTCGCCCGCCGGCCTTGGGAATGACCATCCTGGGCAGCGGCCACGGTTTTGACGCGCGCTCGCTGACTTCGGGTTTTGTGATCTGGATCGATGGAAAGGGAGTTTTAGTTGATCCTCCCGTGCATACCACCGAATGGTTACGCCACTCCAATATCGATGGGCGCTGTGTCGAAGATATCATCCTGACTCACTGCCACGCCGACCATGACTCCGGCACGCTGCAAAAGATTTTGCAGGAAGGCCGCGTGACCATCCACACCACTCCCACCGTGATGCACAGCTTTGTGTCGAAATACCGGTCCATCACCAACTTGAGCGGCCGCCAGTTCCGCCAACTCTTTGACTTCCGGGCCATTCCGGTGGGGCAGCCGGTCAACATCGCCGGTGCCGACTTCACCTTTAAATATATGCTGCACCCCATTCCCACGCTGGGCTTTTCCATGCGCTACCAGGGCCGCAGCATCGCCTATTCCTGCGATACCCTTTATGATCCCGAAACCATTCAAAAACTCACTCAGGAGGGAATCCTCTCGGCGGAACGAGCGGCCGATCTCATGGATTTTCCCTGGCACTCCGACCTGGTCATCCACGAAGCCGGCATTCCTCCCATTCATACGCCCATGGGCGTGCTGGCGGCTCTGCCGGATGAGGTCAAGCAGAATCTCTACCTGACCCACGTCTCGGAATCGGCTATTCCGGCCGATTCCGGTCTGCGCCTGGCCCCGCCGGGCGTCGGCCGGACCATTCGTCTGGAGGTGGAGCCGCCGGATGTCAGCCATGCTCAGCACATGCTGGAAGCTCTGGCCCACGTGGATTTGTTTCAGCCCTTGGGAATTGCCCGCGCCGCCGAGTTTCTGCGTATTTCCCAGTATGTCTGCTATCCGCAGGGCTGCCGGCTCGTGACGGCTGGAGAAAAGGGCGAATACTTCCATATTATCTTGAACGGCGAAGCGGACATTGTGCGCGAAGGCCAGCTGGTCAAGCGGGTCGGACGTTACGACTATATCGGCGAAGTGGCGGTGGTGCTCGATCTTCCGCGCATCGCCGACGTAGTGGCCGTGACTCCGCTGGAAGTGCTTTCCATCAAGCGCCAGGATTTTCTCGACTTTATTCGCGGCACCGAAATTGCCGATTGGTTTCGACGGGTTTCGCTGAACAAGATGGAAGGATCGTGGGCGGTTTTCCAGGACAACCACCTGCTCGATTCCTTATCCACCTTCCAGAAGACTCAGCTGCTGGCCATCATGGAGCGGCGCCAATTCAAAGCCGGCCAGGAACTCTTCGAGAAAGGCGAGGTGGTGGACAGCTTCTGGCTGGTGCGCGAAGGGGAGATCGAGCTGGGTGGACATCGGGTAGGACGAGGGGCGCTGATCGGGCGTGTCAACGAGGACCTCACTCCCTGTCTGTATCGGGCTACCGGAAAAGTCGTCAAAGATGCCGAGGTCTACCGCCTGCCCATTGATGGGGTTCGCGCGTTCTTCCTGGCCAATCCTGGCTCTTTTGTGCGGGTATTACGCTTGCAGAGCGATCATCCCGTCGGAGCGGTTGTCTGAACGATCCAGCGCAGCAGATTCAACGCTCGCTCGGGGCCTGGCGGGCGGTTGACCACCACGTAGTCGTATTCGGGGGCCGAGGCCAGCACGGCGGCGGCATTGCCCAACCGCTCGGCGATCTGTTCGGGAGAGTGGCCGCCGCGCTCGCGCAGGCGCCGTTCCAGTTCGCTCAAAGGAGCGCACAGCAGGATGGTGACGCAGTCAGGCCAGATACGGCGCGCTTGCGGAGCCGTGCCCAGATCGACCAGGGCCAGCACCGATCGCCCGGCGGCCAGGGCTTCGTCCACCGGCCGGCGGGGCAGCCCGTAGCTCATACCAAACTCGAAATCGCGGCTCAAAGCCAGCTCGCCGGCGGCCTGGCGGCTGCGAAATTCCTCTATACCTACAAAGTCGTAGTCCTCACCGTCGCCCGGCCGGGGAGCGCGCGTGGTCAGGCGGCGGCAGAAGGTGAGCTGCGGGCAGGCCCGCAGCAACTGGCGCAGCAGCGTGGATTTGCCCGTGGCCGAGGGGCCGTCCAGCAGAAAAAGCATCGCGCCCGGGGTTTATCCGGGCGCTCGAGTTGCCCTGCATGAGCGAACAACGCAGCGAATTACGGGCCATTCTTTCGGTGGGCGTCTCCACTCAGGCCAATCTCGATGAATCTTACCGCCGGGTCAAGCAACCGGCCGAGAGCCGCGGCGGCTGGCTGTTTCGCCGCGAACTGGAAGGCCTGTGGTGCTCCTTTCCCAGTTTGCGCGAGGCCGTGCTGGCCGCGCGCGACATCTGCCGGGCCGAGGGAGCCGGACTCTTCGGATTTCGCTTCGGGCTGCATTACGGCGATGTGACGATCACCGCCGAGGGCGATGTGCTCGGCAACGTGTTGTCGCTGGCCAAACGCCTGGAGACGGCCACTTCTCCCGGTTGCCTGCTGATTTCTCAAGAAGCAGCTGAACGGGTCGGCGAGTTCGAGCTGGAGGAGCCGCACAGACTGGAACTCAAAGGTCTGGGCGCGGTGGAGGCGCGGCGGTTGGTGCTGGCCGAGTTTTCCCTGGCCGATTCGCTGCTGGATGAGGATTGGCAGGCGCTGGAACGGGGCGAGCTGCTGGTTTGCCTGGTGGGTCCGCTGGGCGGCCCTCAGGAACTGGAGGGGTTGTGGGGCCTGCCTTTCTACGAGGCGGCCCAGGATCGAGAAGCGGAGGTCGGCCGGCCGCAGTTGTTGGAAGAATTCCAGGCCTGGCGGCGCCAAATCCCCCCCTTGTTGGCGGCCTGGAGCGCGCCCACGTTGTGTTTCTTTCCGGAAACGCGACTCGAGCACGCTCTCTGCCTGGCTCCCGAAGTCCTCACCGAGGAGGACCTGGACGAATTCTGGTCGGGCCTGGCGGGGCAGTTGCAGGGCTGGGAGACGGCCCTCACCACTCATCGCATCTTCTGGGTGGGTCCAGCCGATTGGATCGAGGACTTCTATCGCGAACTGCGGCGCCGTTTTCCGGCCGGGCCGCAGCAACGCCAATTCGTGCTGGATCTGGGGGATGGAACGGCGGCGGCCCGCTGGAGAAAACGCGGCCTTCCGGTTTTCTCCGGCCGCCAACAACTGGTGGAGCTGCTGGGGCGCGTGGGCGGCCGGGATGAGGCCGTGAGCTTGCCTTTAGCCGAACGTCCTTACCTCTTTCTGGATGCTTACGGCCCGGCCGAGCGCTCGATCTTTTTCGGTCGGGAGCGCGAGTCGGCTTTACTTTACTCCTGGATCCTGACGCGGCGCTGGCTGGTCCTCTACGGACGCTCCGGAGTCGGTAAAAGCTCGCTGCTCGGGGCGGGTGTCTTGCCCTTGCTGCAGGAGTCCGGCTGCCAGGTCTGGACCCTGCGCTGTCTGGACGATCCTTTGCAGCAACTGGAGAGTTTCGCGCGGGTGTGCCGGGCGGCCGAAACCACTCCGCGCCGGTTGGTGCTCTTTTTCGACCAGTTCGAGGAGTTCTTCGTGCGCCTCGAGCCGGCCCAGCGTCAGGCCCTGGGGGAGTTGCTGGCTCAGTTGACCTCGGTTTCGCGCCTGCACATGTTGTTTTCTTTGCGCGAGGATTTCCTGGCCGAGCTGGCCGCCCTCGAGGAGTGGATCCCGACTTTGCTGGATTCGCGCTACCGCCTGACGGCGCTGACCCGCGAACAGGCCCGCCAATGTATCTGCGGGCCGGCCGAGCTTTTCAAACTTCCGTTGCAGCCTGAGTTGGTAGAAGAGTTGTTGAATGAACTCGAATCCCAGGGCGTGGAACCTCCGGAACTGCAGATCGTCATGGACCGGCTCTGGCAACTTCGCGAACATGGCGAAATCGGACTCGAAGACTATCGCCGTTTGGGGGGAGTGCGCAGCATTTTGCTCGATTATTTGCACGAAGCCATGCAGGGATGGAGCGACGAAAAGCCGCGCCAGTTGCTCAGCGCTCTGGTCTCCGAGCGCGGCACCAAGCAGGCCATGACTCTGGCCAGCCTGCGCGCCCGGGTGGCCGAGCCCGAGGCGGCTTTGCAGGCGCTGGTGGAGTCGCGTCTGGTGCGCACCGTGCAAAATTATTTTGAGCTCTGTCACGAGTATTTGATCGAGGAAATCCAGAGCTGGGCAGATCATGAAGAACTGGCTCGGCGCCACGCCGAGATGGTTTTGCATTCCGAATTGGAAAGTTGGGAGAATCTGCACAGCCTGATCACTCCCGAGCGTCTGGCCATGGTGGCTCAGCAACTCCCGCATTTGAACCCATCTGAGTCGGAATGGAAGCTGCTCTTGCGCGCCGCCATGGTGCGCGGTGTGGAATTGCCCAAACTCGGTCCGCGGCCTCAGGAATTGCTGATCAAAATATTGGATGAGGGGTGGGACGGCTGGGTGCAGCGGCGCGTGCTCGAGCAACTGGCTGAGCTGCCGCTGGAGGGTCGGGCTCAGCAGCGCTATTTGGAGGCGGCGCGGTTGTTTTCCAATCCCGGCCTGCTGGAGAGGGTGCGCCCGAAACTCGACCCCCGCTTTGGCGAACAACTGGCCCTGGCCACCCGGCGCCGTTTCTTTGCGCCGATGGCTTATGTCCCCGCCGGACCGGCTCTGCTCGGCTCGGACGCAGCCAATCGCGAACAGCGCAAAGCGCGCCTCCCTCGTTACTGGCATGCCCGCATCGATAGCGAGCGCCCTTTGGAACGAGTCGAGGTGGGCTCCTTCTGGGTAGACAGAACTCCCGTAACCAACCTGCAGTTTGCCGAGTTTCGCCCGGCCCATATCGACCGCTACCCCGACGAGGAAGACCATCATCCGGTGGTCAGCGTCAGTTGGCACGATGCCCAGGCCTATGCGCAGTGGTTGGGCAAAGAGCTGATTTGCGAAACCCGCTGGGAAAAGGCCGCTCGCGGAGTGGATGGACGCCTTTTCCCATGGGGCAACGTCTACCATGCCGGCCGCCTGAACGGCCAGGAAGATGGCCCGCGCACCACCACCGAGGTCGGCAAGTATCCCGAAGGCGCGAGTCCTTACGGTTGCCTGGATATGGCCGGCAATGTCTGGGAATGGACCGCCTCGAGCTGGAGTGAGGGCGGTCCCTTCAAAGTGCAAAAAGGCGGCAGCACCCTCAACCCGGCTCCTTTGCAGCAGGCTTCCAGTCGCCAGGAAGCCTTCCCGGACTTCGTGTTGCAGTGGGTGGGCTTTCGTTTGATGTCGCTGGAGGGACCCTAGATGCTGGCCATTTTGACCGCCGACATGGAAGGCTTTTCGGGCCGCATGCGGGCCGATGAACAGGCCGTCATCACCCTGTTGCTCTCGACCTATTATCGGCTGGCCCGGCAGGCCGCCCACGAGTTTGAAGGTGAGCTCTATCGCCGTGAGGGCGACGCCGTCTGGTGTTCTTTCGCGGACCCGCAAAAAGGAGTGGAGGCGGCGCTCTGGTTATTGGCCCGGCTGGCGCTTTACAATCGAGACCAACCGGAGGATCGCCAGGTGCGCCTGCGCGCCGGCCTGGCCTGGGGGGAGGTCACTCTGGCCGGCAGCCCGGCTGAGCCGTTCGGCCCCACCGTCGATCTGGCTAAGCGCCTGGAAACTTCGGGTCGGACCGGTTGTTTGCATTGTCCCGCGGAGTTGGCTGAGGAACGGCCTCTGGTGGAGCCCGCCAGTGAGCGCAGCCTGCCGGGACACGCGCCCCTGCGCACGGCTTTGCTCATGCCGTCGGCCGCGCTTTTATCCCGGCTGGGCGAAGAAATGGCGGAAAGTTTCGGAAGTTGGGTTTTCGTAGTGGATCTGCTGCTAACTTCCGAGGAGGCCCGCCAGGAGTGGCTGGCCTGGGCGGTGGAAAGTCGCGAGCAAGGCCTGGCCCAGGTGCTGGAATGGAAAGAACACACTCACCTGCTGTTGTGGACCGGCACGGTGGCCCAAGAGCCTCCTTTCGTCATGCCCGCCGGCGCGCGAGTATCCGCTACCTTCGGAACGGTGGTAGTGCACAGCGGAGTGGGGGAGGAGGGGCTCAACTGGTCGGGCAGGGCTCTGGAAGAAGCGATGGACCTGCTGGAAAGAGCGCCCCAGACAGCCGGCCTCTGGGGCACCGCGCCGCTACGCTATGAACGAGAAGGCGATGGTTATGGATACCGCGGAGAGGTCGGTCTGGCCGAGGCGGCGCCCGAAGCTGGAGTGCCGGAAGCTTGTATCCTGTGCGGGCCGCTGCTCAGCCCGGAGCAATGGGAGGCTTTGCCCCATCAAGAGGCCGCTCAGTGGTGGGATCATCCGGCCGGGCTGCCGGTTCCCGATCCGGCCGTGGCCGGGCTGGTGAGCCAGCTGGATTGCCCCCTGTTTGACTGGACCAACCTGGCCGGGTCGGAAGCCGCCTTCCGTCATCTGCATCCCGATCAGCAGGCGTTGTTGCGGCGTGGACGCTTGCTCTGGTTGGGCCCACCCGGCAGCGCCGAGACTTTGAAGCTGCTCTACGCCGACTTCGAGTACCGTTTCCAAAATAGCCGCCCCGGAACGCTCATTCATTGGGATTGGCCGGAGCGCGAATTGAAACGGTGGAGCCGGCGCGGTTTTGAGCTGGTGGCCTGGAGTCCGGAGTATTTTCAAGAACTGGTGCAGCGTTTTCGCTTCCTGCGCCAGCAGCGCCGGGAGGAGCACCGGCTCAGCCTGTTGCCGGCCCGTCCTTATAAGTTTTTGAATTATTATACGCGGGAAGACCGGGCTATTTTCTTTGGGCGCGAGGCCGATTGCGAGCGGCTGCACAGCCGTCTTTTAGCCAGTTCGGTGCTGGTGGTTTTCGGCAAATCCGGCGTGGGCAAGACCTCCTTGCTGCGGGCCGGCTTGCTTTCACGCTTTCAGGCTCCCCAAGACCTGGTGGTGACGCAGCGCATGCTCAGCGAACCGGTGGCGGCCGTGCGCCAGTTGTTGGGCAAGGTGCTGGGGTTGAGCGTGCAGGATGAATCGCTGGCCAGCTTGTTGGTGCGCGCCGAGCAGTGCGTGCGCGGCGCCGTGGTGGTCGTGCTCGATCAGTTCGAGGAATTTTTCTTGCGCTGCACCCCGGGCCAACGGGCTCAGTTCGGGCGGGAACTGGCCGAGGTGCTGCGGTTGGATTTGCGCCGCAGCCACCTGATTCTTTCCTTGCGCGAAGATTTTCTGGCGCAGATGGCCGAGCTGGAAGAGTTTGTGCCCACGATTTTGCAGCAGCGTTTCCGCGTCACCGCTCTGGATCGCGCTCAAACGAAGGAAGCCATTCTCAAGCCGGCTCAGCTTTTTCACCTGGAGATCGAGTCCGCTCTGGTGGAAGAATTGCTGGGCCTGGGCGGTATCGAGCCCCCCCAGCTGCAGATCATCCTGGATCGGCTTTATGAGCACCGGCAAGGCCAGCGCATCGGTTGGGATACTTATCAGGCATTGGGTGGGGCCGAGCGCATTTTGCGCGGCTATTTCGAGGAAACGCTACGCCATAATTTGGGCCCGGAACGCCAGCGCGCGCGCCACCTACTCAAGGCCATGGTGACCGAGCAGAAGACCAAGTTGGTGACCACCCTGGAGGAGCTGGATGCCCGTTTGGGCTGGCCGCGTGAGAACTTGATGGCCGTGCTCAAGCTGCTGGTGGAAAGCCGTTTGGTACGTTCTTGGGAAGAGGGAGAGCGCGGTTGCTACGAGCTGGCTCACGACTTTTTGACCCAGGAAATCGCCGCCTGGGAAACTCCTGAAGAGGTGGCCGCCAAGCACGCTCAGGCGGTGCTCAGCAACGAAATGCGCAATTATTCGAAATTGGGCCTGATCGTGCCCAAGGACCGGTTGCTCCTGTTGGAGCCTCAGAAGTCAGCCCTGGTTCTCGGGCCTTCCGAGCAGGCCATGCTGGTGCGTTCCTCGGTGCTCCAGGGTCTCGATCCGGCGCCCTGGCTGGGCCACGAAACCGGTGTCTTGTTGCGTGTCTTAGACGAAGACATAAGCGGCGAGGTGGCTCGCCATGTGATTCGGGTGCTGTGCGGGCTGCCCCTGGAAGATCGGGCCCTGGAGCGAATGTTGCAAGCCGCCCGCCAGGTGGGCAATCCGCATTTGCTGACCTGCCTGGAGGCGGGCTCGCCGCTGCGGCAGGCGCTGGCCGAGGCGGTGCACGAGCGCTTTTTTGGCCCGCTGCGCATGGCCCGCGTGCCGGCCGGGCCGGCCTGGATCGGCTCCACCCGGGAGAATAAGGAGAGCCGCAAGGCCCGTCTGCGTCCGGATCTGCACGAACGCATCGAGAGCGAAGCCGACTACCATCGAGTGGAACTGGATGAGTTCTTGGTCGACCTGCGGCTGGTCTCCAATGCCGATTATTGCGAATTTCGACCCATGCACGTCCATTTTTTTCCGCCCGAGGAGGCCGAATTGCCGGCGGTTAATGTGTCCTGCGAAGAAGCTGGAGAATATGCGCGCTGGCTGGGCAAGCGGCTGCCCAGCGAGGAGCAGTGGGAGAAAGCGGCCCGCGGCCCGGACGGACGCCTCTTTCCCTGGGGCGACGAGTGGGATGGCGAGCGTGTCAATTCTGCCGAGTCGGGACGGCGTTTCCTGACGCCGGTGGATGCCTTCCCGGCGGGCGCCAGCCCCTACGGTTGCCTGAACATGGCCGGCAACGTCTGGGAGTGGACCACCACCCCCTGGGAGCCGGACAGCCCCTTGATGGCCAAAAAGGGTGGTTGCGCTCTCAACTTCGAACCGCATATGCAGTGCTCCGCCCGCTTCGAGGATCCCCCCGAAATGCGCCTCCGCTGGGCCGGCTTCCGCCTCATCTCCCGCGCTTAACGGAATAAAATAATGCCTCAGCAGCCAGGGCAGGGCGCTAACTCCGCGAATTGCAGCCGGTGACCATAGCCCGACGCGGCGCTTACTTGCATCCCAATCTTGACTACCTTCGCGCTTTCGCTGTGTTGTGCGTGGTTGGCAGCCATTGGTGCGAGTCGATGGGCTGGTTGGAGCGATTGAGTAAACTCTTTGGAGGGACTCAACTGGGTCACACCGGAGTACTGCTGTTCTTTGTCCACACAAGTTGTGTTTTGATGATGTCCCTGGAGCGGCTACCGCCGGCCAACGGTTGGCAGACGACCCTGCGGTTCTATGTGCGCCGAGCCTTTCGTATTTATCCCCTGAGCACCGTGACCCTCTGCCTGGTGCTGTTCTTTCATTTTCCCAGCTACATGGGCAACAATTTCAGCCCACCTACCTGGTTGATTCTGGTCACGAACTTCACCTTGACCCAAAATCTCTTTGACCACCGCCTCCTGCTTTTCCCGATGTGGAGTTTGCCGCTGGAGCTTCAGATGTATCTGGTCTTGCCGCTATTTTATTTCGGAATTAAGAAAGTCGGCCCCGGCAGGGCTCCTCAATTTGTCTTGCTGTGCTGGGTGACGGCGGTAGCTTTGATACAGTCCCGCCTGGACGTCTACTTTAAGCCGGTGGAGTGGATCTTGTACTGGCCGTGCTTTATCGCCGGGATATTCGCCTATACCCAGTGGTCCAGGCGCAGGGCGATCTTGCCCTGGCCCACCTGGCCCGTCTTTTTGTTCTCGATCTGCTATGCATTCCAGCCCCGCCAGCCGCTTCTGATCTTCGGGGGCTGCCTGATTTTAGGCGCGTTGCTGCCCTGGTTTCGGGAGATCGACAATCGGCCTCTCAACCAGATTACGTCCTGGATCGCTCGCTACTCCTACGCGATTTACTTGATCCACGTCCCCATTTTTCACTTTTTCTTCTGGGAAAAGCCTGTCTTGCCAACGGCCATGGCCAATTTGGCCGCTCTCAGTAGCTTGGGATTTCTGTCCTGGCTTCTCTACCATCTGATCGAGCGGCCGATGATCGCTCTGGGAGTGCGCCTCACCGAGCCAAATCCAAAGAAGCTTGCCCGCTAAGGCCAGAGGAGTTCGGAGATGCCGACCGAGTAGCCGGTGCCGAAGCCGACCAGCAGGATGCGGTCGCCGGATTGGAGCCGCCCGGACTGGCCGGCCTCGGCCAGCATCAGCGGGATGGAGGCGCTCGAGGTGTTGCCCAACTGGTCGATGTTGGAGAGCACTTTGGCGGGGTCGATGGTGGTGCGTGCCACCACCGCGTCGACGATGCGCTGGTTGGCCTGATGAAAGGCGAAATGGTCAAAATCCTCGAGTTTGCGGTGGCGGCGGTCCAGTTCCAACTGGATACGGCGCGGCAAATCGGTCACCATGTCCTTGAAGACCTGACGTCCCTGCATCAGCAGGCGCATGCTGGAGGTTTTGTCTTCGCGCAGACTGAGTTCGCCGTCGTCTACATGAAAGCGGTAGACGGGCTGGTCCGACAGGTGGAAGGCCAGCAGCGGCCCTTTCTCGCCCTGGGTGGACCAGGCCACCTCGGCTACGCGTTCTTCCTCTCCCTGCACAAAAACGCTGGCGGCGGCGGCGTCGCCGAAAATCACCGAGGTGTGGCGGTCGGTGGCGTCCAGGGTGCGCGTCATGGCTTCACTGGTCACCAGCAGGCCGGCGCTGCCGGGCGGACAGGTGCGCAGCAGGGAGCCGACCAGTTGTACTCCGGCCAGGAAGCCGTTGCAGCCCATCGGAGTGTCGAAAGCCATCACGTCGTTGCTCAAAGCCAGATCGCCTTGCAGGCGGGCGGCTTGGGGAGGAATGCAGTTCTGATAGGTGACCGAGCTGACCACCACCACCCGGTAACATTCGCTGTCCAACCCCGCTCTTGCCAGCGCCTGGCGGGCGGCCGCCAGTGACATATCATAGGCGGTCAAATCGTGCTGGAGGATGCGGCGCTGCAACACTCCCACGCGGTCCCTGGGGAAGTCGGCTTCGGGCAAGGGGAAATCTAGATGGGCTCCGGAGCGAAATCGGGCCACCGCTTCGGTTAGCATTTCGTTGCTAACATGCAATCCGGGTAGATCGCGCCCCGGCAGCGCTTCCCCGATGCTCTGCAACTGTAGTCTCAAGCGTTTGCCTTTGGCATGGGCGGACCAAGCCCTGCCGGAGCTCCGCTCAAATTCTGTTCCAGGGGTGAGGAAACGCAGCTCCTCCCTGGGGGTTCCCACTATTTCCGTAGGAGAACCAGGTCTGGGCTCGTAACCAGTGGCATGTCTTCTTCCAAGATTTTACTCCTTTCGCCGGTCGCCGTGGCCTCATGAAGACCATTGGCGTGCAGCAAGCGGCACAGATGCTGGGCTTGACCGCGGGAGCCGTGCGTGGACTGCTGGCCACGGGCTACTTGAAAGGGGAGAAGGTCGATCGGGTCTGGACGGTTTCTTTCGAATCGGTTCAGGTTTTGCAGGCGCTGTTGCGGGTTCCGCTGCGCATGGTGAGCGCGTTGCCCAGCGAAACGGAACAAAAATCCATCGGGTTGGGCCTTTGCCCCGTCTGCGCCGGCAACAATTGGGGAGTGGCCAAAGAAGGCTCGCAATTTTCCAACGAATTTTTTGAGTGCAGCGACTGTGCCTTCTCGCTGCACCAGAGTTTCTTGGAGTTTGGTGTGAGCGAGCAGGTCCGGGAGCGGATTCGCGACCACATTCAGAGCTTGTTGCTGGTGGTGCGCAATGGTGAGGCGGCCCGCGAATGCTTGCAGCGGCGCGCCCAGGCTTTGCTCGCGTTCGAGTGATAGGGGCGAGGCACCCGATGCCGAAGTCTTGACTTTCTTCCTTGTGGTCGTGATGTAGACAGTAATAGGTGTCAATTGGAGTAAGCCTTTGGATTTGAACTCTGGGCTCTATAAGCTGTCGCCCGCTCCGGCGGGCCCGCTTCGTCCTGCCCAGGAGCGGCGCGCTGAGGTGGTCCAGCCCGAGGAGAAAAAGGCTCTGGCCGACACCTTCGAGTCCGCTCCCCCCCGACTGGCCAGACTCCCGTTTGCCGCTACCCGGCCCGTAGCCGTTCCCGACAAGGGCGCCCCCGTGCCCAAGACAGAAGCCAAACCGGTGGCCGCTCCGACCCGGTCGGAAGTGAAGCCGGCCGTGGCTCCGCCTCCAGGTAAGCCGGAAGTCAAACCACCGTCCATTCAGGAGGCCGTTACTCCCGAGCCGGCTCCCACGCCTCCGAAGGGGCCACCACCGCAGCGCCCGCGGGGCGTGACCACTACTTCCGGTCTGACCACCGCGGCCGTGCAGATGGGGCTGGTCAAGGCTCCCGAGCGCAAGCCTCCGGCCTCCGAAACAAAGACGCCGGTTCCCTCGAAGAAGCCGGGGAGCCCGAAGAAGCAAGAAATTAAAAAGAATACCCAGGCCGAGGAAGCCGCGGCTCAGAGCCTGCAGGCCAGTCTCTGTGGAAGCGCGGGCCAGCAACGGGCCATCGAGCCTGGCCAGGTCGCCGCTTCGGATTTTCAGCCGGTGGGGGCGGCCGCCCAGATTCAAGGCTCGGTCCGCCCCACCACCACTCAGGGGGGGCAAGCGGTGACGCGAACCGATTCCCCTCCCGTCACCTCTTCTGCTCCCGCCGCCACCACCGTGCCGGTGGGAGTTTCTTACCCGAATGGAGCTCCTCCGGCTGAAACCAGGTTGAACACGACTCCCACCCCTGTGTTTGGAATGTCCGGCGCTCTCTCGGCGGCCCAATCCGGTGGATTATCCAGTTGGCTCACCGACCTCAATAAAGATCCCAAAGCGGTCAGCCAATTTACGGCCGAACAGAACAAATTGATGGCCACGCCCGAGGGGCGGGAACAGTTCAACCAGTTTCTTTCGAGCGCTCAGAAAGATCCGGAGACCGCCAGGCTCTACTTGCAGATGCACGGATCGCTCGGCTCCAGCGACGAAGGCAAGAAACTCCTGAGCGATCAGCTCAAGTTAGTCTCTCAGGACCCCAAAACCTCGGCTTTGCAGTTGGATGTGGTGCGGCAGGGCATACCATCCCAACAGGCGTCCAGTTACCTCGGCTCCCTTGCCAAGGACCCGGCGCTGGCCACTGGCTTCGCCGGCGTTCAGGCCCGAGCCGCCAGCACTGCCCAGGGCCGCGAGTCTCTTTCCGCGCTGACGCGGACAGCGGCGGCCGACCCGAAAACGGCCTCCCAGTTCACGGCCACCCGCGCGGCCGCGGCTGCTGGCGAGGGCGGGCGAGAAGCGCTGAAAACGGTTTATCAAGCGGCCGCTCAGGATCCAGGCTTGACCCGTTCCCAGGCCCGCCTGGATGCGGCCGCCACGGCCACGCCCGAAGGCCGCTCGGAGTATGCCCGCTTGCAAAAGAACGCCGCCGCCAGCCCGGAGCTGGCTGCCAAGATGACCGGCTACGAGGCGGCCGCACTGAAGGACCCCGAGGCCAGGACCTCGATGACCCGGGTGGTGCAGAGCGCGGCGGGCGACGCTCAGCTGGCCGGCGCCCGGCAGACCAATCAGACGGCCGCTTCCAGCCTTCCCGAAGGTTTGCAGAATCTGACCGACCTGCAAAAGCAGGTCGGCTCGGATCCCAAACTGGCCGGTTCCTGGTTACAGGCGCAAAGCCAGGCCCTCTCGACTCCCGAGGGTCTGTCCAGTTGGACTCAGATGAATCAAAACCTGGCTAAGGATCCGGAGGCAAGCGCCGCTTTCGCGCAACTGCAGGCGCAGGCATGCAGCACTCCTGAGGGTCTGGCCACCTACCAATCGATGGCCGGGTTGATCGCCAGGAGCCCCGAAGCCAGCGCCTCATACGCGGCGGTGCAGGCCGGTGCGGCCGGCACTCCCGAGGGCCGCGAGAGCCTGACCCAGTTTCAGCAGAACCTGGCCAAAAGCCCGGAAGCCAGCGCTTCCTACGGCGCCATCCAGGCCTCGGCCGCCTCCACCCCGCAGGGGCGGGAGTCCTTGACGCGTTTCAACCAGGGGCTGGCTCAGGATCCCAAGGCCTCCGCCTCGGCCCTGCAGGTCCAGGCTTCGGCGCTCAAGACTCCGGAAGGGCGCGCTTCGTTTACCGCCTACAACCAGAACATGGCGCAGGATCCCAAGGCGGCCGCCTCGGCCCTGTCGGTGCAGGCAGCCGCGGTGAAAACCCCGGAAGGAATGTCGGCCTTTACCGCCTCCAATCAGGAGATGGCCAGGGATCCCAAGGCCAGCGCTTCTTCGCTGACGCTGCAGGCTTCCGCCTTGAAGACGCCCGAGGGAAAAGCCGCTTTCACGGCGACCAGCCAGGAAGTGGCCAAGAATCCGCAGGCCTCCGCCTCCACCGTGGCGGTGCAGGCCTCGGCTTTGAAAACACCGGAGGGAACGACCGCTTTCACGAATTTCTCGGCGGAGCTGGCCAAGGATGCGAAAGCCAGCGCGGCGTTTGTGGCCACCCAGGCGAGCGCGGCCAGCACTCCTGAGGGGCGTGAGCTGTTGACCAGTTTCCAGCGCCAGTTGGCCGAGGACCCCAAGGCCAGTGCCGCCTTTATTGCCACGCAAGCCAGCGCGGCCAGAACGCCCGAAGGTCTGAAAAGTCTCACCGAGTTCAATCAGTCGCTGGCCCAAGACCCCCAGGCCAGCGCGGCCGCGGTCAAAGTCCAGGCGGCCGCGGCCAGCACTCCCGAAGGTCTTAAGGCTCTCACCGATCGCAACTCTGCGGTGGCCGCCGACCCGAAGGCCTCGGCGTCTTTCGTGGCCGTGGACGCCAAAGCCGCCACCATCCCCGAAGGGCGGGAGGTCCTGACGGCGCGCAACACGGCGGTGGCCACCGACCCGAAGGCGTCGGCTTCCTACGTGGCGGTGGACGCCAAAGCGGCCACTATTCCAGAGGGCCGGGAGGTGCTGACGGCGCGCAACAACGCCGTGGCCACCGACCCGAAGGCCTCGGCGTCTTTTGTGGCCGTGGACGCCAAAGCGGCCACCATTCCCGAAGGGCGGGAGGTGCTGACGGCACGCAACAACGCCGTGGCCACCGACCCGAAGGCGTCGGCTTCCTACGTGGCGGTGGACGCCAAAGCGGCCACCATTCCAGAGGGGCGGGAGGTGCTGACGGCGCGCAACAATGCCGTGGCCACCGACCCGAAGGCCTCGGCTTCCTACGTGGCCGTGGACTCCAAGGCGGCCACTACCCCCGAAGGCCGGGAGGTGCTGACGGCACGCAACAATGCCGTGGCCACCGACCCGAAGGCGTCGGCTTCCTACGTGGCCGTGGACTCCAAGGCGGCCACTACCCCCGAAGGCCGGGAGGTGCTGACGGCACGCAATAACGCCGTGGCTACCGATGAGAAGGCATCTGCCTCTTATGTGGCGGTGGACTCTAAGGCGGCGACTACGCCGGAAGGTCGGGAGGCACGGACGGAGCGTAACACTGCCGTGGCCGCCGATGAGAAGACCAACAATTCCTTCAAGGCCGTGGAGCAGAAGGCTACTTCCACTGGTCGTAGCCCGGTCGCTGAACGCACCGATATCATAGCCACCGAGAAGACCGGCGCACCGGCAGTCAGCTTGGAGAAAACCGCGGGTAAGTTACCTGAGGGTAAACTCCAGCCCCCTGTTACCGGTGACAGCAGGAGCGCGACAACACTCCTGACCGACCTCGCCGCCGTCAGTAGGCCGGAAGGACTGAAAGCCTTCCAGCAGCGGGCCACCGCGCTGGCCCAGTCTTTGCCCGAAAGCGCCAGGGCCGTGAACTCGCTGGCCCAGGCCACCACCACGCCCGCAGGCCGTATCGCTTCCACCCGACTTCTCACCACCGTGAGCCGGGATACGGGGGCCTCCGTGGCTTTCGTGCAACTGCAGGCTCAGGCCAGTAAGTCGCAGTCGGGGCTGACAGCGCTAGGCCTGCTCAACCAAGGAATTGCCAGGGACTCTCGACTGGCTCTTGCGGTTGCTCAAGTCCACGCCCAGGCGGCCACTCTCGGGCCGGGTCGAAATGCCTTCGCGCAACTCTCCCAAAATGTCCCCGGGCGCGAGGTCTTGAAGATGGATGCCCAATTGGTGGGCACTCCCGAGGGGCGGGCGGCGGTAAGCCGTCTGAACCTGGCCCTCTCGCTCGACCCGGCCGTGGCCCAGCAAGTTCATGGCGTGCGCAACCGCGCCCGTCTCGAAGATGAAGAAAGCCATGCCGCCATTGAGCTCGCAGCCAGGAAGGACCCGGCTCTGGCCCATTCCAGGCGCCAACTGGACAGCGCGGCGCGGCGTGGCGTCATCACTCCGCTGCCCCCGGAGATCCGCGCGGAGCGCATGGCTGCCGTGGAAACGGAACTTCCCGTCCTTAAACCCAAGCCGGTTTCCACTCAGACCACTCAGAAGGCCGGCCCCGAGTCCGCCGTGACCCAAATTGCGGCCGAAGTGGAGGTCGCCGATGCCGAGCCCATCCTCGACCGCCGCGGAAAAATAAAAACTCTGGCCCAGGCGGATCTTCTGCTCGACTATAAAGAGACTCTGGTTAGTGACAGCAAGGAAGAGACGAATGAGAAAATCGAGGAAGTCTCCAAACCGAAAGCCAGGGCTCGGGTATTGGAAAACGAGCCGGTCTCCAGGCCGAAAAACCTGGAAGAAGTTCAACCTGTCACGCTTTTTGAGCCCGGCGACCGGACCGGACACAATTGTCGCCGCTGCGGCTCGGATTTTCAGGCTCGGGTGGCCTGCTGTCCCAGCTGTCAGGATGAACTGCGTCAAATCCTGACGGTCAACGCCACCTCCTTCCAGCGCGCCGGATACGTGGTCTCGCGCCAATCCGATCGGGTGGAAGTGAGTCAGGGCGCCCTCCAGGCCCTGGGAGACGACTCCCAGGTCGTACATATGCGGGGAGCGGCCGTCTTTGTGCAGATGCGCGACCTGGTGGCAGCATGTCAGCAAAAGGTGACAGGATACGCCACCATCGCCCCGCGCAAACCCTCTCGCCCAATCCTGGACTGACCCGTCACGGAAAATTACTTATCATGGGTTGACAGTTTGTCAGTCTTGAGTGATACTAACAGTAACAAGTGTAATGTGGTGTAAGGAGATAGGGACAAGATGGCAATTCCTTCGAATTCGGTCAGTTCTAACTACAATCAGGTAGATGTGCGCCAGACGCGCCGTCTGGACACGGATCAGAAGATTCGGGAGGCGACCCTTACTTCGTCTCAGGAGTTGTCGCCGGGCGAGATTCAGGCCCATCAAAACTTCTACAACAAAACGGTGGGGGACGTGGATGGGGTGCGCAACGGCATCATCGGTGATTGCGCCAAGATCGACCCCTCCATCTGGGACAAGATTTTCCCCGGCCGCAATGACGACAAGCGCGTCGAAGACGCCACCGCGCCGCACCTTTTCGACAATAAGAAGGCCAAAGACGTCCGTTCGGACTATCAGAAGGCCTACCGCGAAGCCAAGCGGGAACGGGCCCGCGCCGAGCGCGAGGTGGAAAAGTTGGGACCCGGCGAGCACACCTTGTCGAACGGCGACAAAGTCAAGGTCAGCGAAAATCCCTTTACCGGCAAGAAGACCGTCACCACCACCCGCCCGGACGGTACCACCAAAACGGTCAGCTACGATCCCAAGAATCCCAATTCGGTGGACGTCAAAACCACCAATCCGGACGGGACTTCCAGCGAGTTGCACCAGAAGGGCACGGAGGTCAGCAAGTCCACCACGGATACCCAGGGCAAGACCACCAAAGACAGCTATCATCTCGACCTCGAGAACAATCCCGTCAAGGAGACCACCGGTCCTGGCGAAGATGACTACACCAAGATTACCGCGAATGATGACGGCAGCACCGATACGCGTACCGAGATCTATAAGGAGGACGGCGTGCCTGTCTATGAAGACAAGCACGAAAAACCGGGCTGGCTTTTCCCGCATCCGCCCATTCATCCCCACCCCCCGATCCTTCCCCATCCCTGGTGGCGCGCGCGCAACCCGGAAGATGACTTCGACCGTCACTCGATCCCCGGATTGCGAGCCCAGGCTCAGTAGGGAAAAAGCCGGACTTTGGCGATTGATCGAGAATGGCCAACTCGGAAGCGGAATTACTTCAAGTCATCGATGAATTGCTCGCCCTCTCCCGCCCGCCGGCGGATCCCGAAATGACCGACGTGCTGGCGGCTCTGGGCTATATCGTGGCCTTGCAGAACGCTCCCGAGGTCGGGGGAGTCTTGCCCGCCGCGCTCTCCAGGAACGTGCTGGAGAGCCTGGTGGTGGTCGTCAAGGACTGGTTAATACAAAAAAATACTCGGGTCCCCGAAGATTCGGTGGCCGGATTTTTTCAAAGGGCCGGCGAACACGTGCAGCGGCTACGGACCCCGTCGACGGAAAGGTGAGTCAATACGTGGAACAAGAACCCACTCTGAATCTTTTAGAGCTGATCTACGGCCTGGTGGAGCGCTTGATGCTGACCACCGAGTTTGACGCCGACGAACTTCATGATTTTATTGGCGCCGTGCGCGACAATCTGGACGAGGTTCGCGAGCAATACAATACGCCCCCGCCCGAAGGAGCCCAGGCCGTCCAGGAACTGATGGTCGAATCTCTTTCTTTATTTGACGAAAGTTTCGAGGAGATCACTCAGTTTCTGGATGACCACGACGAGGATCGCCTGCGCCGGGCGGTAGGTCTTGGGGAAGATGCCAACGACATCCTGAGCGCGGTCGAAGAGGTCATTCAGAACAACAAGCACGTGCTGGCGGAAATGGCAGAAGCCTAGCTTTGGAATCGGGTCTTCTCAGTCTGGAAGACGTCCTGGCCGAATCCGAAAAGCTCGATCTGGACGTGAGCGAACGTACCTTTCGCTACTATGCCGTGCTCGGGCTTTTGCCCCGTCCGGTCAAACGCCCTCCGGGCAGTGGAGATGCTCGAGTACATTATTATGAGCCTTCGATTCTCGACCGCTTGCGCCAGATTCGTAGCCTGCAGGCCGAGGGACATTCCCTCAAACAGGTGAAGAAGTTGCTGGAAGCGACCAGCGGACAATCCCCTTTGATCCGATCCCTGGCCGACGGTCGTTTTCAGCAAGCTTGCCAGCAGTTTTTGCAAGCATCCTCCGGCCAGCTTCGCGATGCCTCGGTCCAATTGGTTCGCCAGTTGCAAAAGCTCACCGGCGACAACGGCGAGCCCTCCTCACGGGAGTTCGAAGCCTGCTTGCGGCAATTGAGCCAATGGCATTCCCAGCAGCAGGCGCCTCCCTCCCGCAACGAAACTCCGAGTCGCCTGGAGCAACTTGCCGACAAAGTTCGGGGGCTGCCATGCGAAAGCGGACCCGCACATAAGGTGCAGGCCCGCTTGCTGGAGTTGCTAGCACAGGCGCGTCACAGCGGCGCCCCTCCGGACGCCGAAAGTCTGCTGAACCTCAAACGCCTGCTCGTCTAGTTGGGCATGAAGACGCGGTAGGAAGAGGGGTAGTTGACGATCTGGTTGCGCATCACATCGCTGGCCTCGCGGCCGTTGCCCTGAGCGATGGAGATGTGGCCGTGCGGATGGCCCTTACCGCGATTCCATACCACGGTGGCGCCGGGAGGCAGATCTTTGAGATCCTGACGCGATAGACCCTTGGCCTCGGTGAAGTTTTTGTTCTTGGCCAACTGGTCGGCGGCCATATAAGCGGACACGCCGGACAGGCTCATTCCGTTCTTCTCGAAAGCCATGCGTACACCGCGCTTGCAGTTGTGCCCGCTGCCGGCCACTCCGCTCTCGGCGATGCGTTTGGCGTCGCGAGCCAATTTCTCGCCGAACCCGGATTTCGGCTGGCCGTCGACTTTGGCCGGCCCGGCCACCTTGGCGGCCGGATCGGCTTTTTGCGCTTCTCCGTTGGGGGTAACCCGTTGCGCTTGCTTGGGCGCTCCCGCCTGACCCATGAGAGCTTCACGGGTCTTGTCGCCGGCCTTGCCATCGGCGTCGAGATTCTGGCTGCGTTGGAATTTTTCCAGAGCAGCCTGAGTTTCTTTGCCGAATTTGCCGTCGACGGCGATGTTGCCGCCCAGCTTTTCATTGAGAGCTTTTTGCATGGTGGCGACCTGGCCGCCGCTGGCGCCCGACTTGAGCAAGCCGCCACTCCACGATTCGAAATTCACCGGATTTTTGGCCTGTGGTCCCCTGGCATCCTGGCTAACGCTGCTCCGGTCGGCCTTGCCGGCCGGCTTGCCGTTTTGCGCGGGCTTGCCTTTTTTGGCCGGGGCCGCCTTGCTTCCGCGACTCACCTGTCGGGCCGGGGTTTTGCTACCCGTCGACTTGGGGGCTTGAGTTCGGGTTCCAGTCTTCATCGAATCGCGCACTTCCTTTGGTGATTTTCTCTATTCTGATTCATGATGGCCCGTGCAGTCGCCCGGAGAAAGTTACCAATGAATGAACAATGTAAACAAATTGTGTATAAACCGGGAATTTGTTGCTGGTGTGTAAACGCTTCGTCATGATCAGTCAGGAGCAACATGGTCCGGTAGCCTGCCTTCATCAAGGCAGGCGTTTGTTGGGCCTGTTCCCTCCTTTCATGACCGTGCGCTGCTATTGCGTGGACGGGCTGATGATCGATAGCGGATTGGGCGCCTTTGCCGCCCGTACCCTGGAGTGGGCCAGGGCGCAGGGCGCCGGGCGAGCCGTTCTCACCCACCATCACGAGGACCACAGTGGTGGAGCCTCGGACCTGCGCAGGGGAGGCCTGCCCGTTTGGGCCTCGGCCGCCACCGCCGAACGGATTCACCGTGGTTTTTCCACTTATCTTTATCAGCGTCTGGTTTGGGGTCGCGCGCCTGAGGTTCGAGTGGAGATCCTGCCCGGAGAGGTCGAGACCGAGCGCTACCGCTTTCAGGTGCTGCCGGCGCCCGGCCATTGTGACGATCAGGTGGTTCTTTATGAACCCGGCCAGGGCTGGCTGTTTTCAGGAGATGCCTTCCTGAATGAAAAGATCCGTTATTTTCGGGGAGACGAAGATTTTGACGCGACTCTCGATAGTCTGCGCCGTCTCAGCCGCCTCGACTTCGATAAGTTATTTTGCGCTCACCGTCCGCGCCTTCAGGCCGGGCGCCAATCCTTGGAGAGGAAGCTGCAGTTTCTGCTGGACCTGCAGGGGCGAGTGCGGGAATTGCACGCCAGAGGCCTGCCTCCGCGGGAAATCACGCGCCGGCTGTTGGGTCGGGAACCGTGGCTACTGTATCTTTTTTCCGCCGGCGATCTTTCCAAATATAATCTGGTACGCTCCATACTCTATGGCCCTCGAGCCCGGAGAGCATAAAAAAAGCGCGCCCGGAGGCGCGCTTTCGGTAAAGATACCGTTAACGCTTGTCGCCCCAGCGGCCACTGAGCCAGGCGCCGGCCAGAGCGGCTGGAATGGTCAACAGCAGTCCCAGGACATAGGTCCATTCGTTGGGCTCGCCGTTGATGCTCAGGCTGGTCAGCAACGACAACCCGCCGGTCATCAAAGCGTTGGGGTAGCGGAAGGCGGGGGCCAGGCGGCCCGTAACAAAGCCACCCAGACCGGTGAAAAGCAGGCCCCAACTCAGGCCCAGAAGGTCGAGCAGGCGGAAGTCGATTCTTTGGGCCAGGCACTCGGAACTGCTCCCCGGGTCAAAGAGCACGATCATAAGGGCCAGCACAAAAAGCTGAGTCAAGAACATGTCGGTAGCGAAGCCGACGGCAATCGCGCGGATGTTAAGTGGAGTAGCTTTGTGCGTCATTCTGGGTGATTCCGCAAAGACACGCCCTGAACCTGCTACTTTTCGAGTTCCGCCACCAGTCCGAAGTGATCCGAGCTGTTGCTTTGACTCAAGGCTATGGAGCGGCACCGCCAGTTCTTGGATTTTAGCAGCATACGGTCATAGCGTGCCTGTTTGGAGCCTCGCAGTAGCGGGTTTGTCTGAGAATCCAAAGTCCAACCGGGGGTTCCCGGATGGAGAGCCGGCCACAGATCGACGAAAGCGGCCGGCAACCGGGCATTTTCGGGGGAGGTCGAGCAAAAATTGAAGTCTCCTACCAGCAGCGTGTCAGGGCCCTGTAGTTGAGAAAAGACCTGGCTGAGCTGAGCCGCGCGGGTCGGCCCGGCCGAGGCCGTGCTCTCCAGATGAACGACTCCCAGCTCCAGGTTCTCCCAGCGCACGCGCAGCAACCGCCGGCCCATCTCGCCCGGCAACGGCAACATATCCACCTGGTCCGGTTTTTGCCGCGAAAGCACGGCTATCCCTTGCCATTGCGCGGAACTCTCGAGTGTAACCGTAGAGTGAAAATTGCTTATGAGCGGGAGAAGGGGGCGGAGGCAGGCCAGGGTGGCTTCCTGAATAGCAATAATGTCGGGTTGCAGTTGTTGCCAGTGGGCGGCGTGGGCCTGCATGCGGGCTTCGCGCCGGTGGCTGTCGAACCAGAGGTTTTGGGTAATAATACGCAGGAGCATCTGCCGGAATTCGCAATAAATTCCCCAGCAACTGCTACAGCATCGAGAAGGAGGGGCCGCCTGTGAAAGTTTGTCTGGTTCTGACCCATCAGTGCAACCTGGGCTGTAGCTACTGCTACGCCGGCGAAAAGTTTAAAAGCAGCATGAACTGGCGGACCGGTCTCGAAAGTCTGCGCCTGGCCTTCTCCAGGCCCGGTCCGGTGGAAGTCTCTTTTTTTGGTGGCGAGCCGATGATCGCTTTTGATACCCTGGCCCGCTTGACTCGGGTGGCTTCTCGGTGGGCGCGGCGCGCCGGACGCCAGATTCGTTTCTCGGTGACGACCAACGCCACCATTCTCAAAGACAAGCACCTGCGCTTCCTGAAACACTACAACTTCTTTGTGGGCGTGTCGCTGGACGGAGTCGAGGAAGTGCAGGACCGCCAGCGCCCTTTCGTGGGCGGCCGTGGCTCCGGTGAACTGGTCTGGCGCAATCTCGAGGCGATTTGCCGTCAACTGGAGGATTTCCGCGTGCTGATGGTGGTGCGTCCGGATACGCTGGCGCTTTTGCCGGCGGCGGTAGAGAGAATGTATCGCCTGGGGGTAAGCAAGCTTTCCCTGCTGCCCGAGGCCGAGTCGGAATGGTCCGATGCGCGCCCGCTGCTGACTGAAGTTTACCATCAGTTGGCGCGTATCTGTTATCTCTCGATGTTGACTGAAGAGCCCATGTGGATCAGTCCCTTTGTGGAGCTGCACCCCGGCCGGTCAGCTGGAAGTGGCCGGGAGGGCTGTGGCTTCGGGGCAGATGAACTGGCCGTCTCGCCGGCCGGCAATTTCTACCCTTGCGCCCGCCTGGTCGGGCCCGACCGGCGCGCCGAGGTGCGCATCGGGAACCTGGAGCAAGGAATGGACTGGGAACGCATCTCCCAACTCCAGGCCCAGGCCGATGAGCACCTGAGTTCTTGCGGAACGGGCGGCTGTAAATGCCTGGCTCTGATGCCGGGCGATCAGCTTTCCCAGTTGGCCAATGTGGCCATGTTTAGTGAAATAACTGGACAAGCGTGTCTCGCAGCCGAGACGGCGCTGGAAATGGTGGCGGCATGAGCGATGACAAAATCAAGCGGCGCAGATTTCTGGCCGACTTACTGTTCGCAGGCGGCGCGCTGACGGCCGCGGCCTTGCTGGCTCAGGCCGGCGAGGCCGAGAAGAAACCTTCCCCCTCGCCGAGTCCGCCAAAGACTTCCTGTCCGCCTCAACTGGACGGAGACGTGGCCATGCCGGCCAGCCCCACTCCCAAGCCTCCCGAACCGGCCCTGGGCGGGAAACCGATGGCGCCTCAACCGATGCTCAGAGGCGAGCCCATGCCGCCCAAGAACGTCATTCAGCCCAAACAACCTTGAGAGTGCTGGTGGTCGGAGCCGGCTTCGGGGGTCTCGGGGCGGCTCGCTGGCTGGCCCAACAACCCGGCGTTCAGGTGACGCTGGTGGACAAGCGCAATCATCATCTCTTTCAGGCGTTGCTTTACCAGGTTGCCTCGGCCGGCCTCAATCCCTCCGAGATTGCCAGTCCGGTCCGTGGCTTGTTCCGTAAGTCTCCCAACGTCCGGGTGATGATGGCCGAGTTGTCCGGCCTGGATGCGCTTCAAAAAATTGCTTATTTTGATGGGGGTGAGCTTAAGCTTCCTTATGACGCTGTGATTTTGTCTTTGGGCGGGGAGACGAACTATTTTGGGCATCCGGAGTGGGCCCGCTTCGCGCCGGGATTGAAGTCGATCGAGCAGGCCTTATGGTTGCGCGGGCATGTGCTGGAAGCTTTTGAGCGGGCCGAGAAGAGTCAGGACGAGGCGGAGCGGCGCCAGTTGATGACCATCGTGGTCATTGGAGCCGGGCCGACCGGCGTGGAGCTTTCGGGGGCCTTCGCGGAATTGCGCCGCCATGTGTTGCGCTGGGATTTTCGCGATATTCATCCGGAACAGGCTCGGGTCGTGCTTTTGGAAGGCGGACCGCGCGTGCTGGCCGCTTTTCCGCCCGACTTGAGCGAGGCCGCCCGGCGGGATTTGGAGGCCTTGGGAGTGGAAGTGCGCCTCTCGGAGCGCGTCCAGGAAATCGGCGAAGGTTACCTGGTGACCGACCAGGGGCGCCTCGAGGCTCATACCATGGTCTGGGCGGCCGGCGTCAGCGGCCATCCGCTGGCGGCTACTTTGGGACTGCCCACGGTGGCCGCGGGGCGCGTGCCGGTGCAGCCCGACCTGAGCGTGGCCGGATGGGACGGCGTCTTTTGCCTGGGGGACATGTGCTTCTTTCCTGATGAACAGGGCAAGCCTCTGCCGGGAATGGCCCCGGTGGCCATGCAGCAGGGCCCGCTGGCGGCCGCCAATGCGCTGGCCTACCTGCAGGGCCGGCCCACTCAGCCGTTTCGTTACCAGGATCCCGGCATCATGGCCACGGTGGGGCGCAGCCGGGGAGTGGCCGTACTGGGCCATCGGCACATCAGCGGTACGCGCGGCTGGTTCACCTGGCTGTGGCACCATCTGCTGCGCATCGTGGACTTCCAGAATCGCGCGCTGGTCACGGCCCGTTGGGCCTGGGCCTATGTCTCCTGGAAGTGGGGCGTGCGCCTGATCCATGGGGGTGCCGGAGAATCGGCGGCGAACCGGCCGCCTAGATGATGACGCTGCTTTTATCCCCCGAGGGACGAATCAATCGCAGGCGCTTTGTGCTCTGCCAGATTTTATTGTTTTCCAGCCTGCTCAACGGCTACTGGGTGATCGATCAGCTGGGCTCGGCGGCTCCGGCGCTTTCGCTGCTCTTCGCGGCCAGCTGGCTCTACGTCTTCGGAGTGGTCTGCGCCAAACGCATGCGCGATACCCGCCGCTCGCCCTGGTGGTTGCTGCTGATCCTGATCCCGCTGGCCGGCCCGGTGCTGGTGGCGCTGTGGCTGCTGCTGGGCTGGGGTGGTCCGGAAGACCGGCCCCACGTGGAGAATGAGCATTTCCGCTCGGGCCAGGGCGAGACCATCATCAATGATGTCACCCGGCTCAATCCCGTCCAGGTCAAAGACGTTTTCGTGCCCACCAGCGCGGCCGAGCTGGGCGAGTTTTTGCGCACTCACCAGGGTCCCTATTGTATCGGCGGAGGGCGCTTCAGTATGGGTGGGCAGACTGCCAGTCCGGGCGCGATTTTGCTCGATATGCGGCGCATGAATGCGATTGTTGCCGTCGATCCGCGGGCAAAGACCGTGACCGTCCAGCCGGGAGCGCGCTGGTGCGATATTCAGCGAGTCATCGATCAGCATGATTTGTCCATTCAGGTCATGCAGACCTATGCCAACTTCACCGTGGGCGGCTCGCTTTCGGTGAATTGCCACGGGCGCTACATCGGGCTGGGCCCGCTCATCCTCTCGGTGAAATCGCTCAAGCTGATGCTGGCCGACGGCACCGAGCAGAGTGCCAGCCCCGAGGAGAATCCCCAGTTTTTTTATGGGGTGGTGGGTTGTTACGGCGCCCTGGGAGTGGTGACCGAGGTCACCTTGAAACTGGCCGACAACGTGCCCATGGTGCGTAATGCCGTCAAAATGGAGCGCAGCGAATACCTGGCTTATTTCAAGGACAAGGTGCGCGGCAATTCGGAAGCGGTGTTTCACAACGCCGACCTCTATCCGCCGCACTATGAGCGCTGTCTGGCCGTCACCTGGAGCCGCACCGATCTGCCCCACCAGCGCAGCGAGCGTCTGCAGAACGCCAAGACGACCTATCCCATTCATCGCTATTTCTACTGGGCGGTGACCGAGACGCCGCTGGGCAAGTGGCGCCGCGAGCATCTTTTTGACCCGGCTTTTTACCGCAAGGCGCTGATTTATTGGCGCAATTTCGAGGCCGGTTACTGCGTGGGCGAGCTCGAACCGGACTCGCGCAAGCACAAAACTTACGTGCTGCAAGAATATTTTGTGCCGCTCGAGCGCTTTGATGAATTTGCCGTCAAAATGCGCGATATTCTGGCCAGGTATCGCGCCAATGTGGTTAATGTCTCGATTCGTCACGCCCTTGCTGATCCCGGCAGTCTGCTTGCCTGGGCTCCCGAGGAAGTCTTTGCCTTCGTGCTTTACTACAAGCAGGGCACCAGTCCGGCGGCCCGGGCCAAGGTGGGAGAGTGGACGGTCGAACTCATCGAAGCCTCGCTGCAGTGTGGTGGCCGTTACTACCTGCCCTATCAGCCCTGGGCCAGCCCCGAACAATTTCACCGGGCTTACCCGCGAGCGGAGGAACTTTTCGCCCTCAAGCGCCAATACGACCCGGAATACCGCTTCCGCAATTCCCTCTGGGACAAATACTATCCAAGGAGCCAAAATGTCTGAATTCAAGGCCGTCTTCGAGCACCCTAAAAGCAATCAGGATTTTTATCTGTTTCTCAAGAACATCTTCCATCTCTACCCCGAAGACAAGTTCCACGCCTTGATTCAGGAAACTGCCGGTCGCCTCGATAGCGATGAAGCCATCTACAAGAGCGTGCTGGCGGACTTGCCCACCATCAAGCCCTTTCTCTCGGAACTGACCTATGCTTTGCCTTCGCTCCGCGAGCAGAAGGCCGAGATTTCGCGGGAAACGGTGGAACTGCTGGGGCTTGATCGCACCTTCAACGGCTATGTGGAAATCGGTTCGACCGGCCGCTACATCAGCAAGCTGCGCAAGGGCATGAAAATCAACGAACCCATCTACCTGATCAATGACGTGGAGCCCACCTATGCTCCGCCCGACCTGGCCGAACGCGGACAGATCGCCAAGATCGGGACCTTCGTGGAACTGGCCGATTATGCGCCTATCACCGCCATTGGCGAAGCCAGCGTGGACATGGTGACCTGCTATATTGGCCTGCACCACTGCAAGAGCGAAAAACTGGACGGCTTCATGGACTCGATCGCCCGCATCCTGCGGCCCGATGGTATTTTCGTGATGCGCGACCACGACGTGCGCAATCCGGAGATGCACACCTTCGTTTCGCTGGTGCACACCGTCTTCAATCTGGGGCTCAAGATCGAATGGGAAGAAGAGGCCCGCGACACCAAGCTGTTCCGTTCCGCGGAGGAATGGTCGAGCTACATCTGCGGTCACGGATTCACCGATAGCGGCAAACGTATCTTGCAGGACGGCGACCCGTCCCTGAACACGCTGATGGCTTTCCGCAAAAACGCTTGAGCCGTCTCGACCGCCAGTTGCTGGGGGCCAGCCTCGCCAGTCTGGCCCTGTCGGTGGTGTTGATGCTGTGGGGGAGCGACTATACGCGTCCGGCCAAGGCCCCTCCCCTGACCCCGCTGGAGGCCGAGTCCCTGACACCGGTCAAACAGAGGCGGTTGCCGGACAACACCTACCTGACCTATCCCGAATGGTTCCTGGTCTTCAGTCCGCGCGAGTATGCCGCTTACGTGCGCGAACATACGCCTACCGACTTTCCCTATCTGGGCCATCTGGCCCAGTTCTGGACGGGTTACGCGGAGGCCAATCGCCAGGCTCGGCCTTACGGTTTCAACTTTGACTATCACTTGATGAACTTCATCATCGGCGCCAGCACCACCGCCGAGTTCCTGGTCAAGGCCAGTTATGAGGCCACGGTGGGCCGGGTCAGCCAGGCTCTGGCTTGGGGGGAAATGACGGATGAGGACAAATTCTCCGCCCGTCAGAGCGCTGACTACGCCAGGCTGCTGGACACCAAAGCCTGGTATGATTACCCCTACTTTGACGATTTGAAAGGGTTGTGGCGCCTGCCCGTCTTCGGGCCCGGTTTTTTGCGCAAGCTGGAGCGCCGTTATATCTTGACCACGGACTATGCTTTTAAGGGCATTTATGGACACCTGATGTACCAGGCGGCCCGAGCTTCCTACGAGCCCGAAGTACCCCAGACGGCCCTGCTGGACAGCCAGGGCCGCCTGCACAGCCTGCCCCGCTATCAGGCCTTTCAAGACGAAGCTCTGGCTCTGGCCAAACAGGGCATGCAGTTCCAAGAAATCGCCGGCAACCGCCAGGGCATCATGGTATGCTACCAGGCACCGGCCGGCACGCTCCAGCTCCCCGAGGGCTCCACCCTCCTCTTCAGCCAACCCCTGCTCACCCAACCTCAGATTCAGCGAGTGGTGCTACGGGTTCCCATCGATCAACTGCATCGAATTCTTCAGCAAATTCCCGTCGAACACGTCTTTGATTTTTGATTTGCCAAGCAATGAAAAACGGCGGCTCGGGCCTGAAGCCCGCACGCCGCCGCGGTCTGGTCCGATCTCTCAGGCTGCTTCGTGGGTGAGTCCTGAAATGAGGGACATACATAGCACCAGCACGGCCGAACCGACGATGGTGGGAATCAAGGAGACTCCAGCCAGGGCGGGTCCGAAGTTACCCATCAGACTGCCGCCGATCCAGGCTCCGATAAAGCCGCACACCATGGCCACCAGAAAGCCACCCGGAATCCGACCGGGTACCAGCGCGCTGGCGATGATGGCGCAAATTGCGGCGACGATGAGAAATAGAATGAAATGCATGGTAAGATCCACCTTTACACTAGCTACCGGTCCCCCGGCTAGCTCTAAGTCTAGCCAAAAGGGGCGCCGGAGCTCAGGGTGGTGGATCCTGGGACGAAAGTACTTTCGTCCGGAAAGGGGACTATTTTAGTCCGTTCACCCAGACCTGGTCCTCGGAGTCCGGAGCGTCGCTGGCGGTCACTTTGTCACCAACTTCCACCTTGCGCTTGTGAAACTCGGTCACTCCGTTCTCTTTCAAGAGATAGGAGCTCTTCTCGACGGTGTCGCCAAAGACGCGAAAGCGGGTCCAGCGCTGGTCGCCGGGGGCCGAGCCCTTGCGCAGGACGACTTCGCCGCCGCCGGCATGGCGGAAGAATTTGCTGACCAGCGTTACCTGGCCGTCTTCCCCCAGGGGGTCGGTGAGTTCGGAACCGGAAAAGTCTTTCACGGCGGCCTGTACTTTGTCCCATTCAGAGCGAATGCGGGTGGCGGTGGAATTATCCACGGTGGTGGTGGGATTCATGAGCACCTCCTCGGTCTTGATGGAATTCGCTTCGTAGCTCCGCGGAGGTCGTCCTTTAAGGGTAGGGAAAGCCATGGCGGTGAGCGACATCTATCTGTTGAAACGAGGATATTTGGGGGCATTGCGCCTGGGGGTCCTGGCTCAGGCCGCGGGTCCGGGTACGGTCGCTCTGCTTGATCGTCTTCCCTGGGAGCCCGGCTGGACTTGTCTGGACGTAGGTTGCGGTCTGGGCCATGTGGCTCGCGAACTGGCCCGCCGCGGAGGCCGGGTGACCGGAGTGGACAGCGCTACCGAGTTTCTGGAAGCGGCCGGCCGGCAGGGCCAGGTCGAGTACCGGTTGTTGGATGTGCGCGAACTCGAGCGGCTCCCCGGGCCATACCAGTTAATCAGCTCCCGTTATCTGCTTTCTCATCTGGCCGAACCGGTCCGGGCCGTGGCCGGAATGGGCGAACTCCTGCGGCCAGGTGGCTACCTGGTGTTGGAGGATGTGGATTTTCCCGGACACGTCTGCCATCCGCCCTGCTCAGCCTTTGAGAAATACCTGGAGCTTTACCAGGAGTGCGCCCGCAGGCGCGGGGGAGATGCGCGCCTGGGGCGCAAACTCAGCAACTTGCTGCCCGAAGGCCTGCAGATCCGATACTATGGGGTTCATCAACCGCTGCATCTCCGAGGAGTGGAACGACGAGTGCCGGAACTTACGCTCTCACACATTAGCTCAGCCTTGCAAGAGTTCGGGCTGGCCAGCCGGGGTGAAGTGGCCAGTCTGCTCAGGGAAATTCGCGGCTGGCGCCGCCAACCGGGTATGCTCAGTCTGGCCCCAACCTACCAACTCATCGCTCAGAAAGCACCTTGACCTGGGTTTGTCCCCCGCCGGCCTGCACGGGGCCCCGCTGCTCCGCTTCGAGCAACAGGGCCAGGTGGCGAGATTACGTTTCGAGGTCGAAAACGTAATCTTCAGCCAGTTGCTTCTTGCCGTCTTTAAGGAAGGTGCTGCGCACCCCCTCCGTGGGCACGTCGATTTGGGTTATACCTAACTCGGTCAAGGAGTGCAGTTCTCCATCCTCACTCTTTCCGTCTCCGTCCTTGTCTACCCACACCTGGAGTTTCTCTATTTCAGAACCAGCCACTTTGCCGTCGTGGTTCTGGTCGAACAGTTGCGAAAGCTTGTCCCATCCCCCTTTGTATTGGCCCTGTTCTCCGTTGACTCCAGTCGTTCTCATCAACTCTCTCCCCGAGTCGATCTGGCCATCGCCGTTGAAGTCCGAAACCAGCAGGCCATCCTGAGCACCGGCTTTCAGCCACTCGGTCTTGACCGGGGTACCGTTGCCAAAGAGATTGAAATCGATCTTCTTGCCGTCCTTGCCGGTCACGTCCAGCTGGTTGTCTCCGTTCAGATCCAGGATGATGGGGTCGCCGCCATCCCCGCCCCCGCCATCGCCGCCATCCCCGCCGCTGGCGGCCGCCACCGCAAGAGAAGCGTCTGGCTGGGGCGTCTCCGCTGGCACGGATGCAGCTAAAGCAGCCGAAGCGGAATCCGACTGCCTGTCTTCCGTCTGGCTGTTGATGGCGATGGCGATGGCGATGGAGATGGCCGCGCTGGCTGCGTTTCCGGAACCAGCGAAGGCCTGAGCCTGGGCGCCGCCTGCGCTGGCCTCCGCCTGGGCGAAGGCGTTGGGAATCTGAGGTGGAGCGTTCATAAGACCGGCCCAGTGGCTCTGCAACTGGTTCAACACCTGCATGATTTCCATGAGCATTTGTCCCAGCGCCTGAGGGCTGAAAGCCATTGAAAGTGGGAAGGCCGGTTGGGTCGGGTAAGTTGAGAAATTCTGGAGGCTTCCAAACCGGAGGTTCCAGTTTCTCTGAAGTTGAAAGTTCGTTCCACCGAAAGTATCCATTTTCCCTCGCTTTATATTCAGGATGTTTTCAAATGGTAGCCGTCCAGGCTGCGCGCAGACTTTGATGGGGGTCAAGTTTCCAGGTTCGCCCCTGTTAAGTTTTATTCTCAATTAAGCCGGCCCTCAGGTCTGATACTCTCTCTCGATGAACTGCTCCAAAGCCTGGCGATCCACCACAAAAATGGAACGACCGCGCAAGCGCAAGCTGCCCCGCCGAGCCATCTCCTGAATGAAACGCGAAACGGACTCCACGCTGGTGCCGGTCAGTTGCGCCATCTCCTCGCGGGTTAGGGAAGCCACGGCCGCCGGCGAAGGCGGAGGCGACAGTTCCAACAGCAGGCTGGCCACTCGTGCCGGGCTGCTTAAACCCAGTTGTTTCATCAGTTGCGATTCCGTCCTTTCCAGCGCCCGCGCTTGCGCGGATAGAATATTTCTGGCTATCCGGGGGTCGCCAGCCAGAGCGGCCAACACGGTCTTTCCGGGGATTTTACAGACAAAGGCGCTGGCTACGACCTGGGCCGAATTGGAGGAGGGGCGGTTGCTGATCAGCCGGCGCCAGCCAAAAAAATCCCCGGGTCCCGCCAATCTCAAAATTTGAACTCTACCCGCCGGATCGGTTCGGTAAATTTTGATACGCCCGGAACTGATGCAATAGAGAGCGTCACCACAGCTTCCCTGACGGTAGAGCAGAAAACCGGCAGGATAGAGCCGGCCGGTTCGGTTCTTTTCGAAGGCCTCCACCACCGCCGAGCCAGCCCCATTTAATAACCGGGCGAACTGGTTGGCATGGCACAATTGGCAGCTCTGGCCCACCGGACATGGCTGTGGTTGCTTCATAGTCGCGAGCCTAAACCGAACCACGCCTCCGGACATTGATCTGAGTCATTTGCCGGTCCCTGGCGCAAGACATGCCCTGGCGGAAGTCGAAGAGGTGCGATGGTGACGCGTAAGGCTCTGATATTCGACCTGCTATGCAATATGCTGCTGCCCTGGCTGGGCTACGAGATGCTGCAGAAATATTGGGGCTTAAGCGATTTTCGGGCCTTGCTCTGGGTCACCGTCATACCGGTCTTTTATGGTTTGGCCGTGCTGCTCAAAGAGCGGCGCTTCAGCCTGGTGGCGGGCCTGTCGTTGTTCAGTTTGCTGCTCAGCTTGCTCAGCGCCATGCTCTCGAAAGATATCCGCATGCTGCAGATTCGCGAGTCTTTTTGCACCGCGCTCTTCGGCAGCCTGTTTTTGGGCTCGGTCCTGATAGGCCGGCCCTTGATCTTCTTGATGATGCGCGAGCAGGCCGTGGGCCAACAGAGGGAGCGGGTGGAGGCTCTGATGAGCAACCCGCACGGCCGGCAATTTATCCATCAGATGAGCTGTGCGGTCGGAGGACTGATGGTCGGGGAGTTCTTTCTGAAGTGGTGGATGGTCAATCACTTGCCCATCGCCACCGTGCTCTGGCTGGGGCCGCTGGTGCTCAAGATTCTGGCGGCCATGGTGGTTTTGCTGTGTTTTCTGGGAGCTCGGCGCTTACGGGCTCGAATCGGTGCTGGGAGGCTGCATGAGACGTCGTGATTTTCTGAGAGCCAGCGGACAGGCGGGTTTAAGCCTGGCGCTGGCCCAGTGGAGCGGCTGTAGCCAACCCCAAGAGGTTTCTTCGCCCAGCCCGGTCGCGGATGGCTATCATTACCAGGTGGGTCCCTGGACGGGCGACAGCTTCCCCGCGATGCACAAGATCCGCGATGGTTTTCATGCGCCCTTGCCCAAGCCCGAGCGTAAGGTTAAATTGCTGATCATCGGGGCGGGATTGTCGGGGATGGGCCTGGGTTATTTGTGCCGGGATATGGATCTGCTGATTCTGGAGCGCGAGTCGACGGCTGGCGGCAACGCCAAGAGCGCCAATTACAAGGGCATCGAGTATGCTCTCGGCTCGGCCTACCTGGTCGATGTCGATAAGCCGTTTGGCGAGCTGTATCGTGAGTTGGGCCTGGATTTGACACCGATTTCTCAGCCCGGCGAATCGGTCTGGACACCTGGCGGCTTTGTTCCCTTGGAAAAAGGCCCGTTGGCCAAAACCATCGAGCGTATCCAGAAGGAAATGAGGGTTCTCCTGACTGGCGACGGCTACCCGACCATTCCTATCCAAAAAGCCGGCGCCAAGGCTCTGGCTTTGGACGACATCAGCTACTACGACTGGCTGCAGAAAGACTACCCGGACTATGTGCCGCAGGCCGACGAATACTGTTGGACAGCGCTGGGCGGCGACAGCCGGAAGATTTCCGCCTACATCGGCGTGAGCGGGTTGTCGGAACTGGTGATGGACATCTACGCTTTTCCGGGCGGTAACGCGGCTGTGGCCAAACGCCTGGAGGCCGGTATCGAGAAAGCCGGCAGCGGCAGGATCATGAACGGGCAGTCGGTCTACCGGGTGGATCCGGCCGGCGCTAAGGTCCGAGTGGGATTCTTCGATACCCACGCGGAGAATCCCGAGCTGCGCTGCATCGAGGCCGATCAGGTGGTGCTGGCCTGCCCTTACTATTTTGCCGCCCGCTTGATTCCCTGGGCCCAGCAGCAGGCTTTGACCACCATGCGCAGCCTGGAATACGGTTCCTACCTGGTGGCCAACCTGTGTTTCGAAGGTCAGGTGTTCCACCAGGGCTATGATCATTGGGCTCCCGGCAACAACCAGTGGGCCGATTTTGTGGACGCCGACTATCCGACCGGCAACCAGATCAAAGATGCCAGCGTCATTACCGTTTATGCGCCGTTCCGCGAGGCCATGGTGGGTCGCGCTCTGCTGTTGCAAGGAGACGGGCGAGCTCTGTGCTCCAAAATCGTGGAAGACGTGCAACTGCGCACGGGATTCCCTAAAGACAAACTGCGCGAAGTCAACCTCACTCGCTACGGCCACCAGATCTTCTGCTCGCGCCGCGGAGTGGTTCGTCAAATGCTGGCTCTGCCGCGCCACCACGGCAACGTTCACCTGTGCCATTCCGACGGCCAGGCTTGCGCCTCCATCGAAAGCGCTCTCAGCGAAGCCTTCGCTCTGGCGCCGGTGTTGCATAAGAAAATCCGAGCTTAAAAACGAAAGCCCCCCGTTCTGTTACGGAAGGCTCAACGACTCTCGGTTTTTCCGATATTTACTGTGTTGCTTTGTGCGTGTGCTTTATAATTGGCGGGCGTCGGGGCGACTCAGCGCCCAGATCATCACCAGGATCAGTGCGATACCACTCATCATAGGACTTCCTTTCCAGATCTTCCCCCACATACTGGCACACCCCCCTGGCCAACATGTTAACCGGATATGAAGATTGGGCCGCTCAGGCTCTTTTGTGACAATTTTCGTCATCCGTGACAACAATTGTCATCGTTGATTGGCCGCCCATGACTTACCCAGCTTCTTGGGCGGGAAACATGCTTTACAAAAGAATTTCAATTGGCGATCGGATGGGTCGATAGGAGTCGTCGCAAATTGCAGCATTGACAAAAATTGTCCCTGCTCTCTCCAGGCGGCCGTAACCGCCATGCACGTGACCGAAAATATGCAGCTTAAGATGCCTTAACTCACTGATCCTCGCGAGCAATTGGGTGCACCCGCTGGGGCCATCCTCGGTCATGAAATCCATAATGCCCGCTGGCGGTACGTGGGTGATGAGGATTTGCGTGTCGTCGGGAATTTTCTCCCAAATATAGGCCAGTTTCGGACTGTCACGCTCCTGATAGAAAGCCCATTGGGCAAAATCGGGCTGCCAGGGCGAGCCCCAAACTTTGAAGCCAAGCACCTCAGCGCCACTGTCTTGCAAATACCGGGCATGATGCAGCCACAGGCGGGCATAGCGCGGGCGCCTGTACCAGGGTAGGTCGTGATTGCCGGCGATGATGAGCTTGTGAGGATGGGGGAGCCGCCCCAGTGAGTGAGTATTGCTATCCTTTGGTGAGGGTGACGCAATCCCCTGGGGTCTACTCTCCGGATGGGTCAGTATGGTGGCAGAGCGGGGCGTCTCCGGAGCTTCAGCTCCTTGTGCCCTCAGCATAGAAAGGAACCAGCTCTCATGGAATTCAAAAAGTTTATCCTCGCCCTGGCTATGACCGGAGCCGCTCTGGCTCAGACCAGCCCGGAAGGCACCACTGTCGTCGGCACTGTTTATCAGGTGGAACCGACCGCCGTTTATGTGCGCACTCCCGACACGACCGCTATCAAGGTGCCGATTTCATCGACCTTTCTGGTGGCCGGACAGCCGGTTAGCTGCTCCAGTCTGCGTAACGGCCAGATGGTAACCGTGCAGTATCCAACGGGATCCTTCGAGGTTATCGCCGGCCCGCTGGCCCCGAACGCGGACAACCCGTACTTCCACCGCTCGATCAAGCGCGGTGCTCTGGTGCTGGATCAGAACTTCGTCGACGGGGTCTGGGTGGACGTCCAACCCTGATACGCGTTAAAAATGTGTGTCCTGAGCCGACCCGGCTGACATCCGCCGGGCCGGCTCTTTTCATTTGGCTATAATTGGCGTGCGTCGGGGCGAGTCAGGGCCCAGATCATCACCAGAATCAGCGCAATGGTGCTGCTCATGGTTGTTCTCCTCAACTTGGGGCAAAAAATCCTACTCCGGGGTGGTGCAGGAGACTTTAAGGCGATCTCGTGAGCCGTAAGTCTCCAGTGCACTCTCCCGCCGGACGGCCTCATCTTGCACTTTGCAGCTTGCACATGTGTTGCAGGAATATGAATACCTGGACTTGTCCACAACTGACAATTCTTGTCGCAGTGACTAAGATTGTCAGAAAACAAGTGTTTGGAATACTCTCTTTACAACCGTAACTCCCTTGTGTTATGTTGCTTGTTGAATAAATTTCAACTCAGGGAGGTTGGTATTTGTGCTGAGGTTACGCTGGTTTTTGCCCTTGTTGACTTTCTTCATGGTACTTTGCTCGTTGCCGGGCCTGGCCGCGCCCCAGCCGAAGAACAGCCCGGTTAATTATCGGCGCGTCGTGATCAATGGCGTGCGCGCTTACGTGGTGACCGTCGATCTCAACTGCCGGCGCATCTCCCTGGTGCCCCGGAGCAGCAACGGGCGCTACAAGTCGTTTCGCCGTTTTATCCGCGAAAGCCAGCCGGTGGCGGCCATCAACGGCACCTTCTTTGACCCGGCTACCGCCACCATCATCTGCAACTTGGTGTCCGGCGGTAAGCTGCTCAGCGAAGGCCGGGTCGGCCACTCGCTGCGCATCGACAGCCAGAACCGGGCTCAACTGGTCAGCACCGCCGGAACCCCTGGAAGATCCCTGATGAAGCTGAGTGATTGGGCTTTTGGCCTGTCCAGCGGGCCGACTCTGCTGCGTGGCGGCAACTACACTCTAACCCCCTGGCGCGAAGGCTTCCGCGACCCCGGCCTGTTCGGACTGGCTCCGCGCAGCGCTATCGGCATTACCAAATACAACAAGCTGGTGCTGGTCAGCGTGAGCAAGCCGGTTCGTTTGCAGCGCCTGGCCTGGATGATGAAGAGCCTGGGGGCCCAAGACGCCCTCAATCTGGACGGCGGTAGCTCGACCGCGCTCTATTACAAGGGCGCTTTCGTGGCCCGTCCGCGCCGCCTGCTGACCAACATCGTGGCCGTCTACCTGCGCCCGGCCGAAGCGACCGCTCCCGTAGTCAGCCAGCCGCCGCCCGCCGCTCCGGTCTACGACAACGCCGCCGCCTTGCCGGTCGCGCTGCTGCCCAGCACGGCGGAAGCTCCGCTCGATCCGGACTACGCCGCTCCCCTCCCGGGAGAGCCCGCTCCCGAGCCTACGCCGATTCCGTACTGAGGACGAAACGGTCGTCTTCCACATCGATAAAGACCTGGCTCGGGCAGGTTTCCTGACTGAGCAGCCGGGTTAGCTCCGGAATGAGGCGGCGCTCGATCAGCCGTTGCAGGGGGCGGGCGCCCAGGCGCAGATCGTAGCCCAGGCGGGCCAGATAATCCAGGCAGCTGTCGCTGGCTTCAATACGTAAATTGCGTCGTTTCAGGCCGGGACGTTTGGCCAGTTGTCCGATCTCGCGGCGGGCCACCGCCCGCACCACTTCGTTGCTCAGTGGCTGGAAAGGAACCACCGCGTCCAGACGGTTAACCAGCTCGGGCCGGAAAAAACGCAGCACGGCCTGGGAGTAACCGCCACCTTCCAGCTGGCGCAGCCCCAGGGCGTTTTGCTGCTCGGCGCCCAGGTTGCTGGTGAGCAGTAACACGGCGGTGCGTAGACTGGTGACCCGCCCCCAGGGATCGCAAAGCTGGCCTTCGTCAAAGGCGCGCATGAGCACGTCGAAGACTTCGGGATGGGCTTTTTCCACTTCATCAAAAAGAACCACCGAGAACGGTTTCAGGCGTAACTCCCGCAACCAGGGGGCGGGGGTCTTGTCGTAGAGGCTGCCTAGCAGCCGGTCGGCCGCGCCAGCCCCGGAATATTCGCTCATGTCCAGGCGAATCAGGCGTTTATCGTCGGCGAAGAGGATCTCGGCCAGCGTTTTGGCCAGTTCCGTCTTGCCTACCCCGGTCGGGCCGCATAGCAGCAGGACTCCCAGCGGCCGGCCGGGATCCTGCAAGCCGGCTTTGAAAGCCGTGATAATTCGCAAAGCCGCCTGCTGTGCCTCCGGCTGGCCGATGACGCGGGCCGACAATTGGGCCAGCAGGTCGTCCGGGTCGAGGCCGATTTCGTCCAGCAAGAACTCTTCGGGGATGCTGCTCTGTTTGGAGAAGGCCTCGACCAGTCGCGCCCTGGTCAGGCCGGTGGCCTTGGGGCCGCGTCCCACATGGCGCAAAAAACGCACGGCTCCGCCGGGTAGCGCCTCGTAAGGAGAAAAGCGGCGGAACAGGCTGAGCAAGGTCTCATCCAGATCCAGTCCGATGCGCAATCCGCTGCGCACCCAGGCCAACACTTCAAGGGTCTGAGCATCGCTCATGGCCTCCAGGGGGAGCACCCGGAACAGGTCCGCGAAGCCCGGCAGCAGCCGGCGGCAGGCCTGCCACTCCGAGGCGCTGGCCTCCACTACCAGTTGCAGTTGTCCATCCACCAGATAAGGGGTCAGGAAGGCGGCCAGGCTGCCGCCCGGGTCCTGACCGCCCTGGCGGATCAGCTCGGCCAGGCTTTCCACGGCCAGGATGCCGCCGGCCTGGCCCAGTTCGGCCACCACCTTCTCGCAGCGTTCCTCCCACATGCCCAGATAGGCCATGCCGGCGATCAGTCGGGAGGCGGAAGTGCGCCAGATGTTCTTGGTGCGGCGGGCGGCTTCGTTGATCAGGGTGGTCTTGCCCACGCTGGCGGGACCGATGACGGCCACCGAGAGGCCGGCCTGCAGATTCTTGATCAGTTGCTTCAGGCTTTCCTCGCGGCCGTAGCCCTTGTCGCGAGCCTGGTGGGCTAATTCGGCCACCGCTTCCAGGTTGGGCCAGCGCTTCTCCAGGCCGCGGCTGGTGAGCGCCGGCTTTTTGACGCGGATGCGCCGGATCTCCAGACTTTCAGAGGGCACGAAGCGGAGCAGTTGGTTGGGGCTGAGGCCTTTGAGTTTGGCCTGCACATAGTGCCCCACCAGTTCGCGCAAACTGCGTTCGCCTTCAAAGTAGAATTGCAAGGCCAGGCCGGGCACCACGCACATGCGCAGGCCGCCGCTAATTTCCCCCACCGCGCACGGAAAACGAAATTCCCAGGCATAGTCCTGGGGCAGAAGCTGATTGCCGATCTGGTATTCCGGACGCAGGTCGACGGGGACGACCAGGCTTTGAAAGTCTTCGCAATCGCTCGGAGTCATCCAGGGGTTTTCCTTGAGTGCTTTGTGCAGCAGGTCCACCAGCGCCCGTTCCGCTCCCTCGGCATCGGGCCCCTGAGCGGTATAGGCGGGATCATCCAGCAGCACAGCCACCACCCCGTAGCTGGTGGGAAAGAAGGCGGCGTGATAGCGCAAGACTTTCATCGCGTCAGCACCAGCGTTCCCAGAGCCCAGCCCTGGCGGCACAACAGGCGGCTGGCCACGTCTAAACAGGCCCGTTGGCGGAGATAGACGCGCACCAGGCGGGCCTGGAAGGCCGCTTGCTGCACCCACACGCAATGCAATGCCCCTGTTTCCACGAAAAGGTGCAGCCCGCATTCTCCCTCGGCCACCCGTCCGGCCAGGGGCCCTTCGAGCTCCAGCTTGCTTCCCTGGACCCGGCAGTCGAAGTCTCCACCCTGAAAGGCTTCTTGATAACCTTTGAGGAGCAGGCGCTGGCTGGTGCTATGACCTGATAGAGAGAGCCGGCACGTCTCAGAGAGCGGCCGGGCCAAACGCTGTTCCAGCCAGCGCAAACGCAGATGGAGCTGGGCCCACTCCACCTCGCCCCCTTCCTGAAGCCATTCTTCCAACTGTTGCTGCAGCTCCAGGCTGACCAGCAACTGCCGGACTTGCTCGGGTGCCAGTTGTCGGAGGGCTGGGGAAGCCGGCACTTTGCCCTTGGCCCGTGGCCGCAAGCGGGAGCGTAAAGTGCGCAATTCTTCATGCAATTCGAAATAGAGCAGGTCGCTGTCGCGCAGGCTTTCCTGAGTGTGAAAAGATTGTTCGGGTGCCAATTCCTGGCGCAGGCGTTTTTCCAGTTCGTCCATTCTTTGAGTGAGTTCGCCAGGCTCTGGCCGGCCCAATTCGAAATCCAGTGCCTGTCCCGCGGTCATCGGTTCGACCCGGACTTGCAAATTTTCGTCGACACGGATCAGGGTCAATCCCTCGGGCGGCAGCGCGGCCAGGCGGCGGGCCACCGGAGCCACGATCTTTTCCTCCACCGTACGCTTGAGAGCGCGTGCCCCCAGTTGAGGATGAAAGCCGGCGTCGATGACCCGTTCTCGGGCCTGCGGTTCCACTTCCAGCAGGCACTGGCGGCGGCGCAGACCCTCCCGATCGAGCAATTTCTGCCACAGGCGCTCGGCGATGCGGGCCACGGTGGGCCGGTCCAGACGGTGAAAAGGCACGATTCGATCAATACGGTTAAATAGCTCCGGGGGAAAGAAGTCTTCGGCTGCGCGCCGGTAGGTCAGCTCTTCCTGTTGAACGCGGCTGCGCAGGCCCAGACTGGATTGGGTCTGCTCGGCCCCTAGATTGGAGGTCATAATCACAATCGTCTGGGTGAAGTCGACGGTTCGGCCCCGAGCGTCGGTGAGGCGGCCGTCTCCAAGCAACTGCAAAAGCAGCAAAAGCACGTCGGGATGCGCTTTTTCGACTTCGTCCAGCAACAGCACCGAGAAAGGCTGGCTGCGCACCGCCTCGGTCAGCAGACCTTCGGGGCGATGAAAGGTGCCGATCAAGCGGGCCACCGAGTCTTCGCCTAAATATTCGTTCATATCGATGCGAATCAAGCGTTCTTGACTGGAAAAAAGGGCGTTGGCCAGAGCTTTGGCGCACTCGGTTTTGCCCACCCCGGTGGGCCCGATGAAAAGCAGACTGCCCAAAGGCCGGTTGGGCGATTGCAAACGGGCCTTGGTCAGCGCCACCAGCTCCGCGCAACATTGCACCGCTTCCTTCTGGCCGACCAGCTGTTCACCGATCTTGTCGGCCAGGCTGGCCGCGTCCAGGGTGCTACGGTCGTCGAGGAGTTGCAGCGACATGCCCGAGTGCTCGGCGAACCAGTGGAGCAGTTCCGGGCCGCCCACGGTCTGTTTGCGAAAATGGGCGGCCACTTGCTGGAGCAGGCGAGCTACCTTGCCGGGATGGCTGGCATCGCTCAGGTAGCGGTCGCCGATCTGCAGGGCCTGGTGCACGGCCTCGAGGGAAAAGACGCATTCCTGACTTTCTTCGGCGGCTCGGGCCGCGGCCAGGGCGATGTTGCGATTCTGGGCGGAATCGGGGGCGTCGATAAAGAGCACCTGAAAGTGGTCGGCCAGGGCCCGGTCGCGCTGGCGCAAAATCTGATAGGCCTCGGGGGTGATTTCTCCGATCACCCTGATCTCGGAGCGGTCCAGAAAGGATTTGAGCAACTGAGCGGCGTTGAGCGAGGAATCACTGCTGACGCCGGCTGTGAGCAGCCCCAGCAGGTCGTCGAAAACCAGCACGTGATCCCGGGCGCGGCAGTGTTTGAGGATGCTCAAGAAGCGATTTTCCCACTGGCCCACGTAGGACATGCCCGAGATCAAGCGCCCCGGCGAGAGTAGAAAGGTGCCGGCGCGTTTCTGCTTTTTCTTCTTGCCCTCCGATTCGAGCCGCTGGCTCACGTGAGCACGGATGAGGGCGCTCTTGCCCACCAGGCGGGAGCCGACCAGCAACAGCCCGCCGCGCGGCGAGGAGGAGCGCCACAGGGCGATTTCTTCCAGCTCGCGAGTTCGTCCCAAAAAGACTTCCGGGTTCTCCTCCAGGCGCCGTTCCAGATTGCGCCCGCACTGAGCCAGCTCCTCGGCACCCGAGCGAGTGGGAGCTCCACCCAGCAGAGCAAACAGGCTTGGCGCAGCCGGTGGCTCGGAAATGCCCGGCGGATCTAACTCCAGGCCGGCAAAATGAATCCAGCCCCGCTGCGCCTGGTTGAGATTTTCTGGTTCCAGGCTCAAGCCTTCGCGCTTGAGCTGGCGAAGATGCAACCGCACGGCTTCGGCCGCCTGTTCTTCCAACGAGGGGGATTCCTGCAGGTGAAACCATAGATGGGTGAGGCTGGGGGTGTAGGCCACCGTGTGTCCCAGCGCCTGGAAGGTCACAAAGAGCATGCGCGCCTGGACGGTGCGCTTTTCATACTCAAACTTGAGGTGGAGAAAATGCTCGCGCAGATCCGGGCAGAAAGTCATGCGCGCGAACTTCTCGAGGCGAGGTTCTTTGCGGCTTCCCTCCAGGAGCTGGCGCAAATTGTGCTGCGAAAGATGCATGACCTTATTGAGCAGGGGGGCACGCACCTGAAAGAGTTCGGGCCAAAAGAGCGGGAAGCTTTGATAGTGAGAGCCGTCGCCCTGAAGGTAGAGAGGAACGCAAACCTTCACGGCAGCAAGGCCGCCTCGGCGGCCCGCCGCAGCAGGCGTTTTTCCAGCAACTTGTCGAGGATTTCCGGATGCAGGTAGAGCCGGCCCCCCACCGGATCGTGACAGAAGCCCTCATCCAGATTCCAGTTGCGCACCTGGATCGGATGTTGGAGCGTGCCTTTGCGGTGCACATCGGGGGGAGGCTGATAAGCCGGCGGAACATACGGGTTGTGGTTGTCCCCGCTCACACGCGGATCGGAAGAGACTTCCACCAAAACCGAGTCCTCCCGCCCCTTGTGCTGCAGCTTTTGCAGCCCGCCTTCGCCGCGCAGCCAGGGAGCGCAAAATTTCCCACTGACTTCCAGCAGATAGCCCAGTGCTTTGTGGCGGCCCAGGGCAGCGGGCTCGATCAAATGGCGGTCCAGCTGCGGATGCCAGCTCCAGCCCTGTTCCGTGAGCGTAAAAGGTCGCTGTTCATGGTGCTGGCTCAAACGCTCGGGCAGCACTCCCTTGAGGTTGGGCGGCGCGCCTTTGCGCAGGCTCAGGCTTTCGAGCTTCACTCCATAGCCACGCGCCTGGAGCGTTTCCAGGTAAAGTTTAGCCAGGTATTCCAGGCAGATGCTGCTCTCGCTGTAGAGCGCCAGGAGCAGCTGATGGGGCTGGGGTTGCACCAGGCAGTAGGCCTGGCGTAAGGCGGCCTCGACCTCCAGGTCAAGGGCCTTCACCCGCTGGGGGAGCACGTCGAAGAGCTGCGGATCGGAAAGAGCGCCCAGGGCCAGCTCCTCCAGGTCATTGACGCGCGGGCCCAATCCGTCCAGGTGTTCTAGAAAATGGGCGGGCGGCCAGGCGGTCTTGAATTTGTGCTCGTGGCGCACTTTTTCGTTGCGCAACTCGGTCACCACCGGGCCCTTTTCCAGGCGCCGGTAGCGGCGGCGCAGCTGGGAGACGGCGTGATTGCATTCGCGCTGTTGCTCTTGTTGAGCGTTGGCTTTCTCCACCGTGCTCTGGGGATAGGCCCGAACCAGCAATCCTCCCCCCGATGAATTTCTGTCGATGTGTATCTTGAGAGCCACCTGGGCCGGGTGAGCATTGAGTTGCTGGGCCAGTGGAGCCAGCAGCAGCCGGTCCAGCGCGCGCTTGAGCGGCCGCGCTCCATACAGTCGATGGTAGCCTTGCTCGGCCAGCAATTCCGCCACGCCCGGGCCGATCTTTACTTCCAGCGGGCGGCCGCGCATGCCCTGGCGCAGTCCCAGTCGCTGCAGTTCCCATTGGCAGATGCGCAGCACGCTCTCCCGCGAGAGCGTTTGGAAGGGGATGATTTCATCGATTCGATTAAGGAGTTCCGGCCGGAAAGCGGCGCGCACCGCCGGCATGAACTGGCCCTCGTTGGATTGCTCGCGCAGACCCAGACTGCCTTTATGAAAATTCTCCGCTCCCAGGTTGGAGGTCATCAAAATCAGGCAGTTGCTGAAGTCGGCCACTTCGCCGCGCTCATCGCTGAGGCGGGCGTCGCCCAATACCTGGAGCAACAGGTCGAAGAAATCGGGGTGGGCTTTCTCGACTTCGTCAAAGAGCAGAACCTGGAAGGGACGTTCGCGGACTTTCGCGACCAGCAGGCCGCTTTCACCTCCGATCAGGCGTTTGACCGCCCACGGGGTGGAGTATTCGCTCATGTCCAGACGCGTCAGGCGATCACGATCCTGAAAGACGAATTCGGCCAGGCAGCGGGCCAGTTCCGTTTTGCCCACTCCGGTCGGACCGATCAGCAGAAAACTGGCGACGGGCCGGTTGGGTCGGGTCAATCCGTGTTTGAAGGCCGCCAGCCGGTCGACGGCACGCTCCACCGCCTGATCCTGGCCATGCAGGCGCCGGCCGAACCAGTCACGCACCTGGGAACGCAGGAAAGGCTGGCTGTCCTCCAGGAAGAGCAGTGGCAGGCCGCTCTGGCGCGAGAAGTGCTGCATGACTTCGGCGCGCTCAGGGCGACGGTGTTGGCGCAGCAATCCGCGCATGAAGCGCACCGGCCAGCCCGGCGCGGCCGAAGCCGAGGTAAAGCGCTCGTGCAGTTCGGCCACTGCCTGCAGGCACTGGGGAGCTTGCCGGGGATAGAGGCGGCCGAGCACGGCCAGGGTGCGTTCGGGAGTGGTCGGTTCCAGGCGCATGATGATGAAAGTTTCCAGTAGTTGTGGATATTCGCGTTCCACCACCGCCAGTTGCTCGGGGGTGGCTTCGGCCAGCCCCTGGAGCTTTTTGCCTCCCAGGTAGGGCCGGAGAAAGCCGGCCAGTCCATAGGGGTTGGTGCTGTGGCGGGCGCTCTCCAGCAGTTCCTGCAGACCCCCCAGGTGCAGGATGCCTTTGACTCTGGCCAGTTCCTCGATGAGCTTCTGGCAGCGTTGCTGCCAGCCTCCGAAAGAAACTTCGCCCAACATCAGACGAGCGCCGCTGGTTTCAAAAAACGAGGTGGCGCCCAGTTGAAAGTCGTCGCGGCGGCGGGCCAGTTCGTGAACCAGCGCCGATTTGCCGCAACCGGAGGGGCCGACCAGCAGCACGTTATGCTCGGCCAGCAGGTCGGCCAGTTGGGCCAGCTCCGCCTCCACCAGGACGGCTCGAGGCGATCCATCCTGAGTCAAGGGACTGGTCAGCCGGATGAGCTGCTTGGCTTCCGCCTTCTCCTTGGCCGGGTCGAGGCCTTTGACGGGGATGCGCGTGAAGCGTCCGCTCAGGCTTTGCCAGCGCTGCATCAGGATGAGATCGCCGGGCTTGCTCAGCAGCTTGTCGCGCACCAGCAGGGAGCGCACTTCGCGAGCTACCGCCTCTTCCAACTCTTGGGGCTGCTCGACGGTGACTTCCAGCTGAAACTGGGGAAGATGGGCGGCCCAGAGTTGCTTACCCCCCAGACTGAGCCGGTAGATGACCGCGTCGACCTCCAGTTGGTAGGGCTCTTTCCAGGGGCCGGCGCTCTTTTTGGGCGGGGCGACGCGGACCCGGAAGCGTTTGAGCTTGATCCGGGCCGGGCGCTGGCGCTGCGTCATCTGCAGCGGATCCATCCGCTCCAGACGTTTCTTCAGGCTGCCCAGCAAAGCCTCAGCCGAAGACCCCCGCCCCAACCGGGCCACTTCCGGGAAAAACAGCCCCTCGGTCCAGTGCAGTCCGTTTTCGAGCCGCGCCGTCAACACGTAGACGGGAAATTCTAGGGGCGCCTGGACTTTCATCCGGCCGTCCTTCGAATCTCAGAGGGCGGGCACCTGGGGCACCTGCTAGTTGTTGATTTTGACCTGGCCCATTCCGCCTTTGAAGAACGGGCACTTGCCGATGTTGGCCGTGTTGGTGATGTCGATGCCGGGAGGGATGCCCGGAAAGGGAGTCTCTTTGATGCGGTCGAGCACGGAGCCGACGGTGGTGCGGTTGAGGCCGGACTCGGCCAGCGTTTTGTCGACGCTGGCGCCGGGGCCTCCCAGGTAGATGCGGTCCATCGAGTCGGTAAAGGCGCGGGCCAGAGAGCTGCCGTCGCGGCCTCCGTCCGCTTCGTCGGCGGCCAGCAAGGCCTCCAGGTTGCCGCGCTGGTTGGCCACCAGCGAGCTGTCCATCGATTTTTCATTCTCCAGGGTGAACTGCACGATCGATCCGTCGTTCTGGCCGTTGTCGAGGCGGTCGTGGCCCCACAGACGGATGATGGCGTTGTCAAATTCGCTCAAGCCATTGTTGCCGGTGACGCGGTTGTTCATATCCACCGGGCCCTGGGCGAAGGTGAGCGGGCGGTTGTTGTAGCGCTGGGAGATGTCTTCTCCCGTCATGTCTTTGTAGAGGCCGAAGAAGGCCTGGTCGATCCCTTTGCCGGTCACGCCCCCGTAGTGCTGCATGTCATAGTTGTAGGCTTCGCGGGCAAACTTGACTTCTTCGGGTTTGAAGTCCTGGGGGTTGTTGAGGATATTGAAAAGGACGCCGCCGTCATTCTTGCCCGAGGAGCCGGCTTGAATACCCCACACGTGGAGGATGGCGCGCTGCCGGTCGTCCAGATCGCTGATGCGGGTTCTCTCGGTGCTGCCTACGCTGCCGGGATCGGCAGCCCAGGCCTTGAAGCCCGGGTCGCTGACGCCAGGCGCTTGCGTTCCCGCGCCGCCGGCACCACCCGTGCCGCCGGTCGCACCACCTGCACCGCCAGCGCCGTAGGCGCCACCCGCTCCGCCTGTCCCACCAGCGCCATAGGCTCCGCCCGCCCCGCCCGCGTTTCCGGCATTGCCCGCGTTCCCGGCGTTGCCAGCATTTCCGGCGTTGCCAGCATTTCCGGCGTTGCCCGCATTCCCAGCGTTCCCGGCATTCCCCGCGCCGCCGGCCTGGCCGACGCGATTCACCGCGCCCTGGCCCATCATCTGCGCGTAGCCTTGGGACAACTGCTGCAAGGCGCCGATGAGCATCTGCAAAATTTGGGTCATTTGATACATCTGCATCGGAGAATTCTGGGCATTGGCCTGCATCGGTGAAAAGGCGCCGGTCTGGCCGAAGCCGCCGAATCCTCCCAGGCTGGGAGCGCCCATTCCGAAACCGCCGAAGCCCGCGCCCAGTCCGGTGTAGCCGTAAATGCCTGCCATCGCCATCTGTGTATCTCCTCCGAATGACCCTGATGGATCCATTCAACCAGACCCTGGGTAAAGTGGGGTGAAAAGGAGTGGGCAAGTTTTTACATGGATGCAGTCTTTTTGCTCCGGTTTTTCCAGATTTGAGCACCTTGTTTTAGAGTCTTAAACAACGGGAAGGCACAGACGTGCGCCAAATCACTTTTGCCGATCTGGATTTACCTCAACAGACCGAGGCTCTCAACCTTGTCTACCGGGGCTACGATCAGCCTTTTCAAGTCTCTCAAGAATGGGTGGCCGAGCACCTTCAGGCCCACAGTATTGAGGCGGGGCGTTCGCCGCTGTGGCTGGACGGGCGTAACCAGGTGGCCGCTCTCTCCCTGCTGGCCCTGCGTAATGGCTATGGATGGATCGGTGGCTTTGGGGTGGCTCCGGTCTATCGGGGCAACCGCTTCAGCGGACCGGTGTTGCGGGAGACCCTGAAGGATCTGGACGAAGCGCCTGTACAACTGGAAGTCCTGGTAACCAACCTCAAGGCCCGGGCTACCTACGAGCGTGGCGGATTCCGCGTCACCCGCCAACTGGTCGTACTGGAAGGCCCGCCCGGTCCCGCCGGCCAGACCCTGGAACCGGCCGGCTCACCTTGCTGGCAGCGCCAACCCGCCTCGCTGGAACGTTTGCAAGACCTGGTCTGGGTGGAACAGTCCCTGGCCTATCGCGGTCACCAGCTTCACTTTGTGGGCGAAGGCGCCAGCTGGGGCGAGCTGGCTTCCCAACCCCGCTTACGTCTCTCCAATGAACCGGCGGGCAGCCCGCTCCACCGCCAGTTGCTTGCTCTGGGCTGGCGCGAAGTGGCCCGACAGTACGAGATGCATCGGCCGGCTAGAAGTCCGGCCGAAAACCCCCAGTTCCGTCGCGGGCAAGCCGCTCCTCCACTGGATATGGTATAGTCGGCCGGATTCTAGCACAACCCGTTGGGCGTAGCGCAGCCTCCAACCCCCTCTTGACGTTGTCAAGGGGGTTTTCGGCCGCGCTCCTAGGCAATCGAGCCGATGTCGCGGATGACGGCGCCGTCGTGTTCTTTGACGTTCTTGAGTTCGCCGATACGCCGGCCCAGATTTTCGCGAGCCAGGCGCAAGCGGCTACCGCCTACGTGACCGACCAGCGCGCGCATCCTCACCAGCGGAACGTCTGGCCCGAAGCGCCGGCAGAATTTCTCCGGCCAGATCTCGCGCAGATGCACCAGATCCTGGTAGAGCGGGCCGCGCGTAGGGGCGCCGATGACCAGGAATTCGTCGCCGCCGTCGCGCACGATTTTCACCCCCGGCAATTCCTCGAGAGCGGCCGCGCAGGCTTCCAGAGCCTGGTCGCCGGCGTCCTGGCCGCAGGTATTGTTGAAGGCCCGGAAGCCCACCAGATCGATGAAAGCAAAGGGCAGGTTGGCGCCGGCCAGACAGGGGCAGTGGGCGATCAACTCACACAGCTCCAGAAAATAGGTGAAACCGGCCAGTCCTGTCTTGCGATCGGTATTGCTGTCGTTGGGATTGGGCCAATGAAAGCGCTGCCAGAAGGGCAGCCGGGCCCGGCGCAGCCAGTTCAGCACCAGTGCCGTCAACCAGGGCACTTCCGGCCCCAGGGCGCGGAAGAACCCTTTCTCTTCCTGACGGCTCATAAAGAAATGGGCGGTGGGCCGCACGTCAAAGGTGGGATCCAGGCCGGCCAGAACCTGAGCGGCGGCCAGACTGGTGAGCACGTCCGGGGGCTGATCAGCGTCCTGGAAACCGCCGGCGGGCAGGGCGACGCGCTTCAGCCAGGTCACCAGGCGCCCCAGCAGGCCGAATTCCGTGCCCAGCGCCAGCAGGCCGGCGGCCAGGTGGGCGCTGGCCGAGACCAGAGGTTGGCCGTGAAACGGGAAGCGGGTGCCTTCCACGAAGCCTTTTTGGCCGGCCATGGAGTAGGAAGAAGTGATGGCCAGCGCAATCGGCCGGTGCAGGGCCACCGCTCGCGGACGCTGGGCCAGGCAAAAGAGCGCGAAGGTATCGGTCCAGGCATTCAGCATCTGCACGAATTGGGCCAGGTCCTTGCGCAGCACCGGTTCGGCTTCGGTCAGCATGGAATCGGCCATGTCGGCCAGGGAGCGCTGGCTGCGGCCGCTGACCAGACTCAAGCGGGGCGCGTCGGCCGCGCTTTGCCGGCGCAGTTCGTCCAGCAACTGGCTGGAATCGGCGATGAGGATGGGCAAAGTCAGCCGTTCTTCAAAATCAAAGGATTCTCGCTCCAGCACCTGCTGCTCCAACGGTCGCCAGGCCCGCCAGTTTTCCAGCGGGCCGGCATAAGCTGGTGGATCCACCCGGCGATGCGATAGCTCCCAGCGATAGCGGATGGTGCTGGTGGGCGCGCCCAATTGGCGGGTGCTCAGATGATTGAGCAGACGGCCCACGTCAGGCTGTAATCCCACGCTGCGTTGGGCCAGGACGTTGGCGATACGCATAGGCTCATCGGCCAGCACCGACAGCCCGGCCAGCGCCTCCACGGCGCGTGATTCTACCTGCTCAAAGAGCGAACTCAATCCTCGTTGCTCTGGCGGTAAGATTGATCCAGTCTGTGCCGGTTCAAATGGTAGAAGTTGATGCGCTCCGGCCCGTCTACCTTCCAAATGGCGCGCAGCAACTCCACCTGGTCGGGCCCCGCCTGAGCTTTGACGGTCTCCACTCGAATCAAGCCGCCCTGGGGAGAAAAGCGGCGAAACTTGCACTCCAGCACTCCATTTTGGAATTGGGCTTCGGCTTCTTCCACGTGGTCGGAGCTCTGGTTACGCAGCAGGATGTGTCCCGGGCGGGGATCAAGGTCGAACTGCTCGGCACTTTCGCCCTGCTGGTTGTCGGTGGCCAGCACCTGGTCGATCAGTGCTTCCACGTTGTCGAGTTGTTCTTGCGCCTCGGCCGTACTCAGAGGCTGATGGGGCCGGTGCAAGATCTCTTCTGGAACTTCTCGCAGTAGACTTTCCATCTCAGTCTCTTTGGGGGCGGGGGGTTTTCCCCCTGTCGGACAGAACCTGCGCCGATGAATTACCAGGCCTACGCCCATATTTACGACGATGAATATCGGGACTACACCGAAGACATCCAATTTTACGTGCGTTGGGCCCGGCGCTGCGCGGCCCCCGCCCTGGAGCTCGGTTGCGGCACCGGGCGTATCTTGCTGGCTCTGGCCGAAGCGGGCTGTCCCGTCTGGGGCCTGGAACTATGTGAGCCCATGCTGGAGCGGGCGCGCCAGAAGTTGGCCCGGCTTCCCTCGCAAGTGGCCGAAACGGTGCGGCTGGTTCAAGGCGACATGCGGGATTTTGACCTCGGCCAGGAGTTTGGCCTGATTTATCTACCTTTTCGCGAGTTCATGCATCTGGCCCAGGAAGAGGAACAGCTCAGTTGCCTGGACGCCATCCACCGCCATTTGTCCCCCAACGGGCGGCTCATCATCAACCTTTACGATATGGATCTGGTGACGCTTTCGCAACGCAGCGAGAGTAATGTTCCGCTCTACCGCCAGCACGGCGGGGACTACGTCGATCCCCGCAACGGCCACAAGGTCTACCTGAGTTCCGCTTCGCACTACCAGCCGTCCACCCAGACCCTGCACGAGGAAAGATTTTACGACCGTGTCGATCCGGAAGGGGCGGTGGTAGAACGGCGCATGGTCAAAATCACGCAGCGCTGGTTCTTTCGTTGGGAGATGCATCACTTGCTGCACCGGGCCAATTTCCGGGTGCATGAACTGTTCGGCGGCTACGAGCGCCAGCCGATCGGAGAGATGGGCTCCGAGATGATCTTCATCGCCCGCCCGGCTAATGAAAAAGAGCTACAGTCCGAAGTGGAATGGCTGGAAAATAAACTGGCTCGAATCAGGTCTTATAAACGAAAATAGCCAACTAAGGCGCCTGATAGTGAAGGCCGTAAGCCAGCGGATGATTGGCCTGGTAGGAAAGGGGTTGGCGCTGTGGGGAGTTCTTGCTGGAGATGGCGTTGGTGATCAGGACGCACCAGGGGAGCAGGGCCAGCATCGCCAGGAACAATTGCAGCCAGGGTGAGGGGACCAAACCGCTATTCTTCTTCATGGCATCAGGATAGAGGGAAAGCGACAATGGCCATGAGGTCCTCTAGTCCTGATTGACTAGTACGGGAATACCGTGAGGAATTTTCGGATGGGCAAGCAATGGTACGGGTATGGAACGGTTTTTGCCTTGTAAATCCTGTCATGCCCTCAATAAGGTGGCTGAGGAACGGCTCGCTCACGGGCCTGTCTGTGGCAAGTGTAAGAAGCCCCTGGAAGCTCTGCCGGTTTATGCTGTGGATCGGAAAGGCCTGGAGGCTATCGTGCGCTCTTCGCCTGTTCCCGTGGTGGTTGACATCTGGGCTCCGTGGTGTGGGCCGTGCTTGCGGTTTGCTCCGACTTTTCAAGAATATGCCGAGCAGCATCCGCAGCAGGCCCTCTTTTTGAAATTGGATAGTGAAGCCCACCAGGACGCGGCTCGCACGCTACGGATCCAGAGTATTCCGACGCTGTTGGGTTTTCTCCAAGGTAAAGAAGTGGCTCGCCAAAGCGGCATGCTCAACTACGCCCAGTTGGGCGAATGGGTCAACTACTTTTCGGCCAAAAGACCTGGTGCTTAATAGGAGTTCTTTCCCGAAAAATCTGGTACATTGTGCACTTTCTGTTGAACCCCGACGGGGTTATCATTTCTTCAGAAGGACTTCCTGCGGGTGACCCCCCCCGACCGCTTGGAGTCCTTTTTTATTTCTCGCCTGCTGGATTCACCGGTGGCTCGGGGTGCTCCCAGGCGGCCGCCCAGGCTGCTCGCCATACCCTCTGAACTCGCTTGAACAGGCCCACCAGCGGTCTTTCCGAGAATCGCTGCACCAGTGCCCGAGCTACTTCCGCGTCTCCACGATACTCGCCGCGGCAGCGCAGTTGTTCGCGGTGATAAGTGAGCCACAGATACAGTTCCGGGTCCGAGCGCTTGGGGAACTCCTGATGCACGCCCTGTTGCCGCAAAACTTCGAGTAGCGGGCGGTAGATCAAGTCATGCCAACTGGCGGCCGACTCCTCGGCGCTGAAGTCGCGGCCATAGCTGGTGCCCAAGTAATACCGATGTACCTCGATATGCTCGCGCAGAACCGCGTAGAGTTCGGGGGGAAGCCGGCTAAAGTCGCTGTCGGGGGCGTGGCCGTCCAGGTTGGTTTCTTGTAGAAAATGACTCCACTGAGCTCGGCGCAGAACCTCGTCATGATGGAGTTCGGCCGTGATGGGTGCGCGTACGGTGACCTGGGTCACCAGCGCTTGAATGGTTTCCTGGCCGCGGCTCAGGGCGACGGCCACGCGGTGGTGGCCGTCGCGAATGAAGTAGACCTGATCGACTTGAAAAACCTGAATCGGCTTGCTCAGATCGATGTGCGGGTTGTGTATCAGGTGGCGCAGCCTTTGGAGCAAGTGGGCCTGCGGGCGGAAGGCCCGGGAAAAATCGTGGGAGCGCCCCTCGCTGCCCACTACGGCCGCCAGTGGAATGGTCTGGAGACCGCTAAAGGCATAGGAGCGGCTGCCGAGAGCCGATTGGACCTCGTCAAAGCTTAACAGGGACTCGTCCCGAGCACGGTGGCGAAACATAATCTATAACAGGTCTTGGATCTTTCCCCTGAAATAAACCTGAAACCGGCTGCAGATGGATTGCTACGACGCTCGGCCCGGACCAGCAGAGAGTCCCGGCGCTTCAGCCGATTTGTCTTACCTGCCTTCCATGCGCTATAGTTGGAAGTCTGTGAGTGGTAAGACGGGGGCGTCGTGTCGAGCAATTACTTTGGCGGAAGTCATGTTGGCAGTGGGCCTGCTGGGTCTGATCCTTTTATCTGTCATCGCGCTTTTCCATAGCTTGCTGGCTTCTACGTCCAAAAGCAACGATATGACGGTAGCCACGGCCATGGCTCAACAGCGACTCAATGAACTGGTGACGCAGCAGCCGAGTTACCGCGCCACCTATGGTCAGGACTTTCCCACCGACGTGCTGGGTCAGGCCGTCTACGCTCACGACAGCCAGAGCACTTCGACCTTTTATTCTCAGGCCCGGCCCGAATTGCTCAAAGATGACGGGCCGGCTTTTGGGCGCACCTACTATCTGGAAGTCCAGGTTTTCTGGAATACCCCCGATGCCAATCAGGTCGCGGCCAACCGGCATCAACAAGGGGCCCAGTCCGTCAAAGCCGGCCGCGTGGTCTACGTGCCCGGCTCATGAAGCGTGGCTTTAGCTTGCTGGAACTGTGCGTCTCTCTGGGCATCCTGAGCTTCGTGCTGTTAGGGATTTTCGGGGTTTTTGAGTTGGGCCAGAGCAGTTTTCATTTCGCCTCGTTGCGCCAGGGGCTGCAAAGCGAGGCCCGAGTGGCTTTTTACGCACTGGGTAACGACTTGCGTCACAGTTCATTTGTGACCGTCACCACCGTGCCCCGCACGGTGAGCGTGATTTTGCCCCGTCAGGAAAGCCGCGGCAACCAGACTCTCGACCGCGACGGTCTGTGCACCGCCGGCGTGGAGAATTGGGAATCTCCCGGGGCCATCGACATCCATAGCGGTTTTCCCAATTTCGATAGTTTCGTGGTATACTATGGCACCAGCGAGCCCGAAGGACGTTTGATTCGCCAGGTTGTCAGGCCGGCTCTGGTCGGGCCCTATCCGAACGCCGAGTTCTCCCTGGTCAACTCGATGCATGACAATCCTTTGGCCAACAGCAGTCGGGTGGGCGTGACTCGCACCTTGAGCAAACGCTTGCTTTCCTTCCGAGCGCGCCGGGATAACGATAGCCGCCTGGTAGTGGTGCTGCTGCGCTTACGCGGGATGGGGGGAGCGAAACCGGGAACTGGCGCCCGAGCTGACGAAACTTTCGAACTGACCTTGAAGACTTATCCGGAAAACACCTATCCACGTGTATAGGAGGCTGAAGATGCGCAATTGGCGGAGACGGGGAGTGGCGCTGTTCGTAGTGCTACTGGTGATGTTCGTGTTGCTGACCTTGCTGGGGGCCTTTGTTCGGGTCAACAACACCAATCTGAATTTGCTGGGCCTGGGCCTGACCCGGGTGCAGGCGGAGGAAGCCTGCAACAGCGCCGTTCAATACGCCTGGATGCGGCTCGACAAGGAAGCCGACTGGGGCTCGCCGGGATACTTCACCTCGCATAGCCCCCATGAAGTTTTGGGCTCACGCCTGGAGTGCTCAGGTTCTGGCACGACCGTGACCGGCAAGGTCAACGGCACCGACATGACTTTTACCATCCAACTTTTCAATAATTTAAATAACGCCAGCCCGGATGAACCCAACCGGGTTCCCAAGTATGCCGTGCGCATGAGCATTGAGGGCCGTAGCGGCAATGCCCGCAAGCATATGGAAGTCGTTCTGCGCAAGCGGGCCTTTGTCGATGCGTCGGCGGTGGCGCAACTGCGCATGGCCGTGACCAACCCTCAGCCAATGAAGTGGAATATCGATTCCACCGATCGCCAGTTGAATATGGTGCGCTCCAATGGAACCTTGCTGGGTCCCAACCCGGGGCTGGGCGGCGGGCCTTCGCAAATCGAGTTTTTGAGACCGGCCGGCACACCCGCAGCTGCCCAGGGACCCTTCGGCAGCGCCTGGGCCAGTGACGAAATTACCCTGGGAACCACCGCGCTTTCCGGCAACAGCGCCGCCACCACCACGGCCGGGGTCAACACCAAGGGCCAGTTCGTTCCCAAAACCGGCGGTAGCTACCAGATTCCTGATCTGAAACCCGAGGATCTGACGGGACCCACCACGGAGCGGACTCTGCCGGGCGGTACTTACTCTTTTTTGATCGCCGGCACCGACGTGCCGGCCGTTCCGGCCCAAGAAGCCGTGGCCGAAGTCCCGGCGGTGGAGGCGCAGCCCGAGGTGGGCATCCCGGGGGAGGAGGGTTACCAACCTGCGGTGGAGGCGACCCCCGCCGTTCCTGGAAGAGCAGCCGTGGCTGCCGTAGACGCCTATACCCAGTGGAACCAGTCCCTGGTCTATACCGATCCGGCGGGCCATGTTCAGGTATTGGCCTCGGTTCCTTCAGGAGAGGGACACGGGAATGACTACACCCCCGTACCTCTCAACCGAGACGTCTGGGTCCCGCTGGCTTTGGATCCGGCCACGGGAGCCCGCACCGACCGTTCCATTTTGGCCAACCTGAAGACCTGTCAGATCGTGGTTGCCCCCGGCATCAAGGCGGTGGTGCCGAGCGGCGATTTGAGGGTGGACGGGCAGTTGGGCTCGGGCAACCTGGCTCTGGGCACCAGGGTGGAAGGCGCCCAGCAGGAGGAGCACGACGGTCACCGCGGCCACCGGCGCCGCGGCCGCGGCAACGCTCAGCCCGAAGACGAAGCGCTGGCCCAGCCTTCCAGTCTGGAAGCGCTGGACGGCAACATCAGTATTTACGGCGCGGCCACCGGTTGGGGTGCTATCGTCTCTCACCAAAAGGACATTTCCTTGCGTATGCGTAACGCTCTGGCCACCGATCCCGACGGGGGCGTGGCTCTCTACGCCGGCGGCGACGTGACCATGCTGTCGGGCCGGCAGTCCTACGGGGTGGACTGCTCCGATGCCACCTTCTTGGGGTTGATCTATGCCAAGGGCAATTTTTTGGCCCGGGCCAACCAGCAGAACCTGAACATCGAAGGGGCGCTGGTCAGCAAGGGAGCTATCGACATCCTCGAGGCCAGGAACGTCAACTTCAAGTACAACCCGGATTTCCTCTTCGACATCATCGATACGACCTCGCAGACCTCAGCCACCCGTCTCGAGCAAGTCTCTCTCTCCATCCGCTAAAAACTCTGCAAAGCTCCGGGTGGACTCGAGATGAAACTCGGGGATCTGCTCCAGCAGTTGGGGTTTGAGCCGATACTGCTCACAGACCAGCGAGACGCGGGGGGCGTTGCGAGTACCCATGCCGCTCTGTTTCCAGGGCTTTACTTCGTGATAGAGCCAGCCGGGAAATTCCAACAATGTGTTGACGCGCGGCTGGAAACGGGCCTTGATCAGCGCGTTGCGGTGAAAGACCAGCTCCCCTCCCTGGAGGTTGGGCGGCAGGCACAAGTAAAGCACCGAGACTCGATAAGGAAAGGGCACTTTGGACCCCGGCGGCAGAAAGGATAGCAGCGTCTTGTCGGCATGCGGCGCGACGGCCGCGCCCTCGTGAATAACCAGCGGATTGACGAGGAAGGCCTGACAGTCCGGGCGCAGCACCTTTTCCAGGCAAGGTCGCGCGCTGGGTAGCATCAACAGGAAACGCTCTACCTGGGAACGCTGAAATAACACCGAGAAACCGTAGGTTTGCTGGAAACCCTGATCGAGATCGCTGGCCGCCAGGTAGGGTGAGTTGAGCACGGCCAGGGCCAGTCGCTCCAGTTCGTCCGCTTCAAGCAGTTGAGGGCGCACTCGATAGGGGACCAGGAAAGAGAGCATGAAAGGCGCTTTGGCGGCAGGGGGGCTGGCGCCTCCCCCTAAGACCCCCCGCCCTTGGAAGAAGGGGGGGCTGCTGCCTCCCCCTAAGACCCCCCCGCTATGAAAGTTCGCTTGCTGTTCCTTTTGCTCCTCAATTCCGGCCTCTCGGCCGCCAATGGGCCGCTGCTGGTGGAACCCTATCTTCAGAATCCCGCCCCTACCGCCATGAGCGTGCTCTGGATCTCGCGCAGTCCGGCCACGGCCACACTGCGCTGCTGGCAGGGAGAAAAATTGCTGGCCAGCCGTCAGGTCGGCGGTTATACGGAAGCCGCCGCCCTCCGCTATTCTCCTTGGGAGACCAAGGAATTCGGCGCCAATCAGCCCGGCTATCCGCGGGAGGTCCGCCTGACCGGGCTCACGGCCGGGGCCAGCTATCGTTATGAACTAGAGCAAGACGGTCAGATCTGGCCGGGCGAATTTCGCACCGCTCCGCCGCGCGACAGCCGGATCCGTTTCGTGACTTATTCCGATAGCGAAACCGAGCCGGAAAGCCATGGAGCCAGAGTGCATTGGGAAGATCCGGCTCATCCAGGTCAGCCCCGCCAATACCTGGTCGATCAGGACACCGGTTATCGAGCCAATCTGGCCGAAATGGTCAGGAGCCGGCCGGATTTCGTGGTCATTCCCGGCGATCTGGTCGAAACGGGTGGGGAGCAGCGCGATTGGGACGAATTCTGGCTGTGTAACCGCCAGCTCAGCCGCTGCATCCCGATCGTGGGGGTACTGGGTAACCACGAATATTATGGAGGCCCCAACGACGGCCGCTATGAGGAGCATACCAGCGAGCGGGCGGTGGCCAAGTTTCTCACCTATTTCCGCTCTCCCAGCAACGGTCAGGCGCTCAAGCGCGAGCAGGGGCGCTATTTTAGTATGGAATACGGACCCATCACCTTGATCGCCATTGATGGCTGCAACGGCTTACCGCACCGGTCGGATCAGGATTCCAACTGGCATCTGGCCAGCGACCTGCGCCCTCAAGGCGATTTCAACCCGGGCTCGGTGCAGTATACCTGGCTGGAGCAGCAATTGCGCCAGGCCCAAAAGCGCTCCCGCTTCACCTTCGTGGCTTTTCACCACTGCCCATACTCCAGCGGACTGCACGCCTTTCCGCCGGGTATGGGGGCGGACCGTGACCGCCAGTCCGGCCTCCCGTTACAGGTCCTGACCCCGCTATTCCTGCGTTATGGCGTGGACGCCTTGCTCAATGGCCATGACGAGATGCTGGAGCGCTCCGAGATGAAGGGAACCGAGGTGAGGCCGGACGGAAGTTCCCGTCCGCACACTCTGCAGATCTACGATGTGGGCATTGGCGGAGATGGTCTGCGGGGGCCCGAAATCGCCAATCCCTATCGTAAGTTCCTGGCTCATAGCGACTGTCCCGAGGTCTGGCGCGACGGCCAGTTGCTGGAGGGCGGCAAGCATTACGGGCACCTGCAGGTGGACGTCGCTCCGGGCGAGCAAGGCTGGGAAGCGCGCTTCACGCCGGTCTACCTCTTTCCGGTGCTGAATTCCCAAAAACAGTTGCTACGCTTTGAGCGGCGCCTTTATCCAGACACTGTGGTTTTGCAAGAGGGGGACTAGCTCTTCTAGCGTATCCTTGCGGGTGCGCCGTTGGTTGTCCGAGTTCTGGGAAGTCGCCCCTTTAGGCTTGAGTTTTGGGTGTGCGCTCGGGTGCTATTGGATGTTGCGCACCATGAAAAACGCTCTGTTCATGGAACTGGTTGGCCCCGAGTACCTGCCCGACGCCAAACTCGCTTCCATGTTTTTTTTGCTGGTCACGTTGGTGCTTTACGGCAAGGGTGTGGACTGGCTGGGCAAGCGGAAATTGCTGGCCCTGCTCTATGCCATGTACGCAGCTCTCTTTGCTATCTTGACCTACTTTTTTCAGCACGGCACGGTTTCTCATCATTTGCCTCTGGGTTGGGGCTTTTACCTGGCCATCGAATCCTTTGGTTCTTTGGGGATTTCTCATCTTTGGTCTTTGGCCGTGAACGCCACCACCGATGCTGAAGTGGCCGCGCGCCGTTTTCCCTTGCTGGCGGTGGGAGGCCAGATCGGAGCCTGCACCTGTACTTTCTTACTGGCGCGCACGGCCGAGCACGGCCAACTGGTGCCGTTGCTCTATCTGGCCGTGGTTCTGCTGGCTCTGGCACCCATGATGACCTTTTACTGGTTGCAGAAGAACAACATTCCAGATGAAGTGAAGCACGAAATTGAGGGAATGGGTCCGGAGGAAGCCTCCAAAGTCAGCGCCAGTCTCTGGGAAGGTCTGCGGTTGGTGATGACACGGCCTTATCTGGTGGCCATTCTCTGGAGCGTGGTGGCCTACGAGTTGGTGGGCACCTATCTGGATTATCAGATGAACTCCAAAGCCCACGAAACCCTGGTGACCCTGGAGAAGGTCACCGCTTTCCTGGCCACCTACGGCTTCGCCGCCAACTTTATTTCCCTGATTTTCGCCCTCACGGGCACCACCTGGCTGGTCAACAACTGGGGGTTATCGCGTTGTCTGATTATTTACCCGGTGGTTCTGTGTTTTCTGGTGCTGGGCGCGGCCAGTTTCCCCACCCTCTGGGTCATATTTGCCGCCCAGATTGCTCTCAAGGGCGCCGCTTACGGTTTTAACAAGCCGTGCCTGGAGTTGGTTTACGTGCCCACCAGCGATGATATCCAGTTCAAGGCCAAGAGTTGGATTGACACGGCCGGCAGTCGCGGCGGCAAAGCCCTGGGTTCGGTGATGAACGCCAACCTCTTGCGCCACGCGCCCGGCTGGCTGGTTTGGGGCGGAGCCTCGGTCTGTCTGGTCTTTTTAGCCGTCTGGATGCCGGTTTCGCGTTTCTTGGGAACTCGCTATGAGCAGTTGCTGGCTGATGGTGAGAAGCTTTCCTGAACGAATGGGGATAAATCGCGAAAAGAATTCTCAAACCTAGGGCGAAAGATAAGAAACTGGAAAGCGACATCGAAGGTCAGCTAACTCTGGAGGAGAGCCGGTTCATGCATTGTCCCGCCTGCAATAAAGATTTCAGCCCGGTGCACAGCCGCTGCCCGGATTGCAATGGATGGCTGCGCACCGCCAAGAGTTCGAATGGTTCGCCTTCACGTCCCAGCGGCGGTGTGGCTGTGCCCAATGGCCTGGCCGCCCAAAACTCCGAGTTGCCGACTCAGAAGATTGGCGCCTCCCATGGCGCCGGCGTGACCCTGCCCAGCCGCCCCACAGCCAAACCCGCGGCGCCCGCAGCCCCGGTTTCCGTAGGCGTACCTGCTCCCAGCCTGGGAGGTCCCCCGGCCAGCGCCCCGCGCGCGGCGGCTGCGGATGAAGGTGGATTTGGCGGACGCGGAGCCTTGGGTTCGGGCTGGGAGTCCTCGGGTAGTTTTGCCGCCCCCACTCCCGTGCCCCCGCCCGCCGCCAGCCAATGGGGGGGGGATGGCATGGCTACCGGCCGGCTCCAGACGCCGCCTGCTCCTCAGACCGGTGGCTGGGGTAACGGTCTCGGCCAACCCGCCGCTCCCGGGGGGTTGGGCTCGGGTCCCGCCGCTTCCGGTTGGGGAGCTCCGGCCGCGCCCGGCGGTCTGGGCGGGGGCAATTGGGGAGCCCCGGCTGCTCCCTCACCAGGACTGGGTGGCGGAAATTTAGGTGGTGGTTCCGCTTTGGGGGGCGGACCGAGTTTGGGCGGAGGGCCTGGACCGGGTGGACCGCCGGCCAGCAGTTGGGGGTCGGTTTCAGCCCCTTCCACTCCTACTTCTCCCGGCGGGGGCGGTGGTTGGCTGGGTGACGGAGGAGGCGGAGCAGCCGCGGGACCTTCAGCCTATGCCGCGCCGGCGCCGCGCAGCAGCGAGAGTTGGTTGGGAGGGGGTGACGCTCCGGCCGCGCCCAGTTCGCTAGGCCCTCCTCCGGCCTCGGAGATGAAGCTGGAACTGCCTGACCACACCGTCGCCGTGGACCTGGGCACTCCCTGGGAGGATGACGAGCAGGGGGGCGGTGCTTCCAGCAACAAAATGATCTACGTCATCCTGGGCTGTCTCGTGCTCAGTCTGACGGTCTTTTCCGCTTATCTCTACTGGCAGAACAGTAAGCTGAACAGCAAAGCTCCTCCGGCGGTGGCGGCCAACACCGAGACTTCGGCCAAGTTGGGCGAGGACTATTGGAAGAAGGCCCGGGTTTCCTTCAACGCCAAGCGCTACGAGGAAGCTCAGCAGTCGGCCGAGTTGGCCCGCGACCTGCTGGTCGGTCTCAAGGGTTATCCGAAGACCAAGCAGATCGGTGACTTTTACGCCAAGGCTACCAATCGCTATGCGCAGGCTCTCTTTGAGCAGGCCAAGCGTGCCAATGCGGCCCAGGAAACCAACCAGGCTATCGCTTTGTGTAATCAGTCGGCCCAGATGTATTCGCGCGTCAAAGGAACGGCCAGGCAGCAGGCTGCCGCCTTTGCCTATGAGGCCCGAATTTACGAAAACTTGGGGGACAGCGCCGGAGCTGAGGGTAGCTATCGCAAGGCTCACTCTTTGAGCCCCGGGGCCGGTTACGACCGTCTGGCCAACGCCGCCCGCCGCACCGGCGGGCCAGCCGCGGCTCCTCCGCCTCCCGGTCCGGCCGCTCCGCCTCCGGCGGTGGAGCAGCCTTCCATTGGCGGCGACGGTGGTCTCTATCCCACCGGGCGTGGTGGCGGCGGCTATCACGCTCCTGCTCCGGCTCCCGCCCCGGCGGCGGTGCCGGCTGGTCCGGCACCGCGTCCCCGGGTTCAGAACACCTATGTGCCGCCCAAAAAGACCTCTACGCCACGCAAGAGTGACCAGCTGCCCACCTATAATCATTAATTATTAGGCCGGGGTTCCGAAGGCAAACCAGTAAAGACCCATCAGTCCCGCCAGCGCCGTCAGGAGCTGGCGGGCTTTTGTCCCCTGGTCGTTACGGCTGAGCAAGCGGATGACCGGCAGTAAGACGGCCGCCACCGCCAACTGGCCGGCCTCTACCCCCAGGTTGAAACCGACCAGCGGGACCAGCGCCTGGCGGCCCGATAGTTGCAGTTCGGCCAGCACGCCGGCAAAGCCCAGTCCATGAATCAGGCCGAAAACGAAGGCCAGAATCCAGCCTCCGTGCAGCCTCTGGCCAGGCACGCCGCGAAAGGAAAAGATCGCCGAAACGGTGATGGAGATGGCGATGATGGGCTCGATGATGTCGGGCGAGAGGTGCACCACGCCAAAGACGGCCAGAGCCAGGCTGATCGAGTGAGAGACCGAGAAGGCGGTGATCACCTGGACCCAGCGCCAGATGCTGCCGCCCACGATGACCAGGGTGAAAAGGAAAAGCAGGTGGTCCCAGCCGGTCAGGATGTGTTTCACCCCGAGTTGAAAAAAGCCGGCCAGGGTGTCGGGTCGCTGCTCTCCGTCTCTGACGGCGGCGGGGACTGGGGCGGGAGTCAGGTTCAGACTCTGGAAGGGGGATTCTTCGGTCAACAGCAGGGTGCTCGAGGAGCCGAGGTTGCTGGTGAAGACGGCCAGACATTGCTGATTGGCCACCTTCGGCAAATACAGATGATATTCGAAGTCGATCTGAGCCTGGGGGGGGACGCTGAATTCGATCGGAATCGTTAACTGAGCCGGGCCCTGCTGAATTTCTCCCTGGCCCAGAACCGGCGGCTGGCCCTGGAGTAAAATCCCTGTCCGGGTGAGGCGCTCCCAGTTTTGCGAAATTTCCTGGCGGCTCAATTGCCCATCCTGGTCGCGGTCGCAACCTTCCCAGAGTTGGAGCGGAGTACGCCAGGTGCCGGCCCAGCTTTGCTGCTCTTGCTTGAGCACCAGCAGGGCGTCGTCGATGCCATGGGCCCAAACGGAGCAGGTAAGCCACCAGCAGACCAGGAGAAGGCGCATGGGAGGATATGCGCAGGTTGCCTTCCAGCTCCTTCCGAATGCCCAGCCCATGAAAGCTCACTTGTTGGTGCTTGCCATGGTGGCGGTTGGCTGCCAGAAGCCCGTGGCCGGGCCGACTCCTTCACCCACCCCCTTCCAGTATGCCTATAAATATAAGCATATTGCTCCCGAGGATGTGGACAACGCTATCGCTTTTCACCAAAAGCGGCTCAAGGATGCGCGCCAACACCCGGCTTTTCAAATTGCCCTGGCCCAGGCCTATCTGGCCAAGGCTCAGGTGAGCAGCGACGTCAGCTATTTCGGCGAGGCCGAGAAGTTGGTGGACGCAGCCTTGAAGAAGCAACCGGACAATAAAGCCGGCTTGACGGTCAAAGCCAGCCTTTGCGAAGCTCGCCATGACTTCCAGGGGGCTATCAAGATCCTCGAAGCCCTGGAAAAACAGGATCCCGGCGATGTGGACACGCGCGCTCTATTGGCCAATAGCCTTATGGAGGTGGGACGCGTTCCGGAAGCACTGGAAATCAGCAAGGATATCTTTCGTCAGGTCCCCACCGTGGGCGCGGCTCTTCAGGTCGCGCGCGTTTATATTGCCGCTGGCGACGATAATAAAGCGCGCAAGATTCTGGAGGTGGCCATCGGGCAGGAACAGCCCATGGAGAACAAGCTTTCCGCTCGGCTGCGCTCGCTGCTGGGTGAAATGGATGTGCGGCATGGCCGACTGGAGGAGGCCGAGCAGTTTTTCCTGGCTTCGCTGGATGCGTCTCCCGAAAACGCCCAGACCACCGAGGATCTGGCTCGCCTGAAAGTTCGTCAAGGTCAGCTGGACGAGGCGGAAAAACTCTTCATGGCCGCCTTCGCCAGGACTCAGCACCCCTTGTTGCTGCGGGAGGTGGCCCAGATCAAGCGGGCCCGCGGCCAGGCCGAGGAGTCCAAGAAGATGTTGGAACAGGCCGAGACACTGTTGCGTCCGGAAGTTCGGAGAGGGCGCTACGGCCACGCTCGTGACCTGGCCCGGGTAGTGCTGGATCTGGGTCGTCCCGAGGAGGCTCTCAGATTACTCGAGCAGGAAGAAAAGCAACGCCAGGATTGGCGTCTCTATGAACTCAAGGCCATCGCCCTGGAGTCGCTTAAACGGCACGATGAGGCGGTCAAGGCTCTCAAGCAGGCGCTGGGGAGCGGTATCCAGGAGCCTTCGCTCTATCAGCGAGCTGCTCTCTGGGAGCCGGCGGGGGGCTGGGCGGAAAAATTGAAGACTTTAGATCCTACCTTTACTCCCGATAGTCTGGAAAAATAGCCGGTTTCAATTCCAGCCGGCCGGAGGGACTCAGACAGAAGTCGGCCAAATACTCTTCTATGAGCAGCCGAGAGGATTCTGTCGGCCCCCTGGAGCCGAAAGAACGTAGAAAGTTTGGGCGAGTTCCCGATTCTTTAATCATTGCGCTGCATCCGCTACTCCATCAGTACAACGTGACTCCTCTTCAACTCTGCCTGTGCTGCGCCATGGACGACCCGACCCAGAGCGCCCTGACCCAGCAGTTGAGTTTCGTCAGCGGGCTGAAGATTTTGCCCATGCAAATGCCTCGCGCCGAGGTGGTTTCCGAGCTGACCCGGCCGCTCTTGAATCAATTGGTTGCCCAGGTTACCGCCGAGCCCGGCTCGGTATGGGTGCCGGACAGCGCCACCCTTTGGGAAGGTCTGGCTCAGGAGCGCCGCCTGGAATTGATGCGCCACAGCCTCCAGCAGGTCAAGCTGAAGATGACCCCGGTGGCTCAGCGCTTTCGCTGCTACCCGGCCGGCCTGTCCTTACAGGTGACCATGGCCAACTGGGAAAACGAAGCCGTTCTCGACGAGATTTGTGAAATCACCGGTTGGGACGTGCGCCCGGCGCTGGTCTTGCCCGACGAGTTTCCCAGCGCCTGCCGCTTCGATCAGGCTCCCACCTGGGAGCAACTGCTGAGTAAGGAAGATTATCACCATCTTTCCCCACTCTTACGAGCTCATAAGATCGAGCCTTTCGAAATGTCGATTCTGCTGGCCATGGCCGACCCCTCCGATTGGCGTACGCGCCAGGAGGTCAGCGAGGTGACCGGACTCTCGGTCCAGCCGTTCCAGGCCGAGGAAGAAGAAATCGCGGCCGCCCTGCGCGAGAAGGTGGGCAACGCCGAGGAAGACTTGTGGCGCCAGGTTGCTATCATGCCGACCTTCTTCTGTCTCGATCGACTTTTACCCATGCTGGTGCAACATGAGGTCCTTCCGCTCAAGCTGCTGCTGCGCCTGGGTATGAGCAATGTCAAAGACCACCTGGCCCTGCATCAGATTCGCTTGATGACCGGCTATGAAGTGGAGCCGGTGGAAATGACGGGACAGGCCATCGTGACCATCCTCGAACGGATGCTCCGCCAAACTCGCTAGGCGGCGTCGAGACGCCTGAGGCGTTTGTGAAGGACGCGGGCGCGGCGTTGGGGGCCGGCCTGGCGAGCGGGTTCCTGATCCATGTCCTGCATTTGCTCGGAAATGCGCTCGGTGTCCAGGCCGTTCTTTTTCTGCAGCAGATCCATGCTGTGGCCGAAAGCTTCCTGCGTCTGGCCGGCGGGGCCATCGTAAAAAACTCGGTCGCGCATTTCCTGGGCTACCCTGGCCAGTTGTTCGGGAGTCAAATCAGGACGCCGCACCATGGTCTCAGTGGCCTTGAGAAACATATCCGGGCCCTCGCCTTTACTGCCCACGCCTCCAACCGCCAGCGCCATCTTGCGCATCAGGTCGACGATCATTTCCGGGCGCAGGTCCCCCCGTTTGATCAGCAGTTCAAAGCAGTTGTCACGAATCAGGGGCATGTAGTGACTGGCGCCGCGCTGCCCCATCAGAGGACCGAGCACGCTGGAAATCTGCCGGTCCATGAGAGGCAATTCTTGCGGGTGAAGTTCGGGCCGGGCGCGGATCACCTGGAGTTGCTGGTTGTCCACATCCTTGAGATCGGCAGGCCGAAGCAGCGGGTTGTCGGCTAGCAGCGCGAAGTGCTCGGCGGTCCAGCGGGTCAGGGGCTGAGAATCCCGGCCCAGCAGGTCGGAGCGCTTGATATCCCGGCGTTTTTCCAGCAGGCTTTTGAGGCCCGGCGGATCGGTCAGCTCCCGCTTTTTTTTCTTCTTTTCCAGCCGGAAGTTCTTGGCCAGCGCCTTGAGAAAGCCGCTGTTGTCGGTGTGAGCGCTTTCGCGCACTTCCGCTCCCAGCGAGAGCCGATCGGCCGGCTTGACCCTGAACTTCTCTCGATGCTCCTCGCGGACCGGTAGCTGGGGAGCGGTGAGGCTGATGGAAGGAAAGCGAATCATCTTCTAAAGGTTACCCGGCCGGCAGCACACGGCGGATAATTTATCCCGGGGGTTGTTGCCGCGGAGTCAACAAGAGCGAACCTCCAGGCAAGAAGTTTGTGAACTTTTTGCGCAACCAGGAATCTGCGACTCGAAAACACAAGGCAAAGGGATGGGATTGGCTGGTGACCTTTGTTTGATCGTGCTGGGGGCATGGCTGGCCGGCTTGTTGTGCCATTTTGTGCGCTTGCCGATGGTGCTGGGTTATATCGCCGCGGGCGTGGCCATCGGCCCTTACACCTGGGGACCGCATGTCGCTGCTCACGAGCAGGTGGAAATGCTGGCCGATGTTGGAGTGGCCCTGCTGCTGTTTACGGTCGGGCTGGAGTTTCCCTTACCCAAGTTATCCCAGGTTGGCAAAGTCGCCTTGTTGGGCACTCCGCTGCAAGTCTTGCTGACTATCGGATGGGGCACGGTGTTAGCCAAGATTTGTGGTTGGCCTTTCCTTCAAGGGGTTTGGCTGGGGGCTCTGCTGTCGCTCTCCTCGACCGCCGTGGTGCTGCGCTGCCTCAGCCAGAATGGGGTCCAGAATACTCTCTCGGCCCGAGTCATGATCGGGATCCTGGTGGTGCAGGACCTCTGCTCTGTTCCTTTGCTTTTGATCCTTCCGCAACTGGGAAAAGCCGGCAGTTCTTATGTCGAGCTGGGCAAAACGCTGCTGATCGGCGTGCTCTTCGTGGCCTTCTGGCTGTGGTTTGGCCGCTCCCTGTTGCCCTACGCCATGCGCACCCTGGCCAGCCAGAAAAATCGCGAGTTGTTCGCGCTCAGCGTGCTGGCCTTCGGACTGGGCATTGGCTATACGGCGCACGCGCTGGGCCTTTCGCTGGCCTTCGGGGCCTTTCTGGCCGGATTGGTGCTGGCGGAGTCCGACTACGCCCACCAGGCTCTGTCCGATGTGGGGCCGTTGCGCGATCTGTTTACGCTGATCTTTTTCGCTTCGGTGGGAATGATGATCGACCCGCGCTGGGTGCTGGCCAATGCCTCTCTGCTGGTGCCCTTGATCGCGGTTACCTGGTTTGGTAAAGGCATCATCCTGGCTGCCATCGTGCGCGCTTTTGGCTACGCCAACGTGGTGCCCTGGGCCTGCGCCCTGTATCTGGGGCAGATGGGAGAACTGGCTTTCGTGATCGCCCGCCTGGGCATGATCGCCCAGAGCATTCCGGAATCCGTCTACAAGGTCCTCATCACCATCGCGGCCGTCAGCATGACCCTGACGCCCCTGGTGGCTCCCTGGACCCAGCCGCTTTATACGCTGTGGCGCAAGGTGCGTCCCAAAACGGTGGATACTCTCAAGCCAAACGTGGCCACCAGCCTGGAAAATCATACCATTGTGTGCGGCTATGGGCGGGTCGGCAAGGTGGTGGCGGCCACCTTGCTGGCCATGGAGATGCCCTTCGTGATCACCGAGATCGATGAAAAGGCGCTGCGCCGCGCCGAGAAGGATGGGCATCAGGTGCTCTTTGGTGATTCTTTCGCCGTGCCCGTGCTGGAGGCGGCCAACCTGCATCACGCTCGTAACATCATTCTCACCTTCGCCGATATCCTCTCGGGCGAACTGGCGGTGAACGCGATCTACGGCCTCAAACCGGACGCCCATATCGTGGCCCGGGCGGCCGGCCGCGATGACATGGAAAAACTGTGCAACATGGGAGTCAGCCGGGTGGTGGTGGCGGAGATGGAAGGGGCTCTAGAAATGGTTCACCAGTGTCTCGATCAACTGGGCCTCTCCGATGTGGAAACCGGTAAATTCCTCGAGCAGATCCGGCGCCAGCACTACGACGCACTCTATCCTGAAGGCACCGATGAGCAGCTTATGCGGCTGAGAAACACCCTGCGCAAGAGTCAATCGGAGATGTTTACGTTGGAGAGCCCGGAATGGGACGGCCTGTCCATCGCCCAGGTCAATGTTCGTGGTCTGACCGGCTGTACCGTGCTGGCCATCGTGCGCGAGGAGAATACGCTGGTCAATCCCGGCCCCCAGGAGATCTTGCAGCATGGAGACCGTCTGATGATCCTGGGCGATCCTGAGCAACGGGCGAGTCTACGCGAACTGTTTGGCAGGGATTGACGCCGGAGGGGCCCAATGCTGGCGCACAACGTTTTTCAAGGAGATTTCTCGTGCAGTATCATTCCACCACTTCCCAAGCGGCTATGGACCTCGAGGAGCGCCACGGCTCACACAACTACCACCCTCTGCCGGTGGTTCTCTCCAAAGGAGAGGGCATCTACATGTGGAGCCCCGAGGGCGAGCGCTACATCGACTTCCTGTCGGCCTATTCGGCGGTCAACCAGGGACACTGCCACCCGCGTATCATCAAGGCCCTGGTCGACCAGGCTTCCAAGCTGACCCTGACTTCGCGCGCTTTCCACAGCAATAACCTGGGCGTCTACTGTAAATACATCACCGAATATTTCGGCTATCAGCGCGTATTGCCCATGAATACCGGCGTCGAGGGTGGCGAAACCGCTCTCAAGCTGGCCCGCCGCTGGGGTTATTTGCACAAGGGAATCCCCGACGGTCAGGCCCGCGTGGTTTTCGTCTCGGGCAACTTCTGGGGACGCACCCTGGCTGCCATTTCTGCTTCTACTGACCCGGATTGCCACGATGGTTTTGGTCCTTACATGCCGGGCTTCGACATCATCCCCTATAACGATCTACCGGCCCTGGAAAAAGCCCTGCAGAACCCTCTGGTGTGCGCCTTCATGGTCGAACCCATTCAAGGCGAAGCCGGTGTGTTCGTGCCCGCCGACGGCTACCTGAAAGGTGTGCGCGAGCTGTGCACCAAGAACAAGGTGCTTATGATCGCTGACGAAATTCAGACCGGCCTGTGCCGCACCGGTAAGATGCTCTGCGTCGACCACGAGAACGTGCGCCCCGATCTGTTGATTTTGGGCAAGGCTTTGTCGGGTGGCGTGCTGCCCGTCTCGGCGGTGCTGGCCGACGACGAAGTAATCCTGGGTATCAAGCCCGGCGAACACGGCTCCACTTACGGCGGCAATCCGCTGGCCTGCGCAGTGGCCATCGAGTCCTTGCAGGTTCTCAAGGATGAGAAACTGGACGAGAACGCCGCCAGGATGGGCGAATTGTTGCGCGCCGGACTGCGCAAGATGGAGTATAAGTGGATCCACGAGATCCGCGGCAAGGGCCTGCTCAACGCCGTCGAAATCGACCACGACGCCGGCGCCAACGCCTGGGATATCTGCGTGCAGATGAAAAACAACGGCCTGCTGGCTAAACCCACCCACGACAACATTATCCGCTTCGCTCCGCCGTTGGTCATCAACGAACAGCAACTGAACGACTCGCTGGCCATCATCACCAAGTCCTTCGCCCAGGTCGAAGAAGCCCGCATGGCCCGCTCCTGAGACCCTCGTCTCATCCCGCCGGGAGCTGGCTTTCGCAATCGCGAGAACGGCGATTCTTGAGCCAGCTCCTGGTCGGGTGACTGCCGGTTCTGCATGTCCCGCGCCGCGGACAGGAACATCAACAAATATGGGCCTGTGCGACTTCACCCCACCCTTAGAGCCAATGATGGCGGAGATCTACGCGATTCGCGATGAAATTAGCGCCCAAACCCGTGGTTGTTGATATGGGGCTGCGCCTCTACCTGGGCCTATAAGCCCGTTCCTTCTCGTGGGGTAGTCGCTCGGGCACTCGAATGTCCCAAATCCAGCCACAACGAGCCAGCCCTTGAATGAGCAGCCAGCTCACATCGATCTCCCACCAGCGGCGCCCGTGTCGAGCACTGCTGGGGAAGGCGTGGTGATTGTTGTGCCAGCCTTCGCCGAAGGTGAGCAGGGCTACCCACCAGCAGTTGGTGGAGCGATCGGCGGTGGCGTAGGTGCGGTAGCCGAACATATGGGCCGCTGAATTGACCAACCAGGTGGCGTGAAAGACGGCGGCGATGCGTAAAAACATGGCCCAGATCACCCAGGGCCAGCCGCCCAGCGCGTAGATCAAAACGCCGCTCAGCAGGCAGAGGGGGAAGAAGATACGATCGAGCACGCGATAAAAGCGATCTTCCAGAATGTCCCGGGCAAACCGCCTGGTGAAGGCGGGATCGAGTCGGCGTGGCGTGAGATACAACATCCAGCCCATGTGCGCCCACCAGAAGCCCTGCGAAGCGTTATGGGGATCCTCTTCCTCGTCGCTATTGGCGTGGTGCATTCGGTGAATGGCTACCCAGGTGGCCGGACCGGCCTGGGCCGAGAGAGAGCCCAGGGTCACCAGCAGGTAGGCCAGCCAGCGTTTGGCTTTGAAGCTGCGGTGGGTGAGCAGGCGGTGGTACCCGATGGTGATGCCCAGACAGTTGAGGGTGTAGAGCAGCAAGGCCAGAGCGGCGCCGCCGCGCGTGAAGGTGAAAGGAGCCAGGGCGGCGCCGGCATGAACGGTGAGCAGCACCGCCACGGTACGCCAGCTATAGGGATGAGGCGGTGGTTCCGGTGGTCTCACGGCGAGATGCGCAGGCGCAGGAAATACTCGTGGGCGGGGCGTCCGCTCTGGCGGGATTTGAGAATGCGCGGGTGATCGGCGGCGATCTGGGATTGGTGCTGCACGATGGCGTCCAGTTTGCGGTTGAGGGTGTGGCGGATGTCGACTCTGACGTTGGCTTGCGGGCTGCCCCACAGGTAGACTTCGCGAACTTTGTGGGCGGTCAGGCCGGCGGCATGGTGGGCGGGAAAGTAGTGGGGATCGCGGGCTACTGGATAGACGGCGTCGAGCACACACTGGCCGACCGCCCGGTGATCGCGGTGGGCGATCTGAGGGCGGCTGCCGGGACGGCGATATTCCAGGGCCTCGGGGTTGTGGGTAAAGACGGCGTAGGGCTTCCTTTTGCGCAGGATGGCCACCAGTTTCTCCAGCAGATTCTGGTCGGCTTGCACTTCCCCGTCGGGTAGTCCCAGGAATTCGACGCTTTTGACTCCCAGCATCTGAGCTGCTTTTTGTTGCTCTTGCTGACGGGTTTGGATCAACAGGCATGGATCTTGAGTGGCATCGGGCGTGCCTTTGCTGCCGTCGGTCACGATCAGGTAATGAAATTCCCAGCCTTTTTCTCCCCAGGCGGCCACCGTGCCGCCTACGCCGAACTCGGGGTCGTCCGGATGGGCTCCAATGACCAGGGCCGTTTTCACGCGCGGTATACCCAGGCGCTCCAGGGGCGCGCTTCCAATCCGTCGCTGAAGCGCTGTTGCGTTTCCAGACGCCAGTCTTGCAGAGCCTCCTGGTAAAGGTGTTCGAGGTCGTCACGCAGCGAGAAGGCCAGCAGGCCATTTGGTTTGAGCAAAGTTTTTAAGGTCGGCAGTATTTCTGGACCCAGGTGGCCTTCGGTCAAGATACCTACCGCCGTGATGGCGTCATAGTGGTTTTTCTCGAGCGGCACTGGCTCCAGCAGGTTGTGCTGGTAAAAATAACGGTAGACTCCGCGCTTCTTTGCCTGTTGCAGCATCTCCGGAGAAAAGTCCAGAGCGCTCAGGTTCGACTGGCCGTGCCGGTGCAGAAAATCGCCCATCAGTCCGGTGCCGGCGCCCACGTCCAGGATGCGGGCCTGCTCGGACAGGTAGGGGAGCAGGGTCTGGCCGACTTTGGCCGGCTTGTCCCAGCCCATTCCTTCCACCAGGTCGCGCTCGTAATGGACGGCCCACTCCTCATAGACCTGAAGCAGCTCCTGCGGGGATTTGGCCGCATAAACTCGGCCGAGATGTTCACCGGACATCGGTCTGCCTTGGCCCCAGGATAAGCAATTTCCTGGTGGGAATGGAGGGCTGCGCTCCGAATCAGATCGGCTATGCGCTGGCTCGTATTCCTGGCGGCTTTATCCTGGGGAGTGGCTCAAGCTTATGAGGCGCCGCAGATCTGGGTTCTGGACGGTGCTTCGCTGGCTTACAGTCGGGCTCAGATCGAGCAAGTTTTGGGACCCCCGCGGGCGGATCGGCCGCTTAAGATGACCATCGGCGGAGAAACCTGGGAGTATACCTATGCCAATGGCCTGAAGGCGGATTTTCGTGATCAGGACCGGGGGCGTCACGCCATGGTGCTGGTGGGGCGGCAAGTTACTTCCCGCGGCCTGCCTCTGTGCCAGGCAGGCATCGGGCGCGCGCATTTTATCGAGGTGATGGGCGGTCCTCCGCTGGCTCAGAATGACGGCCAGGTGGTCTACTACGACGAGGGGCGCCAGGCTTATCTGACGGGCTACTTTGTCGACGGCAAAGCGCGCGAATTCGTGCTCAGCCGCTTTCGTATAGACAAAGTGGGGGGTCCAGGGGGGCGCGTTAGCTCCCCCTGGCACATCAAGTGGGGGGGCGTATCAAGTAGGCCTTGGCGGCCGGCTGTGCGAAGCGGCGCTGCATGGAAAGAGTGCTCGGCCGTATCTCCGTCAATCCGAGGGGGTTTGGTTTTCTCAATTACGACGGCGATAAGACCGCCTTCATTGTGCCTCCCGACCTGAATCCGTTTTTGGATGGCGATCTGGTCAGCGCCCGGGTGGTGCCGGCCGAGAACGGGCGCTTCAACGCTACTGACCTGGCCCTGGAGGAGCGCACTCGCGGGGAGCTATTTGGCAGTATCGTCTTGCGCGGCCGCAAGCCTTTTCTCAAGGTCGATCGCCTCGTCTCCAACACGGATTGGCCCCTGCTGCAAAATGAGCTGGAGTTGGAGGAAGGCTTGTATCTGGTGGCCGCGCTGGAGGGCACCAAACTGGTGCCGCTGCGCATCATCGAAACCGAGGCCGACCTGGGTTTGGAGCGTTGCGGTGTACGCCACGGCATTCGCTCCGTCTTTCCCGAAGAAGTGCTCGAGCAGGCCCGCGCCGCTTCCTTGCCGCTGGCCTCCACCCGGCGCGATTTGCGGGAGTTACCAACGGTGACCATCGATGCTCCCTCTACGACCGATATTGACGATGCGCTTTCGGCGCTGCCTCCCGAGGCCGATGGAGCCCTGCGCGTGCTGGTTTCGATTGCGGACGTGGACGCGCTCGTGCCCGAAGGCTCCGCTCTGGACCTGGAAGCGCGCCGGCGCGCCACCAGCGTTTATATGGCCGGCAAGGTCATTCCCATGTTGCCTGAAGAGCTTTCTTCGGCGGCCGTCAGCCTGCTGCCCCAGGCGGAGCGCCTGACTTTGACGGCCGAGCTGCGGATCGACCCGGAGGGCCAGATCACGGCCGTGGACGTTTATGAGAGTGTCATCCGCTCGCACGCCCGCTTGAGCTACGAGGCTGTCAGCGCCTTTCTGCTGGGCGAAGGGCCTGAGGCCGTGCCGGAAGGGGTGGCTCCGACCGTGCGCCGGCTGCGCACGGCGGCGGCCCGCCTGTCGCTGGTGCGGGCCGCTCGCGGCGGTGTCGAGCTGGCCAGCGAGGAAGCTTACGTTTCCTTCGACCCCACCACCCGCCAGCCCACCGGGCTGGAGCCGCGAGGGGAAACGATGGCTCATCGCATTGTCGAGCGCTTGATGGTGGCCGCCAACGAGGCCATCGCCACCTGGCTGGTGGACCGCGGCTTGCCGGGGATGTTCCGCGTGCATGCTGAGCCGGATACGGAAAAGGTGCGGATGCTGGCCGCTTCAGCCCGCCACTTCGGCATCGAAGCCGGCTTTGGTCCGCGCCTGACCTCGCGCGGGCTGGCCGCTTTCGAGGCGCAATATCGCGGCACCAGCGTGGCCCTGGCCCTGCGCACCGTGCTGGGGCGCACTTTGGGGCCGGCTCACTATACGCCCGTGGCCGGCCAGCACTTTGGCCTGGGTGCTCCGCTCTACCTGCACTTCACCAGCCCGATTCGGCGTTACGCCGACCTGGTGGTGCACCGCATCATCAAGCGCTACCTGGCCGGGGATCGCAGTCAAGCACCGGATGCTCCGCTGCTGCAGGAACTGGCCGTGCATCTGAACTCGGCCACCTGGAAAGCCAGTAAGGCCGAGAGCGAGCGCATGCGCATGCTGGTGGCGCGCATTTTCCGCGAGCGCATCGGCGAGGTGGTGGAAGGCAATGTGGTGGCCATCAAGCCTTTCGGCCTGGTGCTGCAAATGGCCGGCACCGGGGCCACCGGCACCATCGCCAGCGATTCTCTGCCTCACGGACCATACCGCATGGAGCGGCACGGCCAGGAACTGGTGGGCGCAGGCCACAGCTACGCGGTAGGCGACTATCTCGAGGCCCGAGTGGTGAATACCAATGAAGACCTGGGCCGAGTGGACTTAGAGCTGGTCTAGCCAGGCTTTCAGGGCGCGGTTCCACTTCGACTTCCACGACCAGCTCAGGAGCAGGATGTCGAGAGAGAGCCAGGTCCTGGAGAGGCCGGATGGTGACAGCCTCTTTGCAGATCCTCGCGCCGAAAAGTGGTAGAGCCCGTGTCCTGCCAATCCATGCCTGCTCGGTCGGCCAGTGCGTTCACCAGCAATCTGGGGGAGCTGGAGTCCTGGTTCTCCTTCAGGAGCCGCTCATAGGTTTCCCCAGTCACAGCGAGAATGCACCATCTCTGGTAAGTTCTTTCTTCGGGTTGTTCCCCTCAGGCCAGCAACTCTCCGGCCCGCGCCACCGCTCCTTCCAGGCGCTGAGGCTGCATGGCCGCCAGCAGATCTCCCCGTTGCGCAAAACGGGCCGGGGCCGTCAGCGCGGTGAAAGTCCGAAAATCGAGACTGGGCGTGACTTCCTCCCAGAGCAAAGGAGTGCTGACCAGGGCGCCGGCCACCGGGCGCACCGAGTAGGCGGCGGCGGTAGTGGCGCCGCGCCGGTTTTGGGGAGCGTCCAGATAGACCCGGTTTTTGGCGCGTTTGCCCGGGTCGCGCCGTAAGGTGAAGAGGTCCGGATGGCGTTGCCGGGCGATGGTGCCGATGACGGTGGCCAGCGTGCGCGTGAGTTCGAATTCATAGCCCGGTATCACCGGCACGTAGATATGGAGCCCGCGTGACCCGCTGGTTTTGGGATAGCCGCGCAATCCCAGCTCGTCCAGCACTTGCTTGACGGCCAGCGCCCCCCGGATCAGTTGGGCGAAATCACAGTCGGAGGGGTCGAGATCGAGCATCATCAGATCCGGGGAATCGAGATTCTGAATGCGGCTGAGCCAGGGGTTGTGGTCGATGCAGCCCAGGTTGACCAGGAAAAGCAGCGAGGCGCGGTCGTTGCACAGAGGCGTTTCCTTGCGTTCCCCGCGCAGGTTTTCGAGAGGATAGGTGAGCATCCAGGACGGGAAATGGGCGTAGGCTTTTTTCTGGAAAAAGAACCCCGCTTCGATGCCGTCGGGATAGCGCTTCAGCGAGAGCGGGCGGTCGCGCAGGTGGGGGAGAATATAGTCGGCCACCTGCTCGTAGTAGTCAAGAATTTGTCCTTTGCTGATGCCATCGCCGGGAAACCAGATTTTGTCGAGGTTGGTGAGGGTGGGCCGGGCGACCTCGTCTTCGACCAGACCGTGGTAGATGGGCGCGCGTAAAATCCCCTGCCGGGTCACTTCCTGGTAGAGAACCTGACATTGGAAGGTCGGTTCAACCCAGTATTTTGCGCCCGGCGGTGGTTCTGAAAAGGGACAGGTATGGCTGGGCTTGAGCAAACCCTGGAGGCGCTCCAGTTCCTCTTGCGTGAAGCCCGAGCCGACGTTACCGATGTGCCTGAGCCTGTCGCCTTCGCGAACCCCCAACATCAGCGCCCCGAAATACATGCGCCCGCCCTCGGGAGGCGTCACCCCTCCGATGACGGCCTCTATTTCCTGGCGGGTCTTGACTTTAATCCAATCACTGCTGCGTTTGCCGGTGTAAGGAGCCGCTTTGCGTTTGGCCACGATGCCTTCCAGCCCGCGTTCTCTAACCAGCTCATAAAAAGCCAGACCATCGCCCTCGATGGTTTGCGAGAGGCGGACCCAGGAAGAAGTTCGCAGTCCTTCTTCCAAGAACTGACGGCGCAGACTCCAGGGCACTCCGCGCAGGTCATAGCCGTCCAGATAGAGCAGATCGAAGGCGTAGAAAAGCACCGGGTTGCTCAGATCGGGTCGGGTGGCCTGGGAACGCGTCTGCAATTTTTGAAATTGTGGAATGCCCTCGGCGTCCAGACAGACGATTTCTCCATCCAGCACGTATTCGCGCGCCGGGAAGGCGGAGTTGAGGATGGCCAGCTCCGGCATGGAGCGCAGCAGCGAGTTGCCTTTGCGCGAGAGCAGGCGCAATTCACCCTCCTGGCGGAAAGCCAGGGCGCGAAAGCCATCCCACTTCATTTCGAAAGCGAAGTCGGGACTGGAGAAGGCTTCTCCCGGCTGAGCCAGCATGGGCTCGAGCCAGCGCGGAAACGGGGCGGCCACGGCACTCTCCGGTAGCGGGTGTTTTTCCCACCAGAGCTCCAGGCTCAGTTGTTCCGGATCCCAGGCCGGGTCGGCGAATTCGTCAGGTTTTTTGATCCAAAGCCAGTGCTTGTCCTGGTGGGTGCGCACCAGCACGAAGTCTCCTCGAACGCGTGTTCCGTGGAAGGTGAGCTTGAGATCGCCCTTGAGAAATTGCTTATCAAAATTGGAGCACTGGTAGGTTCCGCTATCCCAGAGATCCATCCGGCCGGCGCCGTAGTTGCCGGCCGGGATGGTTCCCTGGAAATGCAGGTATTCCAGGGGGTGGTCTTCGGTGTGCACGGCCAGGCGTTTGACCTCGGGATCCAGGCTGGGCCCGCGCGGCACGGCCCAGGATTTGAGCACACCCTCGTGTTCCAGGCGCAGGTCGTAGTGCAGGCGCCGGGCATCATGGCGCTGGATGCAAAAGCGTGGAAGCTCGCTGGCGGGAGTGTCTTCTGCTCCAGTGGGTTCGGGAGTTTTGTCCAGGTTGCGCTTGGCTTGATAATCCTCGAGGGGCACTATTGGGCCTGGGCCGTCACGCTCGCATCAACCACCTGTTGGGTGCGCTCCAGGCTGGCCTTGAGGGCGGCCATGAGATCCATGGCCGGCGGCGGAGCACTGGGCGCGATGGCCGCGATGGTTTGCCCTTGCGCCTTGGCGGCGATCATGCTGGTCACGTTCGCGCGGTAGCTGTCGTGGTATTTGCTGGGGTCGAAAGGGCCGGCCAGCGAGGAGATAAAGAGTTTACCCAGTTCCAGCTCTTTGTCGGTCAGCTGCACCCCGTCGTTCTGGCCATAGTCGGCCACCTGGCGCACTTCATCCTGGTAATACAGGGTATGCAACATGAGACCGAGGCCCGAAGGGCGTACGATCACGATGTGCTCCCTGTTGGCCTTGGAGAGTTTGGCGATGGCCGCATACTGCATTTCCTGCAGCGATTTTTGCAGCAGAAAGTAAGGTTTTTCGCCGGCTTTGGTCTCCGCCACCAGGTAGTAGGAAGTGTCGAAATAGACCGGGTCGACTTCCTCGAGTTTGACGAACTCGAGCACTTCCATGGAGGAGCCCGATTCGGGGGTGATGGCCTGCAGATCGCCTTCTTCGATGAGCACGAACCGGCCGCCCTCGACCTCGGCCCCTTTGACCAGTTCACTGCGTTCCACGGTTTTTTCGCAGCTGGGACAAAAAAGCTTCTGCTTGACCCGGCTGCCGCAAGCCTTGTGCAGTTGATTGAAAGAAACCGTCTCGGAACGAGCGGCAGCGTAAAGACGAACGGGCACGGACACAAGTCCGAAGGTGAGATGCCCTTTCCAAACCGTTTGAGCCATGGGGATGTGTTTCTGTTAGCGTTTGCCGCATCCTGTTGGGGAGGCTGCCGCGGTCCGGGCTTAGAAGTCATCGCCTATGCACCTGCCCGGGGACGCCGCTCGCCAGCTCGACAGTTCGGTGGAAAGCCGGATTAACTGGTATTTTGAAGCGGCCACTCTAGCTTTTGAGCTGTCGGTTCGGGCCACCATGCAGGAACGCGGATGCTCCCAAGAGGAGGCGGTGGCCTGGTTGGATCAGGTCTATCGCCGGCGGTTTGAGGAAAAACTACGTGGGCGATAGGCTCTTTGGGGCTCTGCAAGGAGCGCTGGCGGCCCTGGACTCGGTGGGCTCGGACTATGCGCTGATTGGTGGGTTCGCCGCCGCTATCCGAGGACGCCTGCGGTTCACTCAGGATCTGGACCTTCTGGTTCTGTCCCTGGTCGAGAACAGTCCGCGATTCGTGGTAGCCTTTCGCGACCAGGGTTTTGCTCATATGGATCGGGCCGACCGGCATCGTCTGGACGAGGTGGACCTTTTACGCTTCTGGTTGCCGCAAGATACGACGATGACCTCGATCGGTGTCGATATTCAATTACCTCGAGTGGCTCATCTGGAGGGGATTGTCAAGCGAGCTACCGTTGAGGACTATCAAGGTCTCAAGTTAAGGGTAGCCACTAGAGATGACTTGATATTACTGAAAATCGGCGCCTGGAGGCCGATTGACCGGGCTGATGCCATCGAGTTGGCGGCGATTTCACCTGCATCCGTGGATTGGAAGCACCTGGAAAAGGAAGCACGCCAGCGCGGCTGGTCCGATCGATTCGAGGAGGTACGTCAGAGCGTAAATTGGGCTTGAAGGTGCTCTAATTCGTGTAGCAACTGGCGGCGGGCGTGGAGGGCGGCCTGCAGGCGCTCTTCGCCGGCCAGTTGTTCGAGGGTGCGGGCGGCCCGCGCGGCCGGATGGGCGCAGATCGAATGCAGCGAGTTCTGCAAAAGGCCCGCCAATCGCCCGATGTTGGCCAGGTCACCCTGGACGAAGGCGGTTTCCAGTTCCGCCAACTGAGCCTGGTGGGTTTCCTGAAAGACTTGAATGAGCATGTCGGCGTGGCGCTGACTGCCGCCCACCCGTTGCAGCAGTTCCTGGTGGTTCAGCGCGGCGGGTCGAGCCTGGGGCAGGCGGGCCATGGTCTCGTTGATGGTGCTGAGCAAGACTTCGGCGCGGATGGGCTTGGCCACGAAACTGTCCACCGTATCAGGTAGATCTTCTGCTTCCATGGCGCTCAGAGCGATGATGGGCAGGTGGCCCTGGCCGTTTTTCTTCTCTCGTTCGCGAATGTGCGTGGCAGCGGTGGGTCCGTCCATCTCGGGCATCACCATGTCCAACAAAAGCAGATCGTAGCTTTCTTTTTCGAGAGCCTGCAGCGCTTCGTGGCCATTGAAAACCGGGGTGCAAGTGTGGCCGTGCTTGCTGAGGATGGCGCCTACCAGCGTCTGGTTAACGCGCTGGTCGTCGGCCAGCAGAATGCGCAGGTTTTCCAGAGCCGGCCGCGGGGAGGCGGGCGGTAGCGGTCCGGCCACCGGCAGGCGCATGGTGATGGTGTAGGTGGTGCCGCGTCCGGGCAAACTGCTGGCCCAGCAGCGTCCGCCGAATTGATGGACCAGGTGGTGGACCAGAAAGAGGCTGAGCCCTTGCGCCTGGGGCAGGAAAAGCGAGCGGATCTGGGTGGGGTTGAGATAGCTCTGGTCGCCGCTGACGCAGAAGCGCAAGGCTACTCGATCGCCGTCGTCGTGTTCGCGCTGGACCACCAGCGAAAGGTGGGCGTGGCGGGCGCTGCGCAAGGATTGCTGTACCAGGTTGAAGAGGACCTGATGCAGGCGGAGCGGATCGACCAGCACCGTGTCGGGTACGCTCACTTCCACGTGGGAAAAGAGCACCGACTCCTGTTCGCGGGCCAGAGCTCCGGCCGCCGCCAGCACGCTGTGCACCAGGCCGCGCAGGTCGGTCACCACCGGCTGCAGGCGCAGTTGATCGCTGCGAATGCGGGCGAAGTCGAGCAGATCCTCAAAGACGCTCTGGAGTGTGCGGGCCGACTCTTCTAAAGCCTCGAGATAGTGGCGCTCGGGCAGGTAGCGCGGACTGGCCTGGAGCAGCGCGGTCATTCCCAGCACTCCGTTCATGGAGTTACGAAAGGGTTGACTCATTCCCAGGATAACGCCGCTCATTTCTTCTACATCCGTGCTGGGTTTGTGGCTGGGCGCCAGCGGTGTCTGGTCCAGGCACTGGCGCAGTCGTTCGCCCACCTGGGCGGCTGAGCGGGGTCGGCTTTCCGGCGCTTTCTCGAGCAGGTTGGCCACCAGTTCGTCCAGCGCGTCGGGCACGGAAGGCACTCGCCCTTTCAGGCTGGGAGCCTGCTCGCGGATGTGGGCGTTCAGGACATGATATTCGCTGCCCTCAAAAGGAGCTTCACCCGAAATGGATTCAAACAGAGCCACCCCCAAGGAGTAGAGATCGGCGGCGGCCGTGACCTGGCTGCGCAGGATCTGTTCGGGGGCCATAAAGCGGGTGCTTCCCACCAGTTGGCCGTGTTGGGTGAGGCTGCTGTGTTCGTGGTCGGTGCGGCGGACCATGCCCAGGTCGGCGATTTTTGCCTGTTTCTGTGAGTTGAGCAGAATGTTTTCGGGCTTGAGGTCGCGGTGTACCAATCCCTGGCGGTGGAGATATTCCAGGCCTTCGCAGACTTGAACGAAGACTTCGAGAAGCTCCGTTAGCTCGGGTGCACCGTTGACGAAGTCTTTGAGGTTGCCGCCGTCCATGTATTCCATGACCAGAAAGTCATGGCCCTCGTAGCTCATGTGCTCGTACAGGCGGACCACGTTGGGGTGGCTTAGAGTCGCGTGCTCCCGGGCTTCCAGGCGCAGGCGGCGCTGCATCCCTTCGTCGGCGCCGGCGATCAGGAATTTGAGGGCGACGACTTCGTTATTGTTGGAGTCCACCGCCTTATAGACCTGGCCCATGCCGCCTTCCCCCAGCTTCTCGAGCAGCTGGAAAGACTCGGGAGACCGGTCCATCAGGAGAGTGTGGACGGGTGACCGGGGGCGCGGTGCTTAAGGGTTTCCAGAAACTGTCCCAGAGCCGCGTCGGCCTGGGGGGTGAGTGGTTTGAAGTTGAGGCTGGCGATCCAGGTCTTTTTGTCACGCTGGGTGCACCACTCGACGGTGGCGTCCACCGGAACCGTGGCCACTTCATCCAGCTCGATCTCGAGGTGGACGTCTTTGCCGGCCTGAACCTCACCGGTGAGCATGACCAGGGCTCCAGCCCGCGACAGCTCGGCCGTGGCTCCTTTGAAGTCCGGAAATTCACGACTGCGCACCGCGTAGGTGCGGGCGTGGCGGGTCATATCGTCCTGGTTGGGTTTGTAGAACATTTGCTCTTTGCTGGCGCCTGAACCGGGTAGAAAGATCTTCTCCAGCAGAGTCAGGGATTGGGGCGGCCCGGCCACCTTGGCCACGTATTCGCCGTCTTGCGTGCCCTGCACGTTGACGGTCAGCTCGCAGCGCACGCCGCCGGGCAGACTGGCCTGGCAATCAATGTCGGTGTTGGTTTTCAGCGCTTTGGCGCACTTGAAGTGGATGACTCCCTGGCCATATCCGGTCACCTGGAGGCCCGGTGCTGTAAGTTTTCTCAAGAAATCCATGACCTGGAGGGTCTTCCCTTTGTTCCCCTCAGGTCCTCTGATCAGGCGACCCCCTTGAGGGAGCCTGGCCTTGTTCGCGGAAGGTAGCGGTACCAGTCGGGCACTTAATTTTCAGCCATGAGGCCTGCTAGCGCCACAGCCGCACCAGGCCGCGCACGATATCCCACAGGCTGGTGCCCTGGGCGTGGCCGCCTTTGGGGTGGTAGCGCAGGCGGGCCAGACCGAGACCCTGGGTGGCGCCGTCCGGGGTGGGGGTGATTTGCGACCAGACTGCTTCCAGGTCGCGGAGCAGGGCGGTGGCCGAGGCGTAGCGTTCATCTACCTTGATCTTCAGGCAGCGGTCCAGCACCAGCGACAGGCTCTCGGGCTCTACCCCGATTTCACGGCTGGGCGGGAAGACGAAGTTGAAGCTCTGCGGGTCGCGAGCCGTGAGCAGATGCAGCAGAGTGGTGCCCACTGCGTAGATATCACTCTGAGGCACGGTCTGGCCGTGCCCGTACTGCTCGGGGGCGCAGTAACCGGGAGTGCCCAGTTCCTGGGTATCTTTGCTGAGGCCGGGGCGGTGGCGGCGGGCGATGCCGAAATCGATAAAGAAGATGCGCCCGGCCGGCGTGATCATCAGATTGGAGGGCTTCAGGTCACGGAAAATGACGGGTGGGGTCTGGTGGTGCAGGTAGTGGAGCACTTCGCAGACCTGCATGGCGATGGGCAGGGCCTCATGGGCCAGGAAGGTGCGGCCCAGGTTATGCTGCACGTCATCCAGGGCCACTCCGTCCACCCACTCCATGACGAAAGCCAGACCCTCGTCAACTTTGTCGTAGACTTGCAGCACGCGCGGAATGCCCGGGTGCTGGAAACCGGAGAGCAGGTGCATCTCCCGCTGAAAAAGCGCCTCCACCTCGGGCCGGTCGCTTTCCAATACCAGCGTAAGCTCCAGTTCCTTGAGAGCCCAGAGAGAGCCACCGAGGCGCGGATCGCGTACCAGATAGACGGCTCCCATCGCCCCTTTGCCCAGTTCGCGCACCACCTCGTAGCGCTGGAAGACGATCTCCCCGGGGCGGCGCGCCGACAAAGCTAGTTGATCCTGAGTTCGTGCTTGAGCTGCTCCAGCCGTCCGTCAATAGCCTCGCTGGACTGACCGCCGTAAAGCGGGGGCAGGAAGGTCTGGTCGGTGCACTCTTTGACGGCCACCAGATCCATATATTCGAGAATGCGCTTGTGCGAGAGCGGACGGTATTCGCGCAGCAGCGCGGCCAGGTGCTCGTAGACGTTGCTTTCCGGGTGCAGCGAGGTCAAACGCTGCACCCGCACCATCATGGCTTCGATTTCGTTGCCACCGATTTCCAGGTTCTCGGGCAGAGCCGGCAGTTTATCCGCTTCCAATTGTAGTCCCACCTTGAGAGCCATGGCCAGGAACAGCGAATTCTTCTCTTCGGCCGTCTGGGGCGGGAAAAGAGGTATATGCACATCGAGACGACCCGGGCGTTTCAAGTCGACTTCCAGCAGATCCGGACGCGAAGTGGCGAAGACCCAGAGAATCTTGCCGCGCTGGCGGGTGTCGCTCATTTCTTTGGCCAGCATGCCGTAGATGCGCCCGGAAATACCACCGTCGTCGCCGCCGCTACGCTTGCCGGTCATCTGGTCGGCTTCGTCCACGAACACCAGCACCTGTCCCAGCGCTTTCAACACGGTGAAGATTTTTTCCAGATTCGATTCGGTCGAGCCCATCCACTTATCGCGGAAATTTTTGAGCACTACGAACGGGATGCCCAGTTCGCCGGCAAAGCAATTGGCCAGCCAGGTCTTGCCGGTGCCGATGCGCCCGCAAAACAAGTAGCCCATGGGGACGGCCCGGTAGTTGCCGGTCTTGATCAGATGGGCATCGTGGGCCAACCAGGCTTTGACGTGCTCCATGCCGGCCACGTCGGCCAGCGACTTGCTGGATTCGACGAATTCCAGCAAACCGGCGCATTCTTTCTCGATCAGTTCCTTTTTGATGCTGCTCAGATATTTGTTGGTCAGTTTCTGCTGATTCTTGAGCGCCAGCGCCACCATATGGCGCAGGTGCACGCGGCTCAGCCCGACCACCCGCGAGCCGAAAGTTTCCCAGGGCACTTCCACCGAATCCTTCAGGTCGGGGAATTCCCCCGTCAGGTAATCCAGGTAAGCCTGGCATTCGGCTTGATCCGGAAGTTTGATCTGCAGCTTGGAAGAGTAAGAATTCTCCACCAGGTTGCGGCTGAGGTTATTCAGAGTTTCGGTGAGCAGCACGGTGACGTGCTGGGCGCCGATGATGTTGGGATCGCTGGCCCAATCCAGCAGGCGAATCAAGATCTCGGAGGCCCGGTCGCTGACCTGGGCGGGGTCGGAGCGGGGCACCAGGTATTCGGCAAAGTCGATGATCAGGGCGCAGCGAATCGGCTCTTTGGCCGTACGCGAGTAGCGCATGAAGCCGTCCATGAACTCCAAAGCCTGCATGGTGTCGCGCGGCAGCACAGCCGCCTGGGCGCCCGTGACCAGGCCCCAATCTTTGCGGGCCTGCTGATACTTCACCAGCACTTCTTCACCACGCACCGCCTTGAGGCCGGCGCTGCGGTTGTAGCTGAGCACCACTTCGAAAGGCGCGAACAGGACGTTGGCCAGGAATTCTTTGAGGGGAGCGTATTTCTGCTGTTCCTGGTGGCGGTAAGGCACCAGGTCGAACAGGCTGCCGTAGAGGATATACTGGCTGACGGTGCCAGCCCGAAAGATACGGCGAAATTCCTCGGCCCAGGCGGGCATATTGCTTTGACTCATAGGTCCTGCTGCTTTGCGGCCCGGGTGGGGTCCCCTCCTGGCCGCCCCGCAGGTTGCCAATCCGCGTCCTTTCCTACGCCGAAGGTTCATAAGTCGACTCCGTCCGTAGTACTTTCGTAGAAATGCCTCTGGCAGAGTCGGAGTATGTCCCAACGCACTCCTCATGACTACCTCTTCAAAGAACTGCTCACTCCTTTCTTTGAGGAGTTTCTGCAACTGTTCGTTCCCGAGTTGGCGGAACAGATTGAACCCGGGAGCCTGAAACTGATCGATAAGGAGCTGTATCCCGAGTGGTTTCGCGATCAGGGGCGGCGGGCCGACCTGCTGGCCCTGGCCAGGCTTCGAGGAAAGGGGCGGAAAATCGTCATCCACGTCGAGCACGAGGCTTTTTCTCGGCGGGGCTTTCCGCGCCGTATGTTCCTTTACTTCGCCCATTTCCACGAGAAGCGCCGGCGGATCTATCCCATCGCGCTCTATTCCTTCCCTCGACCCTTAAAGCCAGGGCGGGACCGCTACCGCTCGGGATTGTGCGGGCGCAAGGTGCTGGACTTTCGATTTCAGGTTGTTCAGTTGAATCAAATGTGCTGGCGTGACTTTCTGGGGCACCCCAACCCGCTGGCCTGCGCGCTGATGGCCAGAATGCGAATTCTACCCGAGGAACGACCGCGCGTGAAGGCTGAATGCCTGCGCCAGGCGGCTCAATTCGTCGACACGGGGATCTGCAGTCCCCCCTTGATCCTTTCTCAAGGGAAGCTCAAGGTTCTCTCGAAATTTATTGACGTATACCTGCGCCTCGACCCGGCGGAGACCCGATTGTTCGAGCAATATTGCGAAGAGTTCGCGCCAAAGGAGAAAGAGCAGATGAATGAGATCTTGACGACCTGGGAGCTAAAGGGGCGGGAAGAGGGCCGGGCGGAAGGCCGCACGGAGGCCCAGTTGGAGATGCTCACCAAGCTCCTGCGGCACCGGTTCCCTTCCCAGGCCGACGATTTTCTCCAAAGGCTGCCCCAACAGCCGGGTGAGGGAGTGCTGGAGTCCCTGATAGACGCCGCCCTGACCGCCCCAGACCTGGCCTCGCTGGCCCAATTTACAGATCGATGACGACCTTGAGGGAGTCGCGAGCGGCGGCGGTCAGCCGGCAGCCGTCCAGGGTCTGGTCGAGGGGGTAGCGGTGCGTGATCAACTGCTCCTTGGTGATCACCCGGTCAGCCAGTAACTGCAGCGTTTCGCGCGTTTCCGCCGGCCCGCAACTGTAACTGCTTATCAAAGAGATCTCGTTGAAGAACAGCTGATTGGGCTCGAGCTCCATCTTCACCCCCGGCTCCGGCGCCATAAAGAGCAGCACGGTGGAACCCTTGCCGGCGCAGTCGATGGCATGCTGCAGTACGGCCGGCTTGGAAGGCCCCACCATGACCACATCAGCACCCCGCCCGCCGTTCTCGCGGCGCACCACTTCGGCCAGGTTCTCCCGGGAAGCGTCCACCACCACGTCGGCGCCCATTCGGCGGGCGTGCTCCAGCCGGTAGGGCACCAGATCGGATGCGATGACCTTGGAGAAACCGTAATGGCGGGCCAGGCCCACCATCACCTGGCCGATGAAGCCCAGCCCCACCACCGCCAGCGTATCCCCCTTCTGCCCGTTGCAGCGGTTGAAAGCGCGCACCACGCAGGCGATGGGCTCGATCAGGGCGCCGTCATCGTAGCTCAGGCCCTCGGGAATTTTGAGAGTGTCATTCTTCAGGTTGACGGCCGGCACCAGGCAATATTCGGAAATCCCGCCGGGCACCAGGTTGCTGCTGCGCCAGGTGTCGCACATGGAGGGATAGCTTCGTTTGCATTCGTGGCATGTGCCGCAGGGAGCGTGGTGGTGGATGAAGACGCGGTCGCCCACCTGGAATCCGTTGGGCGGATTGGGCCCCAGAGCCACGATATCGCCGGCCGGTTCGTGACCCACCACGATGGGGCACTTCTTGCGAATATACCAGGGGGTGACGTCGCCGGCGCAGATGCCGCACACGCGCACGCGCACCAGTGCTTCGCCCGGGCCCGGTTGAGGCACCGGCAGTTCCACGATGCGCACATCGTCGTAATCCACCGCTTGAGCGGCCTGCATTTTAAGGTTGGATGGCATATTTGATTCCCTGTCCACGGTCGAGTTGAGCGATGATTTCCGGTAGTTCTTGCAAAGAAGCGCTGCCGCTGAGGATTTTTTCAACGGGCAGCGGAGTGTCGCAAAGGTAGTGATAGGCCTGTTTGACGTCAGCCGGGGTGAAGTGGAAAACCCCTTTCAGAGTCAGTTGATCGTAGTGCAGGCGGGTCGTATCAAAACTGGCCGTGGAGTTGGCCGGACAACCGCCGAAAAGCAGCACGAAACCGGCCTGGGCGGCGTGCCAGTGGGCTTCCTGCCAGGCCTCCGGGCGTCCCACGCATTCGATGACCAGCTCAGCGCCCCGGCCCCCGGTCAAGCGCTGAACTTCCTCTCGGGAGTCCTGGCGGTCCACGTCGATGATATCGGTGGCGCCCAGCTCTTGAGCCAGCCGCAGACGCTCCTGATGGCGCCCGCTGACGATGATGCGCCCGGCCCCGCGCTGTTTGGCCAGCATCACATGGAGCAGGCCGATGGTGCCGCAGCCCATGATGACCACGGAGTCTTCGGGAGCGAGCGGAATCTGTCCCTGACCCTGCACCACGCAGGCCAGCGGTTCCAGAAAGGCGGCCCGTTGCGGACTGACGTGGTCCGGGCGCCGGAACATGTTCTGTTGGACGACTTCGGCCGGAGCCTTGTAATACTGGGCAAAAGCTCCCCAGGCCATGCGGGGAATGATGGTTTCGCACAGGTTCTGAAAGCCGCGTCGGCACATGCGGCAAGCGTTGCAGGGTGCCGAGTGCACCGCCATGACCGCCTCGCCCGCTTGGAACGGCTCGACGCCGGGTCCGACTTCGTGCACGATGCCCGTGTATTCGTGGCCCATCAAAAAGGGAAAGGGGAACTTGGGATGGCCGCGCCGGTAGGTCTTCAAGTCGGTGCCGCAAGTCAGCGCCGTTTCCACCCGGATCACCACCTCGCCGGGACCGGCCCGGGGCACGGGCACATCGCGCATCTCCAACCGGCCTGGTGCCGTCAGTTGTGAAGAAAGCATCAACGCCACTGGCTGATGGGATGGCGGCGATGATAAGCCGCGTCGTCAAAGCGTACGCCGCATTTGGCGTAGATGGCTTTGACCATTTCCTCGTGACAGACCGGGCAGAAAGGGTTCCCGTCGGAGCGCATGATGCACGAATAGGTGGGCCGCCAGACGTCCATGGCCCGGTAAAATCCACCCTGCACGGCGCCGACCAGCGGGTAGGCCCCGGGAACGTCCATGAAATGCCCCCACTTGGCCGTCTTCTTGATGGTGTCTTTGTTGGTGGTATCGATTTTGGCCGACAAGGTCAGGTTCGGATAAGGAATGTCGCCGCCGCCGAAATCCAGCGGCCGCCGGTCACCCAGGGAGCTGCTGCTGTCATATTCGTCACCTAACTTGCCGATTTTATGGCCCAGTTCGTGAGGCAACGGTTCGAAAGTGCGGCTGGGCAGCACCACCAGATTGGCCGAGTGGGCCCGGCCCGGCATAGTGGTGAGCACAATGATGACGTCGCATTCCGGAGCCTTGGCGGCGACCTGGCGCAGCTCGGCTTCTTTGGGCACCATGACCATGCCCTGGCTGCCGCTGGTGGAGCCGAAAGCGTAAAAGAGACGCGTTCCCTCCTGGATGGAGGGGACGGTCACCAGGTGGGCGTTGAAATACTGCTTGTAGTCTTTGAAGAAGGGATAGGTCCACAGGGAATTGACCGCGTCCCGGGCGTCTTTTTCCAGCATGGAGGACTGGGCGGCGGTGTAGCCGTCGCCGATGAAGACCAGGTCGATATGGCTGGCCGGCGATCCCTGGTTCAGAATGGTCTTGACCTGAGCGCGGTCGTAGTTGAAGTTGGGTTCGGCCCAGGCGGACATCACCAGCAGGAGCCAGACGAAAAGCAGCATTCTCATAGAGGCAAAAATACCTACACTCCAGCCAGGTGAAACTAAATTTCGGCGGAGTCCAGCCACCATTCACTCCAATCCGGGGGAAAACCGACCGCGTAGACGGTGGCCGGGGCGGGCAAGACCTGGAGCTGGCGCAGGTGGGGGAGGAGGCGTTGGGCGGCGCTTTCGGGCAGGCAGGCGAAAAGCACGGGAATTCCCTCGCGGGCGCAGCGCCGGGCGGCCTGCTCCAGCAAAGCGGCTCCATCGCGCTCGTTCTCAAAAAGAAAGCGCGACAAGTGGGCGGCGCGCATTTCGGTGCCGTCGGTGTGCAGCAGCCGTTTGCCCCGCCGAGTGTCTTCCAGCAGGCCGCAGGCGCTGCCCCATTCCAGGGCCAGTGGGGCTCGCTCCGAGCGCAGCCGGCTTTGACCTGACAGGGGCACTACCGCGCCGGCCGGGCGGCTCTCGGCCCAGCGCCGGTTCAAGCGCTCCTCGTCGACCTCGCAGTCACGCTCGTTGCCGAGCCGGGTGCGCAGGCTGAGCACGGTCACTTTGGCCTGGGTCCGAAAAGACGGGATGCTGCCGCGCCCCGTGTAGCGATCGGGCGTGCTGCGCGTGCCATCCATCACCACCGCATAGCCGCAGTTGCTGGGCACCTGCAAATGTTCGCTCATGGCCCGCAGATAGCGAGGCAGGCGGAAGCGCACTTCGCGCACCATCTTCAGATCGGCCAGATAGGCCACCCGGTGGACCTGTCCCTGGGGAATCCGCAGGGGACGCAGCACCGCCGCCAGGGTACCCAGCACCCGGCCTTCCTCTTCGACGACCAGCACCACGGCCTCGCCGATGGCCTGAAAGAAGGTCACATATTCAGGTCCGTGGGAAATGGAGAAAGAATCGTTGGCTCCCAGGGGATAGGTAAATTGCTCTTCAAATTCGACGAGCGCGCGGCCGAGCTCCGCCGGGGGAGGCTGGCGCAGGAAGTGGACCTGGCTCACAAGCGCCGGCCCCAATGGATTTGGGGATAAAAGTAGCTGCGGTCGCGAGCGGCCAGGCGTTGGCCGCGCTCCCGGTCCCAGGTCAGCGGACTGGGGAGGGCCGGAATCTCCAGACAGGAGTTGAGCTGACGGATCAGGGTCACGCCACTCCGGCGCAGCACGCGGGCCGTTTCTTGAAGCAGCCTCGTTCCCTCCTCGGGAGAGAGCCAGTCGAGGATGTTGGAGAGGTGGATGAAATCGGCACTTTCATCCGGCAAGCTGCGCAATACGGCCTCCATTTCTCCGTGCCGGTAGTCAGGGGTGAGGCGTGGTGGATTCCAGGGAGTCAGCCAATCCCAGCCCGGGCTCTCGCCAAAGTGGCCATGGAGAACCTGCTGAAGGAAGGGGTTTTGCGAAGCGCCGGGTCGCTGGCGCGCCTCCCGGGTCCGTTCGGCAAAGTGGTCGGCGAAGGGCTGGCGCGGGTTGCGCGTGGCTGCTTCGCCGAAAAGGGCCACCAGATGGTCCAGACGGAAGCTGCGCTGGAAATCTCCGTGGCTTTGCAAATCCTGGAAAACCGCTTCATAACGGCCTAGATAATCGAGCCCCCGGTCACAGACGAAGTCAAAGGGGCCCAGTTGGCCATCTTCCAGGCCGGCCAGATGAGGGCGCCGGTCGCCGGGCAGATGGCCCAGCACCAACAGGGCCAGATCACGGTCGCCTTGGGCCAGCCGCCATTTACGGCGCACCAGTTCCAGTTGAGCCGGGTTGGCGTCGACCAGCAGAAGGCTGTTTAAGGGCCGGGCGGCCAGACACAGGGCGGTTTCTCCGCCGGAAGCGATCATCACCACGTTGGGATGGGGCCGGAGATGATCCAGAACTTCCAGATCGATGCGTGGGTCTTCGCGCACAACCGCGAAGGCTACGGGCAGTTGGGCAGCGGTCTGGACCCAGTTCATTCCCGGGCTTTCCGCCAGGTGTGCTCTAAGAACTCTTGCACGAAAGCGGTGTAGGAACGGATGTAGGGAGCGCCCTGGCGGCGCAGCTCGGGTTCCAGCTTCTGATGTAGTTGCGGCAGCCCGTACCAGGGCACTCCGGGGTGCAGGTGGTGTTCCAGATGATAGTTCTCGTTGCACATGAAGAAGCGTACCAAGGGAGTGGTGAGGATGCTGCGGGTGCCCTGGATTTCGTCGTTGGCGTGTTCCAGCAGCGTGTGCTGGCTCATACCGCGGATGTTGACCATGGTGTTGATGAACAGCATAGGAATGAGCCAGCCGTGGAGCAGCCAGGCGACCGGGAGGTGCAGGGCCCAGCCGACCAACATGGCGGTGGCCATTAACTCGAGCAGGATGCCGATTCGGTCGCGCCAATTGCCCTGGCGGAAGCCCAGCACGGGAATGGCGCTGATGTAGACGGGATAGCCGACCAGCAGACGGGCCCAGTTCATCAGGAAAATCAGCCAGCCGCGGCGGGTGTAGTTGGCGTAGTGATCGGGGTCGCCGTCCTCGCCCAGATGGCGGTGGTGGCGCAGATGGAGCACGCGGTAGGCGGAACAATTCTGCCATACCGGAATGGCGCACAGAGCGCCCAGGATGCGATTGGCCAGTGGACCGGGAGCCAGCGTGCCGTGCACGGCTTCGTGAGCGAAAAGGCTGATGCCGTGGAGCGAGGCGGCGGCCAGCAGGTAGGCGGGCAGAGCCCAGGGGCCGGGGTGGCTGATGGCCAGCCCGGCGCCCAATAGATAGAGCACTGCGAACAGACCGATGCGCTCGGCGTGGCGCCGGTATTCGATTTTCATAGGCTGCGGTACAGTTGGGCGAAGATGTGCCAGCCGTAGCGCAGTCCCTCTGTTACTTCCTGCTCGGGGGCGCCCTCGACAACCTCGAAGAACTCGGCGGCGTGACGTTTGTCGATTTCCGCGTGCAGACTGTAGTGGACCAGATCTTTTTGGGCTACCCAGCCGCGTTCCACTACAGTGCTGCCGATGAGGGCCGAGATGTCGGCAAAGGCGTATTCGATGATGCCCAGACAGGCGAAGGCAAAAGCCACCGATTCGCTGCAGCAAGCTCCGTAGAGAGCCAGGTTAAAGGCTCGAACCGGCGGGGCTTGCGGGTCGGGCTGACTGCCCAGCGAGGCCAGAAATTGGCGAAAGGTGCGGTCGTGGGCCAGCCCGTGGCCTTCCTCCAAACCGTGTTCCTCGGCCAGGTTGTGCATGAGCACTCGGCGCGAATCCGAATCTGGTTGGCGGGCCAGCAACGCGCCCATGGCCCGAGAGAAAAACGTGACGGCGTGAAAGAACTGCTTCTGGCCGTGTAAAAAGCGCTCTCGCGTCATTTGGGCGGGAAGCTCGGCGAAATAGGGGTGGCTGTGGATTGGTTGCGCGGCCAGAACCTGGTCGGCTTGCTTTAGGACCCAACTCATCGACACACTATAGCAGGTATTCTGTGCGTCCGGGTAAGAATATCAGGCTATGACGGATAATACTCAGGAATACGATTTCCGCGATATCGCCGAGCGTTCCACGCGTTATCCGCAGATCGGGGCCATCAGTCTGTTGGTTTCCGAGACGCCCGGCAAATTGGTGCTGCTGGATGCCGACGTCATCAAGATCGGACGGGACGAAGGTTGCGATTTGTGCTTTCAGGTGGACGGGGTGAGCCGCAACCATGCGCTCATCGAGCGCCGCGCCGGCGGCCAGTACCTGCTTACCGATCTGCGCTCCACCAATGGTCTGTTCGTCAACGGTTTTCAGCAAGATTGCCAGTTTCTGCAGGACGGGGATCGAGTGGCCCTGGGACCCAATCTGGTCTTTTGTTTTCGCTTGCTTCAGGTGGACGAGGCCCTCGCCCTATCCGGTTTGAGTGCCAGCCATTCGCGCGATCTGGCTACCGGCGCCATGACCGGGCCGTTCTTTGAAGAGATGTTGCAGGTCGAGTTGGAACTGGGTCAGCGGCGCAATTTCGACGTGGCTGTGCTGACCTTGCAGTGGAGCGGTTTTCCCCAGGGTCGCGAAGAGCATCGCGTGCTGGATGTCTTCGCCTATCTGGAGTCGGTCAAACGGCCGGGGACTCTTACCGCTCGGGTAGGGCCGCGCACCTTCGGGCTGAGTATGAGCTACCAGAACCGGGCTGAGGTAGAGAAGGTGGTCGAGCAGTTGCAACGCCATCTACGTGACAACTTCAGCGACGCCAACTTCTTCGTCGGAGTGGCCTTCAGTCGCGACCTCGCTTACCCGAAGGCCGAGAAGCTGCTGCTCAAGGCTTCGCAGCGGTAATGTGGCCGCTGGCCGAACTCAAGGCCCTGCGGGCGCGCGCGGTCAAGGTCAGCTACCAGGCGGGCGAGGTTATTTTCCAACAAGGCGACCCAGGCGATCGCGTCTACTTGATCCGCCGAGGCTTGATCGAAATTTACGCGGATTCCGGCGGTAAGCGGCGGCGCCTCAATTTGCGCGGCCGCGGCGAAGTGATCGGAGAGATGGCCGTGCTCGATGGTCTGGGCCGTTCGGCCACGGCCGTGGCCCTGACCGATGTGCAGGCCCACACGTTGGAGACGAGCGAATTCGAAAATCTGCTTTGCCAGCGGCCGGCCCTGATTCGCGGCCTGACACGTCAGTTGAGCCAGCGCATGCGCGATTTGCAGGAGACGCTCAGTGCTGAACTGGATCGCCGGGAGGCGGCCATTTCGGGTATCTTGCAATCCATCGGGCCGTTCCAGTTGGAGGAACGCCTGGGCCAGGGCGGGATGGGGGTGATTTACGCGGGCTTCCATCAGGTGACCGGACACAAGCGCGCGATCAAGGTGCTGGCCGTCCAAAGCGACGAGCAGAAGCAACGTTTTCTTACCGAATGTGAAACCATGGCCCGCCTGATCCATCCCCACGTGGTGCGTATCGATTCCGCCGGCATCGTGGACGGGCAGGGCTATATGGCCATGGAGCTACTGCGCGGCCAGACGCTGGAGCAGCGCCTGCGCCAGGGCCGTCTGCTTCGGGACGAAGTGGGCGGTTGGTTTGTCCCGGCCATGCGGGCCTTGCATTACGCGCATGAGCTGGGGGTAATGCATCGCGACGTCAAGCCGGAGAATCTCTTTATGACTCTGGATGGGCAGCTCAAGGTGCTGGATTTTGGCATCGCGCGCCGGGTGAATGGTCCGCAGGTCACCCTGGAGGGCAAGTTTTTCGGCACTCCCCGTTATTTGGCTCCGGAGCGTATTGGCGGCCAATCACAACGCCAGGAAAGGCAGAGCGACCAGTATTCGCTGGGAGTCACCTTATATGAGGCCCTGACCGGGCGCTGTCCTTTCGAAGCCAGCGACGTGGCGGAAATCCTGGCCGCCCATTTGCATCGGGCGCCCGAGTTGCCCAGCCGTATCGTTCCTCTGGAAAAAGAGCTGGAGCTGGTGGTCATGCGGCTTTTGGCCAAGGAACCTTTACGCCGTTACCCGGACTTCGAGCGGGCCGCCCGCGAACTGTCTCAGGCGCTGGCGGGCGGCTCGGGTTCGGGCACGGCCGAGTTGGGCTGATTGGCCGCTGTCCCCAGGCGCTGGAGTGAGGTTTTAACATCCCGTTCATCTTTAGCCCCCGGGTTCCGACATGGACGCCGACCTGGGGAGGCTATCCTCAGTTCATCGGAACCAAAGAATCGGAGGATAGCGAAGATGGACTGGATGAATTTGCTTGGCCTGGGCGGGCTGAACCTGAGTTATTTCGGTGGCATCGGGGGCGGGGGCTTGTTGGAGCAACTGCTGGCCATGAAGCTCCTGAAGGAAATGCTGGGTGAGGAAGGCGAGACGCCCGCTCAGAAGCCCAAGGAGAGCGATCGTCTGACCGGCAACCGCATCGACCTGGACGAGAGCGGCAAATACAAGAGCGGCAGTGACGGCATCCTGATCTTCGACTTAGACAACAATGGAGTCAGCGAAGAGGACATCTCCAAGAGCAAAAAACTGCTCAACTACCTCGACGACGGCGAGGACGGCGAGATTCCCGAAGAGCTGAAGAAGATGGACAAGAACGGGGACGGCAAGCTCGACGAGGGCGAACTCAAGGCGGCCCACGCCCAGGTTTGGGTGGATCGCAACAAGGACGGCAAGTACGACCGGGGCGAGCGTTTCGAGGTGGGGGAAGACACCATCGTGAGCAATGCCGGCAAGTTTAAACTGCGTTCCTACAATCTGCGCACCGGCGCCATCAAGGCCGAGGCCGACCTGGGAGTCGAGTAAATTGATTGAGTTCATTCAAACCGGAAAGTGGAGGTAAGAAGGTCATGGCGAGAACCAAGGTTGAGGGTGGAGGCTTCGGCTTCAAATTCGGGTATGAGCACGATGACACAGCCGAGTGGGTCTACAAAGGCATTCACGATACCAATGAGACCAGCACGCGCAACCTGAAGTTGCAACTGGCGGCCCAGCAGCAGTCCGAAATGCGCTGGATGAACTTTCAGGACGAGCAGAACGACAAGTTCTTCGCTCAGGTGCAGGACCTGATGCACCCTGGAGGTGGGCCACTGGAACAGTTGGCCCAATTGCTCCAAGTTTAGATTTGCTCTGTGAGGCCTCCGCTGATGCGGAGGTCTTTTTTTTTATATCAGCAATGCTACCTCATGCATTGCTGGAACTGTGGCTGGCGCAATCCTTCCCGTCTGGAGGAATGCGAACTGTGCGGCAAGCACCTGGGAGCCTCCCCTCGCGGCAGCTCGCCGGAAGCCGGCTATGCCCTCCGCCTGGACGTGGTCAATCACGCTGAATCCGCTGCCTCCCAGCGCCAGGTGAAGAACCCGCGCTTCCGCGAGGTTGTTAACCTGGCGCTGGAACTGGGCCAGGGCCAGGCTCAATCCGAGCAGGTGGAAGAGGCTTTGCGGCGATTCTGGCTCCCTCTGGAGCAGTTCCTGGAGCAGCAACTTCCGCGGATCATGGCCGATACCGAGGCTGATCTGGCCGTGGTCCGGCCCCTGGCTCAGGAAGGCGAACTGCTGGTGCGTCGGGGAGTGCGGGAGGCTGGGGCCATCCTGGGGTCCTGGCGCAAGCGTCCGCTGATTACCGAATTAGCCCAACGGCTTAAGGAGATCCAACGTGGTCTCGACCAGCTTGGCCAGTTGCGAGACCTGGATGAAGAGGTAACAGGGCGGTAACATTCCAGGCCCGGATTCCGACGGTGGCGCCGACCTGGATCCCCTACGCTGGAGTCCAGGAGGTAGAACGCAATGAACCTGATGATCGAACCCCGGCGGAGGTGCCCGTGAGTCTCCGCATGATGTTGACCCAGACGCTTTCTCGCGAGCAGACTCGCCTGGAACGGCGTCCCACCGCGGGGATACTGAATCCCCTCAGCAAGTCCAATCCCCTGGCGCGACACGCGCTCTTGCCAGAAGCCTCGCCCTGGGAGGGCCGTCTCCCCGACCTGCGAGAGGCCGAACGGCGTCTCTTTGATCTGAGGGATGCCGGCTATAAGGTGACCGATCCCGAGTGGGAGCAGGAGGAGAGCGAGAGCACACCCGCTCAGCGAACTCGCACTCACCAGGCCGAGGTGGTTCTCCGCCAGGCCTTGGGCGTGGCCGGCGAGCCCGGACCCATCCAACTGGGGCAGAGCCTGCCTCGCATGGGGGTGGGCGGCGGCAGTGGAGTGCGACTGCGCAGTCTACAACTTCTCAACCCGTAACAACCTGTTCACAAGTTCCGGGTCCTCTCCAACCATGGCGCGCACCCGGCGTGGCTATTCTGGAGAGGACCCGAAGGGAGGTCTGCAAATGGACAGTTTCAAGTTTCCTCAGCCCCTGGTAATCTATCTGAACGCGGTGGAAGCCGGCTGTGAGGCCGAAGAGGAGCGCCAGGCCTTGCTCCTTCATCTGAAGGACATTGGAGAGTGGCTGCGCCACGAATCCCAACTGTTGGTGGGACCCGAAGAAGAAATGGCTTTCAACGAGTTGCGCAGCCTGGGGTCGGAATTGACCGAGGTGCTGTCCTGCTCTTATGTCCGCCTGGAACAGGTCAGCCACGAATTTGCTCTGGCCCTGAGCCGCTTTCGCGCTCTACGCTCGCGTCTGCGCTTCGTAGATCTGGTGGAGTTTGACGAGTTGATGCAGGCGGCCGTGGCTCTTTCCAACGGCCGGGACTGCCGTGCCGAGGTGGAGCGGCGCCTGATGGCGGCCGTGCAACTGCTGCAGAATCTGGCCGAGCAGATCTCGGCCCAGGAGCCCTGGTTGCCGCCGGCGGTGAACGAGGCCCTGGCTCATGGCGTGGAAATCACCGACGAGGGTTTGTTGCGGCTGCACCGCTGGCTGAATGAGGGGAAAGGCCTGCGCCAGGCCATCTTGATGCTCAAGGACGGGGCCAACCTGCTGGGTTACTTCGTGCGCTGGCGCCTGGAGCAGTGCGGTTGGTTCAGCCCCCTGGCCGACAACCGGCTGTGGAGCGCCCTCTACAGCCTGCAGCAAGACCTGGCCCGGGGCCTGGAGGTGGAGTTTCCTCTAGGTAAGATTCAGGGTCTGGCCGAGGAATACCGCGGCCAGCGCTTGCTCGGCGCCACCCAGCACACCGTCTTGTGGTCCGAGTGGGATGACTTGATGGAGGGCGATCCGCTGCTGGTTCTGAATGACCTGGTGGCCCTGGTGGAGGACATGGAGCGCTCCCGTCTGGATACCGGCCGGGCCTTTGCTACCTTCCTGGAGCCGCTGGTACTGGCCGGCAGCGGAGCCTGGGCCGGAACCCTGCCCAATTCCTACCTGCAGCGAGAGTGGCGGGCTCTGTTCCCCCGGGCCATGGGCCAGGAGGCCCTGAGCCATGGGCTGGAGTCCATCGGTCGGTACCTCAGCGGGGGCCAGAGAGTGTCGCTTTGCCGCGGTCTTGAAGTGGTGCTGGAGTGCGCCGAGACCTGCAGCAATCCTGAGACCGTGCTGAGCGGGATGCGTTGCCGCTGCTGCCAGCAAATCTTTGACCCGGCCGATCCCAGCGACCGCTGTATCGGCCAATCTTCTCACCAGTACCTGGCCGTCTGTGCTTGATTTAACGGGTCCATCCGCAGAACATTACATCGCTTGCTTCATTGGTCAGGTTCTGGGCCTGGTTCCCGCTGGTGTCGCGCAGCCACAGATCGCTGGGGGACTGCTTCCAGTAGGTATAGCGCTCATCGTCCAACCAACCCAGGACCTGCCCGCCCGACAGGCCGGTGAACTGGGAGCTGAGAGTGTGATCGGCGTGCAGCTGGGCCATGAACATGTTGGCTCCGCTCCCAAAAAAATACCGGTTGCCGTCGGGGGAGAAGCAACCGGGGCCGGCGGTCGAGCCGAGGTTGGGCGAGCTGAAGTAGCTGTCGCTGTCCAGATCGTAGACGCGCACCTGGCCGCTGCCGGAAAAGGCCACCCAGGGATGGATCGGATTCCAGACCACACTCCAGGCGCCGCTGCTCTGGGGCAGGTCGCGTTCGTCGGCGCCGGAGCCGGGCATCGGGTAGAGATGAACCAGCCCGTCACGCAAGGTGGCCAGATACTTGCCGTCGGCCGCGAATACCGAGTTGTCACGCGTGCAGACATCCGAATTTTGACCGTTGTCACCCACGTCTCTCACGAAGCTGTCGCTGCTGCTGGTGGAGTTGAGGTTTTGGGCTCCGCTGCCGTCCGGCCGGGTCAGGAAGACCTGGCTGCGTCCCCCGAGGTCGCGGATGTGGGCGATCCAGGTTCCATCCCCGTTCCAGTAGGCGCCCTGCAGTCCCACGGCCTGGCCGGGCAGTCCCGAGTCCACCTGGAGGCGTGCTCCGCCTTCGGCATTGCAGGTGTAGAGTTTTCCCTGGCTGACGTAGGCAAGGCTGGTACCGTCGGGAGACCACGAGGCCTTAGCCACCTCGCTGGTTTCCAGGGGAGGGCCCAGTTCGCGCTTACCGGTGCCGTCCTCGTGGACCACCTGCATCCGCTTGTAGGCGCCGCCCACCTCGATGAAGGCCAGGCGGGCCTTGCTGTCACGCACTTCCAGGTTGACCTGGCTGGTCAGAGTGGAGGGCGCCTCGCGACCCCATTCGTCGGTGACATGGCATTCCAACTGGAAGCGGCTGCCATGGGCGGCCGTGTCGGGGGGGCGCCACTGGGTCTGGCTGCGCCAGCGTTGCTGAGCCGCCTCCCACTGCATGGGCTGGCGTTGCTGGTGGGAGAAGCTGCCCCCGGTGCCGGACCAGCGGCAGTAGAGGGTCTGTCCCGTGGTGGTGTTGGCCTCCACCGTCAGGCTAAGAAAATTTTCCGCCTGGACCAGCGCCTGCACTCCCGTGGGGAGATCGAGCTTGGAAGGATCAGGCACGATATGCACAGCCATCAGTTGAGGGGCCTGCCGGGAGGAGGCGGGGAGCGAAAGAGCCGTGGCCGAGCTGGGGGCCCCGTCCGGGCTGAGGGGCAGGTCGGCCGCCCAATCCGCCCAACCAGACGGAGAGATGCGCAGGTCCAGGCAGTTCTGGCCGGCCCGCAGGCGGTCTCCCTCGACGGTCAGGCGCTGGCCCACGGCCACCCGGTAACTGTCCCGCCAGCGCAACACCCCGCTTGCCGTCACTTTACCCGAGGGCAGGAAGATCAGGGCGGGTCGGCCCGCGGCCCAGGCGGCCGGATCCAGGGAGTCATCCTGGTTGCCCCACAGGGGGCGCTGGTCCACGAATTCATCATTCCAGGCCCCCACGAACATGGCGAAGCCGGGAAATTCGCGGGCCAACTCCAGTTGGTCGACCCGGCGCGGGTGTTCCCAGCCCTGCAAGGCCTGGCACCCCTGGCTAAGAGAAGCCGGCCAGACCACCCCCACGGGCTGGCCGCTGCTATGAGCCAGCTCTCGTTGGGCCTGGAGGAAGGCGGCCAGCACCTGAGTCGCCGAGCGGCTCTGAGGGCGACCGTGGGAGGCCCGCCCCAGCCCCAGACCCAGAACCATGAAGAGCAGGCAAAGAGCCATCACCAGAGACATCTCCAGATAAGTCCATCCCCGCCGCCTGCTGTTCACCTCTCCCGGGTTTTAGATCCGCTTCCCGAGCTTTCCTTTTTTTTGATGGTGGAGATAGAATCACCAGATGCCTGAAGTCACGCCTCAGTTAGTCATCCTGGTGCTCGGGGCTTTGGGTCTAAGTCTTCTGGCCACGCCCCTGCCGGGGAGGGCCGTCTATAGCGCGGCCACTCCCCTGTGGTTGCAGACCGGGGCTTTGCCCGCCCTGTTGGGAGTGGGGCTGCAGACCATCGTTTATCGCTGGAAGGGCGCCAGTTGGCGCCAGGCCCTGCTGGAGTTCGGAGCCACTCTGGCGGCTCTGGCCGTGTGGCTGCCGGGACAGCATTGGTGGCCCCAGGCCTGGTGGGGTTCGCTGGTGCAGCTCCTCTATGCGGCTCTGATGGTGGAGTTGCGCTGGCGCAACCCTCCCCGGGATCGGGATCGTGTCCCTTACCTACGGATGCAAAGGTCTTTACGGTTGCTCCACGGGGTGTGCGCGATAGCCGCGCTGGCACCCTGGTCTCCGGCCGCTTGGCCGCTCTGGTGGAGTACCCACTGGGCCGCCGCTCACCAGCGCTTTCGGGTACAGGCCCAGTTGGACGAGGAATTTCAGCAGGAGCTGGCTCAACTCAGCGGTGAGCTGGCCTCCACTCAACAACAGAGCCAGTGGTTGCAACAACTCACAGCGGCTCAACAGGTCGAGCAGTGGCTGGCTGCTCTGGGACAGAGTAGCCGGGCTTCAGCCCGGTTGCTGGAGGCCCCTCAGGGAGGAGGTCTGGTCCAGAAGGCCAGAGGCAGTGGCCAGCCCCAGTTCCATGGATGCGAGTTTGCTCTGCCGCTGCAGGACGGTCTGGTGGTCAGCCTGGGCCGCTCCGAGAAGTTCAACCAGCAGGAACTGCGCGATCTCACCTGGCTGGTGAGACGGGGTTGGCCCGCCCTGCAGGGCCTGCTGCGCCAGGGCAGTCTGCGGACCTTGCTGGTTTGGAGCCAGCAACTGGCCGGCCACACTCACCAGGAGGGACTGCTGCGGGAACTTCCCTCGCTCTGCTCGGGCCTGGTGCCCCACCGCTGGGGCCTGCTCTCCACTCTCCAGGGTCAGCTGCTGTGTAGTTGGGGCTCCCTGCCGCCGGAGACCCGGGCCTGGGCCGGCCAGATCGCCCACCAGCAGCGGCCGCGCCTGGAGGCCGGCTGGCTGGGCCTGCCGCTGGGGGATTGGGGAGTTTTGATGTTGGGAGAGGAAGGCCTGCAACCCGGCCATCTCCACCTGCTCGAGATCGCCGGCCAGCAGCTCTCGCTGGCCTGGCAACGGGCCCGGGCGCTGGCCCAACTGCGCCAGTACCAACAACAGCTTATCCTCAGCAGCCAGATGCTGACCGCCGGCAGCCTGGCTGCCGGTGTGGCTCACGAGTTGAACAGCCCCCTGGGGGCCATCAGCTTGATGTTGGACGGGGCCAGCCGCTACCCTGACAGGGCGGCCGAAAAATTGGAGCGGGCCCAGCAAGCTTGCCAACGGGCTCGCGAAATCGTGGACCGCATGCTGCGCCAGGCCCTTAGCCCTCAGGAACTGCAGCCTTTTCGCCTGGATGATTGCCTGCGCGAAGGCCTGCCCTTCGTGGAGCCGCACCTGCGCCAGTTGGAGGTGCTGCTGGACGCTCGCTGGAGCGACAATCCCACCTTTAACGGGCGTTCCAGCACGGTCCAGCAGGTGCTGATCAATCTGCTGACCAACGCCGCCCAGGCTTACCGGCATCCTCCCAGGAAAGTGGAACTGGCCACCCACCCCTGGGGATTTTCGGTGACCGACTGGGGGGAGGGGCTCAGCGACGAGGCCGCGGCCCGCATCTTTGAACCATTTTATTCGACCAGGTCCGATGGTTATGGTCTGGGGCTGTGGATCTGCCGGGATTTGCTGGCCCAGCAGGGCGGACAGATCCGCCTGCTGCGCCCGGGATGCACCCGCTTTGAGGTGCTGCTTCAGCCGATTTCGGAGGCCTCCGAGAAGCCATGACGGGCGCGCAGCATGACCTCCATCAGTTCGGTGCTGGGTTCCAGGCCGAACTCCTGGTGCAACATGCGCTGGCAGCGCTGGAATTGGCGCAACACTTCTTCGGGCTGGCCCGATCCCAGCAGAGCCCGCATCTTCCAGAGGTGGGCCTCCTGCAGGTGGGGGGCCTGTTGGAGGAAACGGTTGGAAAACTCCAGGGCCTCCCCGTAGTGGCGCCGTTGGCACTCCAACTGGCAGAGTCGGGACAGCACCTTGACCAGGACGCCCTCCAGTTCTTCTCGCCGGGCCAGAGCCCAGTCGTAGAAACAGCCTTCCAGGTAAGGGGCATGGTAGACCTGGGCGGCCCGCTTCAGGTGGAAGAGGGCATCCTCGCTGGTTTCCAGTTCCAGTCCGCGCTGGGCCGACTTTTCGAAGAGGTGATGGTCACAGCTGTGGGGGAGTTGCCAGTTGAAGGTCAGCCGCTCCTGCTGGCGCAGCACGCTGTCGGCCTGGCCCAGGGCCCGGCGGATCAAGGACAGGGCCGAATAGAGGTTGCGCTTGCCGCGCACCGCGTCCTCGGGCCAGAAGTCCTCCAACACCTGTTCTTCATGGACGCTCTGGCCTTGTCTTCTCAGCAGGTAAGCCAGCAAAAGCTTGTTTTTCTGAGTTTTCCAGGCGGCCTCGGCCAGGCTGCGGTCGCCCAACTGGACGTCGAACGGGCCCAGGCAAGTGAAGCGCAGGATACTCTCGGGAGAGGGCCCGGGGGCCACCGTTTGCTGGCGAGCCAGGGCGCCGGAGTGGAGGCGCAAGAGCGCGTCCCGCGCGGGCGAAGCCGGCAACTGCAGCAGCGAGGGCAGCAGCCAGCGGGCCGCCAATTGCGATTCCGACCAGTAGTGCGGGTCGGCCAACACCTCCAGGGCCGGCTGGGTCCACTGCGAGGCCTGCAGAGCCAGGGCGCACACCGCCTGATGGCCGCGCAGGCCCAGGCGTTGCGACCATTGGGCCAGCTCTTCCAGCCAGAGCCGTCCCTCGGCCAACCCATTTTCACAACACAACAAGGCGCATTCCAGGGCCACCGAGGCCGCGCTCAGTGGGCCCAGGCGAGTGGCCAGGGTATGGGCCTGGCGGGCCCAGTCGACGGCGGCCCTGGCATTGCCCCGGCGCCATTCCAACAGGGCCAGATGGTGGCTGGCCCGCAACGGTTGGGCCTCCAGGGAGCTTTCGAAAGCCCTTTGAGCCGCCTCCAGGTCTCCGGTTTCCAGCATGACCTTGCCCAGTTCCAGCAGATCTCCCTGAACGGGTGGGGTGGGAGAGTGGCGAGCCCGATCATAGGCAGCCCAGACTTCGGAGTCCCCTCCCAGTTCCGGCTGCAGTGCCGAGGAGTCAGGCAGCTCCCCTCCTTCCCCGGCCGCCTTCCAACTGGCCAGGCCCAGCCACTGCAGAGGCTCATCCTGGCTGGACCAGCCGCTCAACCAGAGAGGGGCGGGATCGGGCAGAAAGAAGCCGGGCAGCTCTTCGGTGGCGCGCAGCAGCGCCAGGCGGGCGGCGGTGGCCTGGCCCGGACCGTCATAGCCCAGGGCGGCGGCCCATTGGCGGGCCAGCTGCATGGCATTCTCCAGAGCTCCGCGCGGGGCCACCAGGGCCTGGCCGTCCAGCAGGCGCCCCAGCAAGGACAGCGACCAGTCCAGCCAATCCTGGACCGGGCGCGGCCGACGCTGCAGCGTGGTCTGCACGGCTGCCAGAAATTCCTCGGAGCGGAACGGCTTCTTGAGGTAGGCCCCCACGTTCAATTCCACCGCCCGCAAGGTCTCCGCCTCAGAGGCCCAACCGCTGACCACCATGCTGCCCAGCTCGGGCTGGTGCTGCTTGATGGCCTCGATGGCTTCCAGTCCGCTCATTCCCTCCATGCGGATGTCCGAGACCAGCAGGTCAAAGGGGGCACTGGCGGCCAGGTCGACGGCCTCACGGCCGCTGGCCGCCGTCACCACCTGATAGCCTTCGTCAGCCAGGACTTCGGCCAGCGCCGCCCGCATGTCGGGGTCGTCCTCCAAGATCAAGACCCTTGCCTTCACCCCCGCCTCTTTTGGAGCCGAGGAAAAAGAACCTGCGCCAAGAACCCTCGGAGATACCCATGCGTTCGCGCGCTTTGAGCCTTCTGGAAACTATGGTTGCCCTGGGGGTGCTGCTCACGGGCCTGGTTGGTATTCTCTCGCTCTTCCAGGCCGGCCTGCGTATGTCGCGGAGCAGTGAAAGCCAGCTCGAACTCTCGCTGCAGGCCCGCCGGCTCATGACCGAGCGCCTCCAGGAACTGCGCGAGCTTGCAAAGTTTCGAGCCCTGGCCGAGGGGACTACTCCCTGGGTGGTGGAGGGCCCCCTGCGCAGCCGTTGGGTTGTCTCCCGGCAGGAACTCTACTCTTCGGACAGCTCACTGGAACAAGCCTTTGCCGAGGACAACCGCAAACTTCTCTCCCGCTCGGCCTATCGCCTGGAGCTGCAGGCCGAGCAGGGCGGCGCCCGGGTGGTGTGGCTGGCCGCCTGCCCGGAACCGCTGCGAGGCTGGTCCACCACCACTCCGCTGAGTATCACCCTGAGCGGAGCCAATCCGCTGCCCAAGGACCAGACTCTGGAACTGACCGTCCACTGCCAGGCCCAGGATGGCTACGAACTGGACGACCTGGTGGTCTCCTGGGTGGTAGTGCCCGTGGATGGGGTGGGCATGTTGGAGTCGGTCTCGCGCGACGGCAAGAAGGCCCGCTTTCGCAACCGGACTCGGCACAAGAACGGTACCCCTCGCTATACTCCCGGCGTTTGCCGGGTGATGGCCCAGGCCAGCTATGCCGGGGAGACGCGCCAGGTGCAATCCGCCCCGATTGTGCTGCTGCCCCCATGAGGCGCGCTTTTACCCTGATCGAGACCTTGATCGCCGCCTTTACCCTGGCCTTGGTCCTGGCCATGGTGGTCATGTTGCTGCAGCAATATCTGCGGGTTACCCGGCAGGCCGACGGCTCACTGCGGCGCGTGGCTCCCCGCCTGGCCTTGTTGGAACTGGCCGAGGAAGCGCGTCTGGCCCTGAGCATCGATGCGCCTCCCGCCGGCGGCCAGGGCTCCCAGCTGGTCTTCCAGCGTCTCCGCCCCGCCGCCCCGCCGGTGGAGGGCAGCGACCCCTGGCCGGCCAGCCGCCGGATGACGGTGCGTTACAGCCTGGACGACGAGGAGCTGTGGCGCCGCTGGGAGTGGCCTGGCCAGGCGGCCCAGCGCGAACTGGTGGCGGCTCCGGTCAAGCTCTTCCTGGTGAGCCGTCCCGATGCCGACACCCTGGTCCTGCGCCTGGATTACCATCAGGAGAAGGTGCGGTTGTGGCGAGAATAAGGAACGTTCAGGGTGTAGCCCTGATGGGGGTGTTGCTGACGCTGGTGCTCCTGCTGGTGCTGGGCATGGGCTATCTGAGCCAGCAGCTCCAGCGCTACCGCTCCTCGGTGCAGGTGCGCCTGCGGCTGGAGGCTCAGCAACTGGCCGAACTGGGCTGGCGTGAGACCCAGCTCAAGTTGCTCAAAGACAGCAACTTCCCGCCCTCGGCCGACCCCGATCAGAGCGAGTTTTCCTTTTCCGAGACCATCCGGGATTCCGCCGGAAAGCGCCGGGGCTTTTACCATGTGAGCATCGATCGGCGCTTTGCCCTGCGCGAGAGGCTCTTGAGCATCCAGTGCCAGGGTGAGGTCTGTCCTGACGGTGAGGAGCATGACCACGGACTGGCCCGCTACCTGATCAAGGCCGAGTGGGACCTGGCCCAGCCGGCCCGGCGGGTGGAACGCTGGGTCATGGTGGATTCGGGGTCCTGGTGAAACCCAGCCTGGCGGGGCGCGAGGATGATCGCTGGATCGCCGAGGTGCGGGTGGAAGGGCAGCGGCTGGCCATCAATCTGCGCCAACTGGGCCAGATGCTCTTCTCTGGGGTACACCTGGTGCGGGCCCTGGAGGCCCTTAGCGAGCAGCCTGAGTCCGCCGAATTGGCGGAGATCTGGTGGACCATTCAGGCTACCCTCGGGCGCGGGTCCACTTTGAGCCAGGCCATGGGGCAGTTCCGCTCCACCTTCTCGCCCACCTGGATCCACCTCATCCGCGTCGGAGAACAGACCGGCAGTCTGGTGCAGTCGTTGATCCGGCTGGCAGACCACCTGGAACGCCAGCAACGACTACGGCGGCGGGTGCTTTCCGCCTTGGCCTATCCGCTGGTGGTGTTGCTGGTCTCGCTGCTGGTCAGCCTGGGCCTGCTGCACTTTGTGCTGCCGCCCTTCCTGGACTCGCTGCTCTCGCTCAAACTGGAATTGCCCTGGCCAACTCTGGTGCTGTTGTGGCTGACCGGACTGGTGCGCCATCCCTGGCTGCCCGCGCTGCTGTTGCTGGCCCTCTATGGCGCCCGCCGCCGGATCCGGGACTACGCTCTGGAGCATGACTGGGACTTGCGCATCTACCAACTGAGCCAGGCCATTCCGCTGCTGGGGCGGTGTCTGCGCGACTATTCCTCCATCCGCCTGGCCGCGGCCGCCAGCCAACTGCTGGCCAGTGGGGGAGACGTTCTCAAGTCCTGGGAACTGGCTGTGCAGGCCAGCGGCGACCCCCGGCTCTCCCGGGAACGAGCCCCGCTGCGCCGCCACCTGATGGAGGGGGAGCAGGCCAGCGTTTTTTTCCAGGGACTGCCGGAGGTGGTGTCCCCTCTCTTCAGCGCTCTGCTGGAGGTTGGGGAGAATACGGGGCGCTGCCCCCAGTTGCTGGAACGGGTGGCCCGCGACCTGGAGGAGGACCTGGACCACGAACTGACCATGGTGACTTCGCTGTTGCAGCCCGCGCTGCTGGCGCTGGTCTCGATCTCCACGTTGTTCGTGATCCTGGCCCTTTTCTTGCCTCTCTACTCGCAGCTTTCCAACCTCTAGAAAGGTGCTCAGTGCCCCTTGCCGGGTTGGGCCACTCCCCGGGCCAGGTGCTTCACGGATTCCTCGCCAAACCAGTGCAGGGCATGGTGGACGGAGTGTTGCACCGGGTGCAGCCAGGGGGCTGGAGGAGTGATGGTGTGTTGGACGGCCCTGGCCACATTGGGCTTCTCCATGTGTTTGAGCTCGCGGACGGCCCCGGTGCGGACAGCCTTCTCGGTCAGCTTGCGCTGCTGCTTGGCCGGCATTTTTTGCAGCTCCTTCCTGGTGACCTGGGGGAGTTCACGCCGGATTACGGCTACGGCCTCCTTGCGGCTGAGGCTCTTGACCTGCTGCCGCGCCACCGCCTTGACCTCCTGCTTGACCACCTGGCGGGTCATTTGCTTGACCACCGGCTTGCCCAATCCAATGGCCTTCTTGGCCCAACCAAAGCCGAACATGTCGGTGACGAATTGGGCTCCGCCGGCTACCCAACCCCGCTGGTCGGCTGTCTGCTTATAGTCGTCCAGCAGGTGGGGAACCGATTCTACTAGAGACTTCGCCACCTTCTTGGGATCTTTTACGGTGGCCACCACCAGCTCGGGGAGGCAGGCCACGGCTTCGAGGGTTCCGCCCACGGAACGGGTGACGCCGTTGAGGGCGCGCCCCGTGAAGGTCACCATCGGTGCCGCCGCCGCCCCCGGCAAACCGCTCCGCTGGAGACCGTGGCTGACTCCGTCCAGTTCATCCGTAGCCCATTCTCCAACTTCTTTCAATCCTTGAGCCAGCTCCTTCAGCCCGTCGGTGGCCCCGCGTTGGCGGGCTGCCAGGCGAGATTCCGGAGAGGCTACATAGGTGGCGTCGGCCGGCATCGGCGGGGGAGTGAAGCGACGAAGACCGCCTTGAAGAGAATCCATGTTCTTGTGACCTCCTGAGTGCTTGATGAACTCAGGGTAGCCGGACCCGGTAGGCGCAGTTCTAGGAAAGCGAGCTTGGAGATTTGAACGGATTGTAAATTTTTTCGCTCCCCGCTAGAATTTAGTCTACTTCGGACGGATTTTTTCGCGTTAGAATTTCCAAGGGCGGGGACCGGGCAGGCTGAGTCAGGAGCGCACATGGCCAAAGGCTTTGGCCCACCTCAAAGGCTTGGGAAGTCGCGTTCGACGGACAGGCTATGTCCAGCAAGGGTGCTGGCACCCGGGGACGTAGTAGATGGGTATGTTGACCGTGCTCACCCAGAACCTGAGAATCGACGTGGCTTCCGACCGGCACAATGATTGGACTCACCGGCGCCCGCTGATGGAAAAATTGCTGCAAGACTATCAGGCCGACGTGATTGCTTTCCAGGAGGTTTTCGAAAATCAAAGGCGTGATCTGATCGCTATGTTGCCCGGTTATGCCTGGCACGGCCGAGGCCGCGAGCCGGATGAAACCGGCGAGGGTTGCTATGTATTCTGGAATAGCCAGCGAGTGCAGGCGGTGGCGCAGGAAACTTTCTTCCTGGCTCCTGATCCCAACCAGCCGGGCCTGGCCTGGGATGCGGCTTGTCCGCGCATTTGCAATCGGGTGGTGCTCAAGTCGGAAGAATTTCCTGTCTTTCAGCTCTACAACGTGCATCTCGACCATTTGGGCAAGGTGGCTCGCCAGAAGTCGGCCGAGCTGGTGCGCGCGCATATGGCCCGCAGTCAAGAACCGGCCATTTTACTCGGAGATTTCAATCAGCCGGAATTGTTTGAGCAACTCCCGTGCTTGCAGGGCCTGCAAGACGCTTTTGTGATTCACGGGGCTGACGGGACCGGCACCTTTCACGGCTTCACCGGGCACCCGCAAAGCAGTCCGATCGATTACATTCTGACGACATCCGAATTCTCGGTTGACTTCTGCCAGTTGCTCACCGATCACTGGGATGATCGCTATCCGAGCGACCACTTCGGGCTATTGGCCGGCTTTGAATTCGCCTACTGAGGAACTCTGGGTCGCCCTCTCCGAGCACTTCCTGGATACGGAGACCCGCCACTGGCTGCCACGCACGGCCTGGGCGGGGGTCCGCTCCAAAATGAGCTGGGCAGGCATCAAGGCCACCTTACAGCATCAGGTGGCCCCGGTAGTGGCGCCCAACCTGCTGGACATGGCCGGTGACTGGGCCGGCTTTCCCGAGGATTGGCTGTTCACCCAAATCCGCGCCTGTTCGGGTCCTACCTCAATAAGCCGGCGGATCCTGAAAGAAATGGCTCCCCACTGGGAAGCGTTGCGGCGCCTGTTCATTCACCTCAGCAGCTCCTCGGAAGAGGAGTTGCCGCTCCTCAGCGCGCTGGCCGAACTGGCTTTGGAACGCCGCTGGGCCCGCTGTTACCGACTTTTTGAGCATCTCAAGCTATTCTGCGCGCGTCCCTGGTCCGAAGTTTGCGCGGCCCAACGTCTGGTTCAGGAGGTCTACAGGCCGCTTTTGATCCATAGAGATGACCCCAGCCTCGAAGACGCCCGCCGCAACTGGCACTGGTTGGAGCAGTATTGTCAGTGGGCTCGCCATAGCCCCTATGCGGCGGAGTGCGAGGGCCTGCAGTTTCTCTTCCTGGAAGGCGACCTCAGCCAACACGCCCGCGTGCTGGAACTGCGCAACGGCCCGCCCGAATTGCGTGCCTGTCTGGAAGGGCCGCTGGCTCTCCTCTATGAAGACCCCGAACTGGGATTGCGCAACTGGGACCGCTACGTGGCTTTTTAGGCCACTCCGAACTTTTGCCAGGGGCGGGTCTGGGTCATGCCCATGACCGAGTTGGCGTAGCGCTCTGCCATGGGGCCGGAGCCGTTGTAGCGGCGCACCGCTTCACGCCAGTTACCGGTGCGCTTGAAGTTGTCGGCCAGCAGCTTGACGCCGTATTCTATGTTCTGAGCCGGGTTCCAAACTTCGGGACCCCGTGCGAAAGCGTGAGAGCGGTCGTCGATTTGCATGATTCCTTTGCCATGGCCGCCGTCAAACGAGCTGGCCCGGGGGTTCCAGCCGCTTTCCTTGTAGGCCACCGACTTGGCGATTTCCACCGGCACGCCGTACTTGGCGCAGGCGGCTTCCAGCATCTGGCCGATCTCCGGCTTGCTGGGACTGGGTCCGAAGTTGGGGATTTGGGCGCCGGGATTGGCCTGCTGCGGTCCAAAACCAGGATTTATTCCGCCGCCGGGAGGTGCGAAGTTTTGATAGCCTCCCTGCGGAAAGCCCATGGGCATTCCGCCAAAAGGCATACCGCCCAGCGGCGAACCGAAGTTGTTGCCCAGCATATTGCCCATGCGGGCGGCGTTCATGCCGTCCATCATGCCCTGGTTGAAGGCCATCTGCGGGTTCATCTGGCCGCTCATCTGGCCCATCATCTGCATCATGAGCTGCATCATCTGCACCATCATCATTTGCAGAGGGTTAGCGAAGCTCGTCAGGCCACCCATGCCCATCATTTGCTGGCCCATCATCAACTGAGGGCCACCCATAAACATCTGCATCATGGGATCCAGTTTCAAGCCAAAGGAGAGAAAAGTCCAGGTCCCAAATCATGCCAGTTTGTAAACACTTTGTGTCCAAGGAGACCCATGATTTCTTTCTCCACCAACCCCGAGAACGTCACCGATTTGCCGGCCTTCAATGATTTTCAGCTGGCCGTCCAGGGAGTTCTGGAGGGCCACTCGGACGAGCAAGAGCTGGGCAAGGTCTACCAGCAGCTTGATAGCGTGCTCGGTCAGGCGCTCTTTTACTTCTGTGACCAGGTGCACTTTCAACCGGCTTCGGACCACCTCGAGGCGCAGAGCCAGCTGGTTTACCGCCACATCGACGGAGTCCGCGACGAAGCCGAGCTGGCCTGCAAAGCCTGCCTCATCGCCGATGAAGCCGAGGCCAACCTGCATCTGGATGCTGCCCGCCAGGAGCTGATCCAGTTGACCACCCTCTTCGCCGCCATGAAGAAAGAGGAAGAAGCTCAACCGCGTTTCTCCCCGCTGCCCTGGATTCACGAATTGTGCCGGGTAGCGGTTGCCTACCGCCAGGGACAGCTCAGTGAGGAGCATCTGGCCGAGCGCCTGGAAACCAGCCGGCAACTGCACCAGCGCGCCGCTTTGAGTATTCCCCAGGTGCCCTCGCTGATTCACGACCGGCAGCGTTGGCGCGAGCTGATCACTTCTATGGAAGCCAGCCTGGCCGGGATCGGAGAGGGTTTGCAAGCTGTGGACGCCTTCCTGGACACGGCGGACGGAGACACCCTGGACGCGGGTTTGGAGCTCTGCATGGGCGGAGCCGAGAAGCTGATGGAGGACTACGCAACCATCAAGCGCCTCGAGGAAGAGCAGCCGGGCCTTCAGTGTCCCTTATGCTCGAAAGAAAATCCCCTGGGCACACAACGCTGCGGGCATTGTTCGGCTCCGCTGCCCCGCCTTTCGGACATGGAAGAGGCCATGGGTCAGGGCGAAGTTTCCTGGCCCTCGCACGTGCAAAGCCTGGTGCAGTCACTGGAAGGCCTGCAGGGCGGCTCACGTCAGCCCGGTGTCGTTCTGGGCGAAGTCCAGCAGATGCGTGAGCGCTTCGAACGCGGCATTCAGGATTTCAAGAAAATGAAAATCCCCGAAGGGTTGGAACAGGCCGAGGAAGCTCGCGAGCGCCTGCTGCAAGGAAGCCAGGCCGCTATCGGCTCTTTAGAGCAGATGGCCCAAGCCATCAAAGATGAGCAGTGGGACTTCGTCAACACAGCCCTTCAGCAGTTTTTGCAGCAGGTTGACGGTCTGCTGGAAGCGCTACCGCAGTAGGGCTCGCATATTTTCGAGGTAGGCAGCGGCCACGCGGATCATGGCGGAATGAATGGCGGGAGCGCAGCAAAGCACCTCGGCCACCCGAATATCGTAAACTCCTCCGCCCAGATTGGTTACACAGGCCCCGGCTTCGGAAGCGATCAGGGATCCGGCCGCGGCATCCCAGGGATGCAAGAAAAACTCCCAGTAGCCATCGAGTCTGCCGCAGGCGATGTAGCAGAAATCGAGGGCCGCCGAGCCATCGCGGCGGATGCCGCCCGAGCCGATCACGAAGTCACGAAAGAGTCCGAATAAAGCACTGCTGTCAAATTCAGCCAGATGATAGGGGAAGCCGGTCACCAGCAAAGCCTGCTCCAGAGACTGGCAGCCACTCACTCCGATAGGCCGGCCATTCAAGTAAGCTCCCTGCCCGCGCAGCGCGTGAAATAACTCGTCGCGTAGCGGGTCATAGACTACGCCCACTTCCAGGCGGCCCTCGATCTCGAGAGCCACGGAGACGCACACGAAGGGATAGCCGTGGGCAAAGCTGCGGGTTCCGTCGAGGGGATCGACGATCCACAGGGCTTTGCTTTCGCCTTGACGCCCTTCCTCTTCACCTAGAATCGCATGCCCGGGCCAATCGCCCGAAATCACCGAGCGCAGCTCTTTCTCGCAGGCCAGGTCCACCTCGGTGACCAGATCGATACGTCCTTTGTGGCGCACGTTCAACTGCTCTCCGCCAAAGCGGGAGAGGATGATTTGGCCGGCGCCACGAGCGGCCCGCACAGCCGTATGGAGGTAGTCTTGCATCAGGCCGGCGCCTTCGCAGCGCAGGAAATAGCCCCCTTTGTTGGTATATTTCAGAGATGCAAATTAGGCCCAAGCCCATCCTGCGCGAAAAAGAGGCCAAGAAGCTCAAGGACGACGTGGTCGAGCCGCTCAAGAAAACTATCGAGGTGGCCGGTGTCACCGTGGTTCGCCCTGAGGCCTGGCGCGGAGCGGTGGGCAGTATCAAGGCCGTGGACCAGGTGGCCAGCCATCACTTGACCACCGGCCTGCGCAACGTCACCGCTGGATTGGGCGCGGCCGGCGGAGCCCTGGGGGGAGTGGTGGGCGTGGCCCAGATCGTGGAGGGAGCCCGCCAGGGCAAGCCCAAGCTGATGCTTTCGGGCGCCACCGAAGTGACTCTGGCCACGGCCACTTTCGCGGCGATGGGATTGGTGTCCGGAGGGGCCGCGCTGGCCCCGGTGGGAGCCGGTTTGTTGGGCTTGCGGGGAGTCCAGCAGGTGCATTCATCCACGGGGGCCGCACGTCTGGAAGGCTGGCGCGACCTGATCACCTCCGCCAGCGTCTCGGCCGCGTTGTTGCACGCTCCTACCGCCGTGGTGGCCAGTCTGGGAGTCACCGCGCTCGGTTTCAATGCCATCCGCGGACTTTCGCGCATCAAGCAGGGACAGGATGAGCAAGACCCGTTCCGAGCCGCCAAAGGTCATGGCGCTTTGCTGTCGGCGGCTGGAGTGGGGCTGATCACCACCGGTCTGGGGGTGGCTCCCGGCGTGGGCCTGCTGGTGGCCGGCGCGGCTCTGCCTCTCCTGCAGCGCTGGAAGCGCACCCAGTCGGCGGTGGATAAATTTACCGCCTGGGCCTCCCCCAAGCTCTATCCCATGGCGGCCCGGGCCGAAAAAGCCGAAGAAGCGGTACAAAAACGGGTCAAACCTTTGATCGAGCCGGCGCTGCAGTTCAGTTCCCGAGTTTGGAAATCCAAGCCCATGCAGCCCGTACGTCTGGCCAGTCGCTGGACCGGGCGCCGGATGACCCACCTGAGCAACACCCTGGGCGGCTGGCTGAACCAGGCGAAAGAGACGATCAAACACTAAAAGGTGCTCATCCCCGTCGACGACGATACCTCCAGTGAGGCCGTTCCCTGGGTTACCCATCTTCTCCTTACCCTGAACCTGGTCGTTTTCCTGGCCGGAATCCAACAGGGCCAGAGCAATCAGTGGATTCTTCACTACGGCCATCGCGCCGTCCAGGGGCTATCGTTGACCATGCTGACCTCGCTGTTTCTCCATGCCAGCCTGCCTCACTTGCTCGGCAATATGTGGTTCCTCTGGATCACCGGCGATAACGTGGAAGGCCGCCTTGGCCATTTCCGCTACCTGCTTTTCTATCTCTGCGCGGGGTTGGTCTCCAGCTTGCTTTCCGACCACTTCCTGAGCGGGTCGGCGGCCAAAATCCCCAGCGTGGGAGCCTCCGGGGCCATCGCCGCGGTCATGGGTGCCTATCTGTATCTTTTTCCTGAAAGCCGTATCCGCATTGGTTGTTTTGTCTGGCTGCTCCCGCCGATCATGCTTTTTTCCTTCAAACTGCCGGCTCTGGTCGCTATCGGTTTCTGGTTCTTTGAGCAAAGTCAGAGCCACCTTTTTCAGGTGGTGCACGGAGTGACCAGTCCCATTGGTTATGCCGCCCATGTGGGCGGCTTTCTGTTTGGAGCCGTCAGCATGGGATTGTTGCATCTGGCCGGTTGGGTGCGCAGCGACTGGGCTCACCAGGGTCCACCCGGAAGCGGCTAGAAAAGATCGGAATGAACCTGCTTTTTTGGGTCGGCGCCGGACTCAGTCAGGCCAGCGGGGTGCCCAATCCGCCGGCCTGTGACCGGCGTCGCTTTCTTCTGAATCAGGCGGAGTATCGGCTCGAGTTGGTGCGGTGGCGTGAGCAGGTGCTGGCCTGTCAGCCCAACCGCGGACACGAGATTCTTCAGAAACTTCAGCAGCATCATCCCAACATCCGAATTGTCACGCTTAATCAGGATCGACTGTTGCAACGCGCCGGTTGCCGGGTGCTGGAACTTCACGGCAACGGCTTTGAAGAAGGCAAGCTGATCTGGACGGGGGAGGAGCTGGATACACAAGTCTTGGAGCAGGTCTTCGCCTGGTTGGAAGAGTGCGACACTCTGGTGCTGCTAGGCACTTCCTCCACGGTGCAGCCGGCTTGCGAGATGCCTCTGCGCGCCCGGGGCCGCGCCCGGCTGATCGAGATCAATCCGGAGGTAACGCCTCTTTCCACCCATTGCGAGGAATGCTGGCGGGGGCGGGCCGAGGAATTGCTAGAGCGTTTTCTCGGATTCCCGGCATAGTTCCCAACGAAAGCCGAAGGGATCCTGCAGATGGCCGACTTGAGCCCCCCATTCGGTCAGGCCCATCGGTCTCAACCAGCATCCTCCGGCCTGCTCCAAGGCTGGCAGGTCTCCGGCGTAGGCCAGGCACAGTCCACAACCTTGGGCAGGTCCAGGCTTCAGCTGAAATTCCGCCGATTGCTCCGGCGTCAGCACATAAAAATCCAGCTTGAATCCCTCCACCAGGTAGGCCAGCCGGCCCGGCTTCAACTGGCCGGGGACCTGGAAAAGGACATCATAAAAGGCCCGGGCCCGAGCCAGATCGGGCACCACGAAAAAGGCCCGCACCGCTTACCGCCAGTCGGCGGGAAGCTGCAGAAAGGCCTTGGGAAAGACAGGTGCGCCGTAGCAACGGGTCTCCCAGTGCAGATGGGGAGCAAAACCGCCGGTGCCGCCCACCGAGCCGATCGGCTGTCCTTGCTCCACCGTTTCCCCTGAACCGACCGCGAAGTCGCTCATGTGAAAGTAGCTGGAGAAAACCCCCAGGCCGTGACTGAGCACCAGCGTGTTGCCGTTGACAATGCCGCGGGCGCGATGAATGACCCGGCCGGCGGCGGGGGCGGTGATGGCCTGGCCCTCCCAGCCCGCCAGATCGAGTCCTTTGTGCCAGCCCTTTTTCCAGCCGTTGTAGAGCCGTTTCTGGCCGAAGCCGGTCGACTCGGGGGCCTGGCAGGGTAATTTCCAGTTGCCTTTCCAGAACTGGGGGTCATCTACGCGCTGGATGGCGTTCAGAATAGCCACGTCATCGGCTTTGTTCTGAGGGTCATCGTAGCTGGCCAGCGTACCGGGGCTGATACTCAAGTATTGCATGCCATAGTTACGCCGCTTCACCGATACCAGCCGTTCCAGTCCCGCCACCTTCAAGCTGGCGCTGCCGGGACAGTCGATATCGATGGGAATGACCGCCCGCCAGCGCTCTTCACCCTCAGCTTTGATCATCTTGTAGGCTTTGCCCTGCCACTCTACCTGGGGGCTGTCGACAGGGCCCGACAGGGACACGAAAAGCGGATAGCCCTGCACGGCCGTGCCCTGGAGCGAAAGGCGTGGAACTGCCTGGGCGCCGGCCGCCGTCACCAGGGCAGTGGCCGCCAATCCCCCCAGGAATTGGCGTCTGGAGGTCACTTTCGCTTCTGCTTGGAGGCATTGCCGACGGCGGCCACTTTGCGGGCACCCGCGTCCATCATGCGTAGAGCTTCCTCCAGGTCTTCACGGGCCTCCGATTCCAGGTAGCCGCGCATGCGCTCGAGAGCTTCGTTCATCTCGGTGACACCGGTGTTGAAAAGCTCCTGGGCCTCTTCCATGGCCTTAAAGCCTTCTTCTTCCTCGGCCCGTTCTTCTTCCGATAGAGCCTCCCAATTGGGTTCCTCGATGTCGTACTCGGAGTTCTTGTCGATGACGCCCTGGAACCACTCCACTTCCGAGAGGAACTTATCGCCGTCGATGGTGCCGTCGAAAATCTGGTTGACGGCCGTGTAGAGACGAACCAGATTGCTGGTAAGAATTGGTTGCTCGGGATTGAGGGCCGGCTCGCCGACTCCCTCCTCGCTGTGTTCGAAAGTCGAACCGCCGCTTTGACCCAGGTTGGGCAGCGGCATGTTGCACTTTTCGCAGTTGTTGCGACCACCGGGATTGAAGTGACCGCAACGCATGCAGGCCACTTTGCCCTCGCGTTCCGAGAGTTCGCTGAGGTTGTCCAGCGCGGCCGAAAGTTGAATGCTGGATTCTTCCAGTTTGCGGCGGGCCGAACGCAACGTGACGTCCAGGCGGCTGGTGAAGAATTCCGCGAATTCGGCCAGTGCTTCTTGCTGATAGTCCAGTGCTTGCAGCGCGCGATCCATGGCTTCGCGCAGCATTACCGACTCCACGCCGGCTTCCAGCAGTTGATCGAGGCCGGCCGCCAGTTCCTCCGAAGAGGTGTGAATACCGGCCAGCACTTCCACCAGAGGACCATCGCCCAGAACCTGCGCGCCCACATCCTTAGAGAGACTGAGGGCCAGGTTGACCTGCTCGGAGGGGGTGGGACCATCGGCCCGTTGCGACAGAACGGCGCCGGGAATGCGCTCGTTGAGACGGGTGAAGCTGATCTTGGCGTTCTCCATCTCTTTATTGACGGTGGCTTTGTCGCCCTTTTCGATGGCCGCGAACATGCGGTTCATGCAACGCAGGTGGCTGTCCCAGACGTCTTTGAGCGCGGCCAGCTCGGGGGTTTGTTCCGAGGTTTCCAGGCTATCCAGGGATTGCAGCGCCATGAGCCGTTCGGCGTGGCAGAACTCCTTAAGTCGCTCGCCCTTGGCATCTTTCTCCGGCACGAAGACCTCGTGGGCGCGAATCATGAGGTTGAGGTTGGGGATGGCCGTCGGGCCGCTGACGGCCAGCACGAAATTGCGCATTTCGTCGAAGATGTAGTTTAACTGGTCGGTGCCGCGGCGGATCACCGAGCCGGCGTTGAAAAGCAGGTTCTCGTCGTCGTTTTCCAGATAGGTGGCGATCTCTTGCAGGGCGGTTTCCAGGAAGCCGAAGACCTCTTCAGCGCCCTGGACCAGGGTGGCCACTTTCTCGCGCATTTCCGGAGACATTTCTTGCACGGTGGTCTGAAAGTCGTTGATTTGCTCGTCCAGGCCCTTGCGACTCGATTCCAGGACCTTGGCCAACTGCTCCTTAGGAGCGCGCTTTTCCAGCACCGCCTTGATGGTAAAGACCAATAGATGTCCAGTTTCTGTTTGGGTTTCGGTCGCCATCTTGCCTCCAGCAACAGTTTCTCGTTTGGGCCGCCCTTCGCGTACCGCCGAAGCGTGCCCTTTTCTAGAACCCGGCTGTCTAACTGCGACCGCGGCGAAAAAAACGGGTGAAAAGGTCGAGCGTGCTGGGGCGCGCTTCTTTGAGGGCCTGTTTGACTTTGCTGGTACGCAAATCCAACTGGGTGTGCAGCGCTTTGTCCGCCGGATTCAGCATTTTCTTCAAGCGCTGCAGATGCTCCAGACATTGGTCCAGATAAAGGTTAGGGGCCTCCCCCTGCTCCTCCAACCAGACTTCCATCAGCCGGCGAGCGCCCTCGTTCTGACCCAGGGCCAGGTGGATATGAATAAGGGCGTCGAGAATCTCCAGCAGCGTGCCGCGGTCTTCCTCGGGAACGGCCACCTGGCGGTCCAGTTGGCCGCGCCAGCCGGTCAGGGCCTGATTGAGGTAGACCTGGGCTTCGTACCAATCCTGGTTGAGAGGAGTGGCTTTCTGGCGCAAATGGCGAATCATGGCGATGCCGACCAGGGCGCGGCGAATGGCCATGCCGCGCCGGCCCGCCTTGGGTTCCCCACCGCGGCTCAAAGTGCTCTGGTCCAGTTCCAACAACCAGCGGTGGCAATAGAGCACCAGACTCCAGCGGTCTTGCTCGCGAAACTGTTCGGCCTGTTCTTCGAGCATTTTACGTACCCGGTCGGCGCCATCTTCGAGCGTCTGCTCTTCCACGGCCAGCCGGCTCAGATTCAGCTTTTCAACCCGGCTCAGGTGGCCCTCAGGAACATCCGCCTTGGGCAGCCAGCGCGGTTCGTTGAGATCTGCCTCCTGCCAAACTTTTTCGGCTTGCTCGCCCAGGTGCCGGCCGCCGCTGGCATCCTTCATCAGCAGACTGATCAAGGCGAATCGGTAGAGAAAGGCGGCTCGCTGCCAGTCGTTGAGAAAGCGATCTTTTTGCCAGTCCTCCAAAAGCACGGCTGAACCGGCGCCGATCTTGCGCAAGACCCAGCGACAGATCTGGTAGGCGCCGGTAAAATCCTTGGCGCGCAGGCGGACGCTGATAAAGGCTTCCAGGTAGGGCACCAGACCGGCTGGAGCGTTGTCCAGGTCGCGAATCATCAGGCGGAAAAAACTGTCCAGGTCGCGTTCCAACCATTCGCGCAGGCTGGCAAAGGTGCGGGTGTGCACCAGGCGCTCACCGGAAAGGTCCAGCACCAGTTCGTTGGCCGAGAGCACGATATAGAGCCTGGGCAAACCCTTGGGAGCGCTGGTTGGATAGGAGACGCCGTCGAGCACCACATAGAGCCCCTGCCGTTCGTCGCGCATTCCGATAAAGACCGAAGCCATATAGGGCGAGCGCACCATCTGCGGCAAGGTTTCGCCGGCTCCCACCGGCCGGGGCCAGCGCGGCTCGCGGGTGAGCTCACAGCCGCGGAAAATGCTGTGAAAAGACGAGGCCACGCCGGGTGCCGGCTCGAGTTCACGCTCCAGGAAAGTGATGAGCGAGGGACTGAAGGCGCAACGCTCGGTCAGCATGCCGCGATACTCTTCCCAGACCGTGTTCTTTTTGGGCTTGGAGAGCACCAGTCGGAAATCCCCGGGCTGTGGCTCCATACGAGCCTCCAGGGCCGAGTCGAGAATCAGACAGTCTTCCGGCGAGTACAGGCGGGCTTCGTCGAAGTTGACGCGCATCGCATTCCACAGACAGTAGGCCAGAGCCCGTTCTCGCGGGTGCTCCCCGCCCCACAGCGTGCTCCAACTGGAAAAGGTGGGCCATTCACCGTCGTGGCCGAGACTGAGCTGGCCGTCTTGCCAACTGATTTGCGTGTGTCTGGCACCGCACAGGTTGGCGAAGCGCACCCAATGCAATAAAAAGAGGCCTGGATTGTTGCTCTGGAAACGGACCAAAACGTCACGGGCACGCGCGTCATCAATGGTAAAACGGCCCGTCGAATGCCATTCCCCGTCGGCGGCGTAATCATCCAGCAGTTCCTGCAGGAGCTGGCTCACGGCCGCACCGTTCTGCGGAGCCTGCTAGTAACCCTTGAAAACTCGAGCGATATTCAGTTGAGGAGCGGTGCGCAAAACCTGTACAAAACTTGATAAGCCCGGCCTACCTGCTGACAGCGCTTTTGCCTGGCAGCCGCTCGCATCCAGTTGCAGTCCGCAGGCTGATTTCAAGCTCTTCGATCTCGACGCCAAAGTGCACCGGGCGGATTGTGTAACCCGATGTCTGCGGACAAGGTCACCATACCCCAGGGGCAGGCAGGGCACGCCTGGTGCAGTTGGCTCCAGTCCACGGCATCCCGCTGCCGGACGACCGCCTCGGCCTCCCAGGTGCAAACTTGGGCCGGAGTCAGCTTCCACTGGGAACTGGCCGGCTGCTCGTCAGAGCCAGCTGGGCACGCACCGATCCCCCTCGGTCGGATCATGGATCAACTCGCGGTTTCACCAGATGCGCGCGGGGGCCAGGTGAAAAGCTTCACGAAAGCGGCCGATGCGCCTGGGACTCGGCGTTTGCACCCCTTTCCAGCGGCCGATCAGCAGTGTGCCTTCGTCCTCGCCCCAGGGGCACTCGATCAGGTCCTTCCAGACCCCTTCTCCCGGTATGCTCAATGAGCGAGCCAGACCATCGTAGTGAGTCACCTCGGCGAGGCCCGCGCAGACAGAGCGCCATCTGCTTTTTGAGGCCCTCTTTGCCCGGCCCGTCCAACAGGCTTAAACGACCAACGCTGCCGCCGTCGTGGCCCAAGAACCACTGGTCGTCTTCAAAGTGCAGCTTGATTTCAGCCGCGTGGCGGCCCGATCCAAATCGATGGTGAACGGCCGGCCGAGCCATGACCTTCTTCGCTCAAACCTTGAACGTAACGATCGATGTCCATCGACTGACTTTAAGTCAGGTCGCGAGAAATGGGCAAGGCTGAGCAGCGCAGGGCTCCCTGCTTGCGGCTGATCTCAGCCATGTCCACGGGCACAACGGTGTAGCCCAGTTCTTCATAACATCGGCGGGCCGCTCTATCGAGTGGCCCGCAACCATACTGCGGCAGAAACACTTGCTTTCTGTCGCCATATTCCTCGACCAGCACATTGTTGTAGGAAAGCACAGGTTGGTCATAGGCCGGGGCTCCTAAAAAGGGAACCCGCACGACCTGGTAGCCTTCCTGGCGCAGTTGCTCGGCGGCTTGATTGAAGGACTGGGGGTCGATTGGCTGCGCCAGATAGCCGGCCAGCAAGGATTCTTCCGGTAAATTCGCGGCTCGGGCCATTTCCCTTTCCAGAGCCGCCTGCTCAGCCACGGGGACCGCCTGGAGTAGTTTTTGACCTAAAGCCGGGTCGGCCACCAGCATCGTCTTTTCACCCAAGGGTGTGCAGGCCAGGTCGATGTGAAAAGTCATTTGGGGTAATACAACCACCGGTTTGCCCAACACGTGGCAGAGCACTTCTTGAGCCGGCTGTTCGCAACCGGTTTCTTCGAGAAGTTTGCCGGTGTTGTGCAGCGAGTCCTCGCCGACAAAGGCGGTGCTCCCATTGTTGACCACATTGCCGCCGTCCAGGCTGATCCAGGGCAGCGGACTGACTTTCTGAGTACGCCCCTGCTGGGCCAGCAGATACGGTACCACCGTGTCCATGGTCTCACCTTCCGGATTGCGATTGGCCGACGCCCAGTGAAGCCGGTTGGGCACCCCCAGCATTTCCTCGCCCTGGGCGGTGCGTAGCGGCAACACCGAATCACGGGACCACTGGCTCAACCAGTGCTCGCCGCCCTCCACGGTGAGGAACTGGAGCTTCTCAGGCCTGGCCACGTGCTCGTTTAAATAGTCCCGCGCGCTGTCGCCGGTTGCTCCAGCCGGCACGGCCACCGTCAGTTGTGTCTCCGGGGAGGTATGTTCGGCCAATTGACTCCACACCGGCGCGATGGTCTGAGCAAAATGCAAGTCCGGGCACTGCAGCAGCAAATTACGGATCTGGCCGCCGGCATCGGACAAAAGCATGGCCGCCCCCGCCACCGGCGGCAACAAGGCCTGGGCGGCCTGGTAGCCGGTGTCCCAGGCCGTCTCCACCAGCCTGAGCAACTGCTCACCCGAGGTGACCCGGGTCCACTCGCGGCTACGCGGCATTTGAAGTTCCACCGCTCTGTGCTCTTCAATACCCTCGGCGAAGGCGGCGGCATTGCGCGGCATGACGATACGGTCGCGCTCGGAAATTACGGCCCGAAAGCGCGCGCCCGTAAGCTTGGCGGTGTGACTCAGGAGTCGCGTCTGCTGGATATCCACAACTTGAGCTTAGGTCACGTGCGTTAAAAGGACGTATAATCCGGTAAACGCCGAGTGAACTTATCGGATCGGTTTGAAGGCGTCTAATTTTCCAGCCAGCTACACAGACGAATGCGGTCTTCCAGCTTGAGGACGCTGTTCAGGTCGACTTCCACTGTCGGACCCGTCGGCCCCGAGCTTCCGGGCTGGCCGGGATTCAGATCGGAGCCTGTGTGCGCAGGGTCGCCGAGTAGTCCCTTTTTGATGCGGCGAACGGGCGCGAACGGCACATCAGGGACCGCCCAGGTGCCGGTTTTCGGAGGGAAAACGTTCCCCAGCAGCTCCCCCAGGTCGTCGACTCGGGGGTGTTCATAAGTTTGCGTCCCGGAGGCATCATAGATACGCACATGGTAGCGGCTGGTACCATTCAGCAGATACTTGACGATGCTGACGTAGGCTGAAGGAGGATTCGGGTCTTCGGGTGATTGCGTAGTCCATTTGTCCAGACCCTCGGGGCTCAGCCGGATCCAGAGTACGTTGTCCGGAGGAGCCAGCTGCACCGTAACTTGGCTGCTGGAGGGCAAGGAAACCAGGCGAGAATCCTGGAAACTGGAGTCTTTCTGTGTCACCAGCGTGCCCAGCACGCTCAAGGAGTGGGCTTCAAAAGTCCCGCCCGAGTAGACCAGACCACTCACCTGGGAATGGTCCGGGTTGCTGCCGCGCAGCTTCATGTCGCCCTGGCTGAGCAGTGCCAGGGAATCGCTGCCCTCGAGTTGACTGGCCTGGTTGACTTCCAGCTTGCCGGTGCTGACCACCATGCCCTTGCCGGTGATCTTGCCGCTCACTTCCAGATCTCCATCCACATAAAGCAGGCCGCCGTCCAGCGCCAGGTCGCCTTGCACGCGCACCAGGCCCTGACCACGAAAAGCGCCGCTCAGAGGGTCGTCCCAGTGATTGGGGCCGGGAGCTACGGTGGCGCTGGCCAGTCCCAGGCGCTGGGGATCGAATTTGTCCATCTGCAGGAGCGGAATGGTTACCGGGTTGCTGCCCACGCGGGTTTCGCCTTCCACCACGATGGTTTCGGGCTGAACCAGGGAGCGCTGGACCTGCCCGGCCGTCTGCAGGTCTCCGGAAATGTGGGTCCTGGGCCCCAGGGTGACATCGTCATTGGCCACCACGTCGGCCGGCTGAAGTTGGAGATTGTCGAGATGATCGGGAGCGGAATCGAGCTTGCCGATCTCCAACCCGTCCGTGCGCAGCTTGCCGCCGCTGGCCACCGCCCAGGGGAAGGGGGGCACCACCAGCGTGACGGTTACGGTCTGGCGGACTCCCCGGCATGTTCCCACCGAGTAGAGGCGCACTCCGTTAGGGGGGACTACCTCGCCCCGAGAGTCCACCACGCTCTGAGGATTCTCCAAATTGTTGCAGGATTCCCCGTCGTCAAAGCTGAGGCGAGCCGTGCAATCACCCTCCAGGGTCAATTGGAAGGGACGGGTGGCCTGGCCGGGCTGGCCCAACTTGGTGTCGTGGTAGATGCGCTCGATCACCAGGCTGGCCAGCGAGCGGGCCACGTTCAGAGCGGCGCGGCGCTGCCGGGCGCGCGCTAGCAAAGTATGTTCGGCGATCACACCCCCGGCCAGGGCCAGGCCCAGAGCGGCCAGCAGGCTGATGACGATCAGCACCGTGCCCAGCGACATGCCGCGCCGCTTCATCGATTCAGCCTCTGCACCAGGGTCTCGCGCACCAGCTCGCCTTTTTCCCACTGGAGCTGCAGGCGTAACAGCACCAGCAGTTTCGGATCGGAGTCGGCGTAGGCCAGCACCTGGACCTCCCCGCTCACGGGAAGTTCGCGCCAACGAGCCTGCACCGCTTGAACCTTGCCTACCGGCCAGTTTTCGCAAGCGTAAAGCTCCAATAGCGAGCGGGCGCGCGCATCAAACTCTTCCGCGCGCTGCACGCTGCGCAGGGTGGTCATGGCGGTAGGAAAGAGGTTGAGCAGGAAAACACTGACGCTGACCAGCAGGGCTAGTGAAACGATCACCTCCACCAACGTCAGACCGCGCTTCACAGTCGGGCGTTCCGCATCCACAGGCACAGACTGCGCTGCAGCTGATACTCGTTCTGCAGAATGTAATCCACCCGTACGCAGCCTTGAGGCAGACTGCTCCATTCGAAGCGGGCCAGTCCCTGAGCCAAAAGTTGGGTTGCAACAGGTCGATTTAGATCTGGATCGCGTGATTCCCAGCGCAGCAACTTCTGATCGCTCCAGCGGTACATGACCCAGACCTCCGACCAGATTTGCTGAGAGGTCTGGTCTACTCCCAGCAACGGCTGCATCGATATGCCCAGGGAAGGCTGCAGTCGCAGATCGACTTTGGCCACCCGGCTGACATCCTGTTGCAAACGGCGCTCCAGCACCAGGGCCGTTTGATCGAGCTGCATGAGCTGATGGGCTTTGTGGCTGGGGCGCTGCATGGCTGCTCCCAGGTAGGCCAGCAGACCTGCCAGCAGGAGCATCAAACTGGCGCTGATCAGGGTTTCCAGCAGAGTGAAGGCTTTCATAGCTGATCGAGCATTCCCATGGTGGGCAATAGTGTGCCCACCAATACTAGAGCCACCAGTAGGCCGGCTCCCCCCAGCAAGATGGGTTCCAGCATTTTGCTCCAACCATCCAGGGCCGAATCGAAGTCGAGCCTGGCCATCTTGCCCGCGTGACGCAGCATGGCTGGAACGGTTCCCGTTTCTTCTCCCACTCGAATGGTTTCCACCACCAGGGGCGGGAGTCCGCCTTCCAATCGTAGAGCTTCAGCCAGGGTGGCGCCCCCCAGCACCAGATTGATGACCCGATCTGGATGTAGATCGGGATTTTGCGCCGCCTGTCCGGCCTGGCTGAGGGCTTCGGGCAGGGGAAGACCCGCTTCATAAATCAGTGCCAAAGTTTCGCAGAACTTCCAGGTGGAACTGCTGCGCAACAGGCCACCGAGAGCCGGCGCCCGGAACCATAGGCGTTGAGGGACTTTTTTCAGAAGCCAGGCCACCGGTAGCAGCAACCACACCAGATAGGGCGCCAGCATGAGCAGTCGGGTCAGCAGCGGCAGAGCCTGGCCGGAACGCTGCAAAATCTCGAGCTGGCCGCCGAGCACCGAGGGAATCAGCCAGCTCAGCATGATCAGCGCCAGCAGGCCCACCACGGCCGGGTAGACCAGCGCCGCCGCCAGGCGCTGGCGATGCTCCTGGAGCTGGTCTTCATGATCGGCCAACCGGCGCAGTACCACCACCAGCGCGCCCGAGAGCTCTCCGGCTTTGACCAACTGCACCTGGGATTTGCTGAAAGCACCGCTGGCCGCGAAAGCCCGATGCAGAGCCGCTCCCTCTTCCACCTGGCGGCACAAATGTTCCAGGATCTGGGGCTGGGCACTGGTTTTCATCAAAACATGCAGAGCTCGTAGCAACGGCAGTCCGGCTTCCAACATCACGGCCAGGCTGCGCAACCAGAGGGCGCGTTCCGGCGCCTTCCGCGGCTGGGCCACCTCCGCCTCGAGCTTCTTTTCCGGCTGCCGGAAAGTGCGCGGCACTTGCTCCTGCGACTGGCCGGTGACGCTTCCAAAGATCTCCTCTTCGAGACGCCGGGCCAGCCGCTGCGCCGCCGTGACGTTCTTGGGGGAAAAGAAATTGGAGCGGCGGGTGCAGTCGGCATAGAGGACCCCAGCCAGTTGGCCCCCCGGGTTCCACCAGGGCAAACAGGCGCAAGACTGCAGGCCGCCCATCATGACACTCAGCCTCTGGTTGAGACTGGTTTCCTGCACGTCGGCTTCGATGCGCGCCAACCCGGAGCGGGCCACCTCTTCGATCAACGAGAGGCTGATGGAGGCCTCCTGCAGGCGCGTAATGCTGATGCCCAGCGCGGCCCGGCTCCTCCATTCTCCGTTTTCCCGCTCGAGCACTACCACCCGCTCCGCCTGCAACTCCTGGCGCAGGCTTGCGGCGGCCTGTTCGTAGGGCGTCACGACTGCAGGTGAAGGCGAAGCTGCTCGCTCGCCTCCACCAGACTGGGGTAACGCCGGGCCGGATCTTTGGCCATCATCTGGTAGAGTACTTCGTCAAGTCCGGCAAGGTCAGGACGGAAGTCACTCAGGCGGGGCGGGGCGGTCTGCAGGTGGCTGTAGATTAACTGCACCACGTCAGGATCTTGAAAGGGCGGACGCCCGCTGAGGATCTCGAAAATCATAGCTCCCAGCGCATACTGGTCGGTGGCTGGATGCAGGTTGCCGCCCTCGATTTGTTCCGGAGCCATGTAGAGGGGCGTTCCCATGATGGTGCCGGTGGCCGTAAGTTTTTGCGAGTCTGTGCTTTTGGCCAGGCCGAAGTCCATGACTTTGAGCTTCGGGCTGAACATGATGTTCTCCGGCTTGAGATCGCGGTGCACCACGCCGTTCTGGTGAGCGTAGGCAACCGCTCCCAGCAAGGGTTCCAGAATGCTCCAGGCTTCGGCGGCCGGCAACTGGCGGTCACGCAGAACCTCGCGCAACGTCGGTCCTTCGATCAGTTCCAGTACCAGGTAGAGCATTTGCTGGTGGTGGCCGTAATCCAACAGCGTCACGATGTGAGCGTGGCGCAGATTGCGGCAGATGTCGATTTCGCGGCGAAAGCGCTCCCATTCCTGGGCGTCTGGAGCGCGGATGACCTTGACGGCTACCGACTGGGATTTGTCCAGCGTGTCCGCCGGGACACCCCGGTAGACGGTGGCCATGCCACCTTTGCCCACCACTTCCGTGAGCAGGTACCGGCCGACCGTTTCCATGAGCAGCGAATCTTCCGGGCCGCCCTCTTTCATGAGACTGGCGCGTTGCAATTGCCGTTGCACCAGGCTTTGTCGTCGTCGGGCCAGGATGGCCAGCCCCAGGGCCGCCAGGCCGGCTACGGAGAGTTCGGCGGGGTGGGTTTTACACCAGTAAGCCAGGGCCGTCCACCGGCTCTTGGGCTCGAGGCGAAAGATCTTTCCCTGAAGAGCTGTTAGCTTATTGACCGGGACGTAGACGGGTTCAGGCCGGTAGCCCTCCAGAATCAAGGTCAATTCCGTCGTCTTCCCGTCCAGGCGGCAGGGCTTGCCGGTCTGGCCCACGGCGTTGCCCGTATAGTCATAAATAGTGGCTCCCTCCGGCTCGGAGTGCAGGGTCACCGTGATCGGATCGGCCCAGGCCAGACAGCCAAGGAGCAACAGGAGCAGCCATGTCTTCACCGGGTGGTTTTCCAGCCAAGAAAAAAAGGACCCGCTATACGGCGGGTCCTTTTTTCGACGATTACGAGTTACGGCAGGCGTTCAGGTCGGCTTGCAGCTTGTCGTGGGTGGCGTCGGCCTGGTGGTGTTCGGCGTTCAGGTTGTCCTTCTGGTTGCTCAGATCGCGAATGGCGCTGTTGAGGTTGTTGACGCGATCCTGATTCCTGCGGACTTCCTGACGAGCCGAGTTGAGCTGGCTTTGAGCGGACGACAGCTGGCTGGCGGCATTGCCCTTCTCGTTGTTGGCCTGGTTAGCGTCCTGCTGGGCGCGGTCGCGCTCTTGTTGGGCGTAACGCAGGTCGTTTTGCAGGCCGGGCTTTTGAGCGTTGACCTGCTGGTTGGTCTGCTCCTGAATCCGCGAGTCAATCGAGTTTTTGCGGTTGTTCAGGTCGGTTTCCTTGGCGTTCAGCTCGCCCTGCAGACCGTCGTAGCGTTGCTCGACGGGCACACGGTCCTTGGCGAACTTGGCGTCGGATTCCCTGGTGATCTGAGTATCCAGCCCGGCCTCTTTGGTTTTGAGCTGACTTTCGAATTGTTTGAGTTCCTTGTCTTTGGTCTCCAGACGCGCGTTCCAATTGACCAGGCTTTCACCGGTCTGAGCGTCGGGCTTGGAGGCCTTGTCCTTGTATTGGGCCTGGCCACCGGCCTCGATTTTTCCGTTGATTTCGTCGAGGCGACCCTTGACGTCGGCTTCGGCGGCGGCGATGCCGGCTTCCCGTTCATCCAGCTTCTTGGTTTCGCCGCGGTAGAATTCACGTTTGCTGAGGGCATCGGCCTTAAGGCTGTCTTCGCGGGCGTCCAGCGCCGCCTTTTTCTCTTCCAGGCGTTTGCCTTTGGCGTTCTGCGATTCATGGTCGCCTTGCGCCATTCCCAGCAGTTTGCCGCCGGTGTGATCCCAAAGTTTCTTGGAGGCTTTGGCGGCGGTGAAACCACCCAGTCCGCCAACCGCCGCGAAGAGCGCGCCGCCGATGATGCCGCCAGCCACGCCGGCCGCGCCGATAGTGGAAAGACTGACGTTGCTGGCCAGCAGACCATTGACCAGGCTACCGGCCGAGGCGACCGAGGCGCCCAGTGTGAAACCGCCGACCGCGCCGCTGAGCATACCGACGCCGCCCAACACCGAGGAGTAAAGTTTCATTCCGCCGCTCATGTTGTTGAGGTCGGTGAAGTTGGTCTTGAGGATGTTGGGTTTTTCTTCCTTCTGGATGCGCGGCGGGCCGTCGCCGCCGGCGGCGCTTTCCGCTTTGGCCCAGACTCCTTGCACCGCGCCGACGGCGGCGCCGGGGACGAAGCCGGCCGCCTTGCCTACCGCGTTGCCAATTCCGTTACCCACTTGCCAGGCGCCGGCCGCGCCGCTGATGCCGCCGATAACCATACCGGCCTTGGCCATCACACCGGCGGTGGCAAAGGTGCGGCCGACGAAGTCGAGCGCGCCATGCGAGGTGACCGCGCTGAGCACCGGTCCGAAGCCCGCGCCGGTCAGAGTGCCGACGATGGCGCCGCCGAGCACGCCGGCGTAGAGGGCACCGGTCACGGTAGCCAGTCCAGCAGCACCACCCACCACGGTTCCAGTGGCGTTACCCCAGGCGATACCCGTGCGGATCGCGGTCTGACCAACGGTCGGCTTAAAACCATCCTGAGGTCCGGGCGGAGGCGGAGTGTCGCCGTTGGGCTTGGGAGCCTCATTTTTGTTCAGAGTGGTGATCGGGGCCTGGAAATTATTCACTGACTGGAGTTTCATCGTCCTATCCTTCTTTCAAGGGTCCTGTGGGTTGTATGGATACTACAAGGGGTGACTGAAAGAACCCTGAAACCTCCCTGAGGGGGACGCAGTCCCCCCTAGAACCTTGGATTTAAAGGAGCGCTCGCTATGGCAGACCCGCACAAACCTCCGTCTCGTAAGGAAGTAGAAGATTCCGGCGCAGCCGACTGGGTGCAAAAAGCTATGGACAAACATGAGGCCAAGCAGGCCAAACTGGGTTCGATCTTCGGTGAGTCGCAAAAGGAGCTGCGCATGGAAAAAGATGCTCTGGCCAGCGCCTGGAACAAAGCGGCCGAGGAAGAAGTCGACAGGGGCCCCGACCTCTTCGCCGCCGAGCGTAGCCAGGGCGCCGCCGAAAAGAAGAAGCTGGCCAGCGTCTGGGATCAAGACCGGGCCGCCCGCGAAGCCGAAGAAGCCCAGTTGAGGAATATGTTCGGCGGCGGACCCCCAAAGAAGAGAAACCGGTAGTTTCCTACATCACTAAGAAGCCGAGGTCGGTCGTTGCACCGATCTCGTAGGTGATTTTGAGGCGGCCGCTGTCGCGGGCCTGGCGGATTTGTTCCCATTGGGACCCGGCCCAGGCGAATTGATCGTCAAACTGGAAGATCTGAGCCGGAGGTACGCGTACGTGAGCCCGGGTGGTGTCGATGACCACTTCGGGCAGGTTGCGCGAAAGCGCTTCGGCGGCGGCCCATACGATCAGGCGCCAGTCATCCTGGAAGATACTGCGGGTGTGCAGGTGCAAGAAGAGGCGGTTTTCCTCCAGGCGCAAGCTACGCACGGCTTTGTCGGCATCCCAGCGTTGAGCTTTGTCGTTGATGCGCTCCTGAATGCGCTTGTAATCGTTGAAGACTCGGGCAGGATGCTCGTGACTCTGGAAGATACCGTAGGGATGGGGCTTGTCTTCGGAGTAGCCGCTGGCGAAAATCGCCCCGGTCGACTCGAACTGCGTCTTGGTGAAGGCCAGATAGTCCTCGAGGCCGTGGCGCACCCGGGTCATCCCGTATTTTTCGGGATTGCGGTCCATCAGCGAATCGGGCTCGATGCTCAGTGGGGTGGTGTGTACACCGTTGGGCTGCAACACGTCGTGATAGGCGTCCTGGATGTAGGCCATCATGCTTTCGCCGCGCTCCACGTCGTAGGCGGTTTCCCCCTGAAGTCCGATGATGCCGTAGACGATGCCGTGAAGGTTGGGGAATTGGCGCAGATACTCCAGCCTCGAGAGCAATTCGTTGTCCGAGGAGAAGGGCTTGATTTGCCTTTTGGCGGCCAATCGATAGCGCAGGGGCTCGCTGTAAGTCTGGGCGTCCAGAGAAATGATGGCACTGGCGAAGTTCTCGCTGACCTGGGCGATGAACTCCTGGCTGGGCAGGGTCCAACAGTAAAAGGCGGCGTGAAAGCTTTTGGGTGGCAATTGTTTAGCGATTTGTAGGTAGTAATCTTCGCGCCCCGGATCGGTGACCGGGTCAAAGTCGAACATAACCGCCTGTTTCGTCCACGGTCCCAGGGCCTGCATGTCCCAGATGACATCCTCGATGGGACGATATTGAAAACCGGTACGGCCGAAAAGCTTCTTGTGGCCAAAGGCACTGCCCGAACAATAGGTACAGGTACTTTGGCAACCTTTGCCGGTCCATACAAAAGGAGCGGTAAAGCCAGCGTGATAGAGCAATTCGGTGGGTGCGATCTCGGTCAGGTCGGCCAGCAGGCGCAACTGATCGCCTCCGTTGCGGGGTTGCACATATTTTTGAGGCAGCCGGCTGACGGTGCCGTCATGGCGCAGCACCACGTTGCAGTCGGGTTCGCCCCGCACCAGGTGGGTGAGAGGTACTTCGGCGTCTCCCGTGATGACGGCGTCGAAGTGGGTTTTGTGCACGATTTCCTCGGCAAAGGAAGTGGCCGTCTGACCGCCGGTGACCAGTTTTACTTGGGGATGATTTTCGCGGATGTAGCGGGCCACTTCGGTGGCACCATAGACGGTGTCCCACCATTTGCAGCTGATGGCCGCCCAACGCGGTTTCCAGGAAGTCAGCGCCCTTTCCAGGCGGTCCTTCCAGTCGCTTCCCACCAGGGGTTCAACTCGAACCTCCAACCCGTTCTGACGTAGGAAGCTGCCCAATTGCAGGGTGGCGTTGTTGAAGAGGTAGTTGGAGCCATCCGAGCGGCGCGGGGGACTGAGGAAAAGAACGTCGATCACGGTAAAATCTTCGGGTGGGGCGGCAGACTTTCCCCCAGGCGTGCAGAAGGGGGGGGGCGATGAGAACGCTGCTGATCGTCAACCCTATGTCCGGGGCTCGAGGCCAACGCTGGCGCAGCCAGGACCTGCCGGGGATGGTGCAGAGCTGGTTTCCGGAAGCGGCGTTGCACCTGACGCGGGGAGAAGGGGACGCAACCCTGGCCGCCCGCCAGGCGGTAGCGGATAAAATCGAACTGGTGATCGCCGTGGGGGGGGATGGCACCATTAACGAGGTGGTCAACGGGCTGGTGGGCTCCTCGGTGCACCTGGGCATTTTGCCGGCCGGCACGGAGAATGTGCTGGCTAAGGAGCGCCACGTCCCGACCTCTTTGGAGAAGGCGGCCGCCTACTTGAAAGAAGCGCCGGCCCGGCGCGCCGACGTGATCCGGGCCGGCAATCGTCACTATCTATGTTTTGCCGGTGTCGGCTTTGATGCCCTGGTGGTGGACAAGGTTCAGCCCGACGCCAAGGCGCGCTTAGGAGCCATGGCCTACGTCATGACGGGCTTTGAGCAGATGTTCAAATACCAGGAAGTGGCGCGCACGGCCACGGTGCAAATCGACGACGGTCCGCCTCTGAAGCTTCCTTTTTGGCAGATCGTCGTTTCTAATATTGCCACCTATGGGGGAGGACTGCGGCCGGCGCCGCGCGCTTCGATGCACGATGGTTTGCTGGACGTGATTGTCTGGCCGCGCGCCGACCTTCCCGGCATGATTCACCAGATTGTGGCCACGGCCACCGGAGCCCATCTGGGCCTGGCTGAGGTGCGCTATCTCCAGGGACAGCGCTGTTGGATCGAAACCGAGCCGCCCAGTCTGGTGCAGATCGATGGGGACCTGCTGGGCCCTACGCCGGTACTGTTTGAGGTCTTGCCCCAGGCCTTGTGGACCCGGTTCTAAAAACGAAAAAAGGGCCGACTTTCTAGTTCGGCCCTTCTGGAATTTGTTGGTTTAGTTGGAAAAGCCGGGGGAGGAGAAAGACGGGTTGCTGAAGCTAGGGCTGGAGGAAGCGGGGCTAGAAGTGCCCGGACTGCTGAAGCCAGGGCTGCTGAAACTCGGGCTGCTAGAACTCGGGCTGCTAAAAGCTGGAGAGCTAAAAGCTGGAGCGCTGAAAGCCGGGCTGCTAAAAGCTGGAGCGCTAAAAGACGGGCTGCTGAAGCCGCCACCAAGGCGCTTGGGCTGGTCGCGCTTGACATAGGTCACGCGGGGGCTCGGGATACGCTCCGGAGGCGTCCAGGAAGAAGGGGCGGGGATGTTGCGATTGCGGCTGACCACGCGGACGTGGGTGGCCGGACCTTGCATGCTGTAGGAGTGCTCGCCGTCGGTGGGCATCGCATAAGCGCTCCCCATCGTGATTGCGGCCAAACTGAGCATCATCATCTTTTTCATCGCGGTTACTCTCCTACGTCTCTTCTTTCCTGAACTCAGCATAACCAACCGCTATGAATAAAATCTGAAAAATTCGTAACATTCTTGGTTCAATAAGACTACGTGTCTTGTGCCTCCACTTCCCGAGCATGTTCCATTACTAACTGGAAGCGGGGGGCGGGGTCTTTGCCGAAACAGTCGCGGACCGCCAGATCGGCCGCTTCTTCGTCGCGCAGAGCCACTCGATAGAGCGTGCGGCTGGCCGGGTCCAGGGTGGTCTCCTTGAGCTGCTGGGGGCTCATTTCACCCAGCCCTTTGAAGCGCGTAATTTCCGGTTTGGCGCGCTGGGTGCGCAGCATGCGCTCCTTTTCTTTGTCGTCCCAGGCCCACAGGGTCTGCTTGCTGGTGCGCAGGCGATACAGTGGTGGACGTCCCAGATAGACATGGCCGCCGCGAATCAGCTCCGGAAGATAACGATAGAAGAAGGTGATCAGCAGCCCGGCGATGTGATGTCCGTCCGAGTCGGCATCGGTCAGAATGACGACCTTGTGGTAGCGCAGTTTTGAAAGGTCGATTTTGTTGCCGACACCGCAGCCCAGGGCGCTGATCAGATTCAGGATTTCTTTGTTCTGCTGGATTTTGGATAGATTGGCCTGCTCGGTGTTGAGCACCTTGCCGCGCAACGGCAAAATAGCCTGGTTTTTGCGGTCGCGGGCCTGTTTAGCGGAGCCGCCGGCGGAATCGCCTTCGACCACGAAGAGTTCGCATTCGGAAGGCCGATTGCTGGAGCAATCGGCCAGTTTCCCCGGCAAATTCAGACGGGTAGTGGCCGTCTTGCGTGTGACCATGTCGATGGCCTCGCGCTGGGCTACGCGACTGCGGGCCGCCTGCAGGATGCGCTCGATGACGGCTTCCGCGTGCTTGGGATTGGCGTTGAGGAACTGCTCCAGGACCGGCGCCACTCCGTTGCTGACCAGGCTCTGCACTTCGGGATTGTTAAGGCGCTCCTTGGTTTGTCCTTTGAACTGCGGCTCCTTGACGTAGACACTGAGCACGCAACGCAGTCCGTCGCGCAGGTCTTCGGCGCTGAGCTTCAGGTTTTTGGGCGTCAGGTTGTGAGTTTCCATGTAGTTGCGCAGGGCGCGTACCACGCCGGCCCGCAGGCCCAGGTCGTGAGTGCCGCCCTGGGCGGTGGGAATGCCATTAACGTAGCTCCAGACCCGCTCGTCGCCGTCCTCGACCCAGGATAAGGCTGCTTCCATGCGCGGTTCGTTCTCACGCTGCAGATAGAACGTCTGCTCATAAGCGGGATTACGTTGTTCGTGGTCGACCAGGCGTTGTAGATAGCCGTCGATGCCTTGACCATGATCAAAGCGCTGGATGCCTCCCGGTCCCTTAAAGGTGATTTTGACGCGATGCAGGTAGGATTTGGCTTCCAGTCGTTCTTCGATGACCTTGGGGTCGAAGGTGGTGGTGGCGAAAATCTCTGTGTCGGGGCGGAAAGCGATGGTGGTGCCACTGCCGTGAGCGTCACCGAGAATCTCCAGCGGCGTCATGGCTTCGCCGCGACAATAGGACTGGCGGTAGAGTTTGCCGCCGCGTTTTACGCGGGCTTCCAGTCTTTCACTGAGGGCGTTGACCACCGATGCGCCTACGCCATGCAAACCACCGGAATACTGGTAATTCCCCTGTGAGAATTTGCCGCCCGCGTGCAGGGTGGTGAGGATCAATTCCAGTGCCGGCTTGTTGAACTGCTCATGAAGGTCGATGGGAATGCCGCGCCCGTTGTCGGTGATTTTGATGCCCTGCAGATCGGGCTCCAACTCGACTTCGATGCGGTCGGCGTGGCCGTTCATCACTTCGTCGATACAGTTATCCACGATTTCCCAGACCAGGTGGTGGAGACCGGCTTTGTCGACGCCGCCAATATACATGGCCGGACGCACACGCACCGGCTCCAGTCCGGAGAGAACTTGAATATCCTGGGCCGTGTATTGCTCGGTTACCGGCTTAGACCGACTCATCGTTGTTGCCATTTCTCTCCTCATTCACGACTACGAGTTGTCCTCGTTTGATGATTTCTTTGCCTTTGCCCCCACGGCTGGTCATAGTGATACCGCCCGCTTTGAGAGGAATCACCTTGCCTCCGTCCGAGCGCTGCACCGTCAGACCGTCCTGGTCGTCGGAGCACAATTTGATGGTCAGCAGCCGATCATCGTCCTCCAGCTTGATGAGCGTGACGCCTTTGGAGGCGCCATTTAGATAGGAAACCTCTTCGACCGGATAGAGCAGCACCCGCCCTCCGCGCGAGACGCACATGAGCGCCTCGCTGCCGCGGCACAGGCTGACCTGCACCACTTCCTCTCCCTGTGGAGGTCGGGCGCAGCGGCGGCCGGCTCGGGTGGAAGCTTCACAAAAACTCTCCAACGACATACGATAACCGCGCCCTTCGCTGGTGGCCAACAGAATGTGTTGGGGAGGAGGAGTCTCGGTGTCGGCCGAGCGTAGCTCAGGGTCGTTCGGGTCGAGGCATAGGGCTGCGATCACCTTTTCTCCGTCATTGAAGGAAAATAGCTTCTGAACCGGATCTCCGAAGCCGCGCGGCTGTACCTGCAGATCATGGATGCGGGTGGTATAGGCCACGCCCAGGTTGGAGAAAAAGACCACCGTGCTCTTGGTGGTGCCTTTGAGCACCGCCATCATTTCGTCATCGGTGCGCAGTTTGGCCTTGGCCGGGTCGGTGCCGGCCGAGACGCGGCGTACCCAGCCGTCGCGGCTGAAGAGCACCATCGCTTCCTCTTCCACGATCAGGTCGTCGGCGTTGATGACGATCTCGGCCACGCCCTCGTGGACCACCTGGGTGCGCCGCTCTTCGGGAAAGCGCGTGCGCATCTCTTTGATTTCTTTTTTGACCAGATTCCACAGGCGGCGCGGGCTGGCCAGCATGCCCTCGATGACTTCGACCTGCATTTGCTTGTCTTTGTATTCGCCGGTGATGGCCTCGATGTCGGTCTTGCCGATTTTGTAAAGGCGCAGGTCGAGGACGGCGTCGGCCTGGTCCTGATCCAGGCCGAAGGTGGCCATGAGCTGCTGCGCGGCGTTGGCGCGGCCGGTGGATTCGCGAATGATCTTGAGAGCCAGATCCAGGTCGGCGAACACCCTGGCGAAGCCCTCCAGAATGTGCAGGCGCTGCTTGAGGGCGCGCAGGTCGTAGTTGAGGCGCCTGCTGACCACCTCGAAACGGAAGTCGAGGAAATGGCGTAGCGCTTCCAGCAATCCGATGCGCCGGGGAGTGGGAGCGGCGCCCGGTTCCGGAATCAGGCAGGTTAGATTCAGGTGGAAGTTGTTCTGCAGTTGGGTGTTCTTATACAGATAACCCACCACCAGTTGGGCGTCGCTGCCCGGCTTGCACTCCATCACAATGCGCACGTCATCGGTGGATTCGTCGCGAATGTCGAGCACTTGAGGGAGCTTGCGGTTGACGATGTGTTCAGCGATTTCTTCCACCAGGGCGCTCTTGTTGACCATGTAGGGAATCGAGGTGAGCACGATGTTCATGCTCTTTTTGTCTTCCTCGACCTTATATTGGCCGCGCAGCCGGATGCGACCCTGACCTTCGCTGTAGAGTTTGACGAGGCTGGCGCGGTCTTCGAGGATCTCGCCGCCGGTGGGGAAGTCCGGCCCTTGCACCACTTCCAGCGCCTGTTCGATGGTCATCTGGGGGTTGTCGATCAGATTTTCGCAGGCCTGGCAGACCTCGGCCAGATTGTGCGGAGGAATGTTGGTGGCCACGCCCACCGCGATGCCGGTGCAGCCGTTGACCAGCAATTGGGGTATGCGGGCGGGGAGAACCACGGGCTCGTCCTGGCTGTCGTCGAAGTTACGGCGCATGTCGACGGTTTCTTGGCCCAGTTCTTGCACGAACTCCATGGCTATGGCGGTGAGCTTGGCTTCGGTGTAACGATAAGCGGCGGGGCTGTCGCCGTCCAGCGAACCGAAGTTGCCCTGGCCGAAGATCAGGGGATAGCGCATCACCCAGGGCTGGGCCATGCGCACCAGCGCTTCATAAACGGCCCCGTCGCCGTGAGGATGATAGTTGCCCAGCACCTGGCCGACCACTTTGGCGCATTTCAGAGTTGGCTTGTCGGGAGACAGGCGCAGATCGTGAAACATGGTGTAGAGAATGCGCCGCTGCACTGGTTTCAGGCCGTCGCGCACATCGGGTAGAGCGCGCGAGGTGATGACCGAGACGGCATAGTTGAGGAAACGCTCACGAGTAACCTCATGTAATTCAATGTCTACGACGGACTGAGCCTGCATTCTCTACTCCTAACCAAATACGGACACGAACAAACGGCGTGGCGGCGTTTGCAGCCGGTGTTCGAACAGATAGATTCCCTGCCAGGTGCCCAAAGCCAACTGTTCGTCGACCACCGGAATGGTCAGGCTGCACTGGGTAAGGGCGCTCTTGATGTGCGACGGCATGTCATCGGGGCCCTCATCGGTGTGGGTAAAGAGATGCGCCTGAGAAGTGGCCAGGCGCTCGAAGAAGGCCTCCAGATCGGCGCGGGCGCTGGGATCGGCGTTCTCTTGAATGAGCAGGCTGGCCGAAGTGTGCTGCACGAAGATATGGCACATACCGCGGGCCAACTGGCTCTGTTGAACCACTTCCGCGATCTGGTGGGTGATTTCGAAGAGGCCCTGGCGGGGGGCTTTAATGACGAGTTGGCGTTGATGCACGCCTCAGATTTATAGGTCTTACTTGAATTTCCTTCAGGCCGAAAAACGGGGCCGCAGCCGGGGCTTTTCGGCGGGGGGAGGTGGGGGCTGGCGACGGATGCGGGCTTCCCAGCGAGGGCGTGGCCGGGACAGGTCATGGCTACGTAAAACCGCAACGGCCAACCAGCCGGGGAGGCTGAGGCAACTGCTGAGAGCCTGGAAGGCGAGCCACTGGGGTTTTTCATTCATACCTTTATAATAGGGTATGACAGTTTTGCTGTCAATTGTGTCGAGTAACTGTCAGGCTTGTTTGAGAGGGAATTGTCGAAGGCGTCTCTAAGCAGGCCCAAGTGTTGTCGAGGATCCGTCCTTCCCAAAGCCTGATCGGCTTGCTTTTGTGGGGTGCGTTGTTGTCTCAGCCGGTTTCTACAGAGCCACTCGACCCGGTAACTTACCGAGTTAGTTTTCCCATGGCCCAGAATCATTACGTGGACGTCGAGGCGCGCATCCCCGCGAACAGCGGCGACCTGGAGCTTTTTCTACCGGTTTGGACACCCGGATCCTACATGGTACGCGAATACAGCCGACAGATCGAAGGGATCCAGTTCAGCGGCGCCGACGGCAAGGCGCTGCAGTTCGAGAAAACGCGCAAAAACCGCTGGCTGGTGCGAAACGTCCAGGGACCGGTCACGGCTAAATATCGTGTCTACTGTCGCGAGATGTCGGTGCGCAACTGCTGGGTGGAGAACGACTTTGCCCTGCTCACCGGGGCGCAGCTCTTTCTGGCTCCGGTCGGCCAACTGCAGCGTCCCTTTCAGGTTCAAGTCGATCTGCCGGCCGGTTGGAAACGTGTCGAGACCGGCCTGGCCGCGCTGGGCAACAATCGCTTCGAAGCGGATGATTTCGATGAACTGGTCGACTGTCCCATGGTGGCGGGCAATCCCGCCGTTTATGACTTCACCGTGAGCGGAGTCAGCCATCGCCTGGTCAACGAGGGGGAGGGCGGCATTTGGGACGGGCCGCGTAGCGCCAAAGATGCCGAGAAGATCGTAGCTACCGTGCATAAGCTGTGGGGGGACATTCCCTACGCGAAGTATGCGCCGAATACTTATACTTTCTTCAATATGCTGACTCAGGCCGGAGGGGGACTGGAGCACAAGAATTCCACCGTACTGATGAACAGTCGCTGGGGGCAAAGAGCCCGTCAGGATTATCTCCACTGGTTGTCGCTGGTGGCGCACGAGTTTTTTCATGCCTGGAACGTCAAGACGCTTCGGCCCAAGGCGCTCGGACCGTTTGACTACGAAAACGAAGTTTACACGCCCAGTCTGTGGGTGGCTGAGGGTTTTACCGCCTATTATGACAATCTGTTGGTGCGACGGGCCGGATTCTCCACCCACAAAGAATACCTGGAAGCCATTTCCAAGGATATTGAGTCTCTGCAGTTAGCTCCCGGGCGCCTGGTGCAGCCGTTGCGCTATAGCTCTTACGACGCCTGGATTAAATACTACCGGCCTGATGAGAACAGCCCTAATAGCGGAGTTTCCTACTACATTAAGGGGTCGCTGGTGGGGCTTTTACTGGATGCGCGCATTCGCCAGGCCAGCGACGGCAAGCGCAGTCTCGATGACGTGATGCGCCGGGCCTATAAACTCTACTCGGGAACTCAAGGTTACACTGAAGAGCAGTTCCGAGCCGTGGCCGAAGAAGTGGCCGGCACTTCTCTCGCGGGCTTTTTTGCCGATACCGTGGATAGCGCCAAGGAATTGGATTACAAACCGATGCTTGCCTACTACGGCCTACGTTTCAAAACCCCTGAGGTCAAGAAGGAAAATAAGGATCCGGAAGCGGGCTGGATGGGCGGGGCGGTAGCCATCCAGAGCGGCCGCCTGGTGGTCACTTCGGTGCGCCGCGGCACTCCCGCCTATGAGGCCGGCCTGAATACCGATGACGAGATTCTGGCCGTCAATGACTTCCGAGTCTTACCGGATAGAGTCGACCGGCTGGAGGAGCGCCTGCGCCAGTACTCACCGGGGGCCACGGTGACCCTTTTGGTGGCCCGCCGCGAGAAACTGACGCGCTTGAGTGTGCGCCTGGCCAAGAAGCCCTCTGAGACCTGGACTTTGGAGGTCAATCCGGAGGCCGATGAGCGCGCCAGGCAGCATCGCGAAGCCTGGCTGGGACCCGATCTGAAGTCATGAGCCAACCCGAGGTCGAGCACCAGCGCCCGGTGCGCGAACCCTTGCCCGAGGGTTCCAAGTTGCACGGCGGGATCTACACGGTCGGACCCTTGGTCGGAGTGGGCGGCTTCAGTTTGACCTACCTGGCCTATCAGGGTCCTTTGCGCTTGCCGGTGGCTATCAAGGAATTCTTTCCGAACGGCTGCGTGCGCCGGGAAGACGGTATCCATCCCACCGGTGCCTGGAATCCGGAGTCCTTTGCCGCGGCTATCGAGACTTTTCAGCGCGAAGGCTCGATTCTGCAGCGGTTTCATCATCCCAGCATCGTGCGCGTGCACACCCAGTTTCAAGAGAACCGGAGCGCCTATCTGGTCGAGGAGTTGCTCGAGGGAGAGACGCTCGGCGAGGGCCTGGCCCGGGCCGGAGCCATGCCTCTGACTCAGGCTCTGGAGGTCTGCCAGCAGGTGGGCCAAGCGTTGATGCTAGTGCATGCGGGCGGACTGGTTCACTCCGATCTTAAGCCGGACAACCTTTTCTGGACTCACGACGGCCGTTACGTGATTCTCGACTTTGGAGTTTCTCGCGGCTATTTAAGCGACAAGGCGGCCAAAGAAGGTATGGCGGCCGTCTCTCCCGGGTATTCGCCGCCCGAGCAGTACGACAAGAATCATAAGCTGGCTCCGGCTGCCGACGTCTATTCCCTGGCGGCCACGGTCTACCACCTGCTGGTGGGCCACCCGCCTCTGGATGCGCGGCGCCGTTGTAAGGGCGAGCGCCTGACCTCGGTGCGGGCCGCCAACGGCACCGTCACGGTGGAGACCGAGCAGACCATTTTTCAGGGATTGCAGTTGGACGAAAAGCGGCGCACCGCCAGCGTGCGCACTTTCATGGAGGGCCTGGGCCTGGAGATTACTCACAAGCCCGCCCCCGCCCAAGAGTTTCAGATGCAGAGGGAAGTCATCGCCCATCAGGGCGGCACCCATGCGCTGGCTCTGCACGTGGAAACCGGGCGCATTTATTCGGCCGGCAAAGATGGGCGAATCTCCCTTTGGACCTGGCCGGATCTGCAGCACCTGGGCAGTCTGAACGCGCACAGCACGGCCGTGCAGACCCTGTCGGTGTCGCCGGACGGCGGTTACCTGGTCAGTGGCGCCCAGTCCGGCGAGGTGAAGCTATGGGACTGCCGGCAGGGAACGGAAATTCAGACCCTGGTAGCGGCCGGGCCGGCGGTGGTGCGCTTATGTTTTCACCCCGAGGGTAGCCTGGTGGTCGCTTCTTTCACGGATGGCCGCTGCGCCCTGATGGGGCCCAGTCTGCCTCAAGGAATGGCCTGGCAGGCCCACAAGGGTTCGGTCAACGCCGCTGACATCAGTCCCGATGGCTGCCTGCTGGCTACGGGAGCCGACGACAAGACCATCAATCTCTGGCGCCTGCCCGACGGGCGCTTCCTGCGGGCCTTGACCGGACACGACAAGATTCTTCAGTCGGTGCGCTTCAGTCCCGACGGGCGTCTGCTCATCAGTTCCTCCAATGACCTGTCGGTGCGCGTTTGGGATCTGGCTGCCCACATCGAGATGCGCAACCTGAAGGGGCATCGAGGAATGGTTTGGGACGCCAACTTCACCTCCTCGCCCGAAGTGGTGGTGACGGTCTCGGCCGATCGCTGCCTGCGCGCCTTCCGGGTCGATAGCGGCCGCATTCTCTTCTGCTCCGAAGCCCACGACGGCTGGGCTCGAGCCCTGGCCGTCTCGCTTTCCGAGCCCCTGGTGGCCACCGGCGGCGCCGACGGCCGCCTGCGCGTCTGGCGTATTCCCGCCTTCAGCTAGAACTTTCCTCGCCAGTTCGAGAGGAGAGCAGGAAAGATTGAATAAATTTCTACCCGCCCATGACTGTGCTTCCCGGGATTTTGATTCTATTAGTATTTTTAGTGGCGGCTGCCTTAATGTTCACGCGCCGCCTGCCGGCACTGCTGGCCTTGCCTTTGATGGCTATCCTGATCGGCCTGATCGTCGGCTGCAGCCAGCCGGAAGTGACCCCGGCCAGTCTGAAAGAACTGATTTTCAACCAGATCCTCAGCAAAGGCGCCGTCCGCATGGCGGGTCCTATGGTGACCACGATGTTTGGCGCCATCCTCTCGCAAGTGGTGATGCGCCAGGGCATTGCTCAGCAGTTCATCCGCTGGGCCGCCGAATACGCCGGCGACCGCAAGATGCTGCTCGGCCTGGTTTTGTTCGCGGTGGTCGCCTTCAATTTTACCACCTTGAGCGGTCTCGGCGCGGTCATCATGCTGGGTTCGCTGGTCCTACCCATCCTGGTCAGCAGCGGATTCACTCCCCTCTATGCCGCCACCCTGATGCTGTTCGGCATCGGTCTGGGCGGTATGTTCAACCCGGCCAACTGGAAGTTTTACGAGGATTTGCTCGGTCTGCCCCAGGACCAGGTCAAGTTTTACGCCCTGAGAGTGGCCGGCGCGATGCTGGCGGTGGCGCTTTTCTACCTGGTTTTTGAAGGCCGACGCCAATCCAAAGTCTTTGCCTGGGCGGCCATCAACGATGAACCCGAAGGGCCGCGCGTGCCCCTGCCCGCGCTGTTCACCCCCATTTTGCCCCCCTTCTTGATGATCGCCTTCGGCTGGCCGGATATTCCGGCGTTTATGGCGGCTATTGTCTATGGTTGTCTGGTGACCCAGCCGCGCCGGCTGGTCTCCAATATCACCGCCGCCATCCTGGAAGGCCTGAAGGATGTCGGTCCGGTGGTTGCACTCTTCATCGGACTGGGTATGACCTTGATTGCAACTATGGATGAATCTGCCAAAGCCATCATGAACCCGTTTTTAGAGCGAGTGTTGCCTTCCAGTCCGATCGGCTACGTAGTTTTCTTCACCCTGTTGGCTCCCCTGGCCCTTTATCGAGGACCCTTCAATCTTTACGGCCTGGGCGCGGGTTTCGCGGCTTTGATGGCCAAGTCGGCGGTGCTGCCCCCGCTGGCCGTGATGACGGCCTTCATGAGCGTGGGCCAGATGCAGTCGGTATGTGACCCGACCAACACGGCCAATGTTTGGATCGGCCAGTTCGTGCAAGTTTCGCCCGAGAAAATTCTCAGGCATACCCTTCCCTACATTCTGGTCTTCATCTTCTTGTCTCTGTCCGCCATGGTCACGCTGGCCGGAGTTCTTCAGTGAAAATACGTGTAGGAATTGACGTGGGCGGCACTTTCACGCATGCCGTGGCCATCGACAATGCCACTCTGGAGGTGGCTCACCACGCGGTTACGCCCACCACCCACCATCACGCCAACGGCGTGGCCCAGGGGATCGTCGACGTCTTCTCCAAGCTTTTGGAGAAACTGCCGGAGGCCAAGGTGGTTTTCCTGGCCCACTCGACCACTCAGGCTACCAACGCTCTGCTGGAAGGCGACGTGGTCAAGGTGGGGATCCTGGGTTTGGGTAGTTCCCTGGACTTGAAAGCCAAAGCCGACATGGAAGTGGGCGACATCGAGCTGGCTCCCGGCAAGTACCTGCACTCACAATTGGCCTACGTCAGCGATAAAGCCGTGGAAGGTGCTTTGGAAAAACTCAAGGCCGACGGCTGCGGGGCCATCGCCGCCGCCCAGCCGATGAGCGTGGACGACAGCCGTGGCGAGGTCGAGGTCATGGAAAAGGCCGCCGCCATGGGGCTGCCCGCCTGCGGCAGTCACGAGATGTCCGGTCTCTACGGTCTGCAGAAGCGGACGCGCACGGCTGTTTTGAACGCCAGTATTCTGCCCCGTATGATCGATACGGCCGTGATGACCGAAAAGGGGTTGCGCCAGGCCCAGGTGGACGCGCCCCTGATGGTGATGCGATCGGATGGGGGCGTCATGGGTCTGGACGAGGTGCGCAAGCGTCCGGTGCTAACCCTACTTTCCGGTCCGGCCGCCGGTATCGCGGCCGCCCTGGTCTATCTACGCGCCAGCGACGCCATCTTTCTCGAAGTAGGCGGCACCTCCACCGACTGCTGCCTTATCAAAGATGGCCGCGCCGCCATCCAGAGCGCCACTCTGGGTGGGCATCCCACTTTCTTGAAAACCCTGGACAGTCGCACGCTGGGCGTGGCCGGCGGCTCCATGCTGAGAGTGGGTGGCAAGATCGAAGTCGGTCCGCGTAGCGCCCATTTGGCCGGTTGTCACTACGCCGCTTTCACCGAGTCCGAGTGGTTCGAAGGCGCCCAATTGGTGGCCGAGAAACCGCTGGTCGACGACCCGGAATATTGGGTCTTCCACAAGGGCGAGGAAAAGGTCTGCGTTACCACCACCTGCGCCGCTAATTTCCTGAACTTCGTGCCTGAAGGCGGTTATTCGCAGGGCAAGCGCGCCAGTTTGGAGCGCGCCTTTGCCATGGTCGGAGAGAAGACGGGTTTGACTCCTGAAGAGTTGGCCAGGCGCATGCTCGAGAGCGCTGCCGACAAAGTCATTCCCACCCTCAAGCAGTTGATCGCCGATTACAAAGTGGGCGACCGGGCCATCAAGCTGATTGGTGGAGGAGGCGGGGCCGCCGCGGTGGTCCCTTACGTGGCCAAGAAACTCAACCTGCCCCACGAGATCGCTCCCCGAGCCGAGGTGATTTCGGCCATCGGCGCGGCTTTGGCCATGGTCAAAGAAACGCTGGAAAAGAACATCGTCAATCCTTCCCAGACGGACCTCTCCGCTCTGCGCGGCGAAGCCGAACAGGCCGTCATTCGCATGGGCGCCGACCCCGATACAGTGGACGTGCAAATCGAAGTCGACGCTCAGCGCAATCTGGTGCGCGCCACCGCCACCGGTTCGGTGGCTTTCGTGGCCCAGGACCTGCTCCAGCAGACGGTCACCGAGGAAGAACGGGTCAAAGCCCTCAAGGAAGCAGCTCCGCGCGAGCAATCACTGACCTTGAAGGGACAGACCGACACGCTCTACCTTTACGAAAGCCAGCGCAGCGAAAAGTATTTCTTGAATCTGTTTACGCGTACCAAGCAAACAGTGTGGGTGACCGACGGGCGCGGCGGGGTGAAGCTGCAAGTTCCCGGCGGGAAACTGGTGGCCAGCCCGGGTGAGAATTGGCACCGTTCTCTGGAAAAAGTGCTGCAACAGCACACCGATTACGGCGACGCCGGCGCTCTGCTGCCGGCCGTGCACGTGGTGGCTGGCCGCAAACTGGTCGACCTGACCTCGCTGCAGACCGCCGAGCAGGTGCTGGGCTTCGCTCAACAGGAGTTGCACCAGATGCACCTGGCCGATCACTCCGTTTTCTTCTTGATTCATCCCCGCAACTGAAGCAGACCAGGATGCTCGAGGTTCAAGTTAAAATGCGAGCCGCCGGCTCGCCCGCCAGGGCCCAGCACTCGTCGCGCTTTTTCAGAACGGGGCCGGGGCAGTATGGGGAGGGCGACCGGTTCTTGGGGCTGACGGTACCGGAGGTGCGGGCCTTTGTGCCCCAGTGTAAGGACCTGAGTCTGGAACAAGTGGTGGAACTGCTTCACTCCCCCTGGCACGAGGAGCGTTTGTTGGCTCTGGTTTTGCTGGCGAAGCGCTTTCCTAAGGACTCCCGGCGCATCTACGACCTCTATCTGGAGCACATCGCTGACTACGTCAACAATTGGGACCTGGTGGACACTTCCGCGCCCGCCATTGTGGGCGCGTTTCTTGTGAAACAACCCGACCGCTCGATTTTGCGCCGCCTGGCTTGTTCTTCCAATCTTTGGGAACGCCGCGTGGCTGTCGTGGCCACCCAGGGCCTGATTCGCCAGAACCAGTTTCAAGACACCCTGGACTTGTGCGAACTGCTGCTGAAAGATCGTGAGGACCTGATACACAAGGCTTGCGGTTGGATGTTGCGCGAGATCGGCAAACGCGCTCTTTCCGCGCTGCTGGAATTTCTGGACAAGTGGGCCACCCAAATGCCCCGCACCATGCTGCGCTACTCCCTCGAAAAGCTCGATCCCGATCAGCGCCGTACCTATATGGATGCCCGTCCAGCAAACGTCTGATCGCGAGGAACGTCCACAGCGGTCGGGGAAGTCGCTAAGATGGAAAATTTAGATTCTCGCGTCACCCGCCTGGAAGACAAGTTAGATTCGTTGTCTGCCAAAGTGGAACAACACACCCAAACCTTAGAACTACACACCCAAACCTTGGAACAACACACTCAGACCTTGGAACAACACACCCAGACCCTGGCTCAGCATACGGAGAAGCTGGACCGTATTGAGGCCCGTCAAGCCCGAACAGATGACCTTATTTCTCACTTGATTCAATCCGTCAATACCACTTTCGAAAGATTCGAACGGCAGATCATCGCCCACATCGATATGCGGTATGAGAGTTTACGCAGCGACATGCGCGCTTTCAAGGACGAACTGGCCGATCACGGACGGCGTATTCCCGCCCTGGAGGCAACCGCGGAGTCGCAGGACAGAAGGCTCGGAATCTTGGAGCGGCGCGTCTCCTAGGCACAAACTTGACACTCTGTGCTACAGTTCGCCGATATGAATACATTCCAAGAGTTCGGCCTGCTTACCAGCAGTCTGAAAGCTCTCGCCAAGATGGGCATCACTTCGCCCACCCCCATTCAAGTCCAGACCATTCCGGCCCTTATGCAGGGCAAGGATGTGGTGGCCCAGGCCTGCACCGGCTCTGGCAAAACGTTGGCCTTCGGCCTCCCCCTGATCGAATATGTGGAGCCGGGTTTGCGCGCCGTGCAAGCCCTGGTGCTGGTTCCCACCCGCGAGTTAGCCAATCAAGTCGGTGAGGTGCTGCAAGCGCTGGGTCAAGCCGACGGAATCAAGACCACCGTGGTGGTCGGAGGCCGCGGCATCGGCCCGCAGGAGCAGGCTATCCGCTCCGGTGCCCAGATCCTCGTGGGCGCGCCGGGGCGTGTGCTCGACCTGCTCCGTCGAGGGTCTCTCAAGCTCAACAAGCTCTCCTTCATGGTGCTGGACGAGGCCGACGAAATGCTCGACCGCGGCTTCATGCACGACGTTAAAGCCATCCTCGCTTTTGCCCCGCCTCCCAACAAGCGGCAGACCGCCCTGTTCTCGGCCACCCACCCTGACTGGGTGGACAAGGCCGCCATACCCTTCCTCTATCAGCCGGTGCGCGTTAAAGTGGACCCTTTGCCGGAGCAAGCTCCCAAGATCGACCACGTGGTCCAGGAGGTTCCCGATAACGGCCGCTGGGATGCTCTGCGCGGACTGCTGGACCAGCGGGACGGACTCTCGATTGTTTTCACTCGAACCAAGCATGGCGCCAAGAAGCTGGCCAAACAATTGGCCGCCGTCGGTTATCCGGTCGACGCCCTGCAGGGCAACATGAGTCAGAATGCGCGGGACCGCGTCGTGCTTCAGTTCCGTAGCGGACAGATCGAGATCATGGTGGCCACCAACGTGGCCGCCCGCGGCCTGGATCTGGACGGGGTCACCCAGGTCATCAATTACGAATTGCCGGAAACTTCCGAACTCCTTACTCACCGGGTGGGGCGCACCGGTCGGATGGGCAAAGCCGGCACGGCCGTCACCCTGATTACCCGGGAGGACAAGCCCAAGTTCTTGCAGTTGGAGCGCGGCCTCCCTCAAAAAATCACCCGACTGGGCTGGACGACAGAATCCCGTCGTTCGCCCACTACCCCCGGTGACAATAACTGGCGTGGACGGGGTTCAAGTCGAGTAACTTCCGGCTCGCCTCGGGGCGGGGCCAGCAGCCGTTCGAGGTAACCTTCAGTAGATAGCAGGGCCATGAACTTCGTATACCTTTCGCCGCATTTTCCCCCCAATTACCAGGACTTCATCCGCGGCCTTCACGAGATCGGAGTGCGTGTGCTCGGCATCGGGGAGACGCCCTACGAGGAGCTGGGTTCTGCCTTGCAAGGCTGGCTTCATGAGTATTATCGGGTGGATTGCTTGCAGGACTATGATCAGGTCTATCGTGCCTTTGGTCATTTTATCAGCCGCCACGGGCGTATCAATCGCGTCGAATCCAACGCGGAGTTCTGGATGGAGACCGATGCCCGGCTGCGCACTGATTTCAACCTGGACGGTTACCACACGTGCGATATCGAACGGATCAAGCGCAAGTCCGTCATGAAGCAGATTTATCTGGAGGCTGGCGTGCCGGTAGCCCGAGGGGCGTTGGCCGGCGACCGCAAGGCGGCGCTGGCCCTGGGCAAAAAGGCGGGCTATCCACTGGTGGCCAAGCCGGACCATGGAGTGGGGGCGGCCGCTACCTATCGTCTCGAAAACGAGCAGCAGCTCAAGCACTTTCTGGACAACCTGCCGGAAGTTGAGTATTTTCTCGAAGAATACCTGTCCGGCCAGTTGGTGACCTATGACGGTCTGGCCAATCAGGAGGCGGAACCCATCTTCGTGGCCAGCCATCTCTTCAACACGGGCATCATGGAAGTGGTCAACGAGCGGGTAGACCTTTTTTACTGGTCAGCCCGAGAGATTCCGAATGATTTGGATGGGTTGGGGCGCCGGATCTTGAAAGCTTTCGACGTCCGCAAGCGTTTTTTCCATTTGGAATTCTTCCGCACCGCCCAAGGGTTGCGAGCTCTGGAGGCCAATCTGCGGGCGCCCGGCGCGTTGACCACGAATATGATGTGCTACGCTAATGACATCGATATTTTTCGAGTGTGGGCCGAGGTGGTTTGTGACCGGCGCACCAGCGTGGACTACGCTCGGCCCTACCACGTCGGTTACTACGCGCGTTGGGAGGAACGCACTTACTTGCATGACCTCGAGGAGCTCAAGCGCCGCTTCCCCGAAGAATTCATGCTGCATCGCGTGAACGAAGAAATTTTCCGTAAGGCTACGGGGGATCAGGCGTTTGTTCTGCGTAGCCCTGAGATGGACCGGTTGGAGCAAGCCCGCCAGGTCATCTTTGCCTCAGAAAAGGAGAAAGCGCAGGGGTAGGTGGACGCGCGAGCGCCAGCTGCCCTCGGAGTGGTCGTGGCCGGGAAAGCTGAGAGTTTCCCAGTCCTTGCCGCGCCGGTAGCCGCGCTGGCGCAAGATTTCGTCGACTTCTTCTTGATAGGGACGATAGGCGGCGTCGGCCGTTTCGGTACCCCAGTCGAAGTACCAGCGATGACGCCCGGGCGGAATCAGGTTGCGGCGCAGCCAGTGCACCATTTCGCCGTTGTGCCAGGGCCAATGGGTGGACAGACAGGCGGCCCCCCCAAACTGCTCCGGCAGTTTGCACAATATATAGGCGCTGATGATGCCGCCCATGGAGGAGCCTATCAGGAAGTGTTCACTGGGGTCGAGGCTGATGGGAAACTCTTCTTGCAGCTTGGGGCGCAGTTGTTCCGTGAGGAAGCGCAGGTAGGCGTTGCCCTTGGGACCCGGCGCGTACTCTTGCATACGTTCGGGGGAGTTACCGATGCCCACCACCAGGGTGGAGCGGGCCTGGCCCTTGTGAATCAGGTTCTGCAGGGTGGTGTGCAGGTCCCAGTCGACACCCGCGAAAGAGGTCTCGGGACGGAACAGGTTTTGCCCATCATGGGCATAGAGAACGCACAGTGGATAGCTGAGCTGATCGGGTACCCACAGAGTGATGGGCCGAGGGGAGAGTTGGGAAGGTTCCCACCAGCCCCAGTCGATGATAGGCATGCGGCTCCTTTCCGCCCTCTCCCCCGTAGGACCCTGCCGGCGGGGCGAGAAACCTCCGGGATATGCTCAAAAAATGCGGCCTGCTGGCCCTTCTGACTTTGCCTTGTTGGGCTCAGACCAACACCACCACTGTCCCGGAACTCAAGCCCTACGATCAGGTCATCACTTCCAAGGCCAGGAGCCAGGGCGGGCTTTTCAAGGTCCACCAGGTCGGCGAGAAGTTCTATTACGAGATACCCAAAGGCCAATTGGATCGGGATTTTTTGATGGTGGTAACGATTGCCCGAGGGAAGCCCGGCACGGGGGATGGCGGCGGCGAGGGGATCGGCCGGCGGGTGGTCCGCTGGCATCGACAGGACCGCCGGGTTTTGCTTCAAGAGCTGGACTATAGTGTGTGGGCTGACCCCAGGCTGCCTATCGCCCGGGCGGTGGCGGAAGCGAACAACCCGGTGATTCTGGGTTCTTACCTGGTGGAGACGGAAGGCGATCAGAAGGCTCCTGTCATCGAGGTCACCAAACTGTTCAATAGTGAGGTCATCGAATTCAGCCCGCGCTACATGTTGGGGGCCAAAGCCTTCGACCAGACCCGCAGCTTTGTTGAGCGCATCTCGGCTTACCCGGAAAATATCGAGGTCGAGTCCACCCTGACTTTGACCAACCCGGAAGCCAGCCCCACCTATGTCTACGGGGAGATGGGCCGGGGCACGGCCACCGTGCGCATGCACTACAGCATGATCAAGTTGCCCGAGCAGCCCATGAAACCGCGCTTGATCGACAGCCGGGTGGGCTTTTTCGGCACCCGCCAGATCGACTACGGCACCAACGACCACTTTGTCAAAAAGCAAGAGTATCTGGCGCGCTGGCGTCTGGATAAGAAAGACCCGAGCGCAGCGGTGTCTGAACCGGTTAAACCTATCGTGTTCTATATTGATCCGGCCACGCCGGCGGCCTGGGTTCCCTATGTCAAGAAAGGCGTGGAACAATGGCAGCCGGCTTTCGAGGAAGCCGGCTTCAAGAACGCCATCCTGGCTTTGGAGCCGCCCAAAGATGGCAATTGGAGTATTGAGGATGCCCGCTTCAGCACCATCCGCTGGGTGGCCTCGGATACTCCCAATGCTTATGGACCGCATATATCCGACCCGCGCACCGGCGAAATTCTGGAAGCGGACATTCATATGTTTCACAATATCTTGGATTTGCAGCGGCGCTGGTATTTCACCCAGGTGGCTCACCTGGATCCACGCGCTCAGCATTTGCCCATGCCGGATGATTTAATGGGACAGTTGATTGAATTCGTCGTTGCTCACGAAGTCGGACACTCTCTGGGATTCCAGCACAATATGCGCGCCAGTTCAACCTACTCGCTGGCCCAGGTGCGCGATCCCATCTGGGTAAAAAAAATGGGCCATACCCCCAGCATCATGGATTATTCGCGCTTCAATTATGTGGCCCAGCCCGGCGATAAAATTGCTATTACCGATTTAATACCACGGGTAGGAGCGTATGATCGATTTGCGGTGCATTGGGGCTATGCTCCGATTCCGGGGGCTCCGACCGCGCAGGCTGAAAAGGCCACTCTGGACCAATGGGCTCGTCAGCAAGACTCCACGCCCTGGCTGCGCTTTTCCAACCTGGACAGCGGTGGCGCCGATCCTGGCGATCAAACGGAAGCGGTGGGTGATCAGGACCCGGTGGCGGCCACCCGCCTTGGTCTGAAGAACTTGAGACGCACGGCCGGGTTGCTGTTAGGGGCCACCCAGCAATGGGGCGAGGACTACAGCGAGTTGCGCCACTTCCGCAATGCTCTTTTCGGTCAGTGGGGTACGGAGTGCAATCATGTGGTGGCGCTGGTGGGCGGCGTGCATAAACAGAACAAACACTTCGGCCAGAGCGGGCCGATCTATAGCGTGCTTCCTAAAAAACGCCAGCAGGAAGCGGTGGATTTCTTGCTCAAAGAAGTCATGGGCCCGCAGGACTGGTTACTCGATCCGGGCCTGGTGCGCTTGTTGCAAATGGAGCGCTCCATCGACCAGGTGGCTTTCGTGCAGCGCCGACTGCTCTCCAACCTGTGCAGTTCGCGCCGGCTGAATCGCATGGCCGAGCAGGGGGTCTATCCGGTCTCGGAGTTGCTGACTACGGTTCGTCACGGTCTCTTTGCCGAGCTGCTCAAAGGCCAACCGGTCTCCCTGCAGCGTCGTATGGTGCAACGCGCCCTGGCCGATATTTTTATCGATCTCAGCTACTCCAGCGGTGACTCTCGCAATCATGGCCTGCGCCAGATGCGCTTGCTGGAGCAAGAATTAGCCGCGGCTCGCAAACGCACCAGGGACGAGGACACGCTGGCCCACCTGGACCAGCTGGCCGACGACTTGCATCGCGAACTCGACCCCCGCGCCCACGGCCGGCGCGGCAGCGCCGGCCAGCACGCCTGGAACTATACCGAACCGGCCGTGCAGAACTGCTGGTTTGACTCGGGTTCTCAGTGGCTACTGCCGGCCGACCAGGGCGCCGAACTACATACTATTCGGTAAGTAGTGAGCCCAGCACGCGGCGGCGGGCCGTGCGCAGTTGGCGCAAACGATAATTGGCGTGACTGGATTCCCCCTCCAGGGTGCGCAGATGGTTCTCGTGGTCCAGGATCTGGACTTCGTAGGGGAAGAAGAAGCGCAGCACGGGCTCAGGATTGTCCGCGCTCAGTTTGGAAAGCAGGGCGGCTAGTTCCTCGTTGGGAATGCGCTCGCTGAGGGCGGCGCGCAGCTCTTGCAAGGCGGAGTATTGCGGATTGGGCACGCGGATCAACTGGCGGCAGGTGAACTGGATGGAGCGAAAAGTCGAGGACGAGTGGGGGTTCTGGGGTGGATTTTCCTCGCCGCTCGGTTCCGTGGGCCGTTGCAAGGCCGCCCAATTGCTCTTGAAGCTGCCGGGCGCGCCCGGGCGCGAAATGGACTCATAAACGTCGCGGAAGCGCTCCAGGTCGATCAGTGTGTTACGGGAGCGTCCGGGCATGATGTTGGCAAAAATAGCCAGGTGGTTGCGCCGTATGTATTTCAATACGAGCAGCGCGTCCACTTTGGTGGGGGTGACCAGCTTGACGCCAATGCGGTCGTAGACGCCCTGGGCCACGTTGTCGGGCTTGTGCAAGAGTTTCAGGATCAGGCTGTCGCGGCTCTTTTCTTCCCGTAACTGGATGTCTTCCAGGGGCACCGCCAGCAGTCCGGTGCCCAGGTGGAGTTTGCCCTGAGCGTCCTGATGAACGTGCTGGCGATAGCGTTCTAAGATTTGGCTTTGGATCTCCTGGTAAAAGGGAGAGCGGACGGCGTGGTTGGCGTGGCTGATGGTATGCATGACGCGCAGCAGGGCGCAGGCCCAGGGTTGGAGCGGACCTCCGTGGGAAGCCAGTAGGAGGATTTCGGTCAGGTCGGTAATCTGTTGCAAATCCTCGGGTAGTCCCACGGCCTGATCTTCTGGGGTAGGGGCGGGACAGAGGACGCGCTCGAGGTATTCGATGCCTTCGCGAAATACAGTCCAGGCTTCGTGATGTTCGCTGGGGATGGCCATGTCATAGCCGTAATGAACCAAGAACTGGTATGCTTCGTCACGACTCTGCAGAGCCAGCCGATTCAGGTCGATGGGAGAGACGCCGTCCAGAAAAGAACGTAAGGTTTCCCAGGAAAAATCGTAGCGGTTGCGTCCCCAACTCAAGCTCATATAGGGCCTATCTTGCATACCCACCCCGGGACCCCTTCGAAAAAATTTGCAGTTGTCTGTTGACAGAATTACGGAGTCTCCCTATACTCGAAAAATCCCACGACGAAAGGAAGAATATCTAATGCTCGGATTTAGTAATTATCGTCCAACGCATTCGATTGTCGATTGCCCCACCCTATGGGCAATGGGCCAATCCCTTCGTCGCAGCGGCATAAGTTAGCGTTCTACAGCGCTCGCCGAAACCCGCTGCTCAGCCAACGACCAGCGGGTTTTTTAATGGGCTCCCTCGGATCCCACGGAGTCTCCCGCCGGCTACAGAAAGGAGACCCTCGACTGTGTTCCACATTCGTTACGCAGGACGTACCTTCGAAATCAAGCCTAAAGTATTTGAATTGTCCCTGAAAGCCACCGACCGCGAGATTATGTCTCGGGTCGCTGACTGGCTGGGCATCCCGGAAACCGGCTTGAAGAATTACGTCATCGACCGTCGGCCCAGCGGCCAGGTGGTCGTTCGCCCTGAAGCCATTTTTGGCTAACGGATTCGTAGCATAATTGTCGGGATGGGTCCTCATTTTATGGGGAAATGGGGATCCATTTCGGCTCAGGATCGAAGGGCGCGCCCTGACTGGAAAAGCTTACATACTGCTACTGGTTAGCACCTTTCCTTGGTAAGAAAGACCCCGTAGGTTCGACTCCTACTGTGTAACAACAGCTTTTTCGACTTGCGCGAAATTCGATCTTTTTCTCCGGCAATCATTCCATTTTGGCTCGGTCGGCGTCCCGACCTGGAAAGCTTACATACACCCGACTGTAAATCGGGCTTATCGTTTCCAAACGAAGCTCACCCAATGTGCTTTCCTGACTTACGCTTGGCCTTGCCATTTCTTCGCCCTCTGGAAAGGAGACTCTCATGTTCGAACGCGATATTCGCCTGGGCCTGATGGATTCGTTGCTGTCGCCGGCCAAGGCGGAATTGTCGGATCTTGTAAAGATCCACGCCGATGCTCTCGAGCTCGACGTACATTTTTACGGCCACCTCGCCGCCTGGTTTCATAAGCACGGACGTGTCCGAAGCTTTCGTGAGGTCTTCTGTGCCGGTCTGTTCGCCAGCCCGCTGCCCGAGCATCGCGAAGCGGGCTGGGTGATCCTCCAGTCTTTGGCCCCTCACCAGGTGGCCAACGTGGTGCGGGCGGCCAAGCAGCACTTCCACAAGGCTCCGCGCACTTTGCGCAGCGCCGTGGTCGACTTCTTGCGCCAGCGCGAAGCCAACTCGTTTGTCTTCGACCGTGCCGCCGCTCGTCAAGGTAAGGCTTTGAAAGAGCTCTACGCGGCTCTGCACATCGCCCCCGGCGAGCGCGCGCAGTCGGTGCTTTTTGCTCGCAAACCGCCCGAAGGCTCGCTGGCGGCCAGGGTCAAGGCCCTGGCCAACAGCACCTCTCCGGCCGAGCAGGCGCTGATGATTCTCGATCTCAAGTTGCCTTTCCCGGTGGCCGTGGGCGCCGTGCGTCAAATGACGCCGGCCGTGCTGGCCGCTCTGGTGGAGGTGATGACTCCGGCCGAAATCATGAACCACCTCAAGATGCTGGAAGCTCGCGGTGCTCTCGAACACAAGGAGTTGCGCCAGCGCATTGAGGAGAAGCTGAAAGAAGCCGGAACGGATGCGCGAGTGTCCGATTTGAAGGGCTTGAAGGCCGCCCGAGCGGTGAAGGATGACAATATTCGTCACCAGGTCGAGGCGGTGGTTCAGCAGCGGGCTTCGGCCCAGGGTCGCATCGTGCGCAGCACGGCCATCCTGGTGGATAAGTCCAGCTCTTTGACGGTGGCCATCGACGCGGCCATCCAGTTGGGTGCGCTGGTGGGTGGCCTGATGAAGGCCGACCTGCACGTGCTCGTCTTCGATACCGTGTCGCGCCCCGTCAAGGTGCCCGCCGGTTCGGCTTCCATCGCCGATTGGGAACGCGCTTTCCAGGGAGTGGTGGCCAACGGCGCTACCTCGGTCGGTTCTCCCGTAGCCTGGCTGCGGGCCAACCGGGTGGAGGTGGAGCAGTTGGTGGTCATCACCGACGAGGAAGAGAACACCGCTCCTTACTTCCACAGCCAGCTCGAGCTTTACCAGCGCGAGCTGGGCCTAATGCCCGGCGTAGTTTTGCTCAAGGTGGGCCACGCCTCCAATCACTTGGAGCGCCAGCTTCTCCAGCGGCAGATTGCGTTTGATACTTACCAGTTCACCGGCGACATTTTCTCTCTCGCCAACCTGATTCCGATGTTGACCCGACCGGGCCGTCTGGAACTGTTGATGGAGATCCTGTCCACACCGTTGCCGGTGCGCCAGACCAGCCCTGCCGTCAAGAGCAATAGGGCCAGCTGAGCTGCAGTCGTCCGAGCGCTAGGGCCGTCGACTGTCGTCGGCCTCCCTGATTGGAGTAGGAAATGACTCTACGCGCGCTCGTACAGAGACTCGCTCAGCAGGAACTAGATTGGCAGGGACGTCACCTGCTCGCCCCGGTGGTTGCCCCGGGGCGAGCGCGGGTGCGTCTCCAGGGTCTGGTTTATGAGTTTCGCACCTCGCCCGCGGATTTCTGCGGCTTTGGTGTGTTCGCACTGAATGCCTCGGGGCTGGCCGATTACGTCCGCTCGGCCAGCCCCCCCGAAAGGGAGAAATACCTCAAGCTATGGCCGCGCCGGCAGGTGCGGTTGCTGCGGGAGGTTGCTCCCGGTAGCTGGCTGACGCCCGGCGGACTGGTCCACGAAGTCGAACGCGGCTCGCTCTTTGAGCTGGTCGAGGTGGCTTTTGATGGCCGCAACCTGTGGTATTGCCGGCCGGTGTTAAATACCCGGCTGGCCCTGGCGGAAGAAATGGCTCGTGCGCTGCGCGATGGTGTATCCGAACACGAATTGCATCTCAAGGGTCTGACGCCAATGGATCGCGCCGCCTTCGCTTTACTGGTGAAGCCGGTGGTGGGGGATGACCACGAGCGTCTGGCTCGCGCGTTGCGGCGTGGTGGCGGAAGCTTACGCAGCTTTTCGGTGGACGGGGATTCTTTCCAGGTCCACTGGGAAGATAGCCGCGGATTGTCCCGTTTTTCAAGTATCCGACGAAATGATCTGACGGTTTTGAGTTCGGGCATCTGTTTGTCCGGACGAGATTCCGATTTTGACCTCACGTCTCTAGTGGGCGTGCTGGAGGAGGAAGAAGACTGATATGAGCTTCACCCTACACGAGACCCGCTACCGCGGGCGGGAACTATTGCAGAAGCTGGCCGGAGCCCGTATTACCGTGTGCGGCGCCGGTTCGCTGGGAGCCAACCTGGTGGAACAACTGGCTCGTTGCGGAGCCACCGGTTTGACCGTCATCGATCGCGATCGTTTGGAAGAGCAGAATCTGGCCACCCAGCCTTACGGCCGCAGCGAGTTGGGTGGTTATAAGGCTATCCTGTTGTCAGCCCAGGTTTACCGGGCACTGGGACTGCAGGTCACGGCCGTGGCCAAGGAGCTGACTGGCGATACGGCCGCGCGCTTGCTGCGCGGTTCACAACTGGTGGTTGACTGTCTGGACAATCGGGCCGGTCGCCTGTGCGTTCAGGAAGCCTGCCGCCAATATCAGATCCCCTTGCTGCACGGTGGGTTGAATGGAGATTACGCCGAAGTGGTCTGGGACGCGGCCTACACTGTTCCCAGCGGCGCCGGCGAGGATGTCTGTGACTACCCGCTGGCCCGCAACCTGGTGACGCTGACCGTGTCGACTTTGGCCGAATCGATTTTGACATGGTTAGACAACCAGGAGCAACAGAGCTGGTCACTGACCCTGCGCGACTTCGCCATCCGGCCCTGGTTGGCGTAATGGAACACGCCCGGCGGTGTTTTCCTGAGGAGTGCGTGGGCTTATTGATCGGCGAGGGGGATGAGGTTTTCAACTTCATCCCCCTTTCCAATGTACATCCGGCGCCACGACAGGGGTTTGCTTTAGCGGAGGCGGAGGTGGCTCTACATTTGGGTAAGGGCGTGGTAGGACTGTACCATAGCCATCCAGGAGGGGGGGGAGGGGAGCCGTCGGTCCTGGATGATCTCGCCGGCTTTTGTTTCTATTGGATAGTAGACCCGCTCAACGGTAAGATCTACGAAACCCGCCGTAGGATGAATAAATGCGGCCGCGGTGAAAGCTGCCCAGAGTGAACCCCTGGCGCAGCCAGCGCTGGTAAGTGGGGTCGGCGTTGGTGGAGGTGGGGTGATACCGGGCGCTGCTGGCGCCGGCGTAGGCGACCCGCTGCTGCGGTGGAGGCGCCGGGATGGAGATCACGTTCACCCAATCGCCCGGGGCCAACTGGAGATTGCCCGTGGTGGCCAATTGGGCGCCGCCGGTGCTGGCCACGGTGACGCGGGCTTGTCCCAGAAACTGCGTGCCGCGCCCGATACCCACCAGGCTGCCGGTGGGGATGCTGCCGTTGGAGGTGATAGTGGCATAGCCGGCAGTATCGGCCTGCACTACGGTGCCCCCCCAATTCGAGAGACTGGGAGGAACGGGGCGCTGGCCCAGGCCGGCGCCCATGAAGCTGAGCGAGGGTTGAGGAGGCTGATAGATTGTCCGCGGCTGGGAATAGGCCGGCGGCTTGTGCGTTGAGGGGGCCGAGTAGCGCTGCACATGGCGTTTCGGGCCCTGAAAGCTATAGCTGGGGACGAGTTCACCGGCTTCCTGGGCCGACACGGCCGAGGTCAGGAGCAGACCGCAAAGAAGTAGCGTGCGCATACCTCCATTTTCACCGCCCAGAGAGTCGAATGCAAGTGTTTTCTTTGTAACCTTCTCCCAATCTCTGCGAAATTTGCCCGGGCCCCGCCCGCGCCCAGGCGAGGCAAAGCCTCGGCTCCAGGCGGGCCCCCCTGCCGCGCCGAGGCGAGGCAAAGCCTCTCCTCCAGGCGAGCCCCGCTGCCCGCGCCCAGGCGAGGCAAAGCCTCGGCTCCAGGCGGGCCCCCCTGCCGCGCTCAGGCAAGGCAAAGCCTCCCCTCCAGGCGAGCCCCGCTGCCCGTGTCCAGGCGAGGCAAAGCCTCGGCTCCAGGCGGGCCCCGCGCCTGCCCGCGCCCGGGCGAGGCAAAGCCTCTCCTCCAGGCGGGCCTCGGGCCTGGCCTCGAATCAAGCTGGTGTTCGCGAGGTTTGCGGCGGGTGGGCAGGGAAGGCGCGGACTATGGACGAGATAACCCCTTTAGAATTCAAAAAACAATGGGATGAGGGCCGCCGGCCGGTGCTCATCGACGTGCGTGGCGCCGACGAATGGGAGATCTGCAATCTCGAGGAGTTCGGCGCCCGGCTGATTCCCCTCCAGGAGTTGCCACAGCGCTACACGGAAATCCCCAAAGACGGCGACATCGTCATGCAGTGCCGCTCCGGGGGACGTAGCGCCCAGGCTCAGCGCTTTCTCCAGGCCCAAGGTTACGCAAAAGTGCAGAATCTGACCGGCGGCATGCTGCGCTGGTCGGACGAAGTCGATAGCAGCAAGCCCAGATACTAGTGATCAGCGTCAGCGAGTGGGTGCCCTCCTATGGGGACCCACACCAGCTGGAGGATGAGCAAGAGTATGCCCGTGTTTGGGAGCACGCCGAGCTGCAGGCGGTCGATACGCCTCTTACGCCGCGCCCGCGGGTCGCCTTCGTGGATGGGGTGCGGCGAGCGGAGGCGCTTCTGTATTTGGACGAGATTACGGCCGTAGCCGGAGTGCTGGCGGCGGGGGCGGCCGTTCCGGGTGGCGGCTACGCGGGGGTGCGGGTGGAGCGCGTCTTCCTGCGGGCTGCCGAGGTTCGATTGCCTCCTCAAGCCGGCGGCTGGAGTTGGCGTTCGCTGCTGATCCCCGCCGACCTGAACGCCGAATTGGCCCTGCAACGAGCCATGCGCGAACTGGAAGCGGAAATCGGCCTGGCTCTGGCCCGGGAAGGTTACGCCCTGGTGCTGGACGGCCCCATGGCAACCGCCCTGCCACGGGCCGTCGGTTACGTAAAGACTCAGCAGCGCTCGTTGCTTCCACCGGAACAGAACGAGGCTTTGGGTAAATTACGGGCGGGCCAGCGCAGCAGCATGTTCGCCTGGGGCAGCAAGCACGGCTGCTATATGCGCCTGAGTCATGACCGCGAGCACCAGCATCCATACCACGGCCTGGTTCGACTGGAATGCATGGGGGAGGCGGAAAGTTGCCGCGCCTGGCTCCACGAAGTGGCCGGCTGGCTACCCGCCTTCGCCGGGGTGGCTCACCTCGATCCGCGTGCTCCCCAGAATCTGCAGCCCATCGCGGGCCTTGAAAAAGAACTGCGCCGCCGCTGCGGCGATCCCGGTCTGGCCCTGCGCGCCGTGCGCCAGGCCGTGGCTCAGCTACAGAAAGGTCTCAGTTGAAATGGAACGAGTCGGTTTGATCGACGGCCTGGAGCCGGGAACCACCAGCAGTTTCCGCGTAGTCCTGCAGGAAGACAGCCTGGTGCAGCTTGACGATCTGCTGGTCACCCAGCAGAAGCTGCCCGACGGCAGCCTGCACCGCACTTACGGACTGGTGGCCGAAGTCTACTCGCGACTGGAGGGCGCTTCTTTCCTGAGCGATACAGCGCGTATCGCCCAGGACCACACCATGCCCGGCCAGGGAATGCGCTACGCCGACGTGCGCGTGCTGCGCCACGTGCCCGAGCTCTATATCCCGCCTCAGTCCGGCGCCGAGGTTTTCAAGGCTGCCGGCGAACTCAGGCGCGAAGCCCTTTATGAGGATCAGATGGGCAAAGGAGTGGCGGTCGCGCTCGATCAGTCCGGCATGCCGGTCATGGTGGATCTGGAGTTCCTGGATGGCACGCGCGGCGGCCACGTTTCCATCTCGGGCGTTTCCGGCGTGGCCACCAAGACGTCCTTCGCCCTGCATCTGCTCTACACTCTGATGGAGAGTCCCCAGGGACGCCAGGCGCTGGGTGTGCACGCGGCTTCCACCCGGGCCCTGGTATTCAACGTCAAGGGTGAAGACTTGCTCCACTTTGACCAGCGGTCGCGGCGCTACTCCGAGCGGTTGGCGGCCAACCCGGACCTGGCCGAGCAATGGCGCCAGCTCGGCATCGAAGAACCGGGACCCTTTCGCAGCGTGGCTTTTTACGCGCCCCTCTCCCGTCAGGCCGGCACCACCGCCATGACCGATGTCAGCTCGCGGGCCGGCGGCAACCTGCGGGTTTACGGCTGGCCGCCTCTCGACTTCGTCAAACAAGGGTTGCTGCGTTTCTGTTTCGCCGACGCGGACGACGGCCGCAACCAGCTCTCTTTCGTGGAGCAGCGGGTGCGCGTGCAACTGGCCCGGTGGACCCACCCCAGCCTGGAACACCCTGGCGCCATCGTGATGATTCCGCCTGAGCACGGCTGCTCGTTTAATTTGGAGAAGCTGGTTGCCCAAAAGCGTCCGCCGCGTCAGGCCGGCGAGGGGGAATTGTGCCGCACCCTGGCCGACATTCTCGATTTCTTGGAGAATCAGTTCGAGGTCAATTTGCAGGAATGGGCCGGTAATACCCAGGCCAATACGGTCAATGCCTTTCTCCGACGGTTGCAGGCCATGGCGCCCCGTTTCGGCCATCTGATTAGCGATAAGGTCACCTCGCTGCAGCTCGAAGGCCCGCTGGCTCCGCAGGAAAACGTGGTCGTGGTGGATATCCACAACCTGCACGACGACGGCCAGCGTTTTGTGGTGGGCACGCTGCTTTCGTCGGTCTTCGCCGCCAAGGAACGCGGGCAGCGCTTTCCGCTCCATTTCGTGGTGCTGGATGAACTCAATAAATACGCTCCCCGACAGGGTAGCTCACCATTGAAAGAAGTCTTGGTAGATATCGCTGCTCGCGGTCGCTCTTTAGGAGTTCTCCTGATTGGGGCCCAGCAGTCCGCTTCGGACGTGGAGCCGACGGTGGTGCGCAACGCCGCCATTCGGGTGGTGGGGAGACTCGACTCCGGCGAATCGACCGCCGATTTTTATCGCTTCCTGACCCCCGCGCTCAGGGAGCGCGCCATCCGACTTCTGCCGGGGACGATGATTTTGGATCAGCCGCTGGTGCCCTCGCCGCTGCCCATTCGCTTCCCCTTCCCCAACTACGCCACCAGGCACGATGAACTACCCGATATGAGTGAGGAAGAAAGCCAGGACCTGTTTACGTTTCGTTGATCTGAGGGAGCAGACCGCGAGTGGTCAGCCAGTTATAGTTCTCGGGTAGCTCGGCCGCGTAGTTGGGAAATCGAAACTCCGGCTAGTCCCGCGAAGCGGGATAGCCGCTCACCAGGATGTGGTCTAAATTGCCCCACTAACAGAACGCGGGAGGTGGTATGTGGGGCCCTCCCTGCGGGGTCCCTCCCGCGCCAGCTTGCTGGCGACCGACCGCACGGCTGGGGGCAATTTAGGGCTAGACATGCCCCGGATCGGTGGGATAAGCAATTTACACACACACAAGAAGGCCAGGAGGGGCACCTATGCAGGCTATTTCTCATTTCCGTCCCAATCTCACCGTTCAGAATCGTTTGAAGACCCAGGCGAGAATGCAGAACGAAGTTTCCCAACATTCCGGTGACCGAGTTATTCTTTCTTCGACCAGCCAAAAACGTGATCTCAAGAAAATGAGTTTGTTTGGCGGCATCGGAGCAGCGGTTGGAATAGCAGCCGCGGCGCTAATTTTCCCGGCCGCTGGAATTGGTGCCATGGCTTTGACCGGGCTGCTAAGCGGTGTCGCCGGAGCAGCTGTCGCTGACGGAGCTTTGGAAACAGCCGGTACAGGTAAGCCGAAACCTTTCGACCCCTACAATCCCAGCCATGTGCTGGACCCTGACAATCTCTATCATCCGCGCAATCCTTATAACCCGATGAATTTCTAAGAGGTGACGCCCGCCGAGCAGACCGCCTGCCTTTATAAGGCGCTGGAGTTGCCCGTGCCCGAGCAGATTCTCTGCTGCGATTCGCCCCTGGCGGCTCTGAAAGAAGTGCGCAGCCTGTGGGTCAACCAGGGTAGGGACTTGTTCAGCGGGCCCGACCCGAGCCTTTTTCATGCCCTCATGAAGTGCCGCGAGCGCATTCGCAAGGGCTACAGCTCTCAGTTTCCCGACCCGAGTTGGCGCAGCACCCGCAGGGGAGCGCAGTTGCTGGGTCGGTCGAAGCTGGTGCAAGAGGCCCTGCGCGGGGAGTTCAAAGATTACCCCGAGCTGGTTCGCGTCTTTCAGTTTGATGCACAAATTTGGCGGGGCGACGACTTTGAGTTGCGCCAACCGATGTGTCTTAATTCGGACGGAGTGGCCGAGACCATCTATGAGGTGAGCAAGCTGGCCAAACGCGGTCTTTCACCAGAATTGCAATTGCTGCAGGAATGGAGCGGCAAGGCTGGTTTTCTCTGGCCTTTTGACAGGGTGGCGGTGGTTTCGGGTTTACCGGAAAATAGCGAATATGACAAAGAAAATCGACTTCACTGCGAGACCGGCCCGGCCGTGCGCTACCAGGACAACTGGCGAATTTGGGCATTGAAAGGGCGACAAGTTCCGAGGGATTTAATCGAATGTCCGGAACGACTGACAGAGGATGATTTGCTGGCCATGGAAGATCTGCAGCTGCGGCGCTGGATGCTGCAACGGCGGGGCTTACCGGTGCATAACCCCCGGCTTCAGAAGCTGAAACGAATGGTGGATAGAGCTCAGTTCTACCGATTTGATAAGCGCCACATTCCGCCCCGGGCTCAAGATTGGCCGGCGGCGCTGCCGGTGCCGGTCCCCCCCAACCGTCCCAGCCAGACTCCTCCGGATGGCGTCTACTTTCGATTGTTTGAGGACGGGCAACTGCAGCTGGTGGCCTGGAGCGAGAAGGAGCAGATGATTTACCTACGTCTCGATCAGGGTAAAGCCAGCGGCTATTTTCACGTTCACCTGGGGGGCGAGCAATACTTCGAGGACGGGCGCATGGAAGACTTCAGTCCCTGGGATGACGATTCGCCGCCCTATTTTGTGGAGCAAAGCTTTGAGGACTGGGTGCGCGCCTCGCTGGTGCGCTTCCCTGGCCTGGGGCGAGAGGTTTACGCTCGAGGTTGAGTGCCTGCAGTAACGGCCACAGCTTGCTCTCGCGCAATTCCACCTGATATTTCTGGAGAAAGGCCCGGCAGTGGTCGGGAGACCAGATTCTGGCTAAAAGGGCCGGCAGTTGTTGCCCGCGACCTGAGTAGGTGAGCCGGTTGGCCATCTTTCGGACCTCGGTGACGGGGGGCAGCGGGTAGTCGTAAAAGGGTTGTTCCCGAGCTAACTGGATGAGCGCGAGAATTTCCTTTTCGGTGGGCGCCGGCAATTTGCGCATGAGTTCCGGCGCGGGCTGCAACCCGTGCGGGCCGCAGCGCAGTACATAGGTGGGAAACTCTTTGTGCGGCCCGACTTCGGGGTCGGTGGCCAGGAATTCAAAGCGCCCATCCCCGTCCAGGTCAGCCAGGCGTGCATGGTAGAGCGTAGCCTCGGCAAGTTTGCGCTTTCCCTGGAAGACGCTGACTTCCATAACCGGATAGGTTCCCCCCAGGTCGTGTAAAATCACCCGCTCAGGTCGGCCGTCACCGATGACGTCACGCCATAATTCTTCACTTTGGGCGGGCACCGTCAGGGCCACCAGGAGGAGGAGCCATCGCACCGTCAGGAGATTCCACGGCCGGGGGAATGTTCCCGGGATGAGGCATTGGCCGCTGTAACCGCCGAAAGTATTTAACTTCTCAGGGGCTTCGGTAGTGGTCCGGTAGTGGTTGCTCCATTATGCTCCAGACCGAACGGAGGAGAGCAATCCAATGAGTAACGTTTACGCCCAGGTGGTCATTTCTGACCTGTGGAATTTCTCGGCCGACTTTTGCCTCGTCGATGACTATGGTTGTTTCCTCGACGCTTGACAGCTGCTATCAGGCGGAGACGAAGATAGATTCGTGATGCACTTCGACCGAGGCACCCTCTCCTATCTGAAAGTAGCCGGGGCCCGGTGAAGCAGCGGCTGCATTACTTGGAGAAAGCGCCTGGGAACGAGTAGGTTCCGACGACGATCGTTCCGTCGTTGCGGAAGGTGCCGGTGCACCGGCATTTACCTGAAAATTGCAAGTTGGCCGTGTTGAGATTGCCCATGTTGACCCTGGCCGTATCGGCGGTGACGGAACCGGCCGAGCCATCAGCACCAGCCGGGCCTTGCGCCCGGTCCCTGAGCCTCTTCGGAACCACAACCTGCGATGGATGCCGAAATTGCTCCCAGATAAACCAGATGCCGTCTTCACCGGGCAGAGTGATGTCGGCGACCAGATGTCAACGGTGACGACTTCAAGCTTGGCCAACGCTACTCCGGCTCGACTGGGAAATGACCGGTTGGTCCGTCAAGATTGTCCGCCGGGATGAGAAAGATGAACCGGAAGGATGAGGGGAGTGAGTTCTCGGCCGCGACATACTTTTCTCAGCTTTACCAAGGAGATGAAAACTTGGCTTCCAAACTTCTGCTCTCGGTTTTCCTTGTGGTGGGTTGTGTCCATCTCACGCTGGCTGCTTCCTTCGGCAAGGTTTCGGTTTCAAATAGCGGCCAGGTCCAGAACGTCATGATCTATTTAGCCGGCTGTGCGTTCCAATTTCGATCGAAGTGGAAACCTCAGAGGTCCGGCCCGGAGTATCGGCCTGCTGAATTGTATCTACCGCGGTAGCGAGAAATTTGACTTTGGCTACAATTCCGACGGCCAGGTCCGAGCCATTTATGCCGGCGGGGAGAATATGTCTTTCAGCTACGATGGGCAGGGCCGCCTCACCAATGTGTAGGGTTCCTTGTCCAGGGTGGATGTGGCGCAAGGCCAGTCCCCCGGGATGCAACCGCCCGGGTTTCCATCCGCGCCGTCGACGACCGCTTCCGCTCCTCCCATGGTGGTTGTGAAACAGGCCCCCGCGCCCACCTCGATGCCATCCAAAGCCATCGAAACCATTCGACGGCAGCCGCCGCCCCCCCGGCCACCGGTAGTTCCCGAAATCACGGTGCAGCGCCGTTAATCTAAGCCTGTGGCAACTGCCAAATTTAGTCAAGCCCTCGGTGACGATGCGGTAGAGGAAGGCTCCGGCCCAGCGTACCTCCGGGGGGGCGAGCCCACTCCTGCAGGGCGTTGAGCGCGTCCCGTTCCCCTCCGGCCGGCTGGCTCAGGCCGCTCATCTGGTGAGTCATTTCGGTCAGGACGGAATGAAGCGTGGCCAGACATTGGTCTAACTGAGGGAAGCTTCTGAAGCTGCAAGTTCAGAGCCGCCAGAGGCTGGCTTATTCCCTCGTGGAGTTCGGCCGCCAGCAGGCGCCATCAAGAAGCGTTTGGGAGAACGCGTGAACCCCTTTAGGGCGTTTACCAGGAATGTTGTTGATGTTAGTTAGCCGCTACCGCGAATCGGCGAGTTTTTTCAAAATAAATTGCAGGTAGGAACCGCCTGGAAGCAAGCGTGGTAGACTTGCTTCGCCCCGATATCTTCTGCTATGTACCGGAGTAACCAATCCAGCATAGTCGCGAAAATGAACTGTAATAGTCGGAAGGCGGAATTCCTTTTGATTGACCAATTTGCACCAGTCGCTGCTGAACGAGATCCGTGTCCATGTGGTCTCGCTTTTTCAAAAACTCAGGTCCGGTTAATATGCTGGATAAAACTTGTTAACAAGCTGGTCCACTCGGTAGAGATTTGGTAGAAATCGGGCGGCTATTCTCCTGGTATAACGAACCCGAAGGAGATGGAACCCGATGAACGCCATTTCGAGCCTGAATAGCCTATACTCCAGCTATGCCATATGGAGTGCGCCCGTGGCGCCACCCAGTAAAGCCGGGACGGATCTTGGCCCAATGGATGCTTACGACATCTCGGGCGTCTCCGACCCGTTGGAGGGCCTTCCCCAGGATGCGCCTGCGCCAGCCGAGAGTCCCGAAGCGGAAGGTGGGGCCGCGCCGATGGTGGAGGAAAACGGTTTCACCCCTCAGGCAACTGACATCCCTGGCGAGATGTGGTTTTTCTCGGCCGGCTCCGGCTGCGTGGATGGAGGTGCGAGCGATTGGGGCGGGCTGGCCGGCCTGGATTAGCGTTGGCCGCAGCGGCCAGCCCTTCACAGCGGAATGGCTCGGCCGGCTCCGGGGTTGGGGATGCGTTCTTCGCCCATGGTGAGACGCTTGGGCTCTTCGGCCAGAAAGCCGTTGGGAGCCAGACGAGCGGCTTCTTCAATCCGTTCCATACCCTGGTCGAAGCGATTCTCGAAAAGATCGATACGGCCCAGGTAATAGAGGCGATGGGCTTTATAGAGCCTGGGTATATTGGCTTCCTGGAGCAGGCGTTCCAGAGTTTCGCGAGCGATGGGCAGGTCGCCGCAATGGTATTGATAAGTGGCGGCCGTTCCCTTGAGGCAGTGGTCGAGCAGCGGATGACCCGTGCGGGGCACGATTTTCTCGGCCGACTCGCTCCAGACTTCGACCGCTTCCTGATAACGCCTGGCGCACAGCAGCGTATAAAGCAGGTTGTTGAAGTAGAGGGCATCGGTGAATTTCTTCTGACGTCCCCACCAGCCCGAACTTAGCTTTTTGCGGTCCACGCTACGCAAAGCCACCAGCGCTTCATCGAACTGGCCGATATAGACCAGGCCGGCCGAGCGATTGAGTTTGAGCAGTTCATAGAGCGGTCCACTGGGGCGCCGCTCCAGTTCTCGATCGATGTCCTGGAGGAAATCGTAAGGGCGGCCTTCTTCCAGGGCGCGATTGATCCGCTGGACACGCGACTGCGTCTCCAGGTTTCCAAATAGGAGCCACCCCGCCGCGGCTACAAAGAAGACCTCTAGGAACACAACCCTCCTCAGGTCCCCGGCTTGCGGCCCAGTAGTTCGGCCGCCGCGGCCATATCCAGCTTGGCCGCCTCTGCTTTGCGTTTTTCTTCAGCAATGCCCTCTTTGACGCGCCGCATCAGCTCTTCCGGCCGCAGGATTTTTTCGAAGGCCTCCAGCTTGAATTTTAAACTGGCCACCTGATTCTCCAATTTACCGACGCGCTCCAGCAGCCGCTGGGCCTCTTGCTTGGACAGACTCATTCAGCACCTCCTGAAGTTGTATTCGATCTCATTGCGTTTTTTCTTTGTCACCGGCGCGTAACCAGGGATAAGCTAAAAGCAAGCCGACCGGGCTGACGCAGGCGATGAAGCCGTAAATGGTCCACAAGGCCTCCGGGCTACGAGTCCCTTCCATGGGGACGTACCTGGTGAGCATTGCCCCTGAGTAAAGTCCAGTGGTGAATTTGGCCAGGAACCATGGCAGATTGCCAACGCCCATGTAGGCTCCAACCTTGCCAGGCGGGGCCAGCCTGGCCACATATTCGAGAAAACGGCTGGCCCAGAGGGCTTCACCTAAAGAGAATACCAGAACGTAGGCCACCAGCCGGCCGACGTCGGGCGGCAGGCTCAGCAGGAAAGTGGCTCCGGCGCTCACGGCCGTGCCTATAATCATCATCCGCAGCACGTGAACGCGAGCGGTGAGATGGCACAGGATGGGTACGGCAAAGAAAATGACCAGGGGATTCAAGGCATTGAACCACTCGAATTTGTCGCTTACCGCCTGTCCAAAGCATCGGGTGATGTAAGGGCCCAGAGTCAACCACTGATGAGCGAAGAGCGTGCGTACCGGCAGAAGGATGAAAATGAAAAAGAGAAAGCGAGGATCGGCCAGCGGATTGGCTGGACCCAGGTTGTCCGCGGACTCGATTCCGATAGGCTCCTCGGTCGCATCGGGAGCGGCCTGAGCCACCCCATCCATCCTGGGAAAGGTGAATACATGGAGCGCCAGCTGCAGGAAGGTGATCAAAGCCATCAGGCCAATCACACCTCCGTAGCCGAGGTTCAGGCCGGATTGGGTGCGCACATACGGGGAGGCCAGGCTTTCGACTACAATCCCCAAATTCATGATGGCGTACAGGAGGCTGAACGCCATGCTGGACAGGCGCACCGTGGTCGTTTCTTTGACTCCCGCATAGAGTGCGGTTTGCAGGATTCCGGTGGCGAAGGCCATGACTACCAGAGAGAGCACGACCCCCATCGGGAGAAAACTGGCGGGGAGTTTGTCGCACTGCCAGAGAGCCGCGCGACCGACGAATCCCAGCGCTAGCGATAGCGTCATGGCGTTACGGATTCCCAGCGAATCCGAGATCCAGCCGCCCGGGACCATCAGCAAAGCCACCAAGCCGGTCAGAACCGAGACGTAAACCGAGGCATACTGGTCGGGAATGTGCAGATCGTGAGAAAAATACAGGACCAGAATGTTGAGGATGCCAAAGTAGGCGATGCCGTCGGTGAAGTTAACCAGGTTTACCAGCCAGTAGGCGGGGCCGGTCTTGATCAGGCCGCTCAGGGCCTCCATCAGCCCGGGAGTGTCAGCTTCCTCCTGCGGGGCCTGGTCGCTCACCAGCGCACTTCCATCATCGAGCAGTTCAAACCCGAGCCGATGCCCATCAGGGCGACGCGGCTGCCGGGCTTGAGTTTGCCGGCTTCCTCGGCCAGCGCCAGGGTGAGCGGCACCGAGGCGGGGCCGACGTTGCCCAGGAAGGGATAGGTTACGAACGAGTTGGCCTGATTGAGGCCCAGCGAGTTGAAGAGTACCTCGTAGTGGCGCCGTCCCACCTGGTGGCCGACATAGAGGTCGATTTTGTCGTCGCTCCAGCCGAAGACTTCCTGGCATTTCTGCCAGGTGCGATTGGCCAGCGAGACCCCGGCTTCCATCAGAGGGCGAGCCTGTACCGTCATTTCCGTTCGGTTGCCCAGGCACAAGTTGCGGTGGCGGGTGTCGGCCACGTTGACGTGGCCCATCACCTGGTGGCCCGTCTTGGAGACGCTGCTGTGGGTCAAAACCGCCGCCACCGCTCCCGAGCCCAGGGTGAGCGCGGCGAAATGCAGTTGGAAGTCGGCCACGCTGATATGCGGCTGCAGCAGATGGCGAATGGTGGCTTCAACCACTTCGCGCGAGGACTCCGAATCAATGATCAGAGCCGCTTTGATGCGGCCCTGGGCGATCATGTCGCCCACGATGGAAACCCCGTTCATGAAGGCCAGGCAGGCATTGCCGATGTCGAAGTTCAGACAATTGGGCGACAAACCGAGTTCGCCGTGGACGATGCTGGCCATGGAAGGCTCGATGTAATCCTTGCATACCGAAGTGCTGACGATGCAGCCGATTTCCAGCGGATCGATGCCGGTTTTCTCCAGGACTTTGCGCGCCGCCCTGGTGCTGCTCTCCACAATGGTCGTGCCGGCCGGGAAGAAGCGCCGTTCTTCCACGCCGGAAGCGGCCGCGATGGCTTCTTGGGGAATTTTCAGTCTTTCCAGCATGGGCGCCAGTTCGTCGAAAATGGCGTCGGTGGTCATTACATAGGCGGGGAGTTCGTAAGCCACCCCTTCCAGGCATACATTTTGCAGCAACATCTGCCGTTGTCTACGTGCCCGAGGATGGTTCCCCTTCAGGCGGCCAGTGGAACAGGTCGGGAGGGCCTTCGCAGAGGCGATAATCGGGCGTCACCCAGCGTACCCAGCGGCTGTGTTCGTGGCCTTGCACTACCCAGTAGTATTCGCCGCGTTCCAGTTCGCCGTCGAAACCGCGAGCCACCAGCAACCGGGCCGGAATTTTGTTCTGCCGTTCCAGGCACTGCGCCAGCAACGGCGCCATGCGCTCCTCGAAAGCGTCCAGCCCCAACTGCTCGGCGGGCCACTCGGACGAACGCAGCCGCGCCAGAGCCAGCGACGGCGGCCAGCGCATGCCCGAGTGGAGCAGCCGGTGCAGGCGCTCGCCCACCAGATAGGGGCGGATGGCCTCGAAGTTGGCGTCCAATTGTAGCTGATCGGTGATGTGACAGATGCACAGAAGCAAGCCGGGGCTGGCGGGAAAGAGAGGCGTCAGGGAACAACCGGGAGGAGCTTCGGGAAAGAAATCGCCATCGTAGCTTAACGGACAGTAGGCAAAAAAGTAGTGTTCCATGCGGGGTCAGCAGGTGGGCTACGTTTAGGGTGGGAAGCTTTCCTGCATGCACCTGTGTCCTAACTGCGTGGAGCCGTTGCGCAGCCGCACCATGAGCAATTTCACAGTGGATGAATGTCCGCTGTGCGATGGCCTGTGGTTCGACGACCAGGTGCCCGAGACGATGGTGTGCACGGTGGACAAACCGCAGTTCTTCTTTGAACCGATTGCCTTCGAAAGGAAGCGCGAGGTTCCCGAAGGCGAGTTGCAGTGTCCGCGTTGTAAGGTGAAAATGGCGGTTTACGACGTGCGGGGGACCCCCGTGGACGTGTGCCCGGAGTGTCGCGGAATGTGGCTGGACAGCCATGAACTCCGCAAAATTCTAGCCGACTGAGGTTCTTTTATGCGTCCCGTTATGCTGGTCATTCTCGATGGTTTTGGCATCGCCCCGCCCGGTCCCGGCAACGCCGTGTACCTGGCCAACACTCCCAACTTCGATAGATACTGGAGCGACTGGCCGCACACCCAGTTGGAAGCTTCGGGTCTGGCCGTGGGCCTACCGCGCGGGCAGATGGGTAACTCCGAAGTGGGCCACCTCAATCTGGGAGCTGGCCGGGTGGTGATGCAAAGCCTGACCTATCTGGACGCCGCTATTGAAGACGGCTCTTTTTATGCGAACGAAGCTCTCACCACGATTTGTAGGCAGGTCAAGGAATCGGGCGGCACTCTCCATCTGGGCGGTCTGGTCAGTCGCGGCGGGGTGCATAGCGAACTCGGCCATATCCTTGCCCTGATCGAGTTGGCCCGCCGCCAGGGGGTCCAGAAACTTCGCCTGCACTGCTTTACGGATGGTCGCGATACCCCGCCGGATTCGGCTCTGGACTTCGTCGGGGAAGTGGAGGACTATCTCCACCGCGGCGGAGGAGATTACCGAATTGCCACGGTGGTGGGACGTTACTACGCCATGGACCGAGACAAGCGCTGGGAACGTGTGACCCGGGCTTACAGGGCGGTGGTCAGCGGCCAGGGTGAGTTCCGTGCCGGCAGTGCCCGCGAGGCCGTTCAGTTGGCTTACCAGAGAGGGGAAACGGATGAGTTCATCCTGCCCACGGTGGTGGGGGAGGCCGAGGAGATTCAGGAGGGCGACGGTTGGATCTTTTTCAATTTTCGAGCCGACCGAGCCAGACAACTGAGCGCGGCCTTGTTAGGTGGCCCGGAATGGAATGAGTTCGAGCGCTCGAAAATAATTCAAAATTTGCACTACCTCTCGCTGATGAGTTACGGTGAGCAGATCCAGCGGCCTTTCGCCTTCGCGCTGCCCCCTTTGACTCATTGTTTGGCGGAAGTGATCAGTGCGGCCGGAAAGTGCCAGTATCACACCGCCGAAACCGAGAAATACCCTCACGTCACCTATTTTTTCAACGCTACGCTGGAGCAGCCGTTTCCCGGCGAGGATCGCCATATGGTGGCTTCTCCCAAGGTGGCTACTTATGATTTGCAGCCTGAGATGAGTGAACCCGCGTTGGCTCGAGATACCTTGATGCGCCTGCAGACCCAGCAGGACGATTTTCTTCTAATCAATTTTGCAAATCCAGATATGGTGGGACATACCGGCTCTTTGGCTGCGGCTATTAAGGCCTGCGAGGCCAGCGATCAGGGATTGGGCCTGCTGGTGGAGGAGGTTTTGCGCCAGAACGGTGCTGTGATGGTGCTGGCTGACCACGGAAACGCCGAAGTCATGATTGATGAGAATGGTTCTCCACATACTGCGCACACCACCAATCCGGTGCCCTGTGTTCTGATCGGCGGTCCGAAAGACGCGCATCTTCGCGAGGGAGGGGTTCTGGGCGATGTGGCTCCCACCATCCTTCATTTGATGGGCCTGAATGTGCCGGCGGAGATGACCGGCCGGTCGCTTTTGGAACAACAAAGGGTTCCTTAGGCCTTTCCTGGCGGTAAATTGCCGGGCAATTTGTGGCACATCCGAGTCAAACGGCAGAGGCCTTCGGCCTGTCTGGCCTTATTTTAGTTGACACAGCAGGACTCATGCGCTACCCTGACTTGGTGGGGGAATTGCCCCACATCAGTAGCAAGGTCGTTCGAGATTTCCTGTTGTTTGCGCTCGAGTTGGGGTGGGAGCGTAGACACAACCCAAACCCTAGGGACAACAGTCTTGCCTCGACAGCCGAGCTCTAACCAAAAGTCATCAAGGAGCCTGTCGAGTGTCATTCGTAGACAAAACTTTAACCTGTATAGATTGCAAGGCGCCGTTCACATTTACGGCCGGTGAGCAGGAGTTCCACTCCTCCAAAGGGTTCACCAACGAGCCGCGGCGCTGCAGCAACTGTCGTCAAAACCGTCGTTCGTCCCGTGACGGTGGAGGCGGTGGTGGATTCAGCGACCGCGGTGGTAGTCGCGGTGGCGGAGAGCGCGGCGGATTCGGTGGAGACCGCGGCGGATTCGGCGGAGGTGGCGGCGGTTTCGGCGCTCCTCGCCGGGAAATGTTCGACGCGGTTTGCGCCGAATGTGGCAAGGAGACCCAGGTCCCCTTCCAGCCCAGCGGATCTCGCCCCGTGTATTGCCGTGATTGCTTCTCCTCCCACAGCCCCCCGCGCCGCGGTGGTGGCGGCGGTGGTGGATTCGGCGACCGCGGTGGTCGCGGCGATAGCCGTTCCAGCCGTTACTAAGGACTTCGAACGCGCGTTCGGACCTGAGTATCCAGAACCTGTACTATAGGTCCGGTTTTCAGCCGGTCTATTTTTGCCCGGACGGGACTTCTCTCGTCTGGGCAATTTGTTTTTCTCGCTGGCAGTGGATTCAGGACCCGCAACTGGTTCCCGTTCTCCGCCAACTTTACGAGTCGTTAGCCCGGCCTCGAGTGCTTACGCCGGACGAATTGCCGTTCGGTGAATTCCTACGCGAACAGGGCGCTCTTTCTTGGGAAGAACCTCGACCCCAGCCAGGACTGGCTTTAGAGCCACGGGCCTGGCCCAGACTGCGTAACCCCGGCCTCTACGAGATGGCCGGCGACGGGGAAGGAGGGGGCTGGCGCTATCTCTACCAGCCCGGTCAGGCGGCCTGCCTCCAGTGTGTCTGGCGCTGGTGGATGGAACGTTTTCATCCTCCGGAATGGTGGCAGCGAATCCTGGCCTGGCCGGACTTCCGCTTGAGTTGGCCCGGTTTGGAGGTGGCGCCGGAGGCTCCGACTCGCCCCGGGTGGCTGCACTATCAACGGGGGACGGCTACTTATCGAGCCCAGGTGTTCCCCCGCCAGGACTGCGACTGTCTGGCCGGTAGCGCGGCCTGGCCCCGCCACTGGGCCAGCTGGACGCATCCTATCAGCGGACCACTCACGCAGGTCGTGGAGCGTCGCCGCAACGGCCTCTGGCGGGTGAGTCTGCATTTACGCCAGGCTCTTGCCAGCGGCGCTCACGCGCACAGGAAAAGGGCCCGGCGGGCGGCGGTGGCCGAGGCATGCGAGCGTTGGGCCGCCTTGCAGCCTTGCTCGCAGGAATGGCTGCGGGTGCGGCGCCTGGGTGCTTCGGGTAGTCGAAGATGCCGGAGCGGTCTGGTTTTTTTAGGCGAAGTATCTCACCCGCAGCAGCAGCAGTTAAGTCATGGTCTGGCCTGCGGTTCTTCACTCAAGCGAGCATTGCGGGCCGGGCTTTGGGAATTGCTGGAGCGCGATGGCTTGCGCCGGTGGTGGCGGGATTGGCGGGCCGGCCGTCCGGTGGCGGGGCTGCAGCGACACGGCCGGCATCTATGGTCCTTGCCTGGCGGTGTCTTTGTCGCTTTTGTGGGTCGCGACGGCAAAGGGGCCTGGGGTAGCGCCGCCGGACCTCGTGCCGTCCAGAGGGCCCGGCGCGAGGCCCGCCACAACTATCAACTGCAGCGCCGCACACCACCGCCCATTCCCGGTTCATGTCGGACTTTTGGCGACCACGCCGCCTGGGCCTGGCACAACCCGGTGCCGCGTTGGGAAGAGCTGACCGCTCTTCCTCTCAAACCCCTGCCGGCTGCTGGCCCACTCCGGTTGAGCCAGCCCGTTTATTATTATGTATTTGATTGCATCTGGGCGGAACGGCTGGGCTGGACCGTGGTCAAGGTGCTCTCGCCTCGCCTGCGCGGCCTGCCCATCGGGGGCGAGGCGCCTTTTCATCCGTTCAGTTGATAGGGGATTGACGCAGGCGGTTGAACCGCCATGGAGAGTGCGCCGTATGTCTGGAATGATGTTTTCGTATGGGTTGGCCCTGGTCTTGTGGGGGTGTGCCGGCCCTTCTGTAGAGTACCGCTCGGTTTCCTGGAAGGAGCTTGCCAGTTTTGCCTACGCCCCCAGCGTCACGCCCCGAACCAGGCAGAAAAAGCCGGTGCATTTTCCCCCCGCCATCACCAACCTCAATGGAACTCCGTTGCGTCTCAGCGGCTATATGCTGCCGGTGGATATGGATGGAGAGAAGGTGGCCACTTTTGTTTTGGTGCGCAATCAGGCCATGTGCTGCTTTGGACAGACTCCGGCCATGAATGAATGGGTGATGGTGCGTTTCCCGGCCGGGCGTTCGGTAGCCATGAACATGGACCAGCCGATCTCGGTGATGGGAAACTTCGAAGTTGGAGAACAAATTGAGGAAGGGGCGGTTATCTCCCTATACAGAATGGTGGCCGATAGGGTGGAGATCGACGAAGGGAAGCCGGCGGGATGGCAGGCGAACTAGCGATTCAGTTGCAGCAACTGACCAAGACCTACCGCACTTTGCGGGGACCGGTGGAGGCTTTACGCGGGCTGGACCTGGAGGTGCGAACGGGAGAAATTTTCGGCTACATCGGAGTGAATGGTGCCGGCAAATCGACCAGTATCAAAATTTTGTTGGGCTTATCGCAAGCCACCTCGGGTCAGGCTGAGGTTTTTGGCGAGCCCGCGGGCACGCTGGCGGCCCGCAACAAGATCGGCTATCTGCCCGAAGTGGCCACTTACCACGAATTTATGTCGGTCGAGGAGTTGCTCAAGATTCACGCGCGCCTGGCCGGGGTTCCGAGCAACAAGGTCGAGGAACGCTGCCGGATCGCTTTAGAGGCGGTCAAGTTGGAAGACCGCCGGCGCAGTCGCATCTCTGAGCTTTCCAAAGGTCTGAAGCAGCGCTTTGGAGTGGCTCAGGCGCTGGTGGGTGATCCGCCGCTGCTGATTCTGGATGAACTGACCTCGGGTCTGGATCCCTTTGCTCAACGCGATTTGCGCGATATTCTGGTCGGTTTGCGCGAGCGGAAGATTACGGTGTTTTTTTCCTCCCACTATATGACCGAAGTCGAGAATGTCTGCGATCGAGCGGCTATTATTCACGGCGGCAAACTCCAGGTGTGCGGCACGATTCCCGAGCTGACCCAGAATCGCGAGAAGGTGGAAGTGGTTCTTCAGGTTCCGCCCGGCGTGCTGGAGCAATTGCCGGGCCTGGAGCCGATTTCCGACGAGGTGGGCGACTTTCACCGCGTTTCTTTGAGCCGGGAAGAAGCCGATGGCTACATCCAAAAATGTCTGGGATTGGGTTGCAGCGTGCGCCGGCTGAGCACTGTGCAGCATAGCCTGGAAGACGTTTTCTATCAAATGACTCGTGGCTCTGGAGTCACCCCATGAGAGCGATTCGGGAGATTGCCCGGCTCCAACTGCTGGAGAACATTCGCCGCCAAGTGCATCTGATTACCGTTTTCATGGCTTTTGTGATGCTGGCGCTGCCGGCTTACGTCAACACGTTCAGTATGGGCCTGCAGGCCTTTGAACTGGCCGCCAAGGATTTCGGCCTGACTTTGCTCAGCTATTACGGGGTGGCCATGGCTCTGATGCTGGGTTCCAGCGTGGTGCCGCGGGATATCGAGCGTAAGACCATCTATCCGATCCTCTCGCGACCGGTCGCGCGCGTATCCTATCTGGCGGGGCAATTCCTGGGAACGGCCGTGTTGCTGGTGGGCAGTATGTTCCTGCTGGCCACCGCTCTGGGTGTCGGAATCGCCGGCCTTTCTCACTACTTCGACTGGGCTATCTACGCGGCCGCGCTGGGCTATTCTTTGGAATGCACCGTGCTGGTGGCCGCCTGCTTGTGTTTCAGCACTCTGGCCAGTCCACCTTTGGCCGGGGTCATGGGCCTGTTTCTCTACGTGGTGGGAGGGATGTCCACCGCCTTCACCCGCTTTTTCTTGCGTGAAGACCGAGGCAACGAGACGTTGGCCAATATCGTGGACGGAGCCAAGAATTTTCTTCCCAATTTTGAGGTGTTTCGTTTAAAATATCCGGTGGTTCACGATATTTATATCTATCCCAGCTATCACGTTTACGAATTTATCTATGCCATGGGCTGGGTCACTCTCTTTCTGATGCTGGCCGGCATTCGATTCGAAAAGAGGGACCTGTGAGAACGTTCCTGTTGCTGGTTCTGCTGCTGCCCTGGCTGGCCTGGGCTCAGCCGGAGGCCACTCCTGTAAGCGAAGAACAACAGAAGAAGCAGGCTTTGGAACATGCTTTGGGCGAGGAAGAGGAAGAAGAGGCCGCGCCCAGCGCCAAGGACAACAATCGTCCGGCCGTCTTCGGCGTTATGATTGCCGAGTCCCAGGTGCAGAGGGCCGGGACTCCCATGCACGTGATCCGGCAGCGCTCGATCATGCCCTGGCTCTTCAGTTTGATTCTGTTGCCGGTCTACTTGCACATCGCGCGCCGGCGAGGGTTTCGCATCCGGTGAAGCGAGCGCCGCTCATGCTTTTGTGCTGGTTGGGGGTAGCCGCCATGTCCCACCTGTTGCTGGGGCAGCATCAGCGGTTGCAGGCGCAAAAACCGATCATTCGCTATCAGGACTTGTTCCTGGATCTGCTGGGAGAAGGGCGCACGCTGCTGGCCCGGCTGCTCTGGTTCCAGGCCGATCTCTACCACGAGCAGCAGGATGCGGCCGGTGTGGCTACTTTTCAGCAGAAGGAAGTGATTCCGCTGCTCCGCATGGTGACCTACCTGGACCCGAGCTTTGTCGATGCCTACGACGTAATTGCTTATGACCTGGATGAAGGGTTCGGGCAGACCCGCCAGGCTATCGATCTGGTGGAAGAAGGTTTGCTCTACAATCCCAAGTCCTACGCTCTCAACTTTCGCCGAGCCTTGCTGGCCGAAAAACAACGGGATTCGATCTCGGCCATGCTCTACGGGCAGAGGGCTTATGATTCTGAAGAAGAGGATGTCAATAAATTCTTGCCGGTCAAGATTATGCGCCGGGCCGCCTTGCGCATGCGCGATCCCTGGTGGGGTGTGCAGGTGGCCGATCTATTGACCCGACTGAGAGTGGCCGATCCGGATCCGGAATTGACCCGATATTATCGGCAGTTGCTTCAGGGCAAAGGTGTAAAGACCGGATCCGGACCGGCCGGGTAGCTCGGAGGCGCTGGCGGCGGCTCGTAATGGCTGGGCGGAATAGGGGTGAATAAGGGCTCGGCCGGACGAGCCGGCGGCCGGTAGACCGGCCGGGGCGGCTGATAGTCATGGTAGCGCGGTCGAGACTGGGGTGGAGTGTAGAGGGGGGCTGCCGGCGGGCGCGCCTGAGTAGGGCGCGGCACGGGCACGGGCACGGCTGGGAGAGCGGGCCAGTCCAGGGCGATTTCCAGAGATTGGCCGGGCTTCAGTTCAAATCGTCTGGGCCGGGCCGGAATTTTAGCGCGCACAGCCGTCAGTTCATACTGACCCGGCGCCAGCTTCCATGGGCCTTTGCCTTCGAGAGTTCGCCCCACGCCAGGGCCGAGCCGAAGTTTGGCCTGGCCCGCTCCGGTGACGCGCAGGCTGGCCGGTTGGGGACTCAAGCGCTGATGAATTCGCTCGGAATGCTCATTCAGGACGATTTCGGCCGGCACGTAGCCCGGCAGGCGGAAAGTCAGCTTGTGGGAGTCGGATGAGCGCTCCCGGGTGAGGGGAGTCTTTCCAATCTCTTTATTGTCCAGGAGCACCTCGGCTCCGGCCGGTTCACTGACGATATCCAGAGATGCGGTTTGGCCCTGAGGTTTCGGCTCGAAGGCAGCGGCCAGAGCGCCCAGTCCCCCCAGAAGCGTGGCCGTGAACAAGATAGCCGGCAGAGACGGGCGGCGCATATCAGAAACAAATTCGCCGCCCGGGCAAGTAATTCCGGCCGGGACGCCAAAACTTGCCTCAAGATGTTGGTTAAATGGCGGGTCCCGGTTATGCTGGTCTGCTTGAGCGCCCTGCTCTTGGGGGGCTTGAGCTGGCAAAGGCGTCAATGGAACCAGGAAAAGCAGGCCGAGTACGCTCGCCTGGCCTGGTGGCTGCGCCGAGGCGACGATAAAGTTCGACTGACTCCGGCGCGTCGGGCCTACCTGGCGGGGCGATTTGTCGAGTGCTTGCGCCTGAGCGAAGAGCCGGACGGCGCGGGTGAGCGAGAATTGCAGTCGGCTGCCTTCCTGGCCTTGCTCTATGACGTTCCGTGGCCGGAGCAAGTGCTCGGCCGCGAGCAGGTCGAAGCCCAGAAGCCGCGTCCCCGCCTGCTGGCCCGCGCGGTGGAATCCGGCTATCTCGAGGATCGCGGCAAGCTGCGCCTTGATCTAATGGTGTGGAAAGACGGTAAGCTGGAAAATTTACCGGCCGGCAAGGATCTGGGCAAGGATGATGACTGGAAAGAAATTGATGAGTTGGCGGTGGTTCACCTGGACCGCAAAGACGAGCATTTGAGCCAGCTTTATGTACATGGGCGCACTCGGGGCGGCCGCCAGCGCGTCGACGTCCTCTATGGAAGCACGGATTGGAAGCGTTGGACCCTGCTTAACTCCAAGACCCTGAGCCGCTTAAAGGATCGGGTCGAGGTGGCCAAGGAGGCCTCTTATAAGCTGATCGAGGACGAGTGGGTGGAACTCAAGCGTTAGTCCTTGGGCCGGGTGGGACGCACCAGGTCGATGGCCGGGGGCCAGGGGGAGGGCTCGACTCGCACCGGCTTGCGGCGACTGTGCCAGCTCAGGATTTGCAGATGGGCCAGCCCTTCCGGTTGCTCCAGAGCCTGCCCGTCCAGGCCGCCATCGTGCATGGAATAGAGGTCGCCGCGCCCGGGGGTGTCGCTGTACGACCACCGGGCCGAGGCGGCGTCATTGAGGAAGTTGCGCACTTGGGAGCGGCTCAGAGCGTTTTGCCGATGGTCGCGGCTCAGGGCTTCGAGGGCGTAGCTGCGGAGCAATTTGGGCCACAGGGAAACCAGCAGACGACGATCGGGGAACACGTCCACAGCCACGATGCGCTCGTCAATCTGCACGACCACGCCGTTCATATCGGGGTAATCCTGAGGAAGGTCGCGCAGATCGCTGACCATGGAGTCGAGACGGCGGGAAAGGCGGCTGTCTTCGTAAACCACCAGCAACGCGCCGGAAGGGGAAGAGACTCCATTGGCTTTCTGGGTTTCGGCCACCGAGTCCCAGACGGCGCCCTGGCCGGCCTCGGAGAGGGCCGCCTGGCGCACGCGCGCGTTGCTGATCGAGCCGCTCGAGTCGAACTTGCGCTGGTCGCCTTTATAGCCCCAGCGGCCGTGCTCCACGCAGTAGACGGCCACGGTGATTTCGCCGGAGTCGGCCGGGAGCCAGAGATCGTGTTTGAGAACGCGGTCCTGGCGGGCGCCTTTGAGAATTTCCCCGGCCATGATGAAGACCGGCCGGTCGCCACGATTTTCCACCACCAGTCGATTGACGTCGCCTTCTTCGCGGACTTCGCGCACGCGTAGATCGTCTTGCATGAGGGCGGAGTCGAGGGAACGGCAGCGGGGTAAAGACTCGGCCGAGCCCGACAGAGGAAAGACTAGCAGCGACCCGGAGCGCTGCGGCCCCTGGACTTCACAGTGCTCTAGCCAGTGGCTCCAGGGCCGGCTCCGGGCCCAACAAGCCAGTCCCAAGAGCAAAAAGAAAAGCAGTTTCGGCAAGCGCATAGTCGAGGTGTCGCAGGCGCGAGGGCGGCTATTTCATTTTAGCAGGCAGTGGGCGGCCATTCCTTCGAAAAACTGGCCGTGGCCGGCCGCCTGGCTGAGCAGGTCGCGGGCGTGAGCGGTGTCGCGTTGGCGCGCCAGCAAAGCCAGGCCGATGGTGAACTGCGACTCGACCCGGTGGGAGAGTATGGGGGCAGCGATTTCCAGGAGTTCTTCTTCGCAGATTTCGCGATTCAGATAGCGCAAGATTGGATACGGCCAGGCCCGGGGCGCCTCATCCAGGCCTTTCTGTAAGAAGGCGCGGGTTTGTTCTTCCGGAGCTCCCCCCAGCCAGTCGCTCAGCACCCCCACCACAATGGCGTTGCCGGCGAAGGCAACTTGCCAGCCTCCGTCGTGAATCACTTCCTGACATTTTTTACGGGCTTCCGGATAGCGTTTCAGGGCGAGCAAGGCGTAGGCTTCAAAGAGCGCGTCTTGCTTGACCTGTTCCAGCGTTTGGGCGGCTTGTTCGGTCTGGTCGAGGTAGAGTTCGGCCATGCATTTCTGCACAGGGCTCGGATCGCTTTGCAATACTTCTTGGAACCGGCCCAATTCCAGTAGACAATTCCATTGGCTTAGCGGCAGATCTTTGCGATTGGGCGATTGCTCATACACTTTGAGCGCTCGCTGGCCCTCGCCTAGGGCCAGCAAGCTATCGATCAGCAGTTCGTCGGCTTCGCTGGCCTTGGCTTCGCGAAACTTTTCGCAGGATTTGACGGCCTGCTGGAAATCGTCGCTGTAATAGGCGGTATAGGCGCGCAGCCAGTTTTCCTGGAGCCGGCCGTCGTCATCCAGGGTGGCGGGAGTGCGCCAGGCATCCAACTGCTGGCCGCCCCGGGAGTCCCAGAGTACCAGCGCGCCGGGATGCGGATGGAAGGGACAGATCACCACAAAGGCGTCCCAGCGGACGATGCGGTAGCTCAGTCCGGTGGTGGGGCAGCGAGTGTAGGGGCCGGGGGTGATGATTTCCAGCACCTGGGCGTTCTGGCGGAGTTGCTCGCGCAACTGATGGCCGGTGTTCTCGATTTGTTGGCGGCAGCGTTTGAATTGCTCGGGGGTGTCGTGGAGCGGTTGGCTGGCTTTGCCGGTGTAGGGCGTGGGGCGCCATTGCCGGGGATACCATTTGTGGCGGTAGGCGTACGGGTGAGCGAAAGTGCCGCTGTAGGCAAAGATCAGCGCGTAAGCCAGGCTGAGCAACGCCAGTAGCAGAAACCTGGGCAAGTTCAGTGGCCTCTGGCGTCGGAGGTCACTTAGGAGTGGCGCTTACGGCGGGCGCTGGCGTGGGAGTGGCGAGGGCGGGAGTGGCGCTGACCACGGGAGTGGCAGTTGCGGCCGGAGTAGCCGAAACCGCGGGCGTGACGGTTGCCGCCGGTGGGTTGATGACCGGAGTGGGCGAGCTGCCTGCGGGTACGCCGAAAGTCGCCACGATCTCGACGAAAGTGGCTTCATGAGCGGGAAAGTCCGCCTTGGCGTCGGTGAACTGGAGCAGCCAGTACTCATTCTTGTCTTTGAGCTTGCTCAGGTAGGCGCGCCCGTGCAAATCCTGGCCGTTGAACTGATAGTCGAAATCCAGGATGTCGCTGGGGGCGGGCAAGGACTGATAATGGTCGAGCTTCTTGAACTCGGCCTCGGCCTGAGCGCGCATTTCATCCAGGCTGGCGGCCGCCAGCGGGCCGGAGACGATCAGGTTCTCCTGGAACTTATCGCCTTTGGCCTTGTCCAGAGGGCTGCGCGCGATGACGCGGTGCCCTTCCACGTTTTCCCGAATGTCCCAACTGGTGGGGCACTGAAAAATCAGGCCCTGCTTGGCGTCTTCAAAATGGCCTTTATACTCTTTCGCCTTCATAGTGCCGGTGCTGCCACCACAGCCGAAGAGTGTCAAAAGAAGGGCCAGCGGCGCCAGATGTCTACGATTGAACATGAACTTCCACAAATCTTGCCAGGAAGCAATCCCGGACAACCGAATTTGACCCACCCATGATTCACCAGGTTTCTACTCCGGCGCGTGGAGTTCCCCTTGTCGTCGAGGGCTTGACCAAGTTTTACGGCAGCACCCGGGCGCTCCAAGAGGTCAGCCTGGAGGTGCCGCAGGGCAGCATCTTCGGCGTGCTCGGTCCGAATGGCAGCGGCAAAACCACCCTGCTGGGAATCGTCCTGGATATTTTGCTGGCCACGCGCGGCACCTATCGCTGGGCGCCGGGATTGAAGCGCGGGGCTCTGTTGGAGACCCCCAATTTCTACCCTTACCTGACCGGTCGGGAGAACCTGGCCATCGTGGCCGAGCTGCGCGGCCGTGGCCGGGACCGGATAGGCGACGCCCTGACCGTGGTCGGTCTGGATAGCTATGAAGCCATGCCCTTCGCCAAGTATTCGCTGGGAATGAAGCAGCGTCTGGCCATCGGCGCCACCATGATCGGGAACCCGGAGGTGGTGGTGCTGGATGAGCCCACCAACGGCCTGGACCCCGCCGGTATCGCCGATGTCCGCGAGCTGATTCGAGGGCTGCGCAATGAAGGTAAAACGGTGTTGCTGGCCAGCCACATGCTGGACGAAGTGGAAAAGGTCTGTACTCACGTGGCCATCCTCAAAAAGGGCCAGGTCCTCTCCCAGGGACTGTTGGAGGACGTGCTGCGCGACGAAGACCGCCTGGAGGTCAGGAGCGATGACCTGGAAGCCTTGCAGGCCCTGCTGCAAAAACATCCTTTGAATCCAAAAGTCCAGCCTGGAGACGGCTATTTGACCGTGGCTTTTGAGGCCGGTGCCATGAAGCCGGCCGATCTCAACCGCTATTGCCTGGAGGGCGGGCAGACCCTGGGTCACCTGGTGCTGCGCAAGAAGACTCTGGAGAGTCGTTTTTTGGAGCTGACCGACTGATGCTCAAGATCGAATGGCTCAAGCTTAAGCGCTACAAACCTTTCTGGGTGCTTATGACGCTTTACCCGCTGTGTCTTTTTGGTTTGCTTTTTCTGGTGGCCGGCTCCATCGACTCCCTCATGGCGAAGACGCAAAAGGTTCAGGCGATCCAAAATATTACCGCCTTCCGCTTTCCCGAGGTGTGGACGACGGTCACCTGGACGGCCAGCTGGTTCCACTTTTTGCCCTGCGTGCTGATTCTTTTCACCGTCTGCGGCGAATTCGAGAATCGCACCCACCGTCAGAACTTGCTGGACGGCTGGACGCGCCTGCAGTTTTTCCTGTCCAAAGTACTGGTCACGCTGGGAGTGACCGCCTCTTCGGTCTTCTGGGTGGCTGTGCTGGCCGCGTTGCTGGGCGCGACCCACGGTTCCTACCCGGGGCTGGAAGGCAGCCAGACACTGCTCTATTTCCTGGAGCAATGCCTGCTCTACAACTTCTTCGCTCTGGCTCTGGGATTCGCTTTGCGCCGCGGCATTTTGTCGCTGGCTTTCTTCCTGGTCTACTCGGTTACCTTGGAGTACATTCTCTTCGGGACGGCCGGTTCCATGGTGAAGAACATCGAGTTTTACGCTCCCCTGCGGGTAGCCAACCAGTTGTTGCCCTTTCCTCTGTGGAGCGAGGCCGCCCGCAAGCTTCATCCGGGGGCGCCCGGGCTGGAGGTGCTGCATGCCTTCGCGGTCGGCTACCTGGTCTTGTTTATCGGCTTTACCTGGTGGCGTTATCGCCGCTCCGATCTCTAGAAACATCTTGACACAAGCCACAAGGTGGCATTTAATGCTAAAACTGTTTTTTAGACAAAGGAGTCTATCATGTCTCGCGTATGTGAATTGACGGGCAAGAAACCCGGTTCTGGCAATAAAGTCTCCCACTCGCAGAGGAAGACGCGTCGCCGCTGGCTGCCCAACCTGATCGAGCAGCGCTTCTTTCTGGAAAGCGAAGACCGCTGGGTGAAGCTGCGGGTTTCCGCGCGCGCCCTGCGCACCATCAAAAAGCTCGGCGGAGTGGAAAAAGCCATCCGCAAGTACGCCAAGAAAGGCTAGACTCCCATGGCAAAAGGTTCTGCTAAGAAGCCCGGTGAGAAGAAATGTCGCGGATCCGCCGGTCCCATCGAAGGTCGCGACTGGGTCCGCATCGGCGGTTCCAAATGGCTGCGTGAAGTTGCCGAGCAAAAGGGTAAGTTCATTCCCCTGGAATACCGTAAGGGCGCCAAAGCCGAGGCTGAATAAGCCTTGTCCGCCGCCGCCCTGGACGGGCGAATCCTGGTCACGGGTGGCGCAGGCCTGATTGGCAGCGCGGTCATCTGGTTCCTCAATCGGCAGTATCGAGAGAATATTCTCGTGGCTGACGCGCTCGACCAGAGCGACAAATGGAAGAACCTGGCCGCGCTGTCGTTTTTTGATTACCTGGAAGGCAGCGAATTGCGCGGCCGCTTGCGCAACGACAGCCTGGGGCCGATCAGTTGCGTCTTTCATCTGGGCGCTTGCTCGGACACCCGCGAGCGCGATTCGCGCTACCTGATGGACAACAATTACGCCTTCACGCGCGAATTGGCCGAGTGGTGCCTGGCCCGGGGCGTGCGTCTGGTCTACGCTTCTTCGGCCGCCACCTATGGTGACGGCTCTCACGGGTTTTCGGAGAAGGTCGGCCTGCATAAACTGCGTCCGCTCAACGCTTACGGCTACTCCAAGCACCTGCTCGACCGCCACGCCGAAAAGCAGGGCTGGCTGGACCAGCTGGTGGGCTTGAAATATTTCAATGTCTACGGTCCCAATGAGCAGCACAAGGGCGATATGCGCAGCGTCGTCAGTAAAGCTTTCGAGCAGATTCAGAGCTGCGGCCGGGTGGGCCTGTTCAAGAGCTATCGTCCCGAGTATGCGGACGGCGAACAGCGCCGCGATTTTCTCTACGTGAAAGAAGCCGCCGAGATCACGGTCAAGTTGGCCACTTCTCCGGCCTGTGGGCTATTCAATGTGGGGTCGGGCGATACGCACACCTGGAATGAACTGGCTCAGGCCGTCTTTGACGCGCTGGGCCAGCTGCCTCAGGTCGATTTCATCGACATGCCCGAAGGCCTGCGCGAGCGCTATCAATACCATACCCAGGCTGATTTGCGCCGTCTCTCGGGAGTGGGGCTGGATTGGCAGAAGTTTACCTTGCGCGAGGGCATCTTTGATTACGTGCGCAACTACCTGATACCCGAGGCTCGCTTAGGCGACGAGAGTTTCTAGCTCTGCCAGGGGCTGGGCAGGTTGCGCACCTGCTCTTCCTCTTCCTGGGTCAGTCCGGGCGGCGTGCTGTAACTGATGGTGGGCTTGTCGTAGCCCACCCAGAAGACGGCTTCGCCAAAGCGTTTGCCGTCCTTGAGTAAATAGAAGGTGCCCTCAGGGCCGGGTTCGATTTCCATGGGAGGTGCTTCGGCTTTGCAGGGGCTTATGCCTGGAAATGGGAATTCCCGGGCATAAGCTTTGGAGGTTTTGCCTATGTCCACCACCGTCAGCGATACCCAACGAGCCCAGCGGGTCGTCTCGGATCTTCGGGAGCTGGCCGAGCTCACGTCCGACGAGCACGGCGCTCAACGGCTGGCCTTCGGCCCGATCTGGCGCAAAGCTCGTGACTGGTATCAGGCCAAGGTGAAAGCTCTGGGACTGCCCATCGAGCGCGACCCGGCCGGCAACCTGTGGGTGACCCTCGAGGGAGCGAAGCCGGAATCGGTGCTGGTCGGCAGCCATCTGGATTCGGTGCCTAACGGCGGCTGGCTGGACGGTTGCCTGGGTGTGATCGCCGGGCTGGAAGCGCTGCGTTATTATAAAGAATCGGGCCGGAAACCGGCCGCCACCCTGAAAGTGGTGGACTGGGCCGATGAGGAAGGAGCCCGCTTCGGCCGCAGCCTCTACGGTTCGTCGGCGGCGGGCGGCTCGCTCAAGTTGTCGGAAGTGGACCATCTCAAGGATCGCCAGGGCGTCTCGCTGATCGATGCCCTCAAGGAAAACGGCATCGACATTCACGAGGCCCTCAAGTGCAACGAGTATCTCAAGAAAGTGCCCGGTAAGGCCTATCTGGAATTGCATATCGAGCAAGGGCCGGTGTTGGAGTCGCTTCAGAAGAGCAGCGGTGTGGTCATGGGCACCTTCGGAGTGGAGCGCCACAAGATCTTCTTCTCGGGTCAGGCCGCCCATTCGGGCTCGACCCCCATTCCCATGCGCCGCGACGCCTTCCTGGCCGCTGCTCAAACCGCCCTGGCCATTCGCGAGATCGGCAAAAAATACAGCCAGCCGGGTGCCAACGTGGTATGCACGGTGGGAGTGGTCAAAGTCGAGCCCTGCATCGTCACGGCTGTGCCCGGCGAGTGCGAGATTTCGCTGGATCAACGCGCTCTGGACGCCGGCGTGTTGGCCCAGATGTACAAGGAAGCTCGGGAAGCCTCCGAGCAGGCGGCCAGGGACAACAACGTGACGGTGCGCTGGGAACGCCTCTGGGATATCGAGCCCCGCCCCTTTGATCCGAAATTGATGGAGCTGTGCGAAGAGTCGGTGCGCGAGATCACGGGCGATGTCCATCACTTGCCTTCGGGGCCTCTGCACGACGCGGCCGAGATGGTTCCCTACATGCCCACGGTGATGATGTTCGCCTACAGCTCCAATGGTTTGTCACATTGCAAGGAAGAAGACACGCCTGCCGAACATCTAGAGAAGACCATTCGCGCCTTCCTGTTGCTGGTGGATAAGACCATCGCCCACGTGGGCGCTTAGAGGAGTTCTCCTTGGGCTATTACTGGAAACAAGGCCTGCTGGCGGGATTGGCCGTCGGCTTGGTGTTGCACATCTTGATGCAGCAACTGGCCGCCCGCTCACCCCTGCCGGACGGCAATCTGCCGGTGGAACAGCCGGGCCAACCGGCTCCCGTGAGCAGACATCATACCCCGCTGGGACCTTTGATGGGCCTGACCATTTTCGCTCTGTGTATGGTGATGCCCGGACCCAACTTCGCCAGGGTGGGCGAATGATTTTCGCTTTGTGCATAGGAGCTGCCTGCGGGACGCTGCTGGGCGCTCTGCAACCGGTTATCAACCAGACCGGGCCCTTCAATGCGGTGCCGATTTTGACCGCCGAGTACACACTGGTGGGAGCCTGCCTGGGTTTTTGCTTGTGGAACTACGGGCGGATGCGTAGGCGACTGCTGCAGCGGGTGAGAGAAGCCACCCACCAGGACAACGCGAGTAACTAAAACACCCAGTTGTTGTTGGGGTTTCCGAAAGCCAACCCGGTTCCCTGCGGCACTTCGGTCCATTTCATCGGCTGCAGGCGCTCGCCGGCTACATAGGTTCCCTGGCTCGACTGCGTATCCATGACCATCACTTTGCCGTCCACTTTGCGCATCAGAGCGTGATGGTCGCTGATGCCTTCCTGTCCCGGCTTGAAATGGCTCTCGTCGGAGTTGCCCACCCGCACCATCGGCTGGTCGGAAGGCCACTCGAAGGTACGCCCCTCGGGGCCCTGCAGCGCGTTGCTGGTGGTGCGCGACCCCAATTGCAGAGTGTGGACCGATTGGCCGAATCCAAGCTCAGCTCCCTTGGGGACTTCCACCCACTCGCCGCTGGGCAGCGGTTTGCCGTTCACAAAGGTGCCGTTGCTGGATTGATCGCGCAGCCACAATTGGCCATTGCGGAATTCGCCCTGGCAGTGGCGCCGGCTCACCAGGTCGCCCTCGATGTTCACCTGGCAGTCGGCGTGGCGGCCGATTTGGAAGCGTCCTTGCTCGGGGAGCCCGATCTGCGAGCCGTCAGGCGTTTGCAGGTAGCGATTCGGGCTGCTGATGCTGATCTGGTCGCCTGAGAGGACTTCGAGCCCAGGTTGGCGCGCTACACCGGGGGTGTAGGAGCCGACCTGCTGTAGAAAACCCGCGATGCGCATACTTTTTTAGGGTAATTTGCGCGGGGGGATTCTGTCAACGCCGTCAGGAATCGTTTTGGCCATGTCGTTACAGCGTTTGGCCTCGCCAGGACTGCGGATTTTCTTGACCGGAGCGGGTATCTCGGCGGAAAGTGGTATCCCAACTTTTCGCGGCGCCGAGGGCTATTGGACGGTGGGCGCTCGGGAGTATCATCCTCAGGAACTGGCCACCCACTATGCCTTTACCCAGATGCCCGCCGAGGTGTGGGCCTGGTATTTGTATCGCCGGGCCGTTTGCCGAGCGGCTCCCCCCAATGCGGGCCATCTGGCCCTGGTGGAGGCGGAGCGTCTGCTGGGCGATCAATTTCTGCTGGTTACGCAGAACGTGGATGGGTTACATCTGCGCGCCGGTAACTCGCCAGAACGAACCTTTGAAGTGCACGGAAATATCGACTACTACCGATGCGCTGACGGTTGCAGCAATGAGCATTTCCCGTTGGGCGAGGGTTTTTTGCCCTTCGCCAAGGGCCAGAAATTGAGCGCGGAGCAGGCAGCCTGGCTGCGCTGCCCGCGTTGTCAGGCCTGGGCGCGGCCCCACGTGTTGTGGTTTGATGAATGCTACAACGAGGAGTTCTACCGCTATGACAGCAGTCGGGCGGCGGCCGCCAAGGCGGTGGCATTGATTTCCATCGGCACTTCTGGCGCCACCAATCTGCCGGTGCAAATGGGCTTTATCGCTGCTCAGCGCGGTGCTTTACTGGTCGATGTGAATCCGGAACAGAACCCGTTCAGTCAGCTGGCCCAACAGCAGGGAGGACGCTGGTTGCGCGAAAGCGCCTCGACGGGGTTGACGGAAGTGGTGAAGGCAATACAACGTGGATAAAGAGCAATTTCGCGGGGAGTTCTCTCAGGCGTTTTACAAATCGCTCGAGCAGGGCGGCATCGAAATTTCAGCTGTGCCGGCTGGTCAACTTCAAGCGCTGGCGCGAGCTTGCGCGGACGCAGTTTTCGCTACGCTGGACACGCTGGATCGACCGAAGGCTTCGGATACGGAAGAAGTGCTCTGGTCAGGCAAGCCGTTTATGCGTCTGGGTGAATATTATGAGTTGACCTCGCAGCGTTTGCGTATTTACCGAGGCGTGTTCTCTCGTAGTTTGCACGAGGTTGACCTGATCCACGTGCGCGAAGCCACGTTCAGCCAGCACCTGGGCGAACGAATGTGGAATCTGGGAGACATCACCCTGGTTACCACCAATCCCGAGCACCCTGAGGTGGTGTTGCAGAACGTCAAAGATCCCGAGAAGGTGCGGGAGACTATTCGCGGCGCCTATCTGGCCGAACAAAAGCGGCGCGGATTGCGATACCGCGAGGACGTTTGAGTTGGCGCCTGTCCAAGACGATGCTGGTGCTGGCCGCGGCCCTGCACTGGAGCATCGTCGTCTTCAATAATTTGGTGGACCACGCCACCAATCTGCAGTTCGTGCAGCACGTGCTCAGTATGGATACGGTGGTGGAGGCCAACCGCGGCAGTTGGCGGGCTATTCACAGTCCGTTGGTGCAGCACGCTTTCTATTGGCTGATCATCGTCACCGAGGCCGCAGCCATGACCTTGCTCTGGTGGGGCGGAATCCTTCTGTTACGCAATCTGAAGTCGGATGGCTTCGGGGCGGCCAAGGAGAGAGCGGTACAGGGGCTGACACTGGTGCTGCTGCTGTTTTTCAGCGGCTTCACCAGCGTTGGTGGGGAGTGGTTTATGATGTGGCAGGCCGGCCGTTGGGATGGTCTGGACGCGGCCGCGCGCCTGTTTGCCATTCACGCTTTGATTTTGCTCTGGTTAAGCCAGCGCGAGCCCGACTGACACTACTCTTTGAGCTGAAACTTGGCCGAGATCATCAGGTGGTCGGAGGCGGCTGAAGAGAGCCACTTGTATTTGCCGTCGGGGGTGGCGTTGTAGCGGTGGATGGTGGAGCCGAGCATCTGGTCGGCCTTGGACTCGGCGTAGACGATGTGGTCGAACTGCTCGGGGGCGTGGCCATGACCGGCATTGGGATTGGCGGGCCAGGTGTTGCGCTGGTTGGCCGGCAGGTCAGCCAGACTATCCACGAACTTTTCGCCGGACTTGGGATTGAGGACTTCTTGCACGGAGGCGTCATCGGTGTTGTCATTCCAGTCGCCGGTCATGACGAAGAGTCGGTTGGGAAACGGTTTCATTTCTTCGTCCACGATTTTGCGCATGGCCCGGCCTTCGCTGGCCCGTTGGGTGTCGGAGCTGGGTCCGGGACCTTCGCTGGGACGGCGCGACTTGGAGTGGGTCGTGTAGACGGTCAGCTCGGCGCCCGGCTTGCCGTCGGTGTTGACGTCGACGCGCAGCAGGTCGCGGCTGAACCTGGTCTCACCAGAGCCGTCGATGAGCGGGAATTTCTCGTCTTTGTGGGTGATGACCGTTTCGAAAGGATATTTGGAGATGATTCCCACGTTGATGCCGCGGTCGCTGTTGCCGTCGATGTGGGCCACGTTCGGGTAGATTTTGTCCAGCCCGTATTGTTTCATGAAATTTTTGAGGGTCTTATCGGATGATAGCTCTTGTAAGGCGACCACATCGGCGTCGGCGTTCTTGAGGACGCGGCTGAGCGCCTCCAGTTCGAATTCGGGCTTGGGACGGGTGCGGTTGCCCGGGGCAATGTCTTCCTTGGCGAACAAGTTTTTGACGTTGTAACTGCCGACGATAACGGTCTGGCCTGCCTTGATCATGAGAGCCTCCTGCGCGTATTCCTGCGCTGAGCAAGCTATCCGATCTACCCTTAAAAAAAGTTGAAATGGTGATAAAACCGTTGATGGGTATCGCTAGGTGTGTCTGAATTGTAAACAAACCGAATTAATGCAGTATCTTTCGCCGGTGGGCTCGGGGCCATCCTCGAAAACGTGACCCAGGTGACTGTCGCACTGAGAGCAACGCACTTCGACCCGCCGCATGCCATGGCTGTTATCTTCTAAGCGACGAATCCTATCGCCGGCTGCCGCTACCCAGAAAGCCGGCCAACCGCAGCCGGAGTCGTATTTCCCTTCTGAGGTAAAGAGCTCGGCCCCGCAGGCGGCGCAATGATAGCTGCCGGTTTCATGATGGTGGTTGTACTCGCCCGTTCCGGGGTACTCAGTACCTCCCTGACGGAGCACGCGATATTGCTCGGGAGTGAGCTGCTCGCGCCACTCCTGGTCGGTTTTTTCCACTTTGGCCATCCAGGTGGCTTCCCGCCACGGGGGAGGGGCCCTGCCGGAAAACGAAACCGGCCCCGTGGTGGGGCCGGCGGCAGCTCAGGCGGCGGAGTCGCGGGCTCGTTCCAGAGCGCTGACTCTCTCTTCCAGGTCGGATATTCGCTCCGCCGTCGGCTGACAAAGCTCCATGCTGTGGTCAACCGCCTGCAGCACGGCGGACAATCGGCTTTCTTGCAGGCGCATCCGTCCGGCCAACTGGTCAAAGCCTGCTTTTACTTCTCGTCCCAGGGCGTCAACCCGCTCACCAATCTCTCGTGCTTGCTCGCCGATTGCCTGGACCCGGTTCCCCGTATCTTTCAGAGCTAAGGCGGTAAACTCGAAGTCAACGGACGACTGGCGCCTTAAACTGGCGATTTCCTTTCGAACTTTTTCTAATGAATTCATAATGGTCTGGCCTCCTGGCAGACTTTGTCCGATTGCTCGGCAGAGGACCTTTGTCCCCGCTGAATCTATTTCACAAAAAGAAGGCCGGTCCTCCCGGACCGGCCTTCTTTCTAGTGGAGCGTCGCCCGGGCGGGGCGCGCCGCCGGGCGGATGCGCCGGCTGCGCGTGGGCACTCGTTCCTGTTTGGGCGGAGCGTCCGAGAGCACGTAGGCGAAGACCAGCGGAGCCACGATAGTGGCGTCGGATTCGACCATGAACTTGGGCGTTTCCGCGGCCAGCTTTTCCCAGGTGATTTTCTCGTTGGGAGTGGCTCCCGAGTAGGAACCGTAGCTGGTGGTGGAATCGCTGATCTGGCAGAAGTAGCTCCACAGGGGCACTTCTCCCAGCTCCATGTCCTGGCGCAGCATGGGGACTACGCAGATAGGGAAGTCGCCGGCAATGCCGCCGCCAATCTGGAAAAAGCCCCACGGAGTAACCGCGCTTTCGCGTTGGTACCAGTTGGCCAGTTCCATCATGTATTCGACGCCGGAACGCACGGTGTGCACGTTCTGAATGGCGCCTTTCATGCAGTAGCTGGTGAAGATGTTGCCGGTGGTCGAGTCTTCCCAGCCGGGCACGAAGATCGGCAGGTTTTTCTCGGCGGCCGCCACCATCCAGCTATCTTTCGGATCGATCTGATAGAACTGCTCGAGCCTGGCGGAGCGGATGAGGCGGTATAAAAACTGATGAGGAAAGAGGCGTTCGCCTTTCTGGTCGGCCTGCTGCCATTCGTCCAGAAGCACCGACTCGAGACGGCGAATAGCTTCGCCTTCGGGGATGCAGGTGTCGGTGACGCGGTTAAGGTGCGCGTCCAGCAGTTCCTGTTCCTGTGCCGGCGTCAAGTCACGCCAGTTAGGAATGCGGCGATAGTGGTCGTGAGCGACCAGGTTGAAGAGATCCTCTTCGAGATTGGCGCCTGTGCAACTGATGGCGTGCACTTTGCCGGCGCGAATCATTTCGGCCAGGGATACGCCGATTTCGGCCGTGCTCATGGCGCCGGCCATGGCGACCAGCATGCGGCCACCAGCCTGAATGTGCTTACAATAAGCCTCTGCCGCGTCTACTACAGCTGCGGCGTTGAAGTGACGAAAGTGATGGCGAAGAAAGTTCCTCACCTCCACAGAGTGTTTCATCAAGGGTGTCCTCCTTTGGTTTTGGGGTCGGTTCTCTGAACTGGGGTTTGTTTTTGGGGTCGACAAAAGAGGCTGGGGAATGGAGGAGAGTTAGAGACGAAGGCGCCTGGGCATCTCACACATCCTGAAAACCTCCTTGAGGTTAAGTAGGACGGGCGTTTTCACGCTTGAGGCGGCAACCTTCCCAAGGCCGAAGTATGGGGCCTGGACCCCCGGATGTCAATAGTCCCTACGAACTGATTTTCCCGTGGAGGCCTGGAGCGGCGCGGCTCGAACCGATCCGGCATGAAGAAGATTGCCGCGCTCATCTTGCTGGCCGCTTTACCGGCCGCCGCCGACGACTGGAAAGACAAGCTTTCTCCCCGCATGCGCGAGGCTTTTAAAGAAATGGCGCGCGATGACTGGAAGCCGCAGAAAGCGGCCACCCTGTCGGAGCGAGAGAAGGAAGAGCTGCGCAATCTCTGGGAGCAACTGCACAAGGTTCCGGTGGCGCAGCCGGCGCCTCTCCCCCCGCCGGCACCGCCCGCAACGGAAGGAAAGTGACGCTGGGCGAGAAGCAGCCTCCATGAAAAAGACCCTGCTGGCACTGACTTTGAGCCTGCTGGCCGGAACGGCCGCGGCCAAACCCCAGCACCCACGCTGGCCGCCTAAGGACTACGCGATTTGTTACGGGGCCTGGACTCCGGAAATGGTGCAGCGCGCCCACCAGTTTGACCTGGTGGTGGTGCATCCCGGCGACGATTTCGCCAATTTGACCCCTGAACTGGTCGGCCAGTTGAAGCGGGGTAAAGATGGGCAGGCGGGTACGGCCGATGATGTGATCGTGCTGGGCTACGTGACCATCGGCGAAGACGACCAGGTGCCGGCCGGTCCACCGCGGCCCGGGGCCGGCCCGACCGCCTATGTCAACAAGACCTGGCGTCAGGAAAAGAATAACTATCCGACCCGTTACCTCGATCAGGTCAGCTATGTTTTCGAGAAAAACGGAGAGCGGCGCTACGGTGAGAACGGCAAGCCCGTCACCAGCCCCGGTCAGGATGGCGTTCCCGACGAGAATGGAGTTTGGGGTAGCTATTATGTCGACCCCGGCGATCCCCAGTGGCAGGCCAGCGTGCTGGCCAAAATGGGGCGGCTGCAGAAAGACATCGGGGTGGACGGCTTTTTTCTGGATACCCTGGACACGGCTTCTCCCTGGGGCAACTATCGTTTTACTCAGTCGCGCATGGCCGGCTTGCTCAAAGTCATTCGCAAGGCCTATCCGGAGCGCTTGATTCTGGCCAACCGGGGCATGTTTTTGTTGGAAACCGACTACCAGGCCTTCGTCGGCAGCATCGACGGACTGCTTTACGAGAGTCTTTACTGTATCTGGGACTGGGGCGCCCGGCGGGGCGTCGTTTCACCCTGGGCGGTGGGCGATGTGGGCTACCTGAAAGACCCGGTGCTTCCGGCCGCCCAGAAGTCCGGCTTCCATATGTTCTATATCAATTATCTGGATGCCGAGCAGGATGATTTTTATCCGCTTATGCATTCGATTGAAGACCTGGTAGGGCGCCAGGGGATCTCCAATTACGTCTCCGACCCGCTGCTGCAGGGCCTGGGCCAGCCGATTTCTCAGCTTTTTCCGGAAAACGGGGAGGCTCCGCCCGAGCTGGGCAACCTGAGCCTGACCGAACTGCCCAATGGTCGCTTTCGCCTCAGCTATGAGGTGAGGGGCCTGGAAGGCCGGCAATTGGGTAAAGATCTTTTCCTGGACGTGCGCCTGGGCAAGGAGAAGAAAGACATTGCTTTGCTCGATCCGATCAAGGTCGACTATTCCAAAGCCGTGGTCGAAGGGGTCGGGCTGGAGAAGGGCACGACCTACACGGTCTATGCCCGGGTGGTGGGCAAATCGCGCAACTGCCGCACGCCCTACCTGGAGGTCAGCTTCACCACCGCCGCCGGCGGTGGGCCCCCTCAGGTGACCGAGTTGGTCGCCACCTCGCTGGAGAGCAGCGTGAAGCTGGCCTGGAAAGACACCGGCTCCCACACCTATCGCATTTATCAGGGAGTGGCTCCCGATCAGTTGGAGGCGGTGGGAACGTCCCGGGAACGTAGCTATGTGGTGACCGGCCTGCAGAACAACCAGCCGCTCTACTTCGCGGTATCAGCCCTCGAAGGCTCCGCCGAGGGCAACCTGTGCCGCCCGGTCCTGAGCCGGGCCGAGGATTGCACCCCCCCCTCTTCGCCGGGGGAAGTGGTCATCAACGCGCGTGCCGGAGTCTTTCGCGTGAGCTGGCAGCCGGTGGCCGGCGCCAAGTCCTATAAGGTCTACTGTCTGGGCAAAGGCGAGAAATATCGCATTCCCGTGCGCACCGAGGATACTCAGGTCGAGCTGCCGCGACTGGGCGCCGGCAAGTTCCAACTTTGGGTCACCAGCGTCGACGACGCCGGTAATGAGAGCCGGCGCAATCAGCTCATCGAGGCCGAGATTAAGTAGTTCCGCGGAGCCCTTTCAGATGACTGAGGTGACATCCGTCTGAGCGAAATCGTTCCCCTTGAAGAGTAACTTCTCCCCACGAACGATGGCCAGGGCATAAGAAAAACAATCTCCGAAGTTGAGAGCTGCAGGATGCCGACCTTTGCCATAGCGGAGGAAAGCCCGCCGTACGCTGGGCAAATCCGACGGTAAGAGAGGCTGAATCTCTACCCCGATGCGGCTCAAGAGGAGGTCAAGCTCGTCGATTCCGTCTGGACCCAGACGAGCTACAGCCACCATGCTGGCTTCGAATACGGAAACCGGAGAAATCAATCGAATGGGATCGGTGTCAATGGCAAGTGCACACTCTTTCCGTTCCGGTTCATCGAAGAGCATGGCCAGAATGGCCGAAGTGTCGATGACCACCCTCAGGTCGGCAGACCGTTGGCATCATAGCCAAGGATTTCATCGGCGGTTCTATGGTCTAGAATTTCTCTCTGAGAGACCCGCCTGGCAATCCGCTCGACATCCTCAACCAGAGTCGAACCTGAGCGCGGACGCACTCGCTCCAGGCGCTCCTTCAGCGAGACCACCACAGCCTCAGTCAGAGTCTCGCCGGTATACCCTGCGAGTTCTCGCGCCAGGCGATCCGCTTCATCATCCTTGATACTCAATGCCATGTCTAGAATCTATCTAATTTTATAGAAAACCGTCAACTCTTGGGAGTAGACGCGCACCAAATAAAAAAGGCCCGGCCGGAGCCGGGCCTTTGCCTAAATGGGCTGATTAGAAGGTGACGTGCAGGCCTCCGTTGATGAGCCAGTTGTTGTTGCTGGTCGAAAAGAGGCCGGGTTGGACGCGGCCGCCCACGAAGTTGCCGTATTCGCCGTTGACCCAGGCGTAGGAGCCTTCGCTGATCTGCCAGTCGAAGCCGGCCAGGAAGGTATTGCCATTGACGCCGACGTTGCTCAAGGAGCGATAGTAGCCCAGGCGATAACGGAAGTCTTTGCTGATCCAGTGCTCGATGTCGGTGCCGAAAGAGTCGATCTGGAAGTTGGTGGGGCCGAAGCGCTGTAAGTCGTTGGAGTCCCGCTGGTTGAAGACACCGCCGTGGTTGTAGCCGATACCCCAGATGAAGTCGTTGGGTTTGTTGATGGGAGTGAGGCGCGGGCCGATGTTGTAGGTATACTCGAAGATGTCATCGCTGTAATTGTAGGCCGAGAAGGCGCCACCCAGCGAGAACCAATCGTTGAACTGGTAGGCCGCATTGGCGTTGCCGCCGATATAGCTCAAACGATCGCGGATGCCCTGGGGGGTATAGGTAACGATGTCGCGGCGGACCTGGATGCCGCCGGTGAAGCGGTCGTCCTGGTGATTGACGCCGGCCTGGAAGATGCCGAACGTACCCGCGCGGGCATACACGTTGGTAAACTCCGAGGTCTTCCAGTCCACGCCCAACTGCTGGCTGGCGAATTCCGACTGGCCCTGCCCGGGGGCGCGGGCGAAGCGGTAGTCGTTGATAATCTGGAAAGACACGTCTTCATCGTGCATCGGGATGCCGATGTAGGTCAGGTTTTCCACGAAGTGGTTGGGGCCTTGCTTACCGAAGTAGATGGGGTTCTCCAGGTAGATGTGGTTGAGGCGCTCGGCCTTGGCGATGCGCTCGTTGATGGAGGCACCCAGACCGGTCTCGGCGGCGCCGCCGTTCAGCTCTTTGGCTTTCTCATAGGCCTTGCGAGCGGCCACGAAGCGGCGGGCGGTGAGCATGCGGTCGCCTACGGCCAGCTCGGTCTCGGCCTGACGGTCCTTCAAGCCCTGGGCCTGGGGAAACTGCTGGGCCACTTTGTCGTAGTGGGCACGAGCCGCTTCGCTGTCGCCGATGGCGTTCAGGCCTTTGCCGTAAGCATTCTGATACTCCAGATTGGTGGGTTCAATTTCGGCGGCTCGGCGATAGGCATCCACCGCCTGCGATTTCATGTCGGCGGCCAGGTAGGCTTCGCCGGCCTCGTAATACATCTTGGCGTCGTTGTTGATACGGGCGCCGCGCACCAGCGTATCGGCGTATTTGTCCGACAGACCGTAACCTTTGTAGACCTCGGCCACCCGCTTGATCAGTTCCAGGTCGTTGGGACGGGCAGCCAGCAGGATTTCACCGTCGGCGGCTGCTTCTCGGGGCATCTCGTAAGCGGTGTGGAGTTCGAAGAGAATCTCGCGCCACTTGAGGTTGTCCGGCTGCAGTTCGGCCAGTTTATTATAAATGGTGATAGCGTAGGCATTGTTCTTGGTCTCGGTCAGGATCTTGCCGAGTTCCTCGTAAGCCTGGGCGTTGTCCGGGTCCAGTTCGATGGACCTGCGGTACTGCACGATGGCCGACTCACTGAAGCCTTTGCGGTAGAGTTCGCGTCCTTCGGCCAGGGCCTTTTGCGCCTCGGTCTTGGGATCGCTGACGGTGTCGGCAGCCGCCGGAGTGGGGCTGGTCTCCGGTGCGGGATCGTCCTCGCACCAGGCCGGGGCGAACGCGCCGGTCATGCCGGTCAGTAATAGCGCCGCCAGTAATTTGCGTTTATTCACAGTTCCTCTACTCTACCTTCTACTGTTTGTTGATTTTAACCGAATAGGTTCCTTCATAATTGGCCAGCGTGCCCTCCCAAGAGAGGCGGCCGGCCGCGTCGCTGCGCACGGTCTTGTCGGATTGACCCTGCAGGCTTACTTTGTAAGTGGCGTTCTTGTCGCAGCCCAGCAAGGAGAACGAAGCCGGGCCGGTCCCCTTGAAGGTGAAAGTGATGGCCGGGCCCGAGACTTTCCAACCGTTCATGTAGTGGGAGGCCCGCTCCAGGTAGGGACGGTTGTTGGCCGGGTTGGCGGCCAGTGCGATGCGGTGCAGTTGGCTGTCGTCCAGGTGCACGTAGAGGCGGTTGCCGGCCGTGTTGTAGCCGAGCACACCGCTTGACTTGTTCAGGTCGGGACGCTGGGTTGCCTCGTCAAAGCGAATGGTGCGCATGGCTCCGGCATTGCTGACCACGATGTTGCCCTGGGCGTCGCGGCCCAGGCGCGTGACGATCATATCGCGCACGATATCCACGTAATTGGAAGCGAACAAATAAGCCGGCTTGTGGGCGATAACCCAGTCCATGGCGATTTTCAAGCCGCTGATTCCCAATTCACGCTCCGCCAGGTAGAAGTGATAGTAGAGGTTCATTGCCCTAAGTCGGCGAGGCTCCTCCGTATAAGTGAAATATTCTACCAGTCGCTTCATACCGTCATAATCTTTGGTCCAGGCGCCGGTGTAGTAAAAATCGCCGGCGGCACAGGTGTGAAACTGATAGCGCCCGCCGACCTGGGCGTAGAGCGGGGAAACGCCCACCAGGTAGGGGTGGATGGAATCGTAAACTGGGTCTCCTCCGTTCAGATTGGAGACACCCATGCCATCGGCGTACATCAGGGCTTCCTCGCTGGGATTGCACATACCGGTCCAGAATAAGGTACGCGTCTTCTTGCCCGGCGGACAGACCAGTTGATTGGTAAAGTCGATGGCATCACAGATCTCCAGACGATTGTCGGGAGGCAGTCGGACCAGTCTGCCTTCTTCATCGCCGGGCTTGCGCTTGAGGTCGCCCAGGCGCCAGTTGAAGGGGTGATTGACTGTGTGGCAGTCGGCTTCGACCCAGGGCAGCGCCAGGATGCGGCGAGCCGCTTCCAATTCGCGCTTATAGGTGGCGGTCGCTTTGAATTGGAGATTGTCGGTCACGAAGCTGACCGAGGTGGGAATCTGGTAGACCGAAAAGATCTCGCGATAGAGCATCTCGGCGTTGAGGCTGCCGCGGTCGATCAGCGACATGCCCTGCATGGCGTCCCCGTCGATGTGGGTGAAGAAGATGCGGCTGCCGTTCAGAGTGGTCACGTCGCAACGAGGTAAATCGTTGGTTTGGAAGGCCTCGGCGAAAAAGCGGAAGGCGTCGATGCGCAGTTCCGGCAGCTCCACCTCGTCGGCCACGGCCGGGCCGTTGCGGTTGGGGTCGGCTGATTCCACGCGCATGGGCATGGCGGGGGGGACGTAGAGCAGAAACTCACCGGCCACGATGCCACCATAGGGGGTGATGGTGATGGCGTCGCAGATCTGCCCCTCGGGATCTTTGACTTTGAGGTAGACCTTGTTGGCCGGATGGGAGGAAAGATAGACCGGCCAGCCTTTTTTCAGGTCTTTGTCCTCCAAATTGATGGGGTGCTCACCCTTGCACATGGCCGGGTCCATGAATTCGATGGAGGGCGGACCGGTACTGACCAGATTGGCGCGATTGATACGAATGCCGCTGACGGGGGAAGCGGCTCGCCAGTCGATTCCCAGCGCCTTGAAGGTGGGACCGGGGTCGACCTGGGTGGTTAAATTCTTGTCCTGGTAGGCACCGTAGTCGCCTAAGATGACCAGTTTGCGGCCGGCTTCGATTTGACTTTTGAGCCAGCCGCCGTAAGCCTGGGCGTTGGGCACCGAGGCGCCCAAGAACCAGGTAATAATGCCACGATACGGCTCCATCTCGGCGGGGGAGGGGAGCCCGTCTTCGATGGCCCGATAGTCGACCACCAGCCCCAGATGGTTCATAAACGTCTCGACGTTGTCGTGGATTCGGTTCTTCTCGCTGCTCTCTTTCTGGTCGCGTTGGTAGAAAGCGAGCACGCGGCGTTTGATCTCTGTGGTTCCAGCCGGCAGAGCGGCTACGCCGGGCAAAGTCGACGCTCCCGTCACCTGCTTGGGAGTGGTGGGAGTTACCTTTAAGGTCGTGGCCACCGGTAACTTGGCAGGCTTATAAGTCAGGCAATCGGCCAGGAAGCGTTTCATATCGACGTGCCAGCGGTAGTCGCCTTTGCCGTTCATGTCGCGGAACAGGTAGCTCTCCAGGGCCAGGCCGCCGTAGGGAGTGCGGACCACGATGGCGCTTTCCGAATTCTTGGCATCGCTGCGGCTCAGCACCAGGTACGGCTTGTTTTCCGGACTGACCGACTGAATCCAGTAGTAATGATTGATATACTGAGGCTCGAGGAAGGGGATGACCTGGGGGTCGCGGCTGGCCACTTTGATCAAAGCCGGGTCTTTGGTCCACATGGCCTTGAATTCCAGGCCGAACGGATAGAGGAAGCTGTTGTATTCGTTCGGCAAGAGCCAGCGCTCGGTGGGCGGGTTGGACTGCTTGTCGAGTTCCTGGAAGGCGCCCAGGTTGCCGATCACCACTACTTTGCGGCCGGCGATGATTTGCTGGGAGAGCCAGTCGCAGTAGGCGTGGGCGTTCTCCATGGAAGCGGTCTGGTACCAACTGATGACGCCCGAATATTTGCCCATGCTGGCCGGAGCGGGCAAACCCTTGAGAATATCGTAGCTCTCGTAGGTATAGCCGAGTTCTTTGAGGACGGGAGCGAGGAAGCGGGCTACGAAATTCGTCTTGTCGTCGTAGCCCTCGCTGCTCTTGTAGAGAGCCAGAATATGTCCGCCGCCGCTGATGCGATCCTGGGCCGGCGCGGCCAGCGCTTGCGAGAGCAGCTTGGAGCGGTCGACCAGCCATTTGATCTTCTTGCCCTCCATCTGATAGGCATAGGTTTCGCCCACCATGCAGCCCTTGGGAGTGACGGCCACCAGAGCGCTCTCGCTTTTTTCCAAATCCTTGCGGCTGACGGTCAGCCAGGGATCGTTGTCGGGATTGGAAGAGCGGAAGAGCAGATAGTAGCTGAGTGGCCTGGGCGGCGTGGCCTTACTGCCGCCCACCACTTGAAGTTGCCTGGTGTCGCCGCTGTAGGCGGCCCCGTATTCCAATCCGAAGGGCAGAAAGAACTCGTTGAGGGTGTCATTATCCAACCAGGTCTTCTGATCGGCCGTGAAAGCGCCGAAATTGCCGAAGACGATGACCTTGCGTCCCGAAACCACCTGGTTGCGCATCCAGCGCACATAGGCGGTGGGATCTTTGTAGACGGCGGTGCGATGCCAGCTGCACACTCCCTGATAGTCGGCCATGGCCGAGTCGTCCGGCAGGCCTTTGTCGCAATCCAGATAGGTCAGCTTCCAGCCTTGCTGGACCAGAATGGGCTCCAGGTGCCACTTCACCTCATAGTCGTTGGGGTTGATCTTCTCCGACGACTTATAGAGAACCAGCATCTTGCGAGCCGGGGCAGCCGGCGCCTGGAGGCTGACCAGCAGCAGGCAGAACAGAAGAACGAGCTTTCGCACCCGTCCATGATCGGCAAAGTGAATGCAAATCCTTCATGCCGCCGGGATCCGAGAGAGAAGTCGCGAAATTGAGTCAGGATGAACGACCACCAACGCATTGATGACTTTACTTTGGCAATGATGGGCGAAATTGTGCGCCGCATTGATGCTGACCCCGCCCGCGCGGGGTTGGAAGTTGGCCTTGGAAACGGCTCGCCGCTGGCATTAGCAGAGCCCCAATCCTTGCACGGAAGAGTGGCTGGAAATTTTGCAATAGCCCTGGGAACAGTTGCGACTCTGCCTGCTCGACGACGGGGACGAGGGGCAGAGACTTCGTTCCAGCGCTCCCTTCTGCGGAATCCTCAATCCGAGAGAACGATTAGGGCTGTTCTTGACTGTGTCTCGTGAAGCTGACCTGTACCCCAGAGACGCCCCTCAGAAAGCGGACTTGATTACCGGATCCATCGGCGAATTTTCACGGTGTGTCGCCTGGAACCGCTGTGCTTCCAGCTGGTTGGCAAGAGCGGCTGGTGCCTCTCAGTAGTGAGAATACGAACGGTGTTGTAGGCCTGTGCTTGAGTTTGGCGGACATCGCGATCAGTAGGCTGGTGGCTGGCCGAAAAAAGGACCTGGACTACGTTTCTGCCCTGATTGCCCACCGGTTGGTGACGACTGGGGATTTGGAACTGCTGGCCGAGACGCTGGAGCCCGAACCCCGGGCGCTGGTGGAGATGCGTTTGAAATTGGTCGAATAAGGGGGGAAGCCCCGAGTGGTACGCGAACCGGCGGCCATGAAAACGCGCGTTCTAGGTCTTTTACTGGCCCTCTCTGTGGGAGCTTTCGGCGAGGATTATCAACGAACGGTCGACCGCATGACCAGGGATCTCAAGGTTCATCCTAAGGCCTGGCAGAGCTATCGCGGCCGGGCCCAGGCCTACCTGGGTTTGAGTAAGCCCAACGAGGCGCTGACCGATCTGACCATGGCCCTTGCTCTGCATCCCCGTCACGCTCAGATGCTGGCGGAGCGTTCCCAGGTTTTCTCCAAGCTGGGGGAACACGGCAAAGCTCTGGCGGATATCGACGCGGCCGTGGCCCTCGAGCCCAAGAACCCGGCCCACTACGTGCAACGCGCCTACGTCTACAATGACCTGCGCAAGAACCGCCAGGCCATCGAAGACGCCAACCGGGCGCTGGCCCTCGAGCCCATGCAGGCCCTGGCTTACGCCGCTCGCAGCGTTGCTTCCAGCGAACTGCGAGATTTCGCCAATGCGCTCAACGACGCCAATCGCGCCATCGAATTGAAGCCCGACCTGGCCACTGCTTATTACGTGCGGGCTCACTGCTTCACTCTCAACGGCGACTACGCCAACTCCGAGAAAGACTTGAACAAAGCCATCTCGCTGGACCCCAACAACGTTTTTCTCTGGGTGGAGCGCGGTTATCTCTATGAAATGACCGAGCGCTGGAGCCAGGCTCGCGACGATTACAGCCGGGCCATCGAGTTGGACCCCTCCCGAGGGTTGACCTATACCTCGCGGGGCGGAGTTTTTCTGCACCTGGAGACCTGGGATAAAGCTCTGGACGACTACAATCAGGCGATTGAACTGTTGCCGCTCGAGCCGCGCGCCTGGATGGGCCGCGGTTTCGCCTATAACGGACTAAAAGATTACGTTAAGGCCATCGCTGATTTTACCCGGGCGATTTCTCTCGATCCCACTCTGGCCGAGCCCTATTACGGCCGGGGAGTGGTCCAGCACGGCGCCCAGCACTATGAGCTGGCTCTGATCGACCTGAACAAGGCCATTGAACTCAATGGGGAGTACCTCTTCGCTTTCATGGAGCGGGCCGCCGTTTATGAAGCCCTTCAGAAATACGAACAGGCCCTGGCTGACTACACCAGCGCTCTGAAAATCAGTCCACGCTATGCTCAGGGTTATTTGGACCGCGGCTACGTCTACCTGACGATGGGCCACCAGGAGCAGGCCGTGGCCGACATGCGTCAGGCGCTGGATCTTTCGCCTAACACAGCCTTTAAAGAAACGGTCATACGGGCACTGCGCGAAGCCCAGGAGTAGACTCCTATTCTTGAGGAGGGATGCTGTCCAGGCCGCGAGCACCGATAAACTCCAGGTAGCCGCTCTGGCGAGCGCGCTCGTAGGCGGCCCGCTTTTGGGCCGGGTCCTGGGTGTAGTCGATGCTCAGCACCAGCTTGTGAGCATCGACCAGTTTGCGCAAGCGCGCCTGGCAGTCGCGGGTGAACGGGGATGGAGTGACTTTGCCGTCGCCGTTCAGACCGAAGAAGATCTCTTCTTTGGCTACTCCCGTGATGGCGGTCAGCAATTTGGGATCGTCCAGCAGGCCGTCGCCGCCATTGAGTACGAGGGCGAGGTGGCGGTATTCCCGGTTGATTTCCAAGACCAAATCGATCATCGCCTGTTTGGCCCGGGGATGGTCTTTTTGCCAGTATTCCCAGCCGTCGACCACATCCAGGAACAGCCCATCAAAGCCCTGGGCCTGGATTTGCCGGGCATTGTCGGTGACGATCCTGCGCCAGGCCGGGTCCCAGTAGCGAACTTTGTAGTTTCCACGCCACTCGGGGTTGGTGGGCCCCAGCCAGGCGGGTTGACCCGGCTTCCAGCTTTTTTGCCAGTAGGACCGGTAGTTTTCTGCCTCGCCCACGCTTAAGTAGGCTAGCAACAGGCGGCCGCCGCTTCTCAGTCCAGCTATCTCCTGAGCGGTGTAGGGATTGCTGCCTTCGCGAGTCGGATCCATGATGAACAGATCGACCGCGGGGACCGCCTTCAAATCGAGGTTTTGCAACTGGCAGGCGAAGCTCTTGACCGCTTGAAACCGGTCCGGCGGGGGAGCCTGCGCGCAACCCGCCAGCAAGCACGCCAGAATTAGCTTACCCGAGTTCAAAACTGGTGACGCCATAGAGCCAGTCCAGACGGTGTTGGCGCACCGGCCTGGTGTACATGCGGGCGCACTCGAAGCTGACGGTGAAACCGGCGCCTGCGAACAAGTCCTGGGCGGCCGCGTTGGGTTCCGGGGCGTCCACGAAGACCGGCGTGTCGGAGGCCAGGCCGGTACAGCAGGCGTGCATCAATTCCCGTGCCTGCTCGGCCGTCCTGGCAATGAGCGGGCCGATTTTCCAACCGCTTTGGCAGGGGCGCGCCACCGCCAGTCCATCCACGCTGCCGTGACTGGCCAGGCCCCAGGAGCGGGTGTCGGGTTGCGCCAGCCAGGTTTTTACGTAATGGGGCCGGTCGGCGGGAGAAACGGCGCAATCCAGGCGGATCAATTCGTCCTGGTCCAGTTGATGCAGCGGCACGACTTGCGGGCTCTTGCCGGTGAATTGACCGGCGTGGCCGGCCCAGCGCAGGCTGCGATGGGCCAATTGAAAACCGGACCTGGCGTAGTTGGCTTGCTGAGCCACCACCCCGTCCAGGCCCAGGCACTTGCCTTCATGAGCCTGCACTACGTGCCGCCAGAGCTGCCAGCCGTAGCCTTTGCCACGTTCTTCGGGAACGACGATGTAGAGGCCGATGAAAGCGAAATCATCATTCCACTGGACGGCTGAGAGACTGGCCACGGGTCGGTCGCCGAGTTGGCCCAGCCAGAAGCCGCCCGGGTCGATTTGAAAGAAAGTGGCGGCGTCATTTTGGCCGGGGTTCCACCCCTCGAGGCCCGCCCATTCCAAAGCTCGAGCCACGCCCGGCTGCTGACAGCGCAAGAATTGCATAAGTTTACCTCCCGTGTCCGATAAAGGCGAGAACGACTTCCACCGCGATCAGCAAGACCACCACGATTTCCAGAACGTGGGTCTGGCGCGTATTGCTCAGGTCGACCAGCACTTCCACGCTTTCGTGGATCAGGCGCAGTTTGTGTTCCAGGGTTCGGTAGCGGCTGGTCAACTCAAAATTGGCTTTGTGCTCCTGAAAAATGGTATCCAGCGCGGGGTCTTCCCAGACGATATCCGGGGAGTCGAGAATGGCCAGGTTGCTCACGATTTGGCGGCGAGTGGCCAGCCCGGTGCCGAGGAAGGCCATCATTTCTTTGACCGTGCCGCGCCAGGTACCGCCGGAGGCGATGGCGTCGGTAAAGGCGGCGGCCCGGTCCAGCAAGCCTTCGACTTGCTTTTCGAAGTGTTCCAGAGTCGTCGATTGAGCCAGAACCAGGCTGAGCAGGCGCAGCTTCTGCTGGTTCACTTCCTGCAGCACGACCCGGTCAAAGTGGACCTTCTCTTTGGCCTCGGGAGCGATCATCACATTCACGTCATCGCTGAGTCGCTCGGTCGCGCCGTCCACGTAGGTGGCCAGATCCTGAGTGAAGACCTCGGCCTTGGGGGTATCCACGTCGATGAATACGACTGAACCAAAAGCGAACAAATAGACCCAGCCTTCTCCCAGGGTCAGGCATAGGTCCGACTTGGCTTTATCCACGATGCGGTCGACAAAAGCCCGGGCCGCATCTTCCAGACGGATGCGGCGCCCCAGGTGATGTGAAATCATCAGCATTTGTCGAGTAACTACCTCAGGCACCTGGTTAAGATAGGACATCGGTACCACATAACCCTTTGCTGAGGGAGAGGTCGGTCTGGCCCCTTGCAGAAAGCTTTCCAGATGTGGAAAAAACGGGTTCTTCTGGCCTCCCTGGGGGCACTGGCAGGCTGCTCGGCCCAACCCGGTGTCGCCCAAACGCCCTCCCAGCCTCACTTCAGCGTCGTGCGCAGCCAGGAGGAGTGGCGGAAAAAACTCACTCCCGAGCAGTTTCAGATCCTGCGGCAGAAAGGCACGGAGCGGGCCTTTTCCGGCAAGTATTTCGACCATCACGAGGCTGGTGAGTATTTCTGCGCCGGCTGCGGCGAGTTACTCTTCACCTCCCAGGACAAGTTCGATTCCGGCACCGGCTGGCCGTCTTTCCTGCGTCCCTCCAAAGATACATCGGTGCTCGAGTTGGTCGACAACAGCTACGGGATGGAGCGCGTCGAGGTGGAGTGCGCCCAATGTGGGGGCCATCTGGGCCACGTCTTTCCGGACGGCCCCAGACCCACCGGTCTCCGCTACTGCATCAACTCAGCCTCCCTGGACTTCAAGAAGCGATAGCCATGGCTGAGTAGACCGGCCAGGAGGGCAGGCAAAGGTTGATCGGGCAACCCTCATCCCCCAGGCTGACCAGGCGCAATTTGTCTTCCAGCATCGAGGTCACGTAAAGGTTGCCCGAATTGCACAGACTGCCGCCCTCCATTTCCAGAAAAGCCGTGCAGTAAAAGAGCCGGTTTCCATCTGGAGAAAAGGCCGGGGAGCAGCGGTAGACCCCCCGCGAGCCCTGGCATTCTTGCTCGCGACGGGGTTGACTGAGACAGCGAATCCCGCTGCCCCCGAAGGGGTAGTAATAGACCTGGTCGTCGTTCTGGTCAACAAAAGCGAGACCGGATCGGCTGGGATGAACGGTGAATTCAATCGGATGAAAGTCGGCGTTGTCTAGTAATAGCTGGTGGGTCCGGCGGTGCGGGCACCAGTGCCACAACTGGCCGCAACCACCCGGGCAGCGCACCGCGAAATAGAGTCCTTGTCCGTCGGTATCCACTTGCAGGTCCAGAACTTCCCAGCCTTCCTTTTTCCAGATGACTTCCGTCCGCATCAGTTGCCGATCGATCTGAACGACGCGCTGAGGAGCCGGCCAGGGAGCCTGCGGGTGAGGCTTCCACAGCCAGCGTCCGTCGGTGGATAGACGCGCTCCTTGACGCGCCGGTAGGAATTCGACGCCGGTTGGAGCCGGCCCGCGACCAATCAGTAGCGGAATTCCGCCCGCCTGCCAGCCGCAAGCTGAGGATTGGCGGGCCAGCAGGCGTGGGGTCCCCCAGCGGTCTCTCCCCAGGCTGGCTCCGCTGTGGTAGTCGAGTAGATAGGTGTTGTATTCGTCTTCTTGTTGGTCCAGGGTGAGTAAGAGAGATAGGTTTTTCATAACGCCAGCCTAGCCAAGTCGAGGCCGGGGAAGGTTGACTCAGCATGTTCAAAGCATGTCTTTTCTTATTCGTGGCTCATTTACAAGTTCGCAACCTCCGCTGCTGCCAGCCGGAATAGACTCGCTCAGGAGGGAGCACACGGAAATGACCATCAAGGGAACGCCCCAATTCGGCTGGATTCGGGGCCAATTCGCGGCCGGCAGCGCCGACCTCAACTTCAATCGGCGCCAGCAGACGGTCACGGGCGAATCTTTCGGTGATCAGGTGAGCATCAGCACCAACGCCCAGGGTAGCGCCGTCACCGGCCAGGCCCACTCCCAGAGCGTCGATCTTAAGCAGCAGTGGAGTCCGCAGCTGGTCAAGCTGGATGGCTGGGCCAACGGAGCCCGCTACCAGATGACCATCGACTATGATCGCCACCAGGCAACCGGCAACGCCGCCGGTCAGCCCATCCATCTCAACTTCGATTTACAGCAGGGCTTTGTCAAAGGTCAGTCGGGCGGCGACGGAGTAGATCTCAAGCTGAGCAACGAGGGGCAGTTGACCGGTCAAATGGGAGGCCAGCGCGTGCAGGCGGAAATGGTCAATCTGGATCTTGGGCACCTGCTCAGCCACTGGTATCTTGTAACTCGCTAATGTTGCGCAACTGGATGCTGGTCGCCCTGGTCTGCGCCGGCCTGTTACCGGGCTGTTCCACCGAGGAGTCGGTGGACCAGGGCCGGGGAGAAATGCTCGTTTCCAATCGTGGCGCTTCCACCATCGCTCATTTTTTGCGAGCCTCCACGGCCGAAGGGGCGATCCTGCCGCAGACCTCTATTCGCGGCTCCAATACGCGCCTGGCCCAGCCGGGGCAGCTCAGCTATGATCCCGCCAGCCAGAGCCTGATTGTGCCCAACGGCGGGGACAATTCGATTCTCTTCTTCGAGGATGTGCTCAATCAGTCCGAATCCGTTCCCCCGAAGCGATTTCTCAACGGTATCGGCACTCAGCTGAACCGGCCCGTGGGCGTGCACTACGACAGTGCGCACGACGAACTTTACGTGGCCAATGGCGGCAGTAATAGCGTGGTGATTTTCGGCAGCGCCTCCACCATCGAGGGCGCCACCGCCCCTTTGCGCACTCTCGGTGGCTCGGCCACCAAGATCAGCAGCCTGTCCGCGATTTTGCTCGATAGCAGCACCGACCGGCTGTGGGTGGCCGACCCGGTAGCCAACGCTCTGCTGGTTTTCAACAATGCCTCGACCCTCAACGGCAACCTGCCACCCAATCGCATCATTTTGGGCAGCAACACCCAATTACAGGCCCCCCAGTCGCTGCTGCTCATCAACCAGCAACTCTTTGTCGGCTGCACTTCTTCCATTCTGCGCTTCGACAACTCCGATTCGCTCGACGGCAATATCGCTCCGACGGCAACCATCCAGGGCGCTTCCACCTTGCTGAGCCGGCCCCAACAGATGGTGCTGCGGCCCGACAAGGAGGAACTTTTCGTGGTCGACTCGGGAGCCGCCGCCGTTCTGGTTTTTGAGAACCCCACCACTATCAACGGAGGCCCCGCGCCTTTGCGCCGGATTCAGGGGTCGCAGACCGGTTTTACCGATCCCGTCGGTTTGGCCCTCGATTTTACAGCTACTCCCTAGATTTTGCTCGCATTTATCCACTATGGTTTAGGCTGGGGAGAGTGCAAATCAATCCCGGCCCGAGCCCCAACCCTCATTTATACAGACTGCTGAAGCCCATCGTGGCCGAGGAAGGCCCCTGCCCCTTGAGCGACAAGGTGACGATTTCTCCACAGGCGCTGGCGCGCAAAGTTCCCACCACTCTGGATTCTCTGCTGCACTTCCCCGAGCGCGTAGCCGCCGTATTTTCCGTCGCCCACACCGTAATCACTTGCCTGGCCGGACCGCTGGGAATCGTGCTGGGCAGCCTGGGGGCAGTGGCCATCCCCACGGGTGTGCTGGCTCACCGGCGCTATTCCGCTAAACAGGAACCCTAGGCAGCCCCGTTAAAAGCCATTTTTAGAGGATTTTTAGACTGGAGGTGGCTGTATGTTGAAGAAGCTTTTGGAACAGGGTGTATCGGTGTGGTTGGATTCGCTCAGCCGGGATATGCTGCACAGCGGTTTTCTACAGGAGTGGGTGGACAAAGGGATGCGGGGGCAGACCAGCAACCCCACCATCTTCCAGGGCGCGATTCGCGGCAGCAAGACCTATGACGATGACATTCGCAAGCTTTCCAAACAGGGGATGAGCCCGGAGGATATCTGCTGGGAACTGATGGTGGCCGATGTGCAGGGCGCCTGCGACAAGTTCTTGCCTCTCTATCACGAGACCGGTGGCCAAGATGGTTTTGTCAGCCTGGAACTCGACCCCACCAAAGCTCGCGACAGCCAGGGCAGCATTGCCCAGGGTAAGATCCTCTGGCCCAAGGTGGACCGGCCCAACTTAATGCTTAAGGTGCCGGCCACGGCTGAAGGGCTGCCGGTCATCCGGGCTCTGGTCGAAGAAGGCTTTAACGTCAATGTGACGCTGCTCTTCGCGGTGGAGCGCTATGATGAAGTGATGACGGCTCATATGGATGCTCTGGAGGCGCGCGCCCAAGCCGGCCAGCCGATCGACAAGATCGCCACGGTGGCCAGCTTTTTCGTCAGCCGCGTCGACACCGAAGTCGAGAAGAGAATTGCGAAAATGAGCCTGAGCGACGACCAGAAAAAGGCGTTGCTGGGCAAGGTGGCGGTGGCCAACGCCCGGGCGGCCTACGCGCAATTCGAAAAGCGCGTGGCTTCGGAGCGCTGGCAGAAACTGGCCGCTCAGGGAGCTCAGATCATGCGTCCGTTGTGGGCCAGCACCGGCACCAAGAACAAGGCCTACGCCGACACCCTCTACGTAGACGAGTTAGTCGGTCCGCACTGCGTCAACACGATGCCGGAAGCCACTTTGACGGCTGTGATGGATCACGGCAAAACCGCCCCTACTCTGACCGCCGAGCATTTGAAAGCGGCCGAAACGACTTTGGCTGCCTTGAAGGAGGCGGGCGTGGACCTGGCCGACGTGACTCTGAACACCTTGGAGAAGGAAGGCGTGGACAAGTTCGCCGAGTCTTACCGGGACCTGGTCGAAACCATCAAGCGCTCGGTGCAGACCCTCTCGGTATGACCACCAGCACCATCGAAAGTAACCCGTTGCGCGAAGGTCTGAGCAGCGCGCGCATGGCCGAGCCGTGCACCATTGTGATTTTTGGCGCGTCTGGCGACTTGACGGAGCGCATGCTGATTCCTTCACTGTTCGCCCTCTCGGAACAACGTCTGGTTGCGCCCGAGCTGTCGGTGCTGGGCATTTCTCGCCGGCCCTTCAGCGATACGGAGTTCCGCGCCAAAGTGAAGCCGGACTCCGGCAACGCCACCAATTGGGACACCTTCTCACGCGGCGTCTTCTATATGAGTGGCGACCACCATCAGGAGGAGACCTATCAGCGCCTCAAGGCCCGGCTGGAGGAAATCGACCACAATCGCGGTACCCAGGGAAACCGCCTGTTCTACCTGGCCGTGGCCCCCGACGATTTTCCCACCATTCTGGGTTTCTTGAGCCAGCAGGGCCTGCTGGATCCGCCCGCTTATGCCGATCCGGAAGAGAATTGGGTGCGCGTCATCCTGGAGAAGCCCTTCGGAATTGATCTGGCTTCGGCCACCAAGCTGAATAAAGACATCCTGCGCCTGGTCCCGGAGAGCAAGATCTACCGGATCGACCACTACCTGGGCAAGGAAACCGTTCAGAACATCCTGGCTTTCCGCTTCGCCAACACCATCTTCGAGCCGGTTTGGAATCGCCGCTACATCGATCATGTCCAGATCACCGCGGCCGAGTCACTGGGTGTGGAGGAACGCGCCGGTTACTACGACCACTTTGGCGCGCTCAAGGATATGGTGCAAAACCACCTGCTGCAGTTGCTGGCTCTGGTGGCCATGGAACCGCCGGCCAGCGCTCTCGACGACTCCGTGCGTGACGAGAAGTCCAAGGTTTTCAAGGCGCTGCGTATCTACAAGCCGGAGGAAGTGGCCGCCAATACGGTGCGCGCTCAGTACGGCCCCGGCTTTATCGATGGCAAGCCGGTACCCGGGTATCTGCAGGAAAAGAACGTTTCGCCCGAGTCGCGCACGGAAACTTACGCCGCCGTACGCTTCTTCCTGGATAACTGGCGCTGGCAAGGCGTACCTTTTTACCTGCGCACCGGCAAGCGTCTGGCTCGCAAGGTCACCGAGATCGCGGTGGTCTTCAAGCCGGCTCCACTGATGCTGTTTGGCGCCAACGAAGGCGACAAGCTCGACCCCAACGTGCTGGTGCTGCGCATCGGCCCGGAAGAAGGCATCTCTATTCGCTTTGGAACCAAAATTCCCGGTATGACCCGGCGTTTGCGCTGGGTTAACATGGACTTCGACTACGGCACTTCCTTCGCCACTCCCTCACCCCCGGCTTACGCCCGATTGCTGCATGACTGCATGATCGGCGATCCGACGCTTTACAATCGCGGCGACGCGGTGGAGCTGGCCTGGCACTCCACCCAGCCGATTCTGGACGCCTGGGCCGCCGACAAGAGCCCGATACCTACCTATGAGGCCGGCCGCGAAGGCCCCCGCCAGGCCGAGACCTGGATGGAAGACGAGGGCCGTTACTGGAGGAAATTGTGAGCGGAGAGGAGTTTCGCAAGCTTCTCTTCCTCAAAGACACGGTGGAGGTGGACCCCCACAAGCTACCGGGTACACTGGCCAGGCTTTACAAGCAGCACCAGAAGGAGCATCCTGACTCCTATCAAGCTCGGCTCTGCACGCACAATCTTTTGATTTTGTGCGGTTCCCCCGCCGAAGCCAGGGGACTCGACAGAGACCTGGATGAGTTGATGCAACACTATCCCGGACGCACCGTGGTGGTGGTTTTCGATAGGGAGCATTCGGGACCCGTGACCGGCTTGCTTTGCCAGTACACGCGCAAGGAGCATCCCGCCGGAGAACTGATCGGACTGCATTTCCCTGATGATGGCAAGCCCTTGCCCAGCATGGTGGCGCCGCTCTGGCAGGATGGCTTGCCGATGGTGACCATTTGGCGCGGCCAGCCTCCCTATGAGGCCAGCTGGTTCCTGGCGCTGGTGGAGAATTGCACGCGTCTGGTGGTTAATAGCGGCATCGAGGGTGGCCAGAGCATGCAAGAGGTTATCGCTCCGCTGATTCCCTTACGTAAGTTGATTCGCGATCCCTACCTGGCCAGTCAGGCCTTTACCGATGTCAGTTGGGCTCGCCTTTATGTTTGGCGTGATTGGATTGCCGGGCTGTTCGATCGTCCTGATCGGCGTAAATTGCTGGACTTGGTGGAGACAGTGGAGCTGGAAGGCTGGTCGTTGCCCGGCGATACCGTGCCGCATCTCTCGGTGCTGTACCTGGCCGCCTGGTTGAGCCATCAACTGCGCTGGAGATTGACCCAGGTTCTCCATCCCGTGCCGGGCGGTTACGAGGTCAGCTTCGAGAAGGTGTCCATGCGCTTTTACACGCGCAGCACCGACGATGAGGAATTGCTGGGCCGGCCGGTGCGCGTCAGTCTGCGCGGCCACTGCCAGGACCAGTCTTTTCGGCTCTCGGTGGAGCGCGATTCCAACAACAGTTCCACGCTGGTGCTGGGTGCCACCGGCCCGGCTTGCGCCAGCGGAGCCTCCGGCCACCGCCTGCACCTGGAACGGCTCAATAACCTGACTTTGATGGGTCAGGAGCTGGAAACCGATCGCCGCGATGCCCTTTTTGAGAAATCGCTGGAGACGTTGCTGGAAATGAGCGGTAGCTTGCAGTTGGAGGCCGTATGAGTCAACCCAAGATTGAAATCTTTGCGGATGGTGCGGCGGTGGCCCGGGCGGCCCTGCAGTTTTGGATCGAACGACATTCACGAGGTGGGCCCTTCTGGGTCAGCCTGGCCGGAGGTACGACCCCCAAGGAGTTGTACCGGATGTTGGCCGAGCAGCCGCTCAACTGGAGCGACCTCTACCTGTTCTGGGGCGATGAGCGTTTTGTGCCGCACGATCACGCCGACAGCAACTACCGGATGGTCAAGGAAACCTTGTTGGACCGTATTTCCGGTGTGGGAGGAGCCTATCCCTGGAAGATTTTGGGCGAAGCGGAGGCCAGCGCCGAGGACTATGAGCAGGTGGTGCGAGCCCGCCCTCAGGGTGTGGATCTTTGTCTGTTGGGCATGGGCGATGACGGTCACACCGCTTCGCTCTTCCCGGGCACCCGGGCTCTCGAGGAAAAGCAGCGCTGGGCCGTGGCCAACTGGGTCGAGAAGTTCGACAGTCATCGCCTCACTCTCACCTATCCGTGCCTGAATCAAGCGCGCGAGGTGCTCTTTTTGATCACCGGCGCGGGCAAGGCCAGGGCGCTACGCGAGGTTCTGCGCGACGGGCAGCACCCGGCGGCGGGCGTGCGCGGCCGCGAGGGGACTTTCTTCTTCCTGGACCAGGCGGCCGCCGCCGAGTTCGGCGGCTAATATCGAATCCCTTACTTACTATCTGTGGCTGCTCTTCACCATGTTGGTGGAGATGCTGCAGGTCTATGGGGTGGACGTGGCGGCCGTGGCGGTTTTGTTGTCGGTGCTCAGCTTATGGCCGGCGGCTCGCGGCTACCGGCGCAGCCAGCGCATTACTCCGGTGTTTGCCTGGGGGGCGTTGAGTTTCGGCCTGCTGGCTCTGGCCGCCATCGCTCTCTACCTGCGCTTTCACCGCGGCCCCTGGTGATTTTCGACCCCGATATTCGCTATGGCTGTGTGCGCTGCGGCAAGAGCTGCCGGCATGATTGGGATATCTGGATCCACCGTGACCTGCCGGCCCGCCTCGAGCCCCATCTGGCCAAACTGAAGCTGACTCGCGAGAACGCCTTTGTTTACGAGCAGGGCCGCGTGCGTCTGGCCCGCGATCAGCACGGCTGCCGCTTTCTCCAGGATAGTCTGTGCAGCTTGCACTGCCAGCTGGGGGTTTTCCACAAACCCAATTTCTGCCAGCAATACCCCTGGTTTTTTGTGGACACTCCGGAGGGTATCCGCGTCAGCGCTTCTTATACCTGTACGGCTGTATTGCAGGGGGCGGGGCCGCCTTTGGGAGAGCAACGCGCTGAAATCGAAAAGTGCCTGGCGCAGAACCCGGCTCTGGACGTGAGCCTGTTGAACTGGGAGGAGACGGTTGATTTCCACCGACGCTTCGCGCAGGCGGTGGAGCGCGAGCTTTGGGCGCTCTGTCTGCTGCGCTGTCTGGCGCAGGCTCGGGCCGGCCGCCGCTGGGCTGAACTCGAGCCGGCTCAGGGGCCGGTGGAGGATATGGCCTGGCCGCGCCGGCTGGTGGTGGGCGCGCTGTTGAAGCCCTGTCTGGATCACGACCAGGAGTTGTGGTCCGAGCTGGATCGGGCGCTGGGCGATGGGGGAGAGGTGAAAATTCCTCAGTTCGGCTATGCCGGTAGCGGCGCCGAATTGCTCGAGTGGGCCGCCCGCCCTTTGGAAGAGGAGGTGGAGTTGGAGCGCTATCGGCGCAGCTTATGGTTCCGCCGCCAGCATTTGCGCTGTGCGGAACCACTGGCCGGGTTGCTGCTCAACTGGGCGCCGGCTCCTTTGTACCGCGTGCTGGCGCGCCTTACGAACGGTGCTGAAGCTTTAGAACGGATCGAAATGACTATCGGTCATGGGCGCGGTGTCGAGCGTGTTTTCGGTCTACTGGCCGGGTATCTAATCTAGAATCGCGTCGATGAGGCCGAATGCAATGGCTTCCTGGCCGGATAGATGGCGCGGCTGTTTGATGGCCGCGATCGTTTCCAGGCTCTGGCCGGTGTGATGAGCCAGCATCTTGTTGAAAGTTTCGCAAACGCTGCGCACGCGCTGAAGGTAAGCTTGAAAATCCATCCCCGCCCCATCTACTTCCGGCGGTCCCACCACAAAGTGGGCGGCGGGCGCGGCGCAACGCGCTCCGGGCTCGCCGGCCGAAACCAGCAGCGCCGCCCAGCCTTCCACCCGGCCCATGGCTACGGTGCGTAGCGCGAAGCTGGTGCCGCGCATGGCCTCATAGATGGCCATCACCGCCGAAGTGGGGCCGCCTTTACCGGTGAGGTACAGGGTGGCCGGGGAGGGATCGGCCTCCAAGGCTTTGAGTTGGGCCGCGACCAGCAGAGCCGCTTCGTCGCTCAGCGGGTCGGCCACGTAGAGGATGCGTTCTTTGAGCAGTTTGGCCAGCATTTGCCTGGCTTGTTCGGACATGGGGTTAATGTTCGCCGGCCAAATAAAAAAGCCCGCCGCCGCGGGCTTTTGACACCTAGGCCTTTCCTGGGTCTTGTTAAGCTTGGCTACCTACGGCGCGCTTTGCTCGGCGGACTTTGGGTTTTTGGTCACGGATGGTCTTCACGTAAGCGTTCAGCATCTCCGCGACTTTTCGCTGCTCACCAGCGGTCAGGTTGAACAATTCTCGGATGGCGGTGCGAAGCTCTTTTTCTAAGCACTTGTCAGCCTTGAAGTTTTCGATGCGCTCCAATAGATCGCGCACCGGGATACGCTCCGGAGCGTAGCCCGCCACCAACAGAGTGTGGTCTACGTCGGCCTGAATGGCTCGCGCAATTTCCAACACTTTATCTTTTCGGGGTACGTATCCGTCACGCTCGATCAGAGTTACATAACTCGGATCGATGTTCGCCAACTCGGCGAGTTTACGGCGGGTTAACTGGCGAGCCTTGCGGCGGTCGCGCACGTAGTTTGCCCAGGCCTGGTTCCTCATGATTTTACTGGACCTCCTCTTGAGAGCGTTGCCAAGCATATCTGTCTGTAATTGCTCGAATGAATTCCAACGGTTCTTGGAAGTACATTCATTCCCTCCCATTTGGTGAAATTTTCAAACAAGTGTTCGGGGTGGTCTTCACAGTCCGGTCCGCTTCCCTATGAATAAGATTCTGTTTTTCCACCAGAAACCTTCCCGTCCTCAGACTTTTTTTCTAGTTTACCATGAAGTTTGGCAGGAGTCTGGACCCATGCAAAGCTCGTTGCGTACTGGTTTTTCTCGGGATCCATGGTTGGTCTTCCAGGAGTGGCCTGTTTATTTGACTTGGCGCTGAGAAACAGCTTGAGAAGGGGTCAATCCGCTTCAAGAACTTTCAAAGCCTTGAAAGCCCTTCCAAACGCAAGGGACTGGAGAAGCGGGGTAAAAAGTTCCTCGCATGAAAATATTTCTTCTCTGGTTCGCCCTGGCCGCGGCAGTAGCTGCGGAACCTTTCAAGACTGTGGGCGACGTATGGAAAGCGGGCCTGGCTAATTTGCCGGGTGGCTCGGGAATGAGTTCTTCTCTGTGTGTTCTCGATGAGCAGGGGCAGACGGTGCTTGAATGGGATAGTCAGCGCTTGTTGGTGCCGGCCTCCACCTTGAAATTGGCCACCGCTACGGGCATTTTGCAGCAGGGCGGGCAGACGCAGCAATTGGTAACCCGCCTGCAGATGGTTGGTCAGCGCGTGCGCCTGGTGGGAGACTACGACCCGGAATTGACCTCGGGGGATATCGAGAATTTGGCCCTGGAACTGATTCCCAAGCTGAAAGGTCCGATTCTACTCGAAGTCACCCCACCGGACCCGGAACCTTATCCACTCGGTTGGTCTTGGGACGACCTTTCCTCCAGTTTCGCTCCCCCTTTGAGTGCGCTGGTGTTCGATCACGGGCTTGTACCTCTGAAACTGACCGCAGCTACGCAATTGCAGGTGAAGGGCCCTCCCTGGGCGCCTTCAACCGGCCTGGGCTTTCTGCCTCGCATGGGGGAGTTCGAGATGCTGGTGCTACCTGGCTGGGAGAACTGGGTCATGGCCGGGCAACTCACCCCCGGTACCGAGGAGGCCGTGACCGTTCCCATGGTGCGACCCGAGCTGGCGGCCGCCCGCCTCCTCACCGAGGTCTTCAAACGCAATGGCGTAGCCGTGGAGGTGAGCGGTCCTCCCGGGAATTTCGGTCAGGGTGGGACCGCCATCGAGGTCAGTCACCGCAGTCGGGCCGTGCAGCAGATGCTGGTCCAGGGTCTGGCCGAGAGCGACAATCTGGTGCTGGAATGCCTCTATCGCCGCTTCCGCCGGCCGCTGCCCGGAGCCTGGGCCGGCCAGACCTTGCGCGTGGTGGATGGTTGCGGGCTTTCCCGCTACAACCTGGTGAGTACCCGCCAGTTGGTGCAGCTTTTTCAGAGCGAGCCGGCACTGGTGGATTATCTGCCCCGGGCCGGGGTGGACGGCACCATGAAACGCCGGGCCGCCGAAGGGCAGTTGCGCGCCAAGACCGGTACCATGAGTGGGGTCAGCGGGTTGGTGGGCGAGTTCACCGGAGTGAGCGGTAAACGCTATCGTTTCGCTCTTCTGCTCAACGGTTTCGTGGGCCCGGCCGCCCCTTTCAAGAAGGCGGAGGATGATCTGGTCGGGCTACTGGTCAAAAATCTGTAGCCGTTCAGTACCTTTTCAGTACGTCCAGGTATCGTGATCCCACGATGAAGAGAGTCTACTACCACAGCGGCTTTCAGAAGCCCAGCCTTCACTGGCGACGTCGGGGGGAAAGTGTCTTTCAGGTCAGCCTGATGCAGCGTGAGGGAGCCGGACGCAACGCCCAGGAGCATCTTTGGGCCTGCGCTCTGGCCGTGGATGCCCTGGAGGTGGTCGAGTTCTATATCGCTGACGGTGCCCGCCGTGATCCTTCCAATCGTTGGTATGAGAGCCGCACCAGCCTCAGCTTTTTGCAGGATGGCGAACTCTTCACCTATCGGCCCGCCGCCCGCGTGGAAAAGCCTCGCCGCGCTTACAGCACGGGTGCTCCGCCCTGTCTCTACTCGCATCATCTTGGCGAAAACCGCAGCTTCCGCGTCTACTTGCCCCGTGGTTACCGCCAGCATCTCTCGCGCCGTTACCCGGTCATCTATCTGCAGGACGGTCAGAATATTTTCGAATCCGGCTCTTTCGGCAGTTGGCAGGCCCAGCGTTCGCTGGATCGGGGCATCCGCCGCGGCGAGGTGGAAGAAGTCATCGTAGTGGCCGTCGACCACACCGCCGGCCGCTGGGATGACTACGTTCCCGCCGAAGACGGCGGAGCCAACGAGCGCTACGCCCGCTTTCTGAGCCAGGAACTCAAGCCCCACATCGATCGCACCTTCCGCACCCGCACCGGTCCGCAGGATTGCGCTCTGTTAGGTTCCAGCCTGGGCGGCGTGGCCGCTCTGAGCATCGCCTGGGACCACTTTCACCAGTTCGGTAAAGTGGCTTCGCTGTCGGGTTCCTGGTGGCTGAAGAAGTTTCAGCAGCGCATGCTGGGCCAGACCCGCCGCCCGCTCAAGATTTACGTCGACTCGGGCAATTCCGGCCCCTACAACGATTGCATCCACCACACCCTGGCCCTGCGCGACGATCTGCAGACCCGGCTGGGCTACCAGATGGGACAGGACCTGTGCCACGTGGTCGGCGACCAGCAGGCCCACACCGAAGGGGCCTGGGGCCACCGCCTGATCTTCGCCCTGCGCTTTCTCTTCCCGGCCGAAGGCGCCCCCGAAGAACGCGCCGAGCTGCCTTTGAGGCTGCGTAAGGCTGCCTGAGCCCAGGCCTCTCCTGGAGACGGGCCCCCGCCCTGCCCGCCTGGAGCCGAGGCTTTGCCTCGCCTGCAGACGGGCCCCGTCCTGCCCGCCCGGGGCTGAGGCTTTGCCTCGCCTGCAGACGGGCCCCCGCCCTGCCCGCCCGAGGCCGAGGCTTTGCCTCGCCTGGAGACGGGCACCCCGACCTACCCGCCCGAGGCTGAGGCTTTGCCTTGCCTGCAGACGGGCCCCCGCCCTGCCCGCCTGGGGCCGAGGCTTTGCCTCGCCTGGAGGCGGGCACCCCGACCTGCCCGCCTGGGGCCGAGGCTTTGCCTCGCCTGGAGGCGGGCCCCCCGCCCTGCCCGCCTGGGGCCGAGGCTTTGCCTTGCCTGCAGACGGGCCCCCGCCCTGCCCGCCCGAGGCCGAGGCTTTGCCTCGCCTGGAGACGGGCACCCCGACCTGCCCGCCTGGAGCCCAGGCCTCGCCTGGAGGCGGGCCCCCCGCCTGGGGTCAGTCTCGGGGGAGGTCGATTCGCACCTGGCTCACGACTCCTTGGGAGAGTACCGTGATGGTTACTTCTGGGAACTTCCAGGTGGTGTCTTCGAGCCAATGGGTCTGCTCGGAGCGGAACGGTCTGCCGAGAAATTCAACTGAGCTGAGGGGGCGGCCCGCATCCAGCTGATAGTCTTTGCTGCCCACAGCCAGACTTGTGCCCCACACGCTGCAAACGAGCGATTTTTCAAAAATCACCTGAAGCATGGGAAGGTCTGGGGGCTTGGACTTTCCCCAGGTCCAGACGGTCACATCCTCGCGCATTTTAGGGTAGTAACTTTCGACGTCATCGGGTTTGCCGACCACCTGGAGGACCTGAGCTTCGTCGTAACCGAGATGGACTCCGTGCACCGCGCAGTTGGCGCGGGTGGGCAGCATCTTCGGTGCCTGCCTCCACGACCACAGCGAGGTGGCCAGCAGCACCAGGAGCAACGGGAAGAACCTCTTCACATGGCGCCGTTTTCAGCACTTGCGCCGGGAAGCCTCTAGTTGCTGGTGATGTGGCCGGCCATGACCTGGCGCTGCTGGCCGTTTTCGAGCACTCCCATGTTGGTGGCGTAGTGGTCGAAGGCGTCTTCATTGCCCTGGCTGTAGAACATCTGCGGCTGGTTGGTTTTGGGGGCCGGGTCGTAGACGTAGGTTTTGCCGTCTTTGTCTTTGCCCACCACCACGAAATGGTCGAGGTTCTGGCCATCGCCTTGGTGGGCCACGAATTTGACGAAGCTTTGTCCGGGTTTGAGGTTGTCGATTCGGTCGTAGGTCTGACTGCCGTCTTCTTCGACCTGGTTGCCGTTCTTGGTGACCTTGCGGCCGTTGACTTCGGAGAAGGCGGAGTTTTCCTCGACCTTACCGGAGAGCTCGCGCTGCATCTTGGAGAGGGCCTCGGCTGACATACCGGGTTTGTCGCCGGTGTGGTAGGTCTCGTACATCATGTGCTGCAGCTTGCTCAGGTCCTCGTGGGTGGCCTGACTCGGTCTGGCCTTCAGGCGTTGCTGAATTCCCTCGATGTCGTCCTTGAATTTGGGGTTGGCCTGGGCCAGCTTGCCGGCTAACTTATCGGTCGCTTCCGGGCCGCTCATCACGGCCTGACCCAGAACGGCGGCCGGACCACAGCGATTTTCCTGCTCCTGTTGGCTGCCCGGGCCGCCATACTGGCTCTGGCCGTTGAGGATCTTGGCGCCGTCCCATTTGCCGTCGCCGCCCACCAATTTCTCCGAGCCGTTGGTTACGTGGGGATTCTCGGCGTAGTCGGGTTTGCTGGGCAGGGGAGCGGGCTGGGGCTGGGGAGGGGCCTGTGGCTGGGGGGCCACGGCCGCCGGCGGCTCGCTTTTGGGACCCAGGGCGCTGTTGGCTTTCTCGGCCAGCCATTTGCCGACCACCACCGGCGCCGTGATGGGATTGGTCAATCCGGCTACCGTTGCTACTTTGCCTGCCCAGCTTGGAACTTCCATTGTCACGCCCTCGCTCTCTTTGGCCGAGAATAGACATTCATCGTTAATCGGGTCTTGTCCACGCCAGGAGAATGTAAACAAAGAGTTAACTTTTGCTCCTATGCAGATCGGGTCGATGGGTCCTTTTCAGTCCCGGATGAGCGGAACGCAGGCGCGTTCGGCACCGGAGAAGTTGCTTTATTCCGATATTGACGACACCTTCACCACCAAGGAACTCAACGCCGAGAACCATGAGCGCATGCGCCAGTGCATGGCGGAGGCTCCGGAGCTGGCTTTCGGTTTGAGCACCGCTCGCCGCATGGAGGACGTCAAGAAGCTGGCTGATCGGCTGAAAGGCTTTCCGCTGTGTTTTCTGGGCGCCAGCAACGGAGCCGAACTTTACATCAACGAGAAAAATTTGCCCGCCGACGAGTGGCTGATGAGTCTGACCAAGGACGATCAGGATCCCACTTATCGAGCCGAGGTTGCCGGCAAGCTTCCGGGGTGGGAGCCGGTGACCGCCGTTCCGGCCGCCCTGCAACAGTGGGGCTTCGAGGAGGTCCCGGGTAAGCCCGGCGGGCGCGAGTTTCGCAATGGGGACGCCGTAGTGCTGATCTTCCCGGGCAATTCCGCCTTCAGTCTGAAAGGGGGCGAGGCCGGTCTGGGAGTCAAAATTTCACAGGCTCTACAGTCGAGCTACGCCAAACTGGGCATCGCCACCGAGGATGAGGTCAATAAAACCAAATCCGGCTACGAAATCCATCAGGTGCTGCCCCGCGAGGTTAACAAAGCCAGCCTGCTCGAGCATCTGGTGGCGCGCATTCCTTCGCTGACCACGGTCATCACCGCCGGCGATGGTCCGGCCGATAAGCAATTGCTGCCCGACCAGGTAGCCGGCCGGCCCAATCTGAGAATTGTCGCCGGCGACGGGCTGGAGCTCAAAGAGCGTCTGGGTGGTCAGGAGCAGGTGGCCTGGGTGGCCAGCGGGGATCTGGCCCCGGCTCTCAACCGCTATCTTAACTCTTAAGGGCGGCTTCGGCTTCCTTTTCTTTCTGCTTACGGACCCGGTTGCGATCATGGGGAGAGAGCAGGGCCTTGCGCACACGGATCTTGGTGGGGGTGATCTCCACCAGTTCGTCGTCGGCAATGTACTCCAGCGCCTGTTCCAGGCTCATGCGGCGGGGCACGTTGAGCTTCACGGTTTCCTCGGCGTTGGAAGTGCGGATGTTGTTGACGGCTTTCTTCTTGCAGATGTTGACTTCCAGGTCGCCGGGACGGCAGTTCTCGCCCACGATCTGGCCCATGTAGACTTCCTCGCCGGGGTCGACGAAGAAGACGCCGCGATCCTGCAGGTTCAGTAACGCATAGGAAGTGACCGGTCCGGGCTCGGAGGCAATGAGCACGCCGCGGTTGCGCGGAGCCAGCTCGCCTTTGTAGGGTCCGAAGCCGGCCGATAAGTGGCTCATGATGCCGTAGCCGCGAGTCTGGGTCAGCAACTCCGAGCGGAAGCCGATCAAACCGCGCATGGGAATGAGGAATTCCAGGCGGATCCGGCCGCTGCCGCTGCCCGTCATGTTGGTCATTTCAGCGCGGCGCTCGCCCATGCGCTCCATGACCGCTCCCATGGACTCCTCGGGAATGTCCAGCGTCAGATTTTCCATCGGTTCCTGCAGTTCGCCATCGACACGGCGCATGAGCACGCGCGGCGAGGAAACGGCCAGCTCGTAGCCTTCCCGGCGCATGGTCTCGAGCAGAATGGAAAGATGCAGCTCGCCGCGCCCGCAAACTTCAAAGGTGTCGGTGGAATCGCCCTGGCTGATGCGCATCGAGGGGTTGCGTTCCCCTTCTTTGCGCAGCCGGTCGCCCAACTGGCGGGAAGTGACGTATTTGCCTTCTTTGCCGGCATTGGGGCTATCCGACACCTGGAAAGTCATGGCCAGGGTCGGCTCGTCGATGGTCAGACCAGGTAGCATGGCGGGATTTTCTTTGTCGGTAATGGTGTCGCCCAGGCTGATTTGAGGCAGGCCGGCCAGACAGAGGATGTCGCCCACCGACGCCTGGTCGGTCTGGGCGCGCTTGAGTCCTTCGAAGCGGAAGAGATGGCTGATGCGGCCGGTCTTGAGCGTTTCCAGCGAAGAACCGAAGGCGATCTGGGCGGAACTCTTGAGAGTACCTTGCTTGATGCGCCCGATGGCCAGACGGCCGATATAGTCGTCGTAATCCAAGCTGGTGACCATGATCTGCAGGGGAGCCTCCGGGTCCCCCTTGGGGGCGGGCACGTGCTTGACCACGGTCTCGAAGACCGGCTGCATATTTTTCATTTCATCGCCCAAGTGGTGGCCGGCGATACCGGAACGGGCCGAGGCGTAGACGATGGGAAAATCGATTTGCTGATCGTTGGCGCCCAGTTCGATGAAGAGCTCCAGCACTTCGTCGACCACCTGCTCGGCGCGCGCGTCGGGGCGGTCGATTTTGTTGATCACCAGAATGGGAACCAGGCCGTAGTGAAGAGCTTTCTGCACCACGAAACGAGTCTGGGCCATGGGGCCTTCGGCCGCGTCCACCAGCAAGAGAGCGCCGTCCACCATGTCCAGGATGCGCTCCACCTCGCCGGAGAAGTCGGCGTGGCCGGGGGTGTCCACGATGTTGATGGTGTGTTCGCCGAACTGGATCGAGGTGTTCTTGGAAAGAATGGTGATGCCGCGCTCGCGCTCCAGGTCATTGGAGTCCATCACTCGTTCGGTCATTTCCTGATTCTGGCGGAACACCCCCGACTGGCGGAGCAGCGCGTCCACCAGGGTGGTCTTGCCATGGTCGATGTGAGCGATGATGGCGATATTGCGGAGATGAGAAGACATTGGGGTCCTAACTTTGGTGCCTGCGCACGACGATCTGATTTTGCTTGTGTTTGATGACACTATGAGCCGGATAGTAGCCGGCCAAACTCGATAGCGCGTAGGCCAGCGAATGTTTCCCCACCAGCGTGCCCGGATTGGTCACGCTATTGCAGCCCAGACTGACGCCATCCCCCAAAATGGCGCCAAACTTACGCAATCCACTATCGTGAATGGTGCTGTCAATCTTGATTTTCACGCTGGTCTTGCCCATATCCACGCGCACGTTGGCCAGCTTGGTACCCGCCCCCAGGTTGACTCCACGCCCCAGAATCGAATCGCCCAGATAAGCGAAGTGGGCCGCCTTGGCGCCGGGCAACAGCAGCGAGTGCTTGACCTCGGTATCGTGGCCGATCAGCGACTTCTCGGCGGCGAAGACGTCGCCGCGCACGTAGGCACCGAAGCGCAGTTCGGCGCCGGCCAGAATCACGGTCGGACCGGCGATGAAGACGCCCGGCTCGATCCTGGCCCCATCCTGGATGTGTACCTCACCCTGGATGATGACGCCTTCGGGCAAGTCGGCGGGGCGATGGGCGCCGTGTTCGGCCAGATAGGCGCGCACAAAGGCTTTCAGGCCATGGAGGGGCTCCCAAGGGAGGGTCAGGCCGTTGAAGAGACGATAGACGGATTCCTCTCCAAGGTCAAAAAAATCAGCGAGCACGGACCGGCAGCCTTTCTGGGCAAAATAAAACAGCCTGCAGGGTATGGTCAGCAGGCCGATCTGTCAAGTGTTAGTCCGGACCGGTTTATACTCCATGGTGGGGGTGGTAAGTCAGAGCCTATGCGTAGCCTGACGGTCTTTTTTTTGTTGCTGTCCGCACTGGCCTGGAGCCAGCCTGCACCCGACCCTGAGGGGGCGGCCCAACTGGTGGAGTTGAAACGGGTGGTGCCGAGCATTCACCTGGAAGTACGCTACGCCACCTCTAACAACTTCATGAAGAAAGTGCTTTATCCCCAGGCCCGCATTTTCGTGCGCCGGGAGGTGGCGGAATCGCTCAAGCGGGTACAGGCCCGGCTGGCCAACCATGATCTATCGTTGCTGGTTTTTGACGGCTACCGTCCCTGGCGCATCACCAAGAAGATGTGGGATGACACGCCCCCGGAGAATCACAAGTTTGTAGCCGACCCGGCCAAAGGCTCGAAGCACAACCGGGGCGGTGCGGTGGACCTGACGATTATGAACGTGAAAACCGGCAAACCGCTGGAAATGACCTCGGCTTATGATGAGTTTTCGCCGCGAGCCGCCTTTAACTACCCCGGTGGGTCGGCTCAGTCCCACAAGAACCGGGACTTCCTGCGCCGGGTGATGGAAGCCGAGGGTTTTCAGGTGTTGCCTCACGAGTGGTGGCACTTTGACTACAAAGGTTGGAAAAATTTCCCCCTGCTCGATTACTCTTTCGATGAGCTGGACGCTTTGCAAAAATAGCCGAGGGTCTACTTTTTTGTAACACGCCTTCTTTCAGGTTTCCTTAAACTGTAAACACTACAGATTGGGGAAATCCAACCATGGCTATCAGCACCCTCGCCGCAAACAGCACCCGCTCTCTCAACCGTCCCAGCCGGCCGGCGGCCGCCAAAGAACAACAGGCTCCGGCCCCTCAGGATACTTTCGTTCATCCGGATTCCACAGGCAAGATCGAGCACCTGGTGCTTCAGCTCGACGGCAACGCCACGCCGCAGATTCGTAAAGAGGTGGAAGGCGCCTGGACCAAGCTTTTCAAAAACATGGACTCGGATGTGAATTTCACCATCACGTTGGAGAACGAAAAGGATCGCCAGGGTGTGCGCAATCTGCTCGAGCGCGAGAATATTCCCAATCCCGAACGCTTCAATCTGCAGTTGGCCGACGATCTGAACATCACCATGTGGGCCCGCGATCAGATGGTCGGCCTGGGCAACGTGGGCGGCGGCAACACGCTGCTCGGCCAGACCACCATGCGCCCCCACGGTGATGACGAACTGCTGCCGCCTCGCATCGCGGCCAGCATTCCCGGCCTGGGTTTTGACGGCGACAAGCGCCTGCAGACCGATGGTGGTGACGAAGTCTCCAACCCGCACGAAACTTTCCTCGGCTACGCCAGTCTCTACCTGACGGCTAAGCGTCTGTATGAGACCGACCAGGCCGAGCAAGGCAAGAGCAGCCCGTTAACTCCCTTTGACAGAAGCTTGCGCCTCGACTATGCCGATGGCAGCGTCAAGAGCCCGGATTTCAAGTTCCAGACCAACCTCTTCAAAAGCGGCGGCGACCTGCCCCAGCAGGAACTCTACTTATCGCGCGCCCTCGATCTGTTCGAAAAGAAATACGGCCACAAAGTCACCATCATCGGCGACGACGACCCCAATACCCCCATCGTGGAGAAGCCGGCCACCTTCCACATGGACATGGGTATGACGCCCATCGACTCCGATAAAATCCTGGTCGGTGACCCTTCCATCGCGGTCAACGCCATCAATAACATGAGCGCCGCCGAGCGGGCCGATCACAACGCTCGCATCAACAAGGCTCTGGGACTACCGGCCCGGAACGATACCCTGGGCGAGCTGGTCCATGAGAGCACCGTCAAGGAGCCGGATCTGCAGCACAACTTCGACGTCAATGCCAACAAGGTGGCCGGCGCCGGCTACATGATCGACCGCCTGCCCTACCTGCAGGGCCCTCCCGGCCGCAGTTGGGTGACCTACAACAACTGTCTGATGGAGTCTTATACCCGGGATGACGGCAGCAAAGTGCGCCGCGTCTTCCTGCCCACCTACGACCTGCCCATTCTGGACGGCATCGCCAAGGAAACCTACGAAAAACAGGGCTTCGAAGTGATTCCGCTCAATCTGGCCGCTCTCACCAGCTGGCGCGGAGCCATCCGCTGCATCAGCAACGTGCTCGACCGCAACGTAACCGACCCTCAGACCCCACCCGCAGCCGCCTGACAGGTTGGGTAAGATGCGAAAGCCCGTCTTCGGACGGGCTTTCTTGCTTTGGACGCTGGACGTTTAACTCAGTGTAACTTTCGCAAGTCCGGAAGGCTCTAGAATAAGCCTGTGATCATTCAGAACCCGACCTTCTGCTTCGCCAAGAAATACACAACGGCGGAGATTCTCAACGATGAGGCCAAGGCTCAGGCTTTTCAGGACGAATTCCTGAAGAGTGAGGCCGGCTATTTTGAGCAGTGCCACGACCCGCGTAGCGGCATGGTCTATGACGGCCTGAATCTCGATGCGCAGACCGGCCAGGTGGCCGGGATACGCAACTGGAGCGCGCCTTCCAAGGAGTGCCTGGATCTGGGCCTGTGCATCAAGGCCCTGCAGGGCGACGAGAAGGCCGTCCAGGTGGTGGGCCGTGGCGATGCCGTCCGGGCCAAAGCCGCCGCGCTCGAGTTGCTCGACAAGAAGATGGCGGCCTATCAAGAGTTCCAGCAACAGAATCCCCGCTACGCCGGATTCTTGCCCTGGTATTTCATCCACGCCGACAAAGTGGAAGCCACTCCCGACTGGCAAGGCAAGATTCCCGGACTCGACAATGGCGAGTGGATGTGGACCATGCTTACCGCCGAGAAGGCTCTGAGCGAAGCGGGTGCCGAGGAACTGGCCGCCAAGTACAGGGCCTACAACCAGGTGCTCATGGATAATGTCACCAAAGTCTTCTACGACCCGCGCGGAGTGGCTTGCCGCGGCGACGTGCGCATCACCGACAAGGGCTATGAGGCCCTCCATCCCGGTGCTTTTATGACCGGTGAGCACGGCGTTCACGAAGGCTGCATGCTCATTCATTACTTGACCCTGTTCGGCAAGGATTTGCCCGCCGGTGCCGCCGACAAGATTTGGGACGACATCAAGATGAAGCGGGTGGAAAGCAAGCACGGCACCACCTGGCAGGGGTTTTGGGGTTCGGCCCATGAGTCGTGGGCCTATCTTTTCCTGCCTTTCCGCGATCATAAAGGCTATCAGGAGCTGCATCGCATCCGCGAGGAAGTGCGCGTCAACAATGCCGTGCAGCGCGGCTACCCGGGCCTGGCCACCTCCACCAACGGGCCGCGCGGTGGCTATCTCTCGGATTGCGGTATCGAGGGTATCGGCACCCAACCGGTGCGTTCCAACGATACTTTTGCTGTCTACGGCTGCTTTCCCTTACTGCTCGAATTCTCGCAAAAGGCCGGCCCGGGCAACTTCGGTCTGGCCTGGTTGCACAACATGCTGACAGCCCCGCGCATGCAGGGCCCTCTGGGCGGCGGCGAATCCGGCACCAACGATGGAGAAGCTTTCTCCGCTATGAAAACCACCGACGGCACCCACCCCAGCCTGCTGGGTATGATGGGCGGCCTGGAAAAAGAAACGGCCGCGGTCATGAAGGACAGAGGCGTCTACGACAGGTTCATGGCCCGCATCGACAGTGAGTATCGCGAAACCTTCGGCTCCAAGCCCTTGCGTGAACCCAAGCCTTTTGTGGCTCCGCGCGCCCAGGTACCGCAGCAGCATTTGGGGGAGTATCTGGATCAGGCTAGATAGGGCGCTCGTCCAGGTCGTGCAGAGCCACCAACAGCCGGTTGGCCCGGATAGCCAGGTTGAGGCCACCCTCGAAATCGCCTTGATTGACGGTTTCTAGAGCGGTCCGCCAATCCTCGTAGGCCTCGCGCAACAGGCGGGCGGCTACCTTGTCGAGTTCTTCCCCTTCCAATTCAGCCGGAGTGGGCTCGTTCTCTTTCCAGAATTGTTTGAGCTGCAACTGCATCCACTGCAGATAGCCGGAGAGCGGGGTGGGATCTTCCTCCCAGTTGTCCAGGCAGGCGCGCAATCGTTGAATGGATTCGGTCTCCCACTGCTTGGGGGTGGCCTGGCGGGCGCGCTGGCGCAGGCGGTTCTCCAGGGAGCGGTCACCGGGAAAGCGGTCCGGTAGGCCCTCCAGCCGGGCGGCCGGCATGACGCCGTCCAGCAGCTTATCTTCGATGACCGCCATCCAGGCATAGCGCGGATCGTTTTCCTGGAGGTTCTCCAGCACCAGCGTGACCTTATCCAGAAGTTCCTCGGAATCAATGCGCTGCAAGTCTTGACGGGCCAGCCAGTCGAGGAACTCGGGAAATTTCATGAGCAGGGCTGATTTAGTCAAGTGTAACCACAACCCTGCTCGCTCAAAATTGCGCTGCGCGAACTCGCCAGGAAACCCCCGAAAGAACGGGGAACGCCGAGGAGTGCCTGAAAAGAAGAAGCTTCTAACCGCTGACCTGATCCGCAAAATCGACTTCTGGTGCGGTATCCCTCTGGCGGCCTTGCTCACCGGTTGGCGGCGTATCACCCAAAAGTTAGGCTTTCGCAAGCTGCAGCAAACTCCTCGCAAGATCCTTTTTCTGAAGATGACCGAGCAGGGAGCAACGGTCCTGGCCTGGCCAGCCATTCGCCGGGCCATCGATATGGTCGGCGCCGAGAATGTATATTTTTGGGTTTTCCAGGAAAACAAGGCCATTTTGCTCCTTTTGAACATGATCAAGGAAGAGAACATCGTGGCTGTTCGAGCCGATCGACCCCTCGAGTTTGCCCTGGATATGTTGCGCTCTCTCTGGCGTATCCGACGCGCCGGGATCGACTGTTCGGTCGACCTGGAGTTTTTTTCGCGCGCTTCCGCCATTTTTGCTTATCTTTGCGGGGCCAGCAGCCGTGTTGGTCTGGAGCGATTCACTAACGAGGGCCCTTACCGGGGAGACTTGTTGACCCATAAAGTCGCTTACAATTTCTATTTGCATACCTCCGAGATGTACCGCGTACTGGTGGAAAGTTTGAACGCCGACCTGCAGGAGTCTCCTTTGCTCAAAGAAGTAGCGCAGGGAATCGAATACTCCGAAGGTCGCATGATCGCCCTTCCTCCGGCCGACCCGTTGATCCGCTTTGAATCGACTCTGGAGCAGAGAGAGGCGGTGTGGAAACTGCTTCAGGCGGAAAGTTCGGTGGAACTATCCAAACCGATCATTCTCCTGAATCCGAACGCAAGCGACCTGCTCCCCTTGCGCAAGTGGCCTCAGGAGCGGTTCGAGCAACTGGCACGAGGCATTTTAGAGCGCTGGCCACAGGCTACGGTCGTGTTTACGGGTAGCAAGGCGGAAGCAAGCGTGCCCGAAGAAATGGTCCGCTCGATAGGCTCCCCGCGGGCAGTGAGTTTGGCGGGCAAGACCGACATGGAACGACTGCTTTGCCTTTACCAACTTTCTGACGTATTGGTCACCAATGACAGTGGCCCGGGTCATTTCGCCAGCACGACCGATATTCACGCGATTGTGCTGTTTGGACCGGAAACTCCGTTGCTATTCGGCCCTCGGGGGGCCCGTGCGGATGTGCTGTGGGCCGGTCTGGCCTGCAGTCCTTGCGTCAGCGTCTACAATCATCGCCTTTCGCCCTGTAATAATAATCTATGCATGCAAAGGATCAGGGTAGAACAGGTTTTGGAGAGGATTGAGCGATGTCTCGAAAAATCGCTCTAAGCCTGGCTCCATTGTTGTGCTTATTGGCGGCGGCTCGCTATCAGTGCCCCCAGGTCCTGGCCCTGTTGGAGCGACTCGGGCCCATGGGCCGATTGGGGGGGGACTATCACCAGTATTACTTCGGATTGCAGGCTCTACGCTCGGGTGTATGCATCTATCGCGATGCTGACTATTTTGCTTATTGCGAACAGCTCGGAGCAAGTCACAACTCGATGGCGATCTTCAATCCCCCGGGCTTCTTTTTGCTGATGGAGCCCTTCGGGCAGGTCGAATTTTCTCCGTCCTTCTGGCTTTTTGTCCTCAGTAGCGGTCTGCTGGCCTGGATGAGCTTGCTGTTGGTCTGCCTGTGCCTTTGGGAAAATCGAGGCCTGGCTCTGGCCGCCGCCGGGTTGAGCGGAGTGATTGTGTTCAATTCTCCCCAGGGGGTCGACAATCTGGCTTTGGGGCAGTTGGGATTTCTTCTCATCGGATTTTTGGCGCTCACCTGGCTCTGTGATGAGTTCAACCAGAGTTCCCTGGCTGGATTGGCTCTGGCTGCCGCCGTCGTTGTCAAAATGTGGCCCCTCTTGCTGCTTGCCTATCTGGCGCGCCGGCGCCGCTGGCGCACTGCCGTTTGGACGTTTGTCTGGCTGACCTTGTTCAGTCTGCTCCAATTGATGCGCTTTGGGTTACCTTTGCACTTTGCCTACCTGCAGCACTTCGGTGGCTCCCCCTCCCAAGGCGTTATGTCCCAGTCGGTGATGGGGGTGCTGCTCACCTGGTTCGGCCCCGGCATATTGCCCTTGGCCGGGCCTCTCAGCCTCGTCTTCCTGGGCCTGGGACTGGCTTTACTGTGGCAGAGTTCGCCCGCTACGGAAAATTGTTCCGCGCAAGCGGCTCGCCAGTGGCGCCTCCTCGAATTCTCATGCTACCTTTTACTGGCGCTCATGTGCACGGCCTGGTCGTGGCCGCATCACCGATTGGTGTTGATCTTGCCTATTTTGGCGCTATGCGCCAGCTTTGCTCGGGGGCCCTCGGAGCCTACGCCGGGTCCCTGGCTGCTGGCCTTACTGGCCTTATGCGGCTATTGGATGGTGGATGGGGACATCGTACAGGTCCCCTTGATGTTCGGCTTGCACCAAATGCTGGCCGGTCTGGGGGTGGGCCTGGCCTGCCAGGCCTTCGCCTGGTTCTGCCTCGGGTATACGCTTCACAACACCCAGAAGCGGTCCCGACCCTCAGCAAGGTGAACAGGATCCAGGTACCTGGGCGGGGTGATGAATACCCTTTGCCGAGGTGGAAAGGAGTGTGGCTACATGGGCCTACCAGTAAAGAATGTAGAGGAAAAAGAAATGTTGAATCTTCTGATGCTGATCGCCGGTGTAGTGCTGGCCTTCTGGTTTATCGGAAACGCGATGGGCTTTCTATTGATGCTGTTGGTGGCAGCTTTGGTAGGCTTTGCCGCCGACGCGCTGGTCCCGGGGCGCCAGATCGAGCACGGCTGGTTGGGAGCGATGGGTGCCGGCCTGATCGGTGCCTGGCTGGGAACCTTGATGATTGGCCGTTTCGGCCCGGTGCTGATGGGCGTTCCGCTGCTACCCGCCCTGCTGGGCGCGCTGGTCATCGTGCTGATCGTTTCGTTTGTGCGCAAGCGGGGATAGGAGCCGAGAAATAAAAAAAGGCCTGGCGCTAAATGCAGCCAGGCCTTTTGTGTTTAAACAATGCCTCGGTCGCGGGCCCAGACGACGGCTTCCACGCGGGAAGCGACGCCGATTTTCTCATAGATCGAACTGGCATAATTGCGCACTGTCTGTTCGGCCAGCGACAATTCATTCGCGATGGTCTGATTGTCGTGTCCCAGGGCAATCTGTTGGAGAATTTGCTTTTCGCGGGGAGTGAGCGAAGGCAGATCGTCTTCCGGGTCGCTCAAGCCCATCAACTTATGGGCCACCGACTGGCTGAACCAGGCCGCTCCCTGACCGATGGCGCGCACTGCCTGGAGCAAATTCTCCGGAGCTTCGTCTTTCAGCATGTAAGCGGAAATTTTGACTTTCATCAGGCGGCGAATGCTGGCCTCGTCTTCGTGGGCGGTGAGGACCAGCACTTTCAAGCCGGGAACGATGGTGCGCGCCGCCAGGGTCAACTCATCGGCGGGCATTCCGGGCATTTCCACGTCCAGGATCAGGAGATCGGGCTTGTGCTGTTCCACCAGCTTGAGGGTCTCTCCGCCATCTTGGGCTTCGCCCACCACCTGCACCTCGTCGGAGCGGGATAGGGTGGACTTGACGCCGGAGCGCACCAGCGGATGATCGTCAGCGATAACTATTTTCATATTCACCTCGTTCGTAGCCTTTGGGTCCAGCGCCTGCTTATCTTCAGGGTATGCCCTGCGGGTATCCTAAAGTGTCGGGGGGTCGGGGGGGAGGAGCAATACTCCTTCCCCCGGAGTACATGGATCCCAGGCCGCGAGTATGTCCTTCTCTACGAAATTCCTCCGCTCACACCGTAGGCTGAGGTCACGAAGACACCGCTTGGGAGGAAATCGAATGTTTAAAAAAATTCTTTGCGCAACCACTCTGACTGCGACCGTGCTCGGCCTGGGCCTGCCGGCCTCGGCCGATATCCGTGTGGATAACATTGTGGTCAATCAGACCGCCCCCACCCCGGAAGGCACCAACATTCGCGTCAATTTGATGAATGACGGTAGCCTGCGCCAGCGGCCCAGCGTGGTGGAGTTGCAGGCTCGCGATAACGCCAGTCAGGCCTGGCATACCGTCAAGTCCTGGAATTGGGACAAGAACATCGCTCCCGGCGACCGCCTGGCTCTCGACTTTCTGCCGGCCCGGGGCGAAGTGCTCGACTCCAGCCTGCAGCAGCCGACCTACGAGCTGCGCGCCGTAGTAACGGGTGCCAGCGGTCCTATGACCAGTTTTGAATATCAGTATGCACCCGGCGTAGAAGTTCGCTAAGTCTGCAAGGGCTGTTTTGATGGCTGCCGGCCCTGGTCGGCAGCCATTCCACTAGTGGGGGGAGTTTGGAGTTCACTATGCTAAAGAAAACTTTCATCGCCGCCTCCAGCCTGGTTCTGCTGGGTCAGGCCTGGGCCGCCGGCCCGGAGGTGCAGACCACTCTCGATGGGCGGCCGCTCCATTTTGATCAGCCGGCCGTCATGCAGGAGGGACGTGTGATGGTTCCTCTGCGGGGAATCTTCGAAAGCCTGGGGGCGGACGTTTTGTTTGACAACGCCACCCGCACCATCAAGGCCACCAAGGGTGACCGCGTGGTGGAACTGGCGCTGGGAAGCCGCGAGGCGATGATCAACGGCCAGCTGAGTTACCTGGATGTACCTGCCTCCAGTATCGGAGGCCGGACTTTGGTGCCCTTGCGCTTCGTCTCCGAAGCGCTGGGGGCTGACGTCCGTTGGAGTCCGGCCAGCCGCACGGTGGCGCTGAGTTCGAGCGGCGAGGTTTCCAGCGCGCCCATCCAGCCGCCGGCTCAGAGCAGCGCCAACGCTCCCCAATTGAGCAACGTCGTGCATAACGCGCGCCGCGGCTTGAGTGCGGGCGATACCCTGGTCGTCACCGCCACCGGTGATCCCGGTGCGCGCGCCAGCTTCGACATCATGGGCGTGACCACCGACGTGCCTATGCGAGAAGTCAGCAGTGGGCGCTACGAAGGCGAGTTCGTGGTGAAGCGCGGCATGCAGGTTCAGAACGGCACTCTGGTTGCCCGGCTGTCCCGTAATGGTCAGGAGTCCGTGTTGGAAAGCCGGCGCGCCGTCGATATCAACGGCGGCAGCGTGGCTGATAGCGGCGGATTCAATGGAAATTCTTCCGATGCTTTCCAGGTCACACCGGCCGAAGGAGCCATCGTCAACAGCAGTCGGCCCACCGTGCACGTGAACCTGGACTCGCGGTTGACTCCCGGCACGGCCCGGGTCTTCCTGGATGGCAATGAAGTGACCAACCAGGCCCAGGTGATGGGCTCGGCCGTGCACTTCGTGCCAGCCGGCGATCTGAGCAGCGGTTACCACCGCGTCTCGGTGCAGGCGGTTGATCGCAACGGCCGGCTCTTGAGCCGCGATTGGGACTTTAGCGTGAGCACTACCTCTTTCAACAATGGTGGCGGAGTGTTCGTGACCAATCTCAACAATGGCTCCACCGTCGGCTCGTTCTTTAACGTGCAGGGCCAGGCGGCGCCCTTCTCCCAGGTGTCTCTGGTGGCCCAAGCCGAACGCAGCCTGATTCCGGGCGTCATCGGCGTGCAGAACCAGGTGGCCAACATCACCCGCCAGGCCGACGGGCAGGGACGTTTCGACATCCCGGTCGACGCCAGCCGGGTGCCTCGCAATACCACTCTGGAGCTGCGCATCCAGGCCAGTGACCCGCAGGGCCGGAGCAGCACTCCCACTCAGATCGACGTCACCAGGCGATAGGTGGGAAACCCCACCCCGCCGCAGGGGTGGGGGCTTCCCCAGTTCGAAGGGATAGGAATGACCGACGATCAAAGTCTGGTATTGCCCAGCCTGAATATTTTGGTGGTGGACGACGAGCGCTCCAGCTTGATGTTGCTGGAAAGCACCTTGAAGGACTGGGGACATCAGGTCACCGCCTGCCAGAGTGCTCTGGAGGCCATGGTGGCCATCCAGAATAATACCCAGTTGCAGTTGCTCATCACCGACTGGGAGATGCCGGAGATGGACGGGCTGCAGCTTTGCCGTTGGGCCCGTCAAGCGCAGCGTTCCCAGTATCTGTTCGTGATCGTGCTGACGGCGCGCAGCAGCAAAGAGCACTACCGGGCCGCTCTGGAAGCGGGAGCCGACGCCTTTCTCTCCAAATCCTATGATTTGACCGAGCTGTATTTGCAGTTGCGTGTCGTTCATCGCATCACTTCCCTGGAAAGCAATCAGGCCCGCCAGATCGTTGAACTCCAGGAGGCCCGGCGCGAAGCGGAACAGGCCAGCCGCTCCAAGAGCGACTTTCTGGCCAATATGAGCCATGAAATACGCACGCCGATGAATGGGGTACTCGGCATGGTCGGCCATTTGTTAGGCACCCGTTTGGAGCCCACCCAAAAGGAATACGCCGAACTGATCAAGCAGAGTGCCGAGAATTTGCTGGTAGTGCTCAACGACATTCTCGATTTTTCGAAGATCGAGGCCGGTTTGCTGGAGGTGGAGCGCATCCCCTTTTCGCCCGCCCAGGTAGCCGCCGAAGCTCTCTCGCCCTTTGTGGCCAAAGCTTTGGATTCCAAAGTGGCTTTGACTGGACTGCTGACCCCGCAGATTCCGGGCCAGCTGAAAGGTGACCCGGCGCGTTTCCGCCAGGTGCTGATCAACCTGATCAGCAACGCTATCAAGTTCACCTCGGAGGGCCATGTAACCCTGACCATGGATGTGTTTGACCAGCATCTGGTGGCTTCCGTAGCCGATAGCGGCCCGGGCATTGCTCGCGACAAACTGGTCGAGATCTTCCAGCCCTTCAACCAACTGGATCCGTCCATTCACCGCCTTTATGGCGGCACGGGATTGGGCCTGGCTATCTGCCAGCGGCTGATGCAATTGATGGGCGGACGCCTGACCATGTCCAGCGAAGTCGGAGTGGGCACGGTGGTGCGGGCCGTTTTGCCTCTTTCGCAGGAGCGCGAGCCGGCCGAGTCCTTTCCTAATCTGCCCGAGGAAGTGGGTCTGCTGGCTGGAAACGACGCCTACGGGCAGTTGATCCGTTCCACTCTGGAGCAGCGCGGCGTCAGGATCCAGTGTCTGCAGCCGGGTGAGCCCTACCAGGGTACGGTAGTGGTCGACAGCAGTTTCGCCAGTGTGCCCGAAGATTCGGCGCAGGTCGTTATTTTGCACACCGATTCGGGTAGCCTGGGCCTGGACGACGAGCGGCTCCATTGGGTAAGCCGTCCCTTCACCAGTCACTCCCTGCTGCGCGCCCTGGCCAACGAGGACAGCGACCGCGGCCTGGAGGACGAGGAAGGCTGCGAGCGCAAGCGCACCCTGCGCGTCTTGCTGGCGGAAGACAATCCCATCGGGCAGACGGTGGTGCGGCTGATGCTGGAGCAGGAGGCTTGCGAGGTTACGGTCGTGTCCGACGGAGGTGACGCCGCTCGTGAGGCCATCGAGGGAGACTACCAACTGGTGTTGATGGATGTGCAGATGCCGACCCTCAACGGCCTGGATGCGACTCGCCGGGTGCGCGCCTGGGAGCAGCAGCACGGCCGCGAGCCGGTCTTGATCGTGGCCCTGACCGCGCTGGCCTATGAAACCGACCGGAAATCCACCCTGGACGCCGGAATGAATTCGTTTCTTACAAAACCTGTGGTTGTTTCCGAATTGAAGCATCTAATTAGCGAAATCCGTAAGGGGTAAAAAGGCCGTGTCCAATAATACATCATCGGTCAGAAATTTAGTTTATGCGGGAGTAATCGCCATTCTCAGCATCACCATGGTGTTGATTGTGGCCGCCGCCTGGCTGGGAAGTCAGATGGAAAAACAATTGAAGTGGACCGACCATACCCACCTGGTGCGGCATTTGTTGAGCGGCATCGAATCGGACCTGGTGCGCGCCGAGTCGGCCCAGCGGGCCTACACTTTGATGGGCAAAGAAGAGTTTCTGGCTGGCTATGAGGCGATCAACAACATCGGCCAGCAACTGGACAGGCTGCAACTGGAGGTTTCCGACAACCCCGACCAGGTGACCTCGTGCACCAAACTACGCGAAGCCATTGACCAGAAGATCGCTTTTATGAGCCGTTGCATCTCGCTGAAGCGCTCAGGCCAGGAAGTGGAATTGAAAAGCTTCATCACCAGCGGGGAAGGTTTGGACAAAGCACAGGCCGTTCACCGCTTCGCCGCCGCCATGGACGGAGTGGAGAACAATTTGCTGGAAAAGCGCCGCTCCAAGTTAGCCAGCACCCAGGCCGGTTTGAATTGGACACTGCTGATCGGACTGTGTGTCGACTTGATCGTGGGACTGGCTGTGCTTTCGGTGCTGGGTCAGCGGTTGGCTCCGCTGGCTCCGGCCGCTGCTTTCGCGGAACGCATCGGCCGAGGTGATCTGACTTCTGACCCGCTGGTGGTGCGCAACAACGATGAGGTGGGTCGCGTGTGCAGCAGCCTGAATCAGATGTTGGGCAACTTGCGCCTGTCCGCCCAGCAGAACCAGAATCACGCCGACACTCTCAACGGAGCCATCGCGCGTATCGCCTCGGCCAGCAAAGAACAGGCGGTGGCCTTGCAACAGCAGTCGACAGCTATGCAACAGACCTCGGTTACTCTCGAGGAGTTGGGCCAGAGCGCCAGTCAAATCGCCGATCGGGCCCGGGAAGTGGCCTCCCGGGCCGAAGCCACCTCACAGGCAGCCGGCGCCGGCCTGGAATCAGTGCGTAAAAGTGTGCGCTCCACCCAGTCCCTGGTCGATCAGGTCCAGGTTGTCTCGGACCGCATCAATGCCCTGGGCGAAAAGACGGACGCCATCCGGAGTATCGTGCTGTCGGTCAACGACATTGCGGAACGCTCCAACGTGTTGGCTTTGAACGCGGCCATTTTGGCGGCGGCGGCCGGCAGCGAAGGCAAGAGTTTCACGGTGGTGGCCAACGAGATGAAAAGTCTGGCCGACCAGTGTAAGGAAGCTACCGTGCAGGTGCGCGAATTGCTGGGCGATGTGGAACGCGGTATTCAGGCCTCGGTGGTGCTCATCGAAGAAGCCGGCAAGCGCGGCATGTCGGGCACCACCTTTACTGACGAAGCCTCCGTGTCCATTCATCAGCTCAACTCTCAGGTGAACGACAGCACTCAGGCCTTTCAGCAGATCGTGGCCGCCACCAACCAGCAGAAGCTGGCCTTCGAACAGGTCTCAGAGGCTCTGCTGAGCATTCGCCAGGCCACCCAGCAGTCGGCCTCCACCACCCAGCAATTGGAACAAACCACCAGGGAATTGCACCGTCTGAGTGGCGACCTGGTCAAATCTCTAGACAATTTTAAGATGGACCGATCCGGATGAAGCTGTTGCTGGCTCGCCTGCAAAACCGGAGGCTGGCTTTGCCTTTAGCCAGTGTGGAGCGCGTCATCCTACGGCCGCGTCTGGAGGTTTTGCCCGACCTGCCGGCCTGGCTGGCGGGCTTTTTGCAGTTGCCTGGCGAAACTCTGCCTGTCCTGGATGTGGGGGCGCTCTTCGAGGGGCAGCGTTGTCCTTGGGATCTCTACAACCCCATTGTAATTACCCGCGACGAAGGCAACCTGGCCCTGCTGTTCACGGCTGTGGAAGGACTGGTAGAAATTCCTCCGGAGGATTTCCGACCTTTACAACCGGATGATTCGTTTCAAGGAGTAGCCGCGGCGCTGATACCGCGCTCGCAAGAATGGGCGCCCATCATCGTGCCGAAATTGCTCCTCATCGCTCAAGAGCAGCGCAAACTCGAGCATTGGCGCGATATTTTAAACCAGCGCGTGGAGCGCCTTCGATGAACCGCCTGCGCAGCGTGGGAGAAACCCACTTTTTTCGCCATCCGGCCCAGTTTGATCACATGGCGAAAGTGTTGGGGGGCGATCGCTCTCCCGTTCGCATCTGGTCGGCCGGCTGCGCCAATGGAGCCGAAATCTATTCGGCTGTGCTCTTGCTGGCCCAGCGCCGGCCCCTCGAACGAGGCCGATTTACCTTTACCGGTAGCGATTTCAATGCCGATGCCATCGAAGGGGCCCGTCAGGGGCGCTTCAGTTCCTGGCACATGCGCGGCTGTTCCGAGCGCCTGCGCGAGCAATATTTTCGCCAGGTCGACGAGGGCGTCTGGCAACTGGATCGCGACGTCGTCGAACAGGTCCATTTCTTTTGCCACGACCTTCTGGAAGGTTCGGAGATCGAACCTCAAGATGTGATCTTCTGCCGCAATGTGCTGATTTATATGGATCCGGCCAGTATGGCCCGGGTGGTGGATCGGCTCTTTCACTGGCTGGCGCCGGAAGGAATTCTCTATCTCGGTTACTCGGAAGCGGTGCTGGCGGGGGAGCACCCCGGTCTGCAGTTGATCGATTCTTCCCTGGCGGCCTACCGGCGCAAGAGCTTTGAACTGACCACCCTGCCGGTGCCGGTGTTGCTGCCTCCAGTCCCGCTGGAGCCCTTGCGCCTGAATCCGCTTCGTCCCCGCCTGGCGGGGCGTCCCGAGGCGCTGGCTTTTCTGGAGGAAGCCGCTCACTTCGTCAACAACGACCAACCACGCCAGGCCAGTCGCAGCTTAAAAAAAAGCCTGTATCTGGACCCTTCTCTGGCGGTTTCCCATTACCAGCTCGGCCTGTTGGAGCTGGGAGAACAACGAGTCGAGCAGGCCCGACGCCACTGGCGCAATGTCATCACTTTGGCGCGCCGCCAGGCGCCCACTGACACGGTGCCCGGTTGGGACGGTTGCACTTGGGACCAGTTGCTGCAATGGACCAGCAAACAACTCAAGCGTTTGGGTGAAACCGATGTTTGATCCCGACGAAATCCTGCAACGGCGAACCCGGGAACTGGCCATTCCGGCCGACCTGGTGAAAGAGAGCAGCGCGCCTACGCATATCCTGGTCGCCACCGGCCAGGGGCGCTTTGCTCTGCCGGTGGAGGAGCTACAGGGAGCCACTCGTCAGAAGATTTCCCCCGTTCCTCTCAGTCCTCCATCGTGGCTGGGAATTACCCACTACATGGAGTCTTTCTGGCCGGTTCGCTGGTTGGGCATTCCCGAAGGCGAACTGGAAGAAGGGCTGACCGCTCCTTATTTCGTCCTCTTTCTGCGCGGGCGCAAACTGGGGTTGGCGGTGGAAAAGCACCTCGGGCTGCTGGCTCTGAACGAGAGCCACCGGTCCGAGAGGGGGACGTCCCTGGCCGATGGACTTGAATACCTGCGGGTTGCCTGGACCTTGCCCGACGGCACCCTGGTGCTGGAGGTGCTGGCGGGATGAAGCCTTCGGATGCCGCTCGCAAACGTGTGCTGGAGTCCTTTTCCGTGGAGCACCGCGACCATTTGGTGCGCCTGGAAAATCTGGAGCGTGAGTTGCAGCACGGCACCTGGAATGAGGAGACGGTGGCCACGGCCCGGCGTTCCCTGCACAGTTTGAAAGGGACCGCACGGTTATTGAATTTTCCGCTGGTCGAGCAACTGGCTCACCGCGGCGAGACTCTGCTTTTGCTCTACGACGACCTTCCGGGCGAAGGGCGCCGCGCCGATTGGGTCCGTAGCCTGCGCGACGCTCTGGAGGACTCGGTGGCGGCGGCGCTGGCTGGGAAGCGCTCTCAATCGGCCGAACAAGCTTACCGAAATCTGGGCACCTGGGTGGAAGCGGATGAGAACGAGGAAGTGCCCCAGTCCTTTGAGGGCGAGCTGGATCCGCAACGTCAGGTGGTTCGTGTTCAGGTCAACCAACTGGAGAATCTTATCCGCGCCAGTGGCCGCATTGGAGCCCAGCCTTTCGCTTTGCAGGAAGGGCTGCGCCGGCTACGCCAGCAAGTGGGGCCGCGGCAACGCTCGCTGCTGCGCCGCCTGGAGCGTCTGGCCGAGGAGGTCGCCCGGTCCACCGAGGAGTTGCGTGACGAAGCTCGCCAACTCTTGCTGGTCCCGGCTCGAGACTTACTCGGAGGGATGTCCAGTCAGGCTCGCGAGCTGGCTCAAAGCCTGGGCAAGCAGGTGGATTTCGTGCTGGAAGGCGGCGACACGCTGGTTGAGTTGCCGCTCTTGCAGGCCTTGCTGGACCCTCTCAATCATCTGCTTTCCAACGCCATTCATCATGGCCTGGAAGACACCGAGGAACGGCTCCGGCTGGGCAAACCGGAGCGCGGAGTGGTCTGTCTGCGAGTGCGCCGTGGGCGGGAACAATTGATTCTACAGATGAGCGATGATGGCGGGGGCCTGCAACACGACCTGCTGCTGCAGCGCGCGCGCGCGCTTGGCCTGGAAGGCGACCTCAGCACCGAGGAACTGGTCTTCGTGGACGGCTTGAGCAGCCAGGCGGTGGCCAGCCGGGGAGCTGGACGTGGCATCGGCATGGGCGCCGTGCGCTCGCGAGTACGGGAGCTTAGCGGCTCGATTCGCTGGTTAGAGGGGGAGGGGACCACCTGGGAGCTGGCTTTCAGTTCGGGCGCCTGGGGGGTGCAAATTCTGACGGTGCGTAGCGGCGGGCGCGAATTCGCGCTGCCAACCCGCTCGGTGTTGCGTCTGCGCTATCTGACCCAGGCCGAGGTCTTGCACGATGGGGAGGGTCTTTATCTGGTCGAAAAGGGACAGCGAAGGTCCATCATCCCCCTGGCTGCTCTCCTGGGTCTGAGCGAGCCGGACCTTTCTGAATTGGCGCGGGTCCGAGTGGTGGAGCTCGGAGTGGGCGAGAACACGCGCTTGCTCCAGGTGGAGGATTGGATCGGCCACCTCTCTATCACTTTGCAAGCCATGCAAGGCGGTGGCTGGCCGGACGACTTGCTGGAAGGCGTCTATGTCTCGGCCGGTGGCGAGGTCTCGCTAGTGCTGAAACCGGAGTTTTTGCTCCAGGAAAAGGCCCGTCTGACTCGCCCGGCCTCCGAAAAGAGCCGCCCGCGTTTGATCTTGCTGGTGGACGACTCGCTGACCACCCGGCAAATGACCGCCGCCCTGCTTCAGTCGGGCGGCTACGAAACCGTGGAAGCCGCTGATGGAACCGAAGCTCTGACTGTGCTCTCGGCGCGTCCGGTCGATCTGGTGGTCAGCGATGTACAGATGCCTTTGCTGGACGGTATCGGTCTGCTGCAGCGTATCCGCGAGCGCGAGGAGTGGTCTGAAATTCCGGTTATCCTGTTGACCTCGCTGGCCGCTCCCGAGGAACAAAAGCGCGGTCTGGAATTGGGCGCGGACGCTTACTTGCTCAAGCAGACTTTTGACCATCGGCGTCTTATGGACACGATTCAGAGGCTGCTGTGAGCAGCATTCGTGTATTGGTGGTGGATGACCGGCCCGACTACCGCCTCTGGGTCCAGGAAGTCTTGCAGAAAGACGGGCGCTTTTTGGTGCTGGCCAGCCTGCCCAATTGTGAGGACGCACTGCGTTTCATTCGCCTGGAGCCGCCGCAGGCGGTCACCATCCGTTGGCCGATGGGAGATGGTTCCAGCGCGACCTGCGTACGCCATGTGAGCGCTCAGTTCGCCACCCCGGTGGTGGCTCTGGTGGACGGGGATTTTGCCAAGAACGAAGCGCAGGCTCTGCGCCAGGGAGCGGTGAGCGCCTTCCTGGCTCGACCCGACCGCCAGCATCACGATTATGCGCGGCGCTGCCGGGCTTTGTGCGATCACGTGGCGGCCATGAGCAAGGTCCATATCATCCGCCGTAAATTGGGGGACAGTCCTTTCTCTTCGGCCGATATTGGCGAGGGCCCGAGCGCCGGGGAGAGGCCGCCCTCTCCTTCTTCCGGGCAGCTTATGGCGGTGGGTATCGTGGCTTCAACCGGAGGTCCGGCGGCTGTTTGCGAAATTTTGCGGAAGCTTCCCAAGGATTTTCCGGCCCCCGTTTTATTGGTGCAGCACATTACTTCCGAGTTCAGCCAGAGCTTTGTAGATTGGCTCAGCAACAACATTGGACTGCGGGTAACTCTGGCGGAGCACGAGGAGTTCACGCTGCCGGGCACTGTCTATGTGGCTCCGCCCGACTATCACCTGCATTGGGAAAACCGGCGCACCTGGTTGCGCAAAGGGGAACGGGAATGTTGGCAGCGCCCCTCGGGCAACGTGCTCTTTCGTTCCATGGCGGAAAGCACACTCTCTTGTATCGGTGTGATTCTTACCGGGCTGGGAGAGGATGGGGCTCAAGGGCTTTTAGCGCTACGCCAATCCGGAGCCCACACCATCGCTCAGGACCGCTCCAGCTGCGTCGTCTACGGAATGCCCAAGGCTGCGGTTCGAATTGGAGCGGTGGACGAAGAACTGGCGCTCGAGAGAATTGGACCCCGGTTGTTGGAGCTTGCCGGGGTACCCTGATCCTTCAGGGCGATGACGTTCTGCTCTGGGGCTTTGGGGCCACGGAGGGCTATGCTGTGCAGACGGGGTTGGTGTGCCCCACACACACGATTGGAATGGAGTTTCCTATGAATATTACCCTCTATGCAAGCTTTCCCGACGCCCATCTGGCCGAAAAGGCCCTGGCCGCGTTGCTCGACCGCGGTGCCGACCAGAAGGACCTCTCGGCCCTTTTCCCGCCCGACTATCTGCGTGGGGATGAAGACAAGACCGTGGTCGACAAGGCCACTTCCGGCGTGACGACCACCACCAGCGCCGATGCCGCTTCCGGTGCCGGCAAGGGGGCCGGCATCGGTCTGGGCGTCGGTGCCCTGGCGGCTCTGGCCTCGCTGGTCATCCCCGGCTTCGGTCTCGTCACCGGCGGCGGCGCTCTGGCCACCGCTCTGGCCGGACTGGCCGGCGCCACCGTGGGTGGAGCTATCGCCGGCGGCGTGGCCGGCTACATGCAGGACCAGGGTGTGCCCCACCGCATCGCCATCGATTCGGAAGAAGCCTTGAAGAATGGTCGCGCCGTGGTGGCCGTGGCTTGCCCAACCGGCAACCTGGGCGAGTTCGAGGTTCGCGAGATTATCAATAAGTACAGCGCCGATACTTATGGGCGCGCCGACGCCGCCGCCATCAATCAGATGCCTTAAGGGTCGGGTTTTAATCTGAGGGGAGAGTTTCCGCTCTCCCCTCACTTTTGTGTTTATGAAGGAGAGGGTTTGTCTGTGACCGTCGCGTCCGCTAAGCAATCAAAAATCACTGCTATGGGAGCAACTCTTTTAAAAAAAGGTTGCTCCTTCCGAGTTTGGGCTCCTTTTGCCGAGGAAGTATCGGTTATCGGCAGCTTCAACGAATTTATTCCCGGCCAGAATCCCCTGAAGCGGGACGATACGGGATATTGGTCCGGAATCGTGGAGCAGGCCAAAGCCGGCGATGAATATCGCTACCATTTGCGCAATGGTGAAAAGGAGTTTTCGCGTATCGATCCCTATGCCAGAGAGGTGACCAACTCGGTCGGTAACGCAGTGATCTACGATCCTCAAAGCTTCGATTGGGGTGAAGATGAAAAGTTCCCGGGCATCGGGCCCTTTAATGAGCTGGTCATCTACGAAATGCACATCGGTACTTTCCAGGATTCCCAGGGCGAGGGACCCGGCACTTTTGCCGACGCCGAGAAACGCCTGGGCCATCTCAAGCGGTTGGGTATCAATGCGGTGGAGATACTGCCGGTGGCCGAATTCCCCGGAGATTGGTCGTGGGGTTACAATCCTTCGCACATTTTCGCGGTGGAAACGGCCTACGGCGGGCCGGATGCCTTCAAGCGCTTTATCAAAAAATGCCATGAATACGGCATCGGAGTGATTCTCGACGTGGTTTACAACCACATGGGTCCGAGCGATCTGGACCTCTGGCAGTTCGACGGTTGGTCGGATAACGGGATGGGGGGGATCTACTTCTATAACGATGAGCGTTCCAATACTCCTTGGGGCGATACTCGGCCCGACTATGGACGCGTGGAGGTTCGCCAGTTTTTGCGCGACAATGCCATGATGTGGTTGGAAGAATTTCGTGTGGACGGATTGCGCTATGATTCCACTCTGTATATGCGGACCATCGACATGGTCCGCGAGATTCCCGAAGCCTGGCAGCTCTTTCAGGGCTTGAATGGAGAAATTCGGGCGCGTTTTCCCGGCAAAATCTTGATCGCGGAAGATTTACAGGATAGCCATGCGCTGACCGCCCCGGTGGAAGAAGGGGGAGCGGGTTTCCACAGTCAGTGGTGCGCTCATTTTGTCCATCCGGTGCGAGCCGCCGTGACCACGCCGGAAGACGACCAGCGCTCCATGGGTCAGGTGGCCGGTGCTCTGCTGCAACGGTTCAATAACGATGTCTTCCAACGGGTCGTCTATAGCGAGTCTCATGACGAAGTGGCCAACGGCAAGCAGCGGGTGACTTCCGAAGTGGATGCCGAAAATCCGCGAGATTGGTACGCGCGGCGGCGGTCCACCCTGGCTGGCGCCCTGGCCTTGACCGCCCCGGGAATTCCCATGCTCTTTCAAGGCCAGGAATTCTTGGAAGATGGCTGGTTCGAGGATACGGTGCCGCTGGACTGGGAATTGTCCGAGGACTTCCGCGGCATCGTGCGTCTTTATCGCGACTTGATTCGCTTGCGGCGCAATCTCGACGGAGTTTCGGCCGGCCTGACCGGCCAGGGCATCCAGATGATTCGGAACGACGAGGACAAAAATGTGCTCGCCTATACCCGTTACGCCGAACCGGACCAGGAGGTGATGGTCATCGCCCATCTCTCGGCCCGGGAGATGGAAACGTTTCGCCTCGGCCTACCCGGGCCCGGCACCTGGAAGATTCGATTGAACACGGCTGCTTCCATATACAGTCCCGACTATGACGAGCCCAAAGGCGGAGAAATCAAATCCGAGGAAGTCGCCTGGGACGAACAGCTATACAGCGCCGAATTTAAATTGGCGCCGTATAGCTTGATGATTCTCAGCCGTTGAAATCAAAAGCTGTCTTTGAGAGCTACGCTGGTGCCCACCAGCCCGCCACTGAGAGCGCCGGTGACGGCCAGAGCGGCTCCGGCGGCCCAACTGTGCCCGCTGGCGCCGAGCACGCAACCGGCGATGCCGCCGATGGCCATGGCTCCCAGGCCGATGCCGAAGGACTGCTCGGATAGGCCTACGCGAGCTGCGCCGATGGTGGCGGCGACACCCAGGCCGGTTCCGGCCACGGCGCCGGTGGCGCCTCCCAGAAAGCCGCCACCGCCGGCACCGGCGAAGAGGCCGACTCCGGCACCGACCGCCGCGCCGATGAAGACGGGGGCCAGGGCTTTCAGAGTGGAGGGTTCAGCCGGAGTAAAATCTTCTTTGGGTTGTTCGGGAGCCGGGGCCTGATCGGGTTTATGGACCGGCGGCTTTTGATTGGGGGTGGGATTGGACTGGATGAATGCGCTGACTTTCATGATGGGTTTTCTCCTGCTCTCTCTCCGTATGCTTTTGGAATCTAACCGAGCGGGCTGAAAACTTTCTGAACCGGCGAGTATGACAATACCCGAAGCGAGGGACACGCCAATCTGCTGCCAGCCATCCGCCCAGGCTACCATCAACTAAGAGCAATACACGTAGAGACGGGAGAAACCTATGAATCAGAAGTTACACAGCACCGGCAAGCAAATAGCCGATAAGGCTGACCAGGCGCTGACTCAGATGGGCGGAGTGCTGCAAAAGGCCGCCGGCCAACTGGAGGCCGGCAGCCAGTATCTCAATGACAGCCGGGTCTCCGATATGCAGGCGGATCTCACCAATTTGATTCGCAAGTATCCGGCCCAGGCTTTGCTGGCCGGGCTTTCCTTGGGATTTTTGACGGGCGCCGTTCTTAGCCGGCGCTAGATTTGTCATTACGGCAGACCCGCTTGCTGGCGTAGCGCACAAGTCGGAGGACCGTGAGAGAACTAAGAGGGTATGGTAAATGCACAACAACAACACGGAATTACGCCAGTTTATTGAAGAAAAGCCACTGACCAGCCTGGGTGGAGCCCTGCTGGTCGGGTTCGCGGTGGGCTCGGGAGCAGCCATGCCTCTTTTGCTGGGAGCAGGCTTGAGCCGGGCCGGTCTGGGCGGAATGCTCAAGAGCTGGTTGCGTCAGGAAATCGAGCAGGGAGTACGCGGCTGGCTACAGCGACAGCCGCCCCGGCCTGAGGTGGAACCCGAACTGGAGCCAGTGGTGGAGGACCACAGCCAGAGCGACAGCGGAGCTCCGGGCGAAACTCCTTTAGCCCGCAAGGTCAGCGAAGAGTTGGCCGGGTACGCTGGTACCGAGGTCCAGGTATCGCAATCGGTTCAAGGTGATCGGCCCACTAAGTAGCATGAAAACCACCCCCAAAGAAATGCGGACGGTCGCCAGCAAGCTGGCTTCACTTCCGCGATTTGGACCGGGGTGGTTTTATGCATGTCCCGTTGGGCGTCAGCCCGCTTCGCGGGACTGACGGGAAAAAATCTCCCACGTTAAAGGGGGATGGAGGGTGGTGATGATGTCCAACTGGGCCATCACATTTTTGCTCCTGGCCTTTGTTTCGGGCCTGTTTGGATTTGTTGGGATGGGAGAAGAGGCCGCGCCTCTGGCGCGCCTGCTTTTCAATCTATTTTTATTTCTTTTCCTGGCGGCCGTCTTTGTGCGCAACGTCTGGCAGTCGGGAGCTTTCCGGGCGTGGCGCGACGAGGATCTGCCGAACCACCGGTAAGACGACCAGGGAAGTGATCAGGCTGCTGATCACTCCCAGGCCCATGATCAGGCCGAGGCTGGCAATGCCGCGGTAGGGTGAAGTGACCAGCGAAATGTAGCCGAGCACGGTGGAGACCCCGGAAACCAGCACGGCATTGCCTGTCGAGCCGGCAAAGACGCCGTGCTGGGGATGGCCGCGCAAGCGGTGTACCACGTGCACGCCAAAGACCAGGCCAATGCCCAGAGTCAGGGGCAAAGCCGTGGCATTGGCGGGATTGAAGTTGATCCCCAATAATCCCATTGCTCCCAACATCCAGACCACCCCCAGCAGCTTGGGAGCGAGCGCCCACAGAGCCTCGTCCAGACGCCGGAAGGAAAGCAATAGAATCAGACTGATGGCCAGCAGGGCATTGCGCCCGGCCAGCCAGTAGGAGTCTTTAAGCTGTTGGAGATAGGTCTGGGTCAGCAGAGGCAGTCCCGTAACCTGTGGATCGACCCGGGATAGCTCTTGCAGAAAGCGTTCCAGAGAGGCCTTCTCCCAGATGTCTTCCTTGGGGTAGATTTTGATTAACCAGAGGGAGCCCTGGTGATAACGGTTGAGCAGGTCGGCGGGCAGTTGGCTCCATTGAGGCTCCGGTTCTTCGCGCTGAGCGTCCAGCCATTCGTGCCGGCTGCGCAGATCTTGCTTGAATTCGCCGAAAAAGTGAGAGAGGCCATCCTGGATAGGACCGGGCCCCAACTGCCCAAGGACCTGGCTGACTTCCGCGTCTCCACCGTTGAAGCGTTTTTTTAGCTCCAACAACTGCTCGGTGCTGAGCCGCTGACCTGGTTCCGGCAGTTCTTTCAGCCATTCGGGAGTTTCTCCGCGCCTGGCCAGCAACTCGTGAATGCGCGGGCGGCGTTGCCCCGGATTCTCGGGAACCCAGTCGGCCGGACTCTCGACTCGGGCCACGCCGGGCAGTTTGCGAAATTCCTCGGTGCGCCGGCGCATTTCCTGTTCGCCTGCGGCCAGCGAACAGGCATACAGGCTGCACATGCCGCAGCGCTGATGAAATTCGCGATCGTTGTGAATCGCCAGGGCATTCTCCGGCATCATGTGCAGCAGGTTATAGTCGAAGCGCGGCCGGTGCAGGTTCAAACCGGCCAGGAGGGATACGGTAGCTGCGATCAGGAGCACCAGTCGCGGTCGAGAACGCCAGTTTTGCTCCCAGCGCTGCCAGGGACCGGGTGGAGGAGCCTTCCCTTGAGCGCCGCTGATAAGCAATAAAGCCGGCAGAATCGTGATCGAGGCCAACCAGCACAAGAGTACGCCGACGCCGCTGATCATGCCCAGTTGGGCCACGCCCAGGAACGGCGTGGCCATCAGGCTGAAGAAGGCGGCGCTGGTGGCCAGAGCGCCCACAAAGTTTTCTTTGCCGACGCTGGCCAGGGTTTTCTTCAAGGCCGGTTCCGGATCGGAACCGTGATCGCGTTCTTCGAAAAAGCGGTAGAGCATTTGCACATTGAAGTCCATGCCCAGGCCGATTAAAGTGGCGGTAAAGTTCAGGGTGATCAGATTCAGCCGGGGCGAGACCAGAGCCACCCAGGCGCAACTCCAGCACAGGGCTACCAGCACGGTGAGCAGCGCCAGGCGCGCCGGTTGAGGCCGGCCGAAGGCCCAGCGGAAGAAGCTGTGCACCAGGATGAGCGAGAGCAAACTGACCTGCAGGGCCGTGCGCCGGGCGGCTCGCCCGTCGTCGCAGAAAGCCACGAAATCCCCTCCCAGGACCACCTCCACCCCGGCGTGCTCGCGCATGACGTCATTTACCCGAGCGCGCAGGCGGTCGAGCAGGGCCTCATCGCTGCCTGGCCCTGGAGCTACCCGGGCGGCCACCACCAGTGTTTCGGGGGTTAGTTGTAAATAGCGCCGCCTTTCGAGTAGAGGCGGTGAAGGTCCGAAGGGGCTCTGGTAGGGTTCGTGGCCGCGGCTGCGCAGAGAATGCAGCAGCTCGCGGGTCACCTCGGATTGGGGAGGCAGGCGGCCATCCTGGAATGTCTCCTGCAACTTGAGCCGATCCTCGAGCTGGTCCAGGTTCTCGGGGCTGGTGTAGTAGAGGCTCTGCTGGGGTAATAGCGGCATTTCCAGGATGCCGCTGACTTCCTGAAGGCGCGACTCGGCGGAGAGTTGCTTGACCAGAGCCTCGGCACAGGCGCGGCGTAGTTCCTCATCGCTGCAGGTGACCAGCAGCACCACTTCGGGGCTGGCGCCAAAGGCCCGGCGATACTCTTCAAAACGCTGCTGGGCCGGATGGCGCGGGTCGAGCATACGGGTTCGGTCGTTGCTGAACTCCAGGCGGCTACCGGCGAAAACCAGGCAAAGCACCGCCAATACGATTCCAACCCCCAGGATCCAGCGTGGTTTCAGTTCTGTAACAAACCCATCTGCCAGAGAACGTAGGCGTAGTCGAAGGCGCGCTCTTTGAGGCGGTCATAGCGTCCCGAAGATCCCCCGTGGCCGGCTTTCAAATTGGATTTGAGCAACAGAGGATTGTGGTCGGTCTTGAGGGCGCGCATCTTGGCCACAAACTTGGCGCCTTCCCAATAGGGAACCTGGCTATCGTTGAGCGACACCTTGACCAGCATGGAAGGGTAATCTTTGGCCTCCAGGTTATCGTAGGGCGAATATTGCAGCATGTAGTCGAAAGCGGCTTTCTCGTTGGGATTGCCCCACTCGATGTATTCGCCGGTGGTCAGCGGCAGACTGGCGTCGAGCATGGTGTTCATCACGTCCACGAAGGGTACTTTGCATACACCGGCGCGGAAGAGCCCGGGACGCTGGTTGATGGCCGCTCCCACCAGCAGTCCGCCGGCGCTGCCGCCGGTGATGACCAGGCCGTCGGAGCGGGACCAGCCGCTATCGACCAGGTTTTGACCGCAGTCGACGAAGTCATTGAAGGTATTCATTTTTTTCATCATGCGCCCGGCCATCCGCCAGGGCTCGCCCATTTCGCCACCGCCACGGATGTGGGCGTAGGCATAGACGACGCCCCGGTCGAGCAAGCTGACCAGAGTCTGAGAGAAATAAGGATCGTCGATGGAGCCATAAGAGCCGTAGCCTTCCATGAGCAGAGGGTGGCTTTTGTCGGCTTTGGTACCGGCTCGGTAAACCAGGGTGACAGGTACCGTCACTCCGTCGCGGGCGGTCACATTCCAACGCTGGCAGCGATAGAGTCTGGCGTTGTAGTTGGGCACCGGTTGTTGGCGAACCTTGCGCAGAACGCCGCTTTTGAGACTGACGTCGTAAGTGGTGGGCGGGGTGACGGGGGACTCATACTCCACGCGTACGTAATTCAGGCCGGCATCTTCGTTTTCACCCAGGGCCAGGCTGCGCACTGTCTCTTTGAACTGGATTTCTTTGAGGTTCTTGCCCTGGCGGTCGCTCACGGCCAGACCGGGAATACCGGTATGCCGCACGGAGAGGGCGATGTGCTCGGGGAAGAGGCAGAATTGATCCACCTGGGTGCCTTCGGGCAGAACCACCAGGTCTTGCCATTGTCCGGGCTGCTGGGCCGGGGCCGACACCAGCTTGAACATAGGTGCCTTGAGATTGGTGCGGATGACGAAACGGCCCTGGTAGTAGTCGCCCCAGTATTCGTGGTCTGGTTCGCGCGGCCGCACGATTTGGAGCGGAGCTTCGGAGGCGTCGGCCGGGCGGTAGCGCATTTCGGTGGAAGTCTTGGAGTAACAATGCAGCAGCACCATGTCCTGGTCGCGCGAGGCGGCGCAGGCCACTTCAAAGAGCTCATCCGTCTCGGTGTAGAGGAGACGGGTGTCGTTGGAGCCGACGGTATGCCGCCAGAATTTGTCGGAGCGCTTGGTCACGGGGTCTTCGGTGGTATAGTAGATCGTTTTGTTGTCCTGAGCCCAGGCCATCGAGGTGACTCGTTCCAAAGAATCGCTGCTGACCTGTTTGCCGCGCAAGTCCTTGAAATGCAGACGATACTGGCGGTAACCGGTGATATCCAGGCTATAAGCCAGCCAGTTGGAGTCCGGGCTGATTTCGAAGCAACCGACTCCTAAGTAATCGTGGCCTTTGGCCAGGGCGTTGGCGTCCAGCAGGACTTCCACCGGCTTCTCCTTGCCCCAGGGGACACGGCAATAGATCGCGTAGGATTTGCCTTTTTTGGTGCGGGCGTAGTAGCCGTACTTGCCGATTCGGTAGGGAGCGCGCTGGTCGTCTTCTTGAACGCGCGCCAGCATTTCCTGGTAGAGTTTTTTCTGGAGCGGCACGGTGGGGGCCAGCACCTTGTCGCAGTAGGCGTTTTCCTGGCGCAGATAGGCCAGCGTATCCGGGTCCTGGCGGTCACGAAGCCAGAAGTAGTTGTCCAGCAGCTCCTGCCCGTGAATCTTGGTCGCGTGTGGGACCTGTTTGGCTTTGGGAGGCTGCGGTTGGCTCAGTCCCGGGGAGCTCAAGGCCAGGAGCAAGGCTCCCCGGGCTACCTGCTTGCGAGTGCTCATCAGGCCGCCTTCCACAGGAAGGAATTGCCCACCTTGGAACATGAGGATTTTATGGATGCGATCATCGTGGGCGGCGGGGCGGCTGGCTTCTTCGGAGCCATCGAACTCAAGCGACGCCGGCCCGAGTGGAGGGTCGCCATGCTCGAGGCCGCCGCGCGCCCACTGGCGAAGGTCCGTATCTCGGGCGGCGGGCGTTGCAACGTCACCCACGCCTGCTTTGAGACAGGCCGCCTGGTGCAGCACTATCCCCGGGGAGAGAAGCAACTGCGCGCCCTCTTTTCACGCTTCGGGCCGGCCGATACCATGCAGTGGTTTGAGGAACGCGGGGTGGCCCTCAAAGTGGAGGCGGACGGGCGTGTTTTCCCGGTCAGCGACAGTTCCCAGACGATTATCGACTGCCTTCAGGAGGAAGCCCGGCGCCTGGGAGTGGAGGTGCGCGTCAACACGCCTGTCAAGGCGATCGAGCCGGGTTGGGTCGTCCACCTGCGCGAAGGCAGCCTGGGCGCTCCCAGGCTGCTGCTGGCCACCGGCGGCGCTCCCAACGTCTATCCCTGGCTTTCCCAACTGGGCCATCAGATGGTTCCGGCCTGCCCGTCACTTTTTACTTTCACCGTGGATGATGCGCGCCTGCGTGATCTTCCCGGAGTTTCGGTGGATCGGGTGCGCGCCGTGTTGGAGACCAAACCTCCAGTGCGCCAGGAAGGGGCGTTGCTGGTCACCCATTGGGGGTTGTCGGGACCGGTGACCCTTCGGCTCTCGGCGTGGGGAGCGCGGGTGTTGCATGCCTTGAATTATCAGGCGATGGTTCGGGTGGACTGGTTGCCTGATGTTTCTCAAGAAGAGGTACGCACTACTTTCGAGAGCCTGCGAGGCATGTCCAATAAGAAGATCTCCGGAGATTGCCCCTGGGGGTTACCGCGGCGTCTCTGGCGCAACCTGGTGGGGGATGATTCCACCTGGTCGAGAGCTTCCGAAAAGGTGCTCAATCGGCTGGTCGAGTCGGTCAAGAACTGCCGTTTTCGGGTGACCGCCAAGGGCGTATTCAAAGAGGAGTTTGTGGTGGCCGGCGGCGTCCCGCTTCGAGAAGTGGAATTGCCAACGCTGGAGAGCAAGCTGCGGCCGGGACTTTTTCTGGCCGGTGAGCTGCTGGACGTGGACGGGGTGACCGGCGGCTTTAATTTTCAGAATGCCTGGACCAGCGGCTACCTGGCGGGGGCCGCGATGGCCGCGTCCAGCGCGGAAATGGCCTGATCCAGGCTGGGATAACGCTTGCCGGGATCGGCCTGGCACATCAAGTAAAAGGGCCGTGCCAGCGGTCCCAGACGGGGAATGTAGGGGCGCAGGCAGGCGTCCGCCTGCTGGGACCCCAAACAACGGATGTTGATCCGCGTTTCCGCGTCGGGATAATTGGCTCCGATGATGGTTTCGAAGAGAATGCGTCCGAGCACCGCCTGATCGGCGGCGGCGGTGGGCCGGGGCACCTCGTAGACTTCCGGAGCAGCGGTCAGATTGTTGATCTGGCGAGTTCGGTGGATATGGCAATAGCTTTCTTCGGAAAAGCGAGTGATCTGCAGCGGCTGGCCGGGAATGCAATCGATTTCCTGCAGAGAAAAGTTGCCACAGAACTTGCCCTGAGCGTGATACTCGCGGACCTGTAGGAAGAGGGGCCGCAGTCGCTGCCAGGCCTCGGATGGAGACAGCCCTTCGTTGGGGAGATTGCGCCGCAGCGTCAGCCCAAAGCCCTTGTAGAGAAGAAAATGGTGATTGAGCCGCCGTTCCAGCAGGCGAGCCCGTCCCGATTGTAACTCTTGCTCTTCCAGAGGTTCGGTCTCGCGCGAAGATACCAGGCAGAGCACCAGGTCTCCGCGGGCGAAATGCAATTCGTGGCGGGCTTCGTAGAGGCGCACCGCCTGACTCTGGTCACCGGAGCGTAAGCTGGTCAGAGTGTAGCCGCCGATCACCAGCCCGACAAACGGGTCTTCCTGCTGCTCGCTGCTCAGCCAGAGCCAGTGAAAGGCAGAATAGGCCTCCAGTGACTCGCGCCGCGTTTCCGGTTGGTGAAGCAACTGCACGGCTTTGAACAGGTGGACAAGTTCCACCCGCCCGTCCATGATCTTGGCCAGCAACTGCTTGAAGTTGGCCAGGGAAACAGAGCGTTCCGACTCCGGCGCCGCCTTGGCTTGAGAGAAATTCTCGTAGCGCTGGGCCAAACTCTTCCACTGGGCGGGCGACTGGGCACCGAGATACTCCAGTTCGAGCTGCTCCCAGCTCTGATAGACCTGGTAGGCGAGCGCTTCTTCGAGGTGATTGGCGCGCAACAAGAGGAACAGTTCTTTGGTGCAGTTCTCGCGCGCCGTGTTGAGTTTCTGCAGTTGCGAGTCGAAGACCCAACGCACCGCACGCTGGGTTGCCTGACCGGGCGCTTCGGCCACTCGCTGAAACAGGTTCCGAAAGGGAGTTTCCCGCTCCAGTACGGCCGCCAGGGCTTGCAACAAGGTACGCAGCTTGAAAGGCTTGTGCAGGTAATCGTCGGCGCGCAGACGCGCTGCTCGCACCGGTACTTCTTTGTCAGCGTAACCGGTCATGATAATGCTGCGAATGTTGGGCTGGATTTTCTGGATGGCTTCCAGGGCGGTTACACCGTCCTGCGGACCGGCGATGCGCACATCGGTCAGTACCAGATCGAAGGAGCGTCTTTTGACTCGAGCCATGGCTTCCTGGCCGCTGGGGACCGCTTCTACCTGGTAATTATTGTCTTCCAGCAAATCTACCAGGGTCGAGGAGAAATGCGGGTCATCTTCGACGATGAGAATGTTGGGCACTACGCCTGCTTCGCGATGTGCCGTTCTGTTTCCCAGGTCCCCGGGGCAAAATGGGGGTTGGGCACGAACTTGCCCAGGCGGTATTTACCGTGGGTTTCGGAATAGCTACCGACCGGGAAGTAACCCTCGATTTGACACGTGGGTTGGTAGGAGGCGAAAGCAATCTCCGTTTCCCCCGGCATAATCGAACCTTCCAGGGTGCCTTTGGCCAGATCGACTTTCTTGGGCCCCAGGGCGGCGTTGATGTCGATGCGCCCGGGGCCTCCGGGGGGTGTTATTACGGGGCCCGGGCAGGTCATTTCATGCTCTGGCCTCGTTCGCGCCACCTTACTGTCAGGAGTTCTTTGTTTTATGCGTATTTTGCTCCCGTCTCAAGAGCAGCAGTTGTTGTCTGTTATCAGGCCCGGGAGCCTTTCGGCCCTCGGGACAGGGCTCTCATTGTGTTTGCGCTTCACACCGGGCTGCGTTCTCACGAGCTGGTTGCCCCTAACGTCGGCCACGTGATGACCTGGGACGGTTTCTCCCGCCAGTGGGTTGAGGTGGTGGGTAAAGGCGGCTTCCAGTGCCAGGTCCGCTCAATGCTGTGGCCCGTCAGGCCGTCATTGACCTGGTGCATTTCAATCGGTCCAGGGGTTTTGCGGTGGCAGGTGAGTCCCCGTTGTTGGTCACCACTCGGCACGGTCGGCTGCCTACTCGCTCACTGCAGGACATCATGCAGCGGTATCGGGAGCGGGCGGACCTTGATGTTCACTGTTCCCCTCACTCGCTGCGTCATTCCTTTGCGTCCCGGCTGGCTGAGCAGGCCAGTTTGCCGGTGGTTCAGGCCGTGGTGCATCGCTGGCTCTCGTCTACTGAGATCTACACTCGCACCAGCCGGCCCCCGCGGCGCTGCGGTCGAAGGCCGGCTGGGCGGTGGGCGCAGGCTCCCGCGAAAACCGGCAGTAGCTGCGGTTCAAGCCAATGAGCAGAAGCTTTCCAAGTCAAAAACTACGCGATGAAGCGTGCCACATACACCAAGTTCAAGGATACAGCCTCTATCCCAGATAACGACAGTCTCAGCGCGTTTACTCGAAACTTTAAACTCTACCAAGCGTTCATTTCGCGACCGTGCAAATTCGCCCGAAAACTGTTCGTCAGATGAAAAGTCCTAGCAATGACCGAGCAACTATAGACCGCTGATTGAATAGCTGGCGCTTCAACGCACCCAGCCGGCATGTCCGCCAAGTTCCTCAGAACCTGAATAGAAACCAACCTGTCGCTTTCATCAAACTCAAACACGATTTCTGAGCATTTGTCTGATATGGAACTTTCCGGGAAAGTCTGACATCGAGCAATTATCAATCCATGCTCGGTGATCTGCTTTGTGAAGCCAAAGTCGTTGGCGCCGTGAACAAGCACGAAGCTCGGTGACACTAACGCTTGATTCTCATGATGTTGAAGAGTTCTGGAACTTTCTTCGAGTAGTCTACGATGACTTTCCATCCCTTCTTGCTATTACGATATGCTCGCCTAGCCTTGCTACAGTCTTTTGCTCCTTCTGAGACCCAGCCTGGAGAGCTCAACAGATCTTGCAAGTCGCAACATCCATGTTGCCACCTCGTATCCGTATGGTATTCCAAGGTCGTCGGTGGTAGCCATTGTTGCCCCAAGGAATACCACTTCGGGTGGTATGCTCATGAGAAGAACTTCCTCGGCGCCCGTGTAGACGTGGCTGGCTGAAGCGGCGTTTCCGTCCCGATACATGTTGTAGACGGAGTTCTCCCAAGCAGTTCCGCCTTCGCCAGGGCGCGTATGTCCGCTTCCGCCTACTGGTCCGGGACGCCCACCGGTTACTCCATTGGATCCTGATACTCGCGATCCAGGAGGAACGGTCCAGGTATCAGGCCCTGTATAGCGCGGCCCATTGCTCAAGTCGTTATTGGAGTATGAGTTCACCCCACCCGAGGAGGTCATGGTGAATCCGGCCGGCAGTCCATCTAGGCCAGCAGGGTCAACAAAATTGACCGGCGAGTTAAAACAGTAGCTATAAAGAGTTCGGTCAGCCCCTTCACCCAGTGGGTCACGCGATATCCAGCGCTTGTTGGCTGCGTCATAGAGGCGATAGGTGGCTAGGTCCAATCCCGAGGGAGCGTGGTGCCACAGGCCCCCGTATCCCCATTCAGACTCAAGGTCGCCAGTTTCTTTATTGCGCTCGCCGTAGGTGCTGTAGCTGTATTCCGCGCGCACAGCTCCGGCGGAGTCCACCAGCTCTCGGACGGAGCCCAGGTGGTCCATCGCATAGTAGAGCTTGGTCGTGCCGCGCACCTCGCCCTGTCCAAAGAATCTGCGGGTGATGGGAAAGCCGGTCTGCAGGCCGTCGCGTTCGCACACGATGGAGCCGCCCAGCCACCAATACAGTTTCTTCGAAGTCATCGTCCCATCAATATACTCGGTAATCTTGGTTCTGCGCGACATGCCGTCGTATGCAAATATGACCGGGCTCTGCGAAATTTGCTCGGACACCCCAGCAGCCTTTTCAACGATGGGCGGGACCGGTAAGACGACCGGCGCGGTGGCAGACCGCAGAGCGGCGCCAGCAGCTCGAGCCAATTGCGTAAAGACCTTGACGGCGGTCACGGGAGCGATCAGGCCGAGGAGTGCGGGAATCACCCTCAACAGATTGGCGTGCTGGTCTAAAAAACCTGGCGAAAGGGCTGACGAAAACGGAGGTGGCAGCTGCGGTGCTGCTAGCGCAAGCGGGTGGGGGTCAAGTGGGTATAAATCTCGGTGCTGGCCAGTTCGCGGTGTCCCAGCAGTTGCTGAATCTCACGAATGGATGCGCCTGCTTGGAGTAGATGTGTGGCGCAAGCATGGCGCATTTGGTGGAGAGTGAACGGGAAGTCGAGAGTCTTGTGGGCGCGGTATTCCTTGTAAAAATCGCTCCCCCAGGCCACTGAGGCGCATTCTCCGGCCTCGGTCAACCAGAGGGCATTCAACGAGAGGGGGGAGGTCAGTTGGGGTCTGGCTTCTTCCAGGTGTTGGCTGAGGGTAGCCGTGCCACGGGGTCGCGCTTGCTACGCAAGCGCAAACCCCGTGAATCAAGCTGAAGCGTACGGCGGGGCTTCGCCCCGCGAGGGATGGCAGTTTTCACGGTATGTGGCCCGGCGGCCAGCGCCCACCACTTTGGGCTGACGCCCAAAGTGGCATGCCCAAAGTATGAGTCACTGGTTTGCCGCCCGGCTCAGTTGTCAGACAAGAGTTAGTGCAAACCAGTGACCCAGGACGCCGGTCCGCATACCGCACCAGCTTGAGCTTCAACGTCCCAGCCCCGCCACGGCATCCCTCTTCCGGTGGTCCAGGTCGCGCTGGGCTATAAGCGGCTAAGCTCTACCCAGTCTATACCGACTTGACCCCGGCTCATCTGGTGGCCGGAGACCTCAGGTTAACAGACTCAGCATAAAGATTTTCGGGCTTCTAGAGGCGATTGCTTTTTTCTTGGGGCTGGCGCTGAAAGTTTTAGTGCCTCACCGCCCCCCGCGATTGCGTGGCGGGGGCGGTGGAATCAAAACGGGTGCTGTGGTGCCCCCGCAAGGGGCACATCTTTCAGCCGGGCGTTAGGTCGCCGGACCCCGTCCCTCGGCAGGCGAACAGGAAATTTGCTCTGCCATTGGTGCATCTTGCCCTGCGAACAAGTCGGTACTGGCGCCTGAGCTAAGAGTCGAACCCGATCTCCCCGTCGCGGCGAGAAGCGCTGGAACCTAGAGCCTGAAGCCGTAGGCGAGCTACTTCGACACGCTCGCGCTCGGGCTTCCAAGCGCGGCCTGTGTATTCGAATATCTCCAGGCAATGGCGATAAGCCTTTCGCGCTTCCTCGGCCAAGCCACGCAGTTCGGCCACTCGCCCTGAAAGCTCCCAAGTTGTGATGCTGGGAGGATGTTCCTCTCGGCATATCTTCAGGAGAGTTTCTGCACGTTCGGTCTCCCGGTCCGCCAAACAGAGCTCGACCAGGAGCAAAGTGCTCATCAAGTCTTGAGAGTCAGCGGACTCTTCAGCAGTTTTCCGGTCGCCAAGCTTCCAGGCTGCAAATCCTCGCTCTCCCGACGGGGGATAGAACTCCAGCGATTCTTTGTACAATCCCCTAGCGTAAAGCCAGGAGGCTCGCAGCTTATTGACGGATGGATGTTCCAGGACTTCTAGTTGCTCCAGGGCTGCAGCACAATCAGCTTCTTCGGAGCACAGTCCCAGCCAGATCTCGCGGACCAGCACGCCTGGAGATTTGAACTCCGGACCTAGGTCTGCCAGTTCTTTAAGCGCCTCCCGCCAACGCGGCGTCTCGCTGAGAGCGATGGCGCGACCAAGCCTCGAGAAAGGGGCCTCGTCGGCTCCAGTCAGCTCGATGGCTTGTTCCCAGCGCGACTCGTGAAGCAGCGCCCAAAGTTCGTGTTCTTTTTCGTTCGTCACGGACGGCTCCCAATCGCCGGCACCCAGAAAAGCGCTCAGAAAAGAGCCCAAGCTACGACCGAAGGCCTGGTGACAGGCTTCTTGTCCGCAATCGGCGCGCTTCGCTCTGGCCAGGAATGGACGAAAATTCTTTTCATCCAGCAGCAGCCGGGTAAGAATTTCGGCCTGGGCATAGCAGAATTCCCGCCCTATTTCCTCAGCCGCGAAGCCACGGCCCGACCAAAAGTCTTTCAGTCCCCCGGTGCTGGCCATCTGGCGCATCCTGGCTACGTCCTTGGTCAGTGCTTGAACGCCACAGGGAGCAAAGTTCTGGGCAATGCCGTCTTCCAACCAGAGAGGCAACTTCGAATCAGACAACAAGTCGTGGACCAATTCGTGAGCCAGGGTGGCTTGCAGCTTGTCCACGTTCCGGTCGTAGCTTACCGTATGCACCAATCCAGTGCGGATGCACGTCCCAGCGTTTCCGACCAGGAGGCCACTGAAGTGCGAAACGTAGCGCAAGTATTCATCTGCATTTCGCCAGATCAAGACGACGTGCCGCCCCCTGCTCTCTACCCCCAACAAACGTGATAACCGCCTCAGCGTCAGTTCCAGAAACTGCACTTGATAACTGGCTTTGCGAGCCGTAAACGGACTGAGCAGGTAGAAGTTGCGACTCCGATCGAGACGAAAGTGCGTGCCCGCTTGGCCCAGCAGATGCTTCAACCACCCGTCCGGCAGCGCATTCTCCCCCAGGGGGGCCCAGTCCGGATGGGCAAACCCCGCGTGTTTTCGCCAGCCCGTCGGCATAGGAGTGTCAGTCGGCTCACGCCCACTTAAGTCTGCCTTCGACCGGCGCAGAAATTCGAGCACTATGGAAAACGCCTCCTTCGAATCCGCGCAGAAGCCCCTACAACTTCTCATCCAATCAATCACCATGAGCCATGAACAGAGTCTAGATCACCTGGGATCTTGGCCATTTTCGGTAAGGACGGCCCCTGCAAATGTCATGCTGTCAGTAGGCTGGACGGATGTCAATTTTCATTGACAAGGTAAGTTTGAGGGAGGGATGCCTACATTCACCGCTTGGTGGTGGGCTATCGAGTAAAGGTCGGCACATCTCTAGTCGCCTCCACTACTGCTGCAGTTGCTCCTGCAGTTAAGTCGGCTCCGCCCGCTCCCGATAAAGTGCCGGCGTAGTGCAACAATATCTCAGGTCCCCAGACGGCTGCCCCGGCTAAAAACGTCCCACCGATTATCGTGTAATCCAGCAGGTCAGGTTCTGGAGGCTGAGGAGTTGGGCACTTCGGTAACCTATACTTAGACATGAAGTCTGGGCCAGGTTTCTTCTTTCTAAATTCTGGATCCTTATACCAGGGGTCCAACCCACTGGGGTCGGTGTGGTTAACTGGGGAGTTCCCACAATACCGATACAGGTTGTAGTCAACGCCTTCACCCAACGGGTCCCGCGAGATCCAGCGCTTGTTGGCCGCGTCGTAGGCTCGATAGGTGGCCAGGTCCAGACCCGACGCCTGGTGGTGCCAGAGCCCGGCGTAACCCCACTCGGATTCAAGGTCGCCAGCTTCCTTATTACGCTCGCCGTAGGTGCTGTAGCTGTATTCGGCTCTCACGGCTCCGGCGGAATCCACCAGTTCACGGACAGAGCCCAGGTGGTCCATCGCGTAGTAAAGCTTGGTGCTGCCCCGGACTTCGCCCTGGCCAAAGAATCTGCGCGTGATCGGGAAGCCTGGCTGCAGCCCGTCGCGTTCGCACACGATAGACCCGCCCAGCCACCAATAAAGTTTCTTGCTGGTCACCGTGCCGTCGGCCAGCTCGGTGATCTTGGTCCTTCGCGACATGCCGTCATAGGCCAGCTCGGTC
>JAHBVR010000005.1 GCA_019637395.1 Vulcanimicrobiota bacterium
TTTTACCCCGTAAGCTTTGCGGTGCAAGCGCAGGCCCGCTTGACGCGGCTCAGGCGGCGGGAAGCAGGTGTGGAGGGCTTCGCGAGTTTCAGCGCTATGAGCGCGAAGAATGGCTTCTTGCTCGAACATGGCCAAACGCACCTGATCGAAGGCCTTTTCTACGACTTCGCGCTGGGTGGACAGCACGAGTTCGGTGTGTTTCTGGTTTCGCTCGAGTCGGTGTTCGAGCCGCTCCAGGCGCTTTCTTAGATCGTCCATTCTCTCAGTCTACTACCTCACTCAATTTGACCAGCTTGAGAGCGGCCTCCCCGGCCAGCCTGTAAAAGAGTTCGGAAACTGCTGAATGAAAGCTGCGAGGAAGCTGTGAAAGTGTTTTCAAGCCGGCAAGGTCGAAGCCTGGCATTTTGCGGCAACTTATTGCAACAGTGTTACATTAACTGTATCAGCGAAAACTAAATGCAGATCGGAGTCTTAATATTATGAGTAGCAAAGTCATGAATTTGGGTAAATTTGATGCCGTGGGGCAGTGGAGCGCACTTCCATTGCGGCCAAAGGTTGAGCCTAAAGCTTCCGACAATGCTGAAGGTCTCACCAACCTCCCCGTTGATTCCGTCGGGATTGAAGGTCTCGGGAAGGACGTCGATGGCGCTTTCAAGGCTAAGAACGGCGGGGACCTGATCGGGCGTACTTTCCGAGGCATTCCTCATACTATCTGCTACGGTCCTCTTCGTCGTAGTCCCGAGTACAACCCCGAGGTCAAGACTGAAGGTCATACTCGCGTGGGAGCTCTTCCTCGACTTCTCCGCTCGCTCGGTGAGAGTGGAGTCGATATTGTTGGCTAACTGATCAACCCGGATTGATGGCGGAATAAAGTAACGAAAGGAACCAGGTTAAATGGCAGTAGGAATGGCGAACTTTAATCAGCAGGCGGCTGCCGAGCAGCAGCGGCTCAACGAGTTCCAAGCTGCAGGCTGCCGCTTTAGGTGTCGGCAACTTTATTACCAGCCTTTTTAATAGTTTCATTTTAAACTGATTACCGGACCCCTGAGCGGGCACTATCGACAGAAACTAAATACAGATCGGAGTTCAACATCATGCGTATCGGTGGATTTGATGCCCTGGAGCGGCTTCACAGACTTCAGCAGCAGCTTCACAGGCTTCAGCAAAAGAAGACTCAAACCCCTTCCCAAATTCAGCCCAAAAACAACCCCGACCCCAACCCTCAAGTTGAGCACTCTCACGCTCCCAGCAAGCTTGAAGGCTTGAGCAAAGTGGGGCAAAAGATCGATGTTGTGGGTTAATTCCGCCGTCAACGAGGGGGACCGTCTGACCCACGAACCGGTCGACAAGGCTTGAACTTCCGTGGCATGAGAGTCAACGATTGGTTGGAATGGATCGCGGCCGGGTGCGGTCGGGAAGAAGAGGGTCTGCTTTTGTTGCAAGCCGCTTTGAAAGAGCTGCTGGAGCAAGATCCGGACCAGGTTGACCCCCGCGTCGCCAGGCTTCGGGAGCTGGAGAAACGGCCTCTCGACTACCCGGAGCTGGAGCGTTTGCGGCAGGATTGGGAGGAGATCAGCTTGAGGGCCGAGGCTCTCAAGCTGGAGGCGGAGTTTCGCCGGATTGCTCGGAGTCTGCCCGCCGAGAGTTGGCAGACCGACCTTTTCCGCAGCCTGGTGGCTCTCCACAGAGACTTTCAGGCCGGGCTCGAGGCTGAGGTGGTGGCTGGCGCCGCCGCCGAACTGGGCGCTTTCGTGGAGGATACCTGGCGGAATTATCAAGAAATGCCTATCGCTCCCGAGGAAATCACCTTGGAGACATTGGTGGCTCACCAACTTCTCAGCGAGAGTTTCCAATTCTGGCAAACTTCCTTCGATATGGCCTGCGAGGCGGTGGCCGACTCGGCTCTCTGGGAGCAGGCGCTGCGCATCGGGCAACAAGCCAGTCGCCATCTGGTGGCCGTGCAATTGCTGGACCGGCGCATCCAGGCCGCCACCGCCCGCTATGGAAAATGATCTCTCAAGCAGGGAGTCGACGACTCTTGAATAAGTCCCAGGCGTGCGTAAAGGGGACATCACCAAGCAGTTGATCGTAACTGGGGCTTTGAAAACCGTCGAAGAAATCGGCCTGGAGGCTCTGACCTTCGCTCCTCTGGCGGCTCAACTGGGGATATCTAAAAGCGGTATCTTTGCTCATTTTAGAACGCGTGAAGACTTGTTGAAAGCTGTTCTGGAGCGGGCTTCCCAAGAGTTTGTGGATAGCGTGCTCATTCCAGCGGTCAAGGAAAGCCGCGGCCTTCCCCGGTTGCGCAAGATCTTTCAAAATTGGGTCGATTACTATCAACATGGAAGGCGTCGGATCTTTATTTACGACGGCGGCGCCGGCTCGCTGCGCGATTTCCTACGGGACATTCACTACAAATGGGGGCAGGAAATTCAGCGGGCGATCGGTCAGGCTATCGAAGAAGGCGATCTTTCCCCCGGCGTGTGCCCCGAACAACTGACCTTCGACCTCTATGGAGCGGTCCTGAGCGCTCACCACTACAAACACATTTTGCGAGATGAGCAAGCTCCGGCGAAAGCCGAAAGAACGTTTGAGCTGCTACTTCGGGCTCAAGTCGCCACTTAAGCGCTGCAACATTTCTGTCATCAGTTCCAGGCGGCGCTCAACACGGCCGACCCGGCGCAGCAGCACGTCCATCTTTTCATCCAGGGTCAGGGTGTCCTCGTTCAGCATGGTCGCGGGCGGTTCGCCATGAAACCACTCCCGGCGGCGGCCCAGCGCCCGGCCCAGCAGTTCTTCCTGCTCGGGGGTCGGAGCGGAGAGATTGGACTCCCAGCGGATGAGGGTGGCTCGATGAATCTTGATTCGCTCCGCCAGTTCGGTTTGGGAAAGTTGTCGTTCCTGGCGGGCTAAGCGCAAGAGAGAGCCTTGAAAGTTACTTATGCGTCGAGGTCGGGCCATTGCCTGTACAAACTACCGGAAAAAAGTGCTTATCCCTGCCTGCATCAAGGGCCAAGAGTGAATTCTACCAGAAACATGTAGCGATTTAATTCGGAAAAATACCTGTCAATCCGGTCAAACTGATGGTCCATCAGATCCTGAGTCAGAACTTCGAGCAGGAGAGCCATCTGTTCGTAGTAGCCAGCCACCTCCAGGATGGGAGTCTCACCTTCTATGGCACGTAGCTCATGAGATGTTCGTAGCATGTCTCGACTGAGTGTTTTACAGTCATCCAGCAACTCGTTGCTTACGAGCCTGCACTTCCGGGCCTCTTGGATATCCCCGGCCAGTTGTTGTAGTCGTTCTCTTCCTTTGCTCACAAGAGCACCTGAATCTTTCTTGAATATATGCGACCGGTCGCACTTTTATGGGCGAGTGTTTGCAACTTTTGTTGCTGAAATCCTCTTGGCCGGTTGCACGATTCTTCAGCGCGAAGGGCTTAAACAAAATAGAAACGCCAGAGTTCGGCAATATGGCGCAAAGTCTTGTCAAGATAGCGTTTCCTTCCGATCGGTCCGAGCCCAATTCAGACGACAAAGTTTACAGGCGTGCAATAAGCAAAGCTCGAGATTAAGTCTGAAAAACTTTCCCGGCGGTATGTTACAAATAGAAGTTTATGCGACACTGATCGCTGAAACCATGGAGAGACCATGCCACCATTGAATACAAACCCTGAAGACCCTGCAGAGCCGGCCACGCCTCGCAGCCTGGATGATTTTCTGGGCGATTTCGCCAATTGGGACCGTCCCGGCTACGATCTCTTACAAGATCCCAGGCTTCATAGCGACTTTACCCAGTAAAAACCACTCTGGTTGAGGTTGCATAAAATCGAGCCCGTCCGCACACTCAGGCTAACCTCGAGGCGGCGGTCCGCTCCCAGGCGAGCCTGCATCCCCTCAATTTTCTGCGCTAACAGCAGGGGCGTTTGGGAATTCTGGGTGCGGGTCAAGCCTTGGGCCGCCACCTGGTATTGTACCGTCACGCTCCCCTGGTCGGGAGTCCAGTTGGGTGCTCCCGACGGAAAGCGCGCCTGGCCGGGTTCCACCAGGGTGACGACCAGGCTGGGGGAGCTGGCGCCAATGGCCGGCGAGTTGATAGCGATGGCTCCCTGGGCTTCCGCGATCATCATTTGCATGGCATCGTGTGCTTGGAGAATAGCTTCTTCTCGGGTATTCAGACTGGCGTTCCAATTCCCGTAAGACTGAAACAGTTGACTTAATACGAGCAGGACCAGGGAGAAGATGGCTATGCTCACCATCACTTCGAAGAGAGTCAAGCCGCGGACTTTCATGGTAGCCTCAAGGGGAGGAGTTGAGTCCCCATGAGGGGTGGTCCTCCCAGCCGCTGAAGTTGGTGAGCTGCTTGAGCTGGCTGCCATCCCGTTTGACCGAGTAGATGTCGACGTTGGAGCGGTTCACCTGGCGGCAGAAGAGCAAATGCGTGCTGTCCGGCGACCAGGTGGGGTAAAAGCAACCCGTTTCTGTGCCGGGCACCGTCGTCATGCTGCCGGCTGCACCGTTCCAGGGTCCGACCTGAATGCCCGCCGTGCTGACGCAGGCCACCCAGTGTAGATCCGGGCTGACCGAGACCTGATACTGATTGGCAGAGAAAGGGGCGGCGGCAGAGCCGTCCAGGAAGAAGCGCCTCAGGTCGAAGTCCATATTGCCGGCCAGCAGGAATTGGGCGGCGGAGTTGGCCGGGTTGTAGGGGAGGATACCGTTCCAGCTCCATTCGGTAGGGACCACTTGATCGGTGGGGGAGGGCTGATCGATTTTCCCCAGGTGCTGCAGGCCCGAGCCGTCAAGGCGGATGAGCCAGATGTCGTGCTGCACCGGGTCGCGAGGAGTTGAAAATAAGATGCGAGTTCCGTCGGGACTCCAGGCGGTCTGCCCACAACTGTTCCAACCGGGTGCCGGGGCGTCGGCGGCCCGGGTAATCTGGCGGATATGGGAGCCGTCGCTGTTCATCACAAAGAGCTCCGTCTGCCAGCCGGAGCCGATATGACGATTGGAGTTGAAGAGCACTTTGCCTCCATCCGGCGAAATCCGCGGCCAGCTATGGGAGATACCCGGCTCGTCGGTCAACTGAGTGAGGTCGGTTCCGTCGGAATTCATGGCATAAAGTTCGTGGTTGCCGGTGCGGTCACTGGAGAAAACGATGCGGCCGTCGCCAAGGGCCTGGATGGTGCCGGAAGCTCCCAGGTGAAGGTCGGTCTGACCACCGCGACCGTCGCTCAGGTGGCAAGTCAACTGGAACTTTTCTCCGTCGGCCGTGTCCGGCGGAGGGGACCAGCTCCACTCCGCCCGCCATTGCCCGTCTTTCCAGGTCATGGGGAGTTGGCATGGATGAGACAGTCCCCCACCCCGGTCGCAGGACCATTCGATCTGCAAAGGGTCGCCGTCGGCATCTTCGGCGCTGACCTGCAAGGTGAGCAGGCCACCGACCCGGCAGGTGGCGTCCACGCCCGGCGGCAGTTCGGTAGCGGGTGCGGGCACCACCTCAAGGGTGCCGGTGGGATTCTGGTTGCCCCCTCCGCCGAACAACGGACGGGGGGGAGAACTTTGGGCAGGCCTGGCGCCGACCGGGTTCAGGCTGGCCTCCGAGGGCTGGTGCAGTCCTTCTTCCAGAGTAATGGCGCCCCCCGGAGTGATGCTGATGGTAATGGGCTGGCCGATCGAGGTCAATTTGAAGGCGGGTTGGCCGTCCAGGCTGGCCGGCTCGCAGGCAAAGCTCGTCCCCACCAGCAAGCGATAGGCTCCCCCCACCAGGGGCAGCCGTGACAGCGCCTGGCCGCTGGGAGTGAAGGCAATCACCGCGTCCTCAGGATAGGGAGTAGCCCAGGCGCTCAAGTCGTGATGGCCCTGGGACAGCAAACCGGGCGTGGCCTCGGCGCCGCCCCAGAAACCTGCCCAAAGATAAGCCCGCGAGCAATTGCCTTCCCAGCGGGTCGAACGTATCGGGCGCGGTCTGGGATTGCCCTCCAGCACATAGCAGGACTGGGCCCAGGGGCTGCCCTGCCGCGGGAAGCCGAATCCAACCAGGGTCTGTTTGACGGCCGCTTGTGCGCGCACCATTCGCAACTGGGAGAGTACCATCTGAGCGGCCGAGCGCACGTGGGCCCGGCTGGAGGGTGGACTTTTCAGGGAAACGCCCACCAGCAGCGAGACGAGCAGCATTACGAACATCGCTTCCGCCAGCGACCAGCCCCTGCAACTTCTTCTCTTGTTCATGAGCTGTGCTTCTCACTCCCGTCCAGAAATTCATGCGACTTCGTGCAACAGTGGACTTCAAGCATTGGTCACCAGGTCGAGGTTGTCCTGCATCGGCGGACGGATGTTCGACTTGTTGTTGCATTAACGATTTTTTTGATTGACTCGTAGGGTGCCGCTCACTTAGAATCGTTGACGTATCTGTTGCTGCGACCTGAGTAGCAGCAACAAGAACTGGGGGCGAACCTTTCCATGCGCAATAGAAGACGAATCGGTGGTTGGTCCCTGGTGGAGACGATATTTGTACTCCTGCTCGTCTCGTTGCTTCTGGCCGTTTCTTTGAAGAGTCCTGCCCCCAGTGGCTCGCACGTGCGGGCTGCGGCTCAAATGGTGTTCTCTCAATTGTGCCTGGCCCGCGAACAGGCCGTCACCAGGCAGTCTCTGGTGGGTTTTGCCTTCCCTCGGCAGGGGGTTGCCTGGGCCCAGTCGTGCTACGAACTGCAAGGCGCCCCGCAGCCCCGGCTGCAACGCTCCACCTGCTGGGACAATACCTGCTCTCGCGCTTACCTCTGGGCGGGCTTCTGGGGCGGAGCGCAGGTCAAGCCGGGTGTGCTGTCTCAGGGCAGCTACGATATAAGCGCCTGGGCAACTCCTTATCCCGAAGATGCCGTGCTGGCTTTTGCGCCAGGCGGCCAGGCCCTGTCCAGGCTGCCTCTGGTCGATGGCGCTTATCGTCTGGTGCTGGGCTCCGCCTTTACCTGTGAAGCCTCCAGCGTAGACGGCCAACCCGCCTTCAAGCTGACCTCGGTCCGTCAGCCTATCACTATCAGCATCACTCCAGGGGGCGCCATTACTCTGGAAGAAGGACTGCACCAGCCCTCGGAAGCCAGCCTGAATCCGGTCACCGCGATTTCGCACCAAAGTTCTCCGCCCCGGCCGTTGCCGCAGGCCTTCAATCAGAACCCCACCGGCACCCTTGAGGTGGTGCCCGCCCCCGCTACCGAACTGCCGCCGGGCGTGGACGCCACCTGCCGGGTGGGCGGCTTGCTGACGCTAAAAGTCAGCGCCCAGGATCCTGACGGCGATCCTCTGCATCTCGAATGGTCCTGTGACCGGGGGGGTGGGCTGTCTCATCCGTGCCAACTACCGATGACCTGGAAGGATGGCCATTGGCAGGCAGAGTGGAGCTGGTCTCCTCCACCGGACACGGCCGATGGAGAGAAATTTCAGTTGACCTGCCGGGTGGCCGACGATCGCGGGGGAGAGCTCCATCTTCATCTGGGGGCCGCCGGCATCGTTCAAGCCCTGAACGACGGCCGCATCGTTTTCTCCAGCGACCGCACCGGTAACTTCGAACTTTATGCCATGAACTCCGATGGGACCGACCTCATTCAGCTCACCAAAGAGCCCGGTATGAATCATCACTGGCCGCGAGTCTCGCCGGACGGGCGGAAGGTGCTGTTCAACTCCAATCGTCATATCGGCTCCGGCTGGCAGACGGAGCTCTTTGTGATGAACAGCGACGGCTCCCATATCCGACAGATTACCCGGGCCGCCGACGCCCCGGCACCCGGTTGGAGCAGTTGTGGGCAGACCGCCTGGAGCCCTGACGGGACTCGCATCTTGTTTTCGACACCTCGAGACCCGGTGCAGCACGACATCTGGACCATCCACGCCGACGGCTCGGGGCTGCAATATCTGGGCCAGATCGATCAGCCCGCTCCCACTGATCAAATCGTACCTACCGAATGGAGTTGGAACGGGGTCATCCCCTATGACCCGGCCAACTCCGCCGCCCAATTCCTGCTGGCCGGTAATATGGACTTCGACTTGAGGCGCTTTTTCCCGGACGCAAGTGCACCCGAAGATTTCGGATCGAACCGCTATCATGTGGCAGTCAGTCCGGACCTCCATTGGATGGCCGCTACCGGCACGGCGGGAATCCAGATTTTTCCCTGGACTGGCCTGGCCAACACCACGCCTGTCACGACGGTGCCAGGCACAGAAACGGGTTGCTTTTATCCCACCTGGTCACCCGACAGTTCCCGCCTCCTCTTCTGCCGTAGAGTGAGCGCTACGAATGCCGACATCTACTCGGTTAGACGCGACGGGACCGAGCTCAAGCGGATCACCAACCAGGCCGGCTGGGAAGATCACCCCTCCTGGGCCCTCAATATCCCGTGAGGTCAAACACCCGCGCACTGAGCTTGATTGAGACCATTCTGGCTCTCTTTTTGCTGTCGGCGTGTTGCCTGATGATGGTGCAGCTCTTCCATCAGGCGGCGCGCGCCGACCGGCGCAATCAACAAGTGCAGCGCGCCATTCTCCTGGCGGAAAAAACCTTTGCGCAGGTTCGTAGTTGGGCCCGTCAGCCGGCCAATTTTGATTCCAGCTGGGCCACCTTCAATGCTACCTTCAGCGACCCTGAATTCCCGGGATTTTCGGTGGAGGTGGCCAGCCTGCCGGGGGGTCGTTCTCTGCTCTCTCCCGCCAGCCGCCTGGAGGCCCCTTATGGGCTGAAAAGCAGACGCCTGGACCGGTTGGTGGTGCCTGTACGCGTCAAAGTGCTGTGGGGGGCCGGACAAAGAGAAAACGTGACGCTTTTCACTTATTGCGCCGCTCCTGAGCATCCTCTGCCGGCCAACCCCAAAGTGACGGTGGGCAGCCTTCCTTCCGCGCCCCTGAGTTTTCAAGAGCAGGCCCAGATCACGGCCCGGCTGGAAGACGCTTCCGGCCAGGAAATACCCGGTGTGACCTTTCACTGGTCGCTCATTCCCATGACCGGGAACGGGCAATTGCGGCCCGATCTGCAAAGCCGCAACGGCCGGGCCATGACGGTGCAGAATCTATGCTACCTCCCCACGGGTCAGGCTGCCGTGATACCCGGAGAGACGGCGGTGGCGGTCCAATGCCGCTATCGAGGGCGGATCCTGAGTAACTTTTTGCCCGACGCTCTTCCCGACGAGCGCGTGCGGATGAACCCATGAAAATGCGCGCTTTTACCCTCTTTGAGATGATCGTGAGTATGGGTATTTTTTCCCTCTTGCTGCTGATCGTGGGTCAGATGTTTCAAACCTATGCAAACGGTTACTCCAAGACAGGCAAAGATGCTGCTCTTCAGGCACGCGAGGCGATTCAGTCGATGCTCACGGAAGTGCAGGGAGCCCTGGCCCTTGCTTCTCCCGCCTTGAACACCAGCTCACCGGGCCTGGTGCTGTCCGTGGTTGAGCCGGGGCAGGTGCGCTTTCCCATGGAAGCGGTGACCTGGACTCCCGATCACCAGAGCGTGACCGTGCGCTACCAGATCACCAACACGGAAAATTTGATTCGCACTCAAGGTTCGCAAGGGCCGCCGCTCCTGCTTGCTCAATCAATAGAAGGGATGCAAGCTCGCCTGAGCGTTGACCATCGCCTGGATATCAGCCTGCGGGTACGTATCGGCTCGGTGCTACACCAGGTCAGCCAGAGTGGCTTCTACTGGGTGAGGACACAATGAGACATAGGGCTTCGACGCTTTTGGCCAGTCTGGCGCTGGTCGCTCTGGTGCTGGTCTTAGGGCTGGCCTTCCTGACTCGCCGTTCAGCCGATTACCAGATCGCCAGTCTGCAACTCCATCGAGCCCAGGCGCGCGCGCTCTCCCTGGCCGGCCTCGAAGACGCGCGCGCGAAACTGGACCACGACCTGAACTTTCCGCCCCCGCTGGAACTTACGCAAAAAACCTTTCATTACGCCGAACTGGTCTACGACCTGGATGAGGTGGGCATTCTCGGATCTTACGAAGTCACCGTGGACCAGACCTACAACACAGACCCGTATAGAATCATTACTGTCGAGTCTAACGGGATGTCCGGCTTCCCTTCCCGAGCCAGCTACCGTGTCCAGGCGGAAATTGATGCTTCTCCCCGGGTCCGAGGTGGAACCGCGGACAATCCGGATTACTGGAAAGTGATCCGGCTGGTGGAGCAATTGCAACCTCAGTGACTCCGGGGGTTAAGGCCCGAGCATAGACTCCACCTGAAGCAGGCAGCGTTCCAGCTCGCCCAGGCTCTCCTCAGTATCCTCAAATCGATAGCCCATTAAATCCCTGGCCAGGCGCTCCAACAGTAGAGCCATCTCTTCAAAGTACTCGGCCGCCTCCAATTCCTGCGGGTCCTCCGCCTGAAGGCGCAGATCATGCGCGGTGCGCAACATGTCCTGGAACAGCACCTTACACTCTTCAACCACCTGGCCGCCCAGGACCCCCCGGGTTCGGATTTCTTCGATATTCTTGGTCAGCCGGCTAAGCCGATCTCTTCCTTTGCTCACAAGTATCCCCAAAAATTTTTTGTAACATAATGCGACTGGTCGCACTTTTTTTCTTTAAGAGGTGTTAGCCGTCTGGCTCTGACTTAAACCCTTTTTTTGCAACTTGCAGGTCAGCTTGTCGCTCAAATTGCCAGGGGCCCCATCCTCCTGACGAAAAGGGATATGCCGGCTTCCCCGATAATCTGACAGAGCAATGGCCCGCCCTCGACGCATAAGTAACTTTCAAGGTGCTCTCTTGCGCCTGGCCCGCCAGCAGCGCCAGATATCTCAAGCTGAACTGGCGGAACGGATCAAGGTTCATCGCGCTACGCTGATCCGTTGGGAGTCCAATCTGTCCGCACCGACGCCGGAACAGGAGAAGCTGTTAGGTGGAGTTCTAGGACGCAGTCAGGAATGGTTTCACGGCGAGCCTCCCATGCAACTGGTCGATGAAGACACCTTGACTACCGATGAGAAGGTAGACGTATTGCTGAGCCGCCTGAGCCGAATCGAACGCAGGCTTGAGTTCCTTGCCGAACTCTTGCAGAAGAACCTGGAGAACTCGACGGCCACACATCGGTAGAGCGGTCCGCTCAAGGATTTTGGTTGAAATCAGGTGAAGTCCTGATTGTGCCCAGCTCTTCGCCGGGGGGCGACCTGCCCTCCCAAGCCGAACCTTACAGGCTGCGGTCTGGTCTGAATTCGCAAGACTGGATGAACACGGTACGTCTGCCGCGAAGCGAGGTGGTCAACTTCACCCGCCAACTGCAGGTGCTGTTCGCCAGCGGAGTGCCCATTGCTCGCGCCATCGAAGTACTGGCCGAGCAGTCTCATCCGGCCAACGCCTGTGAAGTCTTTTTCAGCCTGCAACGATTGGTCCTGGAGGGACGTTACCTGTCGTCGGCTCTGACTCGCTTTCCGGCCATCTTCTCGCCCATGTATATCGGGCTGGTCAAAGTGGGCGAGCAGACCGGGCAGTTAGTGATCAGCCTGGCCCTGCTGGTGGATTGGCTGGAGCACGAGCAGGAAGTCCTGCAAAAAATTCGCGCGGCCCTGATCTATCCTACCACGGTGGTGATGGTGGCCGTCCTGGCCGCTTTCTTGCTGGTCAACCTGTTGGCCCCGGGATTTTTGGAAATGTTCGCCAGGGACGGCACGCCCTTACCCTGGCCCACGCTGGTGGTTTCCGAGCTGGTGAAAGTTCAACGCCAGCCCTGGTTCTGGCTGGCCCTGAGCGCCGGGACGATTCTGATGGTGCGGGCCGCTCGCTCTTGGGCGCTCAATCCACACTGGCGATTGTCGGTCTGGCAACAGGTGATTGCGTTGCCGGGGCTGGGGGGGATGTTGTCGGCGGCTACCTGGTCGCGCTTCTGCGCCGCTCTCTCGATTCTGTCCGCCTGTGGCGTGCCTCAGCAGCGTGCCTTCCGATCCGCGGCTGAGGTTAGCGGTGACCCTCGCCTGATCATCGATAGCGATTTGTTGGTGAGATCCCTGCTGGATGGAGAAGCTGTCTGGGTGTACATGCACCTGAAGCCCGAGCTTTATCCGCGCCTCCTTGCTTCTTCGCTGGAAGTGGCCGGCGATACCGGCCAGTCCAAGCCGGTGCTCGATCATCTTGCCCGTTTCTATCGAGAGGAACTGGATGTTCGCCTACAGGTTCTGCAGAGTCTGATTGAACCTCTGTTACTGATCACCGTCTCGGGCGTGGTTCTTTTCCTTAGCCTGGCGTTGATTCTACCTCTGTACGGCAGCCTTCAGGAAACCATCTGAGAACTGTTACTGCGACATAGTCTAACACAAAACAGAAACCGCCAGATCCTTGAGTGGCTGCTTAAGTCTTGATGAATACAGGGTTTTCTTGTGGAGATGCCGCTCTTTCTTTAAAGCGACAATCTTCACGTTTGTGCAATAAAGAGTCCCCGAATTTAGCCCCGCGAAATTCTCAGAACGCTATACTACGAGTGCCGAAACACTGAAACGCCACCCGGCGCCTTGAGCAAAGGAGTTCCATCTTGAAAGCGTCAACCCTGAACTTCATTTCCGACAGAATAGCGGGAAAACCAGAGACCACTATTCCTGAATGGGCCAGAATGCATTGGGAAGTATGGCATCAGGAGCGTAAACTTCACGGCCAAACCCGTTTGCAGGTTATGGACTCGAAACTGGCGGACCAGGCGGCTCAATTTCTAAGCCAGGAAGTGGCCGCCTGGATACGTCAAAAGAATGTTCAGAATCCCTATGCACTGAAAAGTCATCTGCTTGATACGACTCGTGATTTCAGCCTTATCACTTGGAGTGGTGATGCTGAAATGGGCGCCTGCAGCGAAATCCATCAGAAAGATGGAAAGCAACTCTTTATTTGGAGCCAGTTTGACAAGCAAGAAGTATCTCATCTGAGACTGATTGGTAATAGCTCTCAGGGAGTTTCTCAGGCAATGCTCGTTTACGTTGACCGCCGCCAGGATGGCTCATCCTGGATGGCAGAAGCTCTCTAACCTTTGCCTCATTTCCTGCTGGAGACGCAGCGGGGGAGTGGGGATTCAGGGCCCTGGATTCATTCTGGGGCCCTTTTTTTGCCAGTAGATACGGGTTTAAAAGTAACTTTGTTTTGGAATAATTGCATTATTAATTAAGAGTGTTTTTGTCCGGGTTCCTGTAAAGTGGGTTTATCGACAAGGCCCGAAATAAAGATGCAGGTGTAAAATGCGTTATCCAACAAGTTTCCCCTTTGATTCCGACAACACTGGCAAACAGGCGGGAGCCGGCCGATGTTGCTCACGACCCCTGGGCAAAGCCAAAGAAACCTGACCGGCACTCCTTATGACGAAAACGCCCTGAAGTTCGCCGGTAAGATCGTGGAGACCTCAAAGATCCACCCCTTGTTGGGCCCGGGCCAAGAGAGTTCTGAAACTTATGGAGCCAGAACAAGAGTTGGCTGACAAAAAAGTTTTCATCCCAGCCCGCTTTGGAAGTTTGATTTACTCGTCAATTATTGCGACTATGGTATGTTAATTGCGCGGGGAGCAAATCACCCGCCTAGATCGACGAAGTTCTATGAACGGATTGGAGCAAACAATGGCTATCGGAGGGTTAGGTCCTGGATGGCAGTCTCATACTCGAGCGCTCAAGGAGCGAATCCAGGAGAAAAAGTCTCATAAGAATACCTGGCTTAAGCCTAAACCCGACCCTGGCTCAACGCCTAAGCCTGCCTCCACTCCCGGGGAATCCACCGGTGCTTCAAGCATCGGGGCGCTCGTGGGCAAAAAGATCGACCTTATGGCCTGAGTAAACCCTGAATTTGCTAAATCCTTGAGCCTGAGTCTGAACTCCTCCGCGACGCTCCTCAGGCTTCTTTTATTTGTCCGGGGTCTAGGGGAGCGCAAAGAGGCCGGGTCTGGTTTTGTGCAGCAACCTTTACGTTTGTGCAACAATGAGGCTCCGGATTTATCTCCGCGAAAATATCAGAATGTTATGCTGCGAGTGTCAGTCAGACGCTCATCCTCCCCCTTGACCCATTCCCCAGGTGGGCGAGGCTGCGCGGAGGTGCATGCCTTTGGGAGCCACCTGATAGGAGCGCAGGCTCAGACTTATCAACGGCGTCAGATCCGCCCCCACAGCGGGTGCACTGGCTGGCCTTGCGGAAGCTGGTCAGCCAGACCGGGTTTTCTGTCGGGCCACATGCGGCTTCTTCCTCTGTCTTCGGGGACGTCACGGCCGATAGGCACAAGCCGACCAGAATGAATAACTTGGAGCCAGTTCGCGGCATGAACCCCAGTCCCGTTCTCATTTTGCTCTGAAAGCGACAGCGACTCCAAACTGAGCGAAAATTTCTTGCAGGCCAAGCGCTTCTCAACTGACAACCATTCCCCATGCTACGTTATCGATTGTGCTTGTGGATGCTGTTCGTCGGCCTGTGCCTGGCCGCTCTCCAACTTCCCACCAAACCGGCCAACGATTTCCTGGCCGACTACGCCAACGTCATCAACATTGAAAAGACCAGAGCCGAGCTACGCTCCGACTTGAAAGCCTGGAATGCTCCGGGCAAGTCCCGCCTTTTCGTGGTCACCGTGAACAGTCTGAAAAGCTACGGCTTCAGCGATGTGGTCGAGGGTTCCCGCGCCTGGGCGCAGGCCTGGGGCCTGGAGAAAGCGGACGTGCTCTTTCTCTTTTCGGTCGGCGATCGCAAGGCCTGGATACAGACCGGAGCCGACTGGGGGGCAGCCGGGGAAGCCAAAGCCGGTGAAATCCTGCGAGATACGGTCATGCCTCCGGCTCGTAGTGGAGACTACTCCCTGGCCGTCTTTCGCGGAGCCAACGCCCTCCACCGTTTCATGCAGCCCGGGCCGGGCGCCATTCAGGCGGGGGGAGTCACTCTTTCCGAGAAGATGCAGGCCAGTATCCATCGCAGTCTCCCATTTTGTGACCTCCCCTGGCCGCTGGTCCTGGGACTCTTCGGGCTCGGCAGCACCCTGCTCATCATGGGAGTGATCGGTGTGCCCCGGGAGATTGGCCGAGCCGGTATGCTGGCCGCGGCCGCCGTCACCATCCTGGCCACGGCCTTCTCGAGCCTGGTCCTACCGCTCTGCGTCATCGGGGTGATCGTCGGAATTTCCCTGCTCTTTCCCAGCCATCATCACCACTGCCATTCCTGGTTCCACCGGCGTTCTTCCCACCACCGGGGCTGGTTGGGCGATTGTGGTGACTGGTTCGACGGTCTTTGGGGTGGCGGCTGCAGCGACAGATGGTAGATGCCCGCCGACTCTACAGCCCCGAGGAACGGGAGCAGATTCGCCAGGCTCTGCAGAAAGCCGAATCCGCCACCGCTGGCGAGATCGTCTGTGCTGTCGCCAGCGAATCTGGCCGCTATGACCGCGCCGAGGCCCTGATCGGCTTCGCCTGCAGCCTGCTCTTGCTGGGCCTGTTGCACAGCCTGCACCATGGCGGCAGCGGTAGTTGGGGAGGGGCTGAGCCTCTCTCCCTGGGTTGGGAAATCGGTGTGCTCTGCGCCGGTTTTCTCTTGGGCAACCTGCTGGGCGCCTGGCTGCCCGGCCTGCGTACCGCGCTGGTGCCGCGTCGCGAAATGGAGGAAGAAAGCATGCGCGCCGCCTGGGCCGTCTTCTGCAACCAGAAACTGTCCAGCACCGCCAAACGCGGCGGCCTGCTCATCTACTTTTCTCTCTTCGAGCGCCGCGTGGTCATCCTGGCCGACCAGGGAGCCCTGGAAGCCCTCACTCAAAGCGGCCTCGAACAAGTCCGCAACGCGGCCATCACCGCCTTGCGCCAGGGCAAACCGCTACAGGCCATGCTCGACTGTATCAGCCAGGCCGGCCAATTGCTGGCCGAAAAACTTCCCTGCCACCAGGGCGGTGGAGCCAACGAACTCAGCGACGACTTGGTCATCCTCCACCCCCGTCCCTAACTATTCGCAAGGGAACTTTGATTGTAGATTTTTATCCGGCGTGAAGGGCGCGCACATCAATATTGCCGGGATTTCCGGTGTGGTCACCAAGACCAGTTACGCTTTATTTTTGCTCTATAGCCTGTTTCATAGCTTGGCCGGGGAGAAATCGAGGGCGATTTTGTTTGACGTGAAGGGCGATGACTTGTTGTATTTGGACAGGCCAAACGCCCGGCTGAGCGCGGAGCAACGCGAGGTGTATGACAAACTGGGCCTGGCCTGCCAGCCTTTCGAGGCGGTGGCTTATCACGGCAGCTTATGACGGTCCCGGGCTGGTGGTGGAGGACAGGCGGTGGCGGATTTGCCGGCCCTGGTGGATTTTTGGAAGCGCAATCCGCCGAGCCCAAGAGTCAGTGGTTCGAGAATGTCGCGACCGGAACGCGACGGGCTTTGGTGCGGCGGCTGAAGGCGATTTGTCCGCAAATTGTCGGATTGATCGGGGAGGCGGGGCGCTTTGACCCGTTTTGAGGGCCAGATGAATGTGGTGGATGTCCATTGGTTGACCGATCGGGCCCCAGATCTTTGCACTGGGTTCCGTGCTGAAGACCGTGTTTGTGGCTCGAGGGGCGATGCCCGGACGATTTTCCGACCATCTATTTGATGGTGGATGAGCTGAAATCAATACGCGCCGCGCGAAGGGGGAGGGCGATTCGCGAGGCTCAGGGAGTTGCAAGCTTTTCTTCCAAAGTGTCCAGGATGAATCGGTAGGATTCGTAACGGTGAGTGGCTATTCGGCCGCTGGCCACCGCTTCTAGCACGCCGCAGGCCGGCTCTTCGAGGTGCATGCAGTTGCGGTAACGACAGTCGCAGGTGGCAAACTCGGGAAAACAATCTTTCAATTCGGCTCGCTCCAGGGAGATGGGGACCAGCTTGAAGCCGGGCAGGTCGTAGATTTCGCCGCCTCCGTCCAGCTCGACCAGGCGATAGGTGGTGGTGGTATGGCGGCCTTTTCCCGTGGCCAGACTGACTTCGCCGGTGAGGGGTGACGAGTTGGGCTGGAGCAGGCCGAGCAGGCTGCTCTTGCCCACGCCCGAGTGACCGCACAGAGCCGAGCGTCCCTGACCGAGCTCCCTTCGCAGCTCGTCCACACCTTGACCGGTGTGGATGGAGGTTAGAATGCAGCCGTAGCCCAGGGCTCGGTAAAGCCGGGCAGTGGCTTCGGCCTGAGCCGCGTCCTCCAACAGATCCAGCTTGGTCAACACGATGATCACCTGCAGCCGCTCTTGCTCGGCCAGCACCAGCAGGCGATTGATCATGCCGACGCGCAGGTCGGGGAGAGTCAGCGAGGCCACGATGACCAGCCGGTTCAAGTTGCGCGTGAGCAACTGGATGACCGGCGGGCGTCTGTCGGCCCGACCGCGCCGGCGGCGAATGGGTCGACCCACGCTAGATCACGAAGAGGTCCACGAATTCGTGCACCGGCAGCTCCACCAGCCGGTCGAATTCCAGCGAGTGCTGCAGAATCGTCTTCTGCTGCTTTTCGGGAAAAATTCGGGCCAGGTTGATTCGATATTTTTCCAGCAGCTTGGGGATGCCCTCGGCCCGGCGGCGCTTGTGCCCGATGGGATATTCCACCACCACTTCGTCCAGCACCTGGCCGTCGGTCAACTCGACCGTCAAGCCGTTGGCAATGGAGCGCTTTTCGGGGTCGTGGTAATCTTTGGTGAACTGCGGATCTTCCACGCAGACCATGCGTTCGCGCAGGGCGTCGATGCGGGGGTCCTCGGCCACTCCGTCTTCATAGTCGGCAGCCGTCAGCCGGCCGTGTAGCAGGGGCACGGCGATCATATATTGGAGGCAGTGATCGCGGTCGGCCGGGTTGTTGAGCGGGCCCTTCTTGTCGATGATGCGTAGGGCCGCCTCGTGGGTACGGATGGTGATTTTGGCGATGTTCTCGGTGCCGCGCCCGAGGTCGCGCAGCCGATTGAACAACGTCATGGCCGCCTCCACCGCTGTCTGTGAATGAAACTCGGCCGGAAACGAGATTTTGAAGAGGACGTTTTCCATCACGTAGGAGCCATAGTCTCGCTGAAACTTGAACGAGTTGCCCTGGAAACTGACGTCATAAAATCCCCAGGTTTTGGCAGTCAGCACCGAGGGATACCCCATCTCGCCGGTGCGCGCGATCAGCGCCAGACGCACGGCGCGGGCGGTGGCGTCGCCGGCGGCCCAGGACTTGCGGCTGCCGGTGTTGGGAGCGTGGCGGTAGGTGCGCAGCGACTGGCCGTCCACAAAGGCCAGCGACAGGGCGTTGATCAGCTCGTCCCGGGATAATCCGAGCAGTTTGCCGACCACGGCGGTGGAAGCCACTTTGACCAGGAAGACGTGGTCCAGACCCACCTTGTTGAAGGAATTCTCTAGAGCCAGGACCCCCTGGATCTCATGGGCCATGATCATCGCTTCCAAGACCTGTCTCATGGTCAAGGGAGCCTTGCCCCCGGCTACCCGGGTGCGCGACAGCCAGTCGGCGGCGGCCAGGATTGCCCCCAGGTTGTCGGAGGGGTGGCCCCATTCGGCGGCCAGCCAGGTATCATTGAAGTCCAGCCAGCGCACGATGGTGCCGATGTTGAAGGCGGCCTGGATGGGATCCAGCTGGAATTGGGTGCCGGGCACGCGGGCGCCGTGGGGCACCACCGTGCCAGGAACGACCGGTCCCAGCAACTTGGTGCAGGCAGGATAGGTCAAAGCTTCCAGACCGCAGCCCAGGGTATCGAGCAGGCAGTGCTGGGCGGTGGTCCAGGCCAGCTGACTTTGCACTTGATAATGCAGTACATAGTCGGCGATGTCGACCAGCACCTGGTCGGGCTCGGGCCTCTGGTTGGATAGGTGTGAACTCATGCGCGTAACTCCAATGGGATATATTCTTGGTTATCGGGACCGATGTAGTGGGCGCTGGGACGGATGATCTTGCCGTCCTGGCGCTGCTCGATAATGTGGGCGCTCCAGCCGGTGATGCGCGAAAGCACGAACAGGGGAGTGAACATTAGAGTGGGCACGCCCATGCGGTGATAGGAAACGGCCGAGAACCAGTCCAGGTTGGGGAACATCTTCTTGGCCTCCCACATCACCGACTCCAGCCGCTCGGCGATTTCGTAGAGCAGCATGTCGCCGGCTTCTTCCGAAAGCTGGCGGGCTACCCGCTTGATGATGGCGTTGCGCGGATCGGAAATGGTATAGACCGGATGGCCAAAGCCGATGATCACTTCTTTGGCGGCCAGCCGCGCACGAATGTCTTCTTCCGCTTCGTCTGGGGAGTTGTAGCGGCTCTGAATGTCGAAGGCGACCTCGTTGGCGCCCCCGTGCTTGGGACCGCGTAGCGCACCGATAGCTCCACTTACAGCCGAGTAGATGTCCGAACCGGTACCGGCGATGACCCGGCTGGTGAAGGTGGAAGCGTTGAATTCGTGCTCGGCATAGAGGTTCAGCGAAATTTGCATGGCCTGGACCCAGGAATTGCAGGGGGGTCGACCGTGCAGCAGGTGCAGGAAGTGGCCGCCCACGGTTTCGTCGTCCGTTTCCACTTCGATCTCGCGACTGTTTTGGGCAAAATGGTACCAGTAGAGCAGGGCCGAGCCCATCGAGGCCAGCAGTTTGTCGGCCACGTCGCGGGCACCCGCCAGGCGGTGGTCCTCCCTCTCCGGTTGCAGGCTGCCCAGCACGGAGGTGTAGGTGCGCAGCACGTCCATGGGGTGGGCGGCGGCGGGCAGCGAGCGCAAGACCTGCTTGGCCGCCTGCGGCAATCCGCGCAGGGACCTGAGCTTCTGTCCATAGGCCTTCAGTTGCGCTGGTTTGGGCAGGTTACCATGGATGAGCAGGTAGGCGGTTTCTTCGAAGCTGGCCTTTTCGGCCAGGTCGAGGATGTCATAGCCACGATAGTGCAGGTCGTTTCCGCTCTTGCCTACGCTGCACAAGGCGGTATTGCCCGCCACCACACCCGACAGGGCCACGCTTTTCTTAGCCATTTTTCCCTCGCATGAAAAGTTGATCGAGCTTTTGCTCGTAAGCGTAATAACCGATGGACTGATACAGCTCTTCGCGCGTCTGCATGGTTTCCAGCACCTGTCGCTGAGTGCCGTCCCCCCGAATGTGGGCGAAGACGTTGGCGGCCGCCTTGTTGGCGGCGCGGAAGGCCGACAGCGGATAGAGGGCCAGTCCGACTCCGGCCTGGCGCAGCTCCTCCAGCCCGTAGAGCTGGATCACCCCGAATTCGGTGAGATTGGCCAGCACCGGAATGCCGGTGGCGTCCACGAACTTCTGATAGTAGCTCAGGTCGGGCACGGCTTCGGCGAAGAGGAAGTCAGCGCCGGCCTCTTGATAGGCCACGGCCCGCTCCAGCGTCTTCTCCAGACCCTCGGAGGCAAAAGCATCGGTGCGCGCACCGATCACGAAGTCATCGTCGCTGCGCGCGTCCACCGCCGCTTTGAGGCGGTCCACCATCTCCTGGCAACTGACCACCTCTTTGCCGGGTCGGTGACCGCAGCGCTTGGCCCCGACCTGATCTTCGATATGCAGCGCGGCCGCGCCGGCTTTGATCAGCGAGCGCACGGTGCGGGCCACGTTAAAAGCCGACGGGCCAAAACCGGTGTCCACGTCCACCAGCAAGGGCAGGTCGCAGACATTGGTGATGCGTCCGATGTCGATCAGCACGTCTTCCAGTGTGGTGATACCCAGGTCGGGAAGGCCCAGCGAGCCGGCGGCCACGCCGCCGCCCGAGAGATAGATGGCACGGAACCCTGCTTGTTGCGCCAGCAGGGCGTGGTTGGCGTTGATGGTGCCCACCACTTGCAGAGGTTGTTCTTGTTCCATAGCCTGCCGAAAACGCCGGCCCGGGCTGAGGTTAGGACTCATGCGGTGGCTCCTGAAAGAGTTTGATGATGCTAGAAAAATCCAGTTTGGAATGTCCGGCCAGTCCGTGGGCGGCATAGAGATTGCGGGCCAGACTGCCCAGAGGAATGCTGGCTTTCAGGGCGGCCGCCGCTTCCTGAGCCAATCCCAGATCCTTGAGCATCAGCTCGCTGGCAAAACCGCCCGCGTAGGCCTTTGCGGCCGGAACGTTGGCCATGACACCGGGCACCGGGTTATACTTCTCCAGAGCCCAATTGTTACCCGAGCTGCGTGTCATGATTTCGGAGAGCACGGCCGGGTCGAGGCCGTGCGCCTGCCCCAGAGTGAGGGCTTCCGAAGTGCCGATCATGAGCACCGCCAGCAGCATGTTGTTGCACATCTTGGCTACCTGACCCGCCCCCGAAGCTCCCGCGTGAAACAAGTTGGCGCCCATCTTCTCCAACCAGGGGCGAGCGCGCTCGAAGGCCTCGGCCGTGCCTCCCGCCATGAAGCTCAGGCTGCCGGCCGCCGCTCCGGCCGTGCCCCCCGAAACGGGCGCGTCCAGGAAGACCAGACCCCTCCGTTGCGCCTCGTTGGCCACTTTGCGCGCGCTGTCGGGGGCGATGGTGCTGCAGTCGATGACCAGCGTATTGGATGGCAACTCCGCCATCAGACCCTGCTCTCCCAGGTAGAGCGCTTCCACATGGGCGCTGGCCGGCAGCATGCTGATGATGCAGCCGGCCCCCCGAGCGGCTTCGCGAGCGGAGTCGGCGCACTGCAGCCCGGCTTCGCGCGCCAGCTCCAGGCACGACGTTGCCAGGTCGAAGCCCACCACCTCCAGGCCGGATTTGTGCAGGTTGAGGGCCATGGGCCGGCCCATATTGCCCAATCCCAGAAAAGCGGTCTTCATGAGCCCAACCCCTGGAGGGGGTGAGGTCCCTGGAAGCGAGTTTCGAAGTGAGATTCCACCAGCGAAGCCGTCACCTCGAGTAAAGAGGGCGGGTTCCACTGCGGTTTTCGGTCTTTCTCTATGAGCAGGGCGCGCACTCCTTCGATAAAGTCCGAATGGGCGCAGCAGCCGAGAGAAACCAGGTATTCCAGGCGAAAGACAGCGGCCAGGGAGAGGTGGGGCACGCGCTGCCAGAGTTCAAAGGCCAGAGCCGCCGAGGTGGGAGAGCCTTTGACGAAGGCCGAACGGGCACCGGCCAGCCAGGCATCCTCACTTTCCATGGCAGCGATTCGAGCGGCAATCTCGCGAAGGTCTTCGCCCGCCATCAAGCGGTTCAGCAGGTCGAAATGCTCGCGGACCTTGGAAACCGGGCCCTGACTGGTGGTATAGCGAGCCAGCAGTCGGCTGAGTTCGGCCCGATCCGAGCGCTCTTCCCCGCTCCAGACGGTAGCCGCGAGGGCGCTCAAGACTTCTTGCCGCCGTTCGGCCTCGATGTGAAAGTCCCCCAGACCGCAAAACAGCGCGTCGGCCGCGTTCAGGGGCGCAGCGGTGAGCCCCAGGAAGAGGCCGACTCGTCCGGGCATGCGGCGCAGAATCCAGCTGCCGCCGACATCCGGATACAGACCGATGGTCACCTCCGGCATAGCGATGCGGCTCTTCGAAGTGACCACCCGGTGCGAAGCTCCGGCCATCAAGCCCAGCCCTCCGCCCATCACGATGCCGTGACCCCAGCACAGAAAGGGCTTGGGATAGGCGTGAATTAGATAGTCCAGCTGATATTCTTCAGCAAAGAAGCTGCGGGCGTATTCGCCGGGTGGATTCGAGGTTTCGCGTAACGAAGCATAGAGCTCTCGAATATCCCCGCCCGCACAGAAGGCTTTTTCGCCCGCTCCCTGCAGAAAAACGCCCGCAATGTCAGGGTCTTGCGCCCACTTTTCGAGAGCCGGACGCAAGCTGCGCACCATCTCCAGAGAGAGAGCATTCAAGGAATCGGGAGCGTTGAGGGTGGCCACACCAAACCGGCGTTTGCCGGCGGTGGTCAGTTCTTCCAGCAGAATGGGTTCCGTTTTAAGCATTGTGCCAGACCGGCGGGCGTTTGGCCAGGAAGGCGCCGACTCCCTCGCGTTGGTCTTGAGTGTCGAAAAGCGCTACGAAAGCGTCTCGTTCTTCCGGCAATCGGGTCAGGGGAGCGGCTTGCCGGGCCCCCTGGATCAGGCGCTTGCAGGCGGTCACGCTGGTCGGGCTCTGCTTTTCGGCGTTGGCGCACCACTGCAGGGCCCGCTCCAGGGCCTGGCCGCGGCCTACCACTTCTTCCACCAGACCGATGCGCAAAGCCGTCTCGGCGTTGGCGCGCTCGCCGCACAAAATCATGCGCTTGGCCCAGCCTTCGCCGACCAGCCAGGCCAGCCACTGAGTGCCGCCGGCGCAAGGAAGCAGACCGACGGTCGCTTCCGGCAGGGCCAATACAGCGTGTTCTTCGGCGATGCGCAGGTCACAGGCCAGCGCGCACTCCAGGCCCCCGCCCATGGCGTAACCGTTGATGGCGGCGATGCTCAAACCGCGAAAGCCGGCCAGGCGCTCGAAAGCAGCCCCAAAGCGGGTGGCCATACGCCGGGCCACTTCCTTGTTGCCACTTTCGAAGAGCTTGAGATCGGCGCCGGCCGAGAAGAATTTCTCGCCAGCCCCGGTCAGCACCAGGCAATAGATGTCGCGGTCGTTTTCCAGGTCTTGGACCAATTGCTCCAGCCCGGCCAGGCTGGCTTCGGTCCAGGTGTGGGCGGGGGGATGGTCGAGCGTGACGATAGCGGTGTGGCCGCGCTTCTCCAGCTCCAGTCCGGGGTAAGTTGGGTTCATCGGATCTCCTCGTTGCTTTTCTCGAGCAGCTGGCGGGAGATAATGACACGCATGATCTCGTTGGTGCCCTCGAGGATTTGGTGTACGCGTGCGTCGCGCAGGTAACGTTCCAGCGGATATTCCCGCATATAACCGTAGCCGCCGTGAATCTGCAGGGCCTGGTTGCAGATCTGGAAGCCCAGGTCGGTGGCCGTCAGTTTGGCCATGGCGCAGTAGGCGGTGGCCTGGGAGCTGCCCTGGTCCAAACGGCTGGCGGCGGCCCGGATCAGTTGGCGCGCGGTGGCCAGTTGCGTGGCCATATCGGCCACTTTGAACTGGAGCGCCTGGAAGTCAGCCAGCGGTCTCTGGAACTGAGAGCGTTCGTGCATATAGCGACGCGCCGCCTCGAGGGCGGCTCGGGCGGCTCCCACCGAACAGGTGCCGATGTTGAGCCGGCCGCCGTCCAGTCCTTTCATAGCGATGCGGAAGCCCTCGCCTTCCTCACCCAGAAGATGGTCGGCGGGAATGCGCACGTTCTCGAAGGTGATGCCGCGAGTTGGCTGGCTGCGCCAGCCCAGCTTTTCCTCATTGCGTCCGAAGATCAGACCGGGGGTATCGGCCGGCACCAAGAAAGCACTGATGCCTTTCGGCCCCTCGCCTCCACTGCGAGCCATCACCACCAGGGCATCACTGGCCCCCGCGCCCGACACGAAAGCCTTGCTGCCGTTAAGGAGGTAGTCCGGGCCGTCGCGCCGGGCGGTGGTCTGCAGAGAGGCCGCGTCCGAACCGGCATCGGGTTCGGTCAGGCAGTAGGAACCCAGCACTTCGCCGGCGGCCAGGCGCCGACCCCAATCCGACGCCACCTCGGTGCGGGCCCACTGGGTGACCATCCAGGTCACCATATTGTGGATGGTGATGTAGGCTGTGGTGGAAGGGCAGGCGGCGGCCAGTTCTTCGAAAAGGATGGTCGCGTCCAGCCGGCTCAGTCCTAAACCCCCGTGCTCTTCAGCGGCATAAAGACCGCAGAAGCCCATTTGGGCGGCCCGGCCGATCACCTCGCGCGGAAAGAAGTGCTGTTCGTCCCAGCTGGCCGCCAGAGGCGCCAGTTCGCTCCGGGCAAATTCCCGAGCGGCACTTTGAAAGGCCCGCTGGTCCTCGTTCAGGTCTCCATCCAGACAATATTCCGGGCAGGCAGGGTCGAGTACCCGACGGGCCACCACCACTCGCATGATTTCGTTGGTTCCGGCCAGGATCTGGTGGGCCCGCGTGTCGCGCAGGTGACGCTCCAACGGCAGGTCCCGGAGATAGCCGTTGCCGCCGTGGATCTGCAGGGCTTCGTTACAAACGCGAAAGCCCGTGTCGGTGGCCAACTGCTTGGCCATGGCGCTGAACATGGGGGCGTCCGCCTGAGCGCCGTCCAGCTTGCGGGCTGCCAGTTGCACCATCTGGCGGGCCGCCACCAGTTCGGTGGCCATGTCGGCCAGTTTGAACTGCAAGCCCTGAAAACTGGCCAGCGGTTTGCGGAATTGTTCGCGTTGCTGCATGTAAGCGCGGGTGGCCTGCAGTGCGGACTGAGCGGCTCCCAGCGAGCAACTGGCGATGTTGAGGCGTTCCCGGTCCAGCCCCTGCATGGCGATGCGGAAACCGTCACCCTCCGTGCCCAGCAGATTCTCGAAGGGGACGATAACGTTCTCGAACTTGAGGCTGCGGGTGGGATGGCTGTGCCAGCCCAGTTTGTCCAGGGCGGGCCCCAGGTCGATTCCGGGACTGTCGGCGGGCACGGCGAAGGCGGACAGGCCGTCGGCTCCGTCTCCGCCGCTGCGGGCCAGAACCAACAACAGGTCGGTTTCTCCGGCCCCCGAGACGAACGCCTTGCTGCCGTTGAGCACCCAGCCGGCCGGTCCGTGACGGGCGCTGGTGCGCAGCGAGGCCAGGTCCGAACCGGATCCTGATTCGGTCAGACAGTAGGAGGTCAGAGCCTGACCTGTGGCCAGGCGCCGGCCCCAGGCTTCTTTCAGAGCGGGTTGACCGAAGCGCAGGACCAATCCGGAAACCATGTTGTGGATGCTCAGATAGGCGGTGGTGGATGTGCAGCCGGCCGCCAGTTCTTCGAAGACTTGACCGGCTTCCAGCAGGCTGAGGCCCAGGCCGCCCCAGGAGGGGTCGAGGGTGAGTCCGCAAAAACCCAGCCGCCCCGCCGCGCGCAGGGCCTCGCGCGGAAACAGGCACTCTTTGTCCCAGCGCGCGGCGTGAGGAGCGAAGTGCTCGCGGGCGAAATCGCGGGCCCGCTCTTGCAGGCTCTGGCTCGTCTCTAAAACCATAGAATTCCTTACTTGCTCAGGCTGATGGTGGTATTGAGCGGGGCCACGGTCTGATCATCGAACCAGCGGGCCGTGACCGTTTTGGTCTGAGTGTAAAAGAGCACGGCCTGCTTGCCGTAGGGGCCCAGGTCTCCCAGTTTAGAAGCACGTGAACCGGTGAAAGAAAACAGGGGAACGGGCACAGGGATGGGGACGTTGATGCCGACCTGGCCGACCTCGATTTCCTCCTGAAACTTGCGTGCTGCCGCGCCCGACTGGGTGAAGATGGAAGTACCGTTTCCATTCGGATTCCGGTTGATGAAAGCGATGGCTTCATCCAGCGTTTCGGCTTGGCAAAGACACAGAACCGGTCCGAAGATTTCCTCGTCATAAATGCTCATACCCGGCTTTACTTTGGAGAAGATGGTCGGGCCCACGAAGTTTCCGCTTTGGAGCGTGGACTCCAGAGCTGGCTCGCGGCCGTCCAGCTCTATGTGCGCGCCCTCCACCTGGCCACTGGCGATCAGGCGCTCCACTCTTTCTCGGGCGGCTTTGGAGATCAAAGGCCCCACCTCGGTGCCCTGGGCGGCCCCATCGCCGACCTTCAAGCTTTTGGCTCGTTCCACCAGCTCGGGAACCCACTGGTTGGCGGCGCCGACCAGGACCACTACGGAGACGGCCATACAGCGCTGTCCGGCGGCACCGAACGAGGAGCCGGCCAGAGCATTGAGAGTCTGCTCTTTGTTGGCGTCGGGCAGCACCACGGCGTGATTCTTGGCGCCCATCATGCACTGGACGCGCTTGCCGGCCCGGTTGGCTCGCTCGTATACGTGGGTTCCTACTCGGGTCGAGCCGACAAAGGAGATGGCTTTCACATCGGGATGATCGCAGAGCGCGTCCACCACGGGAGCGGTGCCATGCACCACGTTGAGCACCCCGGCGGGTATGCCCGCCTGCAGGGCCAGTTCCACCAGACGCATGGTGCACATTGGATCCTGCTCGGAGGGCTTGAGCACGAAGGTATTGCCGCAGGCGATGGCCATAGGGAACATCCACAGCGGAATCATGGCCGGAAAGTTGAACGGAGTGATGCCGGCGCACACGCCCAGCGGTTGTTGCAGAGTGTAGGTGTCGATGCCGCCGGCCACGTTATTGGCCAGTTCGCCCATCTGCAGGGTGCCGATGTTGGCGGCGTGTTCCACAACTTCCAGTCCGCGAAAGACGTCGCCCTCGGCATCAGCCAGCGTCTTGCCTTGCTCGGCTGTGAGCAAGGCGGCGATTTCCTGAGTGTGCTCGCGAATCAGTTGTTGATACCTGAGAAAAATGCGCGCTCGGGTGCCGATGGGGGTGTAACGCCAGCCGGCAAAAGCCCGTTTGGCGGCCCCCACGGCCGCCTCTACTTCCCTCGCGGTCGCCACCGGCACGCGGGCCAGCACGGTCTGGGTGGCGGGATTGATGACCTCTCGCCATTCGGAAGTCTGGGACTCGACGAACTGTCCGTCGATCAGCAGCTTGATAGTTTGCAAGATTCGCTCCCAATGAGCCGCGCAACCAAAGCCAAGACAAACCTGGAGGAAGCCTGCCTTTGACCTCAGCCCCCGCGGGCAAATGTAGAAGCCGCGGGAAAGGGAATGAGCAGGAAGGCGCAAGCTGGCGCCGCCGGCCGCCCCCCATCGAGGCTTCACGGTCACTTACCGGCTCGTTTTCAGGATCGAGCGGGCAGCCGGCAGGTCTTCGGACTCGTGAGCGGGCGCGATGCTGATCGCGTTTTCCGACTCTCCACGGCTTCCCAGTTCGGGTCGAACCAGTGCACGTTGTGGATTTTGTTCTCACTTACCGCTGCGGGGCAGTCCTGGAATCACACCAGGTTCCCTTTTAAGCCCGGAGTGGATACCGGGTCACCAAGCGTCCCGATAGTAAGGCTGGAGTTCATCGCTTGTCAATGGCCTGGGGGAATGGCCGGCCTGAGCTGGAAAATTCAACCTGAGTGATCGACATTCTCTTCCTCAGTCCGCCCCGGCGACACGACGGTTCCAATTATCTGTTCAACAACGCCACTTTGCAACTGGGCAGCTTTTTGCACCAGAACGGTCTGGACGTCCGTATTGAACCGCTGATCGGGCCAGCCTGGCGAGACCAGTTGGAGCGGGCGTTGAGTTTTTGGAAACCGCGCTGGGCGGCCATCAGCTGCAAGTGGTGGGATACCGTTTACGGAGCCACCGAGGTGGCCCGCTACATTCGCGAAAATCACCCTGGAGTCAAGCTGGTCTCCGGCGGTCAGACGGCTACTTCCTTTGCGGAAGATCTGGTGGCGCAAGATTATTTCCACGCGGTCATCACCGGCGACGCCGAAGTGCCTTTGACTCACCTGGTAAAGGGGGAGCCGGATTGCAACGTGGTGCTCAAGGCCAACGGCGTGGTCAGCCGCTTGCCTCAGAAATACGTGCAGCCCCGCACGGGTGGCGATAAGTTGCAGCTAATCTCCGATTTGACCGAGATTGCACCCACCGAATTGCTCTACCAGGCCGGCTTTACGGCTCCTTTTGTATGGACCGGCAAAGGCTGCCGCAGTACCTGTAGCTATTGTTCGGGCAGCGCTTTCGGGCACAAGAAGCTCTTCGGCCGCACCGGCTTTCAATATCGACCGGTGGAAGACGTAATTTCCGACATGCAGGCGCTCAGTCCCTGGACGCGCAATGCGGTCATGTTTGATTTCGATCCGGTGACCGACCCCGGACGCGAAGATTACTATCTGGAAATAGCCCGCCAGTTGCCGCCCAAGCGCTATCACGCCGCCTTCTACTGCTGGACTCTGCCGACCAAAGAGTTTATAGCCCAGGTCAGCGAATTATTCGCCAGCGCCATCATCTCTCTGGACGCACAGACCTATAGCGAGCCGCTACGCCTGCGCCTGGCCACCAAGAAGCAAATCAAGCCTTACGCATCGGATCAGGAATTGCTGGGCATTCTCGACTACCTGCGCAATTTCCCCAACATTCACGGCATCGTTTACGGCATTCTCGGGCTGCAGGGCGAGACGCCCTATGACGTCGAGCGCGGCGAAAGCCTGATGGCCTACATTCAAGACGCCTATCACGACGTGCTTCAGCCCAACGGTGTCCATACCACCCCGCTCAGCGTGGAGCCTGATTCGCTGATGGACCGAAATCCCGAGAAATACGGCATGACACGCCTGCGCCACGGCCTGGACGATTATCTGGCCTTCACCAAAATGCAGTTTTATTCCAGCGGTCAGTTCACCTGGTCCAATCAATATTCGGAAGAGGACCCGCATCCATACGGCGTGCACCAGAGTCATGAGGATCCGGCCCGGGTATTTCACGATTTCAAGCGAATTCAGGGCCGCATCAACGACAAATCTCAGCGTTGGGATGCCGAGAAGGCGGTGCGCAGCCTGCGGTTGGAAGAAGGCAGGTTGATCTTGAATTTGCAGACGCGATCGATTTTTCAGGATGACTGGAGGCTGATTCTGTGGGCCGCCGCCGAGGCTCTGTCGAGGAACCTGCCGGAAGTGGTCATCAATACCCAGCAGGCCCACGTGCGCGTCCCTCCCGCTCAGATCTTTCCTTTTGACGATCAGTTTGGCTGGGCCGAGAGCCAGTGGGCCCAGATTCGCCAGGCACGCGACAGCGGCAAGTTGAACATCCGTTACGATCTGGGTTCGACCACCGACCTGGGGTTTCTGGTGCAGTGAAGAGACCGGGGATCCTCCTGGGAAGACCCCCGGTCGCCAGCCTATCCTATCGCAGGGACTCGGACTCGGCGCGCACCTGGCGGGCGGCCTCGACCATCGCCTCGAGAGCCATTTCGACTTCGCGCCAACCACGGGTCTTCAGGCCGCAGTCGGGGTTGACCCAGAGGCGGTCAGGATCGACCCGGCGGCGGGCCTCGCGCAGCAGGTCGGCCATTTCCGCCACGCTGGGCACGCGCGGGGAATGGATGTCATAAACGCCGGGCCCGATCGCGTTGGGATAGTCCGCGAAGGGTGCCAGGCTTTCCATGCGGGAGCGGGCGGTCTCGATAAAGAGCACGTCGGCATCCAGGGCGGCCACCGAGGGCAAGATGTCCTCGAACTCCGAGTAGCACATGTGGGTGTGGATCTGGGTGGCGTCGGCAACGCCTGAAGTAGCGATGCGGAACGAGTTGACGGCCCATTCCAGGTAGTGTTCCCATTGATTGCGGCGTAATGGTAGACCTTCGCGGATAGCCGGCTCGTCCACCTGGATCAGGCGGATTCCCGCCTTTTCCAGGTCGCAGACTTCGTCGCGCAGAGCCAGGGCCAGCTGCAGGCAGGTAAGACTGCGCGGCTGGTCGGTGCGAACGAATGACCACTGCAGGATGGTGACCGGGCCGGTGAGCATGCCCTTGACCGGCTTGGAGGTCAGCGATTGAGCGTAGCTGGCCCACTCGACCGTCATCGGGTGTTTGCGTTCCACGTCACCGAAAAGAACAGGTGGTTTCACACAGCGCGAGCCGTAACTCTGGACCCAGCCGTTGCGAGTAAAGACGAAGCCGTGCAGTTTTTCGCCGAAGTATTCGACCATGTCGTTGCGCTCGTATTCTCCGTGGACCAGCACGTCCAGTCCCAGGGCTTCCTGACGGCGAATGCAGTCAGCGGTGGCATTGCGCAGAAACTCCTGGTACTGCTCGTCGCTGATCTTTCCCTGACGATGGGCGGCCCGCTGACTGCGGATCTCCTGGGTCTGTGGGAAGGAGCCGATGGTGGTGGTCGGCAGCAGCGGCAAGGTGAGTTGAACTTCACGCCGCTTGGCGAACTCGGAAACTCGGTGGGCCTGAGCTTCGGAGACGGCCTCGGTGCGCGCGCGTACCTGCGGATTGGTGACCCGTTGGGAAGCTTTGCGCTGTTCCTGGGCCTGGCGGGATTCGTCGAACAGCTTGCCCCGGCCGGCTCCCAGCGCCGCCAGCTCGGCCAGTTTCTCTTCGGCGAAGGCCATCCAATTCTTGACTTCCGGATCCAGGTCTTTCTCTCCGCGCAGGCTGACCGGCGAGTGCAGCAAGGAGCAAGAAGTGGCGATCAGCAGCTGGCGGCCCGGTTTGCGGGCCGCCTCGATCACCTGGTGGTAAGCGGCATCCAGGTCGCAGCGCCAGATGTTGCGACCGTCGACCAATCCTAGCGACAGAACCAACGATTCCGGGACTCTCTGCAAGAGATCCCACAGGTCCTGGTGGCTGCGGGTGCGGTCAACGTGCAGCCCGTCCAGAGGATATTGCAGCACCAGATCCAGATTCTCTTCCAGATCGCCGAAGTAAGTGGTGACCATCAACTTCGGGCGTTCTTTCAACTCACCCAGGAAGGCGAAGGCCTGACGATAGGCGGCTTTCTCATCGGCGCTCAGGTCCGTCACCAGACAGGGCTCGTCCAATTGGACCCAGGCAACTTTCTTGTCGGCCAATTGCTTGAGCAACTGGCCGTAGACTTTGAGAAGTCCGTCCAGCAGTGCGTAGGGCCGGTCATCGGCAGTTCGCGATAGTTTCAGGAAAGTGACGGGACCGATCAGCACCGGCCGCGCCTCCAGCCCCAGGGCTCGAGCTTCTTCCAGTTCTTGGAACAGCTTCTCGGGGTGCAGTTCGAAGTTCTGGCCGGCTTCCAGTTCCGGGACGATGTAGTGATAGTTCGTGTCGAACCACTTTTTCATGGCCAGGGCCGGCACGTCGGCGCCGCTGGCCTGATCCTGAAAGCCGCGCGCCATGGCAAAATAGCGTTGGTGCGGGTCCTGGATGCCTCGGTAGGCCGCGGGGACAGCCCCAAAAAGGACGGCTGTGTCGAGGACCTGGTCGTAGTAGGAGAAATCGTTGCAGGGCAGCACCGAAATTCCGGCGGTCTGCATCAATTGCCAGTGGCGGGCGCGCAGGTCGGCGGCCACTTTCTGGAGCTCAGCCAGACTGGACTTGCCGGACCAGTAGGATTCCAGGGCAAATTTGAGTTCACGCTCCGCGCCCATACGCGGGAAGCCCAAGCAACTGGTGGAGATGGTCATTGGCTGCGGCCCTCCCGCAGCGAGTTGGCCGGACGATTGCCGCCGGCGGTCTTAAGAGATTGCATGTTCCGCTCCTTTATGAGCCGCGCAACCAAAGCTAAGACAGGGCGTGCGCGCCTGCCTTTGACCTCAGCCCCCGCGGGCAGTAGATGAGGCCGCGACGGATAAACGGGCAAGGAAACGCAAGGAGGCGCTGCCGGCCGCCCCCCGACGAGGCTTCTCGGTCGTTTACCAGCTCGTTTTTGTGGTCGAGCGGGCAGCCGGCAGGTCTTCGGACTTGTGAGCAGGCGCGATTCTCATCGCATTTTCCGACTCTCCACGGCTTCCCGGTTCGGGTTTGAACCAGTGCACGTTGTGGATTTTGTTCTCACTTACCGCTGCGGGGCAGTCCTGGAATCGCACCAGGTTCCCTTTTAAGCCCGGAGTGGATACCAGGACACCAAGCTCCAGAATGCTAAGCCTCATTCCGCGGATTTGTCAAGGGAGCGTTTGCGTAATCGCTGGTAGGCCAGCAGCAGGCCGGTGAAAAGCAACGCCAGCATGCCCAGCGTGGCGCTCACCATCACCGGCATACGCAGTTTCCCAAGCTTCCAGAGGAAGTGAGCCTCCGAAAAGTAGCCACTCAGAAAGCCCCCACGCTCGACCTTTTCGGCCTGGCCGGTCTCTCCGTCGACGCGTACGCCTCGTGAGCCGCCGATGACCAGCCAGCTCAGACGGCCGTCGCGTTGTTCCAGAGTCATGGAAGAGATCTTGAGCGGAGGATCGGAAACGGCGTTGGCGGCTCGAGCAGCCGCTTGCGCGTCGACGCGCAGGCGGGGAAGCTCGAGGGCCTGGTAGTGTACGCCGGATGTGGTCGAGCGCGGTAGGGCGCCGAGGAATCCGCTGGAGGTCCAGGCGAACATGGGCAGGGCGCACAGCAGGCCCAGCCACAGGTGCAACCAGGCTACACGGCGGGTCACGATATATGGATATTTCCGGTGATTTTCTTCTGTAGGAAAAGCGTGCGGCAGAGAGACCTTCGCACTTTGCCGCTGGAGGTTTTGGGCAAGGAATGCGCTTTCAGCAAGATCACCGAATCAGCCGCCACCGAATGCTCGCGGGCCAGAATTTCGCGGATGGACTGGGCCACCGTTTCCGCCGTGGCTGTATCGAGCGGGGCGCGGACTTCCTGAAAGATCACCAATTTTTCCCCCTCTTCGCTGTCGACGGAGAAGGCGGCGGAGCAGCCGGCGCGACACTCGGGGTGGGCCGAACTGAGAGTCAATTCCAGGTCTTCGGGGTAGAGGTTGCGTCCTTTGATGATGATCAGGTCTTTGAGGCGCCCGACCACGAAAAGCTCCTGGTCGAGCAGAAAGCCCAGGTCTCCAGTGTGCAAGAAGGGTCCGCGTCCGTCGGCTGTGTGAGCTTGAAAAACCGCTTCGGTCTGCGCGTCCTTTTTCCAGTAGCCGGCGGCTACGCTGGGGCCTCCCGGCCAGATTTCCCCCAGTACTCCTTGGGGAAGAACCTGGCGGGTTTCCGGGTCGACGATGAGGAGCTGATGATTCGTTTTGGAGGTGCCGCAACCGACCAGCTCCACCGAGCGTTGGTGCAGCCTGGGGTCGAAGAGTTGGACTTCGGAGCCAACACCGGCGGCCAGCGAGTGTTCTTCAAAAGCCGTGCAGACGTAGTCCTGGTCCGGCCTGCCGCCGCTCACGGCCACGGTGTGCTCGGCCAGCCCGTAGCACGGATAGAAGGCGGTGGGGGAGAAGCCGCAGGGGGCAAATCTGGCGGCGAACTTGCGCAGGGCGCCGGCATGGACTTTCTCGGCGCCCACGTAGGCGATTTTCCAGTTGGAAAGATCCAGGGTTTCGACTTCCTCCGGTTTCATGCGCTTCTCGGCCAGCAGGTAGCCGAAGGTGGGGCCGCCGCTGAAGTCGGCCCGGTAGTCGGAGAGGGCGCGCAGCCATTTTTGGGGCCGGCGGATGAAGTCGAGCGGGGAGAGCAGCACGCAGTGGAAGCTGCGGTAGACCGAGTAGAGCATGCTCATCAGCCCCATGTCGTGATACATGGGGAGCCAGTGGATGCCGACCGACTCCGGCCCCTGGCCGGCGCCCTCATGGATCAGCTTAAGATTGCTGAGAATGTTGGACTCGCTGATGACCACGCCCCGGGGGGTGGAGGTGGAGCCGGAGGTGTATTGGATCAGGGCGGGGGCGTCGGGCTGGCGGTTGGGCAGGCTGAAGTCCGAGCTTTTACACTCTTTTAGCTCCAGGACGGGGCGAAACTTTTTGGGAAACCGGCTCATCAACAGGGCGCGCAGCGGCCATTTCAGGCTGCTTTCGGTCAAAACCACGGCCGGTTCGGCATCATCGAGCACGGCGAAGAACAGGTCGTTGTTGGTGGACAGTCGCGGAGGGTAGACGGGCACCGCCACTACGTTGGCGTAAAAGCAGGCGAACAGGTTCTGAATGAAGTCCAGACCGGGCTTGAAGACAAGCAGGGCTCGCTGTCCGCTCAGACCTCGGCGAGTGAGTTCGGCCGCCATTCCCAGGGCTTTCTGGTGCAGGGCTTGCCAGCTCAAGGAAGCGGGCGCTCCCTCGCTGAGAAAGGTAAAGGCCGGATGCTGAGGGCGGTCGAGGCGGGCCTGGGTGAGCAGGTCGAAAGCTCGATGGCGGGTGCCGTTTAAAATCATGGGAGCACGTCTTTCCAATGCCTGCGACGAAGAGCGCGGGAGAACAGGAGGTTGAGTTCCTGCTGCATCTCCGGGACACCCCGCCCAGGGAATTACTGAGAGCACCGAGGCAGGTCTCCTGGCTTTTGGTTCAACGCGACCGGCACGGCCTTCCCGGTGATTTCTCACCAGTGGCGGTAGGGTGGGTCACTCACCAAGTACAGTTGCGGGGGCAGCTCCGGCATCGAACCGGATTCCCTTTTCACTCCCCGCTGGAACGGGGAGCACCTCGACGGGCAGCATCATACGGGATTGACAGAACTTTTGTCCAGGAGTAATTATGAGCGGTCGAGGTGTCGCTTTCTTTGTTTTCAGGGGAGGCGGTGAAAAGGGAACTCGGTCAAAGTCCGAGGCTGCCCCCGCAACTGTAGACGGAGAGCTTTCGACCTCAAGCCACTGGCGTTTCGCGCTGGGAAGGCCGTGCGGAAGTGAAGACCCGTGAGCCAGGAAACCTGCCACGACCATTATGCAGTTACCTCGGGCGGGGTGTCCCGGAGCGCTGGCCGGGCACTTGCTCCGGCTTGCTTCCGTTCTTCTCGAGGGTCAGGAGCTTATTTTATGCCCGCGGGACTGAGCGCCAGTTCTTTACATCGCTACCGGGTGCTTCGAAGAAACGGCAGCATCTGCCGATTCGATCCAGGCAAGATCCTACGTGCTCTCAGCAGGGTCTTCGAATTGGTAGAGACCGCGCCGGTCTCGGCCGAAGTTCTGGTCCGGTTGACCGAGCGCGCGGTGGCCGGGATCACGCGCCGACCGCAGCCTGACCGTTTGATACCGGTGGAAGAGATTCAGGACCAGGTAGAACTGGCTCTGACCCGGGCGGGACATTTTCGGGTTGCCCAGGCCTACCTGGTACACCGCGAGGAGCACGGACTGCCCCGTCAGGGCGTCCTGGAAACGGCCCCCCTTGACGAGTCTTCCATTCGGTCTGCGTGTGAAGACGTGGACGGTGTTGATGAGCTGGCGCTGCTGCGGGAAACTCGCAGGCGCTTGCACCAGGGAGCCTGTCTGGACGACCAGTTGCTGGCCCAGGTAGAGGCTGCCCGCTGGTTATTGGCGACGAATGGAAGTTATAGCCTGGTGGCGGCCAGGCTTCTGTTGGAGAAATTAAGCAAGGAAGCGCATGACGTGCTGGGCTGCTCGTCCAACTATTTTATTTCCTACCTCACGAAAGGAATCAAGCTGGGAGCACTGGACCCGGCGCTGCTTCGTTTCAATGTCCAGCAAATATCGAGCGCTATTCGCTATGAACTGGATCGCGAGTTCCACTATTCCGGTTTGCAGATGCTTTATGAGCACTATCTGCTGCGCCAGGATGGATTGCGCTTCGAGCTACCGCAGGCGCTCTTCATGCGAGTCGCTATGAGCCTGGCTCTGAACCTGGAGGATCGGGAAGATCGCGCCATCGCCTACTACCAAATGCTTTCCGGGTTGGATTTTACCGCCCCGAACACGGCCCTTTTCGCGGCGGGCACTCGAGGCTGGCGCACGGCCGGGGCCGATGAGCTGAGCATTTTGCTGCACAACCAGCGATATACCCAGAACTTCCTCGTGAAAAGAAAGCTGCTGGATATTTAGAGGGCCCCGTCCACGAAAGCGTAGGGGGGCAGCTCCTGGCTTGAACCGGATTCCCTGCTGAAATATTCAGCAGAGCATTCGGCCGACGCGTTTAAGATGATCCTTGTCAATTGACTGGGCGAGGGGAGCAGGGGTTTTGAAAAGCCCGGGTAATTGATAGTCTTCTATCATCTATTGGTCCTGGAAGGCTGTCCATGAAAATTCGACCTGAGAAGCAGACGTTGAGCTACCCGCCGCTGGTGACGGCTCCGTTAGGCGAATTGCTTGCCAGTCAGGGGGATCCGTTCAGCGACCAGGTTCGCGACGTCTTTCTCTATAACAAATACACGCCACAGAAGGCCGCCAGCCTGACGGAGCTGCGCCAGCAAGGCGTGAACCTCGAGGATCTACAGTGCCTGACGGATTTGCCGGCCCTGAGCGCGGACGGCCTGAGCCGCACCCGAGTCCACTATGCTTCGCCAGCGACGCTGCGGCAGCTCTGCGAGCAGCGGGACTGGGAGAAGGCGCCCGATGGGACTCCCATTGCCGACGTGGTGGTGGTGGGGGCCGGACCTGGAGGGCTGGCGACTTCTTACCACCTGGCGCAGAAGGGCGCCCGTGTAGTGACGCTCGAGGCGGGTTATGCGGCGCAGGCTTTCTCGGATGCTGGTGCGCCCTGCGTGCACTCGATGCGGACCGACCGTTTGCTCACCAGTCTGGTGCGCACGGGTTACGCTCTGGAGGACCTGTCGACCGTCATGGGGTTGCCCGCCGGTCTGGGCCAGATCGTGGCTCACGCCAGCCAGGCCCGAAAACAGCTCTGGGATGCCACGGGTCATAGAATCCGGGGGTTGCCCGAGAAGACGGAGACGACGGACCGCTACCAACCGGCGGCGCGTGCCGAGCTGTTCGAACATTTCCAGCAAGTGGCCAATTATTTGGCCGCGGAATGTCCCAATAGTTTTCTGCTGGAGCGGGCGCCGGTTACGCGGCTCGGCCGCAGCAATGACCTTTTTTGCATCGAAACCGAACCAGGACATAAGCTCTATGCCCGAAAGTTGGTCATGGCCACCGGCCTGGTTCAGGAGGGGGGAAGCAATGCCAAGAGCCTGCCTCTTTTCGCGAAGCTGGCGGGGGACTATCCTTCCGAATATTTACTGCTGCAGAAGGACGCGGATTTGGTGGAGCAAGCTGGTCCGATGCGGGAGGAGCGGCAGTGGATTGTGAACGACCGTCTGCTGGGGCGTTCCGAAATCAAGCTGGCTCTGCACCGGCTTCCGGGTCAAGCACGGGTGGCCGTCGTAGGCAGTGGAGAGTCGGCCATCAAGGCGGCACTGGAAGTGCTCAGCCAGAACCCGACCCTCAAGGTGGATCTCTTCACCAAGTCTCCGCTGGAAGTCGCCCAGGTGCAGGTCCCCGGCGAGAATTTTCACCCGGTGGTGCTTGAGCACGCGCAGGGCGACCCCGCCTACGCCCAGTTCTCCAAGGAAAGATTCAGGCATTTCGATACGCCTGTTACTCCGCGTAGCATGATTGAGGCCCTTGAGGAAGTCGGCGCCGGCAGGCTTCGAATTCACGAACTGGGCAGCTACTTCGACGAGAGTTCCGTGGAGCTTGGACCCGACGGCAAGGGCCGAAGTTCCATCGCTTTCGTCAACCCCGAGGTGCGTACGAACCTGCGGAAGCAGCGCGAAGAATGGGCCAAATACGGGTTAAAACAGGCGGAGGTGGAGCGAGTGGATAACGTGGCCATGATGATTCAAGCCACCGGCTACTCGCGGGAGAAGCTGCCGCTTCATCCGCTGGCTCAGCAGTTGGTGCAAGCGGGTCTGGTCAAGCTGGAGGAGGGCCAGCCCAAGGTGAAGGGCTTCGGCTCCGCGGTGTGTCGCGACCTGGTCTTCAATAGCTCGATGCTGGTGAGTGCGGCCGCCGACAGCGCCATTCCGGGGATGGCCGTGCGCGGACGGCATGTGGCCGAATCCCTGGTGGCGGACCTGCCCGAGCGGCCGCTGCCGCCTCAGGCGGAACCCTCGCAGAATCCTGGGGCGGACTGGGCGCACGGTTACTCGCGCGAAGACTTCGAGGGATTCGTGCGCTACCGCGGGTTGGCGCCGAACTGGGTAGAGTCGCAAGGCGGGCCGCAGGATACGCCCTCGTTCCACTTCCCCGATCCGGAAAGGTTTTTGAGAGAACTGGATGAGCGGGACCCCGCCTCTCTCAGGCCGGCCGAGAAGATCGCTCTGGAGCGAGCTCACCGGCTGCGATTGCGAATGGGCACCCCGGAATTCGAAGTGAGCGGCGGTCGGGAACCAACGTGAGGCAGATGATTACGATGGTGCTTCTGCTTTCGCTGGCAGGGCCCGGCCTGCCGTGTCCGGGTTGTTGGAAGGCGGGCAATCCCTGGCAATCCGCTCAGGATCCTGGGGGAATGCAGTTGGAGAGTCTGCGCAAGCACTTTTCCGGTTCTCGCTTCGATCAGCCGATTCGCGTCGAACGGCCGCTCGGGGAGGAGCGCCTGGCGCATCCGCCGGTGAGACGGGAAGAGCCCCCAACCGACACGATTCCTTCGCCCGTCCCCAAGACGGAAAAAGTAACGGCTGGTGGCGGAAAAAAATCACGCAAATAGCTGGCGTCCGCATTCTTCTACGTGCATCTATGGTCTGGGCAGCGGGGGTCAGATCGTCAAGGAGAGTCCCGAAGCCTGGGTGTGGGCCTTGGTGCTGGTGCTGGGCGGTGCCGGGACAGCGGGCCCAGGAGCCCGCGAGGGGAATCTGTGGGCCGGTCGCGGAAACTCAAGTCGGTCAATAGTTGGCCGAGACGAGAATCAAACTGGCGAAATCGATGGGGCAACGCCAGCCTCCCGGGGGCTTGGCCGAGCCAGGCAAAATGGTGACTCGGTAGTCGCAGACCTGACAGCGAAAGATCCCGAATTCGGCAGGCGGGGGAGTGGGAGCGGTCTCCTTGTCGGGACGAGTCTTGCTCTTCGATTTCGAGCTCTTCGCCTCGGGGGAGAGCAGGGGCGCTTTGCGGGTTCGAGCCGGCTTGTCCGGTTTGCCTTTTCTTTCGAGGGATTTGGCTTCTTCTGACGCGTTGGCGGCGGAAACGTAGACGTCGAGAGGACTGATGAAGGGCTTTCCAGACATACTGCTCCTTGATTTGTCCGTGAAGATAGGTCGGAGGTGTTTATGATAATCTAATATCAAAAACTTGGCAAGAGATTCGCTCGACAACGGGTCAAGCTGCACGACGGCTCACTGGAAATCGTCCTTCAGGTTCTCGAGGCAAATTATGCGGGAGGGGTCGCATTTCACGGACGGAACCGGCCAGACTCGGTAGCGACCACGAACGACTCGCCGATGCCTTTGAGGTTTTGCCAGATGCGGCGTATCTCCACGGATTCTTGCGTCGAGATTTGACCCTCACGGACCAGCGAGTCGGTGACGCGAGCCAGCAGATGGGCAAACTCGGAAACGACTTTTTGCAGTGCCGTCAGAGCGCTTGCGGGACCCGCGTCCGGCTGGTGGCGTGGCGATACGAAATACCCGTCGCACCTTTGGCAGAGCCATTCCAGGAGTCTTTGGTCCTGGGTGAGGTGCCATAACCCGGCTAGCCGACTGAGCGGGTCATCGGGTAGAGAACCGTCGGCCGGTGGCGGGCCGCACCAGCGCTCCAGCAGCTTGGGCGTCAGCCCCAACTGACGGGCGGCCATCTTGAGGTCCAGCGGCCCTAGATTCTCTCGTAAGATCTGGCCAGCCGACTTATGGAACTCAGGCGCGGGAGAGCCAGCCACGCCAGGAGAGTCCCGCATAGTATAGATCCCACTTGCGAAAGCCGGCCTGGCGAAGCAGTTCTTTCTCGCGTCGCGGGGTGATTCCGGTGCTCTTGAGTTGCTCGAAGTTGGCTTGTCTGGCGGCCTCGGCCAGCGCGGGCTCGGCGCCGGACAGGACGGCATAGTCTCGGAATCGGGGCAGCAGTTTTTCTCGCTGTTTGCGGCCCGGGCCGATGCAGTTGTCGGCCAGGGCGAAAGGCGCGCCCTTTTTGAGAGAGGCGCGGATGGCCCGCAGAGCTTCCAGTTTGCTGCCGTCGTCGGGGAGGCAGTGAAGGGTAAAGAGGCAGGTCGCGGCGTCGAAGTTCTGGCGCGGAATCTCCGGGATGGTGCCTTGCAGCCAGTCGACCCGGTGGCTGGCTGCAAGGGATTCGATTCGGTTGCGGGCCAACTCCAGCATGCCGGCGGAAGGGTCGAGGGCGAAAAATCGCCATTCGGGCTTCATCCGGGCAAAGGCCTCCAGCTCGAAGCCACCGCCGGCACCCACCACCAGGATACGAGCATCCTCAGGGACGCGCTCGGCCAGGCGCACCACCGTCATTCGGTGCAAGGCTGCATAACCGGGGATGAATAACTTGGCACCACCGGCGTCGTAGAGCTTTAAAAATTCCGGGTCTTCGAAGTTCATCGGGATTGCACCACCACGGTGTCGTGGAGCTGGCCCGGCTCGGCCAGGGAACGGCGCACGCGCCAACCGGCCAGGGCCTCTTGTGGCAGGGAGTAATTGAAGATACGGCGATAGTCGTTGGCGTAGCGAACCACCGCCTGGATTCCGGGGTTTGCTCTCAGAATGCGACGCAGATGGGAGGCCTTGTCGTCAACCAGCGAGGCGATCCAGCAGTGGGTGTAGGCGGCCAGGTCGCAGCGAGACAAGTTTCCCCAGCGAACTTCCAGGCGGCAGTCGGGAGCCAGGCGTTCCAGAGTGGCGTGGGCCAGGCTGGTGGCGCGCAGGTCCCAGTCCAGACTGGTCACCTGGCAGTCGAAGTGGCGGGCCAGGCAGAGGGGAGAGACTGGCAAGGCGCCTCCGCCCACGAAGAGGATGCGCGAGTCGCCGGCGACCTCGGCGGCGGCGGCTTCGGCCAGCGTGAAGTGAGAGGTTTGCAGCAGATATTCGCCGACGCGCTGGAGACTCAAGGCCAAGGACTTTTCCAGAAGGCCGGCGGCCTTGATAGTCAGGCTCTGCAGGTGCAAGATCCGTTCTTCCGCCAGAGCGACGGGCTCTCGGGTCGTTTTCAGCCAGGCACAGAGGCGGTCGAGAGAGGACTGCAAACGCTGGGTCTGCGAGGTTTGCAGCGCTTGTTCGATGTCGGCGGCGAGATGCTCCAGAGAGGAGGTTAAGAGAGTCATCCGAGGTTTCTCCTTGCGTTGGTCCGGGCCAGGACCAGAAATAGACTGCTGGTCAAGCAAAGGGCCAGCAGGGACTCTCCCACCCGGCCGGAGTTCGGCCGGGGCTGGAAGCGCCAGGTTTGCAGGCGTTCCAGCAGTTTCGAATACTCTTGAGGGTTGAGCTTGCGCTCGGCGAAGATCTCCGGCAGCAGCAGGTCCTGGAGCTGGCGATGAGCCTGGTCCAGTCCCTCGAGAAAGAGGATTTCGGCAGTCAGATCGGTGCCGGCCAGGGAGTCGAAGTTCTGCTGCAAATTGAGCGGAGGGCACAGCAAGCCGGCTCGGTAGGTCCACAGTTCCCGCTCTTTCAAGCCGTCCAGGTAGGCGGAGGCATCCGCAGCCACGCGGTCGTCCGCCACCAGCTGGTTGGCAAAATACCAGCTCCAGGTAAATTTCTCCGGGTCGGGACGGCAGAGGGTGGCCCAGCGAGGATGAAGTTTGAGAAACTCTTCGGCCATGGCTTTCTTGTCCTGGTCCCAGCCCTCGTGGGTGGATTGGCGGGCCTGCAGAGTCAGCCGGTAACCGCGGTCCAGGGGGAGGGCCCGCTGAATGGCCAGATTGGTCAGACTGGGCAGCAGGGTCGTGAAGACCAGCCAGCAGCCCAGCAGGACGATGGCGTTCCAACTGGAGTTACGGCCGAAAGAAACGATCCAGAGCACCAGGGCGATCCAGAAGAGCAGGTAGCCGTTCAGTAGGGCCAGCCAGGGCCAAATGGCTCCCGAGGCGCCGCTGGCGAGCCAGCCCAGGCCAAGCAGGGCGTTCATCGCCAGGGTCAGCAAGCCCACCCGCAAGAGCAATTTCAAGCCTAAAACCTGCGCCAGAGGCAGGCTGGCCGTCTGAAGCAGGCGCAAGGTTCCCTTTTCTTCCTCCCCCGAGCGGAGATTGTAGGTGAGGGCAATGATGGCCAGGGGCAGCAATTGGACGACGACCACGCTCAAGTCGAAGTTGCCGGCCATCAGCTTGATTGGATTCTCCAGATTGGAATCGTACTTCTGGCTTTGCAGGCTGAGCAGGCGCAGGCCCAGGCAGTAGGGATGCAGGTCGCGCACTCCCAGGGCCAGGGCGGCCTGGGGCAGCGGCTCGTGGACGGCCGGCAAATTGAGATAAAATCCTACTCGACCGGCCGCTTCTTGCTTGCCGAAACGGGCGTTCAGATAGGAGGAGTCCATGGCCTTCTGACGGGCCGGAAAGGCGGCCATGACGGCCTGCTGGTGAGCCAGTTCCTGGCGGCCGTAGAACAGGGCGTAACCACCCGATAGCAGCAGCAGGACGAGCGCCGCCAGGGAACCGCGGCTGCGCAGCAATAAAAGGAACTCATAGCGAAGAATGGTGGTCAGAACGGCCAAAGACATCAGACCGCCTGCACTCTCTGGCGAGCCAGGCCAGTGACCAGCAGCACGTTCAGAAAAATCAGGCAGAGGGCGGCCGGGAGACAGCGCAGCAGGGAGGTCCGGATCGCGGGGGGACGGTAGCCAAACTCGGGAAACTCTTTCCAATGGTCCCTGGCCAGGCGCTGCTCTTTATCACCGGCGTAGGATATCTGTTGGCTGTGGAGCTGGTTGAGGTGGTCGACCATTTGAAAGCGATAGGCCTCGGCCTGGCGCTGGAAATCGGCGAAATCGAGGTAGCCGGACATCGACAAAGCCATCGAGGCCTCGCGAAGGTCCAGGTAGGGGTCGAGGAGGCCGGCCCAGGTGCCGAGCCGGTTCTGTTTTTCGAAGAGAGCCTGCAGCCGATCGTAGTGGCGCGCGTAGATCTCCGAGCTGCGGCGCTCGCCTTCGCGCATGGTGATTCCGTTGAAATTAACGGGTAGCTGTTCCACCTTGTCCACCCGGTATTTCTTCAGAAGCTCTTGTTGCAGGCCATGGAACTTCGCGTCCTTGGAGTCGTGACCGTTGCCCGCCTCGGAGACGTCATGATGGAGCGCGAATTCGAATTCCGGCTTGGAAGGAGTGGGCCAGAAACGCTCGGCCAGATTGGGAAGGCTGCGCGGGACCAGCCACAGAGCCAGGGCCCAGAACCCGAGCAGCAGCGCGAGCGAGGCGGTGCTGCTGGGCGAGCGGGCCGAGACCAGCACGGCCAGCATTTGCCAGAGCAAAAAGTAGGCGAGGTAAAAGAGGCTTAAGGCCAGCACCCGCACCAGAGAATCCGGCGAACCGCCAGCCAGCGCCGCGATGGCGCAGAAACCGAAGACGGGTAGCCAGACCAGGGCCAACACCGGCCAGCCGGCCAGAACCTTTCCAAGCAAAAGAGCCCGGGAAGTGACGCCCTGGCACCACAGCAGACGCAAGGTATGCCGTTCTCTCTCGAGCGTTACGGCGCCGAAGGCGGAGAAAATGATGAACAGGGGAACGTAAACCTGCAGCACGTTGGCGGTGGACAGTTGGCCGAAGCGCAGGACACTGGTGCTCTGGCGCGACTCCCCGAAATTGGCGGGGTTCTGGCGGTGGGCTTCTAGAAAGATGGAGTTGCCTACGAAAGAATCGATGCCGAAGTCGAAATAAGCCAGCGGCGAACGCGGGCGAAAAGCCACGAAACCATAATGGGCCACGCGGTGGGGATGGCGGTCGGGCTGGTTCTGGAATTGCCGCTCGACCTCGGCCTGAAGGGCCGCGCGCTGCGCCTCCAGATTGGCGGCCTGGCGCCGGCCCACGGCCACGGACAGGAGCAGAAGAATTGCGATCAGGGCGCTCAGCCACCGGAGCCCCTGATTGCGCCGCAACTCTATAAATTCGCGAGCGGCGATGCGCAACGCCTGATCGAGCTCCGGGACGCGCATCTAATTGCGGCCCTGCATATGGCTGAGGTAGAGACGTTCCAGGTCGGAGTGGGCCAGCTCGGAGGTGGCCAGACATTCGACCAGACGGCCGGCCTTCATGATGCCCACTCGGGTACCCGTTTCCTTGGCACGGAAGATATCGTGGGTGACCATCAAGATGGCGGTGCCGCGAGCGCTCAGGCGCAGTAACAGTTCGCCGAATTCGTTGGAGGCTTTGGGATCCAGTCCGCTGGTGGGCTCATCCAGCAGTAAGACCCGGGCGTTCTTGACGATAGCCAGGGCGATGCCGACTTTTTGACGCATGCCTTTGGAATAGCCCCCGACTCGGCGGGCATGAGCCTCCGGTTGCAAACCCGCTTCTTCGAGAGCTGAAGTCAGGAGGGACGTGGTGGCTTTTATGCCGGAGAGGCTGGCGAAAAAGCCGAGGTTCTCCAGGCCGGTGAGTTCCGGATAGAGCATGACCGTTTCCGGAATATAGGCGAGCAAGCTTTTGGTCAGCCGCGACTCTCGAACCACATTGTGACCCAAGATGCGCGGCTCGCCGCTGGTAGGCTCGACCAGGTTCAAGAAGAGGTTGACGGTGGTGGTTTTCCCGGCACCGTTAGAGCCGAGCAAGCAGAAGACTTCCCCCTGTTCGATGCGCAGGTTCAGGCTGTCGAGAGCCACCAGCGAGCCATAGTGTTTGCTCAGATCCACCGCTTCCAATGCGGGGGCGTCCGCCGACATCAGACCTCCAGGGCTCGGCCGTAAAGCTTGACGTCGTCCACCTGCAGACCTTCCCGCTGATCCTGGCTATCGCTCTGAAGTCGAAAGCGGAACTGGATTTCTTTGTTTTCCCAGCCGTTCAAAGCCAGCGAGTAAAAGCCCCAGTCCGACTGGCCGGAGAAGCGGGCCAGTTCCACCCAGTCGTGGCGCAAGGTCTTATGCGCGTGGTTCTCGGCGATCTCCACCGTGACCGGGTCGGCCCCGGGCTGGGTGTCAAAGCGCAGGGCGAACTCGAGGCGCGGATCTTTGACGTCGAGGCGGATGGGCTGGCTGACCAGGCGCACGTTGGCGTTGGGTTCGTAGGGCCCGTCAGGGCTCTCGGTAAAGACCTTTCCTCGGCCGTCGGCCTCGACTCGGCCCCAGGGACCGCGCAGCAGCCAGGTGTCATTGGCCTGCTCCATATCGTCCTGGAGGAGGACCACTTCCTCGCCGGGTTGCGGGTGCTGTTGGCGGGGCTGCGAGGGACGAGTGCTCGCGGAGGGGTGGAGGGAGGATGGGATGTGCATTTTAGGACCGACCTTAGTTCTTTATTTCGATTTATCTCTGTGGGCTTATCATAGGGCCCGGTTCGTCCCCCACAGGTTACCGGCTCGTTAACACTTGATAATGATAGTCTAATATCGTTTTGAGTGGGCCTACCATGCGGGGAACGGATCCGGAAAGGTTCGCCAGCTCTCCGGACCGCCGGCCAGTTCCGGGTCGGTCAACAGACAGGCCTGGAACATTTCGCGAACTTTGGAAGGTTCCAGGTCCAGGCCGATGACCACCAGTTCCTGGCGCCGGTCTCCGAAGGGTTCTTGCCAGCGCGAGAGGATCCAGGGGTCGTCTTGAGAGGGCCATTCGTTTAGCGGAATCTCCGCCCACCACTTTCCTTTAGCTTCGAGGCGCAGGGAACTGCCAGCCTGGGACCAGTAGCCGATTCGGTCGGGATGGCTGGCCAGCCAGAAGAAGCCTTTGACGCGGAGGATTCCCTCCATGGAGTTTTGCACGGCCTGCCAGAGACGCTCGGGGTGAAAAGGGCGTCGCGCCCGATAGACCAGACTGGAAATCCCATATTCCTCGGTTTCCGGGACGTGCTCCGCCGGAGTCAGGGAGAGCAGTTCGCGGGTCCACTCCGGCCCTTGCTCGGACCGGGTCGGGTCGTACTTACCGGTGTCTAACACCTGGCTCGGGTCCACCTGGGAATACTGGCACTCGATCAGTTCGGCGCGCGGGTTCAGCCGGGTCAGCAGAGTGCGGATGTCCTGAAGTTCCTGAGCACCGACCAGGTCGATTTTGTTGAGCAGGAGGATATCGGCAAACTCCACCTGGTCGACCAACAGGTCGACCAGGGAGCGCTCGTCGCTGCGCTCGGCCCCGAAGTCGGCGCGCTCCCAGAGATCCTCGGAACTGTAATAGTTGTTGAAAAAATTCAGGCAGTCTATGACGGTGACCATGGTGTCCAGACGGGCCACCTTGCTCAGCGAGTAGCCGTTCTCGTCCGTAAAGGAGAAGGTGGCGGCCACCGGCAGGGGTTCGGAGATGCCGGTGGATTCGATAATCAAATAGTCATAGGCTTTTTCGTCGGCCAGCTTACCAACCTGTTCCCACAGGTCTTCTCGTAAAGTGCAGCAGATGCAGCCGTTGCTCATTTCGACAAGTTTGGCTTCGGTCTTTTCCAGGCGGAGGTCCCTGACCAGATGGGCGTCCACGTTCCATTCACTCATGTCGTTGACGATGAGGGCGATTTTCTTGTCCTGGAGGTGGGCCAGCAGATGGGTCAGGAGAGTGGTCTTGCCGCTGCCGAGAAAGCCGCTGAGGACGGTGACCGGGAGTAGGGGAGGAGTCATGGCGTGAAAGTTTCTTTCCATTTTCTCCGCAGCGGCCGCAGGGCCGGCGGGCAGAGGCGCAGCAAGCGCTGGCGGTGGTCGGGGCGATGGGAAGTTATCCAGTTTTCGTATTCCGCCAGGTGAGCCCGTAGCTTTTGCCATCCCTCGCGGAACGGTAGGGGAGACGAGCCGGCTGGGATTTCCGGTGGGATGGTCCCGGGCGGCACGCGATAGAAGCGGCCCTCCTCCCGCGAGTAGAGAATTCCCTCTTCGGCCAGAGACAGCCCCAACTGGTGGAGCCAGAGATTCCCGCGCCGATAGAGGGAGGGCCCAACGTGTTGAAAGCCACCTTGGGTGAGCAAGTCCAGGCGCGCGTCCTGCCCCAGCATCCAGAAGTAGACGCGCAGAGGATTGGCCAGGCCAGTCAAACTACGTCCAATTTGAGGACCAGGCTACCCGGGTCTCCCGGCCGCGACGGCGGACTCTTGTGGTAGAGAGGAGTGGCCTTGGCTTGCTTGCCTTTCATGACCAGCACGTCCCACTCTCGGGCCTGCCGCACGTCCTCGGGTCGGAGCACGATGTCTTCGTTGCAGGTGCCTTTGGCCTCGGCCGCCCGCAGGTCGACGTTGTCTTCGTCCAGCCAGAGGGTGCCGGGCCCGCGATAGGTGCAGACCAGTCGGAGCGGGACGTTGTCGGCGTGATAGCGGACGCAGGGGCGCTGCTTGTCGAACTGCAGCTGGCAGTGAGGCACTTCCAATTCGCGGCAGAAAACGCCGACCAGGCCGGTGACGTCGTCCAGCCAGTCGAGGGCCAGCGGGTTACGCCAGAAGCGAGCCGGGAAGGCGGAAGCCAGCCGATGGCGGACCTGATCCGGGGAAAGAATCTGGCGGAACTCGCTCAGGTCGGGCAGGATGGAATCCAGCATGGCGGCGGAGCCCGGATAGGGCTTACGCCGCCACAGGGCCAGGGATTGAGGGCTGGAACGAAAGCCGAGCAAATCCTCGGCTTTATTTAGTGGCCAGATCGACTGCGTTTTCATACTTTTCTCCCAGGGCAAGAAGTTCGGCGGCATCGAGCAGGCAGGCGTCCAGGCGCGCGCTCAGCTCCTCTTTGGGCAGATCCTGGCCGATGAAGACGATTTCCTGACGGCGATCGCCAAAGGGCTCCTGCCAGCGGTCTTCGATCCAGCGGCGGTGCTCGGAGTCGGAGGCGGGCCAGCGCTCCACGGGCAGGTCGGCCCACCAGGTGCCGCCGTTGCTCAAGCGGAAGCGGCTGCCTTCGCCCGACCACATCGTCACCTCGGGGCGGCCGGCCAGCCAGGCATAGCCTTTGCTGCGCAGCAGTCCCGGAAAAGAACCTTCGAGCAGCGTCTGGAGGCGAGCAAGTTGAAAAGGCCGGCGAGCTCGGTAGACGAAGCTGGCGATGCCGTATTCTTCGCTTTCCGGCAGATGCTGGCTGCCTTCCAGCTCTTTATACCAGCCGGCCATGGTGGCTGCCCTGGCCTCGTTAAAAGAGCGCGTGCCCAGCACCAGAGAAAGCTCGACTTCGCTGTGAGAACACTCGCGCAGGCGAGCTTCCGGGTTCAGACAGGCGAGCACTTTGCGAACCTGCAGTCGCTGCTTACGAGAGATCAGGTCGACTTTATTCAGGAGAATCAGGTTGGCAAATTCGATCTGGTCGGTGAGCAGGCCGACCAGCGAGCGGGGATCGCCGGCCGGCACGTCGGGATCGACGAGATGCAGGGGTTGGTCCTCGCGCACATAGCTGGTGAAGCGTTCCGTGTCCACCACCGTCACCATGGTGTCGATGTAAGCCAGGTCCGAAAGACTCTGGCCGGTTTCAGGATTGCGGAAGGAGAAACTGGCGGCCACCGGCATCGGCTCGGAGATGCCGGTGGATTCGATGACCAGGTAGTCGTAGCAGCCTTCCTCGGCCAGACGGCGGACCTCGACCAGCAGATCCTCGCGCAGGGTGCAGCAAATGCAGCCGTTGCTCATCTCCACCAGGCGGGGGGCGGCGCTGCGCACCATCTGCGCGTCGATGTTGATCTCGGCCATATCGTTGACAATGACGGCCACGCGCAGTCCCTGGGTATTGTGCAAGATGCGCTTGAGCAGGGTGGTTTTGCCGGCGCCCAGGAAGCCGGAGAGAACGGTGACAGGCAATTTGGGAGGCTGTTTCATGCCGGCTCCAGCGAAGTGGCGCGCAGCCCTTTTGGGCCTTGTTCCACGGTTACGTAGACGCGGTCGCCGCGGCGCAACCCCATTCGCTCGAAGTGAGATCGGTGGACGAAGATTTCCAGTCCGTCGCGATCGCTTTTGACGAACATGAAGCGCCCCTCCGGGTCTACGGAGCAGATCTCGCAGGCGACCGGGCCTGAGGGCGCGCGCAGATTTTCCTGGGGGCGGCGCGGCGGCCGGCCCGAGTCCCGAAAATCGCGGCCGAAACCCCGTCCGGAGCGATCCTGGCCGGGACCGTCGCGGGGAATACGCGGTCGAGGAGGCAGGTTGGACTCTTTGGTGACCACCACGTCGTAGGCCTCGGCCCCGCGCGGAGCCGTGCGGGTTTTGAAGAGCACTTCCTGCCCTTCGATCAGTTCGTCCCGGCCGGGACCCAGGTTGCTGCGATGAATGAAAACGTCCCCTTCGGGAGCTCCCGAGATAAAACCATAGGCTTTATTCGGGTCGTAAAATTTGACTCGACCTTGATACTCCATGATGCACACGCCTTGTAGAAGATATGGTCCGGCTGGTCCGGAACATGATATTGATAATACAATATCATTAACTCGTCAAGGCAAGGAGATTCGTCAAAGTCGGCGGCAGCCGCCTCCAGCTTGCCCAGCGCGCCAAGCAAAAGCCGCGCTGGTGGTAGACGATCGCCAGGGATTCGGGGGATGGGCAGCGCCGCGCCGCTTCGTCCGACTTTCCTTCGTAGTCGAGTTGGCCGGGAGCGATGTGCAAGTCTACGGCCCGTCGGAACCGCCATTCGTTCAGAACGACGTGGATGCAGAGTGCCTTCTTTTTCATCTCCGGGGCTTTGGCGAGGTCAGTAGATGGGGGCCCACGGTCCCGGCGGCGATGTCGTCGAGAATGTGCACTGGCAGGCTTGCGAGAGTCAATGCCAGAGGACGTGGAGGCTGGCCTCCACATGTCGGAATTGTTGCGATAATGAGATCTCAAAACCTTTAGTCTGGACAGGGGCCGGTCTGGCTATTATTATTGAGAACCGTGCTCTTTCGCTTGCTCATCTTCGCACTTTTGGTCGGCTCGCTGGTCGGGGCTTACGCCTGTCCTTCCTGCATGCAAATGCAACCTTCGCTGGCCGAAGAGTTCGAATACGCCACCGCCGTAGCCATCGCCGAGCCGGTCAAGCCGGGCGGCAACCGCTACCGGATCGTGCGGGTTCTGCGCGGGAAATTGGAGCCGGGCCGAGTGGTGGTGGCGGCGGTCAGCGCTTTCCGAAAGCCGGTATTTCTGGCGACGACGCAGTCCGAGGGCAGCCCCATCTGGTCAGGCCAGCCTTCTTCGGCCGAGTCCGGGCGGGTGGTGGAGTTCGCCGAGGCGGTGCTCAGACTGCCGGCGCGCAAGCCGGGAACGACCAGCCACCCCCGCCGCCTGGACTTCTTCGCGTCCTATCTGGGCGACCCGGAAAAGGCGATTGCGGATTCCGCTTACGCGGAACTGGCGGCCGCCCCTTACCTGCAACTGCGCGGCTACTCGCGTCGTCTGGGGCAGGCACGCCTGCGCGCCTGGCTGGAGGCCAAGGAGACGCCGGAAGAATACCGTTCCCTCTACTACACGATGTTGAGCCAGACGGCCGGGCCGTCGGAGGCGGCCTGGCTGAAACAGAGAGCCTTGGCCAGCTTGCGCCAGTCTCCGACCGGCAGTCAGCCGGCTCTCCTTTTCGCCTATGCCCAGGTGGCCGGCCAGCCGGCACTGACCGTCATCCGAGACAAGTTTCTGAGCGGAGACCTGACGCAACGCACGATGGCGGTGCAGAGCTTGAGGGTGCTGGCGGCGGAGAATACACGGATGAGACCGGCGATTTTGCCCCTGCTTCATTCTCAGTTGCGGGACGTGCGCCTGGCGGGAGGGCTGTTCCGCGATCTGGCTTTGTGGAAGGACTGGAGTTGTGCCGATCGGATCTACCAGATTATGCTCGATAAGGAGACCTATTCTTACTTGAGAATGAGCGCACTGCGCTATCTGGTGAGTTGCCCGCGGGCGGACGTGCAGGCCAGGTTGAAGAAGATGCGCTCTCATCCGCCCGACTGGTGTCCATCCTGGCCGGCGCCTTATAGCCCGAAGGAAGTGCCTTGAAGACCGGAGAGCGCGGGTGGCCGCCTTGAGCCGATGAGGAGGGATTTTATGAAGAAGCTGCTGCTGTTGATTTTATTTTGCGCGGGCTGTGGCCAGCCGACGGAACCAAAGACCTCTTACCGCCCGGTGACCTGGAAACAGCTGAGTAGCTTTGCCTGTCCGGTAAAAGCTATCAGCCTTCCTCTACCTTCCGATGTCCAGGCCTTGGATGGACAGCGGGTGCAGCTCAGCGGCTATATGGTTCCGTTGGATATGGACGGGACTCGTATTCAAAGTTTCTTGCTGGTTCGCGACCAGATGCTGTGCTGCTTCGGCAAAATGCCCGCCCTCAATGAGTGGGTCTTCGTCGAATTTCCCAAAGGCGGGGGACTGGAGCTGCAGGTCGACAGGCCCCTGCAGGTGAGTGGCCACTTTCGGGCGCGCGAGGAAAGAGAAAAGGGAGTGGTGATGTCATTGTATCGGATGCAGGCCGAAAAGGTGCAAGTTCTGCAAAATACCTCCCAAGGTTGGAAGGCCAGTTGAGGCGGTTTCTTTTCGCGACATCATTCGTAGCTTTTCTGACGGGGTGTGCTGGCCGTCCTTCGGAAACGGCCAGCTCTACTCCTCACGAGCACGTGCATCGAGCGCCGCACGGCGGTCGGTTGGTCGAAGTGGGGGAGGAGTTTGCCCACCTGGAGGTCGTCTGGGAGGCGGACAGGGCGTCGCTCACGGTTTACGTGTTGGACGGAGAGTGCGAGTCCTCCGTGCGTTTGCGCCAGACGGAGCTGCAGTTGGTGGGCAAGGATTGGAACGGAAAGGTCAAGGCGGTAGCCAGCCCGCTCAGCGACGAGAAGGGGGGCGACACCAGCCAGTTTGAAGGGACGCTGCCGGCTCTCCGGGGGCGTTCCGGATGGAGCGGAGAGATCCGAACCTTGACCGTGAGAGGCCGGACTTTCGAGCATCTTCCCGTGGCCGTCCCCTGAGAGATTTCCGAGCGGGAGAGGAACTTGTTTACTTGATATAGCATTATCAAATAGACTATCCATCAATCGGAAAGAAGTTCGATCCTATGTTGCAAAGAATTCCCGGCCAGCACTGGCTGGCCGGCCAATGGGGGCTGTGGAGTTTTGACGCGGTGGCGGGGCGGCTGCCGGGGCTGGGCTTTCGGCGCTGGGCCACCACCTTGAACAATTGCGTGCAGGCCTGCCAGGGAGAGGCCTGGGGAAGCCACTGGCAGTGGGGGGATTTACGCCTGGCGCCCTGGGGGTGCTGGCTGCAGGACGACTGTCTGGCCTGGGCTTACCTGGCCCAGCAGGATCGTTTTTTTGGCATGGAATCCTGGTCGCTGGACGCCAACGCGATCGCCGCGGAAAACGAGATTTCGACCGAGCAAGGCCTTCACTATTTCGCGCCTGCCGCTCTGGCCAGCGAGCATCGCCGCTCCGGCCAGCAAGATCGATGGCGCTATGTGGAAGAGCTCTGCCAATCCAAGGTCATCGGACCCAAGGCGGGGAGGGAGTGGCAGATTCAGATCGGGTCGCACTTTTTACCCGATCGCGAGTGGCATTTGAAAGGCTTGCTGGAGCTACCCAGCCCGTCCGGCCTTCGCTGATTCCCGTCGTTCCCAACGATAGAGAGCGATACAGGAGCCCAGGATGAGCAGGCCCCCCAGGGCGGAAGCCAGGTCGGGGATCTCCCTCCAGACGAGGAAGCCCAGGGCGAGGTTGAAGGCGACCCCGGCAAATCGGGTCATGGCCACGACGGCGGCCTCTTTGTGCTGGTAGGAGAGAGTCAGCCAATACTGGCCCAAGTAGCTGACGGCGCTCAGGGCGACCAGGCCCCAGGCATCCCAAAGGCCCGGGACGCGGAAATTCGACCAGGTCCAGGGTAGCGGCACCACGGCCGCGGCCGCCATAAAGGCAAACATGATTTGATGGGAATCGTGGTCTTTGCTGAGATTGCGAATGGACAGAGAAGCGCCGGCCGCGCTCAGCGCCGCGCCCAGCCCGGCCAACGCATACCAGCCGTGGGCGATGCCGGCCCCCGGCTTGATGACCAGCAGCGCTCCCAGGGCGGCCAGCCCGAACAGGAAGTGGAAGCGCGGAGGCATGCGCTCGCCCAGGAAAAAGTGAGCCAGGCAGACCACCATGAGGCTGGAGCTGTGGGCCAGGAAGCTCGCATCCCCGAGCGTCAGGCCCGAGAGGGCGGTAAAGTTCAGAAACAGGGAAGTGCCGCCGAGAAGGCCGCGGAGCAGCAGGACGCGGGGGCGCTTTCCCCAGAATGTTCCGCCTTTTCTGGCGAGCATGAGGCTCACGACGGCCAGCCCGACCACCCCTCGGGCACAGGCGATCTCCCCGGGCGGGAGGGTGCTGACTTTGGCCAGGGCGTTCATGAGGCTGAAGCAGAGCGAGGCGCCCAGGGCCAGGGCGATGCCCGAGTTATGCGGCATGGGCTATCCGTTCCGCCAGCCGGACGGCTTCCGCGTGGAATTCCGCCAGCGAGTGCGGGCTCGAGGCCCCGGCGAGGGACTCCCAGCCGGCCAGCGCGCTTTCGAAGTTGTGGCAGAGTCGCGAGATTTCGGGAGTTTTTACTCCCAGTTTCAGGCCGAGGTGCGCGTAGTTCAGGGCGGTGCGGTAGTCTTCCAGGGGAACCCGAGGGACCGTGCCGTTTTCATGCAAGGCGGGCATAGCCACGGCGGAAAAATCCGGGTAGTTTCCAGTGTTTTCGTCGGGTTGGCTCCAGGGGTCGATCAGCAGCGAGGCGTAGCGTATGTAAAGGAGCAGAGTGCGTTCTTCGAAGCTGAGGCGGGGAAAGTCGGCGATCTTCTGCGGGTCTATCGATACGGGTAGAACCGGATAGTTGTCGTCGTTCAGGAAGGCCAGCAAATTGAACGGCCGGACGCCCAGGAGGCCGAGTAAGAACTGGATTTCCTCGTGGGCCCTCAGCATGGATTCCATCACCTCGCGCGTGATGGGGCCCTGTGGATAGAGCTTGTACATGTACTTGGGAGGGCCGGGTTGGAAAATCCAGCCCAGGGCGTGTTCGTTCAGACACAGGGGAGGGTGCACGTAGGTGACGATGTTTCTGGCTTCGGCGGCCAGAGGGTTGAGTAACTCGCTCGTTTCGACCTCGATTTGGGCCAGCAGCTCGGCGATGGGGGCGGCCAGACCGGGGGCGGTCGCCCCGGCATAGATCCGCCGTTTGAGGCCGCGCAGCAGAAAGCGGCTGGTTTCGCCGGGGACGCGTTTGCTGGCTGCGAAGAACGAGGAAAGGCTGACGATTCGGCTCGCTCCTTCGAGCTGTAGAGAGGAGCCGAGGGTTGCCGAAGGGAGCAACCAGGCGGCCTCCAGTAGATCGGGACGCCGAGTGGTCAGAGAGCGGAAGACGGAGCCGTAGGCGGGTGCGGGCACGGCCAGGACGATCCAGTCTATCTCGCTCCACAGCTCTTGCTCGCCGTGGACACGACTGTGCAACTGGAAGTGCCCGGTCCAGCGGGCATGCCGGGGCGAGTCGGTCTCCAGCGAGAAGCGACACTCTGTTTCCCGGCCTCGTTGCCACATTTGTACGCGGGCACCCGAGGCCAGGAAGAGACGGGCATAGAGGAAGGCGACGGGCCCGCCGCCTGCGACCAGGATTTGCATAGTTCGGACTTTCAGTATCTATTTTGATAAAGCCTTCTCAATATTGCTTGGACTTGTTTTACAATATTAAGGCCCAGTCGCACCGACTTCCAGTTCTGGACCAAACAACCGGGAGGTAAGAAAGACCATCATCCTGGTGATCGCCGTGGCCGCACTCGTCGCTGGCAGCCAATGGGCGTCGGCCGGCAGGCGGTGTACCGGCTCGATGCCGTGCACTGCCTGCACCAGCTGCACGGGGTGCGCGCACTGCGCTAAGGGCGGGGGCAAAGATCTGGTCCATCCATCTCCCAAGGTCCGCGAGAGGTTCCTTAAGGTGCTTTGGGAGGCTTTCGCCTTTGTAGCGCCGTTGCTTGCGGACGAGCATCGACCCATCCGCGGCCTGGCAGCGGATTGTCTAAAAGCTTGTGCAAATCGCGCTGAGAAATCTCTGGCACCCGTCTGCCCGTATTTTACCTATGAGAGTTCCCAGCGCGACGAACAACGGGGGGCTGAGGACCTGACCGTGCGGAGTGCTCGGCCTCTGGGAGTTCGGGCGGCGGTGGTGGCAATTGCTTCCGCGGCCCCCTCGGTGGGCGGAAAAGAGCTGGCTGGGGGATGGGGGTCGCCATTGGATAGCTATAACGTGAGCAGCGGCTTGGTTCTCGCAAACCGCCCACTGCAGCATCCAGTAGCGATCACAAGGGGCTGGACAGGGCCGCCGCGAGCGGGACACCCCTTCGGGCGTCCAAGGCCGGAACGGGTGGATTCGGAAAATGGATCGAGGTCAAGCACGCGGACGGCAGCCGCACACGCTATGCTCACATGAGCGCGCGCAGACCAGGTGGGAGCGCAGGTCCAGGCCGGTCAGGTGATTGGAAAAGTAGGCAGCACCGGCAACTCGACCGGTCCGGACCTGCATTTTGAGGTGGAACACTTCGCTTTGCAATTGTTCGCGGGTGATCACCTGACCTGGACGGCTCAGGAAGTACTCCAGCAAATCGAATTCGCGGTCGGTCGTTTTAAGGCACTCGTCCGCCATGCGGACTGCCCGTTTTGTCGAATCTACAATGAAAAGGCCCCATCGCAGCTGCCTGGTGCCGAGACGGCGGCGTAGTAAGACTCGGGCTCTCATTAGCAGTTCCGCCGCCGCGTAGAGTTCACCCAGGTAGTCGTCTGCGCGAGCCCGCAACACCTGTAATTTTTCTTCCAGGCGGTCCGACACCAGAACGATCGGCAAGTTACGAAAACAGCGCAGTAAGCCAAGCCAATCCCAGCCGGACTCTCTGACCAAGCCCAGCTTCAGGATGATCAGAATAGCATAGGCAGCTCGAAACCAATCGTGAGAATCTCAGACATGTTTGGTCGCATCCAGAGCCAACCAGACCAGCTCCGCCCGGTAGCCAGCGTTCTGCGTCGACGGTAAAGCTCCAGGAAATCTGCGGTGAAGTCCTGCCAGCGTTGTTGCGGTAGACGCTCCCAATAGTCGCTCCAATTCCACGTCAGCCACTGGATGAAGATTTCGCGACTTGGGGATCAGGCGGCAGTCGTTCTTACGAAGTCCCGCGTGGGCCAGCCAGGGTGAGCAGGCGGCGGGAGTTACAAGAACTCCGCGCGGCCGAAAATCACGGAAGTGATTGCTCCAATCCGGCCTGCCCAGCAGGAAGTTCAAGGTCTGGTTGATTTCGGCAGCATGACCTTGACCTGGAAACCAGGCGTGGAGGCTGCCGCCAGGGCGCAAGTGACGCGCCATGACGGGAAAAGACTGACCAGGCCTCTCGAGATAGTGCAGGCAGCTGCGCGAGACCACAAAGTCAAAGGGCTCTTCCTTAAAACGCAGCGTGCGTGCGTCGGCGGCCCGGAAGCGTAAATTGGCCTGTCCGGCGAAACGCCGGCCGGCCAGCACGATGTCCTGGTATGAACTGTCGACTCCGAGTACCTGTCCTTGGGGCACGCAGCGGGCCATCTGCGAGCTCAAGTCGCCAATTCCGCAGCCCACATCCAGGATTCGGGAATCCGGCTGGAAGTGTTGGAAGCATTCCTGGAAGTCCATCATACTTCGGGTTTCTCCTTAGTGAAGTCGGGTGAGTGCTCGCGCTTGCCGCGCAGCATCAGCAGGTAGAGACTGGGCAAGACGAAGAGGATCAGCGGGGTAGTGGTGGCAAGTCCGCCGATGACCACGGTGGCTACCGGTCGTTGCACTTCGGCCCCGGTGCCGGAGCTCAAAGCCATGGGCACGAAACCCAGGGCGGCTACCAGAGCCGTCATCAAGATGGGCCGGAAGCGCACCGAGCACCCTTTGCTCACGGCCGGGCGCAATGGGTATTCCTGGCGCAATTCCTCGATGAAGGTGACCAGCACCAGACCGTTGAGCACTGCCACTCCGCTGAGGGCTATGAAACCGACCGCGGCCGAGATAGAGAAGGGCATGGAGCGGAGCCAGAGCGCCAGGATGCCCCCGGGTAGGGCCAGCGGCACTCCCACGAAGACCAGCAGGGCCAGCTTGACGGAGCGAAAGGAGGCGTAGAGGAAGATGAGGATCATCATCAGGCAAACGGGAACGACCAGCATCAGCCGCTCTTTGGCTTCCTTCAGGTTCTGATACTGGCCGCCCCAGGCCAGGTATGTGCCCGGGGGAGACTGATAGTCGGCGGCCACGGCACGCTGGGCTTCTTCCACAAATCCGCCCAGGTCCCGGCCACGCACGTTGCATTGCACCACTACCCGGCGCTTGCCGTTCTCCCGGCTAACCTGGTTGGTGGCATCCTCCAGGCTGATTTCGGCCAGACTGGAGAGGGGCACGAAATTTTGCTCGTTCTGCTCATTCTCGGGTCCGGCCTTGCGCGGCAACTGAATGGGAAGTTGTCCCAAAGCACTCGGGTCGGCCCGACGACTTTCGCTGAGGCGCACCACAATGGGAAAGCGTCGATCGCCCTCGAGAATAAAGCCGCTCTCTCGTCCTCGGATGGCGGTAGCGATTTCTGACTGGAGTCCGGCCACGTTCAGGTCGAGGCGGCCCAGAATGTCGCGATTGGGGATGATGCTGAGCGAGGGCAGGCCCGATACTTGTTCCACTCGCACGTCCTGGGCGCCGGGGACTTTCTCGAGGATTTTTGAGATCTTACCGGCGGCTTCGGTCAACTGCGCAAAGTCATCACCGAAGACTTTGACTGCCACGTCGCCGCGCACGCCCGAGACTAGTTCGTTAAAGCGCATTTGGATGGGTTGAGTGAACTCGAAACTGTGACCGGGCAGGAGGCTGACCTTTTCTTCAATTTGTTCCACTAGTTTTGATTTCTCTAGGCTTGAGTCGGGCCACTCGCCGGCCGGCTTGAGCATGATGAAAGTGTCAGAAATATTCGGTGGCATCGGGTCAGCGGCCAGGTCGGCGGTGCCGCTCTTAGAAAAGACTCGATCGACCTGGGGAAATTCTTCGATGAGTTTCTCTAACTTACGCTGCAGTTCGGTGGAATGCTCCACGCCGGTGCCTGGGGGTCGAATCGCCTGCATCGCCAGGTTCTTTTCGTCCAGCGTGGGCACGAATTCTTGGCCGAGCCGGCCAAAGAGCCAGAGGCCCAGCGCCAGACAGACCGCCGAAAGAAGCAGCGTCGGCGCCGGGAACTTGAGGTGCAAGTCGAGCAGCCAGACGTAGCGCTCGCGCAGGTAGCCCAGCAAGGCGGGTTCTTTATCCACCACTCGTTTGGGCATTCCCACCGCCACCATGGCCGGAATAAAGGTCAGACTCAATACAAAGGCGGAGGCCAGAGCGAGAATCACGGTGGTGGCCATGGGCCGGAACATCTTGCCCTCCACTCCGGTCAGAAAGAGAATAGGGATGTAGACCAGGATGATAATGGCCTCACCAAAGGCGGTGGCGTTGCGCACACTACAGCTTGCGTCGTAGACGGCTTTGAGCCGCTCTTTGGACGTCAGCGGCTCGCCCTTTTCTTCTTCGCGCTCGGCCAGCACGCGCACCGTGTTCTCGACGATAATGACGGAACCGTCCACGATCAGGCCGAAGTCGATCGCTCCCAGACTCATGAGGTTGCCGCTCATTTTCAGGCTGACCATGCCCATCGCGGTAAAAAGCATGGACAGAGGGATGGCGGTGGCCACAATGAGAGCGGCCCGGAGGTTGCCCAGGATGGCGAAGAGCACCACCACCACCAGAATGGCACCTTCGGCCAGGTTCTTTTTGACGGTGCTGATGGTGCTGTCGACCAGTTGCATGCGGTTGAGAACCACTTTGGTGCGCACTCCGCGCGGCAGGCTGCTCTCGATTTCTTTCAACTTTTCGGTCACGCCCTGGGCCACCAGCCGGCTGTTTTCGCCGATGCGCATGAAGGCGGTTCCCACCACCACTTCGCTGCCGCTCTGAGTGGCCGAGCCCATACGCAGGTCCCGCCCGGACTTCACCCGAGCTACGTCGCTGACTCGGATGGGACTGCCGTGACGCTCGCCGATGACCACCCTGGCAATGTCCGACTCTTTGTGCAGGCGACCCAGAGCCTTGACGTTGAGCGCCCGGCCTTGCACCTCGATGTAGCCCGCGCCGGCGTTCTGATTGTTTTTTTCCAGCTCGGTGACCAGCGTGTCCATGGGGATTCCCAGGGCGGAAAGCTTGTCGGGATCGACCTCGACTACAAACTGACGGCTGTAACCCCCTATCGAGTCGACGTCTGCCACTCCCGGCACGTTGCGGACCTGGGGCCGAACGACCCACTCCTGGATCTCCCTCAGGTAAGCGGCGCGCTCTTCCGGGGAACCGAGCAGACGCCCCTCGGGCGTTTTAAAAGGCTGGTCAGGGGCGTCCAGCTCGACCACCCACATGACCACTTCTCCCAGCCCGGTGCTGATAGGGCCCAGGCTCGGCTCGGCCTCGGCGGGCAGGCGGTCGCGGACCGTAGAGAGCCGCTCGGACACGAGCTGGCGCACAAAATAGATGTTGGAGGCTTCGGAGAAGACGGCGCTGACCTGCGAGAACTCGTTGCGAGAAAGACTACGGGTGCTCTCGAGGCCGGGGATACCGGAGAGGGCAGTCTCCAGGGGAAAGGTCACCTGCTTTTCCACCTCTTCGGGAGCGAGTCCCGGACACAAGGTGTTGATGACCACCTGGTTGTTGGTGATGTCGGGAACGGCATCGATGGGCAGGCGCGTCAGGCTGAAAGCGCCGACTACGGCCAGAATCAAAGTCACCAGAATCACCGCTCCGCGACGCTGGATCACCTCGTAGAGGATGCGCTCGAACATCAGTGTTGATGCCCTCCTTCGCCCATGGAGGCTTTCAGATCTTCCGCCTGCAGGGCCAGGGCTCCGCGAGTCACCACCAGATCGCCGGCCTTCAAACCCGACTTGATTTCCACCCAACCTTTGGAGGTTTCCCCGACTTCAACTGGCCGGCGTTCAAAATGGCCTGGTTCCTCTTGGACGTAAACCACGCGTTTGTTTTCTATGGTCATGACTGCCTCGGCGGGTAGACTGAGCACGCGACGCAGCTGACCCAGAGGGAGGGTAACCTGGGCGAACATGTTGGGCCGCAGCAGGCCGCTGGAATTTTGCATCTCCAGGCGGGCGCGCAGCTTCTTGGTGTCAGGGTCGACTTCGGGGTTGATAAAGGTGAGACGTCCTTCGAAGGTGCGGTCGCGGATGGCGTCCACTCTGACCTGGACTACTGAATGCAGCTTGACCTGGGTCACGAGTTCGGGTGGTAGATCGACCCATGCCCACACGTGGTCGGAATCAAGTACGGTGACCACGGGGTCGCCAGCAGCCACGTGCTCGCCCTGAGCCCTGGGTCGGGCCGTCACCACACCCCGACGGGGCGTCCTGAGGGGCAGGCCACCTGAGGCCCGGGCCGGGTCGGCGCCGAGGTCGCTGAGCACTTCCGCGGCCACGCGCTGCGCTTGCTCGGCTTTGCGCAGGTCGACCTCCGCCTGAAAGGCCTCATTGTCGGCCAGTAGTCCGGTATCTTTGAGCCGTTGCTCGCGCGCCAGATGGGTCAGAGCCACTTGTTCCTCCAGTTTTCCCTGCTCTAGCCTGGCCAGCGCTTCGCGGTAGACGGCGCGCGCTTCCTCAGTCTGTTGTTTGGAAGCGATGCCGTCTTTGAGCAGATCTTCCAGGCGGGACAGCTTGCTGCGATTCAGCTCCAGATTGGCCTGGGCGGCGTTGATCTGAACGCGGGCCTGGGAGACTTCGCGTTGAGCTTCTTCGTAGGGTCGTCGCACGGTATCTCCGATGCGGTTGAGTTTCAGACGCCGATTCAGGTTCTCGCGGGCCAGCCGAGTGGAGGTGGATTGTGTCTGGTATTCTGAACGCATCCGCGCCACTTCAGGACTGCTGATGACGGCCAGCACCTGTCCGGCCTCCACGGTGTCGCCCACCCGGACATTCAACTGCTCGACGATGCCCTCTACGCGAGCCGATACTTTTATTTCACGGTCGGGGTCACCCACAATGGTAGCCGGCAGTTTGTTGCTGGACTTGAAGTCGCGACTGCTGATCGCTTCGCTGGCGATTCCAGCAATTCGGATTTGCTCGGGTGAAAGTGTTATTTCGCCTTCCCCTCCGTGCTCATGTTTTTCTGATGCGTGGGTTGGCGAAGGACTGGGAGTTTTGCCGGGTTCGCCTTTGGGTGCACCGCAGGACCATAGAGTCAGAGCGCTGAGCAGCGCAAAGTGCCTAAGGCTGGACACGGGATACCTCCTCGAAAAAGCCGTCCTTACGCAGAGCTCCGATTTCCAAAGCGGCTCGGGCTACGTCGGCCTGGGCGGTGATATAGGCTTGAACGGCCTGGCGGAACGAGGATTGCACGTCGAATACCTCCAGCAAGGTCATCAGGTTGGCGTCATAGGCGCGGCGGGCATCACCCGACAGTTTGGCGAAATGGGTAGCCTGCTCGCCCAGGATTTTCTCGCGCTCCAGCGCGCCCTGATAGCGCTTCCAGGTTTCCATCGCCTTTTGTTCCAGAACTAATTGGCGCTCGGCTACGCGAGCGTGGGCGGCCTCGGCCAGTCCTTCGCGGCGTCCCACCTCAGCGGCCACTGTGCCCCAGTCCCAAAGGGGAATATTGATGGCCACTTGCACGGCTTGCACGTCGGTCGGGCCGAAACGGTCGCGATAAAGCTGCACCATCAGGTCCGGCGAGTTGGCGCGCCGCGCCAGCTCCGTCTGGTAGTCCTGGGACTTGGCGTCGTGGCGAAGCGCGTCGACCTCGGGCAAAGCCGCCAGTCCCGCCTGCAATTCGGGGAGGGTGGCGGTTGGCCGGTTGGTGCTCGGCAGGAGAGGCACAGAGGCCGCCTCGACAGGCAGCGGCTCTTCCACTCCCCGGCCAAGATACAGGTTGAGTAAACCACGGGCCTGCTCCGCCTCCACGCGGGCGGTGACAAGGTCGGCGCGAGCCTTGGCCAGTTCCAACTGCGAGCGCAGGTAAGAGTTCTGAGAGATCTCGCCGACGCTTAACCGCCGATAGGAACTTCTCTCCAATTCTTGCGCCAGCTGAACGCGGGTGTCGACCACCTGCTGAACGTTGAATTTTTCCCAATAGCTGTAGAACGCCTGGCCGGTTTTGAGAGCCACCACACGCTTTTCCGCAATCAGTTCTTCACTGCGGGCCTCGGCGGCGCTTTCGGCCGACTGCTCGCGCAAGCCGGGTTGGCCGGCGACCTCGAATTTGAAAACCAGAGCGTTGGCTTCCTCGACCGGGACACCGCGCACGGCGGAAAGTCTCAGGGCCGGGTTGGGTTGGGCTCCGATAGAGCCGGCATATGCCTGCGCGGACTGGAGCAAAGCCCGGGCCACCTGCACCGAGGGAAGCCTTTCGGCTGCCTGACGCATGACGGTTTCCGGGGTCCAGATAGGGGACGGCGGGGCTTGAGCCGCCGCATTCCAACCGAGCAGGACGAAAAAGAGTCCTACCAAGGGACGCACGGTTGCCTCCTAAGCGAATTTGGGTTTCAGCTCAGGGCAGACAGGGGAGGACCACGGCGCGAACTGGCTTCGCGCGAAAACAAGAACTCAGGGGGCGGATGCAACCGAGAGTAGGCGGCTACTTGAGGGATGGGCGCCGCCCACGCGACCAGGTCGGCCAAAGCGGGCGGAAGCGCAAATTCTGGCAACACCACGGGTGGGCTGGCGCCGTCCGGCAAGATGACCGGGCTGGCGCATTGGCCGTGGGTGGCGCTCGTTACCCGGGTGTGATCGCAGCGATTGAGCAGGCATTCCAGGTCGAGGAAATAACCCCAAACCGCGGCGGCCAGGACAAACGCAAAGGCAAACCTGAGGAAATTAAATTTCACTGCATGGCGGCTTCTGCTCCCCGATAGTGGCTCCTTCGTGCAAGCTGGATGAATGTCTGCAGTTTTGCTTTAGACATTCGTCTGAGTGAACAAATCTTCGAGTGAATTCAATGGTCAGGAAACAAGTTTCACAATATGTAAAACAACTAAATCTTGCGCAGAGGGCTAACAGGGTGGGCCAAACAGCTCAAACGAGCCCAATACCCCCTTAATGATAACGGCGGCGTCGTGTTCTCTCACTTCAGGCCATTCTTGAGGTAATGGCCCTAAATCGTGCCATACCACCCTTAAATGGCGTCAAATCGACGTTTCTTTCGATCCACCGGTCTTCGGCCCGACGACCGTTACCTATGCAGCCGCCAGCCTTGTCATGCGTAACAGGTTGTAAGCTGCACTGGTGATGAGAGTTGCCAAGCTGGTTCTGACGCGGCCAACAAACCGAGACTTTCGGATACCACCGATCACTTTGCCCCATCCGAAGACTTCCTCGACAAGCTTGCGACGCATCTGGCTCATTTGGTAGCCCTTGTGGCGGGTGGTTCGACGGTCCAGGCCCGGCGTTCGGCGACCAGCAATCTGCGCGATATGTGGACCGATTCCGAGGCCGCGGAGAAATTTTACGAATCCGCACGTATGATATCCTTTGTCGGCTCCGAGAGATTCCATCGTCCCCCCTGCCGAAAGCCAAGAGGTGACCAGTTCTTCGCCCGCCGAGGTTTCGGTTTGGGTGGCCGTGGTCACCAACATCCCTACAACCAAACCGTTACGGTTTTCCATCAGACAGTGGGCGCCGTAACTGAGCTTGGCTTCTTTGCCAGGGCCTTTCCGCATTAGCTTCGCTTCGGGGTCTGTGGTCGACTGGTGAGTATCGTTCGTCCGTTTCTGACCACGATAGTTAACGTCACCTTTGTCGTCCGGCTTGTCGCCGGAGTTATCCTTGGGCCGGAAACTCTTGTGGCTCGCCCACGCCTCGATCAGTGTGCCGTCGACCGTGAAGTGGTCATCGGAGAGGAGACCGCGCTTCTTGGCCATTTCCACGACTTTTGCGAAGAAGCTGAGTGCAATGGAATCGTCCTTGATGCGGCGTCGAAGCTTACTGAAACACGTGTGGTCAAAGCTGGCCTCATCCATCGACATATCCAGGAACCAGCGGAACAGGATGTTGTAATCCAGTTGCTCGCAAAACTGCCGGTCCGAGCGGATCGTGTAGAGCGCAATCAGCAGCATTGCCTTCATGATGGTCTCGGGCGGTATGGACGGGCGGCCAGTCGAAGAATAAAGCGCTTCGAACTCCGGCGACATCTCAAACAGGACCTTCTCAACGTCGGCCTTGATTCGCCTGAGCGGATGATTTTTCGGAACCCGTTCCTCAGGGACAACCCTGTAAGAAAACATCTTGGACTGACGGTCGACATGGCCCCGCACGGGTCACCCCCAAGCTTATTGATAATTCAGCTTTCGTACGGGGTTGGGCAACACCCTGCTAGCAGACGATAGATTACGGCACGAACAGATCAAAAAACAGATTGGAACCGCATTGGACCCAGGACGGCCTGATGCATTCCTAGTGGCGGGACAGTTCGACCTGAAATCTGTGCGTTGGACGCAAGTTGAATCCACCACCAGCGCTACGAGGAAGCCTTGAACACGCCCCATTTACTGGCCGAGCATTCCGCTAAGAACCGTAAGATCGACTCCCTGGAACGAGCGGATTACACCTACGCCTGTGCTCTGGAGGAGATGGGCTGGTCGGAAGATTCGGCCGAAATTCTGGCGGAAGTCGCCAGGATGACCAAGCGCTATGCCTGAGATCCCTGCTGGCATCCGTCGCCGCCCATCTTGAGTTCCTGGGCCAAACACTGCATCGGAATTCAGACGAGTGCGCGGCCTGTGGGGGAGAGTTGTGCATTACTCCTGCGTCCGCTGTTTGCATGGACTGCACGATCTCCGGCGTTCCGACCAAGAAGCAAGTCCCACCGCCTTGGGGAGAGAGTTGTCCGTCTTGCGGCGGGTTGCAAATAGTGCAGGAGCCTGAACGTCGATTCTGCCTGCACTGCCTGGGGCCGGTCATGCCCGCGGTGCGCGGCTTGAGAAGCTGTTTCCACACTGGCATGATCTAAGTCACAAGCACTTTGACCAATTTCGCCGAGTTGATTAAGATCGTCGGATGAAAAAGCTCCCTACCTACTGCTACCTGTGCGGAAAGTCAGCTCCCGGAGAACCGGATGCTAACTGGGTTCTGGACGGATGGAGCAAATGGATGGTCTGTCCTGAATGCCTGCGGGAAGGTCGAGCACTTAAAGCAGATACCGATCAGCAAAATTGCGGACTGGGGGGCCCGATCCATGCTTTCTGGGATCAGACGCGCACTTGTGGGACGTGTGACAGGGATTATGTTTTCAGCGGTCAGGAGCAGCGGTTTTGGTACGAGACTCTGAAGTTCTACGTTGACTCCGTTCCTGTTCAGTGCTCCGACTGCCGTCGTGAAGCGCGAGCAAGGAAGCGTGCCCAGAAAACCTTGCAAACGCTGCTTCCCCTTCCTCCTCGAGCGGATTGGCGACAGTGTGAGCAGGCGGCCCGAGCGGCCGCACTGGTTGGCGGGTCGAAGGCCCTCGAGTATTGGCGCCGCGCGAAAAATCTATGTGGCGACCCCGAAGAAAGGTTGCGCCTGGAGTCGGAGATCGCTGCATTCAAACCGCTGCCTGCGCTGCAGGTTCGGAGGGACAGGCTGCTGGTGGAACAGTTGGAGCTGCATTATCGTCGTGAACCGGTGACGAACATCCTGTCGGACGAGGACCGGACCAGCATCTTGAAAGCTCCGGGGTTTCCAAAGAGCAAAAGCAAGCTTGTGGCGCGCATAGAGGGGATGTGGGTCCGCCCCCATCCGGACCTGCAGGACCGGCGGCAACTGGCCTACTTGCATGGCGAAAACATTTGCCCGAATATGCCGCCTCACACGCCCAGGGTCCTCATCGACACAGAGACAGGAGTCTTGATCTACTTGCCTCACTCCGGGACGCGCGGGCAGACGGGGCACCACCGGCACGGAAACAAGATCTTTGGCCCTCCCGGACCGCTGCCATGGCTCTGAGGACGGCAAGAATTACCGAGCGATTTGGAGAACGCAAGCGGAATGCAGAACCTGCGCTGGTCGATAGCCTTGCTCTCTCTTTGCGCGATTATCTGTAATGGCGATTTCCTGAGAGACCTTGAGCCTGAGCCACTGCCGCGTCTGACCAGCAACCTCAGCCTGCAAGATGAGGTGGAGCCTTTTGTTGGAGACACTGTTTATGGAAACGCTGTCACGGACGGAACGGGTAAAATTACCGTGGGGAACGGCAAACGCGACCAGGTGCTAGCCGCTTTCGGACCACCACCCGCCATTTCTTTCGAGGGCGACCGTGAGATGTGGTGCTATCGATTGCCGCGAGACTCCGGGGGTCAGCGGCTTCATCTGACGGTCTGTTTCGAGGGCTGGCTTGGTATGGACGAACTCTACGGCTTCACCCTTGGGAAATCGAAATGGGTTGTATTTGACGAGCCGAATATGAATCCCAGTCCACCGGCCGATGTTTGGAAGATTTAAGGAGCGAGCCGTGCGCATTACTTTGCTTATTTTCCTGATGCTATCCAGCTTGGCGGCGGGCGAGCCCGAGTTGTTCCAGTCCGAGAATCGTGTTCTTGGCCATGTTTTGCTGGTCGCCGAGGACGGAGATGCGGAAGCTTCGGTTTGGCGCGAATCGGATACAACTGCGCGGTGAGCCACGCCCGCTCCCCCCAAGAGTTGGAGGCTGATGAAGCCTGGACTCGCGAGCGCGCTGGATGGGAGATTCCGACGAGCAGAAACGATTGGACGACCAAAAGAAACGAGCTGACGGTTATCGGTCTCGGGGATCGGTCTCCCCTGGCCTGGCGGCGCGACGGTGGGGTTGTGTGCATCGATCCGGCTCCCAACCTGGCGGCCTATTTTGACGAAATACCGGGCCCTTTCGAGATCATCGGTAGAAGACCGTCTTGCTGTTTTTGGGACCCCGCATACGGTAGAACCTGTGAGAACAGCCTTTATACCGGAATGCCCTTATTTCTGGGAGACCCGACCCACGGAGTTCCCTTCGAACTCGGCCCAAATAACCACGCTGCCGCCGGCTCGCTGCTGGAAGATGATTCGCAAGTGCAAAAAGAAGTTCGGCGTTGGCTAGCTATTCATCAACCGCTGCCCGTGCTGGGCTTTCCCGGAACGCGCTACCGTCGCTCGCCCAACTGGGATGTTCGCAACTTGGCTGCCAAAGTCGACACCGTGCTCCTGCGACCGAGCAACACGAAGTCACTGGACGAAGCCGAAGAGCATCTGATCAACGACAGGGAGCCGCGAATGTCAGCGCACTATGTTGTGGGTAGAGATGGGCGATTCGTGCAGATGGTGGACGAACGCTGGGCTGCCTGGCCTGGCGGTCAAAAGGCTCGGTCCGCGCTTGAGGAACGGTCGATTATCATTCAATTGGTGAGCGAGGGAGACGGCAAGGAGAGTTACACGGAGAAGCAACAAGAGGTGGTGGCCCAACTGGTGGCTGATTTTCGGACCCGCTGGAACATACCGGGCGACCGTATCTTGACACAGATCCCGACCGCGTTACGGATAGAGCCGTGAGCGGTGAAGAATGGCACTGGCTATTAGCTGCGCCCAGCCGGCCTCTCTTTCTGTATCCCTCTGCTCGCGGATTCACATTGCCCCAGCCGTTCTGGTACATTCGCGAAGGGGGCGATGTCGTAACTATCGGTTGGAGTCAGTCAGGCGTCGTTCAGTCTATCCAACAAGGTTTTGATATCCGTGTTCTGGTGCAATGGTGCGAGGGCGACCTGTCGGTTCTCTTCGATGGCAAGGCCACGGCAGCAGTCGATGCCCGCGAAGCCGAGACCTGGGAGCAGCGGCTGTGGTCAAAATTCCAGGGTAAAGGCCCTATGGGTTACTCACCAGCGCGGTGCGACACCGTCATCCGCTTTAAGCCGTCCAGCGGTCATCAGATTTCGACCGAACAGGTCTCCCATCAGCGAGAGGGCTATCGAGAAGATTCGGGCGATGTATTGGAGTCGAAGCTTCTGTTCAACCTGGAACGAATGTTGCAGGAACAGGGATTTGCTGCCGCTGGCAGCTTGGATCAACTGGAATTCATACACGCGAAGGATGTTGACATCATTCCGAACAAAGCTGCCGTCCTGAAGGTGCGGCTCTGCAAGGTCATACCTCGTAGCGAAAGGCCCGAATTTCTCCGGCGTACATTCATTCCCGGTCCTTCCTGTCCATCCTGGGTTAATGTGTTGGCCTTCATCGAGAATGGAAGGCCCAGGTTGCTGAAATTCACCGCTCAAGACCCGCCCTTACTCTCATCGCCACAATTCGTGGAACCATGATGATGAGTTGCCGGTCCGACCTGGCTATCGAATTTGAGTAAACGACCGCGGGAAGGCGCACGCACGCCGAGAAGCTCTGTCGGATGAATACCGATGACGAAGGTCAAATACCAGATTCGCAACTCGGTCGAGCCCAGTGGCTTGCCGATGAGCTTTCTCTGTGCGGCCACGAGGATATCACCGCTATGGACCTGCTGGACGCCCTCGCCAGCGTAGGCTTGAAGCTGGTGCCTGACACCGAGGGAGTCAGCAGCCACGAATATATGGGGGCGCATAAGTCGGTCATCCGCTCTCCCAAGGCCGACCAAAATTGAGCCAGTGAAATGGGACAGTTGTGGCTCAGTAAACGGCAGGTCCTCCGCGCCGGCGACCCTGGATGGAACAGCTACATTCAGTTTGTTGGCCTGACGCACTTGCGGGAGGTCCGAACCATCGACTCATCGTGCAACCCTTGTCTGGACGCGAACTGCCCGATCAGCACGCTCGATGAGTTGTGGGAGCGAGAGAACAAGGGGTTGCTCCCACCTCCAAATCCTGATGAATATTATCTGTTGTTTACCGACGCTTCCGGCACGAATGGGTCCGTCGCGCACTCGCGGCTTACCCTGCTTGGATATGACCTGTCTGACGAAACTTGGACATCATCCTTGCTGAACTGCGGACGGTGGCAGGGTGCTCTCGAACCTATTGCTCAGCGGACCGGTGATAATGGATTGCTTTCGCTTGAGGATGCCAGGCTCGCCCAGGCACTGCTCCCTGGGGCCTGGGAGGGCGATCCGCACAGTCAGGTCACTGTTTGGGCACTGTTCGAAGTGGCGCCGCCGGAGAGTTGAGCTATGTTCGGGCTCGCTCCAGAAAACGGAGGTCGTCGGTAGTCTGGGAAATGCCGGCTTCCGCCCGGGCCAGGCAAGCATAGATACTTTCCGACCGCTTGTTGATCAAGCGGATAACCTCTTGTCCTTCTGGATCGCATGCTGCAAAGAACCCCGTCATTACTGCGATCTCGTCGACGATTCTGTCTCCCAGACTGGCCCCGGACTGGAGCCAATGCCGCGTTCCAGCGTTGGCGACCGCGTTGAGCAGGTGAGCCACAAAGTCCGGTAGGTCAAGCCCCTCTTGGTCATTGCCAACACTTTCAGGAGGCGGTTCTTGCGGATCAGGCATAAGTGAGGGCTGCCCGATAGTGCTCTAAATCCTGTTCCTGGAAACAGCAAAACGTCACGTGCCGGGGATTAGAGTGGGCAGCCATGAAGGCCTGAACTTCCTCGACCGCAATACGCGCCGCCAGGTCGCCCGGAAATTCGTAGACTCCGGCCGCGATACAGGGAAAAGCAATGTGGCTGAGCTCGTGCTCTCGGGCGAGTGCAAGCGAGGCGGGTTTAACGACAAGATTTCGACCGGTCCTGGCTGGCAAAGGGCTTGTTCTACCGATGAGGGTAGCGCCCCGGCGGTCAGGGAGAGTAAGACCCAGAGGGCGAGCAAATTGCGCATCCTGGATTTTTCCCCAGGCAGTTCACGGAGCCTCTAGCTGGGTATGTAGACGCTATCAGAAATCGATTGCCACACCTAGCTGAGACCCAGTGTATCTCGTGACTACAGGGCGAGCGTGGAAACGAGGCCACGGTCCAGGGCTTAGGACCTGACCGGAGAAGTCACTACCCATGCTTCGGCTCTTTTTTCAGCATTTTCGACCCGGCCAGTTCCCGGTGCACGAGGCGGTGATGAGTGAGGAGCTGGCGCGACTGGAGAATTGCATCCGAAGGGGATTTGATCAGGAAGCGGCCCTGGCTTCAGGTGAGACAGCCCTACACTTAGCCTCCCATGTGGGTTTGCATCGGCAGGTCGAGCGCCTGCTGAAAGCCGGCGCCAATCCCGACGCGCGGAGCCACGACCGTCGAACGCCACTACATTTGGCAACGGTGGCCTGGGTGATCCCGCCCTGTTGCGAGCGCCGGGATCACGACGAGGCCGCGAGGTTAGAATGCTGCCGCCTGCTAGTGGAAGCGGGCGCCGACGTGAATGCCAGGTGTGCCAGGGGCTTGCAGTGTCTGCATTTGGTGTCCGGTCGCCAGCCCGCCATCTTGGAGTATCTGCTCGACCACGGGGCGGACGTCAACGGGGTCGATGACCTTGGGGCCACGCCGCTACACCATTTTTTCGCCCTCGGATGCACCGAACTGGAGCCTTACCAGATGTTGCTCGATTACGGGGCTGATCCGGCTCGGAAGAACCTTGAGGGCCAGAGTATCGCCGACCTATTCGCTCTGGAAGAGGCGGAGGACTGGTGGGGTAGCTACTCCGATTTTGCCGAAAAATTCCGGAGGATCCGAGAATTGCTCGGCGTTCCCGTCACCCGATAGGGTTCTGATTGACGACTGCCGTCTACAAGGTCGGGTCCGGTAGGTTCTCGGGCAGTTTGATGTCGGCGGGCAGGTCAAACTCCTCGAGCGGTGCCCAGTGAATGAAGTAATCTTCGTCGCTGGCCCAGGCAATGCGCCCGTTGGCGGCCGCCAGAGCCCAGTAGTAACGGCCGACTCCGCCGTAGCCGCCCATCTCCAGGCTGTCCCCCTGGTCTTTAAGGCATTTCAACAGCCGGAAACTCGAGGTTGCCTGGCCTTCAAGGTAATGGGTGAGCAGCTTCAACTAAGATTCGCCTGGAGCAACGGTAACGAGATCGGAACAGGACTAAGCCGATCCCCCAGGTCGTTCCGTGTCTTTTGGTCGAGATCCTGTCCGTGCCTTGGCCTTTCAGATTCTCGGCAAGTACACCTCCGAATCGAAACTTGGCACCGGCTGCCACGTTGAGCATCCTACAGGGCCTCTCCTGAAACTACGAGCCGCCCGGCTTGCAGAGAGCGAACCGCGTCGAAAATCACGATCCCGTCTTTTGTCAGTGCAGCCAGTTTTCCACCTCGCGGCGACGAGTTGGGTGTCTTTAATGTCTGCACTGCTCCGAGCCTTTTGCCGTCCCGCATGTCGTATGCGACAAACTGATTGTTCGAGTCGACATAGGCAAATCGGGTTCCATGGACATAACTGAAGCCTTTGGTCGCACCCGGAATGACACTGCCGTTCTCGGCAAAGAGTCCGATTAGCTCTTTCGTTCTGGTAGAACTGATGGGGAACCCACCACAAAGGGTCCACCAGGATACCCTGTGATCCAACGGGCCGCGATAGACAACTTTGTCCCGATTGAGCACCTCAAGACCCGCCGGCGTGCGCCGCCAATGCAGCTGTCCGTCTGCTCGGGCTTGCGGAGCAGGGTACTCGGAGGCCAGCCGCTGCAGGCCAGGATAGCTAATCCGGAGGTCACCTCCATTACAGAGCGCATGGGCAGCGTTCTCTGCGTAAGACACCATCATCAGCTGCTGGGTAATTCGGAATGTGGCCAGCGACGCGCCGGAGCTTGTGGAAAGTGCCTGGACACTGCTGGTGCTACCGTGGAATAAGACTTTGCCGTCGGGAGAGAAGGCGTTCTGGTAATATGTCGACTCTGGCCAGGACCAGCTATGCAGCGTCCGTCCCTTGTTGGCATCTAAAAGGATTCCCTTGTCAGAGCTGAGATAAAGCAACTTGCTGCCGGTGGGACTGAAGGCCAACCCAGGAGACAGTATTCGTGTCGCTGATCGATCTGAAAGCGAAAGCTTCCAAAGCTTCTTTCCCGTATGGCAATCGTAGACGGCAAGCGAGCCCTCGGGTTCACGCACCGCCAGTCGATGACCCTTTGGGTCCAGAGTCGTCCAAGCCTCGGAGGGAATGCCGGTCAAGTGCAAGATCTGTCGGCGTGGCTCGAGCTGGAAGACCCAGACTTCCTCTTTGCGCTGGCATAGGATTCGACGACCATCGTCTGAGAAAGACAAGTAGTAATCGGAGGCGGCCGGTAGTGTGTCTTTTTTCGCCAAAGCCGGGGCTGCCGAGACAGTGAGAAGTGCAGCACTAAGAATAGTCTTTTTCCAGCCCGGCTCGACGATTCGCATGCACAGTTGCTTCGGGAATTTCATGTTGCGGGATTCGCAGCGAGGCATCCTCTGTCCTATTTTCTTGCCTGGCCCAATCGGCCGTATCAAAATGGCCGATCAGCCATCCAGGATCTGGTCCACTTTGCGGGCTGTCATTGAGCACCCTAAAGGATCCACTCATGAGCGCCCACCGGGATCCAGAGGATCGTTTTGCACCCCCATGCAATCTTGGCGCCACCATGCAACCGAACTTCGTTGCACCCTACTTTGTCGAAAGTGAAATTGGCTCTCGGCCACCCATTATTTTTACCGAGTGTTGGGGAGTCCTGTTGTCACTCTCGGCTCTTGCTTTTACTACCGTTCTTTCCACTCGAACTATCCGAAGGCGCCCGGGGCTTCCGGCCGGAGTCCCCCTCGACCACCAGGCAGTGAGCATTGTCCCGCAGGCGATCCACCGTTGCCGAGGCAAGTAGCGGGTTGGAAAAGGCCTGGCCCCACTCGTTAAAGTCGAGGTTGCTGGTGATGATGATGGGATTGCGCTCGTGCCGCTCCGCGATCAGCTCGTGGAAGTCCTCATCCGACGGTGGCCGGAGCGCTTTCAGGCCGAAATCGTCGAGAATGAGTAAGTCTGCCCGGGTCAGGTTCGCGAACCGGCGCTCGTAACTGCCGTCAGCACGGCCGGCGTTCAAGTGGGCGAGCATCTTCGTCGTGCTCAGATAGAGCACGTCGTAGCCACGGCGGCAGGCAACGTGGCCCAGCGCCTGGGCTAAGTGACTCTTGCCAACGCCGCTCGGGCCCACGATCAACACGTTCGACCTCTCCTCGATGAAGGAGCAGGTTGCAAGGTCGTAGATCAGGGCCCGGTTCAGGCGTGGTCGGGCGTCGAAGTCAAAACCTTCCAGTGTTTTGTTGGACCGGAAACTGGCCCGCCGGAGCCGGGTCGTCAGCTTCTTTTGTTCCCGACGATCTACCTCATCGGTGGCAAGCTGCATCAGGAACTCGGTGTAGCTAAGCTTTTGGTCAATGGCCTGTCGGTTCCGCACTTCCAAGGTGTCCAGGATGCCCGACAGGCGCAGTTGCTTAAGTTTGGTGGTTAACTGAGGGGTCAGATTCATCTTAAATTCTCCTTTATTTTACTAGATGCGATAACGGCCGAAACAGGGCCGCCGAGGTGGCGACCTGGCCCGAGCTCGGCTCGGGCGGTTGCTTGGAATCACGGCGCCCTCTAGTTCATCGAGGGGCTAAACAGGTCAGACATCGGCCGTGCGAAGCGCGGAGAGAGCGCGGCAAAGGGCAGCTCAAGCTGGCCGGTTTCCGATTCGTCCATCGGCAACTGGTCAAGCCCGTGCTCCAGAATTTTCTTTACTGTGTGATAGCGAATGTTGTCGTAAGCAATCGCACGGCGGCAAGCGTTGTTCAGTCTCTTCGCGCCGTATTTTTTGGCCAACCGCAAGACACCCTGAGCAGCGCGTAGACGGTCCAGGACTTTATCACCAAGGAGTTCGCTGATGAACTCGACGCAAAAGTCGCCGATCCTTGTAGCCTGCTCCTTGCACCATGCCGGGGTCTGGTTCAGGTAGGCCATCTTCTCCTCAGGCAGGTGGTCGTTGTTGGTCAGCCATTGGCCGGATCGTGTTGCGCGTGGGTGGCAGGCGACCATCTCCAAATTCTGGAACAACATGACGGTAGAATCGCCAGCCCTCAAGTCCAACTGTTTGCCCACCAATCGAAAGGGCACCGAGTAATACGACTTCTGGAAAATCGCGTGGCAGTCAGGGTGGATTTTGGCAGTGGACCAGACGGCCAACTCCACCCTCTCCGCCGGCAGTGGCTTGAGTGCTGGCTTCTCTTCCTCCGCGAACACGGTTAATGGAACTAGATGGGTCGTTCCGTGGGTTCGATTTCCGGCTTCCCCCAGGACCCACTCCATCAACTGGCGATTGGCATCGCCGATGCCGGTGAACGTCCGAGGACTTTTGAGGAACGAGCGCTTTACATAGCGCACCCCAGACTCCACTGTTCCTTTGTGTTCCGGAGTTTTGGCCACACACGGTGATACCTGAAAGCCGTAACCGCGGGCAAACTCCCCGTAGCTCCTTTGGACCTGCGGGTCGTAGTAACAGGCCCGGATGATGGCGGCCTTCAGGTTGTCCGGCATGATCTTGGTCGGCACTCCGCCCCAGAACTCAAACGCGTTGCGATGGCACCGGAGCCAGGTGCTGGCAGTCTGGTCCCAGACGATTTCGGCATACTGGTGGCGACTGTGTGTCAGTGTCATCACGAAGAAATGGGTCTTGCGCGGCTTTCCGGTCACCGGGTCAGGTAAAATAGGGCCAGAGCCAAAATCGACCTGGGCAACTTCGCCAGGGGAGAAGTGCAGCCGTACGACCGGGTCAGGAATCGTCGCGGAAAGCTTCCGGACGAAGCGTCGCACCGAAGATGGGCTGCCAGTGTAGCCGTGGTTTTTGTTGAGATAGCTCCAGATCGTCTGGGCTTCCATCTTCTGCTTAACCCAGCCAAGAACTAACTCACGATACGGCTCAACCTTTGAGGCTTGGGCTTGGCGAGGCTTTCTCCTGGCCTCCAGGGCAGCCAGAATCTCTTCCTGACTCGGCAACTCGGCTTCCGGATCCAGCCAGTTCATTTCCAGCGCAAGTCGTCGAATCTCATCGATCTTGCGCGGGCCCATCCGCAGGGCTGCCTGAATGAGTCGGCGGCCTTCGTTGCGCCGCAGACGGACGATTACATCCTGATAATGAAACACGTTGAGTCTCCTTCTTGCCACAAATGTGACCTCCAATTTGGGTCCGTAGACCGATAGAGGTCATGGCTAGATGAGCTCGAGGGCTAACCCATTCCGACAACTGGATCCCGGTAGGTGCTCGCGGGTGGATCCTTTAGGTGCTCGCGAGTGGATCCTATGTGGTGCTCACCAGTGGATCCCGGTAGGTGCTGGCATCAATTGGTCAAATCCCCATACAGCCTGGAGATGAAGGCCGTGGCTTGACAAACAACAGAAATGCCAGGCGCGGGATCGGACTCGCAAGTTGGGTGCCCTAAATCGACAAAGCCTGTGGAAGCTGCCGTGCCTATGGAAAAATGCTGGGGCATTTTTCCACAGGCACTTGGATAACTTGCTCGCTTAGGCTCGCAAGTTACCCACAGCTCCCACAGGCACGACGACGATTACTATTGATAGATCTATATTTTATGGGGCTGGTGGCCGGGCTTCGCCCGGAACCGAGACGAACCCAGGGCCAGCACCGTGGGCGATAGCTGAGAGGCTGGCGCTTAGCGCCAGAACAAAGAAAAGCGGGCTCGCGGGCCCGCTTAAAGATCGGCTTGGTTGAAAGACTTCCGGGTATTTCGACCCCGGCGGTCGAGGGTTCGTGGTTGGGGCTCACGCCCCAACCACGAACTCACTTTACAGTGCCCAGAAACCCTGACGGTATCTAGTCCGAAGTGCAAGGTTCGTCAAAGATCAGTGTAACAGCTTTCTGTTCCAACAAGTCTTGGATCTGCTCGCGTTTTGAGACTTCAAGTTCGACATAAGTCAACTCAATACCCGATTCGAGCTTGTCCTCCATCACTTCAATCAGCTTGCGCACGCCACAAAACACCATTCGAGCAGGCTTATCGTCACAGTGGGACGATCCCCACTCCAAGTCTTCGTGCTTCTTCCCAAGCGCAAGCGACTTGGCACTTGCCTCTTCTGAATTCTCCGCCTCAATCAAATGAATGTTCTCCCAAAGCGGAAACTTCTCTTGTCCTTCAAACTCAACCACATACAGGAGATGGGCACAGTACCACATCGCTTCCTCCACTAACTATAATTAACTTCACCGCGCTTGCCCTTGTTGGCACAGCCCTCAAATTTAAGAGCCTGCTTGATCTTCATTTTCTTCGCAGAATCAGTTGTGTTTTTCAGCAGTTCTCGCAGCCATTTGCAAATGTCTTCCTTCGTGGCGCATCTACCCAGAGTCGTCCGAGCTAAGCGCGTATACTCATTGGACTCCTTGCTACCATTCTGAATGTCAGTAGATTGCCTCCTGCGCTCCTGAGCTTGCTTCATTCTCTCCCTCAGGTACTGGTCCTGAGACTTCGGAGTCGGCAACCATTCTGGAACATGTCTGCCGTATCTGTAAAGCCATTCCGAGTACCCTTCCTGAGAATTCCGCAATGCGTCTGCTTCAAATTCATACTCTCCAGCCGAGCTGGGAGGCTGATAAGGCCAACGATTACGGTCGGTTCCTACCGGCACAGAGAAACCTCCGGGACCATCTGGGAGAGTGCCTCTCGTGTTAGGATTCCAGGGAACTGGCGCGGGCTCTGGCAAGCCCCCGCCGCCAAGATTGACGCTATCTGGCATCGACATTGGCGACCTGGGCAAAGCGCCGCCCATACCTCCACCAGGCAAAATGACTGGACTGCCACCGCCAGGCCCAAGCCCAGTCGGGTCACTGAGAGACGCGGGGCTGTTGCCGGTGTAGACATATAGATTCGCGCCGGCATCGTGACCAACCGGGTCACGGGATAGAAAACGCATCAATCGAGGGTCGTAGTGTCTTGCGCGCATATATACGAAGCCTGTCAAGGGATCTTTGCGACATGCAAATCCCCCAACGAAGCTGTAGCACATACCGCCCGGCACGTTATCAAAGCTGCTTGCGAGGGCGTTACCCCAAGCATCTAGCTCGAATCTGGCAACGATGTCGCCTTGGTCATCGGTCACTAGACGCACTGAGCCCAGTGCGTCCGTGTGCACATCGTATCGATCCTCACCGCGAATGAAACTCAGCAATTCGCCTTCTGGAGCACAGTAAGTGGTCGTCAAAACGCCGTCGGTCTCGCGGATCACATCGACATTTTCCCACAAGAATGCCACCACTTGTGAGCCATCATCTCGAGAGAGCATTCGCCCGAAATGGTCGTATGCATACGATACATCGACACTTCCTGGCCCCTGCACGCGGGTCAAAAAGTTACCATCCAGCGTGTCCCACGTATAAGTCCACGTGTCCACACCGTTGGTCTTACCCGTCATATTACCGTTGAGGTCGTAAGAGAACGTCCAAGTATCGCCACCTACGTCCTGTCGCATCACCTGATTCAACGAATTCAGGCGCTCCCCAGAACTCCAACCAGCGTCGTCGCGGACGTCTTCGCTGACGCCCAGGTCGTCGATAGTCGTGATGCGCAGAATGTTCCCCGCCTCATCATATCGGGTCCGTAAGACTCGCGAACCGGCATCACTACCGGCGTTGCAGGTCAGCTGGATGTCAGACAGAGTCGGCGTATCCGTCCCGTTGCCGGTCAGCACCGCCCGCACCATCGCATAGCGGCCCGTCTTGCCCGAGGGCAAGGCCTCGCCGGCGGGAGTCGTAAAATTCCCACCCCCGGTCGGCCCGAACCAGGCCGGAGGACTCACAAAGTCCTCGAACTCGGCGTAGTCGTCGGCGACGCAGACCTCCAGCTCCACGTCGCAGCCGGGGGGCAGGTCCTCCACCCATGAGACCCTATCCCATGACACGGATCGACCCGCATCATATATAGGACTGGTGTAGACTCCTTCGGTCGCCAGAGCGTTACCGTTCCGCTGCAGGTTGCTGAAGTGGAAGCTCCCTGCGGTCTGCTTCCCGTAGAAGTTAATCACCAGATTCATGTCATAGGTCGGGGAAGACCCGGTCGTGAACAGCGTGCTCCAGGTCGAAGCCCCCTGTTCGCGGTGGTAACCCTTAAAGATGTCTCCGGTCCGGGTCAGGCGAATCTGGCCGGCCGGGAACAGGCTGGTGTACCCGAAGGCCGAGCTCGAGCCCGGTAGCACCTGGCGGAAAGCTACGTTGTTGGCGGAGTTGGTCGACTTGGTGATCTCGATGGCGAACCACGCATAAATTCCGGGATAAGAGGGGGCCTCCAGGGTGTTCGGGGTCACCGCCAACCGGGCCAACATTCGGCCTCCTGAGTGAGTGAAGGCCGGATCCACCCCGAGGTAGTCCAGAGAGACGTCAAAGTCTCCGCTCAACACCTCGTTGTGATAGAGGTCCACGTTGTGATCTACCGGGTAGATGTTTCTTTCCGGGTAGCCCCCCCAGGAAGCGCTGTGAAACTCGTTGTCGATGCCCACGTGGTTGTCGACGGGAGCCCGGTGCAAGTGGCTCTGGTTGTGCAGTGCTCTTGGATAGGTGTAATGCAAGCCGTCCTTATGGCGCAGCTCGCATCCCACCGTGTCCATCTCGCCGGGAGCGCCTTGCTGGGTCAGTTGGCGACTCTCCACCCTCCAACGCTGCAAATTCAGCTCCGGGCCGGCAAAGTTGTCGTTGAACGGCAGCAGCTTCATGGTCTGCGTATTGTCGTCGAACTCCAGGCGCTGCCATTGGCCCTGTCTCCACACCGAGGGCTGATGAATGCAGAAGCGGTTATGGCTCTCCTCCACCAGGCGTCCGGCGCTATCGGTCAGGTAGGTGAAGGTGTCCAGATCGGTCTGCTGGGCGATGCGATCGCCCGCCAGACTGTACCCGTAGCGCATCTCCATAAGAGGCTCGCTGCCCTGCACCACCTTGCTCAGCAATTTGCCCACGATGTCATACGACATCAGGTCGGTGAGCGAATTGTTGTGGCTGATCTGGGTGCAACGCCCGTCCGCATCATATTGCATGGAGGTGGTGTCTGCGTTGGCGTCCTCCACCGTCAGCAAGCGGCCCACGTCGTCTCGGCCCAGGCTGGGCACGCTCCAAATGACCTCATCGCCCCCGTAGCGGGATGAACCGTAGCGAGCCACACCATAGAAGGCTCCCTCTTTCAGGCTCATCCTCTGGCCCGTTTCGTTGTATTCCGAAACCAGGCTGACCTGGTCGGCATACTGCTGGCCAATCAGGCGGTTTAGCGCATCGTACCGATAGTTCCAACCATTTCCACTACGCTCCACAGTGGATAGCAGGTTGCCCACCTTGTCGTAAGTCAGTGCTACCGTAGTTGTGTCCGGATACGTGATCCGTTCCAGGCGATGCAGCTCATCGTAAGCATAGACGCGCTCCTGAGCCAGGTTGTCCTCATAGCCGGTCAGGTCTCCCGCCGCGCTATACGCGAACGATTCGGTGGTGTTATCCGGATAGAGGATGGTCTTGAGGCGGTGCAGGGCGTCCCACTCAAATTCGGTGTCCTGGTCCACTCCTTGCGATCGGAGGCGGAACAGCACCAGATCCATCTTTTCATCGTATTCGAAAAACAGCTCGTTCCCCAGGCTGTCGGCCACGCGAATCACCCGATCCAGAGTATCAAACTCGCGCAGAATCGTCCGCCCGTCTGGGTCACGCGTCAAAAACGCTCGGCCCAGCCGGTCGTATTCCGTGCGCTGGCGGGCTCCGTCCGGGAAACAGACCTCACGCAGGTTCTCGCCGTCGAACTCAAAGCAAGTGCTCAGACGCTGTAGTTGCAGATTTTTGGCTCCCAGCGGCGCACTGCCCGAAGATAGCTTGAGCCGCGCCGAACCCAGTCCGGGCCGGCGCAACGAGGCCTGGATGTCACCGGGAACGTCCAGTCGGCTGCGCGGCACCTGCTCCCAATCCTGGCTGGTCGGCGCGTAGTCCTCGCCTTCCACGGTGTCCGCCAAAGCCGTGTGGGTGTTGGATGGATAGTCTTTGTGCACTCGATACTGAAACTCCATGCGGGCTTCGGTGGTGCCGCTGGTGCCGTCTTCCTTGCGAACCAGGAAATGGGCAATATAGCGGCCGCCTGCACTGAGGGGAGTATTCTTCTGCTCCCAGGTATGCACCGAAGAAGTCAGCGGAAGATAAGCCTGACCGTTGGCCTCCACCCCGCGGTTGGCGCTTGCGTTGGGCGTCCAGTAGCGAGGCACGATTTCTCCCCAAGGATCTTCCCAACTATCCACGGCATAAGGTTTGCCTTCCTGGCCGCTCGGATTGTAGAGGACGTTCTTGGCGCCCTCCAATACGATGTCGTCCAGCTCTTCCTGGTTTCCGTTAGGCGAGGTCACACCCGTCACTCGGCCCAGAGAATCCAGAGCGTAGCGAAGCTTGGCCTGGTCGGCGTATTCCGTCTCGATCAACTGGTTGGCGCCGTCGTAGCGGAAGTTGGTGACCTTGCCGCGGACATCGGTGACCGTTTCCACCTCTCCCGAATTGCGATAGGTCATCAAAGTGGTCTGTTCCAGCGCGTCGGTGATTTTCCACAAGCGTTGGTGCTTGTAGGCAAAGGCCGTCACCCGACCTTCCTGGTCCTCGCTTTCGGTCAGACGCCCGCCGGCATCGTAGGTGCGGAAGCTCGAGTTGCCCGCCGCATCCTCTACTTCGATGACCCGGTTGCGGTCATCAAAAGTAAACAAGGTCGTGCGCATGTCGGCATCGGTCACGCTGGTCACATTGCCGTTCAGGTCGTAGACGAAAGCCGTGGTGCCTCCCAGCGGGTCCTCCACGCTGGTCAGGTTCTTGTAGGCGTCTTCGTAGTAATAGAGAGTAGGATTGGTCTGGCCAGGCTCCAGCGAGCTGGTCAGAGTGCCGTCCAGTTCATCGTACTCCTTGGTCCAGGTATTCCCGGACCCATCCACCACGCCGATGAGTTGGCCCGCCTCGTTATAGGCCATTCGCGTGGTGCGATTCTCATAGGGGTCGAAGGCAAGGGCCGAGAGCACGGCATCGCCCACCACGCTCAAGTCAAAATCAACTCCGTCCTCCACCTGCGTGGCATTGTTTCCACGCGCGCGAATCTCGACCAGAATGTCGCCCTCGCCGGAGCGCACCGGGAAGGTTGCCCAGCAACCGCCGGCATTGTTGGTTATGCGGAAAGATTGGGTTCCCAAAGAGTCGGTGACCAGCATCTCGACATCGTAGCCCAACTGTTCGTTGTATTGCATGGGCACATCGGAGTGCGGCGCGATGTCGGTGGCGCAGGTATACAGCGACAGGTTGAAGTCGGTCTCTTCTTCCATCTCCAGGGTGAACTGGAAGCGACGGTAGGGGACATCTTCCTCATCCAGCGCCGAGCGCCAGTAGCCCTGGGTCGACTTGATCCTTCCTTCGTCCGCGTAACGCAAGTTACGGGGGTCTCGGTTGTGAAAGTCGTCGATCAGGTCGAGCTCGGTGATCACCGGCTCCACATCGCCCACGCCCTTGCTGACGGCGGAAATGTAAGCCGGTAGAGAAGCCACGTCGGCACTGCCGGTGGCACCGCACAGCAAATGCCCATCCTTGCCATAGTGACCCTGCCACTCGCCCTGAACAGAGAAATTGGCCCGCCCCGGAGTCACCGAGACCAGGCGGTCCTGTGAATACTCATAGTGAGTCATAAGGCCGTTTCCATCCAACGCTAACACCATATTTCCTCGCAGATCATAGACATAGCGTCGAAAGCGCATGTTGGCCTGGTCGCGGATACCCAGGTAGGCAACCCCATTTTCGAAATTCCAGGGATCGAAATTCAGATGACCCGAGGCTTCGTAGAGCAATTGCGACTGGGGCCCCCAGAAGAAACGGCGTTGATGATTGTTCGGATCGATGATGCGGCGCAGGTTGCCGGTCAGGTCAAACACATACCGCCAGCTCTCCCCATTCGCGTCTGTGAGGGTGGTTCGATGAAAGGAGGCTATCTGGCCTGCTTCCGGGCCGGAAACATACTCAAAATGAGGGTCGGCATAGGTATAGGTCAGAACTTGTCCCCGCGAATCGGTAACCGTCAGCAACTGGCCGGACGCTCCGAAGGTATAGGCCCACTCCTGGTCCACCAACGGCATCTCTTCCGGGTCGCGCGGGATCGGGTCGATACGGCCCGTGCTCAGGTGGTCGTTATAGCGGAAGGTGGTAACGCAACCCTCGGGTCCCTGGACTTCCACCAGGTCGCCGTTTTCATCGAGCTGCAAGACCCAATCCTTGCCACGGGGGTCGGTGATGGTGATGGTGTCGGTGCCGTAGGCAAGGAGAATTTTTCGACCCACGGAGACGCCGACGCAGTTCTCCTCTACCTCGGCCAACTGGTCGCTCACATAGCTCAGCTCCAGAGAGTTGCCGATGGTATCCAGGCAGCGCAGCAGACGGCCGTTTTCGTCGAACTGGAAGATATTGCCGTCTGGATAGTAGCTGATCTGCCATTCGTCGCCCGGCAGCGAGGTCAGGGTGAGCTTGTCAAACACCCCTTCATCCAGATCCAGCTCCCAGGTGCCGCTGTTGTCCAGGAAGACAAAGCGCCTGCCGCTCTCATCCACGAAAGCGGGAGCGGTCGAACTGGGCTCGATCCGGAGTTGCCAGTTGTGATTCCAACCATAGCCGAAACCTTGTGTGGAATCTGCCGACAGACTGTTATAGACCAGGGTGAAGTTCAGCGAAGGTCCGATGGTCGGAACCGAGATCAAGTTCATGGTCCGAAAAAAGTTGCCGTTTTCCACCCGGACTTTTTCGCTCAGGGCACAGCCCTGAAAGAGGGATTGATAGCCGTCCACAGAGATCGGCTGGGGAAACATCTGATTCATTTCGATACTCCTTAAATTTTACTGTTTCTTGTTGCTGGGACAGGTCGGTCCGCCGCGGGTTTTAGGAACCGGCCGGTTCTTGTAGATACCGAGGCGCTCCATATCGGTGGTCCCGATGCCGTGGTTACTGGGCAGGCCGCCCGCTAACCCGACTCCGCCAGCGCCGACCGAACCCGAGCTGCGCAGCAGTCCGCCGCCAAACCCGGGGGGCAGCAGGGGCGCAATCCAGGCCAGGTCGTCGATGAAATAGGGCGATGCCCGCTTGATTTGAGGGCTCGCCGAGTAATCATGGTAAGAACGGCCCGTTTCCTGACCGCCCACCGGCACGCCGCCGCAAGCGCCATTGCTGCCGCCCGCCGCCACCGCACTGGCTCCGCTGAGCGAAGCTCCGCCGGCGCCAGCCGGTCCACCGCCCGGGCCGGCGGCTCCACCGCACAAACTGGCGGTGCCGCCGCTGGAAGCCAGAGACTGTTGGCCCATCACCAGCAGGCGATTGGCCTGTTGGCTGTAGAGCACGCTTCCAACTGAACCATTCAGCCCGTCCGTCACAAAAGGTGTATAAACTGCCCTGGCATTCACCAATTGGGCTATTTTAGGATGTAAAAGGAACATACATTTAAACCTCCTCCGAGATAGGTCGCGCCTCCTGAAACATCAGGGGCATTTCTTGTTGAGATAGGACCGTCGCGAGAAACTGCGGGTCCCCCCGAAGCTCCTGGTAGATGCGGTCGACCTGTAGGACCAGCTCCCGATTCAGGAGGCACTGGTTGGGATGAACCCCGTTCAAACCCAGACCGGCCTCCAGGGGAATCACGCGACAGCCGCCCGCGCATACGGTGCGGGCGATGCAGGTGGCGCAATCGGGGATCTGCGCCCGCGACAGGTGGACATAGTCCCAGCGTCGCGGAGGCAGACCAAGCTGGCGCCCGGCCACGCCGAATCGCTCGTGTTTCCGATAGAGATAGCGATGGCAGGGCAGAATGTTGCCTGCCGTGTCAAAGGCGAGCAGAGAAGTGCCCAGCGGGCAGGCCTTGGCCGGGCGCTCCTCCGTGCCGTAACGCAGGTGGTATTGGAGCAAACAGCTCCAGTAGTGGTGTAAAGCCGCAATCTTGCCGGCCCGAAACTCCGAGATGAACCAGTCAGCCAGGCGCTCAGACTGCATCCGCAGCTCCTCATGGTGCTGGCTCCAATCGGCCTCGACGACCGGCGCCAGCAAGATCCAACCCGCCCCCAGCTCCTGAGCGGCCAGCACCTTATCCAGCAGGTTCAGAGAACCAGGATGAAAGGTCATGCGGATGCTGGAGCTGGGACTCCAGGAAATCAGCTTGTTCAGATTGCGGCGCAGGTGGCCCCAGGAGTTACCCCCCGAAACCTTGGGCCTGAAATGGTGACTGGCTTCGTCCCCATCCAGACTGATCAGCAACTGCACCTCGCCTTCTTGCACAAAGCGACGAACCGACTCACCAGCCAGGGTTCCGTTGGTGGTCACTCCCAGAACGACCCGGTCCGCCCTCGGCCGAGTCCGCAAGTAACCCAACAAATCCAGCAGCAGCTCGCTGCGCAACAACGGCTCGCCCCCGAAGAAGTTGAGCCCTATGCACTCCTGGCCGGAAACCTCCGGCTGCAGGCAGTAGTCCACCACCTTCTTAGCCGTCTCGAAGGTCATGTGGCGGGGCTGCTTTTTGACGAAGCAATAGGTGCAGCGCAAATTGCACTCCTCGGTCACATAGACCATGAACGTAGTGACGGGCACCAAAGGCCGGCTCTCACGAACCGGCAAAGACATAAGCACAGTCAGACCCTCCTTAAAGTAGCGCCAGGCAGACGGCTTTGACGGCCATCCAGGCATAAAAGCAACGTTGTGGCGGCAACCCGCCCAGGTCGCGAACGACCTGCTCGACCGTCAGCTCCTGGTCCGCCCTGCGCCCCACCAATCGCTCGTAGAGGTAGCCTCCACAGGCGATGGCGGGCACACAACGGGGACAAGAGAACGCCAGGGCTTTCACGATGCCGTGTGCGTCGATTTCCAGTTGTAGTTGAAAGTAGTGGCCCTGTTCCGCGCTTCCCACCCTACTTTGATGAGTCGGAGCGTCCAGCGAACCGAAGCCTCGAGCATTGTCGAAGTAGCGGCGGGTCTGCGGGGAAAACATTACTAAAAAGGTAGTATCTCGAGGATGAGTAGTAGTATTTTACGGATCTCCTCCGCCTGGAACTCAGCCTTCTGCCCCTTCAGTTGCTGCAATCTCTCGATTACCTCGGGCTTGCGGGGATCTGGGACGAAGACCGGGGCTTCGACCTCTTCTGGTTCCGGCTCGGGTTCCGGCTCGACAATTTCATATCCGCCCGCATAGTAAGCGGCTTCTACGAATTCGTTGGCCGAGGGCGCCGGAACGTCTACTGTATAGCGATGCTGTTCTTTTTCAGCGGAGAACTGTTTCAAGGCCTCGTCAAAATCAAAGCCCAGTTTATCAAAAATGACTCGTTCGATTTTCAACATGATTACACTCCTGCATAAATGATGTAGTTCAGGACCATGGTGGGCTGAACGTTGTTATGAGATCCTCCACCACCGGTAGAGTTGCTGGAAGCGCCAGAACTAAAGTTCTGCATGACGTTGTTAGCCTGCGGTGCCACATAGGCTTGGAAATAGATGGGATTCCAAGGCAAAGTATGGCTATGACTGGGAATCTCTGACGTAATCAGCGTGTGAGATTGCGAACCCCCTGACTGGCCCATCGTCGTGCTCGTCAGCCGGGTGCTCAATCTCGCGGCGTTCGAGCCCCCCATATTGTCAAGACCGGCAACCACTCGGCCGCGGAGATCGGGAATTCCGAAAGTGCCCGCTCCCGATCCGAAGGTCGTGCCGATGATCGAATAAAGAGAAGCGTAAGTTGCCGTGCTGACCAATTGGCCATAGCACATCAGCCATCCACTCGGAGCGGTTACGCCCGCGAACGGGATCACGGAGCCAATCGGGCCGATGGAACCACTGGCACCTGTGGGTCCGGTGGCGCCCGCAGGTCCCGTTGCTCCGGTTGCTCCATTTGAGCCAGGGCCACCAGTTGCACCAGTGGCGCCCGCAGGGCCTGTTGCACCGGTCGCTCCATTGGAGCCAGGGCTACCGGTTGCTCCAGTAGCACCGGTCGCGCCAGTTGCACCCGCCGCGCCCGCCGGCCCGACACCCCCCAGCATCTCGAAGCGACCGCCGCTCGCGTCGTTATAAACGGCGGCTACCATTTGATTGGCCAGAATATCTCCCGAGGAGAGGGCGCTTCCGCCCGCTTTCGTGAGAGATTTTGCCGTCAGGGCGCCGCCGGGACCGACCACCTGCAAGGTGGAAGCCCCGGTATTGGCGTTGGCCGCCTTGAAAACCACCAACATGCCCTTCTTGTAGGCCGTGAACTGATTCTGGTTGTCAGGAGAACCGTCGAAGTTGACTTGATAGGCGTCAGCCGAGCCGACGTCATCGCGGTAGAAAGCCTGGCCGTCCTCCAGGTCGGCCAGAACCGGGAATAGTTGGGCTATGTGCTCGGCCTCGATTACATCGCCCGTATTGATTGTATTGTCTGATAATGGACTGGACATTTGGATTCCTTTCGGTTGCTCCCGAGGCAGCACGAAGCCAGACCCGGTGCGAATGAGATTTTTAGAACTAGAAAATGGGTCTACAAGGAGTCGGGGAGCTCAGGGGGGCTCCCGGCTACTTTCGGGCCTACAGAAGGGCATGCTGGCGCCTCCCTTCGCAGGTTAAGCAATGAAGCAGATTGTTTTGCAGTCGCTGCCGGTCCATTTCGGGCAGGGCAGCTTCCTGCAAAAGTTTCTCCGTGCGCTCTCGCGCCTGGCCAAAACGCCCGGTATAAAACTCCGCCACAGCCAGTTCATCCTGCGCCCGCCACCGGTAGGCGGGTTCTTCTAAAAAGAGCCCCTCCACCGGCATTTTCAGCTCGGCCGCCCTGCCGGCGAAAAGGTGGGCCAGATTCCATTGGCCGTGCTCCCGATAAAACTGAGCCAGCTCGGTCAGCGCTTCGGCTCGATAGGGATTCAACTGGTAAGCAAAGAGCAGTTCCGCCGGCACCTGAGTCGGATTTTGCAGGCGTTTCAGCAGCCGTGCCCGCTCCAGATGAGCCACATAGCGCTCCTCCACCCAGCCCTCCAGCCGGCAACGGCGCTCATAAGCTTCGGCCGCCTCCGGCAGGAGACCGGCATCGCGATAACTTTGCGCCAGATAAAACACATGGCGGGGCTCATCGGGCTCGGCTACCAGGGCTTTCTCGAGCAGCCGCGCGTCGTCCAGATATTTCTGAGGATTGCGAGACCGGGCGCCCTCCCCAGCGCTTACGTGATATTCGAGCCCCGGAAGATACCCGGGAACCGTGGCTTCCGGGCAATCCGCATACTCGTGAACCACTCCCTTATAACGCCAGGCCAAAGCAGTGCGGAAAAGCTGGGGACGGTAATAACGTACCTCTCCAAAGTGCACCCGAAGCGAATACCAATCCGCCTGCAGCTCCGGCGTTTTAAGTTCATGCCTTTCGAGCCGATCATCCGCGTCCACCACCAGGTGGTAGTCGCCCCGCCCCCGGTTCAGCTCAAAGGCCTCACTGCGATTCTCGGCAAAATTGCGCCAGGGACGGTGGTGCAGTTGGCCCGGTAAGTGGCTCAATACCGACTCCACAAGGGCCGGAGTATCATCGCTCGAGCCCGTGTCCACCACGGTCCAGCCGTCCAACAACGGCAGCACCGACCGGAGACAGCGCTCGATCACGGCGGATTCATCTTTTACAATCATGCATAAACTAATGGTCGACATGGAACTCCTTTCGCGCTCTCTCCGGGCATAGCCAGGCTAAGCCCGGAGAGAGCGTCATTTCATGTGGGATTGTGAGAAAGCTATTTCTTGGTCAGCCGGACAGCCGCTTCCAAGGCGGCCTCAGTAAAAAGGCGGGCGGGTCCGGGCCGTGATAGTGAATTGGAGCTACCATCGGCTTCTATACCCCCTTACATCTACATGACAAAATCCGTCCAGCGGATAGAAACCAACGCCACCGTGGTCCCCAATCACCGCCTCACAAACCTTAAGCAGGGCTTCGGTGGAAATACCCGCTGCCTGAATGTCGGCCGCCAGCCCGTCGATATGAGTACTGTTGCTTGCCGCACCTTTTAGTGAGGCGTTATAGGCCGGCGGTCTATAAGCCGAGTTTATCGTGATCGGCGCACCACCCAGTTGGGTGCGGATCATCTCCAGTCGCCGCACCAACTCCGGCGACACACGCAAGAATGCGTAGGAGCTGTCGTGACACATGAATTCCCCCGCCGTGAAGTGTTCGCTGAGCCGGTCCGATGGTTTCGCCGCCAGCAGCGGCGCGGCCGTGTAGGCGCCGGTGGTGCCATACCGAGCCGCTTCGGCCTCGGACAGCACTGCTTTGGGAATCGACAGGCCGCTGGGGTATTTCACTCCTTCGCCGGCGCCGGAAGCTCCCGGCCTGGGACCCTCGGGGAGACCCAGGAAGAACTTCTGCCGCGCGTCGTCTCGCCCGACACGCAGACCCAACTGTTCGGCCACCGTCATCAGCAACGGCAGTTGGGATTCTTCAATCTCGATCGGGCGCCGCCAATCTTCCGGGGGCGCAAACACTCGCCACTTATTCATCTTTGGAACCTCCTTTCACGGTTTTGCCGCGTAAAATGCGCAATAATTCATCGGTCGATCCGTGCGTCTCTATATTTCTGCCGCGACAGGTAGCGTCGTGGTAAATAAGAATTATGGAAAGACGTTCTAGAGCCTCCGCTACCTCCCGCAATCCCCGCTCGGAGGCCTCCCGTTCGCGCTGCAAATCCTGCCGGAATTGCTCCGTGAGCGTGGGTATCGTCTTTGAGAAGGTTTGTAATACGAGCCAGGCCACCAGCGCGAAAGAGGTAGCCTCGATGGCCAGGCCTTTGAGCATCTCTGCTTCCATCAGGAAGCCTCCTCTCGAATCGTCTCCAACACGGTGGGACCTCTCTCTCTATAGCGTTGCCGGGGGCTTCTTGAAGAAGCCACCGTTGGCCAGATCCTGGTTTCGAGCCACTCGACCCTGAATACAGGCAGTGAAAACTCCCCGGCCCAATAGTTTTCCAATGGCAGGCAGACATAATGGATCTCCAATTGCTTAGTCTATTTGGGCAATAGCAAAGCTAGAACCCCGGGCTTGAGTGACTTAAACGGACCGCTTAAATTCTAAAACTTATTCCTCTTCATGCAGAATGTAGAGGTCATGAATCGTGCAGTCGAGTGCATCAGCCAACTTCTTGACCGTCGCCGGATGTGGCTTCACTTTGCAATTTTCATAGCAACTGATTTGTTTTTGGCTTACACCGCTCGTATCCGCGACACCGGACTGGGATAATCCCTTCTGGCGGCGGCACCACAGCAATCCCCGAACATAATCGTTGCCCTTGTTTACTCCCTTCATTGCTCCCCCCCGTTTCTCGATGATAACCCCTTTTGACCCGCCCATGTAATCCCTGATCCATCCCTAATCCATCCCTTTTCTATCCCTTTTCCATTCCTTTTCTGCACTATTTTCGAAAAGAGAGCCTGGCGAAGGTCCTCCGGACTTGCGACCCGACCTCCGAGATTTGTGTTTTTGTAAGTATCCATCTTGGTCTTCCTCCGGTTATGTTTAGCTTCTAACTGCAGAACATTTTTTAGGAGGCACAGGAAGCCGATCATGCCATCCGCCCAAAAGCGAAGCGACGAGCCAATTCGTGAGCCAGAGGCAGCACCTGGATCAGGCGCCGGCGTGAGTCAACCTGGGCGAGGCCATACATTTCCAGCGCACTGGCCAGAAACCAGCCGGTCACGCGGAACTCCTCAGCCAGGCGCGAGACCTGGCGCCAGCGCTGCTGCTGGGTCTCGGCCTGCAAGAGTTTGGCCATCGGGAAGCGCGTCACCAAATTTACGATAGGCACCAGAAATACACGCGCGTAAACGCCGGCTTCTTTCTCCCAGATCCGCCGCTTGATGGTCTGCTCCAACATCTGGGCTAGATGCAAACGCACATGGCCCAGTTCGTGGGCCAGCGTTTCGTTCATCACGGCCGCGGCCGTCTCCGGTACGCGCAAGCGCTGGCGAAAATCCACCGGTAGTTTTAAGACTCGCTCCTCAGGGCAACACAGGCCCAGCAAGCTGGGATGCAGGTTCTCCACTCGCTGGATACGCCATTGGCAGTGCAAAATCGCCTCGCGCACCACCTGTGCCGGCACTCCGCCGCGCACCCCTTTTCGACGCAACGCCAGGAGCAGACGTTCACGGTCCTTCGCGAAATTATCCAGTAGTTGACTGTCCATTGTCCACTAAAAATATCAAAAACCAGGCTGGTATACAAGTGTCGGAGTCTTGAATTTGATTCGACCTTGCGAGCCCGCCAGAAAAGGCTTCCTGAGGTTGCGCGACCAATTTTGTCGCGCAAAAACTTACGGGTTGATTCGAAAATCAACCCGTAGAAAAAAATCTTCCCCTGGTTTTATCTTACAATCCCCCCATGAAACGCCTGAGTCTCTGTGGCTAACGATACTTAATTTTTTTGTGGATTCGAGAGCTTATGAGACGCGGCTTAAGTCCTTGCCGGGGGAGAGCAAGTGATTCCCGCCGCCGCCGGCTACCGGTGTCAAGGGGATTTCCCGTCGTTCCCCAACTATGCACTGGCAATGGCAGAGAAACTTTCCGACCTGGAGCGTTGGCTCCAACAGATGCAGGGCGAGGGGGAGCGCGATTCCTCCGGGCATTTCACGGTGGATGCCGGCTCACGCCTCGATCGCTACCGTAGCCTGCTCGAACTCAACCCCAGCCTGCCCTGGCTGCAGCTGACGCAGTGGGCTCACCGGCAGCGGGCCGTCGCAATCGAGTTTCGCGTCCTGCGTGACGCGGTCGAATGGGTGGCCAGGGGGTTGCAATCTGACGAGGATTGGTGCGAGCGGCTCGGCCAGGTCAGCGGCGAGGATTCTCTGCTGCTCCTGCTGCACGCCTGGAAGCCACAGGCGATGCAGTTTGTTTGGACCCACCGCAAGGCCGGTTGGGCTTGGGCCTGGCCCGGGCCGGCTCAGGTCCAGACGCGCGCTGTGGAAGATTCCGTCCAGGGAGAAATGGTGGTTCGCCTGCAAATCAGCCTCACGCCTACCCAACGCCGCGACCTGCTCAGCGAATTTACCGCCCGCACTCACTTCGCGCCCATTCCTATGCGTATTGACGGGCGGCCGCATCCCAGCCGGCTCGACCTCACTTCGGCCCAGTCGCGTTCTTTCGGAGTAGCGGCTGACCTGGTCAGCGCTCGAACGCAGTCCGGGGCTGACTACTTCGCGGTCGTGCATCCCGCCGCTCACGAGGCCCGCCTGACTTTGGTCAACGCCGGGCGCGCTACCTCCATGCATCAGGAGCCGGGAGAAGCGCCTCCCGGCAAAGTGGCCTGTTATCACCTCCACCATCCCGAGTTGGCTGCCGCGACCTGCTCCAAGCACGAAATCGCTATCGACCTGGGCCAGCTTGGACTTCGTGACAGCGCGGATTTCCTGGACATGCCCCGGCGCTGGAGTGGCTGGAGTTTTCTGGGTATCCAGTTTATGGCTCAGACCTTGCGCCCCCTGCGGGCCCGTTCGCTCTACCTGCTCAGCGCCCATCCGGATAAGGGCACCGTCTTCATCATTCCCGTGCGCCAGGGTGTGAGCCTCAATCCCATCAGCACCAACGGTTCGCGCCGCGGCAGCACCACCATCAGTATCTGCCCCGAGGGGCTCAAAACCGACCTCTCCGGCCTGCGCCTGGTGGAAGACGCCGCCTGTGGAGCCTGGCTTCAGGGCGTGGTCGACGCCAGCCGCCGCTGTTTATAGCCCGCCGAACTTATCCGGATTGCGCATAATGAAGAGCTGCTGGATGCGCCCTTTGGTCACTTCCGGCAAGAACGCCGAAATCAGCGCGCCGTCCTGGTAGAGCAACAGGCAGGCCTGACCGTTGCTGGCCGCCGTCTCCCGGTAGAGACAACCGCGGCAGTGCTTGTCCGGCGGCCAGTTGATGGAGGCGTGTGCGCTCCACGAACTCAGAGCTGCCGTTGACCAGCAGCACCGGCTCTCCAGCCGCTCTCAACTTGAGAGCGCACAGCAGACCCGCATAGCCCCCGCCTAAAATCAAGTTCATCTCGTCTACCTCTCTTTCATGGAATAGACGAGACAGGCTTCAAAAATGTGATCAGCGGTGGCGAGGATCGGCCAGATATTCCGAAGCCAGCGACAGGCCTTCTTCCTGACTCTCGAATTCACCATCCACGAAGTCGGCCAGCAGGGCATCTAGAATCCGCCGCAGCGTCCGCTCGTCCAGAACTCCGAACTGCTCCAGCAGCTCTTCTCGCGAAACCGGCAGGCATGGGTTGGCCAGAAAGCCCTGTTCGAAGTACTGCTGCAGCAAAAAGTCCACGAACTCTTTTTGCTCCTCCAGGCGCAGCAGCGTCTGCGCAGGCCCGCGCGCCGCCTCCACGTCGGCCAGCGAAAGCAGGGCCAGTTCCGGTAAGCGCCGCCCCTGCTTCACGAACAAGGCATGAATGCGCGACGGCAGGCCATGGTCGTGGGGGATCAGGACCGGCTCCATGTGTTGAGCCACCAGCGCCACCAGTTCCTTGCGCTCCTGGCCGCCCAATCCTAATTGATAAGCAATTTCCGCAGCCCGCTGCGCACTTACTTCTTCATGTCCAAGAAATCGGATCCGACCGTCACGAGTGAACGATTGGGTGGCCGGTTTGCCCAGATCGTGGCAGAAGGCCGCCAGGCGCAGCAAGGGAACGTCCACGCAGGTCCTCAGTTGTTCCTGCCAGAGAGGAAAACGTGTGAATCCATCCGTTGCCATGGCCTCTATTCCGGCAACCGCCGCCAGCGTGTGGTCATAGACGTCCAGATGGTGAAAACCGTTTTGCAGCACTCCTCGGCAGGCCTCCAGAGCGGGCAGACTCCACTGCGCTAAGGTGCGCCAATCCTGGCCGGCCGGCCTTTCCCTCTGAGAAAGCAGTCCGCGCAGTTCGGCCAGCGTGCCCCGGCGCATGGGACCGCCGGTGATACCGCAGCGCGGCTGCTCGAAGCGATGTTCCCAGTCATAGACGGTGACTTCGCAGGCGTAACCGCCTACATCGGCCAGTTGCACGTGGATGAACTCGGCCTCCTTGGCACGCACCACCACCACTTCCGGAGCCCACTCGGCCAACGCTTCCACCACCTGCTCGACCTCGTCGCAGTAAAGGTTGATGTCGATATCCGAACCCTGGCGAATGTGGCCGGTCCAAACCGAACCGATGAGCCGTGGCTGCATGTCCGGCACGCGCTCCATCACCTCCAGCGCGCAGCGACGCATGCTCTCGAGGCGAGCCGCATGTTCTTCGCCCTCCAGGCGGCGGGCGATATGCAGTAGTTGCTCGTGGATTTCCCGGTTGCTGGGCAGGTGAAGGGTGCCTTGCCGTTTGGCGGCCACTCGCTTGGCCTGGAAATACTCGCGGTATTCCCGGTGATAAAGGAGACGGGCCGCTTCCACGGCTACCCGGTGGCGAACGCTGGCCCGATGAGCCGGTTCCCAGTGACTTCCGCGCTTGTTCATCGCGTAGAGTGCTTCAAACCACAGACCCTGAAGCCGGGCGCTAAAATGAGGTTACCAGTGTAGCAGGCCAGCTCCTCGTTGCCAAGGAACCGCCGGGGAATGCACTGGAAGCTGCTCACCTACCTGGAGATCCAGGCACTCGACCGAGCCACCACCGTTCCCATCCTGCCGGTCGGGGCCATCGAAGCCCATGGGCCTCATCTGCCGCTGTGCACCGATGACATTATCTCAGAGGCTATGGCCGAGAGCGCCTGCCGCCAACTCCCTGAATATGGCCTGCGAGGCATCATTCTGCCTACCTGGAGCTTCAACCCGGCCGGCTTCGCGCGCGAGCATTCCGGGACGTTGCACTTCTCGGCGGCCACCACCCGAGCCATGTTTCAGGACCTGGGAGACAATCTGCAAGCCCAGGGCTGGAGGACTCTGGCCGTCGCCAACTCGCATTTTGATCCCACCCATCTGGAGAGCCTGAAACAGGCGCTGCAAAACCTGCCGCTACAAATCGCCTTCCCCGACCTGACCAGAGGTCAGAACGCCCGCCGGCTCACCGCCGAGTTTCAAAGCGGGGCCTGTCACGCCGGACAGTATGAGACGTCCATTGTGCTGGCTCGCCAACCACAACTGGTCAAAGACCACCAGTTGCCCCAGGTCCCCCACTCCCTGGTCGAGGCGATGAGGCAGGGCAAGTCCACCTTCGCCGAGGCCGGCGGACCTCGGGCTTATTTTGGCACACCCGCTCAGGCCAGCCCCGAAGAAGGCCGGCTAACGGTGGAAGAGCTGGGACGTATTCTGGTCGAGGCAATTTTCAGCACAACCAGGTGAGCGGCTATCCCGCTTCGCGGGACTCGCCGAAAATTAGTTCTGGTTGGATTCGTCGAGTTCGCGCACATACATAAAGTATTCGGCGTCAAATTGCTCGACCAGGGCAGCCGGAATGTTGATCAGACCTTCGTAGGTACCGATGCGGGCGCGGTCGCCGATCATCTCACGAACGCGCATCTCCTTGTGCTGGGGCAGCAACACGATGACGTGGGCGCCGGGCACCAGGTCGGACTGGGAAGCCATGCGGCTGCCGAACCACATCGGCTGGCTGGCCGGTACCGAGAACGTCAACTTCTTGTCGTCTTCGGTGGTCAGGAAGACCTGGCCGCTTTGATAGGCGGTAACGGTGGCCGGGATTTTGCCGGTTTCATACATGACAATGGCCACGCCGGGCTGAATTTTATCCACCTGCTGGCGGTTCTCCATACGGTTTTGGGCCGAAACCGGTCCCAACAGGGCCGCGGCGGCGGCGACTACAGCAAGGCTCTTTTTCCACATAAAGTTCTTCCTCCACAATTCGCGGGCCTCGGGGGCGCCGCCATCTTCAGCATCATAGGCGGCTAACCGACGAATGGCCTGGGATCGAAGTACCTCCAGCCCCAGGATTTTGCGTGGCAATTTTGAGGACGCCACTTCCTAAGCAGAGCGACCCCGGCTCAAGTAATCTGGAGGCGAGCAGCCACGAGGCTGCCAACCCAAGTGGAGGAAGATATCATGAAGAAAGCACTGTTAGCCACCGCAATCCTGATGAGTTCGGTATGCGCCGCCCCGGCCGTATACGCCCAGGATTCCCCCAGCTATTCGAATACCGTCGAGTCGACCCCGACGCCCGTCGAGAAGACCGACGTCAATGTCAATGTGGAGGCTCCTCCCACCGAGGTGGTTCAGGCTCCGGCCCCCGACGTTAATGTTCACGTGGACAACCCGTCCTCCGTGGCGGTCCCCAGCACCTCGACCGAGAAGACTACCAGGGAGACTTCGGTAACTCGCATCGTGCAGACGCCCACCACCGATGATTCCAGCAATATGGCTTTCCTGCTGGTGGGTGGCGGTATTGCCGCCCTGGCCGTAGCCGGGCTGTTCGCTTCCACCCGACGATAGTTGGATAGCGCCCCCGCGTTGACTGAGCAGGGGCGCTGTCCTTTTTATTCGACGTGCATGACCAGAGGTGGGGGAGCGGGGGGTTTGCCGTGGATGAAAACACCGCCTTGCAGGAACGGCTGGTCGGCGTCGATATCGTGCCAGCGCTGTAGGAATTCCTGGCGGGGTATGGAGCCCAGGCTGCCCAGGATCGAGGGATCTTCCAGGTAGACGTTGTGCTCGTCGATGCCCACCGCCACCATCCAGTGTCCGCTGTCCCAAATGTTGCTCCAGGGAGTCTGCAGTTGGTCCTCGTTGCGCCAGGCCTGCCCGGCCACCATGACGGGAATGCCGTTTTCAATGGATTTTTGCAGGTCGTCCAGGGTCAGGTTCTGGCGAATCTCGGCCTGAAAGCCCAGCGAGCGGGCGGCTTCGGCCAGGCGTTCCGGCGGCGTCCCCTCCTGCGGATCGGCCTGGCAGAGCTCCATCAAGTCCTGCTCGAAGTGCTCCTCGCCATAGTAACCGAGAACCGCCTGCAGAGCGGTGGGTCCGCACGAGTAGTCGGTGGTCTGACGTACGTCGGGCAGACGCAGCAGGTTGGCGGGGAGCTTCATATTCCCAGACTATCCCAAAAGCGGCGCACGGTGGCTAAGGAAATGTAAACTAGGGGTTATGGATGATGGTCGGGGCGCTGGTCCTGCCCACCAGCCGGCCGTTCACGAAGGCTTCCACTTCAAAGCGGTAGTCACCGGCTTTTTCCGGGAAGGGATAGGGATCCAGAGTCAGTTCGCGCAGTTCGCCGGGCGCCAGGCGGGTTCGGGGTAGAATCATCTCCTCCACCGTTTTATCCGGCCGGGTGACCAGCATATGGAGTTCCACTTCGGCCTCCAGCTTGCTGTCCTGATTTTTTATGGCTATGCGGCCCTGGCGCAGGCGATCGGTATTGGTGGGCGGGGCCATCTTCAAGGGTTCCATCATCAGGAACGGCTGCGGATCTTGAGGATTGGCCGCATAGGGGTCGCTGACCGCCTGCGGGCCCGGTTCGGTTTCGCGGGGTTCCCATTGGGCCTGGCTGGGCAGTGGCTCTTTGCTCAGAAATTGGGCGTAGGCGGCGTCGATCCGGTTGATATCTTCGGGTCCGCTGACCACGTAGGGGGTCAGGGCGATGAAGAGCGAGGTTTTTTTCTGCTCGTTGCGCAGTTCCCGGAACAAATTTTGTATCAAGGGAATGTCGCCCAGGATGGGTACCTTGCGGATGGTCTCGGTGGTGCGCCGGCTGATCAGGCCGCCGATGAGCAGAGTCTCGCCGTCCTTGAGGTTGACGTCGGTCTTGACGCGCCGGTTGGAAATCAACGGAATGACGTAACCGAAGCCGCCCAGGTTCTGGTTGAGGAATTCGGTGACTTCCTGGACTTCTTGTTCGAGTTCCAGGCGAATGGTCGAGCCCTGCGAGATATGCGGAGTGAAGGACAGATTGATGCCTACATCCTTGTAGTCGTAAGTGACCAGCGGCTGTCCGGTTTGCGAGAAGCGAGCGCCGGTGGCGAAGGGCACGACGTTGCCCACCTTCATTTCCGCTTTCTTGTGATCGGTGGCCACCAGGCGGGGCGAGGAGATCAGTTCGAAGTTGGTATTGGCCCGCTCACCGGTCAGAAAGCCGAAGAGGCTGGGAACCTGCACATCGCGCCCCCCCACGTTGACGGTCCGCGAACTGCCCCCGCTGGCGCCCACCAGGAATTGCCCGGAGGTCAGGAAGGAGAGCAGTCCTTCCTCGCTGGCGCCGCCGTTAAAGCTGGCCACCGGTCCGCTGGTGTCGAAGAGTTGAAGTTTGGAGCCGGCGTTGAGCAGGTCGGTGAGACTGACCTCGGCCACCACCGCATGCACCAGGATCTGCTTGCGCTTGCGGTCCAGACTGGCCAGCAGGGAGCGAATACTCGGATACTCGCTGGGACTGATATAGACGAGCACGGCGTTCAGTTCCGGGTCGGCGCCCACCCGCGCCCCTACGTAGACCAATTGGGCCGGGGAGCCCGGGGTGGAGCCGGTCACCGGCGTAGGAATCGGGGTCGTGGCCAGGCCGCCGGGAGTCGATGGGGGAGGGGTGTTGGCGGTGCCGACGGCGGTGGTATTGGCGTTGCCCGTGCTTGAACCGGCCGCCTGGCGGCCGCGCCGGCTTTCCTCTTCGTCCTGCGCGCGCTTGCGTTCCGTCAGCAGTTCCTGCACGATTTTGGCCACGTCCTCGGCCTTGCCTTGCTGCAATTTGTAGACGAAATAGCGGGGTTTTTCCACTGTCAGCGGAGCCGAGCGGGCCACGTCCAGAGAGGCTACCGTTTCGCGAATCTCCTTCATTTGGGCGGGCGTGGCCTGCACCAGCAGAGCATTGGTGGGCGGGAAAGCCGTTACCAGGGGTTGGGAAGTTCCTGGCAAAGCCTGCGTCCGCTGCATCACGCTCTGCAGCACGGGAGCCATTTTTTCGGCCTCGGCGTATTGCAGGAAGATCGTTTCCATGCTGATCTTGGGCGTGGCCCGGTCGAGGGAGCGCACCAGCGCCGCCACTTGGCGCAGAACTTCGGGGGTATCCACCAGGACCAGCGCCTTGCCCAGAGCGTAAACCTGAGCGCCATTGGGATCGCTGATGTAGGGGCGAATGGCCGTCAGAACCTGGCTGGCATCGCCTTCTCGTAAGATGACGGCCATGCTGGAATTGCGGGAATCACGGCGCACATCGGCCAGCGGCATGACCTGGTAAATTCCGCCGGACTGGCGCAGAGCGAAGCCGTTCTTGCTGAGCACGCCCTGGAAAACTTGCCACAGCTCTTCGGAGGTCAGTTGGGAGCTGGCCAGCAGCGTTACCTTGCCGGTTACACCCTCGTCCAGCACCACCGTGCGCCCCGTCAGTTCGGAGACAATGCGGGCCAGCACGCGGATATCCAGATTCTCATAATTCATGGAAATGGGACCGCGGCGCAGGGCGCGCTGAGCGTCCTGCTTGATCAGCGGTCCCCCGGGCTGGGGCGGGCTCTGGGGCGGTTGAGCCCAGACCAGAGTGCTGGCCAGGCCGCTCACCAGTAGACAAGTTTTCAATTTCACGAGGGCGATTTAGAGTTCCGCCTCCCTTTTCCTTTTCTGCAAAAGGAGTATCCGCAGTAGAGGTGTTGAAACACAATCGGTGGAGAGCGGTCGGCTGCGGCAAATAGGGCCCTATCGTTTAGTGCGCAAGCTAGGTCAGGGCGGCATGAGCAGTGTTTTTCTGGCCGAAGACGAGCAAGGCCGGTCCTTTGCTTTAAAATTACTCAATTTGAGCCTCGAGAGCGAGCCGGAGTTTCGCAAACGTTTCCAGCGTGAAGCTGAACTCACTCAACGCCTGAGCCATCCCAATATCGTCAAAACGCTGACCTGGCAGGACGATCCGGACGTGGGCGTCTACCTGGTGATGGAATACGTGGCCGGCGGCAACCTGCGTGTGCATCTGGAGGAAAATAGCCAGTTGTGGACGGTGGAACACTGCGTGCGTTTGTTTGCGCCGGTGGCCGCGGCCCTGGACTACGCGCACGCCGAAAAGGTCGTGCACCGCGATCTCAAGCCGGAGAATCTGCTGTTCGAAGGCAGCGATTGCTTGAAAATCGCCGACTTTGGAGTGGCCCGGGTGGAACATGGCAGCCGTCTGACGCGCACCGGCGTCCTGCCGGGCACCCCGGAGTATATGGCTCCCGAGCAGTTTTCCGATCAAGTGGCCGGACCCGCAGCCGATGTCTACAGTCTGGCCACTATCCTTTACGAGTGCCTGGTGGGCGCCACCCCCTTTCGCTCGGAAAATCTGGCCCAGGTCCTGCAGCGCCAGGCCTTCGACAAGCCACAGCCGCCTACTCAGCGCCGCGAGGAACTTCCTTACTATGTGGATCGGGTCTTGCTCAAGGCCTTGGAAAAGCAGCCCGAGCAGCGCTATGCCAGCGCCGGGCAACTGCTGGACGCGCTGGCCACTCCCCCGGCCAGCCTGCCTTCCCGTCCAAGCCGTCCCGACGCCATCAGCGAACTCCCGACCCGATATGTCAGCTACAAGCCGGGCGCCGCGGCGCCGCGTGGGAAATCCTTGCCCTGGGGCCTGGTCTGGCTGATTTGGACGCTGGCCGGAATCGCCTGGTGCTGGCGCAGCCTGCCGCCCCCTATCCCGCCCGCCTGGCTGGATCAGGCTTTGGGTTGGCAACCGGCCCCTCTTGGCCGACAACTGTGCGCTTCGGTGGTCTGGTGCGGCATCGAGGTGGCGCTGTTGGAGCCCACTCAACAGCTTAAAGCCCTCGAGCGTGCCCGCTTCGCGGCCGGTCTCTGGGGCGATTGGATCCATGGAGAGGGGCCCAAGAGCCTGCGCGGCGCCAAGGACGGTGACGACTACGCCATCTCGGTGGCGGAAGGAGAGTGGCTGCGCGTGGACGGCCAGATGGCCGCCAATTTGCGGGCTACCCCGGAACAGGTCGGGGAATACTGGTTGGCCCTGCTGGAGGATGTCCAGGCCATTCGCATGGGGAAGACTCCCAACCGGGTCAAGGACCTGGAGCGCCGCCGCCCCCTGCGTCTGGATGGCACTCCGCCGCGTTACCCCCTGCTGGACAGGCTCTATGATCGTTGTCGGATTCAAAGCCGCGAAGGCCAGATCGACGCGCAAGTGATGGCGGAGGCGTTGCGCTCGCTGGGCAACCCCGATATCCGGCGTCTGCGGGAGGCGGCCCGCTCGATTCCGCTGCCCAAACCGTGAGCCTGATTCGTATCGGCCGGAACCCCGATTGTGATCTGGTGCTGGATAGCCCGCTGGTCAGCCGTTATCATGCCGAACTGGAGCTTAACGGCAGCGGCGCCTGGTTGCGTGATCTGGACAGTGCCAACGGCACCTTCGTGGGCGGCCAGCGCGTCTCTCAGGCGCAGTTGCGTTCCGGCCAGGGTCTCTATCTGGCCAACGTCCATCTGCTTTTTGATGGCCAAAAGCTAAGTGAGGACGGCGCTCATAGCGCTGTGGGCATCGAGGTCGAGGACGTCAGCTTCCGCCCGCCCACGGCCAACCGGATGTTGCTCGACCACATTCGCTTCTCGGTGCGGCCCGGCCAGTTCGTGGCCCTGGTGGGAACCAGTGGGGCCGGAAAATCCACCTTGATGAGTCTGCTGTTGGGACAACAGGCCCCCACGCAGGGAGCGGTGCTGATCAACGGACAATCGGCCTATGCCCATCAGGAGCAATTTCGCCATCTGATCGGCTTCGTGCCTCAGGATGACATTGTCCACCGCGTGCTCCCGGTGGAGGCGGCTCTGGACTACGCCGCCCGCTTGCGCCTGCCGGCCGACACCAGTTTGGAAGAGCGGCAGCGGCGGGTGGAAATCGCCATGACCACCATGGAATTGGGGCACCGCCGCGAGGTGGCCATTTCACGCCTCAGCGGCGGCGAACGCAAACGCGTGAGCATGGCCGCCGAGCTGCTGACGGAGCCCAGCCTGTTGTTTTTGGATGAACCGACCAGCGGTCTGGATCCGGGCATGGAGAAAAAGACCATGCAGCTACTGTCCCGGCTGTGCCGCCAGGGGCGCACGGTGGTTTTGATCACCCACGCCACTCAGAACATCGTTCTTTGCGATCAAGTCGCCCTGCTCGCGCCGGGAGGACGCCTGGTTTACTATGGCCCGCCCCGCGACGCCCTGGAATTTTTCGAGGTTCCCGACTTCGCGGAAATCTATTTGGAAATCGGCAGCCTGGAGAGCGGTTTGACCTGGCAGAAACGTTTTAATAAGCTACGACCCGAACCGGAAGGGCAGCCAGAGGCCGGGCCCGCCGGCCTGGGGCAGGCGGCCTCGCGTCTGCCCTGGGGGACTTCCTGGCGGCAGTGGTGGGTGCTGAGCCAGCGCTATAGCCATCAACTCTGGGCCGATCGCTCTAATTTAATGCTTATGGCCCTGCAGGCGCCGCTCATCGGGCTGGTGCTGTCCCTGCTCTTCGATCCGCATCTCTATGATTTGCGCCAGATCGCCGGTGAAAACAGCTATCCCATCAAGGAAGGGCCGACGCTGCTCTTCCTGCTGGTGGTCAGTTGCCTGTTTTTCGGCTCCATCAATTCTTGCCGCGAGATCGTCAAGGAACTGCCGATCCTGCGCCGGGAACGGCTGGTGAATCTGCGCCTGCTTCCCTATTTTTTGTCCAAGGTGGCGGTGCTTTCCCTGGTCGGGGCCGTGCAGGCGATGGCCTTGCTGGCCATCGTGCAAATGCGCATACCTCTGGGCCTGAGCGCCGAATTGCAGATGATGCTGCTGGCTTTCCTGGTGGCGGCCGCGGTGGGCGGAACCCTGCTGGGGCTCATGCTCAGCTGCCTGGCCGGCTCGGCCGAACAAGCCTCCTCGCTGGTCTCCGTGCTTTTGATCCTGCAGCTGTCCCTGTCCGGAGCCTTTATCAAGCCGGAACAGATGCTGCCGGCCTTACGCTGGATTTCCTGTCTGAGTATCTCGCGTTGGACCTTTGCCGGTGTGGGCTCGGTGGCCGGGCTGAACGCCCGCTTCATGGAACTGCAGATGGGCTGGATCAGCAGCGATTTCTACCTGCCCATGCAGCCGCTCTGGGGTATCATCGCCCCGCTGCTGGGAATGCATGCGCTCATCGCCATCGCCGCCTTGCGCTGGCGCGAAGGACAATCCGAGCGATGAAGCGGCCCCTGCTCTGGTTGCTGCTGGTGGGCCTGGCCTGGGCTCAAACCCCGGAACGCAAGCTGGTTTTTTTGCGCTCTCAAGGACTGAGTTCCTGGGCCGAGAGCGATCCCGGTTTCGACTACACTTGCTACCTGCCCCGCCGCTACAGCCTGCGCGGACTGGAAGATTCCCTGATCAAGGCCAGCGCCAGTTCGGGCGGCTTACCCACTCGTCTGCTGGGAGTTTTTGTTGGTGACCAGGTCCAGGTGGCTCCGCTGAATTTACGCCTGGAACCGCCGCTCTTGCCTCTGAGCCTGACCGTGCGCAATCCCTGGCGCGGAGTAGTGTTTCTGCGCAAGGAAGGTCAGGAGATGGCGGCGACGCCGGGCCTCTGGCAGCCATGTGTGGCCGCCGGTGCCGGCGATGGCCTTTATCAAGTGACCGCCTGGAACGAAGGCGGTCACTTGCAACTGCAGGATTTGATCTCCTTGGGGCCGGCGCCGCCCCCCGCCCAACTCCAGGGGCCCCTGCGGGCCGTCGTCAGCGAAGGCTTTCTGGACCGCACTCTGAGACTTTATCGCCAGGCCCATCCGCAGTTTTTTCGCTTCTCGGAACCGGGTGGCCGGGCCGGCTTTGAACTTTCCTCGCTGGGCCTGACCACCATCCCCGGGCACCTGCGCGCCTACGCCTCGGTCAACGGCCAGATTCAGGGCTTGGGAAAACTGGTCGAGGGGGAATGGGAGGCGCCGCTCCAGTTGGAGTTACAGGGTGGCTACGCGCGGCTGAAGTTGGGGGTGCAGGGACAGAGTGTGCGCCTGGTCAAGCCCGTCTTCGCGGAAATGCCGCAGAGTTGGGCGGACCAGTTGAGCGCCATGGCCCAGCGCATCTTTTCTACTCCGCTGGCCGTGCCGGTGCCGGGGGCCTATTTGCAGCCTCTGCTGGCCAGCGGTCTGGTGACGCAGGCCGAGCTGGAACAACTGAAGATTACGCCAGCGGGCTGGGGCGATCGGCGCAGCGGCTGTCTGTTGCTCAGCAGCTCTCCGGCCGCCTCACCCCCCGAACAGCTGGCCCTGGCGGCCCCCGAGGGTTTTGTGCTGGGCCTGAGCAGCCAGGCGCTCAACCGGGGTATCGCTCAATCGCTGCGTCTGCCCATGCGAGTGGACCTGCCCGCCGACCGCGTGCCCTCGCCCCAGGTGCTGATCTTCAAAGTGCAGCTTAAACAACTGGAGCTCCAGCAACTGAACCTTCGCTACCAGGAGGGAGCCTTTCACTTCGACCCGTGTGTGCTGGCGGTGGCCTGGCAGATGGGCCCGCTCTCGGGGCTGGAGCCGGGCGCCCGGGTAGTGGGTAGTGCGCTGCCGGCTTTGCAAAACGGCCAACTGCAATTACGCATGAAGATCGACCAGCTGGACATTCTCAGCCCGCAGATCCTGCAACAGTCTCCCCAGGAGCAGCAGCGCCTGCGCCGGCAGATTCTGGATGGGCTGCAGAAGACGCCGCTACCGCTGCCTTTTCCCACCCGGCTGAACACCGAAGTCCACCCCCAGGCGCAACTGCAAATCACCCGCCTCGATCCCCAGGCCGACGCCCTCTGGCTGGCCGGCCACTGGGACCGCTAGGGGCCGGTCCAGGGGGGGAAGAGCTGCTGGGGGAGGCCGAGGGTGTCGAGAATTTTGCCCACCACATGATCGATCAGATCTTGCATCGTTTGGGGTTGGTGATAAAAGCCGGGCATGGGGGGAAGCACCACCGCTCCCATCTCCGTCACCGCCAACATGTTCTTCAGATGCACGGCGTGGAGCGGTGTCTCGCGGGTGACCAGCACCAGTTTACGCCGTTCTTTGAGCATGACGTCGGCGGCCCGGGTCAGTAAATTGTCGCTGAATCCGTGGGCGATGGCGGCCAGGGAACGCATGCTGCAAGGCACCACCGCCATGGAATCCACCGCGAAGGAACCGCTGGCGATGCTGGCCGCGATATCTCCCTCCCGATGGACGACGTGAGCCAGCTCGTGGACGGCCGTCAGTTCCCACTCGGGATTCTCCAGGCGCAGCGTGACGGCGCCCGAGCGTGTGACCACCAGGTGGATCTCCAGCTCCGGCAACTGGCGCAATGCCTGCAGTAGCCGGATGCCGTAGACGATTCCGCTGGCTCCGCTGATCCCCACGATGATACGCCGCATCGCTCCGGCTTCTCCCAGACAGGAAGCTACCCCTTGAAAAGAGGGGACCAGTCCCCCTGGAGCCTAGAAAATAGGACTCTGGACAGGGGTGTTTAGCAACATGGTTATGTTACCCTTAGAGAAGGGGGCCCTGACCCAGGGAATCCGGCCGCGGGGCCACGAAGGCGGAGGTCACTGTGCAGTTTGACAGGATCTTGAGTCAATTCTCCGGGGAACTCCCGCTTTTCCCTCTGCCCAAGGTGGTGCTCTTTCCCGGTGCCCGCCTCCCTCTGCACATCTTCGAACCGCGCTATCGTCAGATGATCAGCGATGCCGAAGAGAATGAGGGGCTGATCGGGATGGTCTGCCTGCGCGAGCGCCGCAGTAAATCGGACACAGGCAACAGCCCGGTGCACTCGGTGGCCTGCCTGAGCCAGATCCGCAACCTGCAGCGCCTGCCCGACGGCCGCTTTCTCATGCAGTTGCAGGGCATCCAGCGCGCCCGCATTCGCGAGGAGCTGGACGTGCCGAAGCCCTATCGCATCGCCCGGGTGGACCTTGTTCCTGACATCGTCAACCCGCTCGAGCCGACGCCCATCGAGAACCTTTTTGAGCGCGCTCTGGATTCTTTCAATCAAGTGTTGCGCAACCTGGCTGATTTACCCGGTTCGCTGGTCTCGATTCAGAAGGAGGCTCCGGCCGGGCTCTTATTGGATGTGCTTGCTTACTATCTGCCGGTGGATTCCCTGATCAAGCAGCGCCTGCTGGAAGAAAGCGAAGTGCACCAGCGCGCCCGTCTGCTCTCGCGCATCCTGGATGAGCTGGCGCAGGTGGTTCCCGACGACGACACCGTGCGCTTTCGTATCTTCCCTAAACCCAGTTGGAACTAAGTGGCCCACTCCGACCACTTGAGGCGGCTGCCGCCCAGTCGCGCCTGACAATAGCGGTAGAAGCGGCTTAAAAAGAGGTGCCGTTCTTCAGAAAGACGCCGGTTGGCGCCGGTGGAGATCTCGTTCAGATCCCAGCCCGGCCGGACCCCTTTCTGGCGGGCCAGAATGTCCTGGAGAGAGACCTTGTCAGCGTTCTGGAGCATGTCATACATGGCCAGGAAGGTGCTGGTCCGCCCCACCCCGGCGCGGCAATGAAAATGCACCCACTGCGGACGTTGTTCGAGGGCCTGTAGAAAGCGCTCGACCTCTTCGTCGCCAGGATGGAGATGATCGGTGACGGTCAGGCGCAGGTAATCCTGGCCGGTGGAACGCACCAATTCCTCTTCGCTGCTCACCCGAGAGACGGGTAAGACTTCTCCTCCGGCGCGCTGGCCGCGATCATAATCTTCTTCGGTCAGCAGCTCGACTTCGGAGCGCTCGGCCAGCTCCTTGAGCTGTGCCCGCTCTGTGGCCAGCACCTGGTCGTGGCTCAAGCCCCGGTTGGCCCAATTGTGTTCGGCATTCCAGGTGAGAATGTGATCGCCTAAAAAACCATGGGATTCCTGGCGCAGATCCACCACCAGCACTTTCTGACTGGGAATCAGGGACAGGACTTCGGCAATCGTTTCGGGTCCGAATTGAGCGCTTCCCGACATGGGCAGCGCGGCCAGACCGGTGACGTTGCCCGCATAGTGCTCGGCCATCATGGCCGCGCTCCGAAAATACAGCGGCGCTCCGACATCCTCGACCAGACAGGAAGGGTTTTGAGCCCACACCAGGCGGGCCAGACAAAGGAGCAGGAAGAGCTTGCGCACGCCTCTATATGGCCGTTCGCATGTAAATGTAAACATTTTGTGGCAGGCTTGTAACTATTTGAGCAGAACCTCCTCGTTAAGATGGACAGCGCATTGGCTCGGCAGGAACTCGGTGAATCCGCTTAATTCCTTTAACCTCTCGGAGAAGCTCAGCGGCGTTTCAGGGACAGCGAAACTAACTTTCAAGGCGCCCGTTGTCCCGGTCCAGGATTTTCAGACCCAAGATGGTTTTGTGGCGAGTTCCGTGGCTACGCCGGCTCCGGCTTACGTGCCTGAAGTCACGCCGGGAACAGAAGTCTCCGTTGCTGCCCCTGCGCCTGAAGAGACCCGGCCATCCAATCCTCCCGCCCCGCCGTTGCTCGCCCCCACGCTCTTGGGCCAGGAGCAATTTCTGGCCGGGCAGTTTTTGATTCCAACCGATGTCTCGAGTAAGCCGGGTGACATCACCTACGCGCCTTTGGCGTTTGATCTGTCCAAGCCGCTAAGCGGAGTTCTGGCTATCCCGGAGATCGATTATATCGAGCAGCTCCAGCCGTTGAACACTCGTTATCCCGGGCTGACCGAGCGTCTCAAGGAAGCGGAGGCGCGCGCCTGGATTGTCAGCGTCACCAGTGCGGGGGCGGGAAAAGGACGTCATACCGACGAGGTGCTGAAGAATCCACCCTGGCCCACCAGCAGCTTTGGCTCCAGTCGCCAGAACATCAGGGAAAAAGCGCTGCAGTTGCAAGAGGCCAATCCCAAACTGTCTTCCAGCCGGGTCGAAGACTATGATTTTGAGCAGGCCAAAGATCGGGCCGAGGACTTGTTTGCCGAAATGGAGCAGATGTTTCCTGAATCGGAGTTCGCCGGCGCCAAATTTGCCACTCGCGCCAAGACGCCGCAGAGCCTGGAGAAGAAGTTGGCCAAGCGCAACCAGGAAGGCGGGCCAGAATTTTCGCTGGCTCACCTGACCGACTCGGTCGGCGCCCGCCTCGATTGCACCAGCTTGAAGATGATGGGCGAGGCGGCTCATAAGCTGGAGAAGCACTACGAAGGCAAAATCGTGGCCAAGGACGACTATGTCTCGCAACCGGGCGCCCTGGGCTACCGGGCGCTTCATTATATTGTAGACCTGGGTGACCGCATGGCCGAAATCCAACTTTCCACCCACGACCTGCGGGCCACCGACCTGGCCACCCACGACACCCTTTACAAGCCGGAGTTTCCCATCGACGCGGAGACGGCTGAAAAGCTCAGCGGTTCGGCGGATCGCGTGATGGAAGCGGAAAGCTTCCGGTATCGGACGGGTTTCCGATGATCACCGTCGTGGCCACCTACGATCGCCAGACCGGCGCCTGCGAAGTCCACCTGGCGCTTTCTTCAGCTCTGGACAAAGCAGAGCGGCGCTCGCTGGCCAATGCCAAGGTGGAGGAATTATCGCAGAAGCTCGACAGCGAGCGCTTTGAAGTGATTTACTCCGTGGCGCGCACCGTGGATGACTTCGTCTCTACCGACGGGCGCTTCCAGACCGTCCGTTACGCTCCGGGGGTGCAATGATCAGCCTGGTGATCTCCGAAGACAAAGAGACTGGCGAACAGCGTATCGAGACGATGCTGGATTGGAAGAACTTTGCGGAGCCCGAAGACCGGCACGACCAGTTGGATGAAACCGTGAATCGCCTCCACGAACTGTATCAAGGCCAGAGATTTCTATATACCAGGCATGCGCAAAACTTGTTCACGTTTTTGCAAGAAAACCCGGCTCTGGGCCCTAACCAGGCTGTTGACGAAGTGAAAGGACCTCAGTAATGCAGATCAATCCGTTCAAGTTCTTCACCTCCCCCAAGGTGGAGCCCACTTCGACAGCCACAACCACGCCGACGCCGAGCTTGCAGCAACCGGTGGCCGCTCCTCTGGAACAGTTCACCCCCTCGGCCGCCCCGAAAACCGTGCCCGACCTTCCTCTGAAGACTGAGGCGCCGCCGCAACCCGTCGAGGCCAAGCTCCCCCCGGCCCCCCAGCTGAAGTCCGAACCCCCCGTCGAGAGCAAGTTGCCCGCCAAAGAAAGCTGGATGGACCAGGATTGGAACCTCGGGCCGGGTTCTAACGCTAAAGCCGAACCCCACGAGAGTCTCTGGAAGTATCCCACACCGCAGGCGCCGATAGAACACAAGAAGATGATGGTTGTGGACGACGAAGCCACCTATTTTGTGGGTGGAGGTGAGTCCAAAGGCGGCGAGGCCAAGAAATCGGAGTTGGATCCGCTCATGGCCAAGTTCACGGAGCTTAGCAAGAATCATGGTCTGAAGAAAAGCTCGGATCATTTAGGGCTGGGAGTGGGCGCCATGGCCGGGGTCGTAGCGGGCATGGCCGGAATGGCGGGAATGGGCGGAATCGGTATGTTGGGTATGATGCCCTCCATGAACTCCTTTTTCAGTGGAGTTGGCTCTGCTGGAAAGTTCAATCAGGACATCCTGGCCCATGAAATCGGCCACGCTTCCCCTTCGCCCAACCCGAGCGGCTTCGGAGGAGGCATTACCAACTTCAGCCATCTTGCGGCCGAGCAGCAGAAGTTTTTGGAAGACCTGAAGAAGCTGGACAAGGGAGCCCCTTCCTCGGCTCAGGGTAGTATCACCAACTTTAACCAGATGGCTCTCGAGCAGCAGACGGCCCTTCAGGATCTCGCCAAAGCTCAGGAAATAAAAAATACCGCCGCTGTTAGCGAGGCCAAGCCTGTGCCCACCTGCGGGGGCCTGACCCGGGCCCAGGTGATCCAAGGCGTCGACGCCAAGTTGGCAGCTCTTGGGAAGACGAGCGTCCGCTATTCGGTGGATGAGAAGATGTTTTCGTCGATGGACAAGCTGAATCTCGACCCGGTCGATTTCTTTACTGCCCGCGCCTGCTGGCAGGGAGTATCTACCAAGCGCCGCGCCGTTCTGGAAAAGGTCTTGGACCAGTTTCCGGAACTGCCCAAGGACCAGAAGAACTGGCAGGCGGCGGTGGCCTCGGCTGAGGCCAAGGGCACGAAGATTACCGACACGGATAAGGTCTTCATCCAGTATTTCATTGAAAATCGTAAGGCGATGAAGAGCCTGTTCCGGGCCACCCTGCCCAGCGGCTTCCAGGGAAATTCGGCGATCTGCTATCGCGGCCAATCGAACAGCTCGGAGTATGGCCCTCATTCCACCAAACCGTTGGGCTGTTACTCGATCGATCCGGAGATCTCCGAGAGCTGGGCGACAGGCGGTAACCTCAAGCAGTTCAAAGTGAAGCTGAGTGACGTCTGGTCAACTTACACGGCCACACAGAACAACAATCGCTGCGAACGAGAACTGACCGTGTATTCCCGCGGTGGAATTCGCAGAGGTGAAAAAGTCAAGGATATACCTGCCGCCAAACGCGAATTCCAGGCCAGCTACGCCGGCGATAAGCTGGCAAAGGATCTGGAAACTTCACAATATAATAAATCCGGTTGGTAAGAGAAAGGACCGCGGTACTCCCCGAAAAGCGTACCTTGTCCAGTACAAAATCAGCTTAAAATTGGAAACTCCACCGCCCGATCCTGAGTTTTTCCTGGTGCATGCGACTGTCGCTCTCCCGTGCCCTGGCCGGCCTGTCCACTCGCCACCCGAGGGCGGTGGTCCTGGCGGCCATGGCTTCGGCTCTTTTCTGCCTGCTGACGGCCCTGCAAGGTCTCAGTTTCACCGTCGAGCGCACCGACATGCTGGCTCCCAACCATCCCGTGCAGCGAAACTGGCGGGCTTACCGCCAGGAATTCGGCAATCTCTCGGACTATGTGGTGATGGTCAAAGGGGATCCCGAAAAGGCCAGATTGGCCGTCGAGGACCTGGGCCAGCGACTCAAGGCCGAACCACAGACTTTTAGCAACGTTCTCTACCGATTTGACCTGCCCGATCTGCTCAAGTCGTCGCTCTACTATATCTCCTTGCCCAGCCTTCATGCTTTAGAAGAGCAGTTGGAGCGGGGGCATCAACTGCTGGCCCCGCTTTCGGCGCGCAACGGCCTGGAGGCCTTGCTGCGCAGCCTGGCTCGTCCCAGTTCGGCGCGCCAGGTGGCCGGCCGCCTGGGCCCCTCTCTGCCTATCATGAATAAAGTGCTGGAATCGCTGGTCGTCTGTCTGGAGAGTCGGGGCGAGTGGTCCGCGCCTTCGTTTTCGACCGAGATTACCTCCGATTTGCCTGACCTGCAGGAGCTGGGGATTAAACCGGGACAAAAAAGTTTTTATATGACCGTGGACGGCGGTCATGCTTATGTGCTGCTCCTCAGCGCCCGAGATTCTTCCGGCAACTACGCCACCAGTCTGTTCACCATCGCGCGCTTGCGCGCTCTGGCCGAGCAGGTCCGCCGCCAGCATTTTGACGTCGAGGTCATGGTCAGTGGCGAGCCGGTCATCAACGCCGATGAAACCCAGATGGCCTTGCGCGACGCGCTGCGCGCTTCGCTCTACGCCTTCGCGCTGGTGGGACTGCTGCTCATGGTGGTGTTCCGGGCCGTGCGCAAGCCGGCCGCCGTGATGCTTTCCATGCTGGTGGGAATTTGTTGGACCTCGGCCCTGGCCGCCTGGACTCTGGGCGAAATCAACCTGCTCACGATTAACTATGTGACCATGTTGGTGGGCCTGGGCATGAGTTTCGGGATTCACATCCTCTACCGTTTCCAGCTGGAACGCTCCATCGGATTGGAGCCCGCCCAGGCCATCCGCAGCACCCTGGGAATGGAACGAGGCAACTTCGTGGGCGCTCTCTCCACCGCTGTGGCCTTCTGGGCGCTTTATTTCACATCATTTCGGGCCGCCGGCCAGCTGGGTCTGGTGACGGGCAGCGGCATGCTGCTCTGCTATCTATCCAATGTGACCACCCTGCCCTCGCTCTTGATGTTGCTGGACCAGGGACGCCAGGAGTTCTGCCCTCACTGGCGCTGGATGAGCCTTACCAATTCATGGATCCTGGCCCGCCGTAAGTGGGTTTTATTGGGCTCGCTGATCGTCAGTCTGTATAGCCTGAGCTGGGTGACGCGCATTCCCTTCGATTACAACCTGATGAATATCCAGGCAGACAATGCGCCGGCTCTCTCGGTGGAACGTTACCTGCAGCGCTATCAATTCTCCGCCCTCTACGGCGTGTTGATCGCCGACAATCTGGAGGAAGCGCGCCAATTGAGCCGTCGCCTCGAGATTCAACCTACCGTGGGGAGGGTCGCTTCGGTCACTTCTTTCGAGCCGCGTTCCGTCGAAGAGAAGCGACCGGTAGTGGAACGGCTGATCGAGTTGGGACAGGGTTTGGAGCTACCGAGCTTTCCGCCCATCCGCACTGGTGAGCAATTGGAAAACCTGTATGCCGCCTACCTGGCCGCCCGGCGCCAGACCAAGGTGGCCCTCAAAGTCTGGCGCACCAGTCCCCTCCGTCAGGAAGCTGATCGTTTCGAAGCCCTGCTCAATCGCCTGGATGCCGCGCTGGACGCGGACAATCCCGGACCGATGCAGGACGCCATGAAGGCGTTCGAGCGTCACGAGATCGGTCAGGTGACTTTGGAGCTGGCGTTGCTGAAACAACAGAGCGGCCAGCCGCCCCAGGTCCTTCCCTCCTTGCCGCCCGCTCTGGTCAGCCGGGTGGTCTCACCGCGGGGGCGTATCAGCTTGCGAGTTTTTCCACGAGAGAATTGCTGGGAGCGCGACGCGCTGGGACGCTTCGTGAAGAACCTTCGGCACATCGACCGCAATGCCACCGGCTACGCGGTGCTTGTCTATTACTATCTGGAAGACATGCGCAAAGCCTACATTCAGTCCGGCCGCAATGCGCTGGTGGTGATCTTCGTGCTGCTGATCTTTCACTTCCGCTCGCTGTCTACAGCCATGCTGGCTATGTTCCCCAAACTGCTGGGAGTGCTCTGGATGATCGGGGCCATGGGCTGGCTGGGAGTCGGCTTCAACCCCATCAATTTTCTGTCCTTACCGCTCACCTTGGGAATTGGTTTGATCTTCGGTCTGCACGTGCTGGAAGCTCGCCACCATTGCCTTTTTCGCGACAGCACCGGACCGGCCATCGTGCTCTCCGGACTGGCCACCATGATTGGCTTTGCCACCGTGCTGACGGCCGAGCATAAAGGAGTGGCCAGCTTCGGCCTGTTGATGGTGCTGGGGGTCGGTGCCAACCTGTTGAGCAGCGTAATCACCCTGCCCGCTCTGCTGAAGAGCGAGCCGGGCTTGCTGGAGCCGGAGTAAGTCTGCTTACTGCTGGGGTTTGGCGGCGGCCTTGAAGGCCATCAGGCCCCCCATCAGAGCGGCCGACACGCCCAGCGTGGCTGCCAGAACCGGGCTGCCGCTGCTGGTCAGAAAGGCCTGGGTGATGCCGGCGCCGGCCCCCAGCAGACCGCCCACGATGCCCCCACCAATGGCCCGATATTCACTGCTGCTGGGGCCGAACTTCTCGGCGGCGATCCCGCCCAGGAGGGCGCCTCCCACGGCCAGGCCGGGAATCGAGCAGAGGGCCACGGCTTCGGCCACGAATCCGCCGTGCAGGCCGGCGGCCACGCCCAGGGCGGCTCCGCCGAGCACGCAACCACCGGCAATGGCTACTTTAGAGTAAGAGATATCCACCTGGTCCGGCTGATCCGGCTGGGGGGGAGTGCTCGGAATCTGAGGCTTGTTGTTCTGGGGAACTTTGTTCAGCGTGAACTGTGGGGCTGCGGTGACTTTCATTGGTGTGCTTCCTCTATATCTGTTTTTGTCAGTAATTGTCAGGCCGAAATCGAAGGTTCGGACTTATCATCTGGATTGTATGCACGGGTCAAACACCATGCATGGGCATTTGTGTGAACTTTTCGCCGGGGGGAATTCCCTGGCCGGCGGGAGAACGCAAAATTTAGACAAGACCTGTATCTTACCGATACACTGGAGGACATGAATGCAAAAAGTCGCTCGCACACTAATAGCTGGCTTGCTGGTCAGCCTGCCCAGTTGGGCCCAGAATGTTTTTCCCCCGGCCAATTCCACTATCACTCAGATGCGCCCCTCGATTGGCTGCGATTGGGGCGGCGGCGCTCGCAACCTGCAACTGATCATCGACGGCCGGGATTGGACCCAGGAGGCCAACAAGAATGGCGGCCGCATCGACCTCAACCCGATCTTCGACGTCGGTTACGGCACCCATACCGTGGAGTCGCGGGCCACCGGGCTGCTCGGGTTGCCCGTGGCCAAGACCTGGACCTTCACTATCGTCAACCCGAACGGCAACGTCCCCGTCAATTCCAACAACCCGGCCACCCGGACCTATCCGCTGGCCGACAGCGTCGTCAATGAGACCCGGCCGCGCATCAGCGCCGATTTCCCGGAGAACCTGCGCGCCGCTCGCGCTTACCTGGACGGCCAGGAAGTTCCGGCTGGTATCAACGGCAATAACGTCGCCTTCACGCCGCAGGTTGACCTGTCTCGCGGAACCCACCAGGTCAGTACCGAAGTGACTTACCTGTCGGGCGCTCGGGTGACCCAGAACTGGACGTTCAACGTGCGCCCGACGAACCAGGGCAACAACAATAACCTCGGCAACGGGCAGTTTACCAATTTTTCCCCCCCCCAGAATGGACAGGTGAACAACTCCCGGCCTCTGCTCTCGGCCGACTTCGGCGTGGTAATGGATAATCTGCGCATCTACGTGGACAAGAACGAGGTTACCAACCAGGCTCAGATTACCAGCAACCGCATTTCCTGGAACCCGACCTATGACTTGAATCCCGGGCTTCACTGGGTCCGCCTCGAAGGACGCCAGACCAGCAACAACCAGTTCGTGAGCACGGAATGGCAGTTCGAGGTCAACGGTCGGAATGGCGGCTGGAACAACAATCCTGGCAACCAGAACGACTCCGTCAACTTCGGCGTGGACAGCCCCAGCCAGGGCGCCCGCGTGAGTAATAGTTTTCGCGTGTCAGGCAGCGCCCGCCCCGATGCCACCGTGCGCATCTCGGTCAAGCCGCTGCCGAACAAAAATAAGGTGGCCAGTTTCTCGGGCAAGGCCGACGCCAGGGGCTACTACAGTATCCCGGTCGCGCCCACCTGGGCCACCCGGGGCCAGCGCCTGGAGGTCACTACCACGATGCTGGACCGTCGTGGTCGGGTCCTGGCGGACCCGGTCGTGATCCAGGTCATCCGCAGGTAGGCGAGAGGAGAGGGACTCGCTCTCACGCGAGTCCCTCTCTGCCCCTATTTGGGCGGTGCGATTTTTTCCGGCGAGCGCCACAGGCGCGAGACCAGCAGTTCCTTCTCCATCAAGAAGTCCAGCGGCAGCTTGTCCTTCAGGGTGATGAAGAATTGCTCATGGGCCACCGTCTGAGCCTTGAAGGCTTCCCGATCCAAGGTTTGCAGGCGGTTGAATTGCTCGCGGCTGTAATCCAGGCCGGTCCAGTCCAGGTCGCGATAGCGCGGCATCCAGCCCAGCGGAGTTTCCACACCGTAGCCGTGACCCTGGGCCCGCTCCACAATCCACTTGAGCACGCGCATATTCTGGCCGTACCCGGGCCACATAAATTGGCCCGCTTCGTCTTTGGCGAACCAGTTGACGCGGAAGATGCGGGGCGGCTCGGGGAGCTTGCGTCCGATGGTAAGCCAGTGGTCAAAATATTCCGCCATGTGGTAGCCGCAGAAGGGGAGCATGGCCATGGGGTCGCGGCGGAAGTCGCCCACCTTGCCGGCCGCCGCGGCCGTTTTTTCTGAGCCGAGGGTGGCCGCCAGGTAGACGCCGTGGCCCCAGTTGAAGGCCTGATAGACCAGTGGTTGGTTCTGGCTGGCCCGGCCTCCGAAGATAAAGGCCTTGATGGGGACGCCGTTGGGATCTTCCCAGGCCGGGTCGATGGTGGGGCATTGCGAGGCCGGCGAAGTAAAGCGCGAATTGGGATGGGCCGCTTTGCGTCCGCAGCCCGGGGTCCATTCCTGGCCGGTCCAGTCGATCAACTTCTCCGGCGGATTCTCGGTCATCCCCTCCCACCACACGTCACCATCGGGAGTCAGCGCCACGTTGGTGAAGATCGAGTTCTTCGAACACGATTCCATGGCCATGGAGTTACTCTCCACGCTGGTTCCCGGAGCCACGCCGAAGAAGCCGGCCTCCGGGTTGATGGCGTGTAGAGCCCCGTCCTCGCCGGGCTTGATCCAGGCGATGTCGTCGCCCACCGTAAAGACTTTCCAGCCCTCGAATCCCTTGGGCGGAATCATCATGGCGAAATTGGTCTTGCCGCAGGCCGAGGGGAAGGCGGCCGCCACATAGGTTTTCTCGCCCTGGGGCGATTCCACGCCGAGAATCAGCATGTGCTCGGCCAACCAGCCCTCGTCGCGACCCATCACCGAAGCGATACGCAGGGCCAGGCATTTTTTGCCGAGCAGCGCGTTGCCGCCGTAGCCGGAGCCATAGCTCCAAATTTCCCGGTCCTCGGGAAAGTGCACGATGTATTTCTGCTTGTGGTTGCAGGGCCAGGGAACGTCCAGTTCGCCGGGCGAGAGAGGCAAGCCCACCGAGTGTACGCAGGGTACGAAGGTGCCGTTTTTGCCGAGCACATCCCAGACGGCCGAGCCCATTCGGGTCATGATTTTCATGCTGACGACCACGTAGGGGGAGTCGGTGACCTGCACGCCGATGCGGGCAATATGGGAACCGATGGGGCCCATGCTGAAGGGGACCACGTACATGGTCCGCCCCTTCATGCAGCCGGTAAACAGGCCCTTAAGGCGTTCGCGCATCTCCTTGGGGTCGACCCAGTTGTTGGTGGGCCCGGCGTCTTTCTCGAAGCGCGAGCAAATGAAGGTACGGTCTTCCACGCGAGCCACATCGTCCGGATGGGATCTGGCCAGGAAACTGTTGGGGCGCTTTTCGGGATTGAGGCGAATGAAGGTGCCGGCATCCACCATCTGGGAACACAGGCGGTCGTATTCTTCCTGCGAGCCGTCACACCAACAGATGGCTTCGGGTTGGCACAGCTCCTTCATTCGACCCACCCAGTCGAGAACTTCCTGGTGCTGACAATTGCCGGGTGGACTCATTAAAACGGGCATGAAGGGACCTCTTCCATTGGGAAAATTGTCCCGGGGGCTTCCTTACCGCGCCTGCTTCACCCTCCTGCAGGATACGACTGGACACACTAAGAACGCCCTCCGCCTATAAATCCAGCGCTTAGACCGAGCGTTTTCCGGAGTTCGAAGCACATGAGCAAGGTTCTTACATCACTTCCTATCGGCGAGCGCGTCGGTATCGCCTTTTCCGGAGGTCTCGACACTTCCGTGGCCGTCGCCTGGATGCGCTCCAAGGGAGCCGTTCCTTGTTGCTATACGGCCGATATCGGCCAGTATGACGAGCCTGACATTTCCGGTGTGCCGGCCCGCGCCTTGCAGTACGGCGCGGAACTGGCCCGCGCCGTCGACTGCCGCCGCGAGCTGGTGGAAGAAGGCCTGGCCGCGCTGGCTTGCGGCGCTTTCCACGTGCGCTCCGGTGGTCGAGCCTATTTCAATACCACCCCGCTGGGCCGCGCCGTGACCGGCACCATGCTGGTGCGCGCCATGCGCTCCGATGATGTGCACATCTGGGGTGACGGGTCGACCTTCAAGGGCAATGACATCGAGCGCTTCTATCGTTATGGCCTGCTGGCCAACCCGGACTTGCGCATCTACAAGCCCTGGCTGGACGCCGACTTCGTCAATGAGTTGGGCGGCCGTGCCGAGATGAGCCAGTGGCTGGTCGAGAATAACCTGCCTTACCGCGACAGCAAGGAGAAGGCCTACTCGACCGACGCCAACATTTGGGGCGCCACTCACGAAGCCAAGACTTTGGAGCATCTCGACGTCTCCATCGAGACGGTGGACCCGATTATGGGCGTGCGTTTTTGGGATCCCTCGGTGGACATTCAGAGCGAAGACGTGACCGTGCGCTTTGTGGCCGGTCGCCCGGTGGCCATCAACGGCAAAGACTACGACGATCCGGTGGCCCTGGTGCACGAGGCCAATGCCATCGGCGGCCGCCACGGCCTGGGCATGTCGGACCAAATCGAGAACCGCATTATTGAAGCCAAATCCCGCGGCATCTATGAGGCCCCCGCCATGGCCCTGCTCTGGATCGCCTACGAGCGCCTGCTCAACGCCATTCACAACGAGGACACGGTGGCCAACTACCACCTGGAGGGCCGCAAGCTGGGCCGGCTACTCTACGAAGGCCGCTGGCTCGATCCTCAGGCCTTGATGCTGCGCGAAGCCATTTTGCGCTGGGTGGCCTCGCTGGTGACCGGCGAAGTGACCCTGCGCCTGCGCCGCGGCGAGGATTACTCGCTGCTCGACACACGCGGTCCGGCCCTCTCCTACCACCCGGAAAAACTCTCCATGGAGCGCACTGAAAACGCCGCCTTCGGTCCGGTCGACCGCATCGGCCAGCTCACCATGCGCAACCTGGATATCGCCGATTCTCGCACCAAGCTGGAGCAGTACGCTTCCATGCCCGGCGGCGAACTGGGACGGACCTCGCTCTTTGGCGAGCTGGACGCAGCTGGCCTGGATGTGGCCGGCGCCAAGGCGATCGCCGCCAACCCGCGCCAGAAAGCTGACGAAACCGCCCTGGGTGCCGCCGCCATGGAGTTTGGCGGGGACTAGCCTGCCGGGGAAGAAGTTCTTGGAATGGAGATTCCACCGATACTCCAGGAAAGACTTCCCATGGACGAACTGCTGGCCTATTGCCGGCGTCACCCTGTCATCGAAGGACTCTATGTTTTTGGTTCGGTGCTGAATGACTGGCGCCCCGACAGCGATGTGGATCTGCTGGTGCGTTTTCCCGCGGAGCGATTTCCCGACTATTCGGACATTTGCGATATGCGTGACGAGCTGGCGGCACTCATCGGACGCGAAGTCGATCTGATTCCCACCGATTGGGTCGACAATCCTTCGTGAAAGCGCACATCCGTAAGACCAGGGTGCTCGTCTATGGCGCCTGAGGAACGTGACCCCGCCTTGCTCTAACCCTCTTGGGGAGCGATCTCTCTACGAATTTTAAAAGACATAGAACGGACAAACTGGTGTAAACACACGGTCCAGCTCTGGAGCTAAGCTGCGGCCATGAGTCAGGGGCAGACCGACTACGATCTCCACTGGAAGATCGCCATTACCCAATACTTCAGGGCCTTTCTGGAATTCTTCTTTCCCCGCATCGCCGCCGAAATCGACTGGGGGCGCGCCTGGGCGCCATTGGACAAAGAACTCCTCCCCGGCAGAGGGGATGACGAGGTCGGGGCCCGGGAGGCCGACCTGCTTTTTCGTGTCTATCGGAATACCGGTGAAGAGAGTTGGGTCCTGATTCATCTCGAGATTCAGGCCACCCGGCAGGCTCTTCAGGTTTTCGAGGAGCGCGTGTGGGTCTATGCTGCTCGGACCCGGCTGCGCTACCACAGGAAGGTGTGCAGCCTGGCGATTCTGGCCGACCTCAGCCCCTCCTGGAGGCCCCATTGTTTCTTGGAGGAACTGTGGGGGTGCCGAATGAGTCTGTCTTTTCCCACCGTCAAGCTACTCGACCTGGAGAAGACACTGGGCCCCCTTTCCGACAACCCCTTTTCCTGGATCGTGCGCTTCCATTTGGCGGCCAAGCGCTCCAAGGCCGGCGGGGTCCAGCGACGCAGCTACAAACGGGCCTACCTCCTGGCTTTCTGGAGAGCCGTGCGCCAGGGACTGCTCGACCGCAAGGATGTCAACAAGCTCAGGACTATCGAGAATATGATCGACGGCCTCTTGTCACTCAGCCACGAGAACGATAAGCTTTTCAGGAAAGAGCTGGAACGAGATGAGGAGATTGGCCAGATGAAAAAGCAGATGCCCCGGCTGACGATGTTTGAACGCTGGGCCCGCGAGGATGCCCTCGAGGAAGGGCGGCGATGGGCCGAGCAGGAGCGGCAGCGGGCAGACGAGGAGCGGCAGCGGGCCGAGCGTTTCGCTCAGAAGCTGCGTGAGTTGGGAGTCGATCCAGGTAGCCTGTAGCCGGCTAACCTACGATCTGGCGAACCACCAGGCTGGCGCAGAAATTGCCGAAAGTGCCGGTCACAAAACCGGCGGTGCCGTAGATGACCGAGCGCTCCTCGCAAGAATGGAGGTCGTTTTTTCCACCCGGGCACACGCAACGAAAGCCCTTGCCCTCGTCGTAGTGCAGTTCGTGGGGTTCGGCGGCCGGTTCGGTGGAGAAGACGGCCGGGATGTCGAACTTGCCCTTGGCCGGAAAGCCATACTTGGCACGCAAGATCTTGCGCACGGCCGAGGCTAACGGGTCCACTCGAGTCTCCGCGAGATCGCCTACTTTGATGTGGGAGGGGTCGATGCGGCCCGAGGCGCCGGTGCTGCAGATCACCTTCAGATGGCGTTCACGGCAGGTGGCCAGCAGATGGCATTTGGCCGTGATATTGTCGATACAGTCGATCACGTAATCGGGCTGGCGCTCCAGTAGCATGGCCGAGGTGCGTTCGTTATAAAAGTGACGGATGGCTTCGATTTCGGCCTGCGGATTGATCTTCTGCAGGCGCTCGGCCAGGATGTCGGCCTTGAACTTGCCGATGGTCCCCTGCATGGCCTGGAGCTGGCGGTTGCTGTTGGTGATACACACCTTGTCAAAATCCACCAAGCACAACCGACCCACCCCGGAACGGCACAAAGCCTCGGCTGCAAACGAACCGACTCCGCCCAGACCGATCACCATCACCTTGGCGCCCAACAAACGCGCCATTTTATCATCCCCCACCAGGCGGCCGATACGATCAAAGCGCCGGTGCAGGCGATAATTGTCCTCGACTTCCAAATCGAGGTCGGTGGTCAGGGTCATGCTCAGCTCCTAAGTTTTTCTAAGCCCCAAATTGCCCCCCGCCTTGCGGTTGGTCGCCAGCAAGCTGGCTCCACTCCCGCGTGCTGTTAGTGGGGCAATTCGGGGCACATCCTGGTAAGCGGCTATCCGCTGCGCGGACTAGCCTTTGAATTGGCGTCCCCCCGCCATTCCCCTCTCGATCCCGAGGAAGCGAAAAAGGTTGGTCTGAAACAGGTCGGGCTGCAGCGGTTGGACCTGCTGCCAGGCTTCCAGCACCGGGCGCAAGTCCAGCAGCGAGGCTCCACGGGAGGGGGCGTCGGTCTCGATGAGCACCCGATCCAGCGGAAGGTGACGCATCAAGTCACTGCGCGATAGAGCATGGGGGCCGAGCGAGAGATAGTCTCCTCGCCTCAACCAGGCCTGAGCGTCGGCCGGGCTGCCCAAGAAGCCGTGAATCATGCAGCGCACCTCGGGAAAGGCATCCATCTCCTGCAGCAGAGCCTGGTGAGCGCGCACGCAGTGCAGCACCACCGGCTTTTTCCAACGTTTGGCCAGTTTCAACTGCTGCCGCAGAACCAGTTTTTGGAGTTCGCGCCCCTCCGGGTCGCGGGCGCGATAAAAATCCAGGCCGCATTCTCCGATGGCCACCGCTTCCGTCACGAATTTTTCCAACCCCTCACAGCCTTGCTCGGCATACCAGGGGTGCAGGCCCTGCGCTAAAAGCACCCCGGGACTCCGAGATAATTCGCGCTGGAGGGCCCAACTGGCGCGATCCGAGGCGCAGCTCAGCCAGCCGTGAATTCCCTGACGGCGGGCGCTTTCCAGCCGGGCGGGCAGGTCTTCGACCTGGGCCAGGTGACAGTGACAGTCCCACATTTTAGACGTCTTTGAGGTTGCGCGATTTTCTGACCTTCTGAATAAAGGGACCGTTGCCCAGAGCGCGGCTCCGCCCCAGCAAGTAAACCAGCGAGGCGCCGTAGTCGGGATCGCTATGACGAGTGATCCGTTGGGCCTCGGAGGTATGGCCACCGGACATCAGGTATTGGTATTGCACCCAACAGGCCATCCCCTCGGTGAGGGCGCGGTCTTGTTGAATACAGGCCCGGCTCTCCCAGGCGTGGGTCAGCTCGTGAGCCAGATGGGAACCGCTCTCCACCTCGGTTTCCCCGGTCAGCAAATAGACCATCTCCGGATTATAGGGCCGGTAAAAAGCCACCACATCCACGGCCCGCCCGCTTTCGTTGAATTTGGTGCGCAGTTCGTCGTAGTCGACCAGTTGGATCGGCGGCAAAGTCTTGGCTTCGGCCCCCAGCAGGCCGGCCATGTAGCTCTGCACCTGGGTGGCCAGCGCGGCCACCTTGCCTTTATCGAACATGCCGGTCTTCAGGCAGCTGGGGCAGATGAAACGGCCGTCTCGGTAGGCGGGCCTGGAACTGGGGTTAGCGCACAGCGAACAATTGGGCAGGGAGGAACGGCACTTGGAGCAGACCTGGTAGAGGCCGTCGCGATAGCTGAAAGGCTGCAGGTCCACATTGCCCTTGCAGTAGCGGCAGGCTTGCTGCGCCAGGCCCAGCCCGCCCAAGAAAAGCACCAGAAAAAAGAAAAGAGACCGCATCATCTCGCGGCGGCTAGAAGTCGCGCTCGATGGCGTAAGAGCTGCAACGGATGGCCCCTTCCAGCTTGGAAATCGAACCCATCTGCAGGGGAATGACCTCGTAGTCGTTGCCCTTGTAGATGTTTTCGGCCATTTTGTCGAGCACCTCGCAACCGTATTGGGGCAGGTAGACTTTCTTGGTCTCGGTGCCGTCGGCGGCCGGGTAGCGTTCCATAATACAGTTGTTGTAGGTAAGGTAGGGCACGCTCCAGGTGGTGCGCAGGCCCATCATGGCCGGCATCCGCTCGATCTCGTAGCCGGCCTCTTTGAGTTCGGCGGCCAGGGCGTCGTAGTTGGCCTGGTTCTGAGCGTTGTCCTCGGCGGCGATCAGCTTCCCGATCAGGTCCTCGCCGCTGGTGATGCCGGCGTTGAGGGCCATCTCCCGATTGCTGGCGGCCCGTTCCTCAGGGCTCAAAGCCTTGAGGGCCCGGATGGCCAGGCTCGGATCGCCCACCAGGAATTTTTTGTCGCCGATGGGCGTGGCGCACATGTCGATGTGGAAAGCCGGTTGGTCGTGGTCGCGGGCGAGCACCAGCACGGGCCGGCCGAATTCACTTTCAAAGACCAGCTGGGGGAGTTCTTCCCACATCTTGTCTTTGTCGTCGGCCGGCTGGCCGCTGGCTTTGGTGTAAAATTCCTCGATTTCTTGGGCCCGGGCCGGGTCCTGAGCCAGTTCCTGCAGGCGAGCGCGGGTGTGGCGAATGGAATCGCTGCCCACGAAGATCTGCTTGGAATTGCTGAGGACATTGCCGCCGTCGATGCGCAGCGCCGGGTGTGCCTGGGAGGTGATGCTCTCACCATGCACCTGGGCCAGGGTCGGGGCGATGGTGTTGTCGCCGGCTCCGGGCCAGTAAGTGCGATCCTGGATGAGCAGTTTGGTGTGGCCGTCTTCGGCCCGCACCGGCAGCATGGAATCGCGGATCCAGATGGACATCTTGTCGGCCTGGGCGGGTACCACCGAGACCCGGCCGGGATCGGTGCCGCTATCCTGGACTAATTGGTTGACGTCATCGATGCCGCGCTGGTCGGCGCAGACCACCGTGAAGTGGGTCTCCGGCATGTGCGTAAAGAGCTGATTCCAGACGCCCAACAGGCCGTTGTGGGTTTCCTCGGGCAGGGGTTTGTCGAATTCGACGTTACCCAGTTGTAGAGCCATTTCCTTGATCTTGCCGGTGCTATCCGGGAAGATCAAGCCGCCTACGCCAAAGAGAGGAGCCGCCGGTTCGGCTGCTTTGAAAGCCACTTGCTCCTGACCGCTCTTCAGAGAGGCGGCCGAATACCGGGTGGTCCGCGTATCTCGTGAGATCTGCGCGGTGTCGGCCGGCAACCCCTCTGCCGCCGGTGCCGGCGCCTGGGCCAGCGGACGGGCGGGCGCCAGGGATCGAATTGGAGTGTGACTTTGAATGAGCATGCTACTACTATGGCGCTTGCGCCACGCCCTGGCTTGAACAGGAAGTTACATTCTGAGCGGGTGGCCGACCACCACCAGAGGGACCCCGTTATCTTTGGTGGACAACGTCACCTTGATTTTGTTCGTCTGTACATCCACGGTAAAATCCGTTACATCGCGGGCCACCACTCGGTAGCCGGCCGCCAAATTCGCATCCGTCTTGCGCAGTTCGTGGCTGTTCACGTCCAGCCAATACTCCACGGGCAAAGTGGGCAGGGTGATGGGAATAGCCGAACCCGTTTCCCGGGTCGTGCGTCGCCAGGTCAGCTGGCCGGGGGCGGTGGGATGCTGCAGACCACTTCCCACGGCCGGCGCGGTCCAGGCAAAGCAAACGGCCATTTCTCGTAGAATCTCGCTCATGGCCAGCGCTCCCTGGCGTTGGGCGGCGGTTCGTTCCAGGGTTTTTCGGTGAGCGCGAAATCCCATAACCAGAGCCCGACTGACCATGAGCACAAAGAGACCGAGCAATCCGGTGACAAAGACCACCTCCAGCAAAGTCATGGCTCGCCGCTTCATAGATCGACGTCCCATATGAAGAGATGCATGAGCTGGCGCCCGAACGGGACCATGGGCGCGGCCAGTTCGCGGCGCGCCAGGAGCTTGTTGTCGGTCGAGTAGATGAGCCCGCGAGCGTGGATCTGTTTGCTCGGGTTGGGCTCTTCTTCTTTCCAGATCAGGAACCCCTGGGTTTCGGTGGCATCGGCCCAATAGATCAGAGGAGTGGTTCCGATGCAGTCGGGACCATAGTTCAATTCCTGCGAGCGAGCAAAAAAGATGCCTGCCTGGGCCATCGACTGAGCTTGCTGGGCCCGCTGCATGGTCAGACCGAAGCGGCTATCCTGATCCAGAAAATAGAGCAGAGTCAGGCCCATAACGAAAAGAAAAACGGTCAAAAACAGCGAGAGCATCAAGGCGATGCCCCGCTCCTTGCCGGTATACGCCCCCGAATTGCGCATCCATGCATCTTCTGACTTGGCAAACAAAGACCTGTCACCGCCCAGGGATGGTCCGGCGAGCGGTAGAATTTGGGCACATGCGTCTCCACATCGCGACTCTGGCCCTGGCGTTGGTCGGTTGTAGCAGCGGCTCCGGACCTTCCTCCAAGCCTGGGAAGTCCGGCGCCCCGTCTACGCCCCGCCCCCAGGCGGCCGAATTCAATATGGCCGGCGGGGGCGTGGGCAGCGCCGCGGGAGTCCCAGGCCCGTCGGGGGGGTCCGGCACGATTCCCGAGCAAAGCGACCCGGGTTCGAACACCCCGTCGCAAGCCGGGTCCGCCGCTGCCAGCCCCCTTCGCCGGCCTCCCATCGAGCCGGGATTGTGGAGAATGCCCGGTTACCAACCCAGTCTGGTGGTAGTCAATCCAGGCTCTGACACGCTGGCCCGCGGTTATAACTTGTATATGCAAAATTGTGCCATGTGCCACGGCGCGGACCTGCGCGGTGAATTCTCGGCGTCGAACGTGCCGGTGCGGGATTTGACCCGGTTCAAGGATTACAAGTTCGGCAGTACCGATCAGGCGATCTATCGCTCCATCGTTTACGGCATTCCCAAAACGGCCATGGGAAGTTATCAGCACGCCCTGAAGCCTCAACAGGTGTGGGACCTGATCAATTTTATGAAATCCAAGCGAACTGACTGAACGTGAGTAAAAAGATTTTTTTACGTTTCGGCCTGCTCTTTGGCGGGTTATTCGGGGGTGTGGTCGCCGGGGAAACCGCCTTGCGTATTCTGAAACCACCGGCTTCTTCAGGCGGTATACAGCAGACGCGGTTCCCGGTGGGACAGTTGACGGATTACACTCCGGACGATGAGTGCGGCTATCTCCCGAAAATTAACGGCGAGGGATATGGCGCCCAGGGCTGTCTCTATAATGACTATAAGCTGGAGAAGACTCCGGGACGCCGTCGGGTCCTGTTCGTAGGGGATTCGGTCACTCATCGGGGGCGCCTCATCACCCCGCTACGGTCGCTTTACGGGGAGGAAAAATTCGAGTATTGGAACGCCGGCGTGGAAAGTTTCAATACCGCCCAGGAAGTCGTGCTTTACCGCCGCTACAACTACCTCATCAAGCCCGACCTGGTGGTGCTGACTTTTCATAACAACGATTTTATGCAGACTCCGCTGGTCTACCGGGAAAAAGGCAAGCTGCAACTGCTGACCCCTTTGCATGACCGCAATCACATCAACACCTGGCTCTTTGAAAACAGTTACATCTATCGATGTTACGTGGGACGCAGTTGGCGCGCCGACCAGGAAGAAAAGGCCGTGCGCGTTCGCGAGAATCTGCGGGAACTGGACAGGCTGGTCAGGGATGGCGGCGGTCAGTTGCGGGTGGTGCTTCTGCCTCTGATGAAACCGCTTAAAGACTACGACCCGGGTGAAAATTGGTCCCGCAATCACGCCCTGGCCATCGTCAAAGAACTCAAGCTAAACAGCATCGACCTGACCCCCGCGTTGGAGGAGATTCTTCCCGAGAACCAGCCTGTCGAAGAAACGGCCGGGGATTATTGGCATCCCAGCCAGTGGGCCGCCGACCGTCTGGCCAGGACCCTGTATCAGCAAGATATCTTAGCCCCTTAAAAAGACTTGATATAGGCGGTTAGCGCCTGCAGATCTTCTTCGGGCATAGCATTGATGTCCGGATAAGCATCCATGGCCACAGTATAGCCGGCCACTTCGAAAGCCAGCGGGTCGCGAACCGATTCTCGAATGTACTCGTCGATGGTCAGGGCGGGACCGGGCAGGCCGGAGGCATTGCGATCGTTCATTCCCTGGGTAAGGGTGGCCATGGAGAGGTTGGGTGCGCTGGGGTTGGGAGTGGTGGTCCCGGTAGCGTGACACGAATTGCAGGCGTAGGCGGCGAACAGCGCGGCTCCGTTGGGTCGGACAAATAGCCCGCGCAAGGAGCTGGTCGTTTCATAGGGCTTGGGGCCTTTAACGGTCACGATGACCCAGGAACTATCGGAATCGAAGTTGGCAATTTCGGTGTCCACCCGAAACTCGTAGTCCGGATTGCCATAGTAGGTATTATAGCCACCGCTGTATGTGGGGGGCGTCGAGTCAGCCAGCAATTCGTCCAGCTTGGCCTTCACCAGGGCGTCCCGCACGACCACATACTGGGTCCGGCGAGGGTAACCGGAACCGGCCACCAGGATGGTCATGACGCCGCCCGCGGCCACGAACAAAAGCCCCATGGCCAGGACCAGCTCCATCATGGTCACCGCTCGAATTCGTTCGCGCCAACTCATCATTTCATATCCTAACAAAAGATAAGGCTAGGCGCCAATGTCCGAAAGCATCCCGTAGACCGGCATGAACAGGCCCACGAAGAAGAAAGCGGTGACCACACCGAGCCCGCAAATCATGATCGGTTCCAGCAAGGTGACGATCGAGCGAATGGTCATATCGACTTCCTGTTCCAGAATGTTGCTCATGGACCCCAGCAGGGTATCCAGGTTGCCGACTTCCTGGCCCACCGTGGCCACGGTGGTCAGCATGCTCGGGAAGTAGCTGACGTTGGCCATGCTCTCGGCGAAATCGCCTTCCTCGAGCAGGGCGGCGTGGAATTTTTTCAGATAGGAGCGATGGGTCCGGAAAGGCGCGGTGTGCGCGATCATCTGCACGGCTTTGACCAGGCTGACCCCTTCCTTGACCAGCGAGCCGAGAATATCGCAAAACTGGGCGCCGAGCACAATGCCGATCCAGCGTTCAAAGAGTGGAATCTGTAAGGCGCGGGCAAAGGCGCGCTCCTGGATTTCCGTCCAATAGCTCTTCAGGATAATGGCGCAGGTGAGCAAGCTGATGAAGAAGAGCGGGTGGTTGCAAATATTGACTACCTGGATGACGATCTGCGTGATTTGCGGCAGTTCCACGTTCATGCCGGAATACATGTCGATGAAGCGCGGCATGACGAACCTGACGCAGCCGTAGAGAATGACCGAGGCCACCACCACCGTCAGGAACGGCGCGGTCATGGCCGATTTGACCTGGCGAACCAGATGGTCATTGCGTTCCATCAGCATGCCGGCGCGTCGCAAGCGTGAGGCCATGTCACCGGTGGCTTCGCCGGCCTGGACGAAGAGTACGCAATAGGCGGGGAACACTTGAGGATACTGAGCGAAAGCCTGGGAAAGCTTCCAGCCCTGGCGGGTGACCTTATATTCGATATCCTCCAGGGTCTTTTCGAAGACAACGTCATCCATCTGGGTGCGCACGGCGTTGAAGACCTCGGTCATACCCACGCCGGATTCCAGCATGATGGCCATCAATTGCAGGGCGACGGAGACGGTTTTTCGGCCAGGATTCGGCGGTTTAGGCTTGATTCTGGCCCACAGCCCTGGTTTCGTCTGCTGCTTAACCCCCATGGCCGCCTTTTCGCTGCCTGAGTAGATCCGCCCTACTATCTCCTAGGACTAAAGTCTCAGGAGGCACACAAAAGAAAGCCCCCGGCCGTCAGACCGGGGGCTTTCTTGGTGCCGCTTAGAAAACGATCTTGGTGCGGTGGAATTCGCGCTCGCCTTTGGCGTTGGGAGCCACGTAGGCGGCGTAGGCGGTGCCGTCGGGGCGGAAGATGTCGCCCAGGTCGGGGTTGGTCTTGTCGGTGAAAAGCACTTCGCCGTCGGCGGCCAGCAGGCGGGCCCCCTTTTCGGCTTCCGCGATGGTCGAGTTGGTCAGTCCCACCAGGCCGAAAGCCGGCTGGTCGACAAGACTGCTCATTTTGACACCGGCCAGCTGGCCGGCGTCGTTGCCGATGAAGAATTCCTGGCGAACCGGTTCGGCGTTGAACAGGCGGGCGCCGTTTTGGCGGCTGGGCGGAGGGGCGTCGGCGTCCATCAGGCCGCGCTTCACCATGACGTTCTTGATCAGCTCACCGCGAGCGCCGCCGTTGAACTGGGCGTCGGCGGCGGCCATGTTGGCGGCCATCTCGTGGAAAGTGGTCTCGGAGGCTTTGGGAGACAGCTCGACCTGTCCCACCAGCAGCTTCCAGCACTCTTCACCGGCGGCCATCAAAGCTTCCTTGGGAGCCATGCCGGCGGCGCGGTTGGCGTCGGAGATGCCGTCGATGACGTCGTAGAAAGCTCCCGACCAGAGGCGCGAGAAGTCGTGCACTTCACGTCCCAGGTGGTTTTCGTCACCGTGCTCGGGCAGGCTGGCCGGATCGGCGTAGACGAACTCGTTCTTGGAGGTGCGGATGCCACCCTCACGGCCCAGGGCGTGGCCGAAGGCTTCGCCCATGTCGGAGAGCATGTTGCGCCTGGTGGAGAGGTCGCCGCCTTCGGTCTGAGCGACCAGGGCTTCGACGGCCTTCTCGTTGCCCAGGGTCATCAGCATCGACAGGCAGTCGCCGAAGGCTTCGTGATAAGCGCCGGTTTCCGAACCGGAGCCCTCCATGAAGCCGGGGCGTTGCGAATCGAGGATGGCGTGGCCGGCTTCGTGGGAGGAGACTTCCCCGGACGCGGCCGTGCTGGTGGTCTTGTAGTGGAAGAAGTGCAGACCCTTGAACTGGCGGGCGTAGAAAGCGTTGGGCCAATCGCCGGTCTCGGGAGAGACCTTGATCTGCTTGTCGCCGAAAGCCCACTCGATGTTTTTGCCGGTCAGTTCGCCGAGCACCTGATTATACTTGTTGACCGTCTCGGCCACGGCGCCGAAGGCGTTGGCGCCGTTGAAGTTCTTATCGCTGTTGTCGGCATAGACGAAGTTGCCGTCAGCGTTGGGGGTCAGCTTGTAGGCGGGGTCAGGTCTCAGGCCGACCAGATTGCCCATCACGAAGATGGCCTTCTTGTTCTCCAGCACCACCGAGTCGGTGGAGGGCTTGCCACCGTTGGCGCTCACATTGGGGATATCGACGGTGTCGTTGGGCAGGGCGTCGTGGTCCTGCGGATTGTTGCTAAACTTTACGGTGTTGCCCTGGGGGGCGGCCAAGCGGGGGCCGTGGTTGGCGCAGCAGATATTCATTGTGGGAGGTGCTCCTGTGGTGGTGTATGTGCTGTGACACCATATCCGAGGTCTAAGGTCCATGTTGGATCCAAAAAGTTAACTAAAATCCGGGGAAGATTTTTGCCGGGCGTGCGAAAATTAGCATTATGAAGAAGCTTGTCGTAGTGGCCCTCGGCCTCTGTTTACTCTCCACCGCTCCGTTGGTGCGCGCCGACGATGACGAAGAAGGCAAGGTCAAAACCCTGGGTTGGTCGGTCTATGTGAACGGTGTCAAGAGCGCCGCCAATTCGGTCAACGTCAACGGTATGGACTGGTTTGAAGCCCAGCAGTTGGTGACGGCCATCGGAATGAGCTTTCAGTCGAACGAGAGCGGTGCTTATGCTAACGGGCAGCCGATCATTCCCATCATTCGCGCCAACGGGGTTGTGTTCACCACCCCCGAGGCGGTGGCCAAAGCGGCCGGCGCCGTGGTGCAAAAAGATCCGGTGCGCGCCAGCATCTTCTACCAGATGGCCGCCAGTAATCCCGGCGGAATCCCCTATTACAGCGCCGACTACATTCCTCCGGCCGAGGAATACAAACGTCAGCGGCGGGCCGACCTGGGCATGTCTCCGGGCGATGCCATGCTGGAAGATTGGGATGAGAAGATGGGCAAGGCCTGGCAGGAAAAGCATCCCAACAACAACCTTTACGTCCCGCGCTCACCCGATTTTGTGGAGAGCCTGCCCGATAGCAGCAAGGAAATGCCCCGTCTTTTGAGCGAGGAAGAGTTGCTGGCCGGAGCCTCTTACAAAGGCCAGAAGCCGACCGCCCAGCCCAGCGGCTATATGACGAGAAGCGCCGACAACGGCACCTTCCGCGTCACCTTGAATGACGTAAAACTGGCCGAAGCTCTCAAGGGCATGCAGCCGCCCCTTTACCCCCGGGCGGGCAACAAGTTCTGCGTGGTCAAGCTGAGTTTGCAGAACGTGACCAAAAAGCGCCAGCGGCCCGGCTGGTTTGCGGTGCGTGGCCAGGACGGCAGTCCTTATCCGGCCAATCAGTATTATTCGCAGTTCTCGCAAGGCGAGATGGCTCCCAATGAAACCAACGTGGGCTTCCTGATTTTCGAGATTCCTATGTCGGTCTCTCCGGTTGGTCTCGACGTGCTGGTTAGCCCGGCTCTCGGTCTCAGTCTTCTCTACCGCTAAAAGCCGTGGGCCGCGGGAAAAAACGGCGCAGTCCTCATTGGACGCCGGCCGGCACGCTGTGCATCGACCCTAACGCGCCTTTGCCTGAAGTCGACGTTATGGCCTACGGCAACCAGACCTTCTTTGAGAAACACTTAGAAGATCTCAAGTGGGTCGAGGAAAACAAGGGCAAGTACCCGGTGCTTTGGATCAATGTGGACGGGCTGGGGGATTCCCACGTGGTCAGCGAGTTGGGGCGAATCTTTGGTCTGCATAAGCTGGCCCTCGAAGATGTAGTGCACGGTAACCAGCGACCCAAGGTCGACATTTACGACGGGTATCTCTTTGTGAGTCTGCGCATGTTGTACCGCCTCGAGGGCCGGGTCGAGACCGAGCAGTTGAGCATTTTCCTGGGCAAGGACTTCGTGATCTCTTTCCAGGAGGGGATTCCCGGCGATTGCTTTGACCCGGTGCGCGAACGCTTGCGCCAGGAAGCCAGCAAACTGAGGGCCGGCCGTAGCGATTTCCTGGCCTACAACTTGATTGACGCGGTGGTGGACGCTTATTTTCCCCCTCTGGAAGACCTGGGCGAGCAACTCGAACACCTGGAAGACCGCGTGATAACCGACCCTTCCCGGGAAATCATTCAGGATATTCACTCGATCAAGCGCGACCTTCGGTTGCTTCGCCGGGCGGTGTGGCCGGTGCGCGAAATGCTCAACTCGCTGATGCGCGAGGAAACTCCCCTGATCACTCATGAGACCAGGATTTTCTTGCGCGATTGCTACGACCATTGCGTCCAGGTGGTCGACCTGCTCGAGAATTATCGAGAGATCGGCTCCAGCCTCATGGATATCTATTTGAGTTCCCTCAGCAACAAGATGAACGAAGTGATGAAAGTGCTCACCATCATTACCACTATTTTCGTGCCCTTGACCTTTGTGGCCGGGGTTTACGGTATGAACTTCAATACCGAAAAATCTCCCTGGAACATGCCGGAGCTGAACAACTACTACGGCTACCCCTTTTGCTGGTTGGTCATGCTGATGATCGCCGGCGCCGAAATTTACTACTTCTGGCGTAGGGGTTGGATCTGGGAGCGCAAGAGAGCTAACGTATCCAAATAGCCCCGATCAGAGCGCAGGCCGCCACCATCCAGATGGGGTTCCACCTGGGCCGCAAGACCAACCAGAGCAATCCGCTCAGACTCAAGCCCCATTGGGCCGCCGGCAGGGCGAAGCTGGTGGCCGTGCTCATGGCTCCGGCCGTCAGCATTCCCGCCACGATAGGGACCAGGGCTTTGCGGGTGGCCTTCATCCAGGCGGGCGCCTGAGTCGAGCCGGTGCGGCCGATTTGATGGAGTAAGAAGGTGGTGGGTAAGGCCCAGGCCAGACCGGCCAGGCAGGCGCCCGGCGCTCCGGCCAGGCGGTATCCCAGCAGACTGAGGAAGATGGCGTTGGGCCCGGGCGCTCCCACCGCCAGCGAATAGGTGCGCGAGAAATCCTCGTTGCTCAGCAAGTGGTGCTGGCTGACCAGGCTGTTTTGCAGGGAGGACAACACCGCCGCCAGCCCGCCAAAAGACAGCGCTCCGGCCATGAAGATATCCAGGAACATCTGCAGTTCAGGTCTCACGGACGGCCTCCCCAGCGGCGCAGGGCCAGGCTGAGCAGAGCGCCGCCAGGCAGTACCGTCCACAGGGGCGCTTTCAGGAAAAAGATGGCCAGACAGGCTCCGAAAGCCAGCAGGTAGTCCGCGAAAGTCCATTGGCTCAGGTTCAACTTGGTGGCCGAGTAGAGAATCAGGGCGGTGGCGGCGCATTGCAAGCCTTGCAGGGCGCCGCGCACGGCCGGCTCGTCCTGATAATACTCGTAGGTGGTTCCCAGACCGATCATGACCAGCGAGCCAGGCACGACCAGGCACAGATAAGCTGTTACCAAACCGGCCAGACCGCGCAGGCGGCGGGCAATCTCCAGGCCTACGTTGGAGGCATTTCCCCCTGGAGCAAGGCTGGCGGTAGCGTTGATGTCGGCGAATTCTTCTTCGTTCAGCCAACCGTGTTTGGAGACGGCCAGATGATAGAAGCGGCCCTGCAGTCCTCCTCCGAAGCCGGTGATGCCGATTAGAAAATACTCACGAAGAATCAGGCTCAAAGCTACCTTGGCGGGCTGCATAGCAGTATGTTAGCCTTGACGACGGAGTTTCCCGGACATTTTCAGGGAAATTTATTTGCGGCTCGTTTAAATAACAACGTGACCAAACTCCAGGCTCCTGCCGGCCCTCAGATACCCAAGACCACTCTGCGCAGTGCCGCTCCACCTTCCGAATCGGAAACTCCACCGCCCGCCGACGGCGACAGCCTCGAACTTGGAGTCCACAAAACCGTTTCCCAGCACCTGGGCAACGCCGGCTTTGGAATCAGCTCGGTGGCCGCCTTCGGAGACGGACTTAACGCGCTGATGAATACTGCCGCCCAAATTCCCGGGTCCGAACTGGTTCCTGGTTTGAACGTGGGCGTGGCGGCGGTGGAGGGTTACAACTCCATCAAAAAGCTGCGCGAGCACGAGCCTATCGTGGCGGCCACCTCGGCCGGCAACGCCCTGGGCACCATGGGGACCTTCCTGGGTCAGGTGGCTGCCGGCCACGCCCTGGTGGGTTGGCAGGTGGGCAGCAGCACGGCCGTGCTGGGCGTGGGCGCCGGCTTCGGAGTGCTGGCCGGCAGCCTGGGTATCGCCGCCGGCGTGGCCGAAATCAAGAAGGGTCACGAAACCCACAGCGCTCGAACCAGCGCCATGGGTTGCCTGGATATCAGTTCGGGCGTGGTCTCGCTGACCGGCGCCGCCGCGATGGCCGGCGGGGCCGCTCCTCTGGGAGTCGGTTTATTGATGCTGGCCAACCTGGTTGACCTGGCCGGCATTGGGGTTGACTATCTATGGAAAAAATGGACCCGCCCGAAGCAGACACACGTGGATTACTGAGGCGGGGGCGGAGCCATCGGGCGAGCCGAGAGGAATCCGTGCAAAGTACGCGCGGCCACGCCGTCGAGCATCGACTCAAAGGCTTCGTGGGCCTTCTTCTCGTACATCTGCAGCGGGTTTTCTTCTTGCGAAGCCTCCCAGCGATTGCCTTCACGCAGTTCGTCTAGCCTGGAAATCTGCTCCATCCACTCTCGGTCCAGGGCGCGCAGGTAAACGGCCGAGAGAATTTGCGGCAGCACAGAGCCCATTTGCCTGCCCTGCTCAGACACCGCTTTCTCCAACTCGACTTTGAGCCAGCCTTTCTGGGTCGACGCTTCTATCGGGGGCTGCGGATAGCCCAACAGGTAATTGGCTTCCTGATTGCGCTTGGACGGATCCACGTCATTCATGCGAGACTCATAACGTTCGACCGCCTTGTCGATCCATTCGGGAAGTTCGTCCTTGAGTTCGATTCCGTCCAGAGCGGCGTCGCGGGCCGCGTAAACCAGCCCGCGTTGCTTATTCACCACTCCATCATACTTGAGGCTAAATTCGCGGAGCTCCAGGCTCTTGTCGTCGGCGTGCTGCTGGGCGCGGCGCACCATCTCCTCCGGCTCCAGCTTCGCCTTGGAGTCCAGGTGTAGGCGGAAAAGTTCATCTTCTTTACTCAGATAGAACTGGCTGGAGCCCGGGTCGCCTTGGCGACCGGCGCGGCCGGCCAGTTGCTCGTCGATGCGGCGCGCTTCGTGGCGCTCACTGCCGAGCACGGCCAGGCCACCGAGGGCAACCACCTGAGCCTTCTGGTTGGCGTCGGCACCCAGTTTGATATCGGTACCGCGACCGGCCATGTTGGTGGCTACCGTGACCGCTCCCAGATGGCCGGCCCTGGCGATAATATCGGCCTCGGCCGGGATATTCTTGGCGTTGAGCACCTGGTGAGGAATACCCCGCTCCTTGAGCATGCGCGAAAAGTCTTCGGAGCGCTCGATAGAGCGGGTTCCCAGCAAGACGGGCCGCCCTGACTTGTGGAGTCTGGCCACTTCATCGGCCAGCGCTCGATCGCGCTCTTTACCGGTATTGAACATCAGATCCGGCAGATCTTGACGAATCACAGGCTTGTGGGTAGGCACCGTCTGCACGTCAAGTCCATAGACCTGTCCAAATTCCTGGCGTGAGGACAGGCCCGTGCCCGTCATGCCGGCCAGTTTTCCATACATGCGCAGGTAATTCGGATAGGTGATCGAGGCCATGGTCAGCATTCCGTCGCCCGGAACCAATCCTTCGGAGGCTTCAATGGCCTGGTGCAGCCCTTCGGAGAAACGATGACCCGGCTTGGGACGGCCGGTGAATTCGTCGATGAGGACGACTTCCTGGCCGGTGTTGAGGTAGTGTACGCCGGGCTGGAACAGAGCCCGCGCCTGCACGGCCGACTGCAAATAGGAAACGAGTTCTTCGTTCTTGGCGCTGTAGAGGTCGCCCAGGCCCAAGATTTTTTCGACTCGGTCCAGGCCTTCTTCGGTCAGCCAGGCCTGACGGGTCTTCTTGTCCGACTGAAAATCCACGCCTTCCTTCAGATGTTTGACCACGGTGGCCATGACGCGGGCGGGCTTGGGGTCCTCGGGCAGGTTGGAGGAAATCACCAGCGGTGTGTTGGCTTCATCCAGCAGCACCTTGTCGGCCTCGTCCACCAGCGCGAAGACCTTCGAAAGATCGCGGCTGACGCGCTGGTCGGGATTTTGGGTAAGGTGGTCCTCCAGGTATTGGAAGCCGAACTCCGAGGCGGTGCCGTAGACCACGTCGCATTGGTTGGCCGCCTGGCGCTGACCGTCGGGAAGGTCTCGGGAAACCACGCTGCTGCTCAAGCCCAGCCGGATGAAGACCGGCTCCAGCGTATCGCGGTCGCGTTGCGCCAGATAGTCGTTGGCCGTGATGATATGCACCCCATCACCGCTCAGGGCGTGCAAATAGGCGGGCATAACCTCCATCAGGGTCTTGCCCTCGCCCGTCTTCATCTCCACGATGCAGCCCTGATGGGCCAGGGCGGCGCCCAGCACCTGCTTGTCATTGGCGCTCAGCCCGGTGGCGCGGCGCGCCGTTTCACGGGCCACCGCATAGGCTTCGACCAGCAGGTCGTCCAATGAGGCTCCGGCTTTCAGGCGCTGGCGGAACTCCTGAGTTTTGGCCTTGAGTTGCTCGTCACTGAAGGCCTGTATGGAAGTGCCCAGCGCCAAAACGTCTCGGGCTGCTCGTTGGGCTTTCTCAAGCTGGGAAGTGCGGCCGCTTAACCAATCGACCAGGCTGCCGCCCAGACCGGTCAGCTTGCCCAGCGTTTGGCTGAGGGTGCTGACCAGCCCCTGAGTCGGTGAGGCTTGCGTGATCGCCGGAAAGGCAGGCGCGGAGGTCACCGTGGGAACGGTGCCTCCGTAACCATCTGCTGGCTTCGAAGGAGCCGCCGCCTGTTTGACGGGCGGCGGGGCCGCCGAGCGCAACCGACTCTGCGGATTGATTTTCAAGAAGAGATCCTTACCAGGTGCGGCACTGGTAGTGATCGGTGGAGACGTACCAGCCGCCCTGCGAGTTGGGACAGATCAGTCTTCCATAGTTATCGTAGAAGGGCTGCTGCACCTGCTGCGGATATTGCGGGTACTGGGGCTGGGTGGGCGGATAGTAGACGGGCGGGGGAGCCTGGTTGGCGATGGCGCCGCCGATGATGGCTCCGAGAATGACGCCGCCGATAACGGCCCCGGCGTTGTTGCCACCGCCGCGATGGTGGCGATGATTGTAGCCGTGGTTGTAACCGCCGCGGGGGCCATAGCCGCCGTTGCGATAGCGAGTTTGGGCCTGGGCGCTGCCGGCGCCGAACAGACTGACGGCGGCCGTGGCCAGGCCGGTGGCGGCCAGAACGGCTTTGCTGGTGCCGGAGAGGCCGGTTTTGACCTCCTTGGACTCGGCGGCGGGGGCGTTTTCCTCGGCGCGAGCTTCGATGGTGCTCAGGTCCGGCAAAGAATCAAGGGGAGATTGAGGAGCTTCGGCCGGCGCGGCGGCGGGCTTGCCGGCCGGAAGCGAAGTCGTCCGAAGGGTGGGCTGGGAGTTAAGGGCGCTCAACATAACTGCGTGTGACCTCCAAACAGGTTCTATGTGTGTATGCTGGCAGTTTAGTCTCAGGAGCGAAAAAAGAGCTGAAGAACTTGTGAACAAACAGACGGGGGTGGATGTTCAGTCCTTCAGGGCTTCGCGCAATGCATAGATGTTGGGTGTGACCATTTCGATGCCGGCCTCGTGGCAGCAGTCCAGGATGCGGCGGCGCAGGGCGGAGTAGATGTCGAGCATGCGCTCAGGACGGTTCACCGCCACATTGAGTTCATAGAGTACCCAGCTTCCTTCGAGTCTTTCGTGGAGCACGAAGGGCGCCGGCTGGAGGAGCCAGCCTCCCTCTTCGCCGGGCTGGCTGGCTGCCTGGAGCAGCACGTCCACCACTCGCTGAGCGGGGACCTCGTATCCCAGAGTGATGCCGATGTGGAAGAGCAGGCCTCCTTCGCGGGCGCTACTGCTGTAGTTGACCACGTTCCCTCGCATGACGGTCTGGTTGGGAATGGTGATTTCCTCATTTTTGAAGTTGCGGATGCGGGTGACCAGCAGGGTGCGTTCCATCACCACTCCGGTGAACTCTCCGATCTTGACCACGTCCTGGATGTGAAAGGCGTTGCTGTAAGTGAGCGACAGACCACTGATGAGATTGGTCATGGCCTGCCCCGACCCCAGCGAGAGCAGGACGCCTACCAGGAACGAAGCTCCCCGGAAGACCGGAGAGGCGGCTCCGGGCAAAAGCGGGAGAATGATGGAGAAGGTCACCAGTAGCGTCAGGGCCAGCACGATCTGGCGGGTGGGCTGGGCCCAGTGGCGGCTAAAGCCGGGCAAGGTGACGTCTCCTCGTTCCACGGCGGAGAACAACAATTGATTGAGCTTCAGGACTCCCCGGGTCAGCAGCAAGGTAACCAGAATAGTGAGTAGATTCGGAAGATAGTTCCAGCAAGAGAGGAGAACGGAGAGCAGCCGTGTCTTGAGCCATTCAAGGGCCTGCCGGGCGATCTGGTCGGTTTCTGGATATTGGGTGCCGAGCAAAGTAAGCGCTACGCTCAACAAAGTCAGGCGTAAAGTCCAGTGCACCACCCGGAAACAGCCGCGCAGGCAACTGCGCAGCCAGCTGCCCGACAGTAAGGTTACTTTTTGCAGACGCAAGTCCTGAAGTCTGGGCTCGATCCGAGCCCGCAGGCGGCTGGAGAAGACGATGAAGCTCAGGTCCAGCACCAGCAATGGTACCAGGGCCTGCAAAAGCAAGCGGGTGGCGGAATTCACCGGACGTGATTTCCAACTCCCGCCGGGGTCTCATTTTTTCAAACGAGAAAAAGTCGACTACCATGCATTCGAGATCGTCTCCGAGACGGGGATATTTTGTTGGGAAGCGCTCCCACGCGAACCTTAATTCCTAATAATAAGTCCACCAATTCCACCAGGTTTCTTTGACTCCATAGCGTCCCGGCGTGCGGTAGACGGTTTGATATTTTTCCAGGCCTTGCGCGTTGCGCCAGAACAGATCGAAGCGATAGTTGATGTTACCGATGATATTGGTCCAGAATATATCGATGTAGGGTGTGGCCTGATCATAAGTGTACCATTTCGTATAACGCTGGGTGTAGTCGTTGACCGCGTAGACGTCTACTTTGTAGAGTCGGTAGCCGTCGAGCGGGTCCATGACGCGCACATTGATGACCGAGCGCGGGCCGTACATCTTGGCCGTGGGATGGGAACTGTTGCCCACCACCGTCCACCCAATGTCCAGCGGGGAAAAGTCGCGGTAGCGAAGGCTGACCTTGTGTTGCCCCGCCGATAGCTGATTGATGTAGATAAGGCCATACTTATCGGTGACTCCGGCGTACTTGCCGTCTACCCAGGCCTGAGCCCGCGCCAGTGGCTGATTGTCCTCGGACACAACCTTGAGGGTGTAGGGCACTCTGGTTCCCGGGGCGGCGATCCAGGCGCCCCCCGAGGCGCCGGCCGCGGTGGCGGCGCGCATCGGAATTCGCGGGGTGGCGGCGCCGCTGGCGACCAGGATCAGCGAGTCGCCCGAAACATTGGCGGGAAGAAGGAAACGGATGCGTTTGTCGGTCCACTCCTGAATGGAGGCGGCGGGAATCTCCTGGCCTCCCACCAACAGCCGGCCCTCCTCGGCCGGACCAAAGTTGCTTCCCGACAAAACCTGCTCTTGCTTGTTGTTCTGGGTCAGTTGCTGGACCACCGGCACGTCGCCGGGCCGATTGACGCGGAGGCGCACGGGGCGCTTGGCGAAGACCCAGTAGGCCGCTCCCGGGTCCCATTCTGAACCGGGTCCCAGCGCCTTGATCTGATCGCCCTGAAGCATTTTGGAATCGATCCAGTCGGGACTGATTTCCTCCCAGATGCGGTTGAATTCGGTGTCGTCGCTGGCGGTCACTTGGGACAGTAGTAACGGTTGCGTGTCCGGCGAGCCGACCATGTTCCAGCCTTTGTCTAGAGAAATCGTACAATCCGTGTCTTGCAGTTGACCCCAGGCCCAGGCCTGCCCGTCCTCGCGGGCGTAAGTCCAATAGGCTTTGCCTGGCTGGCTGTCGACGGGACTGAGCGTCTTGCCGGAAGCGGGGTCTACCAGCGCCTCCAGGCCCTGGTAGGCCACTACTTTTTGAAAAGGAAAGGAGAGACTGTTCCAGCCGGCCTTGAGGTCATAACGTTGCGCCAATCCCGTCGAGGGGATACTCACGCGCAGCGGTAGCGGCAACGCGGCGGGTGGCTGAGCGGGCGGCTGAGGCTGTCCCGAAGCCGCCAACTGCAGCGAAATCCATGTGAGGGCGACCGTGCAACCGCGAAAAACCATGGAAATCTCTTTTCCTCAGCGGGCAGGCGCTCCTTGCCAAGAGGGAAAATGTCACAGACGGTCAACATCAATGCTGTCACATTGAGGTGGTCTAGGATGCCCGAAAAAGGCTCAGGACTTCCCAGAATGTGATGCTTGGAGGACGTGACGGTGTCGGGTGCGCTACAAATGGAAGCTAATGCCGCTTTTGAGCAGGGCGACTGGGATCAAGCCATTGAGGGCTATACCAAGGCTTTAGAAGCCGATCCGAACGATGCCGAGTCCTGCCGTCGCCTGGCCGATACTCGGGCCATTCGCGGCAACCTCAACCTGGTTGTCGATACCTACCTTCAGTTGATGGATATCCTGTGCGCCCAGAGCAATTATCAAGCCGCGCTCCAGGTGGCTGACTGGGTCAAGTGCATCAAGCCCGAGTCCGACGCGGTCCGCGCCAAGACCGTCGATATTTATATCAAGCTGGGCGACATGGCCAAAGTCGTGCAGCACTCTATGGAATTGGCCCGTCTCTACATCGAACTGGGACAGGGCGAAAGCGCTATCTCTCTGCTTATCGAGGCTCAGAAGGCCGATCCGGGCAATCTGGAAATCGGTCTGGAGCTGGCCGAGACCTACGTCAGTCAGGGACATATGCAAGAAGGCGCCAAGCAGTACCGGCATATGGGTCACGTGCTGGTCGATCAGGGAAATCTGGAACGCGCCTCGGAAGCCTTCCGCCGCCTCAAATTGATCGCTCCGGACGATGCCGGCATTTTGCTTACGCTGGGCAATATTTACGTGGAGCTCAAGCGCTACAATGAAGCCGAGCAGGAATATCGTTCCATCCTGCGCCACAACCTCAATCACGAGGAAGCTCTGTTGGCGCTGGGTCGCGTCTGTCAGCTCAAGTGTCAATGGCGCGACGCCATCCTCGCCTTCAATCGAATCCTCAACATTAACCCTGGCGAAGTCACGGCCAAAGAGCGCCTGGGTGAGCTCTATCAGCAGCAGAGTCTCATTCAGGACGCCATCAAGTACTATTTGTTGGCCGCTCAGGCCTATTTTGAAATCGAAGAGCGCGATCGCGCCATTCGCCTCTATCAGATCGTGTTGGGCCTGGATCCCTCTCATCCTACGGCTGTCCGGGAACTGACCAATCTCGAAGCACCGCTGGTGGGCATTCGCAACGAAGCCATCGAGCCTCCCACGCCGCGCCCCGAGAAGGTTTCCGCTAGCGAGGCGCCGGCTGCGGGTGCGCGTGAAGGTGGCTCTCTGGCTGCCGGTCTGGTGGCCAGAGGGGAAGAGGGCGGCGGTGGCGGCCGCAGCGGTATGCTGCGGCGTACGGCCGGTGCGGCCAAGACTCCCGGTAAAGCTCCTTTGGCCGGCAAACCCAAGCTGGGTGAAGGCAAGCCGCAACTCGGCGGCGGTGGCGCTACCAAACAAGGGCTTTTCCGTTCGGGTGCGGGCGGAGGCGGTGATAAACCGATGCTCAGTCGCCGTGGTGCTAAAAAGGTCGAAGATACCATTGAAGACTCGGTGGGAGCGTCTTCCAATGAAATGGTCATGCCGGCCGCTCCCCAGCGGTCCATGATGGCTCCTTCGGGTGGGGAGGGACTGGGTTCTCCGCCTGATGACGCCGCCTTTGCCCCCGCGGGCGGCCACGACCCCTTCGCCGCCGCCGGTAGCCACGATCCTTTTGCCTCGGCCCACACGGTGGATCCGTTCGCCGCTGCGGAGAGCGGCGGCTTCGGCGTGGCCGCAGACCCCTTTGCTGGCGAGGGAGATCCTTTTGCTGCGGCTGACCCCTTCGCGGTCGGCAACGATCCCTTCGCCGCTGCTGGGGATCCCTTCGCCGCTGCTGGGGATCCCTTCGCCGCTGCCGGCGATCCCTTCGCCCCCGGCAACGATCCTTTCGCTGCCCAGGCCGCGCCAGTCGATCCTTTTGCCGCTCAGGCGGACCCTTTCGCCAACGCGGCGGATCCCTTCGCGAGCGCCCCAGCGGCGGGTGATCCCTTCGCCGGCCAGTCCGCTCATGATCCCTTTGCGGCGAGTTCCGCGGACCCATTCGCGGCGCCCGCCGAGCCGTTCGCTGTTCAGGCGGACCCTTTCGCTTCCGCGGGCCAAGACCCGTTTGCAGCCCCTGCTCACGACCCGTTTGCGGCTCCGGCGCACGACCCGTTCGGAGCTGCGGCCTCCGACTCGTTGGCCGCTTCGGCCCAAAACCCGTTCGGCACACCGGCCGCGTCTCCGGCCAATCACGATCCGTTCGCTGCCTCGGCCGACCCTTTTGGATCTCCAGCGGCAGATCCATTCGCAGTCCCGGCTGCTGACCCGTTTGGCGCTCCCGCCCAGGACCCTTTTGCTGCCCCTGCGGACCCGTTCGCTGCGACCGCCGACCCCTTTGCGGCTCCGGCCGCCGATTCGTTTGCCGCCCCCGCTCAGGACCCGTTCGCCGCAACCAACGACCCGTTCGGGGCCCCGGCCAGCGACCCGTTTGCGGCTCCGGCTGCCGACCCGTTCGGCGCCCCCGCCCAGGACCCGTTCGCCGCGACCAGCGACCCGTTTGCGGCTCCGGCTGCCGACCCGTTCGGCGCCCCTGCCCAGGACCCGTTCGCCGCGACCAGCGACCCGTTTGCGGCTCCGGCTGCCGACCCGTTCGGCGCCCCCGCTCAGGATCCGTTCGCCGCGAGCACCGACCCGTTTGCGGCTCCGGCTGCCGACCCGTTCGGCGCCCCCGCTCAGGATCCGTTCGCCACGACCGCCGACCCGTTTGCGGCTCCGGCCGTGGACCCATTCGGCGCCCCCGCTCAGGACCCGTTTGCCGCGACCAGCGACCCGTTTGGTGCCCCGGCCAACGACCCGTTTGCGTCTCCGGCTGCGGACCCGTTTGCCGCGACCGCCGACCCGTTTGCGGCCCCGGCTGCGGACCCGTTTGCCGCGACCGCCGACCCGTTTGCGGCTCCGGCTGCGGACCCGTTCGCCGCGACCGCCGACCCGTTTGCGGCTCCGGCTGCCGACCCATTCGGCGCCCCCGCTCAGGATCCGTTCGCCACGACCGCTGACCCGTTTGCGGCTCCGGCTGCGGACCCGTTTGCCGCTCCAACTGTTGACCCGTTCGCCGCGACCGCCGATCCCTTTGCAGCGCCGGCAGCCGATCCGTTTGGCGCCCCCGCCCAGGACCCGTTCGCGGCCCCGGCTGCGGACCCGTTTGCCGCGACTGCCGATCCCTTTGCAGCGCCGGCCGCCGACCCGTTCGGCGCCCCCGCCCAGGACCCGTTCGCGGCCCCGGCTGCGGACCCGTTTGCCGCGACTGCCGATCCCTTTGCGGCCCCGGCCGCCGATCCGTTCGCAGCCACCTCTGACCCGTTCGCGGCTCCTCCCGCGGCGGCGGTCGATCCCTTTGCCGCCCCTGCCGGGGACCCGTTTGCGGCTCCGGCTGCCGACCCGTTCGCCGCTCCGCCTCAATCCGACCCCTTTGGCGCTTCCGGCGAGCCTTTCAGCTCTGCCGTCTCTGACCCGTTCGCCTCGGCTCCCGATCCGTTTGGCACCAGTCCCGAATCCTATGCCGCCGCTCCCGCTCAGGATCCTTTCGCTGCGCCGCCCGCCAGCGATCCATTTGCCTCCTCTCCGGTCCAGGACCCGTTTGCCGTGGCCGCGCCCAGTCTGTCACTGCCCGGCGATCCGTTCAGCGCTCCGCCGACCCTGGAACCGCCTCCCAGCGCGGAGCCATTCTCGGCGGCCAGCCTCCAGGTCGGCGATCCCTTTGCCGCCCCGGTGGCGGCGGCTCCACTGGACCCGTTCGGCGCCCCCCCGGCCCTCGACCCCTTCGCCGCTCCGGTCGCCCTCGATCCGTTTGCTTCTACTCTGTCAGCCCCGCCCCAACTGGAGCCGATAGCTGAGCCCGTGAGTGCCGGATTGCAGGCTCCGCCCGCCTTCGACCCTTTCGCTCCCACCATGGAGGCTCAGCCGCTACTGGCCCCACCGCCCGACCTCGGGCCGCCTCCTTCGCTGGAGTTGTTCTCAGCTCCGCCGGCGGAAGCCGCTCCCTCCTTGGAAGAGTCTCCCTTCGCCCTGAGGGTGGAGGCTCCGCTGGCTCCGCCGGCTTTTGATTCGGGCGAAGCTCCCTCGCTGAACCTGGGAGCGCCCGAAGCCGATCGCGGCGGCGCCCCGGTCGAATCGACCTTCGGTGCCTCGCCTTCGCACTTCTTTGATAAACTCAAGCAGGGCGCCCAGGCCGAGGCCTCACCCCCCGCCGCTGGTGGGGGAGCTGATTCACTGGCCGAGCGGATTGCTCGTCGTAATAAGTCCAAACAAGAGGAGATCGAAGTCCCCGGCGATCTGCCCATCCTGGAGCTCCCTCCCTTACAGGCTGACCTGCAGCCGCTCCCGCCACCTCCGGCGGCGGCCTGGGAGGAGCCGGTGGTGGCGCCCGTGGCCTTCGCTCCGGTCATCGAGGCCAGCAGCGAGCCTATCGCGTCGGAACGGACTCATTTCGAGCCGGTACCGGCCGAGCCGCCCGCTTTCCAGGAGTCCATGCAGCTCGAGACCCCGCCCGTGGTCGAGCCGGAGCCCGAACCCGAGCCCGAGCCCGAGCCGGAACCCGAGCCCGAGCCGCTGCCTCCGGAGCCGATTTTCGGCCGCCCGCGTAGCAGCTTCTCGGTCGAGTCGGAAGTTTCGGGGGACCAGGTGCAGCAGGCTCGCGAAGTCCGCGAGAAGAACGAAGGAGCGGACGTGGCCTCCTTGATTCGGGCTTATCGGCGCTCCATCGAGGAGAATCCGGACAACCTGTTGCTGCGCACCAACCTGGCTGACCTGCATCTCAACTACGGACTGCTGGAAGACGCGGTGGTGCAATACCGTCAGATCATCAAGCGCAATCCCAACAGCGTAGGTCTGCACCACCGCCTGATTCAGGCCCACCTGTGGAACGATAATTACGAAGAGGCCGCGGCCACTCTGATGGAGCTTTCCCAGTTGCATGTCAGCCGGGGAGAACTACAGGATGCGCTCGACGGTATGCAGACGGTGCTCAGTCTGGATCCTCACCACTTCCAGGCGCGCCGCCAGTTGGTCGACCTGTGTTCGGCCCAGGGCGAAGCGCGCCTGGCCACCCATCACCTGCGTCAACTGGCCGAAGCCGCCCTCACTAAGGGCAGCGTAGAGGAGGCCATCGAGGCCTTCTCCCGCCTTATGGAAATCAGCGACGATCCCAGCTTCCAGGACCGCCTGGCTCAAGTCTACGAGAGTCAGGGCCGCACCGAGGAAGCGCTTCACCACTATCGCCAACTGGTAGAACGTTATTGGCAGGCCGAGAAGTGGGAAGAAGCCGCCTCGGCCACCGAGCGCATCGTCACCTTGATGCCGGAAGACTTGACGGTGCGGCGCAGCCTCACCGAACTCTATCAGCGTCTCGGCCTGACCGAACGCGTGTTGGAGCAGCGTTACCAGTTGGGTTGTCACTACTTCAGCGTGGGCGATGTCAACGCCGCCGCCGAGTTGCTCGAGCAAGTCCTGCATGAGCAGCCGAGCCACAACCAGGCCCGCCGCGTTCTGCTGGACGTCTACCTGGCTCAGGGACGGATCGAGGAGGCTCTGAAGCAGTCGGAGTCGCTGACGGCCCACTACATTCAGGAAAAAGACCACCAGAACGCCATCGATCTCTACCTGAAGCTGGTCGAAGCCCAGCCCGAAAACGCCGAGTTGCGCAAGAACCTCATTCGTTTCTACGAGATGGCCGAGGATTCCGAGCAGGCGTCCGAGCAATGGCTGGCTCTGGCTCAGCTTTACTCTCGCTTCGAATCCTGGGAAGAATCCGTGGGTGCCTATCAGAAGGTGTTGGAGCTGGACGAGAATCGCTCCGAGATCCACTACCAGTTGGCCCGCATCTACCTGGAGAAGCTGGGCGACCCGGCTCAGGCTCTGCAAGAGTTCCACCGCGTTTATGAACTCGATCCGGGCAATACCCAGGCGATGGGCAAGTACATCCGCATCCTGTTGCGCCTGAGCAAAGCCGACAGCGCCGCCGAAGTGTTGCGCCGCCTGGCTGAAGTCAACCCGGATGCGGCCGAAGTCAAGGATTCGGTGATGAAGGACTTCAAAGGCCGTATCGAGAGTGAGCCGGGCGATCTGCGCGCCCGCTTCGTCTTCGGTGAACTCTCCTACCACCTGGGCGAGCTGGACCTGGCCATCGAGCAGTTTCAGCAGACTCGCCGCGATCGGGCCTTCGAACTCAAGTCCTACAACATGCTGGGGCAATGCTTCGCCGAAAAGCACGGTTTCAACATGCTCGACCTGGCCATCCGCCAGTTCCGCCGCGGTCTGGAGACCCCCGGTTTCTCTGAACAAGAGTACCTGGAGCTACGCTATAACCTGGCCATGCTGCAGTACAAGAACAACCGTCTGCAAGAAGCCCTGCAGGAGCTCAAAGACTGCTACGCGGTGGACATCGCCTACCGCGACGTGCGCGAATGGATTCGTCGTATCGAGAACGAGATCGCCGGTGGGCCCAAGGTCAACCGCGGACCGCAGAAGTAAGCCAGGGGATTTAGAGAATGTCTGACCAGCAAATTATTCAACAGTGGCTTACTTACGCCAGCAAACTGGCCCAGCAGGGCCGTCTCGACGAAGCGATCCAGGCGCTGCTCAAAGTGGTCGAAGAGGACCCGCAGAACCTTGAGGTGCGCAACGCCATCATCAAGTTCGCTTCCCAAAAGGGCGACTACACGGTGGTGGTTTATCAGCACATGGATTGTGCCGAACTTTACGTTTTGGCGGGCGACAAAAAATCGGCCATGGAGCGCTACGAAACCATCCTGCGCCTGGAAGAAACCGTCCAACTGGGTCCGCACAGCCGCGCTGACGCGGTCATGCAGGTTCGCCAGTTGGTGGCCACCGTCAAGCCGGAAATCTACCTGCGCATCGGCGAGTTCCGCCTGGAGCACAATCAGGTCGACCAGGCGCTGCAGTACCTGAAGAAGTCTCAGGAACTGAAGCCGGGTATCTGGGATACTCACATGGCCCTGGGCCGCGCTTTCATGATCAAGGAAGCTTACAAGGACGCCATCGGTGAGTTTCAAGAGGTGCTCCGACTGACTCAGGAAGACGGCCAGGAAGCTCAGGCCCAGGCTTATGAAATGCTGGGCGAGGTGTTCGTGCGCCAGGGCCGTCCCCCGGCCGCCACCATCACCTGGTTCGATCGCGCCGCCCTGCTTTACGTGCAAAAGCAGATGTTCAACGAGGCCTGCCGGGCTTACGGCCGCATCGTCGAGGTGGACGGAACCAACAAGGAAGCCCTCAACAGCCTGGGCGAGCTCTACAGTCGCCTCAATATGAAGGAAAAGGCCGTCCAGGTCTACAGCCGGCTGGCTGATATGTTCGAAAAAGAGGGAACGGCTCTCGATAAGGTCATTCAGCTCTACGAAACCATCATCCAGTTGGAGCCGCAGAATCGGCCCGTCGGCGAAAAGCTGGTCGGCATCTACGCCAATATTCTGCAGCGTAGTCCCAACAACGTCTCCATCCGCGGCCGTTTGGTCGAACATCTGGTCCGCCAGCAGCGCAACCAGGAATTACCTCCTCACTATCTGGCCATGGCCCAATATCAGATGGAGCGCGGCATGACCGACGAGGCCGTCAAGGCCCTGCGCCGTCTGCTGGAGATCGATAGCCAGTATCTGGAAGCCCGCGAAATGCTGGGCGATCTCTATCTCAAGCGCGAGATGAAGACCGAAGCCAAAGACGAGTTCCAGCAGGTGATCAAGATCTATCGCTCTCAGGGCAAAGAAGAAGCCGCTCTGGAGCTGCAGCAGAAAATGGTGCAGCTTTTCCCCGAGGATATCGAGCTGCCTTATCAGGTCGCCGTTGGTTTGCGGGACCGCGGGGACTTCGCGGGAGCGCTCCACGAACTCGACCGGCTGGTAACTCAACGTCCCGATGACCTGCGCGCCCTGGTCTATCGCGGCGAATGCCTGCTGGCCCTGGAGCGCCACAGCGAGGCCGCCCAGAACTACGAAATGATTCTGCGTTTGGAACCTGATCAGCTAGAAGTGCGGCGGGCCGCTATCGCTGCCTACCTGCAACTCAACCAACCGCAATACGCCGCCCACCATCTGCATCAATTGCCCCAGGATGACCCTAAGAAGGGGGCACTGCAGCGCCGCCTTATCGCCCAGCTCCTGGAGGCCCGCCAACTGGACGTGGCCGAACAGGAAATGGCCCACCTGCCCAGCGACGACGAGCAGTTGCTGTCGATGCGCAAGGAGTTGGTCAAACTCCACCTCGACGCCGGCAATCTGGAAAAAGCCTTTGAAGGGCTTCCCCAGATTCCGCGTTCGGAGCGGGAACGCAACAGCCTGGTCACGCGCCTCTTAGAAATTCCCCTGAGCCAGGGCGACCTGGAAACGGCCGCCCGCACCATTCATCGCCTGCCCGAGGACGATCCGCTCAAGGTCACCTTCCACCGCCGCCTCATCACCGCCTACCTGGAAGCTGGCCGGCTTAACGACGCCGCTCACGACGTGGCCCGCCTGCCTCAGGATGATGAAGGACGCTCCCGGCTCATCAGCCAGGTCATCAGCGGCTACCTGAACGCTCATCAATATCGCGAAGCAGCCGACCAGATCTATCGCCTGAACGACACCGATCCGTTGCGCAACTCCTTTATGGGCCAGCTCATCGAGGCGCTGATCGGCGTCGGGGAATTGGAACGGGCCGCCCAGGAAGTGAGCCGGTTGGGGGAGAGCGATGAAATCAAGCCGCGCTATCATCGCCGCCTGATTCAGGCCTACCTGAACGCCAGCCGTTTTGAGGAAGCCGAAAAATCCATCGTCACCTTAAACGACGCCGACCCGGAAAAGCGCTCGTTCTTGCGCCTGCTGGTGCAGAAATTCTTGACCATGGGCCAGTTCGACCGGGTGCGCGACCTGGTGGCTCATATGCCCGAGGATATGGAGGAGCGCTCCCAATACCTCGACGGTCTGGTGCACAACTACCTCGACCTCGGCGAATTAGGCAAGGCGCGCAGCCAGGTTTTCTCCATGGCCGACATGGCCTCGCGGGCCGGCAACCACCTGGAAGCCGAGCGCCTCTATCGAGAAATCCTGGCCTATCAGCCGTCGGACGTCGACATCCGCCTGCACCTGTGCCAGGCCCTGGCTTCGCAGGGCCAGGCGGAGCGGGCCCGCGAAGGGATGCTGGTGCTGGCCGGGCGTTTCCATCGCGAAGGCAACGCCACCTCAGCGGCTGACGTCTACTCGCGCATGCTCGACCTGGATAGCCATAATCTCAACGCTCGCTACCGCCTGGGCAGCCTCTGGGCGGAACAGGGCCAGACCGCTCAGGCGCTGGAGCAGTTCGCGCAACTGGCCAAGGTCTACCTCGAGCAGAACCTGCCCGAGGTCGCCCAACGAGTTCTCAAAAAAATCCTGGAGCTCGATCCCAAGGATATCGACCATCGCCGTCAGGCCATTCGCCTGCTCATTCGCAACCTGCGCTTCGAAGAAGCCACCGAGCACTACCGCATCCTGCTGGGTATCCACCTGGAGCGCGGCGAAGTGGATGAAGCCCTGGAATGCGTCAAGGAAATCGTCAACCTGCAGCCGCTCAACCTGGAGTTGCGCCAGCAACTGGGTGCTCTTTTCCTGAAAGCCGGCTTTCTCGAGCACGGCCAGAGCCTGCTCGAATCGCTGGCCGAAGACTGCCGGGAAAAGCGCGATACCGACCGGATGTTGCGCGTGCTCAATACCCTGGCCGAAAGCTTTGCCGCCAACGAACAGTGGGAAACCTCGCTGGAATATCGCGAGCGCATCGCCGATGTCATTCGCGACACCGAAGGCTGGCCCAAGGCCCAGGCGGCTTACCTGGAAATCGTGCTCGGTTATCTGGAGCACTCCCAGAAGGAAAGTGCCGACGCCATCTTCGTCAAGTTGGTGGACGGCTTCTTCCGTTACAAGGTCGTCCTGGAAGGTGTCGAGCAACTGGAAATCCTGCAGCAGCAACTGGCCGACATGGGCAAGCCGACCATGGCCTTGAGTGTGCGCGAACGCATCGCCTCAATTCTGGAGCGCCAGGACCAGTGGGATCGCGCCATTCAGACCTTGCTGGAGATTTCCCACAGTTACCTGGTGCTGCAAGAAGTGGAGCGGGGCGTGGAATTCCTGCGCCGCGCCGCTGATCAGGCTCTCACTCACGACCGCACCGAGCAGGGCATCGAGATTCTCTTCCAGTTGGCCGACAAGCTGATTCAGCACCGTTCGCTGGAGCACGCTCGTCCCGTGCTCGACGAATTGCTGCGTATCGCCCAGGATAACCCGGCCTTCCTGGAGCGGGTGGGCGACGTCTTGTTCCACCAGGGCAAGTTCGAAGAAGCTCGTCCGATTTATGCCGAGGTTTTGGAGAAGGAGCCGGGACGACCCGAGTCTTTGTCTCGCGTGGCCATCATTTACGCCAAGGAGTCGCGCTGGGAAGACGCCGCCGATATCGCCCGCCAGATCTTCTCCAAGGGCCTGGTCTCCAAGATTATTCGCGAATATCGGGCCGTTACCGGCTTCCGTCCGGGTGACGCCGGTTCTCATCTGCGCTTGGGCCAGTTCTACCAGCAGCTCGGCTTCGTCGAAGAGGCCATCATCGAGTACGGATTGGCCGCCAAGGACCCGTCCAAGTTCCTGATGGCCTGCAATCAACTGGCCCTCTGCTTTTCCCAGCAGGGTTACAGCGATCTGGCCGTGCGCCAGTTCCAAATTGCCCTGGAAACCCCCGGTTACCAGGACGAGGAGCAACTCGACCTGCGTTACTTCCTGGGCCGTACCTTAGAAGATTTGGGCCGCTACAAGGAAGCCATGCACGCCTACCAGGAGTGTTTCGTGGTCGATATCCGCTATCGAGATGTGGCTCAACGTATTGAAGGTCTCGGGGATAAAATGTAGCCTTCGGGGTTGGTCTGCTTGGAGAGGGGTTGGCTTGGGCCAGCCCCTCGCGCTTTCTCCAACTTCTCTCGCTCTCATCATGCAGGAAATCAAATCAGCATGATTGCAATCACAGGGTAGGTTTGACATGTCGGGCCAGCGAATACCTGAGGATAGTGGAAAGGAAGGTTCCGTGGACGTTTTGAGGTGGCGAAAATCCTTGGCTGGTCTGGGTATGGCCTTGTCTACGACTTCGCTGGCCTGGGCCGCACCGCCTGACGCATTGGTCCAAAACCAGGGCGCCCTGTTGGGCAGTTTCGTGGTGCTGACCGTAGTGCTGGGTGGGCTCGGCCTGGCTGAAATGAAGGCCAACAAGGGCCGCAGCTTCGACCTGGAGATCGATCGCCTGGCCGCCGCCGCCGCTCAGCGTCAGGCCAAGAAGAGTGGAGATGTCTCCGGGCTTCTGGACGAAGAAGACTCCGGCAATCCTTCTTTGATGGCCGCTCGCATGCCGGAAAAGGCCCCTCCACCGCCTCCCACGGCCGGAATGCCCCCGCCCCCGCCGCCTCCCACGCGTGCCGCCGTTCCGCCGCCGCCCCCGCCGCCGCCTTCCGACAGTGGAGATAGCTTCGGTGCTCGCCTGGCAGCCGCTGACGACCTGGCCAAGCCGGCCGCCAAAACCGCTCCCATCTCGTTTGGAGGCGCCAGCCCGGTCCCTCCCCCGCCTGCCGAGAGCGGCTCCGGTAGTGGTGGTGGCGGCGGTTGGGCTGATCTGCTTCAGCGCGTTCGCTCCAATGAAAATGACCAGCCCAATCCTTTCAAAGGCGGGGGACCTTCGGCCATCCCCAGCACGGAAGAAGATAGCGCTCCCGCCAGGACCCCTTCCGGTTCCGGTGGCGATGCCTGGGAAGCTCTGTTGCGCAAGACCGCCGGCGCGGCTTCCGGTGAAGTTCCCGCGGCCATTCCACGGCCCGGCGTAGGTCTTCCCTCGAGCGGGTCTTTTGCAATTGGCAATACAGGGGGAACCGGGTCCGACCCAGAACCAGGGCGAGCGCCCTCGGGAGAGTCTGACGAGTCGCTGCCCGACTTCATCAAAAAGTCGGGTCGCACCATCTCGCTGGACCTGAACAAAGGCGGAGCCGCTTCGAATCCGTTTCAGAAGCCGCCTCAATAAGTATTCTTGTTAACTAACGGAGGACTGGCAGATTAATCTCCCCAAGGGCAACCCGCTGATGCCGGAAGGTGTACTTCTGACGGGTTCAGACTTGCGAACGATGGTGGACAACCTGTGTGCAGATGGGTTTTCTGGCTATGTCAAGTTTGAGCTTTCGCCGGGAAAACACGCCTATGTTTTTGTGGCCAATGGGGATCAGGTCCGCGCCTTTGAAATGACCGAGGCCCGCGGCGATGTCAAGGTCGCCAAGCCGGACCGCCTTATGAATATGGCCGGCGGCAACGGACGGGTGCTGGCCTGGTCCTATATTCTGTCGGGCCGTTTGGCCAATGTCCTGGGTAATTCTTTTGCTTTCAAGCCTCTCTATCGAGACTATCAGGTCAAGAAGAAAGAGCTGAAAAAAGTCCTGGACAACATGACTCACGACAACCATTCCGGCTTCCTCCAGTTCGACTTGAGCGACGGCCGGGCCGTGGTGGTGCTGGAAAAGGGAGAACCGATCCACGACCAGTTCATTTCCCAGTATGGCGAAGTGCTCTGTGGCCGTGAAGTGATCACCAATCTCTTCGACTATGTCTACTCCCAGGGCGCCGTGGTCCACGTCTTTGCCGAGAAATACCATGAGCTGGAGAATCGCTCGCGCCGCGCCAACGACGACCTGGATAAGATGATCCAGCTGACGGTCAAGCCGGTCGGCGGTATGTTTGCCAGCAAAGACACTCTCAACCTCGACCTGGAGTATGCCCGCGGCTGGGGCTATAACGCCAAGTCCACCTTCCAGATCGCCGTTGAGGATATGGATGGGCGCATGCTGGGCACCTACAAAGCCAAGGGCGTATCCAAGAAGAATCTCAATCTGGAAATCCCCCAGAAGATCGTCAACGAACTCGGTCTGCAAGAAAGCCAGGAAGTGACCGTTTATCCCTATGGTGAGTAAACCGAAATGACCGATCTCAAGCGCATTCTGGAAAACTTTTGTCGCGTCGACCTGGTGCGGGGCGCCTTGATTTTGGACGATCAAGGTCTGCTGATCGAGGAGTATTTCAACGACGAACCGTATAGTGACGCCATCGGCATGCTGGTCTTGCGCTCTGTGCAACTCGGGGCGCAGTTGGTGGATGAATTGGGCAAGAGCCCGTTGCATCAGCAATACATCGAGTTTGCCGACTGCCAGATCACGGCCGAGCAGTTGGCCAACGACTGTGTGCTGGTGGTGGTGGCCCGCGCCAACGCCAATCTGGGCCGCCTGCGTCTGGAGATCCGTAAGTCCAAATCAGCCGTGGAGGCGATGCTGGCATGAAGTCCAAACGCATTCTCGTCATCGAAGATGATGCGGTGACTTCCGAAGTCATTCAGGTCGTGTTGGAAGACTTCGGCTTCGAAATGATGACGGTGCAGGACGCCGAGCAGGCTCTACAGGCCGCCCGAGACGCACCCCCGGATTTGATTCTGCTGGATCTTACCTTGCCGGACAGTGATGCCGTGCAGCTCTGCTCGCGCCTCAAACAAGAGCCATCGACCCGAGACGCCGCGGTGGTTTTGATGACTCATCAGCTCAGTGAAGAGGAATTGGCCAGAGTCGTCAACTCCGAAGCGGACGCTCAGGTCTCCAAGCCTTTCAGCCCTCTAGGGCTTTTAGCCATCGTCCACGAATGCTTACAGCGCCAGGGGACTCCCGCCGGCTAAGATCTGAATCGAGAGGATGCGCGCGCATGCGGGGCACCGAACAGAAGACCACTCTAGAACTCAAGCTAGAGAAGCTGCGTTCCATTTGCGAAAAGTCTCCGGACAACCACATCGGTTTGCTGGCTCTGGCCGAAACGGCTTTCCGGCGTGGTTTGCGCCTGGAAGCGCTGGAAGCCTACCAGAAAGTCCTGAAGGACGAGTCGGTGGCCGAAGCCCATCTGTGCATGGCCCAGATGTATCGCCACCACGGCCTCTACCAGGAAGCCATCAGCGAGCTTCGCGTGCTCTTCGAAATGGAGCCCGGCTATCCGGAAGCTCATGTTTTTGCGCGGGAGTTGTCCAGCGCCACTACCTTGCCACAGGATATTGAAGAAATTCTCCTGGCCGGCTGCGGTAACGACGAACTGGCGCTGGCGCGGGTCCGTCTCAGCATCGCTCGCTCTCTGGTTTTACGTGAGGGTCAAGAGTTGGTGGCCATTCAAGACGCCAACGCGGGCGATCCGACCTTTGGTTACTATATCTTTGAAACGCGCAAACGTCTGAGCTATTGCGAAGAAGTCCTCTCCCAATTGACGGTGCTGGAAGACGCCCGCAAGGCCTATCTGGCGGACCTGGATCGCCAGCGCCAGATCGAACGGGAGCGCCAGCGAGCCGCCGAAACGCCGGTCGTCGAGGCCCAGGCTGGTGAGGAGGCTCCGGTGGTGGAAACCCGGCCGGTTGAACCTCTGGAGGGGAGTTCTGAATACCCCGCGGTGTCGGTCGGTCAGTTCAACGAATTTGCTGGGGCGGAAGAACCGGTTTCCGAGGAAATCCATTCCGCTGTGGACCTTTCTCAGGAAATTGAAGCGGTCGAAGTGGAGGAGCCGGCGGAAGAGATCGGGCTGGACGAGTCCGTTCGGGCGGTTGAGCCCGCTCTTTGGGATGACCATCCCACCTATGTCGCTCCCGCCCACGATTCGGGCGAAAGCGGGAACAGGTATCCGCACCCCGACCTCCCTATCGACATCACTCCCACTCTGGAAGGCGCCCTTCCGGAGCCCGGCGCGCTCTGGGACGACGAGCCCGCTGCCCAGCGCTACGACCCTGCGGGCGCCCATCCTGGTCTTCCCGGACCCGACACCTATGACTCCGGTCTGGGCGATGACCTGGAGGTTTCCTCTCATCCAGTGGCTGACCAGCCCACCCATTTGAATCTGGAGCCGGAGGAAGTGCCCGTGCTGGAAGCACTTCCGCCCGAGCCGCCAGCCCCGGTGGCCGTGATGGAGCCGGTGCAACGGGACTTCGCCAGCCTCTACGCGCCCTTGCTGGCCAGCCTGGACGGATTGATTCAGACTCTGGCCAAGACTCGCAGCGTCTCTTCGGTCTTTCTACTCAACCGCGAAGGTTACGCCGTGGTGGAACAGGTGAAGGATTCGATCGGGCGGGAGCGCCTGTCCGAATTCATCATTGAAACGGTCGCTTTCTTGGAGGCCTTCGCCAATGCTCCTCAGTACTGGGTCTTGGAGTGCGCCGGCGGTATCGTGGTGATCCAATCGGTCGACTCCTACCATTACCTGGTCACGATTGGGCAGACCGGAGCCAACTTTGGCGCGCTGCGCTACACCATGGATCGGGTGCGCCCTAACTTCGAACAGGTTCTCCAGCCTGCCTGTCCCGCCTGATTCCCCGGAGGCCGTCCTTGAGCCGGGCCTGACCAGTTCTACCGTGCCACCCCCGACTCCGTGGGCGGCCGGCCCGGTCAGTGCCCCGCAGAGATGGGTGGACTTTATCTTCGATCGCGTGCTGGTTAATCTGCTGCGCGCCTTGTTTATCTTTATTCTGACCGCTCCGGGATGGGCCGGACTGTGCGTGTGGATTTTCAAGGACGTGCCGGTGTCCATGCCGCCGATTGTGGCCATGCTCGGGCAAATCGACTCGGGCTTCCAGTTGGCATCGAACAGCTACCTGTTGCGCTTTGCCCTGCTGGCGCTGGGTGGCCTGGCTGTTTTACTGGGCCTACCCGTGCCTCCGCAGGGGCGCTGGATGTGGCGCTGTTCCTGGCTCTTCATGGCCCTGGCCGCCCTCTCGGCCGTGCAAAGCTCCCATAAGTTTGAGGCCTTACTGACGGTGGTCGATACCGCCTTGCTCAATCTGGTGGTGCTGGTGGCCTTTCATTTTCGCCCCCGGGGGATCGGCCTGGCCTACAGCCTGGCGGCGCTGGCTGTGGCGGCGTCATCGTTGTTCAAGTTTTTCGGCGAGGAACTGTTTATCAACGATGATGGTCGCCTCAATGGGACGTTTTTTCAGCCCAACGTTACGGCCGCCTTTCTGGCGGCGGCTCTTCCCTGGGTGCTGAACCAGTATTTTGCGGCCAGGGCCAATCCCCGTCTCCAGGTATTAGGACTGGTAGCGGTGATTCCCATCTACTTCGCCTTCTTTCTGACGGGCACGCGCGCCGCCTTACTGGCTGCTTTGCTGGTTATGGTGGGACGCTGGTGGTGTGGCGCCAGTTTGCGCCGGGGCCGGTCTCTCTTCATCGCGTTGCTCGGCTCTCTGTTTGCCTGCGCCGCCATGCTGGCGGTGTGCTGGTTGGCTGTACACAGTTCGTGGGGCCTGGTGTTGGGTCTGTTCCTGTTGGGCCTGCTGGCCTATCGCTCCGGTTTGCCTCTTTGGGGCGTGGCCGTTTTGTCCGCCATGTGCGTGGGAGGTTATAAGGCGCAAATCGAAGTCGCCCGCTTCAAAAATGACCCCTACAGAAACATTACCAGGCGCACGGCCGACCTGCAGCAGGGTAGCGACGCCAGCCTTACCTCGCGCAAGGAGTTCTGGCGGGCGGCGCTGCTCATGGGAATCGAGCATCCCTGGCTGGGCGTGGGCCCGCGTGGCTTTCACCGCTACTACCCGAGTTATCAGTCAGACGTGCGCTGGTTCTCCAAGTTCTGCCATTCGTCATGCTTGAGTTGCTTTGCGGAACTGGGTTTCCCGGGAACCGCGCTGTTAGGAGTGCTGGGAATACAGTGGCTGCTGGTGGTGGGCAGAGGACTGAAACAGCCCGAACCCAACCCACCGGTTCTGGATGCGGCCGCATCCGCCATCATCCTGTCCGTCTGTATGACGGTTGACGTGCAGTGGCAGTTTCCGGCTCTGCCGGTGGTTTGGGCAGCCTGGCTGGGAGCCAGCCTTGCCTATGTCTGGCCGGAGGTTCCGCCACTTCCGCCGCCGGTGGACGAGGAAATCAGTCCCTGGACTCTGCGTCCTCAGGTCGTCCTGACCTATTTCCTGCTGGCCGCCCTGGGCATCGCCGCCGCCTTTGACATGGCCTTCGGGATGGCCCAGGCAGCCAATGAAAAGTCCGAGATCTGGCTGCGCCGGGGCGAAGTGGCCCGGGCCCTCAAAGAGGACCAGATCAGCATCGAACTCAATCCGTTCCAAGGCTCCTATTTTCACCACTACGGGCTGAGTTATTCGGCCGCCCTGGCCACCAAGCTGGACAAGGTCAAACCCGAGGAGTTCCTGCGCATTGCCGAGCGGGCTGTGGTGCTTGACTCGCACCGTGCTGTTCACTGGGACCTCTTGCACAAGGCCCTGGTATCCAATAAGAACAACCAGCAGGCTCAGGTGGCTTTGCAACGAGCACTGGAGTGCGATCCGGTCAACTATCCCTCCTTTTATGTCAATCTGGCCGAGTTATTGAGCGCCCCCGAGCAGCGCTCCCAGCGCGAGCGCCTTTTGCTCAGTTGCGCCCAGCGCTTTCCGGTGGACGCTCTCAGTTCCATGTTCGAATTTCGTAGTAACGATATCGTCCGCCAATTGAGCGAGGTGTACATGCTGCTGGCCGACCAGACCGACCACAACCATCCTGAACTGGCCTTGAGCTACTACGACCAGATTCTCAAGCTCAGCCCCGACGAGCCTAACGCCCGCCTGGGACGTATCGTCTCTCTGGTCAACCTGAACCGGTTGGCCGAGGCGCACCGAGAGGTACTGGCCCTTTACAAGAAGCTACCTCAAGCGGAAGTGGTGGATGCTATCAAGCACATCTTCGCAATGGAGCATCTGCCTTTCAACCCTAAGGATTACCCCGTCGCCAAAGCCCAGCCAAAGCGTCCGTGAGCATCCCGCCGCATGGCGCCGCTGCGTTCTCTCTCGCTGAGCAAAACCATGGTGGCTACCAGTGGCATGCCCCAGCGCTCGGCCCAGGTTTCCGGATGAGCCGGCCCTTCACCGCAGTCGCCGGCTTGCACCGTATGTCCCGGAAGCTGTTCCAATACATCGCGCGGGCTGGTGACGAGGATGGCTCCGTCTTTCAGATGTTTTAAATTGCCCTGATAGTTGGCGTGATCGACCGGTCCAGGCAAGACAAAAACGGTTCGGCCCATTTCCAGAGCATGTTCCACCGTGAGCATAGCCCCGCTCCGCGCCGGCGCCTCGACCAGCAGCACGGCCGTTGCCAGGGCCGCCAACAGGCGATTGCGTTCAGGGAAGTGATGGGGGAGCGGCGGCTGGCCCGGTGGATACTCGCTGAGGATCAGGCCCTGCTCGGCGATCTGCCGGAACAGTTGTTGGTTCTCCGCGGGATAGCAATAGTCGAGACCGCAGGCCAGCACCGCCATGGGAGGGCCGCTTGTGTTCAATGAGCCCCAATGAGCCGCGCTGTCGACGCCGCGAGCAAATCCACTGATGATGCTGATTCCGGTTTGCGCCAGACAATGGGCGAAACGCCCCGCCAACTGCCGGCCGCTGGCGCTGGATCTGCGCGTTCCCACGATGGTTACCGCCGTCTTGACCTGGGCCCAGCGAGCCGGGTCGCCTTCATAGAAAAGCACATCGGGCGGTTCCTGTAGATTCTTGAGGCCGGCCGGATAGTAGGGGTGGCGCCCGGTCATCCAGCGGCTGCGCAAGGCTCGCTCCATCAGGTCGAAAGGAGGGCCGGGATGGCCCTGACTTTGGAGAAACAGGCGGGCGCCCATAGCCCCCTGTCGGGCACGGATGAGAGCCTGACGAGTCTTGATCGAGAGTGGCCGGCACAGGCTCAGCCAGAGCAATGCTTTATCTTCCTCATCCATGGCGCAACCTCAGCGATTCCAATAGCTGCTGTTCCAACCGGCGGTCCTGGATGCTGAAGAGACTCTGCCACATCCCCTGGATACGCCTTCCCGGCGGAGAGATGCGCCAGCCGTCGGCGTGCTGCTCCAGGCGGATGCCGCGCAGGCGTATCCCATACCAATCCACTTCGGCCACCGCCCGGACCCAGGGGTGACCACTGATTTTTTCCATTTTTCGAACCAAAACCATCGTGTTTACCTCCATGTTGTGCTAACGCGCCCCCCCTAGGACCCCCTACTCGGTGATCTAGGGGGGGCTAACGCGCCCCCCCCTAGGACCCCCTACTTATCTAAGCACGCGGGCTGTCGGAGGTGTTGAACTGGCCATGTCCATAGCATGTCCAAAGTTTTTCGTGGCCAGGGGGTGGCGGGTAAATTTGTCGAAACGGTGTGGGCCTTGAGTCCCTCGGTCTATCGTCGTTCCACCGCGCGTGGTTTGCAGTTGTTGTTGGTGCGCGTCGCTCTCTTTCCGTTTGTGTGTACTCTGGCCTCGCTCTTCTGGATGGGCTACGTGGAGGAGAGCGTGGTTCATCCCGCATGGATGGCCGACATTACCCATGCTCTCATGGCTGCCATTCCAGCTTGTTGGGTGGCTTCGCTGTGGTGGGGATGGCGCCGGGCGTTGCACCTGTCCAAGGCCCTGGAGGTTTTGCGTGGCGGCCAGGCCGCCGCTCTGCCCAATGAGTTTTCGGGGCTGGCCGAGCATCTCAACGTGCTGCAAGCCAGCTTGCGTGAAAAGGAGATGGCGGCCGCTACCTATGAGGCCGCCGTACAGCGCGTCGATGTGCAAAGGCGCTTGCTTCAGTTGCTGGCCCGGGAGGGGCTCAATGAAGTGGACCTGGAGGGCTGGGCCGACAGTCTGCGCAAAGCGCTCGAGACCGTTCATCCCAAGACCCTTTCCTTATGGGTTCAAGATGGCCAGGAGTTTGTCTGGAGCGCCGGTGACAATGCTCCGGAACAGCGCCGGCGGGCTTTTGCCGGTTTGGCGCCCTGTTGGATCGAAACCAATGCTCAGGGAGAACACCATTTCTTCGTCAAGGTGGAGGCCGGCTACGAAGCCTCCGCCGACTTGCCGCCGCCGGTTCTGCTGGTGGTGGAGCTATGGTTGGAGCCGGGTCCGGATCGGCTCGAGGAGATGCGCGAACGTCTGCTGGGCATCAGCCCCTTGCTCTCGATTTCCTGGGCCAGTTGGACTCTCTACCACGAACTTTTCTCGCGCATGCGCATGCATGGCAGTGTCATCCAAAGCCTCGAGGATGGGGTGCTACTGGCTGACCGGAGCGGCCTGGTCCTCAGTTGCAACCGGGCCGGTTCCCGCATCCTGGGATTGCCGGTCGAGAAAATTCAGGGCCAGCCTCTGGAGGTTCTGCTGGAACACTCCTGGTCACGACCTTCGCCCTCCTTTGAGATCCATATCCAGAGGCCCAATCAATCACCGCTTGATGTGCTGGTGATCAACTACCTGGCTTCGAGCCGGCTGGCCGTGTCCAGCGGCCTGGGCATTACCGTAGTGCTGCGCGACATCACCAAGCAGCGCGAATTGGACAATTTGCGTAGCGACTTTACGGCCACCCTGTCGCACGAATTGCGCACCCCCTTGACCAGCATGAAGGGATACTTGCAAACCCTCATGCACCGCAAAGCCCGCACCTTTGACATGGACAAGGTTCAGAGCATCGTGAGTGTCGTCAACGGGCAGGCTGACCAACTGCAGAGACTGATTCAGGAACTCTTAGAAGCAGCCAAGATGCGCTCTCAGGATTTGGAAATTCGCCCACGGCCCGTGGATATCGGTGCGCTGCTGCGCGAGTGCCTGGAGGACTATTCAAATCCCAAAGTGGCGCAAAGCGCGGTGTGTTCCGAGGAATGTTGGGCCCTGTGTGATCCGGAAAGAATTCACTCGGTGCTCGAGCACCTGCTCTCCAACGCGCAGAAGTATTCCCTGCCGGGAGGAGCTGTGGAACTCGGCTGTCGCCGCGCGGGAGCTCAGGTAGCCGTTTGGGTGCGGGATGAAGGAGTAGGCATCCCACTCGATCAGCAGAGCAAAATCTTCGAGATGTATCATCGTCTGGATACAGGCAATCAGCGGACCCATTATGGTGTCGGAGTAGGCCTCTACATTGCCCGCAAAGTGGTCGAGGGGCATGGAGGCACGATTGCCGTGGATAGTGCGCCCGGTTGCGGGGCGACCTTTTCGTTTACCCTGCCCCTCTGCCCCGCCGAGCCCGAAGGCTCGGTCAGGGAGGGGCAGCTCGAGGTCAGGGATGGAGGAGAAAAAGAGGCTTAATCGTCGTCTTCTTCTTCGTCCTCGTCGTCATCCTCGTCATCGTCGTCGTAATCGTCATCTTCTTCATCGTCGACGTCGTCGTCGTCATCCCAATCTTCGTCGTCTTCGTCGTCGTCCCAGTCGTCCTCGTCGTCCTCGTCGTCGTCGTCTTCATCGTCGGCGTCGTCTTCGTCGTCGTCGTCGTCGTCCCAGTCGTCGTCGTCCCAGTCGTCTTCGTCTTCATCGTCATCTTCTTCTTCGTCTTCTTCGTCTTCGAAGATAGGGACCGACAAGAAAAATTCTTCATCCAATTCCATCGCCAGCGGCTCCTTCCAGTACCTGGTGATCAGCCGGCCGCTGCGCGGACCAGCCGAAAGACCTCACGGCGCGCCTGTTAACCGTGCACCTGGAGGTTTCCTTCAAGCTCTTTCTTCCTTATTCTCGGAATTTCCAGGAGACTCCGAGAGCACGAAGGTGTACTCGGCAAAAGCGATGCGCTCGTCGGCGTCATAGCAAGAAACTTGGGTTTTGCCGGACTGCCCGCGGAAGCGCAGCAACTGGCACTCATAACGGAGGCTCTGACCGGGGGTGGGGGCCCGCTGCACCTCGACCAGGTCCATGCCGGCTAAAAAAAGCAGTTTCCCCTGGTTCTCCGGACGGCTCAAGATGGCCGCCGCGCCCGTCTGCCCCATGCTCTCGAGCAACAGGCTGACCGGCATCTCGGGCTCGTCGCCGAAGTGTCCTTGAAAGAACCATTCGTTCTGGCTCAGCTGCTTGATACCGGTGGCCCGGTCATCGTGCACATCCGTGAGGCGATCAATCAGCAACATGGGATCGCGGTGGGGCAAATAGTTGAGAATTTCTCGAGTGTCCATGCAGAGCGGTTCGCCGCTCTCGCGCCCGGATCCCTGTGGCAAACAAGGTTTCGAGGGGGATACATTTGCCGGAGTCGAACGGCCGACTGTCTATGGACCGCAGTCAACTCACACCGCTATTTCATCAGTATTATACGCTCAAAGACGAGCACCCCGGCTGCCTGATGCTCATGCGCGTGGGGGATTTCTTCGAAGCTTATGGTCAGGACGCCGAGACTATGGCTCGCGACGCCGATATCGTGCAAACCGCCAAAGAAGCCGGCGGCGGCCAAAAGTTGGCCATGGCCGGCGTGCCTCACTTCGCGCTGGATGCCTACTTGAGGGCCTTGATCGAAAAAGGCCACCGCGTAGCCGTGGCCGATCAGATGGAAGCGGCGGCTCCCGGCAAGGGTTTAGTCCGCCGCGAGGTCACCCGCGTGGTGACGGCCGGCACCGTGCTCGACCCGCAGATGCTGGATGAGCAGAACCACAATTATTTGCTTTGCCTGCTGGCTGACGGGGAAGAAGTCGGCCTGGCCGCCTGCGACGTGACCACCGGCGACTTCGTGTGCACCGAGTTGCCCAATGAAGAAGTGCGTCTGGCTGAAGAGATTTACCGTTTTCGCCCTTCGGAGCTGTTGCTGGCCGGCGAGGGAACCCCCAACGTCGGCGATCTGCTCAACCTGGCCCGCGCCGATGGTCTGGCCGTCTGCCAGAGAGCCTTTACTCTGTCCCCGCGGCAGGCGGAGGATTCGCTTAAAAAACGGTTTAATCTGAAATCGTTGCAACCGTGCGACTTGACCGGTCGCCGGGCGGCCACCATGGCTGCCGCCGCGCTCATGGAATACCTTCTGGAGACCACCGGGCGCGATCAGCAGAGCGTGGAGCCGCCGCGAGCCTACTCGCTCTCGGAAATCATGACGCTCGACACCACCAGCCTGCGTAATCTCGAAGTGTGCGAGACATTGATGGGACGAGAGCGCCGCGGCAGCCTGCTCTGGTCCATGGATCACACCATCACGGCCATGGGCGCCCGCCTCTTGCGCTCCTGGTTGACTCGCCCCTTGCTCGACCGGCCGGCTATTCTGGCCCGCCAGGATTCCCTGCAGGCCCTGGTGGACGACTATTACGCCTGCCAGCAGGTTCGGGCGGCGCTCAACCCGGTCAAAGACATCGAGCGTTTGTTGGCCCGCGTCGTCTACCAAAGCGCCAATGCCCGCGACCTTTTGGCCTTACTGCGCTCCCTCTCGGTGTTGCCCGAGCTGCGCCGCCAGTTGCCGGAGGGCGGTAACTGGCCTCGTCTGCTCGAGCATTTGCAGGTGGACGCCAGCCTGGTGGAGCTGCTGGGCCGGGCCATCGCCGAGGATCCTCCTCAAGGCCTGCGTGAGGGCGGCCTGATTCGCTCCGGCTATCATGAGGGATTGGACGAGCTGCGCACCGCCTGCTCTTCGGCCAAAAGCTGGATCGCCGCCCTGGAAGAAAAGGAGCGCGAGCTCAGCGGTATCCGTAGTTTAAAGGTCGGCTACAATCAGGTGTTCGGCTACTACCTGGAGGTCACCAAGACCCATATGAAGTTGGTTCCGGAGCACTACATCCGCAAGCAGACTCTGGCCAACGCCGAACGTTACTTCACGCCGGAACTCAAAGAGATCGAAACCAAGGTGTTGGGCGCCGAGGAGAAGATTCGTGAGTTGGAATATGATTTGTTCGTCAGCCTGCGCAATCAAGTGGCGGAGCATCTGGAGGGTTTACGCCGGGCTGCCCGGGCCGTGGCCGAGGTGGACGTCTACGCCGCGCTGGCCGAAGCGGCCGTGCGCTACCATTGGGTGCGACCCGAACTGGTGAACGACGAAGTGGTGGATATTCGGGGAGGGCGACACCCGGTGGTGGAGCGCAGTCTCTCGGGGGGCTTCGTGCCCAACGATTGCCAGTTGGATGCCCATAAGCGTCTGGTGGTGTTGACGGGCCCCAATATGAGTGGCAAATCCACCTATTTGCGCCAGCAGGCCCTGATCGTGCTGATGGCCCAGACCGGCTCCTTCGTGCCCGCCGCTTCGGCTCGTCTGGGAATCCATGATCGGGTTTTCACCAGAGTGGGCGCCTCGGACGATTTGCACTTGGGCCAATCCACTTTCATGGTGGAGATGAGCGAGGCGGCCAATATTTTACGCCATGCCACTCCGCGATCGCTGGTGATTCTCGACGAGATTGGCCGTGGCACTTCGACCTATGACGGCCTGGCGCTGGCCCGCGCCATTGCTGAATACCTGTATCTGACCTGTAAATGCCGGACGCTTTTCGCCACCCATTTCCATGAGCTGACCAGCCTGGCCAAGGATTATTCAGGAGTCACCAATCAGCGGGTGGCCGTGCAGGAAACTCGCGACCAGGTGGTCTTCCTGCACAAGATTGTGGCTGGCGGCGCCGACCGCAGCTACGGCATCTACGTGGCCCAACTGGCGGGTTTACCGGGCTGGGTTTTGGAACGCTCGCAGAAGTTGCTCACGCAACTGGAGAAAGAAGCACGCTCGGCCGGACCGCGCAAGGACGGACGCACGCAGATGAGCCTGTTCTTTGATCCTGGCGAGCTGGTGGAGGAACTGGGCAACCTGCCGCTGGACCGCCTGTCGGCCGAGCAGGTAAAGGCCTGGGTGGAGGGCTGGAAAGCCCGGCTGTAGCTATTTCGGATCGGGCGGTTTCTCTTCGCCATGCTGCCAGGGGGAGTGAGTGTCGATCCATTTGCGTAGATTGCTGAAGATCGGGTCGACCACGGAATCCACCGCTCCCATCCCTACCTTCATGGGCACATTGAAAAAGTCCAGTGTGGCATTGGTGGCTTTCTCGAAACGGGGCAAAACTTTGTAGGCCAGATGAATGGCTGAACTGGCCACGGTGACGGCCATGCCGGGCACCATCAGTCCGTTAAAGGTTAGAGTCAAACCCACCGCTGTGCCCAGGTCGGCCAGGCCGGCCACCTGCCGGGCCTGATCGTCTTTCTTGAGCCCCTGGCTCAAGGATACGTAACCCCGCGACCCCTGCACCACGGCCGCCACTGGACCGAGGATTTGGGCGAAAATCCTGGCTCCCGGGTGAGTGTAGCCGATCAGAGTGGCCATCACCGCCGCCGAACGGGTGCCATCCATAAAGGCCTGCACCTCTTCGGCCGGCCTGGCCTGCTGATAGGCTTTGACGGCCCGCACCGCGCTACGGGCGATGCCCAGACCGCCAGCGATCGGTCCTAAAATCAGCGGCAGGGAGCCGGTGCCCATGATGGTGGCGGCGATGGCGGCCCCGGAAGTGAGATCGAGGGCGCCTTCGAGAATGCGACTCTTATTGCCGTGACGGACTCCGGAAATGATACGGGCGGCCCCGGCCAGGCCTTCGATACCGGCCATACCATAACCGAGGGCACCGGCGCTATACATGACCGCCCCTTCGATGTGGTCGCCGGCTTGGGGGAAGCGCCCATCCAGCAGGGGGTGTCCCATGACCTTTTCCACCTGACTCCTCAAGTTCGGCCAGGAGATAGCCACCGTCTTGCCCAGGTCGCGAGCGCTCTCCACGGTGGAGTTGATACGCTCCGGCGTCAGGTGAAGCTTTTCTTGAAGCAGGCCGCCCAGGCCGACTTCATGCCACCAACCCTCCTGCTGGTGCTCAGGAGTGGGCTTCTCGGGAGGCTTGGCCAGTGGCAGGGGAACCAGTGCCGGCCGGCTGGGCTGGAGTTTCACATGGGCAATTTAGGGCCTGGCCCTGAAAAATCGCTTATTTCGAGCCCAGGACACGGCTCGTCTCTGCAAGAACCCCTTCCTGAGATCGAAGAGGAGAGACCGTCGCCGTGGGTTCACAGTGGAAAGCCAAGCATCGAGACGCAGCCGCCAACGCCAGGGGGCGCTTGTTCGGCAAGTTGTCCAAGGAGATTTCCATTGCCGCCAGGAACGGCAATGACCCGGATATGAATCCACGCCTGCGTTTGCTGGTGGAACAGGCCAAAAAGGCCTCGATGCCGCGCGAGACTTTGGAGCGGGCTCTCAAGAAGAACACGGAGAAAGACGGGGTCAACTATGAGGCGCTCACTTATGAGGGCTTCACGCCGCACCGCGTGGCCCTGATCGTGGAATGCCTGACCGACAACGTCAACCGCACCGTTTCCGAGATGCGCGTTCTTTTCCGCAAAGGCCAGCTGGGCAATAGCGGTTCGGTGGCCTGGGATTTCGACCATGTAGGGATGATCGAAGCGCAAGGAACGGCTGACGCCGAAACCGCCGCCATCGAAGCCGGTGCTCAAGATTTCGAGGCCGGCGAAGAAGACCTGACCCTGTTCTACAGCGATCCCACCGACCTTGACCTGGTCTGCAAAGCCCTGCCCAACTTCGGCTTCACCGTGGTCTCCGCCAAGCTCGGCTACCGGCCCAAGAATCCGGTTTCGCTGGGGGAAACGGAGCTGGCCGAAGTGGAAGCCTTTTTGGCCGCCATCGATAACCACGACGACGTGCAGAACGTCTACGTGGCCCTGTAATTCCAGGCTGTCAGGCCTATGGTTACAAAGCCCAGGGCATTGACCAGACCATGATAGGGAATCATCCAGGCCAGTTCCAGGTGGTTGAGGGGAAACCAGCGGCCCCAGGCGTAGTCCAGAGCCAGGCCCATGGTCAGCAAAGAGCACAGGGCCGACACGGTCAGGACCGGGTTTGGGGAGCCGCGAACCAGCCACAACAGGCTGATTCCCGAAGTGGCTGTGACCTGGGCCGTCACTCCCAGGCATTCGACCAGGGTGACACGGCCGAGATAATGGCTGAGCGTGATTCCCAAGGCCACAAAGGCCGGGCTGATCCAGAGCAGGCGGATGAGCCACCGGCCCGACTGGCCCAGTTGGCTTTGGGCCTGACTGGCCCAGACCATGGCTCCTAAGGTGACGTAGCAGAAGTGGTCGGCCGTCAGTAAGGTCATGAGCGGGTCAAAGCCCATCAGTCCGTGTTGCCAGGCCGAGGCTACCGCCCAGATTCCGCCAATCGGCGCATACAGAAAAGCCAGTTTGAGGGTCGCGTCACCGGGACGGCGCAGGACCTGAACGGCCATGGCCAGGGTGGCGGCCAGCCAGAGGGCGCTGGCGAAGGTCAGCCAGTTCCCTTCGAAATAGTAGCCCAACAGCATGAAAAGGCTGGTTAACGCCAAGGCTACTTGTAGTCGCGGATAATGCCCGGCCAGGCGCAGAGCCAGCGGAGCCACCAGGCTCACTCCCCAGAGCAGGAGCCATTGAGCGCACTGCAGGCTGGCCGGATGGGGTAGGCCTTTGAGAGCCAGCGCGGCCAGCGGAGGCAGCAGGCCGAGGGCATTCAAAACTGATACCCCATCTTGATCAGTTTGTGTTCGAACCACCAGTGGAAAGCAAAGGCCGGGGCCAGGATGATGAGCAAGATCAAGAAGCCCGTCGGGGTGAGTTGACGGGTCTCCGGATTGCGGAAACGAGGACTTTCGACGGCGGGCCCGGCTGCCACCATGGCCAGGCCGCCCAGAATGGTGGCGATCGACAGCACGACCCCCTTCATATGTAGGGAAAGGCTGGGAGAGCCGGCCCGGGCCTGTTGCCAGACGTCGTAGATGGTCAATTTGGCCAGGAAGGCGCCGATGGCCGTCAGGACCAACCCACCCAAACGTGGATACTGTCGCATCGCTGGCTATTGGCCATTGGAGGGCGCTCCCCTCCGGAGCGGGAATGGTCCTCGATGTTCCGCCACCTGTTCTGTGTTGGCTTGCTCCTCTCGGTGGCCTGGGCTGAAGCGCCCTTCTACCTGTCGTCTCGGCAACTGGCCGGCGGAGTCCATCATCAGCGCCATCTGGAGCTGCTGGCTGGCAACACCGTCGGTTATAATGCTTACGTTCTGCAGGCCATCGACAAAGTGCAGGCCAGCGCACCCGACGGGGGCGGCTATTTTATCGGGGTCAAAGCCGTGCCGGCCGAGTCTCCCATCGGCTACGGGCTGCGGTTATTGGGAGCGCCGCTGCTGACACCCCCGCGCACCACCAGCTACTGCTCCGGGTCCAGCTACACCGTGCTGATCGAGGCTCTGAATGCCATTTTCCCGGGCCGCCAGCTCGACGCCCGGCGACTGGAACTGATGCGCATGCAGGAACCCGACGGCGGCCGCCGCGAGGATCGGGTCAAAGCCTGGGGTTGGTGGAACGCCGATGGTTACGGCAGCCAATTTTGCCTGGTCCAGTACCTGGGGCTGGGAGAGGAAGTGGCGCCGCGCGACGCCTTGCCCGGAGACTTCGTCAACATCAGCTGGAAAAGCGGCTTGGGACACAGCGTGGTTTTTCTCGGTTACAGCCGCAATACCCGGGATGAGCCGCAGGTCTCTTTTTTCTCCAGCCAGGCCAGCACCAAGGGTCTGGCCGATCATACGGTTTCCGCCGAGACGATTGCCGATGTAAAATTCGTGCGCCTGACCTATCCCGAACGGCTTTTCACTTTTGAGCCGGGCCCGGTCCGCGAGCAGGTGATCAAGGACCACCTGGACTTCTAATCCCAGACTTCTTGGGATTCCAGGCCGCGGTCGGGAATTTTCATGAGGCGGCGACAGATCTGGCGCAAAAATTCGCGGTCAGGAGCATCAAGGGTGTGCCCCAGCCAGTGTTCGACGCAGGCCCGGTAGGTAGGCCAGGCCCGGCGCACCGCTTCGCGTCCCGGCTCATTGAGGTGGGCGTTGATGCCGCGGCCGTCCAGCGGGGACCGATCACGGCGCAGCAGACCGTCTTTTTCCAGACGGTCCACCATGCGGGTCAGGCCACTGCGTGAGAGACCGACGCGATCCGCCAGGTCGCTCAGACGAAGTTGCTGGCCTTCGGCCTGCATGAGTGCCACCAGTACTTCGTAACTGCGGTAGCCCAGCACTCCGGCTTTATCGAATTCGTGCTCGACCTGAAGCAGGATCTGCGTCTGCAAACGCATGAGCAAGTTCCAGGTCTCGATTTGTTCCCGCGTGGAGGGGTCCAAGGAGGCTTACGCAGGATCCTCTTCACCTAAAACCCACTGATGGTTCAGCATCAACTGGGCCAGCAGGCGCAGGCATTCGGCGGGATTGTGATTGTCTTGTTCCCGCCCGGGGTTGTGGGGGAGATCATGGTGTGTGAAAGTGTACAATGGTAAATCGCCTCCTCAGGATTTTCTTTTCCCTCTCGGGGGATGTTTATCTAGCAACGTTTCGTTAACGTTTGGCTGCGCTTGCGTTAACAATTTGCGACGCGATTTTTCCAGGATTTTTAGAGAAAGCTCAGCGGACCCGGCTGCCACTGGTATTTTTTCAGACTGATGCGGCCGCTTTGCGTGACGACTCCTTCGCCCCGCAGCAACTCGAGCTGCCTTTGCGGAGGGTCGACGCGCACGCTGCCGCCCGCTCCCAGGACACGATGCCAGGGGACGTCCTGGGGACAGTCTCGCAGAGCGTGGCCCACGTGACGTGCCCGGCGTGGATAGCCGGCCAGCGCGGCTACCTGACCGTAGGTTACCACTTGACCGGGGGGCACTGCTCGGATGATGTCGAGCACACGATCGGCAAAATTCATGCACAAGTGTTATACCATTTCGCTTCAGGGATATTTCAAGGGTCTGTGGCTTGATAGGTGTATGCAAATCACCTCCCTTTTCAAGACTCCGGTCGCCGCCGCCCTCAACCAGCGCAAAACGGCCGCCGAAATCTGTGACCAACTGGGTCCTGGCGTCGAACCGCTGCCCGCCATCATCCAGCCCGAACTGGCCCTGGAGTTGCAGGCGCCTACTCTAAGGCGCCCGGTACTGCTGGTGCATGGCCTGGCTCAGCAAGCCGACACCTGGGTGAATATGAAGAACTACCTTTGCTCGAATCCTGAGAATCATTATGGCGGCGTCTACCGGCCGGGTCAGGAAATCGAATTTTATACTCAGCAGATGGCCAACTCTTGGGAGGGCAAAGTGTTTGTGCTCAACCTCTCCAACAATCTGGCCTCGCCGGCCGATACCGGCAAAGAAGTTTCCGAGGCTATTTCTAAGATTCGCGGCGCTACCGGCGCTGGCCAGATCGACGTCGTTACCCACAGTATGGGCGCTTTCCAGGCCCGCCAGGCTTTGCAAGACGGTGAAGACGGCATGGCCAACCTGGTTATGATTTCCCCACCCAATCAGGGAGCCTACGGCGCTGATTTGCTGCTCAAGGCCGACAAGCTGGGCCTGGGCCGTTATCCCGAGAACGGCGCACTGGAAGCTTTGCGTGCCGACGGCGAGTACGTGGAGGGTTTGAATGCGACCTGGGCCGAGGACCGCCAGCGTCTGCATTCGGCCACCATTATTACCGGTGTCGGACTGCCCACCCCCGACCGCACCTGGAAGCTGGCCTCCAACGGCGATGGCATGGTCGCCCTGGAACGGGCTCAACTCGAAGACACCCCGATGTATGTGGCCGCCGACAACGGCCTGCCGGCCGGCGACCCGAATTTCCGGGATTTCCAGATGTTCCGCTATAACCACCTGCAGATTGTCAGCGAAGCCGAGGTTTATCAAAAAGTCGGACAGATCATCAGCCAGCCGCTGCACAAGGCCCCCGCCGATTCATGGGGCGAGCAGATGTGTCTCAGCGAAGTCGACGCCAGCTTTGCTCGGCCTGCCCCGGTCGAGTGGGACTCGCGCCAGGGGAGCCTGTTCTAAAGGTAACATCGTTTTAGCCAACTCCCCGCCTCCGCCATCTATACTCTGTTTACACACAGATAGAAGAGAACGTGCAGAAGAGGGAACCCAAAAAGATGACCATTCAACCGACTTTGGCGCGGCCTTTCACTTCGCGCCCAACCCAACCCGCCCACGGACCTGATCTGATTGTCGAGGACGTCATTCCCAGCAACGCCTTTCCGTATGGCGGAGATAAAGTCACTTTCGACGTGATTGTCAAGAATCAAGGGGACCAGGCCGCCGGCGCCTTCCAGGTGCGCCTGACCGCCGAGCAGTTGGACAAGACCGTGCGCGGGCAGGGCCTGGCCGCGGGTGCTTCGTTGACCTTCCGCCAAATCGGACCCCTCTATACCCACGCCGGCCAGCAGTTGATCTGGGTGGACACCAATGTCGACACCCGCAACGAGGTGGCCGAAAGTCGCGAAGACAATAACTTCCTGACCACAACTTTGAGCGTGCAGGACCCTTTCCCGCCACCGCCCGGACCGCCCGGGGGTCCTAATCCGCCCTTTCCGCACTAAGGGAACTTTTGTTTTCTGGTGACAATTGAATCCCTTGTTGCTACACTGGCAATCCGCTTGGGGGTGACCGGTTTCGACGGGGAACGACTGGGCCTGAGAGGCGAGTCGAGTTGGCGAAAGCTCGTTAATAAGTCGCAACTTCGTATAAACGCCAAGAGACAGCCACAGCTGGCTCTCGCGGCCTAGGCCGCGTGTTCTAGTTCGTTTCGCCGTTAGAGCGAGTTAGAGCATCAAACCATAACGGCTGCCTATGAGATGATCGGTCTTTGTCGTCTCGGGGAGAAGATAGAAGACATGGCCTGCCGTGATCCCGCTCCGGGGAGCGCTGCAGGGCGAGAGTAAAATCGGAGCTACACTCGTAGATTCTCAGGTAGGGTCTTTTCCGGACGCGGGTTCAACTCCCGCCACCTCCACCACCCGAGCCGGTCCGCAAGGACCGGCTCTTTTGCTAGAAGGAAGGGACTTTATGATGAACATCCGCCATCTTCGAGCCGACGGCTACGAGGGGATCTACTTTGAGGACGAGGATGGCAACACGCTCGGCATCGAACGCGCCGATGCGTTCGATGAGCAGGACGTGGCCGCGGGAATGAACGCCTACTGCGTCGTCCTTGGCACCGGTCAGTCGGTCTACGGCGGTATCGACCACTGGAGGATCGACCGCCCCGGCCATGCCCTGCTTGTGCTCACCCAGGTGGCCGCCGATGAGCTGGGCACCGAATTTGACGCCTTCGAAATTGATGCCGACCCTGCGAAACTCGCCACTGCCGATTTGATCGTGCAACGGCTCATCGCGGACTGACAGTAGGGAGACGGCGGCCGGGGCGGAATTTCATCGTTATGTGGAAACGACTTCTCTTTTTGGTCCTGGCCGCCCGTTGCGCCTGGGCCGATCCTCTGGCCGACGAAATGCGTGGGCTGTCCGATGTGATTTTCTCCGGCAACGGAACCGTGGAGATGGTGGAATGGGAGAACTTTACCTTTCAAGTCACTCCCGACATCGAACCGGTGGACATTGCGGCCTTGTTTCGGGACAACAAGGTTCCCCAGGAACAGCGGGAAATGGCCGAGACGCTTTTCCTGAAAGCCCAGGTGGTAGCCAACCTGGAGCGCGGCGGCAAAACCATGACTCAGTTCCTTGAATCCAAGGGTTTCACCATGTCCATCTATGAGCACGAATTCAATCCCGCTCTTATGTACTCCAAAGTCGGAGAGCCGAATCGACGCTTTGATTTCGTGCGCCGGGAGGGAAAACTCAAGCTGGCGCGCGTTTCGCTGCAGCAGCCGTCACAAAACGGTTTCCTTCGGTACCAGCCGGTGGTTGTCCAGGATGTGCTGGTCCACGCTGCAAAGCGGGAGGCGGCGGGCCAGGCTGTGGGCGGCCAGCAGGCGGTCGAAGGGGTCACGCGTCCAGGCCAGCTCCAGGGAGGACAGAATCAGCGCATGAGAGGGAATATCATCCAGGAGGAATCGCGGATCCTGGCTGAGGAGCGGTAGAAAGGCCTCGGTATTCAACTGGATTTTTCCGCACTCCGCCAGAAACTGCATCTCCAGCAAGGAGATGGGGGAGAGGCCCCAGGGCCGGTAGCGGTCAAGCCAACGATAGGATTTGAGACGAGTGGAGTTCGACAGGATCCAGATGAGGAAATGGGTGTCGAGGATGCACTTCACGGAGTGTCTCGTAGCTTCAGCCCGGAGTCCGGCTCCCAATCCCAGGTCCACCGATCGGCCTCGTCGGGGCTGTCCACCAGCAGGATCCCGTGATAATCCGGTATGGAAAGAGGCGCGGTCTCCTCGCAGCAAAGCAGAATGCGCCGGCCATTTCGATCGACAGCCACGGTTTCTCCAGCGGCGACTTCATCGAGAATCTTAAACCAGTGAGTCCTGGCTTCGCTGGATGTGTAATGTTTCATGTTGTACAATGTACAACATTTGAATCCTGAGTGTCAAGCAGGCGCAGGTTTCCCTACGGGGCACTGACACCACCGTTTATGAGGATTTCCTGACGCTTCCAATCGGGGGCTCGATTGCCTTCGTGGGAGCTTTCTTTGACCACCCACTGGCCGCCCTGAAGGCGGGCCCGGAAGACGGAGCGCCGGTAGTCGCCCTGGCGATAGCCAAAGCCATCTCCGGCATCCCAGTAGAATTCACCGGTGGCGCCTGAAGCATCGGGCGCCACGCTCAGGGTCAGCGGCAGCAGGGAATCTTGCTCGGTGTTCTCCACCACGCGCCCCAGCGGGATAATGGAGCCGGCCCTCTGCAGCAGGCGTGCCTGGAACGGTCCGTCGTCCCCGGGCACCAGGCGCAGTTCTTTCCAGGTGCCCTTAGGCAGACGCGGATGTTGGGCCCAGGCCGGCACCACGATCAGGTCAGGACCGAGCATAAAGGCCTGTTGCTCTTGACGTAGACCGGCATCTTTGGGATCGGCGAAGAAGATCGGTTGCATGATGGCTTCGCCGGTGCGCGAAGATCGTTCAAATAAGGTGTAGAGATAAGGAAGCAAGCGGTAGCGGCGACTCAATGCGATGCGCGCCGCGCTTTCCGTCTGGCTGCCGAAGACCCACGGTTCTTTGCGATCGGTTCCCTTGCTGCCGTGGGCTCGGCAGAAGGGAAAGAAGGCTCCCGAACCCACCCAGTTGGCCCACAAATTGGGCGAAGCGTTCAGGGCGAAGCCGCCCAGGTCGGGGCCATTGAAAGGCTGGCCGGACAGGCTCAAGGTCAGCGACATGGGCACCGACATTTTCAGGTCTTCCCAGGTGGAAGCGTTGTCTCCGGTCCAGGTGGCGGCATAACGTTGCCCGCCCAGATAATTGGCGCGGGTCAAGACAAACGGGCGCTTTTCCGGTCTGGCCGCCAGCAGACCCTCGCGCGTAGCGCGCGCCATCAACATGCCGTAGACGTTGTGGTATTGCAGATGCGGGCCCGGAGCCAGTTCGCCACCTCCTTCGTGGCGATTGTCGACCGGCATGCTCTTGTCGGTGCCCTCAAAAACGGCCGGTTCGTTCATGTCGTTCCAAACTCCGTCCACGCCGACCGCCGCGAACGGTTTGTAGAGGTCGGCCCACCACTGGCGCACGTCCGGGCGAGTGAAGTCGGGGAACTGGCATTCTCCCGGCCAGACCTTGCCCACATAGGGCTGTCCGGAAGCCGTCTTGACCCAAACATCGCGCTGGTTGCCGGACTCGTAGACGGAATAGCCCGGGTCTTTCTTGACGCCGGGGTCGATCATCCAGATGCTTTTGAAGCCATGCTGATGGAGAAAGTTGTTGGTCCGGGCGGGATCGGGGAAACCCTGCGGATCGAAGGTGAAGATGCGATAGCCATCCATGTAGTCGATGTCCATCCAGATCACGTCGCAGGGAATGTGGCGTTTGCGAAACTCGCCGGCTACTTCTTCCACCTCCCGCTCGGGAGCATAGGAGTAGCGGCACTGGTGATAGCCGATGGCCCAGCGCGGCGGCAGCGGAATGGTGCCGGTCAGTTGGCCTAATTTCGCCACCACCTGCTGCGGGCTGCTTCCGCGGATGACGTAAACCGGCAGCGCGGGGGCGGTCGACTCGAGCGTGACCGAACCATTTTGCATACTCAAAAAAGAACGGTAGGTGGTGTCGAAGAGCACGCCGGTGGCCGTGCCGTCTTTGGCCACCCCCAGCGCCCAGGGATGAGACTGGTAGAGCCGCTTGCCGCCGTGGTCCAGGTAGCGCCAGTTATCGTGGTTCCAGAGTTCGATGCGGGTGCCGTTGCGGCGGAGTGGGCCGGTGACTTCGCCGCCCCCGTAAAGGTCGGTGGCATCCAGGTCAAGGGTTACGGTCATACCCTTGTTGGTGCGGGTAAAAGTGGGTCCACCGATTTCGCCCAGGCGAGCCACCGGCTGGACCAGCGCCATACTGGGCGGCAGCTCCTGGGGGTCAACCCCGGGCGGGTTGTAGCGAGTCACTTCCTGGGCGAAAGCGGGGAGGGTGCAAAGCGAAAGGACGGCAACGAGTTTACGCATGCCGCCCCGGGTTCGCCCTGAAAGGGGGATTCTCCCACCGTGGGGGGCTTGACTAAGTGACAGTATGAGCTGATAAAGTCGGAGCGGAGTGTCAGAGGGAGAAAGCCATGCGCGTAGGGGACTCAGGAGCGATTCAAGATCTGCGAAGCACGGGACGGGCCCGCCGGTTGCAGGAGGCTCGGCTCGAGCAGAACCGCCAGTTAAGTCCGGCCCAGGTGGCCGGACTGCAGAAGTTCTTCCAGCAGAACCTGAACGATATCAGCGGACTGCGGAGCGGGGCGGTGGGGAATTTGCAGCGCTTGAGTGAGGCCGATCTGGCCAGGCTCTTCCCCGACCAGGCCGATTGGCAGGCGGTGCTGCGGGCCACCGCTCCCAACCGCAACGACAACGGCGACGCCCGCCAGTTGCGCAGCGATTATCGAAACTTGCTGCGCGATTTGCGCCGCGAGGAAACGCGGGCTTCCAACAGTCAACAGTCGACCCGCACCACCGCCGACGGAGAAGTGCGCAAAAGTTCCTGGCGTGCCGATGATGCCGATTACTTTCGCGTGGACGTGGGCGATCAGACGCGCTTGGAGCGAATGGGCACGACCGTGCGCCGCACCCGGAGCCAGCTGGGTTCGACTCAGGTCGAGCAGTTCCGGCTCGACGAGGAGGGTAACCCCAGTCACGAATTGCTGTTAGCATATGACGGTTCCATTCCCCAGCGAGTCATCGCCAAACCGGATGGCAGCGCCGAGTTGCAACAGCTCATCGGGCACGACGCCGAGGGCAATCCAATTCATCAGGACCAGCAACTGGCGCCCGGCGGCAAACACGCGGAAACGAAACTGGACAGTCCCTGGTGGCGGGAAAGAAATGCTGCCGAGGATTGGGAGGACGAGACCACCCCGGTGCGGTTTCATCCGCCCGAAGCACCGCGCGAACCCGGGATCGGAGGCCTGAGCCCAAATCAGACGCGGGTGGTCGCCAGGCATTACCAGGAAGAATTCGCCGGCGACCTGCGCGCCGACGCCAGGCGCGATCCCAAGGTCGGCGAGGCGATCGCGGCTTTTACCAAGCGCGTGGGAGAACCGGCGCCGGCCATTCCCGCCAACCAGGTACGCACCGATACCAAAGACTTCTGCTCCATCATGGACCGCCTTTTCGACAAGCTCGACAAGGATCACGACGGTAAGATCAATATGTCGGAGCTCAAAGCCGCCATGCATGACGCCGGCTTCAAGGGCGCCGACGCGGCCGCCGTGGCCACCGTCTACCTGGCCGTGCAGAGTGAAAAGGCGACCAGGAACGGGTTTACCAAGGACCAGTTGGCCGGGCTCAAAACCGGGGAGGCGGGCGCCAAACTGAACGACTTCATGGGCGGCATTTTTTCTCTGGAAAAAGACCGGCTCAACGGAATCAGCCGTCAAGTCTTCAACGGCGAGCCGGATCCCAATAAGGTGAAGCAAGGTTCATTCGGCACCTGCTACTTCATCTCGGCGCTGGTGGCTAAAGCCCAGGCCGACCCCGACGGTGTGAAAAAGATGATCAAGGACAACGGCAACGGCACTTTTACGGTCTCCTTTCCTGGAGCCAAAAGCGTGACCGTCAATGCGCCCACCGACACCGAATTGCTGATTCACGCCGACACCGGCGACAACGGAATGTGGGTCACCATCATTGAAAAAGCCTTCGGCAAGATGAAGAATGACGATGCCTTTTTCTCCAAGACCGAATCGATGGACAAAGTCGAGGGAGATACGCTCGCGGCCGGAATCAATCCGCTCACCAGAAAAGGCGTCGACACCGATGAGCTCATCTTCACTTTGGAAAGCACCACCCGCTCGAAAATCCAGAAGGCGCTGGCCAATCACAAAATGATCACCGCCGCCATCAACAAGGACCTCATTTTTACCAGTGATGCCCAGGACGGCCACGCCTACACCATCATCGCCTTCGATCCCAAGACCGACCGCGTCACCATACGCAACCCCTGGGGCCAGGGCGGCCAGCGGGCTGAGCCCCAGAATTCGGATGGAACCGCTAAAGATGGCAAGATGGACGGTGTCTTTCAGTTGACGATTAAAGAATTTGACAGCATGTTCAGCACCATCGCCTACGAGGAATAGAAAGCGAGGATTATCCCACCGCTTGTGTGACCTGTTTGTACATCCGGTCCACTCCGTTGTGCCAGTTGGGATCGCTGGCCCAACCGGCCTTGTTGACGGCGGCGGTTTGTTTTTCGATGGGATCGGAGGCGCTGGCCCCACCTTTCTTGCGTAAATTGGCGAAGGTTTCGGCGCCCACTTTGAGTTGCTGTTCCACGCCCGAAAACTTCGAGTTGCGGGTGGAGTTGTTAGGATCGCTATCATAGGCGCCCACGCCCAAAAGTCCATTCAGACCGACGCCGGTGGTGCCGAAACGGGTTTCGTGGCCGGCGATGGCCAGGAGAATCATCGGATCGACATCGTATTGCTGGCCGTATTTGATGGCCAGTTCGCCGAATTGGGCGTTACCGGCTTTAGAGCCCTGTTTGGAAAGATATTTGTCGATGGCCTGTCCGTCGGCGGTGCTGGCCAGGCGCGGGACAGTCGTGCCACCGGTGGCACCGGCGCCCGGGGTCTGGGAGGCCTTTCCACCGCCCTTCGCCTTCTTTTTCTTCTTCTTGGGTTTGTTTTTCATCAGCTTGAGCAGCATCTTCATAAGCTGCGTGGTAATTTGAGCCATCTGGGCGGTGGCATCCAGTCCACCGCCCGGTGGGGCGGAGGCGGGAGCGTAGCTGATGGGCGCGAGGGCGGTCGGCTGGGGTAGTCTTTGCAGGGCCAGCGTATCGAAGCCGCTGCCGAAGCTACCCAGGCCTGGAAATCCGGCCGGTTGTTGGGGACCCAGATTGATGTTGATGTTGGTGATATTGAGAGTATCCACGCGAGCCTCCAGTGGGGGGATACTCTGATGCTAGAGCGGTGGCCGCAAGAGGCGGATAAAAGGCCGGCTAAATCCGGGTGGTTTTGTGACCAATTTTGTTCAAGGATTGAAAACCTGGTTAAATTTTTTACCAGCCTGTAGTGGGGGGTTAGGGGGGCGTTCCCGAAAGCCTCTTTGCTATGGAATATCCCAACCTCCCGGGTTACGAGATCACCGGCATCGTGGGCCAGGGCGCCATGGGATGCGTATACCGCGGACGCCATCGCGAGGACGGACAGGATGTGGCCATCAAGACTCTGCTGGTCGACGATCCTTCCTTACAGCGTGCCCTGGCCAACGAATGGGAGGTTTTGTCGCGGGTCGAGCATCCTTATCTGATCAACGAACGAGAGATTTTGGAGTACGGAGGGCGAGCCTATCTGGTCATGGAGTACGTCCAGAGTCAAACGCTCACCCGTTGGATCGAGGCGGCCAGTCCTCGCCAACGCATGGAAGAAGGCGGTCAGATCCTGGAAAAGCTTTGCGAAGTGCTGGCCTATTTGCACGCCCAAAACCCTCCGGTGATCGTGCGCGATCTGAAGCCCGACAACATTCTTGTGCTACCGGATGGCACCATCAAGCTGATCGATTTCGGCATTGCTCGAGCCCTGGAGGGGGGCGCCAAAACGGAGGTTGCCTTGAAGGGTTTCGCCAGCGCCAACTACGCGCCGCTGGAGCAGTATTCCACCAACGCCACCACCGGGATTGCCTCGGATGTCTATTCCCTGGGGGCGACAACCTACCACCTGGTGTCGGGCCAGGCTCCTATGGCGGCCATCGATATGCTGACCGGCTCGAAGGACCCGGAGCAAATGCTGCTGGCTCTCGGGATTGACCAGGACTGGGCTGAGCTGGTGGGAGCCGCCATGCGCTCGAAACCGAATCAACGGGTCAGTCTCCCGACCTTCCGAGTGCGTATTCCCAAGCCTAAAGCTCCGAGCGAAAACGTAGTGCCCCCCCCGCCGCCTCTGCCTTCGCCCAGGGCCGCGGCGCCCTCGAGTTCCGGGCTGGTAGGCTGGCTGGTGCTGGCTTTGGTCTTATTGGCAATCACTCTTTTCTTCCCCTTGAAGTAGAGTTCTGGATATAGTTAGATATACTTTGTGAGCGAAGAGGTTCTTTCCACCCAGGAGGCCGCGGAGCTGCTGGGGGTCAGTCGCAGCACGCTTCTGCGCTGGTTCCGCCAGGGACGAATTCGAGCCGTCGGGCGTGACCGGAACGGCTGGCGCCAGATTCATCGCACCGACCTGGAGCGAATTCGCCGGGAACTGGGCGAGCCGCGGCCGGTGGCCAGCGGGCAGACCAATCCCCGTTTGCGCAGCTATTTACGCAATGTGCCCACCTTCCGTAACCTGCCGGATCAGGTCATTGACCAGTTGGCCGAGGATGCGCGCTTTCAGGGATTCTTACGTGGCCAATCGGTGTTTGTGCCGGGTGATCAGAGTCGCGGCCTCTACATTGTGGTCAAAGGGCGAGTGCGCGTCCACCGCATTTCGCTGGAGGGCCGGGAGCAGACTCTGCGCGTGGCCGTGCCCTTTCAGACTCTGGGCGAGTCGCTGCTTTTTCGGCCGGGACAGCGGCACTCCAACCATGCTCTTTGTCTCGAAAGTTCCACCACTTTGATTTTACCGCTGGCCCGGCTGATCGCCCTGACCGACGCTTTCCCGGTGCTGGCCCAGGCCTTTTTGCGCGAGTTCTCGCAGCGCATTCAGGACCTGGAAGAGCGTTTGGAGGAAACCGCCTTGCTTACGCTGGAGCAACGGGTGGCCCGCCTGCTGTTGGAGGACGAGTCGGTCGAATCGAGTCCACGCGAAATGGCCGCTTATCTCGGGGCGGCTCGCGAAAGCGTCAGCCGCGTGCTGCTCCGGTTCGCCAAGGACGGCCTGGTGCGCAAAGAGGGGCGGGTCTTTGAGATTCTTGACCGCGGTGGTCTGAATTCCGTGTGAGAAGTCTCCGGGATGGGGTCACAGTTTCCGCGTCCTACCCGGGCTACACTGGGCAAAGTAATTTTTGAGGAGCCCTGATCAAATGACTCATATCATCGCCGAGCCCTGCGTGGGCGTCAAAGACGCTTCCTGCGTAGAGGTTTGTCCAGTCGACTGTATTCACACCGGCGAAGGAGCCGACAGCTACTATATTAATCCGGATGAATGCATTGATTGCGGCGCTTGCGTGCCGGTTTGCCCGGTGGAAGCCATCTTCGCCGAGGAAGATATGCCCGAAAAGTGGGCCAAATACAAGGAGTCGAACGCCAAGTTCTTCCAATAAGGCGCGGGCGCAAACCCTTTGCGCAGGCCTGTAACAAATGAGATTTATACTGGGAGAGCCCCTCGATCTTCAGCCAGGAGGTTGTCGTGCTCTTTACCCACCTCGGACGCAAACGTGCGCTCATCCACCTGAGCCTCACGCTCAGCTTGTTGCTGCTGGCCTTGAGCGCCTGGGCCTTGGCCAGGGCTTTTCGCCTCCACCAATCCACTGACATTCAAAGCCTGGAGGGCTCCTCCGCCGACTTCTTACATCAGCTCTGCCCGGGTTCCCACCTGGAGGTGGTGCAGGAATTCCCGCTGCACCTGGTCGTTACCGCCGATACCGATCCGGCCACCCTGGAACAGTTGAAGCCGGCTTTGACCTATTTCTACAACCTCGAGGAGTCCCGAGGGGAGCAATTGCTGGTTGTACCTGGGCAAGCGCCATTCTACTGGGTAGACCATGGCCTTCTGGCCGTGGCCATCACCCTGGCCGGGTTGCTGCTGACATTGCCCGGGCTTATCTATCTTCTACCGCGACGCCGGATCCAAGTCGAACGTCCGGTGCTGAGCAAAGTGATTCTCACCTTGACTCTGGCCGCCACGGTCTCCTTCGGCCTGGTCCGGCACGGCCGGCCACAGCCGAGTTTAGCTCGCTGGCTGGAAGACGATCTGGGCGGGCTGACCAACAACCGTTCGGTGGTGGTGGCGGTGCTCGAACGCGACGGGCGGATCCGTGCTTTGGCCGCGGCTGATCCAGGTCTGCATCCGCTCATCCAGGTGCGGGCCAAAACCCTGGGTCTTGACTCTATCTTGTGCCTGGCTCCGAGCAGTCGTCAGGTCCGGCTCTGGCCCTGGGCGGGCCTGGCTCTACTGGTGCTGCCGGCGGGAGCCTGTTGGTCCCGAAGAGCCCGGCGGGCAGCGCCGCTGACCCCGGTAAAGATCAGGCCGGCTCCTCCGATTCGTGATTCGCTGCGCGTTGAAGAATTACAGATAGATATCGGACGAGGGCTTTTGGGCCTGATCGATCCTGACCAGGGCGCCGAATTGCTGGAACGCCTGTCCTCGATGCGCCGCCACATAGCCCTGGAACTGGGTGTGCTCGTTCCCCACCTGCACTTTCGCGACCAGTTCGGCATCAAGCCTAACCGTTATCAGATCTATGTTCGGGGAACCGAGGTGGCCAGCGGGGAAGTTTGGGTCAATCAATTCCTGGCAATCGGGCCTGAGTACAAACTGAAAAACATGCGCGGCACCAGAGTCGTCGACCCGACCTGCGGTATGCCGGGTGTCTGGATCTCACCCGAGCAACGCGGTGACGCCGAGCGTCTCGGCTGTATGCTCTTTGACTCCGTTTCGGTGATGGCTACCCATATCAACGAAACAATTCGCCGTTTCAGCGCCGATTTGCTCACTTTTCAGATGGCCAACGAGCGGTTGGAGAACTCCAACTTGAGCGTCGTGCTGGCGCAACTGGACGGGCGCGGAATCAACCGCATCCGTCTCTGGAAGACGCTGCGCGCACTACTCCAAGAACGGGTCAGCATCCGAGACTTGCAGTGTATCTGTGAGGGCTTGCTGGCCGTGTCTCACCTGGGCCTGGATGATGAAGGTCTGCTGGATTACGCTCGCCGTGCCCTCGGGAAATATAAGAACAACGAAGATTTGCAACACGATGTCTTGGCTGGCCAAAGCCTGGAAGAAGAGACTCGACGATTGGAGCAGTCTGCCGCGAGAATCGAAGCTCGCCGCCAGCGGATTCGCCGCCGGCGGGCGCTGCTTCTCGAGCGGGGCGAATAGACTTTTCCCCGCACAGGGCCGGCCCCGGGAGGAAGCCATGGCCTGTGTCGAAATTTTGTTCGTTCATGCAAGACGATTACTGGCACTGGAGAGTCCAGGCGGCCGCTCGGCGCGAACTCTTGAAGCTCGCCCAGATGCTGGGCGGCTCGGCTTGCTTCAGCCTTTCCCAGGTGGTGGGCTCGCAATCGCTGGTGCAGGTGCTGGGGCATCTGAATCAGCCCCCGCTGGCCGATCCCCTGCACCAGGTCGTGCAACGGCTGGGCAAGCTGGAAGCCCTGCCTTCCGAATTGCTGGCTGCCGAAGAAACGATCCTGCCGGTCCAGCAACAGCGGCGTCTGGCTGAACTGGTGGTGCAGTTGCTGGCGCTGGCCGTTTCGGCGCTGGAGTATCGTGAGGAATTGCTACAACGGTTGCGCGGCGAGTTGTCGCAAGTGGGAGAGGAGCTGGAAGAAGCTCGCCGATTCGAGCCGATGGAGATCGTGGCCGCGGAACCAGCCCAACTGCCGGCTCTGACCGGTCTCTTTTCGCAGCAGATCGAGTGGGCGCAAGCACAGCTACGTTCTCAAGAACTTCGCCTGGATGAGGCCCAAAAACAAGCCCGCAGCCTGGAATACTCGCTGCTTGACAAGCAGAACGAGATGCGTTTTCAAGAATTCAAGCTCACCCGCCAACGCCAGCAGTTGCGCAAACTCAGCCAGCGTTCCGACCGGTTGCGCCAGGTCAGCCGGGAACTGCGCCAGTCGCAACGTCAAATGGCCACGGAACGCGAAGAACAGAAATTGGAGATCAAGTCCTTACAGAGCAAGGCCGAAGGTCTTCAGCAAGAACTCGAGCAGAAGCGGCGCAGCCTGCAGGATCGCGAACTGAATCTCCAGTCGGTGCGCCAGGAACTGCAGAAAAGTCTGCAATCCATCGAGGTCTTCCAACGCGAGAGCGAGGCCATGCGGCAGCACGTGCAGGTGTCCGAGCGAGTTCCGCTGCTGGAGCGCAAGCTGGCCAGGGCCAGGGAGACGATTCAAAAGCTTCAGGAGCAATCAAGCCTGGCGCTACAACAGCGCGACCAGCAGTTGACCGCCCTCGACGAAGAGGTGGTGCGCTTGCGCCAGCGGTTGTTGGATCAGGCCCGCGAATTGGCCTCCGCCGACATCGGCGGGCTGCGCCAGGCCCTGGCCCTGGCGCAAGAGGGGGAGGCCGCCGCTCGCCAGGAATTACTGGAGGCGCGGGCTTCCGAATCGAGCCGCCACGAGTTGCTGCAAGCCCAACTGGGCGAGGCCCAAGAACAGTTGCGCCAACTGCGCTCTCAGCACAGCCAGCAGATAACCGAACTGGCACAGAAGCATCAGGAGGAGTTGGTGGCTCTGCGCGAGGAGGCCGAGGGTCGCGAGCAGCTCTTGTTGGCCCGCCTGCAGCAGGACTACGAGCAGCAACAGGCCCAACTCGAGGAAGCTCGCCAACAGCACCTGTCCGAACTGGACGATTTGCGCCGCCAGCACGACCAGAGCCAGGCCGAACTGCAGGAGCAGTTTCGCGCGGACCTGGTTGCCCGGACCGAGCAGCACCAGAGTCAGCTCGAGGCCCAACGGCAGCAACTGGAGCGTGAGCACCGCCAGCAGATGGGTGCGCTGGCCGCTCGTTTACAGGAACAGGTACAACGCAAAGTCGCCCAACTGCACCTTCAGCAGCAGCAGCAATTTCAGCAGCAACTGGCCGGACTGCAGGAAGAGCACCAACAGGAGCTGGCTCGTCTGCAGCAAGAACACCAGCGCGGCCAAGAGCAGCAAAGCGCCCGGCAGGCCCAGGAATTGGAAAGGCTGGCGGAAGAGCAGCAAAGGGCGCGGGCCGAGCTGGAAGCTCAACTGTCCGAGATGCAGCAACAGCACCGCGCCCAACTGGCTCGCCTCGACCAGCAGCGCCAGAGCCAGTTGGAGTTGGTGCAGGCGCAACAGGCCATCCAACTGTCCGAGCTGGCGGGAGTTCTAGAAGAACAGCAGGCTCTGCGCGCGGACCAGGAGCGCGAGGCCGAGTCTTTACGAGACCAGCTCGCCGAGTTGCGCTCAGAGCGCGGCCAGCAAGAAGTCGAGCTGCAGCAACAGCTGCAGTCCCTGCAATCGCAGAAGGCCGACCTGGAGGCCCAGCTCGAGGCGGAGGAAGCGGCCCGGGCGCAGCTTGAGCAAAAAGCTCTGCGCCTTCAAGAAACCTCCCTGAAGTTGCGCGAAAGCGCCTCGGCTCAATTGGAGGAAAAGAATCAGCAGTTGGCCGAGATCACCGGAAAACTCGAACAAACCCTGGGCAAAGCCCGGGCTTTCAAGGCGCGCGCCGAGGAAGCCCGGGAACAACTGCGCCTGCAACGCCTGGAAAACGAGGAACTGCGCGAGGAACTGGAAACGCTCATTCACGCCACCGCCGAGGACTTGATGCCGGTTCAGGCTCCCAAGGAGCTATTTTGAGACCAGATCAACATCCACGACGTGTGCGAACTCGGCTTTGAACTGCTCGGGGGTCATGGTCGTGACCTGAGCGATTTTGCGTAGCTTGTCCATGTCCTCGAAGTCTGACCTGTCGAGACGAATCATATATTCGCGGGCAATCTTGAAAGACAGCGATTCCGTGTCCACCATACGCACTTTGGTCTTGCCGGTATCGGGGTCTTTGAGAGCGTCGAACTGCATGGGCACGATTTTGTCGCCCTGGATGGTAATCATCGCATTCGATCCGCCCGACTCCAGGTAGTCGACGGCGCCAAAGCCGAGGTTGCGAGTGTAGTCGATGTCGAAGGCACAGGGGTCAACGCAGCGCAGCTCATAGCCGATTTCCTGGTCATTGACGCGCAAAGCCACGCCCAGCTCTTTCAGCCGTTTGTGAAGCACATATTTGATGACGTCAGGGAAGTTCAGTTCCGAGAGGCGCAAATGGCCGTGTTCGTCATAGTCGATGGCCTGGTGATCTGTCACCAGGGCTTTGAGTTCCTCGGCTTCCAGGAATTCCAGAAAGCCCTCGGCCACCACGGCCACACCGTAGTTGCGCCCTTCGGAGAGGCGTTTAACGATGGAACCGGCGATGGTGTCCACCACCAATTTGAGCGAATGGCGCCCGGCCGGGAATTCTTCGGGGATGAGGGTCAGCGTGGCCGAAGCCGATTTGCCGATACCCAGCGCCAGATGGCCGGTCTTGCGACCCATGGCCACCACCACGAACCAGCGGCCGGTGGTGCGGGCATCGCCCTGGAAGGTGGAGACGAGACGCGAGCCCTCGGAGCGAGCCGTCTCGAAGCCGAAGGTGGGAATACCGGCCGGCAGGGGCAGGTCGTTATCGATGGTCTTGGGCACGTGGGCGAAGGCCAGGTCGTGATCCAGGTATTTCTTGGAATAGGCCGCCACCGTGGTGGCGGAAAACAAGGTGTCGTCGCCGCCGATGGTGACCAGGTGGGTGATTCCCAGATCCTTGAGCGTCTCCACGGTGGCCCGCAAGTCCCCATCTTTTTTTGTGGGATTGGCGCGAGCGGTGCGCAGAATACTGCCGCCCAGCCGGTGAATACCGCTGATTTTGGGGATGGTCAAGAATTCGATTTTGGTCTGGCCGGCCATCAAGTTCTTGAAACCGTCGTAGATGCCGATGACGGTGTGACCGCGTTTGGTCGCCTCGATGGTGACCGAGCTGATTACCGAGTTGATGCCGGGAGCCGGACCACCGCCGACCAGGATTCCGTATTTGTGGGCTTTCTTTGCCATCAGTTACCTCGAATTGCGGGTTCGTGTCATTATAACGCTTTGTGCTTCTTGGCCCGACCGACCTCCTCCTGTCGGAGGGGTTAAGGGCGTGAGCGAGAACCGGACGGCCGATGCTCCACTTCGAGTACTATGCCCATGCCTGCTTTCTCTTTCACTTTGGGGAAACCAGGATCTTGATCGACCCCTACAGTCCCGAAATCGGGCACAAGATGCCCATTCGGCCAGCCGACTACGTATGCGTCAGTCACGAGCATTTCGACCACAACTACACGGCGGCCGTTTCCGGACGCACCACCATCGTGCGCGGTTCCGTGAACCGCCAGCTGGGGCCGGCTCGCCTGACGGCGGTCCTGGCGGAGCACGACGATGACGGCGAACGCGGTCTGGTGACCCTTTTCAAATTACAGGCCGGAGAAGGTCCGGCCGTGGTGCATCTGTCCGATCTGGGGGCTCCTTTGGATGCCGAGCAGTTGGCTGAAATCGGGGCTTGCGACGTGTTGCTGGCCCCTGTCGGGGGCGGCGGCAATACCCTGGACGGGGCCGCAGCCCTGCGCGTGGCGGCCCAGTTGAAGCCACGCCTGCTGATTCCCATGCACTACCGCACCCCTTTCCTGAGCCGCACTCATTTTCCGCAATGCGACGGCCTGGAAAAATTTTTGCAGCTGGCTAAGGGCCACTATCAGACGGAACGGGCCTCCGAAGGCGTGGTGCGTCTACCACACCTTCCCGAGAAGCCGACCGTCCTGGTCGTCCCCCACCTGTACTGAACGGCGTTCATGGATCTCTAACGTTCCGTTCACATTTTTCCGTTTTGGTAGAGATTTGGTAGAAATGCCCCCGTTAGTTTCTCCTCCGTGGAGGAATCAAACAAATGATACAAGTCTATGCGTACGAACAGACCTTTGTTTGGGATGGTAAGACCTGGGTGGGCAGAATGGGACGACCCTGTCCGGAAGGGCGCAAGGCAGAGGTGGCCGACCTCTTCTTAGACGAGTTTTTTGCTGAGCACGGCTGCGACTGGCAGGTGCTGAGCGCGCGCTGGGCGGCGGCCGGGATGAATATCTGCCACAAAGCTTCGCTCAAGATGCTGGGCGATGCGGCTCTCAGCAGGGTGCAGAAAAAGGATGACGTGAGAGCGCTGACCTTGCTCTGCCACTGTGCCAGAAACTCCGGAAAGCCCGAGATCGCTTTGGATTTGGCTCAGCGCAATGTGCACCTGGATGATCCCGAATTGTTGACCTGCCAGGCCGCCGCTCTGTGTGACCTGGGGCGCTGGCGCGAGGCGGATTGGTTTGTGCAGCGCGCTCTTCAGCGTGGCGGCAACCACCCGGCTAAACAGGTGCGCTTTCGCATCCTGGCCTACCGGGCCGCAGCCGGCAAGTTGTAGTTGGCAAGGGAGACTCCGAGCTCGGAGTCTCCCTTTTTCTCCTTCCCCCGATTCAAAGTCCCCCGTCCAGGGAAAAGGCAAGACTTGACATACCGGAGGAGAAACCCGTGAGTAGCAGCACCTTACCCAGCATGGAAGAAAAATTGGCCCAGATGCGCGAGCACCGCGATGAAGCGTTGCTGGGCGGCGGCCCGAAGCGCATCGAGGCTCAACACAAAAAGGGCAAGCTGACCGCTCGCGAGCGTATCGAGCGCCTGCTTGATCCCGGCACCTTTCGCGAACTCGACCGATATGTGACTCACAACTGTACGGATTTTGGAATGGGTGACAAGAAATTCCTGGGCGACGGCGTGGTCACCGGCTACGGTAAAATCGGCGGCCGCCTGGTCTACTTATTCGCTCAGGACTTCACCGTCTTTGGCGGCTCCTTGGGGGAGATGCATGCCAACAAGATCTGCAAGGTCATGGACCTGGCCGTGCAAAACGGCGCCCCGGTGCTGGGTCTCAATGACTCGGGCGGGGCCCGCATCCAGGAAGGCGTGGTCTCCCTGGGTGGATATGCCGAGATTTTCTATCGCAACACCCAGGCCTCCGGAGTGGTGCCCCAGATCTCGCTCATCCTCGGACCCTGCGCCGGCGGCGCTGTCTACAGTCCCGCCATCACCGACTTTATCGTGATGGTGGAGAAGACCTCGCACATGTTCATCACCGGTCCCGACGTCATCAAGACGGTCACCAATGAAGAAGTGACCTTCGAGGAACTGGGCGGCGCCCACACTCACGCCAGTACCAGCGGCGTGGCTCACCTGACGGCTCCCGACGAAGCTTCGGCCTTGCAATTGCTGCGCGAGCTGATGAGCTACCTGCCCAGTCACAATCTGGCCGATCCTCCCCGGCGCAGCAGCGATGACGACCGCCATCGCCAATCCCCCGAGCTGGAGAAAATTTTGCCGGCCAACCCCAATAAACCATACGATGTCCGCGATATCATTCGCCCCATCGTGGACAACAACGAATTTTTGGAAATCCACGCAGCCTGGGCCACCAACATCGTCATCGGGTTTGCCCGTCTGGACGGCCGTAGCGTGGGCATCGTGGCCAACAATCCTTGTTCGCTGGCCGGAGTGCTGGACATTGACGCCTCCGTTAAGGGAGCGCGCTTCGTTCGCTTCTGCGACGCCTTCAATATTCCATTGGTTACCCTGGTGGACGTGCCCGGCTTCCTACCCGGCATCAAGCAAGAGTACGGCGGCATCATCAAGCACGGCGCCAAATTGCTCTATGCTTACTGCGAAGCCACCGTGCCCAAGTTGACCGTCATTTTGCGCAAAGCCTACGGCGGAGCTTACGACGTGATGTGCAGCTCGCACATCCGGGCCGACTACAACTTCGCCTGGCCCACCGCCGAGGTGGCCGTGATGGGGCCGCAGGGAGCCATCAACATCATCTTCCGGGAAGAGTTGGCCCGGTCGGAGCATCCGGAGGCCAAGCGCGCCGAACTGGTGCAGCACTACACGGAACACTTTGCCTCGCCCTATGTAGCCGCTTCGCGCGGTTACGTCCAGGACATTATCGAACCCAAGACGACCCGGGCCACCCTGATCGATGCCCTGGAAACCCTCGACGGCAAGCGCGTGCAGAGGCCCAGCCGTAAACACGGCAACATCCCCCTGTAAGTTCTTTCGATTCCGTGGTGTCTGGAACCCAACGAGGAGCGGCTCAAAGCTGCTGGGATAGTAGCCGGAGTTGTCCGAATTCTTCAGAAGTTCGCGAACACGCTTGAGGCGCTTCCAGGGTCATATTCAAGATTTAGCAAAGGTTTGACAATAAACCTGTTACTCTGTTTACAAGCTATTTCCATTTTTACTTCGGCCGGCAACCTTGGGGCGTGGCAGTATGAGCTCAACAGATTAGCAAGGAGCAAATTTAGCGATGCAGATTCAAAGCACCAATAACCAGCCTGTTACGAGTTCCCGAAAGTCGTCCAGCAAGAACAAGATTCAATCTCAATCCAAGTCGACCCTTAAGATCCCGCCGGCCCCCAAAGACCTGAGCAGCCTGAGCAAGGAGCCCAAGCTCAGCGGGGCCAACTCGCAACTGTTGAATGGCTTCAACCAAAATTTCGGTTCCAAGGCACTCCCTGCGATTCCCGACCCCAGCAACAAGGGAATTGGTCTCCAGCCAGATCCCAAGGCCGCCTTTGGCACCCCTTATGTGCCCAAAAAAAATAGTGGAATTGGTCTCGAGCCGCCGCCCACGAGCAGCATTGGCGTCCCGTATCAGCCGAAGAGTGGGGCGGAAGGAACCGGCGGCCAATCGCCCATCAACGGCCCCATTCCGCTGCCCGGCGGCCCGGTCGAGCCGATGCCCCCTGTCCCCGGCTTCCCCAGCGGCGGCGGAGGTCCGATTCCTCTGCCCGGCGGCCCGGTCGAGCCGATGCCCCCTGTCCCCGGCTTCCCCAGCGGTGGCGGAGGTCCGATTCCGCTGCCCGGCGGCCCGGTCGAGCCGCTGCCGAAAGGCCAACCTTGGCTTTAATCGTGTTGAATGGCCAAAGTGGGCCGGGCCATCGCCCGCTATTCCGACTTCGCCGATACCCCTGAGCAGACTGGTCAAACTCAAAGCAAGATTGGCAATAATTGAGGGCGGTAGAAGTTGGACCGCTCCACATCAAGCCTTACGAAGCCGTGGGCCGTAAATATTTGAGGACACTTGCAGAAACTTACGGCTTCCTTTGCTGCAAGCGGTTTGGGCAAGATCGCGGTGTAGATCTCGGCCAGTTCTGCCCCACGCGCAAAAAGTTAGGCCTTTGGACCTATGGCAAACAAGCATTTCAAACGCTAGTTTGAATCGGTGGATAACCGTGTTGCCTCTACTCGCATGCGCATTCTCGAAGTGGCCGGGCCCATCTTCGCGGAGAAAGGGCGCCGTGAGACCACCATTCGGGACATTGTGCAGGCGGCCGGAGTGAATCAGGCCGCCGTCAACTACCATTTTCGCGACAAGGATGGTCTCTACGCCGAGGTCCTCCGCCTGGCCACCCACACGGCCCGGGAACAAGAACCGGCCGAGGACGCGCCGGCCGAGCAGCGCCTGCGCGATCTCGTGCGCACCAGCGTGGAGCGTCTGCTGGGCCACCAGCGTCAGGCCTGGCATACCCGGCTGATGCTGCGCGAACTGGAAGAGCCTTCGCCGGCTTTTGTTTCTTTGGTGGATGAAATTGTGGGCCGCATCATGCCGCGGGTGGAGCGCATCGTAGCTGAACTCAACCCTCGTCTCGGTGAGGAAGAGCGCTGGCTCTGCTGCCATAGCCTGATGTCCCACTGCAACGGAATGCCCAAGGCAGAGTTTTTCCTGGAAAGGAGCCGCCCCGGCTGGGGGGAGCGAGCGGCTGAGGAGCGGATACGCATTATGACAGATCACATCAGCCGGTTTTGTTTGGCAGCCATCGGAGGCTTAGAATGAGCGATTTAACCCACGATAGCAGGGGGGTCCAAGGGGCGGACCCCTTGAGCCATGATTTACGTGAATACAAAAAGACCGGCCGCAGCACAGCCATGACCTGGGCCCTGGTGATTGGCCTGGTGGTGCTGGCGGTGGTCGGCCTCAAGCTCTTCGCCGCCAGCCGCAACGCTGCCAAAAAGCCCACCACCAAAGCCACTCCCAAGGCGGTGGTAACCGTCAGCACGGCCACGGCGAATTACAGCACGCTGCCCGATACGGTAGTGGCCACCGGTAGCGTGGCCGCCATCGACCCGCTGGCGGTGGGAGCCGAAGTCAATGGTCTCAAGGTCGAGCAGATCATGGTGGAAGAAGGGGACCGCGTCTACGCGGGTCAGACTCTGGCCGTGCTCAATCGCTCGCTGTTGGAAGCCCAGTTGCTGCAGGCCCAGGCCCGCCTGCGCTCCAGCCAGGCTCAGGTCTCCCGGGCCGTGCAGCCCAATCGGCCCCAAGACCTGCTGAGCCTGCGGGCGGCTTACGAACAGGCCAGGGCCCAGGCCACCCAGGAACGGGCCAATCTGAAGCAGGCCGAAGTCAACTACGCCAGCGCCCGCAAAACCGCCGAACGCTATAACAAGGTGCTGGACGAAGGCTTCGTCACCTTACAGGAAGCCAGCGATCGCCAGGCCGAGGTGGACCGTAATCAGCAGCTGGTGAACGCGGCCCGGCAGCGTCTTCAGGCTGGAGAGTTCGCGGCCGAACAGGCGCGCCAGCGCATGCTGCTGGGGCAGGCCGGCGGCCGGGCCGAAGACGTGGATATCGCGCGTGCCTCCAGCGACGAAATTTCCGGGATGATCGCCATGATTTCTGCCCAACTGGAGCAGACCGTCATTCGCGCGCCAGACTCGGGCACCGTGCTCAAGCGCGATGTCCACCTGGGAGAAATCAGCAGCAGCAGCAAGCCTATGTTCACACTGGCTCGACGGGGTGAATTGGAGCTTCAGGCTCAGATGCCGCAGGTCGACCTGCTCAAGATGCGCGAGGGTCTGAAGGCCCAGGTCTCTTATGGAGGCAAAAAGGTCGGCGGCCGGATCTGGCGCGTTTCTCCACAGGTGGAAAGCAGCAGCCGGTTGGGCACGGCCCGCATCAAGCTGGATCCGGGCTCCAGCCTGCGACCCGGCATGTTCGGCGAAGCCCGCGTGGATGTGGGCGATCACCGGGCTCTGACGGTGCCGGCCGAGGCCGTGCTGGGCGAGGGCGGCGACTATTTTGTCTTCAAACTGGAGGGCACCACGGCCGTGCGCACCCGCGTGACCACGGGCGTGCGTACCAATCAGCGGGTGGAAATTACCGAGGGCCTCAAAATCAACGAGACGGTGGCGGTGGCGGGGGCGCGCTTTCTGGCTGACGGCGATAAGGTCCGGATCGAGGAAAAATAGATGAATATCTCGGCCTGGGCGATTCGTAACCCGATCCCCTCGATCGTCCTCTTCCTGGTGCTGACGGTAGCCGGCCTGGCTTCTTTCGCGGGTCTGGGCATTGACGAAAACCCCAATATCGACCTTCCGCTGGTTTCGGTTTCGATCACGCAGATCGGCGCCGCTCCCTCCGAACTGGAAACGCAGGTGACCCGCAAGGTGGAAGACTCCATCAGCGGCATTTCCGGCGTCAAACACATCACCTCGGCCGTCAACGAAGGCCTTTCCGTCACCACCACCGAGTTTGAACTGGGCACCGATACCGACCGGGCCGTCAACGACGTGCGCGACGCCGTCTCGCGCATACGCCAGCAATTGCCCGGTCAGATCAATGAGCCTCAGATCACCCGCGTCGATTTCATCGGCGGTCCGCTGGCCACCTATACCATCGCCCGCAGCGGCGCCACCATCAGCGAGCTTTCCTGGGAAATCGACAACACTATCTCACGGGCTCTGCTGGCCGTGCGCGGAGTCGGCCAGGTGCAGCGCTCCGGCGGCGTGGACCGCGAGATCCGCATCAACCTGGACCCGGAGAAAATGGATGCCTACGGGGTCACGGCCGACGCCGTCAACTTGCAGGTGCGCTCCCTGAATATCGACATGCCGGGCGGGCGCTCGCTGGTCGGTGGCCAGGAAGAGTCGATTCGGACCTTGGGTTCCGCGCCAACTTTGGAGAAGCTGAGCCAGACGCGCATCGCTTCTCCCCAAGGCGGCTGGGTTCAGTTGGACCAATTGGGGACCATCGAGAACGGCTTCTCCGAGCCACGCCAGCGCGCTTTGCTCAACGGCGAGCCGGTGGTGGCCTTCCAGGTGGTGCGCGCCACCGGCTCCAACCTGGTGGACGTGGCTGCCCGGGTGGACGCCGCTCTGAAGAAGATGCAGGATACTCTGCCGGCCGGCACCGAGATCAAGAAGGTGCGCACCAACGCCACCTATGTGCTCGAGTCTTACGAAGCTTCTATCGAACACCTGTGTTTGGGCGCCGGCCTGGCCGTCATCGTGATTTACTGGTTTTTGCGGGACTGGCGTGCGGCGGCTATCTCCGCTCTGGCCATGCCGCTCTCGGTCATCCCGACTTTCTTCGTGATGAAGGCCGTCGGCTTCACTCTCAACAATATGTCGCTACTGGGCCTGGCCCTGGTCATCGGTATCCTGGTGGACGACGCCATCGTGGAAATCGAGAACATCGTGCGCCACATCCAGATGGGCAAAGACCCTTATCACGCGGCCCTGGAAGCGGCCGACGAGATCGGCCTGGCGGTAGTGGCCACCACCGCCTCGATTATCGTGGTCTTCGTGCCGGTGGCCTTCATGGGAGGCATTCCCGGCCAGTTCTTCCGCCAGTTTGGGCTGACGGTGGCGGTGGCCGTGTTTTTCTCCCTGGTGGTGGCGCGTCTGCTTACACCCATGATGGCCGCCTACTGGATGGTGGACATTCCGGCTCACGAAGAAAAGAAGAGCTGGCTCACCGCTACTTACGACAAGATTTTAGGCTGGGCTCTGGCCTACCGCGTACCCACGCTGATTCTGGCGGTCACCTTCTTCGTCTTCAGTCTGGGCCTCTTCGGAATGATCCCGAAGAACCTGATTGGAACGGTGGATCGTGGCGAAACGGTGCTGACCGCGGAGCTGCCGCCGGGCACCAGCATCGACACCACCACGGCCGTGGCCAAAGAGCTGACGCGCATTCTGATGACTCACAAAGAAGTCAAGCAGGTCTTCACTTCGGTGGGCACTCCCTCGCAGAGCGGGCCCGGTCGAGCCACCCAGGGGGCGGTGAATAAAGCGAGCCTCTACATCGTGCTGGTGCCGCGCCAGGAGCGCCAGCTCAGCCAGAGCCAGTTGGAAGAGCTGATCGCCCCGGAACTCCAGAAGGTCCCGGGCGTGCGCCTCTCTTTCGGTGCCGCCGTAGGGCTTTCGGGCCGCCTCACGCTGGTGCTGTCCAGTGAGAACGGCCCCGAGCTGACGGCTACCGCCCAGAAACTGCTCGGCGAAATGCGCGGCATGCAAGGCCTCTATGACATCAACACCTCGGCCGCTCTGCAGCGCCCGGAAATTCTCGTCAAACCCAACTTCGACCTGGCCGCCGAGCAAGGCGTCTCGGTCAGCAGTATCGCCCGCACCGCCCTGGTGGCCACGCTGGGCGACAATGACCAGAATCTGGCCAAGTTCGACTTGAGCGATCGCCAGATCAACATCCGCGTCCAGATCGACCCGCGCTACCGCGATGACCTGGCCACTATCCGTAATCTCAAGGTGCTGGGGGCCGGCAACCGCCTGCTGCCCATCTCCTCGGTGGCCACTATGGAAATGGGCCAGGGTCCCTCCCAGATCGACCGCTACGACCGCAAACGCAAAGTCACCATCGAAGCGGCCATGCGCCGCGGCTACGCGCTCGGCGACGCTCTCAGCGATATCCACAAGCTGCCCGCCTTTAAAGCGCTGCCCAAAAGTGTCTCGGAAAGCCCCGCTGGCGATGTGGAGATCCAGAAGGATATCTTCAACGGCTTCGCCGGCGCCATGGGCGCCGCCGTGCTGATGATTTACGCGGTGCTGGTGCTGCTCTTCTCGGGCTTCGTGCACCCGCTCACCATCATGGTGGCGCTGCCGCTCTCCATTGGCGGGGCCGTCATGGGCTTGCTGGTGACCCGCGAGCCCATGGGCATGTATGCCCTGATCGGCATTGTTATGCTGATGGGCCTGACCACCAAGAACTCGATTCTGCTGGTCGAGTATGTGCTCACCTCCAAAGCCCAAGGAGTGTCGCGTATGCGCGCCATCTTCGAGTCCGGCGAGGCGCGTATGCGCCCGATTCTGATGACCACGGTGGCCATGATCGCCGGTATGATGCCCATCGCCATGGGCATCGGAGCCGGCGCCGAGGTGCGCAAATCGATGGCCATCGCCGTCATCGGGGGACTGACGACTTCGACCTTGCTGACCCTGGTGGTGGTGCCGGTGGTCTTTTCTCTCCTCGACGAAATGCTGGATTGGTTCCGTAAGAAGAAATGAAGAAATGGCTTTTGCTCCTGGGTCTCCTCCCGATGACGAGTTGGGCCGAGCCTTATAAACCCCAGACACAACAGGCCGAAGTGCCCCAACCGGTGGAACTGCCCGCCATCGCCGTGCCCGAATCGGTGCCCACCACCATGGGCCTGAAGGAGGCGGTGGAGACGGCCATGCGCTATCAATCGAGTCTCAAGGCTTCGGAATCGCAGGTGCGAGCGGCTGATGGGCGCGTGCGCCAGCAGGCCGCCGGCCTCAACCCCCGCCTGTTGCTTCAGAGCACCTACAATGAGCAGCCGATCACCAACGTGGCCGGCGGTTTCGGGGCCGTTTTCGCCAACAGCGGCTGGACCCATAACGCCACTCTCTCGCAACTGATCACCGACTTCGGCCATACCCGCGATCTGACCGCCGCCCAGGAGCACGCCCGCGACGCCAATCAGGCCGCCTACGAACAGGCTCAATCCGATGTGGCCCTGCAGGTCAAGCAGTCCTACTTCAACCTGCTCTCCTCGCAACGTCTGGTCAAAGTGCAGGAAGACAACATCGTCAACCGCCGCGAGCACGTTGCCGAAGCCCGCGCCCGCTTCAACGGCGGCCTGGGCTTGCCCAGTGACGTGACGCGAGCCGAGACAGCCCTGTCGGCGGCCCTTTTTCAGTTGAGCCAGGCTCAGACTAACACCGGTAACAACCAGTTGCAGTTCAACCTGGCCCTGGGCCTGGATCCGCGCGCTAAAATCAGCTTGCGCGAGGAAGAGGAGCCGGCGCTGGCCTATTCCAGCACCGAGCAGCTTTTTGACATGGCTCTGGCCCAGCGTCCCGAGCTGGTTCAATACCACAAGCAGGTGGACTCGGCCCAGTCGACGCTGGACGCGGCCTACACCACCAGCACTCCCTCCATCGGCATTAACGCCGCCTATCAAAACCGGGCCCAACCGGCCATCGAAACCCTGGGCATCAACCTGTCCATCAGCTTTCAGGCCCTGGACGGCGGCTTACAGGACGGCCGCATCACCGAGGCCAAAGCCAATCTCGATCGCGCCAAAGCCGACCTGGAAGGAGCCAGGCAGCGGGTTCTCTCCCAGGTAGGCCAGGCCTATCTGAACCTGAAGAACGCCGAACAACAGGTGGCCTCGGCCAGCGCCGAAGAAGCCAACGCCCGGGAAACCCTGCGCCTGACCAACGGTCGCTACAAGGTGGGCCTGGGCATCTTCCTGGATGTCATCGACGCCCAGTCCGCCCTGCTCACCGCCCAGACCAACCGCGTCAACGCCCTCACCCAAGTCTACTTGAGCCGGGCCGCGCTCACCCGGGCCGTCAGCGGGGTGCGAATGGATTGAGGACGAGCAGGCCCTCGACCTTGGACCGATGCTGGAGGTCCTCGGTATAGAGAACTCGGCAGTGGGTCTGCAGGGCACAGCGGAGAATAAGCGCGTCCCACAGTGCATACTGATGAAGGCGATGCAAATCGATGGCCGCCAGGATGTCCTCCGCCTGAATCAAGCAGAGATGGTAACGGGAGTAGATGGTGACCTTTCTTCTGGCGACTTCCGCTGGAACGCCGAGCTTCCGGGTGACTGTCACAAAGTATTCCTGGAGGACCTGGGTGGAGAGCACTGCGTTTCCGCTCAGCCGGCCTTCCTCGAGTAAGCGCTGAGCGATGGCCTGTTTGTCTGGAGCGTCGTGGTCGTCCGCATAGACCAGGATGTTGGTATCGAGGAAACTACGGGAGGTCATAGACTTCTTCGCGGCGGAACTTCCAGCCGCCCGAGCGCCCCTGCCCTTCCGCCGTCAATTGCCGGAGCTCTTCCACATCTTGCTGAGGCTCATCGAGGGCAGTTAATTGCTCCAGGTAGTCTCGAACCAGCTGATTCACGCTCTTTCCCATGCTTTGCGCAACCTGGCGAGCCTTTTGAATAACTCGATCATCAATGGAGAGGGTGAGATTCATGGCAACCTCCTGGACACAGATTAATTGAACACGTAACCTGTGTCAATTGGAATCTTTGAAGCCTCGAAAGAGGTAGACCAGCCATTCGGTGGAAATTCGCCGAGCTTGAATAAACTTAAAGCTCAGGAGTATTTTGCCACATGAAACGTAGTCTCGACGAACGGCTGGCGCGGATGCGCGCCCACTTGCATTCAGCCATGTTGGACTGCGGACACTCGGTCGGCCAACTGGCCAGCCAGTTGGAACTGGATTCGGCCGAACAACTCAGCGGTTACATTTCCGGCCGTGAACCCATGCCGGTCTGGGTACTGCTGCGCCTGGCCGACATCACCGGCAAGCCGCTCTGGTGGTTCTTCGACGAGCCGCCCCAGGGGATCACCCTGGAATCAGCTCAGATTGCACTGCAGAACATCTCGCGCGTGCGCCTCTATCTGGAGGCTCTGGAAACCGAATTCCAATTGGTGACGGCCAAACATAAGAAGGAACCGACCTTCACCAGTTATGAGCCCTCCATGGAAATGCCGGCCGCTACTGTGGCTCCGGCTCGCCATGACGGCGCCCAGGTCTATGACTTCAGCAAGTACCTCAACCGCGCCCGCGCTATTCTCTCGCGCGAGACCGACTCGGAGGAAAGCGAAGTCAGCGAAGAATCGGTGGAAATGGTGGCCCAGGGCCTGCTCTCGGCCGAGCAAGGCTGCGCCGTCACCGACATGGTCGAACGCCTGCGCCGCCGCAACCGCGGCTCCCTGGAAGAGTCCGTCGAGCTTTAACCCCAAGAGATCTGGTTGCCGCTGGGGCTGGGGCGGATTTCCAGACGGGTCTCGATGCGCTGGCGCACTTCGGCCAGATGGGAAACCACTCCGATGATGCGCCCATCCTTGCGGATCGGTTCCAGCGCCCAGAAGGCCTGATCCAGGCCCTCTTCGTCCAGGTAGCCGAAGCCTTCGTCGATGAACAGCGTTTCCAGCACGGCGTTGCTGCCCGCCGAGAGAAAGCTGTCGGATAAGCCCAGGGCCAGGGCCAGCGAAGCCAGAAAGCTCTCGCCACCGCTCAGGGTGGTCACCGCTCGGGTATGCCCGGACAGATGATCGAGCACCAGCAGCTCCAGCGCATTCTTGGAGGCCTCCAGCGTGAAGCGGCCGCGGGTCATTTGACTGAGCCGAAGATTGGCGGCCTGCAGCACGCTCTCCATTTGTTGGGCCAGCACCCACTGCTGAAAAGTTATCCCCAGCGGGTTATCCCCCGCGGCCGTGCGCGCCAACCGGCGCAACAGGGCCAGGCGCGGCTCCAGGCTCTGGATTTCCTGAAGAGACCGCTCGTAGTCTTGCCACTGGCGCTGCAGCCGGCGCAGTTCTTCTTGAGCCTGGGCCACGGCCGCGTAGCCTGCTTGTAACTGATTCTCCAGGCCCTCCGGGTCGATTTCCAATTCGCGCCAGTCTTCCAGGCTCTCGTGATAAAGCGCGTCGGCCCGCTCCGATTCGGCCTCGAGCAGTTCCAGCGACTGTTGATGGCTGGCGATTTCTCCTAAAATCGTCTCTAAATCATGCTCGGCCAGTTGGAAGACCGGCCGCCATTCCTCCAGATCGGCGAAGCCCTGCAGCTCCAGCCGGGCCTGCACCAGCTCCCAGGCCAGCCGGGTACGCTCCTGGCTCAACTCGATGCTTTGCCTGGCGGCTTCGGCGGCGGCCGTAAAGGAAGCATAGAGATGAGTATCGGCGCCGATCTGCAGGCGGTTTTGCTCGATGCTGCGCAATACCGGTTCCAGCGCCTGGTGCAGACGCTCGCGCTCGGCCGCCAGACTGCCTTCCAGAGTGAACTCTTCGGGCACCAGTGAACGGCGCTCCTGCACAATGGCTTCCGCCTGCGCCAGGGCCTGCTGCGCCTGCAGCCGGGCCTCCTGCCAACCTTCGAGTTTGCGCTTCAGTTTGCGCACCCGGCGCTGGTCGCGCTCTTGATGTTCCCGGTAGGCCTGCAAGCGCTGGAGATCCTTCTCCAGCTCGCGCAAAGAAGCGGTGATTTCCTGCAGTTCCGAGGGGCTGGCTGCGGGCAGGTCGCGAGCCCGGTCCATGGCCGCCTCCAACCGTTCTTCCAGACGCACCAGGGTGATCTGTTGCTCTTGCTCTTCTTGCTCGATCTTCTCGGCTTGTTTCCAGGCCAGGTCGACCTGTTTGCGCAACTGCTCCAGGCTCAGTTGGGCCGGACTGCCCCCCGGGGAGGCCGGTGCCGGGTGTTCCTGGGCGCCGCACACCGGGCAGGGCTGGCCGGGCCGCAACTGGGAAGCCAGGGCGTGCGACCAGTGCGCCTCGAGCTGGCGCTGGCGCTCGTGCAAATCGCGTTCCAACAGGTCGATCTGAGTCAAGGTCCGGTTGCGCCGCTCGCCGATCTTGATCAGCGTCTGGTGACTGCGCTCGATGCCCGTCTGCAGTTCCTCCTGCTGTCGGATCAGCTTGTGCTGGTCGCGCAGCCTTTCCAGTTGCTTTTGGCGCACCATCAACTGGTGCTTGAGTTCGCTCTCCTCCGCGCCGAAGCGCACCACTTCTTGGAGGCGGCGCTCGGCCACCTCCAGTTCCCGGGTCATCACCTGACCCTCTTCCTCCATCTGGTTCCAGGTATCGCGGCAGCGCTGCAGGCGTTCCTCGGCCTGGGCCAGGCGTTTGTTTTCAGACTCGTAGCGGGCCAGATCATGAAGCCGCTGCTGCAGTCTCTCGCGCTCCAATTGGGCCGCCTCCAACTGGTCGGCGGTATCGGCCGGTGGAGTCAACCCCTGCATTCGCTCCTGCAATTCCTGCTGGGCCTTGCGGTAGTTCTCCTGGGCGGCCAGCTCGTCTTTCCTGGCCTGCTGCCATTGTTCGACTTGAGGCGCCACCTTGAGCGCTCCCTGGAGGCGCCGGGCTTGCTCGCGCAGTTCGCGCACGTCTTCATCGCGCTCGCGTAACTGGGCCAGGTCTTTGTGCAGGCGCTGACGCTCGCGCGAACGCTCTCCCACCACCGCCGCCCGCTGGCGGTCCGCCTGCAGCCGGGAACTCTGCTCTTTCCAGCGCTCCAGTTGGTGAGTCAAACTTTGCAATTGCTCTTCTTGCCAACGCATCTGTTGGTGGACCCCGCTCGAGCTCTCGCGGCGGCGCCAGGCGGCGCTCAGCTCTTCTTCGGCCTGGCTCAAGGCCTCAGACAGAGCCTCCTGGTAGAGACGCGGCGAATGAGTATGAAAAAGAGCGGCCAGAATCTGCTCTCGATCGCCGGCCTGGGCCAGCAAAAACTGGCGAAACTGACCTTGAGGCAGCAGCACCGAGCGGCAAAACTGGAAGGCGTCCAGCCCGATCAGGCGCTGAATGCGCTGATTGACTTCGAGAGTGCCACGGACCACCGCCTGCCCCGCCTGCAGCAACCGGGCTTCCTGCCCGTCTCGCTGGACGCTCCATTCCGTCCCATCCGTCTGAAAATCGAATTCGACCCGCGTCTCGGTCGAATCCGGCGCCAGATCGCTGCGCAGTTGTTCGGGGGAGCGCTCGCCGCCCGAGGAGACGCCGTAAAGAGCATAACAAATACCGTCCAGCAGGGTGGTTTTGCCCGAACCCACCGGGCCGTGGATGAGAAAAAGTCCTTGCGCTTGAGCCGGGCGAAAGTCGACTTCGACCCGGTTCCAAAAAGGCCCGAAAGCCTGTAAGGCCAGACGCAGCGGTTTCAAGCTTGCGCCTCGGAAAAGAGTTCGCCTAAGAGAACTCGGGCCTCTTCATCCAGTCCCTGGCCGGCCGCCTGCTGGTAGAATTGCTCGAAGGCGGCCAGCGGATTCTGGCCGGGCCGAGCCTGGAAATCGCGCGCGACCTCGGGGCGTTCAATGCGCCAGACGTTCGGGTACAGACTGCGTAAGCGGTGGATCAAATCCGCCGAGAGCAAGTCGCTGTCCTGACTCAATTCTAAAACCACCAGGTCTTGAGCATCGAGGGGAAAGGTGGGACCCAGCAGCAAGCGCTCCAGACTGCCGCTGAACCGATAGAAATGACGCTTGGGATGAAAGGGGACCAGCTCGCTGTGGCAGGTGCCCTGCGCATCCATTTCCAGCTTGACCACTCCCCGGGCTAGCGGCGTTTCCTCGAAGTGAAAGGCGAAAGGACTGCCGCTGTAGCAGAGATTGCCGAGCTGCTGATATTCGTGCAGGTAGCCTAAGGCGCCGTAATTGATGCCCTCGAAAGCGCTCTGAGGCACGGTCGAGTCCTCGGCGCCTTCGAAGGGTCGCTCCTCCCCGCAGGGCCTGCCTCCCTCCACCCACAGATAGCCCGCCACCACGCCGCGCACGGCCCGCCGGCGCAGGCGCCGAAAGCGCGTCAAATGCTCCATGATGACGTTGCCGGCGCGCCCATGGGTGGGCACGTTCTGCGTGCGAAAATGCCGGTCCACCTCAGCTGCCTTGAGAAAGGGCACCACATTGATGTGCACCGGACCGTCGGCATCCTCGATCATGATGGGGGAGAGCGCCTGCTCCAGATTGGAGACCAGCTGCAGTTGGCGGCGCTCGAACAGCCAGGACCCGAAATTCAGCCGATTGACCCCATCCTGCTGGCCGGGAGCCAGAATGACGCGCACTTTGCACTCCAATAGCAGGCGTTGGAGCACGTGGTCGAGCAGGTGCAGGGCCTCTTCGCTGGGAGTGGAGCGCTCGAATAGATCGCCCAGGATGATCACCAGGTCGGGGTGGAAATCGTGGGTCAGCTCGATCAACTGCTCACAGAAAGCGGCCTGGTCCTCCAGCAAGGAGAGGCCTAGCAGACTTCTTCCTAGATGCCAGTCGGAGGTATGCAACAGCCGCATGGGAGGCTGTTCTACGAAAGTCTGTCGGCTGCGTCCTGCAGTCGGGACAAGATCGGCTCGGCCGGAAAACCGGGGGGCAGTTGAGCGCGCACGCTCGCGATCGCCTCCGGGGTCTTCTCCACCAGTTGGCGGATCATGCCCGGCAGTTGATTTTGCAGGCGGCACTGGCGGGCGCTGGCCAGCCAGTGCCCGCGCTCGATACGCTCCCATTCGTGCTCCCCGCCCACGGCCATGGCCATTTTACCCGGGTCCGGGTAGTGAGAGACGACGTCGTAGCAGGGGGCCAGATGAAAGCGTCCGTGGGCCTCCAGAAACAGGCTGAAGTTCTTGGCGTGGCCATCGCAGGCCCCCAGCATCCAGTAGAGGATCTGACGGCGCAAGAACTCTTCGCGGTCACGCTGACCCTGCGAGGAGCCCAACAAGAGGTCCAGCACTTGCTTGATGGTCACCTCATACCTGCGCTCGCCGGCAAGCCCCAGAGCCTGGCATAAATCCTCCACGGGAACCCGCAGCAGGCGCATGCCGTGAGCGCACCAACGCCGATCAAAACGTTCCACGGCCAGGGCCAGCATATCGCCGACCGGCACCAGTTGGCTGCGCGCGCTGGCCACTCCGTAAGCCCGCAACAGCAAGTGGCAGAGCCATTCGTTTTCGGTGTTGGGACCGAGTTTGAAGATATGGGTGGTAGCCGTGGAATGGGTCGGAAAGCGCCACTGGCCTTGGTAGTAGAGCAAGGCCGTCTTTTCGTTGGTGCCGGCCAGGGCCACCCGGAAGTGTTGGCGCAGGCAGCGTAGAATGGGGCTGCGCGGCACCACCTTGAGAAAACGCTCCAGGTAGCTGGGCTTGAGGGGAACTCCGGAAACGCGTGGTTCGTTGCTGCGCTGCATGTCTTCAGGGAATAACTGGACGGCGCCGGCGCAGTCCCGGCCCAGCTCGGCGAGGAGGTCGCCCGGATTGGATCCGGTGTTCAGACGGGCGGCCAGTCGATTGCGCAAGGCCGGCAACTCGGGCAGCAAGTTGTCAAAGAACGAGCTGACCACCTGGCCGCGATAGGGACGAGAACGCGTCGGCATCGAAAGGGAAAGAGGCCGTTTGTGGCGGGCTTGCAGCCAGTGCTCGTCATAGGTGAACTGATCCACGGCGCGCTGGCCGAATTGCCAGACACCTACCGGGACTTCGTTCATGCAGCACTGCAGCTTCACTTTACCACTCGTGCTCGGCCAGATGATGTTTTCTTTCGCGCAGCACGATTTCCAAATCCAGGGCGGCCAGCAGTTGGAAAATTCGCTCCATTTTGGCCGAGCCGGGATTCGATTCGAGGGCGGAAATGGCGCTCTGGCCGAAGCCGGCTCGTAGCCCAAGCTGGCGCTGGGTCAAGCCGCGCTGACCGCGGATCTCCTGAAGGAGGTATCCCAACTGATGGAGAGTGACGATGGGTGATTCCACTTATCCCCCGGGGCTATCTGAAATGCCAGATATCTACTGTAGCATGAGTGGACGTTCCCATGCGAGACGGCCTTCGGGAGCCGTGCCGAGCTTTTTTGGGCTCTTTGGGCGGCGGATTTTTTCCGACCTGCCAGTTCAGCCTGATGGCGTATGGCTCAGGCTGGTGAGAAACCTTCAATTATGAGTTCAGCCGCACGGTTACGGCACTTGGAAGTGTTATCCAGTATTTCCGATATTGCGCGATCCGTTGGCATTGCACATTCTTAACGTTAAGGGGGAGGAAGTATGTGAATTCGGAGAATTGAAAGAAATTCATCCGGAGTGATCGAAAAATGTTCTTGTCAAGCAAAAAGTTCAGGAAACTTCGTCGCCGCGCCTGGTTGGCCGGCGTGGCCGTGATGGCTTCAGGTTGCGTCTACTGGGGGAGCAGCCTGGCCTGGGCTCACTCTCGCCCGCCTCTGAAATTGTTGCCGGAACAGTTGCCCGAATTGGTCCAACAGGTCGCTCCCGGCCAGGAAGCCTGGCTGCCGACGCTGCCGGGCAAACCCGTCGACCTGCTGGCCAATCCCGAGCTACACGCTCAAGAAGAGAATTGCAACGTGGCCGGTTTCTACGCCGATTCGGCTCCTGAATTCGAGTTGAAAGGAAGCAACTGGAACTACTCCTCGCTGGATGGGATGCAGGCCCAGACTCCCGCCCGGATCCAGGACGATCCCAAGAAATATGGTTATCGTGGAGATGCTCCCGTTTGGATGCTGGTCCAGGCGGACCGTCTGGCTCCCTGTCTACCGGCCGGAATCCGTCTCTCCCCCCGCGTGCGCGCGGTCGAATCCCGCATGTGGCCGGAGCAGCAGCGTGGCGAGGTGATGATCCACTTCAAGGCGCCCCTGTCCTTGCCCACCAGCAAGAAGATGCTCACCCTGGAGCAGGTTTGGAAGCACTTGCCTTCGGCTCCGGTCATGGGCTGTCTGCGTAAAGAAGCCGCCGAGGCCGTATTGGAAAACCGCGGACGCCTGGCGCACGGCGCTGAGCACTGGCTGGGCGCGGCTCTTCCCCTGGAACTGCACGAGAGTCAATGGAACTCTCTCTGGAACAGTATTCAGGCCGGTTGGACGCCGTCCGCCCTGTGGGTCGATTTTGCCAGCACGGGAGTGGCCTCAGGTCGGGATGTCTCCCTCTCCTGTGATGAGCAAGGTACGCTTTTTGCCGTGGGCATGGAGGCGGTGGCCGGCAGTTCCACGGTGCCCGGTGACGGCGTGGGAGCGGGCCGATTCCAGTGGGAATCCCACCGTGTGGAATGGGTGGCCAGCCTCGCGGATGGCCAACTATTGATTTCCTACCACTGGTCCGAATCACCGAGCGAATCCGATTCGGTCGAAGTGGCCACCATGAAACCGGATCTGGAGACGCTCTACAGCATCCACCCCAACGTGCTGGCCGGCCGCTAGAGCTGGCGATTCTCGCGCCAGCGGTGGCGAGTCAGCTCCATCCAAACTTTGGGCGTCGGGTCGTTGGATTCCATCCAGGGTTGGCGCCGATCGCGGGGGATCATTTCGAAGCCGCATTTGCGGAAGCAACGCTGGGCGCGCTCATTGAACTCGGCCGTATCCAGCTCAATACGGCGCACACCTTTGCGTTCGAAGAGAAAGTACAAGGTCAGTTGCACGGCGGCGGTCCCCAGGCCCTGATTCCAATTCTCTTTTTTGCCCAACAGGATGCCGATGCGCGCGTTACGCCCCTGATCGCCTTGAAAGAAGGCGAAGCGAATGAAGCCCAGCAGTCGTTCCATGGGATCGCAGATACCCAGCATACTGCTGCGCGCCGCGTCCATCTCGGCCAGGTAAATCTTGCCCAGCTTCAAGACCGTCTGGTCGTCCTGCTCCGTCCCGAAGGCGAGGCGCAGGATCTGGGGGTCTTCCAGCCAGCGGGCAATTTCGGTCAAATCGTAGCTGCGCAGTGGACGGATGGCCAGACGTCCGTCCTGGCTTCGCACCGGCCATTCTGAAGGTTTGCGCAGCAGACTGAGCATTCGGCAGTAATTCTACATGAGGGGTGGTGATTCTTTGTTAGCCTGACCAGGAAGCGATTCTCTTTCCAACGAACAGGGCTGCCCCATGACCGAGTCCGCGGAGGTTGCCAACCAGGCGAACCAATTGATCCTTCAGGGGAATGTTGAGGGAGCCCTGGCTCTCTTCCGCGAGCGCCTCAAAGTCGATCCCTTTGAACCGCGAGTGGTGGAGCTGGTCGACAGTCTGTTGATGGCCCCGGATCAGGGTCGCGGGCTGGTCGATTTTTATCGTGACTTACAGAAAGCCCATCCTGAGGATTGGCGGTTGGTGGTCAGTCTGGCTCGCGCTTATTCCAAGACGGGCAAGGATTCGCTGGCGGTGGTCCAGTTGCAGAAGCTCTTGCGCAATGAGAGCCAGCATGCCGAAGTCTGGATGGAGCTGGCTATCTGCTATAAGCGCCTGGACAAGTTGGAGCTGGCTTTACGCGCGCTGAATAGTTTGATCGACATCCAGCCTAACTACGGCCCCGCCCACGTCGCTCGCGTGCGTTACCTGATCGAAGCTGATGACTTGAATGAAGCGGCCGCCGCCTCTATTTTCAGTTTGGAAGTGGCCGGACTCAGTGGGCCGGTGCGTGACTGGGTGGATAAGGTGAACCTTCAGCTTGAACAGGGGTTGCGCCCGGAAGATGACCTGCTCTACCGCAACGTCGCCTGAGCCATAAAAAAAGAGCGCCGCAGCCGGCGCTCTTTTTTGTCAGTCCCCTACGTTGTGCAGGAGTTGAATCATCTTCTTGGCGGCCGCGTCCTCGGCCCCAATCTTCAGGAAGCTTTGGAAAGCCACCCGAGCCTCGTCCCACTGTCCCAGTTTGTAGCACATCAAGGCAAAATTGTAGGCTGCCTCCTTGTGCTTGGGATCGAACTTGACCGAGAGGCCAAACTCTTTCTTGGCCTGATCGAGGAAGGATTCGTTGTCCGACATGGAGAGCCCGAGCGTAAAGTGCACGTCGGCCTGGCGAGGATCGGGGCCGACCGCGCCCGCCTCGGGTTTCTTCATGAACGGCGCCAGCAGTTTCTTCAGGAAGCTCTCTTTGGGCTTCTTGTGTTTCTCGGTGAAGGCTTTCTTGTCCGGCGGTTTGCGCGTCTTGGAGAACTTGCGTACCTGGAACTGCGGCTGCTTGTCGTAGGCCTTGCGCTTGTTGTTGTCGCTCAGGTTATTGAAGGCTTCCACAAGTTCTTTCATCTTGTCTTCGGCCACGTTTTTATCGCCCTGATAGACGTCAGGGTGATACTTTTTGGAAAGGTTCCGATAGGCCTTGCGAATTTCTTCGGCGGGCGCGATCGGAGGGACATTCAATACTAGATAAAAATCTCTGGTTGCCAACTGAACCTGTGCTCCATTTTATTCGGGACCGGTTTTCTGCTTAGGACAAAGAGATCCCTCCCCACCATGTTTTTGGGGGGGCTAACGCGGCCTTCGGCCGTCCCCCCAGGCCCCCCAAAAAACTTTTTGTTCTGGGGGGAGCTTACGCGCCTCCCCCCAGGGCCCCCCCACTTTTGTTCTGGGGGGGGCTAACGCGCCTCCCCCCAGCCCCCCCCACTTTTCTTTGTGGGCATGCTTGACGGCCGATCGCGAAATCAGTATTATACCCGAGCCGGTGGACAGGCCGGGCGAGTGGCGAAATTGGTAGACGCGCAAGACTTAGGATCTTGTGGAGCAATCTGTGGAGGTTCGAGTCCTCTCTCGCCCACTAACCCAAAAATGGTCTACAGGTAAGTGGCATGCGGGAGTAGCTCAGTGGTAGAGCATCGCCTTGCCAAGGCGAGGGTCGAGAGTTCGAACCTCTTCTCCCGCTCCACAAAGGGCCCCAAGGGCCCTTTTTCATTTCCTCGCTTAGGAGGACCTATGCAGGTCAAAGTCTCTGAATCTTCACCGTTCGAGCGCACGCTCGAGGTAACGGTGACCGTGGACCAGGTCGAAGGTGCTTATCAGAAAGCCTTCGGCCGAGCCGCCAAGCGGCTCCGATTGCCCGGCTTCCGGCCCGGCAAAGTCCCCATTCCCATGGCCAAGAAATACATCTCGGATGAAGGCTTGAGCAGCGACGTCGTCGACGAGGTCGTGCCCAAAGCCTACGTGGAAGCCCTTCGCCAGGAAAATCTCGAGCCGATCTCCCAACCCAAGTGGGAACTGGTCCAGCGTGAACGCGGCAAGGACCTGATCTTCAAGGTTTCCTTCGAAGTCAAGCCGGTGGTCGAAATCGAAGGCTATAAGGGCGTCAAGCTCAAGAACGAAAAAGAAGAGATCGGCGACGACACCGTCAACCAGGCTCTCGATGAATTGCGCGGTAACCAGTCGCGCATCGTCGACGTGGAAGAAGATCGCGCCCTCCAGGAAGGCGATCTGGCCCTGGTCGACTATCGTTCCACTCTCGACGGCGAGACCGTGGACGGCGGTGCCGCCAGTAACTACTTGATGGAAGTCCAGCGCGAGCACTTCATCCCCGGCTTCGTGGATAACCTGGTGGGTTGTAAGAAGGGCGAAGAAAAAGAGTTCGACATCACCTTCCCCGAGGATTATCCCAACCAGACGCTGGCCGGCAAGTTGGTGCACTTCCACTTCAACCTGCACCAGATTAAGACTCGCGAGTTGCCGGAAGCCAATGACGACTTCGCCAAGTCGGTTTCTCCCCACGCCACCATTGATGAGCTGCGCAAAGACATTCGCGAGCGCCTCGAGGCCAACGCCGAGCGCAAGGTGCGCGAGCAAGTGGCCATCAAGATCATCGATAAACTGCTCACTCAGGTCAGCAACGACATGGTGCCGAAGTCGCTGCATCAGTATCGCACTCAAGTCGAGTTGCGCCGCCGCATTCAGCAGATCGAGCAGGCGGGACTCACCATGGAACGCTACCTGGCCGACCGCAACGTCAGCCAGAACCGGTGGGTTCAGGAACTCTCGGTCATGGGCATGCTCGAATCGCGCGTGGAGATTCTGCTGAACTCGCTGGCCAGCAAGGAAGATCTCCAGCCCACCGATGCCGAGATCGAGGAGTTGCTCGGTGTGGAAGCCCAGAACCGCGGCGTCAGCTTGAACCAGCTCAAGGCCGGTATTGACAAGGAAGGCAGCGAGCCGCTGATCCGTTACGCTTTGTTGCGCGCCAAAGTCATGGATTACCTGTTTGACAACGCCGAGGTGGAATTCGTCCCGGTCGGTACCGTCATTGAAGATGAGCCGGCGGCTGATGAGGAGAAGAAGCCCAAGGCGAAGGCCAAGGCCAAAAAAGCCGAAGAAGAGAAGGCTGGCGAGGAAGGTGAAGCAGCCGCCAAGCCTGCCAAGAAAGCCAGGGAGCCTAAGGAGGCCGAGGAGGGCGAAGCCGAAGCCAAGCCCGCCAAGAAAGCTAAGGAGCCGAAAGCCAAGGCGGAGGCCGAGGCTGCCGAGGGTGAAGAGAAACCCAAGCCCAAGCGGGCTCCCAAGAAGAAGACCGAGGAGTAGTTGTCCAAGGTTTAGGAAAGGGACGCCTACGGGCGTCCCTTTTCCTATGTTCCAGGGGGGCGCGCCCGCCCCCCTGACCCCCCTTTTTCGTCTCGCCTGGATGATTGGTTAGTTCTCTACACAGAACTTGAATTTGGCAGGGCCAAGCAGGGACTATGTGTAAAGCCAACGGCATGTCAAACGTTTCGAACCCCACCCTCTCACGCGCCATGAACTGGATTCCCACGGTAGTGGAATCCACTGCTCGGGGCGAGCGAGTTTATGATATCTTCTCGCGCCTGCTGAAAAACCGGATTATCTTCATCGGCACGCCGATCAATGACGTGGTGGCGAACCTCGTCATCGCTCAACTGCTCTTCCTGGAGCAAGAGGATCCGGATAAGGATATCGACATCTATTTGAACAGTTGGGGCGGTTCCACCAGCGATGGATTGGCTATCTACGACTGCATGCAGTTGGTGAAGCCGGAAATTTCCACCATCTGTATGGGAATGGCCGGTAGCGGCGCCGCCCTCTTGCTGGCCGGCGGCAATAAGGGTAAGCGTTTCGCGCTTCCCTACGCCGAGATTATGCTACACCAACCGAAGGGTGGAGCTCGTGGACAGGCCACGGACATTGATATTCAGGCGAAGGAAATTCTTTACACCCGGCAGGTGATGAATGAGATTCTCGCCAAACACACCGGCCAGACGGTGGAAAAGATCCTCGCCGACACCGACCGTGACTTCTACTTGAACGTCCAGGAAGCCGTGGATTACGGCATCATCGACAAGATTATCACCAAGGAAAGCCGTTAGGTTATCCGCCTTGGTTTCGTGCTAGAATTGGCCCATATATGGCTGGCTCAGTTGGGGCCCGCTAAAGGTTTTGCGGTGTAACGACCGCTTGGAGGAGTACCATGTTCCGATTTGGGGATGACAGAGGCACTTTGAAGTGCTCATTTTGCGGCAAGAGCCAGGACCAGGTCCGTAAGCTAATCGCGGGTCCCGGCGTCTATATCTGCGATGAGTGCATTGAACTCTGCAACGAGATCATCGAGGAAGAACTCTCCCGCACCACCGAAGACCCCATGCGCTTCCGCAATCTGCCGAAGCCCAAGGAAATCAACGCCATTCTCGACCAGTACGTGGTCGGCCAGGAACGCCCCAAACGGACCCTCTCGGTGGCTGTCTACAACCACTACAAGCGGATTCACGGTAAGGGGGGCACCCCCGCCGGTGCCGAAGATGTCGAGCTGCAGAAGAGCAACGTGTTGCTGGTCGGACCGACCGGCTGCGGCAAGACCTACCTGGCCCAGACGTTGGCCAAGATCCTCAACGTGCCGCTGGCGCTGGCCGACGCCACCTCGTTGACCGAGGCGGGCTACGTGGGCGAAGACGTCGAGAACATTTTGCTCAAATTGATCCAGGCCGCCGACTACGACGTCAAGCGAGCTCAGCAGGGCATCATCTACATCGACGAAATCGACAAGATCGCCCGCAAATCGGAGAATCCTTCGATCACTCGCGACGTATCCGGTGAAGGTGTGCAGCAGGCCCTGCTCAAGATCCTGGAAGGTACGGAAGCCAATGTTCCCCCTCAGGGCGGGCGCAAGCATCCCCACCAGGAATTTATCCAGATCGACACCACCAACATCCTCTTTATCTGCGGCGGCGCTTTCGAAGGCCTGGAAAAGATCATCGAACAGCGGGTCAAGGACCAGTCGATGGGTTTCCGCGCCACCATCGAAAGCCGCAAAGAGCGTAAGCTCGGCGAACTGCTGGCCATGGTCTTGCCCGAGGATCTGCTCAAGTTCGGTCTCATTCCCGAGTTTATCGGCCGCCTGCCCATCGTGGTGACGCTCAATTCGCTGGACGAGGAATCTCTGATGAAGATTCTCACCGAACCGAGAAACGCGCTGCTCAAGCAGTACCAGAAGATCTTCCAGATGGACGGCGTCGACCTGGTCTTCACCAAGGAAGCGGTCGCCTGTATCGCCCGTGAGGCCCAGAAGCGCAAAACGGGCGCCCGCGCCCTGCGCTCCATCCTCGAAGAAGTCATGCTGGACATCATGTACGAGGTCCCCTCGCTGCCCAGTATCCGCAAATGCATCATCACCCCCGAAGTGATCGAAAAGAAAGCCGAGCCCACCCTGATCTTCGTCGAGGAGATGAAGAAAGAAGCCAGCTAGAAGCTCAACTCAGTGAACTGCGCTGCAGCCGGCGCACGGCCAGAGTGATGACGAAGAGCATGATGGCCACCATGGGCAGGACATGCTGCCACAGATGTTCCAGGCCCAGGCCTTTCATGATGATGCCGCGCACGATTTGCAAGAAGTAGGTGAGCGGCAGAAATTGCCCGATGGTCTGGGCCCAGGGGGGCATGCCTTCGCGGGGGAACATGAAGCCGGCCAGCAGCATATTGGGCAGGAAGATGAGGAAGCCCATCTGGCTGGCCTGCTGCTGCGAGCGAGCCACCGTGGAGATGAGCAAACCGACCGAGAGATAACTCAGCACCTGCAGCGAGCAGAGCGCATACAGTAACGGCAAGCTGCCGCGAATGGGCACGCGGAAGAGCAGCACTCCCAGCAGCAGCGCCACCGTCACCTGGGCGTAACCCACCAGGATGTAGGGCACGATCTTGCCGATCACGATTTCGATGGCCCGCAGCGGCGTGGTGGTAAGTTGCTCCATGGTGCCCATCTCGCGCTCTTTGACGATGGCCATAGCGGTGATATTGGTCATCGTCATGGTCAAGATCACCCCGATCAGTCCGGGCACCACGTGGTGAGCCGTCACCAGATCGGGGTTGTACCAGGCGCGGATCTGCACGTCCACGGGCATGTCGGGGCTGCGTACTCTCTCGGCCAGCATACTCAGGCTACGGGTCTGGGCGATGCCGTTGGCGTTGGCCAGGGTGCTGGCGGCCACCTGCGGATCGCTGGCATCGACCAGCACCTGCAGCCGGGCCGGACGATGACGGTGCAGGTCTTTGGCGTAGTCGGTATCGATGACCAGACCCACGCGCACCTTGCCCCCGTCGATCATGGCGGTCATCTGCTCGGGGCTGGCGGCATAATACTTCAGGGTGAAATACTGTGTCTGAGTAAAGGCCTGAATCAAATCGCGACTTTCCGGGGTCTGGCTGTAGTCGAGCACGGCCATGGGTACGTGCTTGATGTCCGTATTGATGGCGTAGCCGAACAGCGTCAGTTGAATGATGGGGATCATCAAGGCGATCACCACGGTGCCGCGATCGCGGCGCATCTGGATGAACTCCTTGCGAATCATCGCCAGAATGCGGGCCAGCACGGCTCAGGCTCCCTGGCGCTGCAGCGCGATAAAGACGTCCTCCAGAGTGGCCTCGGTGGCTTCCACCGCCCCCTGCGCCTGGTCGCGCACCGACTGCCACTGATTCTCCTCCACTGAAACGCCGCTGGGAACCAGAAAGCGAATGCGATTTCCGGAAGGGAACGGCGCCGCCATCCAGCCTTGGGAAGTAAGAAAATCCAGGGCTTCCAGGCGCTTCTTGGGCACGAAGTGGTACATTTGCCCGGGCAAAGCCTTTTCTTTGATCTGACTGGGACTGCCCTGGGCGATCAGGCGGCCGGCGGCGATGAAGCAAATCTGATCGCAGCGCTCCACTTCATCCATATAATGCGTGGTCACCATCACCGTCTTGCCGGACCGGCTCAACTGCACGATGATGTCCCAGAAATAGCGGCGCAACGCCGGATCGACCGCGCCGGTGGGTTCGTCCAGAAAGATGATGTCCGGATCGTGCAGCAAGGCCACCGCGAAGGCCAGCCGCTGGCGGATGCCGCCGGGCAGATGGAAGGCCAACTGCTGCTGGTATTCCTCCAGGCGGCACAGTTTGACCAGATGCTCGCGCCGGGCCTGGGCCAGGGTGGGCGGCAGGCCCTGCACGCCGGCGAAGAAGTTGAGGTTCTCCACCACGGTCAAATCCTCATAAAGACTGAACTTCTGCGACATATAGCCGACCCGCGAGCGAATCTGCTGGGATTGGGTGCGAATGTCCAGGCCCAGCACTTTGCCACTGCCCGAACTGATGGGCAGAATGCCCAGCAGCATGCGGATGGTGGTCGACTTGCCGGCGCCATTGGGACCCAGAAAGCCGAAAATACTGCCATAGGGAATCTGGAAGCTGACTCCATCCACGGCCGCGAAATCGCCAAACTTCTTGGTCAGGTCGTGAACGTCGACACAGAAGTCGCTCACTGGGCCACCTTGAGGAAGACGTCCTCAATGGAAAAATCCACCGGTCGCACCTGGCGTACAGCCAGACCCTGATCTTGCAGCAGCGAACAGATCTGCGCGGGAGTCACCGGCGAGCCCGGCGGTAGAACCACGTGTAGCGAGTCGCCAAAAAGCTCTACTTCCTGAGAAACCTGGCCGTTTCTCAAAACTTCGCGCGCTTGATAGGGATCCTCCACCAACACCGCCAGCACCGTGCCCGGCACCGAGGCCTTGACCTCATCGGGCGTGCCCATGCGCAGGATCCGGCCTTCATGCAAAAGGGCGATGCGATCAAATTGTTCGGCCTCATCCATATAGGGAGTGGAGGAAAGCACCGTCAGGCCCTGGCGTTGCAGGTGAAAGACGATGCTCCAGAACTCCCGCCGCGAAACGGGATCGACCCCGGTCGTGGGCTCATCCATCAAGAGCAGGCCGGGCTCGTGAATCAGGCTGCAACAAAGAGCCAGCTTTTGCTTCATGCCGCCTGACAGTTGCTCGGCCAGCCGTTTGCGGAAGGGCGCCAGCCCGATCTGCTCCAGCAACGCGTCGCGGCGCGCCCCGTAGTTGCGCAGGCCATAGACGTCGGCGAAAAAACCAACGTTCTCTTCCACCGTCAGATCGCGATAGAGGGCAAATCTCTGAGCGATATAACCCACCGTGCCCGTAAAAGACCGTCGCAGCGAACCGCTGCTGGCCTGCAACAGCCCGGCCACAATGCGAATCAATGAGGTCTTACCGGCTCCGTCCGGCCCGACCAGGCCAAAGACTTCGCCGGCTTCCAGAGCCAGACTCACCCCCTGCAGCGCCGTCACCGACCCGTAATCTTTGACCAGATCCTCCACCACCAACAGGCTCACAGGCGCACGTCCACCGGTTGGCCGGGATGCATCACCAGGTCCGGATTGTCAAAGAGCAGTTTGGCGCGGTAGACCAGATTGACGCGCTCACGCGGAGTCTGGATGAACTTGGGCGTGAACTCGGCTTTGTCATAGATGCGCGTCACTTTGCCGGAAAGACCGGCCGGCACGCCATCGCCGCTGATTTTCCCCACCGCTCCCAGGGCCACTTGGGAGCGCTCGTACTCGGGGATGTAGAGATTGACCCAGGGATGCTTGAGATCGGCCAGGGTCAGCACCGAAGTTCCCGCCGTCACCGATTCTCCCGGCTCCAGGTTGCGCACGCTGATGACTGCGTCCAACGGAGCCAGCAGCGAGGCCTTGCTCAACTGCACTTCGGCCGCCTGCAGACTGGCCCGGGCTTCCTTCCAGCCGGCCCGAGCCGCCTCGATCTCCTCGCGGCGCGGTCCTTGCCGCATCAAATCGAGCGCCTGACGGCGCTCGGCTACCTGGGCCCGGGCCTTTTCAATGAGCTCCGGGCGCGTGCCATCGGCCAGGTCATGGTAGCGCGCGGCCGCCGCCTGATAGTCTTCATAAGCACCGGACCGTTCTTGCCGGCGCGGCCCGCTGGACAACCGAGCATAGCCGGCCGAAGCTACTTCAAAACTGGAGCGAGCCTGGGCCCATTGATTCTTGCGCGCTTCCAACTGCTGGTCGGAAATGGCGCCTTCCTTATGCAGGCGTTGAAAACGCTGGTAGTCCAGTTGGGTCAATTGCAAATTGGTGCGCGCGCTGGCCAGTTGGCTGCGGGCGCTGTCGATTTCCTCGCGCCGGTAGCCTTCGTTCAGCATCGAAGAACGCGCCGCCGCCGACAGCATCTGAGCCCGGGCTGCCTGCAGTTCTTGAGCAGTCGCCCCGCTCTCCAACTGCTGCAACTCGGCCTGGGCCGCTCTTAATCGCGAAGAAGCCTGGGCGATTTCGGCCGGCCGGTAACCGCGCTCCAATTCCTGGTAGCGAAAGCGAGCCTGGGAAGCGCGCGCCCGCATCTGTTCCACGCTGGCCTGCCAGGAACGCCGGTCAAGGCGGGCCAGCACCTCGCCCTTACGCACCGATTGGCCCTCCTGGACCAGCACCTCCGAGACCGTGCCGGCCATTTCAAAGGCGCAGTCCACGGTGGTGGCTTCGACCACGCCGGAGTAGGTCAGGGCCGTGCGCGCCGCCGGCGGCCGCTGGCTCCACCAGACCGCCAGCGCCACCAGCAATAAGACAAAAGGAATGAGGCGTTTCATAAGGCGGCCGCCCGCCGGTAACGCGCCAGCGCCTGCAAATACTGATAGCGAGCCGAGACCTTTTCCTGTTGGGCGGCGGTGAAGGCGGCCTCGGCGTCCAATAGCTCCACGTTGGTGGACAGGCCGTTCTGGTAGCGCAAACGGGCGATGCGGGCGGCCTCGGCCGCCGCAGCCAGGTTGCGCTCGGTTACGTCCAGACGCTGATAACGATTGGAAAGCTCCAGCACCAGACTCTGCAGCTCCAGCGAGGCGTTGCGCCGCGCCTGCTCATACAAAGCCTGCAACTGCTCGACGATTTCCCGGGCCTGCAGCACCCGAGTTTCCGATAGTCCTCCATCGTATAAGGGAACCTGCAGATTCAGGCCGACCGTCCACTGGCGGGCGGGCGAAAAGGCCACCTGGTTGCGGGTCACATAGTCGGTTTGCAGCCCCAGGTTGGGTGCGTCCTGGGAATCGGCCAGCGAGACGCGCGCTCGGGCCGCTTCCGCTCCCCAGCGACTGGCGGTCAGATCGTAGCGCCGGGCCAGGGCCGCTTCCAGTTCTTCGGCCGGTGGGGGAGGCAGTTCGCTGGCGGCCTCCAGGGATTCGCCCTGGTCCGGCCGGTCGATCAGCGTAAACAGTCGAATACGGGCCAGCCCGGCGCGATTGCGGGCTTCCAGCAGCTGCTGCTCGGCCTGGGCCCGGGCCGCTTCGTCTCGCTTGACATCAAAGGGAGCCGCCGAACCGGCTTTGACCAGCTTGATGGCTTCTTGCAGGTGAGCCTGGCGCGCCTTCAATTGATCCTCGGAAATGTGTACCTGCTCGGCCGAGGCCAGGGCTTCATAGTAGGCCACCGAAGCCTCTTCGAGCACGCGCAGGCGCCGATCTTGCAGGTCGGCCTGCACCGCTTTCTCGTTGAGTTCGGCCGAAGCGGCGGCCCAGCGCAACCTGCCGAAGGTCAGTAGCGTCTGGCGCAGGGAAACTCCCGCACTATAGTTGTACTCGGGCTGCACCGTCACCAGCGTCTGGCCGCCGATCCCGAAAGCTACCGGCGGAGTGATGCGAGTGCCGCTGGCGGTCAGTTGCAGGGTGGGATGGACCAGCGTGTAGGCTTCATCCACTTTGTAGCGCGACTCGCGCACTTTGGATTCTCCCTCGCGCAAACTCGGACTGTGCAGCAAGGCTTCTTGCTGAACCTGCGTCAAAGACAAGACCGAGGCGGCTAAAAAGAGCAACATTCCGCCCCACACTATCAAAGGGCCGGAGATTCAGCAAACCGACTTTGGTCGCGGAGGTTGACAAGGCAGAAGTCTTGAAACTCGGAAGATGCCAATACGAATTTTGCTGGCCGACGATCACTCGGTGGTTCGTCAGGGTCTGCGCATGTTTTTAGAGCTGGACGAAACCATCGAAGTGGTGGGCGAAGCCAAGAACGGCGAGGAAGCCATTCACATGGTGGGGGAACTGCATCCGGACGTGGTGCTGATGGATGTGTTGATGCCCAAGATCGACGGCCTCTCGGCCACCCAGAAAATCCGCCAGCAGTATCCCGAGACCGAAGTGCTGGTGCTGACCAGCGTGCTCGACGAGGTGACCATCTCTAACGCGGTGCGCAACGGGGCCATCGGTTACTTGCTCAAGGATACCCAGGCTGAGGATCTGTGCAAGGCCATTCATCTGGCCGCCGAGGGCAAAGTGCAGATGTCTCCCGAGGTGGCCGCCCGCCTGGCCCACGAGCTGTGCGAGGAGCATCCGCGCATCGAGGAGTTGACCAGCCGGGAACGCGAGGTTCTCCAGTTGATCGCCAATGGCGCCAGCAACAAGGACATCGCCTCCCACCTTTTTATCGCCGAGAAGACCGTCAAAGCCCACGTCAGCAACCTGCTGGCCAAAATGGGCGTGCAAAGCCGCACCCAGGCGGCTCTCTACGCGGTGCAGAAAGGTTGGGCCCGCCCCCAATGAAAGACGCCTGCTTCCAGGGGCTCAGTCCCCGCTTATTGCAGGCCATGGAAGCAGCCGTGGGTTCCAGTCCGGCCGCGCTGGCGCTGGTGGATGAAGAGTTCAAAATGCATGTGGCCAGCCCGTCGCTGGGCAACCTGGTGGGCAAACCCTGGTCGGACCTGCTCGGCTCTCCTTATCTGGAGTTATTCCCTCCCGAAGAGCAACTGCTTATGTCGGAACGACTGCAGCACCCGCCCGACCCCGAATTTTTCTTTCCCACTCGCCTGCAGCACCTGGACGGCTCGATCAAGGAAGTGGACGGGCGCTGCTACCGGCTGAACATTCCCGATGAATGCTGGACGGTGGTCATCCTGGTCGACGTCACCAGTGAACGCCGTCTGCTGCGCAAGTTAGGCGGCATCTCGCTGGTCGTTTCCAGCCTCACCTACGCCGGCAATCTCAAGGCAACTCTCGATTCCATGGCCCAGCGCGTAGTAGAAACCACGGACGCCATCGCAGCCATGGTCTTGAATTGTGAAAACGCCGAGCGCGAGGATTTTCGTTTCAGCGTGGGCGGTTCGTTTGGCATGCCCGCCGACGGGCTCGAATTGATGGAGGCCACCCTGGCCTGCCACAAGGAGATGGCCCGCTTCGGCATCGAGTTCCCCCCTGTCAAAGCCCGCCTCTCTCGCCAGCCCGAGATCGTCACCAATCTACGCTGCCGTCTCGACGGCGTCGACATGTCGCAGTTCCCCGAGCCGGTGCGCGCCCTCTTCAGCATTTCCCAAACACGCGCCTGGAGCACGGTGGTGGCCGTTCCGATTCTCAAGGGTTCCGAGTTCCTGGGCACGCTTAACTGCTACTACAAAGCCTGCGGCCATATCGAGTCGGCCGAACTCAGCTTTTTGCGCACCCTGGCGGATCTGGCCGGAGTGGCTCTGGAGAATGCCCGCCTGATGGAAGAATTCGAGCGCCAGGTGGTGCAGCAGGAGCGCCGCCGTCTGGCCCGTGAACTGCACGACTCGGTTTCTCAGGCACTTTATGGCATTGCCCTGGGCGCCAAGACGGTCAAGGCGCGCTGGCATTCCCATCCCGAAAAGGCTTTGCAGTCGCTCGATTATGTGCTCGAACTGGCCGAAGGAGCGGGTAAGGAAATGCGCGCGCTGCTCTATTCGCTACGGCCCGAATCGCTGGAGGAGGAGGGGTTGGTGCAGGCTCTGCGGCGCCAGGCCGAGGCTCTGCAGGCGCGCTACGGCATCCAGGTCGACTTCCAGGCTCCCAGCGAGCCGGAACTCGACCCGGCCCGCCGGCTGGCCCTCTTCCGGGTGGCCAGCGAGTCGCTGCACAATGTGGTCAAGCACAGCGGGGCCAAAAATGTCACCCTCAAGCTCGACTGGTCTCCGCAGCGCTGCGAGCTGGAGGTCAGCGACGACGGCGTGGGATTCGACTCGCACCAGGCCGGTCCCGATCATTACGGCCTGGACAATATGCGCGAACGGGTGGAGGGCATCGGCGGCCACTGGTCGCTGACCAGCGCCGAAGGCCGGGGAACCACTATCCGGGCCGAGCTGGATTTATCGTCGCCGGAGATTCAGCTGCGGTAGCGGCCCGAGGTTGCCTGAGGGAAATACCTGAGCGGCCTGTTCCATAAGCCAGCTCATCAGCTCACGATAGTTGTCGTCCTCGACCAGCAGAAATCCGTCCAGGCCGGTTTGAAAACCGTCGGCGGCGGCCAGGATGCGCACGAAGAAATCACGTGGCACGCCCTGAATGATGCGCCGTTCCGAGGTGATTCCGTCATTGACCACTTCCAGATAGCTGGGGATCTGCAGCCCGCCTTTTTCCTGATCGGCGGTGATGACGGCTGCCACCGGTCCGCTGGGGAAGTCGTTGCCCGGCCAGGGATTCAAGGTCCGTTGGGTGAGGCGCAAACCGCAGCAGCCGGCGCCGCCAGGCAGACGCGCCTCCCGGGTATGGCGAATCACCTTTTCTTGCTGGCTGGAGCGTACCCGGCCCAGCACCAGGGGACTCTCGGGCAAAAGCTTGCCGTTCATATAAATGGGCACGGGAGACCAGGCGGCCCGCTCGGCCAGCAGCTCCTGGTCGGCCGTCCAGCCGCTTTTCCAGCCGAAGAGCATGCCGAGGACATCGCGCTGATTGAACATATGCCTGATGGTTTCTTTCCATTCGGCCGGCGTGCGGATCAGTTGAAAGAGTGTTTGCGGCCGCCCTCCGCGCGGCGGGGTCCAGGCATTGGTTTCCTTGCCCTGGCTGCTCCAGCGCGTCAGATGGCCGCGCTCCCCGTCCCAGCTGGCCAGGGCAATCGTGCTGGGCCGCGTACCGACGGCGGTGTTGACGGCTGTGGCCAGATGTTTGAGAGCGCGGTTGTTGGTGCTTTCCTGGTTCAGCAGATAGTTGAGGATCTGCCCGAGTTCTTTCTGGCTGAAGACCAGGTCGTGGAAGACGAAGCGGATATGGGTGTTCTTGCTCTCGAAGTCCATCTTGGAGGCGCCGCCGGCCACCCCGCATTGCACCAGCTTGAGCAGCAGATCATCGGTTTTCTTGAGCTGGAAGGCCGCCAGCTTATCTCGCGCGTGGGCTAAGTCCAGGGTGAATTGACCGGACGAATCCAGTTTCGCCTCAGCTTTCAGGTCCTCGAGAAAGTTCTCCAGCGAGAGCGTCATACGGTCAGCGCACGACTTCGAGTTTCAAACTCTGCAGGTCACGCACCCAGCGCGCATTGCGCTTCTCCCGTGGGACCACCAGTCGTAAAGCGGGCAGTTCCTGGTCGTCCTCCTGAAAAGCAACCCAAACTCCGTTGTCCCCGAAAAGCGGGTCGAGCTCGGCCAGGGAAAACACCGCGCGATAGCCGTCTTTTCCCTGGGCGACCAGATAGGCCGCCATCCACTTTCCCTTGAGATCGTGCTGGTCGGGTACGCCCGCCTGCTTCAGAAGCTCGCGCAGGGGGACCCCCGTGTAAGTATGCCTGTCCGTCTTGACCGCTTCGCCCCACTGCTTCAATTCGCTCAGGCTATAGGTATGCGGCTTTTCTACCTGGCCGCCCAACTCGAGGGTCTGTCCCCAACTCAGGCCGCTCAGAGCCAGCCAAAAAATCCATCTTCTCATAGCCCCAGCCCTTCGCGCAGGCCCGAGCGATTACTGCCCAGAAGGCCCTCTGGTGAGACGTAGAACTTTCCTTGCCGGCCTTAGCGCCGCTTCCATCGCCCCTTTCGTTCAGGCCAAAGGCGCCCCCAACCCGTTGCTGCTGCCTTTTACGCCGCTGCCCGCCTTCGACCGCTACAAAGCCAGCCAGTTTCCCGAGGCCTTCAAGCAGTCCATGGCCAGCTATCGGGCGGAGATTGCCCGCATCGCCAATCAGAAGGCCGCTCCCACTTTTGAAAACACGCTGGCCGCGCTGGAAGACAGCGGGCGCGAATACAATCGGGTGTCGGTTCTTTTCGGAGTCTACACTTCCACCATGAATGATAAGACGGTGCAGGCCATCGAAACCGAATGGAGTCCCAAGTTCGCCGCCATGACCGACGAGGTGGTGCAAAACGATAAGCTTTTCCGCCGCATCGAGGCCGTCTACAAGGCCCTCCATCGTGATCAAGGGGGGACTGCCGTCTCCCCCTTGGATCCCCCTGCCAAATTAAGGGCCGAGCAGCAACGCCTGGCCTGGGTCTATTACCATCAGTTCGTGCTCCAGGGAGCCCGTCTCGGGCCGGCTCAGAAGAAGCAATTGTCTGAATACAACCAGAAGTTGGCCAGTCTTTACACCAAATTCAGCCAGAATCAGTTGGCCGATGAGGAAGAGCAAAAGATCGTGCTGGAGAGCCAGGATGATCTCAAAGGGCTGCCCCAATCGGTGGTCGATTCCATGGCTCAGGACGGCAAATGGGTGATTCGCAACACGCGTTCCGCCATGGAGACTTTCCTTACCTATTCGGAGCGCCGCGATTTGCGCGAAAAAGCCTTCAAGTTGTGGAGTGCCCGCGGCGATATGGGCGGCAAGACCGACAATAACAAGGTGGTGGCCGAAATCCTGCGCCTGCGGGCCCGCCGCGCCAAGCTCTTGGGATTCCCCACCTTCGCTCACTGGCGCCTGGAAAACAGCATGGCCAAGACCCCCGAGGCGGCTATGAAGCTGATGATGCAGGTGTGGCCGGCGGCCAAGGCGCGCGTAGCCGAGGAAGTCAAGGACATGCAGGCCATCGCGGGCCATGAAATCGAGCCCTGGGACTATCGCTTCTACGCCGAAAAGGTACGCAAAGCCAAATACGACCTCGACGAAAACGAAATCAAGCCCTACTTTCAACTGGAGAAGCTCAAGGGCGGCCTCTTTTACATGGCCAGGCAGCTCTACGGTTTTGACTTCACCAAGAAAAAAGCTCCCACCCTGCGCGACGATATCGAAGTCTACGAAGTGACCCGTCAGGGGCACATCGGGGACTGGTATTTCGACCCTTACGCCCGCGACGGTAAATCCTCGGGCGCCTGGATGAACGAGTATCGCACCCAGGAGAATTTCAAGAAGCCGGTGGCCCCCATCGTCTCCAACAATTCCAACTTTGCCAAGGCCAGCGGGGGCAAGCCGGTCTTGTTGTCCTTTGACGATGCCGAGACCATGTTCCACGAATTCGGCCACGCGCTGCATGGACTGAACTCGAGGGCTCATTATCCGATGCTGGCCGGCACCAACGTGGCCCGCGACTTCGTGGAATTCCCCTCGCAGATGCACGAGAACTTTCTGATCACTCCTCAGGTACTCAACCAGTTCGCCATTCACGCCGAAACCGGTAAGCCCATGCCCGATGAACTGGTGGCCAAGATCAAGCGCTCCTCCACCTTCAACCAGGGCTTCGCCACCACCGAGTTTCTGGCGTCGGCCATCCTGGACATGAAACTGCATCTGGCCGGTGACGTGGAAATCGATCCCAGGGAGTTCGAGAAAAAAGCCCTGGCCGAATTGGGAATGCCCAAAGAAATTATCATGCGCCACCGCATCCCCCACTTCGGCCATCTCTTTTCCAGCGACGGTTATGCGGCCGGCTACTACAGCTATCTGTGGTCGGAAGTGCTGGCTCACGACGCCTATGAAGCCTTCGAAGAAGCCGGCAATCCCTACGATCCCAAAGTCGCCAAAAGCTTCCGCGAAAATATCATGGAAGTAGGCAACACCCTCGACCCGGCCCAGGCCTATCGCAACTTCCGCGGCCGCGATGCCACCATTGACGCGCTTCTCAAAGGACGCGGCTTCAGCCAATGATCGCTGACTTCGCTCGCGAGCACGCGCGCGGTGCAAGCGATCGGGAGAAGGCTGTTTCGCTCTATTACGCCGTGCGCGATGGTTTCAGGTATGATCCCTATCGCATCGACCTCTCACCCCACGGCATGAAGCCCGAGCGGGTGCTGGAAAACGGTTACGGCTGGTGTGTGCCCAAGGCGGCGCTCTTATCCGCAGCTTGCCGGGCGGTCGGGGTGCCGGCCCGGCTGGGCTTCGCCGACGTGCGCAATCACCTCACTACCCCCAAAATGCAAGAAGTGATGCGCACCGACGTCTTCGCCTGGCACGGTTTTTCGGAGATTTTCCTGAACGGACAGTGGCTGAAAGCCACCCCGGCCTTCAACCGGGAACTGTGCCAGAAGTCCGGGGTCACCCCGCTGGAGTTTGACGGACTGAAAGACTCGATTTTCCACGAATACGACGGCGGCCGCCAGCACATGCAATACCTGAAAATGCACGGCAGCTTCGACGACATTCCCCTCGAGAAAATGCTCGAAGCCTACCGCCAGATTTATCCCCACTGGGATTTGAAAGCTCTCTCAGGAGACTTTGCTCCTTAGCAAGGTGGGGCCCTGACGCCCGCGTGCGTGTCATGAAATCCTTAAAATTTCCTAAAAGATACAAGCTGTTCATAATTGCTGCTTACACTGGGCTCACATACACACACAGGAGCGACATATGGCATTCGGTGATATCGGTTCCCGAATTTGGAATACGGCCGGCGACTGGGCCAACGGCGCCGGGCGGGGCTTGATGACGGCGGGCCGGGCGGTCGGCGACGCCGGTCATTGGGCTCAGGAGCAGGTGAACGACGGCGTGGGCTGGGTGCAAAACCAGGCCGATGGGCTCATCGACACCTTTGAGCGTTCTCCGGTGGGCGACAATTTCATCGGCCGCTCCCTGGGCGAGAATCTGCGTACTGGTGTGCACTTTACCGGTGGCGTCGTCCAGGGTGGCACCTCTCTGGTGACAGGAGTGGTGGGGGGAGCCGGTCTGGCGGTGCAGGGCACCGGCGCCGGACTGCGCTATGCCAGCGATTCCCAGTTTCGCGCCGAGGCCAATCAGGCGGTGGGAAATACAGTGGACCGGGTCATGGACGGCACCATTCCCAACGCGATTGGCGGCCAGATTCAGCAGGCCTGGAACCGCGATCCGGCCAACTTTGTGGGCCAAGCGGCCGGAATTGTGGGCGGCACCCTTTTGACCGGCGGCGCTCTCGGGGCGGCCCGTGGCGCGGGGGCGGCTGGTGAGGTAGCCGAAGTGGCCGCCACCGGCGCGCGCGCGGCCGAAACGGTGGTGACCGGAACGCGGGCGGCCGAAGCCGGGGCTGCCGGTGGACGCGCCGCGGCCACTGGCGAAACCGTAGCCGCAGGTGCTCAAACCTTGGACCGAGCCGCCGAGACGGCTCGCATGATGGAAAGCGCCCTGCGCCCGTTCCGGGAAGGGCAGCCCTTGACCCAGGCCGGCCGCGCGGCCACCAAGCATCCGGAATACTTCGGCTACGAATCTACCCAGGCCATGCAGCAGGCGCTGCGCCAGCCGGGCCGCATCAATGAGGTCGCCCGCCAGCGCCTGGAAGAGGTTCTGGCCAACGGTGTTCGCACCAGCGGACCGCCCAATCACAACAATCCGGCCGGCTGGGTGACCTATACCCTGGAGGACGGTCGCGGCGCCAGCTTCAAACCTAACGGCGACTTCATCGGCTTCCGCGGACCCCGCCAACCATGAGTGCTTTGAGCTTCCAAAAAGTCAGCGACGTCAGCACGACCTACCCCTACTTGTGCGTCTACAGCACAAATTCGGATCGCTGTTTCTTGCAGATCGAGATGGCCGACAATCAGGATATCTCCTTCGTCCTGATGCCCGGCTCCGACTTGACCCGGCTGAGTCACGCCCAATGGATCCAACTGCTCGATCGGGCTGAAGAGCACCGCCAGCAATCGATCGAGAACGAGGAAGCCTGCGAGCAGTTCCTGGAAGAAGCGGAAGCTGACTGATCCGGGAGTATTTCTCCTGAAACTAAGATTCGCCTGGATATTTCCCGCTTGATCGCAGCAGTTCTTCCAACATCGCCAGAGCCCGGTCGAGTTTTTGCTCGGCCTGGCTTCCCGCTAAGAAACTGGGTGGAGAGGCCGAAAAGAAAAACTCCAAGGGTTGCCGAGTTTCTTGGGAGATCAGAAAAAGAGTATCCGAAGCCGGCACCGACCGGCCGCTTTCGATGGCGCTAATCGCCTGACGAGAAAGTCCGATGGCGGCGGCCAGACTTTCCTGGCTACTAAAGCCCGACCTTTCCCTTGCCTTTTGGACTCTTTCGCCGATGCGCTGTTTTAGTTGCGAGCGAAGCTCTTGAATGTTCCGGGTATCCATTGCATGTCAGTCAAGGCGAAGGCAAGTATACTTGACAACCAGGTTTGCTTGCCATAATGTCAAGTATGATTGCAGCGAAGGTGTGGTGAGTTCTTCCCTATGGCGAATTTTCGGGGTGCGCACGTATTGGTGGTGGAGGATGAAGATTCATTGCGCAGCTTCCTCCGCCGAATTCTGGAGCGCGGAGGTTACACAGTGACCGAGGCCAGTAACGGACGAGAGGCTTTGGAACGTTGTTCGGCCGGCACTTATCATCTCGTGGTGACAGATCTGGATATGCCGGAGATGGGTGGCCTCGAGATGATCCGGAACTGGCTTCTCGTCAACCCGGCCCAGTGCTTCCTGGTGATAACGGGACGCCCTGATCGGGCGCCAGCGGATTGGCCCTGGTTGGGCAAGCCGTTTCAGGTGGCCCAACTTCTAGACCGGGTTGAAATCCTGATCACCAAGACCGCCTCTCCGACGGTTCTGGATTGATGGCCCGCAGCCGGTGCCAGAAGGGGTTTACTATGCGGCCGGGCAGTTGGTGCGGCATCCCTCGCATCATTTCGCTGTTGCCGTCGGCCACGGAAATCGTCTGCGCCCTGGGCGCCAGCGCCAGCCTGGTGGGATTTCGCACGAATGCGACTTTCCGCAGGAGATCCGGAGCCGGCCCTCGCGTCGTGGCCGGAGCTCTGAGCGTCTATGCGGTGGACGCTGTTTTCCTTGGAAGATGTGCGCGCCGCCATGGACCCGCGCGTGGCTCTCCACTACACAGCTCAGCGTAGTCCCGAGGTTTCCACCGGACTCAGTCTACGTAGCTACACCGGCCCCGAGCAACCGCTCCACATCAGCCTGCGTGGCGGAACCAGTCTGGAGGACGCACTGAACAAGGCGTATGGAAATCCGTCGCAACCGGAAGAGACGGGAATGGGTTGCATGGAAAAAATCACCCGGGATTCCTCAGCCGACCTGGGCCAACTGGTGGTCAACCGGCGTGCCGCCCTGGACGACCTGCAGGCCCGAGGCCTGGTGCGCTGGAGCTGGTCCCCGAAGGACTGAGGGCTGGCCACGATGTGGCCGCCATTGCCGATGACCAGGGCCCGGGTGGATTGACCCGTTCCGGGGGATGTAGGCTGGCCCTGGCCAGTCGTGTTGTCGTTGGTAAAGTCGATGGTTTCGAGAATCGAGCTCGGGGCCGACCGTCCAGCACCTGCAGGATCAGGCCAGGCTTGGCCAGGCTGTCCTTCTTGGGGTTGGATTCCCGAGCGTGTTGGCAAAAGCGTGCTCCCATTACTTGGCGGCGGGAGCGCACTTATCCGGTAGGCTCCACACATGCCAGGCCCATGAAAAGAACCCCGTCAGAGACGGGGCTCTTTTCGAGTTGGCCGTTGGCCTCTAGTTTGAGGATAGCGGTTTGCTGTGGCCGTCGCTGATTTCCACTTTTCGGCCGCTGGGCTTGGGCTGATTAGGGACGGTCACTTCCAGAACTCCATTCTTGAAGGAAGCCTTGAGGTTGTCGAGGTCGGCGCTTTCGGGAAGTGGTATGAAGCGCTGGAAGGATCCGTAGCTGCGTTCGCTGCGGAAGAAGTGCTCCTGCTTTTCCTCGAAGTTGTTGCGGCGCTCGCCCGAGAGCATGAGGCCGCCCGGAACAACCTCCATGTGGATGTCTTTGCGCTCCATACCGGGCATGTCGGCTTGAATCATCAGGTTTCCGTCCCGCTGGGTTACTTCCAATTGAGGCATGAATCGCCCGCTGAACATGCGGTCCATTTCGTCGCTCAGGTGGCGAAAGAGACTGAAGGGGCCTTGCCATTGCGGGCGGGCCAGGGCCTGTTCTGGGGTTGGCTTTTGGCTCATAGGAAATAGCCTCCTTTGCTATTTTGGACTTTCATGGTAGCCGGCCGGAGGCCGCAGCGGCAAGGGATTCGGGTCATTATAGCGGAGTATTTAGGCGAAGCAGGCCAACCACAAAAGCCGGTAGGCAATTTATGAGCCAGGTCATAGTCGGCCCGGGTTGGTTCCGCTAGGCTGGAATCAGAGCTAAATCATGGAGGTCCAAATGAAAATTCTTGTGCCCTTGGACGGCAGCCGAAACTCCGAAAACACCCTGCCGCTGGCCGGCCGCCTGGCCGAACACTGGAAGGCCGAGGTGATCGCTCTGCGAGTCCTGGACCCGACCATCGGTTCAGGAGTCGATCCGCTGGTGATGGCAGTTTCTGAGTCGGCTTATGCCCGGATGATCCAGGAGGCTCAGGACTACCTGGACGGCCTTGCCGGGACTTACGCCGGGATTCCGCTGCGTACTATGTACGAAGTGGGCGAGCCGGGTGCCTGCATCCAGGAAGTGACTCGAAGGGAGGAATGTAGCCTCATTTTGATGGCCACCCACGGCCATAGCGGGTTTGCGCGCTGGCTCTGGGGTAGCGTGGCTGAAGGTGTGGCTCGCCACGCCAACTGTCCCACCATGTTGGTTCGACTTGCGGAAACCCCGGTTCTCTTCCGTGAGATTTTGATTCCTATCGACGGCTCGGAGCCCTCGTTGGAAGTGGCTCGTCACATTGGCATGTTCCTGACGCCGGAGACCAGGGTTACCTTGCTACATTGCACCGGCGCCGGCGAGGAGCAGCAGGCGGAAGCACGCCTGCGCCAGCATGTGGATGGTAGGCCCTGGCTGAGGCTGGAATGCGTAGCCGCTCCGCCCCCGCAGGGCATCTTCGACTGGTTGGCTGAACACGACTGCGATTTGATCGCCATGTCCACCCATGGCCGGGATGGGCTGGCTCATCTATGGAATGGCAGCGTCATGGAAGAGGTCGCTCGCCAGTCCAATTGTCCGGTATTGGTCTTCCCGCCCGGCACCCTCACTTCCACAGCGAGTGGCGGAAAGAACGTATGAACCTCAGCGAGAAGCGTGCCAGGCGGCGCCGTGGGAAGCGAGCGCTTCGCCCAGCACCGCCGGTATGAACTCGGGGACCCGGAAGGTGAGGGTGGCCACGCCCATCTGCCCTGTGCGTTCCAACAGCCAGAATATCACCAGGCAGAAAAGTCCGCCGAGTAAACCCGGCGTCCAGCCCGCTACCGGCTGGACCAACCCCAGAAACAATCCGAAAGACGTCAGCTCGTCGGGAATCAGATAAGGCGGACGGAGATTGACCACCCCCACCACCAGACACAGGCAGGTGGAGACCACGGCCAGCCAGGGTGCCGGTAGCACCCAATGACAGAGCCATCCCGCCAAAGCTCCCAAGAGGGCCATTCCGGCCAGCTTCCCGGGGCCTGGAGAGGTCCAATTCTCGTCATCCATACCTGTGAATTTGTCAGGCTCGGGAAAATCCCTTAGTCTTCCAATTCGATGTCTTGAAAAGATTTGGGATCTTCGAGCGGCTCCAGATGCGTATGCAACCGGGCTCCCGGTATCAGCAGGCGAATCTCGGCCTCGATCTCTTCCAAAAGGTTGTGGCCGCGTAGCACGCTCCAGTCTCCTGGGACCAGGACATGCAGTTGGATATAGCAACTTCGGCCCGCCTGGCGCGTTCGCAGGGCATGGAAGTCGATGCCCTGCGAACGGTAACGCGCCAACAGTTCCTCCAGCTGCGCCAGTCTCGCGTCCGGCAGGCTGACATCCAGCATGCCGTCGGCGGCGGAGCGAAGAATTCCCAGTCCCGTCCGAGTGATCCAAAGTCCGGCCAGCAAGGCGATGATAGGGTCCAACACCGGCCAGTCGGTGAGCGCGACCAGAGCCACCCCGGCGACCACCGCCGCGGAGGTATAGACGTCGCTCATCAAATGATGGGCATCGGCATGCAGGGCCACGGATTGGTGCTTTTTGGCGGCTCTGAACAGGGCCCAGGCGGTCGCCGCGTTGGCCAGCGAGGCCAGCAGGCTCAAACCCAGCCCCACTCCGACTTCGCTCAACTGAATCGGGTGGAGAAGCCGTTGGCTCGCCGAGATAAAAATACTTCCGGCCGCCACCAGAATGAGCGCCCCTTCGACGCCGGCCGAGATATATTCGCCTTTCTCGTGGCCAAAGGCGTGGTCGCGGTCGGGAGGCCGGGAGGCCCAGTGCAGCATGAAGACGGCCAGGGCGGCGGCCGACAGGTTGACCAGGGACTCCAGGGCGTCCGATAACAAGCCCACCGAGTTGGTCAACCGGTAAGCGCCCAACTTGATGACCAGCGTGACCAGGGCGGTGGCCACCGACAGCCAGGCATAGCCGATCACGAAGTGGCCTCGGGCGTGGCGAAAAGATCTAGAAGAACCGGTAGAAAGAGTAAGGTGAGGGCGCTGGAGCTGAGCAGGCCGCCGATGACGACCGTGGCCAGCGGGCGTTGCACCTCAGCCCCCGCACCGGTCGAAAGCGCCATCGGCAGAAAGCCGAAGGCGGCCACGCAGGCGGTCATGAGCACCGGACGGAAGCGCAGGACAGCACCGTTTAAGGCGGCTTCGCGCAAGCAGAGGCCCTGGCGGCGCAGTTGCTCGATGAAGGTCAGCATGACCACGCCATTGAGCACGGCGACCCCGGCCAGAGCCACAAAGCCTACCGCCGCCGAAATGGAGAAATTCATGCCGCGTATCCAAAGGGATAGCAAGCCCCCGGTCATGGCCAGAGGGATGCTGGTGAAGACGAGAGCGGCCAGGCGTACCTGCCCGAAGGTCCAGTAGAGCAGTCCGAAAACCATGGCGAAAGTGAGCGGCACCACCATGGCCAGCCGGGCGCGGCCGGACTGAAGCTTTTCATAGGTGCCCGCGTAGCGCAAATAATAGCCGACCGGCAGGCGCAACCGGGCGTCGAGGCGTTGCCGGACTTCCTGCACAAAACTTCCCAGGTCACGGCCGCGCACGTTGGCCTGCACCACGATACGGCGTTTGCCGCCTTCGCGGGAGACTTGCACCGGTCCCAGCAGATCGCGCAGAACCGCCAGTTGACTCAGAGGAACATGTTCGCCGCGTGAATTGGTGATGAGCAGCTTGCCGATGATTTCCGGATCGCTTCGCAGCTTCTCGGGCAGACGCACCACGATGTCCATGCGCTGGTTGCCGTCGTTCAGACTGCTGATCGGCTGGCAGCCGACGGCCGACTCGACCACCCGATTGATATCCCGCACGCTCACGCCATATTGGGCCAGGCGGGCGCGGTCGACTTCGATCTGGAGCTGGCGCAGGCCCTGGGTCATCTCGATATTGACGTCGGCGGCGCCGGGAATCTCCTTGAGGATAGCGGCCAGATGGCGGGCCTGGCGCTGCAGTTCCTGGTGATCGTCGCCGAAGATCTTGAGGCCCAGGTCGGCGCGAATCCCCACTCCTTCGATCAGCTCCATCATGCGCATTTTGATGGGTTGGGTGAAGCTGACGTCCATGCCCGGGCGGTTGGAGAAGACTTTGCGCAGGCGGGCGACCACTTCGTCCTGCGAGGCTGCGGGCAGCAGGTCGACGAGCACATCGGTCTGGCAGGTGAGCATCGGATCGGTGGCGATTTCCGGACGCCCGATACGAGTCACCACCCGTTGCACCAGTCCCTGGCACTGCTGATGGACCAGCCGTTCGGCCGCGCCGGAGAGGCGGATGGATTCTTCCAGATTGATCCCGGGCGGATAGGTGATTTGCATGGCCACTGATCCTTCCGCTAGTTCCGGAATGAATTCGGTGCCCAGCCGGGAGAAGATCAGCAGGCCGAGAGCGGCCAGTACGATGGCCACTCCGGCTACGGCTCGTTTCCAATCCATCAGAAAGAGCAGGGTTCGCCGATAAAGCGGCAGCAAACGTAGAAACAGAGGATGTTCGGGTTCGGGCCCGGCCTTGAGAAAGTAGGCGCACAGAGCCGGAATGACGGTCAGGGTGCAGAGCATGGCCCCGGCCAGGGCCAAAATTACGGTCCAACCCATCGGTCGGAACATCTTGCCTTCCAGACCGGCCAGGGCCAGAATGGGCACATAGCTGGCCAGGATGAGGATTTCGCCGAACTGAGTGGCCTGACGCACTTCCACGGCGGCTGACGCGATCACTTCCAGCCGTTCTTCCTCACTGTGGATGGTGCCTTCAGACAGGCGGCGCACGCAGTTTTCCACCATGATGACGGCACCGTCCACGATGATGCCGAAGTCGATAGCCCCCAGGCTCATCAGGTTGGCCGAGATGCCGAAATAGCCCATGCCGCACATGGCGAAAAGCATGGCCAGCGGGATGACGCAACTTACGATGAGACCTGCGCGAAGCTGCAACAGGAAGGCGAAGAGCAGGCCGACCACCAGCAGGCCCCCTTCGAGCAGATTGCGGCCGGCGGTGTGAAGCGTGGCGCTGATGAGGCGGCCGCGGTCGAGAAAGGGCTCGAGATGGCTTCCGGGAGGCAGGGATTTTTCGATCTCGGGCAGGCGCTTTTTGACCGCTTCCACTACCTGGTTGCCATTTTCGCCGAGGAGCAGCAGGCAGATGGCATAGACTTCCTCGCCCTGGCCGTCCTGGGTGATGGCCCCCTGGCGGATCATGGGGCCGAGCCCGACCGTGCCCACCGCCGCCAGTTGCAAGGTGGGAGAAAGGCTGATGGCTTCTAGCTCTTCGGGGCTCTTGAGCATGCCGGCCACCTGCACCACCTGCTGCTGGCTGCCCTGGCGGATGAAGGCACCGCCGCCGTTGGCGTTGTTGTCCTGAACAGCGCGCACCACCTCGTCCAGCGAGAGGTTGTGGTATTCGAGTTGGCGCGGGTCGAGGGAGACTTGAATTTGGCGGGCCTGACCGCCCCAGACGTTGACGTCGGCCAGTCCGGACACGCCGCGCAGTTGCGGCCGGACCACCCAGTCCATCAGACGGCGGCGCTCCATCAGGGAGAGCTGAGGATTGGCCAGGCGCAGATAAAGGATTTCGCCCAGGCCGGTGCTGACCGGCGCCATTTCCGTCTTGACTCCGTCGGGCAGCATTTCGGAAGCCTGAGCCAGGCGTTCCGCCACCCACTGGCGAGCCAGATAGATCTCGGTATCGTCGCGGAAAACCACCGTCAGTTGAGATAGCCCGAACTGCGAAAGGGAGCGGATTTCTTGGAGATGGGGGAGGCCGGCCAAAGACATTTCCAGAGGGAAAGTAACCCGCCTTTCCATTTCTTCCGCTCCCAAGGAGGGCGCCAGGGCGTTGATCTGGACCTGGCGGTTGGTGACGTCGGGAACGGCGTCAATGCTGAGCAAGCTGGCGCGGTAGAGGCCCAGCGCCAAAAAAAGGGCGGTGAAGGCCAGCACCAGGCCACGCCGGCGGATGGAGAGGCGCAGGATGGAGGCAATCATCTGGACTCCCCCAACAGATCGGCGCCGGCCGTGACCACCGCTTCGCCGGGCTGCAGGCCTTGCTTGACTTCGATCCAGTCCTGGCGGCGCAGGCCCAGGATCACCTGGCGGGCTTCGTATTTGTCCCCATTGCCTACGAAGATGCGATTCTCGCCCAGGAGGGCGGCGGGCGGGATGGTCACGGCCTGATGGGGAGCCGATAGGGCCAGGCGGACCCGGGCGGCCATGCCCACTTTGAGCAGCAACTCGGGATTGTCCACCACCACCCGGCAGCGCAAAGCCCGCGAAGGGAGCTCCACCTGCGGGGGGAGGTAGGAGAGATGGCCGGTAAAGCGATGGCCGGGCAGGGCTTCGACTTCCACCTGGACGGTCTGGCCCAGGCGCACCCGGGCCTGGTCCTGTTCGTGCACATAAATCCAGAGCCAGAGTCTTCCCGGATCGAGGATTTCGAAGAGGGCCTGATCGGCTGTGACGGCCTGGCCGAGGGAGGCCTGACTGCTGACCACGGTGCCGGCGCGCGAGGCTTTGAGCCAGAGACCGTCTTGTTGGCTGTCGGGGTCGAGGCCCAGGTCGTGCAGGATTTCGGCGCTGTGGGCCACTTCTTCGCGGGCCAGAGCCAGTTCGTTTTCCGCTTCCAGGATGCGCGGGGCCGAGAGCGAGCCGCTGGCGGCCAGGCGTTCTTCGCGGCGGCGGTGCTGCCGGGCTACCTCCAGTTGGCGCTGGCTCTGGCGCACCCGGCTCTGGCTCTGCTCATAGGCGGCTTCGGCTTCCTCCAGTTCTTGCTGGCTGGCAATCCCGTGGCCATAGAGATCGCGGGCGCGCTCCAATTTCTTGCGGGTCAGTTGCTGGTGGCTGTGACTGATCTCCAGTTCGCTGGTGGCGCTGGATAGTTCGTTGCGGGCTTCTTCCACGGGCCGCAGAGCGGTGTCACCCAGGCGATAGAGTTGGCGGCGCTGCTCCAGGGTGCGTTGGGCCAACTGCAGACGCAGCAGAGCATCCTGGTGAGCGGCCCGGGCCCGGGTTAAATCAGGGCTGTTCAGGCGAGCCAGGGGTTGGCCGGCCTGGACCTGCTGGCCGGCATGGACGAGAATTTCCGTGAGCCGGCCGGCGGCGGGCGCGCCCACCTGGCCCTGGCGGGCCGGGTCGGCGCTGATATTGCCGGCGGCGATCAGTTCATCCTGAACCGAGCGCAGCACGGCCGGACTGGTGCGGATTTCCTCCAGCAAAGGTGGGGGCGGGGCGGCGTTGGGACGGGCCGGCGCGCAGGCTGCGCACAGGCAGGCCAGACCCAGAAGCGCTGCCGCTCTCGCCAGGCGAGAAACGAAAAGCATGGGACCTCCTCAATTGGTTCGGGCGGTAGGTTTCAGACCGCTTGAGGAGGGGGGCGTTTCGACAGGGGGCTCTGGCGGGTGACCAGGGCGAAGTCGGCGGTCAGGGCCGGCGGGCGCTGCATCGGAACAGGCACGCTGACCGCTTGCGGGGCGGGCGGAAGGCAAATTACGATAAGCACCGGAGGACCGGTCCAGAGCGGCTGTTCCAGCTCAAAGTGGGCGAAGGTGTTGTCGTTGCTTTCCAGCAGGGACTGGCAGTGGGCTGGATTGCTCAGGGCGCAATCCAGATCGATCATCTTGCAATAGACGCAGGCCATCAAACAAACGATGGCCAGAAGGCGCAGCCAGCCGGGAAACTTCATTGGGTATGGTTTACGCCCGAAGTTACCGGTCTCCTCCGCAAAGAATGCCTGCGGCCACCCGGACGGCCTGCTCGCGGATTTCCGGCACAGCGATGGTTTCGCCCAGAGTCCCCTTCAGCAGCGGGCCCAGGGTGAAGATATTGGAGCTGGCCTGACCATCCGAATCGAGCAGGCGAAAATCGCTATTGGTGGCCAGGCCGAGCTGGCTCGGGTTCAGGCTACCCAGGCCCCGGTGCAGAAGATCGGCCAGCAAGGGACTGTCCACCTGCTTCAGGTTGCCGCTGGGTCCGGTGCAATTGATGACCCGATCTACCTCCAACTGGCCTCCCGCATACGACACGCGCACGCGGTTCTGGACTTGCTGGAACTGGTGCAGGCGGCCAGCTAAGAAATGCAGATTCTGCAACCGGCTCAGATGGTCGCTGACTTCCCAGGGTATTTGGTGGCGATGGTTGTCCCAAAGGGAACCGAGATGCCTGCGAAAGCGCATCTTTTCGGGCTCGCTCAAGCCTTGCCAGATGGGATTGGTGGCCGCCCGCAAGGAGGCGATGGTGAAGCGCCAATCGCCCGTGCGGCGGACTTCCGCTCGAAACTGGCGGAGCAGGGACAGGCTCCCCTGACTGGGGTCGAGCCTGATGGCCTGCTCGGGAGAAAGCCGGAGCGGCGGGTTGGGATGAGCCTTCGGCCTCAATCCATGACGAGAGATCGCATAAATTTCCCGAGTGGACTCGGCCAGCTCGAGAACCTTGTCCACGGCGGTAAGGCCGGTTCCGATCAGGAGGACACTCTGGACCGGAGGGCGGGCCGTGCTATCCCAGGGATCTTGCTGGAAGTAGGAGGAGTCGTAAAAGCCCGAATCGCACGGTATTTTGAGGCGCTGTGGGGGGAAGTTTCCCAGGGCTAAAACCAGGTGGTCCCAGGCCAGGGTCTGGCCGTCGTCCAGGTAGAGTTGACCGGTCTCGACACGAACGGCCTCGGCGGAAACGACCTCCAGCCGGTCCCGCCTGGCCGTGAACTGCTCCTTCAGGTATTCGCCATAAAGGCAACGCGGAACAAAGGCGTCTTCGCGGAAACCTCGGGCGACAGCCCAGGTTTTGAAGTGGTCCGGCTCATCCGGATAGGCGCTCATCCCGAAGGCCGGCACATTCAAGAGATGCCCCGGGAAAGCCGTGGAGTAGGCCGCCCCCTGAGCCACAACCGGCCGTTTCTCCACCAGCACCACTCGCCCGGCATAGTCCTGGCGGACAAGATTCACCGCCACCATGAGGCCGCTGAATCCGCTGCCCACAATTACTGTAGTTTTCATCCCTGACTCCTTCGCAAAGGCCATCCACTACCGAATGAGAAGGGATAAGACCTTCATGAGTAACTTTGTTAATAAAAATATTGACAAAGTTGTCGGATGTGCTTCTATGGAAGACAGGACCATGCTTGAAAGCTTTGGCAAGACTCAACAGAAGCTGTTGAACGAATTGAATCGAGAATCCGAAGGGCTTACCATCGAGGAGTTGGCGGATGTGCTGGCCATCTCCGGCAACGCGGTGCGCCAGCACCTGATGGCTTTGGAGAAGAGTGGACTGGTGAGTCCGGGCCGGGTGATGAAGACGCGTGGCCGCCCCGGCCAGTCATTCCAGTTGACACCGCGAGGCCGCGAACTCTTTCCGCGCCAGTATTCGTGGTTCGCGGAGCTGCTTCTCAGCGCGATTCAGGGAGAGAAGGGGAGCCAGGGACTTTCTCAGTTGCTGGAAACCCTCGGGGCGTCCGTCTCGAATGCTTACGCCGCGGAACTGGCCGCGCTCTCACCCGAGAGCCGCTCCCAGCGGATCGCTCAGTTGATGACGGAGTTGGGCTATGAAGCTCAGGTTGAAGGCCAGGAGATCGTCGCCAGCAACTGCGTTTTTCACCACCTGGCGGAACGCTTCCCCGAGGTCTGTCAGTTTGACCTGGCTCTGTTGCAACGGCTATCGGGTAAGCCGGTGGATCATCTGGAATGTATGGTCCGAGGCGGCAAAGTGTGCCGATTCGCTTTCGGCCCGAAGTCCCCCGGGCAGGGATAGTCCGTGTTCTACTTTATCTCGGGCATGTGGTGCAGTTACTGCGCCCGAGTGGTTGAAGTCCAGGCGCGCCGCGTAGCCGGCGTGAGTTCGGCGGAAGTCAGCTTTTTGAGCAAAACGATGGTCGTTCAGTTCTCGGCCACGGCCGACGCCTGGACCGAGGAACGCCTGCGGGCCTCGATTGAGAGGGCTGGTTTTGGTATTCGCCACCAGCCGCGGGGCTGGCCCGGTTACTCTCAGCTCGAATCTCGCGAGCCCATTCCTCTCTCCCTGGTGCTGGTCAGCTGCAGCTTCGCGCTTTCGGCCGCCCTGGTCGAGTTGTTGAGCTATTGGGGAGCTTGGGAGCCCTGGTTCCACTACTGGCTGTCCGTTTTGGCGGCGGCCTTCAGTATTCCATCTATCCTGCTGAGCGTGGGGCCTTTTCTGGTGGCCGGCTGGCGCGCTTTCTGGTCCCGGCACTTCAATCTGGACCTTTTCTTCGGGCTTGGCGGAATGGCCGCGGCCGCGGCTGGCGCGGCTCAGCTCGTTCAAGGGCAGCCCTCCCACTTTGCCCAATCCGGCGCGCTCATTCTGGCCACCTTGCTGGTGTCCCGAAAATTGGAGGGGTCGGTGGTGGCCGGGAATCTGGCGCAGCGCATTCTCTTCCAGATTCGCCAGGCGCCTTCCGTCGCTCAGCTCAAGTGTGGCAAATTACGTTCGATATCGACGGAGCAGGTGCGCCAGGGGGACCGCCTCTGCTTTTCAGTTGGCGAAACCATCCCCTGTGGCGGAATCTCCTTGAGCCGCACGGCTCAGGTCAATCGCCACTTGATAACCGGAGAGGACCTGGTCGAAGAAGTTCTCGCCGGGGACCCCATTCGCGCCGGAACGATCGCTTGTTCTGAGCTCAAGTTGGCGGTCTGCCAACCGCTCGGGCAGCGCCAGATCGACGACTGGGTGGAAAAGGCAGTCTGCCATCCTCCCGCCCGGCATCCGTTCTCCGCCGGCCTGGCTCGTCTTCAAGGCCGCCTCAGTGGTCTGGCTCTGTTGGCTTCGATGGTGGCTGTGGTTACCGCTGAATCTCCCAACCTCCAATCCGGACTGGTGGCTATGCTGGCATTTGCCCCCTGGCTGTTGGCCAGCGTCCACCCTTTGGCCCAGCAAATCGCTCACCTGGAGTTGAGCCGCCGCGGTATCCTCCTCTCGCGCGCGGAGGCGCTTCTCGATTTGACCGGCATCGATCGGGTCTTCCTGGACAAGACAGGCACTCTGGAGCAAGTCGAATGCCTGATCGAGGAGGTTCGGGCGCCCACCTCCGAATGGCTGCCGCTGCTGGCGGAACTGGCCCAGCATAGCCAGCACCCCATTCTTCAGGCTCTCCGCCTGCCCACTCAGGGGGAACCCCGCCTGGAGCGATTTGAGGAAGTTGCCGGCCGGGGGGCGCGCGCCTGGTTCCCAGGAGGAAAGCAACTGGTGGTGGGGGAGTCTGAATTTGTTTTGGGAGTAAAAACGGACGATTTGCGGCCTCAGGTGGCCTATAACGGCCAGTTGGTCGCATGTCTGACTCCCAGCCATTACGCCAATCAGCGTTCCATCCGTTTTCTCCAGAAGCTGGCCGGACATTTTCCTTCGCTAGAAGTGCTCTCGGGAGACCCCCGACCGCAAGCTGGCGAGTACTTGAAGCTGTTAGTCCCTCAACTTCAATATACCGGCGGACTTTCTCCCGAGGAGAAAGCCCGCAAAGTGGGGGGGCGCTCTCTCTTCATCGGGGATGGCTTGAACGATACGCTGGCTCTCAGTCGGGCCACGGTGAGCTACCGTGTCGGCCAGAGAGTCAACAACTTCGCTCAGGTTGATTTCCAACAGACGCACTCCGACCTGTCCGCCTTCTTCGCTGTCCTGGATTACGCGCGGTACTACCGCCGGGTGCTTTTCCAGAACCTTGGACTGTGCGCGCTGTACTACGGGGGAGCCATTGCGCTTACGCTGGGCGGCCAGTTCTCGGCCCGTTCGGCGGCCTTGCTCATGTTGGCCGCCTTGCTGGTGATCTTAGGGAATTCCAGCCGTCTGCTGACCATCAGGCGAGCACCTCTCGATTCCTTGACGCTGGTTTTCATTATATCGTGTTACGATATAGTTGCTTTATGACAATTGAAGAAATGACTGAAACAGTGGAAGAGATCGCCCGCTGGCTACCTGCCCAGGGACCTCTCAAAGAATTTGTTCATCACAACACCCTGCATGCTTACCAAGATCGGGAATTCTACGCCGGCTGCCTGACCGCGTCGCGCATGTACGCCGCTCGAGCCTTTCTGCCGCTCTCCGAGTATCGCAGCTATTTTCAGAGCCGGCGCATAGACGACCAGGGGTTGCGTAGCGTCTTGCTTGAGCAATCGGACAGTGAATTGGAGATCTCGCGGCTGCGGGACCGGATGCTGAACGCTCAACTTCCCGACGAAACCTTACCGCGAGGGGTGGCCAAAGAAGGTTTGCGTTCGCGCTGGCGCGAGCGCCATGGACTGGCTCTGAAGCTCCACAGCCATCCCCAGGTGTTTCGCATATTATCTCAGTTTCTCGATCAGGGAGTTTCCATCTGGCGCATGCCCCACACCCAGGTCCCGCTTTATGAAGCGGTCCTGCGTATCGTCGAGGAGTCGTGGGTCCCGTTGGAACCCTTTTCCAGTCAAAGCTCCCGGCGCTTTCTAAAAATGGAGCCGGCCCGGGCCATTCTGGAAATTCTGACCCGATTTGTGGGAAACGAGAAGTATTTTGGGCGCTATCTCTTGGAAATGTCGCTGGCGCATCCAGGTTGGTCCGGCATGGTTCGCATGGTGGAAACTCAGCCACACAGTCTGGTGCTGCAGCGAAAAGTCAGTTTGTTGGAGTTTTGTGCTCTGGAGCTGATCGCCGAATACGCCGCCGTGTGCGGCAAACTGGGCGAGAATTTTCAGCCGCTACTGGCTCCCGGGGAAGAATTGCCGCCCCTGCCGGTAGAGTCCGACTATCGTCTCGAACCAACGGAGACGGAACAACTGCAGATGCTCTGGCACGAAGCCTATGAGCGGACCTACATCTACAGGGTGTTACGAGAGGTCAGCGGACACCAGGCCCAAGGGGCCATTCTGGATCCGGAAGTTCAAGCGTTTTTTTGTATTGACGACCGAGAGTGCGCCTTGCTGCGCCACTTGGAGAGGACGGAACCGACCATTCAGGCCTTTACCTGGGCAGGTTTTTTCGGCGTTGATTGCGTCTTCAAAGGCAGCCATGACGCCTTTCCCTTCAAGCACTGTCCTGTGCCGGTGAACCCCCGGCACCTGATCCGTGAGTCGACCCCGGCTCAAAAAGTTGCTCCCCGGAGTTGGTGGTCGAAGCTCTTTCATTTTGGCCACAGTGCCGATTCCAACACGCTCCTCCGTGGCTTTCTAATCACTCAGACGCTCGGTCTGGGCGCTGCCTTTCGCCTGGCCCTGTCTATCTTCCACCCCACTATGAGTCCCTTGCACTCCAGCTCGCTGCTGCGCTTGGAGCAGGAGGGAGAACTCCAGATCGAGCGGACCTCGGATGAGCTGGAGGACGGCTATATTGTTGGCTACTCGCCTGCGGAAATGGCCGACCGGGTTTACCAACTGCTCCGAGCGACCGGCGCCAGCCGGCGGCCTCTGGCCGAACTGATCGTCTTATTCGGGCACGGCGCCAGCAGTGTCAACAACACTTATTTTGCCGCCTATGATTGCGGAGCCTGTTCGGGCAAGCCGGGCGCCCCGAATGCCCGAGCTTTCGCGCTGATGACCAATCGGCCCGACGTGCGCAAGTTGGTCCGCGAACGAGGCATCGACATCAAGGACTCCACCTGGTTTGTCGGGGCCTTGCACGATACCACGCGCGATGAGGTGCAGTACTACGAGGTCGACAAAATCCCGCCGGCTTTGCGTGCCAAGTTCGCGAAGTTCCAAAAAGATATGCTCAAGGCTCTAGGAGCCAATGCTCAAGAGAGATGCCGGGATTTCGCCCTGGTCGATCCGGCGGTTTCTCCCGAGCAAGCGCTGCTGGAAGTGCGCCGCCGTTCCACAGCCATTTTCGAACCTCGTCCGGAGCTGAATCACTCCAACAACTCCGGCGCCATTGTGGGGCGGCGCGGCCTGACGCGAGGGATAGACTTTCAGCGCCGCCTGTTTCTCAACTCCTATGATCCCGAACTGGATCCTACCGGGGAGATTCTGGCTAATATTCTTACGGCCGTGGTTCCCGTCTGCGGCGGCATCAATTTGGAGTATTATTTCTCCCGCCTGGACTGCCGAGTTTACGGAGCCGGCAGCAAACTGCCCCACAACGTGAACGGCTTGATCGCCGTGGTCAACGGCATCGAGGGGGACCTGTTGACCGGCTTGCCCAGCCAGATGACCGAGGTACACGAACCCGTGCGGCTTTTTCTACTGGTTCAGCAGACCCCGGAAACGGCTCTGGCGGCCGCGCGGAAGTTTCCCGGTGTGTATCAATGGGTGGAAAACGGCTGGGTGCGCTATTTCTCCATCACTCCCGGCTCCTTCGAACTGCATGAATATAAGAATGGGACCATGCAGCCGATGCAGTTGATCGGCTGCCCGGGTCCTATCGTTCCGGTGGCTGATGTCGGCGCGGCCCCGCTCGAAACTCAGGGCGTTGCGGGCGGAAAATCTCGAGCCAGCACTTCCTGACCGTTGTGCTTTTCACCCGCGTGCCGGGCGCGCGGGTGCCCACACCAGCAGTATCCCGGAGCACCAAAGAAGGCGCGGTATTGGTCGCATGGAACGAGCGAGACTTCGTCACCGTTTTCCTGAAGCCGGGGCTCCGGTAGAGCGCCGGTGGACAGGCTGGTCTGCAGGAGCCAGTTGACCACGCCGATGCCTTCCCAGCTTAAGCGCCAAAGTCCATCCTCAGAAATCAACAGACCCTGAGCGGCGAGCCGCATGGCTCCAGCCGTCAAGGCTTCCTCGGTCAATTTATATTTGACCATTCGCCTTAACTCCCCCAACCCGAGAGCGACGCGCCTTTCTTCGTAAGCGGCCTGCAGGATCGAGCGGTCACCGGGCTCCACTTGTTCCAGTATGCCGGCAAAGCCTCCAACTTTAGGACTGACCTTGAACATCACCAATCCCTCCGGTCAAACCCAGTCTTGAACTTTGGCTGATTCTTTTATTTATTCAATAAGAAACTTCCATATCTCTATTGATACCACCCTCTATCACCGGCGTCAATGTGCCTCAACTGCTCCAGGGGCCGACCCCGCCGACCCGCTCGACGTGATACCGCACAAGGTAGCCGGGGCCCCGGGGGACGGGGAATTCGGAGTCGGGGGTCATGTAGATTTTGGCCAGGCGGTTGAGCAAGTCCCAGGCCTGCTCCCCCTTTTCGATGCTGGCTCGGCAGTGGAGAACGGCGTATTGATTGAGGAAGACGCCGGCTTCGCGAGGAGCGTCGAAGGAAAGCACCACGCGGGGATCGCGCTCTATGTTCTTGAGCTTGGCGTACCAGCCCATGTGGCCGCTGAGCAGGTCGTCGCCATCCAGCAGAGCCCAGATCACGCTGACCTGGGGGGAGCCGTCGGCGTTGCTGGTGCTGAGGTGGAACATCGGTCCGGATTCGATCAGTTTGCGTAGTTCAGGATTCATGAACTACGCGTTGGGCAGTTCTGCTGGGGACTCCTTCCGGAGACGATACCGAGGCTGAAGAGGAGATCGCTTGAGTTCAAGCTGAATATCTGAGGATGGAAATCACCAGCTTCAGATATTCCGTGCCGCCCGTCCTCTTCTATTTCCTCAGCGCGGGCATGGGTTTCCTGGCCTTTGGCGGCGCCGCTTCCAAAGGAGGTGAACCTTTTGTCTCCTTCATGCAGGTTTTTCTTGGCCTGCTGCTGGTCTTTTGGACTCTGTCCCTGGGCTTACGGGTGTCTCTACGGCTCTACAAAGAAGCCGGGATTCTTCAGTATTCCTACCGCTTCTTTGGAGGGCAGTTTCGCTCTAGAGAAATCTCTCTGCGTCAGATTCTGGCCACGGGGGTGCGTTACTGGGCCACCAAAGAGGTCCACTATGAGCCGGTGTTGGCCTTACCTGACGGATCTTTGCTGCCGGTCGGAGAGGTGCAAAAGACTTGGTCCCTGACCGGGGCCGGGGACCAGGAGATTTTCCGCAGGGCGAAACAGCAAGCCGACGCGGTGGCCAGGTCCCTGGGGGTGGAATGCCTGGTCAAGGAGCCCGACACTTCGCTGACGGTGGTGAATGGCCAGGCCATGGCCATTGGAAATTCCCGGCAGACCAACAAACTCGTCAATACGGTGGTCATGGCGGTGGCGGCCGTGGTCATCTTCACGGCTCTATTCTTGCTTCCCCGCTGAGGTCGAGCGGCTACTTGTAGAGCAAAAACTCCCCGGCCTTGGTGTCGACCGCGTAACGCAGGCCGGGATCCCAGGGCTGGCGCGAGGCCAGGAAAAATTCGGCGCTGCTCAAGTCGGCGCGCACTTCGTTCACTTCGTCCTTGCCCTCGGCGCCCAGGCGGGCCAAAAACAGCCCCTGGCCAAAATCTTCCTGCGTCAAAACTTCCTTGCCGGCTTCCCGGGCTACTCCCTCGATTTCCTTGTAGCTGGGAGCGACCAGACTGGGTTCGTCGAACACCACCCGGCCGCCGTTTTTGTACCCGTCACCGTCCTTCTCCACGGCTGTAAAGTTGGCCTGACCGTCCCCGTTGATGTCGATCACGTCGGTCGGAGCCGTATTTAACGGTGGGCCCCAGCCCAGCGAAAAGTCCGCCTTCGCTTCGGCGTCCCGCAGAATCTTATAGGCGGCGATGATGTTATGGCTGGCGCGAAATTCGTTGCTGATGTGCATTTGGGTTCCCCTTTGTATCGTCTCTAAATTGCTCTCAGTCAATTCTAGGCAAGCCCGCTGAAAAATTATCGATAGAGTGGCTTGTCTAACCCGTAACAACCGGTTAACCCATTCAATCGGGACTGTGGATAGTGTGACGATACACACAGAGAAAACAGGAGCCAATCATGATTTCTAGCAACCGCATCCTCAGCGATAAATTCCAGGGCAAGACCGTCTACCGTCTCGACACCAACGGCAACCACAAACCCGACGCCAGCGAGCCCATGATTGTGCGCCGCGGCCCGGATGACCAGTGGAAACCAGCTGAGCATATCGACCGCCCCATCCAGCGCTTCGCAGTGGAAAAAGAATTTGGCTTCTGGACCGACAAGCAGGTCAGCCACAAAGAGGGCTGGTTCTGGAACAAGCAAGAAGTGATCGACCGCCCCATCAACGGCACGATTGAAGCTGACGAAGTGGCCACCACCGGTTTTGAGCGCCTGGGCAATGGTCTCTACGGCACCAGCAACAGTTTCGTGCTCGGCGCGGAAATCCTCAAAGACAGTGACGGCGCCCTGTTTCTCGACGAGCACTACCGCAACTATCCCTCCCGCCGCATCATCGGTGAAGGCGACATCAAGGATATGGAAGCCTACCGCGCCGATGACGCCAACTGGCAGGTCAACAAAAACACGCCTACCCTGATCGGTGTCGCCGAAGGCCCCTTCACCATCGGGTCGGGAAGCACCACCATCACCGTTCCCTTGCAGGGCAAGCTGTAAGAGCTTACAGAGTCAGACCGTGCTTTGCAAAAACCTGGCGCGTTGCGTCCAGGTTTTTGTGATCGTGGACGCATCCCTGCATTCCGAAGCCCTGGGCCACTTCCACAAATAACGAGCGGTCATCTACATAAAGGGTGCGCTCGGCCTGGTGCAGCGAGATATTCAAGGCCAGTGTGAAAATGTCGGGATCGGGCTTGCGAAAGCGGGCGAAGCAAGAAAATATAAAGGAATCCACGAAGTCGCGCAGCTTGAAATGCTCCACCCGGTGGAGAGTCAATTCGCGTCCCTCGTTGCTGACCACGGTAATTTTGAGCCCGTATTTCTTCTTGATAGAGCTCACGAATTCGATCATATCCCCGTAGGGCTGGGATCGGCTGATCATGAAGTCGATGAAATCTTGCTGCGAAAAGTCTCGCGGCTTGTAGAACACGGTCCGTTCCAGGTAGTGCGGCAAGGTGAGCTTGCCGATTTCATAGGCGTCAAAGGTCATGCGGTGGCGTTCATCCACCTCGGCCTCTTCCAGTCCGAACTTTTGGCAGGCCAGCTTGCGGCTGTCGCGCCCCCAGCCATTGGTGCCCAGAACTCCGCCCACGTCGAGAAATAGCGCTTCGATCATGGCCGCCGGTTTCGGGTTTGGCCGGCCCGATCCCGCCATTTCCAGATCAAGACGTCAAGATGGCGCCGCAGCGCGAAATAAAGCCGCACGGCGCCATCCAGGGCCAGGGGCATCCAGTTCGCCACCTTATTGCGGGTGCGCAAAAACGAAATCGGCCGAGAACTGGAAATGTCGATTTCGTCCTGAGATGGATCCATGGCCGAACGACGCAGCAGGATCGTCAAAATAGCCTGATCGTATCTATGGTTATGCCGGTTACTTCCGGGTGGCGCCAGCACCCGCGCATCCCAGGCCAACTCGCGCCAATGCCGGACGAGTTCTCGCGTACCGGGCTGGCCCGGGTCAAAAGCACACACGCCGCCGGCCCGAAAGCGTTGGTTGCGAATCGACTCTTCCACAGCCATCTCCCGTAGCATGACCGGATGGGTTCGCTCCACCAGCGACCCGCGCCCGGCCAGCGGCACCCACAGCCCGTGGCTCAGCAGGTGCTGCACCACCGGGTCCAGGGAATGGACCAATACGCAGGCGCTGTCCAGCCACAGGACGGGAAGCTCGGACTCTTCCAGAACTTCCGCCAGGGCGGTGGGCTTCCAGGCATAGTTGGACCAATCGCTCAGGTGCGCCGGACCCTCCGGCAGCGAACGTAACTGAACCCACCCGAACTCGCGCAGCAGCCGGCAGCGTTGGGAATCTGCCAATCCCAAATCATAGACAATGCAACGGGTATAGCCATGCCGGCGCAAACTGAGCAGCAACTGCAGCAAACTGCGGAAGTAGGCCGGGCTGGCCGCGCTCACGACCTGAATTTGCTTAGTGATAGCTGGCACCCGGCCCCAGTTTTTCCAGCACATAAGTCAGCCTCAACCCCGCCAAAAACAACCGCCGCGCGCACAATTGGCGAGTCCGTTCACTGTATTCCGGGGTGAGTTCGGCGGGAGGAGCGCCGCCGGGGTAGGCCACGTTGATGGCGAAGCCATGGCTTTCGTCAGCCCACAGCTTGAAGTTGACTTCATGGGCGTCGGGCCCGCCACCGGTGCGCACGGCCAGGGATTTCAGTTCTTCGACCGTCATCTCCGGCTCCTGGCCGGCGCTGTCCCAGTATTGGTGGAGATTGCTGCTCCAGGGGGTGACGAAAGGCACTTTGCCGCCGCCCTGGTCGCCGCTTTCATAGCCGGGACCATAATAATTGCAGGCATGCAGGGGTTGATGAATATCCCCGATCAGATGAATCAAATAGGCCAGTCCTTCGGCGCGTTGCACCGGGTCGGCGCTGGTTTCGACTTGCTGGCGAAAATGCTCGATAGCCCAGACCACCTGACCCTCGGCGGAGGCTTCCGGGCCGCCGCCCGGGCCGAAGGGGATATTGATGTAGTGCCATCCCATGGAATCGGGCCGCTCTTCGCGCAGCGTGTCGGGCCAGGTGCAGGCCGTTTCCAGAGTTTGGACACGCGGATCGGGGTGCTGGGCCAGGCAGTTCTCCACCCAGGATCGCGTCTCCGAACCGAGATAGTCATTCATGACGGCCACCACCGTTCGATGACCACGAAAATCCCAGGCGCCGGCTGGAGCGGCCAGACAGGCCAGGGCAAAACAAAGGGACCAGAACTTCATAGGGGAGCGTTCGATTCGCCTCCAGGAATCCCATCCTGGATTCCAGAATTACCCGTCACCATGAAAAACCTGATGACCGCATTGTTTTTAGGGGTGGCTCTCTTTGTTCCCGCGCCCCACTGGCACCCGAGCGGCCTGGCCAAGCCCGCCTCCAGCGAGAAAATCGCCATCGTCGATATTAACAAGGCTGATCAGGCCGCGCTGCAAACCGTCCCGGGCCTCGGCGAGGCCTATTCCAAGAAGATTATAGCGGCCCGTCCTTACAAGTCCAAAGACGAACTCTGGCGCAAGAACGTCCTGCCCAAAGGCGTTTACGATAAGGTGAAGGACTACCTGGTCGCGAAACAGCCCAAATGAATCTTAGCGCGGGGTGCGGTAGGACTGGCGGAAGGTTTCGAACTGAACGCACACCTTTTGGGCCACAAAATCGGGAATGGTCAGGAATTTGCCGCTAAAGCAGTGCTCCCACCCGTTGGCTATCCAGAATCCACCGGGGGCGCGCAGGCAGATGTCGTTGGCCCATTTGGGCGCTTCGCCGGGCACGAAGATGGAGTGGGGCACCACGGTGAATTGGGCGAAGACGAACTCGTTCCAGTTGGCCTTGACCAGAGTGCGCGGCAGGTTCAAGTTATCTTTACAGGTCATTTTGGGCAGCGTCATCTGCTCCCGCTCCCAGAGCACCCGGCGGTGCCGCCCGAAGGCGGTCACGATGGGTGGCTCTTTTTCGGCGCTGACCAGCGGCAGCAATAAATCCCGCCCAATCTCCACGATCATGGGAGCCACGTGAGCCTCGATCCAGGGCTGGGCGGGAGGCGTGCGCTTGAGAATATCCTGATGCCAGAGGTCGAGGACCAGCGAGCGACTTTCTGAATACAAATCCATGGGCTCAGTCTAACAAAGTCGTCTGACCGCCATGTATGACTCACGTCACTGTTTTTGAACCGCCGCCGTCCTGGATGGGCAAGAACATCATGGGCTTCCTGCTTGTTCTGTTCTGCCTTGAGCAATGGAGCCGAGCATCAGGGCGCCTATCCTGAATCTTGGCAGCCGTTGCGCTGGCCTGCCCCGAGAGGCCGAGCCTGCTCGCGTCCCGCTCAGCCCTCTCCTCTACTCGTGCCGGGCTCAAGCTGGCCGACAAATTTGCCGGCCAGGCGGGGAGGCAGGAGCGAGGCGGGATTGGCGAAACCGGCGTGAGTGCACAAGCTGAAGAAGTTTGCCCGGGCCTTCTTTTGGGGCGGCGTCCACTTCAAGGTGGACAACTAGGTGTTGCGCTGGGCCATCCAGAGCAATCTGGTAAATGCCGCCGACGTGGAAAAGCTGCTGGCGGCCTGCCGCCAGCACGGTCAGCCGGCGGTCACCTTCGAGACCATTCCGTTTTCCAATCAGCCGCCCGCTCTCGATTCCGGTCAGCCGACCGTTTTTTATGGATCGACGAGTTGCATGAGCAACATCTGGCAAGTTGGCAAGTGGAGTCCCGGCGTCTTTTTTGATCCTCAGCGGTTTTCGTTTTCCGAGTGGGGACAGGCCTACGGCCGCCACTGTTTGAACGGGGAAGCTCGGCAAACCACGCTGGCCGCGTTGGCTGCGGAATCTTACGGAATGGACCGGCTCTTCTTTCTGCGCCCGATTCACGATGACAAAGCTTTCGCCGGCGAAGTCATGGCCTTCGGCGAGATTCAGAAATGGGTGGGGGAACTGGAGCAAACCATGCTCTCACCGGACACCGAGATCCTGGTGGCCGAGCCGGTGGGCATTTCCCACGAATGGCGCCTGTTTATGGTGGACGGAAAGGTTTCCACCGGCTCGCACTATCGCACGCGCCAGCGCCTGGACGTCTACCCGGGAGTGCCCGCCGAAGTGGCCGCCTTCGCCCAGGGACTGGCGCGCCTTTGGCAACCCGCTCCCGTCTTCGTGCTGGACGTGGCCAGCTCCGCAAACCAGCTTTATCTGGTGGAAATCAATTGTTTCAATAGCGCCGGCTTCTACGCCAGTGAGGTGGCCAAACTGGTTGGAGATGTATCGAGGTATGTAGATGGCTACTGACGTGATTATCGTGGGGGCGGGACCGGTCGGCTTGATGCTGGCCAATCAATTGCAGCGACGAGGGGTGCGCTACCGCCTTTTGGAAGGCCGGAGCGGCCGGGAATACTGGTGTAAAGCCCTGGGCGTTTCGCCCCGTACCCTCGAGATTTTCGATCAGATGGGCCTTCTCGGCGAGGCGCTGGCCCACGGGCTCTTCTTCACCGCCTCCAATACGGTGGTGGACGGGAAGCGGGTGGCTCGTCAGGAGATTCCCTCCGATCGATATCCCTACAGCCCGATGGCCATGGGCCAGTTTGACACCGAGGAGATTTTGGAGCGGGACCTGAGTCGGCGGGGCGGCCGCATCGAATGGTCCAGTCAGGTCAACGCATTCCAGCGCACCATGAGCGGTGTCGAGGTGGAATGGACCTCGCCGGCCGGCGCTCAGCGAGAACTGTGTCGCTATCTGGTGGGATGCGACGGGGCCCACAGTCTGGTGCGCAAAACTTTGGGTCTGGCCTTCGCAGGCGAGAAGTTCGACCAGCATTTCTTCCTGGGTGACGTCGAAATCGACTGGCAGCTTTCTCACACGGAAATCCACAAATTCATCCCGCTCAACCAGGACGGCCAACTGACCAACGTCGTCGTGGTGGTGCCCATTCCTGGCAACGAAAAGCGCTATCGTCTGAGTCTGGCGCTGCCTGCTGAACTGGTGGAAAACCCGCTGGAACCGATGGACATGCTGCGTCAGGTATGCCTGCCCGTGCTGCCCGCAGGCACCAGCCTCGACAATCTGCGCTGGGCCTCGCACTACAGCATCAGTCACCGCCTGACCAACAAGTATCGCGAAGGCAACTGTTTCCTGGCCGGCGACGCCGCCCATATCCATCCGCCCATCGGCGGTTTGGGCATGAATACGGGCCTGCAAGACGCCTACAACCTGGGCTGGAAGCTGGCCGCCGTGTTGCGTGGTGAAGCGCTCGACAGCCTGCTCGATAGCTACCACGAAGAACGGCACAAGGTCGGTCGGGAAGTGGTCGAGCTGACGGCCGGGCGAATGAAGGATATGACCGCCCGAAAAGACCGGGATGAGGAGGCGGAAGAGCGCGCCAATACCCAATTCTTCGTCAATTACCGGGACTGCGGGTTAGCCCTGGGTTCGATACCTGAAGGCCATGCCGGAGCCGCTCCGGGGGAACGCCTGGACTATCTCCAGGGTCTACGCCGGCCCGGTCTGGCGGCCAGTTTGCGCCTGCTCGAATTTCTCCGCCATGGAGACTTCCAATTGATCGGCTACGGGGGGAACTGGGCGGAATTTGCGGCCCTGGCCGAGCATTTACGCGCCGCCTTCGGGTGCCAGATTCACTGTCTGGCCATCGCTGAGCCGGATGGACCGCAGCCGCCGGAGTCGGTGGTTTGCCTCCACGACGCCGAGGGACGAGTGCGCCGGACTTGGGGTGGCGGCCCGGGAGCCATCCTGATCCGTCCCGATGGCTACGTTGGCTGGCGCGGTCGCCCGGCGCGCGATGCGGAACTTGATCGTTTCCTGGCTCAGGTGAGCATTGGTCTGAACCCCTGAAAACTTTCAGATATTTTTCAGGTGGGCGAACTAACTTTCGATGAAAGATTGAGACGAATTCACGGAGGAAGAAATGTTATCGAATTCCCTTCAACGCATCGAACTGAAAATGACCCGCCTGGGCTTCTACCTGGGCATTTACCTGGTGCCCGCCCTGCTCTGCCTGGTGCAGCCCGGCCATTGGCTGGCCGCGGTCGCTGCGGTGGGAGTCATTCCGGGCCTGTGGCGCAGCTTGCGCCGGGCGCAGCGCAGATCTCGCATAGATCTGAGCGAAATGTTGCTGTTCAGTGCGACCACGGCGCTGGTGGCTGTCGTTGTCGCCGGCGTTTCCTCGGTACTGGGCTGCATCAGCCTGCCCTGCTGGACTCTGGTTGCTTTCGAGCAAGCCCACCGCCGAGAGCGCCGCCGCCGCTTTGCCTACTAGGCAGGTCTGACTCCTGGTAGCGAGAAGTCGCCAGGAGCACAATCATTTGGAGGTCTCTTGTCCGAAGAAGTTGCCCCTGACACGGAAGAACCCGCCCCTTCGGCTACCCCACTCACTTTGGAGGAGCGGATCGCCTACCTGGAAGCGCAGAACGAGGGCCTGAAGCGGGTAGGATTGTTGGGACTGGTGTTGGTGTTGATGTTGGGGGCTATCCTGGTGCACCAGACCTACAGCGACCTGCGCACCAGCACCACTCGAGCGGTGACCCTGCTGAGCGATCAAGACCAGCTTTCGGCCGCCATTACCGTTGATCCACAAGGGCGAACCCAGTTTCTGCAGGCGCGTTACGGCACGATGGCCTCCGCGGCCAACCTGCCCGATGGTTTTCGCGGCTACGCGTTCTATGACAGCGATGGCGTGCCCCGCGTCATGATTGGCGAAACCAGTGAGAAGCACACCGTCTTCCAGGTGTTGGATCCGGTGCGCGGCGCGGCCTTCGACCCCTTCGAGGATGTTAAGAGTGCTCCCGCGCCCAAGACTGCTCCGGACAAGGCTCCGGCGCCTCAAGGAAGCCCCACCGCAAAACCGACGCCTTGATTCAAGCTCGTTCCGTCTCTCAGCTGTTGGGGCAATTGCGCACCCGGCTGAGTCGGGATTTTCGCCAGGTCTGGGTGCGGGCCGAAGTGGCTCAGCTCTCCGCCTCGCCTCAGGGTCACCTCTATTTTACCCTCAAGGACCGGCAGGCCCTGATCACCGCCGTGGTCTGGTCAAAACAGCGCCAGCTATTGGATTTTGCGCCCACCGAGGGCATGAACGTGCTGGCTCAGGGCAGTCTGGTCGTCTATTCTCCTCGCGGTCAACTGCAGTTTGTTGTGGAACAGTTGATACCGGACGGAGTGGGTCAATACTTCGTGGCTTTGGAGCAGCTCAAGCAGAAACTACTCCAGGAAGGTCTCTTTGAAGTTGGCCGCAAGCGGCCTCTTCCCTTTCTTCCCAGGCGGGTGGGGGTGGTCACCTCTCCAGAGGGAGCCGTCTGGCACGATATCCGCACCACTCTGGAACGGCGCAATCCCAGCGTGCAGCTGGTTCTCTCGCCTTCGCCGGTGCAAGGGCCGCAGGCTACCGGCCGTTTGATTCGTGCCCTCACCCTGCTCACCCGGGCCAACGTGGAGGTGGTAATCCTGGCGCGCGGTGGGGGTTCCTGGGAAGATTTGATCGCTTTCAACAGTGAGCCGCTGGTCCGCTTTCTGGCCACCTATCCCTTGCCTGTGATCGCGGCCATCGGGCATGAAACGGATCTCAGCCTGGTCGATCAGGTGGCCGATCGGCGCGCTCCCACCCCCACCGCGGCGGCGGAACTGGTGGCCCCGGAGCGCGATCAATTGCTAAGGGAGCTGAATATGTTGCAAGCACGGTTGCGCCAGGCGTTGCTGCAGCGAACGCAGCGCCAGCGTGAGGTTCTCGATGCTCTGAGCCAGCGTCCCTGTTTTCAAGAGCCTCAGCGCCTCTGGGAAGAGCCGCGCCGGCTGCAAGAAAAGCTTGAGCAAGCTTTGCGCGAAGCCTTGCGGGCTCGAGCCAGCCTGGAGCGGCAGCGCTGGCAAGCCCTCCAGGCCCAGCTGCAACCCGTGCAACTCCAGGGAATGGTGCAACTGCAGCGCGAGCAATTGCGTAATTTGGAAGCAAATTTGCGGGCCGCTCTGCCGAGAACCATAGAAACGAAAAGGACCGAGCTGCATGAGCAGCGCCAAATGCTACAGACGCTCTCACCTCAACGCGTGCTCGAACGTGGCTACGCCCTTTGTCTCGACGATCGGGGGCAGTTGGTGACCAGCGTGGCCGGCAGGAAAGACCATGACCAACTGGAAATCCGTCTGGCCGACGGACGCATGCAGTGCGTCGTAGAGCAAGTTTTTTCCCAATCAGAGGACCGTTCTCGTGACTGAAACCAGCTATGAACAAGCACTGGACCAATTGCGCCGCATTGTGCAGCAACTGGAGTCCGGCCAGCAGGGCCTGGAGCAATCGCTCCAGCTTTTCGAACAAGGTATTGAATTGACCCGCTTTTGTGACGGCAAACTGCAGTCGGTGGAAGACCGCGTCAAGATTTTGCTCTCCCGCAATCAGAGCCAGGACCGCTCCGCTTGAGCCGGGCTTCCACCTTCAACCTCAAGGAATACCTGCAGGCCCGCGCCGAGGAAGTGGACCAGGCGATGGAGCGCTATCTGGCGCCCGATCCCCACAGCCTGGGGCCGATCGTGGAAGCTATGCGCTACTCGGTCTTCCCGGGGGGCAAGCGCTTTCGGCCGGTCCTGGCGCTGGCCAGCGCCGAGGCCCTCGGCTGCGAGCGCCAGCGAGCTATGCCCATTGCCTGTGCTTTCGAACTCATCCACTGTTTCTCGCTGGTCCACGATGACCTGCCCTGCATGGATGATGACGACGAGCGCCGCGGCCGGCCCACCAATCACAAGGTGTACGGGGAAGACGTGGCCCTGTTGGCGGGCGACGGCCTCTCGTTGTGGGCTTTCGAAGTGGCCATGCAGAGTCCCGCCGATCTCTCGGCGGCCACCCTGCGCTCCCTGGTTCGGGAACTGGTGGCGGCTTCCGGACATCCTGGCATGGTGGGTGGTCAGGTGATCGATCTGGCCGCCCAGAAATCAGGGCAGATCGACGGCCCCCAACTCAAGAAGATTCATGCTGCTAAAACTGGCGCCCTGATCCGAGGCTCGGTTCGCTGCGGCGCTATCGTAGCCGGGGCCACGCCCGAGCAACTCAAGCAGTTAACCGTCTACGGCGAAAAGATCGGCCTGGTCTTTCAGATCACAGACGACATTCTCGATCACATGGAAGATCCGGAAGCGGTCAGCTATCCCGCCCTCTTCGGTTTGGAAGAATCGCGCAAGATGGCCGCCGAGGCCGTCCAGGAAGCCCTGACCAATCTGGAGTCTTTTGGCGAGGCGGCCGAGCCGCTCAGGGCTCTGGCCACCTACCTGCTCACGCGAACCACCTAGTGGCCGAAAGCGCCGCTTATTTACGGGCCCGCCAGGCCCTGGCCGACTTGCTCTCCGAGTGGGAGCTGTGCTGGTTGCTCTGGCCCGCCTCCCCGCTGGCGCGCCAGCTGGCCCAGGCTCCTGCGGCCTGGTTCGAAATTCCGGTTCAGCCCGTGGCGGTCTGGGCCCAGCAGATGCAGGCCTTCTTCCTGGCTCAAAAGCAAGACCAGCCTCTCCTGCTGGTTCTGGAGGCTCCCCACGATCTGGAGCGCCTGCGCCGTCTTCAGCAGTTGGCCGAGCCGTTGCCCTGGCTGCTCGTCATCTTACTGGACCCGGCCGGTTATCTGGCCCCGGTGCCCGCCAGCGGCGGCTGGTTTCAGCGCGAAGCCAGGGAGCCCGCCTACGCCTGGTCCAGCTGGCTGCGCCAGTTTCAGTTGGAGTTTTGGGGCAGTTTTGCTTTGGAAGAACCCAAGCCGGCCGCCGAGCGCCTGGAAGCCTTCATGGAGGGAAGCGGGCGGCGGCTTGTGCATTTCTACGGTCCGACCATGGCTCAACCGGAGCTGGCCGGCCGCCCGGCCGCCCGACTCCAGCTCGGCGACAGCCTGGAGTCCGCCTTTCTCGAGCAACTGCAGATTCCCGACCAGGCGCGCCTGCTCTGGTGCGCCGGCCAGCCACCGGCGGGTGCTCTGGCCGTGCATCCCGAGCAGGCCGGGAGCGCGGCCTGGGGCATCCACCAGGCCGGCTTTTTCCCGATCCTGGCCATCAGCGCCGGATTCATCGGAGCGGCGCTCCCGGACTTTTTACCCGGCCTGCCGCCGGGTTGCCTTGTCTTGATTCTGGAAGCAGGCTTGTGTTGGGAAAGCGGTCAGGCCCACCTGGCTCCTTCGCGCCTGCGCGATCTGGCTCTGCTGCGTCAGGTGCACGGCCTGGCGCTGGCCTGCCCGGCCGATGTGCACGAGGCGCTTCAATTGACGCAACTGAGTTACGCCACTCAGACTCCGGTGGCGGTGCGCTTGATCCAGGCCCCGGCTGTGCTGACAGGCCTCAGCAAAGGACCGGCCCCGGCCGGTCGCAGCCACCTGCTGCGGCCGGGTCAGCACGCCGCCATTTTGGCGCTGGGCCCTATGGTTTACGCCTCGTTGCTGGCCGCCGAAGCCATCTCTTCCTGGGGCCTGGAGTGCCAGGTCTGGGACGTGCGCTTCCTCAAGCCGCTGGACCGTGAGGCTCTGGCCCAGGCTGCCGCTACCGGTTACTTGCTGACCGTGGAAGAGCACTGTCTGCAGGGCGGACTGGCTACCATGGTATTGGAAACCCTGAGCCAACTGGAGCTGAGCGCCAAAGTCCATCACCTGGCCCTGCCGGCCACTCCGCCCATCGAAAACGGCGCCCCGGCCGAGGAATTCGGCCTGGACGCCGATGGGATCCAGAAGGCCATGCGCAAGCTACTGGGATTGGTCAGCCCGGAGAGTTTCGTTTAAACGCCTTCCGGATCGATTCCCAATTCGCGCAGTCTGGCTTTCAAGCGCTCGTTCTCGCTTGCTACGTGCCCGGCTTTGGCTTCCGCTTGCTCGGCTTTGGCTTCCGCTTGCTCGGCTTTGGCCTCCGCTTGCTCGGCTTTGGCCTCCGCTTGCTCGGCTTTGGCCTCTGCCTGCTCGGCTTTTGCCTCGGCCTGCTCGGCTTTTGCCTCTGTCTCTCGGAGTCTGGCCGCCTCGATTTCCAGCAGTTCCGCGCCGGTAGGCAGCAGGCGTCCGTCCAGGTCGGCGAACCGCAAATAGCGTCCCTTGACTTGCTGGAAAGTTCCATCCCAGAGCGCCAGTTTCAGGCCCAGCAGTTCCAGCGGCTGGGTCGGATCCAGACACTCAACGTACTTGCCTCCCCGCAATTCGAAAAGTCGCAAGGGACGTTTTTTGCTGAGATGGCCTCTGGGGTCATAAATCGCATAGTAGGAAACCCGCATGCCTTCATAACGCTCCAGCTTGTGGGTGGCCTCGCCGCCTTTACGGTTGGAAACGACTTCAATGACCAGGTCGGGCGGCTTGCCGTAGCGCCAGACCAGATAGGCCCGGTTGCCCTTCTCCCAGATATCCGCAGGCAGGCTGACATCCATGCTGAGCATCAAGTCAGGCACCAGAGCCTCGACGTAAGGGGACGGGTAAAGTCCCACATTGGTAAAGCAGACGTAGGGCCTGCCCGGGTGGTAGTCGGCATGCAAGCACTCGCTGAACAGGTTTTGCTGTCGTTCGTGGAAAGGGTTATCCACGGGAGTGTCGTCTTCCGTAATCAGGTGACGGATATCGGGCTCCACCCAACAGTCGTCGTTCGTGGTCGTCGTCGCTGGTTTGGCCATAGCTACAGGTTTCCAGCATAACTTCTCAGCCCCTGCGCGCATGAATGCGCCCCCTCACCTGCAGGGCATGTTTACCGCCACCGTGACGTAAGGCCAGTGCCACTGTTTTCTTAGCTTCTTCCCAGAGTCCCAGGTCGCAGAGCGCGGCCGCTCTTGAGGTCAGCACCGCCGGGTCGAGGTAAGCCCTGGTCACCTCTTCCGCCCGGGCTGGCTGGCCCAGATGGCGTAAGGCCGAGGAAAGCAAGGCTACCGTAGGCGATTCATCGGGCCTCACCGCCAGACGAGCCCGACAGGCCCGGGCCACCAGCCGCAGAGTGGCCCGATTGGCCAGATCTTCTCCGGCTCGCCGCAAGTGAACGATGGTTTCCATCCAATCGGGACGCCCAGGATCCAGAAGTTCGTCGAGATAGTGGGCGCTCAACTCGCCGGCCAATTTTTCCGGCACTTGCAGGAAGTCACGGTCCAACCAGACTTTGCCATTCCAATGGTAGATTCGATTTTGATAGATCCTCTGCACGGTTACCTCCAAGGTGTAAAGTGCAGCGATGTTAGTCAGACCGTTTCTACCAAATCTCTACCAAAACAGTCGACTGTAACCAATCCATGTCTAAAGTTCAGCGCCAAGTTTGCGCTGGCCGTTCTCCACTTCCACCAGACGGTAGTGAAAAGGAAAGGGCTTGAAGCCTTTGTGGGCGGGGTCGTATTGGCCGAGCAGGCCGGTATAGGGTGGGGAGATTTTCAGGTCTTTCAGGACTTCATCCGGACCCTCGGCGCGCCAGTGCTGTGAGGCCAGGCGGGCCGCGTCATAGCCCAGGGCGCTGTTCCAATCCGGCGCCGGCAGTTGATATGTCTTCTGCCAATTGCTTACGAAGAGCTGATTGCGTGACTGCCAGAGCGGTTCCACCAGCCAGACCGCGCCGGGCACTTCTTTCAGTTCGCGTAGAAAGTCTTCCGAGGCGGGATGGAAAACGCACAACACTGGAGTCTTCACGCCGCCCTTGCGCAGATTGGCGATCCACACGGCGGCGCGCTCGTGCAGATTGTCGGAAAGGTAGATCCAGTCGGGCTTGAGGGCGGCCACGCGGGCGGCCACTTCCTCGGGTTTATCCTCGGGATGAAAGCCCAGTTTGACCACTTCCCGGCCGGTGGCCTTACGGATGCTCTCTTCGGCCATTTGCGCCGAGGTGGACATGGCTTTGACATCGGTGGAGAATAAAACCATTCCCGTGGGGCCGTGGGTTTTGACGGCATGCCCGATCAAGGCTCCCATGCGGTCCCAATGGGGAAAGCCCAGTGGAAAGACGTTGGGCGCGGCCTGCGAGACGCGGGGGTCGGTGCTGCCCAGTGGCAACAGCGGCACATTGCCGGTCAGCGGAGCCAGCATGAGTGCGTCCTGGGAGCCGAAGGGACCCAGCACCATGCTGGCCGGTCCGATTTTTTGCCAGGCCTCCAGGGGAGGGACGGCGTGAGTATCCACCAACTTGAAAGTAAACCTTTTCTCCTCGAGCTGGCCCAGAGCCACGCCCTGCACGATCCAGTTGACGTGTTCGCTTTCCTGGCCCCCCAGCGGCAACAGCAAAGGAACCTGGGGGGTTTGCTCGCGCAGCAGCGGCAGTTGGGCCAGGGTCAGACGGGCCCAGCCCGAGCCCGGATCGGCCGACAGCGTTACGCGCAGGGCCCCTTCCGCCTGGTCCCAGCGCTTTTCTTCGATATAGCTCTGGACTTTGGGCCAGGAAACCCCTTCGTCCGCGGCCCGAAAGGGGGCGGGAGTGGGCGTTCCCGGTCCGGGCCGGGACAACACCAGGCCGGCCGCCGCCGCCAGCAGTCCCGCCAGCGGAACCAGGGCCGCGGCTACGCCCCAACGGGTGGTGGCTCGCGGTTTTTCCAGGACTCGCTCGGTTTTTGGGGTCGGGGCGGGCACCGCCAGCGGGGGAGGGGCCGGTAGCGCCGCCGCCTGGAACTGCAGGGCGTGCAGCACTTCCTCGGCGTCGCCCGGACGCCGCTGCGGGTCGCCGCTCAGGCACTGCAGGACCAACTGCTCGGTGCCCGAGGAGAGGCCGGGGCGCTGCGGCAGAATTCGGTGTTCGCCCCCGATGGGTCCGGGCGGCACACCCAGGAGCAGGTAATAGAGAATGGCCCCCAGGCTGTAGATGTCGGCCGCCGGCCCGAGTCGGTGGCCCGGGCCCATTTGTTCAGGTGCGGCAAAGCTGAGCGAGCCGGCCTGCTCGTCGTGTACCTGGCCCCGATCCTCACGGGCCAGTCCGAAATCGATCAGGCGAATCCCGTCGGGCATCACCATGACGTTCTGGGGCTTCAAGTCGCGGTGATAGAGGGGTGGGTTGCGACGATGCAGGTAAACCAGTACTTCCGCCAGTTGGATGCCCCACTGGAGGGCCTGGGCCTGGCTGACCGGCCCTTTCCTCTCGACCAGATCGTACATGCTGGGACCGTCCAGGTATTCGCGCACCAGGTAGCCGTTGTCGTCCTGGATGAAAAAGTCCACCACCACAGGGATCCTTGGGTGTTCCAGTTGGGAGAGAAGGGAGGCTTCGCGTTCGAAGGCGGCTCGCTCGGGACCGCCGGCCACCAGTTCCTTGATGGCCCACATGCTGCCCACCAGGCGGCGGTCGCTGCACAGGTAGACCGCTCCGTCACCCCCCCGGCCGAGTTCTCGAATGACCTGGTAGCGCTCCTGGAGCACCTTCATTGTTATTTGGCAACCGGGAGTACGATGGTGAACTGCGCTCCACCCTTGGGTCCACTGCCCACGCTGATATTCCCCTGGTGCTTGCGCACCACTTCGCTGGCGATGGCCAGGCCCAAACCGGTACCGCGTCCGATATCCTTGGTGGTAAAGAACGGCTGGAAGACTTTCTTGCGGTTTTCTTCAGGAATGCCCGGGCCGTTATCGGAAACCTCCACCTTGAGTTGCGCGCCCTCGTTGCGGCTGCGAATTTCTACCTCGGGGTGGGCCACGCCGGCGGATTTCAAAGCATCGCGCGCGTTGATCAACAGATTGTTGAAAAGATGGCTCCACTGCGTGGAATTGATGCGAGCCGGCGGCAGTTCCTGAAGATCGAGCACCACTTTCAGGCCGTCGGCGTTAAGCGTCTCGGCCAACAGATCGACCGTGCCTTTGATGACCTCGTTCAGGTCGGCGTCAGCCCGCACAAAGCGAGAGAAGGTCAGCCCTTGTTCGGTTTCTACCGGTTCGCGCGAGTAAACCAGCAGTTTTTCAATGATGCCTTTGCATTTTTCCACGGCTTCGCGTACGATCTTCAGACGTTTGCCTTTGTTTTCGTCGTTCTCATTGCGCTGCAGGCTGGACACCATGGCCAGCACGGCGCCCAGTGGCGTGTTCAGCTCGTGGGCCACGCCCGCGGCCAGGCGGCCGACGCTGGCCATCTGATGCTCCTGGGCCATCTCCACCTGCATGCTTTCCAGGGCCTGCTGAGCTTTGGCCAGTGCCCCTTCTTCCTGAAAGCGTGGTCCGATCAGGGTGGCCAGAGTGGTGACCGAATCCAAAAGCCGGCGCTGATGAGCGTCGGGGCGCAGCGTGCCTTCCCAGCAGGCCAGCAGCACGCCCATGCCCTGGCGGCCGGGCCCGATCGGAAGGGCCAGGATCCAGCGGCCGGCGTACTGCGATTCGGCCGACTGGCCCGTGTCCCAGGCCTGCTGCAGCAGATCGCGCACCAGTCCCGGGCCGGTTTCCTCGGCGCTACGTCCCACTTCGGCCGCCCTGCGGAAGCCGGTTTCGCCTTTGCTGACGCGAAAATAGAGAGTGGCGCCCACGGCTTTGCAGCCATCCATACAGGTCTGGCACAGAGCTCTGGTCTGGCTCTGAAAATCCGTCTGGCTGAGCACGGTCTGGTGCAGCCGGTCCAAAGACTCGACCAGCACGTCGCGGCGGCGCAGTTGCGTCCAACAGAACCAGGCGCCCGCCGTGGCCGTGCCGGTTGCTAAGAACCATAAGGGAAACTGTAATTGAACGATGTCCACCGGCCTGGGCCTTTTGTTGCCGGGCACGGGGTTTCCTCCGAGTAGAAGAGGAAACCCCACCTGGGGGGTGTAACTCAGGCCGGCTGGATCTATCGCGTCCCTGGAGGGGTATTTGGCTGAGTCAATTTTGGTGGTAGAAGACGATCCGCTCATGCTGGCGGCTCTCGAGATTTTGTTGGAAGATGAAGGCTATGCGGTCACTACCGCGCAGTCGGGTATCGACGCCATCCGCATGGCGAAGGACAAAGAATTCGACCTGGTGATTTCGGATGTGCAAATGGCCGAAATGGACGGCATGGAAACGATTTCCGGCGTCAAACAGCAGCAGCCCAGCGCGCGCTCGATTGTGATCACCGGTTACGCCAGTCCGGATGTGCCCATTCAGGCCATTAAAATGGGTGTGGATGATTACATTCTGAAGCCCTTCGACGATCGCCAGTTTGTGGCCAGCGTCAAACGTTGCCTGGAATCGTTCCGCCAGCAGAAAATGTATACCCAGGGCCTGCAGCAGCAATGGCGGGATTTCTCCACCATCATCAAGCTGCTGTCCGAGGGCGTCGAAGAGCGCGACGAGCATTTTGCCGGTCATTCGCGAAGGGTGGCCGAACTCAGCGTTAAGCTGGGCCGCAAACAGGGCCTCTCACGCAGCCGCTGTGAAGCCTTGGAATTGGCTGCCTTCCTGCACGACATCGGCAGCATCGGTCAGAAAAAAGCTTTCCTGGACAAAGCCGAGGAATTGCTCAAGGAAGATATCGCCCAGATCCAGGCGGCTTCTTCCCAGCAATCCGAGTCGCTCTTCTCCAGCGTCTCCAGCCTGCGCGAAATTTTCCGTATCATCGTCCACCACCACGAGTGGTATGACGGCAGCGGCAAACCGCACGGCCTCAAAGGTGACGATATCCCCCTGGAATCCCGTATCCTGTGCGTGACCGAAGCTTACGACGCCATGATCAGCAAGCGTCCCCACCGCGAGCCGCTGGGCCACGCCGAAGCGCGCCAGGTTTTGCAGAAGGAAGCAGGCACTCACTTCGATCCGACCCTGGTGGAAGTTTTGCTGAATCTGCTGGTTGACTCTTCGGAGGACGAAGAAAACGAAGAAGCTATCGAGGCCAGCCTCTCCAAGGAACGCCAGGCCGAGCTATTGCTGGGTATCTGCCGCACTTATCTGACGGCCGGCGATCTAGAAACGGCCGGCAGCGGTTTTCAGCAAGTAATCGATCTGCTGGGGACCGATGGTTCGCGCACCGCTCTTTCGGAAGCTTCGGCCGGGTTGGCCCTCAGCTTGCTGCACCGCAAGCGCTTCGAGGATGCCGAGGCGGCCGCCGCCAAGGCCATCGAGTGGGCTCATGCCAGCAGCCAGTTGGTGCTGGGGCGGGCGCGCGCCCTGCACGGGTTATGCTGGGGTTTTCTGGGCAAACCGGACCAGGCTCTGGCCGAATTGAACACCGCCCAGGAAATTTTTGCCGTTTGGGAGGCGCATCTCGATCACGCCATCGGTTTGCTCTACCAGGGCCGCGTCGAGCGTGAGCGCAACGGCGCCTGGAAAGAGCCGGTGGAGAAAGCCGTCGAGCTGATCGATCAGATGGGCTTGCAGCAGGTACTCAAACAGGAGCGCTACGTGGCCATTCCCCTGCTGCTCCAACTGGTCGGTCAGGAAGAAGAGCACGTCAAAGCCAAGAACCTGCTGGCCTGGATCGGCTACGACACGTTGCAGCCTTTCTTTATGGAGCTGGAAACCGGCGCCCGCGAGCGCGCCATTTCGCGTCTGGCTCCCCGTGAAGGCGGCGGCGCTCCTCAATCCCCGCCGCTTTCCATGTATGGCTTTGGTAAGTTCCGAGTCTTCCTGGGTGACCAAGAAGTGGGCGAGAAGCTGTGGAAGACGCGCAAGTCCAAGTATCTTTTTGCCTATCTGGCCTGCAACGCCGGGCGCGATGTCCCGGACGAGAAGGTCATGGATCTTTTCTGGCCCGACCACGAGCCGGAAAAGGCTCGCCAATCCCTGTACGCCGCTCTCTCGCATATGCGGAAAGCCCTGGAAGCTGTCTTCCCGGGCGAAAGTGACCGGGTGGTGCTGGCCCGTAAGGGTTTCTATCGCTTCAACTCGGAGCGCAGCTACTTCTTCGATATGCAGGAGTTCGAGCGTCTCTACGATCAGGCTCAGGCGCGCATCAAGGAGGGCCGTGAAGACGAAGCCATGGTGGCTTTCCAAAAAGCCGAAGCCCTCTACACGGGCGAGTTTATGGAAGGCTACTATGAAGACTGGGCCGTCTTCATCCGCGAAGAGCTGGATATGAAATACAGCGAAATGCTGCAGACGCTGATGGACCACTTCTTTGACAAGAATCGCTTCCCGGTGTGCATCGACTACGCCCAGCGTCTGCTGCGCATCGACTCGTGTCACCAGGACGCCCACATTACCCTGATGCGCTCCCACGTCGCCCAGGGCAAGCCGGAACTGGCCGCCCGCCAGTACCAGGCCTGCAGCCAGGTGATGAAAAACGAGCTCAACATGTCGCCCTCCCCCGAGATGACGGCACTCTACCTGCAAATTACGGGATAGCAGCTTGCTGGTCGAACTGCAAATCGAGAATTTTGCCCTGATTGACTCGGTGCAGTTGGAATTCCGTGAAGGTCTGAATGTGCTCACCGGCGAGACCGGAGCGGGTAAGTCCATTGTGCTGGACGCGCTCGGCTTTCTGCTCGGCGACCCGGCCCGCGACGCGGTCAGCAAGCGCGCCCGCGTGACCGGTCGCTTTCTGCTTTCGGCCGAAGCCAGAAGGTGGCTGGTGGAGCAGGGCTGGGATGAGGACGACGAGGCCATCGCCCTGCGCGAAGTCAGTCCCGGCGGGCGCAGCCTGTGCCGTCTCAACGGTGCTCTGTGCAGTCTGGCCCAGTTGCGCGAACTGGGTAACTTGATGTTGGAAATCCACAGCCAGCATCAATCCAACCGCCTGTTGAGGCCTTCTCGCCATCTTGAGTTGCTGGACAGGCTCTCGGAGCATCAGCCGCTGCTGGAAGCTTATCGTGATTTATATCGCGAATCCCAAAACACGGAGAAACAGCTGCTGGAACTGGGGCAGAGCGAGCGCGAACGCAACCGTCAGTTGGAGTGGCTGCGCTTCGAAGTGCAGGAGATTGAAGAAGCGCGTCTGTTACCTGAAGAAGACGCGGAAATTGAGGCCAACATCCGCCGTCTGGCCGCCGCCGAAGAGCTGGGCCAGCGCTCCCGTCAGGCGCTTTTGCACGTCGACAATGCTTTGGACGGGGTGGGGCAGGCGCAAAAGCAATTGAGCGCTCTGGTCCGCCTGGACCCGGCTGCTTCCTTCGTGGAACAAGCAGCCTTGTGCGAAAGCCAGTTGGGCGAGCTTTCGCATGCTCTGAACCGCTACCAGGATGATTTGCAGGGCGAACCCGAGCAGCTCGATCTACTGCAGGCGCGGGCCGAGCTGCTGCGCACGCTGAAGCGCAAATACGGCCCGGATGTGGCGGCCATTCTGGCCTACGGAGCCGAAGCTCGCCAAAAACTGATCGACCTGGAGAATGCTGAGGAGAAACTGGAACACTTGCAGCAACGCCAACGCGAACTCTCCCTTCAATTGAAGGACCTGGCCGGCCGCCTGAGCAGCTCGCGCCAGAAACAGGCGCGCCTCCTGGAAAAAGAGGTGCAACTGCAGCTGGCCGACCTCAATCTCGAGAACATGCGCTTTGAAGTGCACCAGCAGGCCGGCGAACTGGGGCCGCAGGGCGCCGACCAGTTGGAATTTTACCTGGCTCCCAATCCGGGTACGCCGCCGCGGCCCCTGGCCAAGATCGCCTCGGGCGGCGAATTGTCCCGTATCATGCTGGCGGTGATCGGCATCTTCGCCAAGTTCGAGCCCCTGACTACGCTGATTTTCGACGAGATCGACGCCGGCCTGGGAGGGCGCGCCGCCGAGGCCGTGGCCCGCAAGTTGGGCCTGCTGGCCAAGCAACGCCAGGTTCTCTGCGTCACCCATCTGGCCGTCATCGCCGCCGCCGGCGATCAGCACATCCGCGTCTCCAAAGAAAGCGACAGTGAACGCACTCAATTGGAACTGACCACCCTCACCGGCAAGACCCGCGAAGCCGAAATTGCCCGCATGCTCAGCGGTGATGCCGGCGCCGCCTCGGCCCAACGCCTGGCCCGCGAATTGCTGAGGAAGAGTTAGGTGCACGACAACGGATCGCGGACCGTCGAGGGGGGATCTGCGGAGGGCTTGCAGAACCGCTGTTCTGGATGCAGCAAAAGACACAACTGAGTAATGGCTTAACGGTGGTCAGCGAGCGTGTTCCCGAGCTGCGCTCCTGCAGTCTGGGCATCTGGTGCGGAGCCGGCTCCCGCTTTGAAACCGACCAGCACGCGGGTCTTTCCCACTTTCTGGAACACATGTTTTTCAAAGGCACCCGGTCGCGTACGGCCTACGACATCGCCGTCACCATGGACTCGGTGGGCGGCCAGCTCAATGCTTTCACCGATCGCGAGCACACTTGCTACTACGCTCGCGTCATGGACCGCCATATGCCGATGGCTCTCGACATCCTTTCCGACATGGTCAACCATTCGCTCTTCGAAAATGAGGAAATCGAGCGCGAAAAGGGGGTCGTGCTCGAAGAAATCAAGATGTACGAAGACACTCCCGATGACCAGGTTTTCGAACTCTTCAATCGCGCTTTCTATCAAAAGCACTCGCTGGGCCGTCCCATTATCGGCTATTCCGAAAGGGTTCATTCGCTGTCGCGCCAGGACCTGGTGGACTACGTGGAGCAGCGCTACCATCCGGGTAACTTGATGATCGCCGCGGCCGGCCAGCTCGACCACGATCGATTGGTGGAGATGGTCGAGAAGCACTTCAAGCAGGCCCGCCCGAATCGAGGTATCCCTCCTGGTAGTCCGGTTCCCACACCGCAACAGCACCGTTCCGTCTATCACAAAGCCTGCGAACAGACTTATCTATGCCTGGGAGCGCCGGGCATCGCTTACGTGGACCCTCGGCGTTACACGATGTTGGTGCTCGACAGCGTGCTGGGTGGTTGCATGTCATCCCGGCTTTTCCAGGAGATCCGCGAGAAACGCGGTCTGGTCTACTCGGTGAGCACGATTCAAACCGCTCTTTCCGATTGCGGAACCTTCGGTGTATTCGCCGGTGCCAGCGCCGAAAAGGTGCCCGAAGTTCTTCAGGTGGCTCGCGATATTTTCGCCGACGTCAGCGCTAACGGCATCACCGATGAGGAGTTGGAGCGGGCCAAGGAGTTACTTAAAGGAGCGCTGGCGCTCAATTTGGAATCGACCTCCAGCCGCATGATGCGCATTGCCCGCAACAATCTGTATTTCGGCCGCTTCGTGCCCGTCGAGGAAACGATCGAGAAGATCGATGCTGTCAGTCATGCCGAGGTAAAAGAATTGGCCGCCTGGCTGCTTGAGCCGACCCGTTATTCTCTAGCCGCTCTCGGTCCGGTGACCGAGGTGGATGGCATCAAAGCTCAACCTCTACCTGAATCCTACGCACTGACTGGAAAGAACGCGCTATGAACACCGAAGACCAGATCCCCGTCATGGTGGCGGGCGCCAACGGCAAAATGGGGCGGGAAGTGGTGCAGACGGTCCTGCAACAAGTCGATCTGAGATTGGTTTCGGCGCTGGGCCATACCCGCGGAGTTGGTGAGGATGTGGGCACCATGACCCAGGGGGAGCCCTGCGGTGTGCTGCTCAGCGACAACATCGAGGAATGCACTTCCAAGGCCGCCGGCGGCGTGCTGGTGGATTTTACGCTGGGGCCGGCCGTGAAAGAGATCGTGCTCTCGGCCTTACGTCACAATATGTCTTGCGTGGTGGGCACGACCGGATTGCCTCCCACGGACATGGCCGAGATCGAGGAAACCGCCCGCAACCACAATCAGTCGGTCCTGCTGGCTCCGAACTTCGCCCTGGGCGCCGTGTTGATGATGAAGTTCGCTCGCGAGGCCTCCAAATATTTCCGCTGGGCCGAGATCATCGAACTCCATCACGAGAAAAAAATGGATGCTCCCAGCGGCACCGCCCGGCGCACCGCTGAAATGATGCGCAAGGCGCGCAGTGATGGCTTTCGCGCCATGGCCCAGGAAGATGAATCGGTCAAAGGCTGCCGCGGCGGCTCGATCGGCGGCGTGCGTATCCACTCGGTGCGTATGCCCGGACTGCTGGCCCACCAGCAAGTCATATTCGGCAGCCACGGCGAGACACTGCTCATCCAGCACGACGCCCGCGCCCGCAACGCCTACATGCCCGGCGTGTTGCTGGCCATCCAACGCGTGCGCAATCTCACCGGCCTGGTGGAAGGCTTAGAACACGTCCTTGACCTGCCCTAGTTGCCGGGTCGCAACTCGAAAACCAGCTGGTAAAACGTAAAGACCTGCGGCGAGAAATAGTGGTCGATGACGTCGCGCACGAATTCCTCGCGCCGTTCCGCCGGCACTTGCGCGTACCAGTTGACCATGGTGGTGTTGCCCCAATGCTCGAAGGCTGCGCGGGAGCCGAAGTCCCAATACTTCTGCTCCAGGCGGTGTTCCACCAGTTTCAGCCCGGCTTGGGCGGCCCACTCTCGGACTTGTTCCAGAGTGGGATGGCAGAACGGCTGGCTGTAGCCCGCAAAGAACTCGCTCCAACGGGGCAAGCGGCGCACGTCTTCCAGGACATCTTCCAGAGACTTTTGCGGACCCTCGCCCACCAGACGGACGTGAGCCTGCCCCTTGGGCTTCAAGCCGGCCGCCAGAGTGGCGAAGACCTGGGGTTGCTCCGCTTCGGGAATCCAGTGCAGGGCATTGAAAGAGACGATGCGGTCGAAGGTCGAGTCGCAGCGAAAAGTACGCGCGTCACCCTGAACATAGCTGAGGTTCTCCAGACGATGGTGCGCGCGCGCGAAGTCGACCATCGACTGCGAAAAGTCCACGCCCAGCGCGCGTGCCACCAGGGGCGCGATTTGGGCGGTGATTTTGCCGTCGCCGCAACCCAAGTCGAGCACCTCATCGCGATGGCGCCACTGCAATTGGGCCAGGCTCTCGTCGGCCAACCATTTCTGCAGCCCCGAAATGGCCGCATAACCTTCTCCGCTCCACTCCATATCTGAAAGGCTTTCTTACGACACGGAGAAGCGTACCCGGCGCACCGAGTTGTTTTCATAGCCCTGGCTGTTCCATTCCGCTTCCATCGGCTGTTGGTTGCCTCGAGAATCACGCGAAACGGCGTACACTTCGTGTTCTCCCGCTGCTAGATCCACGCGGGCGGAGAACCCACGCCAGGCGAAAGGACCCCGGTCTTCCGCCAGTTGCACCGGAACCTCTTGGCCATCCACCACCACCCGCACCGAGGCCACCGGGGCAAAACCGCTCCAGGCCCAGCCGCGCACGCTGACCGCTCCCGAAACCGACTCATCGTCTTGAGGCGAGACAATCATGGCCCGGGTGAGCATGGTCGAGACCGGGCGGGCGGGCCCCGAAATCGGCTTGAACTGGTAATCCTCCACCTGGTAGTAGCCCTGGAAAGGGGTGGCGGTAGCTCGAATTTCCGTCAGCCATTTCACCGAGGCCATGGCATAGTAGCGCGGCACAATCAGGCGCAACGGACCGCCGTGGGCGACAGCCAGAGGCTGATCGTTCATGCTGTAGGCGACCAGAATATTGTGATCATAACAGTCTTGGAGCGGGAGGCTGCGAGCATACTCCACGTCTCCTCCCTGAAACACCAGTTCCAGCGTTCCTTCGGGAGGCGGCGCCAGTTTCAGTAACTCAGGCAGAGGCACGCCGGTCCAGGCCGCGTTGGAAACGCCCCGCCAACCCCAGGCCGTGCCCGGCGGCAGCGGATCCATGAACTTGCGGCCATTGCCAGCGCACTCGAGCGTTACTTCCTGGCGCAATACCGGCAAGTTGCGCAGTTGCTCCAGACGGAAAGGGCGCCCACAGACCTGCAATTCGTCGGCAACTAGCGGAAACTCATAGTGGTTGCGGTTGAAAAAGTGCGGCGTGATCGGCTCGCGGAAGTCCTCCCAGGAGGGTTCGGCGTTCAGTGGGTTCTGGGTCACAACGTTCATAGCGGGCGGTTCTCGACGGAGATCGAAGTGCCCTTCGCCTATTTGATAGGAGCGAACACTTGAATGGTCGACACCGAATCGCCGGCCAGATAAAAGGCGATGCCGCGCCTGGGATAAATCAAGTTGCCCCCGGTGGTATCGGGCGCTTTCCCATAGACCTTGAGCACTTCGGCTTTGGAACTGCCCGCCTTGAGGCCTTTGGGAGAGATGTAGTCGCCGGTGGTGATGGTGATGGCCAGCACCTGCCCGTTGTCCACCAGCAGACTCACGAATTTGTCCGGCCAACTGTGGTTCTTGCCGTCTTTTTTGGGCGCCGCCCCCCAGGCGGACTCCACCTCGGCCAGGGTCATCCCCACCTTGAGGTCTCCGCAGCGTTTGCCGGCCACGATCAGCCGGTCACCCTGCAGCGCCGACTGGGCTTCGGCCTTGAAGATGAAGACGCGCTCCACCTTGCCGCTGGCGTCATAAGCGAAACCGATGCCGTTCGGATAAGCCACCTGCTGCGGCCCCCGCCGCAAGCCCGGCCCCAGGGCCGACTGGACCTGGCTGACGCTGCTGCCGATGCCCAGGCCGCCGGCCATTTTGGCGCCGGCGGCGCGGATGGTGATGCCCAGCACTTTCTTCTGGCCGTTGATGAGCAAAATTATGTCGCCTTTGTAGCTCTTGAGACTGCTCTCCGGGTCACTCTCGCTGGTTTTGGAATCAATGGGAGTCCCCAACGCGGCCTCCGCTTCCGCCTGACTCTGGTTGAGAAGAATCGGACCGTAACCGCTGCCCGGTTTTAGTTGCCAATTCTGGGCAGAGGCCAGGCAGGGGATCAGCAGGAGTAGGACAAGGAATAAACGTTGCGTCATACAGGCTTCTTTGGGGGGAAAGGGGATTTTCCCCCCGGTAGCAAAGGCGCGGCTTCCAATTCCCACCTGGCCCCGGTGCCCGGTGCCCGATTCCAAGGAGTAAGCGACTTATGGCTGGAGAAAAAATTAGCATCCAAGACGGTAAGCTCAGTGTGCCGGATCATCCCATCATCCCCTTCGTGATCGGGGACGGCACGGGACCGGACATTTGGAGGGCTTCCGTGCGGGTGCTGGACGCGGCCGTGGAAAAAGCTTACGGCGGCAAGCGCAAGATCGAATGGAAAGAAGTCTACGCCGGCGAGCTGGCCCACAAAAAATTCGACAACTGGCTGCCCGACGAAACCGTTGAAGCCTTCCGTGAGTACCTGGTCGGCATCAAAGGGCCCCTGACCACCCCCGTGGGCGGCGGCATCCGTTCGCTCAACGTGGCTTTGCGCCAGATGCTCGACCTCTACACTTGCCTGCGCCCGGTGCGCTACTTCGCCGGCACCCCCTCGCCGGTGAAAGCCCCCGAGAAGGTCGATATGGTCATCTTCCGAGAGAACACCGAGGATATCTATGCCGGCATCGACTTTGAGGCCGGCAAGGAGAAGGCTACCAAGATTCTCGAGTTCCTCAAGAAAGAAATGCCGGCTGACTTTAAGAAAATCCGCTACGGAGTGGAAGATCTGGCCAGCGTGGGAGTGGGCATCAAGCCTGTCTCGCGCCCCGGCACCGAGCGCCTGGTGCGCTCGGCCATCGAGTATGCCCTCAAGGAGAATCGCAAGAGCGTGACCTTCGTGCACAAGGGCAACATTATGAAGTACACCGAAGGCGCCTTCCGCGACTGGGGTTATGAGCTGGCCAAGAAAGAGTTCGGCGCCGTGGAGATCGACGGCGGACCCTGGTGCAAACTGCCCAACGGTTGCATCATCAAGGATGCCATCGCCGACATCACCCTGCAGCAGGTGCTGACCCGTCCCGAGGATTTTGACGTCATCGCCACTCTGAACCTGAACGGCGACTATCTGTCCGACGCTCTGGCGGCTCAGGTGGGCGGCATCGGCATCGCGCCCGGCGGCAACATCAACTACGTGACCGGCCACGCCATCTTCGAAGCCACCCACGGCACCGCTCCCAAGTATGCCGACCAGGATAAAGTGAACCCCGGCTCGGTGGTGCTCTCGGGTGAGATGATGCTGCGCTATCTGGGTTGGGGCGAAGCCGCCGACCTGGTTATCGCCGGCCTGGACGGCGCCATCGCCTCCAAACGCGTCACCTACGACTTCGCCCGCCTGATGCAGGGAGCCACCGAGATCAAGTGCTCCGAGTTCGGCGACAACATCATCGGTCATATGACCACCAAGGCCGCCGTCTGAGTCGACGTAGCCTCCTGGTCCTGCTGACCTGGCTGGTGGGAGTAGCGGGTTTTGCCTGCTACTCCCATTTTGTTCAGCAGACCCCGCTCCAGATCTTCAAGACCTTTGTGCAGTGGATGGAAACCAATCCAGCCGGCCCGGCGGTCTTTATTCTGGCGTTCTGTCTGAGGCCGCTGACCTTGATTCCGGTGGCTCTCTTCAACCTGGCCGCCGGCTATTGTTTCGGAGGGGCCTGGGGCTTTTTTTGGGCTCATCTGGCCGGTAGCGTGTCAGCCGCTATGATGTACGGGATCGGTCGCTGGATGGGTCTGCGTATCGGAGTGGCGCGCTGGCTGGACTGGTGCATCAACCTGCTGCGCACCCACGGAACGCTGTCGGTGCTGATCCTCCGCCTGTGTTTTCTGCCCTACGACCCGGTCAGTTACCTGGGCGGCGCTTTGCGTCTCAACTTCCTGCGCTTTCTGCTGGCCAGCCTGGTGGGAAATTTGTTCGGTACGACTTCGGTGGTCTTGATCGGAGCTTCCCTGGAGGGTCAATTCGAAGGGGGAAATGTTTCTCTAAATTGGCGTTTGCTGGCGGCCAGTTGGGTAATGTTAGTGGTAATGCTCGGATTGGGTCGGTGGCTGCGCCGTCGAGTCCTCCCCGAGGCCAAACAGGATTGAATAGCAAGGAGCCTTATGTCCATCACCTCTTCCGACACCCAGGTCTTCCCCGGTGGAGCCTTTCTTACTAACGATTTTCCCGTAGCCGACCTGCTCACCCCCGATAACCTCAGCGAAGAGCATCGCATGATCTCCCAGACGGCCGAGCGCTTCATGGTCGAACGGGTCATGGCCAACGCCGAGAAAATCGAGAAGAAAGACCATGAAATGCTCAAGACGGTGCTGCGCGAGTCGGCCGAGCTGGGCCTGTTGGGCGCCGAAATCCCCGAAGAATACGGCGGCACCGGCTTGGATCTGCTGTCCACCATGCTGATCACCGAGCAAATCGCCCGTCTGGCCTCGTTTTCCGTCTCCTTCGGCGGTCACTCGGGCATTGGCACGGCTCCGGTGCGCTACTTCGGTAACGAGGAACAGAAGCAGAAGTGGCTGCCCAAGCTGGCCGCCTGCGAAGTGATTTCGTGTTATGCCCTGACGGAAAATCACTCGGGCTCGGATGCTCTGGCCGCCCGCACCAAGGCCGTTCTCAGTGAAGACGGCAAGCACTACATCTTAAATGGCAGCAAGATGTGGATCACCAATGGCGGCATCGCCGACCTGTCCATGGTTTTCGCCAAGGTCGACGGTCAGCACTTCACCTGCTTCGTGGTCGAGACCAACACCCCGGGCTTCTCGGCCGCGGCCGAAGAGCGCAAGATGGGTCTGCACGGCTCCTCCACCACCGCCCTCACCCTGGAAAACGTCAAAGTTCCCGTGGAAAATCTGGTCGGTGAAATCGGCAAGGGCCACAAGATCGCCCTCAACGTGCTCAACCTGGGCCGCTTCAAGCTGGGCGCTTGGTGCGCCGCCGCCGCCAAGTACGCCTTGAACGACGCCATCAGCTATTCCAAAGATCGCCACCAGTTCGGCAAGGCCATCTGTGAATTCGGCGCCATTCGCTACAAGCTGGCCCAGATGGCCGTGCGCTGCTGGGTGGGCGACGCCATGAACTACCGCACCGCCGGTATGATCGAGCACTCGCTGGGGGCCACCGACTCCAAGGATCCCATCGCCGCTCTCAAGGCCATCGAAGAATACGTGGCCGAATGCTCCATCCTCAAGGTGGCCTGCTCGGAATACCTCGACTACGTGGTCGACGAAGCCGTGCAGATCCACGGTGGTTACGGCTACTCGGCCGAATACGCGGTCGAGCGCCACTACCGCGACTCGCGCATCAACCGCATCTTTGAGGGAACCAACGAGATCAACCGCCTCACCATCACCGGCTCCATCCTGAAGAAGGCCATGTCCGGCAAGCTCAACCTGGCCGGCGGCGTCACCGAAGTCGAGAGCAACGTACTCCAGGCTGAGAAGAAACTGGTCGGCAACGCCAAGAAAGCCGCTCTGCTGGCCGCCGGCACCGCCATCCAGACCATCGCCGCCGACAACCCGGAGGAGAAGCACCAGGAAACCCTGATGCGCATCGCCGACCTGGCCATCGAGGTGTTCGCCATGGACAGTGCCTGGCTGCGCGCCGCCAAACAGGCCGGCGAAAAGGGTGAGGACAAAATCGAATTGCAGAAAGACATCCTCAACGTCTTCCTGGTCGATTCCACCACCCGCCTCTGGACCAACGCCCGCCAGTTGCTGGCCAACCTGCTGCCGGCCGGGGAAGCCCTGCAGAAGACGATCGGCAAGATCGACTTCCTGGTCGGCGCCCCTCCCGCCAATACCCAGCTGCCCTTGCAGCGCATCGCCGCCAAACTGCTCGAGGCCGGCAAATACAGCGCCTGATCGCCAAAAGGCCCCCGGGTTCTCGCGAGCTCGGGGGCTTTTTTATTGGCTAGTCCCGCGAAGCGGGATAGTCGCTCACCTGGATGTGCTCTAAATTGCCCACTAACAGCACGCGGGAGTCGAAGCAGCTTGCTGCGAGCGACCGCATGGGCGGGGGCAATTTAGAGCCTAGGCGTTCGGGCTGAAGACCCAGACCGACTTGCCGTCCGCATCGAGAATGGCGCGCTCGGCCGTGCGCACCGGCGTTTCGTCGGCTTTATTCACGAAGCTCGAATACTTGTATGGATTGTAAGTCACCAATTGGGGCTGGCCCGAGGTCTGCCCGGCCTGGCCGTGAACATAGCGGCGGCTGGGATAGCCGCTCAGCCTGACCCCTTCCAGAGTGCCCACCACGCCGGCGTGAACATTCTTGCGCTGCTCCTCGAGCACGCGACGCCGGCCGGCCTGGCTCACTTTCAGCTCGACATCGCTCAGTTCTACCCGGTCCGCGTGGGCCACCACGTGGCCCGTCTGGCGGTCCTTGATACTCCAGCAACCCTGGTGCAGGTTTTTATAGACGAAGACACGTCGACCGTGTAGCTGTTCTTGAGGTAGGGCGTTAGGCAACTTCATTTCCCGAGTCTAACCCAGGGCTCTGAAAGAATGATGAACCGTGGTTCCGCACGCAGGACTACCAACAGCACAGACTAACTATTCAGAATGGCAGCGGAAGGCACGCCAATCTGGGCCGGACAGCTACAGACCGCTCTGGACTTTTGGTCCAAAGGGCGCTCCGACCTGGGCGGCCGTGGCTTGCAGCAAGTGCTTGTGCAGCTCAAGGGACCCGACTTTGCCTTGTGGCGCGCCCTGGTTTACAACCAGTTGGCGCTGCTCTCCAACCAGATGGGGCACTGGCAGTACGCCAAAGAGCAATGGGAGCTGGCCCACGAGACCTGGCGGGAGAGTGGAATGCATGCCGGTAGTGCCGAGTTGCAGGACACCCTCGACTGGTATTTTCAGTTGTTGAGTCACTACGGATTTGGCGAGCGCGCCGAGACAATCCGCCAGTTGCACGCCGACCAACAGCCTCCTCTGCTCAATCCCTGGGAGGAACCCGCTCCTAAACCCCAGTTGGCCACCCTCTCCCAGGTGCCGGCGGCTACTCCCCTGCGCCTGGAGATCCCCAGCGAAGCGGACTACGCGCCCGTCGGCGGCCAGCGCGTGGCCAGCCGTTCTTTGGCCGAGCAGAGTTTTGCGGATTGGGATGAACTGGTCCGGCAGGCTCTGAAAGCGGCCGGCGAAGGCAAGCTGCAGCCGGCGCTGTCGAATCTGGATAAAGCCAAAGAGCTGGTGATCGGCAACAAGCACGTCCAGGCTCTGATTTACAGCGCGGAAGCGCTGGCCGGGTTCCTGGCCGGCGACTACTCGCAGGCCGCCCAGGCCCGCCAGGAAGCGGTCAACCTCTGGCTGGCCCTGGAGGAAAACTTCAGTCCCTATGCCGGCACCGTCCATGCCCGTTACATTCAGGCTCTGGAAGAAGCCGGCCAGGCGCAGGCCTCGCGCATTTTTGCCCAGCGCCATCAACAGATGAAATGCCCGCTGATCGACCCCTGGGCGGACTTGGAAGGCGGTCTTAAAAAGGGCGAGTGGGAAACCGCTTCCTTCAATATTCTCGAAGACTGGCGCGCCCGGGTGGAAATGGCCCTGCGCTTTCATGCCCGCGGCAATCTGCTGGAGGCCCAAAAAGAGTTGGGTCTGTTGGAGCAACAGATGTCGCTTGAGCAGATGCAGCAGTGCCCGGGCGCCCTGCTCTGCCAGTTGCAGGCGCTTATGGCTTATGCCACCGGGGATTACGATTCGGCCCAGGTTTTGTTCCGCAAAGCGGTCACCCAATGGGACGCTCTCGAGCCCAGGGAGCGCCACGACCTTCCTTATCTGGGTCAGCTCAAAGAGCTGATGACCACCCACGGCTTGGAATCGATCGCCGCGAGTCTGGGAGAGCAGCTCTGCGATCCGTTTGTTTTCTACAAGGCCGAGCATCAGATGCGCCAGGTCTCGACCGAGTCAGACGAGGAAAGCACCGATCACCCGCGCGAGCAATGGGAAACCCAGATTCGCGAAGCCTGGGAAATGGCCTTGAAGGGACGTTGGGATTCGGCCCGCCGGCACGCCGCCAAGGCGGAACGTCAGGCCAAGTTGCTCGGAGCCACCGATCTGCGAGTCTGCTACAGCCTCAACTCGCAAGCGGTTTTCGCCAATGCCGCCGGAGATTACGCCGACTCTGACGAACTTTACGAAGAATCGGTGCGCGCCTGGCGCCGTGGCTCTCACTTGCCCGCCGCCCGCACGGCCTACAGCGAGTTCTGTTTGCTGCTGCGCGAGGCGCAATGGGCGGGCATGGCCGCTATCTTAGAGGAGATTTGGGATAAGCCGGTGTCGCGCAGCGCTTTCAATCCCGCCCTGCTGCCCGTCGATGCCCTCTCCAAACAGGCCATGAAGATCCTCGAAGCGGTGGCCGAGGAGGAGCCAGACGATGGCGTGCTGCGCTTGCCCACGCTGCCCAGGGCTGAGCGGCCCAAGCAAAACGGCTTCCCCATCGGCAAAGTGCTGTTCATTCTACTCTTGTTGGCCGGCCTGGGGGCGGGCGGCTGGTACGTCTATCGAAAATACCTGACCCCACCCACCGGTCAAACCCAGAAACGCTAGTTTTTGGGGAAAACAGAAAGCCGCTGGGTTAAAAATCGCGCGGCTGACCCCCATCGAGTTTTGTGCAGGCCCTATGCCCCAGGGGCCACCTCTGCGACCTCAGGGAAAGGCTGGCCTGCTGCCGAACAAAGGTGCCAGATGGATCCCCTGCGCAACTTCCAGCCCACCGCCCTGACCCGCAATTCCGGGCCATTGCCACGCCATTCCGAAGAGGAGCCCGAGGACGAACCAGGCGACCACTTCCGGGATGCCCCCGTCGAGGGCGAAGAGATGACGCTGGATGAGGAATGCGCGGAAGGCGAGCGCCAGGAAGAGGAATTGCGCCAGAAATACCCGGAATGGCCGGCCGGCGCGCCCCTGCTGGAGAGGTGCCGCCAGCGCCTGCTCCCGCACTGTGTCCGGACGGAAGTCTTCTATCGCTTCGCCGCTCTCGACACCAGCCGCCCCCTGGCTTCTTCCTGTGCGAACGGTATGGTCTTTTTCAGTCGCGGCTTGCTGGAGCATCTCGGCTTCGATCAGGTTTGCTATTTTGGCGCTCACGAAATCGCCCATACCGAACTCCGCCACTACGCCACCCGTATGCGCCGGCGCAGCGATTTGCAGCGGTCGCTGCCGGCAGCGCCTTGCGCTTGCGCCTGGATCAGGCGGCGGTAGTGGCCGTGCGCCATCAAGAAGAGTTTGAAGCCGATCACCAGGCAGCGGTATGGCTGGATTTCGAGCTGGCTCAGTCATCTCTCACGGCGCTGGCCGAACTCTGCACCTGGTTGTCACCGGAGACTCTGACCATGCCCAGCCACCCCAGTTTTCCGCAACGCGTCGCGCGTGTGCTCTCGGGACCGCCGGAACTGCTGGCCTACTGCTACGAGTTGCTCAACGGCTGAGGAGCGTCGTTCAGGAAACGCACCTCGGCCGGAGAAAAATGACGTATGCTCTGGTGCTCTCGGGTAGGACGGCCAAGCGCCCAAAGCTGCAGAAAACGCAGCGGGTCGCCGTGCGATACTAGTAAAAAGCATTGGCCGGTCTCCCGGTTTTCCAGTTCTTCGATGAGCGAGCTCAGGCGTGCCGTAAGTTGCCTGGCAGACTCCACTCCCTGCTCGTCTTCGTCCAGTTGGTCGTTCTTCCAGACGGGCTCGTAGTTGTCCGCCGAACTGCCTTCCCACGGGCCAAAGAAGCGCTCGCGCAAGCGCGGTTCCAGCACCGGGGGGGCGCATCCCAGAGCGGCGGCGGCGATTTCGGCCGTCTCGCGGGCGCGCAGAAAGTCGGAGCACAGGACGCGCGTTTCCGGGCCCAGGCCGCTCTGACTGGCCAGCCGCTGAGCCTGCTCCCGGCCCAGCTCGCTCAGACCATAACCGGCGCAGCCGTGCTCGGGCGAGCTGATGATTTTGCCGGCCAGATTGGCCAGACTCTCGCCGTGGCGCATCAGAAAATAGCGATTCTTGTGCACAGGGGGCCCGGTCATAACCTAAGCCAGCACGGCCAGGCGCAGATCCAGCGTCAACGGGAATTCCGGATTGGGCAAAGGCTCGCTCCAACTGCTTTCACCAGACTCGCGCACGGCTTTTTCGAAGCGGCAGGCGCGTCTGGATTCGGCCTCCTCGGCGCTGGCGGGCAGGCTTTCCCAGGCCTGGCCATCGCGATTGAGAGTGTGATAGCGGCAACTGCCCAGAATGCGGTCGCCCTCAAGCAGGTCAAAGCGCAAGGGAGACTGCACGCCCAGAGTCGGATGCAAGCTGTGGGCGAATTGCCAGGCCCGGAAGCGTACCGCCGCCAACCATTCCCCCTGGCCCAGGTCGTGCAGGGGCAACAGGTGCCCGTTGCAGGCCACCCGGTGGCGCTCGGGGTTGAGCCCGGAGAGGCGCACTTCCACCCGTTGCAGCGAAGAATCGACCGGGCGAGAGGTGCCTCCCGCTCGGACTCCGTCCCCCAACACCGGCCAGGGTTCCAGCGCCTGGCGCAACTGCAGCAGCACACCGGCGCACCGGCAACTGCCCAGCAGCGGAAAGCGGAACTCGAAATGTGGGTGAAACCACGCCGGTTCTAATTCCAGACCGTGTTCGCGCAGGTCGGCCAGGACTTCCAGCAGGTCGTCCCACAGAAAGGTCGGCAGCATATAGCGGTCGTGCAGTTGGGTGCCCAGGCGGCGCAAGCTCTGTTGCACCGGACTCTTCCAAAGCCGTCCCAAGAGAGCGCGCAGCAGCAGCATCAGAGTCAAGTTCATGTGCGGATCGGGCGGCATTTCCAGGGCCCGGAATTCGAGCAATCCCTGTTGACCTCCGGGAGCCACCGGGTCAAACAACTTGTCCACGCAGATCTCGCTGCGGTGCCCGTTGCCCGAAACGTCCACCAGCAAATCGCGGAAAATGCGCCCGAGCATGGCCGGCTCCAGTTCACCCTCCAGCTCCCGGAAAGCCAGTTCCAATTCGTAGAGAGCCTCGTGGCGGGCTTCGTCCACGCGCGGGGCCTGGCAGGTGGGTCCCACGAAGAGACCGGAGAACAAATAGGACAGGGCCGGGTGGTGATTCCAATAGACCAGGATGCTGCGCAAAAAGTCGGGTCGGTGGGCAAATGGACTCTGGCGGGGGCTGGGTCCGCCCACCACCACGTGGCAACCGCCGCCGCTCCCCTGCCAGCTGCCGTCGCGCCCAAAGCGGTGAGAAGCCAGCCCGCAGGCGCGCGCCTCCTCATCCACGCCCAGCACGATCGAGACCAGTTCATCCCAACTGGCAGCCGGATGCAGATTGACTTCGATCACGCCCGGATCGGGGGTGACGGAAAGCTGGTGGAACCCGGCCACTCCCTCATCCTCCAGGTTGGGAATAGGCGGAGCGTAGCCGTGCAGGCTTATACGGGCCTGGCTCTGGCGCAGCACTTGCAGCAACTCCAGCCAGGCCGACACCGATGCCAGTGGGGGCAGAAAGACTTCCAGGCCATCAGTTGCTTGGGAAACGCAAAGAGCGGTTTTGATCGGGCATTCGTCCGTCCAGGGCAAACGCATGCCGGCCGGCCCCGGACACTCGACCAGGCGCAGGCGCTTGCCCGGCCAGGGGGCGGAATGCCACAACATGCCCCCCCTGCTATCCGGGCCGTGAGCCAGCAAAAGAACGGTGCTGTCGTGGTTGTCAACCTGGCGGCAGAAACTGGCCGGCACTTTCAACTGGCCGCACACGAAGGTCAGCAGTTGGCGGGGCGACCACGATTTGCGGCCTTCCAACCGCAGGGGTTCCTGCTGGTGCCAGAGGCAGCGCAAAGCCCAGCGCGGCGCATCCTCGCCCGGATACCACTTGCCCTGGCTATGTTGCAGTAGACCTTGCGGCGCGAAGCGGTCCAGCAGGCGTTGGGCCAGTAACTGGGCTCGAGCCAGCTTGGTTTCGCCTAGCGCGGCCAGCGACCACTCCGGCTGATCGGCCTGAGTTGGGTCCAGGTAGGTCGGTTCGGCACCCATGGTCATGGTCAGTCCGTGGCGCGCCCAGTAGGCGTCGACCCGGCGACCGCATTGCTCGATTTGAGACCAATTCATTCCCCCACGACCTCCGTCTTGACTCGCACCGTCAACTTTTCGCCCGTGCCCCCACGGTAGAGTGTGCCGGAAGTAGGTGTAGCGTCGGTATAGCTACGCCCGCAGGCGACACGCACGTGATCCAGGTCGGCTATGGTGCCGTTGGTGGGGTCGAAGCCCACCCAGCCCATCCAGGGCAGATAGCATTCCACCCAGGCATGCGAGGCTTCTGACTGGACCTGGTTGGAGTAGTCGGCTCCGGTGCGAATATAGCCGACGCGATAGCGGGCCGGGATGGCCAGCAAGCGCGCCAGGCAGATTAACAGGTTGGCAAAGTCTTGACATACACCCTTACGGTTGCAAAGCAGTTCGAACGGCGTGGTGGCCAGGGTGGTGGACTGCGGGGCATACTCAAAATCGCGCTTGATTTGCTGGTTGAGGTCGAGCAACGTGTCCACCAGTTGAAAGTCGCAGCGTTCCACCGCCGCCATGGCAAAGTCCGACAGAGCCAGCAGTTGATTCTCCGGCAACTCGATCGGTAGCAGGTAGGGGCTCATCATCTGGCGTTGCCAGGGCATCCACACCAGCGGAATGGAGGTGCGCTGGTTGGGTGATTCCAGGGGCATACTGTGAATGCGTACCAGCGACTGGCTGACCACTTTCATTTCTCGAAAGGGAATCTCCACTTCCAACGAGGTGGTGAAATTACCGAAGACGTCTTCATACTGGCGCCGGCTGCCGTCCACCGACAGGTGCAGGCTGTGCTCCAGCACTTCCTGATAGCGATCGCATACGGGGGTCAGGCGAAACAGGTGGGAGCTGCGTTCCACCGGAGTTTCGTAGGTGTAGGTCGTCTCGTGCAAGACCCGCACGGTGCGGGTGCGGGCCGGTTGCGCGGTCTGGCTGGGACGCAACTGCACGGGTTGATGCTGTTGGTCCGGCAGCGAATTCCAAATCAGGGCCCCGCGGCGGGCTACCAGCATCTGTCCCGGCTCCATTTTGAGCCAATCTTCCTCCGACGGCGGTAGGGTAGAAAAGAGCACGGCGGTGCGCTGGTGCTCGACCGCGTCGTCCAGATCCAGCCGGATCAATCCGGCCCTCAGGTGAGCCGGGCGCTCGGTGGGCAGGCGCCGCGTCCACAGGACCTGATGGTGGCTGTTTTTATCGTGATAAAAAACCAGGTCCAGGCCGTCGGTGAAGACCAGGTTGGCCGTGCCCAGTTCGTTGATTTGTTGAAAAAGCTGGTGCAGCCTGGGCCAGCCCAGGTCGCTCAGACGGCTGGCTCCGGCCTCGCGCAAGCGGTCGCCCAGCCAACACAAGATGTGCTCGGAGTCGGTGCTTCCCACCGGTTCATAGGTGTGCAGAGCCAGCTTGACCTGGAAGTTGCGCAGCTTGCCGTTGTGCGACAGCAGCCAGTCGCGGCCGGCGTGGCGCAATTGAAACGGATGGGTATCCTGCTGGCTGCGCCGGTCGGCCGCGCCCAGCGCAAACGAGAGAAAAATCGTCGAGCGAAAATGGGACCAGTCCTGCAACATGCGCACCAGACCGCTGTCCCCTCGGCAGATCGGATCCTTGACCACGGAAGCCGCCCGTTCGCCCTCCGGATACCAGCCAAAGCCCCAACCGCAGGGCACTTTCTCCGGGCCCTCGACGGTCGGAAGCTCGCCGAAATGCACTTGCGGAGAAGCCCCCGAGTCGAAGCACATGGCCATCAAGTGGGTACTCACCCACACTACCTAACCCCTCAGGAGGGAATGTAAACACTGAGGACGGACACATCCGTCCGAGACTTAAAGCATGGCCAGCAGGGCGAACTTCTCGCGATCGATCTCGCGGCGCGTGCGGAAACCCAGGCGGCGCAGGATGGGTAGCGGTGGTGACCAGCCGGTCAGCGCGTGGCTGAGCAGCGAAGCGAAGCCCAGTCCGGCCAGCATGTAGCCGCGCCGGTTGCGGCCGCCCAGGGCCAGCCCCAGATTTACCAGAGCAGCCGTTTTGCTCTGAATGACCTGGTCAATATCCCATTCCTTCTCGAGTTCGGCCAGGCGGGCGCGAATATCGATGGGCGCGGCACCCCGCATCTTCTCGAGGCTGGCTTCGATTTTTAAGTCGATGGCCTGGTTTACCTCGGGAGCGGTGCGCCGACGCACGCGGTCGAAGCGGTCCCCGTGACGCCGGCCACTGTTGTTTAAATGAACTGGATCACGCGGGTGCAGACGCTGCTCCAGTCCGTAGCGCTGGCGGTCGATTTCGGCCCTGGGGCGAGCGCCCAGCCAGTGGAATACGGGCAGCAGCGGATAGAAGCCCTGCACCGCGTGAGCCAGCAGCAGTTTGCCCAAAGTAGAGGGTACCAGGGCCACTCGAGGGTTGAGGAAGCGAGCCGCACCCAGGGTGAGCAACCCGACGGCGGCGGCGTGCGCCTCGACCCAGCGTGAATCGCTCCACTCTTGTTCCAGAGCGTCCACCCGGTCGCGAATCTGGTGGGCCGGGGTCTGCAAAATGGCCTGGTCAACCTGTTCAGAAATACCCATGGAAACCTCCGTTTCTCGACTATTGTCGGCGATACGGCTGGCGGCTTCTAGAAGCGGACGTCCAGTGCCGCCGGTATTGAGATACGGCTACCTCCAGGCCTACTTATCCGGCAGCGAGGTGTGAAAGCCGATGGCCAGCTGTTTGGTCACGGAGGCGGCGCACATCACGGCCGTGCTGATGCCGGCGATGGACGGCACCAGCGCCGAGGTGCCCAGGCAGGCGCCGATGGCCATCTGGCAGATGCCGACGGTGAGTCGGCGCTTATTGTGCTCGCGCACCCCGCGCACGGTATCGGCGGCGCCTAAAATCAAGTCGGCGCCGCATTGCACCAGGCTGCTGGCAGTGGAGATCCCGGCTTGATGGCCGCCGCCGGCGTCAACCGCTTTGTTGGCCGATAGGGCCAACAGCGAGACACCCTCTACTCGATCCAGGAAGGTCTTTCCCTGAATCAGCTTGTTGACTCCCCAAATGCCGGCGCCAGCCGCCACTCCGCCCGAAGCCACTCGCCCTAGAGTGCTCTGTTGTAGCGCTGCCCAGGCACTCATGGCGTCGTGGCCCAACTTGCCCAGGTCGACGGACCGGGCAAAGGCCGGATTCTCGGCCTGCAACTGCTCGGGTCTTGCTTCCATGGAATTCTCCGACTGCAGGCGTTTGGGAGCGAATTGGAGGACGGCGGATGGGTTGACTTTCACCCCACCAGCTTAGCTTAGAGTCCAGGGCCAGGTTCAGACCGTGGCGTTAACAGGCCGTTAGGAAATCTCTATTCCGCGCCGAAAGCCCCTGGATGCGGCGACGGGGATTTACACTGGCCGAGGTGATGGTCGCGATCTTATTCGTAAGCATCGCGCTCTTTGGTTACATGAGCCTGCATATGCGCATCATCCACAGCGCCACCACTCTGCAGCAACGCCATGCCATTCGCCGCAAAGTCAACCTGCAAAGCGCGTTGCTGGTGGCCAAAGCGCGTTGGGGAAGCAAAGATTTGGATCATGTGGGTTCCTATCCCCTGTTCGTGACCCGGTTGACCGAGAATTTCTTGAGTCCCTATCTCCATCCCGGTGGTGATGACCGCTCCGCTGAATATCAGGCCTCACTGGAACGCAATGTGGAGATGGCGCCGCTGCCCGCCGAGCATCTGCAGGTTAGGGTGAGCTGGGACAATCGTCACGGTCCCCAGGAATATGTGGTGGACACGCTGGTCTGCCCCCGGGACAAAGGCTGGTGAGGAAGTACCGGGGGGCCACGCTGGCCGAATTGCTGGTGGTGATGTCGATCTGGTCGTTTCTGATGGTGGCCATCCTGGGGTTCTACGCCTACGGGACCAAAGTGAGCACGCGCTATGACAAGGCTTCCCAGGAAATTCGCGTGGTCCAGCTACTGGCCGATAAGATCAACACCTTCGGCCGCAATGCTTATATCCTGGAGGTGATTCAGTTCCCGCCTACCCTGCTGGTGCAGAGAATACAGGAAAATCCCCTGCAGCCCGACTGTCTGCTGGCCAACCTGCGGCCCACCATGGAGTTCCTGTGCATCGGCCCGGATCCCAAGCGGACCCCACCCGAGGAGACGCCCATGACCAGCGCCTACAACGCGGTGCTGACGGGCATCTATGGACAGCCGGGCGAGGTCTCGCTGCCGCTGCCGCGAGGAATGCGCGCCGAGTTCCGGCTGACCAACGGCATCCTCATCCTGTCCTGCAATAACCCTCTCGAAGGCCAACCCCTGGGCCTTCCCCCCCTGGCCGAATTGCCCGCGCGCCGTCCCGAAGACCGCCTTCCGCTCAATCACTTTTTCGAATTTCGTGGCCTCAGCCCCACCACTCGCTACATGGGCAACTGAGATCGGCTAGTTGCCGAACCGGGTCAGCGGAACATAGCGCCGCAGCATTTGCTTGTCGCTGGCGTAACTGCCCAGGACCAGACCGTGGGCCGGCACCATCGGGCCGGCCGTGCCTCCGTATTCCAGGTCGAGAGGCAGCCGGTAACTGGATTTGGGCGGTAGCAGTTGGGCCAGGCCGGCTGGCAGAATCTGCCAATGCTGACCATTGAAGTGGGCCAATCCCGTCTGCGAGGAACTCACCGGCGGGTTGACTCCCTGCAGGGTCGAGGTGAGCGTCACCAGCGCGAATAGTTCCTTGTCGTAGCCGGTGAGGGTGGCGATCGAGGTGCTCCAGCCGAGACCCAGCGCGGGTTCCAATTCCCCCAGGAAGTCTTTCTTCGGGTCATACTGGCTCCCCAGGTTCAAGGCGGGTAGCCGGGCGGGAAAATGCTCTCCGATATCGTGGGAGTTCAGCACCTGCCGGCCGGCCTCGGGACGTGTGTAGTAAAACTCCGTCCCGATAGAGCGCAGTTGAGCTTGCCGGGGCAATCGGCTCAAGCTGAGTTCTCCCGGTGCCACCCGATACCAATCAGGCTGGGAGTCGCCCAGACGGAGGACGAAGCACTCTGCCTGGGGCGTCACCACCATTGCCTGCGGGCTGGGGCGTGGTCCCGGCACAATATCCGGCTCCTCCAGACCCTGTGGATCGACCTTCAAGTAATCCAGCACCGAGGTCCATTTGCCCTCGGCCAGATCCAGTCGGAGGATACACGGTTCGGCGAAAAGCGTGGCATCTTTGCCCTGGGAGCGTATGTCTCCGTTGCTCTGCTCGGTATTCTTGAAACGAAAGCCGGAATAGTAATAATGGGTGCCGTGGGCGAAATACTTCCCGTCGCCGATCCCTCCGGAGGTCCCGGTAATAGCATACCATTCTACGCGCGGTCCGTTAAAATATTCGTAAGGAACGGTCAAATCCGAGGGGCTCTTGGCAATGACGTCCCAGTCCAGCGTCAATTGATCCCAGGTAAGCGTGGAGCCATCTCCGCGAACCGCTGGCGGGCGCGTATCTTCCTGAATGATAGGATTGTGCACTTTCCCGAGTTGCTCTCCGACATCGGGCAAAAGCTTCCAACTCCATTGATTATTCTCCAGGATCAGGACCGTGAGGCCATGTCCCTTCGGTATTTGGGTCAGGGAGTTGGTGAATTCGCCGGGAATGACCAGGCCATCGGGTGTGACCACTTTCTGGTAATCCTTGATGGTAGGCGGCTCCACCCCGGCCCCTTCCTGGATGGCGTGCAACTTTTCCGCGCCGGCCGCCAGGGACAAAGGAAAGAGAACCCCCGGCTTGGCCAGGGGCTCCCAGACCATTTCCGGCGTTAAGACTTGAAAGTTGCCTCCCATATCGGCGAAGAGATGGGGCTTGCGCTGGTCCACCAGCAGACTGTCGGCCAGGCGAAATTCTTCCAACAGGACGTGCCGTTCCGTTTTGACGCCTCCCGAGATACCGGTGGCGATCAGCTCCAGCGCACCCAGGCTTCCATAAGGGCGCACTTGCGCGCTCGCCACCGCGCCGCTGGCGAATTCGCGGCGCAAGCCGGCGAGCCGCGATTCCCAGTTGCTGGTGGTGCGCATGAGCATCAGACTGTAGTCGGCCATGCCTTCGGCCGCCAGACTCGAGCGCAACTTGTGGTCCACCAGCAGCGTATAGCGGATGTCTTCTCGATTGGTCACCACCAGCGCCACCGACAAAAAGAAGAGGAAGGCGGCGATGAACAGCGCGGACAGCAGCAAGTTACCGGAGGTTTTCTTGGCCACTTCGATTATTTCGGGGTAGGGGTTCATCCTCCTGGGGTATTGACAATGACAATATATGTTGGTATCAACATGGAGTGGCGCGGTTAGAAACCTACTCTAAGGATACCTGGTCGGCCGATCAGTTTGTACAGCTTGTTAATCGGTTGCTCCCGGATTTTTTGCCTGATGTCGGCTTCAGTCAAAAAGTCCGTGAAGAAGTCAACCTGCGCCTGATTCGCCACTACACCAGCATTGGCACCCTGGATGAGCCCGGTAAGCTTGGAAAGGAGTCGCGCTACTCGTTCCGGCATCTGTTGCAGTTGTTGCTGGTCCGACGCTTGCTGGCCCAGGGCTACAGCTCGGGGAATATTGACGAATTTCCCAGACGACAATCCAATCAACAACTGCTCGCTTTGCTGGAGCGAAACGAGCCTGCTCTGCCCCGGCTGTTGCACCAGGAGAACCCTGGTGAATCGGCGCTGGAATTCTTGGATTCAGTGCGGAAACGCACCCGCCCGAGCACTGCCCGGGCAAGTTCGAATTCGTGGACGCGCATTCCTCTGTGCCCGGGCCTGGAGCTACAGGTCCAATCCGGTTTTGTTTCACCTCGCGGAGAAGAGCTGGTCAGCTTGATTGGACAGATAACCGATATACTCCGCAATTTCAAATGAATTGAGGAATCTTATGTTTGCCAGGTTTTTCTCGACTCCATCCGGCCCAGGCGCGGCCGACTTTGAATTGCTCCCATTGCGTAACGGAGTGGGCGATCAAGGGGATTCCACCATCGATCTGCTGGTGAGAATTCACCCGCCCAAACTGGGCCAGAAGCCCGAGCGTCCGTCGCTGAATTTGTGCCTGGTGCTGGACCGTTCGGGTTCGATGGCGGGGGCCAAGCTGCACGGTATGTTGCAGGCCGCCCACGGAGTGGTCGACAATCTGACTTCTCAGGACTATCTGGCGGTGGTGGTCTTTGACGACCAGGTGAAGACCATCATTCCCTCTCAATTGGTGAGCAATCCGGCCGCTCTACATCGGATTCTCAAAGGTGTGGAGCACGGCGGCAGCACCGCTCTCCACGCGGGTTGGCTGGAGGGAGCCACGCAAACCGCCCATAAATTGGACCCTGGACGTTTGAACCGGGTGCTGGTGCTGACCGATGGAGAAGCGAATGTCGGCGTAGTGGAGCCGGATGTCATCTGCAGCGACGTCAACGGCGCAGCCCAACGGGGAGTCAGTTGCACTACCCTGGGTTTCGGGGACGGTTACAACGAGGTCTTGCTCCGCTCCATGGCTTCGAGCGGCAACGGAAATCATTACTTTGTGGAAACTCCTGAGCAATTGCCGGGTATTTTCAACCAGGAATTGGGGGGATTGGTGAGCACCATCGCTCAGCAAGTTCGCCTCTCCTGGGAATCGGCCGGCAGCGTCCAGGTCCTGACCAGCCTGGAGAAGGACGAGAAGGGGCGGCTGCGTCTCAATGATTTGATGGTCGGGAATCCCATCGTGCTGCTGCTGCGCCTGACTGTCCCGGCCGGCAAGGTTCCGCAAGCCACCTTTCGACTCGAGTATCAAGATCTGGCCACGCGCTCGAGGCAAAGTCAAACGGAGCAACTTTCGTTGCCGGTCCTGGCCCGGGAAGAGTGGCTCAAGCTACCCTTGAATCCGGAAGTCCAGGAGGAGTTGGAGCTCTGGCAGGCGGCCGAGGCCCGGGCCGAAGCGACCATGGCCTTGCGCCAGGGAGACAACGGGCGCGCCCGCCAGCTCATCGATGACGCCCTGATCAGGATCCAGCAATTACCCGCCAGCGGCCGCTCGCTGCAGCATCGAAGCCAGCTGGAAGAGCTGCAGTCCGACATCTCCAACCATCGCTTCTCGGTGGCCAGCAAGAAAGCGGCCATGCAATCCCACAGTTACAGCTACAGCTCCTCATCCTCGGACTCCGACTTGACCCCGGATGAGATTCTCAGGCTTCTGAAAGAGCAGGGCCACTTCGATTAACCGTTGGCCTTTTACCGCCCCGGCTGGCCCTTTCACGGGAGCGGCTGGCCCTGTTGGAGGGAATTGATAGATCTGGCCGTGATTTAGCCGTAAATTAAAAAAATGAATCGCCGAGAATTTCTTCAAGCATTTGCCGCTTCCGCGGCGCTAGGCCTGAGTTCTGGTTGTGGCGGAAGCGAAGAGCAGCCCTGGTGGAACCCGGCTAACCCCGACCAGCCCCGTCCCCCTCACCTGATCCTGGTGACCGTCGATCAGTTGCGCTACCCGGTCCATCTTCCCGCCGGGGTGGCCGACGCCGACGCTTTCATGCAGCGCTTCATGCCCAATACCTATCGCCATATCTGGCGTGATGGGGTCAAGTTCGCCAACCATCAGATCGCCGCGGCCGCCTGTACCCCCTCCCGAGCCGTCATGCTGACCGGCCTCTACGCTCAGCAAACCTGGGTGGTCACCACCATCACCGGTAATGGACCCGGTGGAGATGTTCCGCCCGGGCTGGATCCGGCTTTCCCCACCTACGGAAAGCTGTTGCGCCTGCTGGGTTATCAGACTCCCTTCTTCGGTAAGTTCCATGTCAGCGCCGACTACCCATTGCTGGCCGACGCCTGCACTCCGGGGCGGCTTGACTATCTGGAGCCATGGGGCTTTCAGAGTTTCCTTTGTCCCGATCTGGGCGGTTCCCAGGGACAGGGTGAGGGGGGTGACGGTAGTGTCTCGGGAGACGAAGATGTGGCCGATCTGGCCATTGGCTATCTGAGCCAGTTGACGGCCGACAGCCCCCCGGTGTGCGCCACCATCAGCTTCGTCAACCCTCATGATTACGAGTTTTTCTGGGGAGGGACGGAGCCGGACAAATATGCTCAAATCTTCGCCGAGGCCGGCGCCGCTCCCCTGATCCCTTACGACACCAATATTATGCAGGAGGCCAATCCTCCCGCTCAGGGATTTCCCAGCCTGCCTTCCAACTGGGAGCACATCGACACTTTGAGCGCCAACAAGCCCAAAGCCCAGGTCATGTTCAACGAAGCCAACCAGGTGATCTTCTCGGGCGTCTCTTTTGACTCGGCCGAGACGGAATTTAAAGTGGAGGATTCGCCCACCGGGCTGGGCACTTTGAAAAAAGGGGTGGCGCCTTTTAGCTACTGGCAACGGGGCCAGGATTGCTATGTCTCGGTGATCCAGGCGGTGGACGTACAGATCGGCCGGGCCCTGGACGCCATCCCCGAAGAAGTCCGCCAAAACTGCGTTATCGTCTTCACCAGCGATCACGGAGACTACGTTGGATCTCATGGCTTTCTGCAGAACAAGGTCGGCACCGCCTACGCCGAAGCTTTGCGGGTGCCGTTGGTGGTGCGCGATCACACCGGCCGGTTCGCCGCTCAAACGGAGCTGCCGCGCCAGCAGTTGACTTCCAGCGTGGACTTGCTCCGCCTGCTGGTCGATTTGGGTAACAATGGCCGGAGTGACTGGATGCAGGGAGACCTGGCCACGCTCTACAGCTCGCGCCACGATCTGCTGGGCGTGGTTCGCTCCTCCTCGGCTCCCGGCCGCGAAAGCGCCTGCTTCACCAGCGACGAATTCGTACAGCGAGTTCTCAACTTCAACCTTTCGCCGACCCACATTATGGCTATGCTCTTAGCTCAGAGTAAACTGGTGACTTACAGTTTCTGGGCTCCCACCAGCACCCGGCCGGTCCCCCTGGGGAGAGAGGTCGAGTTCTACGACTATACCAGCGAGAGCGGCCGCGAGGAACTCAACAATCAGAATCAGGACCCCCAGGTGGAGGCACAGTTGGAACAGCTTTTCAACCAGCTCTTACCCAATGAGGTGCGCAAACCGCTGCCCGCCTCTTTGACTTCGGTACAATCGCAAAAAGAGCAAGAATACATCGCCTACGCCAGCCTGGTGGACGATTTGAGCGATAAGGACGCATTGGCCAATATTCAACTCAGCCTGGGAGGGGGTCTGTAGCATAAGGCAGCCAGATGGTCACTCGCGTTCCTTGACCCGGAGCGGATTGCAATTGTAACCCCGCGCCCGGTCCGCCGGAACACTCGAGGCGCTCCCGCACATTCAGCAGACCCACTCCAGCCGGGTCGGAGGTCGAAAAAGGTCCGGAAACGGGCTGATGGAAGCCCACGCCATCGTCTTCCACGCAAATGTGCAAAAGCTCCGCACGCCGGCTTACGCGGATGCTCAGCCGGCCTCCCCGGGTCTGAGCGGCCAGCCCATGGCGCACGGCGTTTTCCACCAACGGCTGGATCACAAAGGAAGGCAGCAGCCCTTCTTCGGTTCCCGCCTCGGTCTCGATGGAACAGGTCAATCGTTCTCCCAGCCGGGCTTGTTCCACGTTCAGATAGGCTCGCACGGTCCGCAGTTCCTCTTGAAGCGGAATGCGGTCCGGGCGAGCCTGGAAGGCGGGCCGAAGGAATTCAGCCAGCTCCACCACCACGTCGTGGGCTTTTTCAGGCTCCTTGAGAATCAAGCCGGCCACGGCCGTGAGGGAATTGAAGAGAAAGTGCGGCTTAATCTGGGCGGCCAAAAACCGAAAGCGAGTTTCCTGCAGGACCGCTTGTTGATGAGCTAGCTGTTGGCGCAATACGGCCGCAGCCGCCAGGGCCCGGCTGCGCTCTTCCTGACCGGCCAGGTAGGTAGCCCAGTGCAGTACCACCGGTGTCACCAGTGCGCTGACCAGGGTCATCATGGCCCTGGCGACGCCCCACTGAGTTGGGCTCAAAGGCTGCAGGTAAAGCAGTACCGATTGGGGGACCCAGCCTTGCTGGAAGGACAGCGGCACCCATGCCCCGGTGATCAGAGCCAACACGGGCCAACCCAGTCGGATGGGCAAGGGGCGCAGCAGCGCTCCCAGTGGCCCCATGGCGAAAAAGCACAGTACCTGCGATCCGGGGGTTCCCAGCCCCAGCAAACAGGGCGCCATCAGCAGGCCCGTCCACAGCGCCGCGGGCAGCCCGGCCAGGTATCCGAAGAGCAGGGGGAGATGAGGCCAGATGCGCAAGGAGAGGCTGGCTTGAATCAGCATCAGGCAGGCGGCCAAAAGTCCCAGACCGGGCCAACTGCGGCCGGCTCCCTGGCGAATGAGGCGGGGATAAGCAGGATGACGGGCCAGCAAGGCCAGCAAACCCAGTAACAGAACCAGGTGGCCCAGCGTGTGCATCACCATGGTCCTTAAGATATCCGGACTGGTCACTTCTAGAGGTCCGGTACGCGGGCTTGGAACTCCGCGATGTAATTGCGGCTGAGGGGGGCCTGGCTGCCATCCTGGAAGATGAGTTGATAACTGCGGCGGGTGAGCGGCTCGAGACGCGCCAGACAGCGGAGGTTGACCAGATAGGCTCGATGGCTGCGCAGAAAATCTGGCCCCAGCCGGCCTTCCAGGCTGCTCAAGGATTGACTCACTTCGTGCAAAGCGCCTCCGGTCCGAGCGTAAGTGCGCCCCCCCTCACTGGTGAACCAGGAAATAGACTGGACACCCACCACGCGCCGGCTGCCGCCGTCACCATCCCGTAAGGCGACCTGATCCAGACGGACCGGCTGAATCCGAACGCGCGCACGCTCTAACGAAGTGGCCAGACGCTCGCGGTGAATGGGCTTGAGCAAATAGTCGATGGCCCCAATTTCGTAAGCCTGAAGAGAAAACCCGGAGTAGGCGGTCAGGAAGATCACGGCCGGCGGCTGAGCCAGAGCCTGCAACCGGCAGGCGACTTCAAATCCGCTTAGACCAGGCATTTCAATGTCTAGAAACACCAGTTGGCAGCGCGTTCGCTGCGCCAATTCCAAAGCATCCTCGCCGCAAGCCGCCTCGCCTGCCACGATCACTTCGCCGTGGCGACCGAGCAAGGCCTTGAGGTGCTCGCGGGCCGGACTTTCGTCGTCCACAATCAGACACTGCACTCGCCCCCATTCGCAGCCGTTGGATGACGTGCCTGCGCCGGGCCGATCAGCTCGATGTCAGACCCGTCGAACTCTGCTCTTCCGGAATCGGCCCGCTGAGAATCTGAGGCAGCGCCGCCACCACGGCAGCCGCCATACCCATTCCCACCCACCGGCAGAGCAGCTCAAACAGGGCCTCTCCCAGGCCGTACCCGCCCGCTGACGAGAGCACCATGTAGCTGAACCCTAACAGCGGCCCGGCCAGCACCACCAGCAGAGCGAGCATGCCCAGAGCCCCTCGGCGGGCTCCCCAGCGCTGGTCGAGCGGGCGGACGAACTGCCGACGGCACCACCAGACGTTGAGCCGAACGAGTAAGAACGGGACGAGTAGAAGGATGGCGTAAGGCAAAGAGTATTCCATGTAAATTACTTTACACTGTTAATGTTGGAGGAGTCAAGAGGGGATGAGCGGTAACGCGCCGCCATCCCTGGTGACCGTTCAGCCGACTTTCTTGAAGACGATGGTGCTGCCGGCGGGCAGCATTACCCCCTGGTTGCCGGTGACGCTGACACCGAAGTTGCCGGCGCCGGTACCGCCGTATTCCTGGGCATTGGTGTTGAATACTTCCTTCCACTGGCCGGGCGGCAGGTTCAGACCGTAGCCGCCGCGGTCACACTCGGCCAGATTGGTGGCCACCACGAACTGCTCGTTGCCTTCGCCGCGAGAGTAGGCGATGACGCGGTCCTGGTTGTTGGTGTGCACCCGGTGAATGGGGGCGGTGGCCGAAAAGGCCTCCGACGAGCGGCGCAGTCCAATCAGGTCTGAGTAAACCTTGAACTGGCCGGCGCGGAACGAGCAGATTTCGGCCTGGGCCTTCTGCTCGTCGTTCATAGCCTGGTAGCGCTCGAAATATTTCTCCTCCCCCGGCTTCAAAGCAGCACGATCACCGCGCTTGAAGACCGCCAGTCGATCCGGCGTGACCTTGAAATTGAGCCAGTCGGTGTCGTATCCCCAGGTCGAGGTCAGACCATGCTTGAAGTCGTTGTTGGCCAGGAATTCCTCGCCCTGCCACATCATGGGCACGCCCGGACCGGTCAGGGTCAGCGCCGCGCCCGCCCGGGAAGCGGCGCGCGAGTAGGAGCCCATTACGTCCTTGCTGTGAGCGGCGGCGCGGGCTACCCATTTGCCCGAATTGCCCACTTCGTCGTGGCTGTGGGCATACATGACGGCGCGGTCCCAACCGCTCACTCCGTAGTGTCCGATCATGGCGTCCATCAAATGGTCCATGCTCTCGGTGCCCTCGACACCCTTGTAGATGCCTTCGCGAGCGCCGTCGTTCCAGACAGCCTGGAAGCCCATGCCCTTTTTCTCGATGCCCCACTGGTTCTCCGACTTGTCCAGCTCGGCGGCCACCAGCCAGTTACGCGAAAAGTCCTCGGCTACCGTGACCGTGCCCGGCTTGACCGCCTGCAGCGTACGGTTGATCTGGCGTAACGCCTCCATGCCGGCGATCTGCTGGCCGGCGTCGCCGGTGTTGTGCAGCACCTGGGTGAAGTCGAAGCGCAGGTTGTCGTAGCCCATCTCGGTGACCTGCTGGACCGCGTTGTTGCTGAAGAAGTCCTTGACGCCCTGCTCGGCGTAGACCGGCTTGCGCCCCCACGGCGTCTCGCCCCCGTTGGCGAAGAAGCTGTTGGCGTCGCCGTCGATGCTCCAAAGCGGGTTGTCCCCGTCGGTCTTGCCCGACGTATGATTGTAAACCACGTCGCCCATGGTGGAAAAACCGCGCTTGTGCATCTGATCATTGAGCCACTGGATGGCCTCGGTGCCGCCGATCCAGACGCTCTCCTGATCGGTCCTGGCGTCGGCGGCCAGCAAACCCTCGGCCACCGCCTGATCGCGCTTCATTTCAAAACCATAGGCGTCAGCGCCGGCGAAGAAGTAGTCGGTGGTATAGCCCCAGTCGCGCTTACCGCCGAATTCGGCGGTGGGCATCATATAGATATCGGTGGCGCCCAGTTGCTCCAGGTAGTCCAGATTGTTGACCAGATCCTCGGCGGTGGGAGCCAGCGCGTTGTCTTTGGGGGCCAGGAACGAACCGATGTGCAGTTCGAAAATGACCTTCTTCTTGTAGTCGGTCTCTTTGCGCGGCGTGTCGTTGTAACGCGGCACATAAGCAGATTCTTTGATCAAGCTGCGGCGGGCCGAGCCCGGACGCGCCGAAATCGTGTTGTCGTAGGCGTCGTTGAAGGGCGTCTTGAGGCGCTCGGCGGCGCTCAACTTGCCGTCGCCGTCCTGGTCACCCACCATCTTACCGTCTTTAAAGACCTGGAATTCATATTTCAGGCCTTCCAGATTGGGAAAATTGTTGACCACCGTGGTCCAGCCCGAGCCGATGCGGTCGGTGTCCACCCGGGTCATCTCGATGGAGCCGTCGTCATTGACTTTGTTGGTCCACAGGTAAGAGGTCAGCTTGGGCGAGTTGCTCAGCGACCAGGCCTTGAGCACATCCACGTCGCGCTTGTCGGCGGCGCTGGCTTCTTCATAAGTGGGGAACTTGGGCTCACCCAAACGCTCGAGCAGCTCGGCCTTGGTCAATTGGCGGTCCTGAGCATCGCGCAGGACCAATTGAACCTTTTGCGCGTCCCCATGATTGTCCACCACGAAGCGCCCGTAGGTGGGATTGTCGGCGTAGTTGGGGCCGCCTTTGCCCGAGTCGTCATACCAGCCGGTCTCAAAGCCCAGCACCGGATCGACGAAAATTTTCTCCAGCCCGCGCTGCTGGCCCATCTGGTGGCGCGAATAGGGGTCAGCGTAGATGACTTCCTTGCCGCCCCGGGTCTTGAGCACGTTGCCTTCGGAGTCGCGGGCCGAATAGAGAAAGCTTTTCCCTTCCAGTTCCTTCCATTGACCGGGCAGCGTCAGCGTCCAGTCGCCGGTCCTGGCGTCTTTGGTCATCGGGATGGACTTCTCGAGTTCGCCCTGGTCGTTGTAGAGATCGACGTTTAGCTTGTAGTCGGCCAGTTGCTCTTTGCCCAGGGCCGGGGCCCAGGTCTGGAAGCGCACTCCATCTTCGTCCCGGTGAACCCCGTAGAGGTGGTTGGAAACGGGAGTGTAGCGGGAAACCGGCTCCTCGCCGAGAGAAATCTTGATGGGACGCTCCTGGAGCACGGCCCACTTGCCGTCTTTGCCCTCGGCCCCCCATTGAAATTCCTGGCCGGGCGCACCCTTGAGAGTGACCCGGGCGGTGTAGACGCCGTCCTTATCGTCGTCCTCCATGGGAATGGACTGGCCGCCGTTCCACTCAGGATCGTAGAGGCCGGTTTCGGGATGGAAAGAACCTTTCAGGCGCAGGTCGGTGTAGCGCCCCTGCAGTCCGCGCGTATCATATTCAAACGTCCAGGTGGTCGTATCTCCAGAAGCTTCTGGCGCCGCCCCCGGCTGAGCGCGAAAGATAGGGCTGTGAGACGGATTGTGGGACTGAATCTGCATGCCTCAAGCATACTTTTAAGCCCTTAAAAGAATCGGAATCTGCGAAGCGGCAATAATTTGTTCATGCTTTGGCCGGGCTTCGGCAACCATAATAGGGCCTATGAACGCGCTGGGCCACATGCTGGTCGCCCGGGTTGCCTGGGATCATCTCACTCCGGCGGCGCGCGCGGCCGTCGAACGACTGAGTAGTAATCCGCACAATCCCGGGGCCGGCAAGGACTGCACCGACCAGGACAATGACGTCTACACCGCCGCCGTCTGGATGGACGACGTGCGCCCTACGTACAGGGATCTGCACTATGTCAATACCCCCTTGGAGGGCGACGGTACGCTTCCGTCCGGCCCCAACAGCATCACCTTTTTGAACCAGAACCTGGGGGTGCTGCGCGACTCCACGGCCAGCGAGGACCAGAAAGCGGAAGCGTTGCGTATCACCGAGCATCTGGTGGGCGACCTGCACCAGCCTTTGCACAACGCCGACAACCACGACCACGGCGGCAATGACTTCAAGCTCAACGGGCGCGACAATTTGCATTCTTTCTGGGACAGCGGCGGCAAGCAGTGGAGCAACCTCAAACGCCCGCTCAGCGGGCCCGACAAGCAGCAGGTGGAGCGCCTGGCGGCTCAGTTAGAGAAGCAGTATCCGCTTGAGAAATACCGTATCGACGCCACCAATCTTCAACCCGAGGACTGGTCGCGTGAGGGCTGGGAATTGGCCAGGGACGACGTCTACGCGGGTGTCACTCCCGGACAGGCCCCCAGTCCCGAGTATACTGAACGGGCCCGTCATGACATGAGTCGCGAGGCGGCCCTGGGCGGCTACCGCCTGGCCGGCTTGTTGAATCAGATTTTCACTTGAATCCCTGAGGAGTTCCACCTCTCAGGGATTGGCTTCCCGCCAGCGTTGCTCCGCTAGTCGATAATCCGTGTGAGTGATCGCGATTCCGCCGTCAAAAGTCAGCCCCAGGGGCACTCCGGGCATCGTTTCAGCCAGCTCCAGCACCTGGCGATAGGCTGCTTGCGGAGAGTCGCAGCGCAACGGACCCAGATACTCCTCGGGAAGCTGGCGGAGGAGGGACAAGGGCACCTTCAGCCCCGCCCAGGCCGGTAGAGGAGCTACCGTGATCACTCGGTAGGCCGGATGATATTCGAGCGCGACGTCCATACCGAGAACCATTGGAGCCTGCCCGAGCAGCCCCTGCCCCGGCATGCATACAGCCTCCACTGAATCGCACTCAAGCCTCTCAGGCAAATTTTTCAAGTTTAAAGTTGCCTTAACGCAGGCGTCAGAATTTGTCAGGCAAATCATCCGACAAACGCCTAGAGTGAGGTCTATGAGAAACAGCTACCAAAACAGCCATCCCCAATCCGCCGCAGACGGCTTCAATGCAGGACTTGCCTATTTGATGGCCATGCTGACCCTGGGTTACACGGCCATTCACTACGTCGGCTAATTGCCTGTCGTCAACGCCGCCGCCTATCGCTTTCTCGCGCTGGACCGTCTCAAGGAGCTGCGCGCTGAGCTGACGGAACTGTGCCGGCGGTTGGCTCTCAAGGGAACCATTCTTCTAGCTCCAGAGGGACTGAATCTGTGCGTGGCCGGCTCAGCGGGCGCCGTCGACGAATTGCTGGCTCGGCTCCCTTTAGAACCCGGACACATCAAGTTCAGCACCAGCGAGCACCAGCCTTACACGCGCATGCTGGTGCGCCTCAAGAAAGAAATCATCGCCTTCGGGCGGCCCACCACTCACACCGCTCCCCGCCTTGCTCCGCGCCAGCTCAAAGAATGGCTGGATGAAGGCCGGCCCTTGACCCTGCTGGACACTCGCAACGACTACGAAGTACGTATGGGCACCTTCCGCGGCGCCCTTGACCTCAACCTCAGTCACTTTCGCGAATTCCCCGAAGCCGCCCAGTCCCTCGGCCACCTGAAGGATACTCCGATCGTCACCTTTTGTACCGGTGGCATACGCTGTGAGAAGGCCGCGCCCTGGCTGGAAGATCAGGGATTCACCCGGGTCTTCCAGTTGGATGGCGGCATCCTCCGTTACTTCGAAGAGGTGGGCGGGGCTTACTATGACGGTGAGTGCTTCGTCTTCGATCGGCGCGTGGGCGTGGACCCGGCCCTGCAGGAAACCGATTCGGTGGTTTGTCCGGTTTGCCTGGCGCCACTCAACCGGGAGCAGCAAGCCGATCCCCGCTACCGGCGCGGCCAGAGCTGTCCGCATTGTTTCCGAGATGCGCTGGAAGTCTATCAGCAGGCTTTGCAACGCGTGAGCCAACGACCGCCGGGAAGCCAGCCGGCCGAAAACCGCATTCCTTTAAACATCCCGGCCCGCTGTCAGGGAATGTCCTTACGAGAGGCGCTGCCTCTCATCTTCCCCCAGGTCGAGGATTGGAGCAACCTGCGCGACGCCAACGGGAGCGAGGTCGACTGGGAGCGGCCGCTGCATGCGGGTGAACGCTACCTGCGCATTCAAGAATTACATGTGGAACCGCCGGTTTGTACCGACATTCAACTTCTTTACCTGGATGAAGCATTATTGCTTATCAACAAGCCGGCGCCGCTCCCGATGCACCCGTGCGGTCGATTCGAACGCAATACCTTGCGGCATCTGCTGGCGCTGGCCTTTGCTCCTGAGGTTCCTCGTCCGGCCCACCGGCTCGATGCCAATACGACCGGCCTGGTGGTCTGCGCTCGAAGTCATCATTTCGCCACAAGACTGCACCCCCAGTTCGCTGAAGGCTGTGTGGAAAAATGTTACCTGGCGTTAGTCCACGGGCACCCCGAACAAGCTGAGTTTGAGGTTGACCTTCCGATTGCAACCGAAGCCGGCCCGGCCGGCCTGCGCACCGGCGGCCAGGGTGCGCCTGCCGTGACTCGCTTTCGGATACTGGAGCGCCGCCCAGACACCACCCTCCTGCAAGCTCAACCGCTGACCGGACGAACCAACCAGATTCGCGTTCACCTGTGGTCGTTGGGCCACCCCGTGCTGGGCGACCCCAGCTACCTGCCCGACGGGCGCCGCGCGGCGCGTCAGACTCTCACGCCGGAAGACCCGCCGATGCACCTGCACTCCTGGAAAGTGCGCCTCCGCCACCCGTTGACAGGTGCTGATTTCAGATTCGAGTGCCCCATCGACTGGGCTGCGCCGCCCCCGCTCTCCTGAAGCCCGCATTCCGCGGACCTGCATCAGTTGGGCGCAATCAGCTCGATGCCGGCCTCGCGTAACTGGCGCGTGACTTCCACTGCCAGCTCCGAGCGCACTCGGGGCATCTTCTTGTAGTCCTCGACCCAGGCCAGCAGTTGCATTTCCACCGCCCGGCCGTTGAAGCCGAGCAGGTAGGTGGCCGGGGCCGGAGTCTTCATGACCCGGGGGTTTTCATCGGCGACCTTGGCCATGATGGCTAGAGCCTGTTCCGGTGAAGAGTCCAAGGTGATGCCGAACTTGAGTTCACAGCGGCGGGAGATGCCCGACTTGGTCCAGTTGACCACGCGCTGGTTGATCAGGTCGGTGTTGGGCACGATCACTTGAGAGCCGTCGCCGATCACCAGCACGCTGGAGCGCAAACCGATGCGGCGCAACTCGCCCTGGTGCTCGCCCAACTTGACCGTGTCGCCCACATTGACCGGGCGCTCCATCAGCAGAATGATGCCCGATACGAAGTTGTTGACGATGTTCTGCAAGCCGAAGCCGATACCGACCGAGAGCGCGCCGGCCACCACTGTAAACTTGGTGGTGTCCACGCCGGCTACGGCCAGGGCCGTCAGGATGCCGATCACCAGGATGGCATAGTGAGCCGTGGTGGTGATGGTATAGGGCACGCCCTTGCCCAGCTTGAGCCGCGGGAAGATGTCCTCGCTGAGCACAAAGCGGGTAAAGCGCGAGACCAGGATGGCCAGGTAGATGACCAGGATACAGCCGATCATTGGTCCTAGCGAAAAGGAGAATTTGCCGATTCCGATCGGAGCTCTGAGGATATTGCTCAGGCCGGTAGTGGTGGTTTCGCGCACGCCCAGAAGATCCAGCACCATCAGGGCCCAGAGCAGACCGGCCAGCAGGCGGAACATACGCATAATGCGGCGCTGGAAGACCCGGGTGTGCATGCGCACGCTGCGGATGAGCGAGAAAGGACGAAGCTGCAGCAGCATCACCAGCAATCCCTCGAGGATCTTCAGAATGCCGTAGAGGATGATGCCCAGATAAGCGGCTCCAAGCAGGCCATCGGTAATCAGGTTGGCCAGAGCCACGTAGCCCAGCACGTTGGCCAGGGCGGCCGATACTAAACTGATGGCCATGATTTGGATGAAAAGGTCGATTCGACTTGAGTTTTCAGTGGCGGTGGCGCGGCGCAGGCGAACGTGGCCAATCTTGCTGAACCAGGCCAGGAAGACCAGTCCTGCGAGTCCTTCCAGTAATAAGAGCATGCGCGCCAGCAGGGGGATGGTTACAGTGATGGCCCGTAACTGGTCGACGAAGTAGAAGCCGACCAGGGCGTTCAGAATGGGCCACAGATAGGGCTCCACCAGCCGGCGCATGAGAGCGATGGCCGGGATCAGCGCGATGGCTCCCAGGCCCGCCATCAGCAGACGCGGGGCCGAGGGATCGAGGTTGCGGGTAGCCATCACGGACAGCAGCACGGCGGTTGCCACCGGGCTTCGCAGAATCATCAGCGCGGGAGTGAAATCGGCGGTGTTCCCTTCGCTCGACTCCTTGGTGCGAACCCAGAGTTGGGCGCGCGCCAGCACCAGGTAGAAAATTAAGAAGAAGACGATGGGGGAGAGCAGCTTGCCTGGCTGGCGTTGCAGGTAGGCTCCCAAGGCTTCGACCTGGGCGGCCGAGGAGGAAACGATGTCGTAAGCCATGGTGGGTCCCAGCCGATTGGTGATTTCCGAACTCCACAAGGGCGGACTATCCTGCACCAGGATGTTGCTCACGGTGCGCACGCGGGCGGCGCTGAGCAGGTCCAGGGCTTCGCGCACGCGCGCGTCCTGACGGGTCACGGCGTTCTGCATGGCCACCACTTCCGAGCGCCGCTTGCGCAGAGCTTCCTGGGTGGTTTTGGTGCTCTCCACCGTGGATTGGGCCGACATCAGCAGGTCGGCCGGCAGTCCGGCCAGACCGGCCGCGTTGACGGTGGCGGTCCAGGCGGCGGTGGTCTGGTCGAGCTGGGTGAGTTCCTCGTCCAGCCGGGTGACGCGCACGGCCAGGTTTTGCTTCCAGTCGGGCAGCTCTTGGCCCAGCACCTTCCAGTTGTTCTCCAGATTGCGCAGAGTATCCAGGTTGGGCCGGGATTGCAGCACCCGGGCGTCCTCGTTGCGCCGCACATCAATTTCCTGAGTCAGCGGCGGCAGCTTGTCGCGAATCGACCAGAGGAGGTTATCGTCCTTGAGTTCGGCATCCAGCGAAGCCAGGCGGGCCGCTACCGTATCAGCCGTGCTTGAGATGTCTCCCAGCGGAATGGGGGTAGCCTCGCCAGCACCCTTGTCGGCCCAACATGGCGCTATCCAGAGCAAAAAGAAAAAAATCCAGTGGGAAAACCTCATGGTTCGAAACCTCCACCTCCGACCTTAGGACGCCCTCCATGGTGCTCGACAGGCTTGTCAGTAACGGCGGCCAGGGTACTCAAGTCCCGCCACAGAAACCCAACGGCTATGTTGGTAGGAGTGGCCGCCCGCCTGGGCGAGACCCGGGCGGCGCTGTGTGACGGCAACGGGAAGGTGCTCGAAAGTTGGGAGCATTTGCCCGAACTGAAAGACGATTGGATTTACTCGGTCAGCTGCACCGACGAGCGCGAGCCCGAGTTGCGCCGTTGGATGGAGGGATTTTCCGGGCGCTGGTTTGGTTGCAGCTGGCCCGACGCAGCTTTGGCCGGCGCCTTCTCGGGTCGTCCGGGGGTTCTTTTCACTACCGAGCATTGGACGATGTATTCAGGCTGCGCCGCCAAGAATGGCCCGGAAGCCATCTGTCAGGTACTGGCTCTGGCTCGTGAGGCCAACCACCGGACTCTTTCTATCGCTCACGGCGAAGGCGGCCTGGAATGGCTGGCCCGCGAGTCGCTGCGCCTGCTGGAGGAAGTCAAGGGGCCGTCGCAACACCGTCTGCAGCGCGCCCTGGGCGACTACCGGGGGAATCCCGTTCAGCGCGAACCTATGCGGGCCCGGGCCGTCGCCGTGCGCCGGGCGGTTATCGATCTGGCCGACTACCCCGGGCCCGACCCCGCCTGCCTGGCCGTTCTGGCCAAGACGGCTCGCCGTCTGTCGGATTTATTGCGCCGGTTGACTGCGCGCGTGCGCCTGCCGAATCCCACTCGAGCGGCCTGGCTGGATGGAGCCCTGAGCGGGCCTTTATGGGAGGCCATGCAGGTGGAATTCACCAAGTATTTGCCGGAATTGAGCTGGCAAGCCGCTGACGCCTTTCCCGAGGTGGGGGCGGCCCGCCTGGCCCTGGGAGCGCTCAAGGAAGAAGAGCGGCGCGCCCTTAACCCGGCAGGACCGGGGCCGGCCGTATCCGCCGCTCTGGACGCCGATGCCTGGCGCCAGTTGAGTCGACTTAAATGGGCCTGACCAGGAGTGGCCCTGGCGGGCCGGAATATCCCTCGGATGAAAAATTTTCTTGCCGTTGTCTGGCTGGCCTCATGCGCCTGGGCCACCCCCGCTGACCTGGAGCGTGCCAACGAGCTGCTGAGCAAAGGCCAGCCGGCCGAGGCGCGCACCATCGCCGAGCAAGAACTGGCGGCCAATCCCAAGAGTCTGCCGGCGCGTCTGGTCATCGCCAAATCGGCTTTGGCTCAGAATGATATACAAACTGCTCACGGGCAGGCCGCCGAACTGGTCAAGGCGGCTCCCGAAAGCTCCGACTACAACGCCCTGTTCGGTCTGTTGTTGGTGTTGGAGGATCAGGCCGAGGCGGCTATCCCCTACCTGGAAAAATCCGTGGACCGCGGAGTGGCCGAGAAAAAGGACGCCGATCAAATGGCTTCCTTCTCGAATACGCTGGTGACCGGTCTGCATCAGGCCGGCCAGACGCCGATGGCTCTCAAGCGATGCCTGGAGTTTCTTAAGCTCTACCCATCCTGCGGGGAACTCTATTTGTCGGCCAGCCGGCTTTATCGTGAGCGCAGCGACTACCAGAACGCCCTGGTGATGGCTCAAGACGGACTCCGGGCGGCTCCGGCCTTTTCCTCTTTGTACGCCAGCCTGGCCCTGGCCGAAGCCGGCCTGGGCCACAAGGATTTATCGGAAAAAGCTTATCAGCAATTACTCGCCAAAAATCCGGAACTGGCCAAAGTCGTTCGGCGGGTGCTCGACGGCACACGTAAAGATTCGGCCGAACTCCAGGTTGAAGTCAAGTAGATCTTAACTTCCTAGCGAGGCCATGGCCTGGCGGCGCGAATACTGCAGAATTAGATAGGCGGCACAGGCCTGCATCATCAAGTAGAACCAGGGAGTGTAGTAGAATGGAGCGGTGAGCACCACCCAGAGAAAGATGCCCAGCGGGAACAGCATGTGGCGCTTGCGCTTGACCCGGCCGCAGTGGCGGAATCCCAGCAGCAATCCGGCGTATGATCCGGCGGCGCACAGGCCCACGCCCACCAATCCTGCGTAAGCGATCAGGGCCAGGTTTGTCAGTGGCGGACCCCAACTGAAGGCGGTGAACATGCAGCCCAGGCTGACCAGAGCCAGTTCCAGTTGACGGGTCGAGTAGCCCACCTGAGCCCAACCATCCACGAAGTCAACCGGGTCGAGTGAGGTGACCACCAGCAGGTCCAGGGTTTGCCGGTCGCGTTCCTCGGCCAGAGCGCGGAAGACGCGTTGAGCCGAACGCATCGACTGGATGAGGCCGGCCAGCAATACATAGGCTGTCAGCAACATGGTCCCGTTGGCGCTGACCCAGACCGGCCAGGCTCCCTCGGACCAGTAGGTCAGCCCTAGATAACCCACGGGTAGAGCCGTGAGTAGACAGCCCCAACCAAGGAAGTAAGCCAGGGCGGGCAGCCAGCCTCCGCCCAGCCTCCAGGATTCGCGAGCACACTCGCGGGCCACGATGGGGTTTTCGTTCCAGGGCACCCAGGAGCCCCAGCGGCGGGCCACCACGATTTCGGGAGCGGCCATGTGGCCTTCGGGGATCTGATCCAGGGCGTTGGAGGTGAGCATCCACAGCAAGGCGGCCACTCCGGCCAGGGCCGGAACCGAAAGGACCCACCAGGAAATCCAGGCGCTGGCCAGGATGATCAGCATGGCCACGCCGACCGATGCGATGGCCTGCGGCGGAGTCAAACTGGGACGTGGAATGATACGTTGCACCACCGACAACTGGCCCATCAAGCTGGCCAGCGTGCTGCCCACGGTCAGCAGGGCGAGCCAATCCAGTCCGTGGCCCGGAACGGTAGCCAGGATCAAACCGGCCGGCAGGATTGCCCAGAGAGCTTGATGGCGCAGTCCATCTCCGAGGATGCCGGCCACTACCTGGCTGGAATGCAGGCGGCTCAAGCGAATCTCTCTCCAGGCCCCGCCGATCAGCAATTGATGTAGAGTGCCCGCGTCGCTCATGGAACGCACCAGGATCAGGGCCAGCAGGGCCGTGACCGCAGCCCAGGGGCCGACCAGATTGGTGTTCTCAAACAGCCAACCCATAAAGAATCCGAGCAACAAACTGGCCAGGTAGACCGAGAGGACCGTCCGATTTTCCAGCGCTTTCCGTTCCTTCTGGCGGGCCAGCAGGTACATCATGGCGGGTTCTTGCAACGCATAGCCTTTTCGCATCTTTGTGAAATTTGGCGCTTGCTCCGGGAACTCCCCCTGAGCAGGAGAAACGGCGTGTTCTAAGGAAGAATGACCAAGTGGGCCGCCTTCTGACCCTTTTTCTATTGAGCTTGCTGCTGTTGACTTCAGTGGGGTCGGCTTCCATTAAGGAAGTGCAGCCTGCTCCGCCGCGCCGCAAAGTCTCCAAACCAATCAGCTATCGATTGATTTATGCGGCCGGAGTGCCCTGTCACGTGATCTTCGTGGACATGCGCTCGCGTAATTTGCGCCTCCAGGCGGTGCGCGCCCAGGACCTGGGCGCCCGTTTTCAGACCTTTGCCGATTTCGTGCGTCAGACCCGCCCGCTGGCGGCCATCAATGGAACTTTCTTCGATGTGCGCAGCGGGGCCATCATTTGTAACCTGGTGCGCAACGGACGCCTGCTGGAGTCGGGCGGAGCCGGACACACCTTTGCTCTGGGCCGGGATCGCAAGATTCGCTGGATGTCCACGGCCGGACGCGCCGGCGGACGAATCAACTGGAAAAACACCGAACTGGCCATTTCCGCCGGGCCGACCCTGGTGCGTCAGCACCGCATCGTGCTCTGCCCCGAGGCCGAAGGGTTTTCCGATCCGGGTCTATTCCGCCAGGCGCGCCGCTCGGGACTGGCCACTACCAAGAGCGGACGCCTGCTGCTCGTCTCGGTCAACCGTCCCATCACTCTAGGCCAGTTCGCCAGGTCCATGAAGGCCCTGGGAGTCAACGAGGCCATCAATCTGGACGGCGGCACCTCCACCGGCCTTTACGCCCAGGGCAGCTACCTCAGCAAACCCGGCCGTAAGTTGACTAACGTCCTGGTCGTCCGCCAGCGCTGAAGGGCTAGCTCCCGGCCGGGCAACTGCTTGCGATCAGGCTGTTCGCCCCGCACCTGGGCCATTTGGGCCTGCGTTTCCGCCATGGCCACGTCTGCAACCACGGGTGAAACTCGCGGGGGACCTGGCCGACCACCTGGCCCACGTATTCGGCGCCGACCTGCTGGCGATAAGCCGGAGCATTCTCCAGAATATTCACCGCCTTCTGCACCTCCTCGGGCAGAGCCGGCGCGCTCACTTCGCTCAGGATCGCGGGGGAGGGGCCTGGGTGGTGGGTTCCTCAGGCGCGGACTCCTCAGGCGGAGGAGTCGACACCGGGGTTTTGCCGGCCGCCGGCTGAGGAGCGGGCAGCAGCGTGACTCCGTCCTGAGGCAGTACCTCCGGTTCGGCTTGGATGGGTGCGGCGGCGGGGTTCCGGGGCGGCCGGAAGGATGGGTAAGGAAGGTTGAATCGGACTGGCCATCGTGCAGTCTTCCCCGGAAACAAAAAAAGCCCCGCCGGAGCGAGGCTTTTTTTGACGACCTACTGGATCAGGCCGAGCTTGCGCACGTCGCCGCGCTCTTCTTCGAGCTCGGCTTCGGTGGCTTTCATCTTGCCGCGACTGAACTCGTCGATGTCCAGACCCTGCACGATGGTGTATTTCCCGTCCTTACAAGTCACCGGGAAGCTGTAGATGAGCCCCTCGGCTACGCCGTAGCTGCCGTCGCTGGGAATGCCCATCGAGGTCCAGTCGCCCTCGGCGGTTCCCAGCGCCCAGGTGCGCATGTGGTCGATGGCCGCATTGGCCGCCGAAGCCGCCGAGGACAGGCCGCGGGCTTCGATGATGGCGGCGCCGCGCTTGGCCACGGTGGGAATGAAGTCTTTCTCCAGCCAGTTCTGATCATTGACGGCCTGAGCCGCGTTCTGGCCGTCCACCTCGCAGTGAAACAGGTCGGGATACTGGGTGGCCGAGTGGTTGCCCCAGATGGTCATTTTCTTGATGGAGGTGACCGGCTTGCCCAACTTGGCGCCCAGTTGCGAGAGGGCGCGGTTGTGATCCAGGCGAGTCATGGCTGTGAACTGCTTGGGGTCGATGCCTTTGGCGTTGTTCATGGCGATCAGGCAGTTGGTGTTGGCCGGGTTGCCCACCACCAGAACTTTCACGTCCTTCTTGGCCACGGCCGCCAGCGCTTCACCCTGGGGCTTGTAGATGCCGCCATTCAGATTCAGCAGATCGCTGCGCTCCATGCCGGCCTTGCGCGGGATGCCGCCTACCAGAATGGCATAGTCGGCGTCCTTGAAGGCCACCTTGGGGTCATCGCTCTTGACCACACCGTGCAGCAGGGGGAAGGCGCAGTCGTCCAACTCCATGTGGACGCCGTCCAGGGCTTTCAGGGCCGGGGTAATTTCTAAAAGTTGCAGGATGACGGGCTGGTCCTGGCCCAGCATGGCTCCGCTGGCAATGCGGAAAAGTAGCGCGTAACCGATTTGGCCCGCGGCGCCGGTAACGGCGACTCGCACAGGTGCTTTCAAAGGGTGCCTCCGAAGGATGATATGCGGGGCGCTTGGCTACCGTCCGCACCATTCCTTCACCGACTTGCGCCCCTGGGCGGAGTCGAATTCGAAGTCCAGGCGGATGGTGTTGCCGGGGTATTTGAGGAAGACTTCCACCGACTTGATGTCGCGGTCCATAACGGCCATCAGGTAATCGTTGTCCAGGCTTTTTTCCAGTTCTATGCCCGGACCCAGTTTGCCGCTCTTGGGCTCCCGCGGGTAGATGGTGCCGCTGAAATATTCGGCCGAGATAGAGCGGCGATAGACGTCGGTCAGCCAGACGCGGTATTCCCCGCTGACGGCGCGCGCCACTTCGGCGTGGTAGTCGCCCCACATCACCATCTGGCCGCCGTGATAGATCGAATGGGCGTGCTCGGCCGGAGCCGGCGGTGGAGCCATCGCCTCGACCAGGCTCTGGCGCGTAATCCAGGTGGCCATGGCCACCAGCACTCCCATGGAAATGGCCGTCCAGCCGGCGATTTCACTACGACTCTTGGGTTCGTCATCCTGGCTGAAGAGGGGAGCCAGGGCCATACGGGCCAGGCCTGCCGCCATCAGCAAGGTCACCATGGCCAACACCCAGTTGCCGAACAGCTCGATCGGAGGCAGAAAACTGGGGTCGTTGCCGTGGGCGAAAAACATCATGCTTCGTTGTGAATATACCAGGGGAAGCCCTCAACATACCAGATCAGGTTGACGGCGATGACGATCAGCAGAAAGATCCAGCAGCGGTCCCAGAGCTTTTTGTATTCCGGCTTGACGGTTTCCAGCATCTTCACACCGCCGCAGGCCAGCGCCAGGCAGCCGACCACGAAATGCTGGACATAGACGCCCATGGCGGTGGTGGAGAAGGGAGCGCCGGTGTGCACATGGGTGAAGAGCATGCCTCCACCCACCAGGGCCAGAATGGCCAGCAGATGCGACTGCAGCGAGTTGACCTCGCCCTTGGGACGGCGCCGGGCCAGGTTCATGCCGATACCGAAAAAGATCATGATGGTGGCCAGGATTTTGTGGAAAAGAACTTCCGGATCGGTGATGGGCAGCGTATTGCCCAGCGGCCAGGCGTCCCAGTCAGAGCAGATCATCAGGAAAATGCCGCCGCCGGTCAGCATGATCGGACCGAGCGCGCGGGCTCTTTCCTGACCGGGCAACTGGAAGTGCTGATAGGCCTGCCACAGAGCCAGGCCCAGGGTGAGCCAGCCGAACACGTGGTGCATCATGCCCGAGTATTCCAGTTCTTCCCAGCTGTTTTTCAAACTGAGGTTGGCCAGATCTTGCGGCGTGGCCGGATGGGGGAGGGCCGAGGTGGGGATATTGACGCCGGCTCCATGATCATACACCAGCCGGCCGCCTTTGTAGCCCGTCACGGTCAGGCAGCCCAGGGTGAGGATGGCGGCGAGCAGGTAAAACGACATGTTCTTGCGGTAGGATACGCTCGCCGGCTTCAGATAGGAACGCCAGGCGGTCAGCATGATGAAGGTCCAGGAAGTGGCCGTGGCCCAGGCTTCGTGATCGCCGATGGGTTTTTGCTGGATCTGCTGGTGAGCGGCCACGATTTCGGCATAGTTACCGGTGATAAAGGCCATCATCAGCCCGACCGTGCCCGCCGCCGTCAGCACCAGCCCCGCCCAGGCGGCCCTGGCGTTCCTGGTGATGAAGCCGAACAGGTCCAGACAGACCGCGAAGTACAAAAGGGCGATAGGGAAGTGGACCATCACGGGGTGCCACTCGGCAAAAAACTTACTAACTTCCACACTGCGTCATTCCACGCCTGACGCCAGAGTCAAACTTCAGGGGATGGTGGGCAATTGCTTCAAATAGGCATCGACCGATTGAATCAGCTCGGGTAGAGCATAGGGGCGGGCGCGCCAGGGAGTGACGCTGCCGGACACTTTGCTGCAAATCCAGACTTCAAGCACCGGCCGTGAGCTGCGAGTTTGCCAGCCGTGCGAGCTGAGCACGGTGCCACAGCAAAGCACCAGATCGTCGGTGTCGGTCCAGACCACTGTGCGCGAGCTTCCTCCACCATTCTGGAAGCGCGCCAATTCGGCCCGCACCTCCTGGTAGTTGGTCTTGAACTTCTGCCACTCCGGCCGGCGCATGTAGATTTCAGCGTTCCGGCTGCTGCCTTCGATCGAAAGAAAAACGTAGCCTTCGGTGCTGATTCCCAAGGTCAGGCCGCCATCGCTGCCCAGGATGCTGTTGCCCTTGGCGTCGCTGCGCAGACGGCGAGCCGGCCGGGAGGCTACCTGAGGGGTTTGCACCGCAGGCCTGGCCTGCTGTAAGTATTCTTGGGCTTTGGCGGAGTCGCCCGTGGCGCGGTAGCAGCGCGAGAGTAATATCTTCAGATCGCCGTCGTACTGGCTGATGCCCAGACGGCGGAAGAGCTTGAGGGCTTTCTCCGCATTCGCGATGGCTTGTTGATATTTTTTCTGTTTTTGAGCCAGCCGGGCGGATTTAAATGCTGCCAGGCCACTGGATTTGAGTCCGGTTAATTCCTGCTGGACACGCTGGCGCTCGGTGGCGCCCAGAGTCTTGACTTTGCTGAGAGCCCTGAGCTCCGCGACCGGTGCGGAACCCAGCTTCGACTCGCTAACCGCCAGCAAGGTGCGGGCCTTGAGATTTTTGGCCGGGTCGGCCTTGGTGTCTTCCACCGCCAGCAGGGCCGCCGCGGAAGCCTCCTGATAGCGCCTGCCCTGATAGTGGGCTTCGGCCTGTTCCAGATAGCTCTGGACGGCCACCGAAGCGGTTGGCGTTGGCTGGCTGGCCGGGCTGCCGCTGCAGCCCGGCAGCCCGATCGTCGTGATCAACAGACCAATCCAGAGCGCCCCCCCCATTCTCATGGTGCGAGGTTCGCCCAATCTATCGAGAGGCCTCCAGGCTGTGTGCTCTAGCTGAGAGTTTGCCCCATTTCCGCTTCCGGCTCCTGTTTGGGGTCGACGCCGGCGGGAATTTCCCCGGCGGAGCGGGTGTAGCCGTAGCCGATCCAGTCCTGCTTATAGTGATAGTTGGTGAGCGGCTGGTTGGGGTCGGCATTGGCCACGCGGTTGCCCTGGGCGTCCAGTCCCAGATAGCGCGGCATGTGGATGTCCTTGCCTTCGTTCTGGATGATCATTTTGGTATGGACGGAACCGTTGGGGAAGTGCTGGGCCCCTTGAGCCAGTCCGGCGGGTCCCTCGGTGAGGGTGGCCTGGCCTTTGTCGTTGGGCCAGGGGTCGATTTCGGTGCCGTTGGCGTAGGCCTGCCAGTGGCCGCCGGCTTTGGGGTCTTTGGCGTCGGCGAACATGTGGAGTTCCATATTGGGCATTTTGCCGCCCATCAGTTTGCTGGCGTTGCCGACCAGGCGGCCCATTTCGTCAGGGCTGGTGCCGTTGTTGGTGCTGACGCCTCTGCTGCTGGCCATCACCTGGGCCATGACCTGCATGTCGGCGGGGCTGGCGTTGCCGTCGCGAATGCGGCGCAGAGCGGCGGCATCGTCCTTGTCGAGCGGGTGGTTGCCGAACATTTCTTTGCGGTCGGAGCTGTTCTGGTTGAGGATACCCTCGGCTAGCTTTTGGGAGGACTCTGGATCGGCCATGGTGATGCCGGCCACCAGCGCGGTGGGTCCGCAGGATTGGCCGTCGATGCCGCCGTGGGCGCCGTCCAGCTGAGTAATGTTCTGCACGAAGGCTTGGCGGTTGGCCGGGTCCTGAAGGGTCTTGAAGTCGGTGTTTTGCTTGCGCGCGGCATTGGCTTTGACGGCGTCTTCGGCCTGGTCCTGGTGGGTCAGGGCGACCAGGCCGGTGCCGCCTTCTTTCAGGTCGGGAGCGGCGGCGGGCTGTTGCTCGCCCAGGACTTTATTGGCCTTGGCCTGCACGAATTGGGCCACGCTGCCAGCGGTTTCACTGGCCTTCTGGCTGACGGCGCTAACTTTGTTGAGGGCGGCGCTGCCCAGGCTTTTTAAAGTATCCATGCCGCTACTCTAAACCGGCGGCCTAATTTGAGCCTTATCCTGAAGGAACGATTGTTGCTGGTTTGTTAAAACAAAAAGTCGGTCCAGGGGGAGACGAGTTGGGGCTTGAAGCCCTGGGCCTGATGAATAAGTTTAAATTTGCTCTGGCTCTTTTACTGACGGGGACGGCTCTGGCCGACTCCTGGGCACCCAAGAAGGGGCATCGGCAGGTTCCGATCTGGCCAGCTCATTCGCCGATTCTGGCGGAAGGTATACGCAAGCTGGAGGATAGGGAAATTTCGGCCAGTAAGGCGGTTACCAACGTCTCCAATCCGACCTATACGGTCTATTCGCCCAAAACCAATCCGTCGGGCACCTGCATCGTGGTCTTTCCCGGTGGTGGGCATCTGGTGTTGGCGATGGGTATTGAGGGGACCGAGATCGCCGATTGGCTGAATCAATCGGGCATTACCTGCGTGTTGGTTAAATATCGTGTTCCCTACTCCGGTTGCTACTACGACAGCCAGACCAACAAGCACGTGACTCCTAAGGTTCCGATGGCTTTGCAAGACGCGCAGCGGACCATTTCTCTCCTTCGCGAGCATGCTCGGGAATATCGCATCGACCCGAATAAGATTGGGGTGATGGGTTTCTCGGCGGGGGGGAACGTGGCCGTGCTGGCCAGCACCAACGGTTTGAAGCGTTCCTATAAGGCCCGGGACGCGACCGACCAGATCAGTTGTCGTCCGGATTTCGCCATCCCCGTCTACCCGGGACATATGACGATGCGCCACAAGAACGTCGATTCGCGAGCTCTGAATACCGACATCGTGATTTCCCCAAGCATTCCGCCCACGATGTTGGTGCACGCTCAGGATGATCCGGTCGACCCGGTACATTATTCCGAGATTTACGCGGCGGCCTTGAAGAAGGCCGGGATTCCGGTGAAGCTCAAGCTCTACAAGCACGGGGGCCACGCCTTCGGAGTCAGGAAGCAGGGGGCGGATTCCGATGGCTGGACTCAGGATGTGCTGGCCTGGCTGAAGCAGATCAAAATTCTGTAGCTATTTGCTCGCCCAAGTCTTGGGACATTCGCGAGCAACCAGAGCGGCGAAGGCCTGGTTTCCCAGAGGGCTCAGGTGGCCATCGTGGGGCAGCAGATACTCCGGATGACCTTGGAGTAGCTCGCGGGTCGAATAGAAAGGTACTCGGCTGCGTGCACACAGCCAGGCAAAATACTTTCCAATTCGTTCTTGCTCAACGCTCCAATACGCGTCTCGATTCTCGGCCGTATCCATGTAGACCACATCCACGGTGCAACCGGCCGCTCGCGCGCGCGTCACCAGGTCTTGGAACAAAAGCGCGTAAAAGTAACCCTGGCGCTGAAAGCGCTCTTCCCGGACGGCCTCATTGGCGGGCGGCTGAAAACCCCCATCCGCTTTGTCTTTGCGCCCCAACATCGCTACCAGACGGTAAGCATAACTGGTGGTGAACCAATTGCCGCGAGGCGTGCGCGCCTCCGGTGAATGCATCGCGGAGCGGACCTCGTCGACATAGTCCGGCTTGAATTCCATGGGCTGCAACTGCTCCTGGGGGCTTCGGACCTGTTCGATATCCTGAAAATCGTTGGCGAAGGGACAGAGAATTAAGTGACGGGGCTTGAGAATATCGAAGTAGAGACGGAAAAGGGTGTACTGCTGGTAAATGCTGTCACCCTGGCGGGCCATATTGTAGACTTTCCATCCATACTTCCGCCTGAGGATATCCACGGCGGAATCGGCCAGTTCCACACCATGACCGTAAAGAAACGAGTCCCCAAAGACCAGGATATCGCTGGCACAGTCCCGAGGATTGCGCAATCCTCGCTCATCGGTGTCGTTCGACCACGCATATCCGTTGACCATACAGCGGGTATGTCGATTTGGCCACATAAACTGAATTGAGTGGAGCGGATCAAGGAAGTAAATGCCGCCACGTTCGATCGAATAACTGCGGAACAGTTCCGTACTGACTCGGGGGCCTAAATAGGGCGCGGTCAGTCGCAGCAGCAGTTCCAGCAGTCCCCAGGTAAACAAGACCGCCAGGGCCAATCGCCTGGCCTTGCCTTTCCAAGCAATCATACAGGCGTTCGTTAGCCGCGGTCGGCCAGGCTCACTTCACTGCTGGTAGACATGTCCAACTCCTCCAACATCCTGAATTTTCGGCTTCCGCCCTGCGCTAAAGGCTCCTGCCGACCCAGGCCGAGGATGACTCCGGCCCTTGGGAACGAACGCGGCGGGGTGAAAGTCTTGTTCGTTTTACTGCTGCTGACGCTGCCGCTGTGGGCGGAATCGGATCGGGAGAAAAAAGCGCGAGTGGTCTTGGATGCGGTTCTGGAGATGTCGGAGCAGCGGGCTATGCAGTTCGGAAACTATCGAGAGGCGCTGGCCATGCTGCGCTTCCACGGCAAGGTGAAGCCGGGTCATGAAACGCACTTTCATCGCCTGGAGGGGTTGGTGCTGTTGGAAGCGGGACGTTACTTCGAGGCAGAACAGGCCTGCCGCGAGTGGCAGGCCGCCGATCCGATCGCTCAGACGGTGCTGCGCTCTCTGGCGCTGGCGCTGAGTTCGCGGCCGGATGAGTTGAAGACCGAGCTGGCCAGGCTGGACGGCCACAAGCTCGGTCCCCTTTTTCGCTTTCTGCGCGGCAGTTTGCGCTTTCATTTGGACTGGCTGGCGGGGGAGCCGGGCGATGTGGCCGCGCGCTTTCGCTCTAATCTGGCCGAGCTGAAGGACTACCGTAGCGACAGGGAGCGGACCACTGGCGAGCCCTGGTTGCTGGAGCAAGGGCTCAAGCTTTGGGAAGGACCGATGCTGACGCTGATTCATACCGAAAATCAGGACGCGACGGCGCGCCAGACTTTGATCGACGTTTACTTCGACGGCCAGCGAAGGCTGCAGGACCTGGCCCAGAAGAATCTGGGCCCGAAGACGCTCAATCCGGAATTCAACTTTATGGTGATTGAGAACCTGCTCACCACCTATGAGGACTTTCTGGCTTACCTGTGGTTTGATCGCTCGGTCCAGCAACAGCAGGCGCTGGAAAGACTGCTGGGCGACCTGGATGCGACGCTGACGCGCAGTTCTCAGACCTTCCTGGCGGACGAGAAGAAGCTATCGGGTATGGTTGAGCCACTGGTGACAGGGGTGACTTTTGAGGGCGAGGCCTACCCGCTCGGATTGGCCCAGTTCGAGTTGCGCAACGGCACGGTGGCTCGCCAGCTGGCGCGCTTTCAGACCATTCAATTGCGTTCGTTGTGGAACCTGACCGAGGGCAAGCTGGAGCGAGCCAGCGCCGTCCGTGCCCAGGAACTGCTGGCCAAGGCCATCAGCGAGCAGCAACGGCTGGGTTTCCACGGAGGCTATTTGGGACTGGAGGATGCTCGCTGGGATCAGTTGGAGCTGCTGCTGCGCCAGCAGGAAGAGAGCTGGCAGAGCCGGGTGGAGACGCTGACCGGAGTGCTCGAACACGAAGCCCGGCAGCACCAGTATCCGCCGGCCCAGGTGGCGGCGTTGACCATGAGGGCGCGGGCCGTTTTGAGTCTGGGACAGCTGGAACGGGCGGAAGATCTGGTGGATCAGGCGGTGGCTCTCCACGAGCAAGGCATACTGGGTTTCCAGTTATCGGCTGCCGCGCTGGTGGAAAAGCGCCGGCGCAACGCGCGTCTTTATCGGCTGCAGAGCGAGATCAAGCTGCGCCGGGGCGACCCGGAGGGGGCGCTGGCCGGGGTGGAACGCGAGCGCCAGGCCCGGCTTGAGTTGGAGAGGGGCCTGCCGCCGGATCTGTCCAGCCAGTTAGCTCGTCGCGAAGCGCTGGAGGCCGAGCTGCGTACTCCTGGAGCGGATGTTCAACTGCTGGGTTCCCTGAAGGAGAGTGACTGGGCCGGCGTGGCCGCCCGGGCGGTGCGGCCTCGGCTCAGTAGTCTGACGCAACTGCGCGCTCTGCTGCCCCCGTCGACCAGCGTGGCGGTGTATCTGCCGCTGGAGCGGGAGCTGTGCGTAGTGGTGGTACGGCCGTCGGAGGCGACTTCGCTTAGGGTTCCGGTGAGCGCCAAGGAGCTGGAACGTGAGGTTCGCCAGTTCAGGGCGCTGGTGGTCGATCCGCTGCACGGCGATCAAGCCCTGCGGAAGCCGGCTCGGCAGCTCCACGACTGGCTGGTGGCTCCTCTCCATCTGGCCGAGGGCGAGACGCTGGCAGTGGTTGCTCAGGGCTCTTTGAACTATTTGCCCTTCGCCGCCCTGGTGAACGAAGAGGGCGAATACTTAGGGCGCTCCAGGGTATGCGTCAATCTGGCCGGGGTGGGCGATATCATGCAGTTGAGCCAGCCGCGGCCGCCGGCCGGGGAGCGATTGCTGGCGCTGGCCAATCCGGACGGCACCCTGCCGGCTGCCGAGGACGAAGTAGCGGCCATCGCCCCGCTCTTTCCTCAACCCGAAGTCTTCGTGCGCGGGCGGGCCACCCGCTCGAGTCTGCATTGGGAAACGCCTCCCAGCGTGATGCACGTGGCCACTCACGGCAACCTGGACAGCGGCCATCCCCGGGCCAGTTATCTGACCCTGGCCGGCCAGGGGGAGGCGGCCAAGCTGCGCGTGGCCGACATCTACGATCTGTCTCTGAAGGGAACCGAACTGGTGGTGCTGTCGGCCTGCGAGACGGCCCTGGGCGAGTGGGAGCCGGGCAGCGAGATCACCAGTCTGGCCGATGCCTTTCAGGTGGCCGGCAGCCGCAGCGTGATGGCCAGCCTGTGGCCTGTGGAGGACCGCAGCACGGCCGAGCTGATGGCGGCTGTCTATCGGAACCGCCTGGAACGAGGTCTGGGCAAGTCGCTGCAACTGGCTCAGGTACAGCTGATGGACAAGCCGGCCACGGCCCACCCGTTCTTCTGGGCGCCTTTCATCTTGCTGGGGGACTTTCGCTGAAGCCAGCCGGTAAGCATTGTCAGGTCGTTGGCGGAAAAGCCAGAAGGCGGAGTGCACTTGCCGTGAGCAGGAGCAGGCTGGTCAGCATGGCCAGCACAGCCCCTGAGGGGCTGAAGTGCCCGGTTGCCGCCAGCCACAGCGCGATAAAGTTATAGCTGAAGGCCAACCAGGCGGTTTGGCAAAGAACGCGCCGGTACTGCCGGGCGTATCGGATGCAGCTGATGAGGCCGCGCAGATCACCGTCCATCAGACAAAAATCCGCGGAAGCGAGCGAATTGGTCCGTCCCAGACGGCAGGATACGCTGGCCCGCGCGAAGGCCAGCGTATCGTTTAAGCCGTCGCCCACAAAGAGCGAGCATCCCTGGATGAGTGCGGCCTTGTCGTGGGGTGAGAGATTGCCCCGGTAGAGAATTTTTTGCGGCCAGCGGGCGCACAGAGCATCTCCAGCCCCCTCGGCCGGATCGCCGGAGAGAATCTGGAGTTGCTTCACTCTCGGAAACAGCTGAAAAAGCTCCTGGAGGCATTCCATGGCCACTGCATTAAAGGATTGCCGGGTAATGAGATGGCCCACCAGGCGGCCGTTCAAAGCCACCTGGGGGTAGTGGCTTTGAACGGCGGGCGGGTTGAGGCCCACTTGCCGGTACACAAAGGCGGGCCGACCGACGCAAAGAACATCGCCTCCCATCGGGTCTTCGGCGCGGACACCCTGGCCGGGGGTGGTGACCACTTCCAGTTCCACGGAGGCGGGCGCCAGACCAGCGCGTAGATCGGCCAGACCCAGCAGCACCGGGTGCTGAGAGAAGCGCGCCAGACTGGCCAATAATTGACGCGCTCTCGTCTCCGTGCTTGCGCAGCTGCTTCGGAAGAAAGAGTCCACTGCTTCCAGGGTTCCGGTCTTGTCCAGATAAATCTGATCCACTCCGGATAAATCCAATAAAGCCTCCGAGCGGGAGATTATGATCCCGCGCCGGGACAGCGCCAGATGGGCCATTTGCTTGCTCAGTGGCAGTATGCTGGCAAAGAGGCAGGGACAAAATATCAGGATCCCGATGGCAAACGCTTCGGCCGCCAACCTCAGATCACCGCTCTGGACCCATTGCGAGGCGGCCAGGCAGGAGGCGCCGGCCAGGGCGACCAGAGTGAGGGCCCGCTCGAGGGTCAGGAGCAAACCCGAGTAGCGGTGAGGACGCCCTTTGGAGAGCAGGGCCGATTCTGCCCAGCCGTCCAGCATGCGCGATCCGAGAGGTTGGCTTACCAGCAGCTCCAGCTCGGACCGAGCGATACTGCCGGCGAAGAGAGCCGCTCCTCGTTCTAGAGGAAGATCGCTGGCTTCCCCGTTCAGCAGGTGCGAATTGATCAGAGCTTTCGGTGATTCCAGGCAGCCATCGAAAATCACCGTCTCTCCAGCCTCAAAGCGGACTCTGTCGCGGCGGCGAATGGCCGCCGCCTCCCGCTGAATCCAGCGGTCCTGGGAGTAGACCATGACCCGGTCCTGGCCATATTCCATTTGGGTCAGCAACTGGCCGGCTAAATAGCTGCTCAGCCTGGCCTCGAGAATCTTGGCAAGCAGCAGCACCAGCAAAATCATGGCCGCTGAATCGACATAGGTTTGGCTGGAACCAGCCGCCAGGTTGTGCAACGAGAGGCTTACAGCCGACAGAGCGCCCAGGCCGATGAACAGATCCAGGGTGATGAGTCGGCTGCCGCCTAAGGCTCGTAACCCGGCTCGCACGAAGGGCAGGCAACCGATGAGTATGGCCGGCGTACCCATCGCCGTCGAGAGGCAGGCCAGCAGGTAGGCCTCCGACTGCTCCAGGCCGCCGAGATAGGCGGAAAAGGAGAGCATCGAGCTCCACATGGCCAGGAAAGCGACGATGGAAAACAGGCCAGGGGAGATGGCGCGAGTGTGCTCTTGCTCCAAATCCTGGCGAAAGCTCTGGACCCACCCGTCGGGTTGACGCTTGATGCCGAAGCCCATCTGAGTCACGGCCATTCGGATCTTGCCGTCGAGGGCCTCCGGCTCGGCGGAGTCGACCTCCACCGTAAGCAGTTTGGTGGTGAAGTTGATCTCCGCGCCGCCCACTCCGGCGAGCTTCAAAACCCGGGAGCAGACTGTCTTGGAACAGGTCGTACACCACATCCCGCTGATGAAATAGATGAAGAAGGCGGGCCCGGAACAGGACATCCGCAAGCACCTTTCTTGCCCACTTGACAGAGTTTCTTTGAATGGGCTAATTCTAAATAGGACATATAAGTCCTGTTTGGAGAAGTCCTTCCCATGAAACTCGTCTCTCTTCGAGAACTGCAAGATAGCCTGAGTCGCTGTTCCGCGACCACAGCTTACCTCGACACCTTCTACGAAGTCTTCCTGGCCAAGTCGCCGGAGATACGCGCCGGATTTCAAGGCGTGGATATGGGGGTCCAAAAGCAGCGTCTGGCCGCCCGGCTCCCCCGCCTGCTGGAGCTGGCCACCTGTGAACCCACCTCAGCTGAGGTGCTTGAGGCAGCCCGGCTCCATTCGGCCCGGCATCACGGCCGTGGCGCTCAGCAAACCGATCTTTGGCTGGAAGCGCTGTGCGAGACGTTTCGCCGCCATGACCCGGACTTCGATGCTTCGCTGGAAGAGCAATTACGCCGGCAGATGAGCAAAGTTCTGGCCTGGCTACAGCCGCATTCGAGTTCAGAGGCGGGCTGAGCGATTGGATACACAGCTGGCTTTTGTCATTCTAACCTTCGGAGCCTCGGTGCTGGCCATGGTCAGCTTCGTGGTGGCGCTGATCCAGCGCCAGGTACTGGTGCCCCCTCAGGCGGCCCAAGCCATCTTCTCAACCGGTGAGATGGGTTGCACCGAACTGGAGAGCAGGCCGAACAATCGCTGGAAATCGCTGGATCAAAGTGCCCGGGGACCGATTCTCTATTTTCTACTCTCCTCCGTGGGCTGGTTGCTGCTGGGTTCAACCCTGGGCCTGATCGTTTCTATCAAATTCCATCATCCCGAATTTCTGGGAACTCGGGATTTCTTAACCTTCGGCAAGCTGCGTACTCTGCACCTCAATATCATCGCTTATGGTTGGCTGAGCTTCGCCGGCCTGGGGTTGTCCTTATGGCTGGTTCCCCGCATTATGCGAGTCCCGCTTCACAAGCCCAAGATTTTGTATCTGGCCGGCTCGATGTGGAATTTCGGAGTCTGCCTGGGCTGCCTTGGTATTCTCTCTGGATATACGGACGGCCTGGAATGGTTGGAGTTCTGGTGGCCCATTGATGGACTGCTGGCTGTGGCCGGCGCCCTGGTAGCCATTCCTTTGTTTCAGACCATCTGGCGTAGCCAGGAAAAGCATTTTTATGTGACCATGTGGTATACTCTGGCTGCCTTTATCTGGTTTCCCGTTCTGTTCGTGATTGCCAATATGCACTTTCTGCACACCGGTGTGCAACAGGGTATTGTCAACTGGTGGTTCGCGCATAATGTTTTGGGCCTGTGGGTTACCCCTCTGGGCCTGGGAATTGTTTACTATCTGCTGCCCAAAATTACCGGCTACCCCATTTTCTCTTATCAACTATCTCTCTTTGGTTTTTGGGGTCTGGCCTTATTCTATTCTCAGGTTGGTGCTCATCATCTGCTGGGTTCGCCGATCCCGACCTGGGTCGCCAATCTTTCGATTGTCATGAGCGTGGGTATGGCCATTCCCGTCATCACGGTGGCCATCAATCACCACGTGTCGGCCTATCGGCATCTGGGGGTTCTCAGGCAGTCCGTCGTTCTCCGTTTCATTGTTTTTGGGGCGATGATGTACACGGTCAGTTCGTTGCAGGGTTCGCTGCACTCACTCAGGACCTTTAATTACATTTCCCATTTCACGCACTGGACCGTTTCGCACGCTCATTTGGGGCTCTACGGCTTTACCAGCATGGTCTTTTTCGGCGGGATCTATTTTGCTCTGCCGCGGCTGCTCGACCGGGATTGGGAATACCCGGGTCTGATCAACCTCCATTTTTGGCTGGCAGCCACCGGTATCCTGACCTATGCCGTGTCCTTGGGAATCGGCGGAATTCTCCAGGGTATGGCCCTGCGAGATTCTTCCGGGACCTTTGAGCAATCCCTGAAAGTAACGCTGCCTTACCTGGTGGGCCGCAGCCTGGGCGGCAGCCTGATGCTGCTGTCCCACCTTGTCTTTGCCTTCAATATCTGCGATCTGCTGGGCCGGACCGCCAGGGAGAAGAGGTCATGAAAAAAGCTTATATTTTCGTATTTGGCGCCAGCAGCACGCTTTTGCTGTCCACCTTTCTCTTCGTGATTGTGCCTCGGCTCGGACAAAGTGAGGTCGTTCAGGAGGGGCGGAGTGCCCAGCTCCCCTATACCGAGGTGCAAGCCCGAGGGCGCGCGGTTTATATCGAATATGGGTGTATTTACTGTCATTCCCAGCAGGTGCGCGATCCGGTCGCCGGCGCCGATGGCCACTTTGGTTGGGGCCGCCCCAGCCGGCCTTCGGATTACATTTATGACCGTCCTCACCTGCTGGGAACTTCCCGAACCGGACCCGATCTTTCCAATATTGGCTTGAGACAGCCCAGCCGGGATTGGCACCATCTGCATTTATATAATCCTCGGCTGCTGGTTCCCTGGAGTATTATGCCCGGCTTTCCCTTCCTCTATCGGGTGGTTCCGGGCGAGCAGGCGCCCGCCGAGGGGGCGATAGAAATTCCCAACTCGAAGGGCAACTGGCTGCTCCCTTCAGAAAAAGCCAGCTCACTGGTTGAATACCTGACCTGCCTGAAGCGAGACGGGGAGACACCTTGAGCAACCTCTTTGAAGCCGACCGGGTGGGGCACGAAAAGCCTGATCCGATCGAGAACTCCTCGAGCCGGCTGATCGTCGTGCCACTGACCCTGCTGACGCTTTTTCTGGCTTTCGGAATGACTTATCTGACGATATATACCGATAAAGTCGACTTTACTCAGGGAGACAGCCGTTCCCAGGGCGGGGCTGCTCTGGCCACACCCCTCTCGGACCCGAGCCTGCTCGGTCAGGAAGTGTTCCAGAAGAATTGCCAGGCTTGCCATCAGGTGAACGGAGCGGGCGTGGGCTCCACTTTTCCTCCCCTGGATGGCTCCGAATGGGTCAATGGAGAACCGGAAATGGTCTGTGCTATCGTATTGCACGGTATTTCGGGCGAAATTTCCGTCAAGGGACAGGCCTTTCGAGGTGTGATGCCGGCCTTTAAGGGGCAACTCAAGCCGGAAGAGATCGCGGCCGTGGCAACCTACATCCGGGGCGCCTGGAGCAATCGGGCTGCGGCGGTCGAGCCGGCCTTGGTGGAGAAAGTTGCTCAGGCTACGGCAACCCGCAAGGAATCCTGGTCAGGCGGAGCGGAGTTGGAAAAGATGCCGTGGAAATAAGGAGGCTGCGTGTTTTCACAGACTGCCGAGTACGCCCTCAGGGCTGTCGTCCTGATGGCCGAAGCTTCCTCCGAAGGGGGTTGGGACAACAAGACCCTGGCCAAACAGGCCCAGGTGCCGACAAGCTACCTGGCCAAGGTGCTGCAGAGCCTGACCCGGGCTGGAATTACCAGGTCTAAGCGGGGGAGCAAGGGCGGCTTCGCGCTGGCTCGGCCGCCGCAAGAGATCACCATCTTAGAGGTCGTCAACGCGGTGGATCCCATCGCCCGCATCAAGAAGTGCCCTCTCGGTTTGCGTTCTCACTGCGAGATTCTTTGCCCCATGCATCATCGCCTCGACCGGGCCATGGCCGAAGTGGAGAACGTGCTGGGAAATTCGACCATTGCTGAGTTGCTGGCAGATACGAGCCGTCCCAAGCCAATGCAAGAAACTATTCGATTCTTACCGATCGTTTAGAGGCTGACGGTTATTCGCAAGACCAGAGGAGGGCCCTGGCGAGCGAGCCCAAAAGCAAGGACCGTGGAAAAGCTGATTCGGAAGCTCAACAAAGAGTTTGCCAGACTGAAGTTCTCCGTCCCCTGGGTTTACAACCCCTGGGAGTATGCCGGCGAGGCTTACCTGGATTATTGGCGCCGCTATGGGCAGGGCCGGAAACAACTGATGCTGCTGGGCATGAATCCGGGCCCCTGGGGTATGGCCCAGACCGGCATTCCCTTCGGGGAAGTGGAACTGGCCCGCGACTGGCTGGGCATCCGGGGACATATCGGTAAGCCCAAGAGGGAGCACCCGCAACGGCCCGTCCAGGGCTGGGAGTGCCCGCGCAGCGAGGTCAGCGGACGCCGTCTGTGGGGCTATCTCAAAGAGAAATATCCGAACCCTGAGGACTTTTTTGCCAACGCCTACGTGGCCAATTATTGCCCGCTTGTCTTCATGGAAGAAAGCGGCCGTAACCTCACTCCTGACAAGCTGCCCAAAGCCGAACGGATCCCTCTCCTGCAGCTCTGTGACCAGTTTCTGTTGGCCCACCTCGAGCAGATGCAGCCCAGGAAACTGGTGGGCGTGGGCAAATGGGCCGAGCAGCGCGGCCAGGAGCTGGTGGCCAAACTCGGCCTGCCTATCGAGGTCCTGAGCATTCCACACCCCAGCCCGGCCAATCCGGGAGCCAACCGGGGCTGGGGCACGGAACTGGGGGCTTTACTCACTTAACGTGGAAATCATCGTTTCACACGCCGGCGCTGACTTCGACGCCTACGCCTCCATGGTGGCCGCCCAGCGACTCTATCCGCAAGCCAAACTGGTGACCATGGGCAAGCCGGCTCCCTCGGTGCGCGAATTTCTGCACCTCCATCAGGGCCATTTTCCCGTTCTCAACGCCAAGCAAGTGGATGCCGCCCAGGTCACGCGCCTGGTCATGGTGGATACCAGCAATCCCAGGCGCCTCGGTCCTTTCCGCATGCTGGCTCAGCAGAGCGGGGTGGAGGTCCACATCTACGACCACCATCCTCCCAGCGCCGAGTGCGTGCACGGCGACGTCTCGCATATCAAAATGCTGGGCGCGGCCGTTACCGTGGTGCTCGAGCAACTGCCGCGCGACACCAAGCTGAGCGTGGCCGAGGCCACTTTATTCTTGATCGCCATCTACGAAGAAACCGGCAACCTGACCTATGCCTCCACTACTCCGACCGATCTGCGCACGGCCGCCTGGCTCCTGGAACAAGGTGCCAAGCTGAGCGTGGTCAATGAAATTCTCCAGCAGCCGCTCAGCCAGGAACAGCGTGAATTGCGCGACCAGCTCATGGCCAATGCCCGGCGCGTGCCCATCGAAGGAGCGCAATCGTTGTTGGTGACCGCTCGCGTGCCTCACTATATCGAGGAGCTGAATGAAGTGGTGTGGCGTTTGTTGCAACAGGAAACAGTGGATCTGGTGATTGCATCGGTTTCTATGGGTAGCCGTCTTTACCTGGTTGGCCGCAGTCGCCATCCGCGCTTCAATATGCTGCCCGGTTTCCAGGCGCTCGGAGGCGGTGGACATCCCTGCGCGGCCTCCGCCTCCCTCGCCGATGAAGACCCGGCCGATGCGCTGATGCGTTTGCTGACTCATCTGCGCTTCGGCGAATCTCAGAGCGAGCTGGTTCGCGACCACATGAGTCCTCGTGTGGATCCGATTGATCTCACCGGCTGCAACGTCACGGAAGCTGACCAGAAGCTGCGCGCCCTGGGGCGAACCGCCACGGTCGTCCTGAAGGACGGTGAGGTGGTGGGCATGCTGTCTCGTTCCGACCTGGACAAAGCGCTGGCCCACAACCTGGGCGAGATGCCGGCCGAGTCGGTGATGACCCGGCCGGTGCTTTCGGTCACTCCCGATGCCACTCTGGACGAGGCGCGCGCCCAACTGGTCCACCATAACGTGGGACGCCTGCCGGTCATGGAGAACGGCAAGCTGCTGGGCATCATCAGCCGCACCGATCTGCTGCGCCACCTCTACGACACCAGCCGGCTGCGGCTGCCCGGTGATGATGCGCCCACCAGCAATTTCCTCATTCAGTTGCCCTATCGCTCGCTGGAGTTGCTCAAGCAGGCCGGCGCCGTGGCCGCGCGTTGCGGGGTGGAAGTCTACGCTGTGGGTGGTTTTGTGCGCGACTTGCTGCTGCAACGCCTGGACGAACGCACCTGGGATCTCGATCTGTGCGTGGAAGGTACCGTCGACCACTTCCTGGATGAACTGGCCATCAGTTGGGAAGCCTCGGTGCATCGCCACCCCCGCTTCGAGACGGCCACGCTGGTCTTGCCCGATGGGCAGAAGGTGGATCTGGCCCGGGCCCGCCAGGAAAGCTATGTACGCCCGGCCGCCCTGCCTGAGGTGCAGAGCAGCAATCTCAAACAGGATTTGTTCCGCCGTGACTTTACCATCAACGCGCTGGCGGTGCGCTTGACCGAGGGCCACTTCGGCGAACTGGTGGACTTCTTCGGCGGTCAGGCCGACCTGCAGGGGCAGACCATTCGGGTGCTGCACAATCATTCGTTCATTGATGATCCCACCCGTATTCTACGTGCCGTGCGCCTGGAACAGCGGTTGGGCTTTCATCTGGGCACCACCACCGAGAATTTACTGCGCGGCGCTCTGCAACAGCGTATTTTGCCTCTGGCCGGACCGCAACGCATTCGCGACGAAATCGTGCTATGTCTCTCCGAAAAGCAAGCCGTCACCATTCTGGAGCGGCTCAACAAACTGCGGGTACTTTTCACCCTGCATCCCGACCTGATCATCGACGCCAAAGTGCGCCAGTTGCTTCAAGCCGTGCCGCCTTCTCTGGAAGCGCTGCAAAGCCGCCTCAGCGTCGAACCCTGGCGGGTCTTCGTGCGCGCCTGGCTGCACCGTTGGAAACCCGAGCCGCTCAAGGAGTTGCTACGCTATTACCACTTCCATTTGAGCGGCTTCAATCCGCTGCCCGAAGTGCTTTGGAGGCTTAACCGCGAGCAGCTCAGCGCCAGTCAGCTCTATCATGTGTTGAAGCCGCTGGCCGCCGACGAAATCGTGGTCGTCTGGGCTTTGAACCGCGATTCGAAAATGAATCGCCGGCGGGGCGAAGAGCGTATCCTGCGCTTCCTGGACGAGCTCGCCCCGATGAAGCCGCTGCTGGTCGGCCACGAAATTTTGGCGGCGGGCGTTGAACAAGGACCGGAAGTGGCCCAAATCAAGAACGAGGCTTTTTGCCGCCAGTTGGATGAAGGTTGGAGCCGTGAGGAGCAGGCGCGAGGCTGGCTCAAGGAGAGGATGAAGGCTTGAAATACTGCAGTCAATGCGCCGCTGAAATGGCTTTTCAGGAAGGCTGGCCACGCCGTTGTCCCGGTTGCTCGCGCGAGTTCTTTAAAAATCCCACACCGGTGGCGGTGGTGGTGGTGCCGGTGGACGGGGGAATTCTGACGGTGCGCCGGGCCATTCCTCCGCAAGTGGGGCATCTGGCTCTGCCCGGCGGTTTCGTCAATTGGGGCGAGACCTGGCAGCAGGCCGCCTGCCGCGAAGTCTTTGAAGAAACCAGCCTGGTGATTTTGCCCGAGGAGCTCTCCTTGCTGGAGTTGATCAGCGTGCCCGAGGGCAATTTATTGATTTTTTGCCGAGCCCGACCGCGCGCCCGGGATCAGCTACAGTTAGACTTCCGCAACGAGGAAGTCAGCGAGATGGTGGTGCTTTACGGACCTCAAGAGTTGGCCTTCCCGACCCACACCCGGATGCTCGGCCAGGCCTTGGGAAAATCTTCTCGCACAAAAGAGGCATCGAAAACTTGTTCGCCAACCATGGTGGAGGAAAATTCCTCAAGGAGGCAGACCGATGTTGGAGACCAGACAGGCGAGACGATTCGATTGCGATGAAACGGTGGACTGCGAAGTGCGGGGCCAGGTGCGCGTCGCCTTCCTGCGTGACGTCTCTCTTACCGGCGCCCGTCTTCAGGGCGCCAATCTCCCTCCCGTGGGCACTCTGCTGCGCCTCAGTCCCACCTTCAGCGAATGGCTGCCCTGCGGGCCGCGCGCCTGGGTCTACGCCCAGGTATGCTGGACCAGGGAGGGGAAAGAAGCCGGCCTGCGCTTCCTTGAACCTTCTTCAAGACTGGCCCTGAACTGGGTGGGCCGGCTCTGTCAGGGGCGCAACGAGCGCCGCAGCAGCATCCGCGTGGCCACCGAAGTCTATATGGAGATCAAGGTGCCCGGCGTGCGCCGCACCTATGAAGCCCTCAGTCTCGACCTCAGCCAGGGCGGCGTACAGGCCAAATTGCCCGATCAAGTGTTACGCGAAGGCAGCATCGCCAAAGTCAGCGTCTGTCTGCCCTGGACCGTCATCGACGCCCCCGCCCAGGTGATTCGCCAGGGAGCCGACGACCGCCCCCAGCACTCGCTGCAGTTCACCAACCTGGACAGCTACCAGGCCGACGCCCTGGGCGGCTTCCTGCGCCAGGAACTGGCCGCGCAGAAACAAGCGAAGGCGGCCGATCCGTTTCTGGCTCGCCTTTTTAATCGCGAGTAGCGAGCGGGGTGCGCGAAATCGCGCTCACATGTGCGCGAACTGAGGTGGGATCGGGGCTCTAGAAACCGCCTTGTTGGCGGGCCTGGATGCGCAGGGCGGTACGCAGGCGGCTTTCCACTTCCTTGCGCTGCTTCTCTTCCAGTTCCTTGGCCTTGATCAGCACGTCCACGCGCTCTTGCAGGCGTTCGTTTTCGGAGCGCTGCTTGCGCAGAGACTCGCGCAGATCGTCGGCGCGCAGCTTCCACTGGCGGATTTCCGCCTCGTCGCCGGCTCCACCGCCGCCCCCGGCCTTGATCTTTTCCAGCTCCTCGGCCAGTTGCTGCTTCTCGGTCTCCAGGCGTGACTGGCTGCGTTCCAGCGTCATCAGCTCCTGATTGGCCGCCTTCAAGTCGTTCTCCAGCAACAGGCACTTGCGCTCCAGCCGCTCGCGGTCGCTGCCGTCGCGGCGCAGGGAGTCCAGCTCGGAGTTTACCTCGATCAGACGTTTTTCCGCTTCCAGGTGGCGGCGTTCGGCCTCTTTCACAGCCTCCTGGTTGGCGGCCAGCACTTTCAGCTCTTCTTCACGCTGCAGGGAGGCAGCCAGACGCTCGCCCAGCAGACGAACTTCGTCCTGGTGAGCCTGGCGGAAGCTGGCCAGCTCGGCCTGAGCGGCCTGAATCTTGGCCTCGGCGGAGTCACGGAAAAGCTTGCATTCTTCGGCGTAAGCGCGGGCCTCGCCCTCACTGAGACGCAAAGCCTTTAGCTCGCGGCGGCGCTCCACGATGGTCTCCTCCAGGTCCTCCTTGAGCAGCTCCAACTCTTCCAGCTCCAGGCGGAGGTTGGACTCGGTTTCACGGACCTCATCGAGAGTGGCCTGCAATTCGCCCAGACGGCGCGACCACTGTTCCATCTCGCTTTCGCGCAGCTCGAGACGGCGCGAAGTCTCGGCCATTTCGTCCTGCAGGCTGGTGATCTGCTTGAGCTCGTCGGCCGCTTCCTGTTCCGCCGAGGTCAAGCGCGATTGCAGATCGCCATTGCTGGTCTGCAACTCGGCCAATTGCCTCTGGGTCAACTCCAATTCGAGTTCGTGTTCGACGGCTTTGTCTTGTAGAGAAGAACGCTCTTCGTTCCAACTTTGGCGGGCTTGCTCCAATTCAGAACTCAGTTGGGCCCGTTCCTCCTCCCAACTTTTGCGGAATTGCTCGACCATATCGCGCTCGCTGATCAACTGAGCGCGCTCCTGGTCCCAGGCCTTGCGCGCCTGCTCCCATTCGCCTTGCTGGGCGCGCAGACTGTCGATTTCCGCTTGCAGGCCCAGGCTGCGCAGAGCCGGTTCAGCAACCTCCGGATCGGGAGGGCGAACCACGGCCAGGCCTTGCGCCACCGCTTCCTCCGCGACCGCAACCTCGGCGCTTTCGAGCGAAGGCGGATCGAGCAGGGCCACCGCCGATTCGGCCGACTTGCTTTTTTTGGTGGTTTTCTTTCCGGCCGCTGCTTTCCGCGCAACGGCGACAGGCTCAGCCGGAGCTGCGGCGACTTCCTCCACGGCCGGGGGAGCCGGGGGTTGCGCCTTGGCGGCTTCGTTCTTTTTCTTGTTGCGGTTCGATTTGCTGGCCATGCGAGGGCATTTCGGAGGCTTCGGGCAGTTCGCCTGCAGTATGTAAGTAATCGAATAGCTGGCGGGATAACTTCCCGCCCATTCCTTCTACCTGGGAGATTTCCGCCAGCGAGGCGGCCATCAGTTTGCGCAGCGAACCGAAGTGCTTGAGCAGCGCTTGCTTGCGCCCCTCGCCAATGCCGGGAGCCTCGTCCAGAGCGGACTGCTTGAAAGCGGTTTTGCGCACGTGGCGGTGATAGGTGACGGCGAAGCGGTGGGTCTCGTCGCGCATGTGGGTGACCGTCAGCAAGGCTCGTGAAGTGCGCGCCAGAATGACCGGGTCACTGCGGCCCGGCACGAAAATCCACTCATTCTCCTTGGCCAGTCCGGCCAGCGCTACCCGGTCGCTCAGTCCCAACTCGGCCAGCACCTCCATGGCCACGCCCAACTGCCCCTTACCGCCGTCCACGATCAGAAGTTCCGGCAGCCCGTCAAAGCTACGCCGGTCGTCGGGGGAATGGGCAAAGCGCCGCGTCAGAACTTCGCGCATCATACGGAAATCATCGGGCGTGTCGCCGCTGCGAATGCGGAACCTCCGGTATTGATCCTTGCGCGGCAGCCCCTGTTCAAAAACCACCAGCGAACCCACCGCCTGGCGGCCCTGAAAGTTGGATATGTCGACGCATTCCATGCGCCAGGGAGCTTCGCTCAGCCCCAGCGCCTGCTGCAGCTCTTCCAGGGCCAGACGGCGCTGCTCGACGCCGCGCGAGGGGCGCAGATTCTCTTGTTCCAGCGTCTGGTGGGCGTTTTTTTGAGCCAGCTCCATCAGTTCGCGCTTGGAGCCGCGCTGGGGCAGGCGGATTTCCACCCGCATCTGCGAGAGGCTGCTCAGCCATTGGCTCAGCAACTCGCTCTCATCCGGCAGCACGCTCACCAGAATGCGCCGGGGAATATAGCTGTTCTGCTGATAATACTGCTTGAAAAAGGCCGACATCTGCTCGCCGGCTTCGCTGCCCCCCGGCGATTCCAAGAGAAAGGAGCGGTGTCCCAGCAGTTTGCCTTCACGCACCTGCAGCACCTGGGCGCAGATCAGTTCGCCGCTCGAAGCCACCGCCAGGTAGTCTTCGTTTTCGTCCCTGTCGGACACCATCTTTTGCTTTTGACCGGTTCTCTCCAGGTCCAGCAGCATATCGCGAATGCGGGCGCAACGCTCGAAATTGAGTGCTTCGGCCTCGCTCTCCATCTCCTGGCGCAGGCGGCGCAGCAACTTATCCGAGTTGCCTTCCATGTAATCGATGGCCTGTTCCACCTGCTCCCGATAGTGAGGCGCGTCCACATAGCGGGTGCAGGGGGCGGTACACAGGCCGATGTAATAATCCAGGCAGGGCCGCTTTACTTTCTTGTCCATATCCAGCGAGCAGGTCCGGATCTGGAACATCTTTTGCAGAATGGTGACCGTGCGGCGCAAGGCCCCGGCATCGGGAAAAGGTCCAAAATACCGATTGCGCGGGTTGCGCTGGCGGCGCACCACGCGCAGGCGGGGAAATTCCTCGCCGGTGGTCACTTCCAGCAGCGGATAGCGCTTATCGTCGCGATATTTGGTGTTGAAATAGGGACGGTGTTTCTTGATCAGGTTACACTCGAGGATGAGCGCTTCCAACTCGGAGTCGACCACTACCGTATCGAAGTCTTTGATTTTGGAAACCATCCAGCGGATCTTGGGAGCATGATCGGAGGAGGGTTGAAAATAGCTGCGCACACGCTGGCGTAGCGAGGCTGATTTACCCACGTAGATGATGCGGCCTTTGGCGTCCTGCATCAGATAAACCCCCGGCTTGTCGGGGAGGAGCTTCAGTTTTTCGGCGATCAACTACTTCTTCATCTGCTCCTGGAGCGTCTTGATGCCCACTTGCAGGACGCGGTCGTCCTTGTCTTTTTCCGTCACTTTCACGTTGATGTCGGCTTTGATGCCTTTGCGGTGAATGTCCTGGCCGGAGGGGGTGAGGTAATGGGCCACCGTGTATTTGAAAGCGCCGCCGTCGGCCAGATGTTCCACCTGCTGCACGCTGGCTTTGCCGAAAGTGGTCTCGCCGATCAACTTGGCGCGCTTATGGTCCTGCAGGCAACCGGCGGTGATTTCCGAAGCGCTGGCCGAGAAGCGATTGACCAGCAGGACCATCGGTCCTTCGATCTGGGCGCGACCCAGGCTGTCGTGGTCCTCGGAGCGATTGAGCCGCTGATTGACCACCGAGACGACCCGTTCCCCGGCCGGCACGAAGTGGCTGCAAATTTCCAGCGCGGCGTTGATGTAGCCGCCTCCATTGTTGCGCAGGTCGACGATATAGGCTTGGGCCCCCTTCTTCTGCACCTTTTCGATTTCTTCTTCGAATTCGGTCACCGTTTCTTCACCGAAGACGTTGACTTGCAGGTAGCCGATCTTGGGAGCTACGATTTTAGAAGTGACGCTGCGTACGTGAATCATGTCGCGCTTCACGCTGACGTCAAAGGTGCGCTTTTCTTTGGGACGGTAAATCGTGAGCGCGACCATGGTGCCTTGCGGCCCGCGGATTTTATTGGCCGCCTTTTCAATATCCCAACCGTCGGTGGGCTGGCCGTCGATCTTGGCCAGCACGTCGCCGGTCTGGATGCCGGTCTTGTCGGCCGGCCCATCCGCAATCGGCTGGGAAACGGTCACGCGGTTCTTATGGTCACGGTCGAGTTCGATCATCACTCCGATGCCGCTGAAGTTGCCGCCTGACATGTGCTCTTCGAAAACGCGGAATTCGCGGGGTTCGAGCACCGAGCAGTAAGGATCCTTGAGCGCGCCCAACATGCACTTGAGAGCCAGATAGGTGAGCCGCTGGTGGTCGAATTTGCCGGCCACCTTGGGTTCGACTTTGGCGATCATGGCTTTCCAGGCCTGAGTCAGGCTGGCGCGATCTTCGATTTTCGGAGGTAGAGTGGGGAAGTCTTTGACGTCGACTTTCTGGCTGGCCAGAAATTCCTTCAAAAGCCGGAACGAACTGGCGAACAGAGCGCGGTCGTTGACTTCGTTGAGGTATTCCTGGTGCAGCAGGTCGAGCACGACGTCCAGGTTCGCCACCGTATCGATCGGCGGCCTGGGGGTTTCTTTAGGTGCCGGCGTTTCGGTGATTTCGAGAAGGCCCGGCGTGGCTTGCGAGGACACCGCAGGCGGCGAGATGGCGGGGTTGGGAAGGTACCGTTGGGAAATCAGGATCGTACTCACGAAACCCAATCCAACCAGGGTATAGCCGCCCATCAGGACGCCCATGCGGTGAAAACTCATTGCCAGACTCCGTTGTTTAATGCGTCAGAAAGGGCAGTTCCAGGCGCAGTTTGCGCGAGTCACCGGGCTTTTCCAGCGTGATTTCTTCAAACAGGTGGTCCTGTTCACGCACAAATTCTCGCTTGGTGACGGAATACCCCTGAGCTTTCTGCTCCTCGAGGATTTTCAGTTCGTCTTCGACCGAAGCCACCACCATCGGCCCGGGCGCGACCGCGGCCGGCTGAGCCTTGACCTCGTTGATGGCGGTGGTCATGGCCGTCTTGAATTGATCGTCTTCGGGGGTGCCCACCTTCTGGATATTCATCGACACCTTGATGTCCGGCTCGATACCCAGCTTGTGGATGTCTTTGCCGTTGGGAGTGTGATAGTGGGCGGTGGTCACTTTCATGGCCGAACCTTCGGTCAGGGGAAAGATTTTCTGCACGCTTCCCTTACCGAAAGTCTTGTTGCCCACCAGCTTGGCGCGCGACAGATCTTGCATGGCGCCAGCGGTGATTTCCGAGGCGCTGGCCGAGTATTCGTTGACCAACATCACCAGCGGCTTGACGGGATGGAGATTGGGATGGCTGGGATAGGGAACTTCGGCCTGGCCGCGCTCCTGCACCGTGACCACGCGGCTGCCGGTGGTCAGGAATTTCGAGCATACGTCCACGGCCGCGTTGATATAGCCGCCGCCGTTGTTGCGCAGGTCGAGAATGTAGGCCTGGGCGCCCTCTTCTTCCAGGGTGCGGATGGCGCTTTCCATTTCGTTGTTGGTGTTCTCGCCGAAGACCTTGAGCTTGATGTAGCCGACCTTGGTGCCGTCCTGGTCGACCAGTTTACTGTTGACGCTACTGGTGCGAATTTCATCGCGGACGATTTCGACCCAGAAGGGTTCCTGATCGGCTCGTTTGATCAACAGTCTGACCTTGGTGCCCACATCTCCACGCAATAAGGTTTGCGCTTGAGGAATGGTGGCTGTCACGGTGGGAGTATCATTGATTTGCAAAATGACGTCACGGGAACGAAGGCCGCCGCGCATGGCGGGAGTGTCGGCCATCGGTTCAATGATCGTGAGCGCGTTGTTGTTCTTTTTGTCCAGCTCGATGTAGATGCCCAGGCCGCCGAATTTCGTTCCGTTCATAGCCTCTTTGAGCGAGGTGAACTCTTTCTTGTCCATATAGACGGTGTAGGGGTCGTCCAGGGTCTTGAGCATGCCGCGCACGGCTGCCACCTGCAGGTAGTCTTCTTTAAGCAGTTTGGGGTGCTTGGCGGCGACCTTGTAGAAGTCGGCGGTGAATTCTTTAGCCGCCTTCTCGAAGTCACCCTTGGAGTGAATCTTGGCCAGCTTCATAGCCGGTAGCTTCTTGGCTTTGATGGCCCCGTTCAGGCCTTCGACAGCGCCATCAAAGAGCTTCTCGGAAGGGGTTTTGTAGATGTATTCCGAGCTGATCAGCGCAGTCAGGTTTTTTACGAACTCCGCACCCCCCACAGCTTCGGGGCTCGGCGGAGCGGCCAGCACGCTGTGGGAGAGCAAGAGAGCGGTGGTGAGAGAGAGAACGACATACTTGGAGGGAGATGCCTGCAACGGAGACCTCTTTCATGATAAGGAATCTAAGAGAGTTTCCTGCTGGACCTGGAAAACTCCCGCTGCGCAATGAATCACCAGAGAACTGTCTTGGTTCCCGAATAAGAAAATTCATAGTACGGCAGAACTGGTGTAAACACATGGGCTTCTTCCTGGGGTAGGCTGCGCTCGTGGACCTGAAAGGTTCACAAAAACTACGAAGCACATGGAGAACACAACACATGGAAAACCAAGTAGCTCAAAGCAACACCATCTATCCCCACCTTCCCGTGGTGCAACGGGTGATTCCCTGGACCCCCGACCCCAATATCCAAAGCAAGGCCGTAGCCGGCGTGCAACTGCGCTACGGGCCCATTCAGATCAACGGGAAGCTGATCCAGGGAGAGAAGCGCTACTTCCTCTCGATGCCCTGCCGCAAACATGAGACGAGTGGTGAGTACTACGACCACGCTTCGGTTCTCGACCGCAGCCTGCTGGAGCAATATGAGACTCTGGCCATCGCGGAGTATCAGAGGCTGACCGGCCTGGTCCTGGCCGCCTAGAACCCCGGTGGCGCGCGTCGGCGTGGCGGCGCGCGCTGCCGACCCCCTCCAAACGAGCGGCTTGTTTTGGAATCGATCCTTGGAGGACCCCCCAGAATTGACCAGAACCTTACAAAACCATCGTGTCCCCTTTGGCTGAAAGATACCTGGCGCTCTATGAGCAGGGTTATTTTCCGATGGCGGACCAGGATGGACGAGTGCGGGCTTACTGTTACGACCCTCGGGGGGTCCTCCCACTGGCGGAATTCCACATTCCGCGCCGTCTAACTCGCTGGTTGCGCAGGCAACCCTACCGCCTGACGCTGGATCAGGCTTTCCCGGAAGTGATTCGCTGTTGCGGGCAACGCAACCATACCTGGCTTTGCCCTGAGATCGAGTCTGCTTTTTGCGAACTGCATCAAGCCGGCCTGGCCCATAGTTTGGAAGCCTGGCAAGGCGAGCAGCTGGTAGGCGGGCTCTACGGGCTGGCTCTGGGCGGGACGTTTTGCGGGGAATCCATGTTCAGCAGCGCCGACAATGCCAGCAAGGCCTGTCTGGTCGAGCTTTACCGACGGATGTGCCAGGGAGGTTTTGATCTGATAGACTGTCAAGATGTAACCTCTACCCTGGCGCAGTTCGGCGCCAGGCACATCCCGTTCGCCCAGTATTTCGAAATGTTCCGTAGCTCTCGAGAGAAGGATTGCAAGCTGGATGGATGAGTTCGCTCAACTACCCGCCGACCCTCAGTTCATCGGTCCTATGATCGACAGCCTGGACGCGGGCTTTTGCGTGGTGGACGCGAACGGGCGCTTTCAGGTCTGGAACGCCGCCAATACCAAGATCCTCGGCAAGGGCGCGGCGGTCGGCCTGTCTCAGGAAAATTGGGCCTCTCACTACGGCCTGCACTGCCCCATTGAGCAACGCCTGTTGCGCCCCGAAGAACTGCCGCTGGTGCAGGCCATGGCTCGACGGGAGCAAGTCGAACAAGAGGTGGTGCTGATCAACGAGGCGCTACCCCAGGGGCGCTGGATCAAGGTCTTCGCGCGCCCTCTTTTCAATGGGCGGCGGGAATTGATTGGCAGCGCCGCCGTCATCCGTGACGTCACCCACGAAAAAGCTTCGCTTTTGGCCAGCCAGATGATGTCCTGGTTCTTCACCGCCAGTGACGACGCCATTATCGGCCTCAACATGGAAGGCACGGTCCTGCTCTGGAATCCCGGAGCCGAGCGTTTGCTGGGTTGGAGTTCCGAGGAGATGATCGGTCGCTCGGTCTTTCGCCTCGTTCCTTCCGGCCGCCAACGCGAAATTGAAGCGCTCATGCAGAAAGCGCGTTCCGAGCAACAACTGCCTCCCCTGGAAACACGCATCCTTCACAAGAGCGGCCACGAAGTGGCCGTGTCGCGCTCGATCACCACCATGCGTGACGCCGGCGGCGCTCCTATCGGCGGAGTGGTGGTGGCTCGCGATATCTCCCGGCTCAAGCGGGCCGAGTCGCAACTCGAAGAATCACGCCAGCAATTGCGGCAGCTTTCGGTTCGCCAACAGAATCTGCTGGAGCAACAACTGCGCGCGCTGGCTCGCGAACTGCACGACGAATTCGGCCAACAGTTGGCCGCCATGAAGTTCGAACTGGCCTGGTTGGAACGCCACCTCGGCCACGACCCCCAGGTCGAAGAAAGACTGGATTCGCTCAATCAGTTGCTCGATTCCACCATCGCCGGCTTGCGCCGCGTTTCCAAACAAATGCGCCCGCCGCTCCTGGAAGAACTCGGTCTATGTCACGCCATCGACGAACTGGTGGGGGAGATTTCCCACCGTTATCCACTGGAGACGATCTACGAATGCCACGTGAGCCAGTACAGCTTCGGCACCGAAGCTTCCCTGGCCATCTACCGCATCGTCCAGGAGGCCCTCACCAACGTGGTGCGCCATGCGGCCGCCAGTCAGGTGCGGGTGGTCTTGAGCCAGGAAGACGATCGCATGGTCACGCTGGTGGTGGACAACGGCCGCGGCCTGCCGGCCGACGCCAGGCCTCCCGGAGTGAATTTCGGCATTCTGGGAATGCAGGAACGCGCCCGCAGTTGGGCTGGCGAAGTGATCGTCGCCAGCATGCCGAGCGGCGGAACCCAGGTGCGAGCCGAGTTTCCCTGGTCCCGGATCTTAGCGCACGACTAAGTGTGAGTCCGGTTCATAGTTAAGATTGGGACTCAGCCAGCGCTCGACCTCGGCCAATTCCCAACCGGTGCGGCGGGCGTAGTCTTCGATCTGATCCTTGCCTACTTTACCCACCGCGAAGTAACGCGCTTCCGGCGAAGCGAAGTAGAAACCCGAAACCGAGCTGGCCGGCCACATGGCCAGACTCTCGGTGAGGGTGATGCCGGTGGCCGTGCCCGCATCCAGCATCGACCACAAGATCTTCTTGCCCTGATGGTCGGGGCAGGCCGGATAGCCGGGAGCCGGGCGGATGCCGCGATAGCGTTCCTTGATCAGGTCCCGGATTTCCAGCTTCTCGTCCTTACCATAGCCCCATTCGCACCGCACCTTCAGGTGCAACAGTTCGGCCAGTCCTTCGGCCAGGCGGTCGGCCAGAGCTTTGGCCATGATCGAGTTGTAGTCGTCGTGCTCGGCGTTCAGCCGGGCCACAAATTCGTCCAGGCCGTGGCCGCTGGTCAGGGCGAAGGCCCCGATGGAATCAGGGCGATCCTGGGCAATAAAGTCGCTCAGGGCCAGATTGGGCAGCCCTTCGGCCCGCACCATCTGCTGGCGCAGGGTGGGCAGACGCCATCGGCCGCCCTCGATCAGGATGTCATCCCCTTCGGCCTGCGCCTCGAAAAAGCCGTAGACCGCCCTGGGCTTGAGGATCTTCTCATCAATGATGCGCTGCAGCAAGGCCTGGGCGTCATCAAACAACTTTTTGGCCTCCGCTCCCACCTGCGCGTCCTGGAAAATGCGCGGATAAGCGCCGCGCAGTTCCCAGGTGGTGAAGAAGGGCGTCCAGTCGATATAGGGCACGATTTCCGAGAGTTCCGGCTCCCAGCTGCGCACGCCGTAGAACTCGGGCCGGGCCAGTTTGGCTTCGCTCCAGTCCAGCCTCAGCCCGTTGGCGCGCGCCTGCTCCAGCGAAAGAAATCGTTCCTTGGCCTGGCCCTCACCGTGGCGGCGGCGCAGTTCCTGATAGTCCTGCTCTTGCTCGGCCAGATAGCCGGGCAAAGCGGCCGGATCGGTCAGGTTTTGCATGACCTGCACCACCCGTGAAGCGTCCTTGACGTGGATGGTGGGCTTGCCATAGCGGGGAGCGATTTTGACGGCCGTATGGGCGCGACTGGTGGTGGCGCCGCCGATCAGCAGGGGCAGGCCGACCTGCAGTCGCTCCATTTCTTTGGCTACGTGCACCATCTCGTCGAGAGACGGAGTGATCAGGCCGGAAAGGCCGATGGCCTGAACTTTCTGCTCTTTGGCGGTGGCCAGGATTTTCTCGCAGGGCACCATCACGCCCAGGTCGATGACTTCATAGGAATTGCAGCGCAGCACCACGCTGACGATGTTTTTGCCGATGTCATGCACATCGCCTTTGACGGTGGCCAACAGCACCGTGCCTTTGCTGGAACTGGCTCCGGCCCGCTCCTTCTCCATGAAGGGTTCCAGGTAGGCCACCGCTTTCTTCATGACGCGGGCGCTCTTGACCACCTGAGGCAAGAACATCTTGCCCGCTCCGAACAGATCGCCGACCACGTTCATACCGTCCATCATGGGGCCTTCGATGACGGCCAGGGGTCGGCCCAGGGCCAGGCGCGCTTCTTCCACGTCCTCATCGATGTGTTCGACCAGACCTTTGACCAGAGCGTGCTTGAGACGTTCGGCTACCGGCCAATTGCGCCATTCGGCCGTTTCTTTCACCACCGGGCCACCCCCGGCGGCCGCGTTCTTGGCCTTCAGCTCTTCGGCGAAGGCCACCAGGCGTTCGGTGGCGTCAGGGCGGCGGAAGAGCAGCACATCCTCGACGTGAGCCAGCAGCTCGGCTGGAATTTCCTCATAGACACTGAGCATGCCGGCGTTGACGATGCCGAAGTCCAGACCGTTTTTGATGGCGTGGTAGAGGAAGGCGGCGTGCATGGCCTCGCGCACCGGATTGTTGCCGCGGAAGGAAAAGGAGACGTTGGAAATGCCGCCCACCGTCAGACAGCCCGGGCAGGCTTTTTTGATGTCGCCCACCGCCTCGATGAAGTGCAGCCCGTAGAGGTCGTGTTCTTCCATGCCGGTGGCCACGGTCAGCACGTTGGGGTCGAAGATAATGTCCTCGGCGGCGAAGTCGAGCTTCTCGCGCAGCAAGTTGAAGGCTCGTTGGCACACGGCCAGCTTGCGCTCGCGGGTGTCGGCCTGGCCGTTTTCGTCGAAGGCCATGACCACGGCGGCCGCGCCGTAGCGCTGCAGCAGGCGAGCGCGGCGCAGGAATTCGCTTTCTCCGTCTTTGAGGCTGATGGAGTTGACGACGCACTTGCCCTGCACGCAACGCAAACCGGCTTCGAGCACATCCCAGCGCGAACTGTCCAGCATCAGCGGAACCTTGGAAATATCCGGTTCCGAACCGATCAGGTTGAGGAAACGCACCATGGTGGCCTGGGAGTCGATCATTCCCTCGTCCATGTTGATGTCGAGCAGGTTGGCCCCGTTTTCCACCTGCTGGCGGGCCACCGCCAGCGCTTTTTCCAGGTCGCCCTGGCGAATGAGTTCGGCGAACTTGGGGCTGCCGGTGATGTTGGTGCGTTCCCCGATCATCGAGAACCCGGTGGTGGGTTTCAGGGTGTAGGCCTCCAGGCCGGCCACGCTGAGATGGCAGTTGCGCTCCGGGCGCCGGCGCGGCTCCAGACTGGCGATGTCCCTGGCCAGTCTTTCGATGTTCTCCGGTCCGGTGCCGCAACAGCCGCCGGCAATGTTGAGCCAGCCCTGGCGCGCGTATTCGCAGAGCACCTCGGAAAAATGTTCGGGCGTTTCGTCGAAGCCGCCCATGGCGTTGGGCAGTCCGGCGTTGGGATAGCAACTGATGTAGCAATCGGCCAGGTTGTGCAGTTCTTCCAGGAAGGGGCGCAATTCATCCGCGCCCAGAGCGCAGTTGAGGCCCACCGAGAACGGCCGGGCGTGGCGCACGCTGGCCCAGAAGGCTTCGACCGTTTGCCCGGACAGAGTCCGTCCCGATTTGTCGATGATGGTCACCGAAATCATCAGGGGAACGCGCCGGCCGGCTTTTTCGAAGGCGTCTTCCAGGCGGAACAGGCCGGCTTTGAGGTTCAGGGTGTCGGTGATGGTCTCGTAGAGCAGAACGTCCACGCCACCCTGCAGCAGGGCCACCATCTGTTCGTAGTAGGCGTCGGCCATTTCCTCAAAGTTGGAAGCCCGGAAGCCCGGGTCGTTGGGGTCGACGGCCAGCGAGCAGGTCTTGGTGGTGGGGCCGATCGAGCCGGCCACGAAGCGTTTTCTGCCGTCTTCTTTTTCGGCGAGGTCGGCGGCCCGGCGGGCCACCCGGGCGCCGGCCAGGTTGAGCTCGCTGACCAGCGACTGCATTTCGTAATCGGCCTGAGAAATGGCGTTGCTGCTGAAGGTGTTGGTTTCCACCATGTCGGCGCCGGCCCGGAAATATTCGAGGTGAATAGCTTCCACCACTTCCGGCCGGGTCAGATTGAGCAGGTCGCAGTTGCCTTTCAGGCTGCCGGGATGGTTGGCGAAGCGTTGGCCGCGGTACTGCTCCTCGGTGATCTCGCGGCGTTGCAGCATCGTGCCCATGCCGCCGTCGAGGATAAGAATGCGCTGTTTGACAAGGTCTTCAATATGCAAGGCTGAGGTTCTCCATTAACCACCTATGCAGCCCGGGACCCCAGGTTTGTAGGAGAGATAATCCAGTGTTCCAGACTGTTCTCCAGAGTTCCCCTTGGACAAACAAAAAGACCGGCCTGGCAGCCGGTCTTTCTGATTGCTAGAGGAACGAACCCTTAGAGAAGAGCGCGAGCGGACTCGGAGTTTTTATTCGCCGAGGCCATCTTGTCTTTCTGAATGCCGAAAGTGATGTCGTTGATCGAGGTCATGAGTTTGGCCACGTTAGCGCGGTCATTCTCATCGGCTTTCTTCAATTCGAGCTGGGTCTGGCGCTGCGTCGAGAGGGCTTGACGCTGGTCGGTGACCCGCATTTGCTCGTCTTGAGCCGCCTGATTGAAGTTGGTAACCTGGCCGCCGCCACCACCGCCGCCACCTACTCCGCCGATTGCCATAAAATGTTTCCTCCTGATTCCTTCGTTGCTTGCATTCAGTTTTACATATGAGCAAGCCTTTGGGAGCCCTGAGATGTTAACTTTTATGTGTTTTTGTTTCAGAAAAGTTAAAACTCTATTTAGCTGGTCAACATGAGGCGGACTCGGGCAGGCGCCACTGGCAGATTTTTCCATCGCCTCCGCCGCTGGCAACCAATTGTCCGGCGCTGTCGTAGGCCAGACAACGGACCCATTGTTCATGTGCTTCGCTCTGCAGCAGCAGGCGGCCCCCGTCCAGGCGAAAGGCGCGCAGGTAGCGATCGGCGCATGCCGTCAGAACCAGATTGTGCTGGGCCTGAGCCGTCCAGATCATGCCTTTGTGGCCGCGCAGACAGCGCACCTCGCGTTTTTCTTGAAGTTCCCAGGCGCGTACCGTCATGTCCGCGCAACAAGTGAGCAGACCCCCTCCCTCACGCATGAAGCGCACCCCCTGGACCCGCGAACTGTGGCCCAGCAGGCTACCCCCATAGGTGGCCTCGGGCAAGGACCAGAGATGCACCGCCTTATCGTCTCCGGCCGTGACCAGCCAGTTGCCGGCGGGGTCGATGGCCAGACTGTTGGCCGAGCCCTGGTGGGCCGACCAGCGATTGGGCTTTTCCAGGGTGGGCCCGAGCAGACAGCATTCGCCGTTGAGCAAGCAGGCCGCCACCAGGGGCTGGGCGGGATGAAAGGCCAGACTGTTGACTGCGGGCCCCTTGTCCAGCAGTGGAAAACCCTCGCCCTGCGGAGCGAGTGCGCTCCAGAGACGGATCGAGCCGTCCTGAGCGCCACTCACCAGGTAGGTTCCGTCGGCGGAAAGGGCCAGACTATGAATGGGAGCCTCGTGGGCTTGCTGGCTGTGCTGTAACTCCATCTGCGGCCAGCTCCAGCTACGCCAACAACCGTCGCGGCCGGCCGAATAGAGGCGACCGCCGGCTGAGTCCAGGCAGAGGGCGTAGACGCCGCCGCTGTGGGCTCGTTTGTGGGCCAGAGCTTCGAAGCCGGGCAGGCCGGCTGGAGCCGATTTGGGAGAGACCTCCAGACCCAGGCTGGTCAGAAAAGCCCTCATGGAGCCGGTTCGTTGCAGAGGGTCGAGCTGCAGGCCCTGGTAAATAGCCTGGCGCAGCCTCTCGGACAGGGTTTCCAGGGGAGCCAGGAGTTCGCCCCGCAGGCGCGCGCGTGCGTCCGGGGGAGGGCCGCCGCTGGCCAGATGGTACAGGCTGGCGGCCAGCGCATAAACGTCGGCCGCCGGCGTTAGAGCCACCCGCTCATATTGTTCAGGTGGAGAATAGCCGGGCGAGACCTCTCCCTGACTCCCCCAAGTACCCTCCTGCATACGGGCGGTGCCGAAGTCCAGGATGACATAGCGGCCGTGATGGGTCAAAAAGAGGTTGTCGGGCTTCAAGTCGGAGTGGATCAATCCGGCCGCGTGCACCAGCAGCATGGCCTGGCCCACTTGTGAGGCCAGGTCGAGCATGCGATGCAGCGACATGGATCCCGCCTGTTTTAATCCGGCGCTGAGGGTAATGCCTTGCAGCAGTTCTTCCACCAGATAAGCAGTGCCGTTGGCGCGGAAATTCCCCAGCACACGGACCACTCCCGGATGATAGAAGCGTTCGAGGGTGGTTCCCTCGCGCAGAAAGCTTTCGACGCCGCGTTGAAAGGCGGGGTCGTTATCCGAGAAGATGGAGTTGCCCTGGCGGCGGCAGCCGCTGGGAAAGAACTCCTTGATGGCTACCGGCAAGCGCCAACTGCCCTGAGTGGCTGCATAAGTGAGACTGAAGCCGCCCTGTCCGACCACTTCTCCGATTTGAAATTGACCGTCGCCAAGCAAGCTGCCCGGCGCCAGGGGCTCACGCACCTTCCGCGCTAGACGGCCAGCATGCGCACGGGGGCGCTATGGAAGTTGTCCACCAGGGCTTCCAGGACGTCGGCGGTGTCCTGGCGATCCTTCTCGTCATCGACCTGGAAATACGCGCCGCGCTGACGGGCGGCCTGCACGACCGGAGTGCAATCGGCGCACTTCTGCTCAGGAGTGGAGAGTTCGATGAGGCGGAGGCCTTCGAGTTCTTCCAGCAGTGCTTCCGCTTTGTGGTGTTTGAAATCTTCGGGGTAAGCGTCCAGTACCATGCCGCGCTCCTGCACGTCGGGCTGCTCCACCCGCTTGGCCACCAGATCGTAAAGCAGCAGAGCCGGGGATTGGTCGCCGCCGTCCAGGGCTTTTTGGAGATTCACTCCCAGTTCGGAGCCGCTGCTGACTTCTTGTTTGATCATGTCGCCCATGTTCAGATGGACGAGGCCCAGGTTGTGGGCGATGGTTTCCGCCTGGTCCTTCTTGGATGAATCGTGGGTGCCGAGCAGCACCACCATCAGCGGGGAGGGATTGGCGGCGGCGGCGATGGCGATGCCGGTCTGCTTGGAAAGGCTTTCCATGTTGGGATAGCCCGAGGGCCGAGCCTGGGCGGGTTGAGCCGGAGTCGGGGCGGAGTTGAGCTGGACGCTGTCCGGGACCAGCTTATATTCTGAGTCGCCCACGTGGGCACGCGGAGCCACCGCGCCCCAGGGGTTCCCCGTGCACATCGGCTTCCTTGCGTTCAGACTGGACGAGATCGAGTTCATCGCTCTATTACAATACCGTCCAGGCTGGCCGGATCGGTTGCCGAGTTATGAACTCATCACCAGGCAGTCCCCCTTGGTTCCAGGAGCAGGGGGGTCCTAGGGGGAGACGGCAGTCCCCCCTATATCTAGGGTTCGGCGGTATTCAAAAAGCACGATGGCGGCGCTGGTGGCGGCGTTTAGCGACTCGCAACCGTGCTCCATCGGGATGGTGCAAAGAGCTTGCACTTCCAGACTCAACCCGTGGGCTTCGTTACCGACCACCAGGCCCCAACGCCGCGGCCAGTGCATGGAGTACAGGTCACGCCCCCCGCGCGGCGAGAGTCCCACCAGCGGATACCCGGCCAGCTCTTCGCCCGACTTGAGCCGGTAGACGGGCAAATGGAAGATGGCGCCGGCGCTGGCGCGCACCACCTTGGGATTGAAGGGGTCGACCCCACCCAGGCAGACCAGGGCCTCCATGCCGGCCGCCCAGGCGCTACGCATGAGCGTGCCCAGATTGCCCGGGTCGGAAAGCCCGTCGGCCACGACCAGGCGATTGTACTGGTGCAGATCGGGCCAGGGGCGAACTTCCACCACGCCCACTACCCCCTGGTGCGCTTCGCTGAGGCGGTCGAGCAACTCCGAGTCTACATGCCAGCCGGGTACGCCCAGGTCGAGGTCATGCCGGGCCGGGTCAAAGAAGATCTCGCGCAATTGATGATGGCCGTTGTGTGCCTCCAATAACAACTTGGGCCCCTCCACCAGGAAGAGCCCCAAGTCGCGCCTCACCGAGGCCTTGTCCAGCTGCAGCAACTGCTTTAGCTTCGGACTATGCCTTCCCAGCTTCACCCTATAGGGCTGCTTCGGCGGCGGCAGCCGTGAGCCAGCCCTTGGGCTTGAGGTCCTGGTCGACGACCACCAGGGCGGGGAGGCCGAGTTTGCCCATCTGATGGAAAGCTTGGGACAGGGAGGAGCCGGCGGTAACGTAGCCTTCTTTGCAGGTGGCTACTTGCTCGACGGTGATCGAAGCGGGGTCACTGACCAGGGTGGCCACCCGCAGCAGGTCGCCCGAGGTCAGGGTGGCGGCGTAGCAGCCCTGACCGTCCACGATGACCGCGCAGGGGCAGCCGTGCTCTTGCATGACCTCCAGAGCCTGTTTGAAGCTGGCTCCCGAGGAGACCTGGGGCAGCTTGCCCAGGCTGAGTTCGCCGGCTTGCTTGCGCAAAGCGCCCAGAGCCTGGGCCGAATAACCGCGGGACCAGCCTTGCAGCATTTCTTCGCCCAGTTCCGGGGAACTCCCGGTGAGGGTGTGGTTCTCGCTGCCGTCCGCGCCCACCGACCACAGATCGGAGGAACACAGCAGCCCGCGCAGATCGCCTTTGCCCTTGAGCTTGCGCGCCTCGGCCACCTGTTGCATCACGCCCTCTTCGTAAAGCGGGTGCTCTACGGAACGCAGCACTCCGATCGGTACCGGGAAGGCCGGGAAAGTGAAACGGCTCAGCAGGTAAGCCAGGGTCGCGTCGTCGCGGTACTGATCGTGGACCATCAGTTCCTCGACGGGCACGTCTTCCACCACCTCGGGAATCATGGTCCTGGCGTTGAGGCGGATGCCTTTGTTGCCGGTCTGGCCGAAAACCATGGGCTTGCCGTGCTCGAGCACCAGCACGTTGTCTTTCTTGGTGGCGTTGTCTTTGACGTGGTCCCAGGCGCCGTCGTTGAAGATGTTGCAGTTTTGCATGATCTCGATGAAAGAGGCGCCTTTGTGCTGGATCGCCTGCTTCATCATCTCGCCCAGATGCTTGATGTCGGTGTCTACCGAGCGGGCCACGAAAGTCGCCTCGGCCGCCAGGGCCACGCTCAACGGGTTGAGCGGATTCTCCAGCGAGCCCATGGGCGAGGACTTGGTCTTGGCGCCGGCCAGTGAGGTAGGCGAATACTGGCCCTTGGTCAGACCGTAGATGCGGTTATTGAAGAGCAGCAAAGTCACGTTGACATTCCGGCGCAGCACGTGCAGCAAGTGATTGCCGCCAATCGAAAACCCGTCACCGTCGCCGCTGATGATGAAGACGTGCAGATCAGGGCGGGCGATCTTCAGACCGGTGGCCAGGGTTGGGGCGCGGCCATGGATCGAGTGGATGCCGTAGGTGTCCATATAATAGGGAAAGCGGCTGGAGCAACCGATGCCCGAGATGAACACGAAGTTTTCGCGGGCGATGCCCAGTTCGGGCAGCACCTTCTGCATCTGGGCCAGAATCGAGTAGTCGCCGCAGCCCGGACACCAGCGCACCTCCTGGTCGCTGGAGTAGTCCTTGCGATTTTGAGGCGGAACGACGGGAAGTAACAGCTCGAGGGACACTTAACGGACTCCTTTCAGGACGTCGACGAGGCGGGCGTGGACTTCAGCGATTTTGAAAGGCTTGCCCTCGACCTTGTTGAGTTCTTCGATGTTGGTCAGACCAAATTTGCCGCGAAGCAAGAAGGCCAACTGGCCTCCGTTGAGTTCGGCCACCAGGATTTTCTTGTAGCGCTTCATCAGGGCTTCCAGGTTTTTGGGGAAGGGACTGAGATAGCGGATGTGGGCATGGGCCACGCTCGCGCCTTCGCGTTGGGCCTGCTGAGCGGCGGCGCGCAGGGCCCCGTAGGTTCCGCCCCAACCGACGAGTAACACGTCGCCGCTCTCCGGTCCGAAGACTTCCTGATCGGGGATGACCGCCTGCAGCTTCTGCACCTTGGCGGCGCGCTCGCGGACCATCTGCTGATGGTGCGCGGGAGCGTAGCTGACGTTGCCGGTCTGAGGAGCTTTGGAAAGTCCGCCGATACGGTGTTCCATGCCGCGCGTGCCGGGCAACACCCAGGGCCGTCCCCCCGCTTCATCGCGCAGGTAGGGGAGGAAGTTCTCCGGGTTGGTGGGATGGTCGCACTCGATGGGAGCGATCAGATCCGGATCGGGAATGCGCCAGGGCTCGGAGCTGTTGGCAATGTAGCCATCGGTCAGGAGCACCACCGGGCACATGGCCCGCACGGCCAGACGGAAAGCTTCCACCGCCATGGTGAAACAATCGCCGGGCGTGGAGGCGGCGATGATGGGCAGCGGGCTTTCACCGTTGCGTCCGAAGAAGGACATCATCAGATCCGACTGTTCGGTCTTGGTGGGCAGGCCGGTGGAGGGGCCGCCGCGTTGCACGTTGACCATGACCATCGGCAGTTCCAACACCAGAGCCAGGTTGAGAGCTTCGGACTTGAGGGCGATACCGGGGCCGGAAGAAGCCGTCACGGCGAAGGCGCCGCCAAAAGCGGCGCCCACTACCGAGCCCATGGCCGCGATCTCGTCTTCGGCCTGGAAGGTGCGCACGTCGAAGTTACGCAGCCCGGCCAGGAAGTGGAGGATGTCGGAGGCCGGCGTGATGGGATAGGTGCCGTAGAAGAGCGGCTTACCGCTGCGGGAGGCGGCCGTCACCAGCCCCAGCGCGGTGGCTTCATTGCCGGTGATCTTGCGATATACTCCAGGGGGAAGCTGGGCCGGGGCGATGCGGTAGCGATGCTGGAAGGCTTCGGTCGTTTCGCCGTAGTTGTAGCCGGCCTTGAAGGCCCGGATGTTGGATTCTTGCACTTCCGGCTTCTTGAACTTGGCTTTGATCCACTCTTCCTGGCTGGTGACCGGGCGGTCGAAGATCCAGAAGGCCAGGCCGAGCGCAAAGAAGTTGCGGGTGCGGTCGATATCCTTTTTGTTCAGGCCGGCGATGCCTTCGACCGCTTCGCGGTTGAGGGTGGTCATGGGCAGCTTGTGGACACGATACTTGTTGAGACTTTCGTCTTCCAGCGGGTTGCTCTTGAAGTGAGCCTTTTTGAGGTTGCCGTCGGTGAAGGCGTCGGTGTTGATGATGAGCACGCCGCCGGCCTTGAGGTCGCTTAAGTTGGCGGCCAGCGCGGCCGGGTTCATGGCCACCAACACATCGGGAGCGTCGCCCGGGGTGAAGATGTCGGTGTTGGCCAGGTTGACCTGAAAGCCGGAGACACCGGCCAGGGTGCCGGCTGGGGCGCGGATTTCGGCCGGGAAGTCAGGGAAGGTGCTGATGTCGTTGCCGACCAGGGCCGAAGCATTGGTGAACAGGGTGCCCGTCAACTGCATTCCGTCACCGGAGTCGCCGGTGAATCGGATGATGACGGATTCGATTTCTTCGATTACGGGTGCGCTACTCATGAAACTCCTAAACTTTGGCCAGACTCGCTTTTTGGTCGCTGCCCCACTCGGGTGAGAACAGATAGGGCTTGGCCACCCGGTGGGTGGCCGTAAAGCGGGCCCAGCTGGTCCAGTGAAGCAGGCTCTTGACCTCGCCGCCATGGCAAGCGCCGACCCAGGTATTTTTCTGGAGAGCCTCCGACAGTTTGCTCAGCGAGTCGCTGCTGGCCAAGGTCATAAGGGGTTGCGCCAGCGCCGAAACGGGCTGTTGCAGAGCGTCCGGACCTTTCAGGAGCAATTCGGGAAGAATCTCGGCCGAAACCACACGCCAGGCTCCGTTGTCGCTATAGATGGCGGCCGCGCACTGATGGTCGCGGAGTTTGTCCACTACCTGCGCCAGACTCTCGTCGGCCGTCACGCGCAGAAAATGCTCGCCGGCGATCTCCCCCAGAGTCCACTTGGAAAGGTCCAGATTTTGCTCCATTACACCTCCAGGTCGGCGTCCCCGACCCCCTTTAAATTCCCAGGGAGTTTGCCCGCAGACCTTTGATTACAAACCTGGGTTAAATCGTTTCTTGAGAACCTGTTGCAGGTCATAGCGTTCGGAAAAGTCCGGAATCATCTGCCACAATCGTTCAATCGAGGCGGTATCCTCAGCCGATTCCAATTTCTGGAGGGCGGCCAGGGCTACCGCCGCCACCGCCCGGCGGGCTTTGGTGGCGCCTTTGATGGCCACCAGGTTGGGCCACTTGAATCGTTCTCGATCTTGAAAATGTTCCAGGAGCGCGCGAAACTCCTCACCGGTGAAGCGGCTTCTCTGCCCGATGTATTCTCCCCAGCCCTTGGCCCAGAGTTCGGCGGGCAATTCCTGATTTTCGCCTACTTCTTTGGCGAAAGAGGCGGCCACCGCAAAGGTCTTGCCATTGATTTCCAGGGCCGTGGTGAGTTCGATTTCTTCATCGGCCACGCTGGTCAACATGGGCCGGTTGCGAGTCAGAAAAAAGGCGTAGGTTTCCGTGGTTTGCTCGTCCATGCGCTTGGCCAGCGCGGCCGTCTCCTGGCCTACGCCGCGCAACTGCAGCAGAATGCCGTCCAGGGCCAGTTGGTCTTGCTGGTCCATCTCCTTTTTCCAGCGGGTGCGCAGGGCTTCATATTCCGGCAGCTTGAGGCCCAATTGTTCGGCGGCTTTGCTGGCTTCGGGATGAAAGAGCAGACGCTGGCAGCGCAAAAAAAGCCGCTCGCCCTGGCGCCACAAGGCCTCGCCGGTGAGGCCTTTGCTGCGCTCCAGAAATTCCAGGTTGGTCAGCTTCTTACTGCGTGCTTCCTCGGCGAAGGCCCGGGGCAGTATCGGCGTATAGAGCCAGGACTGGCAATAGGCGCCGGCCCGCAGCCAGCACTCGTCGGTCGGTTGCAGGCCGACCTCGGCCAGGAAGCCGGGACGGTCCAGGCTGATCGGGTCGAAAGCTTCGCTGAGAAACGGCTTGAGCCGCTGCAAGGTGGCCGGGTCTTCCAGATCGTCGATTCGCTCGGGCAGGTAACTGCGCATGGCCCGGCCCCTTTGCGGGCCAAGGGCCGGACCCTGCAGGACGCCGGCGGCCGGTCCGGAACTGCGCCCCGATGCGGGCTCAACACCAGAACCTCTTTTCCCTGGCCGTTCCCGAGGGTTGGCAGTTCTTTGCCGACGATCAGGGAGGCAGTCTGATCACTCCATGTCAGACGGCGGTTCTGCACATTCATTCGGAAGCGGTCAGCGACCCGGCCGAACTGCCAAATCTAACCCGCATGCTGGCGGGCTTCCTGACGCTGCACCACAAGCCGGTGGCCACCGACGAGTTGCTGCCCATCAAGGTGGCGGGCGCGCTCTGCTTCGCCTATCAGTATGCCGAGCTGGAGCGAGTCGTGCGCGTCTGGATCCTCGGCAACGAGAAAGCCTGGGCCTTCCTCAACTTCCAGGTCCCCTTCGAAAAGGAGCTGACCTATCGAATCACGGTCGATCAGTTGATTCGCAATTTTCAGATTCTAGGTTGAAGATTTCGTTAGAGCAATGGGTTTCGCACGGGCAGAGCAGGGTAGCAGCTCGTGGACTCCCCCAGAAGCATCAGGCTGGGTGAGCTCATCCAGGCATCCACTTGCGCGAGGGCGGCAGCGGGTGGGTAGGGGTTTTGTAAATGCGAGCGTGAGTCACCACCGAATAAGGGAATAGGCCGCGTCTCGCAGATCATCCCAGCCACGACCCTGAAATTCGGAAGTCAGCCCCCCTTCGCCCCAGGAAGCCGGCCCGTCAATCCAGGGACAGCAGGAGGCCTTTCGTGAGCAGCCCGCGCTCACCCGTGCACGCATTGCCGGCACCGGTGCACGCACCTCCGACCCGAGCAGCCCGCGCTCTCTCGGCCTCATCGGCTGAATATCACCACCAGGGCAACTCGGGGTGCTGCCGGTTTAGGCTTTGGCCGAGTTGCAACCCGAATAGGCCGCGTCAATCAGGGCGCTGCAGGATCATGCGGCTATGGCTGAGATCGAAGGTCACGATGAAGTGCTTGAGAAATTCGTCGCCGATCAGGCCATCGTGGATGATTTGTTGGAACATGACGCGGCCTCCGTTTTGCTCGAGTTTGGGATCGCCGTTGAGGCGCATGTTGCCGGGCAGCTTGGTGAACCAGCGGGTGAAGGCAAAGTCGGTTTCGTCGCGGGCCTGTACCACTCGGATGCCGGGGCCGCTCTCGGGAATGCCCAGCGCGGCCATGAAGCGGCGATGCAGGATCAAGGAATCGCTGCCGGTGTCGATCTCCACCCGGGCCGGTTCGGCGCCGCTCACTTCCAGTGGAGCGAAGACGGTCAGCGAAGTATTCTGGTCGTCGTCCATCTCCAGAGGCACCACAATCCCCGATTTCACTCGTGATTGCAGCGTAATCGGGGTCTCCAGGATGAGTTGCTTCTGCCGATAATCCAGCGTGAAGGGGCGGTGCTGGAAAAAGCGCAGACCCAGAAAGCCATCGATATCGGCGAAGGCCGGAGTGTCCGGCAGGAATCCCTTGAAATCCCAGACCCCCACCGTTCCAAACTTCTGCAACTCCCGCCCCACCGTCAGGTTGCCCAGGTAGCTGAGCGGCACCTCGACCTCCTGCCCCGACATGCGTTTCCCTTTATAGCTGATGCCGGTACTCGCCACCTTCAATTTTTGAGCTAAACGGGTCGAGATCAGGTCGATACCGATGCCGGTGTCCAGGATAAAGCGCGAGGGAGTGCCGTTGCCGACCGTCACCGGAATGCTGATGAGATGGCCTTGAATCAGACCGTCGTCGCTGCCCGGAAGGTATTGGAAGGGAATGGATTCCTGGCTCCAGGCCGGCAATATCAGCAGCAGAAGAAAGAATAGCTTTTTCACGCGGTCTAGTTCTGAAGCGACCAGGGTCAACCTGCCGGCCGGCGAAACCGGCGCAGTGAATCGCTGGCGCGCTGGTGCCTGTAGAGGCTTTGACCAATAGCCCAGGCTGGCGCTTAGGCAACCCCACCGGGCGTGGTTGAGTCCCTATCCTCCAGCGCCGCTCCCACGACCTCCACCAAGCGCTCGACCGGACGCAGCCAGTCCGCGTGAATCCCCCGGGGCTTCCCGTCAATTCCGCCCGTCTCGGCCAGGAAATCATCCACCCGGCCGTCTTTCGCCGTCAGCGGCCGCGAACACAGCTCCAGTTCCTCCAGGCTAAAAAACCGCCGGAACCACCAGAAACTCCGGCCCCCGCGGACAATTCACCCCGTAATGACCGAGATGCTCCGCGAAATGGGCAGAAGTCCCGGGTGCTGCGTGCGTGCTTCCGCGTAGCTGATCTCACTGTCTTTTTCGCTGCCGTCGTCCAGGTGCCAGACCGCCGTATCGCCTCGAGCCTCCAGCCAGAGAATTCGCTCCGGCGCACAGGGCAGGTCCGGCCCGCCGGCCAGAACCGCCGGAAGGCCAGACGCCTCGGGGACGGGTCCTGGATGATGCAGCACCTTGCCATCGCGCAGCTCCACCTGCCAACGACTGGGATGGGCCGGCTTCCAGGTGGCGATTTCCTCCGGCTCGGCCAGGTACAGTCCCTGATAGCTTTGCAGGGCAATGCGCCGAAACGGCTCCGCCCCTCCCAGGCTTTGCGGCACGGGCAATTCGGCCAACACCTCGGCCAGCTCACCCACCTCACGCAGCCGCACAGGCCTGCCGAAGGTCTCCAGATCCCTCTGATCCAGCCGGCGCCGAATCTCCTCCACCACCGCCGTCTCCAGATCCCACACCAGCAACTGCAGCGGTCCCCGCAGCTCATAGGCCAGACACTCCAGCGGGAGATGATACTCTCGAGGCACCACCAGCAGGCTGATGCCCGCGGCCCGCGTGGCTTCAGCGGCCTCGGCCCTATGCTCGGCGGCCGCCAACAGCACTACTTCCGGGCGCCGCGTCCCCAACTCGCGCAGACTCGGGTCCAGTTCGCGCTGACCCAGCTGACGCAGTCGAATCACGCCCAGTTCCAGCACCATCGCCAGCCGCAGCTGGTTCCAACGACTGCGAGAGTACTCGTAGCCGCACCGCCTGCCCGCCTCCACTAAATATTCGAAGAAACTCATCGGGTCCGATCCGAAGCTCAGACTTTCGCCGCGCTCATAGCGCAGCACCGTCTGCCACATCAACTGCTCTGCAAATTTCGTGGAATCGGGCAGCTCCCGACGAATGACCTCCGGAGCGGCAGCGGCCAGGTCAAAAGGAAACTCACGCAGCCGCCACAATTTCCAAAGCACCGAAGTGTCCTGGGTGGACAGACTCTGCAGGCCCAGATAACCGGCCAGCCTGGGCGCGAAGGTCTTGCCGTTCAGCTTGAACTGCTCGCCCTGGTCCAGCTTGACCCAGCCCCCGCCAAAGCCCGCCCCAAAACTCCGCACCCGGGGCATATACACAAACCGGTTCTGACTCACCTGAACCAAATTCACGAACAATTCGCGCAACTGATGCACGTTCAACCCGCTGGCCGATTCCCCCGAATGGGTCCGCCACACCCATTCCCGCCCGCGCCGCTCCACCGCCAGCAGCCCCAGCGGCAGTTGCTCATCCACCACCTCCTCCGCAGGCTCGCCCAGAGGCTCATAGGTATAGCGGAATCCCCCCGGATCCACCCAATGCTCCCCTTCCCGCCGCAGCCAGCGAGGACATGCCCGGCCAGCCCCCAACCGCACCCACGGTCCCTCCGGCAGCTTGCCGTGCCGATGCCCCACCCGCCCATCCCGCAACACCACCCGCCACCGGTCCGGATAGGCCGGCATCACCGTCGCCACCTCATCCCCCGGCACATAAAGCATCCCCTCCGCAGTCTGCACAATCACCCTCATCCGGCAGCATTCGCACTTGCAGGCCATACTCTTGCCCGGCGATGCCCGAAACGTCGGCGTCATCCGGGCCAGTGCGGCTTCCAGCGAGCGCTGGGTTTGCGATCAGCTCTTTGCCACACAGGATGCCAGGTTCGCCCCCTAACTCTGGGACCCAACCGGTGGGTGGGAATAGCGATGGACCGTCCTGGTGGGATAAAGGCCTGAGACCCGCGCAGCTCTTGCCCTTTCAGTTATTCGGTGGGATAATCCCACTGACCATGGCGAAACCGGCGCAGTGAATCCCTGGCCCGCTATCCAGCTTTCCTTGCTGGTCGCCTTCGTCAGTTCGACTCTATTGTTGCCCATCGCCACCCTTCTTGGCTACTGGCTGCAGCGCGGACGGCTGGGCGTGTTGGCGCGCTGGTGCCTGTCCCTGCCGCTCAGTTTGCCGCCGCTGGCCTCGGGCGTGCTGTTGCTCTGCCTCTTCAGTCCGCTCTGGCCGGTGGGAGCCTGGTTTGCCGAGCACGGCATGAATCCCGTCCTCACCTGGTATGGAGCCGTGCTGGCCTCCAGCCTGGTGGCTTTGCCCCTGGCCGTCGAGGCCGGCGAGGCGGCCTGGCAAAGCTTTCCCGAAGAAATGGTCTGGGAAGCCCGCAGTTTGGGCGCCGAGCCCGCCCGAGCCTGGCGCGAGGTCGGGCTGCCCCAGGTGGCGCCCGGCCTGGTGCGTGCCTGGGCTGTCGCCTTCCAGCGCTCTTTAGGAGAGTTTGGCGCCACTTTGCTGGTGGCCGGCAACATCCCCGGCCAGACCCAGACTCTGCCGCTGGCTCTCTACGTGGCCAGCGAAAGCGGCAACTACGGAGAGGCGGGGCGGCTTCTGGGCTGGAGCCTGCTGCTGGCTCTGCTGGCCGCCAGCCTGGTTCAGTGGGTGCGCTTCCGCACCCCTTGAAGGTCAACCTCGAGGCAGGTGAAACCATTCGGAATGCTCATCGAAGTTGCCGGAATTCAATTGCATTGCCGCTGGGAGGAGCAGGCTGCTCCCCACACCTGTCGCGCCTTCCGGGCCCTGTTGCCCTACACTCAGAAGCTGATTCAGGCGCGCTGGTCGGGCGAAGCCGCCTGGGTGCCGCTGGGCGACTTCAAGCTGGAAGTGCCTTTTGAAAACCACACCAGCCACCCCGCGCCGGGCCAGATTCTCTTTTACCCGGGCGGCTACAGCGAGACCGAGATCCTGGTGCCTTACGGGGCCTGCCTGTTCGCCAGCAAGATGGGGCAACTGGCCGGCAACCACTTCCTGACGGTGGTCCAGGGGCTGAAGGACCTGCCCGAGATCGGCCGGCGCGTGCTCTGGGAAGGGGCCCAGGAGATCCGCTTTGTGGATCAAATCCACGGCTCATGCTGAAAAAGACTCTGATCTGTGCTTACCTCGTAAGCGGGCTGGCGGCCTGGGCCCAACAGGCTCCGCCGAGCCTGTTGGAGCTGGACAAAGCCGCCAGGCAGGCCATCACCAACAAAAACTTCGACCAGGCTCTGGAATACTACCGGACCATCTCCGAACGCGAGCCCAAATCGGCCGAAGCTGTTTTTCAGATCGGTTGGATCTATAACGAACAGAAGAAGTTCGATACAGCCGCCCGCTGGTTGAAGAAGGCCGCCGAGCTGGACCCTCAAGATATTCGCATCCAAAGTGAACTGGGCTTTGCCTACGGCAAGCTGAACAACGCCGACGGCTCGGTCGAGGCCTTCACTAAAGCCACCCAGATCAAGCCCGACAGTCCGGCCGCCTGGGTAGGCCTGGGCGACGCCAATTTCGAGTTGAAGAAGGACTCGAAAGCGGCCGCGGCCGCCTACGCCAAAGCTATCGAGCTGGGCAACGCCAGTTCCTCGACTTACTACCGGCTTGGTTGGTGTCTCAATGACCTCAACCAGCATGCCGAGGCCGCCGCTCAACTTAAGAAAGCCGCCGCCCTCGAGCCCAAATCGGCCACCGTCTGGCTGGAGTGGGGCTACGCTTTATTGCGCAGCAAGCAATACGACGAGGCGGTCCAGGCCCTCACCCGCGCCACCGTGCTCGACCCCAAGGAACGTCTGGGCCGGCTCTACCTGGGCCGGACCTACCTCTTGATGAAGAACAAAGCCCAGGTGGTCAGGCAAATCCAGGAATTGAAGCTGCTGGATGCCAAAAGCGCCGATACTTTGAACGAAGAGCTGCGCCAGGCCAACCTGAAATAGATCTAGCGGAGTTCTTTGAGCCGGTTGCGCACCGGCCTGGCGGCGCTTTCATCGGTTTCCAGAGCCAGGTATTTTTCGTAGGCGCTGGCGGCCTGTTTGGGTTGGGCGCGTTTTTCGTAGAGTCGGCCCAGCAGGTACCAGGCACTGGCTTGCTGGGGGGCCAATTCGACGGCTTTGAGTTGGTGCAGCAGCGCTTCATCCAGCCGGCTCAGGCGCGTCAGCACCAGGGCCAGGTTGTTTTCCAGCGAGGGGCCGCCGGCTCCCAGCTTGACGGCTTGATTCAGGTAGTCCAGCGCTTCTTGATTGCGACCCAGGCCCAGCAGGGTCCAGCCGGTGACCTCGTGGAGATAAACCCGCGAGCCTTCGAAGCCGTCGGGCTCCAGCAGGGGGCGCAAGACGGTCAGAGCTTCGCTGTAGCGGGCGGCGCGATTGAGCAGGCGGGCGTAGAGCAAGCGGCCGGCTTGGCTGTTGGGCTGCTGATCCAGGGCCTGGGCGGCCAGGCGCAGAGCCTGCGCGTCCTGGCCGCGCTCGGCCAGGGTGGTGGCCAGATTGAGCGTGGCCTCAACCAGCTCTTGGGAAGGTAGCAGCGTGCGCCAGACTTTTTCTGCTTCTGCCGGCTGGTTGAGCTGGTGGAGGGCCACCCCGCGCAGCAGATCGGCGCGGGGACTGGTCCCGCCGGCGGGCAGCAGATCGAGGCCCTCTTGGGATTTGTTCTGTAGCAGCAGGGCTGTCACCAGATTGAGCCGGATGTCCAGACGATCGCCCTGCAAGGCCAGGGCGGCCCGCAGGGGACCCTCGGCCCGGGCCGGCTGCCGGCGTTCCAGCCAGCTCAGGCCTTTGTAGAGCAGGTAATCGGGATGCTGGCTTTCCAGGACGGCCAGTTCCGCGTCCACTTCCTCCCAGCGTTTCAACCCGATCAGCGGCAGCAGGCGGGCCCGCCGTATTTTCACGTCCTGGCCTTCTTCAGCCAGATAGAGGTCGTATTGCTCCAGAGCGTCCTGATGCTGTGCCAGGCTTTCCAGCGCCTGGGCCAGGTAAGGCCGATATTCCAGGCGGCCGGGGTCGGCCGTCAGAGCTTTGCGGTAGAGATCGACGGCCCGGCTGGTCTGGCCCTGGCGGTGCAGTCGCTGCCCCTCGGCAAAGAGGAACCTGGCCTCCCGCATGTCCGCGGACTCGGGCACACGGTTGGGCACGTAGGGCAGATTGTAGCCGGGAATAATGGGCTGGGCCCAGGCCATCCCCGACCACAGAACCAGCACCAGCAGCCGTTTTTTCACGGACCGGTGAAGAGCTTGAGGCGCTCCTCGGCGCCCCGGGCTCGCTCCTGGTAGTCGGCCAGGCGTTCGCGTTCCTTGGCCACCACTTCCGCTTTGGCTTTGTCCAGGAAGGCTTGATTGGCCAGCTTGCGTTCCGTGCCCTCGGCCAGTTTTTGGGCATCGGCCAGCTCTTTCTGAAGCCGCGCGACTTCACGAGAAAGATCGAAATCGGCCGGGAAGGGGAGAAAGACTTCCAGTTCGCCCACGCCCTGGGAGAGCGCCTTGCCGGGACGGCTTTCCCCGATGGTCAGGGGTTCGGCCATGGCCAGCGCTTCCAGCATGGGACGGTTTTGCTCGAGCAAAGCCTGGCCGGCGGCCGGGGCCACCAGGCAGATTTCGGCTTTCTGCTTGGGCAAGAGGCCCAGTTCGGCGCGCAGGTTGCGCGCCGCCCGCACCACCGCCTGCAAGGTTTCCATTTCGCTGACGGCCTGAGCGTCCTCCCAGCCGGGTTCCGGCATGGGCGCGTGGATCAGGGGCTGGCGCTCACCGGGCAGGAAATGCCAGAGCTCCTCGGTCAAAAACGGCATGATCGGATGGCTCAGGCGCATGTAGTGATCCAGCGCATAGATCAGGCATTGGGCCACGCGCTTTTGTTGAGGGGCGTCCTCCCGGAAGATCGGCTTGATCAACTCCAGGTACCAGTCACACAGCTCGGTCCAGAAGAATTCGTAAAGGGCGCCGGCGGCCTGGTCGAAATTGTAGCCTTCGATGGCCGCGCGCACTTTGCGCGTCAACTGGGACACCCGGGTCAACAGCCAGCGGTCGGCCAGCGAGGTGGGTTCGGGCCGGTCGGTGGGCTGCACGTCCTTGGCCAGCGTCAAGGAAAGCTTGACGGCGTTGAAGATTTTGTTGCAGAAGTTACGGCCCTGTTCGTAACGTTCTTCGGTATGGCGCACATCCTGCGACTGGGTGGCCTGGCTCATCAAACCGAAGCGGGTGCCGTCGGCGCCGTATTTCTCGATGAGGTCCAGCGGATCGATGCCGGTGCCCTTGGATTTGGACATGCGCTGTCCGTCGCGGGTCATGATGGTGGCGTGAATGTGCACGTCGCTGTACGGCTTCTCGCCGAGAAACTCGTAGCCGAGCATAATCATGCGGGCCACCCACAGGTTGATGATGTCACGCCCCGTCACCAGCACGCTGGTGGGATAAAAATACTTCAGATCGGCGGTCTGCTCCGGCCAGCCAAACACGGAGAACGGCCACAGACCCGAAGAAAACCAGGTGTCGAGCACATCCGGATCCTGCTCGTAGCGGGCATCGCCGCATTTCGGACAGCCGCCCGTGGGGTCTTCGATGTAGCCCTGACGGTGCTGGCAGGCCTCGCAGGTCCACACCGGGATGCGGTGGCCCCACCAGATCTGGCGGGAAATACACCAGTCGCGGATGTTCTCCATCCAGGCCAGGTAGGTTTTGGAATAGCGATCGGGCACGAAGCGCACCTCGCCGTTCTTGACGGCGGCGATGGCCGGTTCGGCCAGGCGTTTCATGTTCATGAACCACTGGTCGGAAAGATAAGGTTCGATCACCGTGTTGCAACGGTAGCAATGGCCCACCTTGTTGAGGTGCTCTTCTTTTTTGACCAGCAGTCCCTCGGCTTCCAGCTTTGCGGTGACGGCCCCGCGCGCTTTGAAGCGATCCAGGCCGTTGAACTCACCGGTCAGTTCGTTGAGTTTGCCTGTTTCCGTGAGGCACACCAGTTGCTCGAGATGGTGGCGCTGGCCGATCTCGAAGTCGGTGGGGTCGTGGGCCGGCGTGATTTTCAGGGCGCCGGTTCCGAAGTCGGTGAGCACGGCCTCGTCAGCGATGATGGGAATCTCGCGATTGGCCAGCGGAATCTTGCATGTCTTGCCAATGAGGTGCTGGAAGCGCTCATCGGTCGGGTTCACGGCCACGGCCACGTCGGCGAAGATGGTCTCGGGACGGGTGGTGGCGATGGTGATTTCATCACTGTATTTCAGGAAGTAGAGAGCCCCTTGAGACTCCTCGTGCTCGACCTCCAGGTCGGAGAGCGCGGTCAAACAGTGGGGGCACCAGTTGATCAGCCGCTTACCCCGGTAGATGTCACCCTTTTCGAATAACCGCACGAAGACTTCGCGCACCGCCCGCGAGCGGGCCGCGTCCATGGTGAAGGCTTCACGCTCCCAATCACAGGAAACGCCCAGACGCTTGAGCTGGCCGACGATGGTGTGGCCGTATTGCTCTTTCCATTTCCAGACGAGTTTGAGAAACTCGGGACGCCCCACATCATGACGGGTTTTGCCCTCTTTTTTGAGCTGTTTTTCCACCACCGTCTGAGTGGCGATGCCGGCGTGATCGGTACCGGGTACCCAGCAGGCTACTTTGCCCAGCATGCGGTGATAGCGGATCAACACGTCCTGAATGGTGTTGTCCAGGGCATGGCCCATATGCAGCGAGCCGGTGATGTTGGGAGGCGGGATCACGATGGTAAACGGCTCTTTGTTGGGGTCGGGAGTGGCCCGGAAGTGGTGGTTGTCCATCCAGTACTGGTAGGTGCGAGACTCCACCGTTTTGGCGTCGTAGGTTTTGTCGAGTTCGGTCGTGCTCATGATGGGCTTGCCTTCCCCTCAGGCCGGGCGAGATCCTCGAAAAGAGGAAACGCGGATTTTTCTCGCACTAGGCAGCCGTGGAAGAACCCCGACTGACTCTGGGAAGCGGAATGCGCACGGCCTACCAGGTGCTTCAGCCCGAATCGCGCCGGCTGGCCGGCGGGCTGGTTGTGGCTATGATCATCAACGCGGTGGTCGAGCTGGCCGGCGTGGGCGGCATCATGCCGTTTGTGAACCTGGCTTCCGATCCCCAGGCCATCGAAAAAACGCCCTGGATGCTGGGGCTTTACCAGCGCTGGCATTTCACCGATCACAACCAGTTCCTGATCTTCCTGGGAGCCGGTTTCATCGCGCTGTTCGCCCTGGTCAATCTGGTACGCGGCATCACCATGTGGCTGAGCCTCAGGTTCGCCTATCACGTCAGCCATCGGCTCAGTATTCGGCTTTTGGAAAGCTACCTGAGCCGTACTTACCTGTGGTTGCGCGGGCGCAACAGCAATGAGTTGGGAAAGGACATTCTCCACGAGACCGAACAGTTGACTCGTAACGTCTACCTGCCCCTGGCCGAGATCGCCACCAACGGTCTGGCTGCCCTGGTGATCGGCGGCGGTCTGTTGATCATGGACCCCTGGGTGGCCTTCGGCACGGGCGGAGCCCTGATGGTGCTGTTTTCGCTGATCTATCGGGTCAATCGCGGCCAGCTTTCCAAGAACGGCGAGATCCGCGATAGCTACAACAGTCGCCGGTTCCGGGCCGTCAACGACGGCTTATATGCTCTTAAGGAGGCCCGGCTGCTGGCTCGTCGCGAGCAGTTCTTGCAGCGTTACACCAAGGTTTCACGGAAATACAACAACGCCCTGGCCAGTGGAGAGATGATTTATGAGCTTCCCCACTACTTGACCGAGGCGGTGGCGGTGGCCGGTTTGATCGGCTCCCTGGTCTATTTTGCCCTGCGCTATCCCGGTCAGGCCATGGCCTGGCTGATGCTTTACGTGATGGCCACCTGGCGCATGCTGCCTTCATTGCAGAATATGTACCGGAATCTGGCCCGGGTGCGTTTCTTCCTGCCCAGCCTGCAGCGCCTGGCCGCGGAACTGCACGAACCGCTCAGCTATGTCTCGGCCGATCAGAGCCTGCCTATCAGAAACAGCCTGGAGTTACGCGATGTGCATTTCACCTATCCTTCCGTCCAGGAACCGGTGCTCACCGGTCTGAATCTGAAAATTCCTAAAGGTAGCCGGGTGGCGCTGGTGGGCAGCACAGGCTCGGGCAAGACCACGGTGGCCGATATGGTGGCTGGCTTGCTGGTGCCTGAGCAGGGGCAATTGCTTATCGACGGAGAGCCGCTCGATGACAAAAAGCGCGCCGCCTGGAGGCGAAATATCGGCTATGTGCCCCAGGAAATCTTTCTCAGTGATGACAGCGTCTCGGCTAACATCGGCCTGGGCATCAATCCGAAGGAACTTGACCAAAGCGCCGTGGAACGAGCCGCTCAGGCCGCTCAGATCCACGACTTCATTCAGGAGTTGCCCAACGGCTATAAGTCCGAGTTAGGCGAGCGCGGCGCGGCGCTCTCGGGCGGCCAGCGCCAGCGCATCGGCATCGCCCGCGCCCTCTACCAGAGTCCCGAGCTGCTCATCTTCGATGAGGCCACCAGCGCTCTGGATGAGGCCACCCAGCGCAAAGTCCTCGAGAGCCTTCAGGAGGTCAGCCGGGAGCTGACCGTGCTGGTCATCGCTCACCGCCTGGAAGCGGTGCGCAACTGCGACGTCATCTGCTTGCTCGAGAACGGTAAGCTGGTGGCTCAGGGCGGTTTTGACGAACTTTTGGCGCATTCCAGCCAGTTCCAGGCGTTGATCGGGACCCCCGAGCTGGAAGACCCTTGTTAATAAAGTTCCTCCAGCCACGGGTGGATCAGGGGGATGGGTCGGTTTCGGTAGGCCATCCGCTCCTTGCGGTTGATGACCTGCTGAGATCCCAGCATGCTGAAGTGATGGTTGCGCCGCCAGGGAAATCCGGCCAGGTCCACGCCTTTTTCCGCGAACTCGGTAGGGGAGAGCTTGAGCAGTTGGCGATAGCTCAGACCTTGTCCGTAGTAGTCGGGGCTGTACTGGGCGGGTCGGATCCACTCTTTTCCGTGGCGAAAGAAGGCGCCGCCGGGCCGGCCTGTCTGATTGCGCAAATCGGCGTAAAGCCTCTGAGCGTTGATAGGATGGGGCTGAAAGTCGCTTTCCAGCAAATCCTCGGAAAAATAAATCTCCAGGTGACGCTGCCCCTCTCCAGCGGGGCGCACGCTCACGAACAGCCACCAGATTCCGTCCAGCTGTAAAAGAGTACCGTCGCAGGCATCGACGCCTTTGAGCAGAGTGCGGGCGTGGCGCCAGCGCTGCGGAAACTGTTCGCATTCATAAAGATCCACATTGCCGTTGGCGCAGGCTTCGGGCAATAGCCAGAGCCGGCCCTGATAGTGAAGCGGAAAAGGATAAGACAGATGGTAGGGTCGATCCATCAGCAACTGGCCATCGCTTCCGTCCGGACGGCACAGCGCCAGTCTGCCCTTATTGGCCAGATATTCGAATTCCTCAAAAAGAATCCAGGTTTCGCCTTTCCACTCCAACAAAAACGGGTCGGCCCGGTAAGTCAGGAACGGCTGCGGCAGGCGGCGCCACTCCCCACCATCCTTCCGGTGGTAGAGAGCGAAGCAGTCCTTGGGCAGGCGATGCAGGCCCTCTAAGGTTTTCCACAGTTGCATCGGCAGCGCTTCCGCGCCGCCCGGCAGGACCCTGGTAGTACCGCAAGAAGCGCGGGCTATGTCGCGGAAAGCCCTGCTGGGATTGGTTTTGCTGGGCTGGTCCCTGCGTCTGCTTCCATGCGCCTGGTACGACCTCGATTACGATGAAGGGGTGTATTACTCGGCTGCCGCCCTCTGGATCCGGGGCATTTGGCCCTATCGGGATACCGTCATCGTACATCCGCCCGGAGTGCTCTACGCCCTTTTGCCCGTGGCCTGGCTGCCTCCGGATTCGGGCTGGATGGTGGCGCGTCTGGCCATGACGGTGGTGGGTGCCCTCAACATTTATCTGATGGGCCGCCTGGCCGGGCGCGTGCTGGGAGCCCGGGCCGGTTATCTGGCCGCTCTGTGCTATGCCATTTATCCGGAAGCGGCCAGCACTGAGCGGCGTATTTTGCTGGAGCCATTGCTGAACACCTGTGCGCTGGCGCTGCTCTCCACGCGCGGCTGGAAAGCCGCCTGGTGGGGAGGCTGCGCTCTGTGCGTCAAGGCCTGGGGTACCCTCTGGCTCTTCTCCAGCCTGCCGCGCCTGCGCGGCTGGGCCGTGCTGGGCGGCCTCATCGGCGTCTTGCTTTGCCTGCCGGCGGTGATTGCCTCACCCCACGGTTTCTACGTCGACGTTTTCTGGTTTCAGGCCCACCGTCCGTCCCATGGATTGGACAGCGCTTTCGAGCGCCTCTGGGATATTTTCGATCCCCGCCATCTGGCCATAACCCTGCTGGCTTTCGTCGGCTACGTCGGCAGTCGCCGGCGTTGGGACCCGGTATCCCTGCAGGTGAGCGCCAGCTGGCTCTTGCTGGTGGGCGCCTTTTACCTGGCCCCCGGCCATTTCTTTCATTATCGCGCTCAACTGGCCATTCCCGAGTGCTTCTGGGCGGGCGCCGCTGTGGAAACGGTGCTGCGCCACCGCCGCCTGGCGACTCTGTGGTTGACGGTACCCTTTGGTTTTGTGCTGGCCCTGTGTCTGAAAACCGACACTGAACACATTCAGCGAGCTCAGACCATCCGGGAGCACGTTCCTCCCGGTGAAACCGTCTTCGCTTTTGAACCCAGTGTTTTGCTACGCGCCGGCCGGCTTCCCGACTGGCAGGGTAAGGCTCCGGTGGTCACCGATAGTTACGGGATGATGCTGATCGATGCCGGGCCCAACCAGGCCAGTGTCATCGCGGCCATGGCTAACCCGGCTTCGCGCACCCGCGTCAATCAGCGCCTGGCCTTGAGCCAGTGGCTGGTGGTGGATGACCGGGCTTTTGAACAGGTCTCTTTCGACTGGTGCAAAGCCCACTATCGCCCTTGCTATGGAGACGTGTGGCGCGCCCGCTGATCGGCTGCATGCTGGTCTACTGGCTGATTTTCAGCGGTTGGTCGCTGGCTTTACATCGTAATCTGGACACCGGCATTTTCGACCTGGGCATTCATTGTCAGGCCATGTGGTTGTTTGCTCAGGGGCTTCCGGACTTTCTGACCACCCGGGGGATGCCGTCCCTGGCCGACCATTTTACGCCTGTTCTGTTCCTGTTGGCCCCGCTGGCCCGGCCGGAACTGGCTTTGATTTTTCAGTCGGTGGTGCTGGCTTCAGCTGCCTGGCCGCTTTATCGACTGGCTCGCCTGGAATTGGAGGAGAAACCGGCCTTCGGACTGGCGCTGGCCTACTTGCTCCAACCCGGACTGTGGTCGGCCAACCTGTTCGACTTTCACGCCTCTACTCTGGCCCTGGGCACGCTCAGTTGGGCCCTGTGGGGACTGCACAGCGGGCGCCCGGGCCTTTATTTCGTGTCTCTGATCCTGACGCTGGGAGAGGGGGAAGCACTGGGGATCAGCGTGCTTTTGTTAGCGCCGGAGGCCTGGCGAGCGGGGCGCCGCCGCACGGCACTGGCTACCTTTTGCCTGGGAGCGGCGGGAATGCTGGTGGCCGGTCTGGTGATGCGCGCCGCCAATGGAGGGCAAGGTTCCCAGTACCAGTCACTCTTCGCGCAGCCTAATTTGAACGTCTCGAGCTGGCTGTTTTACTGCTTGTTGCTTTTGTTGCCGCTGCTTTTTCTACCGCTGGCGGGCTGGCCCCGGTTGTTGCCGGTTCTACCGGTGGTGGTGGCCAATTGCTTGAGCTGGCGGGATGGGCAGCGCGGTCTGGACCATCACTATCTCTCGAGTATTTTGCCTTTTTTGATGTGGGCCGCGGTGGCCGGGCTGCGGCGCTGGCGCCCGCCGGCCTGGAGCCTGGGCCTGTTGCTGGTGGCCAATTTGCTGATGCATCGCTGGTTGTTGCTGACGGCCCTGCGTCCCCATCCCGAGCTGGTGGAGCTGCCAGCCGGCGCCAGTGTCAGCGCGGACAACGCTCCAGGGGCCCACCTGTGCCTGCGCCGGTCGCTCTTTCTGTTTCCCAACCCGCTGCAGCCGCTCTGTTGGGGCAACCGCACCGAGGCCATGGTGGAAACCATCGGTCAGGCCGGCCAGCCCCCCCTCCCCGGCAGCCTGCACCGCCGCCTGGAAGAATGTGGCCTGGACTATATCGTGCTCAGCCTGGCCCAGGACACCTGGCCTCTGCGCCCTTTGGACAAGGCCTACTGGCTGAGCGAATTGCGCCGATCCGAACTCTACCGCGAGATTTCTCCCGGAGTTTTCCAGAGAGTGGTTAAGGCTCCGTTGCGTATGCCCTCGCTGGAAATTGTACCCCGACTGTCGGGTGATGGCGAGGTGCTGGTCTACGCCAATGAGCTTGGAGTGTGGCGTCAGGTCATGGGCCAGCCCGCTCGATTCTTGGGAGCGGGACACTCTCCCGAAGTCAGCGACGATGGCGAGCGCGTGATCTTTGTCAGCGAAGCCCAGAACCTGGTTGCCGGCGACCGCAACTGCTCGGCCGATTGTTTCTTGTGGGAAGCGGGCCGTTTGACGCGGCTGGGTCCCGACGGCCCGCCGGGCAGGGTCTCCGCCTATTGGGGCGGGTTCGGCCCGGACGGCCAGCCGGTGGTGCTCGGTTACGGCCCCGAGCGCCAGCCGGCCGGCGCTACCGGCCTGTGGATTGGGCCTGTGCGCGACGGCGCCGGTACGGTGATTGGCGCAGACGGTTGGCTGCAGCCGAAAGGAGTAAGTCGTATTTCATGTCGGCGAATGGGCCGGCACTACCAGCTGCTGGAAGGTCAGCGGGCCTTGACCGCAGGGGATATCGACAGCCTGGAGCCCAGTCTGAGCCGAGACGGCCAATGGCTGGCCTACAATCGCGGCGGCCGCGTCCTCCTCAGGCATGGCGACCGCCAGTGGGACCTCGGCCCCGGCTACAACCCTTGCCTTTCCGGCGATGGAGGCTGGCTGGTCTTTGCCCGGGGGGCGCAGGTCATCTGGCGTAGAGTTCGTTGACTTACTCGGCGGAGCTGATTCGCTTTTCCATCGGTTCGGCGGCGCTGGGCCCGACATGCAGGCGAACCCGCGTCGGCAAATGGCGTTCCCACTCCAGCAATTCCAGACTCAAACCCGGCATCTGATGCTGCACGCACCAGTGGCGGGTGCGGCAGACGTAGCGCCATTCGTCCTCATAGGCCAGAGCCTCGGAAGCTCCGCTGACCAGATGACGGACTTCGTGCTGTAGAGTGGCCAGGGTGGCCACCAGGTCTGCGTCGGCTATTCCCGTGCAGAAACGGGGAGCCAGCATCTGCTGGCAGGTAAAGCACAAGTTGGGATTGAGCAGAATGCGCTTGCGCTCATCGGTATAACCGAAGGCGGCACGCTCCTCGGGGCGAGCGAAGGTCATTTTGTCCATAGCGCGGATGCGATGTTCCTTGAGCATGGTCGCCAGCAAGGGGTGCTCGCGGCCCTCCTGCTGCTTCCAGAGGTCCAGGGCGGCCACCACGACCCGTTCCTCTGAACCGGTCAGCGGTCGCGATAAAAACCTCCGACCCTCCCGCAGGGTCAGCATGGAGGCGCCAAAGATTAGCATGGATAGAGAAAATACCAACCACACCCAGGGTGGCGGCATACGCCAGAAGTCGCTTACTTGCTCGGAGTGCACTTCAGCGTGTAGGAGTGATGATCGGGGCTGACTTGATAACCGGGAGTGTAAGTATCCTGGCCGCTGTCAGGGCAGTCGGGTAGCTTTTGTAAATACTCCGGCTGCAGTTGGCTCAAGCGCTCCGGATAGCGACCCTGATGCTCGCTCCGATAGGCTTCCAGCGCCTGGGTGACCACCTTGAGGCTGCGTTGACAGGCGCTGCCGTCGCTGCTGGAACGCCCCCGCCAGAGGTGGGGGCTGAGCACCTGGCCCAGAAGCACGACCGTTACGGCTACGGTGGCCAGACCGGTCAGCGGGGTGGGCCGGTGGGAAGCGAAGCGACCCAGGGCGCGATCGAGGCGGGCCCAGAAGCCCGGCTTTTTCTCAGCCTCCAGCCGAATAGCCGCCATGGTGCGCTCGCCCAGGTCTCTTGGAGGCTCTTCGGCCTGCCAGTGCTGCATATCGGCCAGACCAAATTGCAGCAGCTCCCATTGGGAACGGCAGTCGGAGCAGTCGGACAGGTGGCGGGACAGGCCTTCGTCCGCTCTTTCGTCCAGTTGCCCGAGCGCGCGTTCCGGCAGCAACTCCTGGTAATCTTCGCAGGTCATCTTCAATTCTTCGCTATCCTTCGAGGGAATCTTTTTCGATACGCCGGTTGCCAGGCATTGGTTCAAAAAAAGCCGAACCTCCGCCGTCAACATGAGCGACCTGTCCGATGAAGCCCTCATGGAGCGCATCCAGAAAGGCGAAACGCATTTGCTGGAGCTGCTGATCAAGCGCTACGAGAAACCGCTCTTTGCCTACGCCTTTCGCGTGGTGCAGCAGCGCAACGCGGCCGAAGATGCCTTTCAGGAGACCTTTCTACGCGTCTTTCGCAAGCGTGACAGTTATCGCGCCGGCGCGTCTTTCCGGCCCTGGCTCTACACGATTTGCCTGAACACCTGCCGGGACGCCTTGCGTGCCCGGGCTCGCCGGCCCGAATCGGAGCTGGAGAAAGCCGCCCTCTTTGTGCCCGATGCTCAGCCCGGACCGGAAACGCTTTCCTCGCAAAGCATGCTGGCCGAACGCATTAAAGAAGCCATTGGAAAATTGCCCGAAAAACAGCGTGAAGTCTTTCTGCTCAGCTACTATCAGCAACTGCAGTATCCCGAAATCTCGGAAATTCTGGAGATCCCGGTGGGCACCGTCAAATCGCGCATGTTTCACGCCAGCCGTTTCCTGGCCGAACAACTCAAGGATTACCGCGACCAGGCATGATGCTCAGGGGGAGGCGGCAGCCCCCCCTGTTGCGAAGGTTGCGGCCTATGTCAGACCCCCATAAAACCACTCTCAACTTGAAAGAGATGCACGATCTCTCGGTTGTGCGCATGCTGGCCGGCAACCAACGTTTTGTAGAGCGTATGGCCGCTGAGGATCCCGGCTTTTTCGAGCGACTGGAACAAGGACAGAGGCCGCATACGCTTTGGATTGGTTGTTCCGATAGCCGCGTTTCCACCGATGTCATTACCGACACCGACCCGGGTAGCCTCTTTGTGCATCGCAATATCGCCAATCTGGTGGTGCACACCGATTTCAATGTCTTGAGCGCCATCGATTACGCCGTCAACCATTTGAAAGTCCAGCATATTGTGGTTTGCGGGCATTACAAATGCGGGGGCGTGGCTGCCTCCCTGGAAGCCAACGAATTGGGACTCATCGACAACTGGCTGCGCAACATTAAGGACGTGTATCGACTGCATGCGGCCGAACTCGACGCCATCGCCGACAAGAATGCGCGCACCGCTCGCCTGGTCGAGTTGAACGTGATGGAGCAGGTCTATAATGTGTGTAAGACATTCACCGTCCAGAAATCCTGGCGCGAGCACGGTCGCCCTTTCGTGCACGGTTGGGTTTATGACCTGAAGTCCGGCTTATTGAAAGACTTGAATGTCAATGTCAGCGGCCGCCGTGATCTTGAGGAAATCTACCGTTTCGATGTAGATAAAGCCATCGGATCCGCGCACTAAAAAAATGACACCGGCGCAAACATCCATCCTCCTTTTGGAGGACGATGACAACCTGCGCGAGGTGTTGGCCATGACGCTGGAGGACGCCAACTATCAAGTGACCGCCTGCCGTCGGCCCGAAGACGCCATTGCCGCCGCCAAAGCCCAACGCTTTCAATTATTCATCACGGACGTGCGCATGGCCGGCAGCACCGATGGTGTGGGCGCGCTGGTGATTATCAAGGGCATCCGCCGCACTATTCGCACCATCGTCATTACCGGTTACGCCAGCGAGGATGTGCCCGTGCGAGCCATGAAGGCGCAGGCAGACGATTACCTGCTGAAAGGCGATCAAGGCTTTGGCATTGGGGAACTGCTGCGCGTCATCAAGCGTGTGCTGGAACGCGAGCCGGTCAGCGCCAGCTGGGGCGACCGCCTGCGCCGCTGGGTCTCCATGCCCAGCCGCATGCTGGTGGAGGCTCGCCTGCCCGAGTTGGAACAAGAGCGCCAGAATTTCTTCGACCAGTTCTTCGTGGGCCTGCGACCCGGTCATATCAACCCGGAAAATGCCTACCAGATCTGGCGCCGGCTCCAAGAATACGAGCTTAAGTTTCACCAGATCAGCCAGCCCTCGCAGGTGGATGTGCTGCGCACGGGCTACCGCGCGCTTTCCCAGCATCTGCTGACCACCGCGCCGCTGCCCGAGGTGGAATGGAAAGACCAGTTGACCCGAGAGCAAATTTCCCGAATCGTTCGCCAGTTGCGTGAGGGCAAAGTCAGCAGCGAACAACTGCGATTGGCCACCATCTTGCTGCTCGACCCGACGGCCCGGCGCAACTCGGCCGAAGCCTTCGCCTGCTATCAATTACTCTGGGGCGACGCGGAAAGCACGGGCGAACCTTCCCCGGTCGATCCCCGCATCGGATTGACCGTGGCCGGGCACCGCATCGCCGAACTGCTGGAATCCCGGGGAGACGTGGAACGCTATCGGGCCCTGGCTCCCAAGGCCGGCGCGGAGCCACGCCTACTGGAAATTATTCCCGTCACCCCCGAATCTTCAAGCGCTCTGGCGCGGGCCAAGGAGCGCGGCAGTCTGCGCCACGGCGAGCGGCGCGAAAATCACTTCTGGGTGTTGCGTGATTGGCATACGCGCGAACAAACCCTCAGCGACTGGTTGCGCCCCGGCGGCTACGACGCCGTCGAACTGGTGGCCAACCTGCGCCCGCTTTTTGAAGCCATCTACCAATTTCACCATCAGGGGCTGTACGACGGCGGCTTGAATCTTGGTCGTATCCACCTGACCGCGCGCGGGCCGGTGGTGGAGGAGTTCGCCAGTTTCTTACCCTGGCGGCTTTTTCTGGAGCGCGGCAAGGCCATGGGCGGCGTGCAGGTCTTCTACATCGCCCCCGAGATCTTCCACGACGGATTAGGGCCGGCATCCGATCAATACTCCCTGGGCGTCATCGTCTATCAGTTGCTGACCGGCTCGAGTTCTCAGGACCTCACCCAATTGATGCAGGCTCGTTTCAACGGCCAGACCCCCGATCTGGTCGACGCCGAGAAATTGGCCGCCCCCTTGCGCCAGATGGTCCATCACGATCCGTCCCGTCGCTACGCCAACGTGGGATTGGCCTGGCAAGCCCTGCGCCAGGCCGCCGGTTTTCAGGGAGCTGAGGCATAGTCGGCCACCACCCGGTAGTAGATGCGCAAGGCGGGTTCGAACTGGTCCACGGGGATGCGCTCGGCGTCGGAATGCATGGAGGCGATGATGGAGGCGTCCACCACCGCCGTGCCCAGGCCATAGGCCTTGACGCCCTTTTGGCGCAAGCCGTTGGAGTCGGTACCGAAGGGCACCAGGTAGGGGGTGACCACCGCCTGGGCATACTCACGCTGAATGGCTTTCTCGATGGAGGCAAAGAGGGGGGTGCGATAGTCGCTGACGGGAGTGGGATCGGTGCTGTGGGTTACCTCGAACTTGAGCCCGGGAATCTCTCCCAAGAGGGTCTGCACTCGTTTGAGAAAGCCGGGTAAATCGGTCTCGGGCATGAGGCGAAAATCCAAGGTGGCTTCGGCTTTCGAGGGAATCACGTTGACTTTGGGAGGGTCCCCCACGCCGGAGCGGAGCGAAGTAATCGACAGCGTGTCGCGCTGGATGGCGCGGGTGAACTTGTTGTCGGCCATGCCGCTGACGCGCTTCTGAAAATCATCGAGCAGGCGGCTCTGCACGCCCGGGTCTTTTTTCAGCATGGCGTCCAGCCGGTTCAAACCTTCCCGCAGGCGGTCGTTGGCGTTGTCGGGTACGGGCTGAGAGGCGTGGCCGCTGGTGCCCTCGGCGATCAGCCTGGCCCACACGATTTTCTTCTCGGCCACCGACACGCCGAAGACCAGCTCGCCCTTGCCCGAGAGCAGATCCCTGGTGCCGAATCCGCCTTCGTCCAGCGCGTATTCGCACTCGATTTCCGGCCAGTGCCGAGCGATCATCCACTGGGCTCCCTGATCCCCTCCGCTTTCTTCGTCGGCGCTGCACAGCAGCAGCACATCGTGTTGCAGTTCCAGCTTTTCCTTTTTCAGGGTGATGAGAGTAAGAGCCTGAAAGATGCCGGTGGTCTTCATGTCGATGGCGCCCCGCCCGTAGAGCAGGCCGTCTTTGAGCTGAGCGGCGAAGGGGTCGACCGGCCAGCGACTGGCGTCGGCTGGCACCACGTCCATATGATTGAGCATGAGCAGGCCTTTGCCGGGCGTTTTGCCGGGCAGGCGGGCCACCAGATTGACATGGCCCGGCGACGATTCAAACAGCTTGCATTCGATGCCCTCGGACTCGAGCAGCTTCTGCATAAAAGCGGCTGTTTGCGCGGTGTTAGCCGGCGGGTTGACCGACGGAATGCGGATGTATTCCTGAGAGAGGGTCAGGGCTCTTTGCCCGAGTGACTTGAAATCGGGTTCGGCGATCGCGGAAGCACACAGAGCGAAAAAGAAAAAGGCCGGCCATGCTTTGAACATGACCGGCGCTTCGGTTACAGGACCGAGTTGTCCTCGGGATGGGCCTGTAGCTCGGCCACTTCATAGACAGCGGTGTGGGTCAACTGGTCGTGCAGGGCCTGGCGCCCGGCGCCCAGGGCGAGGAAGCAGCCGCCCAAGACCACCGCCTGTAGTAACGGTGCCACAAAGGCGGCCGGGGCCAGGCCGATGAAGGTCAGCAGCGAGATCAGGATGGCGTTGTGTTTGACCAGCCAGCGCGAAAAGACCTGTCCGAGGGACGGGCTGGAACCGTCTTCATTTTTCACGCGCAGACCCATCACCAGCTTGCCGGGGGTCCAGCCGAAGAAGGCTTCCATCAGGTTGTAGGGCAGGCTGAGGAAAGTCGCCATCAAGGCCGTCACCAGCAAGAATATTCCCACCCCCAGCAGGCCGCTGGCCAAAACGGCTGTTTCCGGTGAGGCCGCGGCGGCGTCCAGGTGGAAGAGCTTATGGGCGATCACGGAAGAGAGGCTGCCGGCCATCAATCCGAAGACGACCGAAATCGCTCCCAGCAAGAGCACGTCGATCACCAGCGCCACCAAACGGGGCCCGAAACCAGCACGTTGTTTCATAAGGGTAATCCACCTTCCTGCACTTATTATAAGCACTTTTGTAAGCTAGACTACTGCAAAAAGTGTTTATCTTTTTACGCGTCCCCAGAGTTCCGGCCAGCCCTGCACCGTTTCCCAGGCGCTCCAGGCCAGCCGGCACGGAGCTTCGCCCGGGTCCTTATCGTAGATCAGCACGTTGAATCCGAATTCCCGGGCCGGGGGCAGGGGAAGGCGTGTCTGCAGGCGGTAGCCGCCCGGCTGCCGGGTCAGTCGCAGGGGGCCGGTCCAGGGCCCGGGATGAGCGTCGGCGTCGCGGGCGGCCATCGGCTTACCGAGCGTATTCTGGGCGATGATGCCCAACTTGAAGGTGGTGCTGGTGTCCTGGCTGCGGCCACTGGGGTCGAGAGTGATTTCCACCGCGTCGGTGCGCCAGTGGGCGCGGTTTTCGCCGGGGGGCAGTTCGGCGACCAGCTGATCATCCTGGACCTCCACTTCCACGCACAGCTCCGCCGCCGCGGTTTTGAGACGGAAGCGTCCGGAAGCATCGGCTGAACCCCGATTTTCGCCTTCCCAGCTCGAGGTGATGGGCTGCCAGGCGCTCCAACTCGGCCCGATGGTCAGCGCCGGCACCACCTGCAGAGTGGCCGGAAGGCCGGCCAACCGCAACGGGTGGGGCCCAGGTTGGGCGGGAGCCCGGGTGACCACTTCCCCTTTGGGTTTCAGAGGCCAGCGCACCGTCTCCCCGGGGCGGCACACGCGGGTGGCCGGGGCCAGCACTTCCAGGTCCAGGCCCAGGCCGCGGCTCCAGCGCAAAAATCGCGTCAGGGCGGGAGTCCGCTCCAGTTCCAGGGCCGGCGCCGGACGAGGTCCCGGCGTCGATGGATCGGTTTCTCCTCGCGCGGCGGCCAGCACGAACGATTCGTAATCGGAGCGCTGGAGCAGGTGGGGCGGCCACTGGCTGCGATAGAGACGCAACGCCCGCAGTTCGAGATCGCCGAATTCGCCGGTGGGAAGGCGCAGGTCCGGTTTGAGCCCGTCGGCGCCATACTCCAGCGTGTAGTAGAGTTTGCGGGGGGCCCAGGCAGGCAGCCCTTCGCCGCCGCCGCGGGGGCTGACGAAAAAAGCTTCGGTGGTGAGCTGGGCGATCAGCTGATGATCGCCATGACCGCGCGGGGCCGGACTCATGGTGATAAGCACTTCCGGGCGGTAATAACGGACCAGGCGCACCAGTCGCTTCAGAGTTTCGGCTCGTCCCCAGTTGCGTTCACTCAGGCGGACGCTGGTGGTGAAGCCGGAATCCAGCCTTTCCAGATAGTGGATGGTAGAAATTCCCAGCAAATTCAGGGCGGCCCGTTCTTCGCTTTCACGCAGCAGTCCGAGGGCGGCGCCTTGTTCCGGCCCGATCAAATTCCCGCCTTGTTCCCCCCGGGTGGCCGTGACCACTCCGACCTGCTTGCCTTGCGCGGCGTAGCGAGCCAGCGTGGCGGTAGCGGTGGAATCGTCATCGGGGTGCGCGCCCACGAACAGAATGTCGAGTTTGCGTACAGGCTCGGCGCCGGCTGCGGCACAGAGCAGAGCGGCCAGCAGAAGTCGGCGCAGCATGTTGGCCTTAATCCTCGTCGTCTTCCTCCGGTTCAGGCCCAAACTCGACCCGGTCGTAGATTTCCGCCAGAGGAAGTTCGCAGCCGATTTCGGGCAGTTCGATGACGGCCTCCAGCCCCTGATAAACCTTCCGCTCGAAACCCTGATCGGAGCGTCGATAGGCAACCACGGTGGGCTCGTCCTGCTCGACCATGAGGTAGACAGCCAGAGAAGCAATGCGCAAGTAGCCTTCGCGCTTTTCGCCCATATCCAGCCGGCGAGTACGTCGTGAAAGGACTTCCACGATCACTTTGGGGTGGTCTTGGAAGGCTTCGTCGTCCGGGTTGGGCTGGCAAACCACCATGGCATCCGGGTAGTAGAAGCGCACATGACTGGGAAGTTGGATACGCACCTTCATATCCGAATTGAAAGGCTCGCACTTGCGACCCTTCAGGCTCTGGCGAAAGGTTCCCAGCACGGAGGTCGCGATGCGGTTGTGGCGAGTCCGGGCACCGGACATCGCGTGCACTACCCCGCCCACGTATTCATGCTTGATGGGGGAGTCCAGCTCACGCGCCAGATATTCGGCCGGAGAAAGGAGTTGGGTGGGCTTGAGAGCGTTCATGGGCCCAGTATACCCGAATCGGCTGAGAGCGGCCAAGGAGGATCTGGGCGGTCCGCAGAGCAGGTGGGTTGCCTGTGAATGAAAGCCTGGCCTGGCTGGCCACTACTCCGGAAGGCGATGCCTTGGGCAGAGCCGCCGCGCAATCCGTGCAGATCGTGCACGAGTCCCGTCCCTGGTGGGCTTTCCCGGTGGAGCCCATGCACTGGTTCTACTCGATCTTCGGCATAGCTCCCCACTCGTTTTATGCGGCTGTTCTCTTTCTGGCCATGGCCGCGCTGGGTGGTTGGCTGGCCTCCCGGCAGGGCGGCTGGAGGGCCGGACTGGCCTGGATGACCACTTTGACCATGACCTTGATCGGTGGCATGCAGGCCCATGGCTGGCTTTACACACGCATCCCTTTTGGGATTCGTTATCAAGTGCCGGCGCAGGCGACCTTTCGGCTGGCCAATTTGCACTGCCATACCCAGGCTTCCGGTGGAGTGCTGCTTCCAGCCGATGCCTTGCGCTGGCACCTGAGGAAGGGGTTCACGGTAGTGGGCGTGACCGACTCCAATAAGACTTATCCAGGAGTGCGCGCCCAGAGCGAAGCCGCGGAGCAAGAACTGGGGGTGGTGGTGGTTCCCGGAGAGGAGTATCGCGGGACCACTCATTTGCTGATGTTCGGGCTGAAAGAACCGATTCGGGCCGACCAGGTCGATATCGCCAGCGCCATGGCCAGGGCCCGCGAGCAAGGAGCGCTGGTGATTGGCGCCCATACCTGGACCGGCCAGCAGACCTCTCTGCAGCTGTTCGATTGGGGCGCGGCCGGCTTTGAGGCCTGCAACGGCCCCACCACCGTCGATGAAGCTACCCTCAAGCTGGCCCGGGAGCACAAACTGGCTTTGCTCGGAAGTCTCGATTTTCGTCAGGGTAATGTCCCCAAGACGGCCACGGTGCTGCCTTATGAGGCAAATACGGCCGAAAAGGTGTTGCAGGCTCTGCGCGAGGGGCGTTGCGCCACCCTGTATTGCCCCGAGTGGCGTGAGGACACCCAATTCAGTTACTGGGTCCGGCTTCAGCACAACCTTCCTGAGCTGGTCGGAAGAGGGGGCATCTGGCTGATTCCCGGCCTGATTTTGTGGTGGAGGTTGGTTTTGCTGGCCCGCCGCTATGCTCCCTGCCAGCCTCGCAAGGGCCTGGAGATCATACTCATGCTGGCGATTGGCGGCGGCATCCTGGGTCTTTGGGCCGTCTGGTGGAAGTATAAGTCTGGTTGGTTTCCTTCGCTGGAACTGGCTCTCAGCCTGTGGGTCGTGGCCTGCCCGTTGGGTTGGTATCTGGCCGGCTGTGAGTGGCTATTCGGTCGGGAACGCCGCCAGCAGGCGCTCTAAGTCTCCCCGGGTCAAATCGCCCATGACGGCGATGCGGAACATTTCGTCGCTCAAGCCTCCCTGGCCGGCGTAAATGACAAAGCCCGCCTCCTTCAGGCGGTCGTGCAATTGGGCATAGGTGACTCCGGGGGGCAACCGATAGGAGCCGAGGATGGAGGAGCGTCCCTCGCGTAAGAAGGGGTCGATTCCCAATCGGGCCAACCCTTCTTCCAGTTGGGCCGCGCGCCGGCGGTAAAGGTCGCGCCGAGCCTGCCAGCCGCCTTGATCCCGGATTTCCGCCAGCGCTTCATCCAGCCCATAACAGGCCTGAACCGCTTGAGTGAAAGGGGAACCGTCTTTTTCCTGCAGTTCGTAATAATTGTGCAGATCCAGGTAAAGAGCCGGACTGTGGCCGGGGGCTTGCAGAGCGTTGCGCCGGGCCACCACGAAAGAGACGCCGGGCACGCCGTGCAGGCACTTATTGGCGGTGGCCGCGCAAGCTTGCAGATTCCACTCTTCAAATAGGATTTCTTCGCCGCCAAAGCTGGAGACGGCGTCCAACAACATGGGGACCTGGTTTTGCCGGCACAGTTTACCCAGCGAGGCCAGATCGTTGAGCCGCCCGGTGGTGGTTTCGTGGTGCACGGCCAACACGCAGGCACAGCCGCTGATGCGTTCTGCAACCCCTGCTAAATCCATCGGTTCAGTCCAGGCGGAAGTTACCACTTCAAAGTGGCGCCCGTGGCGTTTGAGCATGGCGGCCATGCGTTCGCCGTAGACACCGTTAGCCACCACCAGGGCAGGCTTGTCGTTCGGCCCCACCAGGCTGCCGACCATGGCTTCCACCGCGGCGGTGCCGGATCCGGTCAGCAGTACCGAGGCATACTCCTGGGAGCAGCCGTAGAGATCGGTCAGGCGGTCGCGGATGCGCCGCTGCATCTGCAAAAATTCCGGCTCGCGGTGGCACAAGTCCGGCTTTTGCAGAGCGGCGCGCACACGCTCGCTGAGGGTAACCGGACCCGGGTTGAGTAATTTCATTAGCCAGGCTACTCGACGGGGAACCGGCAGGCCTGCCCGAAGACCCTGGAATGAAGAAAACTCTCCTGTTTCTCTGGCTCTGCTCCTGGCCCGCCCTGGCTCAGCAGCATATCGACAAACTACTGCAGTTGATGCAGCAAAGGCTGGCTTTGGCTCCCACTGTGGCTCAGGTGAAGTGGAACAACCACCTGCCCGTCGAGGACCCGGCGCGCGAGGAGCAGTTGTTGGAAAAGGTGCCGGAAGCGGAGCGGGCCTTTTTGCGGGCTCAATTTGAGGCCAGCAAGGTCATTCAGCAGCAGTGCCGCCGGAATTGGGTCGGGCAGCACAGTGGAGTTTTCCCCTCCGCGCCCACTCTGTCCGAGATCCGCTCCCAATTGGATCAAGTGACGAGGGAAATGTTGCAGGCGCTGGAGGCGGCCCGCCCCGAATTGGCCCGGCCCGAGTTGCTCGAAAAGGCCCTCAGCAAGTTTCCCGAAAGCGATGCCTGGAACCGCGCTCTAGAGCCACTCCGCTAAGCGGCGCACAGGGTTTTCCGGAGCCAGCATGGCGAGCTGGACCTGGTCCTGGACCAGTTGAGCCAGGGAATGGACCCCGCTGGCATAATCCAGTCGAGCCGCCGGCGGGCGCCGGTTCTTTCCAGGCAGGCCTCGCATCCACAGACAAAGCAGCCCGGCATAGTGCTCCAGGTGGACTTTGCCCAGCCCTCCTTGCTGCTGCAGTTGTGTCAGCCATTCTTCCACCTTGGCCAGAAGGGCCTGGCGCAACTCATCCATAATGCTCTTTTGCGCGAACTCCAAAGCACCGTCATAGCTTCCGTCGAGGCTGATCACAAAACTGACGGGCAGCTGGAAGAGCGGTGTGTGCTCGCTCCAAAATCGCTTGCCGGCGCGCCGCATCAACAAGTAGTTGGCCCCCCACTGAGAGGGTAGAATGACGGTCGCTTCCCAGCTCTCCGCGCGTACCAAAAAGCGCTCGAAAGGTTCAAAGGACAGGTCTTCCGTACTTCTGGCTTCGCGGACCCAGGGGGTGGCGTCCACGGTGGGTACTTTCAATAAACGACTGAGCTTCTTCAGGTTATTCTGGGTGGGATGCAGCAGCGGGCGGTCGTGCAGGTGGGTTGCCGGCCCGGTGTGCAGGGCCGGAAAGCGCACCAGGCTCTGGCGCAGTTCTCCCAGGGTCAGGCTGCTCTGACCGTCGCCCAGCACCAGTAGCGGCATGGGCTCCAGGGCGCTGAGCAGGGGTTGATGATTGGCCGACCGGTTGAGGCTATTCAGCAGTCCCTGTAAAAAGGCCAGCAGATCGCCGTTGACCCGCTCGGGGTCGAGCTGGCGCAGCCAGGCGGCCGTTCCTTCCAGCACCCACTGGCGGGCCGTCTCGATGCGCTGGCGCAGTCGCTGATTTTGCACCACGTGCTGGCGGGAAGCGTCCAGGTCCAGGCTGTCGGTGTTGATCACCCCATGAAAGCGCACCGCCTGACCGGTGAGATGGTGGCGGGCCAGAATCAAACCGCGATAGACCAGCAGCAACTGGCTGGCGCGCGGATCGCCCGGCAAAATGGCGCAGCGCAGGCTGGTGCGCGCCCGGGTGCTGCGCTGGTGGCAGAAAAACGGCTCGGCGTCGGGGTAATTGGGCAGCCCCAGCCCGGTGATTTGCGACTGGATATTGATGGTGGCCAGCGTGCCCGAAGGTAGACTGGGCGGCTCCAACTCGTAGCTGGAACGCCATTTGCCTCTTTCTTCGAAGAGAATGGGGGAAGGGGACCAGCGCGTGCGTGCCTGCAGAATCTGCAGGTCGCTGGCCGGAGCCCAGCGGCGCAGCAGCCAGCGCCACCAATCGGTCAGGGAAGCCTGGCGCTGGAGGCGCAACTCCCAGCCCGGCGTGGGCACCGGGATGGGCTGGGTCTTCCACTCGCCGCCCTCGAACCAGCCGCGCCGATCGCCGGCCAGCACTTCCAGAGCCTGGCAATATTTGGGAAAGAGGCTGTTGAAAGCCAGCCCCAGTTCGCGCAGCAGCGGCGGCTGGTCTTTGCGGAACAGGTCGCGCATCAGGTTTTCCAGTTCGCTGGCCGAAGGCGGTTTGGCATCGCAATGGAATTCCCAGCCCGTGCGCAGACAGGCCACTTTGACTTGAGTGGCTCCACCCAGTAGCGCGGCCGCGATGACCGCCAGCAAGGCCTCGGAGGAACGCGAAAAACGGCTGTTGGCCAGTTTCTCGCGGGCCTTGGAGGCGTCCAGGGTGATGCGCCCGTGCGAGTCCAGGTCGCCTTCCTCGACCAGTTGCTGTAGAAAATCGTCCAGCATTCTATGCACCCTTTCCAGAGGCACAGGAAAGCTCCGCCTGAGTTTGAATAACCGTCCCCCATGCGGGGACCTAAATGGCTAATTTTTTTCACGGCCACCATGTTGCTGGGCTGTGCTCCGCCCGCTTCCCAGGAGGGAGGCGAAGTCATCCGCATCGTCTCCAGCCTACCCTTGACGGGTAGCTCACGCACTCAGTCGGAAACCATGTCCAAAGGCATGCAGATGGCTCTGGAAGAGGCCCATTATCGTGTCGGGCCCTACAAAATCGATTACTTGAGCTGGGACGACGCCACCGCCCAGGCCGGCACCTGGGACGGAGGTAAGGAAAAGGAGAATGCTCAGCGCGCCGCCGCCGACCCGGACGTGATGGCTTACCTGGGCACCTACAACAGCGGCGCCGCCAAGATTGCCATCCCCATTCTCAATCATGCTGACATGGTCATGGTCAGCCCGGCCAATACCTATTCCGGCCTGACCAAGCCGGGATTTGGCGAGAAGACCGAGCCGGATATCTATTACCCTAAAGGTTTTCGTAATTTTTGCCGGGTTGTGCCCGCGGACGACCTTCAGGGCCAGGCCGGCGCCTGGTGGGCCCAGTCGCTGGGCGTAAAAAAGGCCTACATTCTCGATGACAAGGAACTCTACGGCAAAGGTCTGGCCAGTGTTTTCGAGCAAAGCTGTAAAGAGCGCGGTATCGAAGTGGTCGGGCGCGAAGGCATCGACTCCAAAGCGCCCGATTACCGGGCCGTGGTCAACAAGATCCGCGAAACCGGCGCCGAGCTGGTCTACTTCGGAGGCATTACCCAGAACGGTTCGGGCAAGCTCGTCAAAGATCTGCGTGACTCCGGCAGCAACGCTTATTTCATGGGTCCCGACGCCAATAAGGAGACGGCCTTCCTGGAAGCGGCCGGCCCGGCCGCCGAAGGGGCCCTGATCACCCTGGGCGGCCTGCCTCCCGAGCAGATGAATGACGAAGCCAAAGCCTGGTATGCCCGCTATCGCCAGCGCTTCCAGGGCGAACCCGAGGCCTACGCTATTTATTCTTATGAGGCCATGCAGGTTACCCTCAAAGCCATCGCCCGGGTGGGCGTAAAAGACCGCACCAAGATCCGTGAGGCCATCATGGCCACCAAAGATTACCACGGTCTGCTGGGCGACTGGAGCTTTGATAAGAACGGCGACACCACCATCACTTCCATGTCCGGTTACGAAGTGGTGGACGGCAAATTCGAATTCTCGGCCGCTCTGGCTCCGGCCACCCCTCCCGAAAAGCTCACCCTCAAAGGCAAAAAAGGCGAGCAGGCCGCCGGCGGCGCCAATGCCTTTCAGATTTTCCTGGAACAACTGCTGAGCGGCCTGGCCAACGGCAGCCTGATCGCGGTGGTGGCGCTGGGCTATACGCTGGTTTACGGACTGGTCGAGCTGATCAATTTTGCCCACGGCGAGGTTTTTATGATGGGCGCCATGGCGGCGCTCACGGGGGTGAGCATCGCCGGCGGCGGAGCCGGCATCGTGGTGGTGTTGCTGGCGGCCATGGGCTTCTCGGCCCTGCTGAATCACCTGATCGATCAGATGGCCTACCGGAGATTGCGGGGAAAACCACGCCTGGTTCCGCTGATTACCGCCATCGGTGTGTCGTTTGTATTGATGAACCTGGGCGGCTACTGGAAGGGCTGGGCCCCCGTCTTCTTCCCCGACCTGCTGGGTAAGCACGACGTCAATCTGCTGGGTGACAACATTCACTTCAAACTGAGCCAGTTGATCGTGATCCTGGTGGCCGTGCCCTTGATGGCCGGTCTGCACTTCTTTATTCATTACACCCGGCTGGGCAAGGCCATGCGGGCCACCGCGCAAAACCCTCAGGCGGCCCGGCTTATGGGCATCGACGTCAACGCCACCATCGGGGCCGCCTTCTGGATGGGCGGCGCGCTGGCCGGGGCGGCCGGCTGCCTCTACGGTTTTTATAACCACCAGGTGCGTTTCGACCTGGGCTTCCGCCAGGGCTTGAACGCCTTCACGGCGGCCGTGCTGGGCGGCATCGGCAACGTGCGCGGCGCCATGCTGGGCGGACTCATCATCGGCGTGGTGGAAGCCCTGACCGCCTACTACTGGTCCCAAGCGGTGGCGCCCGCCGTGGTCTTCGGCGTGCTCATCGCCATCATTCTGGTGCGCCCCTCGGGTCTGTTGGGCTCCAATCTGCCGGAGAAAGTATGAGAGGCTTACTGCTCTTCGGATTGCTGCTGCCGCTGCTCAACGCGGCCGTGCAGGGCAGCATTCTGCCCGCCTGCTGCCAGGTGCTCATCTACTTGATGCTGGCTCAGGGCCTGAATCTGGTGGTCGGCTACGCCGGCCTGCTGCACCTGGGCTATGCCGCCTTCTTCGCGGTGGGTGCTTTTTCCATGGCCTATCTGACCAGCCCGCAAAGCCCGTTCCATTTGCAGTGGTCTTTTTACCTGGCCCTGCCCGTGAGCGTCGCTTTCACGCTGCTGGTGGGAGCGCTGCTGGCCTGGCCCACCTTGAGATTACGCGGTGACTACCTGGCCATCGTCACCATGGGTTTCGGCCTGATGCTCGACCCCTTGATGCGCAACTACGACGACGCCACCAAAGCCATCACCGGTATGGCCGCCATCGCCACGCCGTTCGCTGGCATCAACGCCATGATTTGGTACTATTTGCTGCTGGCCGGCGTGTTGGTGTGCGTGGGGCTGGCCTATCGAGTGCGCCATTCCAGCCTGGGACGGGCGCTTCGGGCCTTGCGCGAGGATTCGGTGGCCGCCGAAGCTTGCGGTATTTCTCTGGCGCGCACCAAGTTGCAGGTGCTGACCCTGGGGGCGGCCGTGGCCGGGCTGGCGGGGGCGCTCTATGCTTCCTATATCGGCACGCTGAACCTGGCTTTCCCTTTCGATTTCAATGGCTCGATCATGGTGCTGGCCATGGTGATTTTGGGCGGGGTGGGCAGCATTCGTGGGGCGCTGGTGGGCGGACTGGCCCTGGGCGTGCTCAATCTGATTTGTATCCCTAAGTTGATCGATGTGGTCCAGGTTCATGTGCAGCCCGGGCTGGCTCGCGCTCTCTCGGACAGCCCGGCTCTGTGGGCCAAGATCGAGCCCTGGCTGGATTTGTCCAAGGCGCAGTTCCTGATGTTCGGGTTGACGCTGGTGATCATGATGCTGTTACGGCCCGAGGGCATCATCCCCGAGCAGCCGGTAAGCTACGAATGAGTTTGCTGGAGGCTCGCAAGGTCACCCGCCGTTTCGGCGGTCTGACGGCCGTCAGCGCGGTCGATTTCCGCCTGGAGCCGGGCATTGTGGCTTCCGTGATCGGGCCCAACGGCGCCGGTAAAACCACTTTTTTCAATTTGCTGGCCGGCGTTTATGAGCCGTCGGAAGGCAGCTTGCTTTTTCAGGGGCAGCCGTTGGCCGGGCTGACCACCCATCAGATCGTGCGCCGCGGGCTGGCCCGGACCTTTCAGAACATCCGCCTGTTTGGACCGATGAGCGTACTCGAGAATTTGCTCATCGGCATGCACACCCAGATGAAAACCAGCGTGATCAGCCAGTGGTTGAATACCCCGGCCGGGCGCGCCGAAGAAAAAGCCGCCCGGGTCAAATGCCTGGAAACCCTGGACTTTGTGGGTCTCCAAGGCGAGGCGCATAAGGCCGCCAACAGCCTGCCCTACGGCCACCAGCGCCTGGTGGAAATCGCCCGGGCTCTGGCCAGTGATCCCAAGCTGCTGCTGTTGGACGAACCGGCCGCCGGCATGAACCCCAGCGAGACCCACGAGTTGACCGAGTTGATCGGGCGCATCCGCGACAAAGGTATCACGGTGCTGCTGATTGAGCACGATATCAAGCTGGTCATGGAAATTTCCCAGCAGGTGATGGTGCTCGATCACGGGCACAAAATTTCCGAGGGCACGCCCGAGCACGTCAGTAAAGATCCGAAAGTGATTGAGGCTTATCTGGGGGCACCCGAGGAATGAGCGCGTTACTCGAATTGCAGGGTGTGAGCGCGGCTTACGGGGCCGTCAAGGCGCTGCACGAAGTGAGCTTGAAAGTGGATCCGGGTCAGGTGGTCACTCTGATCGGCGCCAACGGAGCGGGCAAAAGCACCTGTCTCAAGGTCATCACCGGCTTGCTGCCGGCCAGCCAGGGCCGGGTTCTCTGGCAGGGGCGCGATCTGGCCGCCCTGTCGGCCCACCTGCGGGTGGGCGAGGGGATGGCCATGTCTCCGGAAGGCCGCCAGGTGTTTCCCCGCATGACCGTTCTGGAGAACCTGGAAATGGGCGCCTTCACCCGCAAGGACGATATCAAGGACGATTTGGAACGGGCCTTCCATCTCTTTCCCATTTTGAAGGAGCGCATCGCTCAGGCGGCCGGCACGCTCTCCGGCGGCGAGCAGCAGATGCTGGCCATCGGGCGGGCCCTGATGAGCAAGCCCAGGTTGCTGATTCTGGACGAACCCTCCTTGGGGCTGGCGCCTCTGATCGTCAAGCAGATCTTCGCTATCATCCGGGAGATTCGCGAACTGGGCCTGGCCGTGCTGCTGGTCGAACAGAACGCCCGCCAGGCTCTGCAGGTGGCCGACTTCGGCTATGTCTTCGAAGTGGGGCGCGCCGTGCTCAGTGGTCCGGCCGGAGAGTTGTCGACCAATCCTGACGTACAGAAGGCTTACCTGGGACTTTGAGGCGGGAGCCCTACTATTCGGACGACTCGGGCGCTCCTCCCGAGCGTCTGCCCGTCCATGTGGTGCTCGACAATGTGCGCAGCGCTTTCAACGTCGGCTCCATCTTCCGCACTGCCGACGCGGCCGGTATCGGTTGCATTCACCTGTGCGGGATCACTTGCTGGCCGCCCCATCCCAAGTTGGAGAAGACCTCTCTGGGAGCCCATCAATATGTGCCCTGGAAGCGCCACCAGAGCACCGAGGAGGCCTTGCTCTGGCTGCGTGCCCAGGGCATTCCGGTAGTGGTGTTGGAGACCCGTGAGGATGCGCAGGTCGTGGGCGAATATCGCTGGCCCAGCCCGGTGGCGCTGGTGTTGGGCCACGAGGTGGTGGGCGTCTCGGATGAAGTGCTGCAACTGGCCGATGTGTTTTTACGCATCCCGATGTTTGGAGTCAAGAACTCGCTGAACGTGGCCAGTGCCTTCGCGGTGGTGGCTTATGATATCATCGGCGCCAGCGTCTCGGTGGCAGGCCCAGGCGGGAACGCCAGCGCGGGCCGCTGGCTTGAGTAGGCGCCGCTTGTTCCTCAGCGGCTGGCTCGGGGAGCGGTGAGGGTTGGATTCGTTCGCTGGCCTGGTAGGTCGGGTAGCTGCTGGCGCCCAGGCTGGGGCGAATCTCCGCCACCGGAGCTGGAGGTTTGGGAGGCGGTGGGGGCGTGGTTTCGACTTCCGGCTCAGGTGCGGTATGGTCGGCCACCCGGGTCGGAGCTGCGATGGGAATAGCGGGTGCGGGCGGCGGTCCCACCACTGTCGGCTCGCCGGGCTTCACCGGAAGTGAGGCCGCAGCCGGTGCCGCAACGGGAGTCGGGTTTTCCGAGCGTCCCAGCCAGGTGCCCAGTCCCAGGGCCAGCACGAGAGCGGCGGCGGTGGCGTAGCCGCGCCAGCGATGGCCCGGCGCCTCGACATAGACCACCTGAGGTTGCGGAGGCTCCGGCTCCATTCCGCGCCGTTCCAAACTTCGTAGGTAGAGCTTGAGATCGCCGGCCATTTCTTTGGCGCTGGCATAACGCTCATGAGCCTTTAGCCGGGTGGCTCGTTGAATGATTGGGCGCAGGCCGGGCGGGATTTTTTGCAGTTGGGCTTCCGGTTTGAGCATGTCCGGATCCTGGCCGGTCAGCAGTTGAATCATGGTCGCTCCTACTGAGTAGAGGTCGGAGCGAGTGTCGGCGCGTCCAATCGCTTGTTCGGGAGCGCAGTAGCCCAGCGTGCCTACAGCCGTCTGGGTGGCGCCGCAGGCAGCCCGGGCCAGGCCAAAGTCGACTAATTTGATCTGGCGGCTGCGCCGGTCGCGCAGGATGTTGGAGGGCTTGATATCCCGGTGAATCATGGGCGGTGAGTGACTGTGCAGGTAGTCGAGAATATCCAGGAGTTCCAGCATGTCGGAAGCGACCTGCTCGGGCACCAACGGGCCTTTCTTTTCCACCATTTCGTCAAACAAACTCTGGCCGCGCACCAGATCCATCACCAGGTAGTGCTTGCCGCGCAGCCGGAAGAAGTCGCGCACGCGCGGAATGGCCGGATGATCCAGTTCTGCCAGCGTCTTCATTTCTTGCTCGAAGCGCGTCTGAAAGTAGAGAACGTTTTGCTTGTCCTCCAGAATCTCTTTGACGGCGCACAGGGAGTCGGCCAGTTTAGTGTCTTTGGCTTCGTATACGGAGCCCATCCCGCCGCTTTTGATGATTTCTAGAATCTCATATCGTCCATGAAGTAGCTGCATCTATAATTGAACCTTGGACTTCCGCAAAAGTTGCTACTTTATCGAAAGAAATCCTGAGCCAGAGGTCTGATCATGGACTGGGCGCTGGGATTTTCCATGGGCTTCCAGTCAAAGCCCCGAACCAGCGCGGCCGGCACCCCGTCGGTCTTGCCCATCACCAGTTCGGCGGCGGCGCACAGGGCGTCGGCCGAGCCCATGATGCTGGCCTCTAAGGGATAGCCATGGGGGTCGTCCTGGCCGCGGTAGTCGGTGAAGGGGTCCATGGCGGCCACGCCGATGGCCACGTTGACGATGCCGATGCGCCAGGCTCGGCCGAAGGAATCGGAGATCAGCACGGGCAGGGTGAAACCCAGGCTCTGCGAGAGCTGGCTGCTGAGCCGGCGAGCCGAAGCGTCGGGGTCATCCGGCAGGCAACAGACAGTTTCGCCCGGGCTGTTGGAGCGGTCTACGCCGGCGTTGGCGCACACCAGGCCGTGGCGGGTGCGCGACACGATGATGCCCTGCTCCATGCGCAAGATTCCCGCCGATTCGCGCAGCACTACTTCGATCTGGCGCGGGTCTTTCTTCCAGCGTTCGGCCCACTGGCGGGCCCATTCCGATGGCTCTACGGTTTTCAGGTCAACCACCCTGCCTTCGGCCTTGCTGACGATTTTGTGGGTGACCACCAGCACGTCGCCGGTCCGGGCTAGCTCTTGCAAAGAGGGTAGCATCTTCTCGGCCAGAGCGTCACCGGAACGAATTTCGGGAATGCCCGCCACGGGCAGCAGGCTTAGCGAGGCTGGCATGCCAGACAGTTCCAATCTTCCAGAGTATCCACGTCGTTGGCCAGTCCGCAGCGCTCGATCACCGCCTGGGCCAATGGTTGGGCCTGGTAGCGCAGGAAGCTATCTTTCCCGAAGACAAGCTCCGGGGAGCAGCCATCCACCGCCAGCGCATTGCAGCCGCGCCGGTGGCGGTCCGGAGCCAGCGCCAGTCCTGGCCTCGGGCAGTTCTGAATCAGTGCTTCCAGATCGGCTCCGGTCAGGTGCGGCAAGTCCGGCAAGATCACCAGCCAGCGCCTGGGCCGCTGCAAAGACCGCCATTCGCGCAAACCTTCATTCAATCCAGGGCCGGCCTGACGCATCCAGCGCACCGCGGGAGGCAACTGCAGCTGGTCGCCCAGACTGACCACCCAGGTTTGCCCGATGGAAGGCGTGCTCAGGCATTGCTCCAGGGCCTGAGTCAGCCATTGTTGGGCCAGTTGTTGGGCCTCGGGCACCGGCAGGCGGGTTTTGCTTCGTCCGTTGCCTTTGAACGGCAGCACCGCGATCCAATCTTCACACATCCAGGGCGACCCGGGCCAATCGATCTCGGTCTTGGTTGGTCTTCATCAGAGTCGGGATGCACACGGCCTGGATTCCAAGCTTTTCGATGTCCGGCACCAGCGCGGCGTCTCCTTCATCGAGGATCAAAACGTGGATCCAGTTTTGCAGAAGCCGGGCGATCCCCAGGCTATTGACCGGCTGGCCCAGACTGGCCAGCAGTGAGGCCAGCGGACCTTTGACGGCGGCCTGCCCGATCATGGGGGAGACGGCCACTTTGCGGGCACTACAACTGCCCCACAGTGTCTCGAAGCCGCGTAAAGAAAAAATCGGTTGCAGGCTGAGAAAGGGGTTGGAGGGCGCCAGCACGATACGCTCGGCTGCCATCAGTGCTTCCACCACGCCAGCGGCGGGGGGGGTCTGGTCCGCTCCCTGATAACGGCACTCCAGCACCGGGTCGGAATGTTGGCGGCGCACAAAGTAATCCTGAAAATCCACCCAGCCGGAAGCCAGGCGTAATTGGGTGGGCACGGGCTCATCGCACATGGGCAAGAGCCGAACCTGCAGGCCGGCCGCGCGCGCCAACTCTTCGGTTACCTGGGAAAGTGTGGCTCCCTGGCTCAGCCGTTGCGTGCGGAAAAGGTGGGTGGCCAGATCCAGGTCTCCCAGCCGGAACCAGGTTTCCCCGCCCAGACGAGCCAGTTGTTGAGCACAGATCTGGGTGTCGCCCTGCAGTCCCCAGCCCTGGACCGGGTCGGCCCACTCGGCCAGCGTATAGAGGACCGTGTCCAGGTCGGGCGAGATAAAAAGCCCGTGCAACCGGAAGTCGTCCCCGGTGTTGACGATGACCGTCAGGTCGCGGGGGTGGATTCGGTAGAGCCCGTGACTCAATTTTGCTCCCCCCACTCCCCCGGCCAGAACGGCTATTTTCACGTCGTTACTGCACGCCTCCGAAAGTTCCAGTGGGATTTTCCACCACCATGGAGGCTCCCTGGGTCGACAATCCCTGAACCTGAACGTTGAGGGTGTTGCCCGTACCATTTTTGTAGAGCACGGTGCTGAAGGCCCAGGCTCCCAGGTTGACGGTTTGTGTGCCCTGCGGCGGAGTCACTGTCTGGCCGGGAGTAACGGTCGGCATGAGCTGCATTTGTGTCCCCCCGCCGGCGGTCCGGATGCTGTAGGTCCGTCCCGGATTGAAGGGGCCGGTGAAACGCAGATTCGAAGGCACGCTCCCATTCAGTGGAGAGGCCAGCAAGGCATTGGTCCAGTCCGTAAACAGGTTGCTCATGCTTCCGAAGGAGGCATTGAGTTGAGCCAGACCGGTGCCGGAGGATTGCGCGTAGTTACGAAAATCGGCCAGGCCCTTTTGGTCGAGCAGGTAGCGCATGAAGACGTAGTCACGCCCATAGGAGTCGAGATTGCCGTTGAACTGGAAGAGGCCCTGGGCGTCGGGGTTGAGCAGAAAGGCCCGGCAGGCCTGGAAGGTAAAACTGTTGCCGCCCAAAGGAGACTCCAGACCGTAGCCGGCCAGCTCTTCGGCCAGCACCGCCTTGCCCTCGTCGATGGCCGAGTTCTCGATCTGGCCGCCGAAGTTGCCCTGACGCACCAGTTTCGTGTTGAGCGCGATCAAATGCTGGAATTCGTGGGCCAGCGTGCTGTAGACATCAAAGCCGTCGGCCCCGAACTTGTCAAAGTTGATGTAGAGGATCTCGCCCTGGTTGCTGCTGGGGCCTGTGCCTACATCGGCCGGACTGGTAAATCCGAAGTATTGGGAGCCGCCGACTCCCGTGTTATTGAGGAAGACCAGAACAACTTTGTCGTCACCGTCGCGTCCGCCTCCGTTCGTCCATTCCGAACCGAAGACGTCGCGATCTTTGGCGTAGATGCCGCTGATCGGAGCATCCCAGGTATCGGCGATCTGCTGGGCAATCGTCTCGGATACAATGGGTGTATTGCCCACCACCTGCGCGAAGATGGTGCAGTGTTGCGTCTGGTTGTTGGCCAGCACTTTGCGGCAGGTGACGGTCTGGTTGTTCGTCGCGATGAAAAAGTTAAAGTCGGTAAGATCTTGGAAGCGAGGCTGAATGAGCGCGCGGTTGCGTGTCGAGGGCTCGTTTAACTCAGCCAGTTGCCGGGCGATGATCTCCGGCGGCAGATCTCTACCGGGCGTTTCATTCAAATCCGCTTTATTGGCTGAGGTCGAGATGATGGTGTTGCTGGAGCCGGTCTCCGAATTCGGCATGTTGCGGCGAATCAATGTCGCCTGCTTGGTGGAGTTGAAGAGAGGCACGGAAAAGTTCAGGGTGGTCAGGGTCGGGGCTGGAGGGGAGCTGCCGTTGTTATTATTGTTGCCACTATTGCTGAAACCGCCGCCTCCGCCTGAACTGGTGCCGCCGCCACTACAGCCCGCAATGGCCAGGATGCCGAGTAATCCGACCGAACGTAGCCAACGCATTCCCAAATCTCCTCGCATATCGATTGCCCTGGCCTTCCACGAAGTCTTTCAGAACCTTTTCATTCTGAGATGGCATCTTAGGGTCAAACTGTTTGGAGGTTCTTGGAGATGTTCGCACTCAACTACGGAGGCGGTTATGGCTATGGCGGGCTCAATGTTTGGAACAGCTATCAGGCCCAGCCCGTTCAGAACTACAATCCCTGGACATCCTGGACGAATAATTTCAGCAGCGGCACCACTCCTTACGGCTACGGCAGCTATCAATACAACCTTGACCGTTTCGATAGCGGCGGAGTGGGCGACGCCCAGACCGGCAACACCATCAACCAGGAGTCGGATTACATGCGCCGCCTCAAGGTCTTGCAGGCGCTCGGCCCGGGAGCCGAGGCCAAGATTCCCAACTGGCGCACCATGCCGTTCAATGATTTCCTGCTGGCGGCCGCCCGACTCAAGGGCGTCAAACCCGGCAACCAGACGAACACCAACCCCAAGGGAAATTTGGAGTACCTGCCCCTGAACGTGACCGCGCGCGCTTACTACGATGAAAATCAGCAGTTGCAGCAGGTGCAATCGGTGGATGTTTGGGAAGTCAATACCGGGGTGGATGAGAAGACCTACAATAACTATGGCAGCAATGAGGTTCATGCCCGCTTCGGAAACGCCGTCAAAGGCCGCACCTATCGTATTGAAGTGACCTGGGCCGACGGCCGCCGCTATCAAATTGAAGGCATCAACGCGACCGGCAACGTAGTGGTGGACCGTCCCAACCGGTACTAAAAATTGATTAGCGAGAAGTTTCATTACCGTTCTCCCCTGTGGATGGTCACCCAGGAGCCGGTGCTCAGTCAGTGGGTGGCCGAATTGCAGCGTACCTGCCAGGAACAGCTCGAGTTTCCAGACCAGAACCACACACTCCGGGTCTCGCTGCGCCAGGCCGACCTCATGCGCGAGAACTTCGCGGCTCTGATTCGTCGAGGTGAATCCAAGTTGCACCGCCTGTGCGCCGTTCTTTGTCACAGCTACTTGAAAAGCTGGGAAATTCACAGCGTGGTGATCGGCCAGGTGCAGCACCTGGACGAGCGTTTCACCCTGGTTCAGAGTCTGAATGCCGAGGAAGTCTTTCAGATGACCGACCTCGATCTGGGCAATCGACAATTGCGCAAGTTGCGTTTCGGCGACGACGAGCGGGGCTGGAGCCAGCCCACGCTGGTGGCCAATTTTCTCGACTACGAGCCTCTGGAGCTCGACCATCGCGCCATTCACCGCATCACCAGCCGCATCAAAGCCGAGGAAGAGATTTGGAACAAGGTGGTCGACGAACTCTTCGAGATGGATAAGCTGGTCAAGCGCGATAAGCATCTACGCCATCTGTCCCGCTATGTCAAGGACATCTTCGGCCTCAAGGTGGTGGTTGGTGAGGCCGAGCGGGTACGCCAGTTCCACGAAGAGATGCGCGCTCTGCGCCTCGATCAGTCGCTGCGTGAGAAGCTCTCCATTCCTCTGGAGAAGAACACCGAGTCCTTTGAGTTTGTGGAAACCAAGGACTACATGGGGCCCGAAAACAAACGCAGCGGCTGGCAGGCCATGAAGTCGGTGATGCGTTGGTGGGGAGAAACCTTCGAGGTTCAGGTGCAGCCCCTGCGCAACTATCTAAAGGAGCGTGAGCGCCTGAGTCGCGAGAGCCACGCCAGTTTCAAGAACCGCCGTGAGGAACTGCGCAACGAGGTGGCTCGACGGCTCCCTCTTTACGGCTTCTATCGGGACTTACTGCGCTGGCTTTTCCTTCACCAGGCCGGTCCACCGCCTCAGTATCCCCACCTCAACCTCGAGCTGGTCGACTAGTTGGGGGAGATCTTGCGGTTCTGGTATTCGCGCACCGTTGTGTAACCGCTGGCCAGACCTTTTTCCAGAGCGGCCATCAACTTGCCGAATTCCTCTTCTCCGAGGCGGAGCGGCGGCACCCAACCGACCACGTAGCCGTGGTCGACCAGCGGCTTGCCGGCCAAGTCACGCAGCCATTGATAGCGCAGGTGCATGTCTTTGAGCAGGCTGCTCTCCTGCACCCGGCGCCATTCTGCGGCTTCGATATGGGGCCCGCCTTCGAAGGGCTTAAAGCCCATGGCGGCATAGCATTCATCGGGGGGCAGGTTGGGGGCTTCTTCGTGCATATTCAGGAGTTTGTCCGGCCGGTGGCGCTTCCAAACGTGGGGTATACGGTCCCTCTGCGGAGGCTGGTTCCCGCGCGAAGGCGAAGGTCGAACGATGAAGATAGGCATTCTGGGCTGCGGCAACCTGGGCGGAACTTTGGGCCAGTTCTGGGCCGAGGCCGGCCATGAGGTCTTTTTCGCCTCAGGGCAACCGGAGAAAGCAGCCCGGCTGGCCGACCGGCATCAATGCGGATACGGCAGCTACGCCGAGGTGGTCGAGCAATGCCCGGTTCTGCTCTACAGCGTTCGGGGTGTGGAGCCGCAGTCGCTCTGCCCCAAGGGGTGGTCGGGCAAGACGGTCGTCGATTGCAACCAGCCGGAGCTTCCTCTGGGATTTGACTTCAAGCCGCGCGACTACAGTCTGGCCGAGCAACTGGCCGCCGCTCTTCCTCTATGCCAGGTGGTCAAGGCTTTCTGCCTGCATCCGGTGGAACTCTACCATCACGGCGCCGACAGGCTGCGTAGCTGGGGCGTGCAGACCTTCTACTGTGGAGATTCGCCCGACGATAAAGCCAAAGTGCGTCAGTTATCCCTCGACCTGGGCTTGCTGCCCTTTGACTGCGGGCCCCTTTCCCGGGCTTATCTTTTAGAAGCCCAGGCTGATTTCTGGCGTCTCTTCCAATTGCACCAGGGCCAGCACCTGGTCTCTCAATTCCAGCTGGTCGGCTACCCTGAACCAGGGCATTTCAGCCGCCAACCCGGGCGTTTCTAACCTGTCGCCGCTCGGGCGTCCTTGAACAAAGCGGTCGCTCGTAGTATCGCTTGAGCCTTCGGTAGTGTAGTTCCATTTAG
>JAHBVR010000006.1 GCA_019637395.1 Vulcanimicrobiota bacterium
ACTTCCCCCGACTTTTGCTGGCTCGCTGATTTCGCAACCAAACCCCCGATTCCTTCCAAGTCAAATTGCGAATCATATTCAACTTTGGGAAGCTGCCGGAGCTCTGTTCGTGTCGTGGGAGTCTACAAATGAATGCCGCTACTCCATGCGGGGGATCTCTCAGTCGTCCTCCCGGTCCTTGCCGGAGTCAGACGATGTGGCTTTTCCAGAAAGTGGAAGTTTTCACTTGTCCATTCGCGGATAGAATGGCTGGCGTGACGATTTTTCAAGCGATTACCCTCGGAGTAGTAGAGGGGCTGACCGAGTTTCTGCCGATTTCCTCCACCGGCCACATGATTTTGACCAGTTCAGCCCTGCATGTCCCGGACGATGAATTCACCAAGCTCTTCGAAATCTGCATCCAACTGGGCGCGATTCTTTCGGTGGTGATCTTGTATCGGCACCGCTTCATGCGCCAAAAGGCCGACTTCTATAAGAAATTGCTGATCGCGGTGGCTCCGGCGCTGGTGCTCGGTTTTTTGCTGAACAAAAAGATCGATGCACTTTTAGAAAGCGACCTGACGGTCGCCTGGACCATGCTCATCGGCGGCATCGTCCTGCTTTTTGTAGATCGTCTCTTTGGCAAGCCGGAGGTCGACAAGCCGGAAAAGGTGAGCCCGTCCCAAGCGCTTACCATCGGGTTTTGGCAGGTACTGGCCATGATCCCGGGGATGAGCCGCAGCGCCTGCACCATCATCGGAGGCATGCAGCAAACACTGACCCGCCAGGCCGCCGCCGAGTTTTCCTTTTTCCTGGCCATCCCTACGATGGCCGCCGCCACCGGCTATAAATTGCTCAAGGCCTTGATGAAGCAACGCGAACTCTTGAGCGATCCGAACAATCTGGTACTTCTGGCGGTAGGCAACTTTGTGGCCTTCATGGTGGCCTTGCTGGCCATCAAAACCTTTATTGGCTACCTGCAAAAGCACGGTTTCCGGCTGTTCGGAGTCTACCGTGTCGTCATGGGCCTGATTGTGCTCGGCCTCATTTACACAGGTCGTCTCAGTTAGCTCTTCCCCAGCAAGGTCTTGCCGGCCAGGCGCAGTTTCTCCACCGTGCTGAGCTTGGCCCGCTTCTTGAGGACCGTGCAGCCCATCTGCCCCACCTTGGTGAGCAGGGCCTGGTAGATGCTGGTCATGGCCGCCAGCGAGCTGCGGCAAGCCGGGTCGACCCTCTCCTCCAGGCGGGCGGCGCGCCCGTAGTAGTCCTGGGCTCGAGCCACTTGCTCCTTGAGGAACTGGCGCATGGCCGGAGTATCCCGCCCTGCAAGCAAGTCGGCTTCGCTAAGACCGGCGCCAGCCAGCTCATCCTGAGGCAGGTAGATGCGGCTCAAGGAAAGATCTTCGGCTACGTCGCGCAAGATATTGGTCAACTGAAAGGCGATACCGCGCCATTCGGCCATCTGTAAGGCCTCGGGCGAATGGTCGAAGCCGTAGACGTGGACGCAAACCAGGCCCACCGTCGAGGCGACGCAATAGCAATAGCGGTAGAGTTCATCAAAAGTGGCGTAGCGGTTCTTGGAGAGATCGGCTTCGACGCCGTCGATCATGGCGTGGAAATACTCCGACGGGATGGCGTGCTTGCGCTTGGCGTCATAGAAAGCGGGCAAAATCTTGCTATGTCCAGGCTGGTCGCCGTCGATCGCCTGGCGCCACTGCTTGAGCAGGTCGGCCTTCGAGCCCTGGACCTCACCGTCGGAGACGTCGTCACAGTAACGGAAGAAAGCATACATCGCGCACATCGAGCGGCGCTGCTCGGGCGGGAGCAGGCGGATCCCATAGTAGAAGTTCTTGGCGCGTTCCTTAGTGGTTTTCTCGCAGTAACGGTAGCTTTCGTCCAGGTCCACAGCTTGCATGGGGCTTGTTTGTTCTGAGATCGCCCCGGTTCCCCTACCTCAATCAGATAACAAGAACTGGCCATTGGTCGTAACAGGAAATAGTAAGTTTCTACCTACTGACGCCCGGACGGTGTTGGTAATATCAATCCAGAGCCACTAGCAGATGACCCCCCCCGACTGCTGGTGGCTCTTATTTATTTATCGCATCATCCCGATGAGCTTCGCGGTCCGCGAAGCTCTTTTTTTATAGGCACGAGCCATTATCTGTAGCATGCTTAAAAACTTAAGAAACGTTCCGCTCGGTCTAGTATATTTATACCTCCACCCAATGGCGAAAAGCTGTTAGTCTACCGAAGGACCTCAAGCGGATGACCCCCCCCGAACGCGCGAGGTCCTTTTTATTTTCCCGGCTCCGCCGGAATCCCCACCAATTCGTCGCCGGCCTCCAACTGGTAGCGGCGCGGATTGAGCAAAGTCTGGCCGCTGGGGCGATAGACCCCCACCAGCAGAATGCCCTGCCGGGCAATCCACTCCCCCACCAGTTGCGCGAACTCCCGTCCCACCAGGCTCGGATCGACGGGATAACTGGTAAAGCCGGGGCGAGTCGTGGAGGGCTGCACCAGCTCATGCAGCGCCCTCCAGCTTGAGGGACTGACAGCCGCCCGAGCCAGTAAATGGCCGGCCAGGTCCTGGGTGATCACGACCTCGTTCACTTGACCCATGCGCAGGTGGCTTTCGTTCATAGCATTCGATAATTCGGCGCAGGTATAAACGTCTGGATTGAGTTTCTCGATGGTCAGCGCCGCCATGACCGTGCGCGCATCCGCGTCCTGGCGGGTACGGCCCTCGGCGATATCCGATACGATCAGAGCTACCGAAGCCTGGCTCACATTGCACCTTTGCAGCACTTCAATGCGGGTGAAGTCGTCACGAACCAGCCGCACGCGATGCCGGTAAGGCACCTCGGCCAGCTCCGGCAGCTCCGGCCGGTCGGCGATGACCACGAACTCGCGCCGGCAAAAGTTAGGATGTTGCTGCAACTGTTTGATGGTCGACTCCAATCCGGAGTTCCAGCCGCAGATCATCACATGATCCTCCAGATCCTCTAGATGCATCTGTTGCAACACCGTCCCATCGCGTAATTTGTCCACCAGGAAGGCCGAAGCCGTGGCTGTCAGAACCGCAAACAAAGTCAGACCCGACAACTCCAGACAAAGCAGCACCAGCTTACCGCCGGTACTATCGGGAAGCTGGCTGGCATACTCCGACTGGGCCACTGTAAACAGGCTGACCCAGAAGTTTTGCGAGAGTTTGTCCGTTCCGGAATTCGGAGTCTCGAAATGAGTCAGTCCCAAAGTTCCCGCCGTCAGACAGAAGAGCAGAAAGAACACCACCAGGGCATACTCACTGGCCCGACCTAACAGGAGCCGCTGCAGCAAACCGTTGCGCGAAGCCACTCCGGCTAACCGGTAGAGGCGCAACAATCGCAGCAGCCGAAAAAAACGCGCCACCCGCAACATCGGCACCAATGCCAACAAGTCCAACCAGTATTCTCCCCAAAAGCGTCGCTTGCGCCGGGCCGCCAGGTAGCGCAGGCCGAGTTCGAAGGCGAAAAAGAGAGTCAGCCCATTTTGAGCGCCATCCACCACCGGTTGCAGTGGATGATTGTGGGGCAGACAAATCTCCGGAACAAGCAGCCCAATACTCAAAGTGATGGCCAGAGCCACCAATAACTCGAAGAGATTGCTGTTCACCAACTGATTGAGGCGCTTGCGCACTCTAATAAGCTTCCTTTAAAGCCAGATTGAGCACTTCCTGTCCACTCGACAGGCTGGCGAAAGCGGACGGAGCCAGACTGGTATCCAATTCGCGGGGGCAGTAGTAACCCAGGTGTTGTACGACCAGGGGTTCCTCGTTCCCGTCCGGCCGAGTCTTTTCCAGCACGAAATAGAGGCGCAGGGCCCGGGCTTTGCGGATTCGCGAGAAAAGGTATTCCATCAAGCTTTTACGCCAGGCCTGATGCTCGCTCTGGCAGACATTCATCATCAGTTTCCGCCAGCGAGCGTTGGGATACTCGGAAGCGACGTGGGCCGGCTTGTCCCAAGAAATCTGCGGGCCTCCCGCGATCCAGCCGTTGACCCAATCCCCATCGGCCGTCTCGGCCGCCACCACATAGTAACCGTCGTCCGAAACCGGGCGTGGAGCGAACATATTCCACTGTTGGTCCAAACGCAACAGACGCAGGTCGGGTGCCCGCGGCAACACCTTCCAGTGGCGACTCCAGTAGTAGTTGCAATAACCCACTCGCAGCAACAGAAAAACCAGCAAAATGTTGAGGTAGAGCCCGGGCGCTCGCGGCAGCGCGCGATCCCCGCCGGGCAAAGGCCAACGCCAGCCGAGGGGGGCCGCGTTAGCCCGCCTTGGAACATCAGGTCCAAGGCGGCGCCAAAACAGGGAAGGAAGCAGACCCCAGCTGGCGCTGGCCGCGATCCAGGCAAAGGCTCCGAGGTGCAAAAAGGCGCTCATCCCCAGGTGCATTCCGGTTAAGCCCAGCACCGCCAGCAGACGCGTGATCGGGTGAATCCAGATCAAAATGGGCGCCAGTCCCTCGAAGAAAAGTACCGCGAAATTCAACCCCCTCATCCAATCGGGATGCTGCAGCAGCCACTGAGCCGGGGGCGAGGCGATTCCGTCCAGGCGCATGGCGTAATGGACGGCCGTGCCCTCGACCGTCCACTCGGCCCCCTTCTTGAGCGCGCAAGCCCAGCCGTAGATGAAGGTGAGTTGCAGGCAATAAGCCAGCGTGCCCAGGTGCAGCACCTGCTCGGGCTCTCCTTCGGAAGTGGGCCGGCGCGCGGCGTCCACCGACCAGCGTGCTCCCAGCGGACAGAAAAGTAGCCAGAAGAGCAAGCAGCGCAGGTAAAGGTCGCCCCCGTCCAGGATGAGGGGATTGCGGTTCTGTAGGGAGACCAGCAGAAACCATGAAGCCCAACCGGCCAGGCGAGTGCGATAGCCGACCAGCAGGCAGAGATAGGCAAAAGCCGTAACCAGAAAGATAAGAGCCTGACCCTCGCGACTGGTCTGCATCAAGTGCAGGCTGAAAAAAGCCGGATCCCAGGCGAGCCTGGTAACCACATAGCTCGGCTGGGCTCCCCAGTCAGTGTAGTGGGCGGTCAAATCGGTGGCCCGAATGGCCAGGTCCTGGAGCAGACAGAGCGCATAGGCCATGCGCATCAAAGCCAGTGAACGCAAATCCAGGGCCATGCCCTGGAGCCATTTCTTGATTAGTGAGCCACCCATCGCCGGGGCCATTCGCCTCGGGCCCACTCAAGTCCCAGTACGAACTCCCCCTTCAGGTTATGAAATCCGGCCCGCCAGGCTCCATGATAGGATTTCACTTCACCACTGAGCAGAGTCACTGTGGTCAGTAGAATCATCACCAGGCCCAGAGCGAAGCGCAGTTTACTGCTTTCATCGGGAGTCTTCCAGCTCCAGACTCCCGAAGATCCGGTCGGGGCTTCTTTACGCCGGGGTTTCTTGGCCCTGGCCTTGGGCTTGGATTTGACCAGAACGGCCTTCTTTTTTGGGGCGACGGCCATCAAGATCCCATCAACATCAGCCGAGCGGGAAACCAGAGCATCTCTTCGGCAGGAAATTCTCCGGCGCGAGCCCCTTTGAGCACTACGCGCAGAGTGTCGCCGTCAGATTCCAGTTCGGTGGTTTCGGCTTCCTCATAAAAAGTACGCCACTTTTCGACCGCTTTCCTGACGGCATCTTCCTTGAGACCTCGTATTTTGAAGCGCTCGACGCCATGGCGCGACCAGATTTTGTGGGCCTGCTCCAGAGCCTTAACCGCCTGAGCCCGATCACAACCTCGCAGGTCCAACCCCGGCACCTCCGGCAAATTCAGTTTGCTGGGTGCGGCCTTGTGTTTCAACACCTTGTCAAACTCCTGGGAAGGCACTTCGGGAGTGGGGTTGCCTTCACCCGGATCGTATTCCACCAGTTCGACCTCACGCAGATGCTCGTGATAGCGGCGCAGCGTACCCTCCAGAGCTTTGACCAGGAAGGCCACGGGAGTGCCCGGACCGGTGCGTTGCGCGCGCACCAATAAGCGATGCTCCTGGCTGCCCAGAGCCTCAAAGCGCACTCCCTCTTGCTCAAAGGTGGCCTCCAACCTGGCCAAAATCTCGTCGACGGTCATTTCTTTTGGAACAGAAAAACGTATTCGTGCTTGAACACATAGAAGCCACCGGCCAGAGCGCGATAGCGCCAGAGTTCTCGCTGGCTGCGCTTGCCCAAAGTCTCCTCGAAATTCTTCACGACGATGCTCTTGAGGTGGAAATCCAACTCAAGGATCCGCTGCATGGTCAGAAATCCCAGCGGCACCCATTCAGAACCGGCATACTTGTCTCCGATGACCACGGCCAGATAGCGCCGCTTCTGCAATACTTTGGAGACGCCGGCCACCACTCGGGTGAAGCCCTCCACAAAAGCTTCCACGTCGCCCTGATTGGACAGACATTCGGGGCGATCCGAAAAGCGGATGATGTCGTGATAGGGGGGATGGAGCACGGCCAGTTGCACCGAGGGAATTTGATGCTGCTCCAGCAGCGAGCGGAAATCCACCGAGGAAGAATCGCCCTGGCGCACCACCGACTGCACTTTGTAGGGGTTGTCCTCGCGCTGGACGCGCGCCCAGGTCTCCTGGGCCACCGACTCCTGCAGCTCGATTCCCAGGGCATTGCGACCCAGGCGGCGAGCCTCGATCAGGGTGGTGCCGCTACCCAAGAAGGGGTCGAGCACCCAATCGCCGGCTTTGCTGAAACGCCGCATCAGCTGGTGGGGAATTTGCGGCACGAAGTTGCCCCAATAGTGACCGGAGTGTTGCCCGCTACGATCGCGGCGCTCGATGTTCCAAAGACTATCGGTCCAAAGATCATCGTATTCTTGCCAGCGGCACAGATTGATATCAGAGAAAACGGGGGTTTTCACTTCGTCAAAGCTCTTGAGCATGCGTTTTAGATAGTGACGGGCTCGCTCCAACGATTTGGATTCACGGATCTGACGCAACTGGTCATGCCAGAGTCCAAAGCGGACTGTGACCACGGCGGAGCCGCACCCAGGCGGCAGTTCTTTGACCAGCAGCAGACGGGTGCGCAATTCCTCCATGGTCTGGCTCTCCAGACATGCCTGCAACAACTGCAGCAAGCGCCCCTTGGGCAGGGACAACGGACTGGATCTAAGGGGCGCTGCGTCTTCCCTTTGTTTGGCGGATGGTGTCACTGAGAGCCTCCAGGAAACCTGTGGCGTTACTCGATCGGGTAGAATCCCCAGAACAAGAACACCAGTTTGTTCGAACAAAATACCATGAACATCGAACACATCCTGGTTAACTTTGAAGTGGATTCAAAAAGCTTCCTGGCTGAGCTCCAACATCTCCAACAGCAACTCCTGCGATTCCACCGCCTGAGCCATGGAGGCGTCGGCCACTTCCTCATCGCCTGTTTCGGCATAATCCCTGAGTCCGGCAGCCGAGTCGGCCAGTCCCTGGAGAGCGCGCAAGAGTCCCTGGGAAACCTCACCTTCGGCGTCTTGCTCGGTAACCGACTGCGCCCATTCTTGCAAAAACTCGTCAAAAACGCCCAGCGATTGCTCGAAGGACTCATAATCCCGCTCGCCTTCGCGCAACTGGTTCAGCAGACCGACCAGCACGCCCAAAGGACTCTCGGGATAGTGCTCCAGCCACTCATCAAGGGTCATCCCGATGCCAGACAAAGCCCGCTGAGGCCTGCATCACCGGCATGACCTCGAGACGATTGATATTGACGTGAGCGGGGAGGGCCGCGCACCAGAAGACGGTTTCCGCGATATCGGCCGGCGTCAGCGGCTGAAAACCTTCATAAACTTTGGCCGCCTTCTCGGCATCACCCTCGAAACGCACGGTGGCGAACTCGGACTGGACCGCGCCGGGCTCGATGTTGGTCACGCGCACCTGCTTGCCCAGCAAGTCACAGCGCAATCCCAGCGAAAATTGTTCGACAAAGGCTTTGCTGGCGCCATAGACCTGTCCCCCGCGATAGGGATAGGTTCCCGCCACCGAGCCCAGATTCAAAATATGCCCGCGGTTACGCTCAACCATTCCGGGCAGCACATAGTGAGTCATACACACCAGACTGGTGACGTTGAGGTCGATCATACGCTGCCAATCAATCCAGCGCGACGACTGGGCCATTTCCAGTCCAAAGGCGGCCCCGGCGTTGTTAACCAGGATCGAGGGTTCGTGAAAGGGAGCCTCCAGCTCCGACAAGGAACGGCGCAGCTTTTCTTCGTCGGTGACGTCGCAGACCAGCACCCGCACTTGCTCAGGGAACTGGTCGCGCAATTCCACCAGTCGCTCTTCGCGCCGCGCCATGGCCAGCACTTTGGCCCCCGCCTCGGCGAAGCGCTGGACCACCGCTCTCCCAATCCCAGCCGAGGCGCCCGTCACCCAACAAACTTGATCCTTCATAGCGGGCGGTTTCGCGCGGCGGTCAGGCGCGCCCTGCTGTGAGGCTGTCGGCCAGGCGGTCCACCACCCTTTCGAAAAACACCTCTCGTTCTTCGTCCGGCAGCCGGTCGAGCAGGTTGGCCAGATCCAGACAGGCGGCTCCGTGCAATCCCGACCAGAGCAAATGGGCTATAGTCAAATCACTCAAATCGGGGCGCAACACGCCGGCCTGGCGCAAGCGCCCGATATTTTCAGTCAAGAAAACAAAACAGCTCTCGGAGAGGCGCTGATCGTTCTCCCGGCAGCGCTCGTTGAGTTCCTGGTCCTCCAGCTGAAACATGAGCCGGTAGTAATGTGGCTCAGCCTGGCTAAAACGCAAATATTCCATCGAGGAACGCTTGAGAGTCTCGACCGGGTCCGCGCTCTGCCCGTTGAGCATACGCTGGCGCAATTGTTCAAAGCCCTCGGCGATCAACTCCATGACCAGGGCATGTTTATCCTTAAAATACAAATAGATGGTGGTGGGAGAATACTCGATCCGTTCGGCAATCTTACGCAGCGTCACGCTGCTGTAGTCCTGCTGGCGAAAGAGCTCTCGAGCAGCTTCTAAAATGCTCTGGCGCAAGGCCTCCCGCTCGCGTTCGCGACGGGCGGCGATCCCTTTTGTTTTACTAGCCACCGCGGGTATGCATCTCCAAACGTGGATCGGCGCGCAATTCTTTCAGGCTGACATAGCCGGAGCGCCGGCGCACACGGGTTCGGTCCACCGCCCCCTGATCCTGGCGGCTCATCCAGAACTCGGCAATGCGTCCACTGACCTCGTCGTCGCCGGCGCCGGAGCGCAAGAGCTGGCGAAGATCCAGACCGGTCCGAGCATACAGGCAGAGCAGCAATTGCCCGTCGGCGGTCAGGCGCAGGCGGTCACAGTCGGCGCAGAAAGGCCGGGTGACCGAGGCCACTACTCCGACCACCTGTCCGTTGCTCAGCCGAAAGCGCTCGGCCGGAGCCGAGCCCCGGCCCGCCAGGGGCTGTGCCGAGCCATAACCGGCCCGCAGTTTCTCGAGAATCTCTGCTTGGGAAACGACCAGGCCGGGCTCCCAGCGAGTGGCGCCGCCCACGTCCATATACTCGATGAAGCGGATCTCGGCTCCGATCTCGCCGGCAAAACGGACCAGATCCACCAGTTCCCCATCGTTGACGCCGCGCACCACCACTGTGTCGAGCTTCAACTCCTGGAATCCGAGCCCACGGACAAACCGGAGGCTGGAAAGTACGCTGGCGATTTCGGAGCGCTGGGCCAGACGGCTGAAAACTTCGGGGCGCAAAGTATCCAGACTGACGGTCAGGCGCTGCAGACCGGCGGCCCGCAGGGCCTCCGCCTGCTTTTCCAGCAGCACTCCGTTGCTGGTCAGAGCCAACTGGGGAACGCCGCTCTGGGCCAGCATTCCCACCAGCTTGGGCAATTCCTGGCGCAACAAAGGCTCGCCTCCGGTAATGCGCACCTTTTCCAGCCCCTGGACGCGCAAAAGCCGCACCACACGCGTGAGCTCTTCAAAGCTGAGCAGGTGCGGCTTTTCCAGCCAGGTGTAGTGGGCCTCGGGCATACAGTAGGTGCAACGCAAATTACACCGATCGGTCACCGAAAGGCGAAGGGTGGCCAGGGCTCGCCCACGGCGATCGAGCAACATGCTCGAACATGTGCCCTGTTTATCAGGCCAGCGAAACCACGCCCGAAATCATCAGCCCGCGGCGGAAGAGCGTACCTTCGGAACTGGGGTCGGCGCTGACCCGCTCGTAGAGGCCGTGGTCGCGGCCGCTGGCATACTGAGAAAGCCAGGACTTGAGGGCTACTTGAGGCTCAACGGCGGGAGCAACCGGAGTCTCGATAGGCTCGATAGGACGGACGGCGGGAACAGCCGGCTGGCCCATCGGGCGCACAAACTGGATAGCCGGGGTGGAAAAAAAGTTCTGGATATTCATTGTCACTTGCTCCTCTGACTTGCTCTGTTTCTCTCTGTCTATTTATCTTAGGGAGCCGGAGGTAAGGGAGAGAAAAACAGTCCTGGGACATGTTGCCGCATTGTAACAAATTAGTCTGCCCAGTCGGGGTCGCTGGTCGGCTCGGGAAAACTGAAAAGCTTCAGAGGTCCGGTCAGATTGTTGCCGTCCATGAAGAGGATGCAGTTCGGTCCGCCATCGTCGCCGCTGACCACGGCTCGGCCGTCGGCTCCGGCCACTCTGGGAAAGTGAGCATTGTTGACGCTGGCGGTGGGACCGGGCGCGGTGGCCGTGATGGCGGCCCGGGAGATCTGTCCTGCGGCCGAACGGTAGACGATCTCTCCATTCGGACAGTAGCTGGCCTCGCTGCCGGTCAGGGTCAGAACTTGGGAGTTGGCTGACTCCGATTTATCCAGGATGACCATGGTTCCAATATTGCCGTCGGAGCGCGAAATGATCACCTGGTTGCTGTCCGAAGGATTGCAGTCCACCACGGGCTGGGAGCCGCTGGGGAAATTGCTCAGCAAGTTGGAGGGATCGGGCCAGGCCGCAGGGGTCTGTCCCGAGTCCCAAGGATTGATCTCGCCAACACTGATTGTGCCGCTCGATTCGCTGGCCAGCAAGATGCGATTGTCGTAACGATTGAAGCTGCCCGGGCTCATCCAACTGGCGCCGCCCAGGGTACACACATCGGTGCGTCTGCGGCCGTCGGGAGTGACCACGGCCATACCATTGGTACCATTGCGGCATACGATTGCGTTGCCATCGTGATTCCAACGAGGTTTTTCCAGACCCTTGGCCACGATGACGGGATCGGAGCCATCCCAATTGGAAACCCAAATATCCGAGTCGCGTCGGAAAGCCAGTTTGCCCGGCCGCAAGATGCGGAAGTGACCGTTGCCGGAAATCAAGCCCGAAAGCGTGGCCGTCCCGCCGCGATGGTCATCAATGGTGGCTTCCAGAGGAAACTCATCACCCGCGCCGGCACCATCAGGAGGATGCCAGGCCCAGGTGGCCACCCACATATCGATTTTGGGGTCATACACCATACGGATATCTTCGGTCTTGGTGAAGGTGCCGGCGGTCCCTCCCCTCTGCGTCCAACTGCACCAGAGGGCGTCGCCATCCGAATCCCGAGCCGTCACCTTCAGCGAAAGGTAGCGTTTGCTGCGCAGAGTGCCGGTCATTCCGCCGGCCACCGTGGGCAGGGTATTCAGATTGGCGGGGGGGCTGACTTCGAGAAGATTGGTCTGCATAGGTTGAGCAACGAAAGCCGGATTGCTGTTGGAACTACCGGTCAAGGGCGGCACGTCGGCGGCCGCGCCGGCGGCCACCGTGTCACTGACGCGCGCGGCGGCGCCGCTCAGGCCACCCTCCAAACGCACTTCCCCAAACAACGAGCACCAGACCACCACCGGACCTTTGACTCGCTGCAATTGCATGGCCGGCCGGCCTCCGACCGTGCCGGGAGATCCCTCGATCGCATAGCCGAGCACCACCGCCGCTTCGCCCTGGACAGTGGGTAAATTGGTGAGAACTTCCCCGCTGGGTAAGAACATCAGGATGCCGTCCTGAGGATGAGGAACCTGCCAGTTGCCCAGGACATAGCTGGAATTGCTGAAAGTACTGGTGGGCGGCGGCGTGAAAGGCATCTCGGGCCAAAAACAGCCGCTCACCTGGACCCCTCGCTCGCGGCCCATGACGACTCGGCGCAACACTTTGGGATGCTGCTCTCCATCCAACTGGTAGTAGCCGTTGCTGGCGGCGCGTGAGCCGCCCTGAGTGGGAAAGCCCAGGCCCAAAGGGCGGTTCTCGGTGATCGCCTGCTGGCGAAGAGTGCGCATCAACTCGGCCAATTGCTCGGCCTCGGCCTTGACGTGAACTCGACTGCTCCGCAAGTTCATGAATCCTTGCGCCAAAACCACAGCTCCCAGAGCCAAAAGGCCCAAGGATACAATCAGCTCGGCCAGGCTCAAACCCCACCGCTTGAGTCGCTTCCCCCTCGTAGTCACATGGAGATAATAGCAGAAGGTTCGCAAAATCGGCACAAACAACTGCCCGGATTGTTAACTGAGGGCACCGCCGGGGAACCGCATCGTAAACGTTGTACCGAATCCCATTTTCGTCTCGAAGCTCAGGTCACAACCGTACTGGGCGCAAATCTCCTTACTGATGGACAGGCCCAGCCCGGTGCCTTTACCGATGGGCTTGGTGGTGAAAAAGGGATCGAAGATCTGCGATTGGACTTCATCGGGAATACCCCCGGCAAAATCTCGCACGGTGATGAAAGAGCCCCGTCCGTCCTGGCCGCAGGCGACCGTCAGCTTGCGCTCCTGAGCCGCCTCGTCGTAGGCATCGACGGCATTGATCATCAAATTGACCACCACTTGCTGGAGTTCGACCAGTTTGGCCTGGACCACCGGGTTGACCTCGGTCTGGGTGGTCAGGGTCACTCTCTGTGAGCGAATCTTGGACTGGACCAGTTCACTGGCGCCCACGATCACGTCGGCCAGGTGAACAGGTTCGGGTTCGGCCAGGTGGGTGCGCCGCGAGTAGACCAGCAGTTTGTCCACGATTCCCCGGGCTCGTTCGACGGCGCCCTGAGCATTGGTGATGTGCCGGTTTCCGTCAGGATGTTGCAGCGACATCAAGTCCAAAGAGAGCGAGACCGCTCCCAGCGGAGTATTGAGCTCGTGAGCCACGCCGGCGGCGAGCTGGCCGATGGCGGTCAGTTTACTGGACTGAATGAGCTGCGCCTGGGACTGCTCCAGGCGAATTTTCTGCTGCTGCACCTCTTCGTAAAGTTGGGCGTTGCGCAAAGTGACGCTTAGCTGAAGCGCCAGCAAAGTCAAAAGCTGCAGTTGCTCACGCTGGTAAGCATCCTTTTGATGATGGGCAACCAGGACCACTCCGGTAGGTTCTTCGACGAAAGGCACGCACAAGGAACTGCACATCGCCTGCCCCTCCATATCTGAGTAAAGCAGGCTGGTGGAGCGTTGCAAGGACACGCTGGCAATACGCTGAAAGGGTAGCGGGTCGATCTCCGCTCCCTCGAGCCGGCACCAGCAGTGGACGAGCTGAAGGTTATCCGGCGGTCCCAGGAAAACGGCCGCGTAGTCGTGAGCGAGAAGTCTGGGCAGCTCACGTTCCAAGGCCAACATGGTGCCTTGCAAAGTCAGTTGGCTGCTGAGCCAACCAGTGCCCTGCACCAGCCTCTCCAAGAGCTGCACATGTTCTCTTAATTGAACGTTCAGGCTGGACTGCTCGCGCTGTTGCTCCAACTGGTGGTGATGGCGCCAGGCGGCGCGCAGGCCCAGGTTCGCCTTCTCCGCCACCCATTCCAAAAGCTGGCAATCGGCCGGCGAGAATGGATGTCCCTCCCGGCCCACGTAAATGACTCCGACTTCGGGCAAAGGCACGGCCAGAGCGTGATCTTCGGAGCGAAAAACATCGCTCATCAGTTGTCCGTCGCCCTGACGGCGCACCAGCCGGCCTCGACTCCAACACAGATCCACCAGCGGATCGATAAAGCCGGGAAAGCTGGCCTGATAGAGCTTTTCCGACTCCGGCGAATTCCAACAGGTCGGTTCCAGCATCGAGCCGGTCGGATGCCACAGAAAGAGCACCACCGAGCGGGCCACCAGCAGCCGGCCCAAAGTATCCAGCACGGCTTTCTGGGTGTCGGCGAAGGTGGGGCCTTCGGCCAGTTGCTCGGCCAGCTTTTCCACGATGCGGCGCTGGCGGGCTTCCATGGCCAGCGTTACCTGCTGTTCGGTCAACTGCTGGCGAGCCTCAGCCAGGGCCGCTTCGGAACGCTCTCGCTGAGACATCGCTTCAGTGGCCTGAGTGGCGTAAATCCTGTGGATGGCGTTGACCATTCCGGCCGCCAGACAATAGAGCAGTCCGGCCACGACCAGGGCCTGCAGGGGGCCCACCACGGTGACCAGCAAAGCCCACGGCCAGATCAACTGGAATCCGAGCAAAGCCGCTCGCAGACGGCGTTGCTGCAAATCGTTCTTGAGCGTGGCCAGGGAGGCCAGGCCCCAGAGGCTGCCCAGCCCCGCCACCGCCGCCAGGGTCAGTTGATAGCCAGGGAAGCCCAGCAGAATCAGGCTTCCAGCTCCGACATAAAGGACGCCCACCGCCACCGATTTGCGTTCGTGCTTCACGGCAGGCAACAGAAACAGTCCCAGCAAGGTCAGAACCAGGGCCAGAGGCCACCAACCCAACCAGACCATAGCCAGGTAGAACGGCAAGGAAGTTCGGTAGAGACCGACGGGAGTGCGTTGCGCCTGCAGGTCCAAAATCAATCCTGAGCCCGCCAGCACGGCGGGATGGAGAGCGATGTCGGGCGTCATGCAGCCTCCTGCAAACGCCCATAGAGCGGCATCATCAGGGCGAGAATCAGGAACAGCAGGATGGCCGAGGTGGCCAGCAAGAGCAGAGGTTCAATCAAACCTTGCAGGATCTGCAGGCGCATTTCCAGATCTTCCCGATAGAAACGGGTCAGGTAGTCCATCACCGGCTTGGCCTGGCCGGTGTCATTGGCCATCTCCATGGAAGAAGTGACAATGCGGGGGTAGAGCTCGGGCTTCAGATACATATGAGCACTCACCGTTTCCCCCTCGATCACGGATTGCACCAGCAAGTCCGAGTCGATGATCAAGCGGGGATCGCCGCTGACTTCCGCGGCAAAGCGATAGGCACGTTGCGGCTGCACTCCGCAGGCGGCCAGGATGGAAAGGGCGGCGCAATAACGCGACCAGGTGGCCGCCACCAGCATTCCCCCCACTCCGGGAAGGGCGGCGGCGCGTTCCCAAACCCACAGACGCCAATGGGGGTTCAAAACCCATGAACGACTGGCGCGTACGAATAGCACCAGCAGAGCCACGAAGGACAACCAGAACCAGGGCTTACGCTGCACTTCCACCAGTTGCGAGACCAGCCTGGTGGGCCAGGGGAGCGGCCTGCCGTCTTCGGCGAACATTTCCAGAAACAGCGGCCCCAACAAATTCATGAGCAGAAATACGGCCAGCCCGGCCACCACCACCACCACCACCGGATAGGTCAGGGCGCCGCGTATCTTCTGGCGCACCTCCTGGTCTCTTTCCATCCACTCGGCCAGCAGCGAGATGCTGTCGGTCAGTTGACCGGTTTGCTCGCCCACGCGAACCAGGCCGATATACATGGCCGAAAAGACGGCCGGGAAACGCGCCAACGCGGCCGAGAGATAGCGACCCTCCATCACCAGGCGCTGCAGGCTGAAGAAAACCTCACCCGAGTCGGCGCGGTCGGTCTGTTCGGCCAAAACTTCCAGAGCCCGAGCGATGGGCACGCCGCTACCCAGCAGCACCTGCAATTGCCGGGTAAAAATCACCACTTCGGAGCCCGGCAAGCGGACCCGATTCATCCACTCCGGCGACTCCAGTCCGGAACGCACGCGGCCCGGGTCCGCCTCCCCTGAGGGGCGTTGTCCCGGGGTCAGACCGCGTCCCGGCGGCGAGCTAGACACAGCCAGGGTTTTACCTGATTTCGCCCGAACTCCTCCCGGTGGCACGTTCGGTCTCACGACGCGGATCCAGTCTGGTGGAAACAATCGTTGCTCTGGTCATTCTGACCGGAAGCCTTTTATTGGTCACCGCCTTACTCAACCGCAGCAACCGCTACCAACAGCGTTCCGAATCGCTGCTGGAGGCGGCCGCCCTGGCTGACAAGGTCATGGCCGACATCCGCGTTTGGGCCCGAACTCCCGCCAATTATTCGGGAAGCTGGGGAGCCTGGGACGGCCGCCTGTTGAGCGAACCGGATTTCCCCGGTTTGCAGGCCCGAGTCGATATCAAAGTCGAGAATCAAAAGATTCTCTCTCCGGACAATCCGACCGAACTGGCTTTCTCGGCTCCCCGCGAAATGGAAAAAGGTTCCGTGACCGTACGCATCCAGGCCGCCCGCGATGTGACTTCACCGGTGGGCCGTATCATAATCTGGACGTTGATCGCCCCACCCACCCCCAATACCACGGCCGGAGATCCTCATGTGGTGGTTACCAGTCCGCTGGGTACCCCCATGGCCGTGGGCGAATCGCGGGCCTTTACCGCCGAAGCCTTCGACGGCGCCGGACGCAAGCTGCCCCCCTGTTGTTTTGAATGGCGGGTGCGCAGTGGGACGGGCCGCGCCAACTCCGGAGGGCAATCGCGCGACGGCCGCAGTTACAGCATCAGCCACACCGACACGCGCGAAAATGACCTCGGAGTCATCGAACCCTCGGCCGGCGACGTCTCGGTCGAGGCGGATGCCCGCATCATGGGCAAAATTTGGACGGGAAGCCTGGGCGTCACCCTCGAGCCGGGACCATGAAGAAGCAGCGGGGGGGAACAAGCCTGATCGAAACCCTGGTCACTCTCTGGATGATCGGGGTGATGCTCCTGTTGGTGGCGGAACTGGCCAAGAACATTCGCCAGGAGTCCGTCTACAACAAAGACCATGACCAGCGCATGGGCGCCCATCAGGCGCTCGAACGCATCGGGCAGGCTCTGCGCAGCAGCAAGGAAATTCTGGAACCGAGCCTTAGCGGCAGCTCGCACCGCTTGCGCCTGCAGAGCTGGGATCCATCCAGCAACGCCGGTCGCCTTCCCAATCCACCGGCCACGACCGGGTCCTGGACAGCGGACGATCCTCTTTACTTGAATGAACGGCGTTTCGAAGTGGGCTCCGATGGAGTGCTGCTGTGCACCACCCTGGCCGGCTCGACCGAAAGCATCCGTCTGCTCGGCGATCTGGAGAGCTTCACCGTCACCGGTCAGGGCGACGGCACCTACCGGCTGGAACTAAAATGGGTCGATAGCAAAGGCAAGCCTCGCGATCTGGTCCGCTACAGCGCGGTGATGCCGATATGAAGCGACGGCGAGGGTTCGCCCTGGTGCTGGCCTTGCTGATCAGTACGCTGCTGCTGGTGCTCGGTATCGGCTTTATGACCAAGCAGTCTTATCGTTATCGGCTGGCCCGCCTTTCCGCCGATGCCATCGCCGCCAAGTCACTGGCCATGGCCGGCATCGAAAACACTCGTGTAAAAATGCAGCACGACCTGCTCTATCCGCCGCCCGATAACCGCTACCATGACGAATACAGTTTCCGCGAACCGGTCTACGAGCTCAACAGCACCACCAAGGAGGTGGGCTCCTACGAAGTCACCATCGACCGGCGCTGGATGGAACCACCCTACCAGATCATCATCATCACCAGTGTGGGCCATCCCAAGGATTCCAACGCCCGCTACAGCATTCGCGCCGAGTTGGACGTGAATGAAGGACACGTCCCCGGCACCTTCTTTCAGATCGTGCGCCTGGAAGAAAACTCAGCCTATTAGCTGAGTCCGAGGCGGGCGCGGTGGTATTCGCGCATGACGTCGATGGTCGGTTCCGCTTCAAATTCTTGCTTGAGCCACTTGGCGTATTGTTCATACTGGGCCACGGCCGCCGCCGGACGTCCGGCCAGGATGTGCCCGCGCAAGGAAATGCACAGTACATCCTGGCGGGTGGGGTCGAGGTTCAAGGCGCGGTTACTGAACTCGACCGCTTCGTGGGCATTCTCTCCACCCAGGGCTACTTGAGCGATCTGGAAGGCGGCTTCGGCTACGCGACTTTCCAGCTCTTTGCGGCGGTTGAGAGCCCAGTCGGCGTAGCAGCCTTCCAGGTAAGGCCCACGGTAAAGGGAGACCACCCGGCGATAGCCCGGCACACGGCCTTCCCCGTCAGGCAAAGCGCGCGCGGCCGTCCAGGCGCTTTCCAACTCGGTCAGGTCGTGCCAGAACGGAACCTGCGGGTTCATACGAACCACTCCGCGTTCACGCGAAATCGGCTCCAACCCCAGGCCCGAGCGTAGTGCTGAACGCAGAGTGGAGAGGGCGTGATTCAAGCTTTTCTTGGCCGAATTCAAACTGTCGGGCCAGAACAACTCGAGCAGCTGGTCTTCGGTGGCCGCTTCCTGGCTGCACAGGTAGGCCAGCAAAAACTTGACCTTCTGCGTCTTCCAGTCCGACTCGGCCACGCGCCGGCTGCCCATGAAGACTTCGAAAAATCCCAGCGAGTGGATTTCCAGAAGGGTGGTGGGACCGCCTTCGCTGGCCGTCATACGAGCAGCCTGGGCGCGAATGCCCGGGTCGGCATCATCCTGAGCCGGACGAGTCAATTCCTCGGGCAAGCCTAGCTTGGCGTCATCGAACAGGCTGAGCAGATAGGACTTGGCCACCTCGCTGAGCTGACTCCAGCGGCGAGCTACTTCCGGGGAGCTGCGGCTGACCCAGGCGCGCAGACTTTCCAACGGCTGGGCCTTTTTCTCCAGGGCCAGGGGCAGCAGCCATTCCGAAGCATGGGTTAGTTCAGCGCGATATTCGGGCCGCAGCAGCACCTGCAGGGAGCCGTCCAAATTCGGCTGGCCTTGAAGAAGCTTCAGAGCCAGGCGGGATTCGGCGGCGCCAGCCTCCAGCTCCAGCACTTCAAACTGGCGAGCGGCCAGTTCCAACTGGCCCAAAGCCTGCGGAGAGGCCATTTCCACCAACCAGCGGCCTTGCTCCAGGGTAAGGTGAGCCTGGGCAGCCGGGTTCAGGCCGCTGGCCAGTTGGCGAGCCCGTTCAAAGAGCGTGGCCACGCGTTCGGTTTCGCCCTCGCGCAGAGCCAGGCGAGCCAGACCCATCTGCGCCTCGATCTCCTCCGAAGGTGGCAGGGGATACTTGCACATCTCTTCGTAGGCGCGGCGCGCGTTGACGCCATCCCCGGCTCGCTCCAAAGTACGAGCCAGATGCAGCAAACTCTGCTGGGAAACGTGTTGGGCCACGATGCCGCCGCCGCTGATGACCGGGCCGGCCGATTTTGAAGCCGCTTCGTAGTGGGGACGCAAAGAGGGCGGCGGATCGGCTCCATCCTGGCTTTGCAGAGCCCATTGCACCAACACGTTCTCCAGGGCCAGCGGCTGATCGCTCAACTGCCCCTGAGTCACCAACCGGTACAAGCCGGGGAAGCCGCGCAACCCCTCGCGGAATTCATCGGTTTGCAGGGGCCCGAGATGAGAGCTTAAGCGCAGAGCGAGGCCCAAACGGATCTGGGCGCACAACTCTCCCGCCATGCCGGCCGACTGAGCCATGCGAAAAGCCAGATCGGGGAGATGAAAGAGAGTGCCTTGATTGGCCACCACTCCGGTCAGGTCGATGACCTGCAGCAAGGTCTCATAGCAATTGAGCAGGGACTTCTTGTAACCGGCCTTCTCCTGAAAGCGCAAAGCCTCGACGCGGCGGCGCTCCAAAATCTGCTGCACCTGATCGAGAAAGTCGCGCATCTTGAACGGCTTTTTCAGATAACCGCCCACGTTGAGCTGCACGGCGCGCAGCGTTTCTTCTTCACTGGCGTAGCCGGAAACCACCAGCGCACCCACTTCAGGTTGAACCTGCCGAGCTTTCTCGAGAGCTTGCAGACCGTCCACCTCACCCATGCGGATGTCGGTCACGATCAAATCGAACTGCTGAGCGGCCGAGAGGGCTACCGCGTCTTCGGCGCAGTTGGCCGTGACCACTTCGTATCCCTGACTTTGCAGGACGGAGCCCAGCGCGCTGAGCATATTGGGGTCATCTTCGACCACCAGAATTTTGGCTGACTTAGTCACCCCGATGTTTGTGTCGTCCCATCCGCGTTTCCTGCAGCAGGCACCTTCAGAAGCGGAGAACCGAGCAAGGGGGGACTACCGTCTTCCCCCAGAACTCAGTGGTCTGGATGCCCGAAGGAGATACGGTTCACAAAGTGGCCCGCGTGCTCGATCAAGAATTGCGCGATCAATCCTTGCGGCGCGTGGAATTGCGCGGAGGAGTGCGCCCTTTTGCGCAGGCCACCCGCATAAAATCGGTGCATGCCCGGGGAAAACACTGTCTGATCGTCTTCGACAACGGCCGAACTTTGCGAGTGCACTTAGGTATGCACGGTTCCTGGCACCGCTATCCTCAGCCCTGGAAAAATCGGGGCGAAGTGCACTTGCGCCTGGAAACGGAGAAAGAAGTCTTCGTTTGCCTGCAGCCCAAGGATGTCGAGCTGCTGAACGCCGCGGAGGTAGCCAAACACCCGATTCTCACCGAGTTGGGCCCCGACCTGCTGGCTGGCGAGGAGCCCGACTGGGATTGGGTGCAGCAGCGAGCCCGCCAATTCTGCCCACCTGACCGGCTGCTGGGCGAAGTGTTGCTCGATCAACGCATCGCGGCCGGCCTGGGCAATGTCTATAAGAGCGAACTATGCCTGTTGGGCCCGTTGCCGGAAGGGAAAGGCAACCCGTTTCGACCGCTGGCCGGGACTCATCCCTTCAGCCCCAGCTCGGTGTGCCGTCCGGAGCAGTTGCGCGATCTCTTCTGGCGAGGCCGGCGCTTGTTGCAGCTGAATCTAGGTGGCTGGCCGCGCACCACCACGCACGACGCCTCCCGGCCCGGGCCGGGCAACCGGGCGCGGGTCTGGCTTTACGGCCGCGCAGGGTTGGGCTGCTTGCGCTGTGGCACACCGATAGAATCTCGTCATCAAGGCTTGGCCGCGCGGGCCACCTTCTGGTGCCCCAAGTGCCAACCATTGGGAGCGTGGAAAGAATTTTCTTCAAAAAGAGGATAATTTTTTTCAAGCGCTAAGAGCGCTGGCGTTCGCGGTTCCTCGGCCGCTCCCCCTGGCTCGGGATGTTCCTGGTAGACGTCCCGGGCCTATTTATTTCCTACGAATTGCGAAAGACGTCGCGATAGGCTTTGCCGGCTCCGCGAAACTGGCTGATACTCTGTTGCGGGGGGCGCTTGAGTTCCACGGTTGGAGGCGAAGCAGCGAAGTTCTCTTCGATCGCTTGCACTGAAGGCGGCCCTCCGCCCACCGTCAGCATACCCTGAACCAGCGGCATGACGGCCTCGAATTCCCCCTCCAAACTGGCCCGCACCAGAAAATCGACTCCCGGGTGGAGCGGCTCCAAAATCTCGCTGTAGCGCCGCTCCAACTGGTCCTTAAGGGTTTGAATGACGGGAAGAGGCGCGGACATGGCTACATGGCGCAGCAGATTCAAAGTCGCCTGAGCAAACTGAGTGTCGATATCCATTTTTATCCTTTCATCGCCAGGGTTTCCGACCATCGCGAACAATCCAACCCGACTATGGGGTGGTTTCAATCCCTCTTCGGCAACCTTCTCAAACGAATACCAGACTGGGATGGCGAAGAGCGGCGTCAAGCGTTTCGCGTTCGTTGTGATTTCGAGATCGAAGTCCAAGCTCCCGGTTGCAGTTACCTGGCCCGTTGCGTCGACGCGGGGCCGCAAGGGCTCAAGCTGAAAATTCGCGGACCCTTTGTCAAAAAGGTCTTGCGCCGCGGGCAGCCCATCCGCCTGCGCTACGTGGAGCCGATGTATGAAGCCGAGCTGGACACTGTCGGCGGAGCCATCTGCTGGGTACGCCGGGAAGGCGAGCAAATTTTCACTATGGCCGTGGGCTTTGAAGACACTTTGGACAACATGCGGCGTTCCTGGGTGAAGCCGATTCTGCAAAAAGTCTTCAAGGCGGGTAGCCGCCGCAATCAGCGGCGGCATATGCGCGCTCGCTGCCAACTAACCGGCAAAGCGCTGATCGGGGGAAAGAAGCAGGACATCAAGGTCACCGATCTCTCGACTACGGGCGCCCGGATTTCCTCGCTACAACCTTTGGAAGTAGGTGCGGCCACAGAAGTCGAGTTTGAAAATTTAGTAATGCGCGCCATCGTGCGCCGCTGCGCGCCCGACTACGGGGTCTACCGATTGGGTTTAGCCTTCGCGCCCGACCCCGAGAACAAGAAAAAACTGCTGCGCCTGGTCAAACGTCTGGTCGAGGTAGGCAAAATCATGGAGCAAGGGATTTGAGTGGGCTCCTCGAAGCCGCCGGAACGACGGAGAAACGCGGCTCAACAGCGATCGGAGGGGAATTTCATGGGCAAAAAAATTGGGGTGATCGGGGCCGGCTCGGCCGGCATCTTGAGCCTGGCACATCTCTGCACCTGGCTCGATAACAGTTGGGACATCGTCTCCATTCACAACCCGAAAAAGCCTATTCTGGGTATCGGAGAAAGCACTAACGGCGGCTTTGTAGGTTTGCTGGAGCGCGGCCTGAACTTTTGCCTGGGCAACTCCGAAGATATGGCGGCCCTCGACGCCACTCTAAAATTCGGTAGCAAGTTCATGGAATGGCGCGAGCATTCCTGGGTCAATCCGCTGCTGGACGGAAATACCGCCATTCATTTTAACAATTCTGGATTCGCTCAGTTTGCCTTCGAACGGTTGCCCAAATTATGGCCAAAGAAATACAGCCAGATCGAAGGAGACGTGCAGGCGATTAAACCTGAGCCCGACCGGGTGGTGCTGACCATCGACGGCCAGGAACACGAATTCGACTATATTCTGAACTGCATGGGCTTCCCTTCGGACTTTACCAACTACACCATGAGCGACTGCTCTCCGATCAACCGCGCCTGGATCCACAGCTTGATGCCCGGCCAGTTTACCTATGAGCCCTACACCGACCACATAGCCACCAAGGGCGGCTGGATGTTCGGGGTGCCGCTGCAGTCGCGCAAGACCTTCGGCTACATGTATAACGATACACTCATCGATCCCGAAGAGGCCAAGCAGGATATGTTGCGTATCCTCGGGAGCAAAGAGATCGATGCCGCCACCGGGCGCGGGATCAAGACGGCCGAATACAAATTCCAAAGCTACTATTCCAACACCGTCTTCCAGGGTCGGGTTGGCAAGAATGGCAACCAGGCGCTTTTCTTCGAACCGCTGATCGCCAATTCGATTTTCCTCTACATCTATACGGTTCGCCTCTTCTACGACATGGTCATCGGCCAGGCCACGGATCTTCAGGCCAACGCCGCTTTCATCACAGCCGTGACCCAGATGGAAGATACGATCAGCTACTACTATCAGGGCGGCTCTACCTACGACAGCGAATTCTGGAGGTACGCCGTGCCTTTCGCCGCCCGGCGCATCGAAAAGCGCGACAGCTTCCGCCAGGCTCTGGCCCACTATCGCCAACTGAAAGACAATGGTGTCCTGCACCACGGGCCGGACTATGCTTTTGCACCCAAAACCTGGGAATTGGTGGATGACGCTCTGGGCTACGGCTATATCGACGAGTCTAAGAAACGCGTGCAAATCGGAGCCGGGGCCTGAGCAGTAGCGAGGCGGTCGAGGCGACAACCTTCCGCCTCGGCTTGGCGAGATTCGCCACATACAGTGCACTTCACTGAATGCACCCACTTGGCCCAGGTGGCGTCGAGGTCGAGAGGCGGTGGGGGAACTTCTCCCAGAACCTGAATTGTGGACCGCGCGGCCGCCTCTTCAAGTGGATACATCGGGAAGCCAGGGTTAGCTGTTCTGAAACCGCTGTCGTTGAGGGTTGTTTTTGTATGCCAGGTGCACTCCCGCCATGTTGCCCTTGAAGCAAATTCACCGATTGCCTGCCCGCCTACGAGTGCAAGCTTTCCAACGCCAGGACCCCGGCGACCATTCCATCATGATGGCGGAAGTGATCGGTATTCCCCTGGGCCAGGAAGGCAAGCCGCTGGTTTCTTCAACCGCCAGTATCGCGGATTGCGCAGCTGCGAGGACTGAAAGAAAGCCAGTCCTCGGGCCAGATTTCACCCAAAGGAGGAGCCGGGCGGGAGCGACCTTGGCACGCAGTTGGCCTGAAAGACTCGTGTAGTGTGATTTCGCTCACACTACTCCAAAACCAGAGAGCCGGCGGCTCTCAAAGGGACCTCCAGCAATAGGAGTGGGAGCGGCCGGCCGCTTTTTCCTGAGACTATGGAAACTTCCGTAATGCAAAGGCCATTTGCACTGATATGAGTGGACCCCGTCAAGGGAGTGTTGCTCACACGTTGTCGGCCTTGGCCTTTCTCGTTAAATGAGTCTCAGTTTCCTGGCCGGCTAAGCTTCGACGTTGGTCAGCCTGATATGAGTGGACCCTGTCAAGGGAGTGTTAAGCTACACGTTGTCGTACCTTGGCCTTTCTCGTTAAATGAGTCTCAGTTTCTGGCCGGGCTGCTTCGACGTTGGTCAGCTCTGATATCCGCGGATCAGCCGGAGTTGCCGCACTTACCGATCCGTCGAGAGGGAGTCCATAACATGAGCGCGGTCGAAGCCGCATAGTGCACAATCGGATGTCCTCTACGTGCCCGGAACCAGAAACTGATTCCCAAACTTAAGCTGAGTTGATTGGCTTAGTATTCTGAGAGAGCATTAGCCCCAGTGTTCTTTGGTGATTTATGAAAGGTCTTGGCGGCTAATGCGACTCCGTTGCCGTCTTTGGGGTGGAGTTCTCCTTGGAGAGTGCGCATTGCGAAAGCCAGGAAGCAACCCAGTTCGCGGGCGACTGCTGGTATTATGATAGCGTCTTCCCGATTGCGCTCAAGATGCTGGAATCTGAATGCAATCGTTTCTGGGACTTAAGAGACTGTTCAGACACCCATGCGGAAGGTCTGCTAGCTTGCGGTCATATGCGGGGTCATTCTAGATAGCTGGCGTATTTCCAGGCGGCCTGAATGAGCACGTGCCACGCACGCGCGTTGCCGACTTTGGTGATGCCCTTGCTGCGATTACCCGATTCGCCGCTCTGATGAACCCGGCACCAGGCCAAGGTAGGCCATCAATTGTTGAGGAGAGCCAACCGGTTGAGATCTCCTAGCTCTGTCAGGGAACACCATCGCGGTCAGCACGTCGACCCCCCGAAACCGCAAAGCACTTTGACTTGCTGGGTGCATTCTGACCGTCACCGACATTTCTCTGATTCTCATGTCGATCCCCGTTGAGTCTGGCTTCGGTCATTAAGAGTTGCTCGAGGTAGAAGCGTACGTCATCTGGTCGGCAGCGAGAGTTAAATCTGATTGGCAAGCCAACTGCGGTGGGCGATCGTCCAGGCTTGGGCGGGATAATGTTTGCCTTGCGCGTCCAGGAATTTGACGACCCTGTGTTTCAGTTATGTAACTCCGTGGAAGGCAAATCGACAGCGCACCAAGTTCCGATCGGCTTTGCCTCGGACGTTGGGATGTGAATGGCTACCAGCAGGCCTGCAGCTAGATTACCCGCTAGCCTTCGAGCGTCCAGCCGATCGCATTTCTTCTTTTCGCCCGGCTTTTGGGGATCATCGACGGAGCCACGACCCGACAGGGCACGCCCCAATCCGTAAGCAAGCGGTGAAGGCGAAAAGCCAGCCCCACTGGCCTCATAACAGGCGCGAAACGGGGCCTTTTAGCTAACTTAAGAAGCGCTTATGAAGGTCAGCCAAGTTTTCCGTCGAGAACGCGCTCAAAAAGCCAATCCCTGCTAAACAAAGCAGCAAGCTGGATGGTCTTTTTGTGAACGTCCAGGCCGACGGAAATGACGGGGGAAACTCAAAGTTAGTGCTAATCGGATTCATAGGTGGCTAGTCTCCTGCTTTTTAGTCTACGTGACTATGTGGCGCTGTCTGGCAACAGATAATCCACGTTTAGAGGCGGGCTGGTCCACTCATTGTATCTACACAACAACCCACCCCAGGGAATGCGGCGACAAGTCTGGGCCGGACCCACTGCCAACGGCTCCGGCCGCTTTTCCCTCGAGACCATTGGAAACTTCCGTAATGCAAAGCACAATTCGCACTACACTACAACCCGCCCAGGGAATGTGGCGATGTTCTAGTGCAGCATCCTGGAAAGTCCGTCCCTACCTGGGAGATTTCTGAATTCCAGGGCCAACCATATCCTTGATGGCTTATTCCCATCCACTGGTGGCCCCGGTGCTCCGGGCTAGCGGGCAAGGACCGCGCCGACTACCGCAACGAGTAGTTCGTTGCCATAAATCTTGAACAGCGGCGGTGCTCAGGGCAAAGATTGTCCTCTGCGGCCCGCGGGATCAGCAATAGCGAGATCGCGTTTCATCTGGGAGTCGACGTGAAAACGGTCAGAAAGTGGCGAAGTCGGTTCAAATACTGGGGCCTTCAAGGACTGCGCGATGAAGAAAGGTCAGGGCGCCCTCGGGTTTTTGACTTCAAGGTGCGGCACGAGGTGTTCTCCCTGGTCGTGCAGACACCACCACGAGCCCTACAGCCGGTGGAGCCTGGACTTGCTCGCCAAAGCCCTGATAGATTGCAGGCTCGTATCAACGATTTCTGATTGAGACTTTGTCCTCTTGGCTGCGAGAGGCTGAGCTAAAGCCTCACAAGGTTCGCGGCTGGCTTAACAGCAACGATCCAGAGTTTCGGGCAAAGTGATCGAATTATAGATCTTTACTCGAAACCGCCGAAGAACTCTTCCGTTCGTTTTAAGCGTCGATGAAAAGACCAACATTCAGGCTCTGGAGCGAGTGCGCAAGGACCTCCGGCTTCTCGCGGCAGAGGCGCCGCGTGGAATGGAATATAAGCGCCACGGAGTCCTCAATCTTTGGCCTGCTTTTGACGTCCGCACCGGCCAAGTCGCCGGCGAGGTGGTGGAAAAAAACGACAGCAAGGCGTTCATTAGTTTCCCTCAAGAAAATTTGAGACTTCACCCAAGGCGAAAATCTACCTGGTTCTTGACAACGGCTCAACCCATCGGCTTCATGAGACGATGTAGTTTATGCCCGAATCCCGGCTGCTGCTATACTTTTACGCCCACCCACGCGTCTTGGCTGAATCCAGATCGAGCTCTGGTTCAGTGCGCTCGGCAGACATAGCGCTTCATAAGGCCAGCTTCGACAGTCTGGAGAAGCTCAGAGACAGGATTAACCGTTACATATCTCATCACAACGCAGAACTTGGTGAAACCTTATGAGTGGACGACTAAAGGTAAGCTCCCTGACCGCTCAGCGCCAGGAAAGGCGGCGGCGTCGAAGCACTCTTCGGAGTTCCGAAAGCTGTCCGCTCATAAGCACGCACGGCTCATAGTAAGTCCTACCCCGGCTCCAATCGTATCGAGCCATCTGCCAGTCAGTTACCCTGCCCAGAGAGCGAAGACGGGCTAAGAGGCGGCAGGCTCTCCTTTCGTCGTCATCATCGTCGTCATAAACATCGTCTTCGTCGCAATGCTCGTCCGGTTCTAGAGGGCCGACAAACTTTTTGAACCAGCCTCCGCAAACTCGACGTCCACGTAGACAAAGTGTCCCCGCGCTCTGACCTGAAAATCGACCACCCGATCCGCCCAGTTCTCCCGTATATGCTTTAGCAGCTCTTGACCGACACAAGCACGCTCTCTTTGGATCTGCCGATGGATCGGCCCTTTTCGAGTTCAGCGGCTCCGCCTGCGGGGTATCTCAGGCATTCAACTCCCTTCGGGGTAGCATGAAGTGGGACGTTGCACTAGCCGGACCAGTGCCAACGCCCCGGCCGCTTTTTCCTTAGACCATGGAAACTTTCGTGTGCAAAGCACAATTCGCACTACACAACCCGCCCAGGGAATGCGGAGACGCTCTGCCGACCACGCCACCGCCCCCCGGGCGGGGGCGACCTGGCACGCAGCTGGCTGGAAGACAGTGTAATGAATTTCACATTGCCGCTACGCCCGCTCCCAAGGGAGTCGGCGGCTCCAAACTGTAGGAGCGAAAAGGAACGATTTTCCGAGAGGCAAAAACACAAAACCCCGGGGTTAGCCCAGGGTTTTGCGTCAGTGTCAACCAGATTTTAGGACGAACTTATTGAGACTTTCTAAAGAAGTGGCGAACGTAGCCCCAGGTGTTACCGTAGCTACCACCATAACCGCCGGTGCTGACGCGAGGAGCGGAGACGGCGAGCCGGCGCCCATAAGCCCCGCGGTAACTTGCCCGCGTTGCCGGCGTTGCCCGCGTTACTGGCGTTACCGGCATTGCCCGCATTGCCCGCATTGCCCTGCGATTGCCCGCGTTGCCCGCGTTGCCCGCGTTACCGGCGCGTTACCGGCGTTACCGGCATTGCCCGCATTGCCCGCGTTGTTTAGTATTGTCGGCATTGCCCGCATTGCCCGCATTGCCCGCATTGCCCGCATTGCCCGCGCGTTACGGCATTGCTCGCGCTGCCCGCGTTGCCCGCATTGCCCGCATTGCCCGCGTTACCGGCATTGCCCGCGTTGCCCGCGTTGCCCGCGTTGCCGGCGTTCACGGCATTGCCCGCGTTACCGGCGTTGCCCAGCTAATGGCGCGTTACCGAGGCCCATCGCAGCGGGTTCACCATCATCTGGATGAGCTGCATCAACAGTTGGTAAAGCTGCTGCATCATCTGGCCTTCGGCGCCGCCCATTGCACCGGCCTCGCCCGCGCCGTGAGCACCACCAGCCGCACCAGCATTACCGGCGTTTTGCATTGCCAGCCGCACCCGCACCACCGCCGCCTTTCAATGTTGCTGCCCAGGTCGCCGTTTTTTGGATAGCGCTGATAGCGCGATCATACTTGGCCTTATCTTTAACGGAGTTGCCACCCAGCATATCTTTGCCGTCTGCTCCGGAAACCTGACCCAGATCCGGTGCTGCGCTTGAGGGCGGTGGAGATGGCGCCGAGGGGTCTGCACGTCCTTGTCGCCGACGCCGCCGCTGAGAGATCCTGGTTGCCGGTCGCTTCGAGAACTTTCTTGCTGGCCGTTGTCATAGTTGCCACCCGCATTCTTGGGCGCGCGAGGCGACCAGAGCGAAGGTCGCGGCCTGTTGGCGGCGCGGGTCACCCGGAATTTGTCGGCGTAGATGACGTCCAGATTGCGGCTCATCTCGCCGCGTACCCCCGAGGCGACCACCACCGGCGTAGAACTCAGCGGCGTAGCCTTCGACGAGTGCTGGCGCGAGCCTGGGCCGTGGGGATGGCGCCGCTGGCGGTGATTTTGCCGTTGTTGACGCTGCTGCCCTGGTCGACGGCACGATGTAGCGCTGCAGGCCGTCGTTGCCGGACTGGCGGAAAGAGGGGTCAGATTGGCCGAACCCGCCGGTAGCGCCACCACCGTAGGGCACCGCTTATGCCGCTGGCACCACCCGTAGCCCCGCCACCGTAGGCACCACCGCCACCGCCGACAGCACCACCGCCGCCAACAGCACCACCGCCGCCGTAGGCGCCACTACCGCTCCATCGCGCCGGCCCACCGCCGCCGCCATACGCACCACCTGCGCCACCCGCGTTACCGGCATTGCCCGCGTTACCGGCGTTGCCCGCGTTACCGGCATTTGTTGGCTGGCGTTGCCCGCGTTACCGACGTTGCCCGCGTTACCGGCGTTGCCCGCGTTACCGGCGCGTCTGCGTTATCGGCATTAACCGCAGCACGGTATTGCCCGCGTTAATGGCATTGCCCGCGTTACCGGCGTTGTTCGCGTTACCGGCGTCCGCGTTACCGGCGTTGCCCGCGTTACCGGCGTTGCCCGCGTTACCGGCGTTGCCGATGGCACCGTTGCCAGCGCCCAGGGCGCCCTGCCAGCCCTGCGACATCTGAGCTACGATTTGGAGAAGAGCCTGCAAGATGCCCATCATTTGCTGCATACCGGCCTGGCCGGTTCCACCGACACCACCGACACCGCCGAAGCCACCGAAACCGCCCAATCCAGTGGTGCCGAGGCCGCCGCCCAATCCGCCGCCGTAAAGGCTGCCGAAACCGGACAGGTCGTAGCCGTTCGCGGCCGAGGGGAAGTTCGCGCCGAGGTTGGTGATACCGCCGTTACCGATTCCGATTGCGCTCATACCGTATGCCATCTTGTAGGTCCTCCTAGTTGCTTGCTGACAATTTATCTGACGGGCTCAGATTACCGCGGTCGGGAGAATTCGAGAGAAAAGGGACCCCTTTTTTGTGAACAAGCTGTAAACAGAAGGCTAAATGAGTTCGGCTAAAACACTTCTAAAACAATGTAAACGCCAGTTTTTAAGCCGTTTTTCGCATAGCTCTCAGATGTGAACAAATTATGACGAACAAATCGCCCCTAGACAAGAACCTGGACCGGAGTGACTTACTTGGTGACCCGTCCGAGTACCATGAGCCCGGTGTAATCATCGCGAAAACCCTGCGCCCGCAAGCTTTCCGTCCACTTGCTGGCGAGGGCGCTCTCCCCGTCGATTTCCTGGATGCGCAGAGACTTGCCTTTAACCTGATCGGCCAGCTTGACTAAAGCGTGTGCGGCCCAGGCGGCCAACTGGGCGTCCTCCATGGCTGGAAAGGATGCCAACTTACGCATCCCCTTCTCTAAAAACAGGCACGGCTTGCCGTCGGCCAGCACTACCCTGGCCCCGGCCACGCGCCGCGGTCGCCCTCCGCTTTCCGGCCAGGCCAACAATCCGCCGTAAGGTTGGGCCGGATCGACAGCGGATAAAACCACGCCCCGGTCGGATTCTTCCGGCGTATCATCCCAGGCCGGTTGCTCCTGGCGAGATTGACGCAGTTGGTCGACGGCTCCCGCCCAGGCGAACTGGGCGGCGCTCAGGCCCTCCACAAAGTAACCGCGGCGGATCTTGCCCGACTCTTCCATTGCCCGCAACACTTGATAAAGGGGCTGGAAAGGTCCGGCCAGGGGTTCCACCTGGACTACCTCGCGGCTGACCACGCCATAACGGTCCAACAAGGTTTGAGCCCAGGCATGCAAGCGCTGGGTGGGTGTGACCCGCGAACTCTCTTCCAGCAACTGGCCAACCAGCGCCCAGCGTCCCCCCAGGGTAGGCGTCTTGGTGCGCGATGGAGCCTGGCCCAGCGAACGCAGAGGAGCAAACAGGTCGTTGGTCAAGAGACCGCTCCAAATCAGGTCCTGCATCGCCTCTTCCAGCTCGGCGGCTTTGTACTCTTCACGCAGAGCCCCGCGAATTTCCATCAGGAAGCAGGCCCCGCGCCGTTCCAAGAAGTCCACAATGGCCCTGTGCACGCCCGCCAGTTCCGAGTGGTCGGGAGGTTGCAGCAAAAGGTGGGCCCGCTCGCGCCGGCACAATACGATCTTACCATCACGGTTTCCGAGCGTGCCGCTGCCCACCCAGACGATTTCGCCCAACTGGCCCAGATCGTCGAGCTGGCGGGGGTGAAAGTGAGCCAGCCGGACCGGCAGAATGCTCTTTTCCAGCTCCACAAAACTGAGTGGCAACCCCTCCAACTGGGCCACCACCTCGATCAGCCGGCTGGCTGAGGTGTGCCAACGATACAAAAAGCGTGCCAGGGCGGCGCTTTCCACCGGCGCCACCTGGCCACGAAGTTTGGCCAGCGTGCGCCGTCGCCAGCGCCGCAAGAATTCCGGGTCGCACCACTCCCGCTCCACACCCCCGGGCCGAAAGTCGCCGAACTGGAGCTGCTGCCGGTGCACCATCGCCTCTAGCAGCGGTTGCACATGGGATGGGAGCAACCCGAAGCGCCGGCAAACCTGGCGCAGCACAAAAGGCCCGTGAGTGCGGGCATAGCGGCCCAACAAAGTCTCCATGGGATGAAGGGCTTCGTCCAGAAACGCTTGAGGCAGGCCGTTGGGCGGCTGCACGCCCAGACCGTCACGGTAGAGAGCCACATCCTCCACCGCCACCCAGCGGGTTTCTCCGCACAGGCGCAAACGCACGGCCCGGCGGGCTCTCTCAAGTTCCTGCAGCCAGGCGGATGGGTCCTGACTGCAACGTGCCGCTATCTCTGCGGGTGTGAGGTCGCCCAGGAAACGTAGTAAATTATGCAGGTCGTCGGGATGGCGGGCGTGCCGCTCCGGGTTGAGGCGCTGCAGCTCCTCTTCCAGTTCGTCGAGCACGGCGGCGTCGAGCAACTCGCGCAGTTCTTCATTGCCCAACAATTCGGCCAGCAAGTTGCGGTCCAGAGTGAGCGCCTGGGCTTTGCGCTCGGCCAGCGGCGCGTCGCCCTGATATAAGTAGGCGGCCACATAAGAGAACACCAGCGAACGGGCAAAAGGCGACGGGCTATTGGTCTCCACCGAGTGCAGGCGAATCTTGCGCCCCCGCAACTGGCGCAGCAACTCTTTCAGGGCCGGCACATCAAAGGTGTCCTGCAAGCAGCTGCGATAAGTTTCCAGCACGATCGGAAAGCTGGGAAACTGGCGGGCCACCGCCAGCAGGTTCTGAGCGCGCAGGCGCTGCGCCCAGAGAGGCGTGCGCTGGCCGGGCAGCCGGCGCGGCAGCAGCAACGCGCGCCCGGCATTCTCGCGGAATTGGGCGCCGAACATGGCCGAATGGCCCACCTGCTCGACCAGCAAATCCTGCAGCTCTTCAGGGTCCAGAGCCAGATCCGGCAAGTCGGGCAACTCGTCCACGTCGGCAAAACGCAACACGATACCGTCGTCGGTCCAAAGCGCCTGTACCTCGAATCCCACCTGAGCGGCCAGTTTGGCCTCCAAGGCCAGGGCCCAAGGGGCGTGCACGCGCGACCCAAAAGAAGAGAGGATACACACCCGCCAATCGCCGATTTCGTCCCGAAAGCGCTCGATAGTGATAGCTCGATCGGTGGGTAAAGTGCCGGTAGCGGCTTTCTGTTCCTCTATGTAACGCACCAGATTTCCCGCCGCCAGCGGGTCCAATCCATACTGGGACTGTAAAACCAGGCGAGCATCGCCGCGTTCACCCATGTCCCGAAGGAAAGCGCCGATGGCCTGGCCCACTTCGATGGACCGGCCCGGCCCGTCGCCCCTCCAGAAAGGCATTCTTCCCGGCTCTCCCGGGGCGGGACTGACGTAGACCGTGTCGCGGGTGATCTCCTCGATACGCCAGGTGGTGGCTCCCAACAAGAAATTCTGGCCGGCGCGCACTTCGTGCACCATCTCTTCGTCGAGTTCGCCCACGCGCGGACCGCCATGTCCCATGATCACTCGATAGAGCCCGCGATCGGGAATGGTGCCGCCATTGACCATGGCCAACGTGCGCGAGCCTTTGCGGGCGGTTAAAAGGTCACTGTCCCGGTCCCAGTTGATACGCGGTTTGAGTTCGGCGAAATCGTGGCTGGGATAGCGCCCCGAGAGCATATCCAGCACCTCGATAAGCATTTCCCGCGAAAGGCGGGCGTAGTTGGGACTGCGCAGCACAATCTGGTGCAACTCAGGCACAGAATAGTCGCGCTGACTGATCATGGCCACCAACTGTTGAGCCAGCACGTCCAGCGGATTCTCCGGGACCTGCAGCGGCTCCAACCGGCCCTCGCGCATACGCCGGGCCACCACCGCGCATTCCAGCAGATCCCCCCGGTGCTTGGGAAAAATTCGGCCGATACTGGTCTGGCCCACGCCGTGCCCGGCCCGGCCAACCCTTTGCAGGCCGCGGGCCACGGAGCCGGGCGATTCCACCATGATCACCAGGTCGACCGCCCCCATGTCGATGCCCAGCTCCAGGGAACTGGTGGCCACCAGTGCTTTCAACTGGCCACCCTTAAGCATTTCTTCGATCTGCAGGCGCTCCTGGTGGGAAACCGAGCCATGGTGAGAGCGCACCACCTCCGATCCGGCCAGTTCGTTCAGACGCAAGGCCAGCCGCTCGCATAGACCACGGCTATTCACAAAGAGAATGGTGCTGCGGTGCTGCTCGATCAACTGCAGCAGGTGTGGATAAATCGAGGACCAGAGCGTGCCCGCCCCCTCCGCCGCCATGCCGTGGCCCATGCCGCCGCCCTGGCGCAGCTTCTCCTCGGCCATCATCTGGCCTAAAATCGATCTCCGCGGTTCGGAAGCAGGAGTCTGAGGATTTTCCATATCTTCGACCGGGACGACAATCTGCAAATCCAGGCGAGGAGGCTCGAGCGTATTGACCACTTCGACCGGCCGCACGCCACCTAGGAAGCGCGCCACCGTATCGACCGGATCAACGGTAGCCGAGAGACCGATGCGTTGCGGCTCTTTTTCACAAATCTCGGCCAATCGCTCCAGGCTCAGAGACAGGTGAGCTCCTCGCTTGGTGGGAGCCAGCGAGTGAATCTCGTCGACGATCACGGTCTCCAGGTGCTTCAGAGTCGCGTGCATTTGACTGCCCAGCATGAGATAAAGCGATTCGGGCGTGGTCACCAGAATTTCCGCCGGCTGGCGCAACTGAGCGGCTCGCTCCTTGGTAGAAGTATCGCCGGTGCGCACGGCGATGGTGGGACGGCGACTGGGACGGCCCAGGCGTTCGGCGTACTGCACGATACCGGCCAGCGGGGCGCGCAGATTGCGTTCGATGTCGTAAACCAGAGCTTTCAGCGGACTCACATAGAGCACACGCGTGACTGGTTCGCGCTCAGGTCTTTCGATCAAACGATCCAGACAAGCCAAAAAGGCCGCCAACGTTTTACCGCTGCCCGTAGGGGCGAGCAGCAAGGCGTTGCGGCCACTGGCGATCAGGGGCCAGCCCCGGCTTTGCACCGCGGTGGCTTGCGCAAAGTTGCTCTCAAACCAGGCCGTAGTAGCCGGACCAAAGACATTCTCCAAAATCAGTCGGTTTGTTTCTGGCGCTCGAACATGCCCAGGATGCTCTTGCCTAAAGCAAAGAAGCCGACCTTGGGTTTCTCCCAGTTCTCGGGAAACTGATTGTTCTTGAAGACACGGCTCAGATCTTCCTTGGTCAGGTATTTCTGGCCATCCTCATCCTTCTTCCCGAAGACATTGAGCAGAATCGAGTATTCGGCGATACCGAACTTGCGACCGCTCTCACCGGGGTCGGCTTCCACCTGCTTCTTGTTGGCGTCAGCCAGGTCGTTGGCGGTCACTCGCCGGCCGTCGGAGCTGAAGCTGAGCAGACGGTCCAGGTTCTCCTGGTTGAAACCTTTGCGCAGAGTGCCGGAGTCGCCGGTGTGCATCAGCGAGCTCTTGGGCAGGTCGAGAACGTTGATCTTATCGATGCACATGGCGTGCATGAATCCGGAAATGCCGCCGGTAGGAGCTCCGGCCAGTTGGGCCGCCACCCGCTTGATACCAAGCATGGCGCCTTCGCGCAGCCCGAAGGTGACGCCGGTGGCCTTCAGCGCATGGCGCAAATCTTTCATAGAAACATTACCGTTGCTGTCGACCTTGACCATATCGTTATTGATCACGGTACGCCACCAGGGGCAGGGAATCAAGGCCGCCTTTGGGTTATTCAGCTTATCGCTGAGCCCGGCGGGGTCGGTGCTGTCGACCGGTGGCTGGGGAGCCTGCTCTCCCTGCTTCGGCGCGGTCGGGGCAGGCTGGCGATGGAACGGGCAGCCTTTAGCCTGGATTATCATGGGACGGTCCCTCTTTCACTCTGTGTGTCTTTTACAAGGGTAGGTCAGAAGTCTGAAAAGGACCTTAAAAGCGATTCATCCAGCTCGACATCAAACGATGATAAAGATTGAGGCTCTCCACTTCCAGGTATTCATTGTCGGCGTGCATATTGGCCCCGCTGGGGCCCCAGCACACAGCCGGGATGCCCGCGTGAGTCCAGTAACGGGCGTCGGAAGCGAAGTGTTCGCGGTAAAACCGCGGCCTGGCTCCCAACAGTTGTTCTTGCAGCTCCGCCAACTGCACGCACCACCCGTTGGCCGGGTCGACGTAGTGAGCGTAACTGTCCTGCACCACCTCAATCTCGGCACCTGGAAAAAACTCGCGCAAATCCGCCTGAATTTCCTGCTGGCTGTGCTCAGGCACGCGCCGGATGTCGATCTTCAAAGTCACCTTGTCGGGCACGCGGTTATGGCTGGATTCGGCGAGAATTCCGGTGGGAGTGGCGGTGGTTCGCCAGACCGCCTCATCGGGAGCGGGATATTTTTGCAGCAATCGGGCCAGCCCCTCGGAAAGCTGCCCCATGGGATTCTGAGTCTGCCAGGGCATGGCCGCGTGCCCGGGAGTGCCGCTCAGGTGGACCGTCACCCAGTAAACGCCTTTGGCGGCGTAGCAAATATCGAGGTTGGTGGGTTCGCCCGCGATCATGAAATCCCCCACGAAGCCTTCCGGCACCAGTCGCTCGGCGCCGCGGTGGCCGCCGATTTCTTCGTCGGTGACGAACTGAATCTGCACATCAGGCCGATCGGCCGGTGATTGGGCGGCCAGATCCCTGACCAGCTGCAGATAGACGGCGGCTGCCCCCTTCATGTCGTAGCTGCCTCGTCCCCACAACTGGTCGCCGCGCCTTTCGGGAGTAAACTGATGGGCGTGGGCCGGCACCACGTCGAGATGGGCATTCAGCACCAGGCCGGTGCGCCGTTCGGGCCGGGTGGAGAAGATGACGCTACGAAAGCCCTGATATTCAAAGTCATGGCGGTAGAGGCCGTTCAAATCGCCGACCTGGGCAATCACCCAGTCCAGGGCGCGATGGCATTCATCGCGGTTGGCCGAGACCGAAGGGATGGACATCAATTGTTGGGTCAGCTCGATCAGTTGCATGGCGGGCAATTTGCTGCAGGTCTGCCCGCGACCTTGCGGAAACACGTCGAATGCGGATTCTGCTGTGGCTTTTTTGTCTTACCTCGGCCCTGCCGGCTCAACCGGTAGCCAGCTTTCAGGGCGCTACCGAGCGCAAAACAACCGAACGCTTCCAGGTGGAGGGTCCCTGGAAGCTGGTCTGGCGCTTCCAGGGGACGGCCCTGAAAGTCTTCATCCATACCGATTTGTCCGCCCCCAGCGCCAAGCCGATTTCCCAGGCTGGTTCCGGCGATGGCAGTCTGAGCATCGAGCAGGGTGGCACCTTCTGGTTGGATATCAAGTCGATCGGCAACTACCAGATTTCCGTGGAAAACCAGAGCTCCTCGGCCTTGCCTGTGTTCGAAGGCAATCTGGAGCGCAAGGGCACCTCGGTGTTCTCGGCGCCGGCCGGCTGGGGTTTCAAATACTCGGGCCAGGGCGTGCTCAAAGCCACCCTGTTTGACGAACAGCGCAATCCCGTGGGAACCCCGGCGGTCCTGCTGGGTGGCGGCTCAGGTACGCAAATGATTCACAAGGCCGGCCGGTATTTCTTTATGATCCAGTCGACCGGCCCGTACCGCATCGAGATTATCCAGCCGTAGCTCTAACACAACTCTAACAATGGTCTGCTCTCCCTCTAACATTGACCACCTAGGATACGGTTTGTGAATTACCCCAGTCACTTGAACGTGGCGAGTGGTTTTTAAAATCAAGGAGGAGCAAGATATGGCTACCAAGACCGAGTTGAACCTTCGTCCTCTCGGCGAGCGCGTGATCGTCCGCGCCCTGCCCCAGGAAGAACGGACCAAGAGCGGCATCTACCTGCCCGATACCGCTAAGGAGAAGCCCCAACAGGGTGAAGTCGTGGCCGTCGGCAACGGCAAAGTGACCGACGATGGCAAAACCATCCCCATGAATGTGAAAGCCGGCGACAAGGTCCTGTATGGCAAGTACAGCGGCACCGAAGTCAAACTCGAAGGCGAAGAGTTCCTGATCATCAAGGAATCCGAAATCCTCGCCATCCTTCCCTAAGTTTTATTTCGAATTAGGAGAAATCAAATATGTCCGCTAAACAAATTCTCTACAGTGAAGATGCCCGTAAGAAGCTCGAAGCCGGTGCCAACAAGCTCGCCAACGCCGTCAAGGTCACCCTCGGACCGCGTGGCCGCAACGTCCTGCTCGACAAGAAGTTCGGCTCCCCCACCATCACCAAGGATGGCGTAACCGTAGCCAAAGAAATCGAAGTGGAAGATCCCTTCGAAAACCTGGGCGCCCAGTTGCTCCGTGAAGTCGCCTCCAAGACCAACGACGTCTCCGGCGACGGCACCACCACCGCCACCGTGCTGGCCCAGGCGATGCTGCATGAAGGTATGAAGCACGTCACCTCCGGCGCCAATCCGATGTTCCTCAAGAAGGGCATCGACAAGGCGGTCGAGCACCTGGTCAACGAAATCAAGGCCAAGGCCATCCCGGTCGAAACCAAGGAGAAGACCACCCAGGTCGGCTCCATCGCCGCCAACAACGACACCTTCATCGGTGAACTGCTGGCCGACGCCATGCACAAAGTGGGCAAAGACGGCGTCATCACCGTCGAAGAGTCCAAGACCATGCAGACCGAGCTCGACCACGTCGAAGGCATGCAGTTCGACAAAGGCTACATCTCGCCTTACTTCGTGACCGACTCCGAGAAGATGGAAGCCGTTTTCGACGATCCCTTCATCCTCATCTCCGAGAAGAAAATCAGCAGCCTTCAGGACCTGTTGCCCCTGCTCGAGAAGGTCATCCAGTCGCAGCGCCCGCTGGTCATCATCGCTGAAGACCTCGAAGGCGAAGCCCTGGCCACCCTGGTGGTCAACAAGCTGCGCGGCTCCTTCAAGTGCGCCGCCGTCAAGGCCCCTGGCTTCGGCGACCGCCGCAAGGAGATGCTCAAGGACATCGCCGTTCTGACCGGTGGTCAGGTCATCAGCGACGAACTGGGCCACAAGATGGACAAGGTCACCATCGACATGCTCGGCCGCGCCGCCCGCATCCACATCACCAAGGACAACACCACGGTGGTCGAGGGCAAGGGCAAAGAAGCCGACATTAAGGGCCGCATCGATCAGATCAAGGGAGCTATCGAGAACACCGACAGCGACTACGATCGTGAGAAGCTGCAGGAGCGTCTGGCCAAGCTGGTCGGCGGCGTCGCCGTCATCCGCGTGGGCGCCGCCACTGAAACCGAACTCAAAGAGAAGAAGCACCGCATCGAAGACGCGCTCAGCGCCACCCGCGCCGCCGTCGAAGAAGGCATCGTTCCCGGTGGCGGCAGCGCGCTGCTCCACCTGGCCGCTTCTCTGGACGGCCTCAAGCTGACCGGCGACGAGCACCTGGGCATGACCATCGTGCGCCGCGCCCTCGAGCAGCCCCTCAAGGTCATCGCCAACAACGCCGGCGCCGAAGGCTCCGTGGTGGTGGAGAAGGTCAAGGCCGAGAAGTGGGGACACGGCTATAACGCCATCACCGGCGAATATGTCGACCTGCTTAAGGCCGGCATCGTCGACCCCGCCAAGGTAACCAAGAACGCCCTGGTCAACGCTGCCTCCATCGCCTCGATGGTCATCACCACCGAGACCCTGGTCGCCGAGCTGCCCAAGGAAGACAAGAAACCCGCCGGCGGCGGTGGTCACGACCACGACTTCTAAATCGTAGTCGTCCGCAAAAAGAGACCCCGGTTCGTGGCTGAACCGGGGTCTTTTATCTTTCGAGCATAATCCATTCCACCGCCCCCAGCGGCCCCACCACCGTCAGCAACAGGTGGCTGACCAGCGCCACCGTCAGAGTGAAAGCCAGCGACTTGCGGTCACGCGTTCCCTCCCGGCGCCAGCCCAATACCAGGCCGGAAGTGAGCCAGCAAAGCATCCACAATCCGGCCAACTGGAGCAGGCCTCCGGCCCAGGCCAGCAAGCCGCCATCGGCATTGGCCAGCAGGTCATTGGGTCCGGTCCAGCCATCCATGAGAGCAATCCAGGCCACCAGGCAAAGTTGGGCGCAGCTGCAGGCGACCTGTCCCACCAGCATACGCGGGCGCAGGCGGGTTTCCAAAATGCGCCGCCAACTGGCCCAGCCGAACCAGTGCGAGAGCACCATCAAAACCACCGCCAAATTGGTCATCTTTATATCTTTCCGCTCCTGGCGCAACAACCTTGCCCAGGCAGTTCACAAACTGTTTACATCCGTGGGACCCGATTAAGGACAAACCAAGGATGCCGGTTTAAAGTGAATTCATCGAAGCGCCTAACGGCGCGCCGATGTGAATGCGTTGAAGGTCGCTCCCTCAGAGTTGAGGCCCCGCCGGTTCGTCCGGCGGGGTATTTTTTTTGCCGGGGAGAATGGGGCTTGATGCGATTTGATTTTGCCAGTGACAACACGGCCGGGATGTGCCCGGAAGCTCGGCAGGCTTTGCTGGAAGCCGATCAGGGACATATCCCTTCTTACGGTAACGACGAGTGGACCCAGCGGGCCAGCGACGCCATCCGCCGCCTATTTGAGAAGGAGTGCGAAGTCTTCTTTGTTTTCAACGGCACCGCCGCCAACTCGCTGGCCCTGGCCTCGCTGTGTCAGAGCTATCACAGTGTTATCTGTCACGAATTGGCCCACGTGGAGACCGATGAATGCGGCGCTCCCGAATTCTTTTCCAATGGCACCAAGCTGTTGCTGGCCAGCGGCGAGCAGGGCAAACTACACCCGCCGGAGGTGGAGCGGCTGGTCAAAAAGCGCACGGACATTCATTACCCGAAGCCCAAGACGCTGACCATCACCCAATCCACCGAGTGCGGCACCGTCTATTCTTTGGCAGAACTGGAAGAGTTGCGCGATTTGGCGCGCTCGCTGGGTCTAAAAATCCACATGGATGGCGCCCGTTTCGCCAATGCCTGCGCCGGTCTGGATGAATCTCCCGGGCGCATTGTCGGCAGCGCCGGCGTGGACGTGCTCTCGCTGGGGGGCTGCAAAATGGGCATGGCGCTGGGCGAAGCCGTGGTCTTTTTCAACCTGGACCTGGCCGAAGACTTCGCCTATCGCTGCAAGCAAGCCGGTCAACTGGCCTCCAAGATGCGTTACCTCACGGCACCCTGGGTGGGCATGCTGACGGAAGGGAACTGGCTGCGCCACGCCCGCCACGCCAACGGGATGGCCAGACGCCTGGGCGACGGCCTTAAGGAGCTGGGCATCGAGGTTCTTTACCCGGTTCAATCCAACGCCGTTTTCGTCACTTTAGGGGACGCCAAGATCGAGAAGCTGCGCTCGGCCGGCTGGGCCTTCTATCAGTTCATCGGCACCGGTGGAGCTCGCTTCGTCTGTCCCTGGAACACCAGCCAGCAAGCCGTCGACGATTTGCTCAGAGCGATCCGGTCACTGTCAAACTGAGCTGGTCAAGGCCTTCAATGCCGCCGTCGAGCACGTCACCCGGCCGCACGGGACCGACTCCGGCGGGAGTACCCGTGAAAATCAAATCCCCCGGTTCCAGCGTGAAAAGCCTCGACAGGTGGGCGATGATCTCGGGAACCTTCCAAATCATCTGTTCCAAATCACCGGATTGAATACGGCGCCCGTTGATGTCCAGATAGATCGCACCACTGTGGAGATGCCCGACTTGCTGGACCGACCAGATAGGGGAACAGGGAGCCGAAAAATCAAAACCCTTGGCGGAATCCCAGGGACGACCGGCTTTCTTGGCTTCCGCCTGCAAGTCGCGGCGCGTCATATCCAGGCCCACCGCGTATCCGAAGATATGTGTCAGCGCCTCTTCGGCGCTCAAATTGAGGCCACCCCGATCGAGGGCCACCACCAGCTCAATCTCGTGGTGCACGTCTTGACTCAAGGGGGGGTAAGGGAAGCTGGCGCCGTGGTAGGCAGCCTGAGGCGGTTTGGAAAAGAAGAAGGGAGGGTTCCGAGTCGGATCACCACCCATTTCGCGAGCATGCTCGGCATAATTTTGGCCCACACAATAGATACGCCGCACAGGAAAGGCGGCCTGGTGCTGGCTGATCGGCAAACGGACCTGAGAAGGAGGAGTAAAAACATATTCCATAGCCACGCCTTGGCCTCGCCCGGGCCGGCCCCCTTCTGACCGTAACCGAGGTTATGGAGGCGGCCGCCTCCCGGGTGTAGTCTGGTGGCATGGACTTTGACTGGGATGAACAAACCGCCATTTACCTGAGCCTGGCGCCCGCCGAACACGTCTGGCGCCTGCTTGACCGTTTCAGCGCCGAACGCTTCGCGCGCACCTTGACCGCCAAGCGCGGCCTGGCCCGACTTAGCGACGAACAAATCGAACATTACCGTCAGGCTCCCTTCTTCGACCTTCACCACCGCGAGATCTCAACCGACTCCAGTCGCGGCTTGATTCCCGGAGCGGCCATCAGCACCCGCCAGCTACCCTGGATTCCGCCCCTGGTCAAAGTCAGCGACATCCTGCGGCAGCTCAGTCCGCCGGTGCGCGAACGCGTCCTTAGCGCGCTCCAACCCCAACTGGCCGCTCTGCTGCGCGAACGGATCCGGCAGAACTGGAAATTCACACCCGAAGCTCGCCAACAATTGATCCTACGCGCTCGCTTTGACCGTGAACTCTTCGAATGCTTCGGCAAACGTTCTCCTTCCGCCGTGGCCGAGTGGCTGATCGATCGCCTGTTTTTTGGGATGGGCGCGGTGGCCAGCCTGTGCGAGATTCACCCGCTGCTCAACCGCGAGGCGCGCAAGCATTCCGGATTGAGGCATCGCCTCAAAAAGGGAGGGGGATGCCCGCTCGATCGCTGCCAGCAACTGGCCATTGTGCTGATGAGCCTGCCGCCGGAAGTGAGCGCCCAACTATTCAAGGTTCTCACTCCCGAAGTCGTGCAGCAGGTCACTCTCTCGATTTCCCGCCTGCCGCCCATCTCCCCCGAACTGAGAGAACGGGTCATCTCGGAAGTTACGGACCTCAGCCTGGAGGACCTGGAAGCAACCGCTCGCCTGGAGGCCGAAGAGTTCGGCCAGTTTCTCAAGCGTTACCTGGAAGGCGAGTAAACCCTGTAGGTGAGCTTACCGGGCACTCACGAAGCGTCCCCCGGTCTGTCCGGCGATTTCCTGCAGAATCGCCGCCCCACTCCAATCATTCCCAATGTGGACCGTGGAGAAAGAAATCTCTCGCTCGCTCCAGGCGTGGGCGGCCTGCCAGATAGCCATTTCGGCATCGCCTAAAATCCCATCACTCACCACCACCACCCGGCGGGCCTGGGTGGAATGTCCGAGAGTGGAAGTGGCCAATTGGATGGCCGGAGCCAGGAAGGTTCCGCTTTTGGCCGGCCGGCTATTGGTGAGCGCGCGGCCGAGTTGCTCTCGACTGAGCACACCGCCATGCCCGTTGACCACCACTTCAGGTTGGGAGCCGAAGGCGACCACCCAGACGCGGTCGCTCGACGACTGCCTGGCATAAATTTTGGCCGCGGCATCCACAGCCACCTCCACTCCCTGCTGAAACACGGAACCACTCACATCCACCAACAAGACGACGGCACAACTGGTCGAGGAATTGAGGCCCAGGAACTGGTCGATGTTCACACTGGCAAAGTCTCTGCCCGGCTCGGGTGCGGCGGCCTGAGCCTCAGGCACCGCGAAAGAGACCGGATTGGCCTGGCGCGATTGATAGCGAGGGTAGGAAGGGTTCGGCTCCGACCGGGGAACCAGAACCTTCTCCACAGGTGAAGAGGGAGCTTGCCCAACGAGCAAGGCATGCCGTTCGCGAGGCAAAGGAGACGGCGGGAGGGGCAGGCTCTGGGTCTCCGTCTCGGCCAATTGCGAACTTCTCTGCTCCGCAGGCAGGCTCTGGGCGCGCGGCGGAGTCCAGTCGGGCACGGGTGTGGACGCATTACACCCCCATAGCAAGAAACCCAACAAACCCACCCAAAATCTCATCCACTTATGATAGTGGACCGCTGGAAACTTGTCCAAGGGATGTAGCTCAGTGGCTCCAGGCGGGATGAAGCAGGCGGTCTTTGAGGGTGCCGGCCGGCACCGGTGGGCAAATGTAGTTTCCCTGCACGTAGCGCACCCCGAGAGCTCGCATTCGGGTCAACTGCTCGCGGGTTTCCACTTGCTCGGCCCAGACCTGGCATTGGAGCACGTGGGCCAGTTGGACGGTGGCGCCTATCAGAGCATCGCTGCTCGGGTCACCGACCAGGCTGGCGTCAAGCTTAAGGTGGCCGATATTGAAGTCTTTGAAACTACGCAGAGAGAATTGTTCGCCAGTGAAGTCGTCGACGGCCAACTGGACCTGCCACTGAGAAAGAGAGATTAGAGTTTCGGCCATGAGGTCGCCGTCCCGGGTGAGGTCAGACTGGCTGATTTCCAGGATCAGGTGATCAGGGCGGGACACTTTGCTCTGACGCAGCAACTTCAGGAAATGGCGGGCAAAGGAGGCCTGCAACAATTCCTGGCTGGACAGATTGAGCGAAAGACTGAGATTTTTGAGTTGGCCGGCCAGGCGCAGGGCTTCCCGGAGGACCCATTCGCCAATGGAAATCATGCAGCCGGTTCGGTGGGCTATATCCAAGAAATCACCGGGATAGAGCAACCCGTGCTGCGGATGGTCCCAACGCAAAAGAACCTCCACTCCTTGAAAAGTGGAAGTTTGAAGGTCGACGACCGGTTGAAAATGCAATACGAACTCGTCGTTGCGTTCGGCATTTTGCAAGGCTTCGGCCAGGCGGGCGCGGCGCCGGCTTTCTTGCTCCAGGAAGGGGCTGTAAACCTGGATCTGATTACGCCCTCTGCGTTTCGCCAGGCGCTGGCACAGGTGCAGGCGACGCCACACGTCAGCGGGCTGGTCGTCGTCCTGGACGACGACCACGGCACAACAGCCGGAGACAAGCAAATAATGGGAATCCGCGGCCACAGGCTCCTGGACATATTCCAGCAGGCGCTGAGCCAGAGCCAGTGAGGCCTGATGGGCGGCCTGCCGGCCTTCGGCTCCGGACACGGGTAGAGAGAGAAAAATTAAGAATTCGTCTTCCTGCCCGCGGACCAGAGTTTCCTGGAAGGCGAGGCGCTGGCCTAGCCGCTGGGCCAAGGAGCGCAACAAGGCGTCGCCAATCTCATTCCCGAGAGAAAAATTAATACTGTGAAGTTGGTCAATATCGAGAGAAACCAGAGCGATTATAGCCTGATGGTTACGGACTTTGGCGAATTCAGCTTCGAGATATCTCTCGGCCAATCGTAAATTCGGTAGGCCGGTCAGGGGGTCGGAAAAGGCCAGCCGCTGAACTTCGTACTCCGCTCCGTGCGCTTTCTGGCGAAGTTCTTCGAGTTCGGCCTGCAGCCAGCGATTGCGGGTTTCCGTCTCATTCAGGCGGAACTGCAAGTCCTGGATCATCTTTTCCAAGAGGTCCTCCAAGCAGGCATTTTTTCTTTATTTTCTGCCGTTTGTGCTTATTCCTTTCCTGATTGGGAATCTATAATTTCCCAATTCACTGAAAGGCCAGCCGCTTCAACTGACCGAAAGTCCAGAACATGAATTTTATCGACCCGGGGGACGCTGATGCTTTTCTATGCCCTTGAACGCTTGCGCGGGCTCCTCTTTCCCCAAGTAGAGATCAGCCTCCCGCCCGATCATCTGATGGCCGAAACCGACCTGGAAGTGCGCGTGCGCGACGGCACCATTCTGCGGGCCAATCTCTACCGGCCGCGGGCCGAGGGACGTTACCCCGTCATCCTCTCCTTACATCCTTATGGCAAGGATATTCTGCCCCGTCCCGGGCGCCCCATCCTGACCTATCGCCTGATGCGGCAGACCGGCCCTGTCCGCCATTCTTCCTGGACCGGCTGGGAGGCTCCCGATCCCGTCTACTGGGCAGAGCGTGGCTATGCCGTGCTCAACTGCGACCTGCGGGGTTTCTATCGCTCGGAAGGCCAGGCCGTCATGCTCTCGGAACAGGAGGGCCTGGATTACTACGACCTGATCGAGTGGGCCGCCGCCCAGCCCTGGTGCAATGGCAAGGTGGGCCTGTCCGGCGTCTCTTACCTGTGCATCACTCAGTGGCGGGCCGCCGCGCTACGCCCGCCGTCCCTGGCGGCCATCTGCGCCTGGGAAGGCTTCACTTCGGCCTACCACGATCTGGCCTATCCCGGCGGCGTCCGCGAAGACGGCTTCATTCCCTTCTGGTTTGGCAAGCTGGACCGGCGCCGAGTAGTGGAGAACCTGCGCCAGGCCCAGCTCGAGCACCCCCGATTCGACGACTACTGGGCCTCCCGCCAGCCCAAACTCGAGGACATCCAGGTGCCCGCTCTCATCTGCGCCAGCTTTTCCGATCACAACCTCCATTCCCACGGAAGCTTCGAGGCCTTCAGACGCATCAGCTCTACTAACAAATGGCTCTACACCCACCGCGACGGTAAATGGGCGGCCTACTATTCCGAAGACGCCTTGAAATGGCAAACGCGCTTCTTCGATTGCTTCCTCAAGGGCCTGGACAACGGCATGAAAGAGGTTCCGCCGGTGCGCCTGGAAGTACGCCGCACCCGCAGCCAGGTCCACCAGCTGCGAGCCGAATCCCAGTGGCCTCCCGCCAGTCTCCGCGAGCAGGTGCTCTCCCTGGGAGCGGCCCGCACTCACTTCCCCAAAGGCAAAGTCTCCTTCGAGCATCGCTTCGAGAGCGACACCGAACTCACCGGTCCCATGAACTTGCGCCTCGACCTGGAGACCGACAGCGAGCTCCGCCTCTTCGCCGGTCTGCGCAAGTTCAGCCAGGGCAAAGAGGTCACCTTCGAAGGCTCTTACGGCTTCGGCCGCGACCTGGTGACCCGCGGCTATCGCCGCCTGGGCCCGGGCCGCGACCTGGTCGAGGTGGAACTGCTGCCCTCCTCCACCTACTTCCAGGCGGGTGACAGTATTCGTCTCGACCTCCAGGGTCGTTACTTCTTCTCCCGCACCCCCTGGGGCCAGTTTCCCGCCGCCTACGAGGTCTCACCGCCCGGGCACCTGACCGTGCACAGCGCCGAACTCTGCCTTCCCGTCATCCTCCAGGAGACTTCGGACTCTTAAACAAACAAAGCGTAGGCAGCCTCGAGCCGGCCGGGATAACTCCTTCAGTCCTACCACCTTTTGAGCGAGGATTTTGAGGCAGGGGAAGATCGGCCCGGCGGGAACCCCGGCCCATAATGGCTACTGTATTGACCCCCAACACGGGAGACTGGGATCTCACCCCCTTCTACGCTGAGCGCCTGGGCGCCGACTACCAAAAGGACCGTCAGGCCTTCCGCGAGCGGCTGGAGCAGGCGCTGCGGGAAACCGACCTGGCCCAACTGCTGATCCAATGGGAACAGCTGGTCAGCGACAGCGAGCACATGAACTCCTATCTTCTCTGTCTGCGCAGCGCCGACGGGCGCGATCAGGCGGTAGGCCAGGAGCTGGCCAGTCTGCAGAGCGACAGCTCGCGCCTGCGCCAGCTCGAAGTCAGCCTGGGAGAGCAGCTCAAAGTTTTGAGCGAAGCGCAACTGCAGGAAGTTCTCCAGGACGCGCGACTCCAGGATCTGGATTACTACCTCAAACGGCTGCGCCAGCGGGCTCTGTGGCAGATGCCCAGCGAGCTGGAGAACCTGGCGGCGGAACTGGATGTAGACGGTATGTCGGCCTGGGGCCGACTTTACGACCAGTTGGGGGGACGCCTGGAGTTTCAATACCAGGACGAAAAAGGCGAAACCGTAACGCGACCCATGTCCATGAAAGTGAGTTTACTGGAAGATCCCTGCGCCAAAGTGCGCAAGAGCGTGCTGGAAGGCAGCAATCGGGCCTGGCAAAGTGTCGAGGACGTGGCCGCGGCCTGTTTGAATGCCATAGCCGGCACTCGCCTGACCCTCTACAAGCGCCGAGGTATCCCACATTTTCTGGAGCCGGCTCTATTTGACTCCGCCATCGAACGAGAAACCCTGGACGCCATGCTGGGCGCCATTGCCTCCCGCTACGAGTTGCCCCGCCGCTTTCTCAAGCTCAAGGCCAAGATCCTGGGCGTGGAGCGGCTGGGCTTCCAGGACCTGAGCGCTCCCCTGCCCGACCTGGACAATTCCAAAATCGCCTGGGAACAGGCCGGTCAAATGCTGGTGGAGGAAACCCGGGCCAGCTATCCTGAGTTTTCCAAATTCTGCCAGCAATCGCTGGAGCAAAAGTGGGTCGATTGGAGCCCGCGCGAAGGCAAACGGCCCGGCGGTTACTGTACCGGCTCCAGCCGCCTGCGCCAGTCGCGCATCTTCATGACCTACCATGGCGCCTTCGGCGACCTCATGACGCTGACTCACGAATTTGGCCACGCCTGGCACAGCCACGTGATGAACAACGAGCGCCCTCTCAACACGCTCTATCCGATGACGCTGGCCGAAACGGCCTCCACCTTCGCCGAAAACCTGCTGCTGGACGCGCTGCTGCGCTCGCCGGCCACCACCCGAGAACAGCGTCTCAAGCTGCTGGACTCGCGGCTGGAAGGCGCCTGTGCCTTTCTGCTCAACATTCCCTCACGCTTCCTCTTCGAGAAGCGCTTCTACGAGGAACGAGCCGGGGGCGAAGTCTCGGTGGACCGCCTTAAAGAACTCATGCTGGAGGCCCAGAAGGAAGCGTATGGGGATAGTCTCGACCATGAGCAGTTGGATCCTTATTTCTGGGCCTCCAAGCTCCACTTCTACATCACCGAGGTGAGCTTTTACAACTTCCCCTACTCCTTCGGCTACCTGTTCAGCCTGGGAGTCTACGCCCAGGCGCAAAAGCGCGGCGAAGCTTTCTTACCCACCTATGAAAAGCTGCTACAGGCGACCGGACGGCGCACCGCCGAGCAGTGCGCCCGCGAAAACCTCCAGGTAGAACTGAATCAGCCACAATTTTGGTTAGATTCCCTGGCCCTGGTGGAACAGGACATGCGGCAGTTCGAAGAGTTGGCCAGGGAAGTTTACAAAATCTCCTGATCGAGTAAACTGAACATTATTCATTTTTCCGGCGAGGGGCTTCCATGAGCAAACAAGACCGCACCAACGATGGGTTTTACTCCAAGGTCATCATCGCGGCCGTGGTGGTGATCTGGGTTTCCCTGGTCGGCGGCAACTGGTTGGGCCACTATGTGGTGGAGAAGGGCCTGCTGCAAGGCAAAGAAAAAGGCAAGAAGGCGTCCGACGAATACCGTCCCGCCACCCTGCAGAAGCCCAAGCCCTGGATCTCGGTGGACCCCTCTCAACAACAAGAACTGGAACGGTTGCAGGGCACGACCCACGAAGAGACCGAGAAGCTGCCGGCAGCTTCGGTCACTCCGGACACTCCGGTGGTCACCGCTTCTCCAGTGGATATGGAAACCAGCGCGCCGGCACCGGAAGTGACGCCCATTGCCGAACCGAGCGCGCCTACCCCCACTCCGGCGGACGTCACCTTCCATCTTCAGTTCGGTAGTTTCGAGAGTCGCGAGAACGCCCAGGCGCTGGTGGACAACCTGCAGGCCGTGGGTCAGGACTCCGAAGTAGAGGAATTCAAGGGCGCGGGCGGTAAGGACCTGTTTCGAGTACGCGGTGGAAGTTTTACCTCTGAAGAGCAGGCTCGTCAGCAAAGGGATAAGCTGACCGAGCAACAGTTCAAGGCCTTCATCGTCTCTCAATAATAACAAGGCTTACTGCTTGAACCGAGATACCAAAGAACTGCTCAGCGTGGGGGGTTACTCGGGCAATTTGCATCGTTTGAAGGTGCTGGTTGTCGACGATGACCCCATGATCCTGAAAATGGTGAAAACGGTTCTCGAAAACTCCAGCCTGGGTTTCGAAGTTTTATCCACGGACAAAGGTCGCCAGGGTATCGAGATGGCCAAGTCCGAGATCCCCGACTTGATTCTACTCGACCTGATGATGCCGGAAATGGACGGCATCGAAGTCTGCGAGCACCTGCGGGCCAGTCGCCTGACCTATCTGATCCCGGTCATTATGCTGACCGCCTCCGCCTCCTCAATTCACCGCCTCGACGCCCTGCGCACAGGCGTAGACGAATATCTCTCCAAACCTTTCGATCCCGAGGAACTGGAAGCCCGTATCGTCGGACTGATCCGCCGCTTTCGTTTAACTCGGGCAAGTAACCCGCTGACCGGGCTCCCGGGCAACCTGGCCATCGAGCAGGAAGTCCATCGGCGCCTGTCACGCGAGGATGAGCCCTTCGCCTGCTGCTATTTCGATCTGGACAACTTCAAGGCGTACAACGACTACTACGGCTTCGAAAAGGGCGACGAATGCCTGCGCTGGTTTGCTCAACTACTCATCGAAGCCAGCGAGAAACTCGGCCAGGAAGACGACTTTGTCGGCCACATCGGGGGGGATGACTTCGTTTATATCACCCGGCCCGAGCACTTCGAGCCGATCTGCCAGCACATGTGCCGGACTTTTGATGCTGAGGTCGGTTCGCTCTACAACGAGGTGGACCGCAAGCAAGGTTATATCCAGGTCACCAACCGGCGCGATGAAATGCAGCGATTTCCGCTGATGAGCGTATCCATTGGGGTGGCCAGCAACGAGCGGCGAGTGCTTTCCAGTCCCTTGCACGTAGCCGAAATCGCCTCGGAATTGAAACGCGCCGCCAAGCAGCGCAACGTGGTGGGAAGCCAGTACATTATCGATCGGAGAAGTAGTTAGTGTCCCTGCTACAAGACTTTGCTGCCCCGGCGGGCAGCACGTCGGTGGCGCTCGGTTTTTTTGACGGATTCCATCGGGGCCACCAGGCGATCCTGGCGGCCACCTGCTCCAGCCAACTGCGCCCTCTCACCTTCACCTTCCGCAACCACCCCGCCAGCGTCATTCAATCGGTGCGCATGCCCGGTTTGCTCACCGTGGCCGCCGAACGCCAGGCACTGCTACAGGAAGCCGGCAGCCAGGTGGTCTGGTGCGATTTCGACCGGCCCTTCTCGCAACTTTCCCCCGAGGATTTCTTCGAAGATATTCTGCGCAGGGGCCTGGGAGCCGGCCGGCTGATCTCCGGCTCCAATTACCGCTTCGGCCACAAGGCCGGCGGTGACGTGGCCCGCCTGCGCGAACTGGCCGCCCCCCACGGCATCGAAGTCGTGACCGTGCCCGGCGTGGAGGAGGGCGGCGAACTGATTTCCTCGACCCGCATTCGCAACTGTCTGCAAGCCGGCCGGCCGGAAGAGGCGGCCCGTATGCTGGGGCGTCCCTACTCGCTGTCGGCCCGGGTGGTGCGCGGCGACCAGCGCGGCCGCACCATCGGCTTTCCCACCGCCAACCTGCAACTGCCGGCCGGCAAACTGGTGCCTGCTTACGGGGTTTACGCCTGCTGGGTGCAACGCGGCGGCCAGCGCCTGGCGGCTGTGGCCAACCTGGGCGTTCGCCCTACGGTGGCGGCCCATCAAGTGGAGCCGCTGCTGGAAGCTCATCTCCTCGACTTCGAGGGTGACCTCTACGGGGAACCCCTGGTGGTGGAGTTGTGGCGCTTTCTGCGGGCCGAGCAGCGTTTCTCGGGATTGGACGCCCTCAAGGCGCAGCTCCAGCAAGATCTGGCCCATGCTCGCGAGTTTTTGCTACGACCCGCTTGAAAAGCCCTGCACCGGCGCCCCCTTCTTTCGCATAGAGGACGGGGATCTACCCGCGGTGCCTGCGGGCTCGCTGGTTTCCTGGCCGGCCGGCCGGCCGCTGCCGGAGCTGCTTGAGGGCGTGGACCTGGAAGTGCGTAGCCAGGGCTGCCGCACCTTTGAAAGACGCGAAAAACCCTGGAGTCTCTTTCTCGACTGCCTGGACCCTTTTGACCTGGGCGATGTGGAAGAGATTCTAGAAGCGGCGGCGACGGCTGGTTGCGACTGGGTGGTGGCCGCTCCGGTGCGCGCCGCCCACCTGCGTTACCGGCTTTATTCGCTGGTGCGCCTGCTGTGTGACCGCTTCAAGATGAAGTTCACCATCTTTGAGGACCAGGAACTCGAGGCGGCTGACCGGCTCAACCACTATCTGGCCAACCGGCGCGGCTGTTGCCGCTTCCGCAGCCTCAGCGGCCAGCGAAGTTAGCCTTCTTCTTCGACGTCTTCCGGGTCAGGACCGAATTCAACTCGCCCATATATCTCCGCCAGCGGCAGCGCGAGTTTCAGCTCGGGGATGGGAATGACGGCCTCCCGTCCCTCAAAAATCTCACGCACAAATCCCTCTTCGGTACGCCGGTAGGCGACCACGATGGGCTGCTCCTGTTCGACCATCAGATACAGTCCCAAGCTGGGGATGGTGAGGTAGCCCTCGCGCTTCTCGCCGCTGTCCACTCGGCGCGTGCTGGTCGAGAGGACCTCTACCACCAAGGAGGGTGAGTCCTGATAGACATCGCTCTCTGGATTGCCCTGACAGACAACCTGGGCATCTGGATAGTAGAATCGAGAGTGGGTCGGTAACTGGATGCGCACCTTGGTATCGGAATTGTAGACCCGACATCGGTGCCCGCGCAGCAGGCCAAAAAGGACTCCGATTATGTTGGTGGCGATGAGATTGTGACGATTTCGCGCCCCCGACATTGCGTAAACGACTCCGCCGACGTATTCGTGCTTGACCGTCGATTTGAGTTCGCGAGCCAGGTACTCGCTGGGGGAAATCAACTCTAGCTGATTCTGCAGGTCGTTCATACAAAAAAATTTCGACCTCGAGTGAACTTTTCATCCTGCTGGAACATCCAACAGAAAATCCAAGGGAGGCCTGATCGGTGAGCGAAGCCCTGGCCATGTCCCTACCGGGGACGCATTTCCGGGAGCGGGGGACGAGCAGCTCGATGAATCTCGTAGAGCGGCTACGTTCCGGCGATTCCAGCGCGCTGCAGAGCTTTATCGAGAGCACCCAGGACCAGGCCTACCGTCTGGCCTTCTCGATTCTGCAGGACCCGCACCAGGTCCAGGATGTGCTGCAAGACAGCTACCTGATCGTCTTTGAAAAAATACACCAGTTGCGCGAGGCCGCCTCGCTCAAGAGCTGGTTCTCCCAAATCGTGGTCAACCGTTGCCGCCGGCAGTTGCGCCTGCGCGGTTGGGAAGAGCTGCCGGACGCTCCCGCGCCCCCCACTTGTTTGGCCGAAAAGGTGGACGTGCAGGTGGCGCTGGCCGAGCTGACTCCCGCCGACCAGATGATTCTCAACCTGCGCGAAGTGATGGACCTGTCTTATCAAGAAATCGCGCAAGTTCTTTCCATCCCGCTGGGTACGGTGCGTTCCCGGCTGACTAACGCGCGCGCCCGGCTGTTACACAAACTCACCCCCGATGGGAGGGCCCCTCGATGAACTGTCCTGATTTCGAACTGCTCTCGGCCCACGCCGATGGGGAAACGACGCCGGCCGAAGCCGCCCTCATCGAACAGCACAGCGGCAACTGCTCGTCGTGCGCTCAACAGCTGGCCAATCTGGGTTTGCTCAGCCGAGCCGTGCGCCAGCCGCAGGCGCTGCCGGCTGGATTCAAGATTCGCGTGCAGCCGGCCAAACAGCCCTCACTGTGGCAAAAGTTACGCGAACTGGCTGATAGTCCGGTGGTTCACCTGGTCAGCGCGCAGCGACGTCGCCGGGCCCGCTTCGGGCTGTTGGAGATGGCAAAAATTGTAGCCATCTTTGCTCTGCCGATCTTCTTCATGACGATTTCCTCAGATCGCTCACCGCTGCTGACTTTCATGGGCTTCAGCGCGGTTGGCCTGATGATTGGCCTGCCGCTCCGCCAATTCAGCGAGGAAGTAGCTTTGCTGGCCTCCCTACGGCGCGGTCGCTGCCTGGAAGAGATCATAGGCACAGGCACCAGCGCTCAGGGGCTGCTCGACGGACTGGCCCTGCAAGGCCTGGGGCAGCTCACGCGGGCCGCGCTGACCGTCTGGCCGGTGTTGCTGCTGGGTAGCCTGGCGCTACCGCATAGCTGGAAGCAACGGGCTCTACAGTCGGAGGTGGCCTGGCTGCCCTGCCTGCTCACCTTCTTTCTAGGCGGCTACTATCTGTCCCAACTACTCAACGTCTGGAAGGGCGGCTGGCCGCGGCGTCTGGTCAAGCTATTGTTTGCCCTCAGCCCCTGGACGCTGGTCCTGCTGGGGCTGCCCGGCTGCCTGGTGGCCAGCCTGCTCACAGCCGGGGTAGCGCGCCATCTGGCCATCTCTGAGTTGGAAAACCCCGAGCGCCTTCAGGCTGTACCGCCAGGCCGGCGTAATCGGCTGGTGCGCTGTTGGAGTCAGAACCCCATCACCCGGCGCGAAATGAGCCGGCTGGCCTCGGGGCTGGGCGGCGGCTGGTGGCGGCTGTTCGTGTGGCGCACCTCTTTGACGCTGGCGCCCCTCGCCTGGGCTCTCTTCAGCTTGAATCGCCCGCTGGACGACTGGCAGGAGGTTTTTTCAGCCGGCCTGCTGGGATTCGCCGCCCTGTTTTTCGCCCGGGCGGCGGCGGTCACGTTACCGGCGGTGGTGCGCGAACGCGAGCAGCAAAGTTGGGGCATCCTGATGCAGACTCCGCTGGGCCCGCGCACGGTGGTGGAAGGCTGGCTGCAGGTCAGTTGCTATACTCTTTTCAGCGAAGGACTCTTCGCTATGCTGGCACTGGGCGGCTATCTGGTGGCCGCCGTTCCGCCGGCCCACCTGGGATGGCCGCTGGCCAGTCTGGGGCTGCTTCCCCTGGTCGGTTGGCTAGGAGCTTACGTCGGCCTGGCTTTGTCGGCTTCCAGCCGCAGCCTGCGCGAGGCCGGCCAGAAATGGTTTCTCTGGTGCTTGCTGGCTTTGCTCGGCTGGTTAGTCGGCTGGGGACTGGGCCAGGGCCTCACCTCCGCCAGCTACTTCCTGGGGCCCACTGCGCTACTGGCCCTTCTGCCCGTGGCCTTCCTGCTCTGGCTGCGGGCGCTACCCTTGATGCGCCTGCTCCCCAGCCTCGACCCCTGCGCGGAGGAGCAGGCCGCGGGCCGCTACAGTCCGGTGTTGGCCGGTCTGGACCTGGGCTCGCTGCTGGCTCTGGGATTTGCGCTGGTTTGCTGGAACATTCTCGCCAAAGAAACCGATTTGTCCGCTCTCAAGGGGGCCACCCTGCTGCTGGGGGCGGGTCTGGCCTGGCTGTTGTGCCTGCGCCTGCCCCTGGCCACAATCGCAGAGTTCCATCTAGGACATCGCTTCAGCCTGCTGCTCGGGTCCTGTTTCGGACTCTGGCTGGGCTGGACCGGTTTTCAGGCGATTCGAGCCTTGAGTTTTCAACTCAGGGAGCCTCAGTTGCTGAACCTGGAAGTGGAATATGGATGCCTGCTGGCCGGAGTGATCGCCGGCGCCGTCTGCGGTGGCCTGGCCGCCCGCGCGGCGCGGCCCGGCCCGGCCCGCCGGCGACAACTATGTCTGCGCCTGCGCTGGTCCGGCCTGCTGGTAATGGGCGGCCTGCTGCTCCTATGGATGGGGGACCGGCTCTGGCAACTGCCGTCCGCTCCCGAGGTCAAAACCGTAAAGTCGCCTCTGAACTCAGCCTACCGAAAGCAGCTGCAGGTCGTGGACCAGCTGATTTTCCCGGCCAGCGAAATCTTCCTGAGGAACGAGAAGTTCGACGAGTTCCCCAGCGACGACTCCAAACAGGCCTGGATCCGATTTGCCAAACGCCACGCCGCCCAACCGGCGCTGGCCCGTTTACGCCGTCAATTGCCTCCATTCGAGACTCCCCAGAGCGAAATAGAGCCGGTGGAAGAGCAGTACTCCTGGGCATCTCACTACCTGGTAGGCCTGCTGCGCACTCAGTCCGTACTCTACAGGCTCGAGGGCAACGAGGCGGCTGCTTTCAATTGCCTTCGCTGGGCCTTGCTCTGCCTGGACAGCCGGACGCACTGGCAGAGCGACTTTGAAGTCAGCCTGAATCCTGAAGGCGATGAAGCCTGGCTGCTCGACGAACTGCGCGATCATATCGCCGCGGGACAGGGGGCGGACGGGCTGATCGAGCAACTCCAGGAGGATAGCCGGGCCCGCCGCTGGCTTCTCTTCTCCTACCAGAACCTGGAGCCAAATCACCTGGCCTACAACTTCAGCCACTCGCCCATTCCTCGAGCCTACCTCGATCGCGAGGAACTCGCCCGCACTGTGGCGCTGAAACGCGCCCAACAGTGGGCTGGCGAGTTCAAGCTGTGGGAGCTGAGTCACGACGGCGGTGCCGGCCTGCTCGAGGGTATCCGCTTCACCCCGCTGGCTCGCCGTATAATTTACCGGGTCACCGTAAGCAATGGCGTGCGCAGCCTGGCCCGCAGCCGCACGCGCCGCGAAGGCCTGGCGCTGCTGGCGGCCATTCAACTCTATCGGCGCGACCACGATCACAAATGGCCGGACAACCTGGAGCAGGTGCAGGGCTACCTGCCACGGCCCGCGCGCAGCTACCTGAATCAGGCCGGTAGCTTTGACTACAGCCCGGGCATCCTGAGTTGCTCGCGCGACGACGGCACGGAGCGCCTGCTGATTTACCAGGAGGGCCAAAGATAGCCATCGAACAAAGCCATATGGCAAAACAATACAGTATCGCTGCAGCTCGGGATCAACTGGCCAGGCTGGTGCACGATGCCGAAGAAGGTCAACCCGTGGAGCTGACCCGTCGGGGCAAGCCTGTGGCCATCCTGTTGGCCATCGAGGACTACCGAAGACTACAAAAGCACCCGGTGTCGTTTTCGGCGGCCGTCGAGGAACTGCGATTGGAGGTCGGCTTCGGCGTCGAACCCGAAGAGTGGCTTCCTGCGCGTGATCCCGCCGGGGATTACGCCCACTTCAACTCGCTGCAAATCCTCGACCCGCTGGAGGCTTAATTCAGCAGCCCTTGGGGTAACTTATGCAGACTCGTTTTCCAAGGAGTCCGCATGAGTTCAACCCAGGTCACAACCCCGCAAAGAACCGGTCTTTATGACTGCCACCTCGAGTCCAAGGCGAAAATGGTGGATTTCGCGGGCTGGGAAATGCCCATCGAATATACCGGCATCAAGAAAGAACACGAGGCGGTGCGCAGCCATGCCGGTCTGTTTGACCTCTCGCATATGGGCGAGTGCTGGGTTTGGGGCGAAGGCGCCCTGAACTGGCTGCAGAGCCTGTTCACCAACGACCTCTCCAAGATCGAAGTAGGTAAAGCCCAGTACGGCTGCATGTGCAACGAGCAGGGCCGCGTCCTCGACGATATGATCATCTATCGTTTTGAAGACAAATGGCTGGTGGTGATGAACGCCGGCAATCGCGAAAAGATCGTCGACTGGATGAGCCGGCACAAACCAGCCGGGGTCGAAATGGACGACGCCTCGCTGCGCACCTCGCTGATCGCCATCCAGGGCCCCAAAGCCCAGGAGATTCTCCAAAAGCACGTCGACATCGAGCTGGAGAAAGTCCCCTATTACGGTTTCTTACCAGGGCAGGTGGGTGGCATCGAAGCCATCATTTCCCGCACCGGCTACACCGGTGAGGATGGCTTTGAACTCTACTTGCCCTGGAACGAAGCGGCCGACATTTGGCGCGCCCTGGTGAAGGAAGCCGAGCCCATCGGCCTGGGTGCCCGCGACACGCTGCGCCTGGAATCCGGCTACGCCCTCTACGGACACGAACTGAGCGAGAACATCACCCCTCTGGACGCCAGCCTGGGCTGGGTCACCAAGCTCGACAAAGGTGACTTCATCGGGCGCGAAGCCCTCCAGGCTTATAAGGAAAAGGGCGTGGAACGCTGCCTGGTGGGGCTGGAGATGGAAGGCCGGGCCATTCCCCGGGAAGGCTACCCGCTGCACGCCGGCGGCCGCCAGGTGGGAGTGGTCACCAGCGGCACTTTCAGCCCCAGTCTGAAGAGAGGGATCGCTTTAGCATCCGTGGAAACCGGCCTGCGCGCTGTTGGGACCGAGATTGAGGTCGAAATTCGGGGGCGAAACGAGAGAGCAAAAGTGACCCGGCTGCCTTTCGTCAAGGGCAGCGTTAAAAGGGGTTAAGAAGGAGCTCTTTCATCCAATGATTCCAGAAGAATTACGCTACACCGAAGAACATGAGTGGGTGCGCCTCAACGGCGACGTGGCCGAGATCGGCATCACTCACTTCGCCCAGGATCAATTGGGCGACATCGTCTTCGTGGAGTTGCCGGCCGTCGGCTTCAAACTGCAGAACGGCAAGCGCTTCGGCGTGGTGGAGTCGGTCAAGACCGTTTCCGAACTCTACTCTCCGGTCGACGGCGAAGTCGTCGAAATCAACTCCGTGCTGAGCCAGGACTCGGAGCAGTTTGACCCCGAGGCCGTCAACCGCGAGCCCTATGGAGCCGGCTGGATGATCAAGGCGAAAGTTGCCGATCCCGGCGCGGTGGCCAAACTGCTCGACGCGAAAGGCTACGCTTCGCACACCGAAGGACACTGAATATGAACTACGTCCCCCACACCGCCGGCGACCGTCAGAAAATGCTGGCCTCCATCGGCAAGCAACAGGTCTCCGAACTGTTCGACAGCATCCCCCCGGGTGCACGCCTGACGCGCGCCCTGGAGCTGCCGGCCCAGCTTTCGGAATACGAAGTGGCTCTACACCTCGAGGAACTGGCCTCCAAGAACATGGCGCCCAGCCGCCTCTCCTTCTTGGGCGCTGGCGCCTACCGCCATTTTGTGCCGGCTGTGGTGGACACCATCATTCAACGCTCCGAGTTTATGACGGCTTACACGCCCTATCAGCCGGAAGTCAGTCAGGGCACGCTGCAAAGCATCTTTGAGTTCCAGACGATGATGTGCAGCCTGACCGCCATGGACGTATGCAACGCCTCCGTCTACGACGGCGGCTGCGCAGCCGTGGACGCGGTCTTCATGGCCCTGGCCATCAGCGGCCGCCACAAAGTGGTGGTCTCCGAGGGCCTGCATCCGCAGTCCCGGGAACTGCTGCGCACCTACATCGCCACCCATGCCGGCGAGCTGATCGAAGCTCCGCTGCAGGAAGGCCGCACCGTCTGGCCCGAGCTCGACGACGAAGTGGCCTGCACCCTTTTCCAGACCCCGAATTTCCTGGGGGTGATCGAGGATGGCGCCCATCTTTGCGCCACTACGAAAAAGGCCGGGGCCATTCCCATCGTGAGCGTGGGCGACCCGTGCTCGCTGGCCGTGCTCAAACGTCCCGGCGACTTCGGCGCCGAAATCGTGGTGGGCGACGCCCAGCCTATCGGCCTGCCGCTCTCCTTCGGGGGCCCCTACGCCGGCTTCGTGGCCTGCAAAAAAGCGCACATGCGCCGTATTCCCGGCCGTCTCTGCGGCATGACCGTGGACAGCCAGGGCAGGCGCGGCTTCTGCCTGACCCTGCAAGCCCGCGAACAGCACATCCGCCGCGAGAAAGCCTTTTCGAATATCTGCACCAACCAGGGCCTGTGTGCTCTGGCCGTGACCGTTTACCTGGCCCTGCTGGGTCCTCAGGGTCTGAAAGAAGTGGCCGACGCCTCGGCCAACCTGGCTCATTACTTCAAAAAGCAAGTAGCCGGGGTAAGCGGCTACAAGGTGGTGCTGAACGCGCCTTTCTTCCACGAAGTGCTGGTGGAATGCCCGGGCCCGGCCGAGGCCGTCCTGAAAAACCTGGAGGAGCGCGGTATCATCGGCGGTTACGCGGTCGAGAAAGATTACCCGCAATACAAGAACTGCCTGCTGTTCTGCTTCACCGAAGCCAACGGCAAGGCAGCCGTGGACGAACTGGTCAGCGCCCTGCAGCCGGCCAGCCGTCCCCTGGAAGGAGCTGCTCGCTCGTGAGCCTGACCGCTGAACCGACTCTTTTTGAAAAAACCTCGCCCGGCCGCCGCGGAGTCATTCCGCCGCAAGTAGACACCGGCAGCAACTGGCGTGACCAGGTCCCGGCCGACTTGCTGGCCGAAAAACCGCCCGAATTGCCGGAACTGTCCGAAATGGAAGTCACCCGCCACTTTGTGCGCCTGTCGCAACTGAACTACGGCATCGATACCACCATGTATCCGCTGGGCTCGTGCACCATGAAGTACAACCCGCGTATCAACGAAGTCACCGCCCGCCTGCCCGGCTTTGCCCGCCTACATCCAATGCAGTCCGAGTCGACCTCGCAGGGCGCCCTCGAGTTGATGTACCACCTGCAGAATCACCTGGCCGAGATCACCGGCATGGATGCCATCACTCTGCAGCCGGCCGCCGGCGCCCAGGGTGAACTGACCGCGCTTTTGATGGTGGCGGCCCACTTCCAAAAGCGCGGCGAAGATCAGCGCAAGATCGTGGTGGTGCCAGACTCCAGTCACGGCACCAACCCGGCCTCGGCCGCGCTGGCCGGTTTCGAGGTCGTGACCGTCCCGTCCAATGCCAACGGTGACGTGGACCTGGAGGCTCTCAAGCCCCATCTGAATGAAAAACTGGCCTGTCTGATGCTGACCAATCCGAGCACGCTGGGGCTGTTCGAAAATGGCATCGAGACCATCGCCCAGGGCGTGCACGATGCCGGTGGCCTGCTTTATTACGACGGAGCCAACATGAACGCGTTGCTGGGCAATGCCCGCCCCGGCGACATGGGCTTTGATCTGGTGCACCTCAACCTGCACAAAACCTTTTCCACGCCGCACGGCGGCGGCGGTCCCGGAGCCGGACCGGTGGGAGCTCGCGGCGAGCTGGTCAACTATTTACCCTCTCCTCGAGTCCACCGCCTGGACAACCGCTACGGCTTTTTCCGACCGGAAAACAGCATTGGACGTATCCGCACCTTCTGGGGCAACTTCCTGGTCCTGGTGCGCGCCTACACCTACATTCGCTACCACGGGCCGGCCGGCCTCAAAGAAGTGGGTGAAGGCGCCGTGTTGGCCGCCAACTATCTGCTCAGCCGTCTCAAGGGTCACTATGAAGTGGCCTACGACCGTACCTGCATGCACGAATTCGTGCTCACGGCGCGCGGCTCCAAGAAAGAGAAGAACGTGAAGGCGATGGATATCGCCAAGCGCCTGCTCGATTACGGCTACTACGCCCCTACCGTCTACTTCCCACTGATTGTCGAAGAAGCGCTGATGATCGAGCCGACCGAAACCGAGTCCCTGGAGACCATGAACCGGTTTGCCGAGACTATGATCAAAATCGCTGAAGAGGATCCCGACCTGGTGCGCTCCGCGCCTCATACCACTCCCGTCAGCCGCCTCGATGAGGTACGCGCCGCTCGCAAGCCGGTGCTCCGCTGGGAGGAGGGCTTATCCTAGACGCCACTTCGCGCTCCAAGGCTTTCCTGGTGGCGGCCCGGCTGCTGCAGGAGCAGATCGAACCGCTTTCCCGAAAGGTTTCCGACCGTTGCTTCGCCGAGTTGGAGTCCTATAAGACGGGAAAAATCCCCCGCGAAGAGTCGATCGGAACGGTGCGCCGGCTGACGGCCTTCTTGATCCGCGCCCTGGAGTCGGGACACGCCGAGCACGCCTCGGAGCAAGGCAGCACGCTGCACGACGAAATCGTTACCTTCGATGAGGGAATCGCCGCCCGCCGCGTCAAGATGGCCATCCAATTCGAAGATTTGATCCGTGGTCTGCAATTCATGCGCGTGGAGGTGTGGGACTGTCTGGCCAAACTGAGCGACCATCTGCATGCCCAGGGCGTCTTCATGCTGGAGAAGCGCATCAATGAGATTTTTGACGCCTACTTCCTGGGCCTCTCCTCCAGTTATCGCAACAGCCAGTCGGCCATGCTGGCCGAGCAGCAGAAAGCTCTGGACAAATGGGAAGAAGTGGTCAAGTCAGCCTCGGAGATCCGCCTCAAGATTCCTTGCTTGAATGAATTCGCCGCCATCGTGCGCCTGCAGGCCGAGGCCATCGCCCGCCGCGTCAATTTCAGCGAGGAAGAAGTTTACGACATCATTACCGCCGTCGGCGAAGTCTGCGACAACTCCATCGAGCACAGTCAATCCGAGCAGGGCATCGACGTGGAATACACCATGAATGATCGCGAATTCCGCGTGGAAGTGCGCGACTACGGCACCGGCTTCGACCCGGCCGGCAAAGGCGATCTGCCGCCTGACATGTTCTCCGAAGATGGACGCGGCATTTTCTTGATGCGTAATCTAATGGACAAGGTCGAAATCGATTCCAAAATCGGCCAGGGCACTCGGATTCTCATGGTCAAGGCGCGCAAACGCTGAGCTGGCGCCTGATCATCGACGGTCCCAGGCCTGGACCCTGGAACATGGCCGCCGATTCTTTCTTGCTCGACCGAACTGCTCGGCCCACCCTCCGGCTTTATCAATGGGAGGGCCCCTGGCTTTCTTTGGGCTATGCGCAACCGGCGCTGCCGGCCGAGATCCCCACAGTGCGCCGCCCCAGCGGTGGGCGAGCCGTCCTGCATCAACACGAAATCACTTATGCCCTGGTGTTGCCCGAGTTTACGGGCAACCTGAGCCAGGCCTATGCGGAACTGACCGGCCTCTTGCTCGAGAGCTTAAGCAAGCTGAATCCGATGGTAACTGCAGCTCACACTCAGGAGAGCGGCCAACGCGATCCTTCTTGCTATCAGCTTTCTCAGCGCGGCGAAATCCAACTGGAGGGACGCAAACTGGTTGGTAGCGCCCAGGTTCGCCGGGGCCGGCGGCTGTTACAGCATGGCTCCATTCCGATCCGTGTGGATGAAGATCTGTTTGCGCGGATCTTTCCCGGAGCCCGGCTTCCCGCCGTTTTCGGACCCTTGAGCGCCGAGCAGCTGGCCGCGAATTTCCCACAACCCTTGCAACGACAGGACTGGAGTCCCGAGGAAGTAGCCTGCATCGAGGAGAACGCATGCTTTCATCGTGCCTGAGATCACTCTAACTTCACGCAGTCTGGCTCGAGGGGAAGTCTTACTGCCTGGCTCCAAGAGCCTGTCCAATCGCATTTTGCTGCTGGCCGCCCTGGCCGACGGCCCGACTCGCCTCCATCACCTGCTCGATTCTGACGACGTGCATCATCTGCGCAAAGCGCTCGGCAAGCTGGGGGTGTCCATCCAGGAGCAAGGCGGGGTCGTCACCGTCGCCGGAGGCGGTTTCCAGCGTCCCGGCGCTCACCTTTTCTTGGGCAATGCCGGCACCGCTTTTCGCCCGCTGACGGCGATTCTCAGCGCGACCCCCGGGGAATTCGTCATCTCGGGCGAGCCCCGTATGTGCGAAAGGCCCATCGGGCCGCTGGTGGACGCCTTACGCCAATGGGGTGCGCAAATCGAATACTTAGGCCAGCCCGGCTTTCCCCCCTTGAAAATTACCGGCCAAAGACTTGCCGGCGGTCCCGTCCGAGTCGACGCCACACTTTCCAGCCAGTTCGTCAGCTCCTTGCTGATGGCCGCTCCTTTGCTGGAGGGTCCATCCAGCCTGGAGGTGATGGGGGAACTGGTTTCCCTACCCTACATCAATATGACCTTGGGGCAACTGCGCCAGTTTGGCGTGAAAATCCAGCACCAGGACGCCCGCCATTACCAGATCACCCCCCAAATTCTGCGCACTCCCGGAGAAATGATGGTCGAAGGAGACGCCACCGCCGCCAGCTATTTTCTGGCCGCCGGCGCCATCGGCCACGGGCCCGTGCGCGTTTGCGGGGCCGGCAGCGAGAGCGTTCAGGGCGAGATTCGCTTCGCCCGCCTGCTCGAAGAAATGGGCGCGGAAGTCAAATGGGGGCCGGACTGGGTGGAAGTCTCGCGGGCGGCCGATCACCCTTTGCACGGCATCGCCAAAGATCTCAACGACATTCCCGACTCGGCCATGACCCTGGCGGTGCTGGCCCTCTTTTCGGATAGTCCATGCGAGATTCGCGGGGTGGGCAACTGGCGGGTCAAAGAATGCGATCGCCAGCAGGCTCTCTACCAGGAGCTACGCAAATTGGGGGCGCGCGTAGAGCTGCTGGATGATGGCCTGCGCGTGGAGTCTCCCCTGAAATGGAAGCCGGCCCGAGTGGAAACATACAACGATCATCGCATGGCCATGTGCTTTTCGCTGGCCGCCTTTGGTCCTACCGGCGTCACCATCAGCAATCCCGCCTGCGTATCCAAGACCTATCCTCACTATTTCGCCGATTTTGAGCATCTGAGCGAATGACCATTCGCCCGGCCACGGCCGAGGATCTGGATGGCATTATTGAGCTGGCCACCGCTATGGTTTTGCATTCGGTCAGCCCCTTCCGCAGCGTGCCGGCCGAGCAAGTGCAACACTATCGGCGCGAGGACCTGCAATCGCTGCGAGATATTCTGGGCCTGGAGCACAGCGGACTCTTCGTGGCCGAAATCGATGGTCAACTGGTGGGCCATATCATCGTGGTGGCCCACCAACGCGATTCCTCGACCGGCACGGCCCAGGCCTGGATCTATGACATCTCGGTCAAAGCCGGCTACTGGGGCCGGGGCATCGGCCAGGCGCTGATGGCCCAGGCCGAAGAATTCGCCCGTCATTGCGGCATGCTCTCGATTGGCCTGGGAGTGACCATGGCCAACCGGCGGGCCGTCCACTTTTACGACCAATTGGGCTACCAACAGGAACGGGTGCAGATGTTGAAAAATCTGTAGCCATGACCTCTTTGACTCCCCTGGTTCTGGGCTCCCCCGAACTCCCATTGCAATTATCCGACCTGACCCGCCTGGCCACCGGTACCCGACTGGAACTGCATCAAAGCACGCGCGAGCGCATCCGGCCCTCGCGCGATCTGGTCGAGCGGGTCCAAAAAGAAGAGCGCGTCGTCTACGGAGTCAACACCGGTTTCGGCCGGCTTTCCTCGGTGCGCATCGCGCCCGATCAGGTGGAGTCTCTGCAGCGCAATTTGGTGCGCAGCCACGCCGCCGGCGTGGGGCATCCATTACCGTTGGAAACCGTGCGCGTGGTCATGGCCCTGCGCATCAATTCCTTGCTGGGCGGCTATTCCGGGGTGACGGAAGGGCTGCTGGACTCCTTTTGCGCCCTCTATAACAGCGGAGTGGTGCCTTTCGTGCCCAGCCGGGGCTCGGTCGGCGCCAGCGGGGATCTGGCTCCCCTTTCCCATATCGCCCTCTGTCTGATGGGGGAAGGCGAAGCCTACTGGCAGGGCAAGCTGATCGACGCGGGGGAGGCTCTGCGCCAAGCCGGCCTCCAAGCCTACACCTTCCAGGCCAAGGAGGCGCTGGCGTGCATCAACGGCACCCAATTGATGACGGCCGTGGGCGGCTTAGCCCTGGCCAGGGCCCAGTGGTTGGTCAAAGCCGCCGACATCATCGCGGCCATGACGGTGGAAGCTCTGCTGGGAACGGACAGCGCTTTCCACGAGGCCATTTCCCGGGTGCGTCCCCATCCCGGCCAGATAGCCAGCGCCTCCAACCTGCGCCGCTGTCTGCAGGGTTCGGCCCTGGTGGCTTCCCACAAGGACTGCCCCAAGGTGCAGGATCCCTATAGCCTGCGCTGTTGCCCCCAGGTGCACGGAGCCAGCCGCGAGGGATTGAGCTTCTGCACCGGCCTGATCGAGCGAGAGATCAATTCGGTAACGGATAATCCTCTGGTTTTCCCGCAGGAAGAGCTGATTTTAAGCGGCGGCAACTTTCACGGAGCCCCGGTGGCGCTGGCCCTGGACTCGGCCGCCATCAGCCTGCAGTATCTGGGAACCATCTCGGAACGGCGCTGTGACCGCCTGCTCAATCCTGACACCAGTGAGCTGCCGCCCTTTTTGACTCCGCATCAGGGCCTGCACTCGGGCTTGATGCTGGTGCAATACGTGGCCGCCGCACTGGCCAGCGAAAACAAGGTATACTGCCATCCGGCCAGCGCCGATACCATTCCAACCTCGGCTGGACACGAAGATCACGTCAGTATGGGCCCGGCGGCCGCCTATAAACTGGAAAAGCTGGTCGATAACCTGGAGCAGATCCTGGCCTGCGAATGGCTGTGCGCCACCCAGGCGCTGGATTTTCGCCGCCCGCTGACCTTCGGGCCGGCCACCGAGGTGGCTTATGAGATGTTGCGTAAAGTGGTGCCGCCCTGGCAGGACGATCACCCTCCCTATCCGGAGCTAAAAGAAGCGCGCAAGTCTCTAGAAGCCATGGTAACCGCAGTCGAACAAAAAATCGGTCCCTTACACTAGTACAAAGGAACCGGTCATTTGGCCCAGAAAGGTTAGCCAATCTTAACGAGTTGAGGAGCCGACTTTGGCCAGACGCAGGCGCAGAAGACCCGGAGATAGCGTCGAGGGGGATGACAGTCTCCTCGAAGACGATGATGACGATCTAGACATTCGCGTCACTTCCATCGAGGAGGAGTTGCAGAATCTGTTGCTCTCCACCCAGGAGTCGGTCCGCGATCAGCGCGCCGTGCGCGCCAAGCTCGACAAACTCGCCCGTGAATTTGAAGAAGACGCCGAAGGCGACGATGAGCTGTTCCAAGAGCTGGACGGGCTGAAAACTCAGACCGTCAGCCAGTTGGAACAATTGACTCAGGCACAACGCATCCTGACCGAACGCGTGGCCGAGATCACCGAAAGACTGGCCAATGTCGGCGGCAACGGACCACTGGAAAATGTTCCGGGCAAGCTGGAAGAACTGGTTGCTCAAGTCCACCAATCGGTACAGCAGCGTTTTCAGACCCAGGATGCCACCCGCGAAGAAGAGATGGACCTGGTGGCGACCCGTCTCGAGGAGTTGGCCCATAACCTGGAAGCGCAGACCTCCAAGCTGCGCGAGTCGCTGGCCGACCAGAGCAAATTTGAAGCTCTGTCTCGGGAAATCGACACCACCCTGGCCGATCTTTCGTCCAAGTTCAAATCCAACCTGGCCGAGGTCAGCCAACAACAGCAGGCTTCCCAACAAGAACTCGAGGCCAACCTGGCCGAGCTGGCCGACGCCGTGGACTCCCGAGCCGGCCAGGAAGACATCGCCGAACTCAAGTCCGAGCTGGAAGCCCTCAAGGCCACCTACTCGAATCAAAGCGAGCTGGGCGCGCGCGCCACCCAGGCCGTCTCCCGCGTCGAGCAGTTGGAATCTTTGCTGCAGCAGCAAGGAGAGCGCTACGAACAGTTACTGGGCCGTTCCAAGACACTGGCGGATGAAACCGAGAAATTCTCCGACAAAGTCGACCTGGCCGTGCGTCTGGTCAAAGCCCTGGACGAGCGCGGCCGGGGCGGCGCTCCGGCCGATCTGGGCGCGACGCCTGGCATTTCGGTGAGCGACGCCGATCTGGAAGCTCCCGAGAAAACCGATCTGAACTTTGGACTGCGCGACCTGCTCAACGTCATGAGTCAGAACCAGGCCAGCGATCTACATATCAAAGTGGGCTCGAACCCGATGGTGCGCCTGCACGGAGACCTGATTCCGGTGGGCAACAACAGCCTGGGAGAAGAAGACTGCCGCCGCCTGATTTTCTTCGCTCTCTCGAAAGAAGAACGGCGCCGCCTGCTGCAGCAGCGCTCTCTGGACTTTACCTACGAACAATCGGGCTTGCGCCTGCGCGGGCACGCCTTCTATCAGCGCGGCCGTTTGTGCGCTTCGATGAAGATGCTGCGCAGCCAGACCAACCTGGAAGAGCTCGGCTTGCCGGCCATTTTGCGCCGCACCGTGAGTACTCTGAAACACGGCATGGTGCTGGTCACCGGCCCCTTGGGTTCAGGCAAGAGCACCACTCTTTCGGCCATCGTGGACGAACTCAACCGCACTCGCAAGATGCACATTCTCAGCCTGGAAGCCCCGATTCACATCATTCACCAGGACCAGCAGTCGCTGATCACCCAACGCGAGTTCGGCAGCGACTACCAGGACACGGTAAAGGCCATTCAGGACGGCTTGAAGCACGATCCGGACGCTCTGATCATCGATCCTTTGCCCAACGCCGAGGCGGCCGCCACCGCGGTCGCGGCCGCCGACAGCGGCCACCTGGTGGTGGCGGGATTGGAAGCGCCCAACCTGTTGTCCGCCCTGGAACGCTTGATGAGCTTTGTGGACCGGGCTCCCAACCTGGTGGATCGCCGCCAGTTGGCCTACAACTTGAAAGCGGTGGTGTCCTTGCGCCTGCTACCGCGCGCCGACAAGAGCAAAGGGTTGGTGCCGGCGGCCGAAGTTCTGCTGGTCAACCAGGCGGTCAGCCAACTGCTGGCCGAAGGCAACCTCGATGCTCTCAGTCAAACCGTCAACAAGGGTCTGGCGGGTGAAGGCAGCCAGACCATGTCTCAGTCTCTTAGCCGACTGATCGACACCGGCATGATTTCCGAAGCGGAGGCGGCCAATCTGCTGCCGGCCGCTTCCAACGGACACGCCGGCCTGGCCGAGGACGCTCCTTTGATGAGATGGCTCTAGGCGAGCGCTATCTCGCCGTCAAGCAGAGGATAGACGAGGCTTGTCGCGCGGCCGGGCGCGAACCCGAAGAGGTAAACCTGCTGGCCGTCAGCAAGACCTTTTCCATCGAACCGATTCGTGATTTGTTCGCGGCCGGCCAGCTCGACTTCGGTGAGAACTACGTCCAGGAGGCCGAGGGCAAAGTTCCCCTCTTGCCGGAAGCGCGCTGGCATCTGATAGGCCCGCTGCAGAGCAACAAGGCGGGCAAAGCCGTCCAGCTTTTCCCGGTCATCCACTCGCTCGATCGGTTCTCCCTGGCCGAGCGCCTGGAGCGCCTGGCCGTAGAAGCGGGCCGCGTGGTGGAAGCCTTTGTCCAGGTCCGGCTGGGAGAAGAAGAAAGCAAGTCCGGCCTCGACCCGAAGGATCTGGTGGCCGAGTTGGAACGCTGGAATGCCGCACGCAGTTGGCTGGGTCTGCGCCTGGTCGGCCTGATGACGCTGCCTCCAGCGCATATATCCCGGCCCTTTTTCGCACGACTACGCGAGCTGCGCGATCAACTGCAGGCACTTGAAATGCCCATCTTCCAGGAATACCAGCTCTCCATGGGTATGAGCGACGACTTCGAAGCCGCCATCGCCGAAGGCAGCAACTGGATCCGGGTGGGCAGAGCCATCTTCGGGAGCCGCTAAATTTTTCGGGCCACAAGCAGGTGCAAAACCCGTTCGTTTGAAATTCTTTCAAATCGGCCAGGGAGATTCTCGGGTTGGTTCTCTACGGAGGTTGGAACGGTGGCAAGAATGTTGGATAGCCTGAAACGATTCTTCACTATGGAGGAGGACAGCTTCGCGGCCGATGGCTTTGATTCGGAGTCGGAAGAGCGCGAAGCGCAGCGTCCGGGCGGATTGCGCCAGGCCGGTCAAGCGGCTGCGGCTCCCGCTCAGGCTCCCACCCAGCCGGGACAGCCCGGTCTGGCCCGCGGCGGCGCCCGCGCCAATCTGGTCGGTCTGCCCACCCCGCGCAAGCAAGAAATCGTGGTGCTGGAGCCTGCCTCTTTTGCCGACGCTCGCGAGATCGCCGAGTCGCTCAAGGTCAAGAAGTGCATTCTCCTCAACATGCGCAAGACCGACAAAGAACTGGCTCGCCGCATTGTCGACTTCCTTTCGGGCATCTCCTATGCCATGGAGGGCAACAGCCAGAAAGTGGCTGACAACATTTTCCTTTTCGTGCCCGGTCACATGGAAATCGTCATCGCCGACCACCAAGACCATTCCCCCAAGCAAGACGAACTGATCGCCTCCGGTGATGGAGCCTAAAGAGACTCATCAGGGCGTCTTCTCGGTCGAAATCTACCTGCGCCTGCGTTGCCCCGGCTGTGGAAACGTGGTCAAGCGCCGCGTGGTGGACTATCTCACCACCCGCACCAGCAACTGCCCGAACTGCTCGGCCAAAATGGTGCACCTGGCCCGTGGCCGCACCACCAAGAACACCCAACTCGACCTCAACCAGCTCAAGGAATTCATCGGCGAACTGGAAGGCCAGTGGACCGCCCTGGTCAACGAAAGCCTCATGATGGAGTCCACCGGCTTCGACATCGAGCCGGGCGCGAGTTAACCCTTGATGGCATCCTGGATTACCATTACCGCCTCTCGCCTGACCCGCGGCCAGTAACCACAATGCTGTGGTTCAGATAGTCGCCTAATACGTCACCCACAACCCGATTGCCGGCGGCATTCCAGTGCGTGTCGTTGCGATGATACAGATGCAGCCGCCGGGCCCAGGCGGCCCGCAGAGCAGGAAGCAAATCAAGACAGGCGATGCCCTGCCTGCGGCAGAATTCGCCAATTTTCTGCTGCGGATAATCGCGCTGCAATTCTTCCGGATGCTCTTTCTGGGCCAGTAAGGCCGCGTAGAATGAATCGTCCACCTGGCCGGCGGTGGGACAAATCAGCACCAGCAGATGACCTCGGCTGGCGCGCTGGAAATAGCTGACCACTTCCAGCAGAAAGGCGTGCTTGCTTTCCCAAGCGGGCACTCGACGGCACACCTCCAGATAGCCGGACTCAATGTTCTCGTAAGTCGATCGTGCCATGCTCTCGGGCTCCTGACTCCAGTCGTGGACATACGCCGGAATGTCTGAGTCCGACCCGGGATCCCGGCCCACCGCGGTGCGGCCATCGGCAGGCGCGGCCTTCCGCCAGCGCAGCAGGCGCGTCATCACCACCCAGAATCGCCAGCGAGTCAGATTGCGCCAATCCTGAGGGACCTTTATATCTCTCAGGTCGTTGCCCACGTAGATGGACAAAATCACCAGATGCGGATTCCAACGCGGCACTTCGGTGCGCATCAATTCGCCGTATTGCCTGGGGCCGATGGCGGGAATTCCCAGATTATGAATAGCCGCCCGCCTTCCTGACACAACCAATTTCCGCTCGGCAATGGTCGCAAAATTGTAGTCGAAAGGCACCACTCCGTATGCAAAGGAATCGCCTACCAGGCAGGCCACCCAATCCTTGTCGCCGCCGGGGAAGAATTCGTCGTCGAAATACCCGGCTCCGTTGACCCGCTTGCCAAAGCGAGAGTCGGGCAGACTGGCCAGCCGAGTTTTGAGAAAGTCCGGTCTGACTTCGTCCTGATCCCAGAAAAGTGGCGAAGGCCTGAGCCTGCCGGCGAGGTGGGTGGCCCCCTCCAGCAAAAGTAGCAAAAGCGAGAAATTCGCCAGTACCAGGTCCAACCAGCGGGGGATGCCTGGCCCAGTAAGAAATCGGCACCACAGACACAAAGAAAAGGAAAGCCCCAAGGCAAAACCACAGGCACCGGCGCTCAGCAAAGTGCTGGCCACCACCGCCAGCAGACCGGCGTAGGCCAGCCAGCGCAACCAGGCCTGCCGGAAGAGGAGAGGGTGCCTGGCCGTGCGCACCAGCACCACCAGAGTCACCACCAGACTGACCGGTGCCAGGCACGTCCCAATCGGTCCCACCGAGGCCAGGTAAAGATCCAGAGCGGCCAGCAGTTCGACCAGCAGGACCAGCAGCCAGGCTCCCATCAGCCCGAAGGTCAACCTCATCAGCATCCCCGCCGCCGGGGGGCCTACTCTGGGCGGCGCCAGACTTCCGTTCCCTCATCATTGACGGGCAGGGCGGCGCTGCCCTGGAAGTCGCCGCCATCGAGCGGCAGGGCCTCGGGTGAGAGCAATTGGGAGACCGACAGGTGATCGGCATCTTCCAGTTGAGTGGCCTGGGGCCGCCGGGGGGCTTCGAAATTAAGCTGGATGTCGCCCACCGCCACCACGTCGCCTTCTTGCAGCAAATACTCCTGGACGCGCTGGCCATTTACAAAACAGCCGTTCTTGCCGCCGATATCGCGGAACAGGTAACCTTCGGCCAGGCGTACGATTTCGGCATGGCGGCGCGAGACGGAGTGGTGATTGACCATCACGTCGCAATGGACGTCGCGCCCGATCACCACATGGCTTTTATTCAAAGGATAACCGGACTTGAGGCCCTCGCCGCGCGGTCGCAACCAGGCCCAGGGTTGGCGGGGCACTTCCGGGCGAATGGTTTCTTCTTCGGTGGGCGGAAAGAACTTGAGACCCAGGGCATAGGCCACGATCAGCGAGCCCAGGAAGGTCAGCATCACGATCAGCAACTGCACCGGCGCCGGCACGGGCATCTTGGTGCAGATATAGTTGCAGCCCAGCACGCCGGCCAGGCAGCCTACCATGACAATGACCGACATGAGGGCCCAGCGCTTGAGGATCATTTACCCCCTCCTTCACGCAACCAGACCCACTGGCCATTGCGTGCCTCCAACAGCGAAAAGCGAGCCGGCTCCAGTTCCCCATTGCGGTCGCTGTGCCAGGTCAGGCCTGTCTGCCGGGTCTCTCCCAACATATGGGAACCCACTCGGGAGAGGGCGTCAAACATGAGCGCGTTCCGATCGGGAGTTTGAAAAAAATCGGCCACCGTCGGATCCGCCGCATAGGGAGTGGCTTGCGACAGAGCATACAAACGATAACCCGCCGGAATCCCTGAAGGGGGTTGTTCGCTCAGAGCGCCGGCCGGGACGATGGTCAAAAGCCGACCACCATTGATCTTGGGCCAGTTCTCCACCGTCTTTAACTGCTCGGCATCCACCACCAACAAAGGCTTGGGGTTCTGCTTGAGCAACTTGACGATGGTATCCGGACCGCCGAAGCTTTCCTGCTTACTGCCGCTAGGCGCCGGGGGCTCCTTAGCCAACCAGATCGGCTCGCTCAACTGCATCTGGTGAAGCAACTCCGCGTAATTCGTCTCCGGAACGGGCAGGGTCTTGGCGGCTACCGGGTCGGCCTTAGCGCGCGCCCCCACCCAAAAGAGCGGCGGGCTCTTATCGAACCAGCCGGCCCAGCCATTGGGACGCTGAGCAGGAGGATAGACCAGCAGCCCATCGGCCGGACGGCCTTCGCGGAAACGCTCCCTCCCCATGGCCCGGCGCACGGCCCCGGCCCAGTCGCTCTCGACGTTCTCCAATGAGATGACCAGCAGGGTGCCTTCGCGGCTCGCTTCATTCCAATTGGAACGTTGCCAGGCCGCCAGGGTGGCGGCCACTTTCTGGTCGGCTGGAGCGATCACCGACAAACGGCGGATGGGTCGGCCACTGCCGTAAACCAGGGCGTTCTGGTAAGCTAAAACCTCCTCAGGAGTGGCTTTGCCGTCACGCACCGGACGGCCCAGTTCTTCAGCGGCGGCCGGCACCGGGCCACCCAGGAGCAACGATTTCTCCGCATCCGACAGCGGCGGAGCCGAGCTGGGGATGAGAAACTGCAACTGGCCCAGCAACCGATTGAACTGCTCACCGGCGGCCGTGCGCCAGTTGGCCGGCGCCTGGGTCGCCCCGACCCCGAGGCCCACCGCCAACAAAACCATAACCAGACCACCCTTGCCGCGCCGCTTGCGCAGGGGGGGTGGGGCCGCCGTCACCGTGGGCGGCGGGGCGGGGGTGGGCGACGGCGTTGGAGTGGCCGCAGGAGCGGGGGTAACGGCGGTGGCCGGCCCGGTGGTAGCCGCCTGTTGTTGAGCCTGAGCAGCGGCCTGTGCCATGGAGGGGGGCAGCTTGGGCACGGTCGCCCCCGGGCCCGGCTGGTTGAGCGTGGAGAAAGGCACGCTGGTGCCCACCACCAGGCCGTGATTGCGCATGACCACCTGAAGGTCACGTTTCATGTCGAGGCAGTTGTCATAGCGCTTGTCCGGGTCCAACTGCGTGGCCCGCGCGATGAGGGCCTCCATCTCGGCGCTGACCTTGGGATTGAGCGAACGCGCCGGCGGAATCAAGAAAGGAGTCTGCGAGATGGTCGGATCAAAGCCGGTGACGGCGTGATGAAGGGTCACACCCAGCGCGTAGATATCCGAACGCGGATCGGTCTGACCGCTGTACTGCTCCGGCGGAGCGTAACCCGGCGAACCAATCCGCATGGTGTCGCCCTTCTTGGCGCTGGTAAAGTGGCGGGCGATACCGAAGTCGATCAGCTTCACCTGATCGTTGACGATCATGATATTGGACGGCTTCACGTCTCGGAACACGATGGGCGGATTCTGGCGATGCAGGTAATAAAGCACCGTGGCCATCTGCGAACCCCAGGCCGAGGCCATCTTCTCCTCGATGGTGCCGCGGTCTTGAATGATCTTGCCGAGGTCGTCGCCCTGACAGTATTCCATGGACAGGTAATACTTGCCCTGGAAGATAAACTTGTCGAAAACCTTGGGGATATGCGGATGATTGAGCGTGGCCAGCAACTGGGCTTCGCGCATGAAGAGGTTCTCGGCCTGTTTCTGCTCATTGGGGTCGGCATAGCGCGCCGTCATCTCCTTGATGACCCGCACCGCATTGCCTTGCTGCAGGTCGGTGGCGATATACAGATTGCTCATCCCGCCTTGCCCAAGCAGGCGTTCGATTACATAACGAGGTCCAATTCGCGTTCCTGGTGCTAGCACGGCCCGTCCTTCACAACAATCCCAAGTATCGCAGGGCGACAGCGCTGCCAGCTCCCAGACAGAGCAAAAGCAGCATCACCACTCCCCAGGGGAACCCCCCCGACTTTGATTCGACTCGAAAGTTGCCGCCTCCCGGTAAGGGAATTTGCTCCAAACGTTGGGTTCCGCCCTTCTTTTTAGAGCGAGCCGGCTTACTGTTGAGAATGGTCTGCAGGGCCTTGGCCAGATCGGCCAGCGAAGCATAGCGTTGCGAACGCTCATTGCAGGTAGCTTTTTCGATCATATCTACAGTGCGATCACTGATGCCCGGATTGTGGTGCTGGAGTGGAGGGAGGGCGAAAGGAGTGGTTCCGGGATTGTGGCCGGTCATCAGATGGTACATCAAGGCCCCTACGTTGTAGACCAACGTCTGGCCGTCGATGGAGGCGTCTTCGGCATACTGCTCCGGCGCGGCATAGTCCGGGGCGCCCAGGCGGGCTTCCCTCTGAAACAGCCGCGAGAAGCCGAAATCAATCAATTTGGTCTGGCCATCCGGGGTGTAGACCAGGTTGCCCAGGCTCAATTCACGGAACACGATCGGCGGAAGCTTTTTCCTGAGCAAAAAGTTCATCAATTCGCAAAGGGAGAAGCCAATTCCCAGGGCGTCCCGCTCCGAGAGCCGCCCCGAGCGCTGCGATAAAATCACGTTCAAATCCAATCCGGGCACGAACTCACGAATGACGTAGAGGTGCAGGTCCTGCACAAAGAAGTCGACCAGCTTGGGCAACGAAGCGTGCTCCAAGGTCGAAAGCATGCGTGCTTCCGCTTCAAACTGAGTGATCAACCACTTGCGATCGCCGCTGTCGATGCCCACCGGTTGCATCTGGCGGATGACCCAATGCTTGCCCTTGAGGTGCTGGTCTTCAGCCAGGTACATGTTGCGCAGACGGGTCGCACTGAGCACCCGGACGATTTTGTAGCGGCCGCGCAAGCGACTTCCCTCAGACAACAAGGGAGGCAAGCCCACGACTCCTTTCTTGACGACCGCCACGGAGCGCGGGGCGCAGGATATTAAGCCTTGTCGTTCTTGCCGTGACGAGCTTTCCCTTGCAGGTAAAAGGAGCAAGAACTCGGCCGCAGAAAGGGCAGCCCACCTGACGGATAGCCACCGTCTTTTTTTCTGTCCTGGATTGAATTCTCTTGCAGCCTGGGTAGGCTTAAGGGTCCCAATCTGGGAACTCTGAACCTCTTCCGAAGGATTACGAACCGACATGATAACGGCCAGCAATCTAACCAAACGCTTCAACGAGAAGCTCGCGGTCGACTCGCTGTCTTTTGAGATGGCGGCCGGCGAAGTACTCGGCTTCCTGGGCCCCAACGGGGCCGGTAAGACGACCACCATGAGGATGTTGACCTGCTACTTCCCGCCCACTTCGGGCACGGCCACGGTGGCCGGCTTCGACATCTACAACGACTCCAAGAAGATACGCCAAAACATCGGATACCTACCGGAACTGGTACCTCTCCACCCGGAGATGACTCCGCGGGAATTCGTCGGATTCGCGGCCGCCGCCAAAGGCGTGGCCCACGGCGACCGCAAGCGTTTTGTCGAGGAGGCGCTCGGCCGCTGCAACCTCTTGAATGTCGCCGACCAGCTCATCTCGCAGTTGTCGCGCGGCTACCGCCAGCGCGTGGGCCTGGCCCAGGCCATCGTCAACAAGCCTAAAGTGCTCATTTTGGACGAACCGACGGTGGGACTCGACCCCGCCCAGATCCTGGACATCCGCACTCTGATTCGCGACATCGCCCAGCACTCGACCGTGTTGCTGTCCACTCACATCCTGCCGGAAGTGGAAGCCATCTGCTCGCGTGTCATCATCATTTCCGGAGGGCGTATCCGAGCTCTCGACACTCCTGAGAATCTCACCAAGAGCCTGTCCTCCAATCAGCGCACTCTGGTCGAGTTGGGCGGCGTGGAAGATGAAGTGGCCGCCGAGGCGCTGGCCAAGATCGAGGGAGTCACCAGCGTTGGACCCTCCAGCCCTCATCATCTCTGGATCGACAGCCCGCGCGGCGTCGACCCGCGCGCCGAAATCGCCAAAATGGTGGTGGAAAAAGGCTGGCAGCTGCTCACTCTGCAAAGTCAGAATATGAAACTCGAAGACATCTTCCTCAAAGTGGTCACCAGCGAAGCGACCTCCGAGGAAACCCGAGAAGAAGTGGGAGGTGCGGTCTGATGCTGGCGATTTTCCGTCGCGATTTGTCCGCCTATTTCAACTCCATCACGGTATGGATCCTGACGGCGGCCTATCTGTTCGTCTCCGGACTGATCTTTACCCTGATGGTCAGCAACTTCGTGGAAAGCAGTATGGGAGGTCCTATGAGCGGGCGCACTCCCAACATCATGGACGAACTGGTGCTGGGCTATCAATGGTGGCTGGGCTTTCTGATGATCTTTCTGCTGCCCATGCTGACCATGCGACTGCTGGCCGAAGAAAAGCGCATCGGCACGCTGGAGTTGCTCTTTACCTACCCGGTCAACGAGTGGGAAATCGTGCTGGCCAAGTTCTTCGCCTCGCTGCTCACGGTGCTGGGCATGCTCGGCATGAGCTGCATCTCGCTGGCCTACATCAGCAGTAAAACCCCGCTGGATTGGACCCTGGTGGCTTCAGGCTACGCCGGTCTGGCACTGATGGCTTCCACCCTGATTGCCATCGGTCTGTGGGCCTCCAGCCTGAGCGCCAGCCAGGTCATCGCCGCCTGCATTACCTACGGGCTGGCCATGATGCTCTGGTTGATGCAGCTCCTGGACAAGTTCTTGCCCGAGAAACTGACCCAAGGCTTTGGGGAAGACAGCAAGGGCATCGGCAGTCTCGGCATCATGACTCACCTGGAGAGCTTTGCCCGCGGCAATATCTCCTCTCACGACATTGTATACTACCTGGCCTTGACGCTGCTCTTCTTATTCTTGACCGTGCGCGTGCTCGACAGCCGCAAGTGGAGGATGTAGTCGATGGATAAGCGACTTTCTAGCTTTCTCAACACCGTCATTTCGGTGTGCATCGCCCTGGCGGTGTGGGTGCTCATCTTGTTGATCTCCAACAACAACACCCACCCCTTCGATATCACCAAGAACGGCCGCTATACGCTGGCTCCGCAGTCAAAGCAGGCGGTCACCAGCCTGACCACTCCGGTCAAGGTCTACGCCTTCAATGACGAGAAGAGCAAAGCCAAAAGCGAAGAGCTGCTCAAACGCTACAGCAACGTCGACCCTCAGAAATTCACCTATGAAGTGGTCGACCCCATCAAAAAGCCGCTACTGGCCAAGAAGTTCGGCATTCGCATGCGCGGGGAAGGCGCCATCGAAATCAAAGAAGGCAAAGGACGCACCGAACGTCTGACCGGCATCAGCGAAGAAGAAATCACGGCCGCGCTGCTCAAACTGCAACGCAACGCCACCTACAAGGCCTACTTCCTGACCGGTCACGGCGAGCGCGACCTCAACCAGAGTGAAGCCACCGGCATGAGCCAGTTGCGCGCCGACCTGGTCAAGGAAGGTTTTGTGGTGGAGCCGCTCAGCCTGACGGCCACCCCCAAGATTCCCGCCGACACCAACCTGCTGGTGCTGGCCGGCCCCATCCAACCCTTGCTGCCCGGCGAACAGAAGCTGGTCAAGGACTACGTGGACAACTACGGACGGCTGCTGCTTCTCTATGAAGCCGAGACGCCCGACAGTTACACCGAGCTGGTCAAGCCCTACGGCATCGAGACCACCGGCAACATTATTCTCGATCAGGCCTCTGAACTGCTCAAGGCGGAACCCGTTTTCTCGGTCGGTCTACGCTACGACCCGGCTCACGCCATCACCAAGGATTATAAAATCCAGACCATGTTCATGCTGGCTCGCGCCCTGAAGACCGCCGCCACCGCGCCGGCCGGCGTGATCGACACCGTGCTCATCACCACCAACCCCAATCCGCCCACGGCTCTGGAAGTGCCGCTGGCCGAAGTGGTGGGCCAGACTTCGCTGAAAATTGACCCGTCCAAGCTCAAGCCCAGCGTGGCCACTCTGGCGATCGCGGCCGAGAAGAAGGAAGAAGCTCCGAAAGCTTCACCCACTCCCGCCCCCGACCAGGCCAAGAACACGCGCCAGGTGCGAGTGGTGGCCGTGGCCGACGCCGACGCTCTGAGCAACCAGCTCTACATCGTCAACAAGGACTTCGCCCTCAACAGCTTCAACTGGCTGGCCGCCAACGACACGGCCATCTCCATCCGCCCCAAGGATGAACTGGCTCAACCGCTCACCATGTCGGGCCAGGAACAGACCAAGATGGGCTTCCTGGTGGTGCTGCTGCTGCCGTGCCTGATGGTCGGCCTCGGTCTCTTCAACGTGATGCGGAGGCAGTAGTCCCATGAACCGTGGCAATCTCGTTGCGCTCCTGCTGGTGGCCGGCCTGGGCGCCTTTTTCTACATGCATGACGTCAAGGGTGGGAAAGAACGCAAAGCCAAGGAAACTCAAGAAAAACGCTACTTTCCCGAACTCGAGAAAAAAGATGTGACCAGTCTGAAAATCGAAAAGCTGGGAGCGCCGTCCTTCGTTCACGAGATGAGCAAGGAAAACGGCATCTGGGTACTGCAGGGCAAGGAACCGGTGGTTTTGCGCACCGCCTCCACCGGCCAGTCCGTCAAAGCCCTGGTCGAGTTGCAGAAGGCGGAAGACGCCGGCGACGCCACCTCCAAGCCGGAAGACTTTGGCCTGGACAAACCGAGCTACAAGCTTACCTTGAAAGATCGCAAGGGCCAGGACCACTCGCTGCTGCTGGGCGCCAAGACACCCGACGACAGCGGTTACTACGTAACTCCGGGCCCAGGTAAGCCCATTACCAGCATCGCCACCTCGCTGACGGACCTGCTCGACCCGGCTACCGACAATCAGCGCGAGATGAGCCCGCTGGTCTTCGAGCCCTCCACCGCCAATAAAATCGTCCTGGAGAGTGCCGGCGGTCCGCCCATCGAGGTGGCCCTGAGCAAGCCCCGGGAAGACAGCGGCACCGACGATGATAGCGACGACGGCATGGAAATTCAGGATCTGGGCGAAGAGTGGAAGGTGGTGCGGCCGGAAGCGGCCGCGGCCGACGGAGCCAAAATCCGCGATCTGCTTTTCAACTGGCGCAGCGTCAAGGTGGGGCGCTTCATGAAGGCGGACGAAAAGGTCGCTTTTGAACCGAGCACCGTCAAATTGACGGTCTACGTGGATCGCCAGAGCAAGCCATTCGTGCTCGACGTGGGCCCGGGAGTTCCGGGCAAGCCCGGCCTCTACTATGCCCGCCGCACTCCCCCCAATGAACAAATGGTGCTGGAAATCAAGGACTTCAAACTACTGGAACCTAAACTCGCCAACGTCCTGCAGCGCCACCTTTATGTCTTCCAGCCGGAGGAGGCCACCCGTCTGGAGGCCACCATCGACAAGCTGAAAATCGAAGGCAGCAAGAGCCAGGACAGCTGGAAAGTGACCGCTCCCAAAGTCGCCAAAGACAAGGAAGAAGCCCAGAAAACGGCGGCCTCCGACCTGGTCTGGGAGCTGAAGAACCTGGAATGGTCTTCCAAGCCCGACGCCAAGAGCGTTGGGGAGTGGAAAGAGCGCGCCGCCCTGGAAGCCTGGGGTGAAGACAAAAAGAGCCTGGCCAAAGTGAGCCTGGGACAACCCGGTCCCAATGGACAGGGTGCTTACGTCAAAGACGGAGCCGGGGTAGTCTACCTGGTGGAAAAGGATCCCTATCAGCGCTGGGTAGACATCAAGTTGCGCCTGGAAGGCAAGGGACCGGCCGTCACCCCGACGCCCAAGCCGGCGCCGTTTGTGCTACCCGGGCAATAAGGGTGGGGGAAAGCCCGTTCCAAGCGAGAAGGGCCCGCTAGAACACGGAAGGACCAAGAAAACTCAATGACTCAGGCTGCCGCGACGGGGAATATTCTGGTAACAGGCTCACTGGCCTACGACTACATCATGGACTTCCCCGGACACTTCAAGGATCATATCCTTCCGGACAAGCTCCACTGCATCAACATCTCGTTCCTGGTGGACAAGCTCAAGAAGCAGCGGGGCGGCTGCGCGGCCAACATCGCCTATACCATGGCCTTGCTGGGCGAAAGACCGCGCATCGTAGCCTCGGCCGGCCGCGACTTCAGCGAGTATTCGGCCTGGCTCAGCGAGCAAGGAGTGGACGTCAGCGCAATCTTTCGCGTGGATGACGAAGTGACGGCCACCTGCTTCATCACCACCGACCGGGCCGACAATCAGATTACCGGTTTCTACGTGGGCGCCATGGCCAAAGCCCGAGAAATCAGCTTGAAGGCCAGCGCCGGCCCCAATCCGCAAATTTGCGTGATTGCGCCCGATGATCCGGAGGCCATGCTGCGCCACGCTCAGGAATGCCGCGAAGCCAGGATCCCGTTCGTTTACGATCCTTCCTTTCAGGTGACCAATATGCCGGGAGAACCTCTCTGGTCGGGTACCATCGGAGCCAGGGCGCTGGTGCTGAATGACTACGAATTCGCTGTCTTCTGTGAAAAAACCGGTAAGACCGAAGCGGAAATCCTGCAGACCGTGGAACTGTTGGTCGTGACTCTGGGCGAAAAGGGCAGCCGCGTCAAAACGCGCGAGGGGGAAGTGGTGGAAGTTCCCGCCGCCAAAATCTCCGGCGTGGTAGACCCTACCGGCGCCGGCGACGCTTTCCGCGGTGGATTCGTGAGCGGATTGGTGCGCGGTCTGCCTCTGGCTTTGTGCGGCCGCCTGGGCAGCGTAGCCTCAGCTTACGTGGTCGAGCAGTACGGCACCCAAAATCACGCTTACACAAGGGAAAATTTCCAGGCCCGTTACGAACTCAACTTCGGCAAGGCGGAGCAATCCTTGTTCCGCGACGCCTCGTTGGTGTAAAAAGCCGTCCACGCCTCCGGGTCATCCAGAGGCAGGCAAGGCAAAGCGCCCAGCCGGTCGCCGATGGTGGCCAGCAGGGCGCTTTCTTGCATCATGGGCGGCTGACCGCGCAGTACTTCGATTTTGGGGAAAGGCCAGCTTTTGCCCCCTTCGACCAGCAGCAAATCCACCCGCTCAGACAACCAGCGGGCCAGTTCCACCCGGTCGAATTCCCCTCGCAACTGCACACCATCGGCCGCAACCCATCCCGTCAACACGCCCTGCAGACGAGCGCTGTCCTTGTGCGGTGGTTCAGCAGGCAAGGAATGATGGCTGTGCTTGAGTGCCCCCACCCGCCAGCCCAGACTCCGCAAATAATCCAGCCAGCGCTCCAGGACGGTGGTTTTCCCGCTGCCGCTACGCCCCACCAGGCAGAGAATCTTCATTTCAAACTGTCGAGCACGGCCTGATAAAGATCCTCCGGCCGGTCCACGACGATATCCGGGCCGGCCTGGCGCACGCGGGCGGCGCTCACCCAGCCGTAGCTGACTGCTACGGTCTTCAGACCGTTGAACTTGCCGGCATCCACGTCCAGGGGAGTATCACCCACCATCACACCCTGGCTGACCCCGAGAATTTCCAGCGTGCGGGCCACCTTCTCCCGCTTGGCGGAGCTGCCGTCTTCGCCACCGGTAAAGTGCTTGAAATAGCTGTCCAGGCTGGCTTCCTCAGCCTTCTGATGGAGGGCCTCTTCGGGAGTGGCGTCACCGGCGCGCACCGCCACCACCGGCGGCCGCGGCGGGGGACCACCGACCGGATCGCCTTGAGAGCCTCGACCCAGAGTGATCGTCTGCACTCCCAACTCGGCGCGCATGCGCTGGCGGATCAAGGCCGAGTTGGTGGTGGAGACGATGGCCAGCGGAGCCACTTCGCTCCAGCGCCGCAGATTATCCGCGATTCCCGGGAAAAGGGGGGCGCTTTGGTAGTCCAAATATTCGTCGCTCCAAACCTGGACTTCGCGAAACTCTTCAGCGCTGAAACCCATCTCATAGTAATTCTCTTCCCAACGCGGGTTATACCACTCGAGGAACTCCTCCATCGTATGGATGGGCATCTTCTTGTTCCAGCGCCGGGCCGCCTCAAAATAAAGATCATAGTAGAGCGTGCGCGAATCGCAAAGAACACCGTCCCAGTCCAACAAAATCGCCTTCATAGCCAACCTCTCCCTATAGGATCCAGGCGCTCCTGTCCGGAAACGGCACGCCATGGAGAGCCTGAGTCAAATTGCGGTGCGCTATGCGGAGACCGACCAGATGGGGGTGGTTCATCATTCCCATTATCCAGTCTATTTCGAGCAGGGGCGAACCGACTTCTTCATCCAGCATCTAAGGCCTTACGCCGAGTTCGAGGCGCAGGGCATACTCGCGCCTGTTCTGTCGTATCAGGTGGAGATCCTGGGCCGGGCCGGCTACGGGGACGTACTGCAAGTGCGCACGCGCGCCGACTGGATGAAGGGAGTGCGCATCCAGATGAGCTACCGGCTCGAGGTCGGAGGACATGCCGTGGCTCGAGGCAGCAGCCTGCACGGACTGGTCGGGCCTGATCTGAAGCCAGCCAATCCCCGCCGCTTCGGCCCGCTCTTTCAGGAACTTCTTAAGGTTTTTCCCCGCCCGTGAGCCAATTGCAGGACGACGAATTCTACATGGATAAAGGACTGTTCGTATTAACCGAACGTTTTCTTTGGCGACGCGGCTATTGCTGCGGTAGCGGTTGTCGGCACTGCCCCTTCGACCACGAATCAGTGCCTGCGCGCACCAAAGAAAGCTTGAGCCCCCCCGTTTTCCACTTTGGAAAGCATCCTGGAGAGACCGAATGAAGAAGACGCTTCTGTCCCTGCTCCTGGTCAGCGCCCCCCTGGCGGCTGAGCCCCAGCTATTTGTGCGCAATCAACCTTTCGCCGGGCCGGTGCGCTGGTTTCCGGCCCGAACCCTGGCGCCTCTAGACGGCCTGCTGGAGTCCCTGGGTTGCAGCTGGCAGGTCGACCAGGGCAAACTCCAAGTGAGCTGCCAGGGCCAGGGTGGACCGGCCCTGAAAGAAATCCTGCCCATCAGTCTGGAGGGACGCACCGTCCGTCTGGAACAGCACATCCAGCAAGATCGGATTTTTGTGGACGTGGACCAGGTGGCCGCCGCCCTCCAATGTTCCTATCGCAAGGGGGCGGACGGCACTGTCGATCTCTACGGCCCCTTGCTCTCCCAAGGCCTGGGCCAGGGCGCTCTGCGCGGCAGCAGTGATGACCCCAGCTTTCCCGTGCACCTGGAAAAGGTGCAGTTGACCCCGATGGGCGGAGTGATGCGCGGCTTCGCCCGCCTCAAGCATCAAGGACAAGACCCTTTCAAATGGGTGCTGGTGCGCGTGGCCGTGTATGAAAAATCCGGCCGCCAGGTGGCCCGTTGCACGGAGTTGGTCAAGGATTTGAAGCCAGGCGCGGAAGCTTTCGTGCAGTTCCCCAAACTGGTGGGCCAATGTCAAAACCCTGTTATGCGAGTCGAGTTCGAGGCCAGATAGACTACTTGACGACGCGCAGGCGGCCGCTGCCGCTTTGACGGGCGTCGCGCCCGCGGTGGCGGGCGATCAGGTCCATAATGGTGCGAGCCAATCTGTCCGGATCGTGGCGCACCCAATCGGTTTCACTGAGCAGGCTGGTGCCCACTCCTTCGACTCCCAGCGCAGCCAATCGTTCTAACTGAGGGTCGACGGGGAGGGCGCCTTCGGCGCGATACTTCTCGGCCAGCTTCTCGGGATCGCCCAGGTTGACCAGGACATAGTCCAGCCCGACATCGGCGTGCTCGAGCAGCCTCTCCACGTGATCAGCGGCGCCCATGCCGTCGGTTTCCCCGGGCTGGGTCATGACGTTGCAAATGTAGATCTTAGGGGCATTGGAACGACGAATGGCCTCGGCGATCTCGGGCACCAACAGATTGGGTATGACGCTGGTATAGAGGCTGCCCGGCCCCAGCAGAATGGCGTCGGCCTGCTCGAGAGCGGCGATGACCTGCTGCGGGGGCCTCACATCGGCGGGCTCCAGACTGATGGTGTCAATGCAAGTATCCACGGGATGCTTGGGAATCATCGACTCGCCCGTGACCTTGCTGCCGTCGCTGTAACAGGCGGTCAGATTGACGGGACTCAGAGTAGCCGGCAAAACCTGGCCGCGCACGGCTAGAATCTGACTGGAGAGCTGAATGGCCACCTCGAAGTCCCCGGCCAGATCGGTCAGGGCGGCCAGAAACAAATTGCCGAAGGAGTGGCCTTCCAATCCGCCCTGGGCAAAGCGGTAGCGAAACAACTCCTTGAGCAAAGACTCATCGTCGGCCAGCGCCACCAGACAGTTGCGCACATCGCCGGGGGCCAGAATTCCCAGGTCCTGGCGCAGCTTGCCGGAACTACCTCCGTCATCGCTGACGGCCACCACCGCGGTCACATTGCTGGTAAAGGCTTTGAGGCCGCGCAGCAGGGTGGAAAGGCCGGTGCCACCGCCGAGGGCCACCAGCCTCAAGCCTTGATCAAGGTAGCGCCGGTCATAAAGCACTTCCACCAGCTGCTTACGCGGCTGAAAGGCTACCGCCGCGCTGAGAGTCTGAAAGAAACGGCGCAGTGCGAAGACCACAATCATCAATCCGACGATCATCAGTAGCGTGCCAGTGACCTTGGGAGGGACAGGTGGATCTCCCACCCAGTGTCGGACCCGCACGGCTACGAAGTCGGCCGCCATCAAGAGACCGGCGGAGAAAGCGATGCCTCCCAGCGTGGCCAGGAAAAGCCAGCGCTTGATGCGCATTCCCAGAGCCAACCACTTCAGCCAGTTTGAAGAGGGCAGGGTCACTTAGATTGCGGCGATCCTTCGCTGCTCTCGCTCGATATCGCGGTGTTGCACGGTCACGAGGTAGCCGGCACGGCGCAAATCTTTGGAGATCTTATCGGCAATGGCTGTCGAACGGTGCTGTCCACCTGTGCAACCGATGCCCAGGGTGACCTGATGCTTGCCTTCCTGCTGGTATTTGGGAAAGAGAAAGAGCAGCAAGCCTTCTACCCGTTCTAAGAATTCTTTAGCGTCGGCGCGCTCGAGGACGAACTTGGCCACCGGGGCATCCAGTCCGGTCAGACGCCGCATCTCGGGCACATAGTATGGATTGGCGATAAAGCGCACATCGAAGACCAGATCCGCGTCGGCTGGAACCCCGTGTTTGAAACCAAAGCTGACCACATGGATCTGCACCTTGCCCAGAGCCACGTCCAAATCGAGCGTTTCGCGCAAAAGGCTCTGCAACTGGCTGGGAGTCAGGTTGCTGGTATCCAGGATGGCGGAAGCCATCGAGCGCAGACCGGCCAGTTCGCGAGCTTCCTCTTGAATGGCCTGGAGCACTCCTCCCTGACTGGTGAGCGGATGGCGCCGGCGGGTTTCGGAGAAGCGGCGAACCAGAACCGCTTCACTGGCTTCGAAGAAAATAATCTTGGGTTCGAAACCCATGGCCGGCAACTCGTTGAGAGACTGTTGCAGTTCAGGAAAAAAACTACGTCCACGCACATCGATGACCATGGCCAGTCGATTGACGCTGGAGGAAGCGCAGAGTTCGGCAAACTTAGGTATCAGCGCCGGGGGCAGGTTATCGACACAGAAGAAACCTTCATCTTCCAGGCTCTTCACGGCCAGACTTTTGCCGGCGCCCGACAAACCGGTCAAAATGACAAACTTTTGTTGCTCCACAAGAGGAGAGTTTCTGCGCCCTGACGAGAATCCTTCAGCGCAAAGGGAGTTCAGCCCCCGCAAAACCCGCAAAGGATCCCCTCATGAAGTTCGTTCGCGCCCTGCTGGTGCTGGCTTTGTCCGCGGCCACGCAGGCCCAGCCCGTCACCAATTCCTTCCTCAAAGGCGAGTACGCGATTCCCAACCTCGGTGTCGCCAAGAATCTCACTCGCGAATACTGTCGCAGTCAACTCTATAAGGATGAAGTGACCTACGTCGCAAATCGCGCCAAAGACTACCTGGAAGTTCGCCTGCAGGCGCCGGTGGACGGCAAACCCGCCATCGTCTTTGACATCGATGAAACCTGCCTGTCCAATTTTCCCTACATGGACGAATACGATTTCGCTTTTCAAAATGGGCCCTGGAACGCCTGGATCGACAAGGCCATCGCTCCTCCCCTGGAGGGCTCCCTCGATCTCTACAAATACGCCAGATCCAAGAGCCTGGCCGTGATCTTCATCTCTGGCCGCAACCAGATGCAGCGCCTGCAGACCGAGAACAACCTGCGCCAGGCGGGTTTTGAGGACTGGGCGGAGCTGATTCTCAAAGACATCGGCAGTACCCAGACGACAGTCGCCTTCAAATCCGACAACCGCAAAAGATTAGTCCAGGCAGGTTATAATATTCTCGTCAACATCGGTGATCAGGACAGCGATTTACAAGGCGGTTACGCCGAATCCACCTTCAAAATCCCCAACCCGATGTATTGGGTTCCCTGAGGCGTAGGAACATGCACTTCTAAACCGAAGCGCCATCGTCGATAAGGAAGGCAACTGTGGAACCGGTCCTACGAAGTTTTCTCTTTTGTGAATCCGTGGTCCCCGCCCCGAGCGGTAAAATGAACTGCTATGGTCTTTTTTCCGACCTCTTTGCAGCCCAATTTCCCTACACGCAGCCTCGATTCTCGCTGCTGCTGAGCTGGGGGGGAGGGCGCGGCTTCCAGGTGCAGGTGGTCAAGATGCTCAATCCGGCCAAAACGGCCCTGTTACACCAATCTCCGGAAATGTACTTCACACTGGAAGATGAGTCGCAGTCGGCACACGTGCAGATCGACATGAATCAGATCGTGTTTACCGAAGCCGGCTCGTACATTTTCCAGATCATGCTGCACGGCCGCCAGGTGGCCGAGCACCGTCTCAACGTCCACCAACTCTAAGTCTGGACAACAAAAAGGCGACCCTGGCGGGTCGCCTTTTCTGGTTATCTGAACCGGCCTGGCTGAGCCTAGCTGCGCAGCACCGGACCCATCATCACACCACCGGACTGCATCCCGGGTTCCAGTCCGCCGACGCTGCCGCCGGCGATGGAAAATCCGGCATTGGCGCCGGGGTTCACGCCCTGGATAGCCAGTGGCGGCGCCGCCGCGGCCGGCTGGGAAGCTCCCCAGGCCGCCAGCAATTGGTTAGCGCCACCTTCACTTTCCCCAAGCTCAGCCGAAAGCGTCGAGCGATCGCTGGCGGGACTGCTTGCTCCCGTGCCTTTTGGCGAGGCAACACTATCTACCTGGCCAAGAAGAGGGGTCCTACCTACCTGGCCATAGCCACGTAGGGCATCCTGACTGCCAAGCCCTGAAATACTCATTGGTGCCTCCATTAGATCGACGGTTCGTACTGGTTTGTTATCACCTACTCTAGTCCAGTCGGAAAGGGGCGTCTAAGCCCCAAACTTTAACTATTTGTTACCGATGTAAACTTTTTCTTTCATTATGTTAAATTTCTGCTGCGCGGGACTTTGATCCAGTGAGTGGAACGTACAAGCCGTGGTAAGAAAGAAGTGAACTACCGGCAGGGTTGGCCGCTGCTTATAATACTGGGGGCGCTGATTTTTCTGCATTCCCCAGGCCTTTTGGATGCCAAAGTCTATGGCGACGAAGACGTCCTGGCCGTCTTTTTCGTCGATAAATACCGGCTACACAGACTTTGGCTCGGGCAGGAGGCCTGGAGCTTCTGGGACCCCCAGCCGTTTTTAGGCATGCCTCGGCTGGCCAACGTTCAAATGGCCTGGTTTGCTCCCGACTGTCTATTCTTCGGCATTCTCCATCCTCTGACAGCCTGGCGGATCTACCCGTTCATCGGCGACCTGTGCTTACTCAGCGCCGCTTTCTTCCTCCTCCGCGCCCGCCTATCGGTACCCGCCGCCTGGATGGGGGCGGGCTTCTATGCCTTGACCGGCGATTGTCTGAAGGTAGCCCAGGACGAACACACAAAGTCTGCCGTCATCGCCTTTCTCCTGCTGCTGGGAGCCCAACAGCATTGGCTGAATAGCGGACGCCGGCGCTTCCTGGTGGTGCTGGCTCTGGCCGCCTATTGGCACCTGAGCACCGGTTCCGCTTCCCAACTCTACTACCAATTCCTGACTTTGCCGCTCTTCTGCCTGCTTCAGTTCCGCGAGGCGGACAAAGCCAGTCGCTGGAGCAGAGCGGCCCTGGCCGGACTGACTTTGGTGGGAGCGAGCCTGGTGGGCCTCTTTCCCTGGTTCCCTCTGACCGAGTGGTCGGCCCACGGCTCACGGGCATTGATGGGCGGTAGCAATTTCGCCGAGGCCTACCGGCTGAACGGGAGCGAACTGGTGCGGGTCTTTGTCAGCGAATTGACCGCTTTCGGGCCCCAATCCCTCATTGAGAACGGCGGCGGCTACGCGCTCAACGCCGGCTTCAGCGCCGCCTTGTTGGTCTTGGTGGCCTATGCCTGCGTTCGTGATCGTCGCTGCTGGCCGGCGGTCGCGCTGGCCGTGCTGGTAAGTTTGCAAATGCTAGGAGACCGGGGAGTTCTTCTGTGGATGCTTCACAAGCTGGTCCCCTATACTCAGCAAATTCGCGGACCTCATCGCTTCTTCTTCACCGGCGGCCTCCTTTGGGTCCAGGTGGCCGCCCTCGGTTTTGACCAAATGCTGCTGAAACGTCGCTGGTTAGCCTGGAGCCTGGGCTTTTGGGCGCTGGCCGTCAACCTCTGGATCATGGCTCCCCAGATTCGCGGTGCCTACCTGGAGGCCGCGGCCTTTGCAGGGCCTCCTCTGCCTCCCAACGGAGGCCAGCGCATGGCCGTCAACTTCGCGCCCAATCCCAAACCACCATTGCAATGGCTCCCCCATCCTCTTACCGAAGGCCGGCGCACCCTGATCATCCCGAATGTCATCTGCGAGGCCAACTATTTCCGTGGGCTGCTCTACAGTCAATACGGAGAGCGTGCCCAGGAACTGCTGGCTGGCTTTGTCTACTCCTTCACGCCCATTCCTCCACGGCGACCGCAGCAGCCGTTGCTGCGCAGTTGGGGCTTGAGCTGGGTGCTGCAACCTCAGGGAGATCAGTTCGGCTGGCAATTCCTGGGAAGCAGTCCCCGCTACTGGACGGTGGTTCAGGTCGATTCGGCTCTAAACGAAGAAAGCGAGAACCTCTGGGCAGCGCGCTCCGATTGGAAACCATTCGAGCAGGCGTGCCTGAGGGGGAACGCGCCGGCGCTGGGAAAAACACCGGCCCGCATCCTTTCGGTTCACGAGCAGGCCGACCTGCAAATTATCGAGACGGACGGCGACGCCAGTCTACTCCTTTGCTCCGACAACTGGGATCCCGGCTGGGAATGCCTGATCGATGGAAAACCGGCCGAAGTCCTGCGCGCCAACGTGGCTCTCAAGGCTTGCCTGCTGCCACCCGGGCGCCACGAGGTGCGCTGGCGCTACCGTCTGCTCTGGCTGCCCAAAGCCGTCGCCAGCGCGGCGCTGGGTATATTGCTGTTGGGAAGTGTCGGACTGCTTGCCCGCAAAGCAGGAGCGGGCGCTACCGAGTCGTCTCCATCCAAATTGGTATAGACGATTCCCAGGGTTAGTGTTATGATGCGGGCCGAGTTTTGCGAGACGAGCGGTGGCCTCCCACCCACGGTCTGGCCAGACAGCCGCCGGCAGGCCCGGCGAGCTAAATTGTATGCGGGGTTTCCGCATCGGAGGTTAGTTTCAACATGCAACCCAAAAGTGAAGTTATCGAACAGCACCGCACCCACGACAAAGACACTGGTTCTCCCGAAGTCCAGGTCGCTATCTTGACGGCGCGCATCAACCACCTGACCGGTCACCTGCAGAAGCACGCCAAGGATCACCACTCCCGCCGCGGCCTGCTTATGATGGTCGGCCAACGCCGCCGCCTTCTCAATTACCTGAAGAAGACCGAAGTAAAGCGTTACCGCACGCTGATCGAAAAACTCGGCATTCGCCGCTAACCACGGCGGGCACCAAAGGGGCTGTCCCAGCGAGATAGGGGACAGCCCTTTTGCCGCTTCTAAAGAGAGCTGCGGCTCTCCATCGCCAGGATCCCTGGGGGGTCCTTGTTCCCTACATTGATAGAGGTGAAATACATTGAGTACAACGAAAACGGCTCCTCCAAAGACGGAGAAGCACTCAGTCGAAGTGGAAGTAGGCGGCAAGACCCTACGCTTCGAAACCGGCGAACTCGCCAAGCAGGCTGGCGGCGCCGCCCTGATGACCTACGGGGAAACGGTGGTGCTGGTCACGGCCACCGCCAATGCCAAGCCCAAGACGGGCGTCAGCTTCTTCCCGCTGACCGTCGACTATGAAGAAAAGATGTACGCGGCCGGTAAAATCCCGGGCGGCTGGATCAAGCGCGAAGGACGTGCCCCCGAGCGCTGCACGCTGACCTCGCGCCTCATCGACCGCCCCATTCGCCCGCTCTTCCCGGACGGATTCCGTAACGACACGCACGTGGTAGGCTTGACCATGTCGGTGGACGGTGAAAACGAACCGGACGTCATCGCCATTTGCGGCGCCGGAGCCGCTCTGGCCCTCTCCGACATTCCCTTTGACGGTCCCGTGGCCGGCGTGCGCGTGGGCTACGTCGATGGCGAATTCGTCATCAATCCCACCCAGGAGCAAATCGAGAAGAGTTCGCTCAACCTGGTGGTAGCCGGAACCAAGGACTCGATCTGCATGGTCGAAGCCGGCGCCTATGAGGTGTCCGAGCAACTGGTGCTGGAAGCCATCGAAGAAGCCCACGATACCATCAAAAAAATCGTGGCCGCCATTGAAAAGCTGGTGAAAAAAGCCGGTAAGCCCAAAAAAGAGTACCCTCTCTTTATCCCCGACAAGAACCTGGACGCGGCTTTCCGCAAGCACATGGGCAAAGCGGTGGCTAAGGGCATGCGCATCATCGACAAGAAAGAGCGCAACGACGCCTTCGCCGAGATCTCCAGGGAGGCCCTGGCCGAGAAGCTCGGTAAAGATAAGAACAAAGAAGAACTGCTGGCCATCCTGGCCGACGGCACGCGTGACGACTTCGACACCATCATGAAGAAGGTGCAGGAAGAAGAACTGATGACCATGATCGTGGACGAAGGCGTTCGTCCCGATGGCCGCAAGACCACCGAGATCCGCAAGCTCTCGGCCCGCGTAGGTATCCTGCCGCGCACCCACGGCACCGGTCTCTTCACCCGCGGCCAGACTCAAATCCTGACGGTGGCCACCCTGGGCACGCTGGCCGAGGAACAGTCCTTCGACAACGTCATCGGCGAGGTTTCCCGCCGCTACATCCACCAGTACAACTTCCCGCCCTTCTCGGTGGGCGAGGCCCGCTTCATGCGCGGTCCCGGCCGCCGCGAAATCGGTCACGGTGCTCTGGCGGAGCGCGCTCTGGTTCCGGTTATCCCGGACGAGAACGAATTTCCTTACACCCTGCGCATGGTCTCGGAAGCACTGGAATCCAACGGTTCCACCTCGATGGCCTCGGTGTGCGGCAGCACGCTGGCTTTGATGGACGCCGGTGTCCCCATCAAGGCTCCGGTGGGCGGCATCGCCATGGGCCTGGTGGCCAAGGGCGACAAGTTCGCCGTGCTGACCGACATCCAGGGCCTGGAAGACGCTCTTGGCGAGATGGACTTCAAGGTGGCCGGCACCCGCGAGGGTATCACGGCGCTGCAGATGGACATCAAGCTCAAAGGGGTCTCCGGCGAAGTGCTGCGCCAGGCTCTGGATCAGGCTCGCGACGCCCGTATGATCATCCTCGACGTCATCGAGGCAGCTCTGCCGGCTCCGCGCGCCGAAATCTCGCCGCGCGCGCCGCACATCACTTCCTTCATCATCAACCCGGAGAAGATCAAGGACGTCATCGGACCTGGCGGCAAAACCATCAACCGCATCATCGCCGAGACGGGCGTGAAGATCGACATCGAATCCGATGGCCGCGTCTTTGTCGCCTCAATCAACCGCGAGATGGTGGAACGGGCCAAGAAGATCGTCGAGGATCTGACCCGCGACATCGAAGTAGGAGCCGTGTTTACGGGCGCCGTGATGCGCCTGATGAACTTCGGCGCCTTCGTCGAAGTGGTACCTGGTAAGGAGGGGTTGCTGCACGTTTCGCAGCTCAAGCCCTATCACGTAGGCCGGGTCGAAGACGTGGTCAAGGTCGGCGACATGATCACCTTCCGCGTGGAAGAGATCGACTCGATGGGCCGCCTCAACCTGTCGCGCAAAGGCCTCTTCACCGAAGAAGAACTGGCCGAGGCCGAAACCAAGAACGCCAACCGCCCCCCGCGCGAAGAGCGGGGAGATCGCGGTGACCGCGGTGATCGGGGTGACCGCGGCGATCGAGGTGATCGGGGCGACCGTGGAGAGCGCGGGGACCGTGGCCCTCGTGGCGGCGGTGACCGTGGCGAGCGCGGACCTCGTGGTGGCGACCGGAACGGTCGTGATCGCGGTGACCGCGGAGGAGATCGGGGCGACCGTGGAGCGGCCGAGTCTCGTCCACCGCGCGACTTCACTCAGGAGCGTCCGGTGCGGGAACGCGAAGAGCGAGCTCCTCGCGAAGAACGTCCGCGAGACGACCGCCCCCGCGCTCGCGATGAGCGCCCTCGTGATGACCGCCCCCGTGCGCCTCGCGAGGACCGTGCGCCTCGGGAAGATCGCGCCCCGCGCGAGGACCGCCGTCCGGCCCCTCGCTCGGACCGTCCTCGGGAGGATCGGGCTCCGCGGGAAGATCGCGGTCCCCGCGAGGATCGTTCGCGCCCCCTCAGCAGCGGTGCGCCCCGCGTAGAACTTCCCCCGAGTCTACGCGGTGGTTCGGGTAGCAGCTCGGGCTCGGCCCCGGCCAGCGAAAGCGGCCGCCGCACGGCTCGCCGCCGCCCGGCTCGCGACGACAAAGAATAGCAGGGCATGCCGACGAAGAGCGGACCCGATTCCCAAGTATTCTTGGAGCGGGTCCGCTCTTTTTTTCTGCGGAGACTGCCTCTACGGCCAGACTACGAGGAACGCCCCGAGCAGTTGGAAATGGCCCTGGATGTAGCCCGCGCTCTGGCCGAGGAAGAACTGCTGGTGGTCGAAGCTGGTACAGGCACAGGCAAATCCCTGGCCTACCTGATCCCCTGTCTGCTCTGGTCTTTTGAACACGGACAACCGGTCATCATCTCCACCCGCACCCTCAATCTGCAGCAGCAGTTATTGGAGAAGGACATCCCTCTGCTCCGCCAGTTGCTGGACCAGCCGTTTCGCGCCACAGCCGCGCGCGGCTGGTCTAATTACGTCTGCCTGCGCCGCCTGGACAGCCAGCAAAACAGCCAACAGCTCACTCCAGAATTAGCCCAGGAGGCGGGAGAGCTGGCGGAAATCTTGAGCCTGGGAGCCTCTGGAGTTCGTCAGAAGCTTCCCGTCAGCGACGCGCTTTGGAGTCTGGTGCAGGCTGATTCCCACGCCTGCAACCGCCAGCTTTGCCCCCACTATCAGGAATGCTATCTGTTCCGGGAACGACGTGAAATGGAACGATCGGAGCTGATCATCGCCAACCACTCGCTGGTCATGGCCGATGTCGCGCTCCGGGCCAATGGCGCTCAAGGAATTCTCCCCAAGCCCGCTTGCTGGGTGCTGGACGAAGGCCATCACCTGGAAGAGGTGGCCAATGACCATCTGGGACGTTCTCTTTCGCTGGCCGACCTGCAACGACTGCGCCAGAATGTCTTCGATCCCAAAGGCAAAGTCAACGACGCCGGCTGGCTGCCTCTGCTGCGCGACCGCCTGAGCAAGGCCGACCAACGCGCTCGCTTGTTGGAATGTCTGGACCGGGGCCTGCTGGTTTCCCTGCCCGGCTTTTACCAGGTGGGCGAGGAGTTTTTCTACGGGCTGACCCAGTCCATTCTGGCCGCCGGTTTAACCGAAGTGGGCGCGCGCGCCACCCTCAACTCAGATTTCTTCCATACTCCGGAAGGCGAGGAGTGCCGGCGCCTTTCCGAGCAGTGGGCGGCGCACCTGGAGCATGTGGAGAGCGGCGCGCGCGATTTACACCGCCTGCTCACCGACCTGGAGTTGGAAGCCACTCAAGGCGGCCTGGTCGAGCTTCAGTCCTTGATCGAGCGAGTCAAAACCTTGCGCGCCAACCTGGAATTCTGCCTCTTTCCCGACTCGGGAGACTGGGTTTACTGGGCCGTGGCCACCACCAACAACGCCACGCTGGGAGCCACTCCTTTGGACGTGGGAGAACGACTGGCGGCTGAGTTCTTTGCGCCGGCCCGCTCGATGGTACTGACTTCAGCCACGCTGGCGGTGGGTAAAGACCTGGACTTTTACGAAAAGCGGGTCGGCCTGGACCATCATCAGAATCGGGTGGCGCGCCGCCTGCTGGACAGTCCCTTCGACTACCGTCAAAATGCCTACCTGGGCGTGGCCACCGACCTGATGGATCCAAATCGAGCGGATTTTTGGGAACGCAGCAGCCAGGCTTTGCTGTGGCTGCTACAGCAACTGGGGGGGCGCACCTTTCTCCTGACCACCTCCTACTCCAGCCTGCGCCTGGCCCGGGATCGTCTGGCTCCGGCCCTGGCCCAACTGGGCATTCGCGTGCTGGCCCAAGGTCAGGCACCGCCCGGCCTGCTGCTCGAGGAATTCCGCCGCGACTCGCGCTCGTTGCTGATCGGGGCCGATTCCTTCTGGGAGGGTGTGGACGTGGTCGGCGACGACCTCTCCTGCATTCTGATTACCCGTTTGCCTTTTCGCGTCCCCAATGATCCACTGGTTCAGGCTCATTGCCGGCGCCTCGAAGAAGACGGACTGAGTTCCTTCCGGCACTATCAACTGCCGCAAGCGATTTTGCGCTTCCGCCAGGGTTTCGGACGGCTCATCCGCAGCCAGAAAGATCGCGGAATGGTGCTGGTGCTGGACTCCCGGCTTTACCATAAAGCCTATGGGGCGGAATTTTTAGGCGCCCTGCCGGCTTGTAACCGGCGGGCAGGTCGCCTTGCCGGCTTGGTCCAAGATGCAATCAAGTGGTTGAAGGGTTTTGATTCATGAAACTGTCCTTGTTCAGTGTGCTGCTGGTGCTGACCGCCCTACCCGGCTGGAGCACCGAAACGGTCGAGAAAATCTTCGAGAAGGCCAAAGCCGTCAATCCGGGTCTGCAGGACTCGACCGCCGACATGAGCGTGGAGATTACCGCGGTGCTCGGCTTCATTCCCTACAAGACAGCGGCCACCGGCAAGTACTACCACAAGCAGCCCGATAAGAACAAACTGGACCTGGAAAAGGCGCCCAGCTGGCTGAAAAAATATCCCCAGGTGTTCGGCTATAAGCTGCCCGATCTGACTCGCTACAACGTGCTGAAGCTTCAAGAAACCGACCTGCGCGGCAACCCCGTCTACCGAATCCAGTTGGTTCCCAAGCAACATACCAACGACATCACCAACATCGATATCTACTTCAACCGCAATGATTATTCCGTGCCCAAGTTCGACACTTTTTACAACAAGGGCCATCTCTATGTCGATATGGACTACACCAGGACCGGCCAGTTCGTCGTCTGCGACAAATTAAACGCCGACTTCGAGTTCCCCAATATTACGGCCACCGCCTCGGCGACTTACTCCAACTATCTCTTTAACCAAAAACTCCCGGATTCGATGTTCGCAGCCAAATGAATCGCTTCTTGGGCTGGGTGGCCTGGCTCGGGCAACTGCGCAAGCAGGCCATTCCTCCCCATTTGCTGCTGCTGGTCATATGCATGAGCGGCTTCACCTGGGGGCTCGGTAACTATCTGGAAGCCAGCCAAAACGGCGGCCACCCCCAGGTTCTGACCCAACTACAACTGCTGGAACAGGGCGCCCAACAGAGCTACGTGCAGATCAACGGCACCGTGCTGGCGGACGGTCAGCTGGCGGGGGAAGACCATACCGTTTACCTGCCCCTGCTGGAAGAGGCCAACAAAGTAGTTACTTATGTCAGGTTGCCGGAAACCGGCCAGATGCCCCAGGCCGGCGTGACTTACCAGTTGAGCGGACTGGTCAGTTTTGTGAACGCCGAGCTGGAGAAAAAACTGCCCAAGGATCAACCGGGTCTGCGCTTCAACCGAAACCAATACCTCAATTACGGAGAACGCCCGGCCCATCCGCGCTGGGCGGTCGCCGCCATGCTCATCAGCCTGCTCTGTTCCTGGCCTTTGCTGGTGACCTGGTTCAGCCACTACCTGGTCTTCCAGACGGTGGCCCTGACTGACGGCGACAAACCGGCCAAGAAACTCGGAAAAATCTGGGCCAGCGCCCGTTTTTTCCGAGGCAAGAAAGAGAAGCAGCGCTTTCTGGAAGCCCCGGCCAGCCTGACCCAAAAGGAAGGCGAGTGGGTGCTGGAACTGGAGGGGGAATGGCAGGCTCGCTTCGACCAGGCGCACAACGTAAAGGCGGGCACGCTCTTTCTGGGCTCCCAGGAGCGGCCCGCCTTACGCTTTGACGCCCTCGAGAAGACCCGCGGGAAACATCAATCCTTCGTGCTCACTTTCGCAAATGAAGCAGAACGGCTGCTAGCCTATCAGACTATTTCGAACGCAACGACACCTTAACGTTTTTCAAGGTGTCGGCCACGTGGTTGAGGTCGGCCGGCCCCAACACCGACTTCAGCGGTTTGGGCCCTTCCAACAGATCTTCCCGATGGATCAGCGGCACCTTGCCGCCGACTTCATCATAGTGAATCTCGCAGTGCAACACTTTGGTCGCCAGCTTATAGACGAGCGCGATGTCGTCGTACGGATTGTTGGGCAAATCACGTCCCCACGCTTGCAGGGCGTTGACTGCCAGTTCCTCCAGACGAATCGGCTGAGAGGCCCCCTCTAATAGTCGGCGCAGAATCTCCACAATGGGAGTGCTCTTGCTTACATCTTTTACCGCCACGGTCTTGTCTGACCTCCCTTTCTGGTTGAGGAGCGCGGCTTCGCTGCAAGGAAAGAATTTCCCCTTGCGCCGCGAAGGGGCTCATTGCGACGATGGAAACCGAAATTCCCGAACAACCGCCTGAGACAACTCAGGATGCCTTCCCCGTCCATCCGGAGTGGGCCTGGATGGACTACGCCTGAAGCCGCAGGCGCTCCCGCCATTCCTTCAGGGCTCGCCGGCAAGCGGCCTCGGCCGGACCACAGAGCAGTTCCGGCTTGCTCAAGGCTTTCCGTTGCTCCGGCTTGAGTTTTCCCAGCCACTCTTTGAGTTCAGGATTGGCCTCGGCGACCTCCAATAGTCCCTTACCCTGTTTGCGAGCCTCCACCGAAGCCACCCGCACGTATTCGTGGGCATCCTCCAATCCCAGGCCCGACAACAGAGCCTGCAAAGGTCCCGACACGACCTCATTGAGTTCGCTCAGGCGGCCGACCATGGTCTTTTCGTCCACCACCAGCGAGGACAAACCTTTGGAGGTGCGCCGGCAGGCCAGCGCCAGTCCCAGCACCAGCCGGGGCAGGAAGCGGGCTGAGGCGGAATTACTGAGGTCGCGCTGATGCTCCGACACCTGATCCAAATAGAAGGTCATCATCTGCGGCATGAACGTCTTCCAGAGACTCTTGACGTTCTCCCAGGTTATGGGATTGCGCTTGTGGGGCATGGCCGAAGAGCCGACCTGCGAGCTTTCCAGGTAGGCCTCGGCCACTTCGTTGATTTCACTGCGCTGCAGGTGGCGCAGATCATCGGCCAGATTGGCCAGCACCCCGAAGGCGGCTGAAATGTGATGCAGCACTGCCAGAGCCGGCTCCGGAAAAGTGATTTGAGTAGCCGTTTCGGCCGCTTTGAGCCCCACTTTGGCCAGCACGCGCTCTTCCACCTCCCGTGCATCGCGATGGAGCAGGCCGGGAGTCGTGTAGGCGCCGACTGCGCCGGAGAACTTGCCGCGCAGGTTGTCCAGGGAACGCTTTAACTCCAGCTGACACCAGCCCAGGCGCTCCAGATAGACGGCCATGGCGTAGCCGAAGGTCATGGGTTCGGCATACTGGCCGTGGGTCCGGCCAATCTGCGGAGTGGAAGCATATTTGTCGCCCAGCCGGTAGAGCTGCTCCAGGCACCGTTCCAATTCGGGCAGGAGCACACGCTCCACGCCGGCCTTCAGACGCAGCAGATGGGCATTGGCCAGGATATCATAAGAGGTGGCCCCCAGATGGATGTAGCTGCGCACCCCCTCCGGGCAGCGAGCCGCGTAAACGTTGACCAGGGCCTTCAGGTCATGGCGGACGCGTGCTTCTTCTTGCTGAAACTCATCCAGAGTGACTTGTTCGGCCGCGGCCCGGGCCGCCGGCAGTAAGCTCGCGTCAAACCATCCGTCTTCGGCCAATACTTCGAGCAGGGCTACCTCCACGGGCAATGCGTAGCGCAAGTAGAGGGCGCCTTCGGAAAGCACCTCGGAAGCGAGAGGAAGCATCCCCTCGGAGTGAAGATAACGGCCCACCAGGGGATCAGGAAATTCAAGCAAATTCTGCATCACCCCGGGTTCTGGGGGGGACTGCCGTCTCCCCCCAGGCCCCCCCTGCTCATCCGGGTTCTGGGGGGGACTGCCGTCTCCCCCCAGGCCTTCGCCTCATTCTTGACTAATGGGTGGACTAAGCCTACATTGAAGGAATGAAGATCTATAATGTTCACGAAGCGAAGACCCACTTTTCGGCGATTCTGGACCGCGTGTCCGAAGGAGAGCAAGTGGTGATCGCCAAGGCTGGCAAGCCGGTAGCGATCATCAGCCCACATCCCGCCACACCACCCGCCAGACCCTTCGGTCCCTATCGGGGCCAGGTGAAAGTGCACGATTCTTTTTTTGAGCCCATGGACGCGGAGTTTCTCGACCACTTCCGATGAAAGACTTCCTCCTTGACACTCACGTACTACTCTGGTGGGCTGAAGGTTCGAAGAAGCTCTCCGCGGAGCATCGAGCGATTATCGAGGACCTTGATTCCAGGCTTTGGCTGAGCGTGGTTTCGGTATGGGAAGCCACCATCAAGTCAGGCAATGGCAAGCTAGACCTGCCTGGACCCGCTAAGGAATTTTTCGCTGATGTTGCCTCGCGCTTTGGTTTTGGTGTGTTGCCCATCCATTTGAGCCATGCGGCCGGAGTCGGGAGCCTTCCTCCGATCCACTCCGACCCTTTCGACCGCCTCCTTCTCAGTCAGGCGATTGCTGAGGGCTATGTCCTTCTCTCTGATGACGCGAGCCTTTACCGGTACCAGGTCGAGGGGCTGGAAATTCGCTGACGAGCTGCATGCGAAATTCGAAACAACTTTCGAAAGGGTTTCAATTACCGTCATCCAATGTTCACCGAAAGACAAAAGTAACCTTATCCATTTCACCTTAGGAGCCCGCGGGCAAAACCGCCTAATTTAGCAAAGGAACCTCTCACTATGGAAAAGCACAAAGCTCTGGAAAACGCCCTGGCGCAGATCGAGCGCCAATTCGGCAAAGGCTCGATCATGAAGTTGGGCGAGGCAGCCGCCAAGTTCGAAGTCCCGGCCATTCCGACCGGCTCACTGGCCATCGACATGGCTCTGGGAATCGGCGGAATTCCACGCGGACGCGTCACCGAAATTTATGGGCCGGAGTCTTCCGGTAAAACCACCCTCACTCTGCATCTGCTGGCGGAAGCTCAAAAAATGGGAGGAATCGCCGCCTTCATCGACGTCGAGCACGCGCTCGACCCTGCCTACGCCCGCAACCTGGGCGTGGACGTCGACAACCTCTACGTGGCCCAGCCGGACACCGGTGAGCAAGGGCTGGAAATCGTGGAAACGCTGGTACGTTCGAACGCCGTCGATGTGGTCATCGTCGACTCGGTGGCCGCGATGGTGCCGCGTGCCGAAATCGAAGGCGAAATGGGCGACGCCCATGTGGGCTTGCAGGCCCGCCTGATGTCGCAGGCCCTGCGTAAACTGACGGCAGTGATCTCCAAAAGCCGCACGGCTGTTGTCTTTATCAACCAGATTCGCGAAAAGATCGGCGTGATGTTCGGCAACCCCGAGACCACCCCGGGCGGCCGCGCGCTCAAGTTTTACTCCTCGGTGCGCGTGGAAATCCGCCGCACCGACTCGCTCAAACAGGGCGGTGAAATCGTAGGCAACCGGGTCAAGGTCAAAATCGTCAAGAACAAGCTTTCGCCTCCCTTCCGCCAGGCGGAATTCGACATCCTCTTCGGCAAGGGTATCTCACGCGAGGGCAGTCTGGTGGACGTCGGCGTGGAAGCGGGTGTGCTCACCAAATCCGGCACCTGGTTCTCCTACGGAGACACTCGACTGGGCCAGGGCCGTGACAATGCTCGCACCTTCCTCGAAGAACATCCGGATGTAGCTGATCAAATCGAACGTCAGGTGCGCTCCATCTCCGGGATGGACCGTTCCTCCCGCAACGGTGAGGCGTCCAAAGTCGAAGTCGAGGCATAGTGCGTTCGCGCTCCGCTCGATCCGAGATCGAATGGACAGCGCCACGGGCCTTTGCCAAACTCCTGGAACGCCTGGTCCGCTCCGAGCTGAGCAGCCGCGACGCCCTGGCTTATTTGCTAGGCCGGGGCTGCCCGCCGGAGCTGGCCGAGGCGGCTCTGGTTGCGTGCCAGCAGCGTCATTTTGTGGACGACGCCCGACTGGGCGGCCTGCTGGCTGAAAAAGGCCGGCGAGTCGGCTGGAGTCAACGCCGGCTGCGCCAGGAGGAATATCGCCGAGGGCTCCCCGAGGGGGAGCCCCTGGATGAGGCCCTCAGCTGCCGGCAACTGGCCGAACGCTGGCTGGAGCGTGGCCTTGAAACCGAAAAGGTGGCGGCTCGCCTGCAGCGACGCGGTTTTAGCTATAGCGTGATCCGCCAGGCGCTGGCCGAATTGCAGACGCCCTCGAGCCATAGATAGAGCTTCACGCCCGCGGGACGCCGAGACCTGGAGGGGGTGACCGAAATACCTCGCTACCGAACCAGCGTCATCACTACAATGGGAGTATGCGCAGGACTCTCACGATAGGATTGGCGGTTCTGGGGCTGGCCGGCTGTCTGTCCATGCAGACCAGCAAATTCTGCCGGGTCATTGGCTGGCCCGAGGGGAAGAAGCCGCACGCTCCCGCTGGTTTTCGCGTGCAAGAATTCGCCCGCGAGCTGGTTAACCCGCGCAATCTGTTCGTGGCCAGCAACGGGGATGTATTCGTGGCCGAGTCCAACAGCGAGGCAAGCGGAATGCGCAAATGGGGTGCCGACCTGAGCGGCGCCTCCCAGGCTCAACGGCTGGAACCATCCGCCAACCGCATTACCCTCCTGCGCGACGCCAACGGGGATGGCAACCCGGAAGTGCGCGCCACTTTTCTCACCGGGCTCTACCAACCCTACGGGATGGCCATCGCCGGCGACCAGTTCCTGGTGGCCAACACTGACGGCATCTATGCCTATCCCTACAAGTTGGGTGAGCTGGCGCCCTCAGGTCCGGGCCGCAAATGGCTGGAACTCCCAGCGGGAGGCTACAACAACCATTGGACCCGTAACCTGCTGGTCGATGAAGCTCACCAGAAACTCTACGTTTCCGTCGGCTCGGCCAGCAACATCGGGGAACACGGCCCGCAGGAGGAGATGCTCCGGGCCAACATCCTGGAAATCGACTTGCGCGACCGTTCCCAGCGAGTTTACGCCAGCGGGCTGCGTAACCCGGTGGGCATGGCCTGGGCGCCGGGCAACCGCCGGCTCTGGACGGTGGTCAACGAACGCGACGGCCTGGGCGACGACCTGGCTCCCGACTACCTGACTTCGCTGCAGGATGGTGGCTTTTATGGCTGGCCCTATTGTTACTCGGGTAACCAGGTAGATGACCGCGTGGAACCGCAGAACCCCGCCCTGGTAGCGCGGGCTTTGAAACCGGACTTGCCGCTGGGAGCCCATACCGCCTCGCTGGGCCTGACCTTCTATCGCGGCGGCCGCTTTCCCAGCCGCTATCGGGACGGCGCCTTCATCGGCCAGCACGGCTCCTGGAACCGGTCTGAACCGAGCGGCTACAAGGTCGTCTTCGTTCCCTTCGCCGACGGTCACCCCAGCGGGCCGCCGGAAAATTTTCTGACCGGCTTCATTCCCGACTTCAATCGCAACGAAGTGCATGGCCGCCCGGTCGCCGTGGCGGTCAGTTGGGACGAGGCTCTGCTGGTAGCGGATGACGCCGGCAACCGGGTCTGGCGTGTCAGTCGTGAATAGACAGGAACAGAAGCCTTGTGACAAAAGGTTGACTCAGAGCATCAAGAAATCTTAACGTCACGGAGGTCCTCCAGATGCACGTTTCCACCCCCATGGAACGCCCATCCGCCACGGTCCAGAGCCAGAATCCAGTCAATAGTTACAACGAGTGGGACCCGCTCGAGGAAATCATTGTAGGACGCCTGGACGGTGCCGTCATTCCCAGCAACCACATCAGCATCAACATCAGCGTTCCGCGCCGGGTCCGCCCCCTCTTTTCTCTATTCGCCGGCGTGCGCTACCCGGGTTTTATGGTGAAGCCGGCCGAGCGCGAGATCGAGCGCCTGATTGAAGTACTGAAGGGCGAGGGGGTGGTCGTGCGCCAGCCCGAGCCGCTCGATGGCCGCCAGTGGATTCGCACGCCTTATTGGAAAAGTCGCGGGTTCTGCACGGCCTGCCCGCGCGACGGCTTCCTGGTGATCGGCGACGAAATCATCGAAACCCCCATGCCCTGGCGCTGCCGCCACTTCGAAGGCCTGGCCTATCGCAAGCTCTTCCAGGAATATCACCGTTACGGAGCGCGCTGGACGGCGGCTCCGCGGCCCAGCCTGACCGATGCGCTGTACGACTTCGACTTCACCGTGCCCAAGGACGGGGAGCCGATGCGCTACGTCATCACCGAAGCCGAGCCGGTGTTTGACGCGGCCGACTTTACCCGTTGCGGCCGCGACATCTTCGTCACCCGCAGCAACGTCACCAACCTCAGCGGCATCGACTGGCTGCGCCAGCATCTGGGCCCGGACTACCGGATTCATATCCTGGAGAGCAAATGCCGCCAGCCGATGCACATCGACTCGACCTTCATTCCCCTGGCTCCCGGCAAGGTCATGGTCAATCCCGACTTCATCGATACCGACCGTCTACCGCCGATTCTTAAAAAGTGGGACGTGCTGCAGGCGCCCCGTCCGGATAAGGCGCCCGGTCAGATCATCTCGCTGTGCAGCGCCTGGCTGAGCATGAATGTGCTGATGCTCGATCCCAAGCGCTGCATTGTCGAACATCATCAAAAATCCATGATTCGCGCCCTCAAGGACTGGGGATTTGAACCCATTCCTCTGCCTTTCACCAGCTTCGCCCCTTTCGGTGGAGCTTTCCACTGTGCCACCCTGGACATTCGCCGGCGCGGCACTCTGCAGTCTTACTTCGACTGACCCCGTTAGAGAGTATGGTCGTCGGGCGGCCTCCACGTTCACAACCACAGCCCCTCACACTACTTCCGAGCCGCACCGGGATTAAACCAAAGCAGCCGTCGGAAAGTTTACAGAACGTTCATAGCCTTCAGCGGCCGTCCAACCTGCCACCAACCCGCCCGGCCTACTCTTCATTCATCCCCCACACACGAAGGAGACGAAAGTAAATGAACATCCCCCACAACACCACCCGCCGCGACCTGCTGCAGGGACACCGCCAGATGCGCCAGGGAGGCCAGGAAATTCAGGACGGCCTGGGTCAAATCCGCGAGGGGTTCGGTGAGGGCTCCTCGGCTCTTGGAGACCTGGCCCACGGCGACCTGGGCGGCGCCTGGGACTCGTTCAGCAGCGGCGTCGGCGACGTCTACCAGGGTACCAAGGAGGTCTTCGGCGGCGTGGGCGACTGGTGGTCCGGGCGCAGCCAGGCCCAGGCCGGTGGTCAGCAAATCTTCGGTCGTGGCCAGCACTAAGACGATGAATATTGGTAGCAATCCGGGCATTCGCCCCAACTGGAACAACAACCACGGACCCGCCAACCACCGCAGGGAAGAGCCGCCGAGCAGGCTCAGCGAAGACGGCCTGGACCTCTCCGACATCGGCCAGCAAACGATGTCGCATCTCCAGGAGCGCAAACCTTTGCTCCAGCTTCTGCAAAACACCCAGCCGCTGCAGCACCACTTCAACTACATCGCCTAAGAAGGAGAATAAAATGCTTAAAATCGGACTGAATTCTCGCCCCCAGGCCACTCAGCACGCCCGCCCCGGCAGCCCGCCTGAGGGACCCGGCAAAACCGAGGAAGAGGACTCCGGCAGCAAAGGTCCCGGTGACCGCGCCGACATCTCTGAAGCCATCAAAGAGGCCATGAGCCGCCTGCAGGAGCGCAAGCCGATGCAGAACCTCTTCTCGGGGCTCCAGTCCAACTTCGCTCAGTAGCCTCCTCTGGTGTGGCCCGGGCGGTGGGCCCGGCCACACCAGGAATCCCAAATTTCGGCGCAAACACTGCTCCATGCCCGCGCCCTGGTTTCGCTTGCATTACACCGAAAATCACTTTCGCTTCGAGTGGGACTCTCCTAAGGCGGAGGTTTTCTGGTTGGACGAGCACGGCATGCGCGAGCTGGAAAATCTTTATCAGGACTGGCTCTCGGCCGTCCAACCCCGCCCCTGGTTCGCGGCCGACCCCGAGCAGGTGACCGCCCGCACCCATAAGCTGCGCCAGCGCATGAGCGAGCTGGCTCCGCCCGAGTTGCGCTCCTGGTTTCGGGACTTTCCGACGATCCTGGCCGACGACCGCAGCGGTCTGCCCTGGGAGCTGCTCTGCGAAGAGACGGTGCTGCTGCAGCGCAAGCTGAGCGGCAGCTCCTCCGACCTGCGTCTCAATCCGCCCTTCCGCGGCCTCATGCTGAGCGACCCCGACGGAACCATGCCCTGGACGGCCGTTCCCGAACTGCCCAACCTGCGCCGCCTCGATGCCGGTCGTGCCGGCTGGCAGCAGCTCATCGAAAGCGGCACCGAAACGGACTGGCTCTGGCTCAGCGCCGGCGAAGTGCGCGGCCAACTGGTGCTGGGCAACAGCCTGCTGGGCTTCGAAGACGCGCTCTGCCGCAGCCTGCAAAAAGTGCCGCCGCTGGTGGTGCTCCAGCTCTATCCCATCGAAGCCAACGCCTCGCCGCTCTGGCCTCGCCTCATGCACTGGGCCCGCTTCCTGGGCGAGGCCGGCGCGCGGGTGGTGTTAGCCCGTCTCTTTCCCAGCCCCGGCGCCGAAGTTTTCGTCCAGCGCCTGCACCGCCACTTTCTCCAGCTCAAGGATCTGGCCCAGGCCTTGCGCAAAACGCGTATCGAAACCAACGATCCGGTCGAAGCCCGCAGTTGGCTCTGGTTGGGCGAGGGCAACCTGCTGCTGAGCAGCCCGCGCCAGGCCGCCACCGCCGCCTCCTCGCTGCGCCCCGACTTCCAGCTCACGGTCATCGCCGGACCCGACCTGGGGCGGCGCTTTCCCATCATGCTCCAGGAAGGGCGGCAGTTTCACCTGGGCAAGGCGGGCGTCTATTCCAACGAAATCGAATTGACCGATCTTGAGATCGACAACCGGGCCCTGCGCCTGGAGGTGGAGGCAGGCCAATTGATCGTTCGCAACCTCACCAAAGATCCCGGCCGCGCCTCCGTCAACCGCCTGGGCCTACGCGACGCGCTGGCGCTGGAGGGCGGCGAGACGCTGCAGTTGGGCGAAAGCTGGCTGGTGCTCGAGCGTTTTCGCTCCTTTCTCGGCTCCTCCAAACCCGCCACCTACCAGCTGCGCTGGTCCGAGCAGAGCTTTCCGGTGCGGGACAGCATCACTACTATCGGTCGCGGCGAAAACTGCAAACTCTGCCTGGAAGAACCCTCCATCTCCCGCCTGCACGCCACCCTCAACCTGCGCGACGACGACTACGTGCTGGTCCCGCTCAGTTCCAACCCCACCGTGGTCAACGGGGTGGTGCTCGATCGCGAACGCGTGCTGGAAGCCGGCGACCAGATTCAACTGGCCGATAGCGTGCTGCTCACTTTCGAAAGGTGCCCGGCATGAGGCTGCAGTCACTTTTCTACGAACGCCATCCCTGGCTCCAGCAATTTGGCCTGGAGTGCCGGAAGCCCCCTCAGGAAGGGCTAACCCAGTTGCGACCCAGCGGCTTTCAATTGCAGCCGCTGATCTGCCTGCACTACTTGCTGGACGGCGATCTACACGTGCAGGCCGCCCGCCTGGATATCGCCGGCCCCCTCTGGGCTCATCCCTGGAAGTTCTTTCTGGCCCGCCAGGTGTGCGCGCGCTTCCTTCACGAGACCCTCGGAGCCGAGAACCTCAAGGCCCATCCTCAGCTTATGCAGCAGCTTACTCCCAGCGACGTGGGTCTGGCCCGGGAATTCCGCGTGCCTCCCGTTCCCTGGATGCAGCAGGGCCGACTGGCTCTGGGCAAGGAGAAGCTCTGGGTAGTCGACGGCCGGGTGGCCGTGGCTCCGGCCAAAGCCCAAGAATGCGCTGACTGCGGCTTTCCGCTGGCGCCCAAAGGCAAACACTGCGCCCTGTGCGGCAAAGCGGCCGCCGGCGGTAATCTCTGGAGCCGGCTGGGGCTGGGTTGAGCGCCAACGAATTCAACCAGTTGCAGCGCGAGTACCAGCTCTGGAGCGAACTGGACCGGGACCGTCCCTGGGAAGCGCTGCTGCCGCTGCTCTGCGAGTGCGGCGGCTGGCGCGGAGCGGCTCTGTTGGACGACGCCGGGCAACCGCTGGCGCAGTTGGGCTGGCCCGAAGCGGACTGGAAGCGCGTGCCCATCTCCGACCTGGGCTGGCTCCACTACTGCGGTTCGAGCGGGGACTTTCTCTACCGGGCCCTGGAATGGCTGGAGCGCAGCTGGCGGCGGCGCGAGCGCGATCGGGCCTGGGCTCGTTCCCGGGCCGACGTCTCCCGACTGGCCGCGCTAGATCGGCTGTTGGTGGTGCTCGAGCAGCTCAGTTCCACCCTCGAATTCGAAGAGCAGAAAGAAATCGCCCTGCGCGCCGTGGCCGCCATGTATCCGCGCGCCCAGTTGGAGTGGATCGACCGGGCCGAACAGCTCCCCGACAAGCTGCGCCCCCAGTTCCACTACCTCAAGCCGCTGCTGCTGGAAGACGAGGCCAGCCTGCGCCCCGGCCAGCGCTCGCTGCTGGCCGTTCCCCTCGAGCAGGCGGGCGGCTGGAGCGCCTCCCTGCTGCTTCATTCGAACGAGCCCGGGGCTTTCAGTCGCGGTGATCAGGACCTCCTGTGCCTTCTGATGCAGCAATGGAAGGCCATCTGCCACGCCTCGCGGGTGCACCAGCTCTGGCTGGATTCCCAGAGCCAGTTGGTGCAGTCTTCTAAGCTGGCCGCCGTAGGGCAGTTCGCCGCCGGCTTGGCCCACGAGCTCAACACTCCGCTGGCCGCCGCCCTGATGGCCGTGGACGGCGCCATTCGCTGCCTGCCCGAGCGCTGGGAACGCGCCCGGACCAGTTTGGAAAAGAGCGTCAAGGCATTGATGCGCTCCCAGAGCCTGGTCGAAAAAATGCTCTACTTCAGTCGCGACAGCCAGTCAGCGCGGGAAAGCGTGGACCTGCGCCGCTGCCTGCAAGAGTCGTTGGAACTGTGCGGGGTGCGCGTAGAGGTCCAGGCCGGCCCCGTACCGCCCGTGTGGGGCAACCCTCAAGAGCTGGGCCAGGTGATCATCAACCTGCTGCTCAACGCCCGCGATGCCGAGCCGGAGGGCGTCGAGGTGCGGCTCTACAGCCAAAACAAACGCGTTGTCCTAGAGGTTCAGGATCGCGGCCCGGGTATCCCCGAAGAAAACCGCCAGCGCGTTTTCGACGCCTTCTTCACCACCAAGCAAATCGGGTCGGGGACCGGCCTGGGCTTGTCGGTGTGCCAGCAGATCGCTCACGCCCATCAGGCCACGCTCGAGTTTGAAGATGCGGAGGGTGGGGGGACTTTGTTTCGCCTCAGTATGCAGCAGCTATGAAAAACGACATCTCGATCTTGCTCTTGGAGGACGACGACGACCTGCGCGAGCAGCTCTCGGACGCCCTTCACGAAGAAGGCTACCAGGTGGAGGCCGTCGGCTCGGGCCAAGACGCGGTGCGCGCGGCCGGCAGCCAGAGCTTTGACCTGGTGCTCACCGATATCCGCATGCCCGGCATCGACGGTCTGGAAGCTCTGCGTCAGGTCCGCGACCAGCAGCCCCAAGTGCGCAGCCTGGTGCTGACCGGCTACTCCAGCGAGGCCGACAGCGTGCGGGCCATTCAGCTGGGCGTGGGCGAATACCTGAAAAAGCCCTTCCGACTCGACGCTTTTCTGCAGGCTGTGGGTCGTCTGGTGACCCAAAAACGCGAGCAGGATTTGCAAAACGAGCTACAGTCGGCGCTCCTGCTCACGGCCCGCTCGGCCATGGACAAACTGATCCGGTTGCTGCCGGGCAATCAGCACTGGTCGGCGGCCGGCGCCACCGCTCAGCGCTTGGCCCTGCAGTTGGGCCGCTCGCGACTGGCGGCCGAGCAGTTGAGCGTGGCCGCGCTGGCCGCCGCCCTGGGCGAAAGCGCACCCGAGATCCTGGAGCACCTGCCCCCGTCCCTGCGCCAGACGGCCTCCACCGGCTTGGCCCTGGCCCAGGGCCAGATGGGCGAGGAGGAGACGGCCGGCCCCGACGCCGAGCTGGTCGGCTTCAGCCTGTGCCAGGCCGGCGAGCGGCCCACCGACAGCTTTCCCGAAAACCTCCGACAGGTCTGGAAGCAGGCCAGTCACGGCGCTCCGGCCGAGGTGCGCCGCCATCAGGGCTTGCTCTCGCTGGCCCGCGGTTTGGAAGAAGGCGGCGATCTGGCCAGCGCCCGCTCGGCCTACGATCAGGTGTTGCAGGACACCCCCCACAGCCACGAGGGGCTGGAGGCCTGGTTGGGCCAGGCCCGGCTGGCCGCCCGCCAGGGTCTGGGAGAGGAACTGCGCCGGGCCGCCGAGGGCGCCTTCCGGCTGGGCAGTCAGCTAGGCCCGGTAGCGGCCGAAGAATCCGCCCTGGAAGCCGGTCTGCTGCTGGCCCCCTCTAAAACCCCGGAAGGGCGCGCCTGTCTGGAACGTATAGCCTCCGATTCCGAGGCGGGCTCGCTGGCCCGCCTGGCCCTGGCCCACTTCTACGCGGCCCCCACCGAAGTCCACGCTTCGGTAGAGCGCCTGCTCACGCCGGCCGGCCAGGAGTTCTTCGTGCGCGCTCTGGCCTGGCTGCCGGCCGCCCTGCTCGAGCTGCAGCTCAAACAGCCGGAGGCGGTGTTGGAACGCGCCTGCCGGCGCCTGGCCCGCGACGGCCCCGGCCGCTTCGTGGAGCTGGCCCGGGGAGCCGCCGATGCCCGCCTGCGTGCGCTGGCGGTGCGATTTCTATCGGGTGAAGAGCAGCTGCGCGAGTTCCTCGGCGACCCCGACGCGGAGGTGCGCCGAGCGGCCACTCTCAGCCTCGAGCAGAGCCAGGGCCGGCCCGGACCACCGCAGCTGCGCCTCTACTCCTTCGGCACCTTCAGCGTCCATCTGGGCGAGGAGCGCGTGCCTGAGAAACTGTGGCGCAGCATCAACGTGCGCTGGGTGCTGGCTCGCCTGGCCGCCGCCCGCGGCAAGCCCATCCCTACCGAGACTCTGGTCGACGAGTTCTGGCCCGAAGAAGGCGAGGCCGGCCGCAAGAACCTCTACTGGGCCACTTCGGTGCTGCGCCGCTGCCTCACGCCCGCCCACTGGCCGGGCGACCTCGACTGGGTGGAACGCACTCAGCAGGGGCTGCGCCTCAATCCCGAGCTGCCCTGTTGGCACGACCTGGACGTATTCCTCGAAGGCCTGTCGGGGAACACCCGTCAAGACTCGGAGCAAATCATGCAGTCCTTGCGGCGCGTGCTGGGCGTTTACCGGGGTTCCTACCTGGAAGGCTGCTACATGGAATGGGCTCTGCAGTTGCGCACTCAGTGCGAGCGCCAGGTGCTCGAAGCCGCTCGCCAGCTGGCCACCCTGAGCCTCAGCCTGCAGCGTTATCCCGATTGTATCGAAGCTTGTTCGCGTCTGCTCGAGTTGGACAGCTGTTGTCAGGAAGCCTACCAGATGAGCATGCAGGCCCACACCGCCATCTCGCGTCCGGAAGAGAGCCTGCGCCTCTACGAAACGGCCAAAAAGATGCTGCACCGCGAGCTGGGCATGGAGCCGAGCATCAATTTGCTGCGCGAGCAGCAGCGTGCTTTGCTCGCAATCCCGTAACAGTTTGTTCATAACCCGGCCGCTCGTGCCAACCTGACGCCAACCTGGCCCCCGTAGTCTGAGCCTGTCAAACCACACAGGAGGACAGGATCGATGAAAGTAGCCAGCTCGCCCGCCGTTCAGGAGCAAAAACCCGCCCGCTCCCCGGAGAAGACCGAGCGCGCCGAAACGCCCAAAGGCCCGGAAAAGACGGAAGAAAAGGGCAGCCTGCTAGAGCAGGCCCATCAGGTAGGCGAGCACATCGGTGAATCCCTGCGCGACCTCTTCGAGCAGGGCGGCGAAGGCGACGTGGGCGAACGCTTTCAGGATTTCTTCTCGGGTCTGGCCGATAGTTTCGCCGACGCCTTTGGAGGCGGCCGCGAGGACGGCGATCACTGCTGCCACTGCCCCCGAGGCCAACGAGGGGAGCGAGGCGGCCCCCGCCGCGGGGGGCGCAGCGACGAGCCCGGTGGCACCCGCTCACCCGGAAAAAGTGGCCAGAGCGGCCGTAGCGGGCAAAGCGGCGGTGCCGGCAAAACCGGCGGCATTGCCTCCGCCAGCGGCAGCGACGATCCGGCCAAACAGGCCGCCTGGATCAACGACTACCTGAGCCAGCAAGGCAGTCCGGCCGCCGCTCAGAACGCCGGCGAATACTTCGTCAAATACGGCCAGGAAAACAACGTCGACCCGATGGTGCTGCTTTCTATCGCCGGTCACGAAACTCAATTCGGCAAGCTGGGCGTGGGCGTCAACGGCATGCTGGGCGTGGGCGCTTTTGATGACGACCCCGACAACTCCACCCGCAACAGCAAGTATGCGGGCGTGGAAAACCAGATCCGGCTGGGCGCCGAAACTTTCGCCAACCTGCGCGAAAAGGGCGGAGCCTCGGCCGACGACCCCATCGACGTGCAGACGGCGGCCGTCAATAAGGCGGGCTGGGCCACCGACCAGAACTGGCACAACGGGGTGGACCGCTGGTACAACCAGATCAGCCAGGCCGCCGAAAGCGACGGTCTCAATATCGATCCGGGCACGGGCGGAGGTTCGGGCACTACCGATCCGGCGGCCAGCCAGTTGGGCCTGGCCGCCCGCAACTACGGGGTGGATTCTCCCAAAATCAACCCCGGCCGGGGCAACACCGACTGGTACTACTACTGCCTGGGTTGGACCAACCAGGCCTTCCAGGACCAGGGTAAGGTCATTCCCGAACTGCAACAAGAAGACGCCGCCCATGCCTACCAGGCGGCGCTGGCCAACGGCAAGGTCCAGACCGGCAATCCACCGCCCGGCGCCATCGTCTTCTTCCCGGACGCGGCTAACGGCCTGGGCCACATCGGCATTATGAACGAGGACGGCACCTATCGGGGCACCGTTCCGGCCAGCGAAAATCCCCGCACCATCGGCGATCGGGAGCTGAAGAACGCGGACCAGGTGGCCTGGATGTATCCCTGAACGCGGCTGTCACAAACTGTTAACATTCCCGGGCGGGCGTCCAAGCTGGCGCCCACCCGGGTCTCCTATCCTTTGCTTGTAAGTCAAACAAAGAGGGAGACACAAAACGATGGGAATCAAACCGAACCTTTTCAGCGCCTTTCAGATGCCGCAGCAGACCTTTCGCACTCAGCGGGGCAACGCTGCTATGGTCACTTTCGTAATGCCGGTCGAGGCCGAGAAGAAAGTCAGCCGGGCCGTCTCGGACAAGCCCGACCAGTCCATGGAAGTGCTCAGCCTGATGGGCAATCACGCCCGCATCGCCCTGAAACTGTAGGAAAGCCTGGGAAAGTCGAGAAAAATCGGACGTGCGCAAGCGGGCGGGGCTGAGTCTGGCCGAGGTGATGGTGGGTCTTTTGCTGTTGTCCACCTTCGCGGTCGTTTTGCTGGGCGTCGTGCCTTCCGCCGTTTTCGGGATTCGCGGAGAAAACCATCGGCTGGTGGCGGTAACCATGGCCCATCGGGTAGTGGAGCAGGTTTCCACTTTGGGATTCGAACGAATCTGCAAGGGCGAATACGAACTGCCCGCCGAGACGCACCAGCAAATCATCTACCGGCTCCTCTACGGTATTTATGACAGCGGCCTCAAAGGCGATCCCCAGATCTACGAGATGACCAAAGATTGGGTATCGGCCACCAGCTCCTACCGGCTCGACGTGGAGGTCCAATGGGTCGAGCGCAACCGCTTGAGAAAACATTTCATCAGCACTCTGGTGGGACGCACTTGAGACGGGCATTCACGCTGGTCGAAGTGGTGGTGGCCGCCGGCTTGAGCCTGCTCATGCTGGGCCTGCTGGCCGAATTGTTCCTGCCTTCGCTGTGGCTCTACCAGAAAGAACAGGCGACCAGCGAAGTCCACCAGAGCGCCCTGCTGGTGCGCCAAAAGCTGGAGCGCGAGCTGGTCAACACCTGCCTGGAAACCATGACCATCTATCAGGACGGCGAGGACTGGTTGCTGAGCTGGGCCGCCGTGGACGACTACGACCCGGTGACGCGCGGACCGCTTTACGACCAGCGCGGCGAATTCAGCCTGGCCTGCTACCGCGCGCAGCAGCGCAAACTACTGCTGGGTCGAGGCAAGCACACCGGAGTTCCCTTGACCACCTTTGCCAACAACAGCTCCAGCGCCCCTCGTCTAAGCATTAAACAATTACACGACATTTTCGAACAATCGGGCGGCGGCAGTTTGACCACTCCGTTGCGCGTGCTGGCTCGCAACATCGTGGAATTCTCCGTCACCGATCAAAGCGGCGACGCGGATTTCTCCAACTTCTTCCCGCCATTGCGCTTCCACGTGGTGGCCCAGTCAGCCGTGCCCGCTTCCAGCTCGACCGGCCAGCAACCCCAGCAGCGCGCCGAGCTGGAGTGCACACTAACCCCCCGGGTGCGCCGCTGGTAAAGGGCCCGGCCGCCGCCTCCTCGAAACGGCCGGGGATGAAGCGAAAGCGCGCGATGTCCCTGTATGCGGTGCTGGTGATCGTGTCCGTGGCCGCTCTCATGGTCAGCACCATGGCCGCCCTCTACGTGACCAATCTGCAGTTCTCCATGGCTGCCAACAATGGCGAGATGGCTCACATCGAAGCCGAAACCGCCCTCCAGGAAGCCCTGGCTCGCATCGTCTACCAGTCCGATTTCGGCTCGAAGGACGAATGCGTGGGCGTCCCCTCCAAGCCAGGCGACGGCCGTGACCGTTGGCACCAGCTCAGTTACGCCGCTAACGCCGTCAAACGTTCGCTCTACAGCGACACCACCGGGCAAAGTCACGTCTACGCAGTAGGCTATTGTCGCGGCCAGTATAGGGTGCTCGAAGCCGTCATCCAGCCGGCCCAGTACAACTACGCGCTGGCTACTGAAGGGACCATTACTTCCTCCACGCGCTTCACTACCCGCGGAGTGGCCGACTCCAGCAAGCCCAGCGTAACCAATCGTCCCGGCAACGTGCTCACCAACGGCGACGTCTCCTTTCAGGGCAATGTCGACATCTCCGGAAGCTTACGCCTGGCCGGCCGGCTGGCCCAGGTTCCCAACCCGCCCGACAGCTGGATCGTATCGGGGGGTATCGAGCAGGGTCTGGCTCGTCGCAGCCTGCCCAAGCTGAGCCTGGCCGAAGTCGATGGGCAGCTCCCTCCGGAAAATCTTCAAATACCTATCATCACCGACACCATCCCCGATCCCGAGTTCACCTGTCTGACCGCCCTCAAGCGCACGGGTGACGTCATCTTTGCCGGCGAACTCAAGCTCCAGCAGGGGGCCATCCGCGTCCACGCCGGGGAGGGCAAACCGGGCAGCCTGACCGTACTTGGCAGGCTCTCCGGCAACGGCCTGCTCATCACCGACGGAGACGTCATCATCGAGCGGGCCGACATGGAGAGCAGCGGCCAGATCATCGTGGTGGCCGGCGGCCGTGTCCACGTCAAGAAAGGCTTTTTTCGCGGTCTGGTCTATTCTCAGACTCACCTGCAGCTCAACAACTGCACCGTCCTGGGCACGGCTGTGGTCAGCCCCGCCAGCGCCAAACAGGCGGGTATAAGCTATGGAGCCGAGGTCGAAGAGACCGACGTGCTGGCCGATCCCAACGCCGGGCATTTCGAGGCCACCGTGGATACCTACAGCGGCCTCAAACAGGGCAAGGGCGACGCGCCCTTTATGCTCAACGGAATGTATGATTCTGCCGGCAATCCGGCCAAATCCGCCGAGCAGGTCCTCAACGACGCCATCAACAGCGGCGACATCTCCGGGCTGGAGTTTGACCCCGCCTATCCCGCCGCCTGGACCTGGGACCCGGAGGCCAAAGGCATCTACCAGTCCCTCAGCGACCTCAAGAAGCTGATGGACGACCTGAAAAAGTTACGAGAGGACCTGAAGGCCGCCCAGGACGCCGAAGCAGCCGCCACCGAGCCCGCCGAAAAGGCCGCCCGCGCCGAAGACACGGATCGAGCTGCCGACGCCGTCAGCAAACTGGAAAAGCAAATGAAAGAAAGCGCCAACAACCTGGAAAAAGACTACCAGGCTTATAAAAACGGACACGCCACCGCCGGTGGGGGAGTGGCTGGCAAGGACGGCAAGAAAAAAAGCTACCCGGTCACCTTCGACCTGCAGAAATTCTTAGCCCGCAGCGAAGCCGTCCGCACGATCTACTACAAAGAACATGCCAACCAGAAGTTCTAGCTCGCGTAGAAACTCGCTAATTGCGCGTTATCCTGCAGCGCAAACGCCGCCTCGGTGATCACATCCAGCAACACCTGCTCCGCCTTCTTCAAATACTTCTCGAAAAGCGTCACCGCGCCCTCGGCGCACACCAGGTTGCGCAAACAGTCGGCAGCCGCGATCAGATATTCGAGCGCATCCGCCATTTGCAGCTGCAGCTGGCGAGCCGCTGCCCAGCTCTGGGCCTGATAAGCAGCCCGCGCCAGGTAATGCTCGTAAGCATCCAGACAATCCAGAGCGTTATCGCGCGTGCGCCGCCCCTGAACAAAATCGTCGTAAATCCTGCGCAGTGGTTGGACCATTTCAAACACCGTCCGCGGCCGGCAGCCGCAGCCCTTCCCCCTGCAGCAACTGCAGGGCCAAATCGTGGAGACCGGCGGTCGCCAATCTTTGCGCACATGGAGCCAGCGGCGGCGCGCCGGCAGAGGGGCGAAAGCCCCGGATGTTCTGGGGACCAGTCCAATTCGGCTGCGTCACCGGATAGCGGTTGCTATGAATTTCCATAGGCCCAGCTTAAAGCGGGCAGGTTGATTTCGACTTCACCTGCGCCGCCTGAATGTAAACACGACCCGCCATTTTCAGCCCGCAAGATTTACAAACGAGCGCGCCCATCCAACCTTTTTCCAACCCGGCCCGACTATTGTCAATTCATCGGGGAGGACTTAAAACCCCCGCCCCGATTCACTCATCGGTCGCTCCCAAGATAGGTCTCAGGTACAAGGCTCCGCCGAACTGCTCGGCGGGGCTCTTTTTTAGAATCGGCTCAGCAACGCTTGCGGATCTCTGGGCCGGTCTTCTGGATCGGGCTGCAGCAACTCGGCGATTAGCGGCCCCAGCGGTCCCTCCAGCGGCTCCAGCCCGCCTTCCACCTGCAACTTCAAAAGGTGGGCCGGCGAATTACCTACAAAAGGCGGGCGTCCACTGACGGCATGATAAAGAATCGCCCCCAGTGCATACAGGTCAGCGCGGGCGTCCACCGGCTGCCCGCGCAACTGTTCCGGCGCGCTGTAGCCCGGCGTGCCCGAAGTGCCGCCGCCCGCCCCTTCGCTCTGGGCCAGCCCGAAATCCAGCAAGCGCGCACGCCCGTCCTCGAGCATCACGTTGTCGGGCTTCAAATCCCGGTGAACGATACCCAGCCGCTGCAGTTCCACCAGGGCCGCAAGCAGATCGCGAGCCAGCCTCAAGCTGTCCACCGCGGCCCCGCGCCGCAGAAGATTGCCCAGCGTCTCCCCGGCCACAAATTCCAGAGCCAGATATAGCTGACCATGGACTTCTCCCCAGTCCAGCAAGAACACCAGGTTGGGATGGCGCAATTTCTGGTAAGCGCGCGCTTCCTCCAGAAACCGTCCCTGCGCGCGCAGCAGCTTCAGGGCTACCGGTTCTCCGCCGGAAGTGCGGGCCAGGTAAACCGAGCCCATGCCGCCCCGCCCCAGCAATTTCTCCACCGTAAAGTCGGCCAGGCGGTCTCCAGCGCGCAACTCCCCGGCCGCCAGCCTGGCTTCTCGCTGCCGCCGCAGGGACTGATTCAGCCGGACCCGCCAGCCGGCCAGAGCGCCGCTGACCCCCAGCAAAAGTAGCCCCCAGTAGCCCGGCGTGCGCAGCCAGCTGTAATAAAGGTCGACCAGCAACGGCACCTCGGGACTGAGCCGCACCACCTGCGGATCGGGCCAGCTTTGCACGGTCACGCGCGCCTCCCGATAGCCCCACAGCTTCAGGGTCAGTTGAGCGGGTAAATCGGCGGCCGTCAAGCGCAGCGGGCCGGGGCTGCGGCCCAGGGAGATCTGTTCGGTCAGCCCGGAAAAACCGCCCTGCGCCGAAAGCTGTCCGCCGGTTCGGAAGAACAGCACCTCGGCTCCCGAGGGGATGGTTTTCAACCCCGGACCCGAATAAGCGGTTGAGCTCAACCAGAGCTGCGCACCCAACAGGCCTACCGCGAGGAGAATCACCCACCTCATGACCGGTCGTTTTCTAAAAGCCACGCTGGCGATCCTGGCCGCCACGACCGCCGCCGGGGCCCAGGAATCGCTGAATCTTCGCAGCCAGCCGGAGGACGCGCGCGTCTTCGCGATAAGTCCCGGTCTGGGTGAACAGGATCTGGGAATCAATCGGGCCGGCCTCAATCTGCCGCCCAACACCAAGAAGTTGCGCTTCCACCGCGACGGCTGGCTGGATCAAACGCTGGACTGGCCCACCCGGCAACCCGAAGTCGTGCTCGCTCCCGACCCCAAAGCCGGCCTGGCCCGCGGCCTCTATCTGGCCGGCCGTTACAAATGGGTGGCCCTGCTGCTGCTGATGCCTCCCCTGGCCCTGCTGGCCCGGCGCCGCGGCCGCGGCGAAATCCGCGCCGCCGGGCGGGCCTGCGTCGGCCACTACGAAGTCCTGGAGACCCTGGGGGAGGGGGCCATGGCGCGGGTCTCGCGCTGCCGAGACAGTCGCAGCGGCGAAGTGGTGGCCGTCAAGCAAATGCTGCCCGAGCACCTTCACGACCCGGTGCACCTGAAGCGCTTTCAGCGCGAGATCGAAATCAGCCGCCAGCTCGCTCATCCCAACCTGATCGCCTTCAAGGAATCCGGCCAGGACGAGAGCGGTTGTCTCTTCCTGGCCATGGAAATGGTCGAAGGGGAAAGTCTGCGCCAGCGCCTGCTGCGCGAGGGACCGATCACCTGGCCCCAGTTGCGCCCCCTGCTGGCCCAGGCCGAAGCGGGCCTGGCCTTTGCCCACGCTCTGGGAATTTCCCATCGCGACCTGAAGCCGGAAAACATCCTGGTCACCCGAGAGGGCCGGCTGGTTTTGCTCGACTTTGGAGTGGCCCGCGGCGACCAGTTCACCATTGCCACCGAAAGCGGATTGGTGATGGGAACCCCGGCCTACCTGGCGCCGGAACAACTCGACGGCAGCACCGACGTGAGCGTCGACCAGTATGCGCTGGGAGTGGTCATCTACGAGCTACTCAACGGGCAGCCGCCTTTCGATGACCCCGATCCGGTAACGCTGGCCTTCAAGCACGTCCAAGATCCGGTTCCCCCCATTCGCGCCAACGTTTCCCAAGAGGTAAAAAGCTATGTCAACCGACTGCTGGCCAAGCAGCCGGTTGACCGTTTCCCCAACATGCAGACCGCTTTGGACAACCTGCCCCTATAGGCGAGATGCCGGCGAGCGCGTTCCCTCGGGCGGGTTCTGCGCGTCGATGGTCACCAGCGTGTGGTTTCCGGAAAAAGCCGCCAGGTCGGAGTAGCTGATGGCGGTACCCTTGTTGACCACCGTGCCGGTATCGCCCACGATGTAGTTGCCGTTTTCGTCCTTGCCGCTGATCACGAAATAGTGACGGTCGGTGCTTACGATCACCGGGTTGCCCGACTCCAGCTGGGCTTCGATGTTCTTCTGGCTGAACGGCTCGTTCTCGGACTGGATGCCGTAGCTCTGCAGATACTTCGACATGTTGGCCGGGCCGGTCCAGGCGCCGTTGTCGCGCCCGGTGTGGTAGCCCTTGGCGATGGCGTCATCCAAAATCGCGTCCTGGTCGCCGTCAAAGCCAGCCGCCCGCAAGGCCGCCCGCGTGGCCGTCACCCCGCAGTCAAAGCTGTACTTCTGGTGCGGAGCCAGCTCATAGGGATCGATAGAACCGGCCGCCGAACTGCGCCCCGTGCCCGTGCCCGGCTCCAATCCGCTGGAAGCGCCGCTGCTGCCTGTGCTTCCGCTGCGGCCGCTGCCTGAAGGCCTGGTTCGCCCCGGGCCGCTGTCCCCACTGCCGCCAAAAGCATCGCGCAGCCAGTCGAAGCTGTTTTCCTGGTAGCGGTGGCCACCCTGGCCGGGGTCGTCCATGCCTTTGAGCATCCCGGAGAAAAGCTCGCGCAGAGTGTCGCGCACGGCTTCGCGGATGCCGCCGCAGCCGCCCCGATCACAGCGCTCGCTTTCCCGGCAGCCGCCGGTCTTGGAGGTGGAAGGCGTGGATTTGGGAGATTCCGCGGCGCGGACCTTGTCTCTGCCGGGGATTTCCCGAGTTGCCGGTTGCGAAGCTACTTTCATCGTGCAAATTCTCCTTACGAAATTCCGAGCTTCTGGCGCCAGTCGGCCTGCCAGTCCACCAGTTGTTGAGCGTAGAGATTGGAGTCGTTCTCGGAAGGCGGCGCATACTTGTTGACCATGCCCTGCCAGTCCCCGCGGTCGATGTAGTCGCCATAGACGTTGCGCAGCAGGTCGGCGTAGGCCGTCAAACCCTGCTCGATGCTCGGGAATGTGGTGAAATTGCCCGGTCCGTCGGGCTTGCCATTGAAGGGCTCCCTGGCTTCCCAGTCGGCGAAGCGCAGGTTGCCCGGGTTGTTGTTGGCGATGGAAAGATTATTGGGATCCGACAGAAATCCCGATTCCTTCTGAAGCTGGGCCATCATCAGCTCGACCGGTATGTCATATTGGCGAGAAAGCGAGACAATCAGCTCTCCCTGCCCGCGCAGCCCCGGATTGGGCTTGCCGTCCGGCCCTATCGCCTTGCCGGCGCCCTGGTCGGCCGCCTGGTCGAGATACTTGTCGACCCGGGCGGCCAGTTCCTGATCTTCTTGCGAGAGCGGCTGGCCCACCGCCGAGCCCTTCTGAGCGCCGCCTGCCTGGCCGGTCCCCGGCCGGGACCCTTGTCCAGCACGCGGCTCGCTGGAGGGCTCTTGCCCACCACGCGGTCCACGGCCTGGCTCCCGCTCGGGGTCTTCGTCCCCGCCTCCAAAGATGTCAGCAAAGGCGTCCTGAATGCCTCGCACAATCTCGCTCACCACCTCACCGATGCGTTCGTGCGAGCCCTCGCTCAGCTCGGTGCGGTCCCGCCCGCGCTGTGGTCCACCGGCAGCTTCCGACTTCTCCCGCGTCGCCCCTCTCTCGGGACGACCCTCCGGACGACGCGTCTCCCGCGCCGGCGGGGCGGAACTAGAACTGGATACTTTACACATCGGCAACCTCCGAGCTGTTCTTTATTTGACATCGACAGCTTAGGCCGGTCAGGTTGGCTCGGAGTTGGACGCCGCCGGTGCGGCTATGAACGAAATGTTAAAAACTCAGGGAGCGGTGAACCGGACAAAAGCTAAGCTCTGGCCTCAAAAGTCTGCAGCATGCCATCCCGAGCTCGATGGTGCCCTCCTCCAACTTTGCAGCCCTGGAAGAGATCCTGGCGGCCTCGCCGACGGAGAGGGTCCGGTCACGGGCGAACGGAAGAGCGCGGTCGTGAACGCTTCTCAAGCGAACCTGACCCATTTACCGCTGCGGCGGGCTTTGCTGCAGTTGTGCATTCCCTTGACCGGGGCCATGACCCTGGAGACGGCCTTCAACTTTGTAAACGGTTACTGGGTCGGGAAACTGGGAACGGCCGCGCTGGCCGCCGTCAATCTATGCAGTTTCACCATCTGGATGCTTTTTGCCCTGACCGGCATGATCTCGACCGGCGCCAATTCCGTCATCGCCCAGCGCATTGGAGCCGGGCAAGAAGAGGAGGCCAGACGGGTGGGCTGGCTGGCGGTGGTGGCCGGAGCGGCGCTGGGAACGAGCCTGTGCCTGCTCATCCAGGCTTTCGCCGATCCTTACCTGGCCTGGCAAGCCAGCCACAACCCGGCCGTGCAACCGGTCCTCAAGGCCGGCACCCTGTATCTGCGCCAGGTCTTCTGGTTCGCTCCCATCTTCTGTCTCAACGAATGCATGTCGGGAATTTTACGAGCCTACGGCGATACGCGCACGCCCCTGCACCTCTATGCCATGGGCTTCGGTGTCAATTTCGCCCTGGATCCGTTGCTGATACTGGGTTGGGGAAGTTGGCCGGGGTTGGGCCTGCGAGGTGCGGCCTATGCTTCGGGATTCAGCTTCTTATGTGTATCCATCTTTTTCGTAATCTTGTTGCAACGCCGGCTGGGCAATTTCCGTCCAGCCTGGAGCTGGTTGGGCGAAATACTGCGTATTGGACTGCCGACGGCCATGACGGCGGCTTTTTTCTGTCTGATCTACATGCTGATAGCCCCGCTGGTAGGCGGCTACGGACCCTCGGCCCTGGCCGCCCTGGGCCTGGGCCACCGGATCGAGAGTTTCTCCTACCTGGTCAGTCACGGACTGGGAGTCGCCTCCATCACCCTGGTGGGGCAACACATGGGAGCGGGGGACCGGCGCAAAGCCTATCAGGCAGGCGAACAGGCAGTTTATCTGGTGTCGGTGCTCATGGGCATCAGTTCCCTGGCTCTTTTCTTTTTCGCCCGGCCCATGGTGCTTTTCTTCAGCGCCGACCCGGAGGTGCTGGAACGAGCCGTCACCTACCTGCGCTTTATGTCTCTGTGCCAGTGGAGCACGGGGGTTTCCGTGGTGTTGGAAGGCGTGATGTCGGGAGCTGGACGGCCTCTGCTGGCCGGATTGGCGGCCAGCGGGTGCGCGGCCGTGCGCCTTCCCATGGCCCGCTTCGGGGCCAGTCTCTACCAACTCCATGGTATTTGGGCCGCCATGGTGGCCTCGCGCAGCCTGGAAGGTCTGCTTTATCTGATCATCTTCGCGCGCAGTTCGGTGTGGAGGCCTGACCCCGAGGAGTCCAGAACGCCGACCGATGGAAACTTCAAGACAGGCCCGAGCGGCCCAAATTCTGACTCCCCTGCAGACCAACGTGCTGGTGGTGGCCGGTGAGCCTATCGGCATTCCCGGCGGCCAGGACCAGACCTACCCTTTCGTAGCTCATCCCCATTACTACTGGCTCAGCGGCTGCCGCCGCGCCGGCGGCGTGCTGGCCTTTGATCCAGACCAGGGCTGGAGCGATTTCCGAACTCCCATTTCCCAGGGGGAGCGTGTTTGGGAGGGAGCCGACGGCGAGGCCGGTGGCCTCGACGTGGCCGAACTGAAGTCCTGGCTGGATAAACGGGCCGGCCGGCCGCTGGCGGTAGTCGGCGCTCAACTCCCTGGTGTGAACGGCGACGAGCAACTGTCCCGGCGAGTGTGCCGCGAGATTCAACACTTGCGCCGTCCTAAAGATGCCGGCGAAGTGGCGCTGGTAGCCCGGGCCGTGGAAGCCAGCGCCCGGGGCTATGCCAAATTGTCCGAGTGGATCCGTCCAGGGACCAGCGAACGGGAGGTGGCCATTCGGTTAGAGGCGGAGTTCTTTCTTGGCGGAGCCGACGGCACGGGCTACGGCACCATCGTCGGTTCCGGAGCCAACAGCGCCGTCCTCCACTGGCCGGCCAGCGGGCGGCGCATGGCGGCGGGAGAATTAGTGCTCATTGACGCGGGCGGTGCGGTGGATGGCTACACCGCCGACGTCACCCGCGTCTACCCGGTGGACGGGGAATGGAACGAGCGCCAGCGCGACCTGCACGCCATCTTGCTGAAAGCCCAGGTCAATGCGTTAGAAGGATGCCAGATCGGCGTGGAATGGGGCGACCTGCATGTGAACACGGCCCGCGAACTGGCCGAGGGATTGCGCAGTCTGGGCATCTTGCGTTGTTCGGCCGAGGAAGCGGTGGAAAGTGAAGCGATCGCGCTCTTCTTCCCGCATGGCCTCGGCCATATGCTGGGACTGGGGGTCCGCGACGCCAGCGGACTGGCGCCCGGGCGCCAGGAGGTACGCACCTTTGCCGGCGCTCGCCTGCGGATGGACCTGGCGCTGCAGGCTGACTATCTGGTGACGGTGGAGCCGGGACTTTACTTTATTCCGGCCCTGCTCAACGATCCGGAAAAACGCTCCCAGCACCAGGCTCGGATCCACTGGGACCAACTGGAACCCTGGATGGAACTGGGTGGAATGCGCATCGAAGACAACGTGCTGGTAACCCCTCAGGGACCACGCAACCTGACCGCGGCCATTCCCAAATAGGCGTTTACTTAGGCTTTTTGAGGATGTGAGTGAAGTCGAGGGTCGGGTCGACCAGGTCGCTCACGCGGCTGAGCGTGCGCGCCTGAATAGCCGCCTCGGCGCTCTGTACCGGCGCGACCGGCTCGCTGGGCTCGGGAGCAGCCACTTCGCCGACTTGGTCGCCGACCTCAGAATCACCGGCTCCTTCACCCGATCCCTGACCAGAGTTCTGACCGCTGGTCTGGCCGTCACCAAAGAGCATCTGTACCAAAGCCTGCAGATCGGAAATCGGCATGTTGGCGATGGCGTTTTGAGCGGCGGCGTGCTGCTGGTGACCCTGCTGATGCCCACCCGAGGAATGACCGCCGGCATTGCCGTCGCCACCACCGGTGCCGCCCTCCATGTTACCCCCACCGGAGTTGCTGGAGGTATTCTGATTTTGTTGCGACTCGCCGTTGTTCTGCGTGGTCTGCGCGGCCTGGCGTCCCTGTGTTTCCACGGCCACCCGGTGAGTGGGCTGAGAAACCTCGGCGGCTGAGCCCGGAGTCTCCTCCACGCCTTGAGCGGAGCCCGAGACAGCCGCGGCGGCGCCGGGCTGTCCGGGCAGCGCCACGCCCGGAGGCGCGACGTTGGCTACCGGTCCCCCGGCAGCAGCCACGGCCGCTTCAGCTTCGGGAGTGACAGTCTCGGTAGCAGCGGCGGCCTCAGCCCCCTTCACCTTCTTAGCTTCCGCCCCGGCAACTGTGGCCTGGGCATTGGCCAGAGTCGGAGTGGTCGAGGGCAAGAGAGCTTCCTTGGCCAGAGCCTGGGCCAGACTGGGAGCCGGTGCGGCCGTCTCCTGGTTGTCCAACGGCCGGCTTACCGGCTCTTCATTGCGGGGGGCCGGAGCGGCCGCAACGGGAGCGGGAGCCGAGGTAGCGACCGGCCGGACGGTAGGCGCGCTACGCGGAGCGGTTGGAGCCGCTTCGGGCTCAGCCACCGCGGGGCCCGGTCGGGCCGGGGCCGCCGGAGAAGCTGCGGAAGCGGGCTGCGCCGGAGGAGTGGTAAGCGGAGTCTGGGCTGCCGGAGCGCTCGCCGCGGGTGAGGCTGCGGGAGCGGGCTGCGCCGAAGGAGTAGTAGGCGGAGCCTGGGCTGCTGGAGCACTGGCCACCGGTGAGGCTGCGGGAGCGGGCTTTGCCGAAGGAGTGGTAGGCGGAGCCTGGGCTGCTGGAGTGCTAACCGCCGGTGAGGCTGCGGAAGGGACGGCCGAGGGCTGAGGAGCGGCCGAGGCCTTCGAACCTGCCCGCGCGCTCGAAGACTGGATGGGACCCTGGCCTGCCGGCGTCGGTGCCGACTCTACCGGACTGGCCGAGGCACTCTTCTCACGTTGAGAGATCGGAGCGGACTGCGGAGTTGCGGCCGATTGCGAGCCCTTTTGGGAAACCGGAGCCGCACCCTCGCTGGGCGGATAACTGGCGGGGGGTGTCGCCTGGGGCGCGCTGTAGTTGCGATTCGATTGACCCCCACCCGACTGAGGCTGGAGGGGAGCGCTGTTGACCTCGGAAGCACCGGAGATGGTCCTGGCCTGGACGCTAGCGGAAGGAGCCGGCGAAGCACTGACGGTGGAGGCGCCACTTACAGTGGCCGCACCACCGGCGCTGGCTGCGGCGATCTTGCGGTCAACGACGGCGGGAGCGGCCGGGGTCGAGGCGGAGCTGGGAGCAGCTCCAACTTCTACGTTCTGGCTGGGCGCGACCACCTGCTCGGGACGAACAAAGGCAGCATTCCTCTGGCCAGTCGCCTGGGGCACATTGCCGGGCCCCGTCACCGGGCGGTTAACCGACGCTGGTGCCGGCGCGGAAGACGGAGCCGGAGCTTCGGCGGTGGGCGGAGTCAACTGTGGTCCCGATTGGCTGACGGCATTTACCGGATTGGCGTTGGCCCTAGGCGGAGCCGGATTGGCGGCCGTGGGGGACTGACCGGGCTGAGAAGCCACCGAAGTTGGGGGTGCGCCCGCGGTGGTGGCCGCACCGGCGCTCACGGCGGCGGTCAAGTTCCTGGGAGCCGCGGCCGGGGCGTTACTGGCCGTGGGGGTGGTGGCCGCCGGCTCACGGCCGGTCGGAGGCCCGGCCACTACGGCGGCGGGATTCGAGTTACTGGTGCCGGTCGGGGTAACCGTTGCCTGGGCAGCGGGACGGCCCGTAAGAGGAGCGGTCGCCGGGGGCACCGCCGGAGCCGGAGCGGTTGCTGAAGGAGCGGGCGTTTCCACCGGTGCCTCCTTGGTCCCGCTCGGAGCGGGCTGAGCCGGAGCAGAGGAGACCGGAGGCTTGGGCTGAGCCGGCCGAGTGACCGCGGCCACGGGAGGCTGCTCTTCGGACCTGATGCCGAGCTGGTTGGCAGCCGGTTGAACGTCGGCTGTCGGAGACTGATTGGCGGCGGCAGGCCGATTGGCAGCCGGCGCCGGGCTGGCCGCGGGCGGCTGGTTGGCAGCCTTCGGAATGACCGCGGCCGGCGCAGGCTCATTCTTAGCGGTTGGAGCTGAAGCATCCGGTTGGGCCGGAGAAGTCGGCTGGGCCGGCGCGGGGGCCACGGCATTCTTAGATGCGGGAGACTTGGGCTCGGCCACGGCGACCTTAGGCTCGGCGGGAGCAGCCTGTGCCTTCGGATCGGCGGGGACCTCTTTGCCGCCGGTCGGAGACGGGGCATCGCCAGCTTTGGGAGCCTCTGCGGTAACCGTGAGTTTGGGACTGGCCTCACCGGCCTTAGCGGTTGGAGCAAGAGTGGCCTTAGGAGCCGCAACCTCCTTGGGCGCAGTCTCGGGCTTCGGCACAGTTTCTGCCCTGGAAGCCGGAGTATTGCCATCGAGGGCCGGCTTGGGCGCGGCGGCTGGGGGACCGTCTTCCGCCTTGGCGACTTCAGCGGCCCTGGACGTAGCCGCACTGGCATTGGCCTCAGCACCCTTGATGTCGCCGGTTTTGACATCTTTGACTTCACCGGTCTTGGGGTCCTTGATATCGCCGGTTTTGGCGTCTTTGACTTCACCGGTCTTGAGGTCCTTGATGTCGCCGGTTTGAGCGTCCTTGACTTCACCGGTCTTGAGGTCCTTGACCTCGCCGGTTTTGGCGTCTTTGACTTCACCGGTCTTGGGGTCCTTGACCTCGGTATTCTTGGCTTCCCCTTCTTTGGGAGTCTCGGTCTTCTTCTTGGCTGCTTCGATGGCCACATGGTCGTCGACCAGGCTGACATCCTTGCGATCGGCTCGAGCCCGGGCAACGCTGCTATCCACAGTGCCGTTGTCGCTGATCATGCTGACGTCGTCTTTTTTCTTGGGTGCGGGAGCGGAACCACCATCGTCTCCCTCGCCCGACGAAGAGGACTGATCCTTGATCTGGCTGTTGGCGGCCTCCTTGGGCTTAGACTCTGCTTTTTCGCTCTGGTCTTTGATCTGACTCAGAGAAGGGGCATCCTTATCCTTCTTAGGATTCTGAGCCTCCTGAATACGGCGCGCCTGCTCGGCTTGAGCATTGGCCAGGTCGTTGGCCTCCTTTTCCTTCTTGGACATCTTGGAGGTTTGCTCTTCGACCTTTTCACCATCCTCATTGACCTTGGTGACGGTGGTGGTGACGTTGCCTTTTTTGTCAGTGCTGGTGGCCACCACCGTGGAGGTTTTCTCTAAGTGGGCGCCTTTCTCGTCCTGTTTGACCGACAAGCTATCGACCACGACCACGTCTTTGCCGTCTTTGTTCTTGCCGGTCTTGGGATCGGGAGTGCCGGCCAATTCGGCGACGGTCTTCTCCTGAGCACTCTGAGGCGGAGGAGTGGGAGCAGCCTCGGTGGGGGATGCTTCTTTGCCAGCCTCCTTAGGAGCTTCCTGATTGGCCGCATTCTTCGCAACAGGAGTGCCAGCATTGCCGGCTTTTCCCGCATCGGCTGCGGAACCGGCATTACCCGCCGAGCCGGAACTCGCAACTGTTTTAGCGGTGGCGACGGTCTCCTTGGACTCTTCCTTCTTTTCCTTTTTGCCCAGACCGAGCAGCTTCTTGGCACCGCTGACAACCTTGGCCAGGCCTTTGGGAGACTCTTTCTTCTTGGCTTCAGCGGCCTTTCTGGCTTCCTCCGCCTTACGAGCTTCTTCCGCCTTCTTTTTCTCCTCGGCCAGACGGGCTTCTTCCGCCTTTTTAGCCTTTTCCAAAAGCTTCTTACCCTCTTTAGAGTTCGGGTCGATCGGCTTGCCCAGAGGGGCGTTCTGGAACTTCATCATCTGGTCAAAGGTGGAACTGTAGAGCGAGCGGGAAGCGGCCGAGACATTGGGCGAGGAAAGCGCGTTGGGCAGATTCCACAGGGCGGCGGCGGCGTCCGGCACAGAGGAAGGAATGGCCAGCGGCAGCAGGTTGGCAGCGGCATCGGGAGAGGGGGCCGGCATGAGCGGCGGTTCCACGGCGGAACTACTGGGAAGCGGCATCAGCGGGCGCGGAGCTGGCGACATAAACGAGAACCAGCTATCGGCCAGACGGCGCTCGGTTTGCAAGTCACGGTTGGCGTTCCCGGCCAATTGCTGGAACTGGACCGCCCCGGGAACGGCTGCGAAAACAACGGGGGGAGTCGACAAAATCAGCGGCGGCGGGGCCGGCTGAGTGGGCACGGTGATACTGATCGTCACCTTGCCGGGATTGGTCACTTCTCCTGACATTACGACTCCTCCAACGGTTGCCCGGCGTCCCAAATAGGCTTTCGCCTTTTGCGCTCTTCCTGGCGAATGACCATGCACGCATAGTCTGTTTTAGGATAGCAACCCCAACTCGGGATAAACAATCCGTTAGTGCTAATTCTTGTTAAAGAATGAGGGCCGAGAAACGAGATATCTTCGGGAAAACGCAGACGCCGACTCGGCCCGAAGGCGGTCGGCGTACGTTTAGTAAGTTGATACTATACTGAAGTTCAGGCGAGCTGAAGTTGAGCTACGGGCTGATCGACCTGAGTGGCCTGCACGTGGGCCGGAGCCACCTTCACGTAGCGGAGAGAATCGAGGTCGACAAAGTGGTTGCCCTCCTGGTCTTCGAACTGAAAGGCGGGACGGGCTTCGCTGGCGGCACCGAGCTGGACCACGCAAACACGGGCCATCAGCGGGGGACCACCGTGGATGCTGCTGAAGACGAGCAGCGGGTAGCCGGGCTGCTCTTGAAAAATGATGCGGCCGGTGGGCAGTGAAACGAGGAAATTCCCGTTGGGGCGTTCCTCTTGAACAATGCCGCTGCGCGGGTTGAGGATGCGCACATTACCGGTGTCATAGCGGCGAAGCTTATTGCCATTGGGCAGCTCCTGCTCGTCATAGCGACTGAAACTGTCTTGAATATTGGCGAAGGGATTGACGGAGGCGGTGGCGCTGGCCGGCGAGCCCTGTCCACCCGTCATGAGGTTGGCCTGCTCGATGGCGGCCAACAAGGCGGCGAAGCCACGGATCAAATCTTTGCTGTTCCCTAGCAAGTTTAAAGCGTCCATGTTTTCCGGCTCGCCTCCTCTCTCTGACTCCATCATCTTAGGCGGAGGCAGACAAGAGCCGGCTAAATGACCGGTCGGGCCTGTTAACGTTTTGTGAAGGTCAGGTTACATTCTTGAGCTGCACGTCCAGGCGTACCTCGACCTCAAACAGGCGCGGCCAGGGCAAAACGACCTGCAGATCCATCGGTCCCAGGCGCGCCGGGCCACGCTTGCCCGGCAACTGGATGAGCCGATTCTCGAAGCGATTCCGGTACAGGCGCTGGGCCCAATCGATCAGATCCACGCGGACCTGACGGCCCAGAGTCAAGTAGGGGCTGGTCAGCGGATCGGGGTTAGGGGAAAGACCTCTGGCGCGAGGGTAATACTCGCCCCTGACCATAGTCTGATAGCCGTAGTCATCCACCAGGCGGGCCAACAAGAAGGCCAGGTGCAAGCGGGCGCTCTCTTTAGCTCTGGCAATCGGCCAACGGCGAGCCTGCCGGTCGGCCAGACGGCGCACCACCACATGCGCCACCACCGTACCCAGGGCGTTGGCGGGGGTATTCCAGGCGGCGAAGCCCTCCAATTCGGTTAAAGGAACGCGGTCCAGGACCGCCTCGGCCAGATACGGGTCCATTCGGTTAATCAAGGCCAGATCAGCCACGGCGGTGAGGCGGCCCCGCACCACGGACTCGCGGATGCGCTCGGCGAAATCGTAGGACTTGGGCTGCTGCTCGGGACCTGGTATGGTAAAGGGCTCGGCGCTGGGCACCTGAATCAACAGCCGGACCTCGCCTCGCTCAGGCACGGGTCGGGCGCCACAGAGAGCCAGATGGTCCTCCACCATCGACTGCAGAGGGTGGCTTTCCAACGGTGGAATCCTCCGTTCGCTGCCGGCCTCCGAATACTCGAGCTCGATAGTGGGATGGCAGTCGTGAAGCTCCGCCAGTTGTCCAGCCAGCATGTCCATGGTCAGCTCGTCGGCCCCCGAACCCAGCCAGACTTTGCTTTCCAGCTTATGCTGGTGAACCTGGGCGCGCACTTCTCGCTGCTCCGCAAAATGCAGTCCCTGGCTGGAGGAATCGTCCTGTCCGATGACCAGGCGGTCGATCACACCCTGACGGGTGAGTTCCTCCAGCCGCAGCAGGACCTTCAGGTTGCGCTGGCGGACCTGCAGATATTCGCTGACCCAGCGGGCCGGGACTCCCGCCGGAGGAGGGCTGGAACGATCGGCTTTGGCGGCCCAGGTGGCCAGCGCCGTCTCGAAAGGCGCCTGCCCCTCCGAGGTGCGCAGATAGAGGCGTGGGATGGTGCTCAAAACTTCCAGATGAAAGCCGCGCTGCTGGAGTTCCGCCAGCACTCCCAGGCGTTCCAGCGCTTCGGTTTCGGTCACGGCCGCGTTGCGTGAGGCCACCAGGCCCCCGTAACAAAGCATATCGGAGGAGATAATCAGGTGGTCTCCTCGCCGGGCCTGCTCCCGCAACCACCCGGCAAAGCGGTCGCACTGTCCGGGATTCAACCAGGAACCCAACCAGTGGCCGGGCGGCGTGACGATCTCCGCCTGAGCGATGCCCGCCAACTGTCTGACGAAGAGCACGTTGCACGGCCGATTATCCAGCGGCAGCAGCAAAAATCGCTCCCGGGCCAGACCGCGCGGCGGCTGGCCCTCTCCAGGATGTGCTAACAATTGGCGGGTGTGGAGCCCGCTTGCTGGCGACCGAGTGTCAAACCGCGTGTTCGGGGCGCAACCTCGAACGCCCGTTTTTGCACCACTAACACCTGGGCAGGGCCAATTTTTGGCCAGAACCGGCAGAGGGACCAGCAGACACAGCAACAGCAGCTTTTTCATCGGCCAGCCTTGCCCAGTTAGCCGTGTTTGCCAAACTTCCAGGGAGAAGAAAGGTCGAGAACCTTGCCTTCCTCCCGATGAGCTTCTTTCCGTATAAAATCTTCCAGCCGCTGGGCGTCTGCATCCGACATGTCGAGAAATTGAAAGCCGATTTCGAACATGCCGGAGACGGCCAGTTCCTTTTGCCAGGCAACCCTGGCCTGGAAAACCAACGGCTGATCTTTAGCACTCAAGAACAAAGACAGCTCTTGCTGGTCCAGTTCGGGCAGTCGCGTCTGATGAGTAGCCTTGAGGCCGCTGCGACTGATATTGATGACGAAGATACGGGCGCGAACGCTCTCTTCGCCGCTCCCAAGTACGGCCCCCAGCACCTTATTGAGTCGATATTCACAGCGGCGCTCGGCTGGTGCGACCTCCGCAACCGGCTCGACAGCATTCCCCTCTACGCTCTCGGACATGAGGGAGACTTCCCGGTCGCCTGAAGGATGCCTCTAGGTAGGGGAACTCTGATTGATCATGTTGATGACGTAGTTGCCCAGCAGCTTGACCTGAGACGAGTCGATGGATCCGAACTGCAGACTGGTCAAGGCCAGGCCGCTCTCGGGATCGCTGCGCTGTTCAATGACGGTGGCGGGCAGGCGTAAAGTCGGCAAAATGCGCCACAACGACATCTCAACCGTGACCACCTGGCCTTTCTCCAGACCCTGGGGCGACTCGAGCAGGCACCCACCGATACCGATATTCACCAACCGGGCTTCCGAGACCACCACCTCCGATTCCTGGAAGATGCGCGAAGGTATGGAAGCATCCACCCGGATAAATTTCCGACGCTGATAGGTGCGGGTGTCGTCAAAGCCGATTTCGGTCAACAAGAAGCGCACCCAGGAGCGCCGCATGTTCTCGCGGCTATCCACGTAGCGGGCTCCGGCCACCAGATCGCGGCCGGATTTCTGGACCCAGGCCACCTGCACACGCACCGGACCGGCTTCAGCGCCCTCCACCGTGGAAGCGTAACGCAATTCGACTTCCTGACCCTGGACCAGCGGAGCTTCCATCGATTTCAGGCGCAGCCCGTCGACTCCCAACTCGGTAACGATGGCCTTGTGATCCTGGTCGCCCATATGAGCCCGCACCTGGGCATAGCTTTTGACGCGCAGACCACGCCGCTTCTCGACCAGCGTGTTGCTGATCTCCTGGGCATCCATGGACTCGATGGATTGAATTACATTCCTGAGCATTCTCAAGAGTTAACCAAAGTACGCCCGCGGCCCTCTCGAACGAATCGGCAAACAAGCTGAAGGCGTTCTCTGGAGGCCCTCCGAATAACTTCGGGTTTTTAAACAAGTTGGAGGTTTTTTGTGGCAAGCAACGTTCAGGACTCCGTAACCAATCAATCCGTCATCGACAAGAACAAGGAATTCAGCCTGTTCTCCTGGTCGGCCCAGGCTTCGGTCAACCCGATCCCGGTGGCCACCGCCAAAGGCATCCACTTCTGGGATATGGAGGAGAAGCGTTACATGGACTTCTCTTCCCAGTTGATGAACGTCAACGTGGGCCACGGACACCCCAAAATTATCGAAGCCATTGCCAGGCAAGCCGAGGAATTGCAGTTCGTTTATCCCGGCATGGCCAGCAAAGTCCGTGGCGAGGCCGCCGAGATGCTCGCCTCCGTCACCCCGGCCGGCCTGAAGAAAAGCTTTTTTAGCCTGGGCGGCGCGGAGGCCGTCGAGAATGCCATGAAAATGGCCCGCCTCTATACTGGCCGCCAGAAGATCATCACCCGCTATCGCAGCTTCCACGGCGCCGGTTTCGGATCCATGACGGCCGGCGGCGACCCGCGCCGACTGGCCAACGAGCCGGGAGTTCCCTGGATTGTGCGCATTCAGGACCCCTACTCCTACCGCAGCCCCATTTATCGCCACTGCACGCCGGAACAGGGCGACATGATCCTGGTCGACTTGCTCGAGGAAACCATCGAGATGGAAGGCCCGAACAACGTAGCCGCCATTCTGCTGGAGGGCTACAACGGTTCCTCCGGCCTGATCGCCCCGAGTACCCCTAAGTACTGGCACCGGGTGCGGGAAATCTGCGACCGCTACGGCATCGTACTCATCGTGGACGAAGTGATGAGCGGTTTCGGCCGCACAGGCAAATGGTTCGGCATCGACAACTACGGCATCTCGCCCGATATCATGGCCATGGCCAAAGGTCTCACCTGCGGCTACGTGCCCATGGGCGCCACCATCGTCAACGAGAAGATCGGCAAGCACTTCGACACCAACCAGTTGTGGTGCGGACTCACCTACAGCAGCTACCCGGTCGGTTGCGCGGCCGCGCTGGCCTGCATGAAGGTTTACCAGGAGGAGAATCTCATCGAGAATGCCGCCAAGATGGGCAAAGTGCTCGAAGCCGGCCTGCGCAAACTGCAAGAAAAGCACGTATGCATCGGCGATGTGCGCGGCATCGGCCTCTTCTGGTTGGTGGAACTGGTCAAGAATCGCCAGACCAAGGAGCCCATGAACGGCTTCAACAAGCCGGTCAGCGAACCCATGGGCAAGGTGGCGGCGCGCCTCAAAGAACTGGGCATGAGCACCTTCGTGCGCTGGGACTGGGTCTTCGCCGTGCCTCCGCTGTGCATCACCGAGGAGCAACTGAACGAAGGCCTGGCCATCATCGACGATGCGCTAAGTCTGGCGGATCCTTACTGCAGCTAATCGACCTGAGCGCGGGGCAGGCTTTCCAGCCAGTTCCAGACTATGCCGCTGCGAAGGAGTTCCTGGCTGGTAGCCAGGGCCTCCTTCCAGTCGGCGGCCAGACCACCCACCAGCAGGACGGCGGCGGCGTTGAGGGCCACGGCGGGGGTGGCGGGGTGATGCTCGCCGCGCAGGATCAGGCGGCTTAATCCGGCATTATAGTCAGGTGCTCCGCCCCTCAAGGCTTCCAGCGGAACGGGTGCCAGACCCAATTCGGCGGGGTCGAGCCAACTGGCCTGCACTTCCCCGTTCTCGACCAGGCACACCTGATTGGGGCCGTGCAGCACCAGTTCGTCCACGCCGCCGTGACCGCATACCACCAGGGCTCTCTCCACCCCCATTTGAGCCAGTACCCAGGCAATGGGCTGGCACCAGCGTGGCTCCGGCACGCCGATCACCTGTAGAGGTGGACGGCACGGATTGGTGAGGGGGCCCAGCAGATTGAAAATGGTGCGGATACCCAGGGAGCGCCGAACTTGCATCACGCGAGCCGTAGCGGAATGAAAGAAAGGGGCAAAGAGAAAGGCGAACTTGCGCTCCTGCAAGGACTTGCGCACGTCTTCAGGGCTCTCTTGCAGAGGCAGACCCAATTCCTCCACCAAGTCAGCACTACCACATTCCGAGGTGACTGAACGATTCCCATGTTTGGCCACACAGAGACCGGCGGCGGCGGCCACAAAAGCGGAAAGCGTCGAAAGATTCAGGGTGGCAGAACCGTCTCCGCCCGTGCCACAGGTATCCACACAACGCAGGCCGGTCGTGTCCACCGGCCGGGCCATGGCCTGCAGAGCCTCGGCACAGCCCCAAATCTCTTCGCGAGTTTCCCCCTTGACCCGCAGGGCCATCAAGAAGGCGCCGATTTGAGCCTCGCGAGCTGTCTCCTTGGCCAGCTCGCGAGTGGCCTCACGGGCCTGTTCTCTAGAAAGAGAACACCCCTGACTGAGCAGGTGCAAAGCGGTCTGTAGGGCGCTCACGGTCAGGCGGCAAAAAGTTGCTTCAGGTAGTCAAACATCAGAGGGTCTTGTTGCCGCAAAGCCTCGCGGGCTCCTTCTTGGAAAAAAGCTTCCACCGACTCCGCAAAATACTCGGCCGGATTGGTGGCGGCGTAAGCGGAAACCAGCCCGGTTCGCTCCTGCCGGAAGGAATTCCAGAGCTGCACCGAGAGCGGTAGCCGGCGATGGTTCTTCTGGCTGAAAGTATGGTCGTAGGCGTGAGCAAACTCGTGGCGCGCCACCGAACCTTCGGGTCGGCCTAGCAATTCTTCTCCCACCACAAAGAGCCGGCGATCACTGCAGTAGATGCCCCGCACTGCCCCCCAGGGTCGACCGTCAAAGGTTCGTTCCGAAGGAGCCACCATCATCATGCCCTGAATGCGGATGTCGGTGAGTGCTTTGCTGCGCTCCAGGATGATAACGCGGACTCCGAATTGTTTCACCTGCTGAATGATGGCTTTGCCGAAGACCTGCAATTCCAGAGCCAACTGCTCTTTCAGCTCCGGGCGGGGAGCATAGACCACCATCTTGCGAGCCAGCTCCCCAGCTTCATTGAGCCCGGGGCGGCGCCAGGAAGTCGAAGAGTCGTGGCTGGTCGGACGGGGCACATGTTGGGAAAGCGGCAAGGAGGGCGGCATGAAAGGCTTGCCCTTGCGGCGAAAATTTTCATCTCCCTGGCGCTGCCCTTCCTCTACCTGCTTGCGGAAGTCTTCCAGACCGGTGAGCAGAGAAAGGAAGTCGGAATTGCTCTCGGTGGGGTCTTCCTTCTTGGTTTTGCGCCGGGCCCGCTCCTTGCGCAGGCTACGCAGCATTTCTTTGGCCTCAGGACTGAGATCGACCAGGTCCTCCGTGAGCAGACGCAGGAAAGCGGCTTCATCCAGGTCATCATCTTCGAGCTGACGGAGCAGGTTGGGCTTGACACTGCGGGCGATTTCCCGCTGAACGTGGGCAATGTGCTTCGCGTCGTAGCCGCCAAAGGAGTGCGGACCCTTGATATCCATTAAAGGCTAATGTTCTAGGGGAGGCTGCCGCCTCCCCCTAGGACCCCCCGCTTGTTCTAGAGGGGCTGGCGCGACCCTTTCAGGCTTAATTCAGCCACTCAGGGTAGGCTGTGTCCAAGAGTTAACAAAAGAGACCACCAGAAACATGGAGAACGATGACGTGAATATTCAGATGCTCGCCCAACAAGCCCTGGACCGGATTTCCCACCTCGATCCCGACCTTCAATGCAACCTGGGAACCTCGGTTTTGCGTGAGCTTCGCAACCAGAGCGGCGACGCTCAACAGGCGCTGATCGATCGTACCTTTGAAGTGATGGGCAAGTTCCCCAACTTCGCCCGCGCCCGCGCCGCCGTTCTCATCAAAGCTTTGAAGACCCTCACCGGCGAATAGCCTCCGCTATTGGATGGAACGGCGAGCTTTGTCCAGTTGAAGCTGGACCGACTCCGGGCCGGCGGCTCCCGAATGGCGTCGGGCCTCCAGCACTGACTGGGCCGTCAGCGCTTCGGCCAATGGCTGAACCAGCATTAATTCGTCTTGCTCCAGGCGCCCGGCCACCCATTTGCCGGCCAGTTCGTGAGCCAGACTGAAGGGATGACCCGCCCGCACCAGGTGATCGGCCAGATCGGTGGCCAACAGGCCCGGGTCTTCACAAGCCTTGGCCATATTGGCCGTCTCGAAACGCAGTGTAGAGATCACGCCGGTCATTACCTGCAAACACTTCTCGGTCATCTCTACCGCCTCGAAAACGGGCGGCTTGTCTTCCTGCAAATCTCGATTGTAAGCCAGCGGTAGTCCCTTGAGGGTAACCAGCAGGCTCTGCAAATGTCCGATGACGCGGCCGGTGCGACCGCGAATCAACTCGGCCGGGTCGGGATTCTTCTTTTGCGGCATCAAGCTGGAGCCGGTCGACCAGCCATCATCAAAGGTGGCGAAGCCAAACTCCGGCGCACTCCAGAGAATCAACTCCTCGGACATACGCGAGAGGTGAATCATGCACAAACTGACCGCCGACAGCAGTTCCACCGCGAAGTCGCGATCGCTGACCGCGTCCAGCGAGTTATCGAAGGCCCGTGAAAAACCCAGCAGCTCGGCGGTGCGCTCAGGACGAATGGCCCAGGAACTACCGGCCAGAGCGCCCGCGCCCAGCGGGCAGCAATCGGCCGCTTCGGCGCACTGCGCAAAGCGCTGATGGTCGCGCTGCAGACTCCAGAAGTGAGCCAGCAGGTGATGCGAAAGAGCCACCGGCTGAGCGCGCTGCAAATGAGTGTAGCCCGGTAGATAAGCCCCGGCCTGTTCCTCGGCGCGCTGCAGCAAGGCGTGCTGGAGCCCGCGCACGGCCTCCTGCAACCTCTGCAGGGCCTGACGCGTCCACAGGCGGAAATCGGTGACCACCAGGTCGTTGCGACTGCGGCCCAGGCGAATCAAAGAAGCTTCGTCACCGGCCCGCTCCCGCAACTCGGCTTCAACCCAGGAATGGATATCCTCGTGATCGCCGCTGACCTGAGTAGCCCCGGAATTCAGGTCCTTGACCAGCTGATCGATGGTGCCCACCAGGCGCTGACTGACCTCGGGGAGCACCGCCCCGCATTCGCCCAGCATCTGCAGGTGGGCGCGGCACACCTGCAGATCGCAAAAGAGCAGCCGCCGGTCACTTTCCAGCGAGCGGCCAAATTCTTCCATCAAAGGGTGAGTTTTACCGGCGAAACGACCGCCCCAAAGCTTGGTTGTCGACATCTTGATTTAACCCGCGATGCGCGCGACGCTTCTGGTGGACTCGGTCTGCTTCAGGAAGGTCGGTTTCTGACTACCGTATGGATTGGCGATGGGCCGCTTGAGAATCACCCAGAGGAACCAGAATTTTACGATGTCCTTGATGCTGCGCAACACGTGCCGGATACCGCCGCCTTTGGCTTTGCCCTTGGTGCGAGGATGAAAAACGACTTCGATCTCCCCGATGCTGTAGCCCAGATAGAAGGCCTTGATAAGCAATTCAGCCGAAACGAACGAACTGCGACCTTCCACGCGAATTTGCTTGAAGAGTGCGGTGGGATGAAACTGCACGGTTTGATAGGCGCGCAGCTTGAGCGGAAAGAGCATGCGGATCAAACCACGATTGCAGACGGTCAGTAACTTCTGGTAGGGGTTGTTGGCCTTCAGGTCACTGCGAAAGCCGCTCAAACAGTCGTATTCTTCCAAATGCGGCAATACCCAGACCAGATCTTCGGTATTGAAAAATGCATCCACCGTGTTGTGGAAAAGATAGTCCTTGGTGGCGTTGTAGTAACCAATCTGAATACACGCGCCGGGTCCGCGGTTGACCTTCTGATCGAAGATACGAATCTGCGGGTAGTTGCGCGCGAAATTGTGGGCCAGCTCCGAGGTGCGATCGGTGGAACCGTCGTTGATCAGAATGATTTCCCAATCCTGGCACACGTGAGAGAGATCACGCACCGACTTCTCGAGAAACTCTTCGATGAGTTCTTCTTCGTTAAGCGCGCACACGACCATGGTCAAAGAATGAGAAAAATAACGCTGTCCATTGGCTAACATAAGGGGGTCTTTTCCCGGGCTGGCAGGGGAGTAAACGTCGGCGGGCAGAAAGCAGCCTCTGAATCGGAGGACGTCGATGACCCTGGAAAGCGCGCAAAATCTACTCCAAATCGAGGTCGCTTCACCGCAGGTGGTATGCCGCTGGCAGAAGGATCTTCGAAAACACCTCAATTTTGCCGACGAAAATCTCGTCCTGAGGATTCTTGATCCCCAGTTGAAGGTGCTTCAAGAATACGAAGTCAACCACCTCAGTTCGCGGCAAATCCAGCTATCGCCCGGGCGCTATCGAGCCGAGCTGGCTCGTTGCACGCGCCCCCAGATCTGGCTCAACTCGGCCTTGGAACCCACTCCGCAACTGGCCTGGCTACAAGACAGCCCCGGCTCTCACGTAGTGCTTTGGGGAGAACTCGATTGGCGCAGCCTGCGCCAGGAAGTCGAGCAATTTCATCAGGTCCATTGGGAGCGGGATACCCACGTTTGTCTGGCGGTGGAATGGGTGGAGCCGGGAGTGGCCCCCTCCCGGCACTGGATCCCTGTTCCTGAACGCGACCACTGCACCCTGCGCGGGCGAGTCAATCGGATTGAACTGGCCATTCTGCGCCTGGACAACAATGAAGTCCTCAAAAGTTTGTTTACCGCCAGACGCGATTCAGGCGACGTCCTGCAGGTGGTGGCCGCCGACCAGTTCGAGGTCGCCGTCAGCCCTAAACCGCTCCTTCTGGAACGAGAAATTCTCGAAACCGATACATTGCAACTGCGGGCCCGCTGGTGGCTGGAGGGGAGCGAGAGTCTGTCGCTCAAGCTCGAGAAAGACGGCGAGGAAATTCTGGTTGACCCCAAGCGCAAGGTCAAAGGCTCGGGGGACTGGCTTTTTACCAACCTCGAGCCCGGCACCTACGTCGCTCACCTGTATAAAGCCCGCACCAAGAAGCCGATCGAGTCCTCGCTCCCGTTCACCATCGATCCTCCCGGCAATCGCTGTGTGTTAATGCCGGTCAAAGAAGAAATCGCCTACGCCTACTGGCGGGTGGAGACGGCCACCTGGAAAGACCTGAGCGATAAACACGGAGATCTGCTCGGGCGCGTCCGCTGTTTTCTCAAAGTCTATCAGGAATTCAAAGGGGAGTGGTGGCTCAAACCGGAGTTCTCACCGGAAATCAACCTCAACACCACCCGCGATTATTACCTGACCTTGCCTCCCGACCGCCTCTATCGCTGCCGGGTGGTGGCCGTGATCGACGGGGAGCAGGAAGAGCTTCTTACCGAATTCTCCAACGAAATCCAGCTGGGCCGCTTTGTGCCCGGCACCAACCCGCTCACCCACAAGTGGCAGGGACAGCCCATCGACCACCCCACCATTCGGCCCTTGCGCAGCCGCAAAGAAACTTCCCAACGCTCTCTGGGCTACCTGCTGCTCCACCTGCATGCTCATTTGCCTTACATCGCCGACCCCGTGAACTTCCGTTCCGGCGATACCTGGCGTCCGGCCGGCTATCCCCAGGAGTGGTATGCCGAAGCCGTGCGCGAAACCTATTTACCGCTGCTCGACCTGTTCGAGAGCTTGCACGACGAAGGTGTCGACTTCAAGCTTTCTATGGATATTTCGCCGCCGCTGGTGGCCATGATGAAGAGCCAGCGCCATGCAGCCGACACTTTGGAATATCTGGAGCGCCTCATCGAGCTGGCCAAGCTCGAGGTGGAACGCACCGCGCGCGAAGAACCCCACTACCACAAGCCGGCGCGCATGCACCTGCGCCATCTGAGCCGGGCCCGCGAGCTGTTTTTGCGTTACGGCGGCGACCTGGCCGAAGGATTTAAACGCTTTCAGGACCTGGGCTACCTCGAGATTTCCACCTGCGTGGGCACTCATCCCATGCTGCCCTTTTGGACCGACGTTCCTTCGGCTATCCGCGGTCACGTGCAGGCGGCCGCTCAGTACCACGAGCAGGTTTTTGGACGCCCCTCCGTGGGTGTGTGGCTGCCGGAGTGCTCTTACACCCCTGGCATCGAGCGTTACCTGGAGGAAGCCGGCTTCCGCTATTTCTTCACCGAGGCCATCACGGTGCTGCGCGGCGATTCGCCGGCCGAATTCGGGGTAAATGCGCCGGTCTACGTAAAAGGCTCAAGCCTTTCGGCTTTTCCCCGCGATCCCGAGACCGGCGAACAGGTGTGGAGCGGCGAGGAGGGCTATCCCGGAGACGCCGACTACCTGGAATTCCACATCCGTGGCGGCCCCTTCAAATACAACCGCATCACCTCGCGCACCAGCGACTACAAACAGCCCTACAATCCCGAGTGGGCCGACCGCAAAGCGGCCAGCCACGCCGGCCACTTCGTCTTCTGCCGCAACGCCCGCTTCGAGTATTTGCGCAAGGTCATGTGGAAAAAGCCGGTGGTCATTGCTCCCTACGACGCCGAATTATTCGGCCACCACTGGTTTGAAGGGCCGCGCTTCCTCTACTATCTGTTCAAGAAGCTCCACTACGACCAGAACATCAGTGAATTGTGCACCCCCAGCGCCTATCTGGCCGCCAATCCCACCGGCCAGGATCTCTACCTGTCCACCTCCAGTTGGGGCGAAAAGGGCACCTTCGAAAAATGGATTCGCGGAGACACCGCCTGGATGTACCGCCACATCCACGAGGCCGCCAGGGCTTATGCGGAGATGGCCGCCCAGGCGCCGGCCGACGAGCTGGCTCGGCGCGCCTTGCAACAAGCGGGACGGCTTTTGACTCTGGCCAGCTCCAGCGACCTGCCCTTCGTGATCAGCAACGGACATTTCATCGACCGCATGAAAGAACAGTTCTTCGCGGCTTTACGGGACTTCTGGACGCTGCGCCAGGAGCTGCGCTCGGGGCAAATCGAAGAAGCCCGACTGCGCCGCCTGGAACTGGAAACGGCCTTGTTCCCCGAGCTGGATCCGAGTGGCTTTACGCTTCCTGCATCGGAGTGAGGTCGCGGTCGATCACATCGCGATAGAGGAGCACCTCAAAATCCCCCCCGGGACGCAAACTGGCTGACTCCAGGGCATGGACCAGCTCGGATTGCAGCTTGGCTTTATCGAAGAGCCTGTGATTGACGGGCTGAGACAGGTCGCGGAAAGCAAATTTGGCCACTTCACGGAGCACGGCCGAAGGCACGAAGGCGCCGTCCTGGAGGGGTTCGGGCGGGTCCTCCAACCAGCAGAAGTCACTGTCGGCCAGAGCTGAGGCGGAAAGGCGCTTCCAGCGCACCACCCGATAGACTCTGCCGCTGTCCAACTCGCGCACCAGCTCGACCGGCGGCACGGCCACGTGATTGCGATTGTAGCGGCGGGCCAACTCGGGCCGCAAGAGCATAAATTCCCACATGGATTCGAGAGCCTGATTGTCCATGCGCGGCAAACGATTGCCTTCCGCTTCCAGAGCGTGAACTTCATCACGATTAGCCAGTTGCCACTGGTGCAGCAGCAGTTCGAAACTCGGCTCACAAGCGTTCATCTCGTTGTCGGGTGAGACGATTTCGACGTTGAGAGAAAACTCACGGGCTAAGGCCACCACCAGCGGGAGGGTCTCGAGTGCGAAAAACAGCGGCCGGGGCAATTCGATTTCAAAGGACAGACCCACGTAGTCCTGGTCCGGCTCGTAGGTCACGAAATCACAGGCGACTTGTGTATCGGGATTGCGATAGCGATAAACAGCGCCACCACTGCGAGGCGAGTTCACTCCCTCAAGCTGATTCAGGTAGCGCCGGATTTCCTCGAGGCGAGGGGTGGATTTCCCTGGTCGGGACAGGAAAGCGACTTCAAAAACAAGTTCTTCGGGTGCTGACATTCTGGCGGGACGGTTCTCGCTAGGGACCGCCCCCCCTTCTCAGAGTTCCAGGGGGGGCTTTAGAGCATCACTGCGAAGGCTGAGCAATGGCTAAGAAAAGTTCTTCTACTCCGTCCGCAGCCGCTACAGCACCTCGCCCGGTGGTCATCGACGGACTGCGCTCTCCTTTCGTCAAAGCTTTCGGCGAATTCCAACGTTGGGGCACCGTCGAACTGTCCCAACGCGTGGCCGTGGAACTGCTGGAAAAGTCCCGCTTTCCAGCCGACAAATTGGATGAAGTCATCATGGGCTGCGTGCTTCCCAGCGTGAACGCCCCCAACGTGGCGCGGGAAGTCGTTCTGGGCACCGAAATCCCCAACCATGTCCCCGGCATGACGGTCGCGCGCGCCTGTTCCAGCAGCGCCCAGGCGCTCATCCTGGCCTCCCAGGGTATCAAGACGGGAGACTACCGGGCCGTGCTGGTAGGCGGCGTGGAATCAATGTCCAACGTGCCGGTACCGCACAACAAGCGCGTCATCGACACGCTGATGGCTTTCTCCAAGGCCAAGGGGGTGGCCAAGAAAGTCGCCCTGCTCCGCCAGCTCCGGCCGGCCGACTTGCTGCCCAAGCCGCCCAGTATCGCGGAAGCTTCCACCGGCAAAACCATGGGCCAGCATGCCGAGCTCATGGCCCGTCTCAACCACATTTCGCGTGAAGACCAGGACGAATTGACGCAACGCAGCCATCAACGCGCCGCCGCCGCCTGGGAAGCCGGTAAATATGCCGAAGAAGTGGCCACCATGTGGCCTCCGAGCAGTTATCAGCCGGTCAGCCGCGACGCTTACGTGCGCGGCGATACCACCGTGGAGAAACTGGCCAGTCTCAAGCCGGCCTTCGACAAAACCTATGGGACCTTGACGGCCGGCAATTCTTCAGGCCTGACCGATGGAGCGGCCATGCTGCTGGTAGCCGAGGAAAACTTCGCGCGCGAACTGGGCTACAAGCCGCTCAGCCGGGTGCTCTCCTGGAGCAACTCCGCTCTGGCTCCGGAACCGCAACTCTTGATGGGGCCGGCCTATGCCGTGCCGGCCGCTCTCAAAAAAGCCGGTCTCAAGCTCGAAGACATGGATCTGGTCGACATCCACGAGGCCTTCGCCGCCCAGGTCCTGAGCGTCATTCGCCAGTTGGAATCAGCTGAATTCGCCAAACAAATCGGCTGGGGCGACCAGCCGGTCGGCAAAATCGACCCGGAGAAACTGAACGTCAACGGCGGCTCGCTGGCCCTGGGTCATCCCTTCGGGGCCACCGGCGCACGTATGATTTTGAGCATGTCGCGTGAACTCCAGCGCCGGAAAGGGCGTTACGCTCTGCTGGCCTGGTGCGCCGCCGGAGGATTGGGCACGGCCATCGTGCTGGAAAGAGTTGAGGACTAAAGCCTTGGAACGCAAGCATCTAACCCTCGAGGTGAAGGAGAACGGCACGGCCGTCATCACCCTGGATATGGCCGAGAGCAAGGTCAACCTGATCAACTTTGAGTTGCTAACCGAGTTTAAAGAAGCTCTGGAAGAGCTGACCAGCAACGCCTCGGCCCGAGCGCTGGTGGTCACCAGCGCTAAAAAGGCCCAGTTCATCGCGGGCGCGGATATCAAGCTGATCCAGGGGATCCATTCCATCGAGTCGGGCTACCAGTTGTGCGTTCAGGCTCAGGAAATCTACACTCAACTGGCCAACCTGAACATCCCCACCGTCTGCTCCATCGAAGGACCCTGTCTGGGCGGCGGATTGGAACTGGCCCTGTGCTGTCAGTACCGGCTGGCCAGTGACTCCAGCTCCACCGTGCTGGGGCTTCCCGAAGTTCAGATCGGGGTATTGCCCGGTCTGGGCGGGACCCAGCGCCTGCCCCGCCTGATCGGTCTGCAGGCCTCTCTGGACATGATCTTGACCGGGCGCAAAGTCAAACCAGCCAAAGCTCTCAAGCTGGGCTTGGTAGACGAAGTCGTGCCGGCTTCGCTGCTGGCCAAACGCTCCATGCAGGCCGCCACGGAGTTGCGTGACCGTCTCGGTCAAGCCTGGATCAATACCCAGAAACGGGGCCAAAGCAAAGCCTCCAACTGGTTGGGCAAACTGGCCGCCCGCAGCTTCCTGCCGATGAAGTTACGTCAGGACCTGGAAAAGAAGACGCGCGGCCACTATCCCGCTCCCTTCAAAGCTCTGGAGTCGGTACTGAACAGCCAGAAGACCACTCTGGCCGAAGGGCTGCGCCTGGAGGCGGAGTTATTCGCGGAATGCGCCACCACTTCGGTGAGCAAGTCCCTGATTCACCTCTATGAAATCACCACCCAGAATCGCGCCGATTCGGCCAGGATGGCCGACGCGGTCACCCAGGAAAAAACCAAGGTAGGCGTGTTGGGCGCCGGCTTGATGGGTTCAGGTATCACCACCGTGGCCGCCGCCCAGGGTTACCCGATTGTTATCAAAGATCAGAATGCCGACAGCGCCGGCCGCGTCATGGCCTATGCCGATAAGGTGTACAGTCGGGAGGTGGAGCGTAAACGCATCCGCGCCTTCGAAAAAGGCAAGCGCCTCAACCGCATTCATCCCACCACCGAGTATAAGCCCTTTGACAACGCCGAGATCGTGATCGAAGCCGTCTTTGAAGACGTGGCCGTCAAACACAAAGTGATTCAGGAAATCGAAGCGATCAATCCTAAGGCCATTTTCGCTACCAACACTTCGGCCATTCCCATCGGCGACATCGCCCAAGGGGCGGCCCGACCCGAACAGGTACTGGGCATGCACTTCTTCTCTCCGGTGGAGAAGATGCAGTTAGTGGAAGTCATCACTACCAAGGATACCAGCGAAGAAGCTTTGCACCGCGTGGTCAAGCTCGCGCGCGAGATGAACACCCACGTAGTGGTGGTCAACGACGGCCCCGGCTTTTTTACTTCCCGCGTGCTCTCGGCCTTTCTCGGCCAGGCTTTATTGTGCTACGCGGAAGGCACGCCCGCCGATCAGATCGATGCCGCCCTGACCGAACTCGGCTTTCCGGTCGGCCCTATGACTTTGATCGACGAAGTAGGACTGGACGTGGCCGCCAAGGTTATGAAAGTCATGAACGATCATCTCCCGCTACGCTTCCCCAAGCCGGCCGGCTGGGAAGCCATCAGCGCCGACGGGCGGGCCGGCAAAAAATCGGGCAAAGGATTCTATCTCTACTCGAAGGGCAAGAAGGTAGCCGATCAGGCGTTGCACCAGAAGGTGACGTCGACCTCGGCCTCACGCAACCTGACCCGCCGCGACATCCAGGAGCGCTGCCTCTACGCCTTCCTATGCGAAAGCCTGCACTGCCTGGAGGAAGGCATTCTGCGCAGCCAGGACGACGGCGATCTGGCCAGCGTCTTCGGATTGGGTTTCCCGCCTTTCCTGGGCGGACCATTCTTCCTCATGAAGCAGCAAGGCGTGGACACCACCACCCGCAAACTCGAGGAACTCAGGCAACGCTTCGGCGATGCCTTCGCTTCCCCTCAACTGACCCGCGCCTAGAGCCCCTGGGCGCCGTGGGCGACGGGGCGGCCGGATTCGTCAATGGACACGAAGATAAGGGTGGCCTGGGTGACGTCGATCTTGCGGGAGACGCCGTTGTGCATGCGCTCGGCCACCACCGAGACGTCCACCGTTAAGCTGGTTCGGCCTTTCTTGATCACGGTGCCATAGAAGCTGACCACGTCGCCCACCAGGACCGCCTGCTTGAATTCGACCTTTTCCAGGGCGACCGTTACGACACGGTAGGCGGTGCAACGCTGAGCGGCAATGGCGCCGGCCTGATCGATATAGCTGAGCAACACGCCCCCAAAAATCGTTCCCTGCCCGTTGGTCTCCCGGGGCATCATCATTACCCGAATCGATGGTTCCACTCGCCTCCCTTTGGTCGGCGACCCCCTAACTCCCCCTCTCACCAATGGAAAAGAAAAAGGACCGGTTTCCCGGTCCTCTTCCTTTCGCGTTCGCGAAGGTTACTTCATAATGTTGGGGGTCAGCATGATGACCACTTCGTTACGAGTTTTCGAGAACGTGGTGTTGCGGAAGAGAGTGCCGAAGATGGGCAGGTCGCCCAGCAACGGAATCTTCTGCACAGCCTGGATATCTTCTTCGCGAATCAGGCCGCCGAGAACGAGCGTCTCGCCGTCTTTGATTCGGGCGTCGGTGGTGACCTTACGCACCGCAGTGCGCGGGTACTGGTTATTCACCAGTTCGACCAGGGTGCTCACCTCGGGGAGGATCTTGCAGACCACGTAGCCGTCTTGTTTCACGTTGGCGGTTACGTCCAACTTGATACCGATGTCAACGTAGTTCACCTGGAACTGACCAGCGCGGGGGTCGAAGTAGACGATGGGGAACTTGTCACCGATGTGAATCTGAGCTTCCGTTCCGCTCTGGGCGGCGACGCGGGGCGAGGCCAAAACCTTGGCTTCGTTCTGCGAGATAAGGAAGTTCAGATTGGCCTGGAGAACCAAGCCGCTACGGGCAAAGGTGCCAATGTCCAAGGGGAAAGCCTGGGCGCCGGCAACGGCCTGGGCACCCTGGAAGGCGCCGATGCCACTGACACGGTTACCGATGATTTCGAAGGGGCTAACCTGGGCCGGAGCGCCGCCGGCGAGAGGGGTGCCGATGATGCCACGATAGTTCTCAGCGAAAGTAACGTTAGTCGCACCGGCGGCTCCACTCTGGCTGGTCCAGAGAATACCGACGTTCTTACGACCGGCTTCGGTCAGGTCAACAACTTTGCATTCGATGACAACCTGGTCCAGGGGTTTATCGAGCTGGTCAAGGAGTTCCTTGGCCTGCTCGATGGCTCCGGGGGAGCCTTCGAGGATCAGGGTGGACTGACGGGTGTCGACGTTCATCTGAACGTCGGGCACCAGGGTGGCCAGCAGCGACTTGACTTCATTCAAGTCGCCGTACTTCACCTGTACGAACTCACGCTGGGGGGGCGGTGGCACATCCGGAACGCGGTCCAGATTCGGAACATCGTTCTTGATTTGCAGGATGTCACTGCGGGAGCCCACAGCGTAAAAGCCGTTCATGGTAGGGTGAGGGATGAACTCAACGTCTTTGTACTGCCCCTGCAAGAAACCGATGACCTTAGCGGCGGGAGCCTTTTCCAGCAGGATTTCCTGACGGATGGCGCCCTTGCGGGTCTTCGGTCCCATGCTCTTGCCGAGGATTTCATCCTCGATCTGGTTGACCTTTTCGGGAGCGGCCACAATCAGAGTATTGTAGCCGATCAGCTTGTAAGCGATGTCGTTTTCCTGCATCTTGAGGATGAGGGCGAGAGCGCCGTCCACCGGAACGCTCTTCAGCGTGACGGTTACAGAGCCTTCGACACCGGGTCCGATGTAGACGTTTCGGCCCATTTCTTTGGCCAGGATTTTGATGACGTAGACTAGGTCAGCATTGACGAAGTCCAGGGTCACCAGCTTGGGACGGTTGGCCACGCGGCGGGGAGCAGGGCGGCGGCGCAGGGCCGACGTTTCCTGACCCGAGCCCGACAGGGCGATCATCCGAGGAGCGGCCGGGCGGGGAGCCTGAGCTACCTGCGCCGGCTTCACCGCGGGGTGATGCGCCGGGACGTGGTGAGCAACCGGCTGTTTGGGCTGTTTGGGTTCGGGCTGAGCGGCTTGAACCGGCTCGGCTGGGGTGTTCGTTTGTTTCCCCTCAGCCATAGTAACGGTCGAGACCGACAGGGTGAGACCCTTAGAGCCCGTGGCGGTGACTACTTTGTAGTCCGGTAAGCTGACAGTGCTTACGGTAATGCGAACGGTGGAATCCGTTAGCTGTTTGACAGAGGCGCTGCTGACCAAGCCTTTGTTGATCGGCATTGCGCCTTTGACGTTGCCGCCCAGCTTGGCTGGGAACACGTCAACGATGATTTGATTTTGCGGCTGGGTAAGTGCTTTAGCGCGATGCTGCACAGGGCCGCTGGCTGAAACTTCGATGCGCACGGTGTTAGAGCCACCAACGACCTTAACATCGGTGACCGTGCCGTCGGCGTAGGCCACCGAGGCGAAGCCAACGAGCACCAGGAGCGCCATCAAAAATCTCCAGCTTCTATGCGTAACTGAAAGCATAGAATTCACCCACCTCCTTAGATATCGAAATAAGTCTGCATCACAGTGGATGGCTGCTGCCATCCATCGGCCACAACGACTGGGACCCGTCATAGCCACATTGTTCTTTGTGTTTGTGAACCGAGTCCCTAAGTCATCACCACCCATCCTGAAATGCACCCCGGACCCGCGGTCCGCGGCAGCTATGTTAGAAATATTCTGCGCTGCCGTCTATCCAGACCAACCGGCCCGGACAGACTCCAGCTTCTTTACTTTAGTTCGTGCCAGTCTTCAGATAAGCCGTAATCGGCAGATCCAGGCTCAACGTCGGGCTCCCGACGCTGGTCTCGGAGGCAGTACCACCTCTGCTCATATGAAGCGAGTTGATGGTGACCAAACGGTCGAGCTTCATCGCGCCCAACTGATAGAGGAATTCCACGATAGTGGAATACTTGCCGCTCAGGGTCATCGTAAAAATACGAGTCTGGAAAGCCGCCAGGGCTTCGGGAGTTTCCTGAGCCGGCGCCGGAGCTCCACCGCTACCACCGGCCGGAGCCGAGGCCTGCTGGGGATTGCCCGGAGAGATGGACTTGATGATAAAGGTGTAGTCACCGGTGGTCTTCTGCTGGTCGAGCACCAGGCGCTCGATTTCCCGCAGGTAGTTCCCAACGAACTCGTCCGGGGTTTCATTGCTAACCTTGGTCGAAATGACCTTTTGCAACTCTTCCTGCTTCTCGCGGACTTGCTGCTGCAACAGCGGCAACTCCTTGATAGCTTCCTTCAGAGCGTTCAACTCCTCTTGCTTGGCGGCCAGATTAGCCTCAGCAGCCTTCTTGCGCTCCCACTTTTCGCTCCAGTCGAACATGTAGAAGCCGGCGCCGATGAGGAGAATCGCGATGATCGCGATAATCAATTTCATAGGTGTGGTCATTACACAGTCTCCTTACGGGGTGGCGCCGGGCGCCGGGGTTGCAGGTGCAGTAGAAGTCGGATCTTCCGACGGCGGGGGAGGGGGAGGGGCGGTGCTCGCGTCCTTCGTTCCCGGAGGCTTGTCCGTAGCCGCATTGGGATCAAAGTGGATGGTCATACTGAAGGTAAAGACATCCTCGGTATTGCCCTTACGTGAGCAGCTCTGGAGAACCGTGCCGTCGAAATAGGCGGATTCATTGAAGTTCTTCATCGTGGCAGCCACGATGGAGAGCGGCAGAGCGCCAGCGGCAGTCCCCGAGAACGAAATAGTGTTCGGGCCCGGGTCAATATTCAGATTATCGATGTAGACGCTGTCAGGCAACAGAGAGCCGACCTCGCTCATCAAATTAGCGTACTTGAGAGGGTCGTGCATCAAGCTCTTGACCAGCTGGAACTGCTGCTCAAGCTTGGCGAGCTTTTCACGCTCTTTTTCGATGGCTTTCTTCGCCGTCTCGCACTGCTTGATCTCAGCCTCGACACCTACCCTTTGTTCGTCGATCTTCTTGATCTGTTGCTCAAGAGTTTGGCCGTAATAGTAAAAAGCCCCACTCGTCGCTACCACGAACACGAACAAAACGATCACGAGCGGATCGATTTGAAAACCGCGCTTTTCTGTTGGCAGCAGGTCTACCTTGATTGTCATTGTCTTCCTCCCGGTGAAGGGTTTGGATAATCCCGTCTCACTCTATTCAAGCCTTAACCTCATACAAAGCAAGACCCATAACGACAGACGCCATCGGGGCCAGGTCCGCGAGTTGCTCGGACGAAGACTCCTGGGCGCGGGTTACATTCACCCGACGAAATGGGTTCGCCACTTCGCAACGAACTCCTAACTTAGCGGAGAGATAAGCGTCTAAATTTTTGAAACGCGCCGTTCCCCCCGACAGAATCACACTCTCGATGCCCTCGCCACGATATCGTGAACGATAATAATCGAAGGAACGTTGCACTTCTGTTACGAGTTCGTTGAGAACTGGATCGATGACGTTAAAAATTCTCATGGCGGTCGGAGGCAAGGGATTCGGATCGGAGTCGACCTTGATGATGCCCTTTTCCTTTTTGATCTGCTCCGCTTCTTCAAAGCTCAAGTTGAGCGACTGCCCGATAGCCTTGGTGAAGCTGTTGCCGGCCGCTGAAACGGTACGACAGTGGCGCAACGTTCCCGACTTGAAGATGCTGATGCTGGTGGTGGCCGCTCCCAGATTGATGAGCGCAAAAGTCTTACTCAACTGCTCAGCATCCAGCGAGAACTTCAGGGAGCGATAAATAGCCAGCGGCTCGATGTCAATAGCGCCGGTCTCCACCCCGGAGGCCGAGATCACCAGCTTGGTCTTCTCGGTAATTTCCTTGGGAACGGCGATCAAGAGCACTTCCATATTTTTGCCGTCGCCGGAATCTTCACTGATGATACTGCCGGAGACCTGCGCTTCGGTAACCGAATAGGGCAGATAGCGTTCCGCCTCAAACTGGATAGCCTGGCTCAACTCCTTGGCCGGCATCTTGGGCATAGGAATCGGCCGAATCACGACCTGCTGGCCGGCCACGGAAGTAACCACCTTCTTGACATTAAGGCCGTTAGCCGAAATCATCTCGCGGATGGCCTCCCCCAGGGACGAGGACTCCATGATGGCGCCATCTTTAATAGCGGCTGCGGGAGTGGGGCAAGTCACGAACTTCCAGAGTGTCAGATTCGCGGAGGTACCCTGCAACTGACACATCTTGATGGTATTACTCCCAATATCGATAGCCCCGGTGTCGGGCGCCTTGGGGCCGATCAGGTTCTTCAAAAACCCAAATGCCATATCAGTTACAACCTCCTCTTCCGGCTGCTCGGCAACCTGCTTGACTTTCAACCGCGTCGTGCGAATCCAGGCCTGATTTTGCTTGAAAAGTCACCCTGTTCGATTGGAATTTTTTTAAATTTCCGCCAATTGTCGGCCCTTGTTCGATGATAGACACGAAAGTCCTCTTTAACCTGTACGTCACACCCTGGACCTGAATCCCAGGATGTTCTGTTTTATCGAATCGTACATACAGTCGATGGCGGGCGGTCTTCTGAGACTCACCCCAAACTCCTGTTGTACGGGTCAGCAAATCCGCATTCTTTTCCAGGAGCCCCAAGTCCCGATCGCCGGAAGCCTTATATCATCTCGAAAGCGAAACGTTGATAGATCTCACCACCCCAAAGTGCTACGGGAACCGCCGCCAAAGACATAAAAGTCCCGAAAGGGACCGGATCCTTACCGCGCCCCTGGCGACTCAACAGCAAAGGCACCGCATACAGTGCCCCCAGAAGAAAACTGAGAAAGAAGGCCCCGAGCGCCATCTGCCAGCCCAGAAAAGCGCCGAGCACGGCGGCATACTTCACATCCCCCTCCCCCATCGCTTCCTGGCGCGCCACCAGCATCCCCAAAAACTGGATAAACTTAAAGAACAACCAGCCCACCGCCACACCGCACAACGAACTATACAAATTCGAGTGCAGATCCCAATTCGTCAAGTCCTCGAACAGGTACATGTCTCCGCGGTTGGGCATAAAAACGCCCATGCCCGTTCCGAACAAAACCCCGAAGAGATTGACCTCATCCGGGATAATCCAATGGTCCACGTCGGTGAAGAAAACCGCCAGGGCCACACAAAAAAGGGCAAAATGGTAGAGCCAGGCCACCCCCAGCCCCTGGTCATGATAAAGCAAACCCACCGCCGCCAGACCGGTCATCAACTCCACCCACATATAACGCGAGGAATAGGGTGAGCCGCAGTAGGCACAGGCGCCTCCCTGAACCCAATAGGAAAGCACCGGCAGGTTATGATACCAGCGCAACGGCACGCCGCAACTTCCGCAGGCTGAGCCGGGCATGACCACCGAGCGCTGCAAGGGTAGCCGATAAATGACGACATTGAGGAAGCTCCCGATGATCAACCCGAAGCAAAGGACGAGCCATATCGTGAACGGGTGGACGCCGGTCAACAAATCGAGCAACAGCATTCCGAACTCATTTTCATTCATCTGGTGGTGCTTTAGCGCCGAGCCGCATCACAACCTGCAGCCGATTCAAGGCACGTCGCATGATCCGCGAGACGCGCTTGGGAGGAAGCCCGGTCTCGCCGGCGATCTGATTCTGATTAAGATCTCGGTAAAAGAACATCTTCACGATCTGGCGCTCCACCTCAACCAGGCGCTCCAAAGCCGAGTCCAGCCAGATGCGATCTTCCAGAGATAGCACGAAAGACTCCTCGCGAAGACTGCGGATACGACTAACCTGGGGACCGGAAGTCACATTCTCGCCCTGCATCTGCTCCAACGACACCACCGAGCCGGCCTTCAAGACCTCGACCACACCGTCGCGGGCAATATTACAACCTTCCGAGATCTCGCTGACGGTCGGCAAACGCTCATTGGCTTGCAGAAAGGACTCGACGAAGACGCCAACTTTACGGGAAACAGCTTGGAGCCAGCGCGGCTTGCGTACGGTCTCGGTGCGGTCTCGCAAGTAGTGGCGTAACTCACCGAGAATACAATGACTGGCGTAGGTAGAGAAGCGGTTCCCCGACGAGACGTTATAGGCCGAGACGGCCTTCAACAAGCCCAGGTAGCCAACCTGAACGAGATCCTCCCACTCGGCGCGCCCGCGGAACTTGCGCACCAGAGACACCACCAGACGAGAATAGCGAACAACAAGCTTCTCATGCAGCTCTGTCGACTGACCTGCACGATACGCCTCGAAAAGCGCGAGCTCGTCGTCCTCTGGAGAACCAGAGAGACTCTCGGCAAGAGAATCGTCGTCTTCAGAGGACTCCAACCCGGTTTATTCCCAACCCCTCTGGCCGATCAGCCGACTTGTCCCAGCACCGGCGGCCTTGCAGCCTGACCAGTCCCACAAAAAGCGAAAGAAGCGGACCGAGGCCCGCTTCTTCACGTTTCGACAGATGCAGAGGGGAAGCCCCTGCTAGCCGCCGATATTACCAATCAACTGGTAGAGCGGCAAGAACACCGAGATAACGATGAACCCTACGATACCACCCATACCGACAATCATGATCGGCTCGAGCATCGAGGTAAGGCTGGCCAACATATACTCCACCTCAGTGTCGTAGAAGTCGGCAATCTTGGAGAGCATCGCGTCGAGATTACCGGTTTCTTCACCGACGGCCACCATCTGGGTTACCATGGGAGGAAACATACCAGAGGCTCCGAGCGGACTGGCGATACTTTCACCTTCACGAATACTTTCGCGAACCTTGGTCACGGTCATAGCGATGATCTCGTTACCTGAGGCGCGACCAACGATCTCCAGAGCCTGCATAATCGGCACACCGGAGGACAACAGTGTCCCCAAGGTACGGCAGAAGCGAGAGATGGCTACCTTTCGGTTGAGCAAACCGAACACCGGAATGTTCAGCTTCATCATGTCGTACTGTTTACGCCCGGCCGGGGTTTTGATGTACTGGCCGACCAAAAAGCCGCCCACGCACAACAGGATAAGCAAAGGAATCATTACGGCCGGATTACGCGCACCTTTAGTAACGGCGATAAGGATTTGCGTCGGCAGCGGAAGCGCCAGGCTCATACCTTCGAAGAGCGCCACGAAGGTGGGCAGAATATAGGTTACCAGGAAGAATACGATACCGGAGGCCATCAGCAAAATGACGACCGGGTAAGTCAACGCGGACTTCACCTTTTTCTTCAGGGCAAAATCTTTCTCCATAAAGCCGGCGAGTCGCTCGAGTACTTCGTCGAGCACACCACCCATCTCACCAGCTTTCACCATACTGATATACAGCATCGAGAACACGGTGGGATGCTTGGCCAGCGAGTTCGAGAGAGTTGAACCGCCTTCCACGTCACGGCGGACCTGGATGAGCGTCTCGCGTAATTTTTTATCCTCGGTCTGCTCCGAGAGAATATCTAAACAGCGAACCATCGCCAAGCCGGCGTTGATCATGGTCGCGAACTGGCGACTGAACACCGTCAGCGCTTGCTCGTCGACCTTCTTCATTCGAGACAGGAGGCCGGCAATACCGTCTGCTCCAGCGCCCGCAGCCTTGGCTTTGATCTGAATAACGGTCATCCGCTGTTCTTGCAAGCGCTGAGTCGCAGCTCGCAAGTTTGCAGCTTCAATCGTATCCTTTCTCAGCTGGCCGGTGGCATCACGCGCCTCGTATACAAAAGTAGGCATCCGACCTCTTCCTCCAATTACCGACGTGGTCTATTCCGAGCCGCAACCGGCTCGACGTTCGCCAATTTACAACACATCCACGCGACGCCTAGAGCGTCGTGAGGTGTCCGACAATGATGACCGCCACGGGGACGACCCACCAAAAGATACCCATTGTTTCCACCCTTCTGCGAGGTTACCGCCGCGTATTTTCAACCATCCGCTTGAAATCATCCGGATGCATCGTATGCGCCAACGCCTCGTCTGCAGTTACCATCTTGCTCTGAACCAACTCGAACAAGGACTGCTCCATCGTTTGCATCCCGAGCTTCGAGCCAGTTTGGATTGCATTATAGATTTGATGCGTCTTTCCTTCTCGGATGAGGTTTCTGATTGCAGGGGTTGCAATCAGCACTTCCACCGAAGGAACACGTCCCACCCCGGCCGCGTGCGGCACCAACTGTTGCGAAACGACACCTTCCAGCACGGAAGAAAGCTGCACGCGAATCTGCTGCTGGTGATGCGGGGGGAAGACGTCGACCACGCGCTCGATGGTCTGGGAGGCGTCGCAAGTATGCAGCGTGCTGAAGACCAGGTGACCCGTTTCGGCCGCGGTCAAGGTTCCCGCAATCGTCTCCTGGTCGCGCATCTCGCCTACCAGGATCACGTCCGGATCTTCACGCAGCGTGGCTTTCAAAGCATTTGACCAGGTCAAGGTGTCATGTCCAACTTCACGCTGGTTGATCATCGATTTCTTGTGAGGATGAATGTACTCGATCGGATCTTCGATGGTGATGATGTGGTAACTCTGGGTCTGATTGATAATATCCAACATACAGGCCAGGGTGGTGGACTTGCCGGCACCGGTGGCTCCCGTCACTAGAATCAAACCGTGAGGGCGATTCACCATATCCTCGACGATTCGCGGCAAGTTCAACTCGGTGCGCGTAGCCACCGTATTGGTGATGGCCCGCAGACAGGCGCCGACCACGCCACGCTGGCGGTAGACGTTGACGCGAAAACGCCCGAAGCCACGCACGCCATGAGAACAGTCGAGCTCCCACGTTTTCTCAAACTTTTCCTTCTGCTTATCGTTGAGGATGCTATAAACTAGTCGTTTCGCCTCTTCCGGCGACAATCTGGAATACTCGGTCGCGACTAACGAGCCGTTGATCCGCAAAACGGGCGGCAGACCAACCGTCAAATGCAAGTCAGATGCACCGCGCTCCACCGTTATCCGGAGTAACTCGTCCATCGTGTACCGCATTGGTTGCGCAAGCGCCATTTTTGATTACCTCTCTGCTCTCATCAGCACCACCAGTCGACACCCCTGGGAACTCACAGCCCCAGGCCTACAGGCCAATCTGCTACCGACGTTCATTCCAACAGGCCTGCAAGTTCAACCCGAAACAATCTTTTCCTTTTGTACACAATCAGGGGCTTGCGGGAGCCGGTCAAAGGCTACTCACAACCCGCTCCTTGATACGCGCGACCAGCAGCCCGATGGCCACTTCGTTATTACCACCGCCGGGAATAATGACGTCGGCGTAGCGCTTGGTGGCCTCCACAAACTGCAGGTGCATGGGCCGGACCGACTTGAGATACTGATCGATCACCGAGTCCAAAGAACGGCCTCGCTCCATCATATCTCGAGTCAAACGGCGAATGAAGCGCTCGTCGGAGTCGGTATCGACGTAGACCTTGATATCGCACAAATCACGCAGCACCGCATCCTCGAGCACCAAAATCCCTTCGAGCACGATGATCTTGGCGGGACCGATGGTGTGGGTTTCGGCCAGGCGAGTATGCTTGAGATACGAATAAATCGGCTGCTCAACCGATTCACCGGCGCGTAACTTGCGCAGGTGCTGGGCCAGAAGACCGTTGTCGAAAGCCAGCGGATGATCGTAATTGATTTGCTGACGCTCTTCAAAGCTGAGATGCGCCTGGTCTTTATAGTAAGCGTCCTGAGCGATCAAGGCGACCACCGGCGGTTCGGCAAAGATCTCCACCAACCGCCGGGCCACCGTGGTTTTGCCCGAGCCAGACCCCCCGGCCACTCCGATGATCATGTGCGCCTCCCTTTACCGCTGGTAGCGGGCCCTGTTAGCATTGTGCTCCGCGTCCGTGCGAGCGAAGCGGTGGCTTCCGTCATTCTTCACATCGTCCCGGACATAGTAAAAATACTTTGAGGGAGTGGGGGCCATGGCCGCTTCCAACGAGGACATTCCGGGATTGGCGATAGGTCCAGGCGGAAGGCCGTAGTTCTTGTAGCTATTGTAAGGACTGTCCAACTCCAGATCCGAGTAAAGCAACACTGCTTTCTGCTTGCCTAAAGCGTACTGGATGGTGGCGTCACACTGGAGCATCATACCGACACGCAGGCGGTTCACGTAAACACCGGCAATCACCGGGCGCTCCCGGGGAACCTGAGCTTCCCGCTCGACCAGGCTGGCCAGAATCACGACTTCCCTCAAGGTTTTCAAAGGAGATTTGGCCTTACGCTTCTCCCAGAGCGGAACAACCCGGTTCTTGAACTCCGTGGTAAAGCGCTTGAGGACGATTTTCTCATCGCACTGGTAGGGAAACTCATAAGTATCCGGGAGCAGATACCCCTCCAGACTCTCCGGAAAGAGGTCACCGAAAGACTTCCCCTCATGACCGGCCATCTGGCGAAATCTGGCCTCATCCTTGATCAAGCCGGCCTTCTTGGAAATCTCCGCCACCTGAGGGATGACCAGCCCCTCCGGAAAAGTCGCATGGCGGGATAGCTCTTTGGCATGCTGCAGCTTCTGAAAAATCTCCCAGGCGCTGTCAGCGGGCGACAACTCAAAAAAACCGACCCGGATATCCTTGCCTTGGGGGTGAAAACGCAAAAGCATGCGGAAAGCGAACTCGTCTTTGATCAACCCTTGGCGGGCCAGGGTCTGAGCCACTTCATTGCCCAACATCCCCGATTTGATCTCGAAAAGGACCCTCTTGGAATCCTTGGGATTGGCCGGCAACAGTAGAGTCTGTCCGTACTGGTAACCCACTCCGACCAACCCGAGAGCCAGCAACATCAACACCAGGAAGGCACGGAACAACCATTTCACGGGGCCGGCTTTTCGCCCGGAGGAGACGTACCCCTCCTCTGCAGATACACCTGCAGTAGCAAGGAGGCGGCCACTGAATCCAGTTTGCCGCGCTGCTGGCGCTCCGAAAGCCCTCCTTCGCGAAGCGTATTGGAGGCAGCCTTACTGGTGAGCCTTTCGTCAAGCAAGTAAGGCTTGAGACCGCAGCGCCCGGCCAGTTCGTGGGCAAATTTTCGACAGATAGCCGCCGCCGGACCATAGCTACCGTCCATATTCCGCGGCAATCCGACCACGATCTCGCCAACTTGCTGAGCCTGAATCAACTCCAGCAGCTCATTCCACCAGGCTTCCCCCTGGCGCTGAATGGCCGGCAGCGGAGCGGCCACCGTGCCGGTCGGATCGGAGAGGGCCAGCCCCAGCCGTTTTCGACCAAAATCCACCGCCAATATCCTCATGCGCGCCCCTTCAGAAACCGCTCCAGTCGCGGAAAAGCGTAGAGTATCCAGGCACCGATGAGTTCACGACCCTGGGCAACCACTTCCTCGCCGGGTCGCGCGGCCGCCAGACGCAGCAGGTTCGCCCGCTGCAGGAAGGCCAACCAGTCTCTCAGGCCGTCCGCCAGGGGACGCGCTCCCGTCCCCCGGCAAGCAGAACACAGCGCTCCGCCCGCCGCCACGGAAAACCAGTTCAAAGACTGCTCCGCGCCGCAGCGAACGCAGCGCCTCAGTTGAGGAGCGCTACCCAGCAGGCGCATGGCCTGCAGTTCACACCAACTGACCAACCATTCGGCCCGCAGTCCGGCCTCCAGCGAGTCCAGCGAGAGGCGCAAAAGCCGATAGGCATCGTTGTTCTCGATTTCTCCCGGAAAAGCTTCCAGCCATAAATTTAGCAAATACCCGGCCCAGTGCAGTCGATCGTAGTCGGTCAACAAGCCTGCGTAGGTACGATCCAAACTCACCTCATCCAGTTGAGGCAGGGAACGCCCCAGACGGAGGTGGGCCCGGATACAGGTCAGGGGTTCCAGCAGGCCCATCCGTTTGGCCGAAATCCTCGAAACACAATCAATACGACCACGAGGACTGAACAGGACCAGCAACTCTTGCGTGTCGCGCAAGGGCTGGCGGCGCAACACCACCGCCTCCAGAGTCTCGCCGGAAGAACTCAGTAGTTTCCGGTTCCCTGCTCGCCTTTGACGATCTTTACGGAGGCGCTGGCGCCGATGCGGGTGGCGCCGGCATCGATCATGGTGCGGGCCGTTTCTAAATCGCGAATGCCGCCCGAGGCCTTCACACCCATCGAGGGTCCTACGGACTTGCGCATTAAAGCCACGTGATGCGCGGTGGCGCCGCCCGGGCCAAAACCGGTGGAGGTCTTGACAAAATCGGCGCCGGCCCGCTTGGCCATGATGCTGGCGCGCACCACTTCCTCGTCGGAAAGCAGGGCGGTCTCGAAGATGGTCTTGGTGATTTTCCCTTGGGCCGCTCTGACCACTTCCGCGATATCCGACTCCACCCAGTCATCCTGGCGATTCTTGAGGGCGCCGATATTGATCACCATATCGATTTCATCGGCCCCGGCGGCAATCGCGTCGCGGGTTTCCATCACTTTGGCCAGAGTAGTGGTGGCCCCCAATGGAAAGCCGACCACGGTACAGACCTTGACACCACTGCCGGTCAGCGCTTCGGCGGCCGTCTTGACCCAGCCGGGATTGACGCAAACCGAGGCAAACTTATATTGGCGGGCCTCGTAACAGAGAGCCAGCACCTCGTCCTGGGTAGCGTCGGCCTTGAGCAGGGTATGGTCGATGATGGCGGCCAGATCGTGATCCACCTTGCCGCCCAGTGTGTTGCCCACCCGGTCGGCGCCCGACTGGACCACCTTGCGCACTTCGCCCGGCATGAGTTCGGCGCAGCAACCCGTGCCGGCGCATTCACCCGTCAGTTTGGCCTGACACACCTTGCCGTTGCTGGAAGGGGCTACCGAAACCGATTGATAGCGGCCGGGAGGAGGCAAGCGGTCGACTTCCGCGCTGGAGACGCCTTGCTTCTTGATTTCATTGACCACCTCGGCGGTGATTTTGGCCACTAACGCTTCGATATCCACTCTATCCTCCAACTGCTAAATCCATACGATCGACAATTCCCACGATGACCGCTTCGGCGGGAGTGGATTCGCTACACAGACACAGGCGCGAAGAACTCCCTTCGTAGACGATCAGCACCGTGTCTCCCTGACGCGAGCCCACCAGGTCCACGGCCAAAACCGTATTCCCCTCCACTTTGCCGTCCCGGGCATCCTGAGGAACCACTAACTTGAGCTGCTGGCCGTCAAAGCCGGGGTCCTGGTCGGCCGACCACAGGCAGCCCACCACCTGGCCGATGATCACACCAACATCCCTTCGACCAATCCGACGATGGCCGCGTCGATGGGCGCCAGTGAACTCTTCTTCCAAGGAATGCAAGCTTCTTTACCCTTGACCAGATAGACCAGGTCGCCTTCGCGCGTCCCCATATTATCCACGGCCACCAGCAAGCTACCGGCCGGGCTGCGGTCGTGATTGACGGGCAATACGATGCGTAACGCGGCACCCTCGAGCCCCGGATCCTTCTGGGAAGCCACCACCGAACCGCGCACCAGGCCCAGAAACAAGGCTAATTCTCTCGCATGAAGCGGCGCTCGACCTGCATCAGCTTTTCGATGCGCCGCATCTGCCGGCCGCCGCCAAAGGCGGTGCCCAGCCAGACCTTGACGATTTCTTTGGCCACCTCGATGCCGGTATTGCGCGACCCCAGAGTCAGCACGTTCGCGTGATTGTGTTCGCGCGAGTTGCGGGCGGTAAAGGTGTCATAGCAGGCGGCGGCGCGCACTCCCGGAACCTTGTTGGCGGCCATGGCCGAACCCGTGCCCGCACCGTCAACCATAATCCCCACCGTAGCGCCGCCCGGCTCACGAGCCACCGCCGTGGCCACCAAACAGGCCACATCGGGATAATCGACGGGCTCGGTGCTGTGAGTACCGAAATCCACCACTTCGTGACCCAGCTCTCTGAGCAGCCCGATCAGCTCCTTCTTCATTTCGTAACCGCCGTGGTCACTCCCAATGACGACCCTCAAAACCATGCACCTCCAGGGAACTCTAGCGCCCCTGTTTCTCCTCGGCCCCAGCCCCCCCCTGCGGCCAGTGCCAGAAGGTGACCTGAATCTCGCTGCTGGGCAACTGGCTGGGGAAATCCACTTGCTTTTGCAGCTTCCAAAACTTGCGCACGCCCAGCAACAACTGCTGTTGAACCACATAAGGGTGATAGGGCGTGGAGACCCAGATCATATCGCGCTGCGGCACGACCTGAGACCACTCATCCACCAGTTGCAGCCGGGGAGCCCGGAATCCATAGCAAAAGAACGGAGCCGCCATCATCGACGGGTGCACGCACACGGTTTCGCTCCCCTCCCGCAGCCTCTGGGCCACTCCCCGCCAATCCGCCAGCCAGCGATGAGGAGTCTGCAGGTAGGGCCAGATGCCCCAAAGATTCCCGGCCACCCAGACCAGCAGCAGGAACCGGGCCGGCAGACTGGCGGCCAGCAAGTAGATCCAGGCGGGCAGGGTCCAGACCAGGTATTTGAACTCAAAAATCTGCAGCGGAGTGAAGCGCGACACCAGCCACACCGAGAGCCAGGGCAGCAACGCCCAGCCGTAGATCAGCCGAGGGCAGTCGGGGCGTCGCCACAACAGCCAGAGCAACACCAGCAGGCCCAGGCCGATACTGAATCCATCCCCAAAAGGAGCAATGCGGCCCGAGAGCAGCCGGCCCACCGCTTCCACCTCCATAGACAGGGACGGAACCTGCCGCAGACCCAATGGATGCTCGCGCTGACCCAGATAATGCGGCACTCCCCAGGCCAGCCAGAGGGCGACCACCACCACCGTCGGACGCCAACTCGACCGCGCCAGAAACCCCAGCGGCACCAGAAAGAGGCCAAAAAGATGGGTGAAGCAGGCCGCCAGCAGGCTCAGAGCGGCCAGCCCCCTCCGCCCCTCGGCCAGCGACACAAAATAGGCCAGGGTCCATAACTGCAACCAGGCGTACATGCGGATCTCGCGGGCTTGCTGAAGGTCGGCAAAGGCGACGGCCAGCATGAGCCCGCAGGGAATCACCAGATCGGGCCGCCAGTGCCGAACCAACCGCACCCAGAGCATCAGACTCCAGAGACTGGCCAGCACCGAAGAAGAGCGCAGCCAGAACTCGCTGAGTCCGAAGCGAGCCCACTGCTCCAACAATCCATAGTAGAGGGGCGGATGCACGTCCTGAAAGCCTTGCCGCCACTGGGCGGCACCGAGGATGGACATGGCTTCGTCGATTTGAAAACTGGCCTTTCCGAGCGCGAAAAAGCGCAAAGCGGCGGCCACGGCCACCAGACCCAAGACGGCCTTAGACGATGTGGAAGTGGTCAATCAAGGCGCAGCGCCGCTCGCGCGTGAAGCTGCGGGCGGTGGTGCATCCTTCTCCGGTGGTGCCGGCGATAGTCATGGTAGTGAATCCTTCACCACCAAAGCCGAGACCTGCAAAGTTGGGTCCATTCTTGATGAAGATGTTGGCATTGACGGCTTTGGCCATGTGGCTCAAGTTATGCAGATTATGGGAATGCATGACGGCCGTGTGGTAACGCTCGCCCTCGGCCTTAAGAGCCGACTCGATGGCGCTGCCGGCGTCGCGCGAACGCACGATGGGAAGCACCGGCATCATCTGCTCCTTTTGCACCAGGGGGTGCTCCTCGGGAACTTCGGCGATGAGCAGCCGCAGTTCGCGCGGCAGATCCAGGCCGATGGTCTTGGCGATATCGCAAGCATGCTGGCCGACCAGATCGCTGTTTAACACCAGCTTGCTGCCGCCCACCGGAGGCGCATGGAAGATCACCCTGGTGAGTTCGTCCACCTGGCGGCTGTTGAGCACATAAACGCTCTGGCGCGCCAGCCGCTCCATGAACTGGCGATAGATCGGCTCGACCACGAAGACTTCTTTTTCGCACGTGCACATGACGTTATTGTCAAAGGAGGAGCCCAGCACGATGTCGCGGGTCGCCTGATTCAAGTCGGCGGTTTCGTCCACCACCACGGGCGGATTGCCGGGGCCGGCGGCGATGGTCTTTTTCCCCGACTTCATGGCCTGCAGCACCACGCCCGGGCCGCCAGTCACCACCAGCACGCGCACCCCGGGGTGGACCATCAAGGCCTGGCTGGTTTCCAAGGTAGGCAAAGCCACGCTGGTCAGCAAATTTTCCGGACCACCGGCCGACACGATGGCCTGGTTGAGCAACTGCATCATGCGCAAACTGCACTTCTTGGCGCGGGGATGAGGGTTGAAGACCACCGTATTGCCTGCCGAGACCATGCTGATGGAATTATTGATGATGGTGGCCACCGGGTTGGTGGTGGGCGTAATCGAGCAAATGACGCCGAAAGGAGCACGCTCCAGCAGGGTCAGGCCGCGGTCGCCGGTCATGACTCTGCCCTGCAAATCCTCCAGGCCGGGGGTTTTCCTGGCCTGCAGGATATTCTTTTTAACCTTGTCCTCAGCGCGGCCCAAGCCGGTCTCGGAATAGGCCAGGTCGGCCATTTCCTGGGCGTGCTTGAGACTGACCGCGCGCATGGCCTCGATGCAGTTGGCCTTGACTTCCTGACTGGTGGCCCGCCACTTTTTGTAGGCCAGGTTGGCCGCCGTGACCGCATCGTCGGCTTGCTGAAAGACCCCATCTTTGCCCACAGCGATGCGCACCTCGGCCACGCCTCCGTTCTGGGCGGTGACCCGCTTCAAGACTTCTTCCACGATTTTCTGGACTTGATCGCGATCCATAGCTTACCCCTTCTCGAAAACCCGTTGACCGTCCAGGTCGATGCAATCCACGATGCCCATAATCACCGCGTCCACCGGCGTGCCGGTGGTGGCATCGGTCTGGCGGGCGGAACTGCCGCTGACCACCAGCACGATCTCGCCGAGGCCGGCGCCCACCGTATCGATAGCCACCAATGGTTTACCATCGCTCTTTTGCGTAGCCATGGCCACCGGCTCCACCACCTGCAAGGTATGCCCGTTCAGGCGAGAGTCTTTTTGCGTGCACACCACCGTGCCGATGACGCGAGCCACTATCATGTAAAGATTACCTCGATGCCCATCTGAGCCGCTTTGTCGCGAGCTAATGGCGTTACTATCGTGCCCGCGACCACCTGCAAAACCTTTTGCCCGGCCCGGGCGGCCGCTTCCAGGTCTGAAACCGTAATGACGTCCCGCCCTTTGCCCGCGGCGCCGGCGGGAGCGGCCATCTTGACGCCCAGGCGCCGCACCAGGGCCTCATTCTCGAGAACCTGAATTCCCATGCCCTCGACCGTGCGCAAATGCTGGTGAAAGAGCGACAGGAAGGGCCCGGGCAAACGACCGGAGGAACGCTTGAGGTGATCCACCTCCAGAGCCCCGGCCAACACCGGCACCCCCTGCATCACGCCGGAAACGGCGGCCGCGCTGGCCGGAACGTCACTGAGCAAATGAGCCACTCGACTGAGCACTTCCAATCGAAATACCGGCAGAACGACCGCTTCCATGGAATGAATCAGCTCATCCCAGAGCAAGGGCGGGTCGATCCAACGCGCCGCACCCAGGGCCTGGTCCACTCGCTTTTCGCAAACCCCGGCCACCCGCACAGCCGTCCAATGAATGCCCGGAACTTCACGAAGAGAGCTGAGCAGTCCCTCCATCGAGGCAAACGGAGCGGGAGCGGGCACGAGCAAAAGACGGCGGCCCCCTCGAGCCTTTTCGCCCGACGGAGCCGCCTGAGGCGAGGGCGGGGCGCCCTCGCCCCGGTTCACCTCAGCCATCACCAGATCGGTGATCAACTGAACGAGCGAGGCGTCCAAGGTGGGAAGCTACCGGGTCTTACTTGCCGACCTTCTCTTTAGGAGGGGCAATCGGGAGAACATCGTCCAGGTCGCGGTGCGGGCGCGGAATGACGTGCACGGCGATCAATTCGCCCACTTTGCGGGCGGCGGCGGCGCCGGCATCGGTGGCGGCGCGCACGGCGGCCACATCACCACGAACCAGGGCCGTCACATAGCCGGCACCGATCTTTTCGTAGCCGATAAGCTTGACGTTGGCTGCCTTGACCATGGCGTCCGAGGCCTCGACCATGGCCACCAGACCCTTGGTCTCAATCATTCCGAGAGCTTCGTAGGTTGTCACCTTTAAGTCCACCTTTCCTATTCAAAAAAACCATCCCAAAAATGAGGGGCAGGCTCGGTTCGCTCCCCCTTTGAGCGGATCCTTTGCTACTCGTAGCCCAGGGCGCGGAGCCAGTCCGGGCGGTCGCGCCAGCCCTCCTTGACTTTGACCCAGAGCTCCAGGAAGACCCGACCGCCCAGTTCCTTCTCCAGCAGAGGGCGTACCTGCGATCCCAACTTCTTGAGCATATCGCCTTTTTTTCCAATCAGGATACGCCGTTGGCTGTCGCGCTCCACGTAAAGAATGGCGCGGATGAGAGTCACCTCGGGATTGTCGCCCGGCTTCATGTCCTCGACCTGGACGGCCACGGCGTGTGGCAACTCCTGGCGCGTGGACAGCAGCACCTGCTCGCGAATCAACTCCTCCACGCGGGTGCGCTTATCCAGATCGTGCACGCTCTCGGGAGGAAAGAAAGGCACGCCTTCGGGCAAGACCTCCAGCATGCGCGCCTTGAATTTGTCCAGATTGACGCCCTTCTGGGCCGAGACCGGCAGGATGTCGCCGAAATCACCCAGTTCCGAGTAGGCCTGCAAATAGGGCAGCACCTTCTCGGCCGTGTCGTGCACGTCTACTTTATTGGCGATGAGCACCTTGGGGCAGGTGGCTTTGGCGAAGATTTCGGCGGCCTCCCGATCCTCTTTGGTCGGGTAGTGAGTGGTATCGACCACGAAAGCCACCATGTCCGCCTCCATGCCTTCATTGGTGGCCATGTCGCGCAACTTCCGGCCCAATAGAGTATGGGAACTACCCAGCCCCGGAGTATCCACCAGCACCACCTGGTAGTTCTCTCCGTGCATCACTCCCAGAATACGCCGGCGCGTGGTCTCCGGTTTGGAAGAAATGATACTGATGGACTTGCCCACCAGAGCGTTGACCAGAGTCGACTTGCCCACATTGGGTTTGCCGACCAGGGCTACGAAACCGCTACGAAATTCACTCACAAGAACAAGTTCCTTCTAAATAAGTCTAACCATTGCAAAAATAATACTAATTTGTTAAAGTGTCGGCCATGATCAAGAGCACTTCTAAACCTACCACTTCTTCTATCGTCCTCAAGGACTTTCTAGAGATCCCCTACGACCAGCTCGAGGAAATGAACCTCGAAGCCAAGCAGAAGCAACAAGCTCGCAAAAGCGACAAGGAACTCGAGACCTTCTACCTCAAGTACCTGGCTGACGAAAAGCGCATCAAGGCCATCTCGGTTTGCTTCTCCGACCTGGAAGGTCGCTTCCACATGTTGGACTACGATAAGAAGTTCCTGCTCAAGTCCCACGACAACCTGACTTTTGACGGTTCATCGATCCGTGGCTTCTCGGTCGTCAGTGAATCCGACCTGCGCCTGGCTATCGACTGGGGTTCTTTCCGCTGGCTTCCTTCCGACGTCTTCGGACCCGGCAAAGTCATCGTTTTCGGTCTTATCAAGGACGCCGAAGGCAAGAGCTACAAATCCGATATGCGCGGAGTTCTCAAAGATTACTCGGAAGAACTCTACAAGAAGGGCATGGAGGCCAACGTGGCCGTCGAGTGCGAGGGCTTCCTCTTCGACGGACTCAACTCGGAACAAACCTTCAATACCCGCCATCCTTTCGTGCTGGTCTCCAGCGGCGGCTACTACAACTCACTGCCCAATGACCCGCTCAAGCTTTTCATCGATCGTCTGGCCGAAGCCCAACGCGCCATGGCCTTCGAAAACGAAAAAGACCATCCCGAGGTCGCCCCCTCCCAGTTCGAGCTGAACTACAGCTACTCGGAAGCCCTGCTGGCAGCCGACCAGTTGCAGCTCTATAAACTGGTGGCCCGCCAGGTAGCCGCCAATATGGGCTACACCGCCAGCTTCCTGCCCAAGCCCATCGCCGGCATCAATGGGAGCGGCATGCACACCAACATCTCGATCAGCAAGCGTGGCAAGAACTCTTTCTATGACGCCAACGGCGAGGAAAAGATCAGCAAGTTCGCCTGGGAATTCGTCGATCGGATTCTCAACAGCGCCAACGACCTGTGTCTGATCCTCAATCCGTCGGTCAACGCTTACCGCCGTCTTGACCCGCACTTCGAAGCTCCCAACCAGATCAAGAGTTCGCCGGTGGACCGCACCTCCATGGTGCGCATCCCCCTGGGCAACGAAAAATCGGCCCGCATCGAAGTGCGCACGGTGGCACCGGACGCCAACCCCTATCTGGCCTTCTATGCTCTACTGCGCACCGGCCTCGAAGGCCCGATGACCGAAACCATCACCTCCGAGAACCGCCGCACCCGCACCAAATACCTGCCCGGCAACATCTACGACGCCATCCGCCTGTTCAAGGCCAGCAGCTTCATGGAAGAAGTGCTGGGCAGTGACAACAAGGACAAGTACGTGGAGCGTAAAGTCGCCGCTGCCGAACGCTCGCCCAAGGAACTGGGCACCCAGGTCAAAACCGGCGAGATCATTTACCACCACGAAGTCACCAACCAGCACATCTGGGGCAACTTCTAGAGGGAAGAGTCTCTCCTGAAGCGAGGGTCGGTCCGGTAGGGCCGGCCCTCCTTACTTTCCCCCTCTCCTGCGATAGTAGTCCAGAAAGCCATCATCTCTCAGGTAGCCGGCGGCACCTTTCTTGGGGAGGGTGCCGCCGGGACTCCAGTTGCCGTACATAGGATTGGGCAGAATGAAATATTGGCGGCCCAGGCGCTCACGCTCGTCGGCCACGGCCTGATAACGGGCCTGCATGACTTTCTCAGGCGAGGCGCCGGCCTCGGGCACGAAGGAAAGAAAGTCGCCCAGATCATCCCCAATCAAGGCGACCGGACGGTATTCCAGGCTAACCTGCAGGCGCCGCCGCTCTTTGCGACTCTGGGCCTTCAGCAAAGCCTGGCCCTCACGGGAAGACTCCGCAATACCCAGACGGGCCATGAGCGCCCGCGCCTGCCTGGCGTCCTCCTCGGAACCCGCATCCAACATCATGCGCTTGTCCAGATCCCTGGTGTTGACCCCCAGCTTCTCCAGGACGCGAATGGTTTGAGGCCGGGTCTCTTCGGTTCGATTGGAGATGAAAAAGACGGTGTAGCCCAGCTTCTCCGCCTCCGCGATGAATTCCAGGGCCCCGGGCACGGAACGGCAAGCCTCGGCGTGATCGGCCTGATAATCCAGGAACGCATTCCAGGTCTCCAACTCGAAATCACGGCCCATGGCATGGAGAAAAGTGCGGTAGACGGACATGTCGATGACCGTGTCGTCCAGGTCCATGATGACCGCCAGCGGGCGCTCCTGCACGTTGTTCGTCTCCACCAGGCGCCCCCGGGCATCGTGGCGCCCTTCCAGGCTGGCCCGTTCGCGCAGCGAGCGCGTGGCCCATCCATAGGTCTGCAGGCAATGGGCGCGATAATCAGCCGATGTCTGCACCCAGAGCTTATCGTAAACCCCGGCGGAATCCAGGGGAGCGGGCTGTGCGGCGGCCGCCAGCGAAAGGGCGGCCCAAAAACAAAAAATGGTCTTACGCATGCGGCCCGGGGTTCGCCCCTATTCTATGGAAGTCCCGTCGGGAGCAGGACTCGGAACGGGCGAGGGCTCCGGCGTGGGGAGCAGCAGCGCCGGACCGGCAGGGACGGCCACATTGGCGCTCAGCCCACCATCCGCCATCACCGTTAAGGTCCGGGCCGGACTGCCGGGCGCCTGCAAGACCTCAAAAGTCGTCTGGCCATTAGCCCCCGTTAGCTGCGATTTCTCCAGCAAGGTCATGGAGACATTCCTGACACCGTTCTGCCAGCGGTCCACCGCCTGCACCGTCAAGGAATACTTACCGGGAGCGGCGGCCGGCTGAAGCAGTGTCCATAAACGCCCTGCCGGACCGGCCGTCAGGCGAACTTCGGCCTGCCCGCGGGCGGCGGCACAATCGGCAAAAACCTTGGCGTTACCGGGACTGGCCAGAGAAATCCCCTCTACAGCCGCGCTGCCATGGACGGTGTTCGCTACGGCTTTACTCAACCCCAATCGTTCGGCATAGAAGCGCACGGGGACGCCATCCGGCACAGACCGACCGGCGGCATCGGTCACGCGAGCCTCCAGCCGCAAGCGGCTGGAACCATCGGCGGGCAGGTCGCTCTGGCTGCTGCTCAATTGAACCCGGTAGGGATAGCCCTGGGCTCGCCCATCCTTGATCAACAGGGTGGTCGCCACGGCCTTCTCCAGACGCGGAGAGCCCGGACCCGTGGAAACCACCTGATCGGCCACGGCCATGACCGTACTGGCGCCACCGTCCAGGTTCATGGCTTCACTGCCGCCCCGGCGCAACAGCTCGCCGGCCAGTTCCTCCAGACGCAAGCCCTGCAGATGATTGTCATTGTAGCCCGAAGCGGTCACGATCATCACCTTGCCGTCCTTGGTGGTGGCCACGGCGGTCCGGGCGGTGACGCGGGTAATATCGTTGCCTCGAGGCCCGAGTTCCTCTTCATCGGTGGTCAGGGCGACCTGACCCCGGCGCAACAGGCGCGGGCCTCCACCCAGGGCCAGCTCGACATCGTTCCAGGTTTCTCCGGAGCGCGAAGCCAGTTGACCCTTCTTGGCCACCATTTGATCAAAGGTGATGCTGTGATCTTTCATCACCCCCAGAGTGGTCCGTGGTGGCCGCCGTCCCACGTGAGGACTGACCAGCTTGCCGCCTTTGAAAACCACCCCCAGAGGACCGCCCGAGTCCGCGAAGTAACCTCCGTTGACGCCGGCCAGTGCGCCCACGCGCCTGATCATTTCCGTCGGTTTTTCTCGGCTATCGGTGCGATCTTTGGCCAGGCCGAGCTCCAGACTGGCCGCGGGGTCAGAGGGATCCAGCTGGAGCTGGTTCCACAGCAAATAGCGTCCTGCCTGGGCCCGCTCCATGCGCGTCCAGACCACCGCCGGTGAGAGCCGGATGCGATCTTCCCAACTGTAGTCCAGGTCGACTTCCACACCTTCGGCGGTAACCTTGACTTGATCGGCGGGAATCCGATAATTCAAGCCGATTTCGCAGGCCACGTGGGAGAGGTCGGGCTGAATCCAGCGGATGTTGCTGATGCCGGCAACTTTGGGAGCCCCGGGGGTTCCCCCGCGGCTCTGGACACCGGCAAACTCGATGACGAGCTTTTCAGGGAGGCGGCGAAAATAGATGCTGGTCGGCTTCTGCGCCGTCACCATCTTGATCCCGGAAGAAGTCCGCTGCCAGGTCGGAAACGAGAAGGCGGCGGGTTCGTCCGCCCAGGCCGCGACGGTGAGAGCGATGAAGACAACTGTAAGACAACGCATGGCTTGATTTTCTTTCAGGCGGGCCCGGCCTCCTGTAAAGCAAAAGAGACCTGGCTCGACCAGGTCTCTTTTGCCGAGTGGCTCGATTGCCTAACGAAGATCGAGCACTTGTCCTTGGCTACCGCCGCCAAAAGCTCCGACACAATACTTGACATTGGGTCTAACGACCGGCGTGGCAGTCGTATCACCCGCGTCAAAGAGCGTATCGAGCGGCGAAAGCTTTCCGTTATCCAACTGTAGATGACGGAAGATGGCTGCGTCACTGGTGCGGAAAGTAACCTGGCGCAACGTAGTGGCGGTCGCATTGGTGTTGCCTTCAGTAAAGAAGACGCTTACAGCCGCACCCGTTGTATCTTCATTGAACAGGTGGATACCGCGCAAGGCGCTCAGGCCGGTGGCCCCCCCTGAGCCACTGTTTTGCAGCACGACCTTGCTGGTAATAGCTGGCGTAGCGCCGCCAGCCACCACGCGCAAGGCTCCCGGATTGGTGGTAGGATTCAGAAGGCCGGTGGCGCTGACATTCAGGCCCTCCGTAATCACAAGATTACTGAAAGCGTCTGTGGCAAGGTCAAACGGATTATTGTAAGCGGTCGCCCCGGTTTCCGGCAAAATCAATTGCACACCTGTGTTTTGTGGGGGAGGCGGAGCCGGATTCTGAATGCCACTACCTGCGATGTAGTTAGCCAGGTCGATACGAATCACTCCACCTTGAGCACTGCCACTGGAACCAGCAGCGTTCTCCGTGAAGTAGAGAAACCGATGCCCATTGGCAGTGTCGACGGCAAGGGAGGTACAAAAATTGACCTGGGGCACAAAGATGGTCGAATTAGGGAACGGGGCAGTGAGATCAATTCGACTAATTCGTCCCACCGCGCCGGTGCCAAGCTCGGCCACGTAGAGAAAATTGCCTTCGCGAGCGATGTCCACTGGAGAGTTCAGATTGATAGCAAGTTGGTCGGCAGTACACTGACCGTTCGCCTGTATATTGGTGTAGCGAATGAGGCGTCCGATGCCGGCACCCGACGCATTGTCGGCGACATAGATAGTGCTTCCATCGACCAGCATCCCAAATGGATTGGTGATCGTTAAGGGACTTGCCGTGCCCGCATTGGGAGCCAAAACGATATTGCTGGTGCCTGACGGCGATTCAGGATTGCGCGACAAAATCGTTACTCGGCCCGACCCTAAAGTGGAGTTGCCAAAACCTTGGAGTACAACCGGGAGTGTCCCAAACGAAAACACCCCCATCCCCAGGCGCGTGGGCGGATTCGAGGCGCCGGACCCTCCGCCACCGCCAGAAACAGCCGGCAGCATATTGGAGACCGTTAATCCAGTTGCCACCGTGGATGGGAAGGCCGGGTCCGGGGTAGCCGTCCCGGTGGCTCCGCCCGTCAGGCCCGAGCCGGTGGCGGTGCCGGTGGCGGTGCTACCGCCGGTGCCTAGACCAGCAGCCGGACCGCTCTCTTCCTCTCCGAAGCCGGTATTCTCACCTCGGGTGCCGCAACCGGCCAGGTAGCCCAGGGTCAGAACCAGGCCGGCCGCTAAAGTGAATTTTTTGAAATTACTGGACATGAAAATACCTCCTACGGAGTCCCGTGGCGGGCCGGTTTCGCTTCCCGGGGTAGGAGTCCTTTCCTAATTCGGTAAAACGCTGCCCAGGACGCGAACCCAGTTACCACCGAGAATTTTGGCGATATCCGAGTCGCTCCAGCCGGCCTCCAGCATGCGCTCCACCAGGTGCACAAGGTCACGGGGATCCTGCAGGTCACCGGGGAGTACTTCCACCCCGTCAAAGTCCGAGCCGATAGCCACCGCATCGATCCCCGCCACTTCGACCATGTGCTCCAGATGGCGGAACACGTCCCGGCTGCTGCTGGTGCCTTCGGTGACCAGGAATTTCGGCACAAAGGTCACCGCCACCAGACCACCGCTGTCAGCCAGGGCCCTGATCTGAGCATCTTCCAGGTTGCGTTCGCCGGGAACAAACTTCTGACAACAACTGTGACTGTTGATCATCGGTCCCCGATAGTGCTCCAGGGCTTCATCGAAAGCCTGACGGCCCAGATGGGCGGTATCCAGCAAGATTCCCAGTTCGCTCATCCGGTCCAACAGCTCCCGGCCGTGTGCGGAAAGTCCCGCCACCGGGTTGGCTCCGCAGGCACCGGCCGCCGGGCTATTATGATTGTGAGTCAGGCCGAGGGCGCGCAGGCCCAGGCGGTAAAAGGCGTCCAGCAATTCCAGGTTGCCCAGCAAGGGGTCGACGCCCTCCAGAGAGATCAACACTCCCTGGCCACCGCGGGTGATGAGCTCAGCCAGTTGAGTACGGCTCTGGACCAAACGCAGACGCCCCGCGGAAGCCTCCACCGTCTGGTGGATCTTCTCGATGACCTGGAGAGCCACGGCGGTACCGATGGGTCCTACTTCCTCCAGACTGGTATAGACGGCCTCGATTTGAAGATTCAATCCGGCCTGGCGCATGCGGGGCAGACTGCAGTGCCAACCACCGCTGCCACGCAGGAAGTCCCCGCCCTTTTTGACGATGTTGCGAAAGGTGTCGGCGTGGCCGTCGCACACAAAAGCCGTGTGTAGAAGTTGCGAAGCTTTCATTACATCCTGCGCACGTGCACGCGGGTGGCGAAAGTGCAGCGCTGCATAAACTCCTGCATACCCATCTCGAGCCGGCTCTGCTTGGTGGGATAAGGATCGCGCAGCACCACGCCCTGAATATAGGGCTGCCCCTGCACCACTTTATAATAGACGGCCGTGAGCACGTAAGCGTGACCGGTGTTGCCGGCTCCCTGGAGTCCCACGATCAGAGGCCAGCGATATTCAAGATCCTGGATCACCGAGGACGGGTCCAGATTGCGACTGTCGGCTTCCACCGCCGACGTGCGCCCCCGCGAATCGGGGGCCCATCCCTGCAACGCATAGAGAATTTCCTGGGGCCCGGCCGGCCGGTCGACGGCCCCCCCGAAAACTCGTTTCACGATATCTTCTTGCTTGACGTAGAGGCCATGATAGTTGAGCACCATCTGGATGCAGGCGGCCCAACACCAGTTCTGCATGCGCTGACGACCATCACCCTCAGCCGCGGCGAAATGGACGAACTGTTCGCTAGGGACTCCCGCGACCCAGACGTCCGTGCCCGGAATCTGACTTTTATCGGCCCGGGCCGGAGCCAGGCAAGCCGCCGCCAGCATAAGGATGGTTGCGAACTTCCGCACGATGCGCAGCATGGAATTCTCCTTCAATTCATTACCAGGGGAGCAACGGCCGCCAGCGGGATCGCCGTTGCACTCTCCGTCCGACTCGACCCCACTGGTAAAGAGTTTGCTCCGGCGTGAAAAAGTCATTCCCGGTCCACACGGTTCCCGCCAGCATCGGCTGGCGCACCCACAGGACCAGATTTGGCCAATCGCGGGGAACTCGGCACGGCCGGCCGGTGTCGCTCAAAATGGCGCAAATCGTATGTGCAGACAGTCGCGTGCGTTCCCAATCTGGCCAGACTCCCGGACTGGAGCGAGCCACCTGCAACAAGAAATCTTGTTCCTGGGCCTGGGGTACGGGCTCGATGGCCTGTTCAACACCCTCTCCATCCAGCAGTGACAGCCAGAACTGCCCGGCAGCCAACACCTCCAGACGGAATCCCCGATCCAGGTCCCAGCGAAAATGGCGGGCCCGAAATTTTCTGGGGTAGTGCAGATAGTCGACACGCAGCCGGCGAGGGTTAGTGGAACTCAATCTTGCCGGTCGCCGTGCGAATGGGCACCTTGCGCAGCCATAAGGTCTTGTCCCACCACTTGCTGTTATCACGATACCATTGGATGGTCCGGTCCAGGCCCTCATCAAAATGGGTGGAGACCTCCCATTTGAGCAGTTCCTTGGCCTTGGCAACTGAAGAGGTGTGGCGAAAAACCTGGCCGGGACGGTCTCCCACCAGTTTGATTTCGCTGTCCGATTGCATATGCGCTTTGATCTTCTCGGCAATCTCCAGCACGCTATAGGAGAGGCCCGAGCCCAGGTTGATGACCTCACCCTGCAGTTTATTCACATTGCTGTGTAAGGCCGAATCCAGGGCCCGGCAGTGGTCTTCCACGAACAGCCAGTCCCGCTTGGCCTGACCGTCGCCGTGCACGGTGAGCGGCTCGCCCAACAAACAGGCCGTTACGAAACGGGGAACCACTTTCTCGAGGTGCTGGAAAGGCCCGTAGTTATTGAAAGGACGGATAATCACGGCGGGGATTTGATAAGTGGCCCAGTAGCTGAAAACCAACCGGTCGGCCCCGGCTTTGGCGCTGGCATAGGGCGACATGGGCTTGAGCGGATGCTCCTCGTCCATCAGTTCACTCTCGGCCGTTCCATAGACCTCGGAAGTGGAGATGTGTATGAAGCGTTCGATGCGGTCCCGATGACTGAGCACCGCGTTGGCCACCACCTGAGTCCCCATCACGTCGGTTTCAAAGAAGACCTTGTTGTCGTAGATCGAGCGCGTGACGTGGCTTTCGGCCGCAAAGTGGACCACCATGTCCGACTGTCCGACCAGGCGACCCACCAGTTCACCGTTGGTAACATTGCCATACCAGAAGACCAGGCGGCCTTGCTGTCCATCACCGGGATCGATGTATTCCTGGGGCAAGTTGTCGGGGTTGCCCGCGTAGGTCAGCAGATCCAGCACGATGATCTTGTAATCTGGATATTTATTCAACATATAGCGGACGAAGTTGCTGCCGATAAACCCGGCGCCGCCAGTAACGAGAATGGTCTTCATGGGCGGTTGGCCTTACGAGCTGATGGGCCTGGATCCTGCTTGTTTATTAAGACGCTCCCTCGGGCAAGTTCAGCACTATGAAATTGGACGGAATCCGCCAGGAAGTGGACCGGGCCGCCGGCCACTACTATCACAGCGACCTGCAAAAGGGCATCGACAACCGCACCAAGCAGTTCGTCATCCAGCGCTGCCTGCCCGAGGTGCGCGGCGCCCACCTGCTCGAGCTGGGTTATATCGACGGAGAATGGACGCGCCAGTTGCTGGAACTGGACTGCCAGACCTTGGACGTGGTGGAAGGTGCTCAGAACCACGTGGAGCACGCGCGCTTGACCTTCAGTGGTGATGCGCGGGTTACGGTGCACCACTGCCTGTTTCAAGAGTTTCAACCGCAGCGTAAGTTTACCACCATCATCGCCGGCGACATGTTGCGGTATCTATCCGACCCGGTCGATTTTTTGAAGCAGGCCGGAACCTGGCTGGAACCGGGAGGCAGAATCATCGTCACCGTTCCCAATGGACGCTCGTTCCACCGCCGACTGGGCTGCTACATGAAGATGGAAGCCAGCCCCATGGAGGCCAATCAGCGCGACCGGGAAGTGGGCAATCAGCGCACCTACGACCGCTACACTTTAAGGGCGGAACTGGAAGCCACCGGCCTGGACGTGCTGGAAGTGCGCGGCTGCTTCTTCAAGCCGCTTTCCAGCGCCCAGATGGCCGATTGGCAAGAGCCGCTTTTGACCGCCCTCTACCAGATGGGCAACGAACTCGAGGACTACTGCTGGTTCCTCTACGCCGTGTGCGCCCGGCGGTGAACTCGCTGCACCGGCTCCTGGAGCGGTTGGAAGTGCCGGTGGGCGGACTGGTCTACCTGCATACCTCTTTCTCGCGCCTCCGCTACCTGGAATTGAGTCCGAATGAGTTCATCGACTCTTTACTGGATTATCTGGGTCCCCAGGGTAGCTTGACCATGCCTTCCTTCAGTTGGAATGTCGACCCCTCGGAGCGCCCCTGGAAGGGTTATGCCGATTATTTTCACGGCCACTACGTGTTTGACGTCCGCAACACGCCGGCCAATATCGGCGCCGTGCCCGAGCTTTTTCGCCAGCGACCGGGCGTGCGCCGCGGCCTCAATTACTGGTGGTCGGTGGCCGCCTGCGGTCCGCTGGCGGACGAGTTGACCCATGCTCAGGAAGAGGTGGAACATCCCGCCGGACCGGATTCTTCCTTCGGACGGATCCAGCACCACGGCGGCTGGATTCTGGGCCTGGGGGTGACCCTGAACACCACCAGCCTGGCTTTTTTGCCGGATTTTGCTCTGCAAAATCGCTACTTCGTTACTCCCGAGCCGCTCCGCGGGCCGGTCATCGACGAACAAGGCCGCCAGTTGGAGACATGGAGCTACTGGGTGTTGCCTGAAAGCGTGCGTTACATCAGGCCGGAAGCAGTCTGCGGCCAGGGATTCGAGGCCATGCGCCGCTGTGATCACGAGGGCGTGATTCAATTCGCCTATCCTTATGCGGCCTACCATGAACGCGCCCTGAGCTTCGGCCTCCCATCCCCCTGGTGGGAGGCGCTTCCCTGAAAATCCTCAGCTTGAGCAATGGCGCCGAAGCGATGAAGGACTTCTTGGCGGCGCTCACCGGCTATTTTGTGGACGGCCGCCACGAAGGGCGGTGCGTGGTGGCCGGCTCCGAATGGTCTCTCGAGGCCTGTCCTTTCCCCATGCGCTCCTTTGAAGAGTACTCAGTGCAGCCGCCCGGAGGTCTGGAATGGCGATTGGCCGCCGCCCGCCGCGCACTCCTGGAAGAAAAGCCCGACCTTTTACTGACCTCATCGCAAGAAAGCGACTGGGATTTACTGGCCGACCTGGTGACACAGATGGGCGTCCACTGGCAGCGTTGTTCGGCTTCTCGAGGTAAACTCGAAGTGGTGGCGCGCGGGCCGGCCAGCGGACCCGTCCTGACCCTGGAGGAAAGCCTCGCCCCCCTGAGCCGGGCCGCCGATCCGGTGGCCCGGCTGCGCCAACTGGTCGCCGAAACAGGCCGGGTCCACTTCCAAGAGCCGGTCAATCTGGGCTTTGCGGGCGGGCTCCGCCGTTTCCGTTATGCAGACTACGACAATGAATTCGCCCTGGCCGAGGCCGATCTGGATTTACGTCAGTTGCTGCGCGAACAACTCAAGCCTGAGCAATTCCGCGTATCCTTGAACCAGGGGCGCACGGGCACGGCCGGCACCAGTCCGTTTTTGGAAGCCAACGACGGCCTGACGCAAATGTTTGATATCGAGGTGAACCTGGCAGGTCTACCAGCCCTCTCCTGGCTCGATCGTTATCGCTCCGGCTCGGAAGCACAGTTGCGCCTGCTCTTCATCGATCTGCACAACGTGGCCGGATCGGGTATGCAGCACGCCCTGGCCATCAATCGCCACAGCCACAGTCGCGCCCACGTGCTTTGCCACCAACCGCATCCCTTCATCGAGCCGGCCAGCCCCGAGTGTAACGTGATCTACACCAGGCCGGGCTGGTCACCCGAGATCAAAGACCTGCTCAAGCAAGCCGATCTGCTGGTCTTTTTAGAGGAAGACGAGGTGGAGACGGTGGGCTGGCCGGCTGATTTTCAAGAAATCGCCCGGCGCAAGCCGCACCTGCATTTTTATGTGGGGCAGCGGGTGCACACGGGGGTGGCTTCCAGGCAACGGCCCGGAAAGACGGTCCTCACGGGTCTGCCCCACGTGCTGCGCATGTATCCGGGCGCGCATTTCTATCACGGCTTTTACCCCACCGTGCTGGACACTCTGGAACTGCGCGAGCCGCTTTCCCAAAAAGACGGTATCTTGCGCGTGCTGCATACCCCCAGCCTGCCCCACGCCAGCCAGCATCGCTATCTTTACCACAAAGACACGGCTTCGTTCTTGGAAGCGGCCCAGGTCTTAAAAGAACGCTTTCCCCAGGTGCGTTTCATGCAGCTGGCGGGTGTGCCCCATCACAAGATCCTGCAGGCCCGGCTGGACTGCGACATCGCCTTTCACCAACTGCGCGGCTTTATGGGAATGACCGGCAACGAAGCCATGTTCTTGCGCCGTCCCACCATCCAGGCCACCGACCGCGAAAATTTCAATCGCCATCTGGAACTGTGGGGGCTGGATACGAAAATCCCCTGGGTGTGCGCCGACCGCACCAATCTGGCTGAAGCCATCGAGAAACTGCTGGTCAACGCCGACTATCGCGAAGAAGTGGCCCGCGACTGCCGCACCTTCATGCTCCAGTATTACAGCGCCGAAGTGGGCATCCAGCTCTTCCTGTACTACGCTCTGCAGGCGGTCAAAAACTACGCCGCAGTCTCTTGAGGCTGTCCGGCCCGAGCTGGAACATCAGGTCCACGACGGACAGGTGGGAGACAAACTCCCCTCCCCGCTGCGGGTAGACCGGGTGCTGGTAACCATGCCAGCGAACCTTGACGCCAATTTTCTCGAACTGAGCTTCATCCAGATAATCTCGGGCGGCATCTCCCGTGAGATACTCGGTCGCTCCCAACTTCTCACAAATCGCGATGAGGCGCTCGGTCTTCTGGCCCGGAACGCCCAGATCGGAGGAGAAGACGGCCTTCCAGGAGAGCCCCAGGCGTTCGGTCAGCCACTTCAAGCCCTCCACATCCCAATCGAGCAACCGGTTCCAGTCGTTGGCATAGTAACGCTGCAAATCGGGATAAAGCCAGTCGAAAAAGGGCGCCTTGGAATAAGCCTGGCGCAGGGTCTCGAGATGCTTGCGGCGCCAGGGCTGAGCGTAATCCACTTCGATCTGGTTGACCAGCGGAGCGCCTTTGGCCTTGACGGGAATACTCAGCCAGGCCACCCCCTGAGCGGTCAGGATGCGATTGCGGTTGCGCCAGCCGTGCTTATCGAACTGCACATCGTCATAAAGCACAAAGCGGTCACACCAGGCATATTGATCCAGGTGCCCCTGCCAGGGCAAGAAGCTGGGCTGCAGCACCACCACTTTCATGGAGCCTGCTTGCTTGATCTCGGAGCAGGAATCCTGGAGGCTTGCTTGAAAATTATTCGACTTATGAGTCAACTCGATCCCGCTCTCGCCGCTATTTTACCCTTGCTGGATCAGGTTTCCGTGCGTTGGGGCTACCGCTCCTTTCAACCCGGGCTGCTGCAAAACGTGGAATTCTGTGACCAGATGCTGCAGATGCTGCACGCTCACCAGGGTGTCAGCGAGGCGGTGCGCACCGAACTCTACGGCAGCTATATCGGTCCCGGGCCCGGGGGATTGCAGGCCTTTTTCTGGTTGCTGCAACGCCAGCATCTGGACCGGGCTTTGATTCGCGACTACCTGTTCTGCCTGCACTGCGGCCCCGGCCGTAGCGGAGCGCTCAGCGAAGAAGAATTCTTGCCGCTGTTGCGCTGGTTAATCGAGGATTGGCGAGGGGAAGCCGAGGAACTGGTGCTCGATTCCCTGTGCCGCCTGCTCAACAGTCACGCCGTGAGCTCCCGCGCCCGCTGCGCCGGCTTGAGATTGGCTCTGGGAGACGAGGGTCTGCCGCCCGAGTGGCGCACCCGCGTGGCCCACTGGGCTTGCCGCAGCAATCACAACGACCCGGATCTACCGCTGGCCAACGAAGAATTACATCGAGCCGGCTTGCTCGAATGTGTGCGTCTGGGCGAACCTCCGGACCAGGTTTTGGAATTGGCCATGACCCAAATCAAGCAAGGAGAAGGCGAAGAGACCGCCGGCCAGGCCGTGCTCGAGTTGTTGCAGAAATTTTCTCGCGAAATTAGCCCGGAGCGCCAGACCGAAGTCTTGCTCCAGTTGCGCCAAAGCCAGCGCTCGGGATTGCGCAGGCGAGCCTTCCAGATGTTGGAAGAGTCCCTCGGCGACGAGTGGATCCATCTGGGCCTGCGCGATCGCGACGCGGCTGTGCGCAGCTGGGCAATGCAGCGAGCCCAACAGCGTAAAGCCCAGATCGCCTGAAACGAAAAAGCAGAGGTTCTGGGGGAAGACGGTGGTCAACCCTAGAACACGGGGATGCTTTGAACGAGATCGAGATCGACCTGATTACCGCCACCATGCGCCCCGGAGACACGCTTTCCGGAGTGGTGCGCGTACACGGGGCCGGCGAGCCGTTGGTTCATCTCACGCTGCAGGGCGAGGAAGTTTTGGGCGCCGGCAATCTCGCTTTCCAGTACGTGGTGCCCTTCTTCGAACTGACCGCTACGGTAGATTGCAGTCAGGGTCCGGCCTCCTTCCAGTTCGTGTTGCCCCCGGACTTGCCCCCCACCTATTTCAGCCAGGACTTGCGCTGTCTTTACGTCCTGAAAGCGAAGCGCAAAGGGGCCGGCTCCGGTCTGCCCTTTTTCCGGCGCGACGCCATCCACCGCATCAATATCCCGGTGCTGGCCCTGGAAGGCACGGCCAACCGCGAACAGCACTGGTTCGTCTTGCCGGCCGGGGGAGTGGAACTGGAAGTGCGCCTGGACAGCTGCCAGGTGGAGCCGGGCCAGAGCCTGACCGGTGAACTGAAAATCAACAAGGTTTCAGACGGGCCTCTGCCCCGTTCGCTCTCCTTCCGCTTCGCGGCCATCGAGGAGTCCACTCAAAAAGAATACAACCACAGGAAAGTGACCAGCCTTCAGACTCAAGACATCGTGCCCGAAGCGGAATTGGAGTATCCTATGCAGGGCTTCTTTGAATTCCCCATCGATTTGAACTCGCCGGCTTCGGGCCAATGGAACACCTTCAAGGTGCACTATGGATTCCGGGTGGGGCTGACTCTCAGCAACGGCGAGCAAGTGCGCCAGTCCCTGCCCATCGAAGTTTGCCGTTATCCGGCAGAAGTGTTCGGCGAAGTTTAAACTCCTACACCCCTCGGGTATCTCATGCCCCTCAACATGCGATAAATCGCATGGATCCTTGGAGGACGCATGACGACCACTCAAACGCAACTGAAACCCCTGGGCGACCGCCTGGTGGTGAAAGCCGACGAGAAGGAAGAGAAGACCGCCAGCGGCATCTTTCTTCCCGACACGGCTCAGGAGAAGCCCCTGCGCGGCACCGTGCTGGCGGCGGGACCGGGCCGGGTACTCGACAACGGCACCGTTCAGCCCCTAGAAGTCAAATCCGGCGACAAGATTTTGTTCGGTAAGTACTCGGGCACGGAAATCAAGCTCGATGGTGAGAGCTATCTCATCCTCAAAGAGAGCGAAGTTCTGGGCGTTTACACGAAATAGGAGAAGCAAAAACTATGTCTGCAAAAATGCTGAAGTATGATCAGAACGCCCGCAAGGCGTTGGAGCGCGGCACCGACCTTCTGGCCAATGCCGTCAAAGTAACCCTCGGGCCGCGTGGCCGCAACGTGGTGTTGGAAAAGAAGTTCGGCTCCCCCACCATCACCAAGGACGGCGTCACCGTCGCAAAGGAAATCGAAGTTTCCGATCCTTTCGAGAACATGGGCGCCCAACTGGTCCGTGAAGTGGCTTCCAAGACCAATGACATCGCCGGTGACGGCACCACCACCGCCACCGTGCTGGCTCAGGCCATCATCAAGCTGGGCCTCAAGAACGTGGCCTCCGGCGCCAACCCCATCTTCATGAAGCGCGGCATGGACAAGGCTCTCGAAGCCGTGGTCGGAGCCATGAAGAAGGTGGCCGTCAAGGTCGAAGGCAACGAAGCCATCTCGCAGGTCGCTTCGATTTCCGCCAACAACGACAGCACCATCGGCGAGCTGATCGCCGAGTCCATCTCCAAGGTGGGCAAAGACGGCGTCATCACGGTCGAAGAATCCAAGACCATGAAGACCGAAATCGAGCACGTGGAAGGCATGCAGTTCGACAAGGGCTACATCTCGCCTTACTTCGTGACCGACTCCGAGCGTATGGAAGCGGTCCTCCAGGATCCTTTCATCCTCATCTCCGAAAAGAAGATCGGCAACCTGCAGGAGATGCTTCCCCTGCTCGAGCGCGTGCTGCAGATGCAACGCCCGCTGCTGATCATCGCCGAAGACGTGGAAGGCGAAGCGCTGGCCACCCTGGTGGTCAACCGCCTCCGTGGTTCTTTGCACGTGTGCGCCGTCAAAGCCCCGGGTTTCGGTGACCGCCGCAAGGAAATGCTCAAGGACATCGCCGTTCTGACCGGTGGTCAGGTGGTTTCTGAGGAACTCGGCATCAAACTGGACAAAATGTCGGTGGATATGCTGGGCCGCGCCTCCAAGGTGCACATCACCAAGGAAAACACCACCATCGTCGAGGGTAAGGGCAACGAGGCCGATATCAAGGGCCGCATCGACCAGATCCGTCACCAGATCGAGAACACCGACAGTGACTATGATCGGGAGAAGCTGCAGGAACGCCTGGCCAAGCTGGTCGGCGGCGTGGCCGTCATCCGCGTGGGCGCGGCCACCGAGACCGAGCTGAAAGAGAAGAAGCACCGCATTGAGGACGCCCTTTCGGCCACTCGCGCGGCCATCGAAGAAGGCATTGTGGCCGGCGGCGGAACCGCCCTGATCAACGCCATCTCGGCTCTGGACGGCCTCAAAGGCCTGGATCACGACGAACAGGTGGGCGTGGAAATCCTGCGCGCCGCCATGGTCGAACCAGCCCGCCAGATCGCTTTCAACGCCGGTGTTGAAGGCGGCGTGATCATCGAGAAAGTCAAGACTCTACCCGCCGGTCAGGGTTACGACGCTCTCAACGACAAGTATGTCGACATGGTCAAGAGCGGCATCGTCGATCCCCTGAAAGTGACCCGTTCGGCTCTGCAGAACGCGGTCTCCATCGCCTCGATGGTCCTCACCACCGAAGTCATGGTCACCGACCGTCCGGCCAAGGACGAAGGCGGCCCTGGCGGCGGCGGCATGCCCGGTATGGGTGGCATGGGCGGCATGGGTGGTATGGGCGGCATGGGCGGAATGGACATGGACTTCTAGTCCACCCGCTTCGTGCACGAGAGAGCCCCGGCTTCGGCCGGGGCTTTTTTATGCCTTGGTGAAGCCGAGGGAAGGTTTAGGACCTTGAGGGGCTTGCCTGCGCACGATCCAGTAAGGCCAGAACAGCCAGAAGGCACACACTCCGAGATAGAAAGGGGCACGAAAGGGGAACAGCGAGAGCGGGTGGAGCCACCAGCAGGCCAGGGCCAGCAGGCACATGCCGGTAGCCAATTTGGCAACCTCCCGGCTGGCCCAGACGAGGGGCCCGTTGATAAGCGCCATGGCAAAGAAGATCATAAAGCCGTAGCCGGCCCAAATGCCCTCTCCGATGTCCCCCCGATGCCCCACCCAGGCCGACCACTTATCGTGAAGGCTAAGAATCGCCACCGAGCCAAGCAATGGCTCGAGCAGGCAGCGCAACAGCAGGAAGTAAGGCCGAAGCTTGTTCATGGAGTTGCTACCCCTCGGCGCAGTAATGGAATTTGAAAGCGCTCATCCCGTTTAATTTCACCTCGGCGGGACTTTCCTGCCTTGGACGGCGAATGGCCGACGATGAGAACCGTTGCTTTGCTGCTGCTGAGTACAGCCGTCTGGCCGGGCCCCGCCGAGGGCAACTTCCGGCCCTACCAGGACGAGAAGAAAGATTTTTTAACGCCAGCGGCCTGGAGCCACCTGACTGGTTCCCCCTGGAGGACGCCAAACTCCATATCCGCGGCAGCGCCTATCGCACCCAACAGTTCAAGTTGGTGCAGCGCGATGGGTCAGTGGACCAGCGACAACAGCGCGGAGGCAGCCTGCTCAAGCCCAGGCAGGCGACGGTTTGGAGGCCTCGGGGAAGGGTAAGCTGGTAGTCCATTTTTCCTGTTTCGGGAGGCCGTTGTGTTGAAGTTCAAAGTCACCTACGCCAGTCTGACCGCCGACAACGAAGAGCTGCACGGCGAACTGGATAAGGCGTTTGCCAAGATCAAGGGGGCGCCCGCCCCGACCTTTCCGTTCTACATCGGGGGTGAGGCGCGCATTTCGGAGAGCTTCAGCAGCAGCACCAACCCGGCCGATCATCAGACGGTCATCGGCAAGGTTTGCAACTCCACGGTCGACGACGTAGGCCAGGCCGTAGCCGCGGCCCGCCTGGCCTACCCCGGCTGGCGGGCTACCCCCTGGCAGGAGCGGGCCGGGCTGGTCGAGCGCGCCGCTCAGATTATCCGAGAGCGTTCGATGGAGCTGACCGCCTGGTTGGTGCTGGAAAACGGCAAGAACCGGGTGGAAGCGCTGGGTGAAATCGAAGAGACGGCCGACCTCTACGACTACTATGCTCAGCAGATGCGCGAAAATGGCGGGTTCATCCGTGAGATGAACAAACTCTCGCCCAACGACACCAACACCAGCGTGCTCCGCCCCTACGGTGTCTGGGCGGTGGTGGCACCCTTCAATTTCCCCTATGCTCTGCTGGGCGCCCCGATGGCGGCGGCGCTGGTGACCGGCAACACGGTGGTGGGCAAGCCGGCCTCAGACACGCCCATCTCGGGCGCGCTGATCGCCGAGATCTTCCACCAGGCCGGCTTCCCCGAAGGCGTGGTCAACCTGGTGGTGGGCAGCGGCCGCACCGTGGGCCAGGCCCTGATCGATCACTCGGATGTTGACGGCGTCACCTTCACCGGCAGCTATGACATCGGCTTCAACCAGCTCTACAAGAACTTTTCCGCCAAATACCCGAAACCGTGCATCGCTGAAATGGGCGGCAAAAACCCCGCCGTCATTTCCGAACATGCCGACATCGAGAAGGCCGCCCAGGGCGTCTTCCGCTCGGCCTTCGGAATGGGCGGCCAGAAGTGTTCGGCCTGTTCGCGGGTTTTCGTCGACGAAAAAATCGCCGACAAGTTTGTGCAGCGGCTCAAGGAAGTGGCCGAAGCAGCCGTCATCGGCAACCCGGAAGATAAAAAGGTCTTCATGGGTCCGGTGGGCGTAAAGTCCGGCTACGAAGACTTCCAGCGGTATGCCGCGATGGCCCAAAAAGACGGCAAAGTAGTTACCGGCGGCGAGATTTGTGGGGGAGCCCTGGCCGGCGGCTATTTCGTGAAGCCGACCATCGTAACCGACCTTCCCCAGGATCACGAATTAATGGTTCAGGAACTTTTTCTACCCATTGTGTGCGTGGAAAAGGTCCAGTCGCTGGACGAAGGACTGCGCCGCGCCAATCAAACCGACCTGGGTCTGACCGCCGGCTTCTTCTCCGAAAAGACCGGTGAAGTAGAAGAATTCCTGGATCGAATCGAAGCCGGCGTCGTTTATATCAACCGTCCCGCCGGTGCCACCACCGGCGCCTGGCCCGGCGTGCAGCCTTTCGGGGGATGGAAAGGCTCGGGCTCGTCCGGTAAAAACATCGGCGGCCTGTACACCCTGCAATGCTATATGCGCGAGCAAAGCCGCACCATCACCCGCTAAGGAGCAATATCTATGTCTCAAGTCACCGATCTTTCCACCCATCCCGTATCCATCAAAACAGCCATGCCCGGCCCCCTGGCCCAGGCCGAAATCGCCCGCCAGAAGCCGCATATGTCGCCTTCGCTGATTCACTGCTACCCGCTTATGGTCAAGCGCGCCTCCGGCTGCATGGTCGAAGACCTGGATGGGAATGTGCTGCTGGACGTACAGGCCGGCGTGGCCACCGCCTCCACCGGTCACTGCCACCCGGCCGTGGCCGCCGCCGTCAAGCAGCAGGTAGACACGCTCATCCACATCTGCGGCACCGACTTCTTCTACCCGGGCTACGGCGAACTCTGCGAACGCCTGGGCAAGCTGGCTCCCCATAACGAAAAAGGCTGGCAGACCTTCCTCACCAACTCGGGCACCGAAGCCGTGGAAGCGGCCATCAAACTGTCGCGTTACCACACCGGCCGCAGCCAGCTGATCGCCTTTCGCGGCGGTTTTCACGGCCGCTCGCTGGGCTCGCTCTCGCTGACGGCCAGCAAACCTAAATATCGCAAAGGCTTCGGACCGCTCACTCCGGGCACTCATCATGTGGAATACGGCGACTGGCAGGCCATCGAACGCCTCTTCCAGACCACCGTGCCGGCTCAAGAAGTGGCCGCCATCGTGGTCGAGCCGGTCCAGGGCGAAGGCGGCTACATCGTGCCGCCGGCCAGCTTCCTGCAGAACCTGCGGGCCATCTGCGACGAGCACGGCATCCTGCTGGTCTATGACGAAGTTCAATCGGGCATGGGCCGCACCGGCAAGATGTTCGCGGCCGAACACTTCGGCGTGCGGCCCGACATCATCACCCTGGCCAAGGGCATCGCCTCCGGGATGCCGCTGGGCGCCATGATGGCGCGTCAAGAAATCATGACCTGGCCCGGCGGATCTCACGGTTCCACCTGTGGCGGCAACCCCGTGTGCATCGCCGCCGCGCTGGCCACCCTGGACCTGCTCGAAGGCGGGCTGATCCAGAATGCGGCTGTAGTAGGCGACGCTTTCAAACAGTTGCTCAGCGAGACTCTCACCGGTCAGCCGGGCATCCAGGAGGTTCGCGGCGTAGGGCTGATGATCGGCATCGAGTTCACCCGTCACGAAATCGCCGAGGCAGTGGCCAACCTCTGCTACCAGCGCGGCCTGCTGGTACTGGAATGCGGCACCAAATCGATCCGCATGTCGCCGCCACTGGTGATCACCCGCGAACAGATGATCGTGGCCCAAGGCATCTTTACTCAGGCTTGCAAGGACGTGGCCGCGAAGCTGGCATGAGTAAGGTCCTGGACACCCAGCGCGAACGCGTTTTCTACACCTGGACCGCTCAGAAAAAAGCCGCCCCCCTGGAAATCACCGGGGGGAAAGGGGCGCGCTTTCAGACGGCCGACGGGCATTGGTGGTGGGACCTGGGTTCCACCACCTGGAACGCCAACCTGGGTCACGGTCACGCCGGCATGCAAAAAGCCATGGCCGAGGCCGGGCAGCGCGGACTGGTGGCCAGTCCCACCGCCGCTTTTCCGGACAAGGCCAGGGCAGGCCAACTGCTGGCCGAGATTACCCCGCCCGGGTTGAGCAAGAGTTTTATTTGCTTATCAGGCGCCGAGGCCAACGAGAACGCGCTGAAAATGGCCCGCATGGTTACCGGACGCAACCAGGTGGTGGCGCGCACGCGCAGCTATCATGGCGCCACTCTGGCCATGCTTTCTTTGTCAGGCGATCCGCGCCGCGAACTGTTCGAACCGGGGCTTCCCGGCATCGTGCGCTTTACCGATCCCTACTGCTATCGCTGCAAGTTCGATCTGCAGCCGGAGACTTGCTCGCGCGAGTGCGCTCTGGATCTGGAAACCAGCCTGCTGGAAGCGGGCCCGGAGACGGTGGCGGCCGTGTTTGTCGAGGGTGTGACCGGGGCGAACGGGGTCTTTCCTGCTCCGGCCGGCTACTTCAAAAGACTCCGCGAAATCTGTGATCGCCACGGCATCATGCTGATTTGCGACGAGGTGCTGAGCGGTTTCGGCCGCACCGGCAAGTGGTTCGCCATCGATCACGAGGGGGTGGTGCCCGACATGATCACCTGCGCCAAGGGTCTCACCGGCGGTTACGCACCCGGCGGCGCGGTTATCGTGAGCGACAAAATCGCCGGCTATTTTGAAGACCACACCCTGTTCTGCGGCTTGACCACCTATGCCCATCCGCTGGTATGTGCCGCCATCTGCGCGGCCATCGACTGCTATCGGCAAGACAGCATCATCGAGAAAGTCGGCCCAAAAGGCGAACACCTGGGCCAGTTGCTCAAAAAACTGCAAAGCTCGCGTCCTTTCGTAGGCAACCTGCGCGGAATCGGGCTGCTCTGGGCTCTGGAGCTGGTCGAACCAGACAAAACCCCCGTGGCGGCCGAGAAGATGGACGCCTTGTACGCGGCTTTGAAAAAACGCAGGGTTTACACCTTCCGGCGTGACAACTTCCTCTACCTGGCCCCGCCCCTGGTCATCGAAAAGGCCGAACTGGACGAGGTGGTGGGACTGGTGGAGCAATCTTTGGACGAGGTGTTCGCATGAAAAGCAAAGTGGTAGACAACGCAGCCGTTGCCCTGGCCGGGCTCAAGAGTGGAATGACGGTGATGTCCGGAGGTTTTGGCCTGTGCGGCAACCCCGAAGCGTGCATCCACCACATCGCCCAGAGTGACCTCAAAGACCTGACCATCGTGAGCAACAATTGCGGCAACCAGGGGCGCGGTCTGGCCGCGCTACTCAAAAATCGCCAGGTGCGCAAAGTCATCTGCAGCTTCATCGGCGGCAATCCGGATCTTTCCGCTCAATACCTGGCCGGCGAGGTGGAAGTGGAGCTCAATCCTCAGGGCACTCTGGCCGAGCGCATTCGGGCCGCCGGCGCCGGGTTGGGCGGTTTTTTCACCCCCACCGGAGTAGGCACCAAGGTGGCCGAAGGCAAGGAAGTGCGCGAAATCAACGGGCGCAAGTATTTGTTTGAAAAGCCCCTGCACGCCGATTTCGCCCTGGTGCGCGCCGCCGTCGGCGACAAGTTCGGCAACTTGCGTTTTTACAAGACCTCGCGCAACTTCAATCCGCTGATGGCCACGGCCGCCAAGATCACCGTGGTGGAAGTGGACAAACTGGTGGAAGTAGGCGAACTGGACGCTGACGACATCCATCTGCCCGGCTTGTTTGTCAATTATATCTTTCAGGCCGATCATGAGAATCCCATCGAACACCGCACCGTACGAGGAGAAGCATAAAATGTGGAGCAAAGCTCAAATCGCACAACGCGCCAGTAAAGAACTCAACGACGGAGACATCGTCAACCTGGGCATCGGCCTGCCCACCGAAGTGGCCAACTACGTGCCGGAGGGCATCTCGGTGATGTTCCACTCCGAGAACGGCCTGCTGGGCATGGGCCCCTTCCCCACCGAAGACGAACTGGACCCCCAGATCATCAACGCCGGTAAGCAAACGGTCACGCTGGCCAGCGGCGCCTCCACCTTCGATTCCTCCTTATCCTTCGCCATGATCCGCGGCGGCCATGTGGACGTGGCCATTCTGGGCGGCCTGGAGGTCTCCCAGGCCGGCGACCTGGCCAACTGGATGGTGCCGGGTAAAATGGTCAACGGCATGGGCGGCGCCATGGATCTGGCTAACGGCGCGCGCAAAACGCTGGTGCTGCAGACCCACACCTCCAAAGACGGCGATTCCAAGCTGAAAGCCGAACTGGCCCTGCCGGCCACGGCCCTGGGTTGCGTCAACCGCGTCATCACCGAGCTGGGCGTCTTTGACTGCAAGGGCGACCACTTTCTGTGCGTGGAGCTGGCCGAGGGCGTCAGCCAGGACGAGGCCAAAGCCAGGACGGCCGGAGAATTGCGCTTCGCTTGACCGATTTAGCCTGACAGACTAAATTGGTCGAATGTGGATTCCCCGCGACCTGGAAGCCGTCTGGCCGGAGGCCGGGCGGCAACCCATCAGGATCGTCACCGGCGTGCGTCAATGCGGCAAATCCTCTCTACTGGAGCGCCTCGGCGGTGAATACACCTTCGTTTCCCTGGATGACCTGCAAAATCGCCAGTTGGCGCAATCGGACCCGGCGCTCTTCTTCCAGACCCACCCGGGGCCGCTGATTCTGGACGAGGTCCAGCACGCTCCCCAGCTCTTCTCGAACTGAAGAGACTGGTTGACGCTCAAAAAGCCGGCAAGACGGCGCCTCGAAATTTCTGGCTGTCCGGCTCCAACCTGATTTTTCTGCGCAAGAACGTAGGAGAATCTCTGGCCGGGCGAGCCAGCCCGATTCGTTTGCATCCTCTCTCCATAAGTGAGATCGCCTCGGCCGCCCCTGACTTTCCGCTGGTCCAATCTTTTCTCTGGGGAGGATGGCCTGAACTTTACGCCCATCCGACCACTCTTCCCCAGGTGGTCCGCTATCTCAACGAATATATCCAGTTGGTGCTCGAGCGCGACGTGACTCAGTCAGCCGGAATTCAAAAGGTTCCGCAATTCCTAAAATTCGTGACCCTGCTGGCCGGCCGCGCCGCCAACGTCCTCGAGTTGTCCAGCCTGGCCTCAGCCGCCGGAGTGCAAGTTTCCACCGTCATGGATTGGGCTGGAGCTCTCGAGCAAATGCTCATCATCCAACGCCTGCCCGCCTTCACCAGCGAACTCAGCAAGCGATTGATCAAAGCTCCCAAACTCTACTTTCAAGACACCGGTTTGCTCTGCCGGTTGCAAGGCTGGCAGGCCCTGGAGCCTTTGCTGACCAGTCCCCTGGTGGGAGCCGCCTTCGAAAACCTCGCCTTCACGGAAATCCTCAAGGCTCGCGACCATTGTCTGCAGGACTGGAATCTCAGTTATTTTCGCAGCAAAGACGGGCAAGAGATCGACTTTGTCATCACTTCAGGGGTTCGCACTTTACTGCTGGAATGCAAGTTCTCCGCGCAAAATACCCAGTATTTACCGACGCCGCCACCCGTCCAGAAACTCTTTGGAGCCGGTATTCCGATTCACATCATTAGCTTTGGCGGAGAAATCCGCCCGCTAAAAAACCATAGCTTCCAGGTCCCCATCCAGAAACTGAAAACCTTCCTGCTCGATCAGCTCGGTGGCCCCTGAGGGTGCTGTCAGTGGAACTTTTCACCGCGCTCCAGCATCCCGAGTATCTTCTCCAGGCGCGTCTGGCGGGTTTCCGGTTTCTTGGCCGTCTGCAAACGCCACAGGATGGCATAGCGGTTGGCTGAGTTCAAAGTCATCGGGCACCCGGGCGGTGGCCGGACTATCGTAGGCTTTCTCCCAACGGCCGTCCGTTGCATGCGCCCCGCTTCGATCAGTTTCTCGACCTTGAGCCGGTTGATCTTGGACCAGATGCTACGCGGTCGGCGCGGCGTAAACTTATGCAGATAGGCGTCCTGGTCGAGCGACTTGACCTGACCATCGATCCAGCCGTAGCAGAGAGCGATATCCACACCCCGGCGGACCGGCCGGCCCCGTCAGCAAACAGAATCACTTCAAGTTCACAGCTCAAAGCGATAGCCCACCCCGTAAACGGAATAAATGACCTCTTTGTCGGGTAACTCCCGGGCGATCTTCTTGCGCAGGTTCTTGATGTGACTGTCCACCACGCGGTCGGTGACATCCTGGTCCCTATCGTAGGTAAGATCAACGATCGAATCGCGCGAGTAGACCCGCCCCGGATGCTCTAAAAAGAGCTTGAGCAAGCGATACTCGGTGGGAGTCAGGTCCAACCGTTGCCCCTGCACATAAATCATCTGGGCGGCCTGATCACAGCGAAAAAGGGAATCCTCCGGCCGCGGCGCTCCCCGCCAGCGCTTCAGCACCACCTTGACCCGGGCCACCACTTCGCGAGGACTGAAGGGCTTGCAGATGTAATCATCGGCGCCCAGTTCCAGACCCAGCAGGCGGTCGAGCTCTTCCACCCTGGCCGTTACCATCATGACGGGAGTTTCCGAAATCTTCCGTATCTCCCGGCAGATAGTCAGGCCGTCCAGGCCGGGCAGCATGAGGTCGAGCAATACCAGATCCGGCTTATACTCCTGGAAAGCGGCGAGGGCCTCGCCGCCGTGGCCGACCCAACGGTGTTCCATGTCGGAATGAGTGAGATAATCCCCTAGAATGCCGGCTAAGGACTCTTCATCTTCGATGATGAGAATGCGCGGTTTCATCGTTTGGCCATCGGCAGTGTGAATTCGACTCTGAGTCCGCCCAGCGGCGAAGCCGCCGCCCGGAGCTGGCCCTCGTGAGCCTGGGCGATGGCGTTACAAATCGAGAGCCCGAGCCCGGCTCCGCCCAGCTTTTTGCTGCGCGAGGGCTCCACCCGGAAAAATCGTTCAAAAAGCCTGTCCCTCATTTCCGCGGCTACGGCCGGAGGGGAATCGTCGAGCCGTATCCTCCAATGGGTGCCGGTATCCTGGCAACGCAACTCGACCCGGCCGGGAGCCTCGGTATAGCGCAGAGAGTTTTCCAGTAAATTGGAGAGCAACTGGCGCAGCCGATCGGGATCGCCCCAGACGTGCGCCTGCAGTCGGGCCGTTTCCTGCACGACGGAGAGCTCCAGTCCGGCTTTGGCGTAACGGGACTGAAAAGGCTCGCTGGCCTCCTGGAGCAACTTCCACAGTTCCACTTCGCGCATCTTATAATTCAACTGGCCCAGATCGGCCCGGGCCAGTTGAAAGAGATCCTCGGTCAGGGCGGTCAGCGCCATCACCTGCCCGTGCAGCAACTCAAAAGCCTCCGCGTTGGCGGGACGCACTCCATCCTGCAGCGCCTCCACCTCGGCGCGCAGCACCGCCAGCGGGGTGCGCAGTTCGTGGGAAACATCAGCGATCCACTGCTTGCGGGACTCGTTGCCTCTTTCCAGAGTGTGGGCCAGATGATTGAAACGCCGGGCCAACTGGCCCAACTCATCGCCCGCCTCGACCGTAATGCGCGTCTGGTAGTCACCTCCGGCCAGTTTTTGGGTGCCGCGCAGCAGCCGCAAAAGAGGCCGGCGCAGGTGGGCCGATAGGGCGGCGGCCGTGATGGTGCTGAGAGCCAGAGCCATAGTTCCAATCAGAGCCGAGGTGCGCATCTCAAGCCCCCGGCCCAAACTGAGCCGCAGGGTCGTCAGCATGACCAGGACCAGCACGGCGCAGGTCAAGAAGAGAGAAGCGAAGATTTTCTGGCCAATCGAGAGCTTCACTCCTGGAGGTGCGCTAAGCATCAACAGGCGACCTCCTTCAGGTCCATACGCCAACCGGGAATGCCCTGGTCCGGCTGCAGACCTATGCCCTCTAAACGGGCCTGCAAACGTTGCCCAGGACGCTCCAATCCGAACTCCACCAGCCCGAGCCGGTCATCCAGGCAAGCCCAGGTTCGGGCCCGCCCGTGCTGGCCATGCTGCTCCCAACTGCTGTCCCGGCGGCTGCGCACGTAATGGCTGTGCAGGTTAGCCCGCCAGGGCAGGCCGCGGCTGAGCAGGCGAGCCGGCGGGCGGTCACTCCAACGACAGGCCGTCCCGTGCAGAGGAGTGATTCCCAGGGCCAGCACCAGCGCGTCCAACCAGGGGTCCGGCTGACCGCTGCGTTCATAGAAAGCGACCAGTTCCGGGGTTTCCCAGAAAGCCACTCGCGCTCCCCGATCGGAAGCCAGCCAGAACTGCCCGTTCAGATCGAGTTCCACTGTGAAAGTCCGCAGGTCGCCGGCACAGCGGTAAACCAACCGGCGGCCCACCGGCAGGTGCAGGTGCACCCCGGCCGGGTGGCTGGCGGCCCGCACGCGCTCACCCTCACAGGGCCGGCAGTCCAACAAAAAGCAGTCGTCCTGAAACAGGTGGCTGAGGTGGAAGGGAAGCGTGGAAGCTCCCGGACGGGCGTCCGACTGAACATGCACGTGCAGATGCGGCTGAGGAGAGCGTCCGCTGTTTCCACAGCGTCCCAGTAACTGGCCCAAAGCGACGGTTTGGCCCGGATGCACCTGCAAACTTCCCGACTGCAGATGCGCCAGCACCACCACCGGCCCGCTGCTGGCCTGAATCATCACGTAGTTGCCCCAACGTTGCTGAATATTGACTTCACCCGGCGGATTGTCGGGACAGTCCGCCAGGCAGTCGAGTACCCGGCCGGCCAGGGGAGCAAGAATTTCCGCTCCCCAGCAATAGTAGTCGGACAACTGAGCGCCCTGGCCGGCGAAGCTGAGACCCTCGCGCTGCTGCACGAAATCGAGAGCGTAGCGCCACTGCTCCTGGTGGGTGTGAGGTCCGTCAAACCCCTGGTAGCAGGTCCATTCCCCACGGAAGGGCAAGCGCAAGGCCAGACTGCTCGGGTCCAGACCGCGCGCCTGAGCCTGGGCACAGCGTTCCCAGCTACGCTCGGGCAAAGCCGGGGCCAGCAATCTTTGAAAACGCCAGAAGCCGCCGGCACGCGGCCAGCAGGCCCACAAAAACAGCCAGGTGACCAGCACAAAGGGGATGGCCAGCGGAGGTAAGCCCAGAGGCGCCAACAGGCTGGTACAGGCCAGGTAGGTCAGACTGGAAGCGCCCGCCGCCAGCAATCCCAGCGTCAGGCTGGCGCGGCCCGGCGAAAGCCAGAGACCGCTGAGCATCAGACAACTGAGCATGGCCTGAGTTCCGGCCAGAACCTGAGCGTAGGAATCCAAGGGCACGCCCAGGCAGGCCAGTAAAGCATAGGACAGGCCGAAAGAAAGAGCGCACAACAGCAGCAGATAAGGAGAGCCGAGGGCGATAGCCAGAGCCACCAGCAGACCACTGACCGGATTTGGCGCCAGGAAGATTCCCCCCAGCGAACACAGGAAGGGATAACCGTGCTGAGGCGGGAGCGGCTGCAGCACCAGCAGCAAGGAGCGTCCCACCGACATCAAACCCAGCCCCACCAGCACGAAGGGCGCGCACAGAGGGCGCTGCAGTCGGGAGCGCAGCCAGGTGGTCAGCAACACGCAGGCCGGTCCGCCGGCCACGATCAGGCCCAGCAGCACCAGGCCGGGCTGGTAGGTAGCCCCCAGCAAATGGCCCACCAGCAGCGCGTTGACCAGCTCCAGGGCGGGAGGAACCGGTTCCAGCGGCAGGCAACGGCGCGCCAGCCTGGCGCTGAGAGCGCAGATCCAGGCGGCGCAGCCGGGCAGGGGCTCGACCATGGTGGCGGCCAGCAGCAGCAGGGAGGGGAGCCAGCCCGGCAACATCAGGAAGGAGCCGTAGGCCGAGAGCAAAGTCTTCATTATCTCGTGACCGGGACACAACTGCGCAGGTGCTCAGGAAGCTCGTCCTGGGCGCACATGACTTCCAGGTTCTCGGCCCGCCGAATCATCGACACGCAGCTATCTTCCTGAAGTAGAACGATGGCCGGACGATATTCGATAAACTGCAGCCATTGCGTGTTGTTGTAGGCGCCCACCGGACTGATGAGCAGGCGGTCGCCCTGGCGTAGCGGCGCGATCTGAAGGCTGCTCCTGACCACGTCAATGTTCATGCACAGGGGCCCGTAAAGCACCGTCTCCCGGGGCGGGCCCACGGGAGGACGGGTGAGTTTCACCTGATGGTTGTACCAAAAAGCGGTGAACAGCGTATTCACGCCGGCATCGAGCACGGCCGCCCGGCGGCCGTCGGGCAACCGCTTGGTGCCGACCACGCTGGTGATGAGATGTTGGGCATCGTCCACGGTGGCCCGCCCCGACTCGAAAATCAGCCGCGGCAGGGGCTGGTTGCGGCGCACTCGGAATTCCATTCCCTGGTGCAGGGCATCCACCACCGCTCGAGCAAACTCCTCGGGCTGGGGAACCGCCTGGGCCGGCGGTAAATAGACTCCCTGCAAGGCATTCCGCGAAGGCAGCCCACCACCAATATCCAGCGATTTGATACGCATCTCCCCGTCTTGCTCCAGCCAGGCTGCGAACTCGCACATCAGGCGCATTTGTTCGGCGTAAGCGCGGGGTTCCAGAATAAAAGTCCCGATATGCGAATGCAGCCCGGTCAGGCACAGCTGGGGATTGAGTTCGATGCGCCGGGCCGCCTCGTGGGCTTCGCCGCTTTCTAGATGAAAACCAAAGCGGCTCCAAGGCTCACTGTAGCCGGTATTGAGATTCAATCGGAGGGTGACCGGCACGACCCGGCCCTGATCGCGGGCGATCGCCTCGATCGTGGAGAGTTCGTCCAGATGGTCCACGTGCAAATGCGCTCCTTCGCCAATGGCGCGCCGCAAAATCTCCGCACTTTTATTGGGCCCGTTGAAAAGGATCCGCTCGCCGGGAATACCGAGCCGGCGCGCTTTCTCGTATTCGAAGCGAGAAACCACTTCGGCCCAACAGCCTTCCTGGTGCAAAATATTGCAGATGGCGCTGGTATAGTTGGTCTTGTAAGACCAGCCGTGAACCACGTCGGAGTAGAGCGCCTGAAAGGCGCGGCGCAGCCGGCGCGCATTCTCGCGCAGACGTTTTTCGCTGGTCACGAACAGCGGCGAGCCAAATTCGGCCACCAGTTCCTCCAAATTGTGCCCTTCCAGCTGATCCTGATATTCGCCGCGCGGCGGGCGCAAGCCGAATTTATTGAGCGTTCCCAACTGGTGAGGCGACATGGACGGGGCTATCCAAGGCTTCTTGCTCATGAAATCAAAGCTCCTCGCATCAGAAGATTCTCGAACGATTTCATTTCCACGATCAGCTCCTCGGCATAGCGCAAAAACATGACACCCGGACGCAGCGGAGCGAAGGTGGGCGGAGCCTCGCCCTGCAGTATCTCCACCAGAGTCAGCGGCAGATTACGTCCCACGCCGTGACTCAGATAGATCCAGGCCGGGAAGCGTGGATTCATTTCGAGCAGGTAGAGTTGCCCATCGCGGGCGCGCAGAGCCTCGGCTTCGAAAGGACCGCGCCAGCCCAGACCCTCGATCAGCTTCGCGGCCAGGCGCTCCAATTGCTCGTCCACCACGCTCACGCCGGCCCAGGCCTTGCCTTTGTCGGTCAAGGCCCGCTTGCTCATCATCACCGCGCCAATCAGGCCCTGGGTGGTTCCCAGCCCGCTGAGATTGATTTCCTGGCCCTCATAAAAGCGCTGCACCAGCACCGGATAGCCCCACTGGGCGGCCAGCCGGTAGTAGGCATCCTCGGCCTGGTGGGCATCGTAGCAAACGACGGCGTCATAGAAAGCTCCCTTGACCACCAGCGGATAACTCCAGGCGCCCGTGCGGAAGAAACCCGGGTCACTGACGGTGCGGGTTTCCGGTGTAAGAATGCCCAAAGAGCGGCACAGTTCCGGAAGCCGATCTTTATTGCGCCGCTGCAACTGAGTTGAGGAAGGCAACATGCAGCGGATACCGCGCAGCTCCAGCTCGGGTGCGATGGTGATAAAACCGGGAAGTTCGGCATCCAGGCAGGGAATCACCGCGTCCAGGTGCTCGCGCTCGTGAACCTCCAGGAATCGCTCCAATAAAGCTTCGGCTCCCGCCGCCGGATAGGGTAGCAAGTAGGACGAATCCAGGCCGGTATGATAGAGTCCGGCGTCCAGCACATCGTAGCCCAGACCGACCAGGCGGCCCCGAAAACCCGCTCCCTGGCGCAGACAGCGCGCCACCGCATAGCCGGGTCCGGGATTCTCGGGACGGGCATTCATGCCCGTAATAGCGATATTCCAGGCCAGTTTCACGCCAGATACCTCCCCAATTGATGGACGAAGCTCTCCAGACAGCTTTCCGCCTGCTCCGAGTCGACGGTGTAGTTTTTGGATAACTCTTCGGCCGTCTGGCGCATGGAAAGACCCAGGCGCAACATCTCCAGAGCTTCCACGGCGGTGGGATTGAGGCTATAGCTCTGGCCACTGCGCGGGTCGAAGAGAAAGCCGCTATCGCTGAGCGCTAACTGACGCAGGACGTCGCCTTGTCGCAGGTCGTCCAATACCTCCTGGGCGGGCCGCATCATGGGTCTCCTCATCTTTGCTTACCTCCACCCCCGCAGTGTAGGCAAAGATTGAGGAGAAATTATGATGCTTCGTAGACCATGGGTTGGGCGGGCACCCAGTCGCGTTTATTCTTGAGTTCGAGCAGAGCCCAGCGGCCATCCTCTTGTTTGCCCCAGGAACGCCCCTGGGAGTCCATCTTGTAGGGAGTTTCTTTGCCGGTCAGGCCATCTTTCAGGCCCTTCATGGCGGTATGGAAGTCCCCGGTCAGGCGGAGAGCCTCCGCGTTGGAATCGCCCGTAGCAGCCGCGCGCTGGCGGTAGGGCTCGACTTCGATCGGCTGGCCCACCGAGGTATGAGCCACGGTGCGATGGGTCCAATGATAGGTGACGCCCAGACCGGCCAGGCCGGTGAGCATGCTGGTGGTGCCGATCAAAGCGGGAGCCAGGCCGGGCGCCAGAGCACCCACCGCGGCCGCCCCCACACCGGTCAGTACGGCCGCGGCGGCGCCGTATTTGACGGCGTTCATGGCCTTGATGCCGATTTCGCCCTTGGGACCTTTCAGGAAGCCCAGGCCGGCGCCTACGGCGCCGCCCCCGATGGCTCCGGTGATCAAACCGGCTACGCCGGCGGCCACACTGCCGCCACCGGCGGCGTAAATACCGGCGGCCGCCACCGCGGCCGAGACGACTCCGCCAACCAGCGCTTCCACCGGATGCTTTTCTTTATCCCTGGCATAGTGCTGAGCCATGGGCAGAGCCCATTTCACATTGGAACCCACGGCAATGCGCCCGACACCGGTTTTGATGGGCTGCACGAAGCCTGTGTCCCAAATGCGCCCCTCGGGGTAAAAAACGAAGTTCTTATCCTGGTTGAGAATTTCGCGGGCGTGATCGACCGGGTCCGGGAAAGTGCCCTGGAAATCACCGTAGCGGTCGACCGGGAAAGAACCGAAGTCGGCCAACATCTTGCCCAGCGGGCCGCTGAACTGCTTGATATCCGACATCGAGCCGAAAGCCCGCCCATTATCCGGTACCCGTGAGGCCAGCGGAGCGTCCATGTAGCCCTGATGGGTGGAGCCGGCGATAAAGTTGCCGTCTTTGGGGATATTCTCGAAGCCAGTGTCCTTGATGCGGAATAACAGGGGCATCATCAAATCGCGGAATTTACGAACTTTGGCCGCCTTCTTGTCATCCCAGTGATGCCGGTTGCCGGGGGGCAAAGCCATGCCCTCGGTGGATTTCTTTTCCTTGGGAGCCTGAGGCGCTGCCGGCAACGGCCTCCCGGGAAGATGGGTCAGCTTCATCTGTATATGTCCTCCTGCACCTGTTCGAGCCAGGTTAACAAAGGCGACTCAAATTTATTGGAAATTTAACCACCACCCTGGATTGCGGCAAATATATTTCTAGAATATAGCCTGTGCCCAGCCAGGTTCACCCGGCCCGATGGACTCCTTCATCGCCGGGACGGCTCTGCACTACGAAGCCAGCCCGATCGCCATAAACCTACGGTAGATATCGATACCGAACACCCCTGAAAGAGGGAAAACTTAATCTCCCAGGTGCCAGTGATAGACCGACAGAGATAGCTCGGCCAGAGCCCGATCCACGTCCCAGGTGGAGCCGCCGCGCTGGGTGAGCAGCGAGAGCACGTAGGGCTGCTCGGGTACTTCAATGATACCGACGTCATGGCGCACACCGTCCAACTCGCCGGTCTTGTGAGCCACCGGCAGCTCGGGAGGCAGCATCAGCGGAATCTTTTCGCGGAACTGCTGGCGGCGCAAAATCGACAGGGCCTGGTTGGTGTGGCTGCGGTCGAGCAAATCGCCGCGGGCCAGAGCCGCCATACACAGCCCCATATCGTAGGCGCTGGTGCGATTGTCATGGCCGGGCCGCGGTTGCTCCATAAAGCGCCGTCCCAGCACGCTCCGGTCCATTCCCAACTGGCTGAAGAAAGTGGCCAGAGCTCCTTCCGGCAAGAGATCGAGCAGCAAGTTGGAAGCCACGTTGTCGCTGATGACGATCATCAAGCGGCACAGGTCCAAGACCGTCATCTCCACACCGTCGTGGAGTTCGAAAAGAACGCCAGCCCCGCCTACGTGGTGGCGGAACTCGACGGAGACTTTCTGGTCCAGCGAAATCAGACCGGCTTGCGCCGCTTGCAGCACGGCCAGCAGGATGGACACCTTGATCACGCTGGCGGCCGGAAAATCGGCCTCGGCGTTCCAGCCCCAACAGCGGCCGGTGTGCAGATCCTGATAATATGCGGCAATCTCCCCCGGCAGTTGGCGTAACTGGGTGAGAATTTGAGAATTCAACTTTCGCCTGACCTCAACAACTGCAATACGAACTGACCCAGGCTGCGCACCTGGGCCGGCTTCAAATCTAGAAAGCGAATGCTGGCTAAATGCGGGCCGCCCTCTTCCGCTTCTTTGGAGTGCAGCAACACTCCAGGCAGCCAGATGGCCTTCAAGCTGCCCAGCGGTCCCACTCGTAACTGCACCCTGGTGTTGGGAGCGAAGTGAGTATCCGTCTCGAACAGGGCTCCGCCTGCTCCCAAGTTGAGCACCACACCGGCAAACTCCTGACCGTCGGCGCTGACCACGCCCTCCATGGCCGAGTCGGCGCGAATGGACTTGCGCCGGGTATAGATGGCCCGTTCATCAAAGCCCAGTTCCTTGAGCAGAAACTTGACCCAGGAGCGGCGCATATTGCCGGGAGTATCGGCATACTGCAAGCCCACGTCGAAATCATCGCCGTCTTTGCGCTTACGCGACCAGCGCACTAAACAGAGGACGTACTCGTTCTCCACACGCTGGGTGTGGCTGGGGTGATAGACGAAAATGTTGGCGCCGGGCTTCAGCTTCTCGGCCATGCGCAGACGCATGCCGTTCAATCCCATATCACGAATTTGCGCGGAAAACTGCTGCTGGTCGACCACACACTGGACTTGGTAATCGCAACGCAGGCGAATCAGCCGGCGGCGTTCATCCGCCTTGCTCTGAGAACGAACCTGGAAAAAAGCCAGCGCGCCGCGCAGAAGCTGTCGAAATCGCTCGATCAATCTTCGAGCTCAGCCTGATTGACTTCAAAGACCTGGCGGCCGACCTCGTCGCCGTTCAGGAAAACCACGATGGCATAAGCTCCCGCCACATCCAAAGAAAGATCCATGGAGGAAGCGAACTGCCAGCGCTGGGGCCGCTTGGACTGGCTGCCTTCGGGCAGGCTGACTTCGAAATCCGCCTCCAGCGAGGCCAGCCACTTTCCGTGCGGGCTCTGCACATCCAGCACAAACTCGTGAGTTTGGCCCAGCTCATCCGGATCGAGCGCAATGGACACGGCCACGGCCAGATGCTGGGCCACGGGAAACTCGGTATGCACGGTCAGCCTGTCCCAGCCCCCGCCCATCACATAAAGCTTGTTACCGATCACCTCGGCGGCGTCGGCCAAGATCAACCACTCTAGTTTCATGGGAACCCATCCTTCCAACGAGGACCCCCAGGTTCCTGGTTGAAGCCCGCCTCATGCTCGCTCTAAATTGCCCCCCGCCCATGCGGTCGCTCGCAGCAAGCTGCTTCGATTCCCGCGTGCTGTTAGTGGGGCAATTTAGACCACATCCTGGTGAGGGCTAGCGGCCTTCGGCCACTCGCCCGAGTGGCCATGTTCGTCTTCAACAACCTGGATCACGACGCCCGCGTGCACCGCCAGGCCGAATCTTTGACGGCCGCCGGATTCTTGGTGCGCATCTTCGCCTTCTTCGACCCACCCTGTCGCGGCTTCGAGCGATTTCCGGCGGGCTACGAAGTCTGGCGCATGGATCACCGATCACAGTTCGATCGCGTTTGGAGTGAGTGGTTCCCTCGCCGGCGCCGAGAACTCTCGGTGGAAGGCGCCCCCCCGCTGCAGCTGCCGCCGTCGCGAACGCCCAGACGGCCATGCCCGCTCCCGCCAGCCCGTTCACTACCGCTGGAAAGCACTCCTCAGCAACGTGGCCATCGCGTTTTCCTGCGCCAGGTCAACCTGCGCTGGTGGCACGGGGCGCGCCCTTGGAAGCCCGACATCTGCATCGCCCATGATTTGGACGCTCTCTGGGCGGCCCAGGCCACCGCCCTCAGTTGCGGTTCGGCCCTGGTTTACGACAATCACGAAATCTGGAACGAGCAGCACTTTCTCAGCGATCGGGAAGAAATCGTCTTCTGGAATCAGTGGGAAGCTCGACTGGCCCCGTCGGTGGACGCCTGGGTGACGGTCAACCGCTCGCTGGCGGAGGTTTTGCGCCGGCGCTATGGCGTGGAGGCGCTGGCCGTGCACAACTGCCCACAACGGCGAAAACTGCGCCCGAAACTGCGCGGCTGCATGAAGGAGAGCTTTCAAGGGCGACCGGTGGCCATCTTTTCCGGTGGCTTTCATCTGGGTCGAGGCCTGGAGGAAATGGTAGCGGCCGCCCTGCTGCAAAAAGAGGTGGCCATCGTGCTCCAGGGTTTTGGCCCGCTGGAAGCGCCCCTGCGCCGCCTGGCCGAAGAGCAGCGCGCCCCGGTTCATTTTCTTCCCAAAGCTCCCTACCGGGAGCTGACCGACCTCTGCAGCCAGGCCGATATCGGCGTGATGCCGGTGTTGCCCGACTGCTTGAACAGTTACTATTGTTCGCCCAACAAGATGTTCGACTACATGATGGCCGGCTTGCCGGTGGTGGCCGCCGACCTGCCGGAAATGGCCGCGCTCGGCCACCAGTGCGGCAACACCGTTCTCTACGATGCCCATTCTCCTAACGATCTGGCCGAGAAGCTGGTGGACCTGGCTCAGAGCCCACACTTGAGCGAAATGGCCCGGTCCTCACGGGAATGGGCGGAAACCACTTACAACTGGGAAAAAGAATGCGCCCGGCTGGTGGACTTGCTCAGGCAGTTGGAGGAACGGCGGCGGGCTCGCCAATTGAACCCGAAGATCTGGGTGGATCCGCAAATCCCTCTCCTTTGAGAAACAGCCTTTGCCACTCCAAGACCGAGAGCACTCGCCAGATCTCCCAACTGTGGTCGGCACCCTGCTGGTGTTCGGCAAAGAGACGATCCAGCCGTTCAGCCTGGAACCACTCACGGGCAGCCGCACTGTGGAGCAGATCGCCGACCCACTGCTTGAGCGGGCCGCGATACCAGTGGACGGCCGGCGTCGGATAGCCTTTTTTGTCACGGCGCAGAATGATTTCCGGCGGCGCCAGCCCGGCCACAGCCGTGCGCAGCACTCTTTTGGTCCAGCCCTGATGAATTTTATACTGGCTGGGCAGGGCGAAAGCGAACTCCACCAGGCGGTAATCCAGGAACGGCGTGCGCGCTTCGATGGAGAAGGCCATGCTGTTGCGGTCTTCATAGCGCAAAAGTTGCGGAATGGATAAATGGGTCAGGTCCTGGGCCAGGCGGCGCGACAGGCGGTCGGGCCAGGCCCGGGCCGGGGTGCGGCTACGCTCGACGGCCGCCATCTGCCGGCGCAAACTTTCCTGTAGATAGGCCGGCGGCTTCCACGGATCGGGCCGGAGTTTTTCGGGCTTGCGCAAGAAGGCCGGCAACCGCGACTGCCAGCGAGCTTTGGAAGCCACTTTGGCGAAAGAACGCCCGGCCAGCTCCTCGCAGGCGGCCAGCTCGGACCTCTCCTGGTGCTGAAACGCCAGGTCCCAGACGTAGTCTTCCAGGTAGGGCAAATAACCGGCAAAAACCTCATCGCCGCCCTGACCGTCGAGCAACACTTTGACCTGGTTGTGGGCCGACTGCATCACTTTCCACTGCGTGAAAAGGGTGGCGCTACCCGAAGGCTCATCCTGGGCCCAGCAAATCTTGGCCATGGCCGATACCAGCTCTTCCGGCTGCGGGATCACCCGGGTCGCCCGGGTCTTGCAACCCTCCACCACGGTCCGAATATAGTCTGACTCACTGCAGTCGGCCTCCGTATATTCGCTGGAAAAAGTGCGGATAGGCTGGCTGCTCAAGGCGGAGGCGATGGAGACGATGGAGCTGCTGTCCATTCCCCCGGAAAGACAGGTTCCCACCGGCACATCGGAGCGCAGGCGCAGGCGCACGGAATCTTGCAAGAGAGCACGCAAGGCTTCGGCGGCCGTATAAAAGGAAACATCGGAGTGAGGCGGCAGCTTGGGCTCGGCAAAGGTCAACGCCGGCACGGCCGGGGCCCCCTGCAGACGCACCGACGCCAACTCCAGAGCCGCCTCGAAGTTGTGGCCGGGGGCCAGGGCCCAATACCGCTGGGTGCTCAATCCGCTGTTCCGGGCGATCCACAGATGATGGGCGGGTGCCAGCGGCTTGACGCCGGCGAAGAAGGTTTCCTCCTCATCGTCGCAGATGCTCTCCACCAGAAAGCGCCCAAGTGCCCGGGGATTCAGGCGGCGCAGGCCGGCATCGTCCCCCAGCAGAGCCTTGGGCTCGGAGGCAAAGCGGAATTCCGCTCCCACCTCGGCGTAGTAAAATGGCTTCACCCCAAAGCGGTCGCGGGCGCACCAGAGAACCTGCTTTTGCTCGTCCCAGAGCGCAAAAGCCCACATACCGTTGAAATGGCGCAGACAATCTCGCCCCCACTGCAGGTAGGCCCGCACCAGCACTTCACTGTCGCTTTCGGTGCGAAACTGGTGTCCCAGGCCTTCGAGCACAGCGCGAATTTCCAGATAGTTATAGATCTCGCCGTTGTAAATCAGCAGGCAGTGCTCGACGCGCATGGGCTGTTCCGAGCGCGCGTCCAGGTCAATGATGGAGAGCCGGCGATGCACCAGCCCCAGTCCGCCTTCCTGGTAGATGCCCTGAGCGTCCGGACCACGATGAGCCAGCAGCCCGCCCATCCGTTCGAGGCGCTCGCGCTCGATGGCCTGACCCTGGGTATGAAAAACTCCCGCAATTCCGCACATCTTGCTCTCAGGCCTTTATGATGAAGTAGCTCAACCACTCGGAGCCATCGTTGTGGAGTTCCAAACTGTGGCCCAAAGGCAATCTTATCAAGCTTCCCGGCATCAGGGCCCGCTGTTCGCCTTGAACCAGGGCGGTGCCTTGTCCCGAAGCAATCAAGACAAGCTCGGCGTAGTGCTCCTGGCGATGGGCGCCCACGCGACCACCCGGCTCCAGCCGGCAAAAAAGCGCCTCGCGGAACGGCGCCAGCGGCTGCTGCTGAAAGAGGTCCTCGATTTCCACCAACCCCTGGCCACCAAACAGATCGCTCTGTTTGAACTTCACGGGATCTTGAGGGCAGGCTGGATGCGTTGCTGGTAGTCCAACTGCAAGCCGTCCAGGTCTGGCCCTTCCCAAGCCGGCCACCCTTCGGGCCAGTGGATGTCGGCGGCCGTCAGGCGGAGTTCGTCCCCCTCCGGCCAGGGCTGATCGCGCGATTCCTGGTGCAGATCGAAACAGCCGTTGTCAAAAGGCAGCCCCGAGGCCTTGCGCGCCAGCGTAACCCGCTCGCGCAGCCCGCGCGAGTCCATGGCCAGAGCTCGATGGTGGCAGTACGGGTTGTTGCCGCGCCGGTCGAAGAAGACGTGCGAAGTCCAGTTACAGCCGGCCCGGCACAGCTTGGCGAACTGACACGTCCCACAAAAGCCCCACATGTGGGCCGTGCCTTCCTCGCTGCCTTCTTTAAGGTTGAAGGTCAGCTCCGGAGTGTTGACCAGAATGTCGCGCAACTTGCGCTCGCGGATATTGCCGCCCACGTAGGCGCTGGTCGGCAGCGAGGGACAACCCTTGATGGCACCGTTAGCCTCGATACCCAGGGCCGAGAGGCCGGCCTGACAACCCTGCCAGATCAAGTCGCCCTGGGAGTTGCCCAGGTTGCGCAACAACACTTCAAAAGGACCGTAGTAGCCGATGTTGTTGCCGGCGTTGATGGCCACTCCTTCGTTGTAGGCGCGCTGGGCCACACGCGCCAGCATGGGGTAGATAACCATCAGCTCGGCGGGCTGCAGCAAAATGTTGGAGTTATCCGCGGCGTTGCCCATGGGCACGGTTAATTGCAATTGCCAGGCCTTCATGCCGGCATCGCGCAGGATCAGATAAAGCTCGGGAAAGTTGCGGGCCGAGAGTCGATTGATCTGGCTGTTACAGCCCACGGTAATGCCGGCCTCACCCAGCAAACGGATGGACTTGAGGCACTGCTGATAGGATCCGGGACGGCCGCGCAGTTTGTCGTGGACCGGTTCCAGACCATCCACCGATACCGAAACGGTGCCGATGCCGGCCTCTACCATCTTGGCGCAGGTGGCGGCCGAGAGGCCGAAACCTCCCGTGGTCATGGTCGGACGCATGCCGGCCGCCGTGATGGCCGCAGCAATCTCCAGCCAATCTCGGCGCAGGAAGGCTTCGCCACCGATGAGGGTGACCTCGGTAATGCCCGCTTCGGCCATCTGTTTCACCAGATCCAGGCACTCGGCCGTGGTCAGCTCATCCTGGCGGGCATCCCCGGCCCGCGAGCCGCAATGGCTGCAGGCCAGGTTGCACTTCAGAGTGATCTCCCAGACCGCGTAGGCGTGGTGCCGGCGAACCCAGTTTTGCGTCACAAGTTAACGATCGGGATTGAAGGCGACGCCATACAGAGGCTGGATAGGCGGATTCGGCTTGGGCTTTTTCGGGTCCAAGACCACACCGTACATCGGCTGCACGGGCGGCTCGGGCCGGGGCCGAGGATCGATGACCACGCCATACATCGGTTGAATCGGTGGTTCCGGCTTGGGTCTGGGATCGATGACCACACCATACATTGGCTGGATGGGAGGCTCCGGCTTGGGTTTAGGATCGATGACCACCCCGTAAAGCGGCTGAATGGGCGGTTCCGGCCGAGGGGGACGGGGGCGCGGGTCGATGACCACACCATACATCGGCTGAATGGGCGGCTCCGGTCGGGGGCGCGGGTCGATGACCACGCCGTACATCGGCTGAATCGGTGGTTCGGGGCGGGGACGCGGGTCGATGACCACCCCGTAAAGCGGCTGAATGGGCGGCTCGGGCCGGGGGCGCGGGTCGACGACCACCCCGTAGAGGGGCTGAACAGGCGGTTCCGGACGGGGGCGCGGATCGATGACCACCCCGTACATCGGCTGTACCACCGGGTCGGGATTGGGATTGCGGGGTCTGCCCCAACCTCCGGTCACCGCTCCCCAGGCATCATCCAGGTGGGGGGTGCGTTGCTGGGGCTGCCAGCCGGCGCGCGGATAGACCTGGTCCGGGTTACCGATGACGCCGCCCCAGTTCATTCCCAATTGACGGAAGGCCACCAGGCTTTCCCGGTAGACCCTGGCGGCGCCAGCCGGTCCCAGGTCGACCGGGCCGAAGGCCGGCTGGGCGGCGCTTTCCGCCTGAATGTCACCCGAAACGAAGCCTCGGGAATAAGCCGCGCCCGAAGGTGTAATGGGGCGGTTGGGATCAAAACCATTGGAGTATGCCATACAACCAGTATCCCACCGCTGGCGGTCGGCAACAAGCTAAAATCCTTAAGGACCCCTAACAAAGGAATGTGCCCTGCCTCGCGGAACGCTACGTCGTGCAAGAACTACTTTACTCTCTCAAAGTCCCCGCCAGTGGGGCCGGCCGGGCCGAACTCGCCGCTCTACTCGACGTCGATCCGAAAGCGCTACCCGAGCGGGTCCGCATCTCCACCCTCTCACCCCTGAGCAATCGCGGCTATTCGGCGGACGCTGAAGCCGAAGTGATCCGGCTCATGCCCGAGGGCCTGCTGATCGGCACCAGCACAGGCAAGGCCCCCCGCATGGTGGTGCCCTGGCAAAACCTGGCCTACCTCTCCGAGGAGTAAGCACTGCTCGATCTCGACGAACGCGTTCGCGTCTATGCAGGCGAGTTGGTGACCCACGGTTGTCCGGCTCATACCCTTGCCAAGGCGGTAGGCGAACAACTGAACCACACCTTTGGCCCCGAACCGCGGGACTTTCAGGGCCCCGATTTTCTGGCGCGCCTGAATTCCTTACGCGCGGAACTGAGCGGCCCGAGCTGGCGTGAGCAGTGCCGGGACTTCCTGGAATCGCTGGGAATCCGCCTGGAAGAATTTGCCCTGGACCGCTTCCGTCTGCGCGGCCTGGCTCCCGGAGCCGACCAGATCCCGGCGGCGGCGGCGGCTTTCTACGCGCATCGCGATGTCTGGTATGCCAATCCGCAAGCTCAGATCAATTTGTGGATGCCTTTGCACGAGGTCAGCCGCCAGGACAGCTTTGGCTTCTATCCCGACCTTTTTCAAACGCCCGTGGAAAATGACTCGGAGCAATTTGATTACGCGAAATTCCAATCCGAAGGCGGCTTTCAGAGCACGGTGCAGAGCCTGGTGCATCCGCGCTGGCTGGCGCCGGAGCAGCCGGAACCACCTTACGCGGTGGAGTTGCGACAGGGCGAACTGTTGCTCTTTTCGGCCGCCCATCTGCATCGCAGCCTGCCCAATCGCAGCGGGCGCATTCGTTTCAGCCTGGATATGCGTCTGGTGCATCGTGGCGATGCGGCCGCCGGGCGCGGCGCTCCCAACTGCGACAACCGCTCGCGCGGCAGCGTGTTGAGCGACTACGTTTGGTAGTAAAGATCGTACCAGATCTGAAAACAGAGCAGCGAGAGCACCTTGTTGGCCAGGGCCGTGTTGCCGGCCGCGAACTCTTCCAAAATGCGCGTGACCTCTTGGGATCGAAAGAGGCCGTGGTGCTCCAGGTTGGCCGGGGACAGGGTGGTGCGCGCGTACTCCAGCAGCCAGCCTGACAACCACTGATTGACCGGCATCACAAAGCCTTCTTTAGGACGATCGATGGCTTCGGCCGGAAGGTACTTGCGAGCGGCCGTCTTGAGCACGCTTTTGACTTCCTGGCCGTGAATCTTGAAGCGCCCGGGAATGCGGGCGGCAAATTCCATGACTTCGGTGTCCAGGAAGCCGGTGCGAATCTCCAGGCTATGGGCCATGGAGAGGCGGTCGGCAAAGGCCAGCACTTGATCGGGTAATTGCGTGTTGAACTCGACCTCGAGCACCCGATTGAGTGGGTCCTGAGCGGTGCATTTGGCAAACAAATGACGCAGGTAATCGTTCGTGGAGTAGCTCTGCAAGCGTTCGGGTCGGTAGAGTTTGCGCTTATCTTCCTCAGTAAAGACGAAGAGCTGGCTGCGCCATTCCCAGTCGTGGGGCGAGGCCAGCCGGGCCAAAAACTCCGGCTGGTCCTGAAAATGGCCCAGGTCATCGGTTTTACCCCGGGCGAATTCAGCCAGCGGTCGAGCCAGACGGTGGCTCAGATACGATCCGAAGAGTTCATCGGCTCCGTCTCCGGAGATGGCCACCTTCAAGTGCTTGACGATCAAGCGCGACAGAAAATAGGTGGACATCACTCCCCCAAAAGGCTCGTCGAAGTGGGTCAGGATGGCCGGCAGCTCCTCTTGAAAGCGCGAGAAATCCAGTTCTTCCTCGTAGTGCTCCGTATCATACTGTCTGGCGATCTGTCTGGCGCAAGCCAGGTCCAGCTCTTTGCCGGGAGTGCTCGAGTCGGCCCGGTAGCGCAGAGTGAAGGTTTTGACTTTGTGAGAGCTGGAACTGGCCGCCAGAGCGGTGGCCAGACTGGAGTCCAGGCCTCCGGAAAGAAAGAAGCCCACGGGCACATCGGCCAGCAGCCTTCGTTTTACGCCTCGTTGCAAACGCTGGAGCAGTTCCTCGGCCAATTCTTGCTCGTGCAGATCACCTTCCAGCGGGGTCCAGTCCAATTTCCAATAGGCTTCGAGGCGGCGGATGCGCCCGTCTTCCCAGATCAGTTGATGAGCGGGCTGCAGCATATGAATCCCCTCGAAAGCGCTCAGTGGTGCGGGCACGTTCTTGAGGGAAAGAAAATGATGAACGGCTTCCTCGTTCAATTTGCGCTGGAAGCCCGGGATTTGCAGCAGAGCCTTGATTTCCGAGGCGAACCAGAGGTGGCCTTGATGCAGGCAGTAATAGAGCGGTTTCTTGCCGGCCCGATCGCGGATGAGCAGGCCTCTCTTGTTGACTTTGTCCCAGACGGCCACGGCGAACATCCCGTGGATGGCCGTAGCCATGCGATCGCCGTGCAACTGATAAAGGTGGGGTAAAACTTCGGTATCGCTGCGGTTGCTGAACTGATGGCCCTGGCTTTGAAGCTGCTGGCGGAGTTCGGGGAAATTATAGATCTCGCCGTTCTGGCAGGCCCAGACGCTCTGATCCGGCGTGCTTAAAGGCTGTCGCCCGCCGGCCAGGTCGATGATCGAGAGACGCCGGGCGCCCAGGGTAAAATCCTCGCCGGCCACGCAATGCTGATCGTCCGGTCCGCGATGAGCCAGCACCCGCAACATCCTGTCGACCACCTCGGGAGCGCGCGCCCCGAAAACCCCGGCAATTCCACACATGGGGTGGGGCTTATCACGCCGGTCGCCTGGAAACCTGCCGGCAGGTGGCCCGCCAAGGTGGGCTAACTCACAGGCCATGCTGGACTTACAGGGACAGATCGATGGCCTGGGCGAGGGAGAGGCTTTGGAACTGCCCTCCGGCCAGTTAGAACTGACCGCTCCCCTGATATTACGCCGAGCCATCCAGTTGCGCGGCTCGGCCACCACTTTGCTCCTTCGCCAGGGGCGTGAAGCGGTAGTGCGCCTGCAAGGGGCGGGACCCTTTCACCTCAAGGGATTACGCCTGATCTACCTGGGTGAAGGTCCGGCTCGGGGCATCTGGGCCGAGAGCGGTGAACTGCACGTGGAGGACTGCCATATCAGCGGGGCGCGCTGGGTGGATGACCGTGGACTGGGCTGCGCCATCCACTTTTCTCACGAGTCGCGGGGGAGCGTAACTTTTTGCGAGCTTTTCAACAACGACCTGGGCCTGCTGGTCGATCACCAGAGCCAGGTTCGACTGGAGTCGAACCGATGTTATGATAACCGCCTGGCGGGAATGCGCATGCAGGGCTACAGCCGAGCCCGGATCAGTCAGAACGAGTGCCGGGCCAACGGCCGGGCGGGAATCTCCGTGTTGGGCCAGGCCTGGGCGGAGCTGGAAGGAAACCGTTGTCACAACAACGGCACTCACGGTATCCATCTGGCAGGCCAGAGCCAGTCTCGTTGCCTGGGCAACGAAGTCAGCCAGAATCCTCATCACGGCTTGAGCATCGAAGAACAGGCCTGGGCCAGCCTGGAGCAGCAGGTCTGTGAGGACAACGGCCTGTGCGGCCTGGACATCGGCGGGGAATCCAAGGTCCTGGCCAGCGCCAACTACTGCACGCAGAATGCCTGGCATGGAATTCAGGTGCGCGACTCGGCCTGGCCCATGCTCTGGCAGAATCGTTGCCGACACAATCAACACTCGGGAATTGCTTATTACGGAAAGTCGGGGGGCTGTGCCAAGGACGGCTGGCTGGAAGAGAACGAGCAGTATGCGGTGCAGGTCTCCGATCAGGCAGCCCCCGCCCTGAACAATAATCGTTGCTCGCGCAATGGCCTCTCTGGGCTGGCTTATTTTGACCAGTCCGGCGGCCGGGCTCAAAGCAATCAGTGCACTCATCATCCCTACCATGGCATCCAGGTGAGCGATCAGGCTCAGCCCATGCTGGAGCAAAATAGTTGTCAGAACAATCAGCTTTTCGGGCTGGCTTGTTTTGGGGATTCCAAAGCTCTGGTGCGGCACAACTACTGCCAGCAGAACTCCCAGGGTGGTTTCTACGTGGGCGATCAGGCGGAACCCCAACTTTGGGAAAACCAGGCCACCGACAATGGCGGCTGCGGCCTGCAGGTGGTGGGACGGAGCGGCGGTCTGCTGGCCGAGAACCACCTGGCCAACAACGGTTCTTACGGCATCCAAATCGGGCCGGAGGCGGCCCCCTGGCTTTCGGCCAACTCGGTTCAGGGACACACTTTGAGTGACTACTCGTGTTTAAGTCCTGAGGCAGTCTTGCTGGAAAAAGCGCGCGCCCAGGGAAAAAGGCTGGCCGAAGGGCATCATTTGCAGTTGCAGGATGGCGACGGTAAGGCTGTGACCGTGGTCTTGCCTTTCGAACCCAAGCCGGCCGAAAAGCTGGTGCTGGAAGCGCTGGCCCGCCACTCCAAGCTGTCGGAAGCGGAACTGAGCAAAATCGCCGGGACGCGCCGCATCTCCGGTTTGCTCGAATCGCTGCAAGAGAAACTGAACCGGGCCGGATTGCAACTGCTACAAAATCAGGGGCAGGGCAGCGAAGGCGCCATCTATGCTTTTCTTCCGGTCAGGTGAACCGAGCGCTCGAGGAGAACGTCAAATGAGGGTGAGTGAAGAGAAGCCCTTACGTTCGTCGATGTAGTGATCGGTCTGGCCTGGCTGGTCGCCTTTGGGGAGTGCCGTCGGCTACGACGACCCCAACTCTTTCTCTCGCACCTTTCACAAGTGGGAAGGCGCATCCCTGGGACGGCCTGCAGGCCCTGGAGGAGCGATGATGAATTGCGCAGGGCGGAGGGGTAACGATGCAGGTTTGCGGTCTTTGCTCACAGAGCAAAAACGAGGTTTTTGACAGTCGCGTCGTCTTCAGGAAAGACAATTCTTCCGCGAATGTGGTCGGTGGGCTGATGGCTCTAGGTCTGGGAATCGGCTTCACCGTCAAAGGCGGGGAAGAGGAATTCGAATTCAACGGGCCTCTCTGCCAGAACTGCCGAGACGGCGTTCGTCCGTCCTTTCCTTTGATGGCTCGGCGCTGCCTCGGCCTTGCATTTCTTTTCGCTTGTTTTCTTGGGTTGATCTGGATGATCCATTGGGATGTCGAGCTCTTGGGCTGCCTTGGCTTCTTGTTCGGCACCCCCTTAGCCATTTTTTGGGCGGTGCACTCGACCTATAAATGTCCCCCGGGATTTCGGGTCCACCACACCAACTGGGACGGAACCATCCAGACCCATCTGCTTCTGACATTCCTCGTGGCTGTCCTCATGGTCGGAGCTTTCTACTTAAAACAAAGCCTTGCAAGTCCCCTTCCGGCGCCTTCACCGACGGCTACACCTGACGCGTATTCCTCCCTTCCCCGGGTCGTTCTCGTCAAATTTCAGCAGGTTGACCAGGCGATTGCGAAAGGGGACTATCGCCTGGCAGCCCAACTGGCCGAGTCGCTTATTGGGCAACTGAAATTGCTCAAGGCCGGCCGGGAACCGAGGATTCGAGCCCACCGAGGAGCGGCGCTGGCCTTTACCAAGCTGAATCAAAAGAGCCAGGCGAAAGCCCACTACAAGAGCCTTATGTCGTTAGACCCGAGCCACGCGGCCGAATACAAGAAAGCAGGTTTCTAACGGGAAAACTTCACGGAGCCCAAACCATCGACCCTTAGGCTAAAAGGTGGAAGGCGATATGAGCACCCGACAAAGCCTCCTTGCGCTCCAATTACATGCAAACATCCAGGCCTGCGAGAATGAACTCACTTCCGAGGTGCTGCGCCTGGGCAATGCGCCAAGGAAATGCAATTCGAGAAAAGCGGCGGCGGCGAACTCTGGCAGGGGAACGGTCAACTCTTGGTGGCTCCGATGGACGTGAAGCTGTCGGCCCCCCGCGACTGGTGGTAGAGCTCTCCTCCCCCACCACTCAGCGCCACGACCGAGTGCGCAAGATGGAGCTCTACGGGAAGAGCGGCGTAGCCGAGTACTGGCTGGTAACACCCCACCCGTTCATGGTCGAGGTACTGCGTAACGTAGGCGGACTTTACATCACGGAAAGGGTCTACACCGAGCGGGATATTCTGCACTCACCCGCTTTCCCAGAGCTGAGGCTGGAACTGGCGACGATCTATGCAAACCTGCCACCCCAGCCCGAGATTGACGAAGTACGCGAGGCAAGCCCGCCTTACGCCGCCGAAGAAAGCTGAGCTCTACTCCCAGAGCAAAGTGCGGGTGTTTTCGGGGCAGAACGTGGTGCGCGAACAACGGACCAGTATCTCGGCATCTTGATCTTTCCTCTGGGTCAGGTCCTCCTATGTTTCCACGATGCTCCAGGGAACGGTGGCCAGGCGCCGGGCGCCGGCGACGTCCAGCAGGCGCTCGGCGCGGTAACGTTGCTCCAAATGGGGCGGTAGATACTGCTGGAACTTGCCCAGTTGTAAAGGCGGCAACAGGCTGCCGAGATCGATATCGGCGGGGTCGCGCAGGCGGCGCATGATGCTTTCCAGATCGCCGAACTCTTCGCCGAAGTGCAGATAAAAGTTGTTGAAGGTGGGTCTCAGATTGTGGACCTGTTGCCAGAGTAGCGCCAGCGTCTGATTGATGCGGCCACCGGCGAAGGTGAAAAGGCGATGGCCCGGGATGCGCACCTGCAGGTTGACGGGCGCCTGTTGTAAGACGGGTTGCCATTGCTCGCGGAGGAAGTTGAGCAAGCGCTGGCCCTTCTCGTCCAAAAAGGCCAATTGCTCCTCTCCATTAAGAAGCTCGCGGATCTTCTGGCACAATACGAAATGCAGCAGGCGAGGCGGACCGTGCCATTGCGGCAGGGCACCCTGGCCGGTGGCCTCCACGATCATGCGGCCGCTGGCTTTGTCGAGGTCGAGAATGCGCCAGTGGCTGCCCCCCAGCGCGAAGCTGGCCTGGTGCTGGCCCACCAGGCTCCAGGCGAACCAGGCGTCCAACTGGCCCACGCTGCGGCCACCGCTGGTCACCACTTCAAACTGCTGAGCGCTGGAAAAGACCGAGAACAGCTCGCGGTAGCCGTCCCCGCCCAATTTACGGGCGCTTTCTTCGCCCAGAATAAAGCGCCCGTCGGCTCGTTGCAGCAACTGGATATGGCAAAGGTGGTCGAGAATGTCCTTTTTCTCCTCGTCCTTCAGGCCGCGCATAACGTAGCTGTCCCAGGCGGCCAGCAGGCTGACTTCGGAGGCGCCGCCCTCAGCCACGGTGCGGGCCAGCACCTGCTGGGCGTAAATGGCCAGCGAGCGTTGGCCGGGCTCCAGAGGTTCCACATAGCCGGACAGAGCTAATTGAAGTAAAGCGCAGGTCTGCAAAAAACTCCAGTGTTCGTCGGTCACGAAGGCCATGTGGGCGGGCTGGCCGCGCCGCCCGCTGCGCCCCAGGCGCTGCAGCATGGAAGCGACCGTGCCGGGGCTGTGCAGTTGTACGACCCGGTCCAGGTCCCCCACGTCCAGGCCTAATTCCATGGTGGAAGTGGCCACGATGCAGGCCTGCGAAGCGTCCTGGAAAGCCTTTTCTGAGATGAGACGGGAGTCCACGCTGAGGGAAGCATGATGCAAAAAGCACTGTTGGCCCTGCGACTCCAGCGACTGAGAAAGTTCTTCCGCCTTACGCCGCGAATCCACAAAGACCAGTGATTTGCCGCTGACGGTCAGGCGGGCCACCTGCAGGTGGCGCAAATGCTCTTCCTGCCAGGGGTGGACCTCGATCCTTTTTCTGCCCTTCTTACGACCCGGGTCGACCACCCGGCCCGCTCTTGGGGTGGGCTGCATCCACTCCAGCAGAGTCTGGGGATTGCCGATGGTGGCGCTCAGGCCGACGCGTTGCACCGGCCGGGAACTGTGCGCGCTGACGCGCTCGAGCAAGCAGAGCAGGTGGTCTCCGCGTTCCTCTCCGGCAAAGGCGTGAATTTCATCCAGCAACACCAGACGTAACCCGTCCCACAGACCGCCGCGACCGCGCGGGCCGCAGGCGGTCAGCAAAACTTCCAGGGATTCGGGCGTGGTCATGAGGATCTCGGCCGGCTGGCGCAGGAAACCCTGGCGCTGGCCGGGGCCGATGTCGCCGTGCCAGAGAAAGACTTCCAGGCCCACTCGGCGCGCCCAGCGCTCCAGCCGCGGCTGCTGATTGTTGAGCAGAGCTTTGAGCGGACACAGATAGAGAACCTGAAGACCCGCCCGCCGCTGCCGGAGCAACATTTCCAAAATGGGAATCAAGGCGGCTTCGGTTTTGCCCCCGGCGGTGGGGGCCAGGATCAAGCAGTCATCCCCTTCCAGCACGGCGGGAATGGCCAACTCCTGGATGGGGCGCAGCTCCCGCCAACCTTCTCCCTCAGCAATGGCTCGTTGTAACTCGGGATGGAGGCGAAAGAACTGAGAAGGCGCCGCCGTGATCAAAGTTCGACTTCAAAAGCCGACTGGCTCTGCCCCAGCGCCCTTTCTTCTTCAGGATGCAATTGAATCTGCTCCAGTTGTCCCGTCTCGAAGCGATAGTCCCGGCCCGGGTTGTAGGCTTCGTGCTGATCGACCAGATCCATGGAGTGAACCAGTTCGCGCAAGAAAATGCGCGGGGCCACCTCGATGCGCCCGCCGAAACCGGCCGTGACGCGATCCACAAAGCTGCGCAGCAGTTCGGGCGTGATTTTGGCGCGTACCCGCTCGGGGTGGTCGGCCGGGTAGAGTTCCACGATGCGCTCGGCCACCTGCAACAGGCGTTCGGCGTTAAAAGGCTTGAGTCGCACCTGGGCCTGGCGCAGATTGTCCGGCTCACCCTCTTTAAACTGCACCGAGATGCGCTCTTGCAGCGGCTGCAGCAGCGGCACCCCGCCCGGGCTATCGAAGAAGTCCGGCGTGCCGGTAAAGAGCAAATGCAGACCCGAAAATTCCTGGCCGTCCACCGCGTCCACCAGTTGGCGCAACACTTCCAGGCTTTTAAGGCGTTCGGGGCGGCGCAAGCGCAACACCGTCTCCACCTCGTCAATAATCAACAAGAATCCGCTGTGGCCGGCGGCCTTGGCCAGCTCCAGCCAGCCGCGCAAGAAGGTCAGCGCATCGCTGTGATCCAACTGGCCGGAAACGCCGGCCAGGCGCTTGATATCGGCGCTGACCTTGGCTTCGCCCTGCATCCAGTCGAGAATGCCCCGGGCGTCGTCGTAGCGCTGCTCGAATTTGGCTTGATGGTAGGCCTTCAGGCAGGCGGCCAGGCGTCCGGCCTGCTGGCCCACGCTGACCAAGTGCTGCTCGACCTTGTGGGAGACGGCGGCCGCGAAGTTGGGCGACTCCTCATCCACTCCGTCCACTTCCACCACCTGGTCCTCCAGGCGGTAAAGCCAGCGATCCACCAGGCTCTGCAGGGCCCCGCCGCGCCGCCCCGGCAACGACATATTCTGGCACAGCCTCTTGTAGACTTCGCTCAGCTTGTAGAGGGGAGTGTCGGCCACCGAGATGACCACTTTGGAGACCAGGAAGTTATCGGCCAGGGCCTCGGCCGAAGCCAGACTGGTCAGGAAGGTCTTGCCCGATCCGTAGGCTCCGCGCAGGAACTTGTAAGCTCCGCGCCCCTGCGACACATAGCCGCGCTGGTCCCGCAGGATCTTCATCTGCTCCTCCAGCCCCACCGCATAATGCTCCAGCCCTTCGGGCGGCACCGTGCCGCTACGCAGGGCGTTGATAATGGTCAGGGCTTGCTCACGGGAAAGGGTTAAGGTCGACATGGGCTTGATAATTCTTCAAGCCCATGCCCTTTCCTGTGCAGCCAGGCCGAATGGCTAGGTCTCGGGATCGATCCCCAGGGCACGCAACCGCGCAGCCAATTGCTCCGCGCGCTCCCGCTCTTGCTGTGCGCGTTCCCGCTCTTGCTGGAGTGCGCGCTCCGTGCGCTCCAGTTTCCGCGCTGCTCGCTCCTCCGCCAACTGAAGCTTCTGCTTCATCCGCTTGCGTTCTTCTTGGCGGACTTTCTCTGCATAGATTTTAGGGAGAGTCAGCTCCATGGAATCCTCCAGTTCTGCAACCGTTTGCTCAAACTGTTCCTCGAGTTCGCGGCTCAGGCTCAGTATAGTGTCCATGACCATAAACAGTCCATCAATCTCGTCCTTGCTGAGGCCCAACTCGAAAAGGCGCCGATATAAAGCCCGTTTGCAATACAGGCGGCTCGGCGACTCCGGCGGGTGTTGGTGGGCTCTCAGATGGAAGGCTACCACCAGGGCAAAGGGATTGGTGGAAGCCTCCAGTTCTTCTAGCTTTGGTATCCAGTCCAGCAGCTTAAAAATGGGAAACTCAAAGGTGGTGGTGCAGCCAAAAACCTTGCTCTCATGGCGGTTCGGGCGCCAGTTCGGAGAAGGATCGGCCAGGATAGCCATGCTGAGCACGGGGCGACGATAGAGATCGTAGGCGCGGTAGTTATAGATCCACATCCTGAGAGGAAACTCGTCGTCTCTTTGGGACTGAACCTCAAGGTGGACCAACAGCCAGACCTCTCCGCCCCCTTTGAGAGGCAGTTCTACCAGCAAGTCCACGACTTTCTTGCCCACCCTGGCCCGGCGCTGGATGCGGCGCAGCTCTTGTTCCAAGATTTGGTAGGTACGGGTGTGATCGTAGTATTCGTATAGATCGGGGCGGAAGAACTCCAGGAAGGGCAGGAAGAAGAGCCGGAGGGCATCTTTCCAGGCGGCGTCGAGGGAACGACGGGGCATGGGCCTCCTCCTTGCCCTCACGCCCTGTTCATCTTTTTTTCAGCCCCTTTCGCTCTCATGGAAGCGTGATCACATCTCTCTTTCAGAAACCGGTCGCCCGACCCGGCGGCGGCAGCCCCTTCAAGCCGCCGGCCGCTACCGGCCCCAAAGACGACTTTCAGCCGGCCGACCCGGCCCTGGCTTTCAAGCCTCCCGTCGCCCCGGCGCTGGAACCGACCGTAGCCCCGAAGTCCCTGGCGGTCACCTCGACTTCCACGGCCGCGCTGGCCGCGCTGGGCGCACCCAACGTAGCCCTTTATCAAGCCATCCAGAGTCTGGTCTGCGACACTCCGCGCGGCGTTCAGCAGCTGCAGCAGTTGCTCGAGCAGGGCAAGCTCAGCTCGGGCACTCTGCAAAATTTGCACAGTCTGACCCAGAAGCCCCGCGCCCAGGGCCTGGATGGCCAGTTACTGACGCGCGAAACGGTGGCTATTTTGAGCGGTCCCGACCAGAACATCTGGCAGGCGGAGCGCTTTACCTGCGGGGCCACCAATCTGGAACGCCAATGGGCCGATCATCCCGAAAGCTTCACGGCCATCGTGGCCGGGTTGAGCAGCCCCGAAGGCAAAACGCAACTCCTCAGTGGTTTCACACTCCAACGCGCCGAGGGCAGCCTGGCCGACGACGGCAGCGGGCGCACTCACACGGATCGCCTGCTTCAATCCTCGATTATGGCCAGCGCCGGTGCGGGGCGCGGCCAATACGACGTTTCCACCGACCGCTTCAGCAACGACCAGGGGGGAGGCCTGAAGGTGGCCGAGATCGCCGGCATCACGGCGCTGGCCCAAAATCAACCCCAGGTGGTGATCACCTATGACAGCAAATCCGCCCGGGCCACCCAGGAACTGATCAGCCAATTGGAACCCGGAGAAAGCTTCCAGACGGCCATGACCAACTGGGAAGGCAGAGACCACATGCTGCTCTTCCAGGGCACTCAGGACGGTTCGGCGCGTTATTACGATCCGGCCGACCACGCCCAGCACACCGTCCCTCTACGCGACTTTCTGTGGAAGACCCAGTATCTGGTGTTGCCCCAGGCCATGGCCTCCCGGGTCCACTTCCAACCGGAAAGCGTGCACAGTCAGGCGCAACCAAAATAACATTTCAGACATTTTTGGGCGGTGCCAGGCATGCTGGTGATAGATAAAATCAGGAGGCAATCACATTATGGCTTCGTATGACGTCGCTATCGCTCGCACGGGAGGATTTTCTTCGCTGGCCGAAGCCAAGGCCCACCGCTCCGTGGTGGGCAAACTCAGCCAGCAGGTGGAACTGGCCAAATCCGTTGCCAATGACTGCCGGGAAATCGACCAGGTGGATGTAGGCAAGACCGGCAGCGAACTCTACAAAGATCTGGCCGCCGGCCAGGGCCACGTGATTATGCTCAGCCAACCCGAGGGGTCGCCGCTGTTGGGGGCCGAGCTGACCTATAACCCGGCCGACGGCGCCACCCGTAGCCTGGTGGTGGATATGGGCGACAGCAAGTTGACCCAGCAAGGTTCCACCTTCAAACTCGAGGAAAAGGGCATCACCACTTACTTTCGCCAGGACGAACAACGCGGCGTTTTTACCATTATGGACGGCGAAACCGACGTGCCCCGCATTTTCGGCGAGGTTGACCCCGCCAAACTCACCGCCGGAACCATCCAGCTCAATCAGCCCATCTTGATGTTTTGAGTCGTGCCGACCCCAGAGAAACCATAGAAGATCTGCGCCGCCTGCGGTTTCCGGAGGCGGTCGCCGTTTTTCTGGCCGGTTCGGTAATGCGCGGCCAGGCCACCGAGCACTCGGATCTGGACGTGGTAGTGGTCCACTCCAGTCTTCCTTCCGCTTATCGCGAATCGCTGCTACACCGGGATTGGCCGGTGGAACTGTTTGTCCATGACCCCGAAACGCTGGCTCATTTCTTCGAGAGCGGGCGCCAGTCGGGAGTGCCCTCCCTGGCCGCCATGGTAGCCGAAGGCCTTGAGCTTCCCGAACCCACGGAACGCTCCCGGCATTGGAAAGAGCAGGCCCGTGAATTGCTCCGGCAGGGCCCACCCGCCTGGGATAGCCGGCAGCTGCAAGCAGCCCGCTACGCCATTACGGATGTCTGCGACGACCTGCGCTCTCCGCGCGGTCCGGAACAGGCCATGGCCTCGGCCTGCCGCCTCTACGAGCTGCTGGCCAACTTCGCCCTGCGCGCCAATGGTCGCTGGTCGGCCACCGGTAAGAGCCTTCCCGGCCAATTGGAATTGCTGGAGCCCGGGCTGGCCTCCCTTTTCACGGACGCCTTCGCGCAAGTCTTTCGTGAGCAAAATCCCCAAGCGCTGCTGGAGCTGACCGACCGATTGCTGGATCCTTTCGGGGGCCGCCTGTTTTGCGAGCCTCCCCGGCCGGCGCCGGCCAGTTGGCGCCTGCGCACCCCGCCCCGGCTGGAAACCGAGCGGCTGGTTCTGCGTATGGGAGAAGAATGCGACATTCCCGCCATCCTTCGTTATGTTCGCCAAAACCAGGCTCGGCTGGCTCCGCTGGAACCCGAACGCCCGCTGGACTTTTATACTCCAGGCTACTGGCAAGACTATCTGGCCAGGGCCAGAGTAGAATTCACTCAGGAGACGGCCCTACGTCTACTGCTCCACCCTCGCCAGAGTCAGGAAGTCATCGGCATCATCAATTTTTCGCAAATCTTTCGCGGCCCTTTTCAGGCCTGCTACCTCGGCTATTCCCTCGACTCCCGATGGGAAGGGAAAGGGATCATGTTTGAGGCTCTGCAATGTGCCCTCGACTTTGTCTTTAACCAGCTGGGACTGCACCGCGTCATGGCCAACTACGTCACCGACAACGAACGGAGCGGACGTTTGCTGGAGCGCCTGGGCTTCCGTATCGAAGGCCGGGCTCCCGATTATCTACAAATCGGCGGTCAATGGCGGGAGCACGTGTTGACAGCTTTGACGAGGCCTGAATGAGCTGGATTCGCAAGCGTTCCCTGAGCACGCGCATCTTGCATGCGCTGCTCCTCTCATTGGTAGTGGCGTTGTTTGCCTTTTTCTGCCCGACCCCGTGGGCGCTGGAGGCTCCCGGACCCTTTTATGCAACCCGAGGACTGGTTCACATCGGTGGCGCCGAAACCTATGAGTCACGCGGGCGGTTCGTCCTGCTGACGGTCGTCTCGGAGCCCGCCAGCCTGCTCTATTGCCTCTATTCCTTCTTCGATCCGGCCGCCCGGCTGGTCCCACGTTCGCGGCCGGAACCTCAAGCACAGGCGGGAGACGCCTGGCAGATGCACTTGAGCCAGTCGGTCGCCACCAATATCGCTCTGGCCTACGTCATGGATCAGCAGCCCGAGTTCGTCAAAGGGCTGCGGGTGCTGCAGGTCATGCCGGGCAGCCCCAACCAGGGCCTGAAACCGGGAGACCGGGTCGAAAACCTGGACGGTCAGCCGCTCCACCATGTCTACGACCTGGGCGAAATTCTGAGCAAGCACAAGGCCGGCGACTCCCTGGAGGCCCGCCTGCAGCGCGGCCCCAAAGAAATGGCCGTGCCGTTGAAAGTCTGGCAGAACGGGCCGCGTAAGATGATTGGCGCTCACTTCGCGCCGGCCCTGGGTAGCCCGGAACGCCCCTTCAGCGTCCAGATCGACTCGGAAAAAGTCGGGGGTGCCTCGGGCGGCCTGGTCTTCTGCCTGGAAATTATCGACCGGCTGACTCCTGGTGATCTGACCAGGGGTCGCGTGGTGGCCGCCACCGGCACCCTCGACCTGCGCGGCCATATCGGTGCCATTGAGGGAATCCGCTACAAACTGGTGGGCGCCCAGCGGGCGGGGGCTCAGCTTTTCCTCTGCCCTAAAGCCAATCTCCCCGATTTGCAGGGCATCGACAGCCCGATTCCGGTGGTCGGCGTAAGCAATCTGGAAGAAGCCATTGCGGCCCTGCAAAAATGAGAGGGCAATATCGCCAACAACTGCTGGCCCGATCGTACCTCCGGCTGCTGCGCGACAGCCTGTGCAACCGGCATTATCCACGCCAGGAAGCATCTCCACCTCACCCCACCGAATTACGCCAGGCGGAAGGAGTGCTGGCGGAGGTGCGCCGGCGTTTCGCCGACCATCCGGAAGCCCAGGTGAAACATGTGCTGCGCCAGCTCACGCCGGAACTGGCGGTCGAGTGGTTCCGGCGCAACTCCTGGCAGGCCTACACCCTGCTGGACGAATCGGGATTGGATAACATCCAGCGATGCACTTGGGAAGTGCTGGAAAAAAACGTGCCGGGCGATCTGATCGAATGCGGTGTCTGGCGCGGAGGTAGCTGCATTTTCATGCGCGGACTGCTGCGCGCCTATGGCGATGGGCGGCGCCAGGTCTGGGTGGCGGACTCTTTTCAGGGATTGCCCCAACCGGATCCACAAGTTTCACCGCTGGACGCTATTGCTCACGAGTTTCTCCGCGTCATCGGCGGCCTGCGTTGCAGCCAGGAGGAAGTAATCGAGAACTTTCGCCGCTTTGATCTTTTGGACCGGCGCGTGCGCTTTCTGCCCGGCTGGTTCCAGGAGACCCTGGGCTCGGCTCCCATCGAGAGACTGGCGCTGATTCGCCTGGACGCGGACTACTACGAATCCACCCGCCAGGCCCTGGAAGCTTTGTATCCCAAACTCTCCCCCGGCGGCTTCGTCATCGTCGACGACTATGGCAGCGCCGGACTGGAGGCGCGCCGGGCGGTGGATGATTTTCGCCGCCAACGGAGTATTCGGGGAAACTTACGCGGGGTGAACCAGAACATCGCCTACTGGGAGAAAGAATAGTTGCCCAAAGTCATCTGCCTCAGCTACCATTATCCGCCTTTTGGCGGCGTGGCCGTGCAACGAATTCTGCGCTTCACCCGCTATCTGAGGGAACAGGGCTTTGAGTGTCATGTGATTTGCGCCGAGCCGGTGCGCGCTGCCAGCGTGCCCCTCGACCCGGAACTGCTCGAAGAAGTGCCCGCCCACGTCCGGGTGCACAGGCTGCGCACCTTTGAACCGGAGTGTTTCATCAACGACTGGTCCCATCCGTGGGATAAAGTGCGCCGCAATTTTCTCAAGATGTTCGCGGCCATGCTGATCCCCGATGACCAGGCCATGTGGATCGATCAGGCGGCCGCGGCCGCCGTCAAACTGGCCGGCCAGATCAAGGCCGATGTCCTTTTCGCAACCGGTCCGCCCTTTTCGACTCTGCTGGCCGGCCAGCGCGCCGCTGAAATCAGTAAACTCCCCCTGGTGGTGGATTTCCGCGACGACTGGACGCTGCTCAGGCGCCACTTGAAATCGCTGCCGCCGGCCCGCCAGCAACGCGAAGAAGAGCTGGAACAGCGCGTGCTGCGCACGGCCGCCGGAGTGATGACGGTGACACCACCGCTGGCCGACGAAATGAAAGCCCGTTCTCCCCACCCCGAACGCGTTCACCTGCTTCCCAACGGTTTCGACCCCGAGCATTTTTCCCAGCTTAACGCGGAAGAACCCGACGGGGTGGTCTTTTCGGCCGGCAGCCTCTACGCCAAACGGGAACCGGCCGGGTTCTTCCGCGCCTGGGACCGGTTTCGCGAACGGGGCGGTTCTCTGCGCTTCGAACTGGCCGGCCCGGTAACCGATGACTGCCGCCGCTACTTTCCGGCCGGCCGCGCCGATTGCCGCTGGCTGGGCTTTCTGCCCCACCGTGAAGTGCGCCGGCGGCTGCTGCGGGCCAGCTTGAATCTGGCCTGGCTGGACCCCTACCTGTCGGTTCAGTCCTACACCGGCAAGCTGCTGGAATATCTGGGCGCGGGCCGGCCGGTGCTGATGCTGGGGGCGCCCCGGAGCGTTGCGGCCGAGCTGCTGGAAAAATCCGGCCTGGGTTTCACCGTGCCGGTGGACGATGTGGATGGAATCGTGGCCGCTCTGGAAAAAATCGCCCGGGGCGACTGGCGGCCACACCCGGACGATTCGGTGATCGCGCCCTTTAACGCGCGTCAGCAGGTAGCCAAACTGGCCGCTATTCTTAACGAGGCGATTTCGTTACCTCGAAAATAGAATCCACGGCCATCACCTCAACCCGGCCCAGCTTCCTGGCCTCGACCTGCTTCTTGAAGTCGTGAGGGTCTTCCGCCAGCGGCGGGTTCCAGGTGCCGTAGTGAATCGGGATGATCAGCTCGGCTCCGATGAATTCGGCGGCTTTGACGGCCTCATAGATGTCCATGGTGAAATGGCCGCCCATAGGCAGCACGGCGATGGTCGGCTTGTAAAGCTCGGCGATCAACTTCATGTCCGAGAACACACAGGTATCACCGGCGTGGTAGACCACATGTTCGCCAAAATTGAGAATGACGCCGGCCGGCATGCCCATATACTGCCCGCCGTGCGAGGAACTGTGGAAGGCGGGCACCAGCTTGGACCAACCCCAGGCGTGATTGACCCGGCCACCCAAACCGCAAGGAATCACCGTGCCGCCCAGCTTCTCCAGGTGGTTGGCCAGCTCAAAACAGGCCACGATGGGCGCTTGATGGTGCTTGGAAAGCTCGACCGCGTTACCGACGTGGTCTTCATGACCATGGGTGCAGACGATGGTGGAGGGTTTCAGCTCGGGCGGAACTTTGCCGTAGAGGGGGTTGTCGGTCAAAAACGGGTCCACGATGACGGTATGGGCGTCGGTGTGGAAAGAAATGGCCGAGTGGCCGTAATAACGAATATTCATGAGGTCCTCCTAGGTCTTCCGCGCCAGGGCGCTTGCAATGACCGCGACGCCTTCGCGCCGCCCCACGAATCCCATTTTCTCCATGGTGGTGGCCTTTAGGGCTACGTTATCTAACGGAAGTTCGAATACTTCAGCCAGATTGGCCCGCATTTGCTCGCGATGCGGCCCAACTTTGGGAACTTCGGCCAGCACCATCACGTCCATATTGACCAGTTCGTAGCCCCGCTGCTTCAGCTCACGGGTGACCACCCGGGCCAACTGCAAACTGTCGGCGCCGCGGAATTCCTCCGAGGTGTTGGGAAAGAAATGCCCGATGTCGGGCAGCCCGGCCGCTCCCAGGGCCGCGTCCATGGCGGCGTGCACCACCACGTCCGCGTCGGAATGCCCCGAGAGCCCGTGGCTGTGCGGGATGTCCACGCCACCCAGAATGCACTTGCGACCTTCCGCGAACTCGTGGACGTCAAAGCCCAGGCCGGTGCGAAACTGCGTTTCCTGGCGGATCAGCCGGCGAATTTCAGCTTCCGTCATTAGATTTTATCCACGTCGTGGTGGCGGCTCTCGGCGATGCCGGCTCCGGTGATACGGGCGAACTCGGCATTCTCTTGCAATTCTTGGAGCGTCCGGGCTCCGCTGTAGGTCATCCCCGAGCGCAATCCGCCCACCAGCAAATGCAAAATATCCTTGACCGGGCCGCGATGGGGAACCACCGCCTCCACTCCTTCAGGCACGACTTTTTCCCACTCATCATCGGCCACCTGGCCTTTATCGACTTCCTTACGGCCGACATTGGCCGTCAGCGAGGCCATGCCGCGCACCACTTTAAAGCGGCGGCCATCGCGCACCACCGAGGCGCCGGGGGCTTCGTTGGTGCCGGCCAGCGAGCTGCCCAGCATGGCACAATGGGCGCCGGCCGCGATGGCCTTGGTCAGGTCGCCGGAGGTGCGCGTGCCGCCGTCGCTGATGATGGTGACGCCGTGCCGGGCGGCGGCCGGAGCGCACTCCATGAGGGCGCTCAGTTGCGGGTAGCCCGAGCCGGCCACCAGACGGGTGGTGCAGATGCTGCCCGAACCCACGCCCACCTTGATGGAATGGGCGCCGGCTCTGGCCAGATCGGCCACTCCCTCGGGCGTGACCACGTTGCCGGCCATAATCTGCACCCCGGGAAAGCGCTCGGCCAACTGGCGCACCATATCGATAGCCAGATTCGAGTGCCCGTGGGCGATGTCCACCACCAGCAGGTCGCAGCCGACGTGGAGCAGGCGTTCGGCCCGCTCCAGGTCGTCGTGGCGCACGCCCAGCGCGGCTCCCACCCGCAGGCGGCCGCGGCCGTCCTTGGAGGCGTGGGGATGCTGGCGCTCTTTGAGAATGTCGCGAGCGGTAATCAGACCGACCAGCTTGCCCTCCTCATCCAGCAGCGGCAACTTTTCAATGCGGTGTTGATGCAACAGCTTGCGGGCCTCGTCGCGGGAAATCTTGGGACTGCCGGTGACCATGCGCTCGCGCGGGGTCATCAGGCTGGCCACCGTGCCGGAGAGGTCGTCGGCCAGGTCCAGGTCGCGGTGGGTCAGGATGCCGGCCAATTTCCCGCCGGCGTCGACCACCACCAGGCCGCTGGTTTCACGCTCGCGCATCTGAGCGATGGCTTCTTGCAGAGGAGTCTCCGGCAGCGACGTGACCGGATCATCGACGCGGAAACTCTCGGCGCGTTTGACCCGGGAGACTTCGGCCACCTGGCGATCGATGGTCAAAAACCTGTGAATAATTCCGATACCACCGGCCCGGGCCATCTCCACCGCCATGGCCGCCTCGGTGACGGTGTCCATATTCGAAGAGATGATGGGAATATTGAGCTGAATCTCGGGAGTGATCTGAGTGGCCGTGGTCACGGCTCCGCGACTATTGATCTCGGAATACTTGGGGACCAACAAGACGTCGTCAAAAGTCAAAGCCGTTTGCTCACGCAGTTTCATCAGGGGAAGTCCTTCGCTGTAGTAGGGCCGCTCATACTATACGAAGGGACGCATTCTGAGCAAGATTGGGCCCCCCCAAAGGGGCAAGTTCTTCCGAAGCGAAACGGCCCGCAACGACAAGGAGAAAGCCCGATTGAACACTTACGCAATCAAGAAATATTTCATTGCAGCCTGCATTACGGCCACTGCCTGGGCGGTGCCGCTGGACAATGGTGTGCAGGGAGCCTGGGTTTCTCCGGACTGGTTTCTGCCCGGAACGCGCAAGTACACTGAAAACGACGTACGCCTGCGCAGCCGCAAGATTCTCAAGCAACTGGCCGCCAACGGCTTCAACACGGTTTTCCTGGAGACGTTTCTACGCGGCTACAGCATCGCGCCCTCGATCAAGGGCGCGCGCGTCACCGCCGACCTGCCTGTCTACCCCCATCTGCGCTGGAATTATCGCCATGACGGAGTGAAGGTCTACGACACGTTGCAGATTTTCATCGACGAGGCCCAGGATCAGGGCATCGAAGTACACGCCTGGACCCATATGTTCTATTGGAAAATGGACAACCCCGGCGCCAATCTGGCCTGGCACGCCGCTCCCAGCTTGTGGAGCAATATGCTGGTCAAGTATTTGCGCACCCAGGCCGACCAGTTGGCCAGCCAGCCCCAGGTCGCTCCCGAAACCATCCGCCTGCTGCGCGATGCCGCCAACCTGTTGAGCAAAACCACCGAAGCCAAAGAACTGGACGAGTTGCTGGGACGCAACCATTTCCCCGTGGAGGGACGACCGCTGGGCATGCTGCTGCGTACGGCCATGCGAGCGGGCGCCCAAAAGCCCGATTTTCTCCTGATGGGCAACGAGGAAGACCCCTTTCCGGCGCCGCGCGGGAAAGTGTTGCGGCCGATCTACATGAATCCGGCCTCGGCCGAAGTGCGCGCCACCCTGGTCAAATCGGTAATCAACCTGGTGGAGAACCATCCCGGCCTGGCTGGCGTGCACCTCGACCACATCCGCTATCCGGTCGATGGCCAGGGATTGCCCGAAGAACTCGAAGTTCAGGACGGCAGCTACAACTACTACAATCAAGGCAGCGGGACGGAGATGGCCCGCTACCAGGCGGTGCATGAAGAGCTGGCTCAGCGGCGCGAGAACCTGCGAATTCTGGTGGATGAAGTGCGCGCCATGCTGGGCAACCATCGCAGCCTGTCCGCGGCCGTCCTGCCCGTTTACTATCGGGAGCGCGACAACGGTCGCTTCCGCCTGGGCGGCTACGATTTCGCCTCCCAGGATTGGGTCGGCTGGAAAGTCGATTTTGTGGTGCCCATGCTCTATGAAATGAACCCCTATTTTATCCGCAGTCTTTTGAATTTATTTCAAGAGGAAGAACTTAAGCGCCTCGGTCAGAATAACAAGATCGCCGTCTATCCCGGGGTCAGTCAGACGCGAACCGCTCGCACCGCCTTACCCGAGATTGCCGGTTGGGTCTTTTTTGACTTGAGCCTGTCACGAGACGTAAAGTTAGAAAAAAAGGAAGTTACCGAGGATCTGAACTTTGGCGCCCAGTGAATCCTTTCGCTTTGGCAACCAACCTGTCGGCCCAGTTACCGAAGCGGAACAGCATTCGGCCGGCGGTGTGGTGTACAAGCGCGAAGGTCAGCGCCTGAAGATCTGCCTGGTCAGCAAGAAGAACGGGCGCATCTGGGCCCTGCCCAAAGGCCGCCTGGACCCGGGCGAGACGACCGAACAAACGGCCTACCGGGAAATTCTTGAGGAAACCGGCCACATCTCCAACGTCGGCGCCCTGATCGACGAGATCCACTACTACTTCTTTTTGAACGAAAATCAGACCTATTATCACAAGACGGTCACCTTCTACGTCATGCGGGTAACTACCGAAAACGCTCAGCCACGGGACCAGGAGGCTGACGAAGTGGCCTGGTTCGATTTCCCCGAGGCGTTGCGCAAGCTTTCCTACCTGAATGAGAAGAAGATACTGAAAAAAGCCCAGCGGATGGTCTAATTTGTACAAGCTCGAAAAAATCACACTGGCGCCTTTTACTTGGGAACAGGCGCAGGTCTACCTCGGCTGGGTGAATCAGGAAGAAACCGCTCACCGGCTTACCCGCGCCTTGCCGGTCAGCCCGCTCGAGCACCAGCGCTGGTACGAAAGCCTGATGCAGCGTCAGGATGCCGTCGTTTTCTCAGTTTTGGAGAACGCTGGCGGAGACTACCTGGGCAATATCTGGCTCTGGGGGATTCATCCGGTGCACCGCAGCGCCGAACTGCGCATTTTGCTGGGACCCCAGGCCCAGGGCAAAGGCTACGGAACCGAGGCCTGCCGGGGCCTGCTCCGATTCGCCTTCCAGGACCTCAACTTGCACAAAGTTTTTCTTTACGTATTGAGCCACAACACCGCTGCCGTGCGCGCCTTCGAAAAAGCCGGATTCGTCAGCGAAGGAATCCTGCAGGACGAATTCTTCGTAGCCGGCAAGTATGTAGACGCCCTGCGCATGGCCTCCTTTGCGAACTAGCGGATCGATTGGATCGAGATGGTAACTTTCAGGCCGAGCCAGGCCTTGTCGGCTTCCTTCCACAGGTAAGCAGAGGCTCACTCGCCTTCCGATTCAGCGCGGCGCTCAGCGATAAGCTCATCGACGACGGAATTGGGACTGGGGCGAGCGCACCGCTGAATGATCTCCTGACTGCGCTGGAGGCGAGCCAACCTGGTGGTCAAGCGCGCTTCCCCGTCCTGCACGTTGAGTGCTTTGCGAATCTCGGCGGGGACGACAACCCCGTCCACCTTCTGACATTTTCATAGCCTTCATGCCATAATGAGAGAGAATGGACAGGAGGCTGCGCAAGTGTCACCCGTCGACATTATGCCAGGAAAGCCTGCCGACAGGGACAACGCCGACACTTGCGAACAAGCGCACATGGATAAGGAGTGGCTTAGCCCCGGCACGGTTCTGGATCAGGGCCGTTTCGAGGTGATTCGGGCCATCAAAGCCGGGGGTATGGGCGCGGTCTACGAAGTGATCGACCATCGCCTGGACGGCAAACCGTTCGCCCTCAAGGAGATGATCAACCCCGGCCTGGACATGGAGGGCAAGCACAGCGCCCGCGAGCGCTTCATCAGCGAGATCCAGGTCATGATGACGCTGAAGCACCCCAACATCCCCAAGGTCACCGCCCAGTTCTTACACGGCAAATCCTTTTACTTCGTCATGCAGCTGGTGCGCGGCATCGATCTTTCCCAAAAACTCAAGCAGGACGGCAACCCGGGCCTGCCTCCCGGACAGGTGGTCGGCTGGGCCCTGCAAATCCTGAGCGCTTTGGAACACCTGCACAAGCGCCCGCAACCGGTGGTGCACCGCGATATCAAGCCTTCCAACCTGCTGCTGGACGAGGACACCGGGCGCATCTCCCTGATCGACTTCGGCATCTCGGCCGCCAGCAATCCCGGCGAAGGCCTGTGGATCGGCACACCTGGCTATGCTCCGCCCGAGCAGCAATGGGGCAGGCCCGAACCCAGGTCGGACCTGTATGCCCTGGGCGCCACCATACATCATCTGATTACCGGCATCAAACCCAACAACGACTTCGAGTTCGAAGACCTGAAGGTGGACGCTCAGCTCAACAAAGCCGTCAAAGCCGCCCTGATGAGCTGGCCCGACGAGCGCGTGGCCAGCGCCCAGGCCATGGCCGAGTCGCTCCGCCATCTGAAGAACATCCAGGTAGAGATGCCGGCCATGGATGATCAGGACTTCGACGGAGCGGTTGAAGCTTACAAGAACGAAGTTCTCGACCCTTCCCTGAAAGAACTGATCTCGCGCTACGGCAATGAGTGCCACACCCGCTTTCTGCCGCACAATCTCGACTATCTGCAGTTTGTGCTGGCCAGCCCGACCCCATTCGAACTGCAGATCACCAAGGACGAAAACCGCAACGTGGTGGCTTTCCGCGAAAAACAGGGCATTCTGGATGCGCGCCTGCTCGGTGAAGTCGATCCCCAATCCAGCGATCGAGCCGAGAAGACCCAGGAGATCTTGACTCAGTACGTGCAGGACTACGAGGAGTCGAAAGGCTGGGGAGTCGCGTTTTGAAGATTTTTCAGTTTCCAAAGTAGGGCATGAACGGCGGAAAGCCAAAGGAGGCAGGATGTTAGATAAACTCAGTGGTCTACTCGAGCGCAAGGCGTTCCTGGCCAAGGTGGATGAAGAACTCAAGCGAGCGGTGCGCTATCGGCGCCCCTTCGGTTTCCTCATGATCGACCTGGCGCACAACCACTTCAGCCAGGATCGCGACGTGCGCTGGTCCATGGGCTACAGCCTGCTCAAACAACTGGCCGCTGTTCTCAAATCGGGCCTGCGCGACGTGGACGTGCTCGGCCGCTTTGATGGCGAAGTCTTCGGCGCGGCCTTGCCGGAAACCGACGTAGCCGGTGCTGCCATCGCGGCAGAAAGAGTACGCAAGACAGTAGCCGACCACTGGTTTATGGGTACTACTCAAGAGGACCGGGTTCGCGTGGCCGTCAACGTCGGCTTCGTGACCTTTCCCGAGCACGGGGACACCATCCAGGCCCTGATCGAGGCCTCCAAAGGAGCCCTGGAGCAGGCCAAAACCGACGGTGGGAACAAAGTCGTTGAAGGTCAGCGTATCGTCGTCGAAGAGGGAGAACCCGAAGCTGCTCCTCCAGAGTAGCCCGGTGTTAACAAGTGTCGCGTTGACAATAATTTGCGGCGCGTGCTATGTTCCCGGGCGAAATGGAGTTCGTAAGCTTCTGAGGTCGAGGCCCGAAATGGAGAGGAAAGTATGCACGCCACAATCAGTTTGGTAGCGTTCACGCTCGGATGCCTGGGCACTCTGGGCATCACGCCCCTGGTCAAACGCATCGCCACCGCCGCCGGCGCCATCGACCGGCCCAACGCCCGTAAGGTGCACAAGGTCCCGACCCCGCTTTGGGGCGGGCTCGGGGTCTTCCTCTCGCTCTCCGTGGCTATCCTGGCCACTCTGAAAATCTTCTCGGCCGACATCGCCATGACGGCCACCAACTGGTCCAACCTCACCGGCATGCTGCTGGGCAGCCTGATGATCGTGCTCACCGGCATGTGGGACGACCGCTACAACATGCCGGCCAAGGTCAAACTGATCTGCCAGATTGGCACCGCCCTGGTGATGTGCAAGTTCGGCATCCGTATCGGCTTCGTGACCGGCCTGGGCAGCGACTACTTCTTCTTCTCGGAATGGCAGGAGTGGGTCCTGACCATCTTCTGGATCGTCGGCATTACCAATGCCATCAACCTGCTGGACGGCCTGGACGGCCTGGTGGCCGGCGTAGCCCTGGGCAGTTCGTTGGTCTTCGGCTTTGTCTCGGCCCTGCAAGGCCAATGGATGGTCATGCTGGTCATGGCCGCCATCGCCGGGTGCTGCCTGGGCTTTCTGCGCTACAACTTCAATCCCGCCACCATCTTTATGGGGGACACCGGCAGCCTGCTGCTCGGCCTGAACTTCGCCGGCTGGTCCATCGTCGGCGCCATCAAGGTCACCCTCTCGCTAACGCTGGTCATCCCCATCCTGATTATGGCCGTGCCGATTTTCGACACCGCCTTCGCCATCGTGCGCCGCGGCCTGGCCCGACGCCCCATTTTCAGCCCCGACAAAGAGCATCTCCACCACCGCCTGCTCGGCCTGGGAATGTCCCAGCGTCAAGCCGTGGTTCTGATTTACGGCATCAACATGGCCTTCGGCCTGGCCGGTCTCGCGCTCGCTTACGTCGTCCACTAACATGTCGCAGATCCGGGTAATGAGTGTTTTCGGGACCCGCCCGGAAGCAATCAAGATGGCTCCCGTCCTGCTGGCGCTGGAGAAAGACTCCCACTTTACCCCGATTCACGTAGCCACCGGCCAGCACCGCGAGATGCTCGACCAGGTGCTCAGCCTTTTCGAAATCAAACCGCACGTCGACCTGAACATCATGGAGCCCAACCAGACCCTCTACGGAATTACCCGCAAGGCGCTCGAGGGACTGGAGATGGAGATCGTGGCGCAGAAGCCCGATTTGATCCTCGTGCAAGGGGACACCACCACCGCCTTCGTGGCCGGCCTGGCCGGATTTTACGCGAAAGTGCCGGTGGGGCACGTGGAAGCAGGGCTGCGCACCCATAACGTCTACGACCCCTTCCCGGAAGAAATGAACCGGCGCCTGCTCAGCCAGTTGACCGACCTGCACTTCGCGCCCACCGACAGCTCCTGCGAGAATCTGCTCAAAGAAGGCTTTGCCAAAGAGAAGATCGTAATCACCGGCAACACCGTCACCGACGCTCTGCTCAGTATCGCCGCCGGCCTGCCCGATGGATTGCCGGCTGAGCTGCCCCAGATCAGCCCGGAAAAGCGCATGATTTTGGTGGAAACGCACCGGCGTGAAAATCTCGGTACACCGATGCAGGAAATCTGTACAGCCCTCAGAACGCTTGTGAACGATTTCACAAACTGTGAGATCATCTTTAGCGTGCACAAGAACCCGAAGGTTCGTGAAGTCGTGTTCCCGGCGCTCCAAGGGGTGGAGCGCGTTCACCTGATCGAGCCGGTGGATTATCCCACTCTCATTCGGTTGATGCGCGCCAGTACCTTGATTCTCACCGACTCCGGTGGGATTCAAGAGGAAGCGCCCTCGCTGGGCAAACCGGTACTGGTGCTGCGCAAAACCACCGAGCGACCCGAGGGCGTGCATGCCGGGGTAGCCAAGTTGGTGGGTACTGACCAGAGCGTCATTGTGTCGGAAGCATCCCGCCTACTGTCTGACTCGCAAGCTTATCGAGCTATGAGCCAGGTGGCCAGTCCCTACGGTGACGGCCGGGCGGCTGAACGAATTTTGGCCGCCATTCGTCATCGGTTTGGAATTGACGCCGACCGGCCGCGCGATTTCTCGCCTGGCCTGGTCGCCAATAAGTGAGCGAGTCCGACGAGTTAGAGGAACTGCAGGAGCAGATTCAACGGCTCAAGGGCCCGCCCGAACAGAAATCCGAGGGCGGACAGATGGCCGGAATGGGCCTGGTCTTCTCTCTCGGCTTCACGGTACTCGGCGCATTGATGGCCGGCGATCATTTTGGCCGCTACCTCAGTGAAAAAGCAGGGAATCCGCAATACTCTATGGTAGGGTGGGGCCTCGGTCTGGGGTTGGCCCTGGTGGGAGCATACTTTTTGCTCCGTCCCTACTTGAAACAGCAATGATTTCAGCGGGATTTGCGCTCGGGTTCCTGGTGGCCGGTCTACACTGGTGGCTGTTTGCCGCGCAACGCAAGTCGCTCGGCGGAAGTTTCACCACCCGGTACGTCCTCTGGACCTTCGCCGGGCGCTGGGGACTGACCATCGCCCTCGCGGTCCTCTGCTTGCAGGGACTGCGGGTCAAACACGGAGATTTTATGACCGGATTTCTGGTGGCCTCACTGGCCGTCAGAATCAAAGGAGTCCTGAATGTTGGGAAGTTTCATACTCGCGAATGAGGCCGCCGGCCACTCCGGTGGAATGGGCTGGCACGAACTGTCGCTGCTTTGGTCTTCGGCCATTGTCATCGGCATTCTCGTAGGCACCGCCATCGTGGCCCGCGGGCAGGCCGGCCTGGTTCCCAAAGGAACGGCCGCCGTCTACGAACACATCTTCGATTGGCTGGAAAGCCTGGCCGTGGGAATGATGGGCAAGACGGGCCGCCGCTTCGTGCCGCTGGCCTGCAGCTTCTTCCTCTACATCTTGATGTGCAGCTGGCTGGGTTTGTTGCCCTGGCCGGTGTTCCACGAGCACCACGCCGAGGTGGCCCTCTTCGACAACCCGGCCTCCTCCATCAGCACCACTCTGGCTCTGGCCCTGATCGCCGTGCTCTCGTTCAACCTGATCGGTTTGCGCCACGCCGTGGCTCCTCCCCTCGAGGACCACCATCACCATCACGCTGACGACCACAGCCACGAAGACGGCCAGGCTCACGATCATCACCACGGACCGTCCGGGATCAGCGGGTTCTTCCACTGGGTCGGCCGCTTCATCGACCCGGTCCCGGCCATCTACCGCGACCTGGGCGGCCCGCTCAAGGCGCTGGCCATCCCGATGTTCTTCCTCTTCCTTTTGATCAATATCCTGGAACGCTTCATTCCGCTGGTCTCGCTTTCTCTGCGTCTTTTCGGCAACATGTCGGCCAAGCACACGGTCAAAGTCAGCCTGCTCACCATCCTCGAGCAGCTCATCCACGACGGCGGCTTTTTCAACTGGTTCCTGGCGCTGATCATCTTTGGCTCGACCTGCTTCGTGGCGCTGTTGGGCGCCCTGGCCGGATTCTTGCAGGCCATGATTTTTACAGTCTTGTTTCTGAGTTACATCGCTCACGCGGTGCACACAGATCATTAATTAACCCAATCAAAGATAGTCACTGGAGGTATAGTCAAATGAATTTCGCTTCTCTCGCAGGCGGTTTAGCCATCGGTCTGGGCATGATGGGCCCCGGCATCGGTCTGGGCATCGGCGTCGGTAAAGCCGTCGAAGCCATCGGCCGCAACCCCGAAGCTCAGCCGAAAATCCAGACCACCATGCTGGTGGGTCTGGCCTTCATCGAGTTCCTCGGCCTGCTCGTCTTCGTCGTCGGCAATGGTCTGGCCGGCAAAGCCTGAACAGCTACTTTGGGCCGTCGGCCCCCTGAGGTATAGAGCATGGAAGCAATCGTAAATTTCCTCGAAAGCCTGCACTTTTCACCCTATGTGTTCGGCATCCAGATCTTTCTCTTCTTGGGCTTTCACATGACCATGAAGACGTTGATCTACGACCCCATCGGGCGCGCCCGCAACGAGCGCGAAGGGCGGATCGACGGCCATCTGGCCAGGGCGGAAGCCGCCGCGGCCAACGCCAAGGGCATGAAGCTGAAGTATGACGAGGAAATCAAAGCTCAGAGGGCGGTCCTTGCTCAAGAACTGAAAGAAGCCACGGACAAGGCCGAAAAAGCCGCCGCCGAGCGCATGCAGTTGGCGCGGGACGAAGCCGGTAAGCTGACCGACGACGCCAACGCCCGTCTGAATGACGAAGAAAATCAGCTCAAAGCGAGCATGGATCAGGAAGCGGGCAAACTGGCCCTGGCAGTCGCCAGTCAGGTGGTCCGCAACAGTCTCTCGGAAGACGCTCAGGGCCGGGTCCTGGCGCAGTTGAAAGGGTAAGCCATGGAGTTTGATGCCTTTGGCTTCTTCATCTCAATTCTCAACTTTGGCGTAATGTTCGCCCTCTTCTACCACGTGGTCATCACCCCGATGGAAGAAGCAGTGGTGGTGCGTCGCCAGAAAGTGACCAGCCGCCTGGATGAAATCCGGGGCACGCTGGCCGCCGCCGAAAAGCTCGAGAACGAAACGAAGAGCCAGTTTGCCAAACTAGAATCCGAAAAAGCCGAGATGCGTCAGGCCACCGAGCGCGAAATTGCTCGCATCCAGGAGCATCTGCAGACCGAAACGGAGCGCGATGCCCAGCATCTGGTCGCCAAGACTCAGCGCGAGCTGGACAAGAACCGCCAGGAAACGCTGGCGGCTCTCAATCGCCAGTTGACCGACCGGGCCATGGAACGAGTGGATACGCTGCTCAGCCGGGCTATGGACGCCCAGGCCAGGCAAGCCAGCGCCAGCCAGGTGCTGGGAAAGGTAGGCGCTCGTGGTTAACGCAATCGGCGTCCGCTACGCCCAGGCCCTGTTCGACATGGCCAGGTCCAAAAACCAGGTCGACCCCCAACTGGCCGATCTGGTCAAGGTGCAACTGATCTTCCGCGAACATGAACCGCTTTCGCGCGCGCTGCAGTCACCGACCATCCCCTCACCGGTGAAGAAGTCGATCCTTCAAAAGGTGCTCTCGGGACGGGTCAGCGACACCACCATGCATTTCTTCTTTGTGCTGGTGGACAAAGGCCGCGAAGTCTACGTGGACTCGGTGGTCGAATCGTATCGCGAACTGCTGCGGCAATCGCGCGACGAAGTCAAGGTCGTGGTGCAATCGGCCGACAAGCTCGACGGCGCGCTGGTCAAGCAGGTCGAAGCGAGCATGAAGAGCTACACCGGCAAAAAAGTGGAGCTTGAATTCGAAGTGGTGCCCGAACTGCTGGGCGGACTGTTGTTCCGCATCGGGGATCGCATCATCGACGGAACCATCCGTCATCAACTGAACCAGATTCATGAGCGGCTCTCCAAAGCGAGCGCCGCCGCCGTAGGAGGCTAGAACAATGGCGATTCGTGCCGAAGAAATTTCCGATATTCTTATCAAAGAAATCGAGGGCTACCAACCCGACGTCAAGGAGCAGCCGTATGGCACGGTCATCCAGGTGGGCGACAACATCGCCACCGTCTACGGCCTGCGCTCGGTCCGCTTCGGCGAACTGCTGAAGTTCGAAACCGGCCAGATGGGTCTGGCTCTGAACCTGGAAGAGGACACCATCGGCGTGGTCATCCTGGGTAAGGACGACGACATCAAGGAAGGCCACCGCGTCGAATCGACGGGCCGCATCAGCGAAGTCCCGGTCGGTGACGCCATGCTGGGCCGCACGGTGGACGCCCTGGGCCAGCCCATCGACGGCAAGGGCCCCATCGTCACCGAAGCCACCCGCACCCTGGAGTTCACCGCTCCCATCGTGCCCGAGCGCCAACCGGTGCACGAGCCGATGCTGACCGGCATCAAGGCCATCGACGCTCTGGTTCCCGTCGGCCGCGGCCAGCGCCAGCTGATCATCGGCGACCGTCAGACCGGTAAGACGGCCATCGCTCTCGACGCCATCATCAACCAGAAAGATACGGGCGTGCTCTGCGTCTACGTGGCCGTCGGCCAGAAGACCAACACGATCTCCTCCATCGTGGAAGACCTGCGCCGTCACGACGCCCTCAAGCATACCGTCATCGTGGCCGCCACCGCCAACGACCCGCCCTCGATGCTCTACCTGGCTCCCTACACCGGCTGCGCTATCGCCGAGTACCTGATGTATTCCGGCAAGCACGTGCTCATTATCTATGACGACCTGACCAAGCACGCCAAAGCCTACCGCGAAATTTCGCTGCTGCTGCGCCGTCCTCCGGGCCGCGAAGCTTACCCGGGCGACGTGTTCTTCTTGCACTCCCGCCTGCTCGAGCGCGCCGCCAAGCTGAGCGACGACATGGGCAAGGGTTCGATGACGGCCCTGCCCATCATCGAAACCCAGCTGGGCGACGTGTCCGCCTACATTCCCACCAACGTGATTTCCATCACCGACGGCCAGATCTACCTGGATACCGACCAGTTCTATCAGGGTATCCGCCCGGCCGTGGACGTGGGCCTGTCGGTCTCCCGCGTGGGCGGCGCCGCCCAGATCAAGGCTATGAAAACCGTGGCCGGCCCGCTGCGTCTGGACCTGGCCCAATACCGCAATCTGGCCGCTTACACCAAGCTCTCGGCCGACGAGCTGGACAAAGCCAGCCGCGATCAGTTGACCCGTGGTGAGCGCATCACCGCCGTGCTCAAGCAAAAGCAGTTCGTGCCCATGCCGGTAGAGCGCGAAGTGGCCATCATCTACGGCGCCACCAAGGGTTACCTGGACGAGCTGCCGCTCAACACCATCGAACGCTTCGAAGAAGGCTTCCATACCTTTGTGGCTGAGAAGTATTCCCAAATCCACAGCGGCATTCGTGAGGCCAAGGCCATCACACCGGAAGTGGAAACCGCCCTCAAAGAGGCTCTGGCCGCCTACCTCAAACAATTCAAAGCGTCGCTGGCCTAGTCCGATGGCCAGTGAGCGCGACCTGAAACGCCGCATCAAAGCGGTAAAAAATACGGAGCAGATCACCAAAGCCATGAAAATGGTGGCGGCGGCCCGCATCAAGAAGGCCGAGGACGTTCTCAAAGCGGCCCGCCCTTACTCGAAGCTGCTCAAAGAAGTGGTGCAGGATCTCACGGCCGGTATGGACGAGGTGGTCCATCCGCTGATGACGGTGCGGCCGGTGGCGCGCACCGCCTATCTGGTGGTCACTTCCGACAAAGGCCTGTGCGGCTCTTACAACAACAACCTGCTCAAGCTGGTGTGGAGCACCTTCGGCACCGTCCCCAAAGAAAGCTACAAGTTGATCTCGGTGGGCGGCAAAGGCGACAAGTTCTTCCGCCGTCGCAAAATGGAGATCGACAAGGCCGTTACCGGCTGGACTCCCACCTTCGCGCTGGCCCAGGAGCTGGCCAATCTGGTGACCGACTGGTTCCTGGACGGCCAGGTCGACGAGGTCAAGCTGGTCTACTCCCAGTCGATCAGCGCCATCACACAGAAGCCGGTAGTCGAGCGCATTCTCCCGATGTCGCCCGAAAAGGTGGACGAGCCCAAGGGCGCGGGCGGAGGATTCGCCTTCGAACCTTCAGCCGACGCGGCTCTGAACATCTTGCTCCCGCGCTATGTGCAAAACATCATTTATCGCGTGCTGGCCGAATCGCGCGTGTCGGAACTGGGGGCGCGACTCAAGTCGATGAGCGCCGCCACCGACAACGCCAACAAGCTGGCCGGAGAACTGACGCTGCAGTTCTATCGCATTCGTCAAGACAACATTACCAAAGAGATTCTGGAGATCGTCGGCGGCGCGGAAGCGCTCCGAGCCTCGAAATAAGAGGAGGACTGAGAAAACATGGCAGGCAAAATCGTACAAATTCTGGGATCGGTGGTGGACGTCGAGTTCCCCGCCGGTCAGCTCCCGCAGCTTTACAACGACGTGACCGTGGAACGCGACGTGTTCCGCGGCTTCGAGGAAGGCAAGCTGCCTGAGCACGTCAAGTACCTGCACATGGAAGTGCAGAGCGAACTCGGTAACAACCGCGTGCGCTGCCTGGCCATGGGATCCACTGACGGCTTGAAGCGTGGTATGGCCGTGGTCGACACCGGTGCCGCCATCTCGGTGCCGGTGGGACGCTCCACCCTGGGCCGTATGTTCAACGTTCTTGGCGAACCCATCGACGGTGGCGGTCCCATCGAAGTAACCAAGAGAATGCCGATTCTGCGCTCCGCTCCTCCGCTGGCCGAGCAAGAGCCCACCACCACCGTGCGCGAAACGGGCATCAAAGTGGTGGACTTGCTCGCTCCCTACTCTCGCGGTGGTAAGACCGGACTGTTCGGCGGCGCCGGCGTAGGCAAGACCGTGTTGATTCAAGAGCTGATTCACAACATCGCCAAAGAGCACGGCGGTTTCTCCGTATTCGCCGGCGTGGGTGAGCGCACTCGTGAGGGTAACGACCTCTGGCTGGAAATGAAAGAGTCGGGCGTAATCAAGAACACCGCGCTGGTCTTCGGACAGATGGACGAGCCGCCGGGAGTGCGCTTCCGGGTGGCCTTCACCGGTGTTACCCTGGCCGAGTTCTTCCGCGATGAAGAAGGCCAGGACGTGCTGCTCTTCGTCGACAATATCTTCCGCTTCGTGTTGGCGGGCGCCGAGGTGTCCGCGCTGCTGGGCCGTATGCCTTCGGCCGTAGGCTATCAGCCGACGCTGTCCACCGAGGTGGGCCAGCTCGAAGAGCGCATCACCACCACCCGCAAGGGCTCGATTACCTCGGTGCAGGCGATTTACGTGCCGGCTGACGACATCACCGACCCGGCCGTGGCCACCACCTTCGCCCACCTGGACGCCACCACCGTGTTGAGCCGCGCCATCTCCGAACAGGGAATTTACCCGGCCGTGGATCCGCTGGCCTCCACCTCGCGTCTGCTCGAGCCCCGTTTCCTGGGCGACGAGCACTACGCGGTGGCCCGCCGCACCCAGGAGATTCTGCAGCGCTACAAGGATCTGCAGGACATCATCGCCATCCTTGGTGTGGAAGAACTCTCCGAAGACGACCGTATCGTGGTCGGTCGCGCCCGCCGTATCCAGCGCTTCCTGTCGCAGCCGTTCAACGTGGCCGAAGTCTTCACCGGCCGCGCCGGCAAATATGTCAAGGTGGGCGACACCATCAAAGGCTTCAAGGAAGTCTGTTCGGGCAAGCTCGACCACCTTCCCGAGCAGGCGTTTTATATGGTGGGCGGCCTCGACGAAGTCCTCGAGGCGGCTCGCGGCATGGGTGTGGAAGTCGGAGCCGTCTAGCCATGTCGGTGTTAACCGTAGAAGTGGTCACTCCGGAAGCGCTCAAGTTCACCGGTCAGGCCAGACAAGTGCAGTTGCCCGGCGTGCTCGGCGAGATGGGCGTGCTGCCCAATCACGAGCCGCTGGTCAGCATGCTGAATCCCGGCGTGGTTGAGGTGCGTTCCCCCGAGGGGACACGCATCTTCGCGGTGGCCCAGGGCTTTGCTACCATTCAGAACAACAAAGTGGTGTGCCTGGTGGACGACGCCGTCGAAGCCGGCAAGGTCGACACCGCCAGCGTGACCGAGAAAGTGGCTCGCCTGGAGCGGGAGCTGGCCGAGAGCAACGACGAGCGCATCCGCAATCAGCTGGCCTTCCTCAAAGCTCAACTGTCCCTGAAAGGTTAACAGCATATGGCTCGCCTGGTGGTTCACGGTGGTACTCCCCTGCACGGCAGTTTAGCCGCTAACGGGGCCAAGAATGCCGCGCTGCCCATCATGGCGGCCGCTCTGCTGGCCAAGGGTAAGGTAACCCTGCGGCGCGTGCCCAATATCAGCGATGTGTGGACGCTGACGGGCATTCTCAAGGCCATGGGCTGCAAAGTCGAATACGACGGCAACAGCCTGATGGAGCTGGATACTTCTTGTTTGACCACTACCAAGGCGCCTGATCACCTGGTGCGCAAGATGAACGCCTCCTTCGATATTATGGGGCCACTTCTGGCTGCCTATGGTGAAGGGGAGGTTTCTCTGCCCGGTGGTTGCAATCTGGGCTCTCGCCCGGTCGACCTGCACATCGCCGGCTTCCGCAAGCTGGGAGCGGAAGTGACCAGCAAGAGCGGCTTTGTCCAGGCACGTGCGAAAAAACTCAAGGGTGCGCGCATTCTCTTTCCCAAAGTGAGCGTGGGGGCCACCAAGAATTGCCTGATGGCCGCTTCCGTGGCCGAAGGCGAGACGATTCTGGAGAACTGCGCCCGCGAGCCCGAGATCATCGATCTGGCCAACTTCCTGATCGCCATGGGCGCCAAGATCAAAGGCGTGGGCCGCCAGAAGATGACCATCACCGGCGTCAAAGAGCTGCACGGGGTTGATTACAACGTGGTGGCCGACCGCATCGAAGTCGGCACCTATCTGATTGCCGGCGCCATTACCGAAGGGGATGTGACCATCACTGATTGCGTGCCCGAGCATGTCACTTCGCTGCTCGACCTTCTCAAGGACATGGGCCAGGAAATCACCGTGGGCGAGGATTTTATTCGAGTTCAGGGCCGCCGTCCAATCACTCCCATCTCGGTATCCACCGAGCCCTACCCGGGTTTTCCCACGGATTTGCATCCTCAACTGGTGGCCCTGGCCACTCTGGGCAGCGGCACCACCACCGTCACCGAGAACATCTTCAACGGCCGCTTTATGTATGCCATGGAACTTGTCCGTCTGGGCGGTGACGTGCGCGTCAGCCACCGCGACGTGGTCATCCGCGGTGTCAAGCAACTGGAAGGCGCCCCCGTCGACGCCCCCGATATTCGGGCCGGCGGCGCCCTGGTGTGTGCCGCCCTGGCCGCCCATGGCGAAAGCACCATCAGCGGCGTCAACTTCATCGACCGCGGCTACCAGGAAATCGAGAAACGTCTTTCCCAACTGGGCGGTAAGATCACCCGGGCCGACTTCGAGGATTAGCTGTCCGGAAGGCTCTCACGCTCAACCCAATCAGCCTATTCCTTCCGTATCTCCTCTCCCGTGTCGGCCAGCAGCCGTGAGACCGGGCCGGCGTGCTCCTTCAATTGGGGAAAATGCAGCAGCAGGGCCAGGTCGCGTGCATCCGTCATGGACTTCGGGCGACCGCGGCGACGAACGGTGGCGATGACTTTGGCTGCCATCAGGGGAGCGACGGCCAGCACCGCGATTCCCTCACAGCTCGAACCGAGAGAGCCGCGCAAGACCCTCAACCCCCCGACTCCTGGGGCCACCATCTGTGGTGGCCAAAAAACCGAGAACCGGTCCGTAAGAGAGGTGGCCGGGAGCTCATTTGAGAACGCCGGAGCAGATGTTGGCCCTGGAGTTAGGCAGCAGTTGGTTACGAGGTGGTCGCAAGGGTGAGGGTCCGACGTTGTCGGTGCCCAGTCTGGTGGCGCGTGATGCCAACAGTTTAAAACAGATCGCCCTGGGCGAGGAGGCGGCGCCGTTTCGCGCCGGGTCGCCGGCGGCCTTGCAACTGATCCACCCGGTGCGGGCGGGCCGCATTCTGGACTGGGCCGGGGCTCGCAGCCTGATCAAACTGGCCCTTTCCCGGTTACACAAAAAGCGTTCGAAACCCCCCGTGGCCCTCGTAATTCCCGCCCAACTGACGCTGGTGCAACGGCGCGCCTGGAAGCAGTTGGCCGGTGAAGCGGGAGCGGCTGAGGTGGAACTGGTGGAGGCTCCACTGTGCGCCGCCGCGGGCTGTGGGTGCGATATCTCTCGTCCTCTGGGGCGGCTGGTCATGGATTGGGGGGGCGGCGGTCTGAGTCTGGGATTGGTCGCCGGCCGCCAGATGCTGGCCGGTGAGTGCCTGGAATTGGGCGGGCTGGACATCGACGCGGCGCTGGTGCGCTGGGTGCGCCAGCAATTCGGCCTGCTGGTCTCGCCGGCTCAGGCCGAGGACATCAAGATCGCCATGCTGACGGCCCTGGCCGCTCCCGGCTCGGGCCGGCATATGCAAATTACCGGCTTTGGGGCCATCGACGGACTACCCCAGACCCGGGAAATCACCCAGGAGAACGTGCAGACGGCGCTGGAGCCCTTCCTCATCTGCTTGCGCGAAGCATTGCTGCGGCTGGTGGCTCAAGCCACGCCCGAAGTCAGCGCCGATTTGCTGGAAGAAGGCATCTGGTGCTGCGGGGGCAGTTCTCAGCTTCAGGGCGTCAGCGAATTTCTCGAGCAGGTTTCCGGCCTGCGGGTGCTCTCGGTGACTTCGCCCGAACAGGCGGCTATCCGCGGTCTGTGTGAATGGATTCGCTGAATCCCTTCAGCTAAAGTAAAGCTTGAACAGGATTCCAGCTCGAGGCGGCCAAACCGAAGAAACGTTCGCTCTCAGTGTACTGACGGCCATGGTACGTCCGCCAGTATCGGAGAGTCCGCGAAAGGACTATCGTAGCTCTGGCTAGCTGATGAAAAAAGCAACGGTCGCAAGAATCCTGCGGGTTATGGCGCGTTTCGCGTTTCTCTCGCTCGGTATATTTCTGGTGCTCCTGGTGGGCGCTTTCGTACTCGCGTACTTTTCGGCCGGCAGCCTGATCAACTACTACAGCCAGCAAATCGCGCGCACTCTCAACGTTAATATCGATATTCGCAAGAGTTCGGTGAGCGGGCGCACCATGATCTTGGAAGGGCTCAACCTGAGCACCCGAGACGGGCTGCAATTGGCCCGCATCGATAAGGTGGAAGCCCCCATCGACCCATATAAGGGATTCTTCTTCGGAACCTCTCGCTGGATCAGCGACATCAAGCTGACCCATCCCGAACTTCACTATAGTTATGGGCCTGACGGCAAACTCAACTGGGACTCCGTCACCCTGCCGCGCCGCCTATCTGACGGACCTCTGGAAATGGCCTATCGAGGCCACATTCAGGTCATCGACGGCGCCCTGGTTTACCGTGACCAGCGACAAATGAACTACACCACCCGCATCGACGGCGTGAACGCTCTGCTCGACTGGCAGCCGGACCGGAGTTGGGGGGTCCGAGGCAAGGCTCTGGGTGACAAAGTCGACTTCATCGCCGCCGCCGTTCCCGAAAAGCCAATCGAGGTCGAGGCTCAATTCCGCCATCTGGAGATGGACAACTTCCTGCATCATCCGGCGCTGGCCACTTCCATCCTGATCGAAGGCGCCAGCGCCAACGGCCGCCTGCAGTTGCGCATCCCCCCGCTCAATCCGAAAGGCGCCCTGGCGCTAGGGCAGCTCGACCTGGCGGCCAGGTCGGTCAACATTCTGGCTCAGAAACGCCAACTGGACAAAGTCTCGGCCCGCATCAAACTGCTCGGCAGCGCCCTGGAAATCCAACGCTCGCAGATGCTCTGGCGTGGACAACCGATAGGAATCACCGGACAGGTGAGGCCTGACCCAAAAGCGGCCGACTCCTGGGTCCGACTGCGCATCAAAGCCGGGCCTCTAGCCCTCCAGAAACTGGTGGAAAATTACCCGAACCTGCCCCAAGCTCAAGGCCAGGCCTCGGTTGACGTCAACGTGGACGGCCCCCTTTCCGACCCGGTTATGGCCGGCCGGGTCACGGCCCGCAACCTGGAGGCTCCGGTGCCCGAGTCGCCCGGACAGAAGGTACAGGTGCGCGACCTGCTCGCCGACTTCCAATTGGACAGCAACAGTCTCCACCTCAAAAAAGTCGAAGGTCATACAGCCAGCGGCGAGCCAATTCATGGTCGCGGCTGGCTGTTCCGCGACCAAAAGCAAGATCTGTATCTGCGCCTGAGCGGCGGCGCCTCGGAACTGCGGCGTCTTTCCCCCCTGCTGGCAGGCGCCGAAGATGTTCAGGTGACCGCTCTGGGGACGACTCAAAAGCCGGTACTCACCGGCCAGGCCCGCCTCAACTCGCTACCCGCCAATCCATTGGGCGTGAGCAGCGGCCGCGCCCGCTTCTGGGTCGATCAGCAATCGGCCTTGCTGTATGACGCCACCCTCTACGGGCAGTCCGGCCAGGTGGCTGTGCCCAGGGCCGTGCTCGACTATCATAACGGCGACCTGGCGGCCGAAGCCGTGCTCCAGGATTTTCACATGAACTCCAACGGCGCCAGCGCCCGGGTCACCGGGGTAGCCGAACTCAGCGGCAATTACAAGACCAACCAGTTGCGAGGCTCGGCCTACCTGGACAACAGCCAGGCGCAGGCACCGGGCCTGCCGCCGCTGGACAACGTTTCAGGATGGGTGGCCATGCAAGACGGCCAGTTGCTGGTCCCCCATCTGTCAGCCCAGAGCGGTGGCGACCGACTTGAGGTGACCGGCAGCCTGCAGGGACAGCACGGCACTTTCTACGTGAACGCGCCTGAAATTCAAGCCAACCGCTACCTTGCCGGGGCGCCCGGAGGAGTACGCAATCTGACCGCCGAGGCCGAATTCAACGGACGGGAAGTGGTCGGATTCCGAGCCGCCAGCCGGGGAGGCAGCGGCGATGCCTATGCGGTGGGGCGTTGGCTCCCGGGGCGCAGCCCCGAGATTTTCGCGCAATTCGTCAACCTGCAGCTTCCTTACGGGGGTCCCGGCCGCGGCGCCCTGCGCACGGTCGACGGCGAGGTAGCCACCATGTGGGAGAATGGCCGTCTCGGCTATCTCTATGGCATTCGGCCGGGCGGAGCCTCCTGGCAAAACTGGGTGGCCGGACGCGGCACCATCGTGGGCAGTCGCCTGCAAATGATCGATAACGTACTGCACATGCCGGGCGCTCTGCCCACCGCCAGCACCACTTTGCAGGGCGAGGGCCGGGCCTATTCCTACTTCGGCCCGCTGGAAGGCCCGCCGCTGGTGCACCGAGCCGTGCCACTGGAGGGCTGGCAGTCGGGAGGCAGCCTGTCCTTCAACGGCGGCTTCGATCTGAGTAGTCAGCGCCTCTACAACTTGAACATCACCGGCCGCAGCCTTAATCTCCAGCAAATCACCAGCTGGTTTGGGCCGCTCACGGTGCCCTCGTGGTACCAGCAGCTGGGAGTAAACCTGGAGGAAGTGCTGGTGGACGTGGACGGGCGCGCCAATGGCTCGCTCGCCGCTCCTCAGTTGACCGGTTCGCTGCGCTCGCCCTGGACCCGGCTGTCGAGACTCAACGGCGATCAGTTGGAGTCAACGGCCTTTTCCTGGCGGGCCGACGCCAATCTTAATAAAGGCCAGTTAACTCTGCTCAGCTTGCTGTCGCCGAACTCCATGGATGGCCGGTTGCTGGCCTGGAAGGGCCCCGGCAAAGATGGAGCTCCCGACGCAGACTGGCTGCGCTCGCGCCTGGTCATAGACAAAAACTACGCGTGGAAGGGATGGATTCGCGCTCAGGCTTTCCCCATGGCAGCGGCCCGCTGGTTGGTGCCGATGTGGATTGCCGACAAACTGCCCTCGGGAGTGCTCTCGACGCAGGGAGATGGTCTGCAAATCGGAGGGAATCTCTACGAGCCCCAGATTGCGGGTCACATTGACTTGAAGAACGGCCATTTCTGGACCGGTTATGATCACGTGCCCATCGACGAAGCCTATGTGGACTTCGCCAGCAATCGGCGTGCCATCGCCTTGTCGCGCTTCCACCTCAAATCGGCCGGCCTGACCCTGGAGGGACGCGGCAATCGCACCGCTGACGGCAATCTGACCGGGCAACTGTGGGCCGATGACCTGACCCTGGACACTCTCAGTCGATTTGGTTTCGACACGCACGGTTGGACAGGCACGGTGGATGCGGCCGCCACCCTGCGCGACACCAAAGGCGGCGCACCCGAAGCCTGGGTGGCCGTGCAGGGGGAAAATCTACGCTCCAATATGGATGGCGTCTTTGGTATCCGGCGTCTGGTGTTGGGCCAGGTCGACCGCAACCTCGACGGCATTCCTTTCACCACCCAGGGCAAAGGCATCGGGATTCGCCTGCAAGGGCGCGAGGTTACCGTCGACCTGCCCACTCAGGGCGCCGAGATCGAATGGGATACACCGGTTCCCAGCCGAGCGGTAGCCCACGGACAGTTCTCCTTCAGTCAACTGCCCAAGGCCAACCAGAAGCCGGTGGCCTGGTTGATGTCGGCGATCGGCCCGAGTTTCGGCAATAAGAATAAGACGGAACCTTTGAAGCTGGAGGTGAACGATTTCTCCTGGTCGCTGGTCAAGCAGCTTCTGTCGCTCGAGGCGGACCGGCGGGTAGGTTCCTTCACAGGCAACCTGGAACTGTTGGGCCAGTACTTCGAGCAACATCGGGTCAAGAATCCCCAACTGACCGGCAAGCCGCTGCTGACCGCCCATCTGGAGAAAATGATTCTCGAAGGCCCGGGAGCCATCTGGTCGGGAGTGCAGTTGGCCAGTCCTATGCAACTGGCCTACCAGGTAGTGCCGGGAGCCGGTTGGCTGCACCTGCAGCCGACCACTTTTGAATTCTTCCACCGAGTCATCCCCCAGACCAATCTCGATGGGCTCAACCTGAGCTCGGGCACTCCCGAAACCTTCCAGTCCAACAAGAACAACCTGCCTCAGAACGATCCCAAGGCCAAACCCATTGATCCGGCCATCGCCCAAGCCTCACCTCAGGAAGTCAAGGGGAGGCTTAACCTGGACGCCTCCTTCGTGGCCATGGAGAACCCGGGCGCCAAAAAGTTGGCCAGCCTCAGCCCCGATCAGAATGTCCACGCTTCGCTGGAAGAGGTGGACGTACAAAATCTCGCCTTCCTGTTTCCGCGCGCCCGGCGCCTGGGCGGCACCATTCAGAAGATCGAACTGACCCACAAGGGAGCCCTGGCCCAGCCCGACGCGCGCTTCACGATGGCGGCCCAGAATGTCCAGATCGGCGGACTCAACATCACTTCCGCTCAAGGCTCGGCCCACCTGGTCGCCGAGTCTCCGGGTCGCCTCCAACTAACTTTAGGCGAAGGCAACGAAGAATTAAGGCTTCTACTGGGTGCCGAGAACGACCTGAATCAAGCTCTGCGCCTGCAGGGACAGGCGTTGATGGACTTTGACCGGCTGCTGCTGCCCAAGAGTCCCACCCTGGTCAGCAGCACCAGCGGTTGGAGTCTGACCGACAAGAGCGAGTTCAATCTCAGCGTCCAGCTCAACGACAGCCAGATGCGCTTGCTCTCGGCTTTTGCCCCCGATCCCGAACGCAGCCGCCTGAGCGGTAATCTCAAGGGCGTGATGCAACTCAAGGGCACTTCCGCCAACCCGGAGCTGACCGGCTCCCTGGCCATTGAAAATGGCGGATTCACCCATCCCGACCTGTCCACGCCGCTGACCGGGCTGAATATGCTGGCGAATTTCGAACGCCTGCCGGCCGCTCAGGCCGAACAAACACCGGCGTTGCTGGCCCTGGGGGCACCGGTGGTGGGACGCATTACGCTGGACAAATTCGACGGGAACCTGGGTGGACAGGCCTTCCAGGGCAAAGGCAAGGCCGAAGCAGTGGGCCGCAAGGCCACCTTTATGGACTTTGCCTTCGACGGACAGGACCTGCCTATTCGCTGGAGCGGCTTTATGGACGGCCGCGCCAATGTGCACCTGACCTTGACCGGCAAGGAGAAAGAGGGCGAGACCAGCCTGACTCCCTTCTTATCCGGTCGCATCGAACTGCCTCAAGCCAATCTGACAGTACCCGACGAGGAATCGATGGCCGGTTTGATGGCGCTGGCCCGCGGTCGCTCCAAACAGCGGGCTTTCGACTACGACGTGGATCTCAGCCTGGGCAACGATGTCTTCGGTAACTACCTGGGATCGAGCATTCGCGGTCAGGGCGACTTGAAAATCACGCCTTCGCTGGTCCACTCACGCCCCTCGGTAAACGGGGTTCTCTTCCTATCGCGAGGCGTCATTCGCATCCCTATTTACGGTATCAACTTCCGGGTACGCCAGGGTTACGCTTATTTTGAAGACGACTTCATTCCTCGGTTGGAAAACCTCGAGGCCGACAGCACCATCGGAACCTACCAAATCACCGCTCGGTTTGACGGCAAATACCCGAACGTACACGCCGATCTCTATGCCAATCCCCCCCTGCCGGAATCGGACATTCGCTCTATTGTGGGCATGGGAACCCTGCCCGGCAACGGACCTTACTCCACCAGTTCCACGCTGGTCAGCAACTCGGTGACCAGTCCCAACGGCAACACGTTCCTGGTCAACCAGGGCGTCTCTCTGTTGAGTAACATGCTCACTCAAGAATTGACTCAGGGCATCGGCCGGCTGCTCTTCGCCTCGGAAGTTTCGCTGGACATCCTGCCCTCTTCCGAATATGCGTTACGTGTGGCCAAATCCCTAAACGACAAGGACACTCTGCTGTTGACCTTCGCTCAGGCCATCGGCACCACCCGCTTCAACGGCCGCCTGACGCAGTACGGTATCGAATACCGTTTTCAGCCCAACCTGCTCAGCCGCGTGACCCTGAATAACTACGGGCAGGCTCAAATCTGGTTCCAGGGTGTGCTGCGCTTCTAGGCGAAGCATCGCCCTCATGTTCATCGGAATTGCCCGTTTTACGCTCTTTTTGACCGAACAGCCCCATTCCCTGAAAGAGAAGCGCTCGATCGTCACCAAGCTACGCGAAGCCCTCAAGAACCGCATGCAGCTATCGGCCGCGGAAGTCGGGCTGCAAGACGTCTGGCAGCGAGCCGCCATCGGCATTGCCTGCGTGGCTTCGGATAAGAAGGTGGCCGAGAAAATGCTCGACGAAGCCCGCCGGTTGATCGAAAGCTTTCCCCAAGTGGAAATAACCGAGGAGGAACGCGATGTCGACGCCTGGTGACCTAGGTTTTTTGCGCGCGGCCATCTTTGCCCAGCTAGAACGGCGTACGGAACCCCTCGCGCTGGAGGATGATCATCCCCTGCGGCCAGCGCTGGAATGGCTGGGAGTTCCCCTGTGCGGGGGCACATCCGCTTTAAGCGGCCCGGCCCTGGGCCTGCAGGCCGACGAAGTCAGAGCAGCCGGCATTCTGCCCGAAGTGGTCTACAGCTGTCTGGTACAGACCTGGTGGCATCCCGGCCAGAGCGACTATGTGGCGCGCACCCGCTCGGAAATCTATGCCTGCTTCGATGCCTCCCAACTGGAACTGCCGGGCTGGAACTTGACCAGAGAAGCCCTGGAGCAGGTCAACGCATACCGACTCCAAGAACTCACGCCTCACGAGCTACTCGAGTCCTCGCGTGAGTTCTGGCAGGGTGAGTGCTCCGAGCCTGAGCGTATGGAAGGGTGGCTGCTGCTCCATCTGGACCGACTGCAACGCCTGCAGGACGTGGCCGACTGCCTGTTTCCCTTTCACTACGCGGGAGATCCGCGCCTAGCCTTGAGTGACGAAGAGGCCCGCCAATGGCTGCGCATACCCGAGGAAGTGGCTTTCAGCGACGCCACCCAGATTCTTGGCCCGGAGCGAGTGGCCCGTTTGTTGGGCGAAAGGAGAAGTGCATGAGACTCTGGTTGATAAGCCTCACGTTGCTGTTCTTGAGCGGCTTGGCGGCGGCTCAGGAAGCCACTCCCGCACCGGTCTTTTCCGGAAAAACCCAGGTTTATGAGGACACCACCACCGGTTTCCGCCTGGAGGTGCCGGTCGAATTCCAGTTGACCGGACGGGGTGCCAACACTACCTGGGAAGGTCCCAAGGTCGAGGACTTCGCCACCAGTCTTTTTGTCAATGTAACCCCGATGCCTGGCGTTCATCCTCAAGCCATCTATGACGGTGTGGTGCGCTCCAAAAAGAACGACAAAAGTGCCAGCGACGTCCGCCAGATTAAGATGCCCGGCAAACTCAAGGGCAAGCCGATCTTCGCCTTCCGTTTCATGGAATCACCCAAAATGCCGGGCAGCAACGATGACAAAGGACCTCAAGATCACCATCGCTGGTTCCTCTACGTCTATGGCAACGATTCGTCCTACGAGTTATGCATGGCCGGCAGTTACAAAGCCCTGGGCCAGGGCAGAGAATTGCCCGAAGTTTACCTGAAAATTCTCAAATCGTTCCAACTCATCCCCATCAAGGGGTGAAACTTTTCGAGGTTGTTCTTGGTTTGTTCGCCGGTATGCAACGAACCGTCTCTGTTTTTTGGGAGTCCTCCCAACCACCCACCCTTTTTTGGCGCCTTTCCGACCAACGAGAGTTTCAGCCGCTGAGCGTGGGGCGCTCCAGCGACGGCTGGTACCACTACGACCTGGAGGCCCAGGAAGACCAGCTCATCGCCTGCTATATCAGCGGCGGCACAAACCGATTTCCCGAAGTTGGCCACTGCAAGTTCCGTACGCGACACGCCTTCGTCAGCAACGGTGAAGTGTTCCACTATATGCCCGCTCTCGAAGTGGAAGGGCCGGCCCGCGACTACGCGGCCGGCGCGCCCCTGGAAATCCATTCGGAAATCCTCAAAGAAAAGCGCAAGGTGCGCGTCTACCTGCCGCGCGGCTACCGTCAACACACCGAGCGCCGCTATCCGGTGCTGTATGTCCAGGACGGGCAAAATATCTTCGAGCGCGGGGCCTACGGGAGCTGGCAGGCCCACCTCAAACTCGATCGTCTGATCGCCCGCGGCGAGATCGAAGAGGTCATCGTGGTGGCCGTGGACCACGGCCTGGGACGCTTCCAGGACTACGTGCCTCCCGAGGACGGCGGCAAAGCTCACCGTTACGCCGCTTTTCTGGTAAACGAACTGAAGCCATGGATCGACCTGGCCTATCGCACCAAACCCGGCCCTCAGGACACCGCCATTATGGGCAGCAGCCTGGGCGGACTGGCGGCTTTCTATATCGCCTGGAACTATAGCTACATCTTCGGGAAAGTCGCTTCCCTCTCGGGCTCCTGGTGGCTGCGCCGTTTCCGCGATCGTCTGCCCTTCCAGCGCCGGCGCAAGCTTAAAGTCTACCTGGACTCCGGGGACTCCGGTCCGAGCAAGGACTGCGTGCAGCACAGCCAGGCTCTCAACGAAATTCTGCAGCGACTGGGTTATCAGGCTGGTAGTCAGCTACGCTACCGGGTAGCCCGGCGCCATACCCACACCGAAAGCGCCTGGGGCGAACGCACTGTGCAGGCTCTCCGCTTCTTATTTTCGGCCTCCTCCGGTGAGAGGGGGAGAGAGAATCGTCGATTGGCGGGTTAGACCCTCCTGTATGAAAAAGCCCCAAGCTTTGGTAAGCCCGGGGCTTTTTGATTTACGCTGGGAAACGCTCTATTCGGAGCCTTCCACGTAAACGACGCGCATACACTCTTCCATCGAGGTGACGCCTTCCAACACTTTGGAGACGGCGTCATCCTGCATCACGCGCATGCCGTCTTCGATAGCGGCCTGGCGAATTTCGGCGGTGGAGGCGCGCATCAGCACCATGCCACGCACGCGCTCGGTGATCTGCAGCACTTCGTGGATACCGGTACGTCCGCGGTAGCCGGTTCCCTTACAGTGGTCGCAGCCGCGGCCGCGGAAGAAGTTGATGTCGGAATCGCCGTAGACGGTCATACCGAACTTACGGATGGCCTCTGGCGGTGGCCGGTAGCTTTCCTTACAGTTCGGGCAGATGTTACGGGCAAGTCGTTGCGCCAGCACGCCGATAAGCGCGGAGGACACCAGGAACGGCTCCACGCCCATTTCCACCAGACGCGAGATAGCGCCGCAAGCGTCGTTGGTGTGGAGGGTGCTCAACACCAAGTGCCCCGTAAGAGCAGCTTCGACGGCGATTTTAGCGGTTTCGCCGTCACGAATCTCACCGACCATGATGATGTCGGGGTCCTGTCGCAAAAAGGCTTTGAGGGCTTTGGCGAAGGTCAGACCGGCTTTGTTGTTGGTCTGCACCTGGTTGATGCCGCCGATTTGGTATTCGACCGGATCCTCTACCGTGGTGAGGTTACGGTCTCCCTTGTTCAGCTTGTTCAAACACGAATACAGCGTGGTGGATTTACCGGAACCGGTCGGTCCCGTCACCAGCAACATTCCGTAGGGCTTTTCTACGATGGACTCCCACAGCACCAGGTTGGAGTTAGAGAAGCCCAGCTTGTTCAGACCGAGCTGAACGGAGCCTTTATCAAGAATACGCATGACCGTCTTCTCGCCGTGCACGCAAGGCACGGTGGATACGCGCAAGTCGTATTCGCGACCGTCGTGGGTCAAGTGGATCTTTCCGTCTTGCGGGATACGCCGTTCGGCGATGTCCATCGCGGCCATAATCTTGATACGCGAGGTCATCGGGGCTTGAATGTGCTTGGGCGGGGTCATCACTTCGTGAAGCACGCCGTCCACTCGGTAGCGCACCTTCACCGACTTGGCCTCGGGTTCGATGTGAATATCGGAGGCCTTATCGTTGATGGCCTGCGAGATAATCAGGTTCACCACGCGCACAATCGGAGCTTCGTCGACCATTTCTTTGAGCTTGTCGAGCGACAGCTCCTCGTCCGACGCGTCGTCGAAATCCATGGGACCGAAGTCGGTGGCCGAGATGTCTTTCATCGTGCCCTCCACCTCGGCGATGGCGGTAACGCCGAACTGTCCGTTGAGCGCCTTGGTAATCGAGTCGTCGGTGGCAATCACCGGGTCGATATCGAAGCCGGTGATCAGGCGGATGTCGTCAAGTGCGATGACGTTCAGAGGGTCAACCATCGCCAGCGTCAGTCGGTTGTCTTGCTGGCCTACGGGGATTACCTTGTAACGTTGGGCCAGATGTTCAGGAATCAGGCGGGCCAGTTCAGGGTCGAGCTGCATCGCCTCCAGATCGACGAAGCGGACGCCCATCTGGCGACCCATCGCCTCCACCACGTCTTTCTCGGTGACGAAGCCCAGAGAGATGAGCACCTTTTGCAAGGGCTCGCTGGTCCGCTCCGATTGCGTGGCCGCCTTCTCGAGTTGTCGGGTGGTGATGAGCTGCTCATCGACAAGCAGCTTTCCGAGATCATCTTTGGAGCGGCTAATCAAGTTTGGTTGCCTCCACGGTTTCACACTTATGCCAAGTGACAGTTTAACTGTCAGTGCATATTGGGCGGGCAATGCGCCGTCTCCTGCTAGATCGGATGGCACAATTCCTCAGAGGAAGATTAACGGGGGAATCAAGAAGGTCCTGCTATATGGCCATAGGTGAATTTTTCTCGCAGTTTCGCAGCCTGCTCTTCGGAAGTGAGGATTTACTGCGAAATCGACGTCATCAACCGCGGCTGGCGCTCGAATTACCGGTCATAGTAGATTTGGGCCATGGCAAACAAGCGGCCGAGGTACGCGACTTCGGACCCAATGGGTTGCGCCTGCACACTTCCCTCAAACTGGCCAAAAATCGCAAGCTGAACGTCGAGGTCATGGGCGATTCGGGACTGGACGGCTCGGCCAGTTTGGGCTGCCGAGTGGCCTGGTGCCGCCCGGCCGAAAAAGGCTACAACATCGGCTGCCGCTACGACGACAAACCCGAGGCGCTGGCCACCAGTTGGGTGCAGATGCTCTTGCTGGAGCGGCACCACCGCAGCAAAGAGCGCCGGGACCGGCGGGTGGAGACGACCTTGCCGGCCATTCTGCTGGACAAAGTCAGCCCTCCTCACAACGTTTTCGTTATCGATCTGGGACTGGGAGGCGCCCGCGTATACTCGCCCCAGCCTTGGAGTCCGGTGGATTCGCCGCGCCTGAGCTTCTCGATGCCGGGCCAGGGTCCCTCGGTCGACTTCGCCGTAGAAGTGGTGGAAAGCCGACTGATGGACAACGCCGGCTACACTTATCGCCTGCGCTTCCGCGACCCTGACAGTAAGCGCATGGCTCTGCTGCGACGCATGCTCATGCAACTCTTGGAAGGTGTGCGCAAGTCCGGTCGCAGCCGGCCCACCGACGTCATCCAGGCGGCTCCCCCGGCCAGGCCGGCGGCGGCCAAGGACTCTTCGCCTGGTCCCCTGGGAGCGGCCGTGCGCGGTCCGGCCAAAGCTCCCGGTGCCAAGGCCCGCGGCGTCTCCAAATACCTGCAGGCACCTGAGCTGCCCCCGCCCAAATCCCCCAAGGAAGCGACGGCCGCTCCAGCGCCGCCGCCTCCCAGCATCGACAGCGAACCAACCGGGCGCGTGCGCCAGAGCGCTCCCAATCGAATGCAGCTGGGGCTATTGCCTCAGGAAGGACGAGAACGGCGCCGTGGCTGGCTGGCCGCCTCGCTGGAAGGCTGGTTTCCCCAGCACGAAGTGGTCAGCGATTTTTTGCCCCGGCCCACCCATCAATTTTTACGCTGCCTGGGGCCACTTTTTCCCGGGATTCCGGCCATGCTGGCGATCCACCCGTGGAGTATCGACACCGATCTGGATCGCGGCTTCGAAATTGGACCAGGCCTGCTCTGGACCGACCGCCGCACGCTGTGCCGCTGGTGGTTGGCCCGGCGGGCCATGATCGGGTGGTTTCGCCAGTCCCTTACCACTCGCGAGCGGCTGGAGCGCCGTTCCGGCAATTTGCGCTCACGGGCTTTTCAAATGCTCTCGTTGCTGGCCTGCGGGGGTCCGGCGGCGGTCCGCCAGATGCTGGTGTGCGCCCAGATCGCCGTGGGCCTGGCCCGCCATTACGGCATCGAAGACCCCATGGAGCTCAATCAGTTACGCCTTTCGGCTCTGCTCAAAGACGTCGGCGAAGCGCTGCTCTTCGTGGCCAGTCAGCCGCGTCCCGTACGTGACCGCTACACTCTGCACATCAACGGATTGGAGCACGGGGAACCGGACATTTCCGAGCTCACCAGCGACTGGAGCGGTTTTCACTGCCCCAATGACTTGCTGATCAATCGTTTGCGGCTGGACCCGGTTACCCTGGAATCGATGACCTGTCACGCCTGGATCGGTGATCGTCTGCTGGCCAAGCTGGGCTTTCCGCTGGAAGTGCGCACCACCATCCGCTACCATCACGAAGCCTGGGGCGGGCTGGGGTATCCGGAAGGACTGGGCGAGGAGGAAATTCCCTGGGGCTCTCGCTGCCTGGCCGTGGCGGATGGATTCGCCAGCGGCCTCACCTATCTGGGCACGCCCGAGCGGAGCTTCCAACAACTGGCTCAACTGGAAGGCAGTTTTTACGAGCCGGCCCTGGTGGCCGCGCTGCAAAAATATCTGGTGGAAGTAGGTGTCATGACATGAACTGGGCGGAGCATCTCGAGTCGCTCCAGGAATTTGTCAGCATTCCCAGCGTCTCCACCGACCCGGCCCACCGGCCGGACATGGACAAGGCCTGCCAGTGGCTGTGCTCCTGGGCTCGCCAGCAAGGATTGACAGCGGAAATCTGGCCCACCGCCGGCCATCCCTCGGTGTACGTGGAAACTCGGCCCCTGCCCGACAAACCCGTTTTGTTGATTTACGGCCATTACGACGTACAGCCGGCGGAGGACGTAGAACTCTGGACCGACCCGCCGTTTCGGCCCACTGTCCGCGAAGACCGGCTGTATGGTCGCGGAGCCAGCGACAACAAGGGTCAGATCTGGACCCACTGCGCGGCCATCCAGTCGTTGCTGGCGGAAGGCCCGCTACCCTGCCAGATCAAAATCCTTATCGAAGGCGAAGAAGAAGTTGGCAGCCCCAACCTGCCACAGCTACTGGAAGAACGGCGCGACCGTCTTAACGCCGACCTGGTGCTGGTCTCCGACACGTCCACGGCCGTCAAAGGAGTCCCCACCCTGCACTACAGCCTTCGCGGCATCGTGATTTTCGAGGTTCACCTGCAGACGGCCGGCCGCGATGTGCACAGCGGAGTCTTCGGCGGGACCTCGCCCAATGCCACCCATCGGCTGGCCCAGTTGATCGCGCGCCTGCATGACGACCAGGGCCGAGTGGTCATTCCCGGCTTTTACAATCGGGTGCGGGTGGCCGATGAGCGGGAGAAGGAACTGCTGGAGCGCGTTCCTTTCGACGCCCAGGTCTACCAGGAGTTCATCGGCTGTTCGGAACTGGTCGGCGAAGCCGGCTACAGCACCAATGAGCGCCGCTGGTTTCGTCCTACTCTGGACTGTAACGGACTGGGGGGCGGCTTCCAGGGCGAAGGCAGCAAAACCATCGTGCCGGCCCGGGCCTGGGCCAAATTCTCGGCGCGCCTGGTGGCCGACCAGCGACCCGAAGAGGTGCTGGAATGCTGCCGGCGCTGGTTCGAACCCCAGACCTGGGCCGGCCGCATTGATTTTCGTGCCGATCACGGCGGTCCGCCCTACCTGCTGGACCCCTACGGACCGATGTCGGGCTATCTGGACAAAGCGCGCGCGGCCCTGCGCCAGGCCTGGCAGCAAGAACCGCTATTGGTGCGCCACGGTGGAGCCATCCCCATCGTCAGCCAGTTTCAGACCATTCTCGGCCTGTCCACCCTGTTGATGGGCTTCGGTTCGCCCGACGACGCCATCCACAGTCCCAACGAGAAGTTCGAACTGGCCAACTTCCGCCGCGGCCTGCACACCAGCCGCCTGTTTCTGAGCTCGCTGGGCAACCTCAGGGTCTAAGCAACAACACTTTCAAATCGCTAAACTGCTGGAAGGCAAGATCGAGCGTGACCAATCGATAGCGGCCAGCCACCGCGAAAGCTGCCAGGTAAGAGTCCATCCAAATTTTTGGGGAGGCTGTCTTGTGCGCCGCCAGAGCCTGCCAGATGCCTTCAAGACCAGGCGGCTCCTGGACAAATCCTATACGCTTATGTGCAACCAGTCCACAATAGAGCTCCCAGGCTTCTGCATTGGTCAGAGGCGGGTTGCCATAGAGTCTCATAAGAGACGCGGTTGTAAGAAGCCGCAGCAACGACTGCTGGGTCGAACGACAGAAAAGAACCTCTCCATCGTCCTGCTTTTGAAACCAGGTATTGACGCACTCGTAGTGTTCGTGCCCGCTCAAACATAACGCCAACCAGACGTTTGTATCAGCTAAGATCACGCTGCCAGGCCTGCTCCTGCTCCAGCAAAATCTCAGCAACCTGCTCGGGGCTAAGGGGGCGAGAGAGACGGCACCGGACCACAGGCAATTGGGTCCTTTCATCGTAACCGAGGGCAGACTGGCCCGTCAGGCCGGATTCCGGAGCCTCCAGTCCTTTTTGGAGCAATACCGCAACCATATCCTTCAGCTTGCGGCCTTCTTGAATCGCCCGCAGCTTGATCTGGCGGACCAGGGAATCAGGCAACTCCAAGGTCGTCTTCATAAAACCAGGTTACTGGTTTTATGTTTTTCCGTCAAGGCAGATTGGAATGAACCATCACTTCGCCATTATTCAAGACCACGGCCATCAGCGTCTTTTCGACGGCGGGGTCGCTGGCTACGCCGGCGGACAGGGGCAGGCGGGAGAGAACGGTGCCGGTGGCCGGATCCAATTTGACGATGGCCGGTGAGGTGTCAGCCAGATAACAGCCGCCTTCCTTCCAGGCTACGGCGCTGGCGCAGCGCAACGGGAGGGTCCAGCGGCGGCGGCCGCCGGCATCCCAACTGGCCACCTGATGGCGGGTGGCCAGGTAGATGTTGCCGTCGTCGTCCACGGCGGGGCGGGCCAGGATTTCCCCGGAGCCCGAATAGCACTGACTCCAACCCGGAAAAGGCTTGATCCAGTTGCCACTGTTACTGCGCAAGGCCAGCAAGCCGCTGACCGTCACTTCGACCACGCCCAGAGGATGCGGACTGGGCGGCAGCAGCGGCCGCGGCAGTTGAGTTCCCAGGGTAGCGCTGCGCCAGCCTGACTGCAAATCCACCTGATGGAGATGGCCGCGAGCCGTGCCCAGATAGACGGTGGAACCGACCAACACCGGGGGCCCGAGCCACTGGTCGCCGCGCTGCAGGCGTAGATGACCGAGGTTCTTCCATTCCGTCCACTCTTTATTGCCGGACAACAACTGCCCCCCGTCACCCAACTGAATCCACGATTTAGCATCGCGCGGCACGGTCCAGCCGGAGTGGTCGCGAGGAAGAATCTGCCGAGTTTCGCCCGTCTCCGGCTGCACCAGCACAGCCGGCTGGCCGGGCTGTTGAAATAAAAGCTGACCATTGACCAGACGCGGCGATTCCGTCATAGGCCAGCTCATATCTCGCTTCCACATCAGTTTGCCGTCGGAACCGTAGGCGAATAAAAAATTGGAGTGCGGGGAGGTAACCAGCACGATGCCCTGGTATATGCGCGCCTGCCAATCGGCGGGACCTAAAGTTCCGGGAACTTTCCACGTCATCCAGGGTTGAGCCAGCGCATTCGGGGTACACAGAACGGCAAGGCAAAGCAGCCACCCGAAAAGACGTTCGCCAGGAACTTTTGTTTGCGAAACAAAGGTTTCGAACTTCCTGAAAGTGGAATTCTTTTCGGAAGAAAAGTGAGTATTTTTCAAGATCGTCAAAAGGGCGGCCTTCGAAGCGGAGAACATATCGCGACTTAGGCTCATCTGAGATGTGCTTCTGGCTCGGTGAGGCCAGATCCTCGATCATGACGATGAGTGACCGTGGGAGGTTTAGGGTGAAAAAACCGCGTTGGCGCAAATTTGCCATAGCCGTTTGCAGTTCGTTGGTGATGGCTTCGCCTACCTGGGCACAAGAAGTCAACCAGCAGCGTGGCAAACTGGTGGCCATTGAAGATCAACAACTGGTCATCGAGCAAAACGGACAGACCCTGCGTTTTGCCCGGAGCCCTGAGCAGGCCTGCGACCTTCCCGCCGGTTCCGAAGTGGTGGTCCAATACCGCCAGGGCGAGGAAGGCTTCGAACTGGTCCAGGTGGCTCGCGCCGAAGAGCCACCTGCAGCGGAGCAGCCCCCAGCCGCCGAACAGCCCGAACAGCCCGCCGAGCAGCCGGCTCCCGCCTCGCCCGCGCCTCAGCCGGAACAACCCACTCCTCCGGCCGAGCCTCCCGCCCCTCCGGCCGAGCAGCCCACGCTTCCTCCGTCCACGCCCACCCCGCCGCCCACCACCGGCGAGCCGGATCAGAACACCCCCCGCATTGTCAACATCGAAGTCGAAGGCAATAACAACGTGCCCACCGACGAGGTGCTGCAGGTGGTCTCGACGCGTATCGGCGATCCACTGCTGGAGCCGCGCCTGAAGCGCGACGCCCAGGCCATCTTTGACCTTGGTTACTTCACCGACGTGCGCCTCGATTACCGCATGGCCCCGGGCGGCCTGCGCCTGGTCTTCCGCGTGCTGGAAAACCCCATGATCAATGAGGTGCGCGTTTCCGGCACCAACGTGGTCGGCACCGACAAAATCGTGTCGCTGATGGAAACCAAGCCCGGCAAAATCCTCAACACCCGCTACCTGCGCTCCGACATCGAAGCCGTCAATCAATACTACAATGAAGAACTCGGCTACCTGCTGGCCAACCACGTGGAAGACCTGACCTTCGAAAAGGGCATCCTCTCCTTGAAGATCAAGGACGGCATGAAGATCAACCAGATCGTGGTCGAGGGCGTGACCGTCTTCCCCATCGAGAGAGTGCAGTCGCTGGTGCGCCTCAAGCCCGGCGACCTCTTCAACCGCAAGACGGCCGAAGCGGACGGCACGGCCATCTCCAAACTATACGAGGACAACGACTACATCCTCGACACCATCCGCCCCAGCATCGATCCGGAAAAAGGCATCGTCACCTTCCGCGTGCAGGAAGCCGTGCTCCAGGAGATCCGGGTGGAAGGCAACAGCCGTACCACCACCGATACGGTCATCCGCAACATGCGCTCCAAAGCCGGCGACGTCATGCAGAAGAAGCGCATCCAGAAGGACCTGGAGCGCCTGCAGAACCTCGGTTTTTTCAAAAAGGTGGAAATCAACCCCGAGCCCGGCACCGAGCCGGGCAAGGTCATCCTGGTGCTGGACGTGGAAGAGCAGAAATCCGGTCTGGCCACCATCGGCCTCGGCTACGCCGGCGGCGGCACCGGCGCTCTGCGTCCGGGTGTAACCGGCTCGGTTTCGCTCTCCGACCGCAATCTGTTCGGCGAAGGCAAGACCTACCAGATTCAACTGCAGGCGGGCGGCCAGGTGCGTAGCGGCGGTATCAGCTACCTCGATCCCGCCATCAACGATAACCAGGACTCTTTCGGCGTGTCCGTTTACTATAGCCAGTTGATTGGCATCCAGCAGAACGTGCTGGTCAACAACGTCAGCCAGCTGGCTTTCTACGACGACCAGCGCTACGGCGTCTCGGTGACTTACGGACACCCTTTCACCGATAATCTACGCGGCTTCGTCACGCTGCGCCACGATGACATCAACATCACCCGCAACTCATCCTCCGCCATCGAACCGCTGGGCACCGGCAAAGGCTCGATCAACGGCATCTCGCTCAACACCATCTACGACACCCGTGACGACCTCTTCAACCCCCACGTGGGCACCTACGCGTCCGGCGGCATCTCGCACGCCGGACTGGGCGGCTCCTTCAATTTCAACAAGTACAACGCCGAAATTCGCCACTATGTGCCGCTCTGGGATCGCCACACGATTGCATTACGCGGCTGGTATGGTAAAGTCACAGGCGCCTCGATTCCCGGCTCGGAGTTCTTCTACGCCGGCGGCGTGGACACGCTGCGCGGCTATACTCAAAACCGCTTCGTGGGAACTGACTTTTTAGTATTCAATGCTGAATATCGCTTCCCACTGGGTAATATCAAATTCCTCAACGGCGCCATCTTCGCCGACTACGGTAACGCCTGGTTTCCCGGCATCACCGAATCGCGGTTGCGCTTCGACGGCGGTGTGGGCCTGCGTATCGTCTTCCCATCGCTGGGCCTGGGCGTAATCCGCGTGGACTACGCCATCAGCGAGGAAGGCGGCCGCGCCAGCATCGGTATCGGCCAATCGTTCTAAAGAAAGAGGACAACTCGTTCATGTTGCTACGCAAACTCAGCCCGGCCCTGCTGCTCTTGGGACTCAGTCTGTCGGTCGTCACCGGCTGCCAAAACCAGGGAAGCGGCCCGGCCGCCAACACCCCCGCGGCCACCCGTACGGTGGGTGCGGTGGACATGGAAGCGCTGGTGGGACTGGATGAGTTCAAGAAGGCCCAGAAAGATATCGACAAGCTGTCCGAAGACTTCCGCAAGGAAGCGGAAGCCAAGCTCCCCAAGAACCCGCGGGACTGGCAGAAAAAAGACCAGGTCTGGCTGACCGAAAAGCGCACCGAAGTCCAGAAAAAGCAGAACGCGATCATGGAGCCGCTGCAGCAACGCAAGGAAGCGGCTATCTTGAAGATTTCCCGAGACCATAAACTGACCGTCATGCTGGACAAGCGCATCGTCGTCTACGGCGTGGCCGACTACACCGACGAAGTCAAAAAGACGTTCCAGGGCAAGGACGAAATCAAGGTGGGCGACGAGGTCGATACCAGCAAGTCGCCCATCGGCTACTTCGACCAGGACGTGGTGCGCTCGCTCAAGGTCTTCCAACTGGTGGAGACCCAGGTGCAGCGCAAGCAGATGGAACTGATGAAGAAGCTTCAGGAAGCCAAGGACAAAGTCAGCCCGGCCGAACTCGAAGTGCTTCAGAACAACGCCAGCGGCGAACTGGAAGCCTACAAAGAGCAACTGGTCACCGAGCTGTTCTCCAAAGTCAACGACTCGGTCAAAGAGGTGGCCGAGTCTCAGGGCCTGGCCCTGGTACTGGACAAAACCCACGTGCTCCAGGGCGGCCGCAACATGACCAGCGAAGTGGTCGACACCTTCCTCAAGAAAACGGCCGACAAAGGCGGCGATAAGCCGCGCAAAGCCCCCAGCGGGACACCCACGCCGTGAAGGCCCGCCCCCTGATCTTGGGGGTGCTGAGCTTGCTGGTGGCCGGATGTAACTCAGGCCCCGGCGCCACCCCGACTCCGACCACGACACCCGGCACCAGCGCCGCTCTCAAGGAAGAGCTGGCCGTGGTGGAAGGGGCCAAGCTGCTCGAACAACACCCGGACTATTCCAAGCTGCGCGATCTGGAGCAGCAGATGCAAAAGCTCGAGACGGAAAAGAAAGAGGTTTCCGAAAAGGGCCAGCGCGACGCTTTCAAAAACACCAGGAGCACCTTTCTGCGCGCCCTGGAACAGGCCAAAGCCGAGATGCAGCAAGAACAGGCCTCCATCTCCGGCGAGATGGACGGCTTGGCCCGCGCTCTGCAGGGCCAGATGGCCGCCGAAATGACGGAAATCAAGGCCAAGCTGGACGCAGAACTGAAAGGCACCATCGAGAAGTATCGCCCGGCCGATACGGTCAAGCTCAATGACCGGGGCGTTCAGGCCGTGGGTGAGTACGGCGAAAACCTCAAGCTGATGGCGGCGCGCAACCTGACCGCCCACCGCCTCGAGAAAGAAAAATCCACCCGAGCCGAAATCGACGCCGAGCGCAACCGGCTTGATCAGCAAATCGCCGCTTACGAAGACGAAGTCAGCATGAAGTATCAGGAAGAGAAGCTCAACCTGCAACTGAAAATGCAGAACAGTCCCAACGAAGAGACGGAAAAGATCACGCGCGAGCGCCTCAACGTCATTGATGATGAAGTCTCGGCCGCCAAAGCCGAGAAGCGCAAAGAAATCGACGCTCAGATGGTGGCCTTTCACGACAAGAAACAGGCCGAGTTCGAAAGCGAAATGAAGGTTTATGAAGCGCGCTTGCGCGATGAAATCGCCGTCAAAGTCGGCGGGCGTCGCAGCGAATTGATGAACCAGAGCAGCACTTCGGTGGCACCTCCGCCGGAAATCAAAGCTAAAATCGAGGCGGCCCAGGCTACCATGCAGTCGGCCATGGAAAGTCGCAAAGCCGAGCTGATGTCGGCCATGAAGGCCAAGGAATCGGAAGCCCGCGCCCGTCTGGAAGCCAAACAGGCCCAGATCAAGGAGCGCCTGCAACAGCTTGAAAAAGAACTGCAACAGCAACTGGCCAAGCGCACCGATTTCCTGGATCAGAAGAGCAAAGCTCGCCTGGCCGAGATCGACAAAAGCCTGGAAAAGTGCAAAGCCGACTATAAGATCGTTTACGACAAAATGCGTGAAGATCTCGACAAGATGGTGGGCAAGGTGGCCGACAAGAAAAAGGTGCCCATGGTCATCAGCGTGTACAAAGGCAAATCCAGCTTCGAAGATCAGAATTTAGAACTGCAAGATCTGACCGACCTCAGTATGGTCGAGATCAAACAGATGGGAAATCACTGATATGAAATGGCTGCTGCCGCTGCTGGCCCTGGGACTGCTGGGCTGCAACAACGAGAGCCCCCAGACGCCGGCGGCCAGTTCCAAACTGCTGGTGGCCAAGCTGGATACCCTGCCTATCCTCCAGCAGGATCCGGCCTATCAGGAACTGGCCCAAAAATATACCGCCGAAAATATCAAGCTGCGCCAGAGCATGGAAAAGAAGCTGGCTGACGGTGGAATCAAGGGCGATCCCAGAGAGACTTACCTCAAGGAACAGGCCAAACTCAACGACAAGTGGATGAAGCAAACCAACGATTTCATTCAGACTCGCCACACCAAAATGCGGGAAGTGGTCAAGGCTCTGTGCGAAGAGAAGAAGATCGACATGGTGCTCATCGACTCCAAGGCCTACCGCACGGTCGCCTATGGCGCCTTCGACATCACCCAGGATGTGTTGATGAAGATTTACGGCAGTCCCAACGGTCCGGCAGCCACGCCTCAAGGAACCCCCAAATGAAAAAATCCCTGATCTTACTGGTGGCTGGAGTCAGCCTGGCGGGCGGCTGCGGCGGCGGACAAAGCGGCGACGGCAAGATGCGCGTGGGCGTCCTGGACACCACCCGCATTCTGGCGGAAATGCCTAAGTACAAGGACCTCCAATCAAATCTGGCGCGCGAGCAGCGCGAATTCCAGACAAAGATACAGAGCCAGTTGCCCCAGCCCGGCGCCGACATCAGCGACGAGAAGAAAAAGCAACTGGAGCAGGAAGTGAACAAAAAACGCTCCGAGTTCCAGACCCGCGTTAATCAGACCCTGCAGGCCGCCATTAAGGACATCAAAGATCTGACCACTCAGGTGGCTGAGGAAAAGCATCTCGACCTGGTGGTGGTATCCACGCCATTCAATCCCTCGGTGCACTACAACGGCGGTCAGGACGTGACCATCGACGTGCTCCTCAAGCTGAAGCGCATCTAACATGGCGGTACATCCCAAGGCCTGGGTCGATCCGTCTGCTCAGCTAGGCGAGGGCGTCGAAGTGGGAGCTTTTGCGGTGGTCGAAGCCGGCGCTCAAGTCGGCGCCGGCAGCAAACTGGGACCACATACCTATGTTGGCGCCGGCGTGCGCCTGGGGGCCGGCTGTGTGCTCGAAGCCGGGGCCGTGCTGCTAGCCGGCTGTGTGCTCGGCGATGAGTGCGTGCTGCAACCCGGCAGCGTTCTAGGAAGCACCGGGTTCGGCTTTGTCATCCACCAGGGAGAGCATCTGCACATTCCTCAGGTATCCGGCGTGGAGGTCGGTTCGCAAACGGTCATCGGAGCGGCCACCTGTGTCGACCGGGGCACTCTGGAACCAACCCGGATCGGCTCTCAAGTGCGCCTCGGAGCCCAGGTCCAGGTGGCTCACAACGTCACCATCGGTGACCGCACCGCCATCGACATGCAGTCGGGTTTTGCCGGTTCCTCCAGTATCGGCAGCGACTGCCGGATCGGCATGCAGGTCGGCATGGCCGGCCACTCCAGCGTGGGCGATCGCAGTCGCCTGGCCCCGCGCACCGGCAACCTGCGCAAAGCGCCGGCCGACAGTGATCTATGGGGATTCCCGGCCCGTCCGCGGGCCGAGGCAATGAAGGCACAGGCGGCTCTGTCGCTACTCAGCAAACTTGATACGTAAGTTGATCCTGGGGGCAGGTGTGTGGTGCGCTCTTTCCATGGCGGGCTGGGCGCAAAATGTGGAGTTGGGCGGCCAACTGCTCTTCCGGGTGGATAACCCCAAGTTAGCCCAGGCCATCAACACGCGCTTGGAAAATCTGCTGCTGAACGGAGCCGATCCCGGCGAGCTGAAGCTGGTTACGCTCAAGGCCGGCATCGGCATCTACTGGGGCAAGTTGGAAATCGTGGTGGTCAGCAAAGAGCTGGCCGAAGCCAATTCCAGCCAGCCCAAGGCGCTGGCCAGCCTGTGGCTCAAGCGCTTGCGGGAAGTGGCCGAAGTCGGCTTGCTCAAACTCAATCCGGCTCGCCTGGAACTGCCCATCGACGGGGAAGGCACCATTGCCGTCAGCGGCCTGGCCAGCGGACCTTTTTCGGTACAGGACAGCAGCGGGCGAGTCCAGGTCAGTGAAGACAACCCCTCCCAGTTGCGGGTGAAGGGGCGGGCGGTGGGCAAGACCAAGATTTTGATCACGCGCGGCAAGGCCAAAGCCTACCTGCTCGTGCATGTTAAAGACTGGGCCGGGCGCCTGCCCGACACCGTGCAGGTGCAGGTCAGCGGCCGTCCGGCGCCGGGCGAAATGGTGTTGGAAGCGGTGCTACGGGCTTTGCTGACGCAGGCTCGCGTCAATCCCGGTTGCAAGCTACAGATCGACGTCCCCAGCAATTACCAGGCCGGCCTTCCCAGCGTGCCCCAGGGACAGCAGATGAATATCTCCCTGGTCGGACGCATCACCGGTTCGGAAGACTATTATCCGGTCCGCAAGGATATCAAGGCGGGCATCGAGTGTATCCAGGTCGAGCCGGTCGAGCCCAACCTCTTGTTGGTCAGTAACCGCCCGGAACAGGTGGACAAAGACGGAGTGCTGTTGAGCTATACACTCACTCCCAAGGAACCCAGCCGCCTCATGTACAGCCACATGAACGCCTCCACCGAGGACCGTAACCTCTGGGTCAATTTGTTCAATCCCAGCGATACCGAAGCCTCAGTTCTGGTCGATTGGAGCTTCTCCGGGCCCAGCCGCAATGAAGTCAACGTGGGCCACACGGCCGCGCAACGCTTCCTGAATCGACTTGGGGTCGGAGCCGGCTACGTTCTGCAGATTCCGCCCAACACGCGCCTGGAACTGGCCGAACACAGCCTGCAACGTAAAGAATTACTGAGCGGATTCGCGGGCTTGCGCATGCTGAAAGGCAGCAAACTGGAAGTAGAGGTGCTTTCCAAAGCCGACCCGGGACGCAATGACGGCTCCAAGATCGCCCACCTGGGGGCGCCCTTTAATCCTTTCAAGATTCATCCCCACGGCGTCTTCGCCCAGCCTTATTTTGAGGAGTGGTTGGAATTGGCGGCCGGGGCCCCTCCCCTGAGTTTCAACTTTGGCGAGAGTCCCTGGCTGATCGACTTCGAGACGGGCCTGCCCAACACCGGCAATTTCGGGGTGATCTACCGCTGGCATGTGGCCTTGAGCAATCCCACCAACCGCACCCGCTCTTTCGGGCTCTATTTTACTCCCAAGAACGGTGCGGCCGCTCTGAGCATGCTGCTCAACAACGAAGTGGTCAGCGTTCCCTTCACGCCGCGCAACGAACAGGTCGGCGTGCGCTCTTTTCAACTGGCCCCCGGTCAAGAAATGAACGTGGACCTGACTACTCTTCCCGAGGCCTCCTCGAGTTACCCGGCGACGCTGGAATTCCGCGAGCTGCAGCCCGGGGAGCCCGGACCGCCTGAACTGAGGGGGCCGTGAACGCTAATCGTTTGACCCAAGAGGTCCACTTTGAGGGGGTCGGCGTCCACAGGGGAGAGAAGTGCCTGGTCAGCCTGGCGCCCGGTCCAGCCGGTTCCGGCTGCTGGATGCAGCGCGACGGCCAGCGCTGGCGCTGCCTGGCTGACTCGGTGGTGGAAGTGGAGCGTTGCACCGTGCTGGGCAACGGTCAGACCAGCGTCTCCACCGTGGAGCACCTGTTTGCCGCTCTGTCTTCCGTCGCCGTCTATGATTGCGAAATATCCGTCAAGGGCTCGGAAATTCCGATTATGGACGGCAGCGCTCTTCCTTTCGTGCAAGGCTTGAAACCTTTCTTAGAACCGGGCCCGGCCATTGAGCCCCTGCGCCTGAGCCAACCCCTCTGGGTGGGCAATGAACAGAGTCAAGTACTGGCCTTGCCCAGCCCTGTCTGCCGCTTCCATTACGCTCTCTACTATCCCAAGACCCCCATCGGCTACCAGGAAGCCAGCTACGAGCCTTTAAGTGACTCCTTCGAGCAAAAACTGGCCCCGGCCCGTACTTTTGCTCTGGAGCGCGAAGTGGAATGGCTCAGAGCCCAGGGGTTAGCTCGCGGAGGCAGCCTGAACAACGCGCTGGTGGTCCTGGCCGATGGGTTCAGCAGCCCGTTGCGCCTGGAGCAGGAGATGGCTCGGCACAAATGTTTGGATCTGGTGGGGGACCTCTATTTGTTGGGACGCCCCCTGCTGGCGCAGGTCTTTGCCGTCAAGGCGGGCCATCGCTGGCATGTGGAGTTGGCCCGAAAAATGCTCAGGGAGTTGGCTGAAAATGCTGGATAGCAAAGAAATTCGCCGCAGATTGCCACACCGCTACCCGCTGCTGCTGGTGGACCGGGTTACCGAGGCGACGGCGGAACGCGTCTTGGGCGAGAAGTACGTGACCGCCAACGAACCCTTCTTTCGCGGGCACTTTCCCAGCGCTCCGGTCATGCCCGGCGTACTCCTGATGGAATCCATGTTTCAGTTGCTCTGGCTGCACTGGGGCGGCGAGCACGGCTTTCATTTGTGTGGAGTGAAGCGCTTGAAGCTGCGCCGTTCGGTCGTTCCCGGCGACGTGTTGGAACTGGAAGCCACTGTGGTGGAAATGAACGAACAACCGTGGCGTTTCAAATGTTACGGCCGAGTGGAAGGCAAAGTGGCGGTGGAAGGCGAGTTGATTGTGCGCTTGCGGGCGCCCCAGGGGGCACAAGAAAGTTCACTTGAGCAACGGGAGGTTGCCAAGACTTGAAGAACATTCACGGCGGTCGTTTCCCCAGAGAACGGGTAGGATACAGCCCTCTGGTGGTTGCGTGAGCACATGCACTTGTGATATAAACTCCGGGACTCAGGCCAGGGGGGCCTGGGGCTTGTCACAGAGCTTGCTCACGACCCGAAGTTGGCTCATCCGGTCCGAGGGGTCGAAGGAGGCGTGGTTTTGGAACCAGTCAAAGTTGGTGTAGTCGGAGCTGGAAATATGGGGGTTCACCACGCCCGTATCTATAATGAACTCCCCCAGACCGAGCTGGTCGGCATCGTCGACATCAGTGAAGTTCGCGGTCGTTTCTGCGCGGACAAATACCAGACCGAGTACATCAGTAACTATCAAGATTTGATCGGGCGCGTGGATGCCGTCAACATCGTCGTGCCCACCAGCCTCCACTACCCTCTGGCCATGGAATTCTTGCGCAACAACGTGCACGTGCTGGTCGAGAAACCGATCACCGTCGACCTGATTCAGGCCAAGCGCCTGGTCGACTACTCCAAGAAAGCCAATTGCATCCTTCAGGTCGGCCACTTAGAGCGTTTCAACCCGGCTGTGCGCAAACTGCGCGAAGTGGTGGGGCAGCCGGTTTACATCGAGACCAAGCGACTGTCGTTCCCGACTAACAGAAATCTTGATGTCGGTGTGATTTGGGATCTGATGATCCATGATATCGACATCCTCATCAATCTGGTCAATTCGCCCGTGGTGGATATTCACGCCATGGGCGTTTCCGTCTACTCGGACTTTGAAGACGTGGCCCAGGTGCAATTGATGTTCAAGAATGGCTGCATGGCCAATCTGGTGGCCAGTCGCATCAGCGGAGAAAAACTGCGCCAGTTGAAAGCGACCGAGGATAGCGGCCGCACTCTTTGTCTGGACTTCATTGACCAAACTCTGGTGGCCATGCATCCGCCGCGAGGGGGACGAGTCATCTCGCCCGAAGTGTTCGACCTCGAAAAGGATGAGCCACTGCGCCTGGAACTCTCGCATTTTGCGGACTGCGTGGCCATGCATAGGACTCCGCTGGTGTCGGGGGAAGACGGCAAGCGAGCCCTGGAATTGGCCATGCAGGTTTTAGCTCGCATGAAATTGGTGAAGTCCAAGGCACCGCAAGGTAAAGCTTTGATCGCTCTGGCTGGTTAGCCAGACAAGTAGGAATGGGAGAGTAAGAGGCGATGGCAAAGGTTCACCCCACAGCGATCGTAGACGCCGGGGCTGAGTTAGCCGACGGGGTCACCGTTGGTCCTTTTTGTATCGTCGGACCGGGTGTTCGCCTGGGCGCCCGCACCAAGCTTCATTCCTCAGTCGTCATCGAGCAGACCACCATGGGCGAAGACAATGAAGTCTGGCCCGGCGCCATCATCGGCGTGGCTCCTCAGGACCTGCGCTACAACGGTGAAAAGTCCAGTGTGGTGATCGGACGCGGCAACGTTATTCGCGAATATGTCACCATCCACCGCGCCGTCAACGAAGGCTCGGTAACCCAGATCGGCAACGATAACCTGATCATGGCCTACGCCCACGTAGCCCACAACTGCTTGCTGGGGAATCAGATCGTCATCTCCAACACGGTCGGCCTGTGCGGCCATGTCGAGATCGAGGACCAGGCCGTCCTGGGCGGCATGTGCGGCATTCACCAATTCGTGCGTATCGGCCGCCTGGCCATGATCGGCGGCATGGCCAAAGTGACTCAGGATGTGCCTCCCTTCGGCATGGTCGACGGACTGCCGGCTCGCCTGTTTGGCATGAACATTCGCGGCATGCAGCGCCGTGGCATCAGCAAAGAATCCCGCCAGGCTCTCAAGCACTGCTACCGCATGATCTTGCGTTCCGGCCTCAACCTCGGTCAGGCCCTGGAGGCCATTCGCCGCACCGTCGAGCCCTGCCAGGAGACCAATCACTTGCTGAGCTTCTTTGAATCCCCCTCGCGCATGGGATTTTGCGTGCGCGGTAGCGATGCGCGCCGCAACACCAATCAACCGGTCGAGGAAGTCGAGCTGGCCGGCTGCTAAAACTAGCGATCCTTTCGGCCGACCCCTCCGGCGACTTGCAGGCGGCCGCCCTGGTGGACAAACTCAAGCAACGGCATCCCGAATGGCACTTCGTTGGCGTGGGGGGCCAGCACTCGCGGCGCGCGGGCGTTACGCTCTGGGCGGATTCTTCTCTCTGGAGCATTGTAGGCGTCACCGAAGCACTGACCCGCCTGCCCCGCTTTCTCCTGGACTACTGGAAGATACGCACGGCTCTGTTGCGGGCGCGGCCCGCTCTGACCGTCATGATCGACTCTCCAGCCGTGCACATGCGTCTGGCCGGGGTGGCCCAGAAAGCCGGCTTGCGCTGCCTTTACTACTTTCCGCCTTCGGGCTGGAGCACCAATCCCAAACGTCTGCGCAGCATCCATGCACGCGCCGAGGCCCTGATTCCCGCCTTCGCCTACTCGGCTGAACAATATCGCCAGAATGGCCTCCCGGTGGCCCATTTTGGCCACCCGCTGGTAGACCTGTGCCCCCCCATCCAGCGGCAGGTCGCCCTGGAACGCCTGGACCTACCCGAAGGGCGCTACGCCGCTCTGATGCCCGGCAGCCGCACCCAGGAAATTCGCCTTTTGTTACCGATTTTTCTAGAAACGGCCCGGCGCTTCCCGGGCTGGACCTGGCTGCTGCCCACCGCCAATCCCCAGCTTGATCAGCGCGTGCGTCGCGCCCTGTCCAGGGTGGCCAAGCCGGAGTGGCTGCATATCGTGCCCGGCCGTTCTCGTGAGGTAATGTCGGTGTGCCGGGCCGGCCTGCTGGCCTCCGGCTCGGCCACTTTGGAAGCCTGCCTGCTGGATATGCCGCACCTGATCTGCTACCAGCTCAACCCGGTGGACTGGCAGATCGCCAAGATTCTAAATTTTTTGGGTCTCTTCGATGTCCCCATGTTTGGCCTGCCTAACCTGGTCATGCAGGCGAAAGTAGTCCCGGAATACTTGCAGCACGAAGTCAATCCAGCCAATCTGACGCTGGCGCTCGCTCCTTTGCTCGAGGATGGTCCGGCTCGCCAACTGGCCCAAGAGCGGTTGGGACGGGTGCGCGAGCGCCTGGGACCACCGGGTGCGGTCGAGCGTATCGCTGATTTTGTGGAGAAAATGGCTCTGGGAAAAAGCCGAGACGAGGCTCTCCGTGAGCTTTGATCTGTGGATCACCAGTAACTCTCCCGGGGAGGTGAGCGCCTGGGTAGGCGGAGTGACTCCCAAATTGGCCCGGCTCCGTCCCGATTGGCGTGTGCGTCTGGCCCTGGTTCCCTGCCCTTACGCCAGCGGAGCCGAAAAGCGCGTGGCTCAGCAGTTGGAGGGAGTGCACGAAGTGCTCTCGCCCTGGGAAACGACACGTTGGTACTTGGGACTGGGGAAACTGGGCTGGCCGCGGGCCGAGCGCGGCCTGGTGATGTTCCTGGGTGGCGATCCCTGGCATGCCCTGCTGCTCAAAAGAAAATTGGGCTATCCGGTGGCCGGTTACTTCGAGCGGCCCAATGGGTGGAGTCGATTCTTCGACTTTCCCATCTACGCTCACGCAGGCGATCCGCGCGTGGGCAACTTGATGGTCGATCGGGTCGCGCCGGGTCTACCCCTGCCCCGGCCGGTGCTGGGCCTGTTTCCCGGGTCCAGGCCCTGGCAGTTGCGACTCACGCTGGGACGCTATCTACTGGTCGCCCAGGAACTGAGCCGCCGCTGCCCTCAGCTGGACTTCATGCTGGTGCAGTCTCCTTTTGTTCAGGACGCGGACCTGCGTAAAGCCCTCGAGCAGCCCTTCCACCTGGGCCTGCCCTCGGCCCGGGCCCGCGTCGAGGCGAATCGACTGGTTTTAGAGGGGGGGCTGGAAATCCCCAAGCGGGTGGGCGGTGGGGCCATGAACGACCTGAGCCTGGCCATGACCGTGCCCGGCACCAACACCGCCGAACTGGCCTGCGCCGGGATTCCTTTTGTGGTCACGTTGCATCCGCTGGCTTTTCTAGGAGGCGGCGGCTTAGCGGGCATCATTGAAAGACTCCCGCTCCCCTCGGCCTGGAAGATCCCCCTGCGACGCCGCAAATTGCGCCGCCTGCGCTTCACCGCCCTGCCGAATCAACTGGCCGGCGAGGCCATCGCTCCGGAAGTGATCGTACACTCTTCCCTGGATCCGCTGGTCGAACAGGTGCAGCGCTGGGTCGAGGATCCCGAAGACGTTGCGCGAATCCGCCAGCAGCTTCAGGCAGTGATGGGCCAACCCGGCGCCACCACCCGCCTGGCCGAGTGGATCATAGGAATTGGTGATGCAGCGGATCGGTGACTTTCTTTTTCGTCAGCGCGGCCTTTTAGTTGCCTTGCTGGCCTTGTACGGGTTATTCCACGCCCGACCCACCGCCGTAGGGCTCTGTCACGGCCTGAGCTGGGCCCTGCTGGGGGAGGCTCTGCGCCTGTGGGCCATCGGTTACAGCGGTGAACCCACTCGCGGCCAGGTGCTCGAGGCTCCCCAGCTGGTCACGGCAGGCCCCTACGCCTATCTGCGAAATCCCTTATACGTAGGCAACCTGCTCAACAGTCTGGGAGTCCTGACGGCCTCCTTTTTTCCCTGGGACATCCCGCGGATTTTGGTCCTCTGGCTGAGCGTGGTCTGTCTCTACCTGTTTCTCGGCAGTCACGAGGAGAAGTTTCTCGGTCGCCTTTTTGGCGCAGAATATGAGGACTATCGGCGGCAAGTGCCGGCCTGGTGGCCGACACGCCAGGGTTATCCCAGGCCCAACGGGCAGTTCTGTCCCAGACGCTCGCTGCGTTTCGAACGCACCAGTCTGGTCTGGTGGTGCCTGATCTGGCTGGTGCTGGGAGTGAAGGGTTGGTTTTATGGGTCGTAAGAAAAAAAGTGGAAGTGAGCAGCCGACGGCCAGGGTGGCTCCCGGCAAGAAGGGGGCCCCTCCTTCGGCTTCCCAGTCGGCCGAGAAAAAAGTCGGGGCTTCGCCGCAGATCATTCTGGCCATGGGAGTGGCCGGTGCCCTGCTCGGATTTCTTTCCGGCTTGAACCTGTGGCCCCCGATACCCCAGAACTTGAATTCTCTGATCGCCAGCTCGGGCTGGCTGGCCGGCGTGCTGGGACAGCAGCATCTGGATTATCATCACGCTGTCGAAGGGTTATTTCTCGGCCTTTCCGTCGGATTGGGCAGCGCCTACAGTTTCAATCTGCCCATGCGCAAGATGGTCATGACCTGGCTGCTGGCCGGTGGCGGCCTGCTGGCCGGCGCCCTGATCATCAAGAGCGCCCCGGCCGCGGCACTGGGTTGGGTCATTGGCCTGGTCGCGGCCCAAGCCACCCCCGCCTAGTCTTGCACATCCTCTACACCAACGACCTGCATAACCAGGTAGCGCCCTTGTCACGAATCGGCGAGCTGAAGCGGCCAGACTCTTTGCTGCTGGACGGCGGTGACGCCATCGCGGGTTCAAACACGGCCTTTCGTTGGGAAGAACCCATCCTTCACTGGATGCGCCGGCTCGGTTACGCTGCCATGGCCATGGGCAATCGCGAATTTCATTACTGGCGCTGGGTGCATCGCTGGCGCGAGCAGGAGCGCGAGTTCCCTCTACTGGCCTGCAATCTCGAAGATCTGCGCGATCATCGCACCTGTTTTCGCCCCTGGGTGAGCGTGGAACGCGGCGGAGTGCGGCTGGCGCTGCTCGGCACCACCCCGGTGCAGTATCCATCAGGCTCCTTTTGGGAACGTCAGACCGGCTTTCGTTTTCTGGACCCTTTTCAGTGCCTGCCTCCCCTGGTGGAGGAGCTCAAAGCCCGGCACGACGGGGTCTTTCTGCTGTCCCATGGAGGGCTGGAACACGACTTAAAGCTGGCCGACCGCGGCCTGGCCGTCGATCTGATTCTGAGCGCTCACAGCCACGACCTGACCCCGGAGCCGGTCTGCCGAGGCGCCACCACCATTGTGCAGACAGGCAGCCACGGACGCTACCTGGCTGAAATGGAATGGGAGCCCGGGCGCGCGCGCCCGGGCTGGACGCTGCACGCCACCGCGTGAACCTGCTCGTTCTTTCCAACGGGGCCGGAGAAGACGCCATCGCGGCAGCCATTCTCGAACACTTACCCCAACACACCGAGGTGGTGGTGTTCCCCCTGATCGGAGCGGGCTCGGCCTATGGTTCGCGCTGGCGCCGGCTGGGAGACGGCTCGGCCCCGCCCAGCCAGGGTCTTTCCAACCAATCCTGGCGCCTGTGGTGGCGCGACCTGCGCCATGGATTGCTGGGGCGCGTCTGGAGACAGTGGGGGCTGCTGAGGGGCTACCGGGGCTGGGCCGTGCTGGCCGTGGGCGACCTGGTGCCCTGCGCTCTGGCCGCCCTGGCCGGCCTGCGGCCCATCTACTTTGTGGGCACGGCTAAATCCGTCTACCACCACGCCTACTCCTGGCCCGAGCGACTGCTCCTGAAGAAATGGGTGAACCGGGCGCTGGTGCGCGACCAGCCCACCGCCGACTTTTTGACCATGCACGGAATGCGGGCCGGCTACCTGGGCAACGCTATGCTGGACGAGACCGTGCCCTCCGGGTTGGATCTGGGATTTCACAAGGCACTGGCCTTGTTTCCCGGCAGTCGCTCAGAAGCCCCCCGGGAATTGCCCCGGCAGCTGCGCATCTGGCGGCGCCTGCAGGCCGACTTTCCCTGCCCGGCGGCGGTAGCGGTGGCTCCGGGGATGGATTTACAGAGTCTGGTTCCTGAGGGATATGAATTGCGCCGCACCGGTCTGCAGCGCGGAGTGGTAGGCTGGTTGCAGGGGGCTTCCTGTGTTCCGGGGGGGGCTTACGCGCCCCCCCCCGCCCCCCCCACTTCTGTGGCGCTGGTGCAAGGCGCTCTGGGCGACCTGCTGGCCCACTCCTGGGTCGCTCTGGGCCAGGCGGGCACGGCCCACGAGCAGGCGGCGGGGGCCGGTGTGCCGGTGGTCACGCTGCATCCCGATTCTCAGGGCAAGCTGGGCTGGTATCGCGGACGCCAGAAAGGCCTTTTAGGCGAGGCTCTGCTGGTGGTTCCCGAGGATGAGGAAGTGGCCGCCCGGACTCTGGCCCGGCTGGCACTGGATGCGGACGAACGAGCGCGGCGCGCGGCCATTGGACGGGAACGCATGGGCGAACCCGGCGGAGCGGCTCGCATGGCCGCCTGGCTGGCAAACCAACTGTGAACGCGGCCGGCAAGCTGATTCTCGGGCTGCTGGGCCTGTGGGTGACTTGCTGGCTCAGCCTGGGTCTTTTGTGGGGGCAACCCCTGCTGTTGCTGCATCCTCTGGAAGCTCCCGAATTCTTGCGCGTAATCTACCTGCTCATGCTGTATGGCGGCCTGGTGGCGCTTTTGCACTGGCGCTGGCGAGTGCAGCCGCCTTGCATCAGTTGGGGCCGTCTTTCCAGCGCTCTGCGCGCCGGATTGCTGGGTCTGGTGTTTATAGGCCTGCAGCGGATTTGCCTGGGAGGGGCCTGGCATCCCGAAAAACCCACGACAGCAGCCTGGTTCTCGGCGCTATTGCTCTCTTTTCCCATCGCGGCCGTGGAAGAAGCCGTCTTTCGAGGCTATCTCTACGGGTCGCTGCGCCATACGATGCGCCCCCTGCCGGCGGCTTTGCTGATCTCGAGTTTCTTTGCCCTGGTGCATCTGTTTCGCCCCGGCGACCTGGAGTTCAAGCTGGCCTACGGTTTCGGACTGCTGCTGGCGGCGCTGGTGCTGACGCTGCTGGCCGAACGAGCCGGCCTCTGGTCGGCCGCTGCCCTGCACGCCACCTGGATCATCGCCGCCGTGCTCGACCCTCCCGGCCACGTCGAGCCCGGCCTGTGGACCGGCCTGCGCGGCGAAATGGCGGCCGGGCTATGTAGCTGGATGTGGCTGGTGATTTTGGCCGGAGCAGCCGGCCTCCGCTCAGATAGACAGGAGCCCTATTCGGGGAAACCGAAGCAGAAAGAAGTGGACAAAGGCTCCGCTCATTGCAACCGAGGACGGTGCACACCCAATGAAAAGGATTGACAAAGAACTACAAGAGATTCGCAGGCAGATGGAAGAAGACTACATGCTGCATGCCGAGCGGCTCAGCGCCCTGAAACAATCGAACTCACGGGTCGATCAGCAGCTTGTATTGGTAGGCTCGGATCTGACCGTAGCCAGGCTGGCTGTTGGAGAACTTCAAAGCGACGTGGGCGAACTCCAGGCCACCGTGGGCAAGCTGCAGACCGACGTGGGTAAACTCCAGGTCAGCGTGGGCAAGTTGGGGGATGGTCTGGGTAGCGCCCAGGGCAACATCGGCGGTTTGACTCGGGAATATCGAGAATTCGGACGACTCACGCAAACTTATCTTGAAACCTGGGCCATGGAGCGCAAGCGAAATCTGAGAACTTTTGATCTGATCCAGACAAGCCTGCTCACCAATGGGTTGAAAACAGATGCCCGCTTCGAGCGCCTCGAGAAACGCCTGGACCGCCTCGAGGATGGCGCAGCCTGAGCGCGCACATCCCGCGTGCCCCGGACCTGCAAGGTCTGGCGAAGAGGATGTCCAAGCGCAGCTAATGGAAATGATCGGCTGCTGTCCCTGCCCCAGTTGCGGAGAAGGGCAAGTGGGTTATCGGCTCTGCTCCAACCGGGAGACGGTGGTGCTGCTTTGCGACAACTGCGCCCTGGTCTGGATGCATCCGAACAAGGTGGACGCGGATCAGGCCCGCGATCCGCTCCATCCAGACTTCGCTCGCCAGCATCCCCAGGTGGAATTGCGATCCTCACGCTGGGCAACCCGGCCGGAGATCGAAGCCTGGGGCTGGGGCATCTACCTGATGAAACCGGGAGACTTGTTCAAAGGCCCGGAGGATAATTCCTAACAAATAAAGCTTGACGCCCGATAGCCACATCGGATAGTCTCGGGGAGCGTTAACAAGTTGGCAACAATCTGTTAACGACAGTGACACACTTCGTCGATTTGGGAGGGGCCCATGCATCGCGTTGAACCTGATCGTCACCCGGGACGAAAGATCTTTTTTGCTCCGCTGGAAGAAACCATCGGGGGCCTGGAATTATCCGGCAAAGTTCGTCTCAAACCCCGTATGCTCCAGGTGGAACCAGACCACTGGGTGCGCGTGGACACCCAGGAAGTCCTCTACCTGGAAGAAGACCACACGGGCCAAACCTATTGGGTAACCCTGCGCGGCAAGTTCCGTGACCTGGAAAAGCCTTCTCTCCCGGAAGCCTTAGCCAAGGCTTCGCGCGCCGGAGTCTTCATCCAGACCAGCCCCCATTACGCGGTAGCTCCCAGCCGCATCCTGGGCATCCGTATGCGGCGCCGGGGTCCTCACAGCCTTGAAGTCGAAGGCCTGGGCGGCGAAATCGCCGACCTGCCCCTGGAACACCAACGTCTGGCCAGCCTGGAAGTTTGCCTGGACGCGATGGACCTGGGCGGCGGCTTTCTGTGCACTGAGCCGGAAGACGACTAGGCGACTTTACGTCCCCGCAGCCAGGACCAGCTACCGCGCACTTCTTTCAGCCAGCGCTGCACCTGCCACCAGCGAACCTTCCGTTCGATCTGGGGGATTTGTGACTCGTTGACACATTCGTAGCTGTGGATCAGAGTGCCGATTTGCTCGACTTTCTGGCACAAGGTGGCCCCATCGTGGCCGGGTTCGTGCAATTCGATATGCTCGAGGTCACCGCGCAGGCGGTAGTAGCAAACCCGCTCGCGCTCGCTGTCGACGTGAAGCAGCCAGGTGCAGCGGCCGTTCTCGAAGACGCCCCAGGCTTTGCCCTGGGTGGTCGTCCAGCTCAAAAATCCACTCTGGCCCAGACTCTGACGAGTGCACTCGCGTACCTGCTGAAGCACTTCGTCGGCGACGCGACGCCCACGGCGCAACACCATCGTCTTGACTTCCCGGGTCCGCTGCAAAGGTAGCACGTAGTTCACGACCGTCTCCTCTTCTAGTGGGGCTTGCTTAAGAGTAATCAATCAAAAGCAATCGAGGAGCAGCCTGAATGTAACCGAAGTACTGCCCTTGTTACAGTTCCGCGCCAAACTGTTGCAAAATTGTTTCCAACCCACCAAAGGAGTGCCACTTTGCGAATCGTCTGCCTTTCCGACACCCATGGCCTGCACGGGCAAATCGAGGTCCCGGAAGGTGATCTTCTCCTGCACGGCGGGGATCTGACTCGGCGCGGGCGGCTGGAAGAGTTGGCCGAAGCAGCCGAGTGGCTGCGCTCGTTGCCCCACGGCCACAAGGTGGTGATCGGCGGCAATCACGATTTCTGCCTGGAACAGCAGCCCGATAAGGCCAAGGATCTGCTGGTCGGCCTGACCTACCTCCAGGACGAATTCTGCCACTGCCAGGGCCTGAAAATCTACGGTAGCCCCTGGCAACCCTGGTTTCACGACTGGGCCTTCAATCTGCGCCGGGGAGAGCCGTTGCGCGAGGCCTGGGCCAAAATCCCGAACGACACCGACATCGTGGTCACCCACGGCCCGCCTCAGGGCATTCTCGATCGGTGTTACGACGGTCGCGAAGTGGGCTGTCAGGACTTGCTGGAGCGACTGGAAACCATCCAGCCGCGCCTGCATGTCTTTGGCCACATCCACGAAGCCTATGGCCAGCGACAGGTGGGCGACACGCTTTACGTCAACGCCTCCAGTTGCACACTGCGCTATCAACCCATACAAAAGCCCATTGTGGTGGATATGGCGATTTGAGGATTTTGACGGCCTGTCTCTTCCTCGAGCTTGACGAACCGGAGGATCTGAAAGGATCCTACCGAAGCCGCGCCCCTATGAAACTCTTAGAAAACAAGCGCGGTCTGGTGGTCGGGGTGGCCAACTCGCACTCCATCGCCTGGGGGATTTCCCAGGTTTGCCACCAACAGGGCGCGCAGCTCGCCTTCACCTACCTCAATGAGAGTCTGGAAAAGCGAGTGCGGCCTCTGGCCGAGAGTCTCGATTCCACCCTGATCTTTCCCTGTGACGTAAGCCAGGACGCTCACCTCGACCAGCTACGCGAAAAGGTGGAAAAGTGGGGAAAGCTGGATTTCGTGGTGCATGCCGTGGCCTTCGCCCAGCGCGAAGACCTGGATGGACGCTTTATTGATACTTCCCGTGAGGGTTTCCGCATTGCCCTGGACATCAGCGCCTACAGCCTGGTGGCTCTGGCCCGCGCCTGCGAGCCGCTCATGAACCCAGGCGGCTCGATCCTGGCGCTGACCTACTACGGCGCCGAGAAGGTGGTGCGCAACTACAACGTGATGGGTGTGGCCAAAGCCGCCCTGGAAGCATCGGTGCGCTACCTGGCCGCCGACATGGGCAAAAACAATGTGCGCGTCAATGCCATCTCGGCCGGCCCCATCAAGACCCTTTCGGCCAAAGGCATCCGCGACTTCAACGACATGCTCAAGCACGCCGGCGAGAAGGCCCCCCTGCAGCGCAATGTCGAATCCTTGGAGGTCGGTAAATCGGCCGCCTACCTGCTGTCCGACCTGAGTTCGGGGGTTACGGGGGAAGTTCATTACGTGGACTGCGGTTACAACTTGATGGGAATGTAGCGAATGCCCGATCCGCCAGCCTCTGCTGAGCTCCCCCCTAAAACCAGAGCCCAACTCTATTCGGTTCTGCCCACCCCGGACCGCCTGGATAGTCACCCCGATTACACAGGCAAAGGCATCACCATCGCCTATCTGGACTCCGGTTTCTTCCCGCATCCCGATCTGGTGGAGCCTAGCGACCGCATTCTGGCCTTTTTTGACGTCAGTGGTTCGGGTGACTTCCTTGATCGCACCCGCAAGCCCGAATTCTGGCACTGGCACGGCACCCAGACCTCGGTGGTGGCGGCCGGCAATGGCACCCTCTCGGGTGGCGTTTATCGCAGCCTGGCGCCCGACTCCAACCTGGTGCTGGTGCAGGTGGGCCACAACGGCAAGATCCGCGATGAGTTGATCGCGGCCGGCATCCGCTGGGTCATCGAGCACCGCGAGCAATACAACATCCGCGTGCTGAACATCTCGGTGGGTGGTTGGGAAGAAAGTTCGCATGGCTCCTTTGAGGAGAGCGAGATCAGCCAGGCGGCCGAAGAGGCGGTGGGCGCCGGCCTGGTGGTGGTGGCCGCCGCCGGCAACGACGGCAGTGCTCCCACCGCTCCGGCCAATGCCCCCTCGGTGCTGACGGTGGGCGGCTTTATCACTCAGGACCTGAGCAAAATCGACAACCTGGAGCTTTATAACTCGAACTTTGGCTTCACCATGGATCTGGTGGTCAAGCCCGAAGTCATCGCCCCGGCCGCCTGGGTAGCCGCTCCCATTTTGCCCAATACGCTCCAACAAGTTCGCACCGACTTTCTACTGGAAGTCTCCGACCTGCCCGATGAACTGCTGGCCGACAAAGTGCGGGCTCTGCCCAAGGAATTCGGCATGCCCGAAGATCTGGGTGAGAAACCCCCCGGAGAGATTCGCGAGGTGCTGCAGAAATGGCTGCGCCGCGACAAGGTGGTGGCGCGCGGTTATCAGCACGTAGACGGCACTTCCTTCGCGGCGCCCATCGTTTCTTCGGTGGTGGCCCAGATGCTGGAGGCCAATCCCGACCTGTCGCCGGCGGCCGTGCGCCAGATCTTGATGTCGACGGCCGACCGCGTGCGCCACGCCTCGGTGCTACGCCAGGGCTGCGGCGTGGTCAACGCGCGCCGAGCCGTGGAAGAGGCTTCGCGGGTATGGACGCCCACTCAAATCTCGGAACTGCGCCCGCCCCGAGTGGACGGTGATCGGCTCAGCTTCATCTACGTCAATCCACTGGCCGACAGCGTGCACCTGGTAGGCGACGTCAATGCCTGGAGCCTGACCACCCATCCCATGGAACAGATCCTGGACGGCCTCTGGCGAATCGACATCGAGGCGCCCACCGTCGGTCGCTATCGCTACAAATTTCTCATTGACGGCAACACCTGGGTGGAAGACCCCGCCAATTTGTTCAAACAGCCGAACATCTACGGTGGTTTTGACTCCATCCTGACTATCGCCTGATGAAGAGCTCGTTGGAGCTCAAGCTGACGCCGGCGGAAGCCGCCGACGATCAATTGATCCGAGTTCGTTGTGCCGCCCGCTTGAAGTGCCCGGTAGAGCAGGTGCAGGTGGTGGTGAGGCGCCGTTCCGTGGACGCCCGCAAAGGGGACCCGAAAATGGTGCTGGTCATCGATGCTTATCGCAATGAGGCGCCTCCCGCCGAAGCCCGTTTGCTGGACCACGTGCCGGTGCCGAACGGTCCGCGCGTCCTCATCGTGGGAGCCGGTCCGGCCGGCTATTTCGCGGCCCTGGAGTTGATTCTGTTGGGCCTGCGGCCGGTCATTCTCGAGCGTGGCAAGGACACGCGCGCGCGCCGCTATGATCTGCGCAACTTGATGCAGGACCACCTGGTGGATGTGGACTCCAATTATTGCTTTGGCGAAGGCGGGGCCGGCACTTATTCCGACGGCAAGCTGTACACTCGTTCCGACAAACGCGGCGAACCCATGCGAGTGCTGCGCATGCTGGTCGAGTGCGGCGCGCGCTCAGACATTCTGTGCGACACTCACCCGCACATCGGCTCCAACAAGCTGCCGGGCGTGGTGGAGAACCTGCGCGCAACCTTGCTGCGCTATGGCGCCGAGGTGCATTTCGGACAGCCCGTCAGCGATTTTTTGCTCCAGGACGGGCGACTGGTGGGTGTGCGCAGCCCGTCCCGTGAGTTCTTTGGCGAGGCCGTCATCCTGGCCACCGGCCACTCGGCCCGCGATATTTTTGAACTGGTGCACCGCCACGGGTTACTCCTAGAGGCCAAGCCGTTTGCTCTGGGAGTACGCATCGAGCATCCCCAGGCTCTAATCGACCAGATCCAGTATCGCCAGTGCCCACGCGACCCGTTTCTGCCGGCTGCCAGTTACCGGCTGGCCACTCAAGCGGAGGGACGCGGAGTCTACAGCTTTTGCATGTGTCCCGGTGGCTTGATCGTCCCCGCCGCCACCGCTCCTGGCGAAATCGTGGTCAACGGCATGTCCATGTCGGGACGCAACAGCCGTTTCGCCAATTCCGGCATGGTGGTGGAAATCGGCCCGGCCGACTGGGCGCATTTGGGTGAGGACCCGCTGGCCGCCATGCGGCTGCAAAAGCAAATCGAACAGGCTGCCTGCGCAGGTGATCAGCGGGCTCCGGCCGCCCGCCTGACCGACTATCTGGCCGGCAAAGTCTCGCAGGATTTACCGCCCTCTTCTTACGTGCCCGGACTACGCTGCGGAGACCTGGACGCCATTTTGCCGGCGGCGGTGGCAGTCAGTCTGCGAGCCGGCCTGGAACACTTTGGCTCCCGCCTGCGCGGTTTCAAAACCGAGGAAGCCATCGTGGTCGGAGTGGAGTCGCGCACCAGCTCGCCGGTGCGTATTCCGCGCCACGAAGTGGGCCTGTTTCACCCGCAATGGACCAACCTCTACCCCTGCGGCGAAGGTCCCGGCTTCGCCGGCGGCATCCTGTCGGCGGCCATGGACGGCCAGCGCGTGGCCCGCCGGGTGGCAGAAGCCCTGGTCCCATAAAGGAGTGGTCAACACCGTGCCCGGCAGCCCTAATTCCTGGGAATCGGCCACCTGGCTAAGTATCATCAGACTGACGCGAGAGCCCAGTCCAAAATAGCGCTTGATGTTGTAGCCGTCCGTGCAATATGTATCGCAAAGTTTCCTCATCAGGGACTGGACCTGGCTCCCAACCCGACCGTTCCACATTTCAAGCCCTACGAAGCCGTGGCCCGCAAACATCTGAAGGACGGTTCTTGACCCGGAGCATCTTTCAGACAGTACGGGCTGAAAGACTTTGACATTGGCCATGGCAACTTCTGTCACATCCTGCTAGGCCCAGGTCGCACTTGACAAAAGCCTGCAGGGTTTTGTTGCCATCATTCTTTTCCAGCAAAACTCTCGGCGCTGATAACCCCTGGGGGTGAGTATTCTAGATCGGCAACGGAGAAGGGATTCGTCGATAGCGTCCAGTTGATCGCGTTTACCGACAATGAGAAGTGTCGTTTCTGCACGTTTGAAGCAAATTCCTTGCCCTGCATCCGCAGGATTTCGCCCAGCGCCAGTTCGGTTGGAACTGAGGCAGACGGAACGACACAGAGCTTCGAGTCCCGGACCGATGTAACATTGTAGTCCAGGGATTTGGCCACGGTCTTGATAACGCGGACCAGATCTTTATTCTGGAAATCCTGAGTCAGAGTTTTTCGTACCCAGTCCAGGGGGACGAGCGAAGCACATGCCTGATAAACAAAGAGTGAGGACAAGGCTCCTGGCAGTCACTGTCTAACGGTTCGGGAGAGACGTGCTGGTTCCCGTCACGAGCTTGACGGAAATTTTGCCTCTGGCTACACTCAGGTGATATTTATCGAACGGCTGGTGGCAAACATGCGGCAAACGAATTACACCCACTTCTTCCTGGCCGGTCTCGCCATCTGATTTGACGTTCTAGTTTTCTTGCGGTTGCGCCCGGCTTCATGGCCCCAGGCTGTGCTTTGCATTGCCTCTGCTCCTTGAAGAAAGGTTCGCTTGCCCATGCAATCGCTCAAAGGTCAATGTTTTTGTGGTGAAGTTTGTTTTACCATTTCGCGTCCGGAATCGGCGCCGCCAGTCCATTCTCTTCCCAATTACACGGCTGTCATTTACTCTTCTCAGTTGAAGTTCAAAAAGGGAAGGGAATCAATTCACACGCTGACCTGGGGTGAGGGCTCTTCCTGGCAGGAATGCGCTCGCTGCCGAAGTCGGCTGTTTTACCGACAGGCATCGGACGCTCCTATCTATGTGGAGTTGGGGGCGATTCGAGAGCGGTTTCGCTGTCGCAATTTGCATCTGCCTGACTGGCTGCCGCTCGGACCGGAGCCAAAGCTATCCGTGCGGCAGTTCCACCGGGCCGCGCAGTTGGGACAATTTTATCGGATGCGTCGCTTGCTGGCACAGGGGGTGGAGGTAGATTGCGAGGTCGCAGGTCAGACGGCGCTCGAGATAGCCAGCCATTATGGGCGCTTGCGAGTTTGCCGTCTATTGCTGAGCCAGGGGGCGGATGTAAGACGGGCCCTACGTTACGCCTGGAACGGACTCTCGGTGGACTGCATGGCCCCACTGTTTCGGCTACTGCTAGCCTACGGTTATCCAGCCCAGGATCTGCTGCTGCCGGCGATTGATTCGGGTTCGCCGAGGGCGCTGGCCGTTGTTTTGAAGGGACCCATCGATGTCGATCGAGAGGACGAAGAGGGCAAACTCCCGCTGGAACATGCTCGTTGCTGGCCTTCGCTGATCAGGCTGCTGTTGCGGCAGGGCGCCGATGCTTCCCGGGTTGGGAGCGCGGGTTCGCATCTACTGGCCTGGTGCGCCTATTTCGGAATGACGCGGCGGACCAGGATGTTGCTGGAGGCCGGATGTCCGCCCGATTTACCCGAGTATGGAGTCTCGGGGGCTGCTTTGCGATATGCCTGCTCACGCGGACACGTGGAAACAGTTCGAGCGTTGCTGGAATTTGGCGCCGACCCGAACCTGACGCACGCAGGCCAAACGCCGTTGATGTTGGCCTGTCGGCAGGGGTCACTGGTAATTGTGGAGATGCTACTGGCGGCGGGCGCTTTTCGGGACAATGCCGTGGATTGTGCGCAAGTGTTTCTTCCGGACCTGGTGCAAGTTCTGCAGCAGCGGATTGGTGAAAGTCCGCTGCGTCATCGGTGGAGCTGGAATTCGGCTGGCGAATTGTGCGTGAAGGTTTGGAAGGGCAGCAAGTCTCGGCGTTGGACTGATGGCCACGCGGCCATCGTGCATTTGCTGGACCCTACCGCACCAGAGCCTGTCGCCCGGGTGATTGCCCAACCGCAAGTGCGTCCGGTCTGCTTCCCCGTGAATGGGGGCTGCGCTTGCGGCGGTCTGCGCTTCCGATTGCACGCTCAGGGTGGGGATGTTCCTGAGATACTCTGTAAGTCCCGGATGGTGGGGGTGCGGGATGTGAATATGGAAATTGTAAGCGGTCCGGATTCCATTCACATCCTCTGCCCCGACGAGGACTGCGCGAATTGGTGGCGCTGTTCGAAATGCCGACGACAGGAGGGAATGATTTTTCAGACTCCCGAAGCGCCGGGGTTCTGCTACGTACGAGTGAAGAACCTGGATGATCCCGAGGTAGCGGGCGGGCTGAACGTGATTTCGCCGGTCAGGTATGGTCAGCAAGCATTGCACCGGGCCGCCCGGGAGGGCGACACGCGTCGAGCCGCCAGACTAATCGCAAGAGACTACCCGGTAGATGTGGAGGTCAACGGCTACACACCCCTGCAGGAGGCCAGTCATGCTGGATGCTACCGTACGGCTCGGTTGTTGTTGAAGCACGGAGCGAACGCTAGAAAGGCCATCGTGCTGGATGGTCATTCGGCTCTGGACGAGTTGCCCGGCTGGCTGCGGACTCTGCTGCGCTTCGGCGCGGATCCCCAGAAGATGTTGCCGGATGTCGTTGAGCGTGGAAACCCCGCCGGGTTGCGAGTCTTGCTCCGCGCCGGCGCAGACTTGCAAATTCCCGACGACGAGGGTGTGCACGCGCTGCTGCTGGCTTCTCATAACAGTTGCGCGATGGTGCGCTTTGTGATGCGGGCCGGGGGAGAAGCGACGGTGCTGCAAAGCGGAGGTCTGCACGCGCTGGTTTTTTGCGCGGTCTTCGGATTTTGGGGGAGGGCCAGGGCTCTTTTGCGAGCTGGCTTTCCGGTGAACCTGTGCGAAAGAGACGGCAGATGCTCAGCGCTCATTTCCGCGGTTGAGGCGGGGCGGATTCGTACGGCGCGCGTGCTGCTCGAGCACGGAGCAGACGTGAATCTAGGCCGGCCCGGAGTGACGCCGCTGATGAGGGCTGCTTATCGAGGGTCTTTGCCTCTGGTCGAGCTGTTGCTGGCATTTGGAGCCGACGCCGGGCTGCGCGACCAGGAAGGGAGGACGGCACTGGACTACGCGGACCTTCGAGGTCACGGAGTGTCCCCCCAGGACCGGGAACCGGTGAAAGCCCGGTTAGCGGAGGTCGTGAAGTAAGATGAATAGCCTTGCGAATTCTATCACGAGCTTCTTTCCGAGAATTCCCTGAAGTGCCCGTCGTGCGCTTGCGGCCTCCGCCTGGTGAGCGAACTTTGCCCCTTTAACTCAGCGCCCAGATCGGCGAGACCACTGTGGATTGAGACGCGACTCATACCCGTTAGCCTGGCAAGAAGCGTGATCCCACCGTATCCTATCTGATCGGCCTCTGCGGCGACGAAAAGGCGCTTTTGCCTCTCATCAAGGAGCGGTATCACCCTTTCCAGCTTCTTTAGCAACTTGGACTCGTCAGAAATCTGAATTCCCAGGCTTTTGTCGACTGCTCGAAGTAGCTGCACTCAAAAAAGCGAAAATCGTACAAGTTATTTATTTTGTCATCCTAAAGTCGCCTGGGAAATCATAAACGCCCGCCGCGATGCAGGGGAAGGCGATGTGGTCGAGTTCGTGCTCCCGAGCCAGTTCAAGCGAGGCGCGGTAGCACGAGCGAAGCACCACTTCCTCACCGAAGCCTCCGTCTTCCCAGACCGTGCCGACCGTATGAATAATCTTCTTCACCTCCAGCCAGTGCCCGTTGGTGATGACAGCCTCGCCTGGATTGCAAATGCCGATTTTCACGCACTCTTGGAGCAAGCCGGGGCCGGCGGCACGGTGGACCGCTTTGTCTACGCCTCCACCGCCCATCAGTGATTCATCGGCCGAGGTGACAATGCTGTCGACCTTCAGTTGGGTGATGTCTCCCAGCACAATACCGATCATTGAGCATCTTTCTCCACCCTTCACCTCTTCGCACGGCCTTACTCAAAGCCGGGAAATTCATTTTCGTTGCTCAGTCTGGGCCGTGGACCTGGGGGGCGACGCCGGGCCCCTACGCCTGAACCGCCGCCGTCGTTGAAGTCATCTGGTAGGTTCAGCCATTGCCTGGAAGAAATACGACCGGTCAGAAAGTTGAGCAGCCTGAGCATTTCCGGGTCTTTTTGCAGTTCTCCCTGGTTGCGAAGGAGCACCCAGAGGTTTACCCGCGTGGTCGGATTGTCCAATCCCAGTCGCACTGCCATTACGAAGACCCCGGCCAACTCCCAGATGGCCTGATCAATTCGCTCTTGGATACCACCTCGGCGAGCGTCGCGGACTGCGGCCAAGGCTGGATAGACATCTTTGTCCGGTAAGCTGATGCGGCAGACGACGCGCTCGACGAACTCCACTTCGTCCACATCTGAAGTTTCGTCGGTTGTCGCACGCCACCTGGCGGAAGATGGTGGGTGAACCTAACTGGGCGGCGCTTTGGGCGGGTCTTCCAGACATCGCAGCAGACGAAAGCCCGAGGTCGCCTGGCCCTCGAGGTAGTAAGTGAGGAGCCGCTCCCTCCGGGCGGCCAACTGGGGCCACTCGAGCTCGGAGCCTTGCAGCGCCTCAGCGGTGAGGGCTCGGGCTGGGGGATACTTGCGGCTGCTGGCAGTAAGGCCTCTAGATTACCCTCAATTCTTTGGGCGCCGGCACAGACCGGAACATCGAGCCCGGATTTCGAGAATGGCCAAGTCAGCGGCGTAGAAGACCCAGGAGAACGGAGTGCCTTTCGGGATGTCCGGCTCTGTGCAGTTGTAGATCCGTCTGAGGGGAGTTCGATAGAAGCAACTATCCATCAGTTGTTGTAAAACCGGCGTTTTAAGGGATTGCGTGGCCTGAACCCTAAATAAACATTGGGAAAAAGCTGGCGCAATCGGGAGTTGAACAGCAAAGTTGATCATGAGCCACGATTTAGCTTTACACCAAGCTGTCCAGATACCGAAAAATCCCGCGGTTGCGGTCTTTTCTCGTTGGTCGGAGTGCACGGATTTGAACCGTGGGCCCCTAGTCCCCCAGGAGCAGGTACGGGGTTGAGGACAGGGTGGGGGAGGTCGCAGAAATGCTTATAAGATAAGGGTTTGCGCGTTTTTGGTTTTGCTCGAGTTGGGCCCAGTTTTGAAGAAAATGTGAGGGTCCGGTGATCAACCGGTGATCAGGTTTTTGGGTTTGGGTGTGCAGCGAGGGGACTACTCCAAGGCATACCAGTGCCATTGGACGACAATCCGAGTGAATCGAGAACTCCTTTTGCTTGGCTAAATCAGACCTTAGCTCAGCAACCGCTTCACAGCGCTCTCATCCAACCAGACCCCATGGTTATCCGCCCTCAAGGTCACCTGTCCGTTCACATTAAGCCAACGGGTCCACTGCGGTAAAAGCAAATTCAACTGACTACGTGTCTGTCCGAGTGCCTGAGCCAGGGCGAGCCGTTCCATCCGCCCACGCTCGGATAGCAGATCCACGACGCGCTCCAGGAAAGGTGGTTTGCCTTCCCTGTCCCGCAATGCGAGAGAAGCCAGCAGACGTTCGGACAGGACTGTCTCGAAAAGCTGGCCCTGGCCCTTCCCGCCGCCTTCGAGCACCAGGGCGGGGCCAACTTCGCTCCACCAGGCCGGGGGGCGCCTACTTCCTTCGGTCCAGCCAGGTATGGTTTGGCCGGGGGAGGCGAGCAGAGCCAGGGCGCAGCACATTTCCTGCGGGCTGGAGCCGCCGTGGTAGCCGCGTTTGCGCGGGCCGTAGCGCACTTTCTCGGTATGGAGCAAGCGAGCCGATTCGGCCAGCTGCAGTCGCCCCCCCTCGATGAGCACCGCCCCGTCTTCTTCATGGCCACCTGGCTGCCAGCGGTTCCCGGCACCTACGCTGGGCCGTTCGACCGTTCCGAAATCCAGGGTGTGCCCGTGGTCACTGACGATGAGCACGGAACGCTGCACCGCCCGGGCCGCCTCCAGTAGCGGAACGAGCGGGCCGATCAGGTCCTGAGTCCAGCGCAGATTGAGCTGCTCTTCCTTGGCCAGCGCGTCGTCCATGCTGTTGATCACCACCGCCACCAGCTTGTAGTCTGACGATTGAGTGCGCCGCAGTGCTTGTTGCATATCCTTTTTGTGAAATAGCTGCGGTCCGTAGTCCTTGCGGCAGGCGGAATTTAACCCACTATGTGACTTAAAGTGAGTGGCCTCATCGCGCGCGTCCCCCTGCATCAGCCGGCCACAAAGCAAGCTGGTTCGCGCCACTTCGGTGACGCTCGGCAGGGCGGAAAGCAGTCGAGTCTTCTCTTTTGCCTGCGGCAGATAGTGCGACCAGTTCCGTTGGTCCAGAGAGTCGAGCAAATCCAGCAGCGCGGCCTGACTGCAACCGTCCATCACCAGCACCAGCAGGTGAGAGCCTTTCTCTTTGACCAATGGGACCAGCACTTGGTCGAGAAAACCCTCGACCGGCAGGGTATCCTTGTGGGTCCCGATAAGGGCTTGTGCAAAGCCCTTACTGTAGACTTCCCGCCATTCGAGGGCGCGTTCCAACAGGCGAGAGAAGGCTGCCCCCAATTGAGGGTGTGGGTGCTGCAGCCACAATCGGGCCCGGTCTACCCAGGCGACACGGTCCAGATAGTCGTCCATCCAGGCCGTTATTGCTCCGCCCGGACCAGGCCCGGGGGCGGCCAGAAAACGCTCCAGGCGCTGCGCCATTTGCAGCGGCTCCAGCTCCTCTTCTTTCTCGGTGAAGAGCCAGTGATCGCGAAAAGGCTGAGATTGGGAAAGGTCGACACCGGCCCTGGCCAACATTCCATCCCAACCTTCAGCCAGTATCAGGCTGAACTGGGCGAGGTCGAGAGCATTGAGTTCTATCAGCAGTTCCTTAGCCCGCGTCTGCACGGGTCCCAGCCATAGCAGGTCGCCGTTCAGCCGAACCAGCTCTCGGAAGGAACGGCCCAGGTGCTGGCCGAGCAAGACGGGCAGGCGGCGACCGGCAAAGAAGCGATCAAGGCTTCCCTGGGCCATCAGCGCGGCGGGCCCCGGAGGAGCCAGGAAGACGACCTCCAGCACCAGGCACAGGGCCAGGGCTTCCCGCGCCCCGCGCTCAAAATAGAGCTCTAAAACCTGGTCAACAGAAGGGCCACCGCCACGCTCGTCCAGCCACTGGCGAGCTTTGCGTTTCAGACTTTCGGACGCCGAAGGGAGGGCAGGCGGCGCCAGAGTGAGTGTGCGTAAAAGCTGCAGGAGGTCATAGCCTTCGTTGGTCAGGCCAAAGCGCTGGTGGAGTAGAGTCTCCCAAGCCAGTTCGCGGGTCAGAACTCCGCCAGGAGCTTTGGGAAACTCGCGGGGGTCGCACTCCAATAACCATTCGGCCAACTCTCGATGGCGCTGCAGACCCGAGTCAATGGATTCCGCGTCAAAAAGTTTGCGAATAGATTCCCAGGGGTCCAGTTCGCGCAGGTCACGGTCGGGGAGCCGATCACGCAAATCCTGGGAGAGCCACGAGCGATCCGGGCAGAGCACCAGCAGATGTTGCCGGTGCTCTTCCGTGGCGGCGGCCAACCGGTGGAAATGTAGAGGACTGCGGGCCACCTCAATTTCGAAGGCCTGACCTTTCAGAAGCACCTGGGAAGATCCCTGATAGCCCTGAGGACAATAGAAGGCCAGCAGCCGGGCGTGAGGATGGCGATCCAGCAGCCGCTCGCCCTGAGTGCGCAATTGGAATTCGCTGGGGGGACGAAGCATCAGGGTTCTTGCCAGACCTCGTAGTTCAAGCTCAAACGAACCTTGGGGTCTTCCAGCAATTCAAGGATTTTCCGCAGCTCCGCCATCGCCTCAGCCTGGCTGGCCGACTTGAGCTGTCCGGCTTTCAAGCGCTTGGCGCGCGCCGGGGCGGGAGCCACTGAGGGCGGTGTCTGGGGACGAGAACGAATGAGGTTGAAGACCTGCTTGCGACCCAGCTCGACCACAGGGCCGAGAGGTTGGGCCTGCTCGCTGCGCTGCATGGCCTCTTGCATCTCGTGCAACAAGTCTTCCCCGCTGGGCAACTGCGGAAGTTCCGCAAGCATTTCCAGGTTCTCCTGGCTCAATGAGGAGAGCATGGCGGGGGCCCCGCGGACAAAAGCCGCCAGCTCTTCGGGCACATCGCTCCAGCGGGCGCGCGCCAGCTGCTCTACCCGTTCGCGAGCATCTTTGGTGTCCAGTAGATTGACCAGGTCGGCGGCCAGACGGGAATGACTGAGGCGGGGCGACTGGGCCGGGTCGACCTGGGTTGCCTGACACAGTTGGCGAAGCTTGGCCGGCAAGTCGAGCAGAGCCTGGCGGCGTGGCTGGATAGCCTCGCCCACACGCTGGCTGAGGAGTTCGACATTGGCCGTGGTGCAATTGAGCGGATACAGGTCAGGTAGTAACAGCCTGGCTCTCTCCCAGGCACGGCTCCACACCTCGTCTGTGGGCAGTTCCATCGGACACAGCTCAACGTCGGCGGCAAGGTCTGCCTCAAACTCGCGCAGTGCCAGACCCTGACGGACCAGTTGGCGCTGGGTCTGCTCGGCAAAGGTATAGATAATCAGAGCTTTCAGACGGGCGGGCAGCCCCATCGGTCTGGGCTGTTCCATCCATTCCTGGAGGCGCTCGACCCGCACGGGGCCGCTGATCTGATGACGAGCCATCTCCTGCTCGAACTTGTTGCGCCAGTGGTCATTCAGTAAGAAATGAGTCTCGCCCATTTTGCCCAACAGCAGCGGCTGCGCTACCTCGCGCAGACGGTCGCGCATGGTCTTATCGGGTATTTCCAGACGCTGGTCGTCGGTTTTGCAGGTCTCTTTGACTTCTTTCCAGACCTTGCGCACCGCATCCAGGCTGATCTCCTTGTCCACCGGGAAGGCCGGGTGGCCCGGATAATGGGCCTCCAGCTCTTTGGCCAGAATTTCGCGTAGCGCCTGTTCCAAATTGCTCACGGCGGGCATACGCGGCTGAAAGGCAGCGTGCAGAGATTGCAGCTGCTTGTCGGCAGGCAACTGTTTCTGGTCGCTTTCATCAAGAATTCCCGGCTCCGCCTTGAGAATTCCATACGCCATTTCCAGCGCCTGACGCATCCTTTCTTGCAAGGCACTGCGCTGGTTCTCCAGCAGGGCCTTGGCCGAGGGTCGGTCGGTGGGAGCCAGGTGACTGAGGAAAGCGGTCAGGCGATCGCCGGTCAGAATGTATTCAATCATGATCAAACGGCCCAGCTCGGTAAGAGTCCGCTTGGAGAGGAAAAAGGGAAGCCAGATGAGCGTGCGCGTTTCCGGGTGCTGGCTACGATAAGCCTCCAGCTTGACGAGGTCATCGCTGGGATGGCAGCCCTCTTCGTCAAAGGGGTAATCTAGAATCAACTTCGGGAATTGATCGGCCTGAAGCTCGCGCAGATTGCTTTTCTCGCGGATATTCAGATATTGCACCTCAAAGCTACGTTTGGTTCCGCGCCAAACCAGATCGTAGGTGACGGTCATATTGGCCTGAGCGTCCTGGTCGATTTTGAGCATCTGAAAGAGCAGACGCCGCAGGTAGCCCTTGCGCTGGCCGGCATTGTCCTGGGTGCGGGCACCCTCCAGAATCTTTTCCAGGTCGACCGTGGTCAGATTCAAGCTGATCTCTTCAGAGTCCGGGTCTACCCGTAGCTCTCCAATGTTGGTTTGCCAATTCTTCAGTTTGGTCAGAACCAGAGCCGACTCGCGGCCGGCGATGGGGGATTTGAGTGTGCCGTGGTTGAGGGCGGCCAACTTTTGCGGGGTCAATTTGCGCAGGGCGGGAACTTCAGGCACCAAAGCCGCGAGCAAAATGGTCTTGATCAGCCGCAGGTCAGTGGCTTGAGTGGCCACCGGGTTGCCCTCGGAGTCTTCCAGCATCGGGGCGAAGCGCTCCTGAAGAATACGTTTGGCACTTTCGAAGCCGCGCCGCACCGAGTCGTCATAGGGCTCGTAATTGCCGGACACCAGGTCAAAGAGGTCGCCCACCGGGATCAATTGGCCAACGCTCAGGCTTTCTTGCTGGTCGACCAGCAACTCCATCAGAATGCGAATGGCCGTGCGATTGCGCTGCAAAAGGCTGGAGACGGCCACCAGCGTGTCAATCAAGGCGGGACTGAAAGGGTAAACGCGGCGGCAAGAATCCAGGTCATAGTTGTGGGCCAGGATGTCGCGAATGTTGGGGTTGAGCTTGAGCCGATCGAATTGATCGTGCAGCTGGGTGCGCGCTGCCTCACTCTTGGGCTTAAGGATGCGCTTTTCGATGATCTCGGGCAGGTTGGCGTCTTCCAGGTTTATGGTATCAAAACGCTTCTCGAAGTGTTTGATCTGGTCGTGGAAGTTGAACTGTTCAAAACCGCTCAGCGATTCGCCAATCAGGTCTTTCAGGTCGCGCTGGCGGGCTACAATCGAAATGATCGGAGCGGGCCGATCCGAATGCTCCGCTTCCACCAGTTTGACCAGCTTTTGAATCTCGCCGTGGACGAAATGAAGATTGGACGACATGTTGGCCAGCCACAAAATCAACTCGTCCAGAAACAGCACAATGCCATCGTAACCAAGTGATCTGGCGTGTTGACTGAGAACTTCCAGGGCCTGGTCAAAGGGCAGGTAACTTTCCTGATTGTCGCGCTGGACGTCCGAGTAGCCAGTGAAGTAGCTGCTCAGCAGTGCGCTAACCAACTGCTGGCGCTGAGGATGGCCGGGAGCGGCACCCGCAGCCTCCTCAAAGCGACTGCGGTCCCAGGCGACGGTGGCTCCACCCCGACGTCCCAAAGCCGTTTTGGCCGCCGGCGCCTGCGCGGCCAGTTGGGCAAAGAAGGCTTCTTCGCCCATTTTGCCCATGAGATTGCGCGCATCCTCAAACAGCTTCTCCCCTCGGTAAAAGGCCGGAACCGGCGCGCCTGGATGCTGTTCTGCGATGGTGCGGGCATAGCCACCCAGGATCGCGCTTTCCATCGAGCTGGCACCAATCATGTGGAAAGCCAGCAAAAGCAGCTTGCGCTCGCGCAGAGCACTGAAGTTGAGGGTCACCGAGGCCAGGTCCGGGTGACCCCAGGCCTTGGGGTTGCCCTTGAGCAAGAGATTGAGCACGGCCATAAAGTGAGATTTACCGGAGCCGAAGCTGCCGTGCAGAAAAGCCGCCTGGCTCTTGCCTTGCACCAGCGAATTTTGCACCAGGGACAAAGCCTTCTCATACTGCCGCTTGAGCTGGGCCGTGACCACGTACTGGTCCAGCGTTTCTTCCGGCCGTTCAATCCCCTCCGTCAGTTTGATGACGAACTCGTTGGCGTAGATGCGCTCGGGGATGTTGATGAGGTCTTTGATCAGCATGGCCGAGACTACGTCATTTGCGCCGCAGGCCCTACCTGGACTTATCGCGACAAACTCCGTCGCGGCGGAGGCTAGAATACGTGCATGGCATCCAAACAGAAGTTCTATTTTCACGCAGGCCAGCTACAATCAAGGGAAGTCGGCCGATTTGAATGAAGGATCTCATGAATCGAGGAGAAGGGCCCGGTCCCGACATGGCCAGCGCTGAACAACTGAAGGCTCTTATTTTGAGCCACGCGGAGGGCAATGAGACCCGATTCTATCGGGTTGCGTTGCAAGTTGCTGCCCATCACGCTCGCCTAGGCCACGAAGCGGTCGCCAAAGAGCTAAGGGAAGCGGTGGGAACTGCTCAGAAGAGGAGCCAGACGCCTTCGCGTAAGCCTATCCCCATTGCACGTCCGTCTGGGGCCCTGGAGGAGCTGCTCAAAGCGAGTTACCCGAACGCCAGGCTGAATGACTTGATTATGCCTAACCAGAGTCTCCTCAGCCTGCAACGAATTCTCAAAGAGCACAGACGCAGCAGTGAACTTATCAAGCACGGACTGCGGCCGCGCCGGAAACTACTCTTCTTTGGTCCGCCTGGTACCGGCAAAACAGCTACCGCTCACGCCCTGGCCGGCGAGCTGCAGCTACCGCTTTTTGTGGTCCGGTTTGAAGGCTTGATCACTCGATATATGGGCGAGACGGCCGCAAAACTGAGCCTGATCTTTCAGGCAATGAACGATACCTGCGGCGTGTATTTCTTTGATGAATTTGACGCCATCGGGAGCCAGCGCTCTTCGAAGAACGATGTTGGGGAGATTCGCAGAGTCCTGAACAGCTTTTTGCAGTTTATTGAAGAAGATGAATCGCAGAGCCTGCTTATCGCCGCCACCAACCACGGGGAAATGCTCGACAAAGCTTTGTTCCGAAGATTTGACGACGTCATCTCGTACGAACTGCCCAGTCTCGAACAACTCACCGAGACCCTGAAGCGCTGCCTGGAACCTTTCGGAGCGACGGACCTGGACTGGCCAAACCTGGCCCACGAGGCGCAAGGGCTGAGCTACGCTGATGTCATCCGTGCTTGCGAGGATACCGCCAAAGATATGATCTTAGAAGACCGCGAAACTCTGAGCTCAGACACACTCTTGCAAACACTGCAGATGCGAAAACACTCTCAACGCGAATTCGGTAAGTAAGGGTAATTGATGGGGAGCCAGTTACCGCATTTATTCATAACTCAAGGCAGCCAATCTTTTCCCTACACTTACCCTGGTGGCGGCGGGTCTGGCGGACGCCGCCTGCCGACCCGAGACCCGGTTAAACACGCTGCCAAGCTTCGGGGAGACCTGAAATCAGTCCAGCTCACCCAAGACACCATAGAGAAGGAACGGGCCCTGTTTCAGATTGAGGCCGAAGCCAGCCAAATTAATTTTGACCTCGATCCCAACAAGGGATTTAAGCCAGAATCCCTTGAGAACGCTACTGCTGGAATCGCATTGTCGCTGATTCACACGAGAGAAGACGGCGCTGGGCACGCAATAGTTCGAGTTCCGAAGGGGGAGGTCACTACCTTTGTTCGGAAACTCGAGCAGTACGAGGACCCCACTCAGCAGACCCCAGCAGGCAAGCCAAAACATCAACCTCTCTTTGCGTGCGTCTCAGGGATAAGGCCTCCGACGATTCGGGACTTCTGGACAGGTCCAGAGGATGAATTTCCCACCGAGGAAAAAGTGTATCACTGGGAGGTCTGGGTCAGGCGTGATATAGGGGCAACCCATCTTAGAAACCAGGCGAATCGGCTGAGCCTCACAATTGGCCAACAGACATTGACCTTCCCTGACCGCGAGGTTGTTCTCGCGAGGGCCACCATCCAGGCAATGACGAATCTGCTCCGACTCGTCGACTCGATTACCGAACTACGGCCCCCCAACCTGGCACGAACCTTTCTGGAAATGAGACCGAAAGAACAGACGGATTGGATTGAAGATTTGCTCTTAAGGTCCCATCCGCTACCGACCCGGGCTCGGGTCTGTTTGCTCGATACAGGTCTCGACTATGGACACCCGCTACTTGCGCCAGCCATCGAAGAAGAGTCAGTGCTCGCCTACAACCCGAGCTGGGGAAAACATGACCACGGGGGCCACGGCACCTTGATGGCAGGTTTGATTGTCTATGGTGAGCATCTCGGTACGCATCTGGAGTCCAATGGAGCTGTGCCCATCGAAATCACTTTAGAATCTGTCAAAATTTTGCCCCCGCCACCCGCCGAGAATGAACCTGCCCTCTACGGCGAGATCACTAAAAGCTGCGTTGCCTTGGTGGAGGCTCAGAGCGCGGAACAGCGGGTCTTTTGCCTGGCCGTGACGGCCAACCCCAGCCCGACTGGTGAACCCAGTTCTTGGTCAGCAGCAGTCGACCAGATCTGCTCAGGAGCCGAGGAACCCGATGACGTCACCCGGCTGGTCTTCATCTCCGCGGGAAACTCGGATTGGAACCACGGGAATTATGCCTATCCCGAGTGGAACCACGAGCTTTCTCCTATTCAGGAGCCGGCTCAAGCCTGGAATGCAGTGACGGTTGGCTCCTGCACCTACTTCCACGGGCTCATTGAAGGTTACCCCAACTACGCCTCTGTGGCCAGCTACGGCGACCTGAGTCCCTTTAGCTCGACTTCCGTCCCTTCCTGTGACGGCGTCTGGGCCTCCCAACCAGACATCGTCTTTGAGGGCGGCAATTTGCTGTTGCATCCCGAGGGGCTCAGGGAGGTTCCACCAGAGTTCGCTCTGCTCAGCACTCGTATGCGTCTTGGCGGCTTTGCCGGCTCTGCACTTCTGGAAATCATGTATGAAACCAGTGCATCGACCGCACTTGCCAGTCATTTCGCCGCCAAACTAATGGCTGAATACCCCGAGGCCAAACCCGAGACCATTCGTGGCCTGATGATTCATTCGGCCCGCTGGTCCGAGGCTATGCTCGAGTCCTTTCCCGAAGATACGGGCAGAACTCGTGTGCGTAAGCGCCAAGCCTGTTTCGGCATGGGGGTGCCCGATCTGGAACGAGCGCGTTATAGCCAAAGGAACGCTCTGACCCTGGTGGTAGAGCGAGAAATTCAGCCATTCACGAACGACGGAAAAACGAACGAACTTCATCTACACGATATTCCCTGGCCCACCCAGGTCTTGGAGTCGCTAGAGGCGACCCCCGTCGAGCTCCGTGTGACCCTGTCCTACTTCATTGAACCCAACCCTGGAAGCAGAGGATGGAAAGGGCGATACCGCTATGCGTCCCATGGCTTGCGCTTCGAAGTTTGCACAGCCTCAGATGATGAGGTGAGTTTCGCGAAGCGGATCAACAAAGCGGCGCGCGAAGAAGGCGAGACGGCTGGGAGTTCGTCTGACGTTGGCGAGTGGACGATAGGACCCGACGCCAGACATCGCGGGTCGGTGCACAGCGACATCTGGAAAGGCACCGCCCGCGACCTGGCCGCCAAGCATCTGGTTGCAGTCTACCCGGCCAAAGGCTGGTGGTCAGAGCGTACGGCACTCGGACGCCAGGAGAGCAAAGCCTGGTATTCGCTGATCATCTCGTTGGAGACGCCCCCGGTGGTGGGGGCCGCCGAAATTGACATCTACTCGGCCGTGGCCGAGGTGGTGACCGAGGTAGAGGTCGATTGGGACCCGGGCGAATAGGCGCTCATTGAGCCTTCTCAACCAGTTTTTCCAACGCTTCCTCATGGGTCTCGCCGAACTCCTCGATGTATCCGCGAAGTTCTTGGTCGGTAGTCGCATTGTGCAGGTCGAAGAGGCCGTATGTTTCGACTGTTCCAACAATCTTGTCGCCCTCGTCGACGGTGCCTGAATAGAGTTCGATCACTCCGAAGCCCGTCGATGTCTCGACCATGCAATAGTCTCCGAGAACCTTCTCGACAATTGCCTCTCCGTTGTCTGGTACCGGCACACCCCGGGGTTGGGGCACAAAGTTGAAATCGGGTTGTCGAGGGATTTCTCGGGAAGGCTGGTGCGCAACTTGAGCGGGAGCTGATAACCGATTGCGATACATTTGCTCCAGCTCCCGATAGTTCTTTTGGTCCTTCAGCCTCCTGGCCTGGCCAATCAGCACCAGCGCCTGCTTCTCGTCGCCTGAGATGGCGGTGGCCACAGACCCGATCATCAGGGCCCGAGAAATCTGCTCGTTGGTCCCGCCAAAATCCTTAAACAGAGTTCGGGCGCGCTCCGATTTCGACCGAGCCTGTTCTAGGTCTTCCCCTTTACCCTGGTAGCCGCGAATCAGGTGGCCGGCCTCGCTGAGCAGTTGCTCCGCTTCCGTCCGGCGTTTTCGCGAGCGTTCCAGTCGCAAAGTCGAAAGTAGGCTGCGGTACTTGGGATTGCCAGGAGCCCGATGAACACAGGAGACCATTCGGGTGATTGCCCCTGACAAGTCTCCAGCTTTATAACGGCAAGTGGCCACCACGGAATCGGCCTCGGCCAGGATCAAAGGATCCTTGCTGCCGCAGAGCTCTTGGAAAGCGGCAACTTTTGCGAGCTGCTCTGCTCCACCAACATCGCCCTGAGCAGCTTTCTGCTTGGCATCGGCCAGTAATCTCGCAGAAGTCGCTGTTGGTTCAGAGGCCATCGTCTGAGCCGAATTCGAAGCTTCAGTGTTGACAACAGGATTGGTATGATACGGTAACGGCCGAGGCGAGTCCCGAGAAGTCCAGGCTAGCAGAACACCACAAACGACCGCCAGGATGAGCGTTGCTCCAAGCGCTTTAGCAAAAAAACTATCCGACCGAGTCCGCTGACTTGCTACAGGATAAGTTCTTTCAAAAAACTCTTGGCTCAAGTAGGGCTTTTTCTGGTTTTACGGGCAGCGCCCTTTTGGGCGGGTCGCCAGTTGCTCAAATCTTTGGAAGGCAAGTCGAGTTCACGAAGTTGCTCGCTCAAGAAGGACTCAAAATAGTCCCCCATCCGCTCACCGCTGTGGGGGTCGACCTCATTGTGCCATTGTTTGAGCCAGGGCAGGAGTTCGGCCAAGCCGGCCAGGAGCGGGGTGAGCTGGTCTTTTTCCCAGCCGTCCTGCTCGCGACGCTCCAAAGCGTACCCGGCGAGGGCCTGGGCACGCTGCAGGTAGTTCCAGCCGGCCCAGCCCAGCACCACAGAACCGTCGGCCTCCCGCTCGGCACCAGGGTAGCAGATGAAGCGCTCCTTGGGCACGTCCAATTTGCCGCGCAGGCTCCAATACTCGGGGCGAAGGAAGTCTTTCTGACCGAATTTGGGCGGAACGGGAATGTCACCAACGTTTTCGCCCGCGTCTTCCCGGCGCTGCAGTTCCCAGGTGCGCTCCCAGTCGGCCCGAATTCGCAAACCCGCCTCGCTGTAGCGCAACGCGGCCACATAAGCGACGGCTTGGGTCTGCACCAGTTTTTGGATGCTTTCTCCGGCCTCGAAATCGTTGGTGCCCAGATAGATCTGCAGCACCTGCTGGAAGTCCCCATCGTGGGCGAGCTGGTCGGCCAATTGTTGGACGGATTGTAAATGGTCGGATTTTTGCAGGGTGGACTCGATGCGGTCCTGCAGCCAGATCGTCAGGGCGTCCTTCAGACGCTCTTCCCAAGGACGCTGCTGCCAGCGCCGCTTGTGCTCCGGCCTTTCCAGGAGGGCTACTTCGGGATGGTTGGCGATCAGCTCCAGGCGTTTTTCCACCGTGGCCCGGTAGTCGGCAGCCCAATGGCCCGGCAGCTCCGTGATGGGGGTGGAGCCGTGGCGGCTGAACCATGTGGTTTCCTCTTCTGACCGCGCCATGGCGATCTCGAAGGCCCGCTCCCCCAACTGTAGCGGAGGCGGGTCGGTTGCGATGGGGGAGACGTCGAGGATGCCGTAGAGTTGGTAGGACAGCCAGTCCAGTTCTTCCTGGAGGGCGACCATTTTCTGGCGGACTTGGCGCTGCTGCGCCTGCTTTTCGGGAAGATTCCAGAGGCCGGGGGGGAGTTCATGAATGAAACCGGCGGCTTCCAAAGCGCTGTGCTCGGCGGCAAGTTGATCGAGCTGGCTGGCCAGAGTGAGCGTTTGCTGGTGATTTAGGGGAATGGGAAAATTCTGCAATTTGCTGCCATCGCGCTCCAGTCGATCCTCCCACGGCGTCTTGATCACCCGGGCGCCCTCGGTTCCCACGTAATCCCCACCCTTGGAAAAGCCTACTTGGCGGACCCAAAAGTTTCCGACCGAACTATTGAGGATGCCAATAAGCGCCAAGTGCGCATCCTCAGAGGTGCCGTTTGGCAATTTAATAACCGGCGCCGTGCGATTAAAAACTTTACCGCCCCGATCCAGGACGAAATGGTTGTGTGTGGCCACGAAGGCGAAGACGATTGAGAGAGCGGTTTTATATTTCGATGCAACCCAGCGATACCAACCCCACCAAGGCTCGCCTATTTCAGCCTTTGTTTTGTTTCCAAAAGTTTTAATGTTGGCAAGGCTGTTGCGGTACGTCCAGAGGTAGCTTGCTATCAGGGGCACCGTCTGTAAAGAAGATAACTCGAGGCTAGAATCGTAGGGGACCAAGACTTGCTCGAACGGCTGGATAACGAAGTCGCGAACAGTGTCTCCCTCCACGAGTCCTTGAATATGCTGCTTTGGTATCCCATGGCGTCCGAGTACTCCAAACGGGGCGGCGAAGACATCATCCTGGCCAGTGAAACTCGCGAATCCGATACTGTCGCACAATGTTCCAAGGCAACCTTGGGCGGCTGACTCGATCTTTTCCTTGAGCTCACTGGCTCCACCGCCACCGATACTCCACGGATGCTTGGCAAAAGTGGCCCTATCAAACTCGGTCACGCTCACAAACGCACTGGATTCCCCCGGTCGCTCCAGAAGCTCCAAAATCGACCGCCATACCAGCCCCTGGGCCGGATCGGCCGGTGTGGAAGGCTCTCCGCGGATGCCCAGCACGGCCCGCACCTTGTCGGACACGGGGGCCCGATTCCGGCCCAGCAGGATAATGGTCGGAGTCCCGTGGCCCGGAATGTAGGCTCCTGATGTGTCGATTACATGTGTCAGGTCCACCCGTGGGAAAAACTCCTCAATCACCCGGGACCCAAACTCCCGCTTCATAAACGAGTTGGCCGTGATCATCCCCACAAATCCCGCCCGCTGCTGCCCCTTGCCCTCCACTGCCAGATCCCAGAATTTCTCTTTGAACGGCACGGCGAGCGAATACTTCATATAAGCCGTGCGATATCGGCTCCGCACCTCATTGTTGTGCGCCTTGTCTCGTGCCGTGATGTACGGTGGGTTGCCCACCACCGCTTCATAGCGCTGGGTCAGAATCTGGGAAGCATCTTCAAAGTCGCCAGCGGCAAACGCATCCGGCAGCCAGTCGGACAGCTCCTGGACCCCCCAACCTTTGGCTGAGCAAATCGCGTTGCCGTGCAGTAACGAGTCGCCAGTGGCCACCCGAACCTTGACGTCGGGCATTTCGCGCAATCGAGACAGCCCGCAGGCCTTCACAAAGGCGATCACCAGGCGAAAACGGGCAATGGCCACGGCGAAAGGGTTGATATCGACTCCGTGCACCGCCTCCAGCGCCCGCCTGGCCAGCGCCCGGGCGTTGCTAATCGAACAGGCGTTCTGGCCTGAGCAACCGGCGTGTCCACCCGTCCATCACAAATTCAGGCAGGCCCCAGCCTCAGTCGCTGGTAATTGGAGGGCTTCTTCCCCCGGCGGTCAAAGAGGCCCGATTGTGAAGGGCATAGCTGGGCTTGAACTTCCAGGCTTTACCCCCAAATCAAAAAGATGGGCCAGCTGCCAGGGTCCCCTCCTAATAGAGAGGAAGCTCAGCACCAGCCCATTGCAACATTACAATCGGTCTCTGGCCGGCCCCACCGGGGTGGGGGGCACGGCGAGGGTCGGTTCTTGCTCCAGACGACGGCTCTCGGGCCCGCCTCACCGGGCGGCCTAGCTCAACCGGGAGAAGTCCTGAAAGCTCGCAGATTATCAGGAGAAGCCAGGTGGCCGACGCATTGGCTCCACTTGTGAAATACTATTCAAGCTCGTCCAGCACCGCCACTGTTGCGCGGAGCTGCTCAATGCCGATGTGACAGTAGGTCATGGTCTGCGTCGGAGAGGCGTGCCCCAGCAGGCTTTGCACTTCGAAGACGGGTTTCCCGGCGCGAATGAGGTCGCAGGCGAAGGTGCGTCGGAGATCTCGCCGTTGCACTCCCTGGATACCCGCCTCCCGACAAGCTTTTCGCCACACGTGTTTGACGTGGCTCCCGGCCACCACGAGCCGGTCAGGATTGCGCTGGTCGGGCCAGAAGACATAGCCAGAGCCACATTCGGTGGCCCATGCGAGCTGAGTCGCGATGATGGTTCGGGCGCCTTTGCAGAGTGGAACGAGGCGACTCCCGGTCTTTCCGTCTTCCGGGATTTCTAGAATGTCACCCTGTATGTGCTTCTGCTGGATCCGAACCTGCTCGCCGATGCGGCATCCGGTCAGCAGGGCAAACTTCTCGGTCCTCCAGTGTGCAGCCCCTCGGCGAAAAAGCTTGAGGTAAACCTTCTCCAAAGCTCGCTCGTTCTCGCGAGTCAAGATCTGGTGGCGCCTGTGGGGTTTCATTCTCACTCGAACGCGCGCCAACGGACTGTAGGGAAGTCGTTCTTCGTCAACCGCCAAATTGTAGGCTCTCTGGAGCAGCCTAATTTCGTGCAGAACCGTGCTGGCCGAATGGTCACGCCGTCTTTGGATGGCCCATTCCTCGACTTCGCGGCGATTGAGGCTTGTGGCCGCGCGGTCTCCCCAAAGTGCGGTAAACATGCGCGTATGACATTCACAGGCGTGCCAGGCGGCAGGCCGCGTACGCCGATGGATATCGTCCAAATTGTACTCCAGCAGTTGCGATATGGTCATGACAAATGTCCTCCTTGTTCTTTAGATAGGATAGCAAGTGGGTGGAGAGGACGGTCGGCACGATTTGCTTTTGGAGCCTGAGGGTCAGGGCACCATGCTGTCCAGAAACGGGAGCGGCTGTATACGGGAAATGCCGGTTGTGGGTTGAATAACCGGCGCCTATGACCAGGACCATGCCCACACCACAACCGGCCAAGACCCAATCTGACCTTATCAGGCTTGTCCGCGCTCTCCAAGAAGATCTGCGCCAACGCTGCGAGGAATACGCGGACGTTGCCGCGCCTTTGCGTGCTGAATACTCCGCAGCTCTCGCAGCCCAGAGCACTCAGGAAACCTATCAGGCCTGGAGCAGCAACTATCTCAACCAGGTAGCGGTAGCCTGGGTGCTGGCCGGTGTCTTTGTCCGGTATTTGGAGGACAACGACCTGATCGAGGAGCGCTGGTTGGCGGGCACCGATAACCGGCGTGGTGAGCCTCGGGAGCGCTACACCGCATTTTTCCGCAAGCATCCGGAACTGAGCGACCGTGAGTATTTTCACGACATCTTCGACCAAGTGGCCGAACTGCCGGGCTGCCACGACCTCTTTGCCCGAGATCGTAACCCTTTATGGAAAGTCGGCATCTCGGGTGATGGAGCTAAGGTTCTAAGGGAATTTTTTGCTGAGGTGGATGCAAATACGGGTGGCCTACTACGCACCTTTGAGGGAGATACCCGCTTTTTGGGTGACCTGTACCAGAACCTATCGGAAGAGGCACAGAAGAAATATGCCCTGCTTCAAACGCCTGAGTTCGTCGAGGAATTTATCCTGGATCGGACGCTGGAGCCCGCTCTGGCAGAGTTTGGCCTGGAGAATGTAAAACTGGTCGACCCCACGTGTGGGTCCGGACACTTCTTATTGGGTGCCTTCCATCGTCTCTTTCGTCGCTGGGAAAACGCCGGTTACTCAGGCCTGAACTCCAGGGTTTGGGCTAAGCGGGCTCTGGAGGCGGTTCACGGGGTCGACATCAATCCCTTTGCGGTTGCCATTGCCCGCTTTCGCCTGGTGATCGCCTTTGTGAAGGCCTGTGAGCTATCCCGATTGCGCGAGATGCCCAACGTCAAGGTTCGGGTGGCCACCGGGGACTCGCTGCTTCACGGCAACACTATCTGCTCGGCCAAGGGCTGGGGAGTTCAGGAATTGTCGGACTGGCTGCCGGACGCGTTTGCCGCCAGCGATTTCGAAGATGCCTCGCAGATCTTGAGCCAGCGTTATGAAGCGGTGGTGGGCAATCCGCCGTACATCACGGCGCGAGACAAGGCCCATAATAGCGAGGTTCGGAGTCGATATCGCACGGCCTATATGAAGTATTCGCTGGCCGTGCCGTTCAAGGAAAAATTCTGGGACCTGGCGGTCGAAGGCAAGGGCAAACAGCGAGCAGGGTTCGTGGGAATGATCACGGCCAACTCGTTCATGAAGAGAGAGTTTGGCTCGCGGGTGATCGAGGAGTTTTTTCCCCGGGTGGACCTGACGCACGTGATCGACACTTCCGGAGCCTACATTCCCGGGCACGGCACTCCAACGGTTATCCTCATGGGCCGGAATCGGGCTCCCGTGACCGAGACGGTGCGAGCGGTGCTGGGCATTCGGGGCGAACCTTCGACGCCAGCGGACCCCGCTCAGGGGCTGGTGTGGCGCTCGATTGTGGAGCTGCTGGAACGACCGGGGGAATCCAGCGCGTTTGTAAGTGTGACCGAGTTCGATAGAACGACCTTCGCCGAACACCCGTGGAGCATCGGGGGTGGTGGCGCGAGTGAACTAAAGGACAGAATTGAGGGGAACAGCCCACAGCGACTCACGGGAATTTGCCACGAGGTTGGTGTGCTCGGAATGACGAATGCTGACGAGATTTTTCTTCTCCCCAAAGAAGTCCCCAACCGTCTCAACTTGGCGGAATTCTTTGTCCCCCTTGCTCTTGGCGATGAGCTTCGTGACTACCAGTATTTGGGTGATACTTCGGTGTTTCTGCCCTATCGGGACGAGGAGCTGTTGTCTATCTGTGATATAGAACCGGTACTTCCATATTTGTGGTCGTTCAGAACTATTTTAGGCAGCAGGGTGACTTTCTCCAGGAAAACCTATTTTGAGGAAGGCCTTCCTTGGTGGAAATGGCATCAAATCGCTCTCTATCGCCTGAGAACGCCACTAACCATCGCTTTCGCTTTTGTAGCCACCCATAATCACTTCGTCTTGGACCGGGGCGGCAAGGTCTTCAACCGTAGTGCGCCGGTTATTAAATTGCCAAACGGCGCTTCGGAAGAGGAGCACCTGGCATTGTTGGGGCTTCTGAACAGTGCAGCGGTCTGTTTCTGGCTGAAACAGATTTGCCATAACAAGGGAAGCACCGTCGATAAGGCGGGAGCGCGACAAACGACGATAGAATTTGAGAACTTTTGGGAGATTTCCGGCACCCAACTTTTGGAATGCCCCATCCCACGCCTACATCACCAGACGCTACCCCTCGCCAGCCAGGTCGACCGGCTGGCCTCCGAGCACAGCGCCCTGGACCCGGGCAATATAATGCGCAAATCCCCGCCCGGCCAGTGGAATCTTCCAAAAAAGCAGGCGCAGCAGGACCAGATCCGCCAACAAATGATCGCACTCCAAGAAGAGCTGGACTGGCTGTCTTACCAGCTCTACAGCATCCTGGACCCAGCCCCCCTGTCCGCCGATCCCCCTCCGCTGCAGCTCGGAGAGCGGGCCTTCGAAATTGCCCTGGCCCGCAGTGGTGAAGAAACCACCTGGTTCAGCCGCCACGGTTCCACTCCGATCAAAGAACTGCCGGCCCACTGGCCTGCCGATTATCGGGCCACCGTGGAAAAACGTCTCGACCTGATCGCCAATAATCCCGAAATAGCCCTCCTGGAGAAGCCCGAGCACAAGCGGCGGTGGCAGCAGCGCCCTTGGGAAGAGCGATTGAAGGAGGCCCTCACGACCTGGCTGCAGGACCGCATCGAAGTCGCTGTCCAAAAATCGGATCATCTACAATCCGTGCAACAATTGGCCGACCAGCTTGCCCACGATAGTGACTTCCAGCAGGCGCTGCAGATTCACCTCGGCACCAACGACTATGAGGCGGGAGAGAGCATCTACAAGCTGGTGCAGCCTCAGGCCGTGCCCTACCTGGCCGCCTTGCGCTACAGCGAATCCGGGCTGCGCATTCGGGTGGACTGGGAGCACACCTGGGATTTGCAGAGGCTGGAAGATGCGGGAGAAACTGTGGCCAACATCCCGGTCCCACCCAAATACGGCCAGAAGGACTTCCTTCGTTCTGAATACTGGAGCCTCCGGGGTAAACTCGACGTGCCCAAGGAACGGTTCATCTCCTACCTGGGCGCGGAACGCGAAGCTGACGCATCGCTGGTGATCGGTTGGGCGGGGTGGAACCATCTGCAACGGGCTCAGGCTCTGGCCTCTTACGCGCTGGAGCGGCGCGAACTGGACGGTTGGGAGAAAGACCGACTGATCCCGCTGCTCGCGGGCCTGGCCGAACTGCTGCCCTGGCTGAAGCAATGGCATAACCAGGTTGACCCGGACACCGGAGAACGGATGGCTGACTATTTCGAGGCCTTTCTGCAGGAGCAATTGCGCGAGCTCTCGGCTACGCCGTCCGAGCTGGCTACGTGGCGCCCGGTGGCCAGGATGGCTCGTTCCAAGAAGTAAGCGAGGAGTTCCGGCCCAATTCTCGCAACTTGAAGCCGATGGAGATCGTTGCTCTTCCCCGCCGCGCCTTGAGCGTGCGCCAGCCCTGGGCCGAACTCATTCTGGGCGGCCAGAAAAGCCTGGAAATTCGCTCTCGCCCGACCAAAGTGCGGGGCTGGGTTCAGATTTACGCGGCAATTCGTCGAGAAGACGGCCCCTGGCAGTTGGGCGCTGCCCACGACCATGGCCTGGATCTGGGTACGCTGCAACGCGGCTGGCTGCTGGGGATGGCCGAAATCGTCGGCTGCCGCCGCGTCAGTCCGGCCGACAGTCGCGAAGCCTGCTTCGCTATCCCGGCCGACCAGGAACTCTATGGATGGCAAATGGCCAATCCGCGCCGCCACGCGACGCCCCGCAAGCCGTCAGGACAACCTCAGCCGTCCTTCTTTTTCGTCGACTGAATCGTTCTGCCCACACCACTCCCAGGCGGGCTCAATCGCCCACCGAAAGCCAGACCATCTGCAAATCCTGAGATGCTCGGACGCAAAGGGGCTCACAGTAATTGGAACAAACGACGCGGGACCAGGGCTTCAGAGCGGCAGCTTTGACCCCGGCCAACTTCGTCAAGAGCCATTCGCCAACGACGCTCTCAATCGCTCGATGAAGCTTCACAATCGTCATCTGGTCGCGGGCGACCAGTTCCTCCTCAAATCGGGCCAACAACTCCTCCGTATTCATTTCATTGAGTTTGGTCTGCAGCTCTTTAAGATTAGCGCTCAGACCACCCAGGTGATCCATCGCACTCAATTCCTTCAGTAACTCCAGAAAGTAGTCTTCCAAAGCCTTCCGTGGTGGCCCTTTGGGCGCCCTCAAACGAAGGAGCAGACTGCTGCCGATGTAGGTTGCAGCCACGCAGTAACGGATCCAGTCTTTCATAACCGCCAGGTCTGTGGTTATGGCCAGGAAACTGGGAACGAGTTCTTCCGGCCCCTGGGCCGCGAAAGCCATGCTGGTAGGGATTGGCAGTCGACCGCAAATTCTCGCTCGTTCCGACTCACCACTGGAGGCAGGAGGGCCACCCTTTGTGGGTTGCGCCGAAATCGTCTTCTGCCCAGACCCGCTCCAAGTCAACAGGCCGTGCTGCTCCATGGCCACCTTGATATTGTCGGGTAAATCGTCGAAGCGAAGCCTGACACGAGCGAGAAACGTCTCCAGTTTGTCAGGCGAACAAGTCCACAAGGTGCTCCAAATGCCAAAGCGAGCAACGTTTGTAACCATGGACCAAAGGACGCCAACCAATCCGGACAAACACCCACCCATTTTGACCGTCGAAAGTGAGAAGCATTTTCGACAGAAGAGCGACTCGGCTTTATCCCCGGAGGAGTGGATGAAGGGATGTTTTACGAAAGTGACGCCCTCTCGCAGCAAGGGGCTTAATGTCACGTAACCCACGGTTCCACAGGCCGGACAGACCCTCTGCACATGTTCTTTGTGGCCTCGTTCCCATGAATCCTCGAACTGGGGGCGTTGAATAGACGCTACTGGGCCGTTTTTGTAACGCATTCGTCTCCTTTACTTGAGCCAGCCGGCCGCGCTCCACTCCAGGGGCCGGGTGGCCGGGGGCATGGGCAGTGGCTGGTTATCGATGGTGGGCAAGCCTTCGGAATAGGGTGCGAGTAGCCACAGGGTTTGGGGTCCGCCGGGGCGGCCGGCACGGTCGATTATGTTCTGAACCAGATCGAGCAGGCCGAAGCGGGACCACAGGCTGAAGCGCTTGAGGGCCACCACCGGCTCCAGTTGCGCGACCACGTGCCCGCCCGCCTCACGAGCCAGATCTTTGAGACCCTGCCAGTCCTCGGGGGAGTCGGCGCCCAGCTGGTCGGCCGCCCAGAGATCGGCTTCGTCAATCTGTTCCGCTGCGGCCATCGAGAGGAGTTGCTCGACCAGGCGGTCCTCCAGCGAGACGGTGGGAATGTCAAAGGTTTGGCGCAGCCACTCCTCGGCCTGAAGGAGTTCATGGGAGCGCACCTTGATGACCTGAGGCTCACCGCCGCGCAGGGCGTCGCGCAGGCGGGCCTCGGCTTCGGTGAAGGGCATGCCCGTGACCGCTCCCAGGCTGCTGCGGCTGCGCCCGCTGTGCGAGGTGGCCAGGGTGCTGCGAAAGCGGTGTTTGCTATCATCCCAGCGCATCATTAGGTTGAGCTCGGCAAAAAGCGCGTCGATGGCCGGCTCCTCGGCGGGCAAGGGGGCGGCTTCTGGGTAGCGAGTTTGCACCAATTCCTGGAGTTGCACCAGGGTGAGCTCGCGACCGGCCAGCAAGCCCGAGACCAGACGGAGGGACTGTCCCGGAGGCATGCCCACCGGGTAAAGCTCGCCTCGGCTGGAGAGTCGGGCTCGCTGAGCCAGGGCCACAATCAAGCGCAGCAGGCGGCCCTCGGTCAGGGCCTGCTCCGACTGCACCAGCTGAGACAGTTCCTGGAGCGTGCGCGACAGAGATGGTATGGGTTCTTGCGTGACCAGTTCGTCAGCGCGTTGCGCGGCCTGCCAGAGGCGTTCGGCCTGGCCCAGGTCGGCGCACACCAAAGGCTGCCGGCCCAGCCGGACCAGGTCAAAGCGCGGTAGCGATTGCATGCCCTCCCGCTCCAACAAGGCGCGCAGCACTCCACGTGCGAGTCGGCGCCTGGGTTCGCGGCGAGTTTCCAGGGCTCCCCGCAAGGAAAGCAAGGTGTCGCAAAGCTCGTCCACTGTGGCGCCGCCGCCCATCTCGGTGATAGCCTGATCGAGGTCGTGCCCCAGTCCCTCCAACTCCGGGTGGCGGCCCCATTGCTGGCGGGCCCTCAGGGTGACCTTGTTGGCATCCACTTTGGGGGGCGTGGAGGCCAGCCGCGCCGCCTCTAAAGGCAGCGGCCATTCTTGCTCCGCAGTGCCACAAAGATAGAGCTCGACCAGGCGAGCTTCCTCTGGTTTCGCCGGCAGAAGAGTTTGCAGCAGCGTTTCCAGGGCCTGTTCCGGCACGTGCTGGTAGGGCTGGGGGGCGCCCACCAACCGCTCCTTTAGAAGATCATAGAGGTCGCGCAGTTGTTGGCGGGTGAGTCCGCCCACATTGCTCAGGCGCAATAGCGTCGAGCGGGGCACTCCCATCAGGGCGCTGGCGGTGGTCAGACGCAGGCGATCAAAAACCTGCAGAAGCTGAGGATTGTGGGTCAGGCTGCTGAGAGCGGTCTCTCCCGGAACATGTTCGGGGATGGCGATAGCACTGGGGCTCTCGTCCAACTGGGCATTGGCAAAGAGCTCCCGCCAGGCGGAGCGCATGACGTTGGCGCTCTCAAAGCGTTGCTGAGCCTGGCGCTGAAACGCCTTCTTGAAGAATTCCTCGAAACGCTCGCGCAGGCTCGGTTCAAAGTCGCCGCTGGGAAACTGCACCTCGATGGGGGAGGCCGCCGGGTTCACGCGGCCATCGCCCCATTGGGGCAGTCGCCCGGTGGCCATTTCATACAGCGTGACGGCCACCGCATAGCGTTCGGCAGCTTCGTCCCACGGTCGCTGGCTGGTGTGTAAAAAAGGATCGCGGTAGCCCGGTGTGCCGGCTTCCACTTTGCGCCGATCCTCGCGGGCCAGCGAGAAGTCGAAAAGCACCAGATGCAAATCTTGATTCTTGCCCAGGGGGCGCACGCCCAGGTTGGCCGGTTTAATGTCGCGATGAGCCATGCCCACATGCTCGAGATGTTCCGCCAGTTCTAGCAGGTCGTCGCCGAATCGTTGCAGCAACTCCAGGCCCAGTACCCCGTCACGTCCCAGCCTCTCGGCCAGGGTCTCGGGGCCGGCGCTGCTCAACAGTAGAGCCTTTTTAACCCCTACCTGGGTAACAGCGCGTAACTCGACGATTTTGCGGTGGGAGAGCTTTTGCAGCACCTCGGATTCTTGCACCAGGCGCTCATCAGTCTGGCTGGGCAGGGGCACTTTGAGAACAAGCTCCTCGCCCTCTCCATTGCGTACCAAAAAAGCCACCGAGCTACTGCCCTGGCCCAGGCGGCGCAGCAACTGATGGCCAGGCAAAACCAGGTCACCGGGTTGAGCCGTGAAGGGATCGTGGCAGTCGTCCTGGGCCTCGTCCTGATGACGCCATTCGGTTTCGACTTCCGCCAGGCGCTGCAGAAATGCGTTGGCGCTCTCGGGGCGGAAGTAATGAACCGGATGGGTGAGATCGCGAATCAGCTGCACCAGCTTAGGCGGTGCCTGATCCAGAACCGCCAGAAGGTTCAAGCCCTCTTGTTGCAATAACTTCTCCTGAAGTTCGCTCTGATTGCTGGCCGGGTCCTGGCCGGTGAACAGGAAATAGCCCAGACAGCCGAGCGAAAACAAGTCGACCGAATGGTCGGCCTCGTTGGGAGCGGTCAGCATTTCCGGCGCCAGATAAGCGGTGGCCCGTTCTTCTACCCACTCCGCCAAATGGACGGTGCCACTGGTGCGCTCCTCGGCACTCACTGTCTGCCAGTTGATGACCTTGGCGTCGGGCGGGTCATTCCAGAGCACGAGCACGGTCTGAGGGGCCAGGGTGCGATGGTAGATGTGTCGCTGGTGAGCATAGCGCAGGGCCTCGCCGACCTGACCCCAGAGCCGCAGCCGATCGGCAAAACCCAATTTTTGGGAGCTCTCGGCCGTAGCCAGGGCCAGGTCCAGCCGGCTGGCCTTGGGGTAAAAGGGGTAAAGCAGGGCCGGGCCCAGCTCCCATTCCTTGTAGCCTTCCGGGCTGAGAATGTGATCGTGGCGAAGTTCGCGCAGCAAGGTAAATTCTCGATTGGCCGTGCGGCGAGCGCGTTCTCGCTCCAGGGGATCCTTGCCGACAAAGGTGCGCACCCGCACTTCCACCGAGCCCAGTTCGGAGTGAACGGCCCGATGGTCCTGATAGTTGGGGCCTTCTCCGAGCAACTCTTGAATGAGATATTCGCCCACACGCAGTTCACGCCGGCGGTTCTGTCGGATGCCCAATTTCTCGAGAGCTGCAAGCAGTTGCGAAAGAAAAGGGCGAGGCAAGGGATCGCGTTGGTAAGCCCCCTGGGCGGCGTTGACCATTTTCGCAAGGGAGCCATTGTCGCAAATTGGCTGAAAGCGGGCCGGTTGAGCGAAGCGCAACTGCACATCGGGGTGACTCAGGTAGACGACCGGCTCCACGCTGAGGCGCGGGCCACCATACACACTGGGCAGATGGCGGCGCACCAAACCGGCCAGCACTTTACACTTGAGATTGGCGCCGCTGAGGGGGCTTTTTTCGCTGTAGCTGGCGGAGTTGGGGTGGGTTCGGCGCACCCAATTGAGCTCATCCACCACCACCTGACCGCGATAATGCTTCAGTTCCAATAAGGTCAGGCCATAGACGGTCAACAAGAGAGCGTCTACCTCATACAACTTGCCCTGGTCGTCGAGGAACTCAAAATTGGTGAAAGCCTTCAGCACCGTTGCGGGGTCGCAGGCCTGGCGTAACGAGGCCAGGCCTTCCTTTTCGTGAAGAAACTGTGACTCGGTCACCTCGTGCCAATTTTTGGCGTCAAGCATCCAGCAAAGCCTCAAGAGCGGAATGGGCGGAGCGGCGTTGCAGACCCTCGGAAATTTGCTCCTGGATGGAATAGGTCAGAATGCAATCCAGACAACCCGTCTCGCAGCGGCGATGGTGTTCCTCGTCGCGGAAGAGCACCCGTTTGGCATTCTGCAGCCATTTGCGCGTCAGAGTCATCAGCTCAAAGACGTGGGCCGCCCCGCCGGGCACGTTGTCAAACAGCAAGGTCGCCCAGCCTCCGCTCCGGGTGGGAGTGACCAGCAGGCCAATCTCCCGCGAGTCCAGCTCAAGGATTTCGGCCCCGGCCAGGCGCAGGGCTTCCCCGAGCGTTGCCACCAAGCCCTTGGCTGGTCGACTGCCCAGAGCTTTTTCCCAGTCGATCAAGACGCAATCGGTGCGTTCCCAGGCGGCCAGCCACTGTTGTCGCATGGCGTGAATATCCTGAGAGCATTGCTTTTGACCGCGTAGGCGACGATGGGTGCTAAAGCCGGTGGGGGGCTCGTCAGGGTTTTGCTTTTCCGAATCGGCATAACCACAGTTCAAGCAAATGGCAAATCCGGTATTTTGCTCGCCCCCATTGTAGGCGACGATTTCTCCGGCGGATTGATAGCGGAAGAAGAGCTGGGGAACTTCTGCCACTTCGGGCGGCACCGAATCATCCTCGCCACCTGCGAATGTGGTGCTGACCTGCGAGACTTGGCCCACCATATCGAGATCCTTTTGAAAACTGGGCGGGTCCCACTCGGCGGTGGTGTAACCGTAGCGAGGGAAGAGCAATCCCTTGCGCTGGGCCTGTGGCTGCTCGCCACAGACGGGACAGTCTCCCAGCTCGCCGGCCAAATTGTAATAAAAATGGCCTTTTGAGCACTGACCTGCTTGAGCGCGCAGCCCGAAGGCGTCATCGGTGGTGGCTCCGCTCCAGTGCTTGAGCAATCCATGGGAGGTCACCACTCGCCCTGCCACCATCAGGCTGGAACCGGGCACGTATTCGCGCAAGGCCAGCAGACCGGCGCGCTCCAGGCGATAGCGATCTTCGGCTACCTGACCACTTGGGAGACTGGGATCGTGGACTTTCAGTTTCTGCAGTCCGATGGGAAAACCGTAACGCGGTAAAAACTGGCGGTCGCCCAGCGTCTCGATGACCGTCATTTCGTGAAGAGCGTCGAGACGATAGTAAAGACTGTTGGCTTCGCTGGTGTCTTTGGCGGCCTGCCACTGCTGCAACAGCTGGCCGTAAATGGTGGTCCAGCCATCCTCCTCGATGCCTTCCGATTTACCAAACAGAACCAGTTGCAGGGAGCGACGACAATCCTTGAACTGCGCTGCCGGAGTGCCGCGAAAAATGGTCTGCAATCTTGACTCGTAGCGCTGCTGATTGGCTTCGACCCAGCTGACCCAATCAAGGAAAGCCTCCTGCAGACTCGGTCGGTCCTTCCACCATTGCGGGCGCGGGACGGGAGCCTCCGGAGGCGCGCAGGGAACTAGAGTGCCCTTGCCCTTGCCCTTGTCCTTGTGGGACTTTTCGACCGTTTGCATGGCGCAAAAGGGACCCATCTTACCGTAAGCACTCATCGCCCCGGTGTGATCATCCGGGCGGTAGAACTGGGCAAAAAACTCGCCCAGCAACCAGGCGTGAAGATGACGTTGAACGATCCGCTCCCGATGCAAAAACACCGTTGGCTTGCGTAACGGCCGCGAGAGAAAAGCGCCGAACCGATGAAACACTTCCTGGTCGTAGGGCTGCTGTCGGCAAAAGGTGACCACCACCGACGAGCCGTCACTGCGTCTGCCCACCCGGCCGGCGCGTTGCAAATAATTGGCTTTGCCGGGGGGCACATTGGCCAGCAGGGTCGCCGACAAACCGCCAATGTCGATGCCCAACTCCATGGTGGTGGTACAGCTGAGCAGATTGCGCATCCCGGCGCGGAACAGCTCCTGCAACCTGCGGGCCTGGCTCGGACCTAGCTGGGCGCTGTGTTCTTCGGCCCACAAACCGAGTCGGAACAAGCCACCGTCTTGGAGTTCCTGACGGATTCGCTGGTAACCGGGGGTCTGGTCGGCCTGGGCGTGAGTGATTTCGCTGAGCGTGCCATCGCAACCCTGATATGGGGCCGAGTTCTTGACCTGGCGAGGCCAAAGCCGATTGGTGACCGAGCACCAGAATAGACGAAGTGGCCGGCGCAGCCGGAGCATTGGAAACAGAATGCGCAGAGCGGGCTGCTTCTTGTGCTGGAAGTCCGGGTTTGACTCTAGCCAGCTCCATCCGTGTCCATGACTATGAGCACCTAATTCACCGCTAGGAGAGCCATTGGCGAAAAGCTGATCGAAGGCCGCCTCCAAGATGGTCTCGGCGTGTTCCGCCCCCCATAAATTTGCCACCAGCCGACGGCGCCGGTGCCTCTCCACTTTTCCGGTGAACTGGATTCGAGTCACCCACCAACCCAGGCTGACCGAGCCGATGCGCAGTTCACGATTCCAGTCCTCGTTGCCAAGAGAGAGGGCCCGGTCGAGACGCAGGGTGTCGAGGAGGAAAGCCAGCAGATTCGGCCAGGCCGAGGCCACCTCAGCCACCATATTTTCCGGCAAAAGACCCAACAAAGTATCGGGTGCCTTGGCGCGTTCCAGCTCGGGATAGACCACTTCAGCCAATCCGCATGCTTCCAACAAGAGAAAACTGCGACGGAGTGGCAAAGCCAGCTCACCAGCGAGTTTCTTCGTCAAGGTGTTGGTTTTGAGCACTGCTTCTTGATTGAGCTTGAGGGTGTTGGTGCCCCACTGGTCAACGTGCTGAGATTCGGCCTTCTCGGGTTCAAAAATCTGCATCGCCTCGGGCCGCTTGGCCAGCGCCAGAGCCCATTCTTCGACAGTGTTTCCGCCACCCAGAATATCAATTTCGGCTCGCTTTTCGGCCATCATTTTGTCGACGATCTCGGCGGCTGGCAGTTGGCGCAGTTGCTCCAGATCTTTCTGTAATTCTTTTAACTTGGCTGAGCTGCCCTCGTTCAGGCTACGCGCCAGCAAACTGCGAACCAATTGACTCTCGTGCTGCTGGCGCAAGCGAGGTCCCAGTCGAGCTGCGCCAGAGCGACTATCGGAAAAAGCCAGCATCCGGCGGCCTTCGCCGGGCAATTCGCGTGCGTTGCCCTGGCTGACCAGAGGCGGTATCTCGGCATAGACGGTTTCGGCCACCAGCGATTGAAAAAGGCCGGGCCGGGATTCTAGATCGGCAAAATCCTTGCCGCCGCAATTGGGGCAACTGGAAACGGGCTTGAAAGAAACCCCGTTGCCCGGCTTCGTTACCTGCTCGAGATCGGGAGAATAGCTCAATCCCTCACCAGGCACCAGCAGCATCTGATCCTTGAAACGCCCCACGGGTGACAGTTTGCTGCTCTTGGGCTTTTTGCTGACGCCCAGGGCACTTTCGCCGCAATCCTCGCAGCGCATCAGGGTAAAGGTGGGTTTCTGACAATGAGGACAGAGTTCGCCTCCCGCTGCTACTATCGGACCGTATCGGAAAAATCGGTTCTCCTCCGGGCCCGTGCAGAGCGGGTTGATACACACCTGCAGGCCCCCGGGCGCGCGTGTCTGTAGATGGAGCCGGTGGGGCAAGAGCGGCAAGGAATCAAGTTGCTCCCGAGCGGTTGCGAGCAAGGAGAGCAAGGCGGTGGTGGTAGCGAGATCGACTCGCCCCAATACGCTTTCGCTCAAATGGCGCAGCGGCATAAACGGCTGGTCGCGAAGGGCTACGGCCGCCTTGTGGTAATAGGGAGAGTGCCGCAAACAATGATAGAGAAAGGGTGCGACCGGGCCCTTGGGAGCGCTGGCCACCAGCCTGGGGCAAACCAGCTGATTGAGGGTGGGCACTAACTGAGCGCAGTCCTCCAGACTGTCCAGCAAGACCTCTTCTCCCTCGGGATCGTGAGTTATGCCGCTGATTTCGAAGGCGTTCTGAGAGAGCTGAAGTTCAGCGCTCCCCGGCGGGTGCGGCTCGGGCAGAACCAGGGGAGCCGGCTTGCCCTGAATCAGCTGAACATTTGCACGGCTGAAAAGCTTGTTACCAAAGTCCACCAGTTCCTGGGGATCGCCGCTGCCGATGGTGGCCGAGGTTGCGATAAAGAGCACCTCTTCCGCCCGCTTGCCGCAGCGGTCGAGAAAACGTCGCAATAACAGGGTGATCTCAGCGGCCAGAGTGGCTGTGTAAAGGTGAGCCTCGTCCAGGACGATGGCTTGCAGGCCAGGACCAAAGAAGCACTGGTCTTGCGGCCTGGCCAGCATGTATTCGAGCATGGAGTAGTTGGTGATCAGCAGGTCAGGGACCGGGAGGCGGGTGGGGGCAGTCTTCCCGTTGGCGTCTTCCAGACCGCGAGCCTGGCGGCGGGTGACACGCACGTGCTTCTGGCCCAATTGCAGTTGCTTGGATTTGGCCGCCTGAGCATTCTCCGGCGTTTCACTGGTGAACCGACACAAAGACAGGCGATCTTGTCCGCGCAGCCAGCCTTCGAGACGCTGCAACTGGTCGTTGACCAGGGCATTCATCGGGTAGAGGACCAATGCTCGCACGCCTTCTTGCTGGCGGGGATGAGCCCAAAGATGATTGAGCACCGGCAGCAGAAAAGCCTCGGTCTTACCCGCACCGGTGCCAGCTGTTACAACCAGAGCGGGTTGCTCTCCATCCTGAACCGGGGCGGCCAGAATGGCTTCGGCCTGATGGCTGCGCAGGCTCCAGTGAGACGGCATGGCCCGATTTCGGTCCAATTGGGCGGCCAGGCCGGAATCGAAATGGCCCGCTTTGGCCAGTGAGCCGAGAGAATGCTCGGACGGAAGCGGGGAGACGGCACTCTCTACCCAAAGATCGCCCATCAATGGTGCGTGCTGCTCCCAGCTACGGCGCACGGCTGCCTGGAGTTTGGCGTCCCTCAGATAGTGCTCGGAAACGGCGGTGTCGACGAGACGCTGCTGCAGTCGCCGGGCCAGCCGAAAGGCGTTGAGTCGGGCCATCAGCGCAAGCTTTCCTTGAGAATCAGTTGCTGGAAAGTGGGAAAGGCCAGAGCTACATCCAGATCCACGTGAGACCGATGGCCGAAATAAAGGCCGAGCAAATGCTGCAGCCAACCTCGATCCACACCCATCTCACGCTCCACCCGACTTTCCAAATCTCCGTCTAAAAGTCGAGCTAGATACTGAATTTCCTGGGTACATTCGCCCAAGCTGAGCAAACGCTCGAGCAGGCGGGGGTGAATGCGCAGCCAACTCTGCCATGGGGCCATCTTGAGCAGACTCCTGGCTTGCTCCGGAGTGAGGGGGAAGTCTGAGGAAAACAAGGCTCGTAGAACTTCGAACCAGCCTTCCTCCTCGCGCTGAGTCAGACCCTCGAACTGGCTTTCCATCCAGGCGCTCAGGAATTCGAATTCTCGCCCCTTAATCCAGTGCCGCGCCAGGGCCTGGCTGCCATACTCGAGGAGCGGCATATGGGCCCAGCGCATCAGGTGAGCGGCCAGACGCGGGTTCGACTGCTGCTGAGGCGGGCGATTGCGTAGCCAAAAACTGCCCAACCAGGCAGAACCGTAGCCGACCGCGATCACCAGAGGATTGGGCATGGGAAGTTCTCCGCATTGTTGATAGGGGATTCTTTGAAGCTGGTTCCCGTCCCAGAAGAGCAGAAAATGCTTGGGGCTGAGTGGAATGCGGCTGACCAGGTTGTAGCGGTCGCCCTCGAGCTGAGCGCACTGAACCACTCCCTGATGGCAAACACTGGAAAAAAGACGTCGGTCCGGATGATCCAGAGGATTGAAAGGTCCCTTGCGCAGGATCAAGGGCGCTCCGTAGCCGCTCAGTCCTTGGAAGCGAGCCGTGCCCGTGGGCGGCCGGCCCAGAAAGCGGTGGCCTTCCAACAGGCCAAATTCGGAAAAGTCCCCCAGAAAGCGGAACGACTGCAGTGCTCCCAGGTCGGCCTTTCCCTGGTCTTCAAAGGTACGCCATTCGCCTGCACATTGCCAGGTGATCAGTTCCACATTCAAGTCGGCCCGCACCGTGCGGGTTCGACCCTGGTGGCGAAGCCTTAGCGGCCAGTTCGATTGGCGCAAGTCAGCCGGCAACTCGGCCTGCACTTGATGGGAGCCATAGAAGTCAGACACCTCGGCACCGGACACCCGGGTGTCGGGAGGCAAATTCCGCAACACACCCTCCAAATGGTGAGGCAGGCTCTTGATGAGATGATGCTCCCAGACCAGCTCGACCTTCTGCAGCGGGCCCCCAGTTTGCGCCGCCCACTCCAGCTTGTGCCCGGACTGGTCGACCAGTTCCAGGGGCAAGGAGCCCAGTTGGACCCAGTTCTGGTGGATCCGCCGCACGGGGCTGGTGACGCGGCAGCCTTCCGGTAAATGAACGGACCCACCGGCCGAGGGCTGCCTCCTCAACCTGCCGTGCTCATCCCAGAATTGCAGGTCTCCATTCCAGAGGGCAACCTCGCAATGCAGGGTGTCGCCGGTGGCCAGGCTGGTCAGCGTTAGCGAAAGATCCGGTTGGGCCGGGTCGCAAAGGACGCTGGCGGGCTGAGGCAGCCCTTCAATGACCTGGATAAATTCGAAGGGATGGTCGAGCTGATAGCTGCCGTCCTCCAGGCTTGGGAAAAGAGGTTGGAATTCCAGTTCGAATTCGGGCCCCTCTTCGGTCCACGTAAGGCGGGCCAATGAGGCCGCCTCCTCCGATTGACCTTTCCAGCCTTCGGGCCAGAATGGGTTCTCTGGCGCAGCCTGGTTGGCTTGCAGCTTGGACCACAGATCCCGGAAGATCTGGGATTCTTGGAGCAGGATGCGCACTGCGGTGGGCTGGCCATAGCCTGACAACCACTGGCTCAGATTGGCCATGCCGTTGTGAGTGAAGCCAAACTGCAGGTAGACGGTTACGTAATATGCCTGTCCGCCGTGGCGGCCGAACGCGTGTCTTAGCTCGAAGCGCCGGCAGCAGCTCTCCAGAGCCCATTTTAGAGCGGCGCGCGGATGACCCTGAGCGAACAGGATGGTTCTGGCTTCCTCTGGGAACTGGCGAGACACCGGCGGCCAGATTTCCCCCTCGCTGGCATATTCACGGCCATATAAGGAGGCAAACCACAATAGGGTCAGGGCGAGCGCGTCAGCGGCACTGTGCTGGCGGGCGGAGTCATAGTAGTCATTGCGGAGGAACTCCTCGAGCCGGCTGGCTTTGGTTTCTGTTGGCCAGGCCAGCAGGCTGGCTCGATGTTCCGGAGTCAGCGGCACCTCACACAAAGAGCAGATCCCTGTCGGTTTGTGCTGTCGTAGATAGTCCACCCAATTTTTCACGCCCGCCCTGGTTCGCTTCCATGCGAATGCATGCCTGTGATTAATTGGGTGGGTAGGCTCAAAATACAGGGGCTGGCTGATTGACCAGGTCTTGCGGAGACCCGAATGGGCCAGCTCAGAACAGGTAACTCGCGCTTCACTCCAGAGAGTGGGTCTCCGCCTTCCTGGCTTCCATTTCTTTCCTGACCAATTCCTCGAGAAACTGGCGTGGGCCTTGAGGCTGGCTGTGAATGTATTCATACAGCTCAGGATCAAAACGAAACCCGAGCATAGGCGCTCCCTTTTTGCCCGGTTCGTTTTCGTATATACGAGGCCTTCCGAGTTTTTTCTTCGGCAATTCTGACATTTTTCTCCTAGGTGCTAGCACCAAAGGCTTGACAAGGTGCTAGCACCTGTAGTATATTAGACCAGTAGCCACACCGCAAGTAAACTGACCGAATCTCGGTCGCCGCGAGTGCCCCCCCGATTCCAGACCGCACAGCAAAACGTCTGTTTTGTGATGTACGGCTCCGGATGATTCCAACCGACATGCGCTCCTGGCTTTGCCTTGCTTTGCGCTGCCCAGAAACACCAAGGAGGAAGAAAATGAGTGTCATTAAGCGAGTCTCTAGCGCGGGAACAGTCACCTGGTTGGCCCGCGTTTTCCGTGAGTTCGATTCGGAGAATGGACGGCAGAAGGTCGTTGCCAAGTCTTTCCGGACCCAGAAAGAGGCGAAGGCCTGGGAGGCCAAGACCCTCAGGTCGGTAGGGGAGGGGACCTTCCAGGAGCTGTCCAAGGTGACCGTAGCCGATTTCTTCTATGACTGGCTCGAGAAGTCAGCCAAAATCAAGCTGAAAGTGCAAACGGTTGAGCTTTACGAGCGTTCGTTTCGCCTGTATGTGCAACCGCACATTGGCAAGCTGCAGCTGCAGAAGCTTACCCCCCTCGATATTCAGGGGGTTTATGCCAAGTTGACGGAAGGCCCGCCCCCGCTCGCCCCGCAGACGATCAAGAATGCGCATACCGCCCTGCGCAGCTGTCTGAAGCAGGCGGTGCGCTGGCGCCAGCTCCCCTTTAGTCCTGCCAATGACGTGGACCTGCCCAAGAGACTGGGGGAGCAGGCCAAGATTCGGGCAATGTCACCTGAACAGGCCGTGGCTTTCTTAGATGCCTGCGGCAAGCGGGACCACGGAATCGTGCTGTTGTTTGCTCTGGCCTCGGGGGCACGACCGGGTGAATACCTGGCCTTGTTGTGGTCGGACATCGACTGGACCGCCGGCACGGTGCGTATCGAACGGACTATCATCTGGCCGAAGGGTGGTGGCTGGCAGTTTGACACGCCGAAGACGCGCAAGAGCGGCCGCACCATCGCAATGCCGGCCGAGGTGCTGGACGCGCTGCGCGAGCACCGCATTCGCCAGTTGGAGCTCAAGGAGTTCTTGGGCGACGACTGGAGAAGCCCGCACGACCTGGTCTTCACCGACACTGGAGGGAACGCTGTCTACGAACGGCACCTGACCACTCGCACCTTTAAGCGCGTGCTGAAAGATGCCGGTCTGCCCGCAGATTTTCGTCTCTATGATCTTCGTCACACATGCGCAACTCTGTTACTTGTGGCGAATGTGCCGGCCAAAGTCGTGGCTGAGCGTCTTGGGCACAGCAGTGTCACCCAGACCCTGGACACTTACTCACACGTTCTACCGGTGCTCGAAGAAAAGGCCACCGATGAGCTGCGTAACGTTCTCTTCCAGAATCCCAACAAGCCGGCACCGCAAATCTTCGCTTGCCTGCCCCCTGGCAACGAAGCCCCACCGGACCGACAGGGCCAGCAGGCCAAAAAGGTCAAGCTCCCTCGCCGGCCCCGCAAACGACCAACAAATGGAACGACCAATGAACCGCAATAGTACTCACCCGACGCGAAACAACCAACGTAATATACCGAGAATAATGCCTAAATAATGGGTGCAATTAAATTGACAATGGCAATTATAAATAGTATAATTCTAGGGTAGTCAATTAGCGGACACGGCCGTAGCAAACCGAGAAACTACCACCCGTGCACCCCAGGAGCCGCGCACCGCGGCAGCCCGCCAACGGCGGCCAGGACACCCAACCCCACCTGAAACTAAGAAAATGGCCTTGAGCGGCGACCGCCGTGGCGGGGCCTATGACTACGTACACCACCCCCGGGCCCTGGCAAAGCAATGTACGCCCGGAAACCCAAACAAACCAAAGGAGAAACCATGAGCCGTAAAACCGTAACCGACAAGGCCGACCGCCTGAAGAAGAACTACCGCGTGATACTGATGAACCCGGGCCAGGCCCTGGTGATTGGCGACCACGACACCTACGACGTGACCAAGCTGTCTTACCGCTGGAGCTGCAACTGCCCGTGGGGCCGGCATAAAGGGAAATGGAGCGAGTGCAGCCACGTGGTGGCCGTGCACAAGGCCCTGGTGGACCCGGACAGCCAGGCGCCGGTGGCCCGACTGGCCGGACTGTTGCAAGAAGTAAAGCGTATGAAGGAGAGTGCCTAACCATGAAATTTTTGACAGTGACAGAGATGGCCGAAACCCTGGGGATGACCACCGGCCGCGTGTATGAGGTGCTACGCCTGGGCCTGATACCGGCGGTGCGCATTGGCCGCCAGGTACGCGTGGAGGAGCAAGCCTTTAAGGACTGGGTAGCCAAAGGCGGCCAGACCTACGCCCACCTGGACAAAACCCGCGCCAGCTAGCACCCGGCGGGGGGCAACATCGCCCCCCGCCCGACCGAGGAGGAGAACCCGAGATGAAGACCGTGACTGTAAACCTGAACACCCCAAACTACCCGAGCCAGCTGGCCCAAGCGCTAGGCCGCCGGGCCCACGGCCAACTGGACTGCCGGGGCAACCTGGAGCTGTTGCGCGCCCCGGGCGTAGGCTTTAGCGGTAGCCGCAACGCCAGCACCAAAGGCCTGGAGCAAGCCGATACCTACGCCCGGCAATTGGCCCGCGAAGGCTGGACCATTGTGTCAGGGCACGCCAGCGGGGTGGACGTGACCAGCCACCGCGCGGCCCTGGCAGCCGGTGGAACCACCATTTTGGTGTTGCCCCACGGGATGGACCAGTTTAGACTGAGGCCTGAGCTGCGGCCAGTGTGGGACTGGAGCCGCGCCCTGGTGGTGAGCCCCTATGAACCGCAAGCGGCCTTTAAGCCGTTTAGAGCGATACAGCGAAATGAAGTGATAGCCGGGCTGAGCCAGGGAGTGGTGGTGTTTGAAGCCGGCAACCTGGGAGGCACCCTGAACACCGGACTGACCACCCTGAAGCTGAAAAGGCCACTGTTTGCGGCCATATATGAGGGAATGCCCCCGACTGCCACCGGAAACCGGCTGTTGATAGCCCGCGGCGCCCGCCCGCTGGAGACCGACCGAGAAAACCCCGCCCACCACACGCACAAAATGGCCGAGGTGATGGAGCAGAACGCAACCTGGATGGCCGCAAGCGCCTGAGCCAGAAGTAGATACCCGGGATCAGCAAGCGCCTGAGCCTCGGGGTACGCCCCAGCTTGATACCCCGCCCCGGCGTTAGCCGGGGCGGGGAGCCCAACCCCTTTGAAAAAACTAGCGCCCAAGCCCCAGCTTTGTTTAAGAGCCCATCTATCGCCTGAGCCCCTCTTTGTTTTCATGCCCGACCGGGGGGGTGTGGGGGGGCTTGTCCCCCCCACGTAAAAAGAAGATCTAAAACGGGGTCGTCGTCGTCGTCGTTTTGGGTGGCAGGTTGAAATGGCCCGGCAACCAGCTTCCGTGTTCAGCACCCAGCCCGATTCGGGCCATTTCAAGCTGTCCCCAATTTCCAAGCTGGGGGCGGGGTGGAAAACCCCAGCACTCTGCTTCCGTGCTCGGCACCTCGGTAGATTTGGGGTTTTCCACGCCGTCCCAAGCAAATCTCTTGCCCATGACCAGACTCTTGCGCCCATGTTAATCTTCCGTGTACGTCACTACCAGACCCGCGCCTGAGCGCGATCTTTGTTCTTGGGATCAGCAATCGCCCGAGCCTTGGAGCGATTTGCCAATGGTAAAGCAATGCGTGCCCAAACCAGGGTGGACGAAACAGCTGAACTTGTTCCGAAGTTTTCCGCCCTGTAGGATCGGAGGGGTCGGTTCGCAGTTCGAGAAGCGGCCTGCTCATGACATTCGTGCCGGAACCGAATTTGGCGTCCGTAGTGCTTTCCCGACTGTCGCGTTCTCCCAGAAAGCAAGAACCCGACAAAGCCACTTGTTGGCAGTTTCCTATGGGCAATCTCTATGACCATCCCACGAAGCCCGCACGGTTTATCGCCAACGAGAGAGCCCGCAACGATCTGCGCTGGTGGCGCTCCATTCTGAGAGGCGAGGGGCTTCCGGCGTCGCCCAAATTCACCTCCAACGACTTCTGGAACTTCGAGGTGGTTGGTCTCTTGCAGTCACTCTACCACCGGGCTGTCGACCTCGCGCCTTTTCACGCAGAACTCGAAGCCTGGTGGCTCCGCTTGTCTCACGGTCAAAGTCAACCGGTCGAGTTTCACCCCAGCAACTTTTGGTTCTTGAACCAACGGGATGATCTGGAGTATCTTCCGGGGCTCACAAATCTTTATTGGAGTCCTTCAGCCCCCTGGTCAGAAGTTTGGGTAGATTTCCAAGCGCGGGCGCCCATAGGCCCGCTCGTCGGTGGATATAATCTAGAAAACTTCCCAGAAATGCCCGCTCCCCGCTATTGGTATCGTGGCGAGCCTGCGAGCTTTGCAGAGTATGTGAGTCGTGGCGTCATTCAGCGCGAGTTGGGCTGGCCCAAGCACTGGGAGGCCTTTAGTGGTGGCCCACGCTTCGTCACGCCCATGGATGCGACTTCTACGAACTTCCACCTGGAGCTTCGCTATCCAGTGCGCCTGGCCACCGCTCCCCTGACGTGCTGGATGAATCTGCGCCGAGTCATCAGCTTCGGCGGACACACACCCGGCGCGTTGGTCGAGTGGCTCAATGGGTATTTGAGTCTGCTCGGCTGGGTCGCGGAGCAGCCGGAAGATCTCTGGAGTGACTTTCTGCCGCCCTATTTCCTATGGGAAGAGCCGCTTGGCAAGGTGTTGCCGAGCAAGGTTGTGCTGGGTCTCTTTGCGCCGGCGGACTACAAAGAGCGGGCGGAAGGACTGCAAGCCATGGTGAGGGCCTGGGCTCGCTGTCTGTTGTACAGCTTGCCGCAGCTGGGCGAGCCAGAAATGGTTAGCTTGCTGAACCAGCTCCTCGACCAACCGGTCGAGCCGAAAGCTGCAATGCCTCTATGGGAGATCGCGCTCCAGCGGTCGCGCTTCTCGGACGTCCTGAGGTAGGAGACGTTGGGCAGGGACGGGCAGCTGGTCATCACCTGACTGCGGTGAACTCGCCAATTGGGTTGCCATAAGTCGTTAAGTTGTGAATTGATTAGCCAGGAGGGCGTTCGATTGGCGGGAATTGGACCGGAATGGCTAGAGGAGCATGTCGTTCACTCGCTCTCGCGTCGGTGCTCAGCACCGCGCTGTTTAGCCTGCCATTAAGCGCTGAGCCGAGGTCGGAAGCAGTCGAAGCCTGGGGTGAGGGCACCTTCTTGAGCTATCCGAGCGGAGCCAACGTGACGCTGCTTGACGCAAGTAAGAACGGGAGTTACCTGGGCCTGTCAGGGAATCCAATTAGCGTCCCGCGCGAACCCAAGGGTTCCGTTACCACATTTTACTACCAGTTGGTGCATCCCGATGGGAACCACCAGCCGCTAAATGTTACGGTTCCGGCCGGACACTTCAGTTCCAGCCCGCGCTGGCCCGAAAGCGGCGCGCTGGCACTTGCTCCTAACAATCCGTGGGTAGCGCTCACCGATTTTTTCCGCTACCCAAGTTGGCGAACCGGGCTGTTTGCGCTCGCCTTTCCGGTGTTGGGAGGTTTACTTTGGGCGCTTTACCAGGTCTGGCTCAAAAAGCAGTTGGTCTCTCTGGGCGGCAATATGGGGGTATCCCCTTATCACGGTTACTATCGTCTGAGAAGGCTTGGTGGTGGCGGCAACGGCAACGTGTACCTGGCTGTCCCGCAGTCTAAGCCTCGTGCTAGCGCTCTAGTTGCCCTGAAAATCTTGGAGATCCCCAAAGATCCGCATTTGCGAGAGACGCTTGAGACCTCGTTTCCTCGCGAGGTTAAAGCCATTCAGGAATTGAACCACCCCAACGTCGTTGCTTACCACGGATCAGGTCGGAACGGTGATGACGAGTTCTACCTGGTCATGGAATACATCAAGGGCTCCGATCTCTCCCACTACGTCCCTGCCCCGGGTGCGAGGCCTTCGCCCTACTTGCTGCACCATCTCAAGTCGCTGGCCGGTGCTTTGCAGGCGGTGCACGACAAGAACATTATTCATCGCGACCTGAAGCCAGAGAACGTGATGCTGAGGGAAGACGGCTTCGTCAAGCTGACGGACTTCGGCCTGGCCAGGGAGGAGAACAAGACTTCCAACTTCTCCCGTGCACACGGGAGTCTGCAGGGAACCCCAGGGTTCTATACTCCAGAGCAGTTCTCTCCGGGAACGAAAATGACGTTAGCCAGTGACCAGTACACCTACGGCGTGCTCTGCTCCAGGCTGATCGCGGCTCACTTTCCTGTGGAACTCCCCGACCAGGACGATCCGATGGGCCTGGTTATCTACGCCGACAACGTCCGCTGTGGTCGGACCTTTCCCCTGGTGACTGTTCGGCCAGACCTGCAGGCGACCAGCGACGTTATCGAGAGAATGATGCATCCCGACCCGCAGAAGCGATATCCAAGCATTACGGACGCCTACAACGCTTTCGAGAGAGCCTACCTCGAGGATACCCTTGAGCCGAAGGGAGTGCCTAAATAGTAGCTTTCTCACCCGTTCTTGAAAATTATTACCTTGTCAAGAGACTCTGGTCAGAAGGACTTGAGAGAAAAAACCGAACCCGAGCTTCAAATGCCCAGGAGGTTCGTTATGCGTCGTTCGGTTAAAGCTATCACTCTGAGTGCAGCCATGCTTGTCATGGGCTGCGGGAGCGACGATTCCACCTTTAACTACGGCTTCTTCCCGAGCCCGACCAGTTCGCCGACCATCAACCCGCCGGTTGCGGTAGCCGATTCCTTCTCGACCCTGGGTAACTCAGTTTTCACGGGTTCTGTAGTTGCCAACGATACGGTGAACGGAGCTACCGTCACTGCTTTCCAAAATCCGAGCAACTCTGGCGGTACGGTGGCGGTTACCGCGGCTGGTCAACTGACCTATACGCCCCCGGCTAATGCGGCGAATATCGTCGACACTTTTACATACACACTTGTGAATTCTGCCGGGAGTTCTACGGCCACGGTTACGATCAACGTTCAGGCACGGGGCTTCTTCGTGAAGAATGATGTGGCCGTGACGGGCACAGGAAGTCAGACCAACCCCTTCAAGACCCTGGCGGAGGCGGTCACGGCTGCAACGGGCGTGAACGGGGCCCAGATTGTGGTGTTTCGAGGTGATGGAACCTCGACCGGGTTAAATACTCCGGTGAACCTGGGCACGAACCAGGGGATTCAGGGACAGGATCAGGCCAATCCACCTCTACTCACTGGGCCGGTAATTTTGACCACCGGGAACCTGGTTCAGGACCTTCGCTTTGGGAGTGCGTCTACTGCCATCAACGCGACCAACGCTTCGGGCGGAACCATCAATCGTGTCGCGGTGAACGGAGCCAGCAACAAAGGTGTGGCATTGCTTGGGACAGCAAGCGGGACCTGGTCGATTTCGAACTCTAACTTTTCTAGCGTGGCGAACGGCACTATTGACGCGATTACGGCCTCTGGCTCGTTGGTGTTGACGGTGAGTAACTGCACCTTTGCGAGCAATGGTCTGGGCAGTGTATTTTCAAACCCCACCGGTACGGCGGCACACAACGTGACGGTGCAGAATAGCAATTCGAGTGGAACTCCAGCAGGTCGCATCGACCTGGAGTTAGCTGCAAATACCAGCGGAGTGACCGGGTTCAGCCTGACAAACAATACGGTTACCGGTGGCGGTACGACTCAAAACGGTATCAGTGTTCTGACTCAGGGCACCACCCAACTCACCTCTCGCATGCTGAACAACACCGTTTCCGGCTGCACCAACGAAGGGCTTTTCGTGTCAATCACCGGGGGGTCCTCAGCTAAAGCTCGATTTGAAGGTAACCGAACCACAGGTAACTTAGCCAATAACGGTTGGTTGAACGCGAGCTCGACGACTGGAGCTCTTCAAGCCATTTACACTAACAATACAAGCGACCGCTTCAATCTCAACGGCGGCGGCGCCAATTTTCAAGTTGAACAACTAGCAAACTTCAACACAACGAGCGGCAACACCGGCACTCTCAATGCAAGTGGTGTCCAAGATGCTCCGGCTGGCACCCTAGGCATTCCATAGCCTCAGTCCAACTTTCGGATGACCACTTTGAGGCGGCTCTCTTGCTGCAAGAATTCATTCAGGTCTAGCTTGAAAACTCCCTGGCCCGAACTTGTTTGCTTTGCGAGGTCGATTTCGGCGGCCCACTTGGAGCTCTCAGTTTGAGCCGTCTCGCGATAAAAGCGAGTTAATTCCTCTGGCAGGGTGCCGTCGGCCGCTGCTTGAAAAACTTGGCCCCTTTCATCAGTCAAAATAAAATCAGCGGCAGAAAGTGGCGTTCCTCGCCGGGCAAAATAAGCTGGTCCGGGAGTGAACGTCTTCCCGCCCTCGGTAACCGGGCGTAGCGATAGAGTCCCGACCTCACCCCGACCACGTCCCGACAGTTGGATCGGCCAAGTCCCCGAAAACCCGGGCTCCAAAATCACCTGCGTACCCTGCTGCTCAAATAGAATTCGCGCATTGTCCACCTGCATGGCCGAGCCATCGCCGGCCCGGCCCTTACCGGCGTTAACGACACAGCCCTGCACGGTCACGTTGCGCACCACCAGATCCTGATCAACATCCTCCCCAGGGAAGCCACCCTGGCCGCCGCTGTAGATCAGACCTGTGAAATAGGAGCGCTGCGAGTCACTCCCCAGGATGCGGACGTCTCCCTCGGCCACAATGGCGGCGTGGTTGTCCGAAGTTAGGTCGGCCCCACCGCGCATGATCACTTTACCCGTGCAAAAGATTGCTCCGTCGCCCTGGACCGGCCCGTCGATCACAAGATCGCCGTCGACATAAAGCACGCCGTGATCCAGCTTGACGCCCTTTTCAAAGGTCACCTGGGAACCGCTGTACTTGGCAAACCCAGAAAAGGTCTTTTCGGAGTCGTAAGAATCCTTGCTGAGGCGCTGTAGGGAAGGACGAGACTCGGGGTCATAGTCGCGCACCTTAATCGCCGGCATCTCCTCGGGCTGCGAGTTAGGATACTGCAGTGGATTCCCCTTAATCGTAGTGGGAATGGCGATGCTACCCGCGGATTTTAACTCCCCGTGAATCTCTGCTTCGCCCTCGATCTTGAGAGCCTCGACGCCGCCGCTGTCTTTGCCGTTGCTGACCAGCCTGGATGGCTTCAACTCGTCGGGAGTCAACTCGCCATCCTGGAGAGCATCTGTCGAAGAGAGAGCGCCCAAGAGCAGGCCGCCGGTGGAACGAATTGCGCCGGATGAAGAAAGCGCTCGGTCAAACGGTGGCGCCTTCAGAAAAGTCATCCAACGTCGGGTCACCCCGCGGTAGCTGCCTGTGCCAACGAGGCAGATCGAATCCCTGGGCACCACCGTCGAGTCGTATCCTTGCACGGAGGATTCGCCCTGATAGTTGTTGACCGAGTAAGGCAGTCCGCTGTCTCGGTGGAAAGTCACCAGTCCATAAGCCTGAGGGTCGCCGAGTTCAGGCATGGTCACCCTGACTTCGGCGTTCTGGTCGACTCCATAGGTACGTTTGCTGAGAATCTCAACATAGGTCGTGACCACCGCTGATCGCGCCAGTTCCTGAGCCTTCTGGCTATTCCAGAAGCGGTCGATGACGGTAACCTGCATAGTGGCTTGATTGAGCATGAGCAGGGCTATCATGGCCAGGAAAGGCAGGCAACACAGCACCAACAAGAGCGCACCACCACGACGCCGTTTACGCATAGTCTTAATATACCATGTCTTTACCAAAGCAGCACGTCCAGCACATCCTGTTGTTTCCCATACTGGAAAGTGGCCTGTAAGCGGTAGTTCAGAGTACCGTCTCGGCTCACTGCTTCAAGTCCCCACGCCTCAAGGTCAGTCCAATGATGGCTGGATTGCCAGTTTCGGACTGCGTCTTTGACAGGCTGCAGGCTGGAGGCGGTCAGCTTGGGCGCTTGGACCTGGCCAAGCTGCAGTCCGCTCAAGTTGACCTTGTCAGTCCGGACTTCGTGTCGCTGCAAGGTCTTGTCCGCGAGCATATACAGCAGCAGATAATTGGCCCAGTGTACCTCGCCACCCGCATCCACCTGATTCAACGGAACGACAGCCAGACAGTCGCTCTGAATCAAGCAGCCTTCTGGAGCTGACATGAGTAAGTCATTGTGAAGCATTGCTTGCAGCACCTGACCCTGGTGCTGTCGGACGGTCGCGTTGGCCAGGGCTCGCGAGCGCTGCAAACCTTGAATCATCAGACCGTAGAGCAGGGCACTTAGAAGGCCAAATAGCAGGGTGGCCATCAAAACTTCCAGTAGCGTGAAGCCCTTCTTCACAGGGGTAAGTCCGCCACACGCTGACTCTGCATGGCCTCGTAAATCACGGTCGCGTCCGGCGGTCGCGAGACCTGAACTTTGGCGCGTAACTGGCGAAAACGGGCTTCTGCTGGCCCGGGCAGTGATTGAGAGGCGTAGTCCACCTTGAACTGCAGGCCCTCGAATAACTCGGATTCCTGACCCGTCTGACCGACTGTAAGTTCCTTGGCTTTCACCAGAGCAGCTTTGGCCAGAGAATTAGCGCGGGAGCAATAGACGGCGCGGCGTTCGCTGCGAATCTGAACGCCGAGGCTGAGGAAAAACACAACCAGGATGAAGACGAAGATGGAGAAGGCGACGACAATCTCCACCAGGCTGGCGCCTCTGCGTTTCATAGCTTCCCCATGACCTGGGCAAGGGGCGAGCCCACGGCGAAGATAAAGGCTCCGGTCAAAAGGCCCAATCCCGCCATTAGCCCCGGCTCCATCCAGAGGAGAAGCGCATCGACCCGCTCCTCGAAAAGCATCTCATAGGTATCCGCAAGCCAAAGTAGCTGCTTTTCCAGCGTGCCCGACTCCTCTCCAATATCGATCAGTTGCAAAAATAGCGGTTCGAACACTTCTGAATTCACCAAGGCTTTGGCCACAGGTTCACCTTCTACCACCAAAACAGCGGCCTGTCCGAGCTGGTCGCTGAAAGAACTGTGGCCGGCAGTTTTGCCGGCCTGACCCAGGCTTACCACCAGGCTATTGCCGACTCCGACCAGCATTCCAAAGGACCGAGCGAAGCGGGCCTGCACAAGAGCTCGTACGAATCGCCAGCGCAGAGTCATAGGTCCCAGCTTGCGCCAAGCGGCTTTGCGCAGCAACGGAAAGAAGCGAATCCAGATCAGCAACAGGCTGACCATCGCCAGCCAGAAGCGCCAATCCCCAAAGAATACGCCGGCTTGAAGCACCACTCGCGAAAGCAAACCCAGTTCCAGGTGCAGCGATTGAAAAAACGGCAAAAGCATACGGCTGCATACGCTGGAGATAAGCACAAGGAGGATCAGAGCGATCGATAACACCAGAGCCGGGTAAACCAGAACCGACGAAACTTTGCGCGAATAACGGTCACTCTTTTCATAGTAGATAGCAATAGCCTCCAAAGCTGCCAGGAGACTGCTCTCTTCGCCTACTTTCAAAAAGGCGGTCACAAAGGGATCAAAAACGTCGCCGGCGGCGTGAAACGCCTGTGACAGACTCTTGCCTTCTTCAATCTGAGCCAGCAGCCGCTCCAGCACGTTCTGCATCGACCGGTTCTGAGTCTGGGCCTTCAAAGACTGCAGGCAGCGGGGGAGGGAGACTCCCGCCTGCAGCATCACCAGCAGATTGCGCAGGAACAGAACCACCTCTTGATTGGGGGGCTTCAGCGGTATTTTTGACACACCAAGAGAGGTCACTGGCTGCTCCTTTCAAACTGGTTCAAGGTGGACAGAGCCCATCCTATAGCTGAGCAACAAAAAGCATGAGCACCAGGGTGCTGTTGCTTGAGGACAACCTCGACCTGCAGGAAGAACTCCGCGACAATCTGCAGGCTATTTGCTGCACGGTCCACACCTCGGAGGACGCCGCTGGGGCTATCGAGCTGGCCGGACGCAATCACTACGACCTGATGGTCACCGATATCCGCTTGGCCGGAAACAAGGACGGAATCTCGGCGCTGGAGGCCATTCGGAAGACGCCCCGCCACGGCGACCTTCCCTGTATCGTCATCACAGGATTCTCCGAGAACGAGGTGGTACTGAGGGCGCTCGAAGTCCACATTCAGGCTTATCTTACGAAGCCTTTCGGCCTCGGCGCGCTTTACAACAGCGTACAGACTTGCCTGAAGGCCCAGACCGGCAAAACCGAGGTGCAAAGCGCCGTTCAGACGCTCATGCGTTGGTTTCGATTGGATCCCAAGTCTCAGGAAGAGAAGCGTGAGCGCGAGAAGGCGCCATTGCTGGAGCAAATCGAGTCGGCCCGCCGCAACATTTACTCCATTTTTTGTAGCGGCCTGCAGATGAACACGGACAATGAAGGGCGGGCTCAGGAGCGCTTTCTGCTGATTTCGATGGCAACCGACATCTGGCACGAGCTCAGGGGGCCGGAAAAGAGCTTCTTCAAGTTTCACTCGCTACCCGTTGACGAGAGTCGGGCGTTGGTCGGTGAGTATCAGAAAATCCTGGCGAGACTGAAAGACGCCATTGCCAAGAGTCGAAGCGGCACGGGCATTTATCCCAAGGACCAGAATTTGTCCAAGGATGTCTTCGTGCGCTTTGTCCGCCGAATTGAAGCTCGCCAAATTACTCCGGAAGAAACTGCGATGGGCTGGCTTCTTTGGGAGCTGCGCGAGGATGCCCGTAGCAAAGACTCGCGACTGCAGGAGATGCACCAGCTACTATGGGGTCAGGATGCACCGGAGCAGAGACGCTGGAAAGACCCGAAGGAGATACTTCAGGAGGCTCGCCGCCTGAACCCTGATTTCGAGGGGTGATGTTGCCCTGTGCTAGCCTGGGCGAGAGATCCCTTCAGCACAGCAGGTCGTCGACCGCTGGCTGATCTTGCGTTGCTTATGAAGAAACAGAACGGTTAGACTTCCCAGCAAGCTCTGAATGCAACACCAAAAGATTGTGCTGGCGGGGACCTTTCTGGAGGGCAATGGGCGCACAGTCCTGCTTGGTTCTAGGCGAAATCCTCGCTCGTAGTCGGATATTTTGACCTGGAATGAATCGGTGAAGTCGGCATCCTTCCAGTTGACCCGCAAATTGATTGCTCCCGAAGCGGGGAATTCATCGAATGGAATCGAGCCGATATTGGAGAAAGTTGTTCCTGAGATGCATCCCAAGAAAAAGCTGCTACTTCCAAGCTGGACTTCAGCCTGATTTCGAAGGGACGACTCTTCCTTGCCCTTGGCAAGGCTGAGATACCGCCCAGAACCGAATTCAAACGAAAACGGAGTGTAATGAAGTCCGTTGCCGTGCGGTTCCTGGTATCCTCCGGTTGGGACGGGGGTAATTAAGGTCGAAAACTCCCGATGGAGCAGTAACTTGCCTTGGTTCAGGTTTTCGAAGCATGGCGCAACCGGATAGGTGAATTGGAGTATCGACAGTGACCTGCCCTCGCCCAGGAGGCCCATTGCTGACGGGGTTTCGCGCAGATGACGCACCTTCGGGTTGAGGTTCGCCGTGACCAACCAGGATTCGAGATGGTCGTGGCCCTTCTCCGAGTAGAAATAGTCGCAGCCTCGCGTTCTCTCCCTGAAGGCCTGCAGGAAGGCCGTAAAAGAATCTGTGCTTTCCAGTTCCTGCTCCATTTGCCGGGGGCGCGGCTCCTCGCTTTTCTGAGGAATGTTGGGAAACCAGAAACAAAGGGCAACGATGGCGCAACAACAGACGAGTGCCGCTTTCCGATAAGAGAATGGACTGTCGGGCTGGGCGTTCACCTCGGGAAGCCAACTCCAATCCGAAGTATCAGCGGACACGAAACTCCCTCTGGCGGAGCCGGTGGCCACTTGTAGCTGAAGCGGACTGCATCGACAGTGGTTCTCCATTTTGGGGCCCCGGCCTTCTGGTGAAGGGAACGTCGTCAATTCCTCATCAACGATGGGCGCGCAATCCTCGAGGGAAGGTTCGCCATTTTTGCGAACCCTCGGGGATGGCTGAACACGAAGACCGGATTCCCGAAACGCAGATGGAGCGCGCTCAGTGGCTCGCAGATGAACTCGCCTTGTGTGGTTGGGATGAAATCACCGCGATCGAGATCTTGGATGCCCTGGCCTGCGCCGGCCTCAAGCTGATGCCCGACAAGGAGGGCGTTAGTAGCCACGAATACATCGGAGGGCATAGGTCTGTGATCAGGTCCGCCAAAGCCGACCTCAATTAATCAAGGAGACAAAAGAGCCATCTGCAGCCGCAGTCTAGGAGCTAGGAGATACACGAGAATGAGAAAAGTGACAATTCCAATTGTAGGCAAGTCCGCAGCCAGGGTTGAAACTGAGCGCGCGGCTCAGGAGCGCTTCGTCGAGCAGCTCCAAGAGACTGCCCAAATGGTGGCGCGCAACATTGATACCATTCTGGTAGCCAGGGAGACCTTGGACAAGTCACTTCCGATTGAACGGCTGATCGTGCAGCCTGACAAGACTCGCGAACTGTATGAAACAATCAGCGCCGAGTTCTTGAAGAAGCGCGCCCCGCTAACGCTTTCGGACCTGTGGAGGGCATCAAGCCACCGACACAGTGGCTCGGCCCAGTCCCAATTACTGCGATTGGTCAGCGCCCGATTGGTGGAGTTGGTGGAGCCGCAGCCAGGCGGAGAAATTGGCATCATTCCGCTTCAAGCCGGCAACCAACCGGCTGAACGCAGGTTGCCTCTGCCTCCGCAAATAGAGCCGGAAAATAGGAGCAGTCGAGTTTCCCCGGGTAGACTTCGGCAAACTGTTTTTGAGCCCCTCGAGGTTATACCGAAATTGACTGAAGACCCGATGCTGACTTTGGCGCAAGCTGCGGTATATTCGGGAGTTCCAGCCAAGTTTCTGCGAGTGGCCGCAGGCAAGAGAGCCCTTAACGCACTGCGTTTTTCGGCGGATCCATTTAGGTGGTCGCCAAATAATGGTACGCTCCTGGTTCGGATGTCTGATCTCCTCGACTGGCTATCCGAAAACGAAGCGGCTCTCATGTCGAGAGGCTTCAGTGCTCGAATTGAGTTCGAGGAAGCGCCGGCCCGCGCTTGGAAGTTAAGTCGTCGCTTGAAGAAGGCTGCCCCTCTGGCGCAACAAGATGGCCCTGCACAGCAACGCAAGCAGATGAGACTGGCAGCGAGTGACCCTTATCTTACCGTCACGGAAGCCGCAAGTCTGCTGCCAATTTCCACAACAGCTGTCCGGAAAGCATTGAAAGAGGGTCAGCTCGACGGCAAGCGGCTATCTAAAGATGGCGAAAATCCCGCGAAGCCAAGGTGGCTGGTCAAAGCGAGCGCCCTCCTCAATTGGTTTGACCGCTGCTTGTTTTGACTGGAACCCCGACAGCCCCGTCAGCGGTGGCGAGCAAAACTTGTCCCGAAAGACGCAAGAACGACCATGCAGAGGCTTGAAGAGCTTATTGTCGGCCCGTTCTACACGCTGCGAGAAGCACCAAAGCTCGTAGGAGTCAGCCAGGCCAAACTGCGCGCCGCGGTCGGCCAGGACTTGACCGTGTTCTTCTTCGCCCCTGACGGGAAACCGCAAGCCAAGCCGAGGTACTGGGTGCGTCTCCCGGATTTGGATTCCTGGCTACGCAAGCACCTTGAAAAGAGATGAGTTCCTACACACCTTGACTCCTGACGCACAATCCCCCACATCACTCACAACTTACGATCAGATCCAAAGTTTTTGGGGAACCCGGTGCGATCCAAGGGCCTTGGATCAGAGGAGCCAGGAAGCGTTGTCAGACACCCGCGCAGCATCTCTCTGGAGACCGGAATCGTAACCACCTGACCGTATCAGGCTTTCTTCAGCCCACAGGAATCGCCCGTCGCCGTCCTGCCCCTGGCTCTGTCTAAAGCATTCCTCTTGCGCGGCGGTGGGGCAAAGGTCAAAAATCTCAGCCATCCTCAACTCGTAGCAGCCGAAACGCTCGCACCACTCTACACCCCGCACCACTGTGCGTATATGTTCATACTCTATGTTGTGGAACGCGTCCTCCGGCAAGATTCCCGAGACCAAGAGTTCCTCTCGGAATTCTCTCCAGGGGGACGTCTCCCGGCCACTGCCAGTCTGATACCACTCTACAAAACTGCTAAGGTTGCCTAACGGCACAAAGAGACGCAGGTCGCTCTTGCTGCGCTGGTCTACCTGAAACCTGTCGTCCTGCTCGACTCCCCATCTCCTGAACTGAGATTCCATTCTCGAATAATATTTCCAGACTCCCCCGACTGGCTGAAACTGGTCCGAGATCCGCCCGCCTTTGACCAACAAGTAACGCCCTTTAAAAACAACTCTCACCAAAGATGAAAACGAAATGCGAATCTTTTCTTCTGATGAAAGTTCTTTGTCGGGCAACGAAACGAACAGTAGCTCCTCAGGCCTCTTGGCAATTCTGAGGCCACTAACACAAGCATTTGGGTGGGTCGAAAGAAAGCTTGAGGCGGCCTGGAAACCAGCACCATACAATATCTTTGAGTCGGCCTGACTCAGCGAGAACTTCGTGGCAGGTATTCCGCAGGTCTCAATCTGAATAATGTTGGCACTGGGACGTCCCGCTATCGTACGCTTATCATGTGCCTCGAGCATGGTGTTGAGCAATGACTTGAAGTAACCCCGCAGGGAGGTCGGAGGAGGAGCTGGGTCTCCCAGGAGCTGGAACCCCAAGGTCCTCTCCCAATCTGGAAACAGATGGACAGGAAAGTTGCTTAACATCCCACCGTCCACGAGAACTTTACCGTCGAGTTTCCCTGGCACGAAAAATATTGGGATCGAACTGGAAAGAACGACAGCATCAGCTACACTCATATCCGGGTGAGTATTCTTGGAGAAAACCACTAGCTCGCGTTTGGAGATGTCGCTGGCCACGATTTTCAGATCGGTTAGCTTGATGTCTTTGAATGTCCGCACGTTTCTTGCTCTGAGATGCTGGGAAATCCAATCATGCAGGGCGGAGGTTTCATAGAGCCCCCAACGAGAGCACATCCGTGTGATTCTGCTTAGGCCTAACGGCTCCACCTTTGCAAAGTCCGAAAACCTTGTCTGTTCCAAGATACCCTTCATTTCTTCGGACTTATAACCCGCAGCATATAGAGCGGCCACACTGGAGCCCGCCGATGTTCCAGCTACACTTGAAAATACTACATTATCCTCCTCGACCCGTGCTAAAGCACCCACTAGCGCGATTCCTTTGACGCCTCCCCCCTGAAAGACAGCATTCAAACTCACTTTGCCGGCCTTTGTTTCCAACCAGGCCGGTTACGCTGCATGTAGTAAAGGCGTGCAAAGTCGACCTCTCGTGATGCTATGAGGACCGACGAATTCAAAAGGGAAAGACGATTCAATCTTCGGCCGCCCTCAACTTTTGTAGCCAACGCCATCCACAGGATAGAAAGCTCTTCCCTCGAGAGAGCCTCCCTTAACTTGCCGATCTTCGCGCCATGACAAGATGATAGGGGAACTTTGCTTCCACACGGGCACGGAAAGTGGAGAGATAGCGGAGCACCAATTCCTTGGGTCGCTTTCAGAAGTTCGGCGGCAATCGTGACTTGGTTGACTTCAAAATAGCTCAACAGGTCTTCGATTTCGCCTTGATCACCATGGCTCAAGTCTCCGTAGGGTAGCCTGCCGAACTGAATCAAGTGAGAGTAGCTGTAGAGATATGAGACGACGACCCGCTCGAGATAAGCTACGGCTCCAGAAGCCTGGCGTGCAATCATCTTCAAGCGAAAGTCAGTGCCCAGACACAAAGTACCGTCAGGATTGGTATGGAAAGTCTTGGGTACCCGCCCGCCAATCTCTCGGACTTGCGGAAGACCCTTAGGAAACTCGATTGGGAACTGAATGGATAGCTCGTAGGCGTCAGCTATCTCTGGAGAGCCTGCGTGGATAGCCGTGAAGTCCAGGGTACCACAAAGTTCAACCGCGCTTGCATTTTCCTGGGGTTGCATACGCAAATCCGGCCAACGCATCAACACCTGTTCAAGTTGGGACAGAAAGGTAGGCCCCATTCATTTTCTCTCCCAGGGCTTAGGTGGAGAGACGATGACAGTCGGGCCAGTGGCCGGGAGTTCGCTTGATGGTCGGAGTTGCTGTCGCCCAGCCAAGTCCACATCAAAAGCTTTCTTGGCCAAACTTACAGACTCGCTAAACCGCTGGACCGTAGCCAGATTCATGATATCGCTGCGTGCCTGAGCCAACCAGGAAAAAAAGTTAGTCTCCAGAGCTGGCCGCAGCTTCCACTTTTCAGCGAAGTCTTCTTCTTGGTTCGTGGGGTTGGGAAGGCGGCACCCCCGGCTGGTGAGTCCAGCGGTAAAGTCGCTAAGAATGTCGTTGAGGCTATCGGTCAGAGTCACCGTGCCTTTGTAGGCCAGGGCGGCCAAGACGGTAATAATCATGGAACTCGGAGCAAACTCAGGGTTATCACGGAAAGTCCTATCTCGGTGGCGCTTTAGCACCTGAATCGCTTTCTGCAGAGGTGTTTTCCAGGTATAAGCGGGCACTTCGGCGATTGATTTTTGCGCCATTTTAGCTTCAAACAGATGGGTGGTGATGCAGCGTGACTCAAACCAGCTGCCGATTCCCAAAGGATTGGCGGTTAGCCACTGAGGACTCAACTGCGCGTAGTTACTCAAACGATTGTCGGTGATCAGGACGGAGCCCGAATAAGCTCCCTCCTGAGCTTGAGCCCTCACGTCCGTAGGCCTGGGAACACAGGGGAGTATGTCCATGTGAAAGGACAGCTCGTCAGCGTAATCCAGGCGCCAGCAACGGGGACTCTCGTCGACTGGCGCGCTGATGGAAAACCTTTCGGCGTAGAGTTCAATTTCGCGGCCGATCAATTGTTTAAGGTCTTTTTGGCTGACTTCGCCGGTGTTCAGGTTGATGCAACACACTAAGTCAAGGTCGTAGGCCCCTTCCCTCGACAAAGGGTGAATCACGGTGCCAAGGCGGAAGGACCCGTGAGAATAGATGTCCGGAGCGAAGTCTCTTACGGTAGAAGCCTCCCGGCAAAGCCACTCGCCGATGGCCTTGTAGCGCTCCACAGATTTTTCGTAGTAGGAGGCTGGGATATCAAGTCGATGCTGAAGCTCGTCCAACACCGGGATTTCAGTTTCGATTAGCAACTTGGCCTCCTCAAATCCAAATAGGACACCAGCTCCTCTAGCTGGGCTGGGCTGTGTTTCTTTTCGCCTTGCCTTTGTTAGGCAGATGACCATGGCTGGATGGTAGCGCCAAGTGCGACTGAAGCGTACTAATGCCACAGTGGTTTGAAGATTAATCGGCAAACAGGAGTGACTCAGCTCAATTACTTCAAGGTTAACCATCAAAGCCTATGCTGTCAAGTGTATACCCTGACCTTTTGAACACCTTTTTGGAAGGCGCTGGTCGGGTCACGCTTGCTGCCAGGCAGGTGGCGTAGCTTCGGCTAGTATTCGTCGCGATCTCAGCCCGCACGTAGCTGCAATCCCTTATAAACATTGGAAAAAAGCTGGCGGTCTCGGCCGGTGATCAGATCGGTGATCAGCGGGCAGATCTTAGCTTCACATCGAGACACCAAGAAAAGTAAAAAAGCCCGCTGTTGCGGGCTTTTTCGTTGGTCGGAGTGCACGGATTTGAACCGTGGGCCCCTAGTCCCCCAGATTACCGGACCGGTACGAAGCCACCACGAAATCCGCCTGGAGCGCCCCCATTGAATCGGCCGCCGCGGAAACCGTTGAAGCCAGGGCCATAGAATCCGGGGTTGCCGGCGCGGATGGTAAAGTTGCCGTGGCGGTAGACGCCATTCAGGGACAGACCCGTGAAATAGCCGTTGTTGCTCACCTGCAGACCCGGGTAGGCATAGCCGGTGTTGTAAAAGCCGCTGCTGAAATAAGGACTGGAGTAGTAGCTTTGGGGACCGGGGCCGTAGTAGGCGGGTGGCACTACCGGTTGTGGCAGCGGGTAGCCGAGGGTGGGGTCGACGTAGCCACTGGCCGGGTTGAGCAGGGTCGGAGTAGGGCGGATCGGGGTGTAGCCGGCGCTGGGGGCCGATGTTGATGGATTGGTTGCCGGGGCGGCCGCGGGCTGGACCTTGGGGCGGTTCGGCTTCCAGTTGTAGTAAGTGTAGGAGTTCTCCTGATCGTTGATCTTACGCACTTTGGCCTGGGGGTCGGCGAAAGCCGAAGTTCCCACCGCTATAAGCATCAGACCGAACCAAAAGCTGCGTTGCATCTGAAAAGCTCCTTCGTTGGATTTGATCATGAAAGCACAGAATTCGGGCAGGAGCAAGGAAACAGCCCGCCCAAACTGCCCCCATGAGCACTGAACCGTTGCCGCTCCACTGGCACACCCCTGATTCCTGGGCGCAAAGCGCCATGGAAGACGTCTGCCAGTTGCTCGACGATCACGCTCACCTGGAACGCAAAGCCGCCACGAACGCCATGGATCTGCTCAACCGCTGGCCTCAGCCGGCCCCGCCCATCGGTTGGGTGACCACGTTGGCGTCCATTGCCCGCGACGAAACCGACCACCTGTTCAAGGTCAGCAAGCTACTGGCCCAGCGCGGCCGCCAACTCAGCCGCCTGCACAAAAGCACCTACGCCTCGGGACTTCGGGAGATGATTCGGATGGGATCCGGCCAAGAAGAACTGGTTGACCGCTTGCTCGTATCGGCCCTGATCGAACTGCGCTCCTGCGAACGGTTCGAAATCCTCGGCCGCCTCTGTCCCGACCCTCAGCTCAATAAGCTCTACAGAGCTCTCTGGGGCTCCGAGCACAACCACTTTCAAGTCTTCCTGAAGTTGGCCCGGCAGATCGACAAAAAACGCGGCAAAGTGGAAGGACGTTGGCAAGAAATGCTGGCCCAGGAAGCCGAACTCATCCAGCGGGAACCGCGCGGCCCCCGCCTTCACAGCTCCGG
>JAHBVR010000007.1 GCA_019637395.1 Vulcanimicrobiota bacterium
CTAGGGAATGAGGAATGAGGCGCTCGGCAGTAAATGAAGTTCAGGTATTTGGTGATCCTGCACGTGAAGATCGGAACTCAGGGCAACGAGCGGGACGCGCTCCGCCTTCCCGCAACGGACTAGGAATGCCCGACCACGCCCATCATAGCTATCGAATACTCAGACACAGAAACCGGTGTACCAAAAGTATCCCAAGCATTCCAAACACCCCATGCCAGTCCCAACTCGAGCAGAACGCCATAGCCCGAAAACCCCGTAACCAAGGACATTTCCCCCACACCCCTGATCGCCCTGTCAGACATTGCTAAAGTAGGTACGACAAGGAATTCCCAGTATCTCTTTCATGACCGCACTTGGGTTCTGCCCCCACTAAGTAGCAATCACGCGGCTGTATGTGGTTACCGTTAAAAGTTGCCTGAGCAGCTACACGAAAGTCTGGCGGGAATATCACACGGGTGGGAACGCTCGAAGAAATTCTGGCCAAGTTGAACGCGCCAGGAGTCCAGGCTTCATGACCTGGAGCTTGAGAACGGCAAACTGCGCGACCAGGTCGCCGACCTGAAATCCCGGCTCGAGAAAGTTGAGAGAGAAGGCAAGCAGCAAGCGGCTCCTTTCCGTAAGGCTCGCGATCAACGCAAGCCGCCGGATGGCCGGAGAGCCGGCCATCCGGCGAGCTACAAGAAGCCACCTGCCGATGGGCAAGTTCAACAGACCCGGCAAGTGGAGATTGAGTGTTACCCCGACTGCGGCGGTGCGCGCTTGAGGGCAAACAGACCCACGAGCACTTCGTCGTCGACATTCCTCGAACCGAGTCAGGGCAGTGCGACAACTGCAACCAGCGAAAATCATCGCAGCATCCAGACATGCCGTCGAGAGCCGTGGGAGCTGCCGGGGTCACCTTCGGACACAACCTGGTAGCGCTGGCAACACTGCTGCGGACCCAGTCGGGTATGACGTTTCGCAAGATGAGCAGACTGTTCATGGATTGGTTCGGCATTTCCATCTCGCCGGCTGGCCTGCAAAAGGCTCTGGTCCACGCTGACCTATGATTCGCGCTACGGGGAATCCCACGGCCCCCTGGGCGTGGGAGCGACCGCCTTCAGCTTCGATGAAGTCCGCGCCCACCAGGCCGCCGCCTTCGCGGCCGGCCTGGCCACCTATGGACTCCATCCCCCACTCAGAGAGAGCCCTCTGACGACCGCATCCGAACACGCAACCGGTCAGCGGTGACAATGTTCCTGACCAGCGGTTGCCTGGCCTCAGCCGACCGACCCCCAAGCGAGGAGCGCCCTGAGCGTAACGCGAATGCAAGAGTATGTCCGAAAGTCGCCGACTCCTCCACTCCCTGGTTCGCCCCTTCCAAGCAGGAGAGAACGACAGCGCTGCCAGGCTACGCCTGGCTCTGGAAATGATGGGTGCCGGCATGGAGATGAAGCGACTGAACCTTGCGCGCTCTCATCCACGGGAGAGCCCTGAGGAGATCGCTGCTCGACTCTCCCAATGGGTCCAAGACCAACCAGTTGCCCCGGGGCTTCGCCTCCGCGACCTGCCTTGAACCGCTTCCCAGAATACCTTCTCCAAATCGGACAGCACCTTCAAACTGCTGGAACAAGTTGGTGTCTGATCGGTGGTCTGGCTGTCGGAGCTCGAACAAACCCACGCTTCACGAAAGACCTGGATCTGGCGGTCAGCAGCTCTGATGACGAGGCCAGCGAACAACTATTGTTCGCGCTCCAGAGTGCCGGCTATCGCATAACCGATTGGCGACTGCTCGCCTGGCTCCTCCGGAAGCTCAGGAGCCTGTGGTCATCGATTTACTCTTTGCATCCTCGGGCATCGAAAGCATGATCGTGTCCAGGTCGGAAGCCTTGGAAGTGTTCCCGAATGTCCGAGTCCCGGTTGCTAGCCTGGGCGACCTGATCGCGATGAAGATCCTCGCCCGAGAATCGAGGGCGCCGACTTGAAGCAGAGCTTGGCGCCGCCGAATCAGAATTTCCTCCATACTCGACGCCCGAGGTTTAGATCCTATGTACATAGCCATCCGCCGACTCTCCACAAATGAAGACAGCGCCGACTACGCCTTCGGGGAAGACGAATCGCGAATGGGCCGACTGCGCCTCAACCTCGAGACAGGCACCGCAACGCTGGTCGAAGCCTGCCCCGACGACTCCAGCCAGGGCATCTACCAACGCGCCGCCCGCAAGCTCTTCCTCCACTGGCAGAAAGGCGAGAGCCCGGAAACCACCTGCTGGGCCACCTGAAGGCCCCACCCAACCCCCGCGGCGAAGAATTGCGCAAGCTCTTCCCCACCCCCAACCTGCGCGCTCTCACCGCTCGAAACGACCTGCACTGGGCCGCCCACGGCGTCACCGCCGACCCCGAGCTGGCCAAACACTGGCGCGACAACAACATCCTGGAAATGGTCGAACCCGGCGACCTCATGACCCACCTCACCGAAACCTTCCTGGCCGTCCAGAGCGACGATTGGATGAGCCAGTTCTACCTCTACCTCATCGGCCATCGCGGATTGCTGCGTAACGAACTGCGCAACAAGCCCATCTTGCGCACCGAGCTCAACCAGCACCCCTGAGACCACCGGGGGACTGCCCGCAGGCTGGGAAACCGGCTTCGAACTCCTGGAGAACCGCCTCGCCGACCGCCGCCTGGGGCGTCTGGCCGAACTCTCCGTCCGCAACGAAGTCCTGGTCGAATGACAACTCGCCAGCCTCGACGCCTACATCCGCATCCGCCTCAACCAGGTCGACCACGAACTCACCCTGGTCAGCGAGGACCGGGTGGTGCGGATGAAGCAGTCCGAACGCCTGCGTATCGAAGGCGACCTCGCCGTCCCCGACCTTCTCCAACTCCAGCGCGATGATGGTGAGCAACCGGTCGTCCAGCAACACCTCGGCCGGGCTTCTCTTTTCGCGCTTAGACTGGTCGTAGCAGGTGGCGAAGAGTTTTCTTCGCAAAAGCCGGATTGGCCCGCACCCAATCGGCCGTTTCGGAGTACCTGCCGGCCATCAGGGCCGTGTTCACGCACTCGAGAAAAGAACTATAGTCCTGAGCGGGCGGTTCAGCCAGCGCCAGGCTCGTCAGTAAACAGCCCAGGACCACAATTTTCCCCAGTTTCATTTGGGGAGGTTTGCCGTCGCCCCCTTTGCCTTCACTCTGGGCAGAGGTTTAGCTGGCGGGCTGAGGAACCTTGGGGCTTGGGTGGGCGGACGGGAAAGCGGTGCAATGAAATTGCGGTACGGGTGGCTGGGGAGTCTTTTGATGGGTGCTTTGCTGGCCGGCTGCGGTAACTCCAGCGTCAGCGTCGGAACCGATTTGGGCGGGGCCATCCCGGCTCCGGCGCAGGCCCGGCCTCTGGGGCGAGTGTATTTGCAAAAGGCGGTGGCGCTGGCCCCGATCACCTTCCGCGACCTGCAAGGGAAGGTGCTGGGGCAAGCCACGACCACGGCCGAGGGGGAAATCCCCGGCCAGGCCAATCTGCCGTCCCACTTTCTAATCCAGGTGGACCTGCCCGACGGCGAAAAACTGGGGGCGGAGGTGGAAGGCGAGGCCCGGGGAGTGGTGGTGAATGTGCCCACCACCCTGGCTTTGCTGATGCACAGTCGGCATCAGGAGTGGACGCGCGACGAGGCGGCCGCGCGGGTGGTGCGATTTCTGGGGGCGCCTCCCAGCTGCACGCCGGAATCGTTGGACAATTCTCGCCACGGCTACTTTGTGGTGGGCACCCTGCTACGCGAGGCGGGGCCGCACGGGGGACTGGGGGCGTTCCTGGTGAAGCTGGCTGAGCAGGCCGAAACGGGGCGGACGCACGCTTTTGTGGAAGTGCCCGATGGGGTCATCGACTTCCTCTCTGAATGCGCCAAGGTGGTGGCCAAAGACGGTCTCAAGGGCGTGTTGCAAGCGGGGGCGGAGTCGGCCGTGGGTTGGGTGTGCGAATCTTTAGGGTTCAACAACCCCTTCCCCACCATGCTGGACATTTCCAATCAGATCCGCGCGCTTTCCGATCAAATCACTTCGCTGGCCGCCAGTGTGGCCCGCGGGAATGCCCAAAATGACTACAATCAGGCCGTGGCCCGCCTGGCCAGCGACGCGGTCGAACCCATCCAGCTGCAGTCGAGCACGCTGGCCACCACCATCGGCAACGCGGTGCAGGCTAATGTGACCGCTCCCATTCCGGTCAACAGCGTCAGTTCGGCGGTGTCGGCCGTGGTCAATTCGTTTAATGTTTTTGCGGCGCGAACGGCGATGAACGAACTGAGCGACAATCTGTTGGGCACTTCAGCCGTGGGCGGTGTCGGACGGCGGCTGGAACGTCTCTTGACGGCGGTGGATGGACCTCCGCTGGGAATCAATTCCGATCTGAATATCTACATGGGCTATGAGGCTTTTACCAACAGCATTCTGAGCCCGCGCCGATCGGTTCTCGACTACTATCTTGCCTGCTTTCAGCAAGGCGCCAACCTGGACGCCGAACAATTGCATCTCAGTCAGAACTCGAGCATCCTGGTGGCGAACATTCGTCAGGGCCAGGCGGACTTTCGAAAGTGGGCCCAGGACCGAAAATCGGTTCAATTGCAATTACCCGATCCACTTCCCTCCGATCATGTATTTCTGGACCGCAAGAACGGCTTAATGTGGTTTACCGATCGCGACGGTACCAATTTTCACCAGCGCGGGCATTCCGATGCGGTCAAAGAAGCTCAAAATTTTCCGGGCACCGGACCCTACACCAGCGGATGGCGCCTACCTACCAAACACGAATTGATGGACTTGCTCTACCATGCCCACATCGAGCCCGCTTACGATGCCCAACAGGTGGCCGACAAGGAGCGTTCGCAGGTGTTGTACCGACTGGGCTGGGACATTTCCTATATGGATAAGGACCACACCGTGTGGGCCTCGGACGAAACGGCCAAGGTAAATTTGGACAATGGTAAACATGAAAATAGAGTGGCTTCCTTTCACAACAATGACATTGTTCTGGTGCGCAGCTATCCGGGTCCCGATGACAACTTTGTGACCGAATTGGGCCAGGTCGACCCGCTGAGCGTTCGTCTCGAAGTGCTTGGGTCCCAAGTGCGGGCGCTGGCCACGGTGCGTGCCGCCAATGGTAATGGGGGAACCGGGAACAGCGCGGAGATCGACGTGAGCGGACGAGTGGTGTGGTCTAGCAGCGATGATTCCATGGCCAGCATTTCCAACTTGCCGGGTAGCGAGGGATTGATCACCTGGCACGCCCAACTCAACCCGCGGCCGCTCACGCCGGTGACGTTTAGCTGCCAATACTTCAAGCCGCAGGGCGGTCTCAATTTTCAAGTGGCGCAGGTGGCCAGCGTGGTGGTGCAGCCACCGGCCAGCCCCTCTCTACCCCATTTGAGCTCCATTCAGCCTTTTCCGCGAAATGTGGAGTTTAACATTCCCACTCCGCAAACCCCGGTTCAGCAGCGCTTCTCGGCGGTTCTCTTCTATCTCGACCCGGCCAGTGGTGACGCCCAGGTGCAGGACTTTCAGGAGGGCAGCGCACCGACGATTACCTGGACGCTCACCAATCGGGTCAACCAGCCGTTGGCCGCCAGTGAGAATTCGGGCTTCACGGATGGCAATCTGCTGGTCCTCAGCTCCGACCTCAGGACTTCGGACCTCAACGTCCACGCACGCGTGGGCACCGTGGAAGCCATCGTGCCCATTCATTGCGCCGTTCGTTAACCTATCGTTGCCCCCGGCCACCCCCAGTTTGACAGGTGGCACACCCCATCGGGGGTGATCTTGAGACTGGAGTTGACCAGCGGGTAGCCACCCCCGCGCACAAACCAGTCGCAGCAGATCGTCTCGTAGACGCCCCAGAGTTTGCGCGGGCCCGCTTCGTGCACGGTGGGCGGCTCGCAACCGTGAGAGCTGGCCCGGGCCCACGACCCGTCCGGGTGAGTCAACCAGGTCGTCCGTTGGCCCTCGGGGGAATCTTTGAACCGATGTTTCACCCCCGGCAACGTCACCTCCAGCATGCAGGCCAACCCCCACGAATTCTCGATATCAGGAACCGGGAAGCGACCCTGGTAAACCTCCTCCCCCTCCTCGTCGTGAAAGGGAAGCTCGACGGCCGGGGGATAGTCCAGGCCGGTTCGGGTGGACATGAAACCAGCCCCATCCGAGACCACCTGGCCGACAGCCGTGCCGTCTTCTTGCTTGGTGGCGGTCACGATCAAACTGGTCCCGGCCAAAGTGGTCACCAGCACTCCGCCCGGCTTCAGAGCGGTGAGCCAGGAGGGCGGAACGGGCCTGACCGAAACGGTGGCCACAATTCGGTCATACTGCCCGGGCAAAGGCCCGGTCGCGTCACAAACCTTCAGGGTCGGCCGTAGATCCAAACCCCCCAGCCGTTCCCTGGCCACTTCCACCAGGTAAGGATCCACGTCGATACTGGTCACACAGTTCCCACCCAGCCGATGAGAAAGCAAGGCGGCCGCGTAACCGGGCCCGGTACCCACATCGAGCACGCGGGCCCCTTCAAAGACTCGCAAGTGCCGCAGCATCATCAACACTAACGTAGGAAGTGTCGACGACGAGGTAGGCCGACCCGACGCCTCTTCCGCTCCATCCGCGTGCACCGGACCCACCCGTGTGATGATGGTAGCGTCGCGATAGGCTTGCTTTAGCCAACGCACGGGATCGCTCGAGCCATCGACGGCCTTCCACTTCTCCCCCTCTGCAGCAAACCACCGAGGCACCAGCAAATGCCGAGGCACCAAGGCCACAGCCCCCCTCCACCTCGAAGTCGGATGGGTCACTCGCTGGGAAAGTGTGACCGCTTGCGGTTTCCAATCAATTTCCGGCATAAAAGACGTCCCTTCAGCAACATTCCAAAAGGCAAGAGACACCGACCGGGAAAAAAGTTGCCGAGGCGCCGAAAAAAGCTACCCGGAGGGAAACCGCACCGTTCTGGGAAGTTCGCCCAGGATGAAGCGGGCATTATGGAGCCTGGTATTGCTCTCGGGGACGGCGTTGGCCCAGCCGGGGGCTGGTCTTCGAGGAAGTCTCCACGCGGGAGGAGCCGCGCCGTGGGGCCGCCGCTACCGCCATCTCACCCCTCACTCCCCCGCAGCGCAAGCGGCTGCTGGCCCGGCTCCCGGCCGTTCCCAACCCGTCCGCTCCTCCCGTGTGACAAAGCCACACAAAAGTACTAGGAAAACCCTGTGATCGAACACTTGGTTGATGCCTCTTAACCATGATAAGCTTATCTGGTGAGGTTTTTATGAGCATTCTCCTCGAGAATCCGTTACAACAAATCCAAGAGCTGGCGAGCAAGCACGGAGTTACCTATCAGCCCGGGCCCAATGATGAGCTGGCGGCCACTTTTACTCGGCTAACCGGCGACGAAGTTCATATGGACGAGAACGAGTTCCTCATTCTAGAGCTGCGTCGGCGCGGACACCTCACCCCGCTGGAAGCCCTCAAGTTACAAGCGGCCTACTTGCATCAGTCTCGCCCAAAACCTTAGTTGCCTTTTGATCCTTTTGGAGACTACGAAACTCAGGGCTACCTGCGCAACGTAATCGGCGAGAAAGACCTTCGCGTCATCAAGCACTTGGAACATCAATAGTTCCTGGCTCGCTTAGATGAGGTTTTTACTGACTTCACAAAAGCCGCCCGGCCTCTGACTTACCAGCATGTATTGAAAACTCATCAGCAGCTTTTTGGGGATCTCTATCCTTGGGCGGGCCAAGATCGCCGCCAGACTTGCCCTGGTCTTGTCATATTCGACTTTACGGGGGCTGGCAGACTCTGGGGCCGTTCCTTGTTGGCTCACCCTGCTGCAATTTCTAGGGTTCCTCGGTAGTCCGTTTCTTCAAATGCGCGTCTGCCTGAATGGCCCAGGGCTCGACGTTCTCCCAGGCCTGGACGATGACCAGGAGCCGGCCGCGATAGAAAGCGAGCCAATTTGCGGTTAATTGGGCCTGTTGCTCGCCAAAACGTCCGCTCCGGTAATCCTTGGGAATGAGAACGTCACCGCGGTCCGCGTTGTATCGGCTGGACTCCTTGACCAGTCGCTCGAGATCGGCACGTGTCTTGAAGGTTAGCCTTTGAAGCGTTATGGCTTTGCTGCCTGCTCCACTGTAGCCCTGGCCCCGCCAGAACTCCTCGACCATGTCGGCCTCCAGGTGGTCGCCGCCTTTCAATTCGATGTCCTGCTGGTGGGACCCGCAGTGCACCAGCACCAAATGGTCGGGGTTTTTGCCCAAATCCAACCAGGCCGGCGCGGGCGGGGGAGAAGTCCGGTACCCCACCAAGGCGGGGTGTTCGGCGTAGCCGTCGGGCACTTGAAACACCGAATCCGGCAGAGGTTTCAGGTTAGCCTCCTCCAGGTCACGGGTGTATTCGACCAGGCCGTTGCGTTGGTGCTCTTCGCGCAGGACACAATGCCACTCGGGATCGTACCAGCCCAGCCTCAAGTAGTGGAGAGGCTCGATTTTTCCCGCTTTCAAGCCGGTGCTGGTCTTGATCTCCACCTGCCACTTCCACACGTCTCGGCCTCGCAGTTTGTCCCTAGAAAATTTCAAGCCGGCCGGCGGAGTGTCCCAAACCCACCCGGTCAGCAAGGGCCAGACCAGATCCATGCGGTAGCGTTGGCGCAAGCCTTGATACGCTTGTTTTCGGGTATTTCCGACCCCCTCGGCCGGCTTCTGGGTGGCGTCAAAGACGAAGTAGAGCCGATTGGCGGAATCAAGTACCAGCACTTTCCCGTTGTTGGGATAGGGGAAGTCGGCGATGTAACCGTTCTCCCCCAGATCGATTCGTTGCTTGCGGACCGGTCCGCTGACGCGCAAAGCGGCCTCGGCGTGTGGCTTCTGCTGGGAGGAAACTCGAATGGTGGCGTTCAGTCCGTAATCGTCGGGCAGCTTTTCGGGCGGGTGCGAACACGAGCCAAGCATCCCGCTCATAAGGAGGCAGCTCAACTTAAAAATTTTGTCATGGCTTGGCACCAAACCACCATAGCATGGAGCGACCCGCTCCTGCACGACCGGCCCCTACTGCCGGCGCTCCCTGGTTCAGTTGCGGGCCAGAAGCGTTGGGCGTCGGAGACCGGGGCCATGGGGTGCCTGGAGAGCTTCAAGGGCTGTCATTTACTCAAAAAACAGGGGGCGAAGCGTCTTTACCGCGCCTTCCAATACGGGTAAGTTATGGCTTAAAACCGGCCTTTGCCACAGTTTGCTCAACTGCCCCGCGCGGCAGTCTTCCGCCAGATCCATCCCAATCTTTTGTCCAGCCGCCAGAAACGGGAGGTGCCTCCATTTGCTTCTCGTTGCCCGGAAGGGCCTTCCGGAAGCCATTAGCCATCTGTCGATAGGGACCATCTTCGGTAATAACTCGCACAAAATGGCCGAGAAGCTGCCCGAAGGAAACTACCGGCATCTGGTCGTCACGTTGCCAGATGGGCCTGCGCAAACGATTTCAGCTAGACACTCGCCTGCATCGTCAGATCGGACGCCTGGTCCACCGTGTCATCGCCCGCTGGATGGCCAAGCAGGTCGCCTGCCATTGTAATTTTTGAGAGGAGCGCGACCAGGCGAAGCCCGGGATCATCATAGCCGTCCAGTCTACCAAATCCTCATCTCGGACGGAGTGTGGTTCCCTGACGGCAGCTACTATACTCTGGGTCACTGAGTGAATTGCGTCACTCGATTCTCAAGTCCCTGGTGGCGCGCAACTACTTGCAGCCCGAGACGGCGAAACTGCTCGAATCCTCGCCTCTGGACCGCTCCGGCTTCTCGGCCTTTGTCGGAGACCCCATCAGCCAGCCGGCCGACCGGCCTCGCCTCCCCGGTCCGCCCCCAAAGTCTGGGACCACGCCTGGGCAACCTGAACCCAAATCAGCCAAATGGGTCAAGTGGCGAACCCTGATCTTGCGCTCCTGGCCCGTTGACCCTGAACTTTGTCCAGACGGCTCAAGAACCTGGGCATCGGACTTTACCCCTCCAGGCCCCGCTCGCCACCCCCCGCCTGCCCTCGGTCAGGACCTGCTTGACGAGCGCATTTCTGCTCGCACCACGCTCTTGGACACCGAACTGCTCAAATCGGAAGGGGGGCTACAACGACCTACCGTCTTTACAACTGCTGATGGGATGCGCGCAGACGATGGCGGCGTACTTCTGGCTGGCGTCGAAGCCATCGGGTAGGCGCAAACTGGCGGATATGTCCCCGGGCATAAGCAAGACTCCAACCTCAGTGTGAAAGTAGGGCCATTATATTTCCAGACTTGTGAACAAGCTATGCTCCTTTCTTTGTCGAAAGTACGGAGCAAAGCAGCCTGTTCAGGGACTGGGGGCGATGGCGGCGGCCAGGAGCTGGAAGGCGTCCACTGCCGGTAAGCCGTGGTCGGTGCCTGTATCGGTATTGGCCATGACCACGATGGAGATATCCTGCTTGGGCAGATAGGAGATCTGAGTGTTGTAGCCGGGCAGGGTGCCGGCATGGCCGATCCAGCCGTTCTCTCGGCCGACGCCAAAACAGTAGTGGCGGCCGCCTTTGCTGGAATACGTGTTGGCCAGGAGGCGGGTTCGCTGGGTTTCAGGCTTCAGGGTGGCGCCCCGCCCCAGGGCCCGGGCCCAGAGGGAGAGGTCGTGAAAGTCGGAGACCGCCTGGCCGGCGCCAGCACCGAAGGTGGGAGACCAGTGGGTGGCGTCGACGGGTTGGGTGGTGCCGTCGGGCGTGCCCTGCAGGGTGCAGCCGCTCCAGTAGGGTTCCGGCAGCTCAAGACCCATAGGATAGCTGGACCGGGTCATTTTCAGGGGGTCGAAAAGATGTTTGCGCAAAGCCTCATCCAACGAGGTGCCACGCACTTTTTCCACGATCTTCCCGAGCATTACGAAGTTGGTGTTGCAATATTGAAAGCCTCTGCCGGGCTCGAAAACGCGCGGGGCGGCGAAGGCGATCTCGAGCAATTCTTCCTCGCTCCAAGCCTTTTCCGGGTGGGCGAAATACTGGTCGGTGAATTTGTCGGAGAAGGTGTAGCTGGCGATCCCGCTGGACATTCTGCCCAGCATCTCGAGGTTGATCTCCCTGGCCCGAGGAAGGTCGGGAAACCAGCGATCGACCGTCTGCTCCAGAGTCAGCTGGCCCTCATCCACCAACTGGAGAATCAAAGTCCCGACCATGGTTTTGGTGATCGACCCGACCCGCGTATGCAGCGCCAAAGTCGGACGCTCCTTGTTGCCCCAAGCGGTGACTCCACGGATAGACGACCACTCTTCCTTCTCCCCCCGCCACACCCCGGCAATCAGCCCCGGAGAGCGACCCCTCCGCGTGGCCTGGTCGAGAGCCTGCTCCAGGCGCGTGGTCAGGTCTATAGCCCTGGTACCCAGGGCCGCGCCGGTAGCGAGAAGCCCGGCCAGAAACTGGCGGCGAGAAGGGTGCGGTAAATCCATAATTCCTCGCATCCCTTTATTTCAGCCAACTCCAAGAAGACTTTGGATTGCTGCGAAGTAATATCTTCTCATGCTCGACATCTTGCGTGGATTTGTCCCCTGGATCCTCTATTTCGTCTTTTCAGACCCCGATAAAGCCAGGTTGGGCGCGGGACTGGCGCTGGGCGCGCTAGTTGTGTTGAATTGGCGCGGTTTGATCGGAAGAAAGATTTTAGACCTGGTCACGCTGGTCTTTTTTCTTGCTTTGGTCGGGGCTCTCTCCTTTGGGAACACCGAGCTGGTGGCGAAATATGCCTTCGTGGCGGCCGGACTGGTCTTAAGCCTGACCGCTCTCGGCTCCGTGGCCCTGGGAACCCCTTTTACTCTTCAGTACGCCCGTGAGAGCGTTCCCGAGGAACATCAGAACTCTCCTATCTTCTGGACCATCAATAAAGTGATCTCTAGTTTCTGGGGGGTCATCTTCCTACTCCAATCAGTCTTCGCGCTTCTTTACCTCGACCACATCGGGAGCGCCACGTTGATGAACGAGATCCTGCCCAACGTGTTGACGGTCGTCGCGGTCATCTTCACGACCCGTTTTCCGGAATGGTACACGTCGCGCGCTGTGAAGGGAATTCATAAGCCCTAAAAGAACGGACCCAAACCACGGGCGGGCTTTGGCGGAATCAGCCGGGGGCGGGTCTGGCCTCGGTGGACGCCCAGGGGTCGTGCTCTTTCATGACCAGCGCTTCTTTCGCATGTTTCTCGCGTGGGGCCACCTGATCTCGACGACTGGCGTCCACACCTCCAAGGTGTTCCTGTTGCTCAATCCCGTGGCGACGCAATCCCGAGAGTTGTTTACCTGGATCTATGCTTCGTTCACCCCGCTGGTCTATGCCGTTCTTTCCGAGCGCTTGCCAGAGGCGGGCGTTCGAGGGGCTTTGGCGGATCTGCTGCTCCTGGATTGGAGAAAATCGTCATGAAACTGAATCACGTCAATTTGAGCGTTCCCGAAGTGGAAGTTACCGCGGCCTTTTTCGAGGAGCATTTTGGAATGCGGCGCGTAGCCGAACGGGCGGGAATGATCGCGGTCATGCTGGATGAGTCGGCCACCGTGCTGACCCTGTCCAACTTTTACAAGGATAGCGAGGTGGCCTATCCGCGCGGTTTCCACGTAGGCTTTTTGCAGGATAGCCGCGAGGAGGTGGACGCAATGTTTGTGCGCCTGCAAGCGGCCGGGTTTGCTCACGACCGTCCCCGCACCGTGCACGGGACCTGGGGGTTTTACTTTGACGCTCCGGGCGGCGTGCAGGTGGAGGTGTCGGTCTTTCAGGGGGCGGCGTGAGCAGCTGGCAGGCTCGCCGGAACCGGTGGGCGCAATTCCGGCACCCGTGGCGGCACCGGAACCGGCGGGCGCAATGCGGCACCCGTGGCGGCACCGGACGGTTCGCGACAGGACCGGTTCGGCTACTGCGGGAAGTTTCGGATCATGTTGGAAATGCGTTCGTCTTGTGAGAAGTGTGGTGCGGCTCTGCCCGCCGATAGTCTGGAGGCGGTAATTTGCTCGTACGAGTGCACCTTCTGTCGCTCCCACGAGCTGGCGGCCTGCCCCAATTGCCAGGGCGAGCTGGTGCGGCGGCCCACCCGCGTGGCGGCGGCCCGCGTCGGGGTGGTGGTAACGGCGGACGGCTACGAGCTGAATCGGGTCGACGGCAGCCGGGGCGAGCTGACGGACCTGCGCCAGGTGGAGATATTGAACGAGGACGAGGTCTACTTCATCCTGATCGGCCCGGAGAACTCGCTGGTCATTCCTCAGGGCACGCCCGGGGCTGACGAGCTGCTGGTCCATTTGCAGAAGCTGCCGGGGTTTTCCCACCAGCGCTTCTTGGAGGCCATGGAAGGCCAGGGTCGCTTCGTGTGCTGGGAGCGACCGCCGCTTCAGGCGTGAAAATGCTGATCCTGGTCGGCATCCTGGCGGTTTGGGCCGCCGCCTGCCCGCAGCCTGTAAAGGCCGATGAGCTGGGCCAGTGGATGCGCTTACATGAAAGCAGCCGTGGCTGCTATTACCCTGAAAAGCGCCATTGCTTGTGGACTCGTCAAGCCGATCGGTTCGTATCAACGAACACCCCGGTGGTCTTCTCCGCGGCTCAGGTATCCCAATTGCGGCAGCTCATCCGCAATAGCTCTCGGGGACGTTCCCATTTTGCGGAAGAAATACAATTGACTCCACAGGCCTTGATGAGGCATCAGCCGGAAATCCTACAGTCCGCAGGCCTGACGGAACTGCCCCCGAGCCTGGCTGGCTACCTGGACTATTCCAAAGTTCTCGAAACCGCAAAAAGCCTTGCTTTCGACTCCAGTTCTTACAGAAACGAGGTCGAATTCAAGCTGGAAATAGATGGCGGACCCCTCCTCAGCGTGGAATTCAAAGGTGGTTGGGAGATGGGATTCCCCTGGTTGGTCAGCAGCGGTGAGGAGCACTGGAAGACTTGCTCGTTGGCGATGATTGACGGGCTCTCAAGTCTGGCTGACTCTAACCGGCGAGCTTTCGCGATTTTCAGGTCACCCGTTCAATGGAAAACCTTTTGGGATCGAGAGCCCATCGTCGGATATAATCTTTGGCGCGATTTAAAAATGATATCCCAAGAGCTACAGGCGCGCGAAGCTCTTCAGCGAGCGCCGAGTTATGATTTGCTGTCAGGTAATTTGCAGTTGAAATCGGTCCAATTGTGGCCGACGGACAACAACGGCGGTGGCGCCTATTATCATTTTGTGGCGATTAGCCCTGGAGCAATCAAACTGGTCACCCGCCCTGTGAACCTTTCAAAGTGTATCGTCAAGCTTGTTCGGAAGTGAGCCGCCATCCCTGGCTGGGCCGATGGCGTCAGGGTGCTCCCGGGCGCCATCTCAAACTGAGACATGGAAGCGAACCGTCCTTTGACAGAGGACTACAACTCGCTGCAACCCTGGGAACGTAGCGGTCTACCGGGCCGCCCCGAGTTTCAGATCGACCTGCTGGAGAACGGGAATCATTTTGCGCGAGTTTACCTCAGTCACGCAACTGACCAAAGCCTGATGACCGAGAGAATGAACGACTTTTCTTACCAGCGGAGCAGCCCCACGGTCGTATTGATCGACCCTCTCGGTGACGAAACGAAAATACGCGCGGTTAAAGGCTCCAACACAAAGGAGTATTGAAGAGCCTCTGCGTTGCTCGTCTCTTACACGGCCACGCCTGCGACCAAACGAATCGTTGCTCGGGCACCGCGACGAAGGTGCTCAGAATCTCGAAGGCTCTGGACGAGGGTCAGGGGCTCCGTTCTGGTGTGTTTTGCGCGCCAGTGTTCTGAGAGAATTCCCTCCTCAACAGTTCACGCACTTGGCGCAGCGTCTTCGGCACTTGCAGCCTCCGCCGCACCGGGCCTGCATACTCGGGTTCGCGCATGATCACGTGAACCAGCAGCCGGGCTGGCCGCCAGCCAAAACTCCTTGAGTTGTGTCGGCGCGCCCATAGCGAGGGCTATGCCCATAGCGAGGGCTATGCTACTTGCCGCCCCAGACTCGGCAGAACAGTTGCAGGGCCACGACGCTCCGCAGCGGTGGGTGGGGAATTCCGGCCAGGGCTTGCTTCATTTTGCTTTCCAACTGGGGCCCTGCAGGCGGGTCACTTACGACTGTAAAGAAGTCCCCATCAGGTCGGAGCTCAACCTGAATCGAGAGATTTCGGGGGACTTTGCCGGCCTGGGCCAGGATTTTCTGACGTGCGTCGATGCAGGCCTTGGTATAGGCGATAAACTGCTCCGTGGTCAGGCTTTGATGGACGGTATCGTCGTCACTGAGAATCTGGATGCCCTCGCCCGAAATCAGCTCATTCGCCTTCACGTTGTGAGGTGGAGCCGACCAGAGGTCTTTGGCCGTCTGTTGGACAAAGGGATGAGGGCCCTTGGACGCGGGCTTCTTCGGAAGTCTGGCTTCGTAAAAATCGTCCACCTGCATCAGCTCGCCCTTCACGAAAATCAAGACCAGGCGGTGATGGGCGCTCTCGAGTAACAGCAACGGATCATCTAGCTCATCAAATCCCCATAGACTCCAGAGGAGGTCGCGTTTCTTGACTCCACACCAACTGGCAATTTCCGCGCAGCCGCCGGAATGAACGCCAGACCGGTGCCGCGTTGAGGGTCTTCCTCTTCCTTTCCCTGACAAGCTGGGCCTGGGCGCAGCCGAGGCTAACGATGCCCAGGCAATTCTTCGACCCAAGAACGGCAGAAACGAAGTCCTTTGACCTGCTAGAGTTCCTCAGTCGGGACGTCAGTTGCAACAGACATTCGCCGGACCAACGGACGCCGAATCCAATGGATTCATTTCCTGCGGCCACTGTGCCCGCAGTTCCCTCCCCTCGACGGCGAATACGAGCTCTGTCTGGACGGTGTTGAGGTCGGCACCGCCAGCTACGTGGGTGGGTCCGCACCCTATTTCAGGGTGCGGACCGACGCCGCTACCTCCGCGCGGTTACATTCGGCGCTATCTCCTTAGAACGGCGTCGGCAACTTGGTGAACGGTGAAACTGGCGCCCGGGCTGCGGAGCCAGAGGACGGCCGAGGCGACCTCGTCGGCGCGGCCGGCTGGTGAGTGAGTGCTCGGCTGGGGGTGAGGTTTTGCATCGCCTGGGAGCGGGCAGGCCAAACCCCCATAGAACGGCCTGGTGGATGGTGAATCCGCCGTCGACCACGAGGAAGCCCTCAAAGGCGGCGAAGCCAGGCAAGTAACTCGATGTGTCCGGTCTGCGGAAAAAAATCGCAGGCCACCGCTTTCTCGAGGCGATAGGCCGACTCGAGCTGAGCCAGCTCGGCCAGGAAGCGGTCCGGATTGCAGGAAATATAGAAAACCTCCGGCGGGCCCTCGGAAATCAACCTCTGCAAGAGGCGGGGGTGACAGCCACTGCGCGGCGGGTCGACCACGGCCGCGGAAAACTCGGCCCAATGAGTCCAATCCTCGCTGGCAGAGACGTGAAATTCGGCACTACGGCCCATTTCCGCGGCGCAACGCCGGGCATCCTCGATGGCCGGCGCCACATTTTCCACCCCTACCAGCCGGCACTCGGGAGGCGCCACGTAAAGACCGATGCTGCCGATACCGCAATATAGATCAAGCAAACTGGCCGGCTGCAAAGGCGACAGCCAGGCCTTGAGCTGGTCCAGCAGCAGCCGGTAAGCGGGCGGATTGCTCTGAAAAAACGAGCGCCAGCCCAGACGAAAAGTGAGCGGGCCCAAGCTCTGCTCGATGCGTTCGCGACCGGCCAGCAGATGCTCGTGTTCCGGCACGATAGCGCCGGCCGTCGAGCTCTGCTCGACCCAGAGCAACCCCGCCGCCCCTGCGATGCGGCTCTGCCAGTCCCGCACCAGCTCGGGCTCCAGTCCGGTGCGCGTGACCAACAAAAGCAACCATTCTCCCGGTGTAAAATCCTGGTTGTTGGCCTGGCGCAGCAACAAGTAGCGCAAATCGCCCTGCTGAGTGCGGGCATCCCAGCCACTCAAACGGTGCTCGAGCATCCACTGGCGGGTAGCGGCCAGCGCCTGGTGGTGAGCGGGCGGGGCAATCCAGCAGCGCTCCACCGGAACCACCCGGTCAAAGCAACCGCGCCGGTGAAACCCCAGCTCTTGCCGGGCAAAGCTGAACTCGACTTTGGTGCGATAATGAAAAGGCTGCGGCGAGGCCAGCGCCGGCAGAATCTCGCAGGAATCGGGCAACTGGCGGTAGATCCGTTCGCTCTTGAGCTGCAACTGGGTGGCTTCGTCCAGATGCTGCAGGGTGCAGCCGCCGCACGGTCCAAAATGCTGACAGCGAGCTTCCCGCCGGCGCGGATGCGGTTCGAGCACACGCTGCAGCCAGAGGTTGCGCCGGCTGCCCAGCTGGATCTCGATCTCTTCGCCGGGTAGCGGGCCAAACAGCTCCAGGCCGGTTCGGGGGTGGCTCTCCACCCGGACGCGCGCCAAACCTTTGGAAGTCAGACCCTGGGCCTGAGCCGGCAACAGTTTGGCTTCGCGTCTCATGGCGCAAGGTTTTTGCAGCTCCGGCGGTCAACCTGCCGGGATGTCGAAAGTCCGTCCCGCCGCCGGAGTCATCCCGGTTCGCCGCCAGGCCGACCACTGGCAAGTCTACCTGGTGCAGAGAGGCCGCCACGGACGTTTCTTCCCCGGCTTTCACGCCTTCCCGGGAGGAGTCCAGGAAGGGCATGACGCGGACTTGCTCCAGTGCGCCGCGCGCGAACTCTGGGAAGAATGCGGCCTCTGGATCGGCCCGGTGCAGCCCAACCCGGGGCTGCGCCAGGAGTGGCTGAGCGGCCACCTGCCCTGGAGCGAAGTCACCGACCTGTACCCTTTGCACCGGGAGCAGTTGCTTCCAGCCGGCGTGCGCACCACTCCCGACTACGCTCTGGTGCGTTTTCGCGCCCAGTTCTACCTGTGGGACTGTCCGACACGCCAACTGGCGGAAGTCTGGCCGGGCGAGCTGGAAGAAGGTCGCTGGTGGTGCCTGGAAGAGGCTCTGGCCGCCTGGCGGCACGGCCAAATCTTCCTGGCCCCTCCCACCCAGGACAGTTTGACGGGCCTGAGTGAAAGCACCACTCTGGAGGAAGCGGCCGCGCGCCTGAGCGGCTATCCCGAAGACACCGCCGATCCCATCCGGATCATGCCGGGAGTCAGCTATGTTCCGCTCATCACGCCAACCCTGCCGCCGGCGCGCCACACGCTCTGTTTCTTGCTGGGCCATGAAAAAGTCTTGCTGGTCGATCCGGGACCTGCCGATCTCGAGCAGATGGCCCGGGTGGAAAAGCTGGCCCCCCAGGTGCAGGCGGTGCTGCTCACCCATCATCATCCCGACCACGTGAGCGGAGTGGCTCGTTGCCGCCAGCTGGGCTGGCCCATCTGGGCTCATCGGCGCACCGGCGAACTGCTGGACCTGGTTCTGGACCGAGAAATTGAAGATGGTCAGGTGCTGGGCGATTGGACCGCTCTGCACACGCCCGGCCACGCCTCCGGGCACCTGGCGCTCTGGCACGACGGCTGGAAAGTCTTGCTCTGCGGTGACCTGGCCAGCGGAGTCAGCACCATCCTGGTGCCGGCGCCCGACGGCAACATGGGGGACTATCTGGAAAGCCTGCGCCGCTGCCAAAACTTAAAACCCAAGCTGGTGCTTCCCAGCCACGGCGGGCCTTTCGGACCGGGCAGCGACCTGCTCGGCCAAACTCTGAAGCATCGCCTGGAAAGAGAATCGCGCGTGCTGCAGGCGCTCGGAGGCACCCTGGAACAGGTGCTGGCGGTGGCCTACGCCGACGTCAGCGGCCCGCCCCTGGAATATGCCCGCATCTCGTTGCTGGCCCATCTGGAGAAACTGCGGCGGGACGGCAAAGCTCAACTGGCCGGCGAGCGCTGGCTGCCGGCGTAACACTGCTGGGGCGGCGGCTCCGCCTCCAACCAGGGCAATGACCACTGGCAGGCCCAGTTCAGCCAGGAAATCGGCCTTTTGACACGACGGCCGCGGTAGTCCCGTTCGATGCGCACATAGACATGCTCCATCCAGCCCAAGCGCGCATCGGTCATCAACAAACGCTTGCGCGGCTCGTATTCCAGCGAGAAATCCGGGCTGAGCAACCCCTGCAGCGCCTCCCAGAGCCGGTCACGCACCGAAAAAGAAAGCAGCAAACATTTACCGCCCGGCGCCAGGTACTCGTCCAACCCTTCCACCGCGCGCAGAGTGAGGGCGGCCGGGTCCTGTCCCCCATAGGCATAGAGCAGGTCGGAAGCCACCGGCAGAGCCGGTGGATTGCCCACCACGTAGTCGAACTGACCGCGCGCCGCCGACCACATGTCGCTAAAATCGTAACGGCAGGGTAAGTCCGCTCGATTGAGCTGATGGTTCAGGCGGGCCAGCTCGAGCGATTGAACATTGTAGTCCAAGCCTACGATTTCTTCGAAACCATCGGGCAGGCTCAAGCCCACCACACCGCAGCCGCAGCACAGATCGGCCGCCCGGCCCCGCCCCCGCTCCCGCAGCCACTGCCAGGAAGACTCGATGAGCAGACCCGAATCGTCCCCCAGGTAGACAAATTCTCCGGGCGAACGGCCCAGGATGGAACTGATGATTTGACGCAGACCGGCTTTGGTCCAAAGCGGAGAGATCTGCCAGAGCGCCCGGCCGTCTTCCAGCAGACCAGGCCAGTGGGGCAGTTCCAGCTGCTGATGCAGGTAAAAAGCTCGGTAGATTTTCTGGCAGGCCGGGGAGACCTGGCGTAAAAAGCGACCAGGGTGGGAGTGAGCCCCCAAAGGAAGCGGCCGGCCGGCGCGCAAACGTCGCTCATAGCGGAGATTTTGCACAGGACAGACCCGCCCGGTGGTAAAAGCGGGAATGCCGCAGGCCTGGTAGTAGCCGTTTTGGTGCAACCAGTCAGAAAGCTCTTGGAGGGGAAATGAAAACGGCATGAGCGGGCGCTTCAAGAAAGCCTCCGGGGATTTCCCCCCGAGCGAAGCCTGTTTGGAGATGGGCCTGGGGGAACGTCTCTGGCAGGAGTTGTGCGCAGGCAACGGCGCGGCCTGGTGGCATCGTCTGCAGGGCGTGAACCAGCAATTACTCAAAGCTTACGGTTTGCCGCTGCCCGGTTTGCGCCTGGACCGGGCCACCGACCTGGAACCCAACGCTTACCGCTTCCGCCTGGCCGGCGGGCCCTGGGAGCAAGGTTTGCTCTACCCGGGGCGCTGGTTTGCCACCGGCGACCCGGAAGCCGTTTCGCTGCTGATGGGCGAACTCGGCCACGAACCCGTCTACGGCCTGGAGGGACGCTGGATTCCCGAATCTCGCGCCGAAGGCGCCGCCGCCCTGGGTTGCCATTTACTCACGGCGGAAGCGCTCTGGGTGGGGCATCTCTGCGACCGCGTGGAGAACCGGCTGAATCTCTGCTTGAGCGCCGAATGGCTGCAGCGCCGCCTGAAACACCTGGGTCTGAAATCCCCTGGGACCGGCTTTCTGCAAGTATTGCGCCAGCTGCTGGAGGAACGCTGCACCATCGCTCCCCTGGAAACGCTGGCCCAGGCCTACCGCGGCGCCCGCGGCGCCGCCGGCAGGCTGCGGGCCGCGCGCCTGGCTCTGGGGCCGCGGCTGGCCACTCCCTGGCTGAATGAGCATGATGCTCTGGTGGCCGTGACTTTGACGGAAACGACCAGCCGGCGACTGCGCCAGGAACTGAAACGAGCGGGCGGGCCCGAGCAATGGTTTTTAGGGCTCTTCCTGGGCCAGTTGCGCGAAGAACTGGAATGGGCGCTGCAGGAACATGGAGTGGTGGCGCTGGTGGTCGCTTCCGATCTGCGCCGGGACCTGTTTGAACTCTTGCCCTTTGAGCTGCGCCGCACGCCCGTGCTCTCGTTCGAAGAGCTTCCCGTGGACGCCGATCTGGAAACGGTGGGCCAGGTGGGCTCCCGCCTCCACCCCCTGGCCGGGGCCTGGCCGCGCCGGCGCCTGGATGTAAACGGCTTGTAAACTTGTCTTTTCAGTACCTTTTCAGTCCCCTGCAGTAGATTACTGGAGAAGAAATAGGAAAGACTGTAAACGACGATGATTCAAGACTCCAATAGAAATGCGTTCAGCTCGGCTTACCTGCCCCCCAGCCTGCCGCAGGCGATCGCTTCCCAAAACGGCAAAGAACCCATCGACCTGTTGATGGGCGACACCGGCACTCTGGTGTGGTGCGAACGCCCCCCGTCTCTCAAAGAGTTCCTGCAGGCCACCAGCAACTACGCGGGGTAGCCCCCCTGGAACACAAGGGAGGGCCTAGAACACGAAGTAAGTGGACAAACATTTTCCTCTAGTCAATCGAATCGATACGATTCATCAGGTCGAAGCCCCGGATTGGAACGCCTGCGCAGGTCCTGAGCACCCGTTTCTCTGGCATCAATTCTTCGCCTGTATGGAAGACAGCGGCACGGCTTGCCCCGAAACCGGATGGCAGCCGTGCCATTTGCTTTTCCGTCGCGAGGGCAAGATTCGCGGGATCAGCCCCCTGTTCCTCAAGGTTCACTCCGAGGGCGAGTTCGTTTTTGACTACGGCTGGGCTTCCGCCTACGAACGCGCCGGCGGCTCCTACTATCCCAAACTCCAATCGGCCGTGCCCTACACCCCCGTGCCGGGCCCACGTTTCTTGATTCATCCGGACGACCCCGACCCCCAACAAGTGCGCCAGTATCTACGCCAGGCTCAGGTTTCTTTAGCTCAGGGATTGCGCGTTTCCTCATTACACACCACCTTCTGCAGCGTGGAGGAATATGAGGAAGGCGGCAAAGCTCGCTGGCTGCCGCGCCTGGGCATCCAGTTCCACTTTGAAAACCGAGGCTACCGGGACTTTGCGGCTTTTACGGCCGAACTTTCGGCCCGCAAGCGCAAGGCCGTGCTCAAAGAGCGCCGCGAGGGACAGCGCGACCTCGTCATCCAGGCCGTTTCCGGCACCGATCTAAAAGAAGAGCACCTGGACTTGCTTTTCCGCTGCTACACGGACACTTGCAGCCGGAAGTGGGGCCGGGCCGCCCTCACTCGTGAGTTCTTCTTCATGCTGGGCCAGAGAATGCCCGAGCAAGTGGTGCTCATGCTGGCCTCGCGTCACGGCAAGTACCTGGCGGCGGCGCTCAACTTTCGCGGTAGCAAGGCGCTCTTCGGACGAAATTGGGGAGCCCTCGAGGATGTCCCCTTCCTGCACTTCGAACTGTGCTACTACCAGGCCATCCAATATGCCATCGAGCACGGCCTGGAACGAGTCGAAGCCGGGGCTCAGGGATTTCACAAAGTGGCCCGCGGCTATCTTCCCCGGCTGACCTACAGTTTACACTGGATCGCCGATCCCGGCTTTCGAGCAGTGCTGGACCAGGTACTGCAGCAGGAACGAGCGGAAATCACTCAGCAACGGTTGCTCCTGGAAGAACAACACTCTCCCTATCGCAGAGGGTCAAAAATACCAGACCAATAGCGAAACCTTTTCTGGTCAGGCGGCGTTTCAATGCTTTACACTTAAACTGTAAGGAGGGGAGCCGTGACTGCAAGACTTGGTATCCTTCAAAAATTTCAGGCCTGGATGATGGCTCTGGCCGGACGTCCGGTCGAGACCCCGGAGCCTGCCCAATCCAAAGAACAGCCTCTGTACAAGCTGTCTCGCTTGATGGTGGCCATCGCCAGCCCGCAGGGACGCCGCGGTGGAGGGACCCAGGTGATGGTGGACGCGCTCAACGAGGAGCAAATCACCTGCAAGTCCCGCGAGCTACTCCAGGAGGGCGAAAAACTGGAACTGGCCATGCTGCTGCAAGGCGTAGGCCACGTGCGCCTTCCCGTGACCGTCGAATGGGTGCTGCTGTCCAGTTTCGGTCATTCGGCCGGCCTGCACATCGAACACAACGAACAGACTCGGGAGATCATGAGCGCCTTTGTCAACCTGCTGCAAAACAATTCGCGGGGATAGAGGTTGACAGTAAACATATTTTCATGCTAACCATAACTCACTTATCGAATAGGACCGTTTTGAGTTATGAATTTGCGTGGACCGAAAGCCAAGATCTCCCGCCGCCTGGGAATCGCAGTCACCCAGAAAGTGCAGAAAATTCTCGATCGGCGCGCCTATCCGCCGGGCCAGCACGGTCCCACCACCCGCAGCCCCGAACCCAAGTCCGTCTACGGCAAGCAACTCCGCGAGAAGCAGCGCCTGCGCGCCCAATACAACGTCTCCGAGAAGCAACTTCGCGGTTACTTCCAGAAAGCCGTGCGCAGCAGCCAGCCCACCGGTGAAGCCCTGGTGGCCACCCTGGAGTCCCGCCTCGACGCCGTCATCTACCGCGCCGGCTTCGCCCGCTCGGTGTTCGCCGCTCGCCAGTATGCCGCTCACGGGCACTTCGAAGTGAACGGCCGCCGCGTCAGCATTCCCTCCATGATCCTGCGCCCGGGTGACGTTGTTCAGTTGCGGCAGAAGAGTCGCGAGTGCGCAACGTTCCAGGACCCGCGCCTGGAACAACAGACCGTGCCCGAGCACCTGCTGGTTGACCGCGGCGAGTTCAAGATCACCGTGCAGCGCAAAGCCTCGGCCAGCGAAGCCCCGATCGTCTGCAACATCAGCATGGTGGTCGAGTTCTACAGCCGCTAACCCGAAAGTCCGGATCCAGGTGGCCTATTGTCGCTCTACCCATCGCAGAGCGACAACAGGACCACTCCCTGTTCGGGGGTGAATTCTTCCAGCCAGCGTTGTTGGAGTTCATAGACCGGTCCTCTCCCAGGCCCCAGCCCCAGGACCTTCAGTGCTTCGGAGGGGGGCCCTGAAGTGGGTAGGGCGGGGTGGTCGGGAAGAAACTCCTTGAGGGCTTCGGCGGCGCTGGAGTGTGATTGTTGGCTGGCCAGGGCCAGGGCGGCAAGAAAGTTGAACAACAGCTTGAGATTGGCCATTTCCAGGTTGTGGAGGGGCTCCTGGGCGGGCGGGAGGCGGTAGTCCGCCAGCCACTCTTTCAAGGTAAGCAGGGTTTTCTGACGGAGGAGTTGCACGTCAGCGGCTCAGGTGAATTTTGTAGTTCATGGTGCGCCCTTCAGATTGCCACAAGTGTGGGTCTGTTGTCCAGGCCGGTGTCGCGCTCCAGGCTGAAGGCCTTCTCTGGCTCTGCGAAGGCTCTCAAAGGCACCTCCTGGGTGGCGCCGTGAATCCGGCTACCATTAAGCGACGGGCCGCTAGGGGAAAGTGGGGGCAAAAGGGTTGGTTTCGCTGGCGGAGCTGGTGAAAGTCGGCAAAAACGGCATGGGCGCGGGCAGCTCCCCCTGGCTGCTCAGCGTCCGCCCCTGGTAGTGAAGGGTGGAGCCGGGCAGGTCGCTCCAAAAATGGAGCTTATTGCCGCTCAAGACCACTTCCCAGGTTCCGTTGGACTGGTCCACCGTCATGACTTCGTTGTTCCACAGCGTCAAACTGGTGGAGCCGGGAGCCAGCACACCTTTGGTCGACACCGGGGCCGTGCCGGGCTGATCGAGAATCAGCGCGGCCGGAGCATTGGCGCCGGCAGGGATCAGTTTTTGGCCCTTATTCTCGGCCACGCTGACCATTTTCACGATCCAGCGTTGACTCCTGGTCAGCTCCTTGCCGTCCAGACTTTGGGCCATTACCGCTCCGATCGGGGTTTGCGTGGAGACGGTTAAGCCCGCGATCTGAATCGGAACCGCGCTCAGTTCGCCGGCCACGCACAAGGTCTTCGGCGTCTGCACCAGCAGCCGGCCGCGGCCGCTGTCGCGCTGGATCTGTCCATTGATGCTGGTATAGGCAGTGCCTGAACCATCGAGAGCTTTCTGCCCCCCTTCCGTAGTTAACTGCTTGAGCCAATCACTGGCTCTGGCATTCGGCTGACCAACCGGAAAGACCGTGAGATCACCGACGGGAGCCTTGCCCTGGGTCCGGCTGGAGGCCAGGCGAAGACTGAAAGCCAGGCGCACCAGGTCGGTATCGCCGGCCAGACCTCTGAACAACTTCTCGTCGGCGTATTCCAGGAGAGCAATTTGGCTGGGAGTCTGCACGTCGCCCCGCAGAAAAAGCAGGGAGCCGAGCGCAAAAAGATCCCAAACAGGCGGGTCTACCTGATAGCCGAATTCTACCAGGCGGTCGCGCACACCGCCGGTTTTGTAACCGAACAAAATCATGGCGTCATAATCCTGGAGCCGCCCATAGGCAGCCGCCTCGGGAATGCTGCTGGCTCGAAACTGATTGGGCCAGACGCTGGCCCACTCGCGAATCACCACCGGCTTGGCCTCCCAACGCAATTGAGCGGTGAAGGGAGGCAAGGCGAAACGACTGTCATCGCGTAGCGCATTCTTGTTGTTGTAGAAAAACTTGCCCTGCCACTCCTGGCCGCCGAAAGCAGGATGGTCGGCATAGTGATTCTCCGAGACATAGTCCAGTTCACTGGCCACCGCCTGTAATTCAGCCGGGATATCGCTACTGACCACGGCCGTGATCGGCACTTTCAAGCCCAGCCCCCGCAGACTCTCGCGCATCTTTACAAAATAGTTGCGCTCGACCTCACACAAGAATTCCACGCCGTCACGCTGGCGCGCGGCCGGATCCGGCTTACCCAACTGAGGCAGGCGCACGTTGCCCGCCTCCGGAGACTCTTCGGCGGCCAGGGCGCTGCCCCAAGCCCTGGCCAGATCGGCTCGGGTGCGGTAGCGCTCCACTAACCAGGCGTTCCAACGCTGCTGAAAGCGAGTTCTATAGGGCTCGACCAGATTGTCGGTCGTCTTGGGATAAAGAAAAAACCCGCTTTCGTTGCAGATCTCCATGAGCACCAGCGCCGGATCATGAACAGGCGACAACTGTGTGTAAGGATTGACGGTGGTCAGCAATTGCCGAGCGTATTCTTGCTGAAGCTCGATCAACTTAGGATCGAACATGGCGTAAGGACGCGCCGCCCGCGGCAAATTCTTGGCGTTTTCCACTCCATCCTCGGGCTGAAATTCGCGAAAGTCGATCAGGTCCAGGTAATAGTAGATGCCCTTCTGGTGCAACTTGTGAATCCAATAGTGGAGGATATCCAGCCGGGTGGAGTTGATTTTGCGAGTACCGGGCACTCCGGCGATCTCCAGCAAAGCTCCCTTGGAGTCAAGCGCCTCAAAACGGACCAGATTGACGCCCGAGGCCGCCAGAGTGTCCACCACGGCGTCGATCTCGGCATGCTCGATCCAAAGATTGCGATTGGCGATGTTGACTCCCCAGAAACGAGCGCGCGTGCCGTCACTCCAGCGAAATCCCCCACCGGTAGCTGTAACGAAGCCCTTCTTGTAGTGGCATTGCTCTTTTATCCAACTGCTGAAGTCGATCAGCTTGGTCGAGTTGGTATAAGGAAAACCTGGTCTCGCGGGGAGCTTGGGGGGAGCTCCATGGGCCAGACCGGTCAGCAAAAGCAGACCACAAAGCGCGCGAGCGGAAGGGAGGCGGGCGAACATACCGGCCAACATGCTAGGCTTGAAGGCAAATCCCTTGTTTTCGGGTATACTGCCTGCCAACGAGGTAGACTTGTCCGAACACAACGAAATTGGTCTGGCCCCGACGGAGCCGGTTCCATCCGAAAAACAGAACGCTCCCCTCTGGGTGACCCTGCTGCAGGTCGTCCTGCTGGTCGTCCTGATCGGCATTCGCTACGCGGAACCGGTTGGAGACGGCGATCTCTTCTGGCAGATGGCCTATGGCAAGTATATGCTGGCCCACCACACGCTTATCCCGGACCACACCATCTACTCCTGGACACCCGCCGACAACCCGTACATCTACTGCAGCTGGGTGGCCGAAATCAGTCTTTACCTCATGCACCAACTGGGCGGTTTACCGCTTCTCTTCGCCTTCCGCTACTCCATGATCGGGCTGACCGTGGGGCTGCTCTTCCTCTTCGCGCGCCGGGTGGGCTGGCATCGGCGCGCGGAGTTCTGGTTGATGGCCACCTGGTTCATAAGCGCGTCCTACGTGGGCACCATTCTAAAGCCCGAACTTTTCTCGCTGGGATTTATGTCGGCCCAGGCCTACCTGCTCTTTCGCTTTCGACTGGCGGTCGACCGGGGAGAAAAATTTCGCCCTTATTTAGTCGGACTGGTGGTCGTCATGGCGGCCTGGGCCAACACTCACGGCGTATTCTTTTTCGGCCTGACCGCCCTGGTCGTCTACGCCGCCGGGGAATTGCTGAATTTGCTGTTTTCCCCCGGTCTGGCGCTCAAGCCTGAAGCACGCCTCCCCTTCTGGCTGGCGCTGGTGGGATGCGGTCTGGCGGCCTTTTTGACGCCTTACCACTATCACTTTGTTCTTCAGCTATTCTACGAGGGCTTGAGCATCGTCGGCGGTAGCCAGAGCGCGGGCGACAAAGCCGCCTACCAGAGCCTGGCCGCCCATCTACCGATTTGGAAGGCGCTGGCTTTCCACTTCCACCAGTACATGGCGCTGGCGGTCGTGCTGGCCGGAGTCTTATGTGTCTGGCTGGGCTTCTTTGGACCCGCCCGAGGCAAAGTGGACTTTGTCTTCCTGGCCCTCAACCTCTGGTTTGGTCTCATTTTTACCGTTTACCTGCGCTCCACATTTTATTGGCCTCCTTATTTTCTCTACTCCTCGCTCTACCTGATTCACGTGCTGCGCGGCAACCCCCGGGTCGGCCCCGCCTGGTCACAACTGAATTCAGTATTGGACTTCTGCTTCGTAACCGGCAGCATGGCCGCGTTGATCGCCTACTTCGGCTACATAGAAGAACTGGCCGGCTGGTTTCGCTCCGACCCGGTGGAGTCGGTCAAGTGGCTGACCCTGGGCGGTATCTTTGGACTGGCCGGCACCTCCGTGCTTTACACGGCCTGGCGCTTGAGCGGTGGCCAGGGCGCCGGCTTTCTGGAGCCGCGCCACTGGCTGACCGCCCTGGCCGTGGTGGCCCAGGTCTTCCTCTGCGTCAAGAGTTCTCAGGAAGCCATCCAAAAGCCGTACGCGGCCAGTTGGTGCGGTTTTGGCATCACCTATTGGAATCCGGTCGACGAGGTGGAGTTCCTCAAGAAATATCACCCCGGCATCAAAACCATCATCAACGACTACGATTCGGGTGGTTATCTGATCTGGAAGCTGTTTCCCGAGACCAAAGTGATGATCGACCCGCGTTCCTTTCCCTATCGCAAATTTTGGGCCGACTATATCGCCTACGAGCACGGCCAGCTCGGGCTGGAGTTTCTCGAACGTTTTCCAGACAAACCCGAAGTTTCGCTGGTCTCGCTCAAGAACACAAGTCTGTGGCGCAGCTATCTGAAAGACCCCAAGAAGGAATGGGTGCCGGGCTGGATCGGCACCGCTTACGTAATCTTCGTCCGCCGGGGCTTCACCTATCCCAAAGACGCGGCGGAATTCATGCCCCATCGCTTTGAAACCCTGCGCAATGCGCAGAAAGCCTTCCAGCTCTACCAGTTCGGCATGGAATCTAACCTTTACGAAACTTCCTGGGCCGTGCTCGAAGTGATGAAGACCAGGTTCAACTCCACCCCGGAGGAAAAGCGCATGGTGGCGAATCTGCAAGCCTACAAAGACACCATCGTCAACCTGCAGCACAAGAACCTCGACACCGCCATCCAGGCTCAAGAAAAATGCCTGGAATACGGACAATTCTTCAATGCCGGTCTGCTGCTGGAGATGTACAAGCTGCGTCTGGCCCGGCTGAAAAAAGAAGGCAAGAACGAGACCGATCCGCTTTACCGGGAAACCTTGGAACGGGCTCAAAATCTAATCCAGATGGCCAACTCCAGGTCATAAAAAAACCGCCGAGGTGGGAGGTGTACCTCGACGGCTAAGGGGTAGGGTTTGGTGTCGACCTTACGGTCCTAGGGGTCAACCAGGTCCCCCTGGCTGGAGTTCCCGAACTTGAAAACTTTTTTGAGCGGCCTTCAATGTATTCTCCATCAACATGATCAGCGTCATAGGGCCGACCCCGCCCGGAACCGGCGTGACCTGAGCGGCCACTTCCTTCACGGAATCGAAGTGCACATCCCCGACCAGGCCGGCCTCGGTGCGATTGATACCCACGTCGATGACGCAACATCCGGGCTTCAGTTGCTCGCCTCGAATGAAATTCGCCCTCCCGATGGCCGCCACCACCACATCGGCCTGGCTCAGGATCGCATCCAATCCGACCGTGCGCGAGTGCGCAATCGTTACCGTTGCATCCGCGTGGTTGAGCAAAAGAGCCATAGGCAACCCCACGATATTGCTACGCCCCACCACCACGGCACGCGCCCCCTGGAGCGGCACGCCACTGCGGTCCAGCAGACGCATACATCCGGCCGGCGTGCAGGGCACAAACTCGGGCCGGCGCCCCTTCATAGCCAGGCGGCCCAGGTTGACGGGATGGAAGCCGTCCACGTCTTTTTCCAGCGGAACCAGAGCCAGCACCCGCTCCTCGTCCAGATGCGCCGGCAACGGGAGTTGCACCAAAATCCCGTGGGCGGCCGGATTGGCGGCCAGCCCTCGAATCACCGCTTCGACCTGATCCTGAGTCGCGTGCGCCGGCAATTGGTGGTGCAGAGACTGTATCCCCAGCTCGGCGCAAAGTTTGTGCTTGCTGCGAATGTAACTGTGGCTGGCCGGATCCTCTCCGACCAGGACGGTGGCCAGGCCCGGGGGCGAAGGCAGAGCGGCCACCTGAGCCTTCAGGTCTTCTTTGATAGAAGCGGCAATCGCCTTGCCGTCGATGAGTCGAGCTGCCATGGAAGGCGGGTTCTCGTCTGGGGGGATGAGATCCTATTTAGCCCTGGGGGGAAAGCGGCTTCCCGGGTGAGAAGACTCGGCCTCACTTCGGTTAGAGGAGCAGAACGCTGTGCAGTGGGATTTACCCGAAGGGATTTCCGTGGAGGATCTCTCGCAAAGGCTGGTTTCTCTACTGGCCGTGGATCTGTCCGCCGATCGCGTTTTGATCCTGTACGACGACCAGGGCAACCACGAATTCCAGGTGCTCAGCCACCGCAAGCTAAATGCCCACCGCGTCTGGACCGGCGAGGAAGTCGACCTGTCGTTGCTCAGAGCCACCGTCCAAATGGGCAGCCTCCAGGTCGGCAAGTCGGAGGGGCGCAACGCCCTCTGTTGTCCGGTGGTGGTCGATGGGCGCACCGCGCTGATCGCATACGCCGACCGTCTGGAAGCCGAAGAGGAATTTTCCAATGAAGAATTGGAGCGGGTTCTCGACTTTGCGGAACTGGCCGCCAGGCGAATCCCTAAAGTAATCCCTCCTCCCCCGCCCGAGCCAGTGGTGGTTCAACCGGAGGCGCCCAAAACGCCTCCGCCTCCCGAACCGCCGCCTCCTCCGCCGGCCAACCCGGTCACCGCCGAAGCCAGCGCTTATCGACCCTCGGGCCGCTCGTTGGTGGGCCAGGGAGTGGTGGCCGGCCGCTTTGCGGTGCTGCAACCGCTGATGACCTGCCGTTTTTCAACTTTGCTCTACGGTTTAGATCGCGCCACCCAGATGCCGGTTGTATTGCGCCGCCTGGAGACGGAAGGACAGCCCGACCGCGAGGCTCGCCTGCAAATGCTGCGGGAGGGCCGCTTTCTCTCGCGCCTCCAGCATAGAAACCTGCCACGGGTTCAGGAGATCGTGGAAGACCGCGGCGGCGTCTATCTGGTCCTCGAGGAATTCGAAGGCGTAACCCTCGAAGAATTGGCCCGGCAGCAAACCCAAGGACTTTCCGGCGAAATGCTGCGCCGCTACCTCGATCAATTTCTGGACGTGCTCGACTACCTGCACGGCCAGGATCCGCCGCTAATCCACCGCGACCTGCGGCCCGACAGCTTGCTGGTGACGCCCCACGGCGTCATCAAACTGGCCGAATTCGGATTGGCGCGCATGATGGAGGGAGGCGGGGACTCCCAACAAACGGCCTTCCGCTCCCAAGGCAACCCTTACTATGCCGCTCCGGAACAGCTTCTTGGCGATCGTTCCCAGCGCTCTCACGACCTCTATTCGGTGGGCGCCATTCTCTATCGCCTGGCCACCGGCCAGGTTCCGGCCAAATCCGTGGAACGCATGATGGGCTCGGCTCAGCAAATCTCTCTGAGTCAGCTCCGGCCGGATTTGGAAGCCGATCTGGTGGCCTGGATCGAGGGCCTGCAACATCCCGATATCGACTTGCGCTTCCCCAGCGTGGAGGCTGTGCGCCAGTCGCTAATCCCACCGCCGCCACCAGAGATTCCGGCCGCCCCTGTGGCACCCGAGCCTGAAGCGGCACCGAAACCAGCTCTGCAAATCACTCCCTCGGGTAAGCTCGGCCCGGCTCAGCCCAAGCCCGCGCCGCCGCCAACTACGCCTCCGGCCAAAAAGGGGGGCTTGGCCGACAAGTTCAAGATTTGGAACTACCTGCTCGGCAAAAAGAAAGCGCCCGAGGTCGAGTTCCTCGAGGTTAAGGATGATATTGTCGAGTTCCACTCGGACTTGATGTCCGGCGAAGACGTGGACCTGAGTCAACTCATGCTGATGATGGAAGTGGGCAAGATCATTCCGGAAGCTGTGGCCAAGTCCATTCAGGGCGTCGCTTATCAGCTCGCGGAAGATGGCACCCTGCTCATCGCCTGTAAGGATCCCACCGAGGTCCATATCTACGACCACGTCAACATGGCCACTCACGGGGCCTACAAGCCCAAGTTGATGCGCGCTCCGGCCACTCAGATCGATCTGGCCATGGAATTCTACTATCGGCGCAATCAATTTGCCGATTCCCGGCCCTGGAACGAATGGCTGGAGCGCAAGTCCTTCGAAACCGAAGAGCTGCACGTGGCCAACCCGATGGCCGATGTCGCCTACGGCGCCGACGAGATCACCAGCCCGATCATCGCGGCCGTGGACAAGCTGGTCAAAGAAGCCATTTCCGTGGGCGCCAGCGATATTCACATGGAATGCTACGATACCGGCCTGGAACTGCGCTATCGCATCGATGGCGAACTCAACCATATCGATCGATTCAGTTCGGTGGATGCTTCCGCCATGGTGAAGCGACTGAAAGTGATGGCCAACATGGACATCGCCCAGGAGCGCGTCACCCAGGGCGGCCGTATCTCGCTGAAGATCGGCGGCCAGGAGTTTGACCTGCGCGTCAGCGTCGTGCCGGTTCCCGCCGGTGAGAGCGTGGTGATGCGTATTCTCAAGAAAGGCGCCTTCAATCTCACCCTCAAGGATCTGGGCTTTCAGACCAGTACAAAAGACAAGTTCGGCACCATTCTCTCCCAGCCTTACGGCATGATCCTGGTGTGCGGACCGACCGGCTCCGGCAAAAGCACCACGCTCTACGCCAGTCTCAAACAAATTCAACGCCCCGACCGTAAACTGCTGACAGTCGAGGACCCGATCGAATACCAGATGCCGGGGATCTGCCAGGTGCAAGTCAATGTGGCCCCGCGCGAGGAGGAGAAAAAAGTTACCTTCGCCCGCGTCCTGCGCGAATTCTTGCGTCAAGATCCGGACGTGATTCTGGTCGGCGAAATTCGCGATACCGAAACGGCAGCTATCGCGGTGCAGGCTGCGCTGACCGGCCACTTGCTGCTATCCACCATCCACACCAATGACTCGGTAGGCATCGTGGCCCGACTGATGGACATGTCGGTGGAACCGTTCCTGATCGGCTCCACGCTGCTCGGAGGACTGGCCCAGCGACTGGCCCGCAAAATCTGCACCGAATGCCGAGAAGAAATCGAAGTGACCGATGAACTTCGGGAAGTCTTCGAAAAGGAACATATGGACGTCGCTCCCCGCATGTTCAAAGGACGTGGCTGCAAACGCTGCCACGGCTCGGGCTACCGCGGACGAGTGGGCCTTTACGAACTGATGGAAGTCACGCCCGAGGTGCGCAACCTGATCAACCGGCGGGCTCTGGAAGAAGAGATCCGCCGGGCCGTCCAAACCAAGGATTTCCGGACTCTCTATAAAGACGGTCTGGAAAAAATCTCACAGGGGTTCCTCAGCCTCGAGGAAGTCCAGCGCGTATGCAAGACGATTTAAGAAGGGGGAGCTTTGGCTAGATTCAGATACCGGACCCGCGACTCGGTCGGCAAACAGGCCACTGGCGAGGCCAACGCCAAAGATTCCGACTCCATCGTCAAGGAGTTGCAATCGCGCGGCTTTACCGTACTCGAAATCGCCGAGATCGAAGAGAAAACGACCGCCCCCCTGGCCAGCCTGGGCAACAAAGTCCGCCTGACCCTGGGAATGAGCCACAAAGACCTGATGGTCTTCACCCGCCAACTGGCCACCACTCTCAATGCCGGCGTCCCTCTGCTGCGAATTTTAGCGGTGATGCGCCGGCGCAGCCGAAGCAAGACCCTGGTGGCGCTGTTGGAGGCGCTGAGCGCCGACCTGCAAAAGGGCCTGCGCTTTTCCGACGCGCTGGCCCAGCACAAGCGCATTTTCAACGACACCTACATCAACATGGCGCGAGTCGGAGAAGCTTCCGGCAATTTGCCGGAAATCATGACTCGACTGGCGCTGATGATCGAGAAAGAAGTGGCTATCCAGCGCAAGGTTCGCAGCGCCGCCGCCTACCCGGTTTTCGTCACCATCTTCACGATGGTGCTGACCTATGCGCTGCTGGTCTTCCTGATGCCGATGTTCACGCCCATCTTTTCCGGCGTCAACATCGACATCGCCAAGGATTTCCCCCTTACCGATTTCCTCATCAAAGCCAGCAACGCCGCCAAAGACCCCGCCACCATGGGCGCCCTGGCGGGCCTGCTGGTCTTCCTCTACTTCGTCATGCGGGCCATTCTGCGCACCGAGGCGGGCGCTTACACACGCGATCTGTTTTTCTTCAACGCCCCCATGTTCAGCAAACTGGTCGAAGAAAGCGCCGCCGCGCGCTTTGCCCGCACTTTCGGATTGCTTCTTCAGTCCGGCGTCCCCCTGCTTCAGGCTTTGAATCTGGTGGGCAACGCCTCCGGCAATCGAGTGGTGACCCGCTGCATCGAAAAAGTTGCCCGTGAGGTTTCCGAGGGCGGCAAGCTTTCAGAACGCCTGGAGCAAGCCAACGTCTTTCCCGACTTGATGATCCAGATGGCTTCCATCGGCGAGGAAGCCGGCTCGCTGCCCGATATGTTTGACCATGTGGCCGCCTATTACGAAGAGGAAGTGAACGCGACGGTCAGCAGCATCACGGCCGTGCTCGAGCCGGCCATGATGGTCATGGTCGGCGGGTTGGTCTGTGTCTTCGTCCTAGGCCTGTTGCTACCCATCCTGAGCCTGTCCACGCGAGTGGGCGGCGGACCAATGTAGGAGGTCCAGTGAGTACCGATACCGTGAGCTTCCCCTGGCAATCCGCCATCCAAGAACTGGCGTTGACGCGCACCCGCCAAGAATGGTCCAGCGCCCTGGAATACCTGGGGGGCCAACTGGCCGAGGCTGAAACTTGCACCTTTCTCACCTGGCGGGAGCCCCGCTGGCTCCGTCCCGCTTCGGGTGAGAGCTTTGAGGCACCCGATCAGACCCTGGTCGGCTCGGCCTGGCAGAACGTCGAGGCCATCTCCAAGTCCGCCAACGCGGGGGAGCTATGGGCCGGCCGCCCCGCCGTGGCGCCCTGCTGGGCCCTGCCCATGCGCAGCTTCGGCCGGGTCATCGGCATTCTCACCCTGGAGAAAGTGGGTCTGGATCCCAATCTGGAGGAATGGACCAGCATGCTGGATCTTATGGCCCACTCCTGGGAGACGGTGGGCCGCCTCGAGGACAACAACGCCTATCAGGAGCAAACCGAATTACTCTTCGTCAAGGCCCTGGAAGCCTTGCCCAATTTTCACTCCGGCCATGTCCAGCGAGTGGCTTTGACCGCCAGCGAATTGGGGCGCCTGCTCGATCTGTCGGCCTTTCAGCGCCAGCGTCTGCTGCGCGCGGGGCGCTATCACGACGTCGGCATGCTGCTTAACCCCAGCGACCATGCGCGTTCGGGCGCTCAGTACCTACTGCTGGGCAAGGTGCACGCCGATCTGGCCTCGCTGGTGGAGAACCATCATCAGGCCTATGAGGAGAGTCTGGGACTGGGGTTGGAGGAATGGGTGCTGGCGCTGGCGGAACATTTCAGCGAGTACCGTGAAGTTCACCCGGATGAGAGTGTCGACGTACTGGTGCAACGATTCGTGATGCAGCACGGCAAACGCCATAACCCGGCGGTGCTGGACGCTCTGGTGGGCCTGTCGGTCTCGGGAAAACTCGAGGAAATCGGTTAAGTGGCCCGATTCAAGAGAGGTTTGAGCATCACGCCGCCGATCATCAGCGCGTAGCCCCAGTTGGGAGCCCATAGCCCGACGTAGAGGAAAGCTTCCCGCCAGCCTTCCTGCCCGCCAAAGAACATGTGGCCGCCGTACCAGCAGCAGACCTGGGCAACCAGCACCAGGATGGCCGTTTTTACTCGGGGCTGGCTGATCCAGAGAAACGGGCTCATGAGGATGGTGGCGGCCGCGGGCGGCAACAGGCGGATCAGGTAAACGATCAGGAAAAGGTAAACTCCCAGCCACTCCTCCGGGTTCTTCCCGGCAAATTGCACGGCCGCCGCGCAACCGGCAAAACAAATCGAACTGCAGGTAAGCAGGCGCAGCAAGGCCTGAGGTCCGGGACAGTCTCCCTGGCATTCTTTCCAGGCCCGCACACCGAGCGCCCAGGCCGCCACCGAGGAATAGACAAGCAACCACATCAGCGCGAACTGCGCCGTCTCGGGATGCCTCTGGTCAAGAGCGGCGTGGATAGCCAGCAAGTCAATGGCCGTAAAGAGCAAAAACATGTTTCTCAGCATGAGCCAGTCGCTTCGCGAGAGGCGGTCTCAACCTCTGCCTGATCCGTCCAAATAGCAGGGGCTTCATTTTCCGCGTCGTAGGTTCGCCTACTTTTCAGGGTTCCAGCTTGTCGGTAAGAATACCGGAAGATTTGTGGGAATCGATGGTTTTTAGAGGAGTATCCTGTGGTTGAAGAGCTCATTCTCGGGTCCGGCCTGGCATCACTGGGCGTAGCGGCGTATTTCAATATGAGGGTCCAGTCGGTGTCTGTGGAAAAAGGCGCCGCCTCCCCCGAGGAGAGCGCGCGACTCTTAAAAATCGCCAAAGCCATCCGCGACGGCGCGATGGCCTTCCTCTTCCGCGAATACAAAACGCTGGCCGTGTTCATCGTGCTCTTCGCGCTCGTCATCGGCGTACTGATCGATGACCCGGGCACCTCCGAAGTCCACGAGGGCCGCTACTCGTCCATCGCTTTCATCGTGGGCGCGATTACCTCCATCCTGGCCGGCTTCATCGGCATGCGAACAGCCACCGCCGGTAACGTGCGTACCGCCGTGTCGGCCCGCGAATCCCTCGAGAAAGGCTTCGTCACGGCCATTAACGCCGGCGCCGTGATGGGCTTCGGATTGAGCGGCCTGGCCGTGCTCGGCATGCTGGCCTGCTACTTCTGCCTGGCCAAAGTGCTGCCGGGGCAGGCGCCCCATACTATTATGGAAATTCTCTCCGGCTTCGGACTGGGCGGCTCCTCGGTGGCTCTTTTCGCCCGCGTGGGCGGCGGCATCTATACCAAAGCCGCCGACGTCGGAGCTGACCTGGTGGGCAAAGTGGAAGCCGGCATCCCCGAGGACGATCCCCGCAACCCGGCCGTGATCGCCGACAACGTGGGCGACAACGTGGGCGACGTAGCCGGTATGGGGGCCGACCTGTTCGGGTCGGTGGCCGAATCGACGTGCGCCGCCATGGTGATCGGCGCCGTGGCTTTCCACGAAAACCCCGCCGCTTTGCTCTACCCCCTGGCCATCAGTTGCCTGGGCATCCCCTCCAGCTTTATCGGAATTCTGGCCTTCAAAGCCAAGACTGAGCAACAAGTCCAGGGCGCCCTCAAGAATATGCTGATCCTGGCCACCGTGCTGATGGCCGTTTTCAGCTACTTCCTGACCGTCAAGCTGCTGCCCGAGGGCACCTTCCTGCTGGGCAAGAAGGAAGTGAGCGCCACCGGCGTCTATCTGGCCTTCTTGAGCGGCCTGGTCTCCGGCTACCTGATCGGCTGGCTCACCGAATACTTTACCTCGCACGCCTACGGACCGACTCGCGAAGTGGCCGAATCCTCCAAGACGGGTACGGCCACCAACATCATCTACGGCCTGGCCCTGGGCTATAACAGCGCCGTCATTCCCAGCCTTTTAATCGCCGCCACCGTCATCATTGCCGTATCCCAGGCGGGCATGTACGGCATCGCACTGTCGGCTATCGGAATGCTCGGCACCATTTCGGTAGCCCTGACCATCGACGCTTACGGACCGGTGGCCGATAACGCCGGCGGCTTGGCCGAAATGGCTCATATGGGCGCGGACATCCGCCAGCGCACCGACGTGTTGGACGCGGCCGGCAATACCACCGCCGCCATGGGCAAAGGCTTCGCCATCGGTTCGGCCGCCCTGACCGCGCTGGCCCTCTTCTCTGCTTATGTCACCCAGTGCGGCATCGAGAGTATCGACCTGCTCGACCCCTGGGTCATGGCCGGTCTGCTGGTGGGCGGCGCGCTCACCTGCGCCTTCTCGGCCATGACCATGCGCTCGGTCGGCCTGGCCGCCCTGGCCATGATCGAGGAAGTCCGCCACCAGTTCCGCAACATCCCGGGCCTGATGGAAGGGGAAGCCGAAGCCGACTACGCTCGCTGCGTGGATATCGCCACCCAGGCCTCGCTCAAAGAAATGCTCCGGCCCGGCCTGATGGTCGTCTTCACCCCCATCGTGATGGGCTGGCTGTTTGGCGCTCAGATGCTGGCCGGCGTGCTCATCGGCGCGCTGATTACGGCGGTGATCTTCGCCATCTCCATGGCCAACTCGGGCGGCTCTTGGGATAACGCCAAGAAGTACATCGAGAGCGGCGCCTGCGGCGGTCGCGGCACGGAAGCTCACAAAGCGGCCGTGGTGGGCGATACGGTGGGCGATCCCTTCAAAGACACCTCTGGTCCGGCACTCAACATCCTTATCAAGCTGATGGCCATCATCAGCCTGGTCTTTGCTCCGTTCGTAGTAAACTACGGCGGGGTCATCACCAAAATGTTCACCCCTTAAAGTGGTTGACGAACGGAGAAGCCCGTGGTATTCTCCGGCAACCGAGCGGAAGTGGCGGAATTGGTAGACGCGCAGGCCTCAGGAGTCTGTGGGGCAACCCGTGTGAGTTCGACTCTCTCCTTCCGCACCAAAGCAAAGAGCGCCAGACTAGGCGCTCTTTTTTTGTTTACAAACGCCCGCCGCGTTTTAGCTCTGTATTAGCCTGTTCTCCAGGGAGAGCCCAGGCTGTCGCAAGGTTAATTTCAATTTACAGGCACAGTACGATTCTGTAACAAATGTAACGAATTCGTAAGATTTGAGGCCTAGTCCAGCGGTCGATCCGTGATAGCATTAGTGCAAGTCCAACTTCGGGGGCTGACCTCCGGAAGATGAAGGAGAGCTTTAATGGCAGTAGGCAAAGCCGGCGATTCCCAGATCAAGCAGCAACAACCGGTAAAGAAGCAGCAACCGGTTCAGAAGAAACAGCCCGTCAAAAAGCAAGAACCTGCAACGGCTCAGAAGCCAGCGGAAAAGTTTGATCCCACAGCCGAAGCCAAAGAAGGCAAGAAGGGCGACAAGGCTCACAAGGGCAAGAAGCATCACAAGCCCGAGGACAAAAAAGACGACAAAAAGCTTGATGACAAGGTCAAGGATCTGGAAAAGCAGATCAATGACATGAAGAACAATCCCGCCCAGGCCAACCAGGCCCAGCCCGGTGGTGGCGACCAGGGGGGCGGCAACCAGGGCGGCGGTGGCAACCCCGGTGGCGGTGACGCCGGCGGAGCAGCCCCCGCAGGCGGCGCTCAGGCTCCTGGTGCCAACCAGCAGCAGGGCCCGGATGCCGACCTCTCCAATCTGGCCGCGCAAGTTCTGCAGGCCAGCGGCATGGGAATGCCCGGACAGTTTCCGCAAGGCGGCTTCCAGGGTGGTTTCCCCGGACAACAGCAACCCGGAGTCGGCGGTATCCAGGGGGGATTCCCAGGTGCCGGTGGTCCGGCCGGTCTCGGCAACGGCTTCGGACGTCCCCCCTTCGGCGGACCCGGCCAGGCGGGTGGCAATCCGCAGGTCGGGGCTCTCAAAGGCCAGTTGCAGCAGAAAGCGACGCAACTCGCCCAACAGGGCTTCCAGCCGCAGCCCGGCACCAAGGTGCTGGTCCAGTCTGCCCTCGGATTTGACCCCTTCCAACAACAGCAGCAACAGCAACTCGGAGGCTTTAACGGGCTGGGCAACGGCGCTCAACCCTTCGGCGGCCAACAGTTCGGCGCCAACCCGCTGGGTGGCTTCCGCCTCTAAAATCTAGCTATATACCTTCTCCCGTGAGGGCTCTACTCGGTCGCGAGTAGAGCCCTCACGCACATCAGGGCCAAAATTAAACAAAACCCAAACAGACGAAACAAAAAGACACAAAAGTGTCACCGAGTTATCAGAGAGAGAGCAAAAGAGATGAGCACGATCAAGCACAACCATAGGACTTCCCAGGCCAATTCCAGCAAGAAGTCGAGCAGCATCAGCAAATCCAGCACTCCCAAAGCCAGGAGCGCCGAAAAGGGGCGTGGTAAAGAGGCCAAATCCGCCGAGAAGAAGGACGGGTTCAGCGCCAGCAGAGAGCTGAGCGAGAATAAGAAGTCGAAAGACACCAAAGATTCACAGAAGCCCGGGGAAGAAAAGGACGGCAAGAAGGCCGAGGAAGGCAAGGAGAAAGACAAGGATTCTCTGCTTCAGAAACTCTCCGACCTGCAAAAGCAACTGGACGAGATGAAGAACAAAAAACCCGAAGAGCAGCCCGAGAACCTGGGCGGATGCTGCGGCAAGTCCCACGGCTCCAAGAAGACCGAGGACCCGAATCAAAAAGAAGACCCGGACTCGGAGCTGACCCGCCTGGCGGTAGCCGTGCTGCAGGGCCCTAACGCGCCTCAGCAGCAGCCCGGCGCCAAACCCGGCGATAAGACCGGCGACAAAACCGGTGGGCTCAAGGCCATCACCAGCCCGGCCCAGGCCAAAGCGGAACTGTCTCAAAAATATCAGCAGTATAAGACGCAAGGCGTTCCCCTGCGCAAAGAAACCGAACAACTGGTGGAATCCGCTCTGAACAGCGCCGCTCCCACCTCGACCGGCACGCAACCGACCGACAATAAAAACAACCTCCCCGCCAACAAACCGAATACCAACAACGATCGCGCTCGTCCTCTGGCCAAAGCCTCGTAACCGGCTCCCGCCGTTGCGATGGACGCCGCAAATGTGCATCGCGGCGGCCTGCCGGGCCGTTATAAAGCCCCTTTTAGAAAGGGGCAAGCGGAAGGATCCAGAACTAACTAACAATGCTGGGACTTGACCGAATAACGCCTGGGGTACGTCAGATCTTGTGGCTGATCGTGCTGGGCTGGTTCTGGCAAGGAGTGGGTCCGCTAGTTCTGCCCGGCGAATGGCTGGCGGATCTTCCGCAGGCGGTCATGCGCGGTCAGGTCTGGCGCCTGCTCAGCTATCCCCTGGCCGGTGGCCTCACTTTGGGCACACTGATCACTGGATTTTTCTTCCTTCCCTTTGCCTGCTCGGTGGAAAACTCCCTCGGCACGGTGCGCTTCCGGCGCCTTTTCTGGGGCTCGGTGCTGCTGGCCGGCGTGGTCAACCAGCTCATCAACTTTCTAGCTCCGGCGGTAGGCCTGGCCGGTTTGCTGGTGCCTCTGCTGGCTGTGGCCACAGCCTTTGCTCTGCTCAACTGGCGGGAAACCATCTACTTTATGATGGTGCTGCCCTTGCGAGTGCCCCTGGTGTTGGCCTTAACCGCCGGTGGCATCCTGCTGCTGACTCCACCTGTAGCCTGGGCCGCCCTGTACAGCCCGATGGTGCTGGCTACTTTGATGATCAAGCAGAACTGGCTGATGCAGATGGAAGCCTTCAGCAAACCAGCCAATGGCCGCCGGCGCAGCCGGCTGGGAAGCGACTACAAGGGACCCAAGGTTTCACCGATCCGCCCTAATTTCCGCAGTCCGGAAATCAGTGAGGCGGAAGCCCGCGTCGACCAGATTCTAGACAAACTCAGACACGAAGGAATGGCATCTCTAACAGCCGACGAGAAGGAGGTCCTCGATTCCCACAGCAAGCGACTCCGGCACGGCGATGAACGGATGTAATTTGACTTTGGCCCGGACCCACGTGATACTAACTACGATGGGCTTTTCTATGCGTTTTGAGGCACCGCGTGTCTAGATTACCGGGCGAAGACTCTCGGATCCGAGCTCTGGAGAAGCAGATCTCGGATAATCCGAGCGATCCCAAGCCCTACTATGAACTGGGTCGCGTCTACCTGGCCGGCGAGGACTGGCATAATTCTCTGCGCGTTTTAGAAAAGGGCCTGTCCCTTGACCCCAGTATGAATCAGGCAGCCTTCGAACTTGGTTGCGCCTACAGTCGCCTTTCCAACTGGGACACCGCCATCCGCACCTGGGAGCGTATCACCGATAGTGATGGTGAGTTATGCCTGGACGGTATCGACTACACCCGCCAGAGCCTGATTCGTGGAACCCTGGGCGCCTGGGAGCGATTCGACGACTCCAAAGATAAAAGTATTTTTAAGAGCTACAACCTGGGCATCGCCCATTTGATACTGGGCAAGACCGAAGCCGCTATCCACTACTTCACCGAGGTCATTGTCGGCAACCCGCATTTCGAGAAGGCTCTCTATTACCGCACTCGGGCCAACCGCATGTTGGGCCGCATCAAGCTGGCCGGTCCCGACTTGCAAAAACTGCTGGAATACCGTCCCCGCGATCCTTACGGCAACTTTTTGCTGGGCCAGTGCCTGTTGGAAATGGGGCGCACGCCTCAGGCCTTGAGTTGTTTCGCCAAAGCCCTGGTGGATAAGCCGGGCTACTTCAAAGCCCATCAGCAAGCCGGCGAGGCCAACCTGAAGACCCAGCAATACGAGCAAGCCATCACACACTTTAAAAAAGCCTCCTCCATTCGTCCGAACGCTTGCGAGAGCTACCTCGGCATCGGACGTTGCTATGAGGAACAATTCCGCATGGACGAGGCCGTGGAAGCCTTCGAAAAGGCCGTCAGCATCGACCCAGAATCCAAGCAGGCTCACTTCTCGCTGGGAATGCTCTTTAAAAACCTGGGCCGCTCTCCCTCGGCCATTCGCCACTTGCAGAAAACCGTCGAACTCGATCCCTCGGAGGCGGAAGCCTACTACGTACTGGGCGTGCTCCAGTCAGGCCTGAAAAAGTACATGCAGGCCATCGGTCCGCTGCGTAAATGTCTGGAACTCGCTCCTGATCACGCCTACGCTCGCTATACCCTGGGCAAAGCCTGCCTGGCCTGCGAGCAGGTAGAAGAAGCCATCGAATGCTTCCATCACGCCCTCCAGCAAAATCCCAACGACGTCAAGACCCTCACGGCCCTGGGCATGGCCCATTTTCAGAAGAAACAACTGGATCAGGCCAAAAAGCAGTTCTCGGAAGTACTCGACCGCAATCCCCGGGAAGCCGAAGCGCACTACTACCTGGGCGCCACTATGTTCCAACTCAACGACTACGACCGGGCCATCGAAAGCTATCAACGAGCCGCTCAGGTCCACGGTGACAGCGCCCTCAACTTCTTTACCAGCGGTGCCGTGGCCTCATACCGGCGCCAGTATGAGCAGGCTCTGCAGCTCTTCCGCAAAGCCACCGAACTGCGGCCCGATTCGGAAGCCGATATCAGCCGCTTCGCCACTCTGCAGTTGCTGGCCACGGTAGGCATCACCCACGCCCAGACCGGCATCGAACTGCAGTCTTTCATCGAACAACGCAAGGAACTCTTCAAGAGCATCGTGCGCACCCTGGCCAGCCTGCTGGACGCTCGCGACCAGTACACCCGCTATCACAGTTGGCGAGTGGCCACTATCGGAGCTATGCTGGCTCGCTACATCGGCCTTCCCGATGATCAGGTGGAAGGCATCGAAATGGGCGGACTGCTGCACGACGTGGGCAAAATCGGCATCCCCGAGCAGATCCTCAATAAGCCGGGCAAGCTGGATGATATGGAATACGACCTCATCAAACGCCATCCCGTGATCGGCTGGGAAGCCCTCAAAGAAGTCGAATTCCCCTGGCCCCAGGTCATGCCCATCGTGCGCTTCCACCACGAGAAGTGGAACGGTAAAGGCTATCCCGACGGCCTGGCCGGCGACGACATTCCCTTTGAAGCCCAGATTATCGGCATCGCCGACTTCTTCGACGCGCTGACCACCAACCGTCCCTACCGGCGGGCTTTCAGTTATCAGGAAGCCCTGAATATCATGCGCAAAGAGTCAGGCTCGTTCTTCAACCCGGTGCTGCTGGAGGAGTTCGCCGAGGTGGCCGACACCAACGAATTCATCCTGGAATTACCCACTCCGGCCGAGATGGACGAGTCGGGCAACCATATTCTGCCCTCCATGGAAGAGAACTGGCAGGCCATCGCCGGTCGCCAACGCGACTCGGTCAGCGACTCCTGGGGACTGACGGCGCTACCGCACTAGAGGTGGCCTTGAAACAAACCTCATGACCCGTCAGACTCTACACCGCCTTATTGAGGATTAGCCGGAAGAAGAACTCCCCCCGGCTGCCCGCTACCTGGAATTCCTCGTCAGCCGAGACAGCGAGGATGCCTGGCGCAACCCTTCTTATCAAGAGTATGCTTTTTCTCAAGTCCGCGCTGCGGAAGATGAAATCGCTCGGGGAGAATCCATCTTCGTTGAGGATGCTAAGTGACCCCCGGCGTAATTCCGTTGCGCCTTTGAGACAGGCTGAGCTGAAGGCCTGATCCAAACCTATCCCGGCTTCCTCATCGCGGCACCTATCGACTCGATGAGGAAAACCAAACCCAGGTGGGCCCACCAATCTCGAGCCGGGAAGCACCCACCGCTTGAAGGGAACCCGAGTAAGATGCTATCTTACTCGGGTGAGAACCCGAATTTCGTCAAAAGGCCAGATCGTAGTGCCTTCCGAACTTAGAGAGCTGGACAAGCTTGTCCCCGGGCAGCAATTCACTGTCGAACGCCTGGAACCCGGGACTTACCTCCTGCGACGAATTAGCCAGACCGGCCATGGACTGGTTCAATGGCTTCGTGACTGCCCGGAGGACGACTGGTTCGAAGCGATGCCGTCGGAGAGCACTGATCAACTTTGAAATTTTTGGTCGACGCCAATGTTTTAAGTGAAGCCACCCGCCCGCTCCCCGACGCTGGTGTACTGGATTGGCTCCAACAAAATGAGGGAGACCTGGCCGTGAACCCCATCATCCTCGGGGAACTCGAGTTCGGGATCTTAAAGCTTCCCACTGGCCGTCGCCGCGACTCGTTGATGCGTTGGTTTGAAACTGGGGCGCGCATCCTGCCGGTGCTAGACCTGGATGCTGCTACCAGCAGACACTGGGCGAAGCTGCTGGCTGATTTGCGCAGCCAGGGGAAAGCAATGCCTGTCAAAGACAGCTTGATTGCAGTCACTGCATTGCAACATCGACTCACCCTAGTCACCCGGAACACCAAGGACTTCCTCTGCACCTCGGTGCCTCTCCTCAATCCATTTAGGAACATGTGAGCGACAGGAAGCTCATGTCGCGGTACGAACAGGGATTCAATGCGCCACCTCCTGTTTTTGTTGATCTTACTATGCTCTGCCGTTCCCGCCTGGGCGCAGACTCCGTTTGACGCCACTTTCCGAGGCCAGACCTATCACTTTCAGCCCGCCATGGTGCAGGGCAAGGCCGTCCTCGGTCTGGCCGATCCTCAGGTGGTCGCGCTGATCCAGGCCACCTCGGCGCAAGTCCAGGTCTCCACCAGCGGGCGCACACTTTATGTCTTCCTGCCGGGAAGGCAGACCTATTGGAGTGACGGCAGCGGTGTCTACACCCGCAATGGTCAGGAAATCGAAGCTCCCGGACTTTTCTTTACCGAACCGGTAGCCGCCATGGAGCCGCTGGCCCTCTTTGAGGCGATCGGCCTGCGCGCTTACCCTGTGCCGGGAGGCTATCAGCTGGCCAGCCTGGTCACTGATTTCGCGCCTCTGGCCCCCGATTCTCTGGAACTCAAAATGACCACTTCGGCGCCGCTCAAGTTTGTGGCCAGCGAACCCGAGCCGGGCCAAATTCGGGTGGAAATCGCGGAAGCGGCCTGGGACCGAAGCGAGCGCAAATTTCGCCTGGGCGAGGCGGACGTGGAGGTTTTCGGTGGCGACAAACCCGGAGTGCCGTTGCTGGTGTTTTACCGGTTTCAACCCTTCTGGACAGCCAGGGTAAAGTTCGGCCTCACCCGCGAGATCCTCGTCTCGCCGGAGCCTCGTCAATATGTATCGGCCGCTCAGCCGGCCAGCCTCCAGGAAGTACGGGACGTCACGGGTAGCGACGGCACCCATGAGATCGAGTTCGTACTGGACCGGGGAACCCAGTTCTACTGGAACCTGGATTCCGCCTCACGCATCCTGAAAGTCGAATTCCCCGCCACCAACTCCACGGCGACCGGCGTTCGCGTGTTGCGAACCTCCAACTTCCCCGTGGCCCGCTATGAGGCGGTGCTGGGAGAAGGCCAGAGCTTCGAGTTCTATCAGAACCCGGAGACGCCGAACAGCCTGCGCCTGCGGCTGGCGGCCGGTCTTAAACCTGCGGAGGCCAGCGGCACCGCCAGCATGGCGGGGGCCTACGGTGCTTCCGGCAGCATCGTGCTCGACCCCGGCCACGGAGGGGGAGATCCGGGTTGCTGCAATCGCAGCCTGGGTGTCTGGGAAAAGGACGTAACCCTGGACATCTGCCTGAGGCTGCGCGACCTTCTGCAGAAGCAAGGCTGGAAAGTGGACATGACCCGCACCACTGATCGAGACGTCACCTATGCCGGCTCCCCCGACTTGATGGAGCTGCAGGCGCGTGCCGACGTGGCCAACAAAAACAACTCCGACCTTTTCGTCAGCATCCACTGCAACGCCAGCGTCTCGCCCGCCTCGCGCGGCTCGGCCATCTACTGGTATAAGCCGGAAGATCGAGCGCTGGCCCAATACCTGGACGTGCTGGACGATCGGCTGGGCTTTGAACAGGACGGAACCATTCAGAACAGCTTCGCCGTGCTGCGCCTCACCAACATGCCGGCGGTGCTGGTGGAGACGGCCTTTTTAACCAACCCTACCGAAGGCCGCCTGCTGGCCACCCCCGAAATCCGCCAGAAGATCGCCGAATTGTTGGCCGAGGCCCTGGGCAAGTACATGGCAGCCGCCAGGAAACGCTCCTGAGTTGGCATCGGGCCTCTCCTATTCATCGGCTCGCACCAGTAGATCGCCCGCAGCCCAGGCCCGCTGGAAAGCGGCGATTTGGTGGGCGCTCAGGAGCATATACTGGCGGCAATCCGTCCAACGAATTCGAAGGAATCGGCGTAGCGCCACCCCGGCGCACTTGGGACAAGCAGGTACGAGCGGTTTTCTGGCGGCTGGCGCCCCTACCGACCACGCTGCTGGCTCTCACCGGCGCGCCGCTGCTGGCTTTCCCGGAGCAAGGACCGCGGCTGGCTTTGGTCGGATTGGCGCTGGCCGCGGTGCTGGGCTATCCGGTCTGGATCTGGTCGGACTACCTCTCGCGTCGCTACTCGCGCTAAACTCTCAAGCCGCCTTGGGCAGGCCGAGCTTGCCCCGGTCCGACTTGCTGGTCCTGGATGGAGAGGCGGGCTGGACCGCGCCCGAATCTACCTGGGGCCTGAGGCCAAAGGGCCTCGGAAATCTGAATTGTCACAGTCGCAGCCGGCGCCGTCCTGGAAGAGAATCAGTTATTTGGGGTCGAGGACGAAGACCGGGATCTGCCGGTCGGTTTTCTCCTGGTATTCGGCGTAGGGGGGGTAGGCCTTGACAGCTCGTTCCCACCATTGGGCGCGTTCTTCGCCGAAGACTTCGCGGGCGATGTAGGTTTTGGTGACCGTTCCGTCCTGGAGGGGGAATTCGGGGTGGGCTTTGATGTTAGCATACCAGGTGGGATTTTCGGGGGCGCCGCCTTTGGAGGCGACAGCGGCGTAGCTGCCGTTGTGCTCGACGCGCATGAGGGGGGTGGGGCGGGGCTGGCCGGTTTTGGCGCCGCGCAGGCTGAGCAGGACGATGGGAGAGCCGAAGACATGGAGTCCTTCGGTGGTTCCGGCCTGCTGGATGGTATTGATGTGGTCTTGGACCCAGTCGGGTTTGCTCATGGTGGTCTTCCTTATTTCCAGTGGATTTTGAGGGCTTGCCGTCGTCTTTGAAGTTGTGGTAGCACTCGGGAATCGATTTCCAGGTCGCCGAGTTTGAATTCCAGCTCAGGCGCAATGCACAGGCCAGTCCAAATCGGAGGGGGGAGCTTATACGCTGGCGGGAACGGCCGCCGGTTTGCGTTCCGGCTCGACCACGCCGTCCTGGTGCACGGCGTCGGCGGCGATCCAGCCGGACATGAGCACCATGGGCATGCCCGGTCCCGGATGAGCGGCGCCACCGGCCAGGTAAAGTCCCTTGATGGCCGTTTTGTTGCTGGGCTTGAAGGCCCCCAAGGAACCGTGACTGGCCAGGCCGTAGATGGCGCCGTTGAGCACCGCGTAGCGGTCGTGAATATCCTGGGGCGTGAGATGGGCTTCGAAGATAATGTTTTCCTCGAGGTCGGTCAGACCGCAGGTGCGCTTGAGTTTGTCGAGCATGACCTGGCGATACTCGGGCAGCATCTTGGACCAGTCCTGGCCGGGACGTAAATAGGGGGTATGGGCCAGCACATAGAGTGCCTCGCCGCCTTCGGGGGCAACCTCCGGCTCGGTAATGGCCGGTGCGGCCAGATAGAGGCTGGGATCGGGGGCCGGGATACCCTTTTTATAAATATAGTCGAACTCTTCCTCGGGGTTTTTGGAAAAGACGAAGTCGTGATGCAGTAACTGCGGGTAACGTTTTTTCAAGCCGAGATAGAGCACCACGCCCGAGCAGGCCGGCGTGTACTTACGAGCTTTTTCGAACTTGTCCACGGTCGGACCGGGCGGTAACAGTTCGCGGAAGGTGCGCACCGCGTCCATGTTGGAGACGACCGCGTTACAGGCGATCTCCTCGCCACCTTCCAGCACCACGCCGCGCACTTGTTGCCCCTCGAGTTTGATCGATTGGACACGAGCACCCGTCCGAAAAGACACGCCCAGTTCTTCGGAAAGCTTGCGCAGCGCCACCGGCACGGCCCGGGTGCCGCCGATGGGATACCACACCCCTTCGTCCGTCTGCATGTGGGCGATGCCGCACAGTACAGCCGGCGACTCTTCGGGCGAGGAGCCGACGTATTGCACGAAATGGTCCAGCATCTGAGCCACGCGCTCATCCTTGATGTGGTTGCGCACCGTATTGAAAACGGTTTTGCCCGGCCGGATGCGCATGAAGTCTTTCCAACCCTTGACGGTAAACCAGCTTTGCGGGTCTAGAATATCCATCAGCCCGCCTACCGGACGCCAGAAGAAGTAACGCTGGGAGATGGCGTTGAGAGCCTCGGAGACGGTCAAGAAATCATGATAGCCCTGCACATCCTCGGGATGCTTGCTGAATTGGCGCAGGTGGTCGGCCATCTGCTCGGGATTTTCCACCAGATCGAGGCGGCTGTTGTCATCAAAGAAACAACGCCACTGCGGGTCGAGGCGCACCAGGTTGAGGCGCTGCTCGATGTCGATACCGGCTTCCGCGAAAATGCGCTTGAGCACCGAGGGAATGGTGAGAATGGTCGGGCCCATATCGAAGCGGAAGCCTTGTTCCTGCAAAACCGCCGCCTTACCGCCGGTCCATTCGTTCTTTTCGACCACGGTCACCTGGTAGCCACGCGCGGCCAGCACCGTGGCGCTGGCCAGGCCGGCCAATCCCGATCCGATAACAACCACCTGATTCATATCTATCCCTCCAAATGTTCCAGGGGGCTTAGGAGGAACTCGTTCCTCCTAAGCGCCTCCCACTACTGCCAGTTGAGATTCCTCGCGCCAGGCGGCGCCGAGGTCGCGGGTCAGAGCCCGGCAAGTGATGCGGGCCGAACTATAAATGACGGGCAAACCACTGCCCGGATGGGTGCTGCCCCCCACCAGGTAGACGCCATCCAAATCCTGATAACGGTTCTGAGGTCGCAAGAAGAGCATCTGGTCCAGCGTGTGGGCCATGCTGAAGGTTGCCCCGCGATGAATCTCCATCGCTTCCCAATCGTCGGGAGTGTACTGATGCTCCACCACCACCCGTGACTCCAGGTCCTTGAGCCCGAGCCGGGCCATCTGCTCGAAGGCCACTTTGCGCAGCTTGGGAGCCTCGGTCTTCCAGTCGAGATTGGGGTGCAGGTGAGGCACGGGAATCAGGCAGTAGAGAGCCGAGCAGCCCGGGGGGGCCAGCCCCGGATCGGTCACGCAGGCGTTCTGCAGATAGAACGAGGGATCCGGCGAGAGCCGGTAGTTATGGGTGATATCTTTGAGGTTCTGCTCGTAATCCGAGGAGAAGTAGATGACGTGATGAGGGGAATCTACCTCCCCTTTGACCCCCAGATAAAGCATGTAGGTGGAACAACTGAACTTGGTCCTGCCCAACTTGTTGTTCTTCCAGGTGGGGCGCAGAGACTCGGGCACGAGCCGCAGCATGGCCCGCGAGAAGTCAGCGTTGATGACGATGGCATCCGTGTCATAAAGCCCGCGCTCGGTAACCACTCCGGTAACCCGCCGTCCCTGAAAGCGCAACTCCCGCACTTCCTCGCCCAAACGGATGTCGACGCCCATTTCTTTGGCGATCTCGGCCATGCGTACGGATACATAGTTACAACCCCCCATGGGGTGAAAAACTCCATACTCATATTCCAGGTAGCTTAAAATCGTGAACAGGCTGGGGCACTGAAAGGGCGACATGCCCAAATACTTGCTCTGGAAGCTGAAAGAAAGGCGCACGCGCGGATCCGAAAAGTAGCTGCGCAAATCCTGCTCCAGCGAGCGATGCACCTTGAGCAGAGGCAGCAAACTTAACATCTGCGGTGTAAAGAGCGACTTCCAACAGGGAAATTCATTCTCCAGAATGGGTGCGAAGCGGTCGAGTTTGGTGCGGTTGTCGCGCAGAAAAGCATCCACGGCCTGAGCGTCGCGCGGGCAGATCCGAGCCACCTCTTGCTTGAGCCGGTCCAAATCCGGAGTGGCGTCGATACGCCCACCATCGGCAAAGGCCAGACGATACTGCGGGTCGAGACGCTTCATGGGAATCTCTTGGTAAAGGTCGCGCCCGAGGCTGGCAAAAATTTCCTGCAAAATACGCGGATACAGAAAGAACGTAGGCCCGCGATCAAAGGTAAAGCCCCGATCGTGAATGGCCGAAGTGCGGCCTCCCACATAGTTCTGTCTCTCCAGGACGGTAACTCTGAGCCCGGAGTTGGCCAACTGCAAGGCAGCAGCCAACCCTCCCGGCCCGGCCCCGATGATCACCACATGCTTTGACACCACGCCTCCAGCAATGACTCGTCGGGTGGGCCATTCTTCATAGAAGCCAGGTTCCTGCCATTGCTCGCAGAAGGCGACCCCATGATACAAGACAAAAAACTTGCATTTATCGGCAGCGGTGTGATGGCGGAGGCCATGATCAAAGGATTACTACAACGCGAACTGGTGCAGGCAGGCCATATCACCTGCGCCGACCCGCAGGCCCACCGTTTAGAATTCTTAGCCAAACGCTACGGCGTGCTGACCAGCCTGGACAACGCTCAGGCCCTGCGTGACGCCGACGTGGGGATTCTTTCCATCAAACCACAGATGTGGTCGGAAGTCGGCCCGCAATTGGTGGGCAGCCTGCAGCCCTCTGCCTTTCTGCTCTCCATTATGGCCGGGGTCACCACCGGCAACATTGTGCGCCGCACCCGCCATCAAGCCGCTGTTCGGGTCATGCCCAATACTCCCGCCCAGGTCGGCCTGGGCGTGAGCGTTTGGTGCGCCACCAAAGAGGTCAGCGAAGCCCAACGCGAGATGACGACGGAACTGTTACAGGCGCTGGGCATTGAGCATCAGGTCAAACATGAGGAAATGCTGGATATGGCCACCGCCCTCTCCGGCTCCGCCCCCGCCTACGTCTTTCTGTTCATGGAAGCGCTGATCGACGCCGGCGTTCACCTGGGGTTCAGCCGGCAGGTGGCCAAAGACCTGGTGGTCCAGACGGTCAAAGGCTCAGCCGAATTCGCCACTCAATCCGACAAGCACATAGCCGATTTACGCAACATGGTCACCTCGCCGGGCGGCACCACCGCCGATGCTCTCTACTATCTGGAGAAAGGCGGACTGCGCACTATGCTTTCGAAAGCCGTGCATGCCGCCTTCGTGAAGTCGCAACGGCTGAGTCAGCTCAGCGAACAAGACTAAAAATCATGATCGGGTCGCTGGTCTACAGTCAGTTCTTGCCCGGCAACAGCTGGCTGCACCGACTCGACCCCCGTTGCAAGCTGGTGCTTCTAGCCGGACTCACAGTCGGACTCTTCTATCTCCAGCACGCGCCCGCTCAACTACTGCTGTTCGGACTGGTTTGTCTGATTCCAGTGACCGTGGGCGTGCCCCTCAAAATGTTGCGGCCCGCCTTTCTGGGCGTGCTGCCCTTGGGACTGCTAACCTTACTGTTCCAGGCCGGCTGGGGCCCGGAGCCGAGCTGGCACCATCTCAGCCTGGCCGGGCTGGAAGAAGGCGGACTGCTGGCGCTGCGCTTGCTCGATCTGGCCGTACTGGCTCAACTGCTGGCCCTGACCACCTCTCCCATCGGCCTGTGCGACGCCGCCGAACAGATTCTCTATCCGCTCGGCAAGGTGGGACTTCCCCACCGGGATCTGGCTCTCTCGTTCACGATCGCCTGGCGTTTCATCCCCGTGCTGGCCCAGGAAACGGAAAAATTGCTCAAGTCTCAAATTTCTCGCGGAGCGGCCTGGGAGGAGGGTCCCTGGCATCGCCGCTTGATGACTCTCACCGCCCTACTCACCCCCCTGATGATACGCTGCTTTCGCTACGCCGAAGAACTGGCGCTGGCTCTGGAGGCGCGCGGCTACGGCCAGGCCGGGCGCCCAACCCGATTGCACCCTCTGCAATGGCGCTGGTTCGACGCGCTGGCTCTTTTGGGAGGCCTGGCGGTAATGCTCGGGCTAATCGCCTGGGAAAGCTTCCTATGAGACGGCTGGCCCTCTGGCTGGAATACGACGGAGGGCGCTTTGGAGGCTTTCAGCGGCTAACCCGACGCCGTGAGCTAAAAATCGGCACCGGAAATCCACGGCTCTGGAAACCTCAGGAGACGATCCAGGAAGAGCTGGAGACGAAACTCAGCCTGATCCTGGGAGAACCCATCAAGATATCGGGTTCCGGGCGAACCGATCGGGGAGTCCATGCCAGCGGCCAGGTGGTCGCCTGCGACACCTCGAGTCCGAAAGAAGCAGGGCAAATACTGCGCAGCCTGCGCGCCATCCTGGCACCAGGCATACGGGTGGAACGGGCTCAATGGATGGACCCGAAGTTTCATCCGCGTTTCTCCGCTCAAGAAAGAGTCTATCACTACTATCTTTGGCCCGGCGGCCCCCAAAAGAGCCCTTGGTGGGAAGCCTTCTGCTGGATGCTCCAGGAAAAACTCGATTTGGAAGCCATGCGGCGAGCCGCTCGGCTTCTATTGGGCAGCCACGACTTCAGCGCCTACACCCGCTCGCCGGAACCGGGCGAAGTGAAAATTCGCCACCTGAAGGCCCTGGAGGTTCGCTCGCAAGTTCTACACAACCAGTTAACGGTGGGTCCTTGGGCCGGGGTGGCCCAAATGATCTGCCTGGAAGTGCGGGCCAACGCGTTTTTACGCCGCATGGTCCGGCAGTTGGTGGCCAATCTGGTGGAAGTGGGACGCGGCCGCTGGCCGGAAACTCGACCCCACGAAGTTCTCCTCTCGCTAGACGCCAGCCGTGGTGCCCCCCCCGCCCCACCCCAGGGCCTTTTCCTGGTCCACGTCGACTATGGAGCGACGCCAATCCCCCCATGAAAAAAACCACCCTTGCGAGTGGCTTCTTTCTCTTGGGGCAATGGAGCGCTTAGCCGTAACCTCCGCCTCCGCCATTGATGACCTGAGTTTGTCCCGGGTTGACCGACTGGCCCAGCACCGGGCACTTGCCGATGTTGGCGATATTGGTGATGTCCACTCCCGGGGGAATACCGGCGATGGGCATATTCTTGATGCGATCCAGAATACCGCCCACCTGAGTCTGGTTGATGCCGGACTGCGCCAACGTCTGCTGGACACTGCCGCTCTGGCCGCCCAGGTAAACCTGGTCAAGGGTCTGCGAGAAAGCGCGAGCCAACGAACTTCCGTCAACGTTGCCGTCGGCGGCGTCGGCGGCCAGCAAGCCTTCAACCAGCCCCTTGTCGAGGTCCTTATCGAAAGCATTGCCATTCTGCAAGGTAAACTGGAGAATAGAGCCGTCGTTCTGCGCATTGTCCAGACGGTCGTGACCCCAGAGTCGCAACACGCCGTTGGCAAAGTCGCCCAGGCCATTCTTGCTCAGCGCCTCGTTGCTCAGGTCGACTTCGCGGCCGTCGGAGAACTTGATAGGAGAATTGGCGTAACGGCCGCTCAGGTCCTCACCGGTCATCTGGCCCATCAGGCCGAAGAAGTTCTGGTCGAGCGCCTTGCCGGTGATACCACCATACTGGGCCATTTCCTGATTGTAGAGACGCTGCACCAGAGCGTGTTCGGCGGGAGTGAACTTGCCGGTGGTGTCATTCAGGACGTTAAAGTAGATGCTACCGTTCTGCTCACCCTCGGCGGTAATCTGGCGACCCCAGAGATGGAGCACGGCGCGGCCTTCGTCGGTCAATTGAGAAACATCGGTGCGCTCGGCGTTGCTGACAGAGCGGGAATTATTGTTCTGAACCTGCTGGGCCCAGTTCGTGAAACGCGGATCCGCCTGGGGAAGTCCACCGGGTTGCTGAGGCTGGCCCGGGAAGGTTGGCTGGCCCGGGAAGGTCGGGAACTGAGGCTGACCGGGGAAGGTGGGGAAGCCGCCTCCGTAAACCGGCTGGCCGGGAAAACCTGGGAACTGTGGCTGGCCCGGGAAGCCGGGGAACTGCGGCTGGCCCGGAAACTGCGGGAAGCCGGGGAACTGGCTGAAGGGGGGTTGATTGGGGTTGCCCAGCATTCCCTGGTAGGCGAACTGCAGTTGCGAGAGTGCCGAGATGACGCCGCTCAGCAACTGGGTAAGTTGGGTGAGCTGGAGGGGAGAATTGGCGAACTGCTGGATAGGTACGCCCGCGGGGGGCAGACCAAACCCACCAAAAGTCTGAACGCCGAACTGCTGGGCGCCAAAACCAAACTGTGAAATTCCGTTAGCCATGTTGCTCTACTCCTTTAGTCGACTCTGACACTGAATCTTATCTGCCCACCTAGCATCTTACAAAATGCCCCCGGTGAGAAGATTGAGTTAGTTAGGTTTTCTTCCAATACTGGTTAATTTTTTCGACACCAACCCATGTTAACAAAACCTGCTTGACTCTTCTGGGGCCTGCCAGGCGTCGAGTCACAAAAACGGATGTGCCGGCTTGCAGGAGTCGAGATCCGTCTTGAGAATTATTCAAGTCTGCCATGACCCACACTCTTCCGCTGCTCGATGGAGTCACCCTGAAAGGCACGCGCCACGGCCTCCTGGTCTGTGTCCGTGAGGACCTGGATTTTGAATTGGCCCTGCAGCAAATCCAGGAGAAACTGGCTCTTCCCTTGCTCACGCAAGGGTCCGATGGCGGTGAGTCCGGAGCCTTCGACAATCAGAGAATCTCCCTCGACCTGGGTTGGCGCGAACTCTCCTGTGAGTCCTTCGCCCGCCTGAAAGATTCTTTGGGAGAGGTAGAACTGGCCGGCGTTCTGAGCACCTCCCTGCAGACTCGCACCGTCGCCGAGAGTTTCGGCATCAAGGCCATCATCGGCAGGCTGGGACTGGCCCATCATCAGGGGCGCCGTCTGCGCCAGGAGCAAAGAGAGCAAGAGCAGGCCGAAAAAGAGGCCCCGGCCGCTCCAGCAGACTCGGTGGCCGTAGCCGTTCCCGAACCAGCCCCGCCTCCGGGCGCCGACCAGGAACAGGAAGCCACTCTCTATATCAAGCGCACCCTGCGCTCCGGCCAAAAAGCCGTATATCCCGGCAACATCGTGCTCTGGGGCGACCTGAACCCCGGTTCGGAACTGGAAGCCGAAGGCGACGTCCTGGTCTTGGGCAGTGTGCGCGGCCGCATCCATGCCGGCTGCAACGGCAACAGCGAGGCCCAGATCTATTGTCAATCTCTCCATCCCACGGTGCTGCGCATCGCCGATGAGATCTGGACCGGAGACCTCAAGGAAGCCGGACTCAAACAGCTTCCCGCCGCGGTCAAAGTCACTTGCGCCAAAGACAAATTGAATTTCGAACCCCAGACAAGAGGGGGGTCCTAGGGGGAGACGCGAGTCCTCCCTGGATCCCAAATAAGGAGAACCGAGCTGTGAGCAATATGGGCAAAGTCATCGTCGTCACCTCAGGAAAGGGTGGCGTGGGTAAAACCACCTGCACGGCCAACCTGGGCTCAGGCCTGGCGCAACAGGGCAAAACGGTGGTGTTGGTGGATACCGACATCGGGCTGCGCAACCTGGACCTGGTTCTGGGCCTGGAGAACCGCATCGTCTTCGACCTGGTCGACGTCATCGACGGCAAGTGCCGGAGCTTTCGCCAGGCGCTCATCCGCGACAAGCGTTTCGAAAATCTGCAGATCCTGGCCTCGGCCCAGAGCCGTGACAAAGACGCGGTCAAACCCGAGCAGATGAAGTCGCTGTGCCAGGAACTCAAGGGCGCTTTCGACTACGTGCTGCTCGACTGCCCGGCCGGTATCGAGATGGGTTTCAAGAACGCCATCGCCGGAGCCGACGAAGCCATCGTGGTAACCAACCCCGAGGTCAGCGCCGTGCGCGACGCGGACCGCATTGTAGGCCTGCTGGAAGCAGCCGACATCGCCCCGATTCGACTACTCCTCAACCGCTTCAAGCCGAACGTGGCTCAAAAAGGCCAGATGCTTTCGGTGGAAGACGTTCAGGAAATCCTCAACCTGCAACTGATCGGCATGGTCCCCGAAGATGAACGGGTGGTGCACTCTTCCAATAAGGGTGAACCCGCCGTGCTCGATCCCAAGAGCAAAGCCGGCCTGGCCTACCGCCAGGTAGTGCAACGACTGATCGATCCGGGCGCTCCCGCCTGGGCACCCGAGCAACCTGGTTTGATGAGCAAAATTCGCCGGATGTTCAGCGTTAATCTGGGCAGCCAGGCCAACTAGGAGGACCGGTGGAATTTTTACTACGTTTACCCTTTCTCGCCTGGCTCTTCGGTGGCAACAAACCTGAAGACGTCTCCCGCGAAGCCGCCCGCAATCGCTTGAAAAGCGCCCTGGTGGGAGACCGTTGCAGTGTAGCCCCGGGCATGTCCGAATCGATCCGTAAGGAAGTGCTGGAAGTGCTATCGCGCTATATGGATGTGGATTCACAAACGCTACAATTGCGTATGCAGCCGGATGGCGAGACCATGCGCTGGAGCGCCGACATCCAGGTAGTACGCGTACATCGCCAGGCTCACCTGCCTGAACAAGCTCTGGTCGATCCCGGCCAACGCAAAAAACGACCCAAACGGAGTCTGCGCGGCGTGCGCTGGCGCCGCTCTCAGGAAGACCAGCCAGCGGTGGAAGAAAAGAGCGCCTGAAGCGGTGCCTTCCTTTCGCATCGGCGGCGCGGAGCCGTCCGCCGCTCTGCGCCAGTTTTTAGATCAGGAAGAACCGCAGGTCAACCTGTGGATTTCCCGTCCCGGCGATCCCCCGCCGCAACTGCCCGCCGGACCCTGGCTGGTGGTGACCGAAGGGGTCCTCAGTGAAGACCAGCGCCAACGCTGGCTGGCCGCTCTGGACGAAGAAAGCAGCTTGCTGGAAGCCTGGACGCCGGCCTCGCTGCGCCGCGCTCTCAAGCCCTCGATGCTCGACTCCACCCGGCTGGCCAAACTCTATGCTCAGGGCGGGCGAGCCCTGGCCGACCACATGGTGCGCAATTTTCTGCAACACAGTCCAGGGTTGCTTCAATCCGCCCAGGCGGAGTGGGAGGGCGACCGGGACGGTGCCCTGCGCCGCCTGCAGCGACTTCATGAGCTGGCCGGCGGAGTGGGCGCCAGCGAACTGCAGGAACTGCTCGATCAACCCGAGCCCGACTGGGAGCGGCTCAAACGCGAACTGGAATCGGCCCGACGGGTCTTTGACAACCAGCATCGCCAGGATAGGACGGTCTGAAAAGGGAAGGGCCGGCCCCATGAAAGTACTCTTCCTGGCCGCTGAAGCCACTCCTTACATCAAAGTAGGAGGGCTGGGCGACGTCGCCGGAGCCCTACCCCAGGCCCTGCGCCGACTGGGCGCCGACGTCAAATTGATGCTTCCCCGTCACGGCTCTATTGACGTGCACAAGTACGGGATGAACAAGGCCATGGACAACTTTCCGGTGCAGATGGACTGGCGTCATGAAGCCTGCCAGTTGATGGCCGCCAACAATCACGACTTCTTTGTCGAGAACGATCGCTTTTTCGGCTCCCGCTTCAAGGCCTACGGCTACGACGACGACCCGACGCGCTATGTGCTGTTTGCTCGGGCCGCCCTGGAAGCTTGCCGCCTCTCCGGTTGGAAGCCCGATATCGTGCACGCCCACGACTGGCATTCAGCGGCGGCCATTCGCCTGCACTGGTCGGCTTCCGAGAGGGCCGGACTGGTCTTCACCATTCACAACATGGCCCATCAAGGGATGTGCGCCAATTCGAACTGGCCTCTGCTGGGTGTCTACGACGCCAAGGGTCACCTTAACCTGATGGAGCAGGCCATTTACGCCGCCGATGTGGTGACCACCGTCAGTCCTACCTACGCGCACGAGATTCAGCGCCGCGAGTATGGATTCGGACTGGACGGTTTATTGCGCCAGCGCGACCAACGCCTGGTGGGCATCGTCAACGGCATCGACATGGATATCTGGAACCCCGCCACCGATCCGCTCATTCCGGCCCGCTTCGAGGTCCATCACCTGGAGGGTAAGCGCCAGTGCAAAATGGAGTTGCAGCGCCGCCAGGGTCTGGAAGTGAACCCCGATGTGCCCTTGATTGGCGTGGTTTCCCGTCTCGACGATCAGAAGGGGATCGACCTGATTGTCCAGTCTCTGGGCGACCTGTGGGCTTTCAGCAACTGCCAGTTCATGGTACTGGGTTCGGGCCACGAACCTTATGAGAACGCTTTCCGCGCGGCCACCTACCACCACGGCGATCGTATGGCCAACTGGATCGGCTTCAACAACGAGGTCTCGCATCTGGTCTACGCCGCCTCCGATATTTTTCTGATGCCCTCCAGCTTTGAACCGTGCGGCATCAGCCAGATGATCGCCATGCGCTACGGCGCCCTGCCCGTTGTGCGTTCCACCGGCGGCCTGGTCGACACCGTGCCCGACGTAAGTCAGCAAGGAGGAGTCGGCTACCGTTTCGATGCTTACGATAAGGGTGCTATGCTCCACGCTGTGGCGCGCGCTCTGCGCGGTTACCAGGATCAGCGCCAGTGGCGTCACACCATGCAGCGCGCCATGTCACGCGACTTTAGCTGGAACACCTCAGCTCGCCGTTATGCCGAGGTCTACCACTGGGCGCGCGAACTCTCACAGCGTTAGGGGAGAATCGCGGTCCGACCGAGCCAATCGCTCGACCGTCCTGGTTCCAGAGGTCACGGCTCGCTTTGATACCGACCAAAATGGCGCTGGGCGAATCGGGCTGACGTTCAACTGCGGAAACGACTCGAAGTCGCGCCAATCTTGCGGTGGACCGCTGGCTGAACGATGGGTTATAGTGACCGGGTGAAGCACCCGGGCATCCTTAACGACATTCTGTTCAAGATCGTGTTCGGCACCTCGTCGAGCGAACCGACTATGAGGGCCCTCGTGAATGCGCTGCTGGACTTGAAGGGACCCGACGAGATCGTGGAGTTGACGATGCTCAACCCGATTTCCGAAAAGGAATACATCGACGAGAAGGGCCCGATCTTCGATCTCAAAGCGCGCGACAGCATGGGGCGGCAATACAACGTGGAAGTGCAGCTTCGCCCCGGGGTCGGCGATTACCTGAAGCGCTCCATCTATTATCTTTCCAAGTTTTATAGCGACCAGATCCAGCGAGGAGACTCCTATCACGATCTGCTCAAGACCGTTTCCATCAGCCTGGTCGATTTCAACCTGATTCCTGACACGAAGGAAGTCCACAGCACTTTCCTTTTGCGCGAGAAAACCACAGGCCTGGTGTTGAGCGACGTGCTGGAGTTGCACTATGTTGAATTAAGAAAGTTCAAACTCTCCAAGCCTCAGGAGCTGCGGACGCGCTTTGAGCGCTGGCTGTATTTTCTCAAATTTGCTGACCTCTATGGTCCTGAAGGCACGGTTCTTCCCGAAAACCTGGTACAAGAGGAGGGTATTGCTATGGCTCTGGAATCCATGCGGCGAGCTTACGCCAAGGATCCCGTAAGGGAACTGATCGAGGCCCGAGAAAAAGCCGAGCGAGACGAGCTCAACAGACTCTATACGGCCAAACTCGAGGGCAAACTCGAGGGCAAACTCGAAATGGCCCGTGCTTTGCTGGCAGCGGGCGTCGACCGAGAGACGATTCTGAATGCGGCTGGTCTTACTGCGACCGAGCTAGACTCCCTGCACTCGTAGGACGGCAGGACAAGTATCAAGGTTCCCCGTAATTTGCACCTTCCAAAATGCAACGGGGAGGCCGTAAACGTGGAACTCGCGATTACCTTCAAGGGGGATATCCCGCTCGAGCGCACAGTGGCGCTATGTAAGCAGGCGGAGGTAGCAGGCTTCGACTATGCCTGGTTCTTCGACTCACACGTCTTATGGCGGGAATGCTACACCACCATGGCGGTGTGTATGCGGGAAACCAAGCGTATTCGCTTTGGTCCCTGCGTAACCAACCCCCTGGTGCGCGACTGGACGGTGGCCTCCAGCGTCTTCGCCAATATGTGCGATATCAGCGACGGCCGCTTCGACCTGGGCGTGGGACGCGGCGACAGCTCACGCCGCCTGCTCGGCTTCAAGCCCAGTTCACTGGAAGAAATGCGCGACTTTACCAGGTTCACCCAGACCATGGTGGCCGGAAAACCGGTGGAATACCTGGGCAAGTCCCAAGAATTGACCTGGACCCACGGGCACACCATGCCCGCCTGGGTGGCCGCCTACGGTCCCAAAGCACTGGCTCAAGCCGGCGAATACGCCGACGGCCTCATTTTGCAGATCGGTGACCCCTGGCTGGTCAAGTGGTTCGCCGACCAGGCCAAGGAAGCGGTGCGCAAAGCCGGCCGTCCCGAGAGCGCTCTGCGCATTATGTCGGCCTCTCCCGTCTGGATTGGCGACATCAACAAATGCCGCGAGCAGACCCGCTGGTTCCCAGCCATGGTGGGTAATCACGTGGCCGACCTGGTGGAGCGCTACGGCAAGGAAGGGGGCAGTGTGCCCAAGCGCCTGACCGACTACATCGAAGGCCGCAAAGGCTACGACTACAAGCATCACGCCGACAAAGACGCCGACCATCTCGACTTCATCAGCGATGAAGTGGTCGACAGCTTCTCCATCCTCGGCCCCATCGAGAATCACCTGGCCAAACTCAAGGAATTGGAAGCGGCCGGTGTGACCCAGTTCAATATTTACCTGATGTGCGGGGACGAGGAGCGCATTGTGGCCGAATACGGCCAGCACATCATCCCGCACTTCAAGAAAGCCCGCGCCACCGTCGGCGTATAGAAGGCGGAAAAGAGGCCCTCCTGGTAGGAGGGCCTCTTTTTTTCCAGAAACACCGCCTATGGACAAATCCACTCCCGAGGACAGGCTCTTAGCAGCCCTCTCGTACCCGTTCTGGTACATGGCGTTCCCCATTTTTCTGGTGGCGCCGCGCTTTCAACAGCGCCCTTTCCTGAAATACCACGTCTACCAGGCTCTAGCGCTAGGATTGGTCATTCTCTGGGGTGGGGTCACCCTCTGGACGACGGCCGCCGTCCTCGGAAAGTTCGGCCTCTTCGGCCTGCTGCTTTATCCGTTCCTGAAGCTGGCCGAATGGGCCGCCTTCCTGGCCACGGGTTACGCGGCCGTCGGTGCCTGGCTGGGCAAACGCACGGAACTGCCCTACATCACCGAGTTCGTTCGGCCCTTGCTACACGAATGCTCCTCTAAGGGAAGTCCCCCTGAGTAAGGTCATCATTTACACCGACGGGGCCTGCAAGGGGAATCCGGGGCCGGGCGGCTGGGCCGCTCGCTTGATCGACACCAGGACAGGCACCACCAAGGACCTCTGCGGCGGCGACTACCTCACCACCAACAATCGTATGGAACTCATGGGTGTGATCCGAGCACTCCAGGCTCTCAAACGGCCGGTGGAAGTCGACCTGCACAGCGACAGCAGCTACGTCATCAACGCCTTCAAACAGCGCTGGATTCAAAAATGGCAGGCCAACGGCTGGCGAACTTCCAGCAAGAAGCCGGTCGAGAATCAAGACCTGTGGTTGGAACTCCTGGACGCCGTCGGCCAGCACAAGATCAATTGGATTCAAGTCAAAGGCCACGCCGGGGTGGAGCACAACGAAGCCTGCGACAAACTGGCGGTTGCCGCCGCCATGCGCTTTGTGGAAAAGGACCCACTGGTTACTTAAGACCCGATTGACCATGGCAACAATTGTGGCTACAATGGCCACATGCGCAAAGTCGGTATCCGCGAACTGAAGAACAGTCTGAGCGAAATTCTGCGAATCGTGGCGGCGGGCGAGCGCGTTCTCGTCACGGATCACGGTCGAACAGTTGCGGAAATCAACCCGCCCAGCCTGGTAGTCCCCGGTTTTGAAGAACTCCAGGTCCAACCGGGGTTCTGGGAAAAGGTCGCCAGCGGTGAACTGCTCCTGGCGAAGGAGCGCGGTCATGACTACCAGGTCCCAGTCAGGCTGGCGGATGTCGACTCCCAGAAGTTGCTGGACGAGCTTCGCGAGGAATGAATCTCTACGTTGAGACCAGCGCGGTCCTGAACTGGCTACTGGGACAAGCTGACGCCAGCACCGTGGCGCGAGCCTTGAATGCTGCCCAGAACCCCATCACTTCAGAGCTCACGCTGGCTGAATCGTGGCGAGGCCTGGCTCGACTCAAAGCCGGGGGCCGCGACCGGGCGCAGATGGATTCGCTTGTCGAACAACTCAGGCGGGCTTCACGCAGCTGGACGCTTGCACCAATGCAACTGGGCCTGCTGAGGGGGCTTATGAATGAGTTCCCCAGAGAACCGGTGAGAACTCTGGATGCGATTCACCTTTGCACAGCCCTTCGGTTACGTCCTGACGTATCAGACCTGACCTTCCTGTCCCTCGACGTTCGAGTGCGCGAGAATGCGCTTGCTCTCGGATTTCCAGTCATCCCCTGACGTGTTAACAGTTCCGATTACGTGGTTGCGCATCAGGCTTCCGTGAAGTTCTCCCGCAGGTTAGAACTCTTGCGACCGCGCCAAGCCACAGGAGACGGGTGGGCCGCCCAGAACCTACCAGGCCGTACGGGGCATTTCTCCGGACGGATTGGTCACGAGCATCAATGTCCAGTGGTATGGCTCCGATGCCATCGAACTAACCTACAAGGACAGCCAGGGAAAGACCGGGCAGCAGCTCCTGTATCGGGACCAGGAATCCTCACTAAGTGACCCCCGGCGCAAGTCTCATCAATTTTGGCCGCCCCGGAATCCCGCATGGCGGCGTCGCGCCTCGGTCAGATATAACCCGATATCTTCGCTCGGACGCTCCTTGCCCTGCGGGCCCCGGGGCACCCAAAACTTGACGGAACTTACGCCGGGGGCCACTAAGGACGCAAGTCGTCGAGGGTCAGCAGGTCGTGGTAGGGACCCACATAGGTGTCCCAACGTTCCACGGTCAAGACCGGGCGGGCGTTGTGCGCATCGTATTCGCGGGTGGCTTTGTCGGCGGCGACCGTGCCGCTCGCCAGGCCCGCCAGGGACCCCACGGCCAGCCCTGCCAGTCCGGAACTGACCAGGGCCACATCGCGGGGGACACCCAGGGCCTGCGCGGCCAGAACCAGCACGGGAATGCCAACCGCCGTGGTCACCCCGCCGGTGCTGAAAAACCCTCGAGACATGGCTCGGGAAGCCACCTGGTCGCGCTCCTGCACATAACTATCGGCGTGAGCACGGAACTCCGCATCTTGCGTCTTGGTGTAGATTCGATCCGGCATCGGCCGGGGCTGCGTGAAGGCCTGGATTTTCATGTCCCCATCATAGCGCCTGGCCCTTAAATTTTTTTATCCGAAATTTATCCGCATCGGGCCACCATTTGCCGGCGGACTTCGGAGGCAATCTGGTAGGAGCGCAGGCGGGCCTGATGGTCGTAGATGTGGGATGCGAAGATGATTTCGTCGGCCTGAGTCCGTTCCACCAGTTCTTGAATGCCTCTCTTCACCGAAGCGGGCGAACCGACCACGGCGCACGACATGGCCTGATTGGCCATGGCTAACTCGGCCGGGGAAACCTCCATCCGCAGGTTCTTTTCCGGTGGCTGCAGCTTACCGGGCACACCCCGGCGGAGATTGATGAACTGGCGTTGCTGGGAAGACAGCAGCAGTTGACCCTCCTCATCGCTGTCGGCCGCGAACAGAGGAGCACCGACAATGGCGTAAGGCTTCTGCAGCACCACCGAAGGCTGGAACAACTGACGATAGAGGCGCAGGGCCTGGTCCAGCAGTTGCGGCGCAAAATGGGAAGCGAAGCCAAAAGGCAGGCCTTTGGCAGCCGCCAATTGGGCCGAAAACAAGCTGGAGCCCAGCAAAATCAAGGGAACCTTCAGACCGGTGCCGGGCACCGCCCGCACCCTGCCCGGGTGGTCGCTGAAATACCTCTCCAGCTCGTCAACGTCTTCGGGAAAGGTATCGGCCGTCCCGAAGTCACGGCGCAGGGCCGCGGTGGTGCGGGGGTCGGTGCCGGGAGCCCGTCCTAACCCTAAATCGATGCGCCCTGGAAAGAGCGAGGCCAGAGTACCGAATTGCTCGGCGATCACCAGCGGCGAATGATTGGGGAGCATGACGCCGCCGGCACCTACCCGGATGGTCCGCGTCCCCGCGGCCACGTGGCCGATCACCACGGCCGTGGCGGCACTGGCGATGCCCGGCATATTGTGATGCTCGGCCAACCAGAAGCGATGGAATCCCCAGGCCTCGGCGTGGCGAGCCAGATCGAGACTGTTGGTAAAAGCTTGAGCGGCGTCCCCGCCCTCAAGGACGGGACAGAGATCCAGGACGGAAAAAGGAATCATAGAGAAAGTCTAACTTAAAACTGTGGCCAAGGGTTTCCACCTAAAGTCTAAGAAGCGGCCGGGGTGAGCGAACTCATTCTTGTCGGCGATCGGGTCCTGCTGGAGGCGGAAGAGGAAGAAGAGACCACCCAGTCAGGCATCGTGCTGCCTCCGACGGTCTCAGAGAAAGATCAGGTGAGACGTGGCCGGGTGGTTAAAGTGGGGCCGGGTTACCTGATGGCCAACCCTGAATTCAGTGACCAGCCCTGGCGCAAACCGCACGACGCGGTGCGCTATCTACCCCTCCAGGCTCAACCGGGAGATCTGGCTTATTACCTACGCAAGGAAGCCATCGAGCTGCGCCACGAGGGCAAGAATTACCTGATCGTCCAGCACGGAGCCATCGTGATTTTGATGCGCCCCGAACCCAAGGACGTCATTCAACGCATCCAGGGGATGCTCGATTAAGCTTCGTCGCCTTCGGCCACAGCGGTGGGTTCCGTGGGCGACTCGGTTTTTTCTTCCTCGGCCTGGATGGCGGCTATGGGGGCTGCTGCTTGCATGGGTGTCCCCATCAGCACTTCTGCTGGAATGGCCGCCGGCGCCGGCGGAACGGCGGTTTCCTCCTCCAGCTGGCGTTTGAACTCGCTGCTCAATTGGCGGCTGGATTCACGGAAGGCGGCCAGCCCTTCGCCCAAAGCCTTACCCAGTTCGGGCAGGCGGCGGGGTCCGAAGAGAATCAGGGCCAAAATTCCCAACAAGAGCATTTCGGGTGCGCCTAAATTCATCATAACTTGCCTACCTTACAGCCGGGCCTGCCACTGGTCAAGTTTCCTCTGCATCGCCTGGCATTGAGAAATGATTCGGTCCAGCTCACCGCTGGGGACGACCACGCGGCCGCCGTCTTCTTCCAACTCCTCGGCAACCGTCAGGGCGGCGCGAAGTTCCGAAAGGACGTCCTTCAGCGCGTCATGCGAGGACTGCAGATGGAGTTGAAGACTCATAAGGACTTGTTCTACCCATTGGGCAAAGGATCATTCCAGAGAGCGCGAGAACCCAGCTTACATCAACAACGACAGTGGCGGCCCCGTGGGAGAACCTCTCAAGCTCGGTTCGCGTGTTCGTCTCAAGGTCGACGATATTGCGGCCGGTGGCGAAGCGGTAGGCCGGGTCGATAATTTCGTGTATTTCGTGCCCCAGGGCGCGCCGGGCGACGAACTGGAAGTCGAAGTCACGGAACTGCGTAAAAACTATGCGCGCGCCCACATCAGCAAGATCATCAAGCCTTCCATACGCCGTGTGCAACCGCCCTGTCCGGTTTATCACCAGTGTGGCGGCTGCCAATTGCAACACATCGACTACGATGCGCAACTGTTCTACAAAACCAAGATCGTCAAGGATTCGCTACAACACCTCACCAATCTCAACGGTATCAAGGTGCACCCTTGCCGGCGCCTGGACGACCCCTGGAATTATCGAAACAAGGTTCAGGCGGTGGTGGCCGCCAAGCCCTACCTGAATCCCAAAGATGGTAAAGACGCGCCCGCCAAAGACCGAATTTCGCACATTGTCGGACTTTATGCTCAGGGCACGCACCGTGTCGTCAAAATTGACGAATGCCTGATCCAGGACTCGCTCAACAACAAGGTGCTGCAGGCCGCCCGCGAGGCCATGGAACGGCTGCAGTGGCCGGTTTACAGCGAAAAGGACGGGACCGGCCTGATTCGTTATCTGGTCACGCGCGCCAGCTACAGCACGCGCGAAGTGTTGCTGGTGCTGGTGGCCGCCCAACCACGCCTGCCCCAGGTCCAGGAATTTCTCAATCATGTCAAACGCCGCGTCCCCCAGCTCAAGGGTGTGCTGCTCAACCTCAATCCCCATCAAACCAACGTGATTCTGGGGAACCGTACCCAGGTGCTCTGGGGCAAGGACCACCTGGTGGAGGAAATCCACGGCCTCAAGTTTCAAATTTCCCCTACCAGCTTCTTCCAGGTCAACACGCGCGGCCTGCTGATGCTCTATGACGTGCTGGAGCAATACTGCGACCTGCGCGGCCGGGACATGGCCGTCGATCTCTACTGCGGGGTGGGCTCGCTCAGTCTGCTGATGGCCAAACGAGCCAAACGCGTGCTGGGCGTGGACGTTTCGCTGGACGCCATCGAGGACGCTGTCGTCAATTCCGATCTCAACGGCTTCAAGAATACCGATTTCATCGCGGGAGCATCCGAAAAAGTGCTACCCCAACTCTACCGGCAGGGCCAGCGCTTTCAACTGGCGCTGCTCGATCCTCCGCGCAAGGGATGCGACGGGGAGGTATTACAGGTTTTAGCGCGCATGCGCATACCTCGGGTTGTCTATGTTTCGTGCAACCCTTCTTCGCTGGCCCGCGACCTGGAAATTCTGACGGGACTGGGCTATCAGGTGCACGAAATTCAACCCCTGGATATGTTCCCGCAAACCTATCACGTGGAGTGCGTGGCCCGGCTTTCGCTGGCCGGCCGCTGAGGAGCTGAGGGTGGCCTTACACTGGAGTCAAAATAGCGAAAGCGTGAAGAAGCTCGCCAACGAGTTGTCGGTGCGATGGAAGCACCACTATCTCAGCACCGAGCACTATTTGTATGCCTGTTGCCAATTGGACGGCGATTGCGGCCGCTGGCTGGGGCGCCGCGGCTTCACTCTGCAGTCCTTGGAAGAAGAAATTCTACGCTGGGTTCCGGAGGGTGACGAAGTCCCCATCTGGGAGGGCATGATCGAGGCCCCGCGCTTACGCCGCATCATTACCAAAATGTGCGTCGAAGAAGCGGAAGCACAGAAATCCATGCGGGTCGAACCCAAGCATATCCTGGCGGCTATCTTGAGTGAAGGCGGCGGCATCGCCGCCCGGCTGCTGCGCAACCGCGGCAACGAGTTGCGGGCGGTGCGCGGCGAGTTGCTGGGCGGCACTTCCGTTCCTCCGGTGGAAGCCCCGCGCGGCGAAAGCCGTCACTCGGCGGAAAGCGGCAAGGAAGGACCCAAAGCGGCCGGGGGCGGCAAAGAAAAATATCTCAACAAATACGCGCGCGACCTGGTGGATCTGGCTCGCCAGGGCAAGATCGACCCGGTTATCGGACGCAACGACGAAGTGCGCCGCGTCATTCAGACGCTGACCAAGAAGGGCAAATCCAATCCGGTGCTGATCGGTGAGGCAGGCGTGGGCAAAACGGCGGTGGCCTACGGCCTGGCCCTGCGCATCGCCCAAGGGCAGGTACCTGACGTACTCAAGGACCGCCGGGTGCTCGACCTCAGCCTCTCTTCCATGGTGGCCGGCGCCAAGCATCGCGGCGAATTCGAAGAGAGGCTCGAGGGAGTCGTTCAGGAGGCCACCGCCGATCCGACCATCATTCTCTTCATCGACGAAATTCACCAGCTGGTCGGGGCCGGCGACTCGCGGGGGGGCATGGACGCTTCCAACATCCTGAAACCTGCCCTGGCGCGCGGCGATTTTCCCGTGCTGGGAGCCACCACTACCGATGAATATCGCAAGTATATCGAGGCCGACCCGGCCCTGGAGCGGCGTTTCCAGATGGTCCTGGTGGGCGAGCCCTCCGAAGCCGACGCCCTGGAGATTCTGCGCGGTCTGCGGCCGCGCTACGAGAGCCATCACGGTGTCAAATTCACCGACCAGGCTCTGTTACAAGCCGTCAAGCTCTCGGTGCGCTTCATCCCGGACCGCAACCTGCCCGACAAAGCCATTGATTTGATCGATGAGGCGGCGGCCCGCATCAAAACCCGCTCCGGCGTTTTTATGGCCGGGGAACGGCCCGTCTTTGAAGTCAACGAGGAAGTCATCGCCGAGGTCGTCTCCGACCATTCAGGCATTCCCGTGCAGCGCATGACTCAGGAAGAAACCACCCGCCTGCTGGAAATGGAACACTATCTGGCCGACCGTGTGGTGGGTCAGGATCACGCCGTCAAGGCGGTGGCCGAAACCATTCGCGTGGTGCGTGTGGGCCTGGTCTCTCCCAATCGGCCAGGCGGCGTCTTTCTTTTCCTGGGACCGAGCGGCGTGGGCAAAACCGAGCTGGCCAAGGCCCTGGCCGAGTTTCTCTTCGGATCGGATCGCGATCTGGTGCGTCTGGACATGTCGGAATTTCACGACAAGCATTCGCTCTCTCGTCTGATCGGCAGCCCGCCCGGCTACGTTGGTCACGAGGAAGAGGGCCAGCTTACCGGAGCGGTGCGCACCAAGCCTTATTGCGTGGTGCTGCTGGACGAAGTGGAGAAGGCCCACCCCGAGATCTTCGACATCTTCCTGCAGGTCTTTGACGACGGCCGGCTGACCGATTCCAAGGGCCGCACCTGCAACTTCGCCAATACCATTATTGTGCTCACCTCCAACCTGGGAGCACGCGAAGTCATCGCCTCGGGTCAATCCATCAGTGAAGGCATGGCCGGGCAGCTCGATCAGCTGCCCCCGCTCTATCAGAAAGCCCTGCGCGAACATTTTCGTCCCGAATTTCTTAACCGCATTGATGAGATCGTCAGCTTCCGCTCGCTGGCCCCTAAGGATCTGGAAGGCATCGTGAGAATCCACCTGAAACGCCTGGTGGAGACCCTGAAAGACAAGGAAGTGGCCCTGGAACTGCGCCAGGACGCCATCGACTTCTTGCTCGAGGTCGGCTACCAGCCGCAATTCGGCGCCCGCCCTCTGCAACGCGCCATCAACACTTACGTGAGCCGTCCCCTGGCCGAGGAAATGCTGCGCAACCGCACCGCTGCCGGTTCGATTGTCACAGTCTATCGCAGCGGGGATCGGCTGGCCTTTGCGGTCACGGCCGGCCGCCCGCCCCAGGCGCCGCCGCCACCGCAAGCCTCTCCGCCGCCGCGGCCCACTCCGCCACCGCAGTCTCCGCCTCCCCGCCCCGAGGCTTTGCCCCTCAATCCCGTGCCTGAGCCTCCGCGTGGCGGCGGACTGGCCAATCTGCCCCTGCCCAAGCGTCCCATGCGCCAGACCGGAGACCATACCGGCCTGAGCCAGGAACCGCCAGCGCCAGTGGCGCCCACCCGGCCCCTGGCCGACAGCCCTACCCTCAGCGGCGAGCGCACCTATCTGCCGTTAGGCGATTCAGGCACTTTCAAAAAGCCGCCATCGCCGCCGGCGCCGCCGCCCGATTCGGCGGGCGACCAGTGGTCCAACTTCCGCCGTCCCGAGGAGCGCTAAATGAGAGTCAAGCTTGAAGTCATCAGCGGCCCTATGGACGGGCACATCTTCCAGTTCAATTCCAACGTGGATCTGGGCCGCGAAGGCAAGCTGCGCATTCCCTCCGATCGGTTTATCTCGCGCCGCCACGTGCTCATCGAAGTCCAGGACCCCCGGCTCTTTCTGGAAGACCTGGGCTCCACCAACGGGACCTTCATCGACGACGACCGCCTGCAAGGCAAAGCCGAACTCAAGAACGGTCAGGTCTTTCGGGTAGGCCGCACCTGGCTGGAAGTCAGCTGGTAACTCTTCAGCGGTCGAGTCCCTGGCTCCAAATTTTGTCCATGACTTGGGCGCCGCTGGCGCGGTCGAGGACTTCACCGGTGGCTTGATCGAGACGTAAGTATTCACTCTCGTGGTGGATGCCGCCGGGAGATTGGATGCGGTGCACGTAGCAGTGCAGCACCGAGGTCTTGCTCCAGGAGAGCAGGCCGGGGCGTTCCTGGCGCTCGACGAATACCTCGCGCATAATTTCTTCGCCCTGACCGGTCTTCTTAGAACTCCATAGTTCGACGTGATCCTCAGTCTTGGGGTCGTTATCGCAATGAGCCCCGAAGAAAACTTCCGCGTTGGGGTGCTCGTCGTCGAAGGGCTGAGCCGGCATGCCGGTGCTCAAGACCCGACCGTCGGGATGGGCGGCCAGGATGTCTTGTTTAGCTTGAGCATAGCGGGCACGCACCCGCGTGGAGTCCAGGTTGATCATGCGACCAGCCTACGTCAGGCGCCTGAATTAAGCCTGAAAGACCGAGAGGTAGACCTCGCCGAGAGGCAGGGAACACACGATGGTGGGCAGTTGCAGGACGGCCTCCAGGCCCTCCAGCTTCCGGTAAGTCCAGGTTTCATTGTTGTTACGAACATAGTGCTCGATGAGGGGCTCGTGCTGATGGACCGACACATATTCCTGCAGGCTGGGAATGGCCTGATAGGCCAGGAACTTGGGCTCGCAGTCGTAGCCGATGATGGACTTGGAAAGCACTTCAAAGACTACTTTCGGGTTGGTGACGGTATCGCGATGGTGGTCATGAAATGCAAGCGAACCGCAAACGACCGTGAGATCGGGATACAAGAAACGCCGGCCGTTGGGCGTGGCCACGCGCAAGTCAGAGTTATAGACTCGGCAATTCCCCTTACGCAATTGAGGCCACAGGAGGGCTCCAATATTCGCCGGGATGAGCGCATGCTGAGGAGTACCCCCGGACATGGCCAGCACCTGGCCGTCGAAATACTCGCTCTTGGTCTCGGCCAGGCGCTCCCGGGCCAGGTAGTCCTCGGGGCTGACGTAGCCGTCGGCTAAGCTGTTCATATCCAAAAGAATTCTAGACTTCGAACTCCAGGCCTTCCCGGGCCACTTCCACCTTGAGGTCGCTGATCTGGCGTAGCCAGGCGGCGACTTCGTCCAGTTCGCGGTCGCTGCGGGAGGGGTCGTGGTGGGTGCAGATGAGGCGCCTGGCGCCGGCCGCCCGGGCCAGGGCGATGGCGTCTTCGTAGGTGGAGTGGCCGCGGTCGCGGGTGGCTTCGCGTTCGTCCGGCAAAAACTGGGCGTCGTGGATCAGCACATCCACTTTGCTGGCCAGCTCCATGGCTTCGTCGCATTCCTCGGGCTTACCCGGATACTCGACGTCGGTGAGATAAGCGACCTTCTTCTTCTTGTATTCCACCCGGTAGCCGACCACGATGGAAGAGCTGGCGCCGCGCGGCAGAAAGCCCCAGCGCACCCTGGCGCCCAACGCCTCAAACCAGGGATCGCTGGTGAGTGGACTGACGCTGACGTTAGCGCCGACTTCGGCGTGAAAAAAGTTGGGCACGGGACAAAACTCCGGGCGCAACTGCTCCATCAAGTTGGCCAGCAGCGGCCGGTGCGGATAGCCGGCACCATGGATGGTGACGTGGTTGCGCGGCACGTACATCACGGGCGCGAAGGGAATTCCCTGAATGTGATCCCAGTGACAATGACTGAGGAGGATCTCCACGTAGTTATCGGCGCTGCGTTCGTCCAACATACGATTGGACTGCCAGCGCAATCCCAGCCCGGCGTCGAAGACCAAGGAGCGGCTGTCTCCCAGTCGTAGTTCGATACAGGGAGTATTGCCGCCGTATACCTGATTGTCAGCCTCGGGGGTGGCTACAGAGCCCCGCACCCCCCAGAAAGTCAGTCGCACGCCACCGTTCTACCCTCTTGGGCGGCGAACACCTTCAGACCCTTGGGAGCCTTGCACTGCTCCAAGCGCTCGAACTGTTGTGCGTCTTCGATTTCCGCGTTGTGATGAAACATAAAAAGATTTTTGACTTTGCAGCGCTTACAAACGTCGAGGGCCTGCTCCAAAGTGGAATGGCCCCAGTGGCTGCGTTGCTCGTACTGTTGGGGCGTAAAAAAAGTGTCGTAGATCACGGTATGCGCATTTTCGGCCAGGCGCAACTGATTTTCAAAGAGACGCTTGAGCGCCTGCTGGCGGGTGGGCCGGCCGGGAACCGCGTCGGCCAGTAAGTAATCGGTGGAAGGAGCCACGTCGGTCACGTAGGCGAGAACCACCTCTCCCATTTGGATGCGGTAGCCCGAACAGATGCCGGGGTGGTTCAAGCGCCAGGTCCGCGCCTGAAAAGGGCCGACCGAAAACGGCTCGCCCTCATCCCATTCCTGGAAGCTCAATTCACTCTGCATTCTCTGCACGGGCACGGAAAAGAAAGTGGCCTGCTGCTGATCGCTGAGCAAGTGCTTGAGTTTGTTCTGGCGTCTTAGCGAATGGATGGTCAACTGAAACTGCGGGCTGTAGGCGGGAGCGAAAAACGGAAAACCCTGAATATGGTCCCAGTGCGGATGGGTCAGCAATAAATGTAAAGGGTGAGCCGGCGGCTCGGCCACCAGACGCTCACCCAGTTTGCGAATACCCGTGCCGGCATCGAGGATGAGGTGATGACCCTGCCACTCCACCTCGACGCAGGCCGTGTTGCCACCGAGAGTGCGGCAACTGGCCAGCGCGGCGGGAAAACTCCCGCGCACGCCCCAGAAGCGCACTTGCGGCGCGTTCACCGGAAGATTTCTGCTCTTTTCACGATTTTGTCGGTATCCATCAGGCGAATCTCGACTTCCTGGCCGATGCGCTCGGCACCGCCCAGCACTTCGATCAGATTGCCGTCGACGACCGCCAGCGCATTCTCGCCACCCAGGCCTTCGTCCAGGGTCACACGCACTTTCTGACCTTTGTGCACCTGGCGCAGGCGCTCTTTGAGTTCCTGAGTCCGGCCGCTCTTGAGTTCCACATGCTCGACATGAAAAAGCGGGCGGGCCTGCACGAAGACGGGCTTGCCGGCTTCCTGCTCCAAACTCTCCATATGCTCGCCGGCCGGACCCACCAGAGCCAGGGCGGCGCGCGGGTGGAGACGGACCAGCACGGCCTCGTTCTTGCTTTCGTGGGCCAGCTTGAGAATATCGCGGTGGACTTTGACGGCCAGCGAATTGGGCGAGAAGACCCGACCCACGCCATTGCAGTGACTGCACGAGGTGCGCAGCACCAGATCCAGATCTTTGCCCTCGCGCTTGCGCGTCAGTTGCACCAGGCCCAATTCGGTCATTCCCACCAGGTGGGTGCGGGTGCGATCTTTCTTGAGTTCCTCGTTGAGCGTCTGGAGAACTTTACGCCGGTCGATGTGCGACTCCATGTCGATGAAGTCGATGATGATGATGCCGCCCATATCCCGCAGGCGCAGCTGACGCGCGATCTCGACGCAGGCTTCCAGGTTGGTCTTGAGGATGGTGTCGGCCAGGCTGTTCTTGCCGGTATATTTGCCGGTGTTGACGTCCACCACCCAGAGAGCCTCGGTATGGTCGATCACCAGGTAGCCGCCTGACTCCAGCCAGACCTTGCGCTTGAGGGCTTTGTCCACTTCGGCGTCGATGCCATGGAATTCAAACAGCGGCTTGCGATCGTTATAGAAATGCACTTTGGAAACCAGCGCCGGATAGGTACTCTCGAGCATTTCCACCACCTTGGCGTGCTCTTCGGCGTCGTCGATCAGCATGCGATCGAAGTCGGGAGTGAGCACATCGCGCAGAATCTGGTCGACCAACGCCAGTTCCTGGTGTACGATGGCCGGCGCCCGGCGCTTGCGGGCAATTTTGGTCACCTTCTCCCACTGGCGAGCCAGAAAGTCGATTTCGGCCTGGAGTTCTTCGGTGGGGCGACCCGAGGCAGCCGTGCGGATGATCAGGCCCATGCCTTCGGGGCGCAACTTCTCGGCCAGTTGGCGCAGCCGGATACGCTCCGCTTCGCCGTCCACGCGGCGCGAGACGCCGATGTAATTGGCGTTCGGAATCAAGACCAGATTGCGGCCGGGCAGGGTGACGAAGGTGGTGACGCGCGCGCCTTTGGTGCCCACCGCCTCCTTGACGACCTGCACCAACGTTTCGTCGTTAACGCGCAGAATGTCGCGAATCTGTAGCTTGCCCAACCGTTCCTGAGCCTCGTCGCCCAGATGAGCGGCCGCGTCGTCGGCGCACAAGAAGGCGTTTCGGTCCGAACCGATGTCTACGAAGGCGGCGTTCATTCCGGGTAGGACGTTGGCCACGCGGGCCTTGTAGATGCTACCCACCTGGCGTTCTTCGCGGGCAATGAGGATTTCCGTCAGGGCGCCGTCTTCCACGACAGCGGCGCGCCCTTCGCGGCTGTCTCGCATGATAAGTATCTCTTTATACAATTGACCTTCTAAGGCCCATCGAAGGCACCCGCCGGGGGAGACTCGAAGCGTCCGCCCGTGGTTCGGCTTCGATGGAAAATTCTTTATTTGCTGAGTGCACTGGCTTTGGGTTGCGCGGCGGCGACAAGTTCGCCCCCCAGCACGCATCTTTCGGAATCTCCAAAGCCCATTCCTGAGCAACCCGTACCTGTTCGCCCCTTCCCCCGAGATTCCATTCTTACACTGGTCAAGAAGTGGCGATCGGACTTCCCAGGCTCCTCGGCGGTGGCCTGCGGACCTTTGGACAACCCCACCCTCGTCAGTGTGGCGGGAGACAAAACCTTCGAATCGGCCAGCCTGGTCAAGCTGGCTATTCTGGTGGAACTGGCCAGGCGCTTGGAAGCGGGCCAGTGCCAACCGGAAGACAGGTTGGTTTTCGAGGAACGTTTCCGCGTGGGCGGCTCGGGACATCTACACAAAGAGCCCTCCGGCGGCCGATACCGTCTCGACGATCTGGCCGAGTGGACCATCAGCGAAAGCGACAACGTGGCCACCGACATGCTCTTTGACTACCTGGAGCTGGACACGCTGGAGCCGGCCATGCGCACTCTGGGAATGAAGCAGATGACGGTGCGCCGCACCATCTTCGCCTTCGAAGAAATCGACAGAGGGCGCGACAACCTGATCTCGGCCGATGATCTGGCTAACCTTTACGGCAAAATCGCCCGCCAGGAGCTGCCCCGCTCCGAGTGGATGCTGGGAATCCTGCAAAAAACCCACCGCCACGACCTGCTCCAGGCCAAACTGCCCAAAGACCTCAAGGTGGCTCACAAGAGCGGTGAACTGGCCGGCTTCCTCCACGACGGCGGCATCCTCTACGCGGAAAGGCCTTACATCCTGGTCATCCTCACCCAGGCCGAAAAGTCCGACTCGGAACGCTTCATTCGCGGACTCAGCGGCGGGATCTACGAGACGGTGAAAGGGGAAGGGAATTCATCGAGAGGAGGCCAAGACCACAGGGCTGATGAGAAAATACTTTGATGTGCTTTTCAAAGAAAAGGTCCAGGAGTTTCGGGCCGAGACCATCTCCTTCGACGAGTTTGCCGACTGGTGCGAAGCCACTATCGAGGAAAAGCGCGTGCGCGCCGAGTACCTGGTGGTCGACTGCCAGACCGAAATATACCTTTCCTTCGCCGAACGGGCTGCTCAGAAAGAGCATGAAGCGGTCGCCTCCATGGAGGAAGGCTTCGGATTGATCCTGGCCTTTATCTCCAATCCGGAGGATGACACGCTGCTCGACGAAGCCATCCCTTTCTTACAGGATGCCGTGCGCGGCATTCTGGAAGCCATCGAACTCAACGAAGAGTGCATGGAACTGGATGGAGGATGCGCGGGAACCATTTGACACTGGCCACCGCGATCTATATAATTCTACCTCGTCTGTGGACCGCTGAAAGCGGTCCCTCTCGTTTCATATCAAGTTTACCGCGCTCCGGACAAGTCCGGGCGCTAATTAAAGCGTCGCGAACAAGTCGCTCCGCTTTATGGAAGGTTTCTGAGTGTTTGATTCGCTGACAGAGCGTATCCAGGGCGTTTTGAATAAATTGCGCGGCCGCGGTAAATTGACCGAGGCGGACGTCAACGACGCGCTACGCGAAGTGCGCCGGGCTCTTTTAGAGGCCGACGTCAGTCTGGCCGTGGTCAAAGAGTTCATCAATCAGGTCAAAACTCGCGCTATCGGCGAGGAACTCTGGAAAAGCCTGACGCCCGGCCAACTTGTCGTCAAACACGTGCGCGACTGCCTGGTGGAATTGATGGGCGGAACGCAGGCCGACCTGGAGCTGGCCGATAGTCCGCCCACAGTTATTTTGATGGTCGGCCTGCACGGCGCCGGTAAGACCACCTCGACCGGTAAACTCGCCCTCTTCATGAAAAATCGCGGCTTCAAGCCCCTGCTGGCCGCTACCGACATCTACCGGCCGGCCGCCATCAAGCAGCTGGAAGTGCTCGGCAATCAGTTGGGCATTCCGGTCTACCAGCTGGGCGAGAACGCCAGCCCCCTCAACATCTGCCGCGGCGCCTACAAGCAGGCCAAAGAAAACGGGAATGACGTGTTGCTCATCGACACCGCCGGCCGCCTGCACGTCGAAAAAGAGCTGATGGACGAGCTCAAAATCGCCAAAGAGGAAATGAAGCCCCAGGAAGTGCTGCTGGTGGTGGACGCGATGACGGGCCAGGACGCGGTCAACATCGCCTCGCAATTCTCCGAGCAAATCGGCATCACCGGCGTGGTGATGACCAAGCTCGACGGCGACGCCCGCGGCGGCGCCGCCCTCTCGGTGCGCCAGGTCACCGGCGCCCCCATCAAGTACATCGGTATCGGCGAAAAATCTTCCGCCCTGGAACCCTTCCACCCCGACCGTATGGCTTCCCGAATCCTGGGGATGGGCGATGTCATGAGCCTGATTGAAAAGGCAGAACAGGCAATCGACGAGGAACAAGCGCAACTTCTGGAAAAGAAGATACGCGAAAACCAGTTCGATTTAGACGATTTTCTGAAGCAGATGCAGCAGATCCGCAAGCTCGGTTCGATTACGGACCTGCTATCCATGTTGCCGGGGGTGGGCTCGGCAATTAAGGATTTGCCTGTCGATGAGAAAGCCATCAGTCGAATGGAAGCCATTATCCAGTCGATGACGGCACAAGAACGGCGGCGTCCGGAGATTCTCAATGCTTCGCGCAAAAAGAGAGTCGCCAAGGGCTCCGGCAACCAGGTGGCCGAGGTCAACCGGTTGGTCAAGCACTTCGACATGGTCAAAAACATGATGAAGATGTTTACAGGACCCAAGCCAAAGTTCAAAAAGGGCTCGTTGCCGTTTCGGCTTCCCTTTTAAGTGGTAGTACAGGTTTTCGTTTAAACAATTCAGGAGGTACAGGTATTCATGGTCAAGCTCAGACTCACTCGCGTGGGCAAGAAAAAGCAACCCAGCTATCGTCTGGTTGCCGCCCCTTCGCGCTCCCCGCGCGATGGTCGCTTCATTGAAATTCTCGGTCACTACAATCCGCTCACCAACCCGCCCACGGTGGTTTTCAAAGAAGAGCGCATCATGCACTGGCTCAAGGAGGGCGCCCAACCCACCGAATCCGTGCAGAAGTTGCTGACCAGCGCCGGCATCTGGCAGAAATTCACGGGCAAACCGGTAACCTATCCGGCTCCCAAACAGCCGGCGCCCGCGCCCGCTCCCGAACCCGAGCCTGCCAACGCTTAAAATCGGCGGTTGAGTCAACTCGAGGTGAATTGGGGTAAGGAATGGCGAAGGTTAGCGAACCCGAGCAGTCCAGCTATGAGGAACTGCTTAAATATTTAGCGCAACAACTGGTGGATGAGCCGGACGAAGTGCAGGTAGCCCACATCCTGGAGGACCGTTCCATCGTTTTGGAACTCAAAGTTTCTCCCAAGGACATGGGCAAAGTGATCGGCAAAAACGGCAAAATCGCCCAGGCGCTGCGCACCTTGATTAAGGCCGCCGGCCTCAAAGAGGGCAAACGCGTGATGGTGGAAATCGTCTGATGGATTCCTTGACCGTCATGCACAACGTTCCCGTCAAAGTTGTGATGACGGAGTCTTTCCGGTTGCAAGTCGTTGAGCAGGTGCGCTCCTCCCTGGCTGAGCTTGACCAGGAGTCGGCCCGCCTCAACGAATTTATGTCCCAGGCCGCGGAGGCGGATTTCCGCCAGCGTCTGGAAGGCGAATTGCAACGCGTTGCTTACCAGAAGCAACAACTGGAATGGCGCATCAAGGAAGCTGAGTCGGTCGAGGAAGGGGCGGAACTGCTGTTTCAAACCCTTCCCTCGCTGCTACAACTGAAAGTCGGCGACAACATCCAGGACAAAATGGGCATTGAAGTGCTCTTGAAGGACTGGAAAATCGTCGAGATCCGCGGGGGCACGGCCTGAAGCCCCCGGGCAAAGCCTCGATTCACGCGACCGAAGACCTGATCATTATCGGGCAATTGGGTAAAGCGCATGGACTCAAAGGCGAAATGCGTTGCCGTCCGGAGACGGATTTTCCCGAGCGCTTTCTCGACACCCGGGAAGTCGAACTCTTCCAGAACAAGGAGCCGGCCCGCCGCGTCAGGGTGGAGTCGGCTCGTTTTCATGGCGCTTATATCCTGATCAAGCTGGAGGGCGTGAACACGCCTGAAGAAGCTGCCCGCCTGAGCAACTTTATGGTGGCCGTCGGCCCCGATGAGGTCATCGACCTGGAGGACGGCTACTACCACTATGAACTGGAAGGCCTGGAGGTTTTCGAGCCGGACGGAACGCGCCTCGGCCTCCTCCAAGAAGTCATCAGCAATCCAGCCCACGAAATCTATCGCATTGACGACCTGCTCATCCCGGCGGTCGACGAATATATTCTCGAGATCGATCTCGAGAAGGGCCGAATGATCGCCAGACGCCCCGTCTATGACGATGAGGATTGACGTCCTCACTCTCTTCCCCGAAATCTTCACGCCGCTCCACCACAGCATTCCCGGGCGGGCCCAGAAGTTCGGAGCGGCCAAACTGGTCCTGCATGGCCTGCGCCAGTGGGGCCTGGGCAAGCACCAGCAACTGGACGACACTCCCTACGGGGGCGGCCCCGGCATGGTCATGTCCTGCCCGCCGCTCTTTGCGGCGCTCCGCGAGGTGCAGTCCCAGGCGGAGCCGGGCCGCATCATTTATCTGACTCCCCAGGGCAAACCGCTGACTCAGGAACGAGTGATCGAACTGGCGGCTTACCCACGCCTGCTGTTGCTCTGCGGGCACTATGAAGGGATTGACGAGCGGGTCATCGAGCATTGGGTGGAGGAGGAAATCTGCATCGGCGATTTCGTGGTCAGCGGCGGTGAGTTGCCGGCCATGATGCTGATCGACGCCATTTTCCGCCTGTTACCCGGCGTTCTCTCGGAAGGCTCGGCGGAACAGGACAGCTTTTATCACGGACTGCTCGACCACCCCCACTATACCAAGCCGGCCAACTTCGAAGGACGCGAGGTCCCCCCCGTACTCCTCTCCGGCCATCACGCTCGGGTGGAGCAGTGGCGGCGTGAGCAATCGATAGCACGCACCCGAACCCGTCGCCCGGATCTGTTCGAGCGTTGGAAAAACGAGGAAGCGAAAGGCTCTGTGAGGAACACCGCTGGCGACAGACTTGAAGGAGTTTCCTATGGCCAAGAAATCAGTTCCCGGCGGCGCTCAAGAGACCAAGAAGAAAACCCGCACCACCCCGGCCGCCAAGCCGGAGAAGAAAGCCACCGCCAAGCCCGCGGCCAAGGCGACCAAACCGGCTAAAGCCGCCAGCCCCCGGGTGGTAGTGGAAGACGACCGCTCGGGAATGAGCAAGGAAGCCTGGGAACGCGCCTTCCTCGATAACCTGCTGTGCCTGCAGGGGCGCCCGCTGAACCGCGCCACCCCGCTCGATATGTTCCGGGCTCTGGCCTTCACCGTTCGCGATCGCCTGGTGCAACGCTGGGCAGCCACGCAGCAGGCCTACCACAGCAAGAAAGTGAAGCGCGTCTACTATCTGTCGGCCGAATTCCTGATGGGCCGCTTGCTCGCCAACAACTTGATGAACCTGGGCGTCTATGAAGTCGCTCAGGGAGCCCTGGCTGAACTGGGTGTCGACCTGGGCCAACTGCTCGAACGCGAAGCTGACGCCGGCCTGGGCAACGGCGGCCTGGGGCGTCTGGCGGCTTGCTTCCTGGACAGTATGGCCACTCTTTCCATCCCTGGCATGGGCTACGGTATCCGTTACGAGTACGGCATCTTCGAGCAGCGCATCGAGAAGGGCTATCAGGTCGAACAACCGGATCCCTGGCTGCGCAACGGCAATCCCTGGGAAATCGTGCGCCCCGAATACACGCTGACGGTGCGCATGGGCGGCCGCTGTGAAGCCTTCATGGACAAGGATCAGCGCTATCGCATCCGCTGGGTCGACACGCAGGACGTGTTGGGCGTGCCTCACGACACCCCGATCGCCGGCTTTGCCAATAACACCGTCAACAACTTGCGCTTGTGGCAGTGCCGGGCCACCAAAGAATTCGACTTCCAGGAATTCGATCAGGGCGACTACGAGAAGTCGGTCCAGAAGAAGACCGAATCCGAGAACATCTCCAAATGTCTCTATCCCAACGACAACTCGATGCAGGGCAAAGAACTGCGCCTCAAGCAGCAATACTTCTTCGTCAGCTGCTCGATTCAGGATATCGTGCGCCGCCATCTACAAGATCACGGGACCCTCAACAACTTCTCCCAATACGTATCCATCCAGCTCAACGACACCCATCCTACCCTGGCTATCCCGGAACTACTGCGTATCCTGCTTGACGAACACCGGCTGGAGTGGAAGGACGCCTGGACCCAGGTAGTGGGTAGCTTCGCCTACACCAATCACACCTTGTTGCCCGAAGCTCTGGAGAAATGGCCCATCAGCTTCCTGGAGCGCCTGTTGCCGCGCCATCTGGAATTGATCTACGAAATCAACGCACGCTTTTTGGACGAGGTGCGCGCCCGCTACCCCAACGATCTGGAGCGTCTGCGCAACATGTCGCTGATCGAAGAAAACCCCCGGATGGTGCGAATGGCCCACCTGGCCGTAGTGGGGTCCTACTCGATCAACGGCGTGGCCGCGCTGCACACCGAACTGCTCCGTACGCGCGTGCTCACCGATTTCGCTAATTTCTGGCCGCAACGCTTTAACAACAAAACCAACGGCGTGACCCCGCGCCGCTGGCTGCAGCAATGCAACCCCGGCCTGGCCGCTCTGCTCAACGAAACCATCGGCGATGGTTGGCAATACGACCTGGAACAACTACAGGGACTGGAAAAGTTCGTCGAGGACCCGGTCTTCCGCAATCGTTTCCGCGAAGTCAAACGGCAAAACAAAGCCCGCCTGGCCGAGCACATCTTTCACACCAGCGGGTTGGAGGTAGAACTGGATTCGATCTTCGACATCCAGGTCAAACGTTTCCACGAGTACAAGCGCCAGCACCTCAACGCCCTGCATATCATCCATCTTTACAACCAGTTGAAGCGCAACCCCAAGTCGCGCATCGTGCCGCGCACTTTTATCTTCGCCGGCAAAGCGGCGCCCGGCTACTTCCTGGCCAAGCGCATCATCAAGTTGATCAACTCGATCGCCGAGGTCGTCAATCACGATGCCGACGTGGCCGGCCGCATCAAAGTGGTGTTCCTGGAAAACTACAGCGTGTCGCTGGCCGAACTGCTCATTCCGGCGGCCGACGTATCCGAGCAAATCTCCACGGCTGGCTACGAGGCTTCCGGCACCGGCAACATGAAGTTTGCCCTCAACGGCGCCATCACACTGGGCACACTGGACGGCGCCAACGTGGAAATTCGCCAGTTGGTGGGAGCGGAGAACTTCTTCTTGTTCGGCCTGACCGCTGAAGAAGTGGTGGAACGGCGCGCTCGCGGCTACAACCCGTTCCTGTACTACGAGCACAACGTGGGACTGCGCGAAGTCATCGACCGGGTGGCTCAGAACGGCTTCACTCCGAAGGAAAAGGGCATTTTTCATCCGATTCTCAACGAGCTTCTAAGTGCCGACCGTTTCATGGTGATGGCCGATTTCAGCGCCTATGTCGAAGCCCAGCGCAAGGTATCCGAAGCCTTCCTGGACCGCGAAAACTGGACTCGCATGGCTATTCGCAACACGGCCCGCTCGGGATACTTTTCTTCGGATCGGACCATCCGGCAATACGCCGAGGAGATCTGGGAGGCCAGTTCCGTACCGATCGAGATGTCGGCATCAGGTCAATTCTACTAAGGGCTGATTCCAGGAGTCGTGGGGGTCGAAGGAGTATAACTACAGTTGTGAGTTCACCCAGTTTAACCCCCACTCTCGAAGAAACCACCTCCCAGAAAAGCAAACCGCTCCCTCCATGGAACGTGGTCTTGCTCGATGACAACGACCACAGTTACGAATACGTGATCTTTATGCTGCAGCGACTTTTCGGCCATCCTTTTGAAAAGGCTTATCTGATGGCCAAAGAAGTCGATAGCACCGGGCGGGTCATCGTGTTTTCCACCCATCGAGAAAGGGCTGAACTGGAGCGTGATCGCATTCATGCTTTCGGAGCGGACCCCTTAATCGATCGTTGCAAAGGTTCGATGAGCGCTATCATCGAACCGGCTTGCGGCCAATAGGCAAGCGGAGGACCGATGCCCGTATACCCCTGCGTCAAGTGCAATCAAATGGTGGACCCGGCCACGGACCGTGCCTGCAAGAATTGCCGTGAGCCCAAACCGCTCAACTGCTCGCGCTGCAACAAACAGATCCCCACCGAGGAAGTCTTCGAACGCGAGAAACTGAAGACCAAGAAGCCGATTTTCTGTCTGGAATGCGGAGAGCGTGAGGAAGTCGTCAAGTGCGCCCTCTGTAACCTGAGCCTGCAGCGCCACCAGGCCAAACAAGTCAGCAACTATCCAGCCGCCAAGAACTATCACCCGCACTGTCTGCGGGAACGCCAGAAGCAACTGGACCGCCTGGATAAAGCGCTGCCTATCATGGCCGTGGTCGGTCTATTGGTGGGCGGCGCGTTGGGCAGCGTCCAACTGAAAGCCATCCTCGGGACCTTGCCCGGCGCCGGGGCAGGCGCCGTCCTGGGCGGAGGCCTGCTCTACCTGATTGTATCAGGCTTAAGAAACAAACTCACGCCCAAATAATTATTAAAGATGGTTGATCAACTCCAGCGTCGGCAGCATAGCGCTGATGACGATGAAGCCGACGATCAATCCCATTCCGCCCATCAGTAACGGCTCGAGCATGTTGGTCATGTCGGTCAGGGCCATATCGGCGTCTTCGTCATACATATCGGCCACGTATTTCACAATGGTGGCCAGGCTGGAAGTTTCCTCGCCAATGGTGATCAATTGAGTGCAAGCGGCCGGAAAAACTTCGCTGGCCTCAAAGGCCGCCGCCACCGTCTCGCCGTCCACGATGGCCGCCTTGGAGACCTGCATCTGCTCGGTAATCCAGAAATTACCGGTGACGTTGGCAGACCGGGTAATCGCCGCCACCAGAGTCATGCCGGAATCGAGCATGCTGTAGAGACTATAGAGAATGCGCGCCACCGCGATCTTGCGCATGACCGGCCCAAAGACGGGCCAGAAGAGCGGGGCGCGGTGGAGCTTCTTGCGTAGATCCGGTTTACGAGCCAGAAAGGCCGAGATGAAAGGGCGGAAAATCCAGCTCAACAGGCCTCCAAGGACGAGCAGCGTGAGAGCCGGCAGCATCAGATTACGCGATGCCAAGAGGATTCGAGTGGGTAAAGGAAGAGCGATGTTCATTCCCAGAAACATCGGTTCGATCTGAGGCAAAATCACGAAGATAAAAACGCAGATACAGGCCAGTGAGACCAGCAACAAGATAACCGGGTAAGTCAGGGCGGCCACCACTCGTTTGTGCATTTTTAGTTGTTTTTCCATCAGGTCGGCCAGGCGGTGCAAAGTAGTGGAGAGTTGCCCTGACTCCTCGCCCGTCTCGATGAGGGAGATGTAGACTTCCGAAAAGATTCGCGGATAGGATCGCATAGCGTGAGACAGTCGGGTGCCCGAATTGACTTTATAGGACATCCCCTCGACGACGGTGCACAGATCGCCGCCGGAAAGACCTTCGCCAAAGAAGGTCAGGGCGCGCGCGATGGGGATACCGGCGTCGAGCATAGCCGAGAACTGGCGGGTAAAGACGGCCAGGTCCTCGGTGCTGACCCGGGGAGGCCGGTGTTTGGGGCTGAGTTCGCGAAATTGCTGCTTGGTCAACTCCCACGGGTTGGTCTGATCCACTCCGCGGGCCTGCGGTAAGGGTTTTTCGGGTGAAGCGGCGCGCGCCTGGGATTTTTCAAGGACCAGCCGCAGGTGACCCATGACGATCTGATCCCCGGCTTTCAGGCCGCGAGCCTGACCGTGGACCAACTTCACGCCGTTGATGACCGTGTAGTTGGTGTGAGAAATGTGACGGAGCAGAAAACTGCGTTCTCGTTCGTGCCAGACCAGTTCGGCGTGCTCGGCGGAGACGGTCTGCTCGTCGTAGACCAGATAGCCTGGGCGGGTTTTCTGCATGGCCGAGGTCAGACGGCCGATTCGGTAGTTGCGTTTTTCCAGGACATCCACCACCGCGGGAACAGTGTCCACGACGCGCAACTGAAGTCCGGACAGTTCGCCCATGTCCCGTAGTTTCTGGACCGGCGGCGGGCGCCCTTTTTAGAGCGAGGACATAACGGAAGGATGGCTGCGGGCCACCAGGTGGGTGGCGCACTGCCGGTCGTCGCGAATGACTTCTTCGACAAAGTCACAGATGCGGTCCACCAGCCAGTTGAAGTAGAGTCGGGAAATCACTTCGGGACGGGCGTCGGGGACCGGGTTCATGAAGTCAATGGCATACGGGATGCCGTCGCGAATGGCAAATTCCACCGTGTTGATGTCGTACCCCAGAGCCTGATTCAGTTGGATACAGTCGTTGACGATGCGTGCGCCCAGGCTGGGGGTCAGATGATCGTGGTCGACGATGTAGCGGCGCTGCACCGGGTCGTAAGAGGTGGGCAAAACATGCTTGCCCCCCACCACGAAACAGCGCACATAATGCTCGAAGTCGATGAATTCTTGGAGCATCATGACGTCGCCCATCGAGTCGTTATAGATCTCGATCAGTTGCTGGCGGTTGTCGATACGGTGAACCTCGCGCCAGCCGTAGCCGTCATAGGGCTTGAGGATAGCCGGCAAGCCGACCTGGCGCTCGACTTCATCCCATTGGATATCCAGGTGTTCTAAGTTGTGCAAGTCCTCGGGGGCCAGCACTCGCTCATCGTATTCCCGTGAGGGCAGCAGCACGGTCTTGGGAATCGCCACGCCCATACCCTGGGCCAGGGAATAGTTGAAGAACTTATCGTCGGCCAGGAACCAGAAGGGATTGTTCATCACATAGCAGCCCTGCAGGGCGGCAGCCTTCAGATAGGGACGGTAGAATTCGTAGACATGGCTGATACGGTCGATAATGACCCGGTAGGGACATTTCGCCTGCAGCGACCAGGGTGAGATTTTACACCATTCGGCAGCCACGCCGCGCCTGGCCAGCGCGCTTAACAGCGCTTCCGGCAAGGCGTTTTTCGGGCCCAGAATGCCGACCAGTGGTTTGGACAAGGTTCAGGCCGTACTGACCGCCAGCAATTGCTCGCGGTTCTCCGCCACCGTCAGCCGGTGGCCGTACTCACCGTTGGCCGAGGGGATGCCCCGGTCCATCACGGTGGTGTGCATGTTCTGGCAGCCAAACTGCTCGGCCAGGTAGCGGCAGGCCCGCCAGGGTTCGGCGGTATCGCCGCAAGTGTAGACGTCGATGGCGGCATAGCCGACATCCGGCCAGGTATGGATGGCCAGATGCGATTCCGCCAGGACCACTACTCCGCTGACTCCGGTGGGATAGAAACGATGAAAAGCGAGTTCCCGGATCTCCGCCCGGGCCACCAATGCGGCCTGCACCATGGCCGCCTGGACGCGGTCCAGGTCGGTCAGAATTTCTGAATTGCAGTGCGAGAGTTCAGCAACGATGTGACGTCCCAAAGCCTTCAACGCAGCCTGCTCCTTTCGATACCGAAAAAATGGGGGAGAACCCACCTCCTGATGCCGTTTGACAGGTCTTACCTTGACCGCCTTCGGGTCGGGGGGCAACCGACGAAAGCGGATAATAGCCTACCCCCCCTGATTTGTAAAGGTCTTGTGGAGGGGTTGCTCCGTGTGAACGGGAAAACTCGCCAACGAGTGCCTGCCAGCTTTCAATTCCTGCATCAAATCGAGCTCAGCGACCTGCTGGACATCTTTCTCGTTTTCTTGACTCTGAGGTATCTGTTGGGAGCTCTGCAGGGAACGCGCGCCCTGCAGATCTTGCAGGGCGTAGCGGTGGTTTTGATGATGCTGCTGTTGGCCCACCAGGCCAAACTGCAGACGCTCAACTGGCTGCTCAACTGGTTCCTGGTCTCGGTGGCCTTTTTGCTGCCCGTCATTTTCCAGCCTGAGCTGCGGCGCGCCTTGATGCGCTTGGGCCAGCAAGGGGTGCTCACCAGTTCGCCGCTGGCCCGCATGGACAAGGAAGAGCTGGTGCCTCTGATCGATGAACTGGCCTACGCCGCCTATCAGCTGGGACAGGCGCGCATGGGCGCCCTGATCGTAATGGAGCGCGAGACCGGCCTCAAGGAATATACAGAACGTGGGCAGGCTTTAGACAGCCTGATCAGTTCCAAGCTACTCATCAGCATCTTCAACCCCAAGACGCCGCTCCATGATGGCGCCGTCATCATTCGCGGCAACCGCATCCTGGCTGCCGCCTGCATTCTGGATTCGTTCCATGATCAGGAAGCGGATGACCGTTTCGGGACGCGCCACCGCGCCGCCCTGAGCGTTTCGGCTCAGACCGACTGCCTGGTGCTGGTCGTTTCAGAAGAAACCGGGCAGATTCGCTTTGCTCAGGACGGCAAGTTTACCAAGCCGCTGGAAGAAGAAGGAGACGTGAAGAAAATGCTGGCTCAGTACCTGGTCAGCACGCCGGCGCTGGCCAGTCGAAGCAGCATCTCCAATCCCATCCAGGCCATTCGCAATCTGCGGGCCAAGAAGCCGTGAAGAACCCGGGCCTGCGCGAAGCCATCGCCCTGACACTGGCAGTGATCCTGTGGTTTTACGTGCGCGTGACCAAGACGGGTGGCACCAGCTTGGAAACTCAGGTGCAGGTAACCGTTCCCATCCAGTTGCGCGGGCAAAGCTCGAAGTTGACGATTTACGAGATGTCTCACGACAAGGTGACGGTTACCATCCAGGGGGATAGTCAGGAAATGACCGGCCTGCGCGAGCAACATATCCAGGCCACGGTGGATCTGACGGGTGAGGAAGCCAACAGTATTTATCCCCAGGTCAAAGTGTTGGTGCCGCCCCAGTTTCGCATCGTCGCCTCCGATCCGGAAACCATCAACATCAAGCAGGCTGCCCAAGTCAGTAAGCAAGTGCCTTTTCGCGTTACCGTCTCAGGCTCCGCCGCCAAGGGGCGTAGCGCCGGCAAAGCCGTCTTCAACCCCAAGAACGCCACCGTGACCGGTCCGGAACCGTTGGTCAACGAAGTAACCGAGGTGCGCGGTAAAGTGCTGATGACGGGCGAAAGCCAGTCCACCAGCTACGAACTGCGCGACCTGGATCCGGTAAACTGGGATGGGCAGAAGGTCGAGGGAACGCGGGCCACGCTCAAGGTCAACCCGGCTCGTTTGACCGTGACCGTGCCCGTGGAGGCTGAAAATCGTTCGGTGGCGGTGGCGGTTTCGCTGCAGCGCATCCGAGTTGAGCATGCCGCTGGATGGCGCCCGATGATCGAGGTGGATCCGGCTTTCGTGACTTTGAGTCTATCCAAGGAACAGCAAGCTCCTGAGTACGTGGAAACCCGGCCTGAAGTCTTCGCCGCTTCCACCCGGGTAGAGTCACGTGAGGTCCCACTGGAAATTCCTGACGGTTTTGAAGTCATTGGGGGGAGGACGGTGCGGGTCAAAGTGATCCCTACCCGCACCGCTCCTCCCGCCACGCCGGTGCCCACCCATAGTCCCACGCCCAGCTCCACGCCGAAATAGCGGAGTCCCGCCGGAGGCTGGCGAATGGCCGCCGATGCCTGGATACTTTGGAACGGATGGCGTCCGCGGGGTCGCCAATCAACTGCTTACTCCGGAACTGGCCGTGCGCCTGGCGCGAGCTCATGGAAGCTGGCTGTTTCGCCAGTATGGACGCTGTCGCGTTCTCATCGGCGCGGATACTCGAGTTTCTTCCAATATGCTGGAATGCGCCTATGCTTCGGGACTGGCCTCCAGCGGCATCGATAGTGTGCTCATCGGCGTCATTCCCACTCCCGGCGTAGCCTGGTTGACCCAGCAGGGAGATTACCGCGGCGGCGTGATGATCTCGGCCAGTCACAATCCCGTTCCGGACAACGGCATCAAGTTGTTTGGCGAGGACGGCTTCAAGCTTAACGATGAGGTGAGCCGGCTACTGGAAGAATGGATGGATGGAGCCGAATTGCCGCGCCCGATCGGCACTGAGGTGGGCGCCATCGAATGGCGGCTCGAAGGTCGCCAGGCCTATTTAAATCATCTCAAGGGGTTGTGCCCCGAAGGCCTGGCCGGGCTCAAGGTGGTCTTGGACTGCGCTCACGGGGCCGCTTGCGAATTGGCTCCGCGGCTTTTCCGCGAGCTGGGAGCCGAGGTCATCGAATTGCACAGTCAGCCGGATGGCGCGCGCATCAACGTAGAGTGCGGCTCCACTCATCTGCGCGGCCTGGCCGAGGCGGTGTTGGAACACGGGGCGGCCGTGGGGATCGCTTTCGACGGCGACGCGGACCGTTGCCTGGGCGTCGACGAAAGAGGTCAAACCATCGACGGCGATCGGATGCTGTTGATGTTTGGCCGCATGTTGCAGGGGCGTCAGGAGTTGCCCGGTCAGGAAATTGTGGCCACGGTCATGAGCAACTTCGGCCTGGAAGTGGCTTTGCGCGAACTGGGCATCGGTCTGGTGCGAGCGAATGTCGGGGATCGCTACGTGCTTGAGGAGATGCAGAAACGGGGCTGTCCCCTGGGCGGAGAGCAGTCGGGCCACTTGATCTTCCTGCAGCATTGTACTACCGGAGACGGCCTGCTGTGCGGTTTACGCCTGGTCCAATATTTGCGCCTACGGGGCGGTCCTTTGTCGGTTTTGGTGGGCGAATTCCCCGCTCTACCGCAGAAGCTGGTCAACGTTCCCGCCAGCCGCAAAGAACGCCTGGACAACGACGCCACCATTAGCCGGGCCATCGAGAAGGTGGCCAACCAGCTGGGCCAGCGCGGCCGCCTGCTGGTCCGCCCCTCCGGCACCGAGCCCCTTGTCCGCCTCATGGCCGAAGGTCCCAGCGAATCCGAACTGGATCAACTCCTGGAAGACCTCCGCGTGGTCGTCTCCGAACGCCTGAACTAAGAACCAGAGTCGTTCAGGCAAATTTTAGGTCCACTCGCTAAGGTGTCAAAAAGCACATAAAAGGGACGGACACAAGACGATGATTAACACCAACAGCACCATTCGCACTCAGGCCACTACCCGCTCCGGACGTAGCGCCTCCGAGTCCACCTCGGCTGGCGACACCTTCACCTCCTCCGGCACCCGGGGCCTGTTCTTCGGCAAACCCGTGGCCGAAGCCGCCAAAGCCGAGCCCGCCGTCGCCCGCACCTCGGCTCAGAAACTGCAGTCCCTGGGACTGAACGCCGAGCAGGCCACTCGCCTCGCCGATGCCGCCAATGAGAATCCTTACTTCGAACCCTACCGCGCCGGTCGTATCGATACCGGAGAAGTCTTCCTGGTCACCCAGCAAAACTGGTCGGCCGACCCCGCTGGTTTCACCGGCTATGAGAATGCTTTCCGCGTCTACGTCGCGGCCGGCGATGAGATGCGGGAGCTTAAGGTCACCGGCGCCGACCGCAGGCGCGACGGCGGTTCCACCTACATCCGCACCGACGCCGCCAGCTTCGACTTCCCCATCCGCGGCGACGCCAGCGTGGGTGGACGCTCGCTCACGGCTCGCCTGGATTCGATGCAGCTCAGCTAAGAGGGTAGTCTCATGGGAAGAGCCTGAGGAATCACCTGGATATCGGCAGGCAAGGGAGGGCCCAGGCGACCGTCGATGCGCAACAAGCCGGCGTGATCGGACCAGAGGCGCACCCGTTTCACCTGCGAGTAACGCACTCCGCGCAAATAGGCGGTGTGTTTCCCCAGGAAGATAATGGGAATGGCCATCACGAAAGCGAACTTGGACAGCGACGGAATCACGCAAAGATCCAGGTTGCCGTCATCAATGACGGCGTGAGGGGCAATGGCGAAGCCGGCCGAGAAGTGGCTGCAGTTGGCCACGCTGATATGATAGGCGCGGAAGGACTGCAGCCGTCCATCCACCTCCAAAAAGTAACGGCGCGGTCGGAAGACGGTAACCGCCTTCACCACCGCCAGAGCGCCGTCCCAAATACGCCGAAACATGGAAGGACTCTCTTTGGGGAAAGCCTTCCAGGCGGCCACGTCCACTCCGACACCCACCGATTCGGTAAACAGTCGGTCGCCGGCGCGGCCCAGGTCGACTCGGTGAAGCGTGCCGTTCATCGCGGTTTCCATAGCCAGCTTCGGATCCAGCGGCAGATTTAGATAACGCGCGAAGTTATTGAACGTGCCCAGGGGAAGAATGCCGAAATAGGGACGCTGCTCGGCCGGACGGCCAAAGACCCCGGCCTGATCCATACCCCAGAGCACTTCGCGCACACTGTCGTCGCCGCCGGCGGCGACGATCAGAGGGCAGCCGGCCTGCGCTTCCTCGCGGGCCAGACGGGTCAAGTCGCCGGCCTTCTCCGAGGGACGCAGGCGCAAGCCGTGCTCTTCGGCCAGAGCCGTCAACTGCTCCAAATTGTTTGGGCCGCGCGAGGCTCCTGAAGCCGGATTGAGGAGGACTACACCTGGGACGGTTTGTGCTTCTTCTTTACCCATTTTTCTAGGCGCCTCGTTCCCTTCATCCACCATTGCTCCTTGGGATCGGGCAATTCAATGAAAATCGAGTAAACACCAAGCAAATTCGCACCTAACACATCGGTGAAGATTTGATCTCCCACCATAGCGGTCTCGGAGGGAGCCGTTCCCAGCATGTGCATGGCTTTTTTGAAGCCTCGCAGCATCGGTTTGCGGGCCAGGGCCACATAGGGGATACCCAATGGCCTGATGGCGCGCTCGACCCGGTCCAACTTGGCGTTGGTGACCAGACACAGTGAGAGCGCGGAAGCCTTGGCGCGATGAATCCAATCCTGTACCTGATGCTCGACATCGTGGCTGTCCCAGGCCACGATGGTGTTGTCCAGATCGAGCAACAAGCCGCGAATTCCCTGTTGCAACAGGTAGTCGATATCGATCTCGGTAAGAAACCCGACCGTTTGTCGGGGCCGCAACCACTTCAGTACCATCTGGCTCCCCTCATTTCCCGTAACTCAAGCGGTACAGGCACCCCGCGTAGTCATCTGAGATAACCAAAGCCCCGTCGGGCATTTCCTGAACGTCCACCGGTCGGCCACTGACCTGGCGGCCGCGCAGCCAGCCCTGGGCAAAAACCTCGGTTCGGGCCTTACCCTGGTTATCAGGACGCCCCAGCATCAGGCAATAACCCACCGGGCTGGAGCGATTCCAGGAGCCGTGGGTGGCCAAAAAAATACAGTTCCGATAAGTGGCCGGGAACATCTTGCCCCGATAGAAGCGCAGGCCCAATGGGGCCATGTGAGCCTGCAGGGCCGAAGCCGGCGCGACCGGATGGAGCCGGGCCGGCATCTTCGAGCCCCACTCGGGATCGGGCAGGTTGTTTCCATAGCGATAAGGGAAACCATAATGCTGATTGGATTTGGGAGCACGGTTCAACTCCTCGGGAGGGATGTCATCCCCCAGCATATCTCGGCCATTGTCGCTGAACCACAGACAGCCGTCCTGAGGATCCCAGTCAAATCCCATCGTATTGCGAATGCCGCGTTGCAGCACCTCGAGTTTTTTGAAGTCCTGGCTGAATCGAGAGAGCGTTCCGAACGGGTCGGCAACTTCTCCCACGTTCAGGGGCGCCCCGATCCCGATGTACAGGCGCCGATCCGGCCCCCAGCGCAAAACCCGGTATCCATGGTGGGTTTTATCAGGCAACTGGCTATTCAAGGTTTCCAACGGAGGTTTCTTGTCTAACCGGCTCAGGATATTCCTGACCCGCGAGAGTCGCTGAATCTCGCAGATGTACAACGTTCCGTCGGCAAAGGCCACGCCGTTGGGACTATTGAGACCCGAAGCAATCTCGTGAACTTTGCGTTGCGGAGTGACTGCGTAGACCTTGCTTCCGGTGGTACCGACAAAAAGCGTGCCATCCGGGGCCATTCCCAAATGGCGGGCCCCGGGCACCCGGGCATAGAGTTCCAGCTTGAAACCGGAGGGCACCTGGATCTGGCGAAGATCGGGTTGCGCCCGGGCCACCGCGCTCAACAGCAGTCCAAGGAGGAGCTTTTTTAGCACCGCGTGGGTTCAGGAACCAGCGAATTCTCCTGCAGCGGGGCAGCCTGGACAAATGGCTTGAGTTCGATCTGACGCCCATGGGCCTGAGCGGCCAGCATCAGACTCGCGGAGACCATTCGCCCCTCCAGCCAAACGGCCAGCTCGGTCTGCAACACCTCGCTGAGCAAGGTCCCGGGTTCCACCTCGTGGGTGCAAGCTCTTCCGTCCACTACCAATTCGATCTGCATGGAATCCTCCTCTAACTTGCCAATTGCAGCAGCGCGCGGCGGGTCAGAACACCCGCCAACTCACGGCGATAATCGGCGCTGGCCCGCAGGTCAATGACCGGGTCCACCAGTTCCGTAACGACACAAACAACATCTTCGATGACGTCGGCCTGGAGCGGTTTCTCTAACAAAACCCTTTCGGCTTCCAGCAAGCGCTGGGGAGTGCGTCCGATCGCCCCCAGAGCAATGCGCACCTTACCGCAGACACCGCTCTCCAACTCCAGGGTAACCGCCAGATTAACCAGAGCCTGGTCGACCTGAGTTCGGCCGAACTTGAGAAAGATGCCACGCACCTGACTGGAGGGACGGGGGATCTGGATTTCTTTGAGGATGCCCTGGCCCACCGCGGTGCGCCGATAATCAAGGAAAAACTCTTGAATGGGCAGCTTCTCTTCCCCATCCAGGCGCGCAACCACCACTTCAGCGTCCAGCGCCAGCAGGGCGGGAGGGCTATCCGCGAAAGGTCCGGCCCCCACCACGTTGCCTCCCAGAGTGGCCGTATTGCGCACCTCGGTTGGCCAACCCTGACAGCAACTGGAGGAAAGCACCCCGTTGGCCAACTTGGCGATGGCGGGTGAAACAGCCAGCTGGTGCATGGTCGTGGTGGCGCCAATCCGCAAGCGCTCGGCTTCTTCCTCGATATAGTCCAGCCCCAGTCGAGTGACGTCGATCAAGCAGCGAATGTCCGGGGGAAGATTAGGCACGATTTCCGTGCCGCCCGCGATAGGCGCGGCGGCTTCGCCATATTCATGCTTCTTCTGCACCGCCTCGGCCAGGCTCTGAGGGTAGAGGAACTCCTCCAATTGATGTATCACCGCTAAAAAATTCCTCGCCCGAGCATCTCTACCTCTTTAGGCTTAGACGGGAATGGGGGCGTGGAGGGTCAGGCCGATGACCAGGCCGGTAGCCAGGATGACCGCGGCCAGTACGATGCCGACGGCCACATTGCCCTTGCGCAGCTCTTCGATTTCGTTGAGACCGGGCGTGAAGGCATCGAAAATCTTGATGACGATTCCGAGCGAAACGCCCATGGCCAGGGCGGACACGAGAGTCCAGGCGAAGGCTCGCCCTAATTCCAGGAAGATCTGTCCCACGCCCGCCTGTTCCTCAAGCCGGCCCCGCCTCCTCCCTAAGTGACCCTCGGCGCCACTTAGGAAACAGCCGCCGTATCCAGGAATGAGTAGCCGCCCAAGACCAATCCTTCCCGATTGTGCACGTGCTTGGTGCGCAAGAGGTAGCCTTCGGTGTCCTGGAACTCCGGCTCAGACTTACCTTCATCCCAGAGTGCGTAGGAAAAGTGACCCATCTCGGTAACGCACAGATCGTCGACCACTTTCTCGTCCACCAGACGGACGGCCCGGAACGGCTCCTGTTTGATGGCCTCCATGATGATAAACGCTTCCGCATCCCTTTTAGACAGCTTATTGAGATACTCGACCATCTGGTCGCCAAAGTAGTTATTGCCGCCGCCCTCACGGCTGGGCTTGAGCACCCAGTTCTCCGGTTCCTGGAGAGCCAATTCGCGGCCGGTGGCTCCGTATAAAGCGCCGTCGACCGGCGCCATGGCCACCATCGTCTCCAGCAAAGCCACTGCCTCTTGAGGCGTTACGAACTTTTCCAGCATGGCCTGATCACCCAGTACTTGCTGAATCTTTTTGGTATTGGCCAACTGGATGGTCACGCTGGGGATCGACATCGTCTGGCTGTGCTCCAGCAGGCGCCGGCCTTTCCAGGCCAACTCATTCCGATAGTGGTCGGGACTATAGCCGGCCCGGAAGTAAGCGATGGCCGCCGACTTACCGTGGAGGCAGGTGAAGCCGTCGCGCAATTCGCCCAGCTCGCCCAACTCATCGAGAGTGGTCCGCACCACCGGAATACCGTAATCGAGAACCAGTTCCGCCTGCATGCTGCGCTGGTCGAAAGCATTGACCTCACCCGGCGGCACAATAAACAGGACCACCTGGCCGGGCTTCGCGTAATGCTTGTAACCCAGAGCCAGGCCCTGACAAATGGTGCTGCCGCCCCGGTGAGCCACCACCTTCTGGCCCAGTTCGGTGCCCGCGTACAGGTAGCGAATGGCCGCGTTGACGCGCTGCGAGGCGTAACCCAGACTGGCCGCCATCAAATTGGTCTCCACCTGCTTGGGCACGATTCCCTTAGGCGTGACCGCCGGCATAAAATCATGGCGACTCAAAAACAGCCAGGGCCGCGAAATCGGTTTGTCGGGCAGACAACTGTAGAGGCCCTTCACAAAGTCATCCACCTCGCGACTGGCGGCCAGGTGCTCATCGAGAAACTCGCGCTGTTGGGAAACCCGGTGATAAAGCTTATTGTAAAGCGGACTGACCCGCCGGCCATGATCATAAAAACCGGCCGGAGCCTCCCAGGGATGGAGAGTGAAGGGGAGATGTCCGATGCTGCCGTCTTTGCGGTAACGTACGAGGCCGTGAGCCATTACGAACTCGAGACCCTCATGGGCAAGGTCGGCGGCGCGATCGATCAAGGGGGTAGCGGTGAGGTTTGTCATCCTCGGATGCTACGTTGGGGCCGGGAGGGGTCCTCCTGGGCTTAAGGCTTAATCAGGGCCGCGTTGGGTGAGCTGGAAGACACTGAGAAAGTCTTCCACGGCCTCGCGATGGGTCGGATCGGATAGAATCGTCCTGGCGATCTTGTTCTGCATCTGGGGATAGGCGGGGTTTTGGGTGAAGTGCTCGCCGTATTCCTGCCCGATGACGCCATCCACCAACTTTTTGGTGGCCTTGGGAAGGTACTCTTCATCCTCGGGATCAAGTTCGAGCAACCCGGTCTTCACGTTCTCGAGAAACTTCTCTTGCTTGGTGGAGGGCAGACCCTGGGCGGCGCTGCTGGGGGTGTAAACGTCGGAGGCCTTACCGGTGGGAGCGGTCTGGTCCTGACCGGTCGACTCCTTCATCTTCTTCTTTTGCGTCTCGAACCAGGCCGTCGAGAGGGGCGGAGGACCTTGATTCAACGGATCCAAAACTCAAGCTCCTCCTTTCATAAATATCTGGGCCCTGACATTCCCCTGGTTACCCCTACTTCCTGTTTGGGGATAAGGAAGTTATCACCACAACCGGGAAGCCTGTCTAGAGGTACGCCCAAAAGCGATTCTGTGTTCGACTCCGCGATAAATCATGTGGTGATGCGACTTTGGTCGTCCCACATGGGGGAAATTGGTGCCCCGTGTTAAACACTCTGTAACATGCCCTCAACAATTCTGAAACAGCCGGTTTGTTAACATACGAGTAACCCACCGGGCAGAAATCGAGTGGGTGTCGCCCAGGTTCGTAGTCAAGGAGGTCGTCGTGGGAAACCCTTTTAGAGTCGCAGATACCGATTATCTGGAAAAAGCGCTGAATGCCGCCAGTCTGCGCCAGCAAGTCATCTCCAATAACATCGCCAACGTCAACACCGCGGGATATCAGGGCCAGACGGTCAACTTCGAAGGCCACCTGCGCGAAGCGATGGACGCCGAAGCCGGAGACAACGAAAATCCGGTGGCCGGTGCGGTTGACCCCGAGTTCGCCAGCGGCGACACGGGCGGCTGGACCAAGGCCAGCCTCAAGCCCACCGTCGAAACCCAGGACGGCAAGCTGAATATCAACAACGAAATGTCCAGCCTGGCCAAGAATCAGATTATGTATAACGCACTGGCCACGAAGATCTCCGGTGTCTACGGCGCCCTCAAATGGGTTGTCGAGAACAGCGGCCGCTAGGTAGTAGGAGGAAGTAAACATGAAGTTTTTCTCGACATTCGATACCGCCGCCAGCGGAATGCGCGCCGAGCAGTTCCGGATGGACCTGATCTCGGAAAACATCGCCAACGCCCACACGGCCAAAACCGCCGACGGCACCCCCTACCGCCGCAAGATGGCCATCGCCACCGCGGAAAACAAAGCTCAGTTTGATTCGGAATTTTCCGCCGCGTCTTTCGACGTCAGTGGAGAGTTCGACAACAGCAAGTCCGGCACCGCGGCCTTCAACGGAGGCGGTGTCTCGGTTGCCTCGGTGGCCGACAACTCCGACTACAACTGGGTTTACGATCCGACCAATCCCAACGCCGCCCAGGAGGGCGAACACAAAGGCTATGTGGCGATGCCCAACGTCAACATCATCAGCGAGATGACCAGTATGATGCAGGCCACCCGCTCTTACGAGGCCAACGCGACCCTGGTGGAGTCGGCCAAAGCGATGGCGATGAAGGCCCTGGAAATCGGTAGAGGCTAAAGGAGACTACGATGCAAAACAACGGATTCAGCTTACCCACCTCTGGTATCCAGGGTATCACCTCCGGAATCACCAGCAAAATCGGCCGCCTCGACGAAACCAGCTCCGTATCCGACGCGCCTACCGCCGAACAGGCCAGAGGTTTCCAGCAGCTTCTCTCGGATGCGATCGGCACCGTCAACGAAGCCCAGGATGGCGCCAAGAAAGCCACTGAAGCCCTGATGACGGGCAAAGCCGAAAGCCTGCACGAAGTGCAGATCGCCGGCGCCAAAGCAGAAATAATGATGAAGCTCACGACGACGGTAACTTCGAAACTGGCGCAAGCCACCACCCAACTGTTCCAGATGCAGGTGTAACTCGCACATTTACCAGGGTGGGGCGAGGAACATAGAACACACAAGGTTTTTTCCGTAGGTAGGAGAGGAGAACTGAATGGCAACCGGGATCCAGACAGGAATGCGCACGGGTAGTCGTGCCGGGATGACCGCAGGAAGAGGAGCACCAGGCAAGCCGGGAGGCGGCGGCCTAGGGAAGCTCAAAGAAATTTGGTCCGGGCTTGGCAAAGGCGTGAAAATCGCTATAGGTGCCCTGGTGGTTGTAGCCATCAGCGGTGCCCTATTTGCGTTTGCCTACCACCAAGGAAACGCGCCGGTGGACCTTTACACCACCAAGATGCCCAAGGACGACGTGACGCAGTGCGCCGCGCTCCTGACCGAGAAAGGCATCTCACACACGGTCAAAGTAACCGAGGACGGCATCCAGTTGAATCCCAAAGATCGTGGCCGCGCTCGCGCCCTGTTGGCCGCCAATGGACTTCCCCGTCACGCCATTCAGACCTCACCCGAGTCGGGCGCTCTGGGCAAAACTCAAGCCGAAGCCCGTATGATGCGCCAGCGTGTGCTCGAGGGTGAAATCACCGAAGCTCTCCGCCAGATGGAAGGCGTGGGCGATGCCTACGTCAAGATCGCCACCCCGGACGAAGCTGCTTTCGCCGAGAACGCCAAGCCCACCCAGGCCCGCGTAATGCTCAAGCTCAATCCCGGCACCACTCTGGGCGAGAAAGAAGTCGAAGCGGTCGTTCACCTGGTCGCCTACTCGGTTCCCGAACTCGACAAGAAGAACGTGGTGGTGGTCGACACCCAGATGAAAGATCTGACCGCCATGCTCGAGGAATCGGAAGACGGCACCATTCCCACCGGCAAGATGGGCGCAATGGAGACCGAGAAAGCGGAATTGCTGCGCAAGAAAGCTCAAGAACAACTCGACCAGGTGCTCGGCCCGAACCAGTCCAAAGTGGCCGTCACCGTGGAAATGGATTACTCTCAGAAAGAAACCAAGTCCCGCCTGGTGGGCGGCGCCGGCGACGATGGCCATGTCGTAACCGGCAGCCAGACCAAGATCGAGCGCTACGCCAAGAATCCCGGCGGCAACAGCGGCAGCGATCCCGCTCAGACCATGAGCGACAACCCCGAAGATGACGAAGTCTCCACCGCCGCTGGCGGCAGCACCGTCAAGAGCAAGAATTCCAACTACGAGAACGTCACCAAGGCCGAGAAGGTCGACTACAACCGCACCGAGACCACCGTGGTCCAGAAGACTCCCGAGATCAAGCGCATCAGCGCCAGCGTGGTCCTCGACAACGTCAAGCCGGATGTGGAAGCCCGCATCCTGGGAATGGTCAAAGCCACTATCGGCATTGACGAGAATCGCGGCGACGTTATCCAGGCGACCAGCCTTCCCTTTCACAAGGCCACCCTGGCCAGTCTGAACGGCCCGAACGGCACATCCGGTGCTCCCACCGACCCGGCCAACCAGTTCGGCATGGCTCAACAGAGCGGCGGAATGAGCACCCAGGTCATCGGTCTGGCCCTGTTCGGACCGGCCGTGCTGATGCTCGGACTGATCACCGTCTACCTGCTCAAGCAGCACCGCGTTCAGTCCGACCGCAGCCAGTTGCACCTGGGCAGCCACCACGGCTCCACCTCGACCGATATCGCCGACCTGCTCACCGACAAATCCGGCAAGGTTACCTCGGTGACCGAGACCAAGGTCAACACCTCTGACGCCCTCGAAAAGCTGGCCAAGGAGCGCCCCACCAAGGTCGCCGAAATGCTCAAAAGCACCTGGCTCTCCGGCTAAACAACGCTCGAGCCGCAACGAAGGCCCTCCGCTCGCGGGGGGCTTTTCTTTTTGGGAGAGTGCGCTCACGGGTGCACGCATTGCCCGGACGGGTGCACGCAGGTCGGGCACAGCCAGTTCAGCACAAACTGTTAACCTGGCTCAACAGAGGCTTATGGCGTATTTGTGTGGAATCCTTAATTCACCGGGTCGTCTCTGCGAAACAGGGGGTCCAAGGGGGGAGACGGAGTCCCCCCTTGACACCTCGAACAGAGGGCCCGCGAGGAGAGATTTTAGAGTATGGCGAGCGCTACCGTGAACCTTCCCCCGAAACAAAAGGCCGCGATTCTGTTGATGTCGTTGCCTCCCGAAGTGTCAGCCCAGTTGTTCAAGGAGCTGGGACCTGACGAGGTTCACGCCATCACCCTGGAGATTTCCAAGCTGCCTCCCATTTCGCCCGACGTCCGCGCCCAGGTCATCGACGAATTCTTGCATTCCTCGGCCGGCTCCAGCCTGAGCGACGCTCTGGGCGGCGGCATGGGCGGCATGACCAACCCGATGGGCGGAGCCACGCAGGCCTACCCCCCTCCGATGGGCGGCAGCAGCGGCGGCATGACTTTCACCAGCGGGGGCGGCGCCAATCGCCCGCTGGGCTTCTTGCGCCGGGTGGACCCCCATCAATTACTGCAACTCATCCGCCGTGAACATCCCCAGACCATCGCTGTAGTGCTCAGCTACCTCGATCCCAACCAGGCCAGCGCCGTGCTCGGAGAACTCAATCCCACCACCCAGACCGAGGTGGCTCGCCGCCTGGCCGAACTGGAAAAAATCAGCCCCGAAATCGTCAAGGAACTCGAGACGATTTTAGAATCCCGCCTGCACCGCGCCCTCGAAGAAGGCTTTCAACCCCAGGCCGACGGCAAAGAGACGCTGCTGGAAATCCTCAACCAGGCCGACCGCAGCACCGAAGAGCGCGTGCTCTCGGGCCTGACTCAGAAAAATCCGCATCTGGCCAGCGACATCAAGACCAAGCTTTGCGACTTCGACGACCTCAACAACATCGACGACGGCTCACTACAGCAGGTCCTGCGCCTGACCGACTTCCGCGACCTGGTACTGGCCCTGAAAGGCGCCAACCGCGAACTGGCCGAGCGCGTCTATCGATTCCTCTCGCCGGAAGTCTCCACCGCTCTGCGTAACGACGTGGAAGCCCTGGGCCAGGTACCCTGGGATGAAGTCAAACAGGCCCAGCAGCAGATCCGCAACATCCTGCGCGGCCTGGTTACCCTCGGCAAGATCAAATTCCGTTAAACGGAGGCCTCCTTGTCTCTTATCAAAAAGAACCGTTCTGTCGAATCAAGCTCTCAGGAGGGCGTCGAACTTCCATCCCTGGACGCACCTGCCGCCCCCAAGCGGGACGGGGTGATTTTCCGCAGCCGGACCGAGCATCAACCCGCCGCCGCTCCGCCGGAGCCGAAGGATCCAGGGGAAGGATTCGAGGGCGGCCTGCCCGGCGTGGCCAAAGAAGCTCCCATCACCCGCGTGATCAACGCGCGCACCACCATGATCAGCCATACCCTGGCCCCGCTTCCCACCGCTGTGCGAGTGCCCACCGGGGGGGCGGAACCCGAACCCGCCCCTACCGGCGGGGGCGCCGCCCCCGAACCTCAGCCCCAGCAAGTCGTTTACCAGCAACCCGCCATCCCTGTGGACGAAGCCATCATCGCCGAGGCCCAGGCCAAGGCGCAGTCGATGATGCAGGAAGCCCAGGCGGCCGCCAATCAGATGCTGATGGAATACCAACAGCAGGCTCAACAGATGATGGAGCAGGCCAATCAACAGATCCAGGCGGCCGCCGAGCAAGTCCAGCGCCAGGCTCAGGAGATCGGTTTCCAACAAGGCTACGAGCAGGGCATTCAGCAGGGCGGCCTGGCCGCCCAGCAGCAGGTCTACCAGCAACTGGTGGAAAGCCGCGACATCTTCATCCAGGCCATCAAGCAGCGCCACCTGATGATGGCCAGCGCCGAGCCGGAAATGGCTCGTCTGGCCGTCAAACTGGCCGAGAAACTGGTCGGTCAGGAACTGGCCCAAAATCCGGAAGCCATCGTAGGCGTGGTCAAACTGGCTCTGGCCGGCATAGGCGATCGCGAGCAGGTGAGCATCCGCGTCAATCCCGTCGATTACGAAAAGGTGGTGGAGCATCGCTCCGACTTCGAGCGCATGATCGAGGGACTCAAAAAGTTCGACATTGTGGCCGACGCCTCCATCGACGAAGGGGGCACGTCCATCGAAACCAACCTGGGCAACATCGACGCCCGCCTGAACACTCGCGTCAACGCGCTGCTGGCCGGCATGGGCGAGGAGATCTCCTTGCGCGAGAAAGAAATCCAGACCGAGGTCGAAGAACTGGATACGGGAGTGCCTGATCTGCCGCCGCCCCCCGGCGAAGGCGAAGGCTACGAGGAAGAAGCGCCCGACATGGGCGAGTCCAATCCGGAGGAATAACGCATGGATACCGCACCCAGGTTTGATTTCAGTCGCTACGAGCGCGCTCTACCTCGAATCAATACGATCAAAATGCACGGTCGCGTGGTTCAGGTGGTCGGTCTGACCATCGAATCGGAAGGGCCCGCCTGTCAGGTCGGCGAGATGGTCTATATCTACGACAAACAGGGCAGAAATCCGATTCGCGCCGAAGTGGTGGGCTTCAAAGGTAACCGTGTGCTCTCCATGCCCTTGGGCGAAATGGGCGGCATCGCGCCCGGCTGCGAAGTGCGCGGCACCGGTAAACCCCTGTGCGTGAAAGTGGGCCCGCGCATCCTGGGGCGCGTCCTCGACGGTCTGGGCGAGCCCATCGACGGCAAAGGCCCGCTTGAATACGAAGAAGAGTATCCCATCTACAACTCCCCGCCCAACCCGTTCACTCGTCCGCGTATCGAGCACCCGCTGCAGCTCGGAGTGCGCGTGCTCGACTCCATGTTGACCTTCGGCAAAGGCCAGCGCATGGGCATCTTCGCCGGCTCCGGCGTGGGCAAATCGACCACCATGTCCATGATTGCGCGCGCTTCCGAGGCCGACATCACGGTGCTGGCGCTGGTGGGCGAACGCGGCCGTGAGTTGCGCGACTTCCTGGAGCGCGACCTGGGCGAGGAGGGCCTGAAGCGCTCGGTGGTCACGGTGGCCACCTCCGATACTCCGGCGCTGGCCCGTATGAAAGCCGCCTACACGGGCACGGCCGTGGCCGAGTACTTCCGCGATAAAGGCCACGACGTGATGCTGATGATGGACTCGGTCACGCGTTTTGCCATGGCCCAGCGCGAAGTCGGTCTGGCCATCGGCGAACCACCCGCCACCAAAGGCTACACGCCTTCGTGCTTCGCTCTCTTGCCCAAGCTGATGGAACGAGCCGGCACTTCGCCCAACGGCTCCATCACCGCCATGTATACGGTGCTGGTGGACGGTGACGATATGAACGAGCCCATCGCCGACACGGTGCGCGGCATTCTCGACGGCCACATCGTTCTCAACCGTAAAATCGCCCACAAAAACCGCTATCCGGCGGTAGACGTCCTGCAGAGCGTCTCCCGTGTATTCACCGAGATCTGCTCCAAACCGCACCAGGAGGCCGCCAAAAAGCTACGCGCCGTGCTGGCCACCTACGCCGAGAACGAGGACCTGATCAACATCGGCGCCTACCAGAAAGGCGCCAGTCCCAAGGTGGACTACGCCATCAACAAGATCGACGAAGTGGAAGCCTTCCTCAAACAGGACGTGCACGAACTCTCGAACCTGCCCGAAACCGTCGAGCGCCTGCTCAGGATGATGGCCTGATGCCTCCTAAGAAGTTCAAATTCCGCCTCGAGCAGATGCTCGAGATGAAGCGTAAAAAAGAAGAAGAAGAGCAGAACAAACTGATCGCCCTGCGCCGAGAACTGGCTCAGGAGTTCCAGCACAAGGCCGCTCGCGAGCAAGAACTTGTTAACGTTCATGAAGAGTTGAAGACGAAGCGTCTAACCGGGGCTCTGAATATTAACGAATTGCGCTGGTTCCCCCAACATATTAAAAATCTCGAGGCCAAAATTAAATATCATGAGTTGAGAATCCAGGAGCTAGAGATTAAGATTGAAGAGCAGAAGCAGGCGGTTGCGAAAGCTATGATGGAACGCAAAGCCTACGAGAAGCTCAAGGAGAACCAGAAGGCAGCGTTTGAAGCCGAAATCGAAGCGGCCGAAGCCCTGCTGCTGGACGAACTGGCGACCATCAAGTTTGCCCGCGACATGGCCAAGAAGGCCGAAGAAAACTAGGAGGCACCGATGTCATCGTTTGACCGGATCAACCAGATCGAGAACCGCATCTCGCAGATGGAGGCACGACTCGAGGGCGGCAGTCCCATCCAGCGCGCCAATACCGGCAAACCCTCCATCACCAGTGGACGCGCCGGTGGCAGCAACCAGGTCAGCTTTGAGAGCATTCTCAACACCGTATCAGCCGACAAGCAGTTCCGGCCCACCAGTTCGGCGGGCGCTTCCAGCACCTGGTCGGGCGGCAGCAAGGATTTCGACGGCATGATCGCCGATGCGTCCAAGAAGCACGGCGTGGATGAATCGCTAATTCGCGCCGTTATCAAGCAAGAGTCAGCCTTTAATCCCAAGGCCACTTCCAGTTGCGGCGCCCAGGGCCTGATGCAGTTGATGCCCGACACGGCCAAAGAACTCGGCTGTGCCGACGCCTACGACCCCTACCAAAACATTATGGGCGGCGCCAAGTACCTGCGCCAGCTGCTCGACCGCTTCAACGGCAACCAGACGCTAGCCATCGCCAGTTATAATGCCGGCCCCGGCAGCGTCGACAAGTACGGCGGCATCCCGCCTTTCGGCGAGACGCAGAACTACGTGGCCCGCGTCCTGGAAAATTATCGCAACTACAAGATGGGTGGTTAAGCAATGCTCGATCAATCTGCGCTGAACTCGGTTCTCAACACGGGCGTCACGGCTCGCGAAGCCAAGACCAAGGAGGAGCCCACCGACGCCGAGGCTTTTAACGCCGTTCTCAATGACGCCACCTCGACCAAGAAAGGCGCCAAGAAAGAAGAGACCAGGGCCGAGGCCAAGGACTCCAAGGACAAAAAACAGCGCGAGACGCGCGAGCAAGAAGACAAGGAGAGCAAGGTCGCCCAACAGCATCAGAAGCTGGACCGCACCAGCCAGATGCGCAAGCTCATGACCAAAAACGTGGATACGCTCTCGCTGGCCGAGAAACAGGCCCTGCGTGTGGCCGAATTCGCCAACGCCGATCAGCAGAATGTGAAAACCACGCCCCAATTGGCCATGCAGCCGCAAACCCAGGCTCCGGCCGCGCACACGGCCAAAACCGGCAAATCCGCCCGGCCCAGTGACATGGCCGTGGGCAAGGAAGCCTCCTCCAAGGTGCGGGCCGCCGCCGAACGCGCCGACGAGAAGAACACCGAAATGGCCGAAGAGACTCACAAAAAGGAGACCGGCAAACACTCTTCCAGCAGCAATCTGGACCAGGCCCTGGTCAAAGAAGCCAACTTTGCCGACGAGCTGCGCAAGACCAGCAACGCCGACCGGGCGCGCGAGCGCCAGAGCGTGGTCGATCAGATTCTTCAGCAAATCGAAGTACGCAACTTCGCCAATCGCACCGAATTGAACCTCAAACTCAATCCGGAGTACCTGGGCGAACTCAAGGTCAAACTGGTCCATACGGATGACGGCATCCGGGCCGATTTCGAGACCAGCTCGCGAGCCACGCGCCAGTTGTTGCGCGAGGGCGAGGAAGATCTGAAGGCGCAGGCCGCCACAAAGGGCGTACGCATGCGTTCGCTGAAAGTAACCCTGGTTGACAAAGTAGAACCTGCCACGGCCTGAAAAGAGTCGTCTCAGTTCATAAACTGTCAACATGCATGAATCAATTCATTAACTTGTAACACTTATTATGAAGAAGTAATAGTTCGGGTCGAGGAGGACACAATTTAGATGTTTGATATGACAGGCGCCAGCAACGCGATTAGCCAGAACACGCAGTCCATCGGGGCATACTCCGAGAACATGCGCAATCAGTTCACTCCGGGTTATAAGTGCGAATCCGTCCAGTTCAACGATGTGATGAACTCGACCCTGAACGGCGCCAAGAAGAAGAGCACCAACATCCTCTTCACCCAGGGCGAAATCTTCAAGACCCAGACCCCCACCAACCTGGCCATCAACGGTCAAGGCTTCTTCATGCTGAACGACGGCTTCAAAGACCACTATACCCGCGACGGTCGCTTCACGTTCCAGGATGGACAGTTGAAGTCTTCCGACGGCAAAGTAGTGCAGGGCTTCCCGGTCGACTCGCAGGGCAACATCAGCGGCGAGGCCGGTCCCATCAACCTGTCGCTCGATCCTAACACCAACCTTTACGGCGGCAAATACACCAACTACAGTTTCGACGAAACCGGCAAGCTCTACGGTGAATCCACCCAGACCGACCCGGTCACCGGCCAGAGCAGCACCAGCAAAACCCCTATCGCCCAGGTAGCCATGGCCTCGTTTGCCAACGCCAGCTCGCTGAAGCGGACCGGCACCACCAGCTTCGAAGCCTCCGAAAATTCCGGTAAGGCCGTGGTCGGCGTAGCCGGCCAGGGTGCCCTCGGCGGCGTTTGCCCGGGCAGCCTCGAGCTCTCCAACGTCGACTTCGCCCAGCAAGGCTTCGCCATGGTGATGACCAAGCAGACTTACGAAGCCAACATGGCCGCCTTCCGCGCAATGGATAAGCTAACCCAGACCGCGCTCGGCCTCGTCCGCTAACTTCTTCGAACCGTCCGGCAAGCCAGGGAATCGTCTCAGCGGTTCCAGCTGGCTTGTTGACGCGTTTGGCAAATTTTGCGGGAAGGGCTAACTCGCGAAAGAAGCGAACGCCGCTCGGACGGGGTGGGAGTTTGCGCATTCGGCCCATCGCCGCGGACCGTTAGGGGTCGGTTCTGTACGGTACCAACAAGGAGCTTTAGCGTTGCTAGATAGTCCAGGAAGTTACGACCCACTCCGGGGCCCTCGCCGGGCTCAGGGAGCTAACCCGTACGACTTCCGTCAGACGGAAAAGTTCACGGCCGATCAAAATCGATTCCTGAACAAGCTGTCCGTATCGTTCGCGGAGAACGTCGTCACTCAGATGGCGCCGCTCTTGCAGGTACGCTTCAACATGGAGCTGTTGCGTTTTCAGCTCCGCGCCTATAGCAACTACCTGAACAACCTGCCCGACCCCAGCCCGATGCTGGTCTTCCGGCTCGATGGAGAGTCGCAGGCCTTCCTCGACTTCGACTTCGACCTCACCTTCGCCATCTTCGAAAAGCTGATGGGCGGCCGCGGCCTCCCTCCGCGCGAGGATGCGCGAGGCTACCTGACCGACCTGGAGCGAGCTATCCTGCGTCGACCTCTAAGCCGCATTCTGGCGGCCTACGGAGCGGCATGGAAAGAGTTCAAGCCGGTCGAACCGCAGTGGGAGAGCTTGGAACTCAATCCTAATGCGGTTTACCTCTACCCACCGGGGGAAACGATGGTGGTCAGCGCCTTCCAGGTTGACCTGGGCCAGACCAAAGGCATCGTCAACGCGGTGGTTCCCTTCCGCTACCTCAAAGCGAGCATTCCCAAGAGTTCCTACGATGAATTCGTGTTGACCAAGTCCGGCACGACTCTCGGCGCCGGCGGCGCCAACCCGATGGCTTCCGTTACTCCCATCTTCGCCACCAAAATCGGCGGAGCCAAAGTGCCGGTCTCGATGGCGCTGGGACGCGCGGAACTCTTATTTAGAGACTTGCTGACCATCGAAGTTGGCGATACCATCAGACTGGATACGGAAATCCGCGAGCCGCTCCGCATCAAAGTCAACGGTCGCACCAAATTCCGGGGATTCCCCGGAGTCAAAGAGGGAAAGTTAGCCGCTCGCGTCTCTCAGGTGCTCGAGGAAGGTGACGAAGAATACGATGAGTGATGGACCACGCGCAGTCCAATTTGGAATCATTGAAGGCGGGGGCGCCGAGGTCAATCCCAGCAGCATTGAATTGCTCAAGGATGTGGCCCTGGTTGTCCACGCCGAACTGGGCAAGACCAAACGCCTGGTACGCGACATTCTGCGCTTGCAGATCGGCGGCGTGCTGGAGCTCGACAAAGAAGCCGGGGAACCGGTCGACATTCTCGTCAACAACAAGCGTATCGCCCGGGGCGAGGTCGTGGAGATCGACGGTCGCTACGGTGTGCGTATCACCGAAATCACGAAGTAGAGGACAACTTTTGGATCCCTTCGCGCAACCACGCCGCTCCGCCAAAGATGACCTGGGCATCATGATGGATGTTCCCATGGTCATCGATGCGGAAATGGGGCGCTCCAACAAGACCGTCAATGACGTCTTGAAGGTAGGCGAAGGCAGCGTCATCGACTTTGAACGCGAGGCCGGCGAACCGGTCGACCTGCTGGTGAACGGAACCCTGATCGCCCGAGGAGAAGTCGTCGAAATCGAGGGCAATTACGGAGTCCGAATCACCGAGATTATGCGCCCCTCCTGAGGCCGGCGGCATGATGCGCAACAACTACGCCACCCCGCCCAACCCCAAGCACGCCATCACTTTCGCCCTCGTCAGCGTAGCCATCCTGATTTTGCCCTTGTTCTGGTCTCCACTCAACGACCAGCGCTTCACCCCGCTGGCGACCACCACTCCTATGACGGTATCACAAATATTGGCCACGCCTGTGGCTGTAGCGACCGGGACGCCGACGCCCCGGGCGCTGGAAGTGGCTCGCACCAGCCTGGAAGCAGCCGGCCCCGAGGCCTCCGAGACCCCGGCGGCAACCCCCCAGGTGGTCGTGGCCGGCAATGACACGACTTCGGTCGTGGAGTCGGCCCGCTACCAGGATCCCACCATGGAGTTCTCCGGCCAGCTTCGGCGTATCGTGCTTTCGTTGCTGGTGGTTACCGCGCTGATCGCCTTCACTTTGAGGGCGGCCCGCAACCACATTCCGGCCCTGGGTGGTCAAAAGCCCCTCTCCTTTATGAAAATTCTGGCCCGCGAGGCCATCTCGCCCACCCAGTCCCTGGCGCTGGTCCAGGTGGGCACGAAAATTTTGCTGGTAGGACTGAGTGAGCAGAATATGACCACGCTGTCTGAATTTTCCGAAAGCGACCTGGAAAGTTTAATCCCGAAGGCTCCCGAGCCCGAAGCCCGGACGGCCAAATCGGTATATGGAGACGTCTTGAGGCATTACCTCTCGATCGTTCCGGGATTGGGGGCGAAGAAATGAAACGCTGGCTGTTCGTCATCTTGATGGCTTTGCTGGCGCTCGGAGCGACGGCGGCCTGGGCTCAGAGCGGCGGCAAAGCCGATCAGAACTTCTTTCCCAAGTTCGAGATGCCCGGCCTGGTGGTCAACGGCAAACCGATGGGCGAGCGCGCCCAGGTCGGCACCATGCTCCAGGTCAGCTTTGCGCTCACCACTCTGACACTGGCTCCCTACATCCTGGTCATGTGCACCGCCTTTATTCGCGTCACCATCACCATGTCGTTTCTGCGCCAGGCGCTGGGAACGCAGCAGGTACCGCCCACCCAGGTCTTGATGGGCCTGGGACTGTTCATCACCATGTACGTGATGGCCCCGGTCGGCCACAAAATGAACAAATACGCCATCCAGCCCTATCTGGCCGGCCAGATCGAACAGGCTCAGTTCATCACCGAGTTCAGCACCCCCCTGCGCAACTTCATGCTGGCCCAGACACGCGACAAAGACCTGCAGCTCTTCGTCAATCTGGGCAAGCTCAAGGACATCAAGAATCGCAACGACGTGCCCTTCTACGTGCTCTGCCCCTCATATGTGCTCTCGGAAATCAAGACTTCGTTTCAAATCGGGTTTCTGCTCTACATCCCGTTCCTGGTCATCGACATGATTGTCTCTTCGGTGTTGATGGCGATGGGCATGTTCATGCTCTCACCCATGACCATTTCACTACCGTTCAAGCTCTTGATGTTCGTCATGATCGACGGTTGGCACCTGATCATCACCGGTCTGGTCAAGAGCTTCAACATACCACCCTGAAAGGAGGCATCCAACGATGTTCGGCTTTGGCGAAGAGTTCTTCACAGATGAATACATCATGGAAATCTCCAGCAACGCGATGTACCTTATCCTGTTGCTCTCGGCTCCCATGTTGATGTCGGCTCTGGGTGTCGGCCTGGTTATCAGTATTCTACAGGCCACCACCCAGATTCAGGAACAAACGTTGTCGTTCGTACCCAAACTGCTGGCTACATTCCTGTCCTGCCTGATTTGCGGCACCTGGATCTCCAGTATGTGCGGCGGCTTTGCCACGCGCCTGTTTACGGATATTCAATACTTCGGTCCCAAGCGAGCGCCCGCCGTTATCGTGACGGAGAACGCCGCAAAGGAAAAGGCCGGCCCGCGTCCGTGAACGACGGTCCTTTCATCGCCTGGGGAACGGCCTTGCTGGCCTTTGTCCGTATCGTAACGGTCTTCGTTCAGGCGCCCATTTTCGGTGGCCAGCACTTCAAGGCTCCCATCAAAATCGGCATGGCCGCCTCGGTCACCTTGCTGGCTTTCCCAAGCCTGCCCGTTCCCGACCCTTTCCCAACCGACACCCGGGCCTTTATTCTGGCCATCCTTACCCAAATCTGCGTGGGGCTGGTGATCGGCTGGGTCTCCTTTTTAGTGATGGCCACCGCCCAGTTCGGCGGCGAAATGTTGGACGTGCAGATGGGTCTGTCGGCCGCCGCTCAGGCCGACCCCTCCTCGCACGGCGCCGTCAACCTGTTACGACGTCTGCATTTCTACGCGGCCATGTTGACCTACTTGATGTTCAACGGGCACCACAAGATGTGGGAGTCCATTTTTTACAGCTTTCAGAAAATTCCGTTAACTTATTTTCAAATGACAGAGCTGCAGATCAATACTATGATAGCTCATGGCAGTGAGATGTACAGGATTGGCCTGCAGATCTCGTCGCCGGCGGTGGCCGCGCTCTTCGTCGCTCAGATTGCTCTGGGACTGTTGGCGCGCGTGGCTCCGCAGATGAACGTTTTCATGCTGAGCTTCCCGATGAACCTGGCGGTCGGTCTGATGCTTCTGACCATCTCTCTGCCCTTTATCTTGAAGCTGCTGGAACGCCGAATGGAGATCAACAACGAGGACGTCAGGGAGTCCATCAAGATGATGATTCCCCGCCAAAACCAACCACCACCCAGACCCTCACCAACTTGACAGGAAGGAGGTAGCCGGCTATGTCCGACGACAGCGATAAAACCGAAGAGCCCTCTGAACACAAGCTTCAGGAGGCGCGTAAAAAAGGCCAGGTGCTGAAAAGCCAGGACGTCATCTCCACGGGCGTGCTGGCTGCCGCCGGCTACATGTTCCTGTTCACCGGGGACTGGATCTACAAGAACGTCGTCGAGTTCACCAGGTATTACTGGGAGCTGATCCAGGTGTCCGGACAGGACGACCTGGTGGAGCGCCCCCTGCTCATGATGATGGCCCACTACTGCCTGACGGTGCTGCTCTGCGTATTGCCGCTCTTGCTGGGGGTCGTGCTCATGGGTATCGCCGCCAACGTTTTCCAGATCAAGCTGCTCTTCACGTTCGAGACCATGAAGCCGTCTCTCGAGAAGATCAATCCCATCTCCGGCTTCAAAAAGATTTTCGCCATGAAGTCGATCATCGAGCTACTCAAACAGTTGCTCAAGATCGCTGTCATCGGCGTACTCTGCTGGAAAGCGGTGGCCTCCGACCTGCTGAAATTCGGCAGTTCGGCCCAGGAGGAAATCGAAGTCACGGCCACCTTCGTGATGGAGATCATCAAGCGTTGTCTGCAGTACGTGGTGATGGGCAGCGTGGCCCTGGCCGGGCTCGATTACGCCTGGCAGTACAAGCAGTTCATGAAGCAGATGCGCATGAGCCACCACGATATGAAGGAAGAGTACAAGGAGACCGAGGGTAACCCTCACGTCAAAGCCAAAATCCGCCAGATGATGCGCCAGGGCGCGCAGGGCCGCATGATGGAGGAAGTTCCCCAGGCCTCGGCGGTGATCACTAATCCCACTCACATGGCCATCGCCATTCGCTACAAGCCGGGCGAAGACCAGGTGCCCATGGTGGTGGCCAAGGGCGAGCGCATCAAGGCCCAGCAGATCAAGGTGCTGGCCGAGGATCACGAAATACCTATCATCGAGAACGTTGAACTGGCGCGGGCCTTGTTCGGGGCCTGCAAGGTCGGTCAGGCGATCCCCACCGAGATGTACAAGGCGGTAGCCGAAATTCTGGCCTATGTAATGAAGTTGAAGCGCAAGAAAGCGCTTAAGCTGAAGAGTAGAAAAAGTAGGGGGTCTTAGGGCGGCGGCGTTACGCCCTCTAGAACCTTAAGGAGAAAGTAGATGGCACCACCTCCAGCGACAGCGGGACCGAATCCAGATCACCCGTTAATGAAGCTGCTCAAGATGTCGGACGTCATGGTGGCGTTCCTCGTCTTGGGTATCATCATGATGTTGATCATCCCGCTGCCGCCGTGGTTCCTGGACATCCTGCTGGTGCTCAACATCGCCGGCTCGATCATCACCATCCTCATCTCCATCACCATCTCCGAGCCACTGCAGTTCGCCGTATTTCCCACCTTGCTGCTGGTGGCCACGCTCTTCCGGCTGGCCCTTGACGTATCCGCCACGCGTATGATTTTGCTGCACGGCTACATCAAGGATCCGGTAACAAAAGCCCCGATTGGCGCCGGGCACTTGATACCGGCCTTCGGTAACGTGGTGGTCGGCGGTAACCTCATCGTCGGTTTCATTATGTTCATCATTTTGATCCTGATTCAGATTATGGTTATCACCAACGGCGCTGAACGTATCGCCCAGGTAGCCGCCCGCTTTACCCTGGACGCTATGCCGGGTAAGCAGATGGCCATCGACGCCGACCTCCACTCCGGCCTGCTCGACGCCGAACAGGCCAAGCTGAAACGGCGCAACATCGAGCGCGAAGCCGACTTCTACGGTTCTATGGACGGTGCCGGTAAGTTCGTCAAAGGCGACGCCATGGCCGCTATCGTCATTATGGTGGTGAACGTGGTCGGCGGTATCTTGATCGGCATTCTCTACCACAAAATGTCGGCCGTGGACGCGCTCAACACTTTCGCCATTCTCTCCATCGGCAACGGACTGATTACCACCCTGCCGGCCTTCTTGATGTCCACCGCGATGGGCATGGTCGTATCCCGCGCCGCCTCCGACAGCAACCTCGGCTCCGATATGGCGCAGCAAATTACCGCCCAACCCGAGGCCTTGAAAATGGCCGCCGGCGCCATGTTCGGCCTGGGCGGCCTGGGCGTGGCCGGTCTCTTCGCCTTCCCACCTTTGCCTTTCTTCATCCTGGGCGGCATCATGTTCTACGCTCAACACGTGCTCACCAGCAAGACCGAAGTGGTCCAGGAAGTGGCCGAAGTGCAGGCGCAAGAGCAAAAGAAAGCCGAAGCCAAGAAGCCCGAGTCGGTAGTCCAGCTGATGCAGGTCGACCCCATCTCGCTCGAGGTAGGCCGCGGTCTGCTCGGTCTGGTCGACCCCAACCAGGGCGCCAAGCTGCTTGAACGCGTGACCTCGATTCGCCGCCACATCGCTCTGGAAATGGGCATCGTGGTCCCCGGCGTGCGCTTCCGCGATAACCTGCAGTTGAAGCCCAACGCCTACGTCATCAAGATCAAAGACATCGAGGTGGCCCAGGGCGAGGTCCAGGTCAACCAGTTCCTGGCCATCGGCCCAGAAGAAAAACTCAAGAACCTGCGCGGCACCAAGACGGTGGATCCCACCTACGGTATGCCGGGCGTGTGGATTTCGCCTGAGCAACGCGGCGACGCCGAGCGCCTCGGCTGTATGATCTTCGACCCGGTCTCGGTGGTGGCCACCCAGTTGACCGAAGTGGTGCGCGCCCACGCCAACGACCTGCTCGGCCGTCAGGAAGTCCAGGCGCTCATCGACACCATCAAGAAAACCCACCCGGCCGTGGTCAAAGAGGTTATCCCCGACGCACTGTCCCTCGGCGAAGTGCAGAAAGTGCTGCAGAACCTGGTCAAAGAGCGCGTCTCCATCCGCGATCTGGTATCCATCTTGGAAACCATGGCCGACAACGTGCACATGACCAAGGACCCCGAAATGCTGACCGAGTTCGTGCGCGTTTCGCTGTCGCGCACCATCTGTAAGGAGTACATGAACAACGAGGGCACCATCAACGTCATCACCCTCGACCCGCAAATCGAACAGACTATTCAGCAGAGTATTCACCGCAGCGAAACGGGCAGTTTCTTGAACCTGGACCCCAACGTCGGTCAGGAAATTCTGCAAGCGATTGCAGCCCAGGTGCAAACGCTGCAGGAGCGTGGTCTGCAGCCGGTGCTGTTAACCTCGCCGCCGGTGCGGCCGGCCTTACGCAAGCTGGTGGAACGTTCTTTCCCCAACCTGGTGTTGCTCTCTTGGAATGAGATTGCGCCCAAAGTCAACGTCAACTCGGTGGCCATGGTGACGATGTAATGTTGCTGAAGCTGGCTGCCGACCATTTCGATCAGGACTTCATGCTCTCGATCATCAACGAGACGCTGGAGTTGATGTTGAAATGCTCCTGGCCCATGCTGATGGCCGCCATCATCGTCGGCATCCTGGTAGCCATGTTCCAATCGGTCACACAGGTTCAGGAACAGACCCTGTCCTTTGTGCCCAAAATCGTGGCCACCTTTCTGGCCGTAGCCATGTACGGTCCAGAAATCTGCGGCGACGTTCAGGGCTTCGCGGCTCGTATTCTCGGCCAGATCGGCGAAATGGGCGCCAACAACTCCATGTTCCACCACTAAAGGGCCGCCGTGGACCTGTTCTCCCAGAAAGTCATGGTCGGCGATGGCGCCATGGGAACGCGCCTGCAGGCTCTGGTGGGTACTTCCCAGGCCTGTATCGACGGCCTCAACGTCGATCCGAGCTTTCGTGAAATTGTGGCGCTGGTCCATCGCTCTTACCTCGAAGCCGGCGCGGCTCTGCTCTTCACCAATACTTATGGGGCCAATGTCTTCAAACTGAGCCGACATGGGCGCGACCATCAGGTGCACGAGATCAATCTGGAGGGCGCAAAAATCGCGCGGCGTTGCGCGGGCGACCGGCTGGTGGGCGGCTCGGTGGGCCCGCTTGAGATCTACTCCACCCGTGACGAATTCAGCGAAGAACAACTCGAAGAAATCTTCTGCCAGCAGATGGCCGCTCTGGTCGAGGGCGGAGTCGATTTCCTGGTGCTGGAAACCTTTCAGGATCTGGCCGAGGCCAGGCTGGCCTTGAAGGCCGCCCGCACATACGGCAAGCCGGTCTGGCTCTCGGTGGGCGGAGTCCAAAACGGACGCACCGGCACCGGTGCCGATGTGCGCGAGTTCGCCGGTCTGAGCGCCGACATGTTGGGGGCCAACTGCCGCGGTCCTTACGATGTGCTGGAAACGCTACAAATTCTGGCCGGCGTCACTTCCCTACCGCTTTTTGCCCGGCCCAACGCCGGCTCGCCCGAGATCGACCGTGGCCGGGTGGTCTACAACGTGGATAGCACGCAGTTCGGTCTTTACGCCAAACGCCTGGTGGAAGCCGGCGCCACCATGGTAGGCGGCTGTTGCGGCACCGATCCCAGCCACATTGCTCAGGTTGCCGAGAGTCTCCGTGGCTTAAAGCCTCCACCTCAGCGGCGGGTCAGCGAAGTTCGCATCTACACACCCGCGCGCCCGGCCCCTCTTCCCGAGGCACCTCCCAACGCCGTCGCGGAAGTCTTCGCCAGGGTGCCGCTGGTGGTCAGCGTGGAACTGCGCCCGGGCCGCACCACCCCACTGGAGGAGTTTCTCACTTCGGGCCGCTATCTGGCCCAGCGCGGCGTGCACCTCTTCGACATTCCCGACAACGCCGGCGCCAAGGTCACGGTCGATCCCGTGATTTCAGCCAGCCGCCTGCAGGCTGAAACCGGCATCCCCACTCTGGTCCACCTCTCCACTTCCCATCGCAATCTGATCGCCACCCAGTCCTATTTGCTGGGTGCCTGGCAGGCAGGTATTCAGGGAGTCCTGGCCGTCACCGGCGACCACCCCAATGTGGGCGACCATGACAAGTACGCCAGTCGCGTCAACGACGTAAAAAGCTCGGTCAACCTGATGGGCCTGCTCGGAATGCTCAACGAAGGTCGCCTGTTTAACGACACGCCTTGCTTGCGCACCAATTTCTGCGTGGGCGGGGGCTTCAATCCGGTGCGCGGTCTGACCGCTCAGGTCAAATGGGCGCAGCGTAAAATCGAGGCCGGGGCAAAGTTCCTCTATACCCAGCCGGTCTATCGCGAGGAAGACGTGGACCGTATGCTGGAAGTCACGGCCGACTTCAAAATACCTATTCTGATCGGCATCATGCCGCTGGTCAGCCGGCGCAATGCCGAGTTCTTTGCTTCGGGCAAAATCCCGGGCGTGATCATTCCCGACGAAGTCCTCAACGCTTTTCACCCCGACGAGCCCAGAGCAGACAGCCAACAGCGCGGCATCAACATGGCCTGCCAGTTGATGGACAAGATTCGCGGAAAAGTCCGCGGCTTCTATCTGTTACCGCCCTTCGGGCGCGACCACCACACGGTGGTGGGTGAACTGATCGGAGCTTTAGGAAGTCTGAGATAGAGGAGTTAAGCTCCAAGCTAGGAGAAAAGGGTATCCTGGGGCTCTAGCCCTAAATTGCCCCCCACCCAAGCGGTAATGGTGCAAAACCGGTGGTTCGAGGCTTCGCCCCGAACACCCGGTTTGACACTCGGTCGCCAGCAAGCTGGCTCCATCCCCTCGTGGGGCAATTTAGAGCACCACCAGGTGAGGGGCTATCCCCTGCTATCTTAAAGATTGGGACCATCCCGCATGCAAAGCGTCGCCAAGCCAGATCTGCTCTCCCAGCTCTACGAACTCCCGGACAAGCTCTCTCCGGAACAGGCCAAGCAGCTCATGGAAGAAACACTGCGCGCCTACGAGGACCATATCGACCGCTTCCTCCCACTCTATGTGCGCGTCCTGGGAGAAGAAATGCTGGAATGGCGAGCCGAGGGCGCCTGGCTCTACTCTCCTACGGGCGAACGCTGGATGGACTGCCTGGGCGCCGGCGGCGTATTCGGACTGGGTTTTCGCCATCCCAAGGTAGTGGAAGCCGTCAAGAAGCAGATTGACCGCGTGGGACTGTCCTCGCGCCTCTTCATCAACCCGGTCACGGCGGCGCTGGCTAAGAAGCTGGCCGGCCTGGCTCCCGAAGGCCTTGATCAGGTCTTCTTTGCCAACAGCGGCACCGAGTCGCTGGAAGCAGCCCTCAAACTGGCCCGTCTGGCCTCGGGCAAACCCGGTATTGTAGGCACTTACTACGGTTACCACGGCATGTCCATCGCCACTCTCTCGATATCAGGCCTGGAAGCCTGGCGCAAAGGCACGGAACCGGCAGTGGGCGGCAGCGCCGTGATTGGCTTCAACGACATCGAGCAGGTGCGCAAGGCGGTCACCAAGGACACGGCCGCGCTGGTGCTGGAGCCGGTCCAATGGGCTTCCGGTTGCGAAGTGGCCACCACCGAGTACCTTAAAGCCGTGCGCGAGCACTGTGACAAAGTCGGCGCCTTTCTCATCTTCGACGAAGTCCAATGCGGTCTGGGCCGGGCCGGTACTCTATGGGGCTGCACTCCCTCGGGGGTCATTCCCGACATTCTGTGCGTCGGCAAGATTCTCTCCGGTGGCATCATGCCGATCGCGGCCGTGGTTTACAACGCCAAGGTACGCTATGGCGAACGCGACCGGCCGCAGTTCAACAACTCCAGTTACGGGGGCAATCCCATGTCCTGCGCGGCCGGCCTGGCCGCTCTCAACGTGATGACCGACGATGGCGTTCTCGATCGCGCCATCGAGCTGGGGAACAAGCTCGGCGCCATTCTGGATGAATGGGTCAAGAAGTATCCGAAAGCCCTCAAATCTCATCGGGGCGCCGGCCTCATGCGCTGCCTGGAAATGAAGCAGCCTTCCATGGGCAGCGTGATGCAAGACTACGCCCGCAAGCGTCATGTGATCGTGGCCTCCATGATGCATATGCCGCAATTCGTGCGCGTATCACCGCCGTTCACGGCCAGCGACGAAGAATTCGACTTCTTCCTCAAGGCGGTGGAAGAAAGTCTCGAGGAGATTAGCAGGATGTCCTTGATGGACCTCATGCGTTACAACAACGACTTTGGAAAACATGCCCAGCAGGTGATGATGCAACTGGCCCAGGACCGAGCCGCGGAAGGGCATTAAAACGGCGGATAATTACGTGTTTTTCAACCGTTCCGCAGGTTTCTGATTTTCGGTTGGATTTTCTTAACTTCGCAACATCTTTGTTACGATCTGTTTACGAATGCATGTCTTTACATCACTCAGCCTATGGGTGATACTACTACCAACGAACAAAACTTATCTTCGGAGGACACACTAGAATGGCAACTGGGAATATTACCAACTTCAACCAGCAGGCGATGGACCAGCAGATGTTCATCACCGACATGCGTCAGGCTCAGTCGACGCAGCGTCAGACCCAATTGGAGCTCCGTAAGGCCGACGAGAACGATCGCGCCAACGTTGCCAAGCTGTTGACCTCCATCAACGACATCACCTTCGGTGTCCAGAAGGACAAGATGGCTTCCGCCAACAAGAACTCCGACCAGGTCAAAGGCTTGCTGTAAGAAGCAGGTTTCGAAAAAGGGCACCGCGAGGTGCCCTTTTTTTATTTGTCAAGAGAAATTCTCGGAACTGTCCAAGATTTAACATGCTCTGGCACCCAAACCACGCGCGTGTGGGTTAAGATGATTGCATCTCTCGGAGGGATCAACGAATGCAACCCGTTTCCAAGGGCGTTAGCACGCTAGACCTACAAAAACTCCGGCAGCAGAACGATGATAGTCTGCAGACCCGAGCCACCCAGCAACTGGGCGCCGAACTGAAAGCCGGTAGCCAGAGCGGCGTCAGCAAAGAAGAAAAGTTGACGGCCGGCCAGGACGATCAGGTGGATCTAACGGCCAAAGAAAAGAGCGCGCGTTCCACCAGCAGAACCCCCGCTCCGGAAGTCCCCGTCCCGGCCAGCAGCGCCAACCCGACCGAGACGGCCTCCGAATCCTCGGCGCAGAGCACGGCCGCAGAAACAGCTCAAGAAGAGAATTCCGGCGGCGGCAGTCAGCAGCCGGACCCTCAAAAGCCCCTCTACAACGAAGAGCAGTTGGCTTTCGCCAATCGTCTGCGCGAACTGGAAGACCAGCGCAAAACACTGGCGGATATGTGGCGCAAACTCTATATGGATTACATGGCCGACCAGATGCAGGCCGTGGAAGACATGGAAAACTTCCGTCAGACCACCGGCCTGCTTTGGACCGACGTCTGCACCTCACGCTGGATTCAGGGTGCTCGTCACTCCGAAGCCATGCGCTCGCTTTTGTAAGGAGTACGACTCGTGAACATCGGCAACATCAATTCCGTGCGCGGCCCCGAGGAAATCGGTTCGATCCGCTCCACCCCGGTTCTGCGGCCCGCTCCTTTGCTCGGCTCGGCGCCTCTGCCCAACGACTCGGTGCGCGTCAACGGCTCCGCTCCCGTCCAGGAAACCGGCGGCAAGCCCCTTTCCCAGGTCCGTGACGAATTCAAGGTCGGATTGGCCGGCCTGAAAAACCAGAGCGATGATGACAAAAGCGCCATTCGCGATATCGCGCGCATGGTGGATGAACGTACCGACCTCAACTCCAGAGAGAAAGAGTGGCTGTTCGCCACCGAAATGGGCGCCTACACCGCCGACGCGGCCATGTCGATGACCTCGCTCGAGAAGAAAGGCCAACCCTGGACCGCCAAACAGCAGTCCCGCTTTGAAGCCCTGACGCAGACTTACGCGGCTGCGAAAGGCGTGGCCGAGGCCGTCACCCCCATGGTGGCTCGTCCTGATAGCGCCCCCAGCTTTGAGGCCGCCGGACCAGGCGCCCCTATCAAAGCGGCCGCTCCACTCACTCCAGCCCCGTTACAACCCGCCCCCCCGATCGGCGTGCCCACCGCGGCTGCCAGCGCTACTCCGGCCGCCGACGGCAACGCGCAGGCAGGTAACACTCCGCCGGCCCCCCCTAAAGACCCGCTGGTGGCCATCTGGGAGTCGCGCCGCCAGGAAGCCCAGGACGTCTTCAACGACTACAAAGCCCTTATGCAGAAGATGACGGAATGGAAGCAGCGTATCATCGCCTCCCGCATCGCCTTCTTCTGGAAGGTCTACGGCGCTCATACCACCTTCCTGTCGGACGGCTGGAAGCGTTAAAAGCCTGAAAAGGAAGCCCCTGACGGTTCCTTGAACACAAGGAGAACACCGTTCAGGGGCTTTTTTGCATGCACGTCAATTACGACCCGCAGATTTCCTATGAGTGCGTTCAGTGTGGACGCGGCTGCTTTAATCGCTGGGACATCGGAGTGGAAGACTCGGTAGTCCAGTCGCTCAAGGGGCACCAGCTCGAGCTGCGCGTCATCCAGGAGAGGGGCCAGGCTTTTCGCCAGGACGAGGACGGACACTATATCGTCAACAAGGGACCGGACCACCCCCGCTGCGGCTTTCTGAAGGAAGACCTGCTCTGCTCCATCCACAGCGAGCTGGGCTATGAAGCCAAACCCCTGACCTGCCAGCAATATCCCTACGTCTTCGTGCAAACCCCCGACCGCGAAATCCACGCCAGCGCCGTCTACAGTTGCACAGCAGTCCGCGAAGAGCTCGGCCCCCCCCTCAAAGAGAGTCGGGAGTCCATTGAAGACCTGATCCGCCGCGGTGCCCGCGTCCATCGGCTGGACGGGAATATCGAAATTCTGCCGCCCTTTGAAGCCACTTATCCCGAAGTTCAGGCCTATGAAGCGGAGCTCAATCGCAAATTCGGCCAGATGCCCATCTCCGCCGCCTTCGAAGAGGCCATTCTCGGACTGGCCAACGCGCTCTCCAGCCTGGGCCAACCCGAACAGGAATCGGTGCTGCTGCAAGAGGGTTTACTGGCCTCCAGTTGGGGCCGGGCCAAACTGGTTCCAGCCGAGGCCCGTTCGCAACTGCAGCTCATCAAAACCATCCTCAGCATGGGGTTGCTCAAACCCTGTCTGCCCGGTCAGGACCGCGAGGTCTGGAAAAAAATCGACGCCGCCGTGCTGGGCGACGCCGATCTGGAGATCCCCGATTTTAACTGGCAGGCTCCTTTGAGTGAGCTGGATCTCTGGATCAACGAAGGAGTAGGCCACCGCTTTGATGGCCAGATCAAACGCTTCCAAAGCTCGCTGCTCTTCCGCAAATCACACCTGACCATGGGAGGCCTGTTGCCCGGCTTGATGCTGGTCTGGATTATGCCCACCATCATTCGCCTGCTCACCGGGCTGCACGCCTGGAAAGAACAGGTCGAGCCCAATCTCAACAACTTCCTGTGGGGTCTGGAAGTGGCCGAAACCCATCTGGTCGGCCATACTTTCGACACCGTCCAGGTCTACCAAAGAGCCGCCTGGCAGGCGGTGGCCATCTCGAGATCCTACCAGCTGTGAAGCTGAGCATTGATGAGAAGCTGAACTATGAGTGCATTCAGTGTGGGCGTTCGTGCACCGGTTGGAATGTGTGGCTGCGCGATGAGTTGGCCGAGCGCCTCAAGGAACTGCCCATCACTCTGCGGGTGATTCAAGAGCGAGGGCAGGCCTTCGAGCGAGTGGACGGCGTGCTCAAAATGTATCGCGACGAAGCCCACCCCGCCTGCGGCTATCTCAATGAAGAGAAGCTCTGCAACATTCACGCTACCTTAGGATTTGAAGTGAAACCTAAAACCTGCCGGCAGTTTCCCTTCTTCATAACGCGCTTGCCCGACGGCCAGGTGCGCGCCGGAGCCTCCCATTGCTGCACGGCCGTGCGCGGACAACTCGGGCCTTCCCTGAGCGAGAGCCGGGCGGACATCGAAGCACTGCTGGAGCAGGGAGCGCAGATGCGCGAGGTGGAAGCCGAGGTTGAAATTTATCCAGGTCACGTTCAGCCTTATGAAGCGGTGCTGGCCTTCGAGCGGCACTTTGAGGAGCAACGCGTCAGGCTGGGCTGGGGAGGGGCCCTAGAAGGCGCCCTGAGCGCGCTGGCCACACCGCTGGGTGGGCCCTGGCAGCCCTACCAAGGCCTTAGCCAACAGTTGCCATTGCTCAGCCAGATCATGACCATGTCGTTGCTCAAACCCTGCCTGAATGATCACAACCGTGAACTCTGGCAGCGTATCGACCAGGCCTTCCTGGGCGAAGGAGAGCTGGAAATTCCCGAGTACGCCTGGAAGGCTCCGGTAGCCGACCTGGATCTGCTCATCCGCGCGGGCGTAGGCTCTCGTTTTGACGATGGGATCGATAAGTACCGGCGAGCCATCTGGTTCCGTAAAGGCCATCTGCTGGCCGGCAACCTGGTGGCCGGCTTGCTGCTGCTCTGGTCTCTGCCTGGCATCCTGCGTCTTCTGACCGCTCTGGAGGCCTGGAAAAATGGCCGCGAACCAGCCGCCGAAGATTTCAGTCAGGCCCTCGACACAGTGGAAATGAGCCTGGTAGCCCATTCCCAGAACGGCGAACTGCTGGTACAAAAAATGAGCCATCACCTGCTGGCGATGGCTCAAATTCCCGGCTGATACGCGCAGCGGATGCCGCTCACCAGGTGTGCTCTACCAATCGCACTCGCACCGCGGCGACCGGAGCCAGGACTACATCATGCTGGAGGCGTCGAGATACATTTCCTCATATTTCTTCTGGCTGCTGTAGTTCAGCCGTAGGGCTTCATTCAAGTAGTCGTTGCCCTGCTTGACCAGTTCGAGACCCTCGGTGAGATTGGCCGGATCCTGAGTTTCCACGTAACCGGCCATTTTGTTGAGGCCTTCGTGGTAGAGCGTGATGCCGGTGAAGCCCGCCTCCAATTCCGCGCGGAACTGGTCGATGGTCTGAGGGGGAATTTCGATGGCGCGAATACTTTGCTCACGCTCGTTCATCACTTGCAGAATGCTGTCGATGTAGTCGGCGAACTTATCCACCGTCCACTCTCCAGACTGCACTTTGTTGGAAGCGTCCTCCAGCTCTTTCACACGGTCGCTGATATAGCTCGGACCCGCATCTTCTTGCTGATTCTGGACCATACGGGGCAGTTGCGCGCCGCACTGTTCGCAGTTGGAGAGACCATCGCCATTCTGATGGGCGCACTTAACACAAATAATCAAGTTATTCCACCTCGGTTCTTTGCGGAGCCCTAGAAGCTGGTCACAGCTCCACATCCCTGCTCCATGGGAAATCGAAGCCCGTTTCGTTGGGATCAAGCCATGTCCTCCCTGTTCAGCCTAGCAGGGGGTTACGCCATGCACTTTGTAGTTTAAGGGATATGCGCAACAGGTTGGTCTTGACGACGTTAGCTCTTCTGTGTGCTCTGACGCCCGTGAGCGGCGACGACGCGGGGAAAAATGAGCAGGCTCGGCAGATGTTCGAAAGTCTGTTCACCCCGCCCGGCCAACTGCCGGTTCAAGATTTGGTAGCTGAAGGCGAAGAACTGGAGGCCGAGGGCGCGGCCGGACATCTGGTGCCGGCCGCCAAGGCCAAATATTACTTCAAAGCGCCCGCCTACTTGCGCTTTGACCGGGTCAACGTCAATCCCAAGCAACCTTTTCTGGGGATGCTCAAAGTCATTATCCGCGACGGCGACAGTTATCACATCTTCTTGACGCACAACTACCCGACCAAGTCGGGCATCGACCCCCAGGTCGCGCCGGAGTCGCTGCCCTTTTGCCTGACGCGCTACAAAAAGGACGCCAGCCGCGAGTTTTATTACCTGGGCAGCGAGGCCTGGAAAGAAACCACCGTACATCGTGTGCAGATCCTCAACCCGGCCGACCCCAATTGGACCTGCGTCGTCTGGATCGATCATCAAAAGCGGGTGCCGGTGCAGGCCGAGTACACGGCCGCCCCCGACAAACCGGGCGGCAAGCCGGGTAAAAAACGCGTGGTTTGGAGCGATGTTCGCCAACTGCCCGATGGCCGGTATTTTCCCTATCAGGCGCAAATCTTCATCGACGAAAAACTGCGTGAGATGCGTGTCTACAAAGGTGTGCGCATCAACGTCGGATTGGACAACAGTTTATTTCGGGTTATTCCTGAGCTCGAACCCAACCAGTAAGCCGTCCTCGGGCAACTCTGGGGGAGGGTTCTCACGCAGCCGGGCCTCCGCTTGCAGAGTCCGCACCAGTTCCTTGTTGGTTTCAAAATGCTCCATGATCGACCGGTTGATGCATTCGTCCGCTTGTGTGGCCAGATTCAAGGCCGCCTGGAGATCAAAATCACTGCTCGAAGCAAGCCAGCTTTCGGCCTTCGCCAGAGCTTGCTGCCACAGGTCCAATCCCTCCAACAAGACGGGGGCGTCGCCCTCGTGCAGTTTGCCGCGGGCGGTGCTGATTTTGGTCAACTCGACTTGCAAAAAGTCAGCGAATTGACTCCCCTGGAGATGCCCTGCTCGTAGCTCTAAAGTCTTCTTGTAGAGCTCGTCTTTTTTACTGAAATCGCCCGGGGGAGGAACCAGTAGAGCCAGGGTGGTGCCGCAGGCCGGGCACTTATCTCCGGCCGAAACGGGAGTCTTGCACTTATGACAGATCATCCTGGGAATTTCGCAGGCGGCCCTCCCGTTTCCCCCGCCAATCGGCGATTGTAGCCCAATTTTGAAACATATGTTCGAAAAGTGCCTTTTCGATCCGGCTTCTGAAGCTGGGAAGGGATCGCTGTACTTTGTCGCGAACGGCGGGCTACGCCAAAAAGCAATTCAAGTTTTTTGGCACCCTCAACAAAGAGAAGGCCGATTCTATAAGGCTTCAAGAGGCGTCCGGTCCAAACAAAAGTTTGACGAGGCGCAGAAAGATTGAAAGACATTCAATCTTTCCAGGGCGGTCGCCCTTACCAGGGACCGCCACTTTGAAGAAAGGTAGGTGAGCATTTGAAGCTTCGTTTTGCTTCCGTTGTCGCCGTCTCCGCCCTCGCGCTGGGACTTCAGGCCGCGTCCGCCGAGACACTGTACTCGGCCCGCAAAGGCGACACTCTCACCAAGGTGGCCAAGCGCCACCAATTGTCCGTAGATACCCTACTTAAGGCCAATCCGGCCCAGAATGCCGCCAGCCAACTGGCTGAAGGCTTGATTCTGGTCATCCCGGATGGCGAAGAGCGCACCGCTCGGGACGAAGCTGCCGCCCCCAAAGCGACAGCCATCCGCATCGAAGGCGCCACCCAGGTGGCAGTGGCCGGAGATGACGAGTTCGTGCTCGAGCGTAGCGGCGATTATCGCCGCCGCCCCAGCCTCAACTCCCGCCGCGGCATGCTGTTGAATGGGGTCACCCGCAGTGCCCATCGCTTTATGGGGACGCCCTACGTTTTCGGGGGCACCAGTGAAGGCGGCATTGATTGCTCCGGTTTCACCATGCGGGTATTCATGATGAACGGCATTCGCCTGCCGCGCACCGCCGATGTTCAGTACAGCGTCGGCAGCCCGGTTGGCAAAGGTAAAGAAGAAGCCGGCGACCTGGTCTTCTTCGAAACCTACTGTCCGGGCCCATCCCACGTAGGCATCTACCTGGGAGGTGGAAACTTCATTCACGCTTCCTCCTCGCGAGGAGTAACCGTGAGCAATCTCAGCGACACCTATTACAAGAGTCGCTACCTCGGCGCCAAACGCGTTTTCTAAACGCCATGGCGCTGGTGAAGCCGGTCCTTCGGGGCCGGCTTTTTTTTATGCCTTCAGAGAGAAGTTAGAGAGGTGGAGAGGCCTGGTGCAGGGGACTCCGCCGGGTTTCGCCAAACCAGGGCAGACCGGATGAAGGAGAGCGACCTCACGGAATTGCCCCGCGTGACCGAGCCCATCTCGGCTCCGTCGCCATTGCAGAACCTGGTCGAAGAGTATAACTCCCGGGCTAAACTGGCGGAGTTGACCACCTGTTCGCTGCTGCTCAAGGACGCTCTGGGATATTTTGCACGCTACTATTCGGCCGTCTGCGTAGCCGCCTGCCGCGAACTCGACTGTCTGCCGGGCGAAGTGGCCCAAAATTGGAGCGGCACGCCCAACGTCGAAGTTGCCCTGCCAATCCTCCAAGAATGCCTGGAGCGACTCAAAACCCGCGACGAGCGGATTGCCCGCAAGCTTTGCCTGGTTTTCTTCGAGCAGGACGGCGCTCGCCGCGCTTTTGTCGATCAGGTCTTCCCCGGCGATCAGGCCCAGGAATTCGAGATTTCCAAATTCTGCATGTCGTCCAAGCAGGACGTCGCCGAAATTGACCGTGAAAGCCTGTGCAGCGCGGCCCGTCTGCTGGACGCCTGGATCTCCGCTTCTTTCTCCTTTTTCCTCGAATCGGAACAGCGTCTGGAGACGGGCGCCTACTTTGGCCAACTCGAGCAGGTAGTGCGCTTTGAACAATTCACCCTGCGCACCGGTCTCACCATGCGCGTCAGCGAGAGCCGAGGCAACACCGCGCTTCCCGCGCTGGCTCCGGTCCAGCACCAGCCGCTGGCGCTGGCGGCCGAGGCACTGACCCCGACTCCCGAGGCACCCGAGGATCCCCCACCCGGCGAAGCAACCGAGACAGCGCCGATCACCGAAGAGGTCATTGCCCTGGCGGCTCCAGCGCCAGTCATCGCACCCGAGGCGGAAGCCCTGCACAAACTGATGCAGGCCAAACAATCGTTGCAGCAGCCGACCACCTCCCCGGCACGCAAGGTCATCACCGAGACGCGCTTTGAAATCAACCTGGAGCCGCTCGGCTTTCTGCGCAGCAGCCTGACCAGAAAGATGGGGTACGGCGGGCATCTGTGGGTCAACTCTATCGACGAAAACCCGATTGTCGGCACCATAATGGCCACCGGAGGCAACGTCGAAGTGACGCCCAGCTTTTTTGAAGGAACCACCAACCGGGTAGTCTACTGGGTCCACCCCGACGACGTGGTTTCCAGCAAAGAATACCTGCGCATCAAGGTCGGTCTGGAAGAGCGCCTCTACCCGCTCTGGCGATTGGCTCCACCGAGTCGTTTCGAGTCCATGAATCGCCGTAAGATGGCCGGGCTATTACTGCTGCCCGGCGTGCTGGGGTCCGTCTACAGTACCTGGATTTGGTACAGTACCAACCGCGAAGTAGATCTCGAACTGCGCGAGACTTTGCGGGACAATTACACCAAGTTCATCAACGCTACCAATCCCCTCTCCCTGAAAGGAGCGGGGATTGGGCAACTGGACGTCAACCTGAAACCCCAGATCGAGTCAGCGCTCTTAATCTTCCTGATGACGGCCTGGCTGGTGCCGGTGATGGTAGCCAAACTCTATTCGCAGTTCCCCCGCCGCGATCAGCGACCGCTGGTTTTGCTCTTCATCCTGGGTTGCTGTCTCCCGGCCCTCTATTACCTTTCGCTGTGGAACAGCAGCCTGACCATGAGCACGATGACCATGCACCCGGAGCTGGCCCAACTCGACTACCGGCGCAATTTCGCCATTTTTCTTCTGCTCAACGGGGTCACCACGATCTATGAGGTATTTTCCGTGGAAGGCCTCTTTCATCGCTTCCTGAACGAATTAGGTCGCGTGGCTCTGGCCGCCCTGGCGGCAGCCACGGCCTGGGCTATTATCCTCTACCAGGTCTACGGTTTGTCCTGGTTCGGCTAGTTAGGACAGCTTATGAAGACTTTGCAACCCACCGGCTTGGAGCTGAAGCCGGGCCAACTAGAAATCCGCTGGTCGGACGGACGCACCACTCGGCACTCTATGGCGGAATTGCGCCGCCAATGCCCCTGCGCCACCTGCCGGGTGGAACGCGACAAACTGGAGGCCCCGGCCAAAGGGCTGGCCAGTTTGCGCGTGATTCAGTCGAACACGCCAGCCGTATCCGAAGCGCAGATCTTGGAAGTCATACCCATCGGCCGCTACGCCCTCAGCTTCCGCTGGAACGACGGCCACGCTACGGGCATCTACGCTTACGACCTGCTACTGGAGCACCAGGGGAAGTAAGCGAATTTCCGAACCCAGATCGATGATTACTCTTCTAAACACCGAACCCATCAGCAAGCTCGTCGACCAGCTCCCCGCCAAGTCCATGACCACGATTGCCCTCCAGGCCCTGGACTTTATCGTGCCGGGACAATGGCAGCGCTATCCCAACTTTCACGACATGACCAAAGCCATCACGGGAGAAGCCCGTGAAGGCAAGCTCCAGGTTATCTGCAACCACGCCGACCAGCTCTACAACGAAGGGGAACGGGGGGCCCAGCGAGCGGTCTGGATCTATCAGACGGTGGACGGCTCGGACAAAATCCTGGCGGCGGCTTCGCTGGCTCATCAGGTGGGCAACTCCGTGGGAATGCTCAGCTTCCTGAGCAAGATCACCCCCAAACCAGACTCCCTGCAGGCCTTCGACCTGGGCATGAAGTTGGCCGCCGAAGGACTGGCTTACCTCAACCTTCACGGCCTCACCGGAGAACGCTTCGACGACTTCGAAAAATCGCTCCATAATGCCAGCAATGAAACCGCCATGCGGCTGGCCGCTCTGGTAGCCTTTGATGGGTTGATTCCACTCGGTCCCGATTTTTTAAGCAAGGTAAGCACAGCCCTGCAGTCTCCGCCTGCCGGCGCCGAACAGAGCGGATTTCTGAGCAAGATGGTCGACCTCATCCCCGGAGGCAACCCGATCCAATACGCACGCGGCCTCTTCCAATCCGTCCAGGGCTGGATGGGAGGCTTTGTGGCGCAGAAAGGTCTTACCCAAGAAGGCCTCCTTTCCCGCCTCCAGGGTGTCCTTCAGATGAGCGACGGCAAATTGGACGCCATCGCCAGCCTGCTGGACGCTTCCACCAACTATCTGAGCTATACCGGCACACAAACGGCGGCCCGCCACGTCATCATCAAATCCTGGGAGCGCTTCCGCCCCCAATAGGCGCCGGGGGCGCGGGTCTCAAGACCGCCCCCCCCCGAGCGCGGGCGCCAGGACCGCAGACGCGGGCCTCAAGACCGCCCCCCCGAGCGCGGGCGCCAGGACCGCAGACGCGGGCCTCAAGACCGCGCCCCCGACTCCTATCTAGCGGAAGGCGACGTAGCCCAATAACAACACCAGCAGGAGCCATGCGATGTAAAAGCCCCCGCGCACCGATCAGGGGCTGGCGGCCGAGTTCAAACTCGCCGGCGGACCGGCGATTGCGGCAACGACGGTCAGAAAGCGAAGAAACGAAAGAGAACGATTCCATTTCACAGTGGCACGACTCCTTACGAGACGGATGGCTCCCGGCCGGCCGGCCGGGAGCCAGGCAGACACAACCAGCTCAGGGGGTGAAGCCGGGGAAATTGGCTGTGGCCTTGTCAAACAAGGACGTGGGCGAGAAGAAATTGGCCGAGAAAGTGCCATTCAACACCGGATTCTTATTGGCATCCGCCGAGAAATTACCCGACTGCACCACCACCCCGCCATCCGTCTGTGTAACCAGAGTATTGAAGACGGCCCGGGGATAGAAGTCGCTATTCGTCACCGTCACCGCGTTGCTGGCCAATGTAGACACAAAGGCAATGGAATTCATGGTGGAGGCGTCAGCCAGTCGGTAGACATTGGAGTCCAATGTGGCCCGGGTGTTGGAGCCGAGCAGGTAAACACCGGTAAATTTCGGGTCCACAAAGGCGTTCAAGCGGGCCTTATTGGGGCCCGCCGTACTAGTGAACAGGACCCCAAAACTCAGTCCCTGGACGCGGTTCCGCACAAAGTCAGCGCCCGACTCTTCAAAGTCGCAACCCACCGAACCATCGGCAGAATCCGTCGTAAACAAACTGTTGGCTACGGTTAGCCTGGCGCCGCTACCCGCTGGAGCAACGACACCGGCACGGAGGGAGTTTGATCCGGGCACCACCAGGTCCAACCCGCGCAAGAGCACATCGCTGGCCTGGACCGAAAGCATCGCCTGACTGAATCCGCCTCCGTTCCCGGTAGCTCCCCTCAGCACCGCTCCGGCCACGCGTGCCGAGGAACCGGTGGGAACATTGGGATCGCCCGGGTTGCCCACATTCGGGCCGGCGATCGTCAAGAAGGCCAGGTCAGCATCCGGGTGCACACGGATTCCCAAACCGGTTGAAAAGGCACTGTCAGCAATCGGAAATTCCCCCGTCGCCAGACCGATGACGGAACCCGCGCCCTCACTACCACTCGAAACAGCGGCCACGAGATCCAGAGCCTGCTGGAGGCCGCGTTTGGTGGTATCTGCTCCGGTGTCCACATTGGTCACCACACCGGCCGCGCCCGGCTCCACCTTGAGGACGAGCGCGCCTTTGTTGGCCGTGAGCAAGTCGGCACTTCCTTCGGCGCTGGCGCCGGCGTTGGCCAAAGTGACCTTCACCTTGGCCTCCTTACGCGGGCCTGTGATGGTGTCCGGCGTGAGATTCGCCTTCAGGTAACTGGTAATCTCCTCGGCCGTGGCGTTGGTGAAATTCACGGTGAGCGTCTTGCCGTCGGCGCTCAAAGTGGAGGTATTCTTGGGTCCGTCCAGCGGCTTTTTCAGCGTTCCATCACCAGTCAATACGATCGTTACGACCGAGTCACCCAGGAGTGGACCGGTGACTCCTAGATTGGGAAACAACTGCCTGGTCGGACGAAACAGCGTGGTAGAGCCCAGCGAAATCGAGGGCTTAACGGGAGCATCGCCGCCACCACCGCCATTGAAGCCACCACCGACAAAATTTTCTCCATCACCGCCACAGCCTGCGATCAACAGACCCAGGACGACGGCGCTTGCGAGTTGAGATCTCATACGAATTTATCCCCTAAAAAAACTCCGGGCCAAAGTGCAAAAATAAAGCCTCCACTCGTCAGTCAAACAAGGAAAAGGCCAAACCAGACTTGTCCAGGTAAATGTCCTAAAAGGACCTTGAGGATACTAAGTCATCCTTTAGGATACTGTCAAGATTTTTCTAATCTACTTAACCGGGTCAGCATGAAGCCATATTTATCAACAATAACAACGCTTCAACAAGCAACAAACAGGCGCCACTATCCTACTCAAGGCATCTTTATAGAGTCTTTTGGGATAATGTCTCGCTCGTCTGCATCTATTACTGTATCCTTGTGGATAAGATTCAGGGAGAGCAGATCCGCAAAGCCCGGCGTAAACAGGGTCTGTCTCAAGAGCAGTTGGCCGAGCAATTGGGAGTCGAAAGACTACAGGTTAACCGCTGGGAGACGGGAAAACAGCAGCCCCGCTCCGAGGTGCTGCTGCGCCTGGCCCAGGCACTCGAGCGCCCCATCGAGTGGTTCTTTGAAAAGCCGCGCCAGGAACATCTCGACCTGGCGGCACGCATCACGGCCCTCGACGAAAAACTGAATCGAGTGCTGCAGATCCTGGAATCCAGCGCCGAGGCACTGCTCACTCAGCAGCTTCAAGCTCGAAACACTCACGAAAGAGCGCAGTAGCGAATAATTTTTGTCATAGTCTGGACATGCCCAGTTCAACACCGGATCCTCAAAGGGTGATAGATTCCGAGCCATGGACCACGACAGGCTTTTTAAAGAGTTGTTGAGCACGTTTTTCATCGAGTTCCTGGAGCTGTTTTTTCCTTCAGTAGCAGCTCTCATCGACCGCTCGGTGGCGCCGGTTTTCTTGGACAAGGAAACCTTCGGAGAGGGGCGGCGGCAGGCGGATCTGGTCGTTCAGGTGCGGGTGGCCGGGCAGGATACAGCCTTCTTGGTGCACCTGGAGCCTCAAGCTCAGCCGATAGAGAATTTTCCAGAGAAGATGTTCGGGTACTTTGTGCGCTTCTGGGAGCGCTATGGCCTGCGGATATACCCTATTGCGATTTTTTCCTACGGGAGCCGGACAGAGCACGAAGGGGAACTGGAGATGCGTTTTCCCGATCTGGCGGTGCTCAACTTTCGTTACGCGCGACTGGAATTGCCCCGGCTGGATTGGCGCGCCTTTGTGGAGCAGGCGAATCCGGTGGCCAGTGCGCTGATGGCGCGCATGCGCATCCGCAAGCAAGACCGTCCACGAGTCAAGCTGCAGTGCTTGCGTCTGCTGGCCTCGCTACGCCTGGAGCCGAGCAAGTCGGCCTTGATCTCCCACTTCGTGGACAGCTACCTGCAACTGGAAGCCGATGAAGTGAGGGTTTTTGAGAAGATCCTGGAAACGATTCCTGAAGGCGAGCAAGGAGGGATTATGCGGATTACCACCAGCTGGAAAGAAGAGGGCCGAGTTGAGGGCCTGCAAGAAGGGCGGGTCGAGGGCCTGCGCGATGGAGTGGGGCTGGCTTTGGAGCTGAAGTTTGGTCCCAAGTCAGCCCCGCTGGTGGAGCGAATCCGAAGTTTTGACCTGGACGCTTTGCAGACGCTGCAAGAGCGCCTGCGGGATGGAGCGACCCTGGAGGAGCTTCTGGGCTGAGGCGCTATCTCACGGCGCGGCCGGGGTGGAGAAGTGCTGGTAGGCCAGGTAACCGACGCCGGCGGCCACGGCCGCGGCCACGGTACCGCTGACGACCGGGTGTTCCTTGACGAAGGTTCCCACGTTAGAAGCGGCTGACTTACTGCCCTGGAAGGCCACCCCGACCAGGTCGGCCACCCTGGAGGGCACGCCCGCGTTTTCCAGGATTACCCCGGTGGCCACACCGGCCGAGGCGACCAGAGTGGTGGCCAGAACCGGGTGCTCGAAGGCGAAAGATTTGACATCGTCGGCCACGCGCTCCCAGGGCTTGCCGGTGTCTTTCTGATACTTGGAGATGGCCTCGAAGACGCTCTTATTGACCTCTTTGGCGTCGATGTTGGGATTGGCGGCAATCTGCTCTTCCAGTGACTTGAAGGTATTGTCCAGCGTCTGCGCCTGGGCTCCCTCGGGCTTGGCGGGGATGGAGATTTCGGTGCTGACCATCTCGTGGATCAGATAAGCGGTGCCGCCGGCGGCGGCCAACGCGGCCCCGGTGGCCAGCAGGGGATGCTCTTTGGCCCACTCGGCCACTTTACCCACCCCATTCTTGACACCGTCGGTGAAGCCCAGCTTCTCCAGGCCGACGCCGCCGGCCGTCCCCAGAGCGAAAGCGGTGGTGAAAACCAGGGCGGGATGCTTCTGAATGGCCTCGCGCAGAGCCTCGGTCACGCCCGGGCCATCCTTACCGGAAGCTTTGGCGTAATTCTTGGCGGCGTCCATAATCTGGCGGGTCACCTGCTCGGACTGAGACTGCCCCGAGCCCTGCAGGCCGGCCATGTTCTTCTCGATGTTCGAGAGGGTGCTGGAAAGCTGTTGGCGGGCTTCCTTTTGCTGCTGGGTCTCGACCTGAGCCGGTCCGGGAGCGGGCTTCGGAGTGCAACCGGTCAGACTCATGAGGCCGATCAATCCGGTCAGTCCAGCCAGGGTGCCCTTGGCCCAGATCGACATGGGGGCGACCTGAACTTTCTTTTCCGCGTCTTTGGCTTCAAACTGCGGCTTACCCGGCAACTTCTCGGCCGAGCCGGTGCTGAATTGATCCTGGGGACCCGTAACTTCAGGCTTTGCGGCCGTAGCATTCAAGGTGGGCTGCTTGATTTGGGACTGGTTGCGCAGAGCGGAAATCATGGGGATCCTCCCGATTATTTATATATCTGCTCCGAGGATGCCTGAAAGGCCTGAAAATTCTCTCAAAGGAGTTCTGACCCCATGTCCTAAAACGCCCGTCCAGGATTAGCAGCAAGGGGGAGTCGGCAGTCCCCCCTTGATCCCGTGTAGCAGGGGGGTCCAAGGGGGAGACGGCAGTCCCCCCTTGATCCCGTTTATCGGAGGTACTACTTTGAGTCAAATTCAGAGCCTGGCCGTGATCGGCTCAGGCACCATGGGAGCGGGCATCGCCCAGGTCGCGGCCGCTTCCGGTTACCAGGTCGTCCTGTGCGATGTCAAGGACGAGTTCTTGCACAAGGCCGTCGGCGCCATCACCGGCAGCTACGACAAGTTCGTGCAAAAAGACAAAATGAGCGATGCCGATCGGCAGGCCGCCTTAGGGCGCCTCAAAACCAGCACGCAACTGGAGGCTGTGGCACAGTCGGATCTGGTAGTGGAGGCCATCACCGAACAAATCGAGGCCAAACGCGTCCTCTTCGGCCAACTGGAAGACCTGTGCAAGAAAGAAGCCATTTTCGCTTCCAATACTTCTTCCCTGTCCGTGACGGAGATGAGCCAGGCCACCAAACGCCCCGATCAGGTGGTAGGCATGCACTTCTTCAATCCGCCCGCGCTCATGAAGCTGGTGGAGGTGGTGCGCACCCCGCTGACCAGCCAGACCACTTTTGAGGCCGTCTGGCAGGTGGCCCTGAAGATGGGCAAGAGTCCGGTGGAAACCCGCGATACGCCGGGCTTCATCTTCAACCGTCTGATCATCCCCTATCTGAACGAGGCCATGTGGGCCCTCTACGAAGGGGCCGGCAAGGTGGCCGATATCGACGCCGCCATGAAACTGGGCGGCAACATGCCTATCGGCCCGCTGTCCCTGCTGGACCTGATCGGCATTGACGTGCAACTGCACGCCTGCTCGGCTTTCCTCGACCAGTTTGGCGATCCCAAATTCCGCCCCTGTCCCCTCAACCGGGCCATGGTGCGGGCCGGCCTTCTGGGCAAAAAGACCGGCAAAGGCTTTTACGATTACTCACAAAACCCGCCCCAGCCCGTATCCATGGACCCATTTCGCTTGTAGGAGGACCGTATGAAAGGCATGCAAGGAGCCGCTCAAAAGTATAAAAATCTGATTCTCTGTTTCGAGGACGGACTGGCCGTGATGGTGCTCAACCGCCCCAAGGCCCTCAACGCTCTCAATGCGGAGACCATCGACGAGATGGCCGCGGCCCTCGATGAAATCGAGGCTGATCCGAGAAACCGCGTGCTCTTGATCACCGGCGCCGGCGACAAGGCTTTCGTAGCCGGCGCCGACATCCGCGAACTCAAGGAGTGCGAAACCGAAGCCCAGGGCGCCGCGGCCTCCGAAAAGGGCAGCAAGCTGTTCCGCCGCTTCGAAACCACCCGCCTGATCACCATCGCCGGGGTCAACGGCTTCGCCCTGGGAGGCGGCATGGAACTGGCCATCTCCTGCGACTTCCGCTTCGCCGCCAGCACCGCCGTGTTCGGCCTACCGGAAGTGGGCCTGGGCATCATCCCCGGCTACGGCGGCACTCAGCGGCTACCTCGTCTCATCGGACGCGGTCTGGCCATGGAGCTGATCGCCACCGGCCGCAAGTTCGACGCTCACTACGCCCTGCACATCGGCCTGGTGAACCGGGTGGTGCCGCAACACGACCTGCTCAACCTGTGCCGCCAGGTAGCCCAGGAAATCCTGCTGCAAGCTCCGCTGGCCGTGGCCGCCGCCAAAAAGGCGCTGCATGCCGGTATCGAGGGGGAGGCTGACAGCGGCTACCAGGCCGAATCGGTCGAATTCGGCAAACTCTGCCTGAGCAAAGACATGCATGAGGGCATGGCCGCTTTCGTGGAAAAACGTAAAGCTGAATTTAAGGGAGAATAAACCGTGCTCAACCAAGAAATCGTCATCATGGGCGGAGCTCGCACTCCGTTCGGTAAATACGGCGGCGGTCTCAAAGACCTGACGGCCACCGATCTGGCCGTGCTGGCCGGCACCGAGGCCCTGCGCCGGGCCGATGTCAAAGCTGAGGAGATCGATCACGTGGTCTTTGGCAACGTGCTCCAGTCCGCTCCCGACGCCGCCTATCTTTCGCGCCACGTGGGCCTGCGCTGCGGCGTGCCCATCCCGGTGCCGGCCTACGGGGTCAATCGTCTGTGCGGCTCGGGTTTCCAGGCCGTGGTCAACGGCGCCATGGAAATTCTGCTGGGCCAGGCCGACGAAGTGCTGGTGGGCGGCACCGAGTCGATGAGCCAGGCGCCCCACGCCATCTACGGGGCCCGCTGGGGAATCCCCCTGGGGCAGTCGCGCCTGGAGGATACCCTGTGGGCGGCTCTGACCGACACCTACTGCGGCTGCCCCATGGCCATCACAGCCGAGAACCTGGCCGAGAAGTATCAGGTCACCCGTGAGGAGGCCGACGAGTTCGCGGTGGAAAGCCACCTGCGCGCCGCCGCCGCCGCCGAGCGTCTGGCGGAAGAAATCGTGGCCGTGGAGATCCCCACCAAGAAGGGTCCCAAACGGATCGAAAAAGATGAGCAGACCCGCGCCGACAGCACCGTCGAAGCACTGGCCAGGCTCAAACCCTCCTTCCTGCCCACGGGTATCATCACCGCCGGTAACGCCTCGGGCATCAACGACGGCGCCGCCGCCCTGGTGCTGACCACCCGCGAGTCGGCTCTCAAGCGCAGCATCAAGCCCCTGGGCAAACTGGTGGCCTGGGCGGCCAAAGGGGTCCAGCCGGAAATCATGGGCATCGGACCGGCTTCGGCCGCGCGCGAAGCGCTGCAAAAAGCGGGCCTGACCCTGGCCGACATGGATCTGATCGAGGTCAACGAAGCCTTCGCCGCCCAGTATGTGGCGGTCGAGAAAGAACTGGGGCTGTCGCGCGCCAAGACCAACGTCAACGGCGGCGCGGTGGCCCTGGGACACCCTCTGGGCGCCTCCGGTGCCCGCCTGACCTTGACCATCCTGCACGAACTCAAGCGCCGCGGTGGCCGCTACGGACTGGCCTCGGCCTGCATCGGCGGCGGCCAGGGTATTGCTCTGATCGTGGAAGCCTGGAACGAATAGATTGCATCAACTGATCAGCGTCGACCAGGCTCTCGCCACCATCCTCGAGGGCACGGCGGCCCTGGCGGCCCGGGAACTTCCTCTCGAGGAAGTGCCGGGCCGCTGGCTTTTGCAAACGGTGGTGGCTCGCGAGAGCCATCCCTATTTCGCCGCTTCGGCCATGGATGGTTACGCCCTTGGTTCCCTGGACAAGGTCACCCGGCTGGTGGGCGGAGTGGCCGCTGGGGAAGCGGCTGACTTTGAGCTCCGAGCAGGAGAATGCTGCCGCATCTTCACCGGCGCTCCCGTTCCCGAAGGGACGGTAGCGGTGGTGCCCCAGGAAGAAACAGAAATCCAGGACGGCCAGCTCACCTGCACGGCCGAACCGGAAGCCGGCCAGCATGTGCGCCCGGCCGGCGAACATTTTGCCGCCGGGCAGGCACTGCTGCGGCCCGGCCGCCAGTTGACGCCGGCCGACGTGGGTATGGCCGCTCTGCTCGGCTACCCTACCTTGAAATGCGTGCCTCAAGCGCGCGTGGCGCTGGTAGCCACCGGCGACGAACTGGTGGAACTCGATCAGCCACTGGGACCCGCCCAGGTGCGCAATTCAAACATTTACGCCATGCAGGCTCAGGTGCGGGCGTGTGGCGCCCGAGCCGTGCGCCTGCCGATTGCGCCGGATCGGCCCGAGGCTCTGCGCGCCACCCTGGAACAAGCCCTGGCCGGGGCGGACGCCATCGTTACCTGTGGGGGCGCCTCGGTCGGCGAACGGGATTACGTGCAGAGCGTGCTCCGGGACATGGGAGCCGATCTACATCTGTGGAAAGTGGCCATGCGGCCCGGCAAGCCGCTCGGCTTTGGCCTGTTGCAGGGTAAACCGGTGCTGGCTCTGCCCGGCAATCCCGTCTCATGTTACGTCACCTTTGAACTTTTCGTCCGCCCCATGCTCGACAAGCTCCAAGGGGGGGCGGGCCGGGGCCTGCGCTCGCTCGAGGTCAAGCTGGCCGAGGAAATTCATAAAAAACCAGGTCTACGTTTCTTTATGCGCTGCCGCCTGGGTCGCCAGGGGGCGCATCTGACGGGCTCGCAGGCCAGCCATCTTTTCCGCAGCGTGGCCGAGTCAGACGGACTTTTGGAACTTCCCGAAGAAATCAAGTCTTTGCCCAAGGGTGCCCTGGCCCGTTTGCGGCTGTGGCCATGGGTTGACGATGCCGGGTTGCGGGGATAGTGTTCTGGAGTTTAGGAGGCGACGATGTTTGGACTGGGACTAGGTGAATGCATATTGATATTCTTCCTGGTCGTGCTCATCTTCGGTCCGCGCTTCCTGGTCAGCGGGTTCAAACGAATCTTCAGCAGCTTCGCCGGCTTTAACGAGAGTTTCAAAGAAGCTAAGGAAGAGAAGCTGCCACCCGGCTCCAAGGTTCGCGTGATCAAGCCCACCAAGGAGAACGGTGAAGAAGCTTCTTCCTAAGATCGACGACCAGCCTATGTCGCTGGTCGGCCATTTGGAGGAACTGCGCTGGCGCATCCTCTGGTCGCTCTTTTACTGGATCGTAGCCTGTTTTGTCTGTTATGGCCTGGTCCCTCGCGTGCTCGCCTGGACGCGACCACTCCTCAAGAACGCCAACCTGATCTTTACCAACCCGACCGAAGCGTTCTTTGCCTATCTGAACGCCGCCATGGTAGGGGGCGCCTGTCTGGCATCCCCGGTCTTTCTCTATCACACGCTGATGTTCGTGCTGCCCGGTCTGGAAAAGGGAGAGCGCAAATGGGTATACCGTCTCTTACCCATGACCATCTTCCAATTTTTGCTGGGTTGTGCCTTTGCCCTGAAGATCGTCTTACCCGGTACCATGGATTTCTTCATGGGATTTGCTACCGCAGAGCTGGTGCCGCAGATCAAAATCGGCGAATTCGTAGGCTTCATCACCACCATCACCGTCATCTGCGGTATCATCTTCGAGCTACCCATCGTGCTGATGTTCCTGGCCGGCATCAACCTGATCACTTCCAAGTTCCTCAGCCGCCATCGCCGTATGGCTTATTTCCTGGCTTTCGTCGTCTCGGCGGTGGCCACCCCGACCCCTGACGCCTTCACCGCCACCATCGTGGCCCTACCGATTATTATCAACTACGAAGCCAGCCTGTTCTTAATCAAGCTGTGTGGAAAATGACCGCAGGAGGACCTATGCAAGACGTATCCCTACTCTGGACGCTCGGACCGGGCGAGTTGCTCATGATTGTAATCGTGGCCATTTTCTTCTTCGGCCCCAAGCGCCTCCCCGAAATCGGCAAGGCCATGGGTGACGGCCTCCGCTCCTTCCGCGACGCCAGCAAAAGCCAGCTTCCTGAGGGAGAGAAAAAGGAAGGAGAGAGCTAATCCTCTGCTCCAAAGGGCAAGCGTTGGGCGTGGTAGGCCAGAATGGCCAGTTCGTGAGTGAGGTCGACGTTGCGCACGGAGACGTCGGGGCCGAGATGCAAATGGGCTCCGGTGAAATTCAGCAGGGCATTGACGCCGGACGCCACCATCAGTTTAGCCACATCTTCAGCGGCGTGCCCGGGAACTGCCAGGATTCCCAAATCTGCCGGTAACTTCCGTGGCAAAGTAGAAGTAGGCTCGACTTTCACCTTGTTGATCTCCTGGCCTATCTTGGCCGGGCTGGAGTCGAAAATCCAGAGGATGTGGAAATTCCAACGGGCGAAACCGGGGAATCCGGCCAAGGCGGTGCCCAGGTTGCCGGCTCCCACCAGGGCCACCCGGTGCTGCTGGTCCAACTGTAAGATGGAAGCCACGCGATGGAGCAGGCCGGGAACCGGATAGCCCAGACCCTGCACTCCGAACTCCCCGAAATACGACAGGTCCTTGCGCACCTGTGAAGCTTTGACCCCGGCACGAAAGGCGATTTCTTCCGAAGAGACCACTCCCACTTCCTGATCGGAAAGTTCGGCCAGGCAGCGAAAATAGGTGGCCAATCGGGCGATGGTGGGCTCGGGAACTCGGCTGCGCTTTTCCATAGAAAGTCTGCCTTTACGCCAGCCCGATCAGTGTCTCCTGTTGGGCCAGGGCCAGACAGGGCAAGAGCATATGCAGCGCGCCCCGACCGGCATCACAATAAACTTGCAAAGTCGTCTGCAGAGCCGAGCCGCTCAGGCCGGAAGCGCCCGGGCGCAGGTCGATCAACATTCCTCCCAGACTCAGCTGGTGGGCTTCCAGGACGGTATCGAAGCCGGGAAAGACCAACAGTATGTCACATAACCTCAGTTGGCTTCCGAGGTGACGGGAATGGTCATCACACCAGGTCAGGCTGGCGCCCTGGCGAGTCAGCCAGCCAGCCAGGCTCTCCAAGGCGCACTCGGGTGGCGCAAGTAGCGCGACATGACGTGATTTAAGAGACTGCGACTTGAGCAACCAGCGCCCCAAAGTCGACCACGGAGGTTGGGCTTGACGCCAGCCATGAGGCAGATTGGCCAGTCTAGTCTCCGCCGGAGACCATATCCAACCACCGGGTCGTAACTGAGGATGTTGCTGCAAGCGCTCTATCCAGGGACTCTCCGGATCCATCTGGAGCAACGGCCAGTTCAAACTTCGCTCTCCGTTTTTCAAGCACCCCAGCCATGCCGAATCACGGTCTAAAACCACCAGAGGAAGCGAGGGTAAAGCCTGAAGTCGGCGCTTCAAGGCATCCGACAGAGAGGGCACTTCGAGAAATTTTGGGGGCATAAATCAGGCTCCTTCAACTGGATAGGTTTTGAACGAATGCTTCCGGGTTATATCTCCGAGGTGACGGGGTCCGTTCTCTAAACTAAGATTGCTGGACAACGATTTTTCACCGCGTCTCTGTTAGCACTCCTTCGTTCCCGACGGGAGGCTCACTGCAAAAAGATGCGAGATCAAGGGAGGTAGTCATGGCAGCCAAGAAAGCCGACGGAAAACCGGCAGCGAAACCGGCAGCTGGAAAACCGGCAGCTGCTGGTAAGGGGAACGCCCCGAAAAAGGCCAGCCCCAAGCCGGCCAAAGTTGCGACCGCAGCAGCCAGCAAGCCCAAGCAGGCCGCCGCTCAGCCGACTCAGGCCGAAGCGGTGAAGAAGCCCGCTGAAGTTCGCAAAAAGGGCGCACCTGTTCGTGAGATGTAGGTGACCCTTTCGGTCAAAACGGGGTTTCCAAATCGGACAATCCAGCAAAACCCTTGGCAAATGCCGAGGGTTTTTGTTTTCCCTAGAGAGTAAGGGACTGGCAATCCCAGCCACCCTGGCCGCGAGTGTAACGCCGCCGCCCGCACTCGTCGCCCAAACGCACCACCTCCACCTCTGTAAAGCTCCCCTCGACCAACCAAAAACTACCGGGGACTTTGGGGTGTTGAGGATGTCCTTGATAAAGGCGGAGCTTATCTTGAGGCGACAGCTTTTGCCAGAGCCGCTCTCCCTGCGCGTGCTCGGCCCCCGGCAGGGAACGCCAGGTAGCCTGCAGGCGAACTTGAAGCAACGGGCTCTCTCGCAACAAACACAACTGGCCGCGAGGGTCCGCGGCCAGTTGACGGTGTTTGGCGTGCTGTGCATGACTGGCAAAAGTCACCGTGCACTGAATCCAATTGTAAGCCAGCATGCGCACGGTACGCACCTGGGCGCCGTGCTGCGGGTCGCTGGTGGCCAGCCAACACCAGGGGAAGGGCTTGCCCTGGCAAACCTCCTGGAGGGCGGCTAACAGCGCGTCCGGCGGCTTCACCGCTTGCGAATGAGCACCAGCGGAGTCATTTCGGCCGCGTTCCCCTGGGGATTGGGCTTGAGGGCCTCGACCACCTCGGCGCTCCGGGATGGATCACTGATATGAAAAATGTCTACTTTGCCCAGGTCGTTGGCGTCCACGATGGCGCATTCAAAGCCGGTTTTTTCCTTGACTTCGGCCACCAGGCGATCGCCGTTGGCGGGGCCCATCACCACATACTTATCAAAGGGCGGCAAAGTGCCGGTGCAATCGTCGATAGCGGCTACGCCACGTCCGGCCAGGCGATAAAAATCCCCATCGCGCCGGGTAATTTTACCCAGCACACCGGCGGCGGTGGCCAGCAGGATACGTGCGGCGCCCACCTCGCGAATGGCCATTTCCAAAGAATAGGGCGAGCTCAAACTGGAGTGCATGCCGAAAAGCACGTTGAGCTGGCGAGCCAGCCAGCGCGGCTTGATCTCCTCGCAGTAGGTCATGCGATTTTGCATAATGGCTACCACCGTCTCGGCCAGGATCACGATATCGCCCGGTTTACCGACCGGACCCGCGTAACGCTGCACCGTTTCCAGCACACTCTCACCGGGGCGAATCAGATGCGTGCGCAGGGGAACGACCGGGGCATCGAGGTCAATAGGGGGCTTGGGCTTGCCCGGCGGCGTCTCGGGTTGAGGCTGTTTCTCGCTGACCACCTCGAACGAATCCACCGGAAGAATTAACTCCACCTTGTTATAATGCATGGGAGTGCGGCAATAATATTGGTAGTGAAGGTCGATGCGCACGGCCCCCATCTCGGCGATCTTGGGCGCGATACCATGGCTGGAGGTGACGTGCAGGCGAACTTCCAGCATCGTCTCCTGGCCCACGGGCACGATATATCCCTCCCAGTAACCGTCAGCGCGCGGACACTGGTGATTGACCAGGCGGCAGACCGGCTGCAGGTCGCTGTAGCGGTCTCCGATCGGTTGCAGATGAGCTCGGGCATCGATGACCAGCGCCTGCTGCTTGCCCACGTTTTTCATGGGCAGGCGGCAGGTCAGCAGAGCACTTTGGCCGTCGGGGTAGTAATAAATCTGAGGCTGATGGACCAGCTCGGGGCGCACCACCACACGGGCGTCCCCGACTTTCTTTTTCCAGATCTTTAAACCGAGGTAACTGAGAGCCAGGGGGGCGGCCCAGGAAACAAGAGACATGAGGGTCCTCCGGAAGGAAGGCGCCTTTGTAAGGCAAAGATGCCTCCCTCGTTTTTGAGGGCGTCCTCTGGATCCTGCAAAGAAATCAAATGTTGGTAAAACTCTACGGCAGCTTTAACTCGCGTTTCTTCGCGGTTCTGACTCCCACCGAAGTCAGGCTTTACCGTGGTATTGCCGCTGGAGGGGACTTCGGAGTGGCCAGCAACGAGGCCCAGTTGGTCTTCGCCAGAGCCATGGATGAGAGCCTGGGTCTTGATTTGATCCGGGTAGGCAATCAGGGAGACCTCTACTTCCTGGGCAAAAAAGGGCTTTTCCGGCTGCGCAACGACCGCACCGCCAAGTTAGAAGTCGTCAACGAAGCCCTGTGCGCCCTGGCTCGCGGTGAGGAGATCGGAAAGCTCGGCCAGGTGCGAGTCGACGCCGACGGCCGCGAGATCTTCTACGAAGCCATCACTCCCGAAGCCGGCATCAAAGACCGCTTTCGTAAGTTGTGGGGGGGCAAAGGCGGCGGAGAATCGACGCTGGCCCACCAGGTCATCAACTACAATGTAGGTACCCAGCGCAAGGACCAGTTTCCCCCAACGCTCATCGATACTCGTCGCGAATACGCGTTTCGCTGGAATATTTCTCCTTCGGGTCGTTTTCTGGTGCAGGCCCGTCCCGAGAAAAAATCTTATCACCTCGACGTCATCGATATCTCCGATGAAAGCATCATCGCCGACTTCCAGATGGCGCTGGCCAACATTCACGACCTCTGGGTCAACGACGCCGGTGTCATGATGGTGGACGTGCGCCAGGTCGGCGAAGAGAAAGTCATCATCGCTCTTCCGGACGGGATCACTCGCCACCCCTTCAGCCCGCCCCCCAGCTACCGCCTGGTGCACCTGGGCCCTCTCCACGTGGCCATGATCTTGGAGTCCCAGCGCCGGCTCCAGATCTACGACTACACCGGTAACCTGGTCTCTGACGTGGATTTTCAGCCCCTCCGCCAGATGGGCATCCAGTTCCATTTCAACTTTAACGACCGCGGTCAGATCGACATCCTCGGCTGGCACGGCAACACTCTTCATTTGCAACACTCCGACATCAAGTCCATTCTGGTGGACGCCAAGCGTTGGAACTTGACGGCTCGACAGGCACAGGCCGACATCGAGCAGCAGATGGTGCACGAAGTCACTCAACAGCATATGGACGAGCGCAAGCGCATGGAGGACTTCCAGCTCAGCCGCCAACTGCTGGATGCCGTGCAATCGGAAATGCCGGGAATGGGTAGCCAGGCCCACCTGCCCCGGCTGGGCGGGGAGCGCGGAGCCACCCCTCCGCCCACTCCCTTGCCGCCCCCTATCAGCTCCATTCCCAACGTGCCGAGTATTCCCGACGCCGCTAATGTCACCGAGGTTCCTCCCTGGATGGCGGGACTGACCGGCCAGCCGGCCCCACCTCCGCCTCCGGCTCCACTGCCCCCATCCGAGAGTGGCTCCGGTCGAGTACCGGTGCCCCCTCCCCTTCCGCCCGTAGATCGCAATACACCGCCCCCGTTGCCCTCGCGTCCGACTTCCGGTCAGCAACCACCGCAACTTCCCTTTTTGCGAGGCAGCTCACCGTTGCCGCCTCCTGACACCGAGCACAGCGAGCGCCTGGTCTCGGCCAAACTGCCGCCATTACCGGCGCAGGATTCCGCTCCGCTTACGGCTCCCCCGAGTTCCTCTCTGCCCAGCTTCGCCAACTCGGCCGAAGTGGACGCGGAACTGGAGCGCCTGCGCATGACCTATATCGCCGGCGAAATTTCCCGGGAAAATTACTACAGCCGGCGGGCGGAACTGGAAGGGCTACGCCGCGGCCTGGCCGGCTCCGCCGGCCCCCAGACCGGACCGGTGGGTCCGAAGCGCCTGGATCTGGAGCTTGGCGGCTCCACCCCAGCGCCGCCGCCGACTCATCAACCTCCGGTGCTACGCCGCCGACCTCAGGAGGGCTCGCTGGAGTTGCCCCTACCGGGAGAAGACGACGACTAATCGTCCATCGACTTGTTCAGCATCTTCCAGCGGGCGGCCTGAAACTTCGCCCGACTGGTCTGGATGGCACGCAGTGTTTCCAGCCTCAGCTTGTCGAGCTGGAGTCTCATCTTCAGTATCTCGGCCTGTTCGTTTTGCCGGCTCAGGATAATTTGTTCGAAAGGATCGGTCGGCTTATCTGCAGGCGGCTTCTTCCTCCCGGCCCGGGGCTTTTTGGCGGTGGCGGTATTTCTGACTCTCATGGTTTCCTCCTGATGCTTGATAGCGTCAGGATAGGCAGGAGATTTCTACGAAATCTCTACCAAAACGGGCAACTATGTCCATTCCATGTCGGCGGTATTGCTACATTTTGAGGGCCAGGCGACCGTCCTGGCGCAGGCTGCCCAATTCCTCGCGCGGTCCGTCCACCTGGGCGTTTACCCTGGCCGCAAACGCGTCCTGTCCAAGGCGCCGCACCAGCGGGCACTCCAGCACCGCTTCCACCTCGGCGTTGAGCACGCGAATGCTCATCATCTGTTCAAACGGCAACTCGGTTTCGTCCGTCTTGCGTCCCCAATCTTCGCCCCAGGCCTGGCGCTTGGTCAACTCCAAAATGGCCGCGTAACGCGCCAGTAAATCCTCGTCGCCACCGGAAAGCAATTGCTGCCGTTGCTCGCGCACCTTGGCGAAGAGCTTCTCGCGGGTGGGCGCGTGCGTGCTCAAGCGCAACAGAGTCATAAATTGATCGCCCAGGGGATGAGGGCGCATCTGAAAGCCGTCCCGCTCCATCCAGACGTAGTCCTCGCCTTTATATTCGAGTAAATTGTAGAGACTGCCCAATACAAAGCACTGATAGGCCTCTTCCAAGGCCTGACGCTCCTCGGTGGTCAGGATCATCAGATCGGGGAACTTTTTGTCGCGACAGTCGATATGCAGATGCTCGCCGGCGGTGTAGAGCTTGAGGTAGGCCTCGCGCAGGTCGGGCAGGCGCGAAGAGTAGTTGATGGGAAAGCCGCCGGCCTCCTGATAAAAAATTAACTCCGAGCTGTCCGGCATCGGATAATACCGCAAGTCCGTGCTCAACTCGCGGCCGGCCAGATTCTTGAGCTGGGTAATGTAGCCTTCCAGCTCACTGCGCTGGCCCGGATCCATCCCCGGGGTGGGGCCGGGCAGGCCCACCATGGTGTGCACCTGCTCGCCCGGAATCCGAAAAGTCCCATGAATCCCGGCACGCGTCACCCAATAGGCCGAGCGGGCGAAGATTTGCTTAAGATGATGCACCCGCGAGGCATCGTCCACCTGGGTAAAGAGCACCTTGATAATGTGGAAATCGCTGCGTACTCCCAAGAAAACTTGACGGCACTCGGCCAGTAGAGCCCGTTTCCAGGCGTCGGAACGGCCCGCCGCCAGGTCGGCCGAAAGGCCGGTGACGCTGCGCTCCAGACGAGCCAGAATAGCCTTGGAAGTGTCGGAGATGGTGTTGGCCTTGAGGTAAGCCGGATAATATTTTTTCTCGACGTCGGTGGCCTCGTAGAGCAACAAGGCCTGGGGCAGCTTCTCCTTCTGTGAGAAGTAGTTGTAGCCGACCATCAGGTCGGCTTTCATCTGCCCGAGATCGCGTTGCAACTGATCGAGCTGCTGGCGCACGCCGCCGGCCAGACTGCCGTCAGCCCGCACCTGCCCCGAAAGGGCCGGGATCAACCGTTTACAAAACTCCACGCCCTCTTTGTAGATGCGGTCTTGCAACAGACAGCGTAGCAGGCCCGGGTTGACCCGGTCACCCACCAGGCAGTCCAGAAAGCGCTCGGCGACATAACTCAAGATGACCCCCTTGCGACCGTCCCAACCGGAGCGGTTCTGCTGCCGGGCGACCTCGGCCAGGCGCCGCTGCACTTCCTTTTGGCGCCGCTCCAACTTGGTTTGCAGGTCTTGGGATTGCTTGGTCAAGGAATCGGCGATTTGCTGCAAAACCGCCGAAGCTTCTTTGAGCACGGCTTCGGCGAAGCGCAGGCTCTCGTTCTTCTGGTCGATCAAGGAAAAGGCGTGCTGTTGCAGGGCTTCCTGGGCACGCTTGAGCAGCGTTTCCAGGTTGGCGCGAATGGTGCGCGGGTAGTAGCCCCACTGGTCGGCGTTGGCGCCGATTTGCTCGGCCCACATCATCTTCTCGCACTCCTGATGAGCGCGGTCGAGGAAATCACGCAGCGAGAGATTCTGCTGGCGATAAACGCCGCGTTCGACCTCAATAAGCCGCTGCTGCTTCCACTGAGTGAGTTCATCGATCAGGCCCCGGCTCTTGCCTTTGTCAGGATCGCCCAGTCCCTGGGTGTCCAACAGAGAGTAGAGAAGATCGTGATTCTTCTCGTCTTCCTGCAGGCGCACTTTGGCCATGACTTCCTGGCGCACCAGTCTGGGCAGGTCCGCGTCGTTGAAATCAGCCGCCGACAAGCCGCCCCAGCGATCGACAATCTCAGCCGCCAGGCGGTGGGCGCAGGCGGTGATGATGCGCGCATGGGGAACCATGATGCTGGCCATACCCAGCGAGCCATAGCGCTGGATAAAGCGCTGTTTGAAGCGAGGATGTTCGTAATCGTAAGTTTTGTTCATGTACTGGCGCAGGTTGATACGGGCGCTGCGCTTGTGATCGGCGAACTCGCCGTGGGAAAAGTCTTTGAAGATCGAGTCGGCCAGCAACTCGAAGACCAGCTCCTGAGAGCCGGGCTGGCCGCCGGTCACCTGACCGGCCGCATTCTGGTTATCGAAGACGTAACAGTAATCGAAGGGCGGGATCGGCACTTTGGAGATGGTGCCCCGTGTCCATTCGGCGTTAAAGTGCGAGACGCCGAACTGATAGTAATTCAATTCTTTGAGCAGCGCGTAGGAATTGGCCTTCATGCGGTCGTTGGTGACACTGCCGAAGTGGTCGGGAAAGACCAGAAACGAGCAGACCGAGACATTGCCTTCCTGAAAGACATCTTTGACCAGGAAAGCCACGTCCATGAGCATGCCGGAGCCGGTGCCGCCGGCGATGGAGGAGACCAGATAGACGTTGGTGGGCTGATTGAACTCCACCTGGGCCAGTAGTCCCTGATCCTTGAGGATCGGGGATTTCATCATCACCTCCTGAGCCAGGGGATCACGGATGCGCTTATTGGCGTCCACGATGGCGGCCCGGATGGCCTGGTAGTGATGAAAGAAGGCCAGACGGCTATAGGCACGGATCTGTCCGGCCCCTTCATTCATTTGACCGAGCGAATTGAGACCCGGATACCACCACTTGTCAATGTGCTGGAAGCCCGGCTCCTTCAGGTTCTGGGTAATGGCGGTAGTATCGTTGATGGTCATCATCAAGCGCTCGGTATCGGTGAGGCGCACGAAATCGCGAATTTCCCGAGCCAGGATGTGTTTCTCGCTACGGTCGGTATCCAGCCACAGGTAGCCCACGATGGGGAACTCCGAGAGACTGCCGTAACTCTCGTAAAAGCGCCGGCGGATACGCATGATGACGTCGCCGCCGGTACCGCCCAGGCCGATGATGAGAGTCGGCCGAATGCGAATTTGTTCGTTCTTACTACCTTGGGTTTCGCTCAACGTTTAACTCCGCGTAAAGAGATGTCCGGCGCCGTAAATGGTGCTGACCACCAGGGCGTATCCGGCCGGCACCAGCACATAGATCCAATAGAGCTTCTGCCAGACGATCACGGGGAACAAGACCATGATGGCGACTCCCAACCCCACTAAGGCCCAACTGAAGAGGACCAGCAGATTGGACCAGGTCAGGGCGGAACCCACCTCCATGTGCCGCTGCCGCAGCATGCGCGCGAACAAAACCCGCCCCAGCAACCAGTAGCCCAGTCCCAGTCCCACGACCGTGAAGGCGGCGATGATGGCCACCTCGCGACTGCTATGGGGGGCACGGATTCCCTCGGCCTTGACCTCCCCGCTGGTCGACTCGGTGCCGATCTGCCAGATCGAGGGAGAAATGTCGTGAATGGTGTTGTTCTCGATCAATTTCAGCTCGTAATCCACCGGGGCTTTGTTATCCTGGAAGACGACAAACTGGACTTTAGCCACTCCGCCCTGCACGGCGAACTTCAAGTATTCTTGAGTCTGGCGGGGATATTCGATGCCCGCGCAACTGAGCGTCTCGTATTGGGAAACCTCTTTGTTGGTCTGCTTTTCGTCCTGGGCCAGACGAACTCCGATGTAAGCGGTATTGTCCTGCACCTCAAACGGTCGATCGAACTTGTCGTTCACGCGGACGTCGAGAGGAATAGTGCGAAATTTCGGCGTGTCCGCCAGCGCCGGCCACGCACACAAGAGCAGCAAAAGGAGTCGCATCAACACGAGTTGGCACGTTCTCCCCCCACCCTCCAGGACCTTTTACAAAAGAGGACAGCGATTACAGGCCCCCGGTATGACCATACCTACCTCGGCTGAAGAATCGGGGATAGTGTAAGGGCAGAACACACGGAGGATTGAAAGATGCGCCCTATTTTTAAGCTTTTCACCATTCTGCTGTTGATCGGCAGCGGCCTTGCCTCGGCCGCCCTGGTTAACGTGACCAAGGCCAACTACATCGTCAAGAAAGTTTACCGAGATCGCAACGCCGTCGGGGTCGACCTGGTGCAGAACGGCGCCAAGGAAGTGCGCACCGAGGTGCGCATCGAGGAAGACACCAAATGCTATTGGGTCGGCAACCGCAAGGACACTCCCCTGAGCCGGCAGGCTTTCATGAATAAGATGGCGCCCGGCACCCGCATCCGCGTGACCGGCGGCCGCGACTGGGACGGCAAGATCAACGCCTCCGAAGTTTGGGCTCAGTATTAATTTACGCAGCAGCACCGGTCTGGATGTCCCAGAGCCGTGCGTAAACGCCCTTTTTCTCCAACAACTGCTCGTGGCTGCCGCTCTCCACGATACGACCCGACTCGAGCACGTGGATGCAGTCGGCGTGGCGCACGGTGGAGAGTCGGTGGGCGATGATCAGAGTGGTGCGGTCCGAGCAGACGCGACGTAAAGAGCGGGCCAGGGCCGCCTCGGTCTCGTTATCGACAGCCGAGGTGGCCTCGTCCAGGATGAGTATCGGAGCGTCGCGGTAGACGGCGCGCGCGATGGCCAGCCGCTGGCGTTGTCCACCCGACAACTGCTGAGCGCGCTCGCCCAGGCGCGCGTCCAGACCCTGAGGCAGCCCGAGCACAAAGTCTTCGGCTTCGGCCACGCGCGCCGCCTGGAGAAGCTTCTCGTCCTCCCCCTCGGAACTGCCGTAGGCAATGTTCTGGCGCACCGTGTCATCGCTCAAAAACACGTCTTGCGACACCAGCGAGAAACAGCGCCGCAGACTTCGCCGCGAAAGCTCGCGCACTTCCTGGCCGTCGAGCCGAATATCGCCCTGGTCGGCTTCGAGAAAGCGCAGCAGCAGCTTGACCAGAGTGCTCTTACCGGAGCCTGTGGAGCCCACCACCGCGGTGGTCCGTCCGGCCGGTAGGGTGAGATCCACTCCGTTGAGCACCGGTCCGCGCTCCGGATAAGCAAAATGCACCCCTCGAAAGACGATTTCCCCCTTCACCTCCGTGGTTGGTAACTCGCGGCCCGCCTCCAGGTCGACCGCCGGCAGGGCCAACAAATCGAGAATTCGCGAAGCGGAAGCCATGGCTCGTTCATAGAGGTCACTGGTGGCGGCCAGTCCCGTTAACGGCCAGAGCAAGCGCTGCGTAAGAAATACCAGCACACTGTAAGAGCCGGCCGATAACTTGCCCTCCAGGCACTGCTGACCACCCACAATCAAGGTGCACAAAAAGCCGGCCAGGATGGCCATGCGCAACACCGGCGTAAAAGCCGAAGAAAGCGCGATGGCTCGCCGATTGGTTTCCTGATACTGCAAACTTTCTTTCTCGACGCGGGCCGCTTCGAAGTCCTCGCTACCGTAACTTTGAATGTTGATCAGGCCGTGCAGATTCAAGTTCAAGCGGGCGTTGACGCGAGCCGCCTGCTCGCGCACCTCGGCGTAGCGGGGCTGGAGACGGCGTTGAAAGAAGAATGCCCCCACCAGAATCAAAGGAATGGGCAGGAAGGCCAGGGCCGCCACCAGCGGAGACAGGTAAAAGAAGGTGGCGCCGACCAGGATGACCGAGGTCAAAACCTGGATCAGCGAGTTAGCTCCGCCGTCCAGAAAGCGTTCCAACTGATTGACGTCATCGTTCAGCAGAGCCAGCAGCGAGCCGGTCGAGCGCTTTTCCACCTCGCCGCTGGGCAGACGTTGCAGATGGCGATAAGCGTCCAGGCGCAGCTTGTGTTGCACGCGCTGAGCCAGATTACGCCATAGAACCGAGTAGAGATACTCGAAAAACGACTCCAGGAACCAGATCAGGAAAGTGGCCACGCCCAACCAGGCCAGTTGCTGCTGCAAGGTGGTGACGCCCCAGCGCGCCAACAGCGAGTCCTGACGGTTGACCACCACGTCCACGGCCATCCCGATGAGAATTTCGGGAGCGATGTCAAAGAGCTTGTTGAGCACCGAACAGGTGGTGGCGCCGGCTACCCAACCGCGGTAAGCGCGGGTGTAAGCCAGCAACCGCGAAAGCGGGCTCATGACTTCCAGTCCTCCAGTACCTGACGGGTGCGCTCCAACATGCCGCGCACATGCTCCTGGGTATAGGGCATGGGCAGTAATTGCTGGAGGGTGGTGGCGTCTAACTGGCCCAGCCGCTGCATGGTGCTTTCCCGGTAGACCTCGGTGCAGGCGGGGTGGCGAAAGGAAGCGCCGGTCTGCACCCACAAGTGACTGTCCCAGACAACATAGCGCACCGTTTTGTCGGGCATTCCCAGAGCCTCCCCGAGCAACTCGGACATTCCCTCGGGTTCGAACACCCACCACGGAGAAAAGGTTTTCTGAACCTGTTCCAGACTTGGATCCACCAGCATCTGCGGATGCTCGAAAGGGAACGGCTTCAAGGCCGATAGACCCGGGATATCGGTGCGCCGCTGCCCGCGCATGGCGTAGGGAAACTGGCCGTAACGGGCCTGCTGTATTTCCAGGCTGTTCTCGAAGCCGACCACGCATGGTTGGCCCTGCTCGTCCATCAGCAAGTTAGCGGCCGGGTTGTGGTAGCGTCCCATCACGAAGGAAACCACCTCGATATCGGCCTGGTCCAACACATTGACGGTAGAAATCTTCTCGGTATTGACGTAAAGCTGCAGCGAACCCGTGCGCAGCGAACTGGCGAAGGGCCAGCGACTGCCCGCAGGCCATTCACTCTCGTGCAGCGTGCGGAAAGCCGAAGGCGGCACCAGCTCCAGCCCTAACCAGCGAGTGAAGCGGTAGCCGGCAATCTCGGCCTGGGATCCCGAAGGCACCTCTTCACTGCGGAACACGGCCCGCGTGCCGTCGCGTAATTCCAGCAGCCACAACCCGTGACTTCTGGCCGGCGAGCGCCCCTGCGAGGTCAGGTAACTTTCCAGCGACTGAGCGGCCCGAATCGGCTGAGCCTCCAGGCGTTGCACCAGCGCCTCCGGCCAGCGTTCTCCCCAGGCGGGCATCATGAGCAGACAGAGCAGCCACCAGACCCTCATCGCCCCCTCCTCGAGACCACCCGGAAGCCGCATTGGGGCAGGCGAGCCACCGCCAGCGACCAACTGCGGGCGGTGGCCTGCAGGAAGTCCGGAGATTGAAACATCCAGTGGCCGCCTCGCATCACCTTGTACTTCTGGCCAAATTCCGCGCTTCGAGGTGGTCGGGGACCCGGATAGGCCTGATACCAACTGTCGGTCCATTCGCTGGCGTTGCCGGACATGTTGAGGCAGCCGACCCAGGAAGCTCCTTCCAGATGGCTTTCCACAGGATCGGGCCCGGCTGCGGGAGCCGCTACACTGCAGCAACATTTCCCGGCCGCGAAGACCTTGCCCCAAGGGTAAAGATTGGCGGGTTTGGAGCCCCGAGCGGCATACTCCCATTCCGCCTCGCTGGGCAGGCTGAGCTCGGCCCAACTGCAATAGGCCAGAGCGTCCCGTTGGGAGAGCCCCAGAGCCGGCCGGTCGGGGCCGTATTTCAGGGCCAGCTCCTGCCAGAGCGGGGGAGCGGACCTGCCGGTAGCCTGTAAAAAAGCTTCATACTGGGCGTTGCTGACTTCGCTGCGCCCGATCCAAAAACCAGCCAGGGTCACTTTATGGCGGGGGCGTTGGTCGCGGGTGGCCTGCTCGTTGCCCATGGAAAACGTCCCGGGCGGGACCCAGAGCATAGTGGAACCATCGCGCGGTTTCAAAACCTCGGCCCGGATCGTGCTGACCAGAGCCAGAAATACGGCCAATTCCTTCAGCCTTGCCATTTGCTCAGCAGCGACATCTTGGGCGCCTCATTCAGGGATGGCCGGACCGGCTCCGGCTGATAGGGGGAGGGCGGCTGTTCATCGCCGGCGGGAGACCCGTCAGGCCGCTGCAAAGAACTGCGCCAGGCACCGTAAATCGGATTGGGAAACACGATCCAGTCATCCCCCCAACGGCGGGCGTCCCGCTCGGCGCTGGCCTTGCGCCGCGAGGCCTCGACCTTGTAGTGGTAACGATCAGCCTCGTGATCGGAAAGATTGTCCCCCAACTGGAGCAGCGGAGCGCTGCCGAAGCGCTTGAGCAAATAGGCGAACTGCTGTTTCTTCTTGGATTTTTCCCCGTTCAGCCGCATGTTGGTCAGGAACAGTTGGGTGTCATCGGGGTCTACTCCGGCGCGCTCCAGAGGAAATCCCAGAGCGCGCAGGTTGTCGGCGGTGGCTTCCCGATCGACTTCAAACCGGCTGGACACGTAGATCAGGCTGGCGCCGTGTTCGACCACAAACTTACAGAAATCCACCGCCCCCGGGGTTGCTCGGGCCCGCCGGGCCTGGCACCACTGGCTCCAGGTGCGGTCGTGATAATCCCGGCCGGTTTCCATGAGCCAGGCGTTGTAGTCCGAGTTGTCCAGCAACGTTTCGTCGCAATCGCTGACGATGTATAGAGTGTTTTCCGGCTGGCCGGCCTGGTGGCGACGGGCCACCTCGGCCACCAGGCGCATCTGGGCCAGGGCGAAAGCCTGGTGGTAGAGAGCCGCTACCTCGGCCGCTCCCTGGTAGTAGACAATCGCATCGAGATCGTTGTGATAGAGCACCTCGGGCGCTTTGGTGCAAAGTGGGCGGCAACCTGCTGGAGCGCAAATGCTGCTGGTCAGGTGAGGTTAAGAACCTTCAGGAGAGCAGTACATACTTGCTGCAGGCATTGCACCAATCCGCTGATCCAGACGCTCTTTGCCAGTGGTTTGAAGTTGTTCGCACTTGACGTAGGACTTCGCTGAGAGACCTGTGTGGTGACTGCCGCCACAATAGTCAAAGGATAGTTTGGATTTGCGCTAGCGGCGTTCTCCTGCACCACGAGTGCCGGTCGTCGCCCGGTTTGTTCCGACCCGCGACCTGGACTCCAATCTACCAAATACAGGTCTCGCCCGGCGGGGCTGGGGTTTGGAAAAATATTAATTGCGCAGCATGATCGAGGTTCCTTGCGATTCTTTTTGGACCCACACGGCGCGCTGGCTGCGGCCACCCAGGCCTAGCTCTTGAACTTGAAGCCGCGTTGTTTGGCCTGTTCGCGGATGGCACCCAGGATAGCGCCTTCCAAGGAGGTATCGGGCCCGTTCTTGGCTTTCTGTTCGGCCAGATAGGCATCGCGCTTTTTGCCTTCTTCGCGGATCTCGTTCTGGATGCGCTCGCGCTCGGCGGATTTCTGCTCGACGTATTGCTTGCGTTCGGCCACCGTTTTTTCGCGCAACTCGGCCGGGAGTTCGTCCTTGCTCAGAGCGCCCAAGTCGACACGGCCCTTTTTCTTGGCGTCGACCAGATCCCACTCTTCGTTGCTGTAGTTAGCGCCGGCCTTGGCCTGGGCGCGCGAGGCCACGTAACCGCTGGCTTCCGGAGCCGAGCCGGCGGCCGCGTCGGCGGCCATCTGGCGAGCCTGGGCGGCGGGCGCGTTGACGCCATAGCCGATATAAGTGGTATTGAGCTGGCTGTTCAGCTGGGCCAGTTTGGCATCATAAGGCGTGGGAGCTTCGGCCACGCTGCGGTCAGCGTCGATACAGAAGAAGCGGCCGGCGGCCAGATTAGCGCCTTCCGACCACTTGGTGCGCTCACCCTCAAGCTTGTTGCCGCAAAAGATGGTGTTGACCACCACTCCCTTCTGGCGGGCGGCGGCGCAGGCTTCTTTAAAGCTGACCGAGCCCTGGTCGAAGGGCTCGTTGCCGGCGATAAAAATAGCCGTCAGATCGCCTTCGCGCTGGCTCCACTCCAGATTTTTCAGAGAATCCTGGATGACCGCGCCGCAGTATTCCTCACCGCCGTTGGTCTTGAGGCGATTGAGTTCTTCGGAAACTTTGTCCAGGTCGGTGCTGAAAGGCAGCACCTGGCGCACGTAGTTCTTGGTGACGGAGAGGCCGTCATTGCCGTATTCATAGAGAGCCACTTCAAAGCGCGGCGTCTTACCATCGACTTCCGCTTCGCCCAGCTCCTTGACGATATTCCACAGTTGGCGCTTGGCCTGGTGGATCAGGCCGTCCATGCTGTTGCTGGTGTCCAGCAAGATGGCTACCTGGATGCGCGCTCCTTCAAAACGGTCGGGAGCCTTTTCGGAACGGGCCATGAGGTGAGGCGTCTGGGGTGGGACGGGCTCGGCCTGGGCCGGCAAAGTGGCGCGGTAGAGCTGAAAGCTGGCCACGCAAGCGACACTGGTGATGAGAAGGGGATGCCACGAAGACAAACGCACGGATACCTCCAGAATTGAACTGAGGGGAGTGTCGCTCACCCCGGACAGTTTATTCCGGAGTCAGGTCCCAAATTCCGGGAAATTCTTCCAGGCCCGTAACCAAGGCGGCAAACCAGTGGGCGGCCGCCTCGTGGACCGCGCCGGGGCATTCGGGACAGAGCAGATGAAAGACTTCGTGGCTTAGAATGACGCGTTCCAGGACCTTGCGGGGGCGTTGTCCGGTTTGCAGTTCATCCAGAGCCCCCGCGAAGACGGTCAGGCGGCGCGCGTTCAGGTCCAACTGGGCCCGCATGCGCACTCCGGCCACGATGTGGGGACTCTGGCTGATTTGCCAGTGGATGCCGTGTTGCTGCAGGCAATCTTCCAAACTCCCGTAGTGTGAAAGCGCGCCGGCGGCTTGCTCGGCCCAACGCAGAATCTGCCGAAACTGCTCGGCGGAGAGTTCCTTGCGGCGCCGCCGGCGCCACCAGACCCGCATTTGTTCTTCCCTTAGCCGGGAAGGTTTGCTTTCAGATGAGTCCAAGCTATGTTCCAATTCATGAAGATATCGAAAGCATTCCTGCTGGGCTCGGCCTATCATTGGGAGCAAATGCCCGCTCCCGAATTGCCCGAGTTCGGCTTCATCGGCCGCTCCAATGTCGGCAAATCCTCGCTGATCAACTCGCTGGTCGGGCAAAAGAAACTGGCCTACACCAGTAACACTCCGGGCAAGACCCGGTTGATGCATTTCTACATGGTGAACCACCAATACGTGCTGGTGGATTTACCCGGCTACGGCTACGCCAAAGTGAGTCAGACCGACCGGGCCTTCTGGGAAGAGCGTTTGCGCCGTTACCTTAAGGAAAGGCCCAACCTGGCCTGCGCCTTGCACCTCATCGACGCCCGCCACGGTCCCCTGGAAAACGATTTGGAAATGGCCGAGTGGATGTGGCAGCAGGACCTCCGCCGTTGCGCCGTACTCACCAAAGTCGACAAAATATCCAAGAACGCCGTGGCCCGGACGGTGGCCCAAACGGCCCAGCTCCTGCGCCTGGACAAAGCGCTGGTGCTGCCCGTGTCGGCTGAAAAAGGCAGCGGACGGGATGAACTCTGGCGGCACCTGACCAGCCAGAAAATGGCGGCTCCCGAACCTTGAGCTGGAACAATGGGCGGCGTCTTCCCGCCGAGCGGGCGCGGGCCCGCGTGTTGATCGTCTACGTGGGCGGTACCTTGGGGATGCGCCGGCTGGATGAGAACAATCCCGCTTCCCCGCTGGCCAATGTTGGAGCCGGACAACTAGCCGAGGAGATCCAGAATTTTGGCGTCGAGGAACGCATCGCCTGGACCATGCTCGGCCTGAGCGATCCGGAAGGGCGTGAAGTTCCTCCGGTGGATTCCTCAGAAATCGGTCCTACGCACTGGTTGTGGATCGCTCAGATGCTGGAACGCCATTATGCCGATTTCGACGGCTTCGTCATCTTGCACGGAACCGATACGCTGGCCTACACTGCCTCGGCCCTTTCCTTCCTGTGCGTCAATCTGGCCAAGCCGGTGGTCATGACCGGCTCACAGTTGCCTATTTTCGCCTTGCGTTCGGATGCGCGCCAGAATTTGCTGCACGCCTTGCTGGTGGCCGGCGCCAAAGCGGTGGGGTTGCCGATCATACCAGAAGTTACCGTCTGCTTTGCCAATGTGTTGTTGCGCGGAAATCGCGCCCGCAAGGCCAGCACCTCAGGATGGCAAGGTTTCACCTCGCCCAACTATCCCGCCCTGGGCTCGCTGGGGGAGCGCATCCGCATCCACACCGATCTGATCTATCCCATGCCGGCGGCCGACGCAGCCTTCTACGTGGGGCGCGCTCTGCAGGACCAGGTTCTGGACCTGACTCTCTTTCCCGGCATCCAGGCCTCCCAACTGCGGGCCCTGCTGCGCCAGCCCGAACTCAAGGGTCTGGTCCTGCGCGCCTACGGCTCGGGCAATGCGCCGGAAGATCCGGCTTTGCTCGACTGCCTGGGCCAGGCCGTAAATGACGGCCTGACTATTCTGGTGGTCACCCAATGCAGTGAAGGCCGGGTCGACCTGGGACGTTATGCCTCCAGCCGGGGCCTGTTGCAGCGCCAACTGGCCAGCGGCTTTGATCTGACCCCGGAAGCCGCCCTGACCAAACTGATGTGGGTGCTGGCCAACGAAAAGGGGCCCGAGGTTCGCGCTCAACTGCAACAGGAACAGCGCGGCGAGCAGAGTTTCGTGCGCCATGAAGTGAGGTTTGAAGCCGGTGGGGAAGCTCGGGAACTATGGGAACTCAATGGCCGGGCGGCGGGAGCCGTCAGTCGTCGCGGCCTGGAGGCGGCCATGCTGCGCCTGCAGGTGGAGGGCTCCGAGGCTCTACGGGTGGAACTGAACGAGCGTGACATCCTGCAACTGCCCGGGGCCGAAGGTGGCAGCGTCACCGATGTAACTGACGGCGTGCGCCGCTACATGGTGGATGACCGCCCCTTCCACCTGCGCATCCGCGCCCAGCGGCCCTTCCGGCTGGGACTGGCCGAACTGCTTTTGACCGCCAGGAGTTAACGATCGATGACGCTGACGCTCTCCCAACTGGTCTTCAGCTCCTCGGGAAAACTCCCGGCCACCCCGGCCCCGTTGCCGCGCAACGAGAACCAATAATAATGCCCCTGCCGCAGGATTAAGGCCTGGGCCTTCTGAGACCGGCCGCGTGCCTGGGAATAGGCCAGGTCGGCCCCGGCCAGTTGGATGGGGGTCCAGCCGCGATGCTCCGCTTCAAAGCTGCGCATATAGGTGGTGGAGGAGGCCTCCATTGTGTAGCCTTTGACGTCCAACTCCATTTCGTAGCTGTTGGTGTTCTTACGAAAACTGCGCGTAAAGTAGTCGCGGCTCTGCACCCGACCTACCGGGTTCCAATCCGCATCCAAATTGATTTCCAGATGACTGGACTTGTCCAGCAATCCCAGCGTTTCGCGAGCACTGCCGCTGCGGGCGGCGGTTGGATAACTGGGCGTGTTGCCCAGCGAAAAGCTCTCGGGCGCTTCCTCGGGCGGTGGTTTGGGTCGAGGAGGTGGCGGAGGTTTGGGCGCCACCGGCTTAGGGGTCGCCCTGGGAGTGGGAGGCGGAGCCACCGCCACCGGGGTGGGAGTGGGGGTCGGCGTGGGAGCCACCGAGATGGGCACGGCCGTAGGCGTCTCGGCTTTGGGAACCAGCGAAGGTTGGGGAGTCGGGCTGGCCGCCTGGTCGTTCTTGTTGCCCACGCCCATTCCAAAGAGAAAGGCCAGAGCCGCCAACAGGGCGATGGCGGCCAGTTGCTGGCCCAGCGAAAACTGGGCGGTAGGGCGCTTCACAGCCGGAACGGTCACCGTTTCCGTCTCGGTTTTCAAAAGCGGAGGAGGTAGCTCCAGGGCGGGTGGGAGGGCATCTTCTCCAAAATCTTGGACCGGTTCCATCGGGGCGGCCGCAGGCGGCGGTGGCGGGGGTTCATCCAGGCGCGGCAGCGGTTGCAACTTGAGCGGCGAGTCCATAATCATGGGCAGGTGAGGCCTGAGTTCATCCAGGGCCCGCAACATTTCCCTGGCGCTGCCGAAGCGAATATTCAACTCGGAGGAACAGGCGCGGTCGATGATGGCGGCCGTGGCCGGGTCGAGATCGGGCTTGAGGCTGTGCACCGGGGGAATGTTGAGCACGGTGGGAACGACGCCGGTCACCAGGTGGTGCAAGGAGGCGCCCAACGCGTAGACATCAGAGCGTTGCTCGGCCTTGCCCTGCAACTGTTCCAGCGGAGAATAACCCAGGGTGCCGAGCTGGGTCTGAGTGGCGTTCGGTTCACTGAGAAGACGGGCCATGCCGAAATCGACCAGGCGGATGCGCCCGCTGGGGTGCTCGCGAATCAAATTGGCCGGCTTGATGTCGCGGTGCAGTAAAGGCGGAGTCTGGCTATGCAGATAAATGAGGATGTCGAGCACCTGGCGGCAGTCGCGGATGATCTGATCCACCCCGAAAGGCTGGCCGGTCAACTGCATGCGCTCTTCCAGTTCCTGTTCCAGGTTACGGCCGACGATGAACTCCATGACCATGTAGTAGACGCCGCCGACCACGAAGCTGTCATAGGCGCGCGGAATACCGGGGTGCTGAAGGCGGCGTAGAAAGGCGACTTCGGCTTCGAACTTGGTGCGGAACATAGCCGCCTGCTCGCCTTCGAGCAGGTGTTCCAGGAGCTGCTTGACGGCCACCCGCTGGCCGCCGTTCTGCAGGTCGCGAGCTTCGTAAATCGAGCCCATGCCGCCGCTGGTGATGGCTCGCACCACCTCGTAGCGATCGCCCAGTTTATCGCCCGCTTCTAAGCTCACTGCTTGCGGGTTCTCTCCAGAATCGAACAGTCCTCGGCCGCATAAAAAAGAAAGCCCCCGGGATAACATCCCGAGGGCTACACACATCCAATCCAAGCCGAAGCTCGGTCCCGCAATGACCCAGAGGTCGAAACTTCCTTGCGGTCGGCGTTGCCTTCCGCACTCGTAAGATAAACCATGGGCGCCGGCCGAGATGTTACCGAAAGATGAACGATCCGTCTGAAAAAAATCTTAAAAATAGAGCGCGCGTTCGGTTTTCAGAAGGTTCCCTGCCGGGCAGATACCATGACAGAGTTTATAAGGAGCCCCCGCATATGGATTTCGAACTGACCCAGGAACAACGGATGATTCAGGACGCCTGCCGCACTTTCTCGCGCCAACAAATCCTGCCCAAAGCCCGCCAGTGGGACATCGAAGAGGCCTATCCGCGGGAGCTGCTGCAGGAGCTGGCCAAACTTGGCTTCCTGGGAGTGCCCATTCCCGAAAAATACGGGGGCTCGGGACTGGACTATATCAGCGAGGCCATCGTTTTCGAGGAAATCGGCTACGCTGACTCCTCGGTGCGCACCACCCTGTCGGTGCAGATGTCGCTGGTCGAGCTGACCATTCTCAAATACGCCAACGAGGAGCAGCGCAAGCAATATCTGCCGCGCCTGTGCTCGGGTGAATGGGTGGGCTGCTTCGGATTGACCGAACCGGGCGCCGGTTCCGATGCCGGCAACCTGGTCACGCGGGCCACCCGCCAGGGCGGCGATTGGCTGCTCAACGGCCAGAAGGTATGGATTTCCAATGGCACCTGGGCCGACCTGGCCCTGATTTTCGCTCAGACCGATCCGGACAAGAAGCACAAGGGCCTGGCCGCCTTCCTGGTGGAAACCCGGACCCCGGGCTTCCACTCTCAGAAAATGAAGGGCAAGCTGGGACTGCGCGCCAGCGATACCGGCGAACTCTTCATGGAAAACGTGCGCGTGCCCGATTCCGCCCGCCTGGGCGAAATCGGCGAGGGTTTTAAAATCGCCATGGGAGCGCTGGACAATGGCCGCTATGGGGTGGCCAGCGGCTGCGTGGGTATCGCCCAGCATGCTCTCGACTGCAGCGTGGCCTACGGTAAGCAACGCAAAGCCTTTGGCAAAGCCATCGCGGGCACTCAACTGGTGCAGGAGATGCTGGCCAACATGCTGGTGGAAACCCAGGCGGCGCGCTTGCTGGTCTACCAGGCCGGCGCCGTCAAGAACAAGGGGGAGCGCTGCACCATCCCGGTCTCCATGTGCAAATACTACGCCAGCGAAGTGGCCAAGCGAGCGGCCGACATGGCCATCCAGATTCACGGCGGTTACGGCTATTCCAACGAATACGCTCCCGAGCGCCTGTGGCGCGACGCCCGCGTGGCCAGCCTCTACGAAGGCACCAGCCAGATTCAGCAGCTCATCCTGGGCCGCCATCTGACCGGTCTGCAGGCCTTTGAAGACGAGCAGCAGCGCGTGCCCGCCGGACTACAAGCCTAGCCTGAAATTGCCCCCCATGCGGTAATGGTGCAAAACCGGAGTTCGAGGCTTCGCCCCGAACACGCGGTTTTGACACTCGCTCGCAGCAAGCTGCCGTGGGAGGAACCCGTAAGGGAGGGTCCCATATACGACCTCCCGCGTGCTGTTAGTGGGGCAATTTAGAGCACAACCAGGGGAGCGGCTATCCCGCTGCGCGGTCTAGCCAGTCGTGGAGCACCTCCTGGCTGTGTTCGCCCAGGCGTGGCGGCGGCCGCAAAGGCAACTGGGGGAATCCGGAAAAAGCCACCGAGCGCAGGCCCGCCAACTGCTCGTGGACCAGTTTGTCGGCACCGCGCAAAGCCTGGCCCACCGACTGGACACGGCCCGCGGGCACGCCAAGCCGGTCCAGCTCGGTGAGCAGCTCGGCGGAATCGCGCCCGGCGGCGGCGGCCTCTAACAGCGGCCGCAGTTGCTCACGCCGGACCACGCGCCGGGCATTGCCGGCAAATTCAACGGCCAGCTCAGGAACCTCAAGCGCCTGGCATAAACCGGCAAACTGCCCGTCGGTGCCGACCGCCAGGAACACCTGAGCCTCCCGGCAGCCCAGCAGCGTGCCGTAGGGAAACAGGTTGGGATGTTCGGTGCCGGCCGGTTCCTGTTCGTAACCGGTCATCAGGAAATTGGTGGCCTGGTTGGCCAACGAGGCCAGCGCCGTCTGCCACAGGGAAACCTCCACCAGTTGTCCCAACCCACTGCGTTCGCGCCCCAGCAAGGCCAGCAACAGCCCTTCTTTGAGTTGATGGGCGCTGAGCAGGTCGATGAGGGCCACCGGCAGGCGGCAGGGCGGTCCTCCTTTCGGTCCGTTGCCGGCCAGAAAGCCGCTCTCGGCCTGAACCAGCACATCAAAGCCCGGGCGCGGGTTGTCGGGCCCGTAGCCGGTGATCCAGCCGGTGATCAAGCGCGGATACAGGCGCTGCGGATCGGGCCAGGGCAAACCCAACTTCTCGGCCTGCCCGGGGCGAAAGTTGGCCAGCAAAATGTCGGTGTTGGTCAGCAACGCGTGCAGGCGGCCCAGATCCTCGGGGTCTTTCAAATCCAGGGCCAGCGAGCGCTTGCCCCAGTTGACCGAGCAAAAGTAGGCGCAACGACCGTCCTCGGCCTGTTCTCCGGCCAACTTCCAGCCCCGGGTGGCGTCCCCGTCCCGCGGATTCTCCACTTTGACCACATCCGCCCCCAGCTCGGCCAGGAAGTAGCCGACGGCCGGGCCCGCCAGGATCGAGGCCAGCTCGAGAACTTTCAGACCATGTAACGGCCCCATCTTACCCCCCTTTGAGCAGCGCCGGCATTTTCCCACCAAACGGCGCAACCTGCTGATCTATGTGGCTTGACGAGGCACTCCCGAATCAGGGCCTGCCGTGCTGGCTGGGCAGCGGAAGAGCTTCAACTGTCCGCGCTGAGGACTGCCGGCCTGGCAGCCACCCGGGGCCACCAGGCCGGGGGAGACGAGCGGAAGGCGGCGTAGACCCAGACGAGATGGGCAGACCAACCGCCAGGTCGGCGTGAGGGGCAAAAAGTGCGATAATATGCCTTTGCCTCAGGGGCTGAGATGGCACCCCGGTCACGGTCTAGCCGGCAGGTCGGGAGGACTCAGTTTGTGTAAAATCTGCAGCAACTGGCGCAGTCGTCCGAGCCGATAGGCGATGGGCGGGTGGCGGTAGCCGGCCAGATTTGGAGAACTGCCGCCGGCTTCCTGGATCTTGGCCAGGGCGGTGAGCAGGCCCTCTTCGCGGTAGCCTGCCAGTCTCGCCAGTTGTAGCCCCACGCTGTCGGCGTCCGCTTCCTGAGCGCGCAGGTTCAACTCGACCTTCCTGGCCGAGGCCTGGATGATGGCGATACGTTCTTTCAGTTCCAGAGCCTGTTTGGCCAGTTCTTGCTGGCGCCGCTGGAATTCTTCGGAGGCCAGGCGCTCTCGTTCCCGTTCCAGTTGATCTACCTGCTCCAGGGCGGTTTGTTGGTCCTTGCGCGCCTGCTCCATGAGCATCTGAGGCTGCTGGTTGGTTTCTACGTGACGCATGATGCCATGAGCAACTTCGTGGCCCAGGATGCCGGCCAGTTCGTCGTCGTCCAGGTGCAGATCAAGCAGTCCACTGGTGACATAGACGGCGCCTTCTCCGCAACAGCCCGCGTCGATTTTGGGCGAAGCCACCACGACGAAATCCCACGGGGGCCGGGGGTTCTGGCGCGCGATTAAGGCCTTGCCGATGGTTTCAATCCGCGCCCGGCGCGGATCTGCTCCGGAGATTTCCAGATGCTGAGCGGCCAGGGCCTGCAAGAGTCGATTCCAGGCGGGCCATGGCTGGGCGTGAGCGCATACCGGAGTCAGCAGGCAGACCAGCACCAGCCATGGTTTCATTTTAACGAGTGGGCTTGCGCGGACGAGGGCGGCCCGGCGGTAGCGTTTTGGCCTTGGAATGGGGCAGGCTCGGCGGCGGCTGGGTGCGCTGGCTGGGCGGGCGGAATACCAGGATTTTCAGATAATTGGCCTCGGCAAAGCCCGGCTTGTGGTCGAGCTCCATGGGAAGGCGCTGCCAGACCTTGGCTCCGCCCAGCGCCTGGCGCACCACCTGCTCAAAGCGTTCCGGGCTGATGCGGCTGGTGCAACAGCAGGCAACGATCACTCCACCGGGCTTGAGGTGGGGCAGAAGCTGCCTGTAGATTCGTCGGTAGACCGCCAGAGCCTGGGGCACCTGGTCCATTTGTGAGGCCATGGAAGGCGGATCGACAATGATCCAGTCATACAGATCATTCTTGGGGAGTTCGGGGAGCCAGCGGAAGATATCGGCACATATCCATTTCTGCGCGGGTGCGTTGTGATACTTGGCGCCAAAATCCAGCGAAGCCTGAGCCGCGTCCACATTGAGCACTTCCCGGGCGCCGCCCTGGCAACAGGCCAGCCCGATGGCCCCGGTGTAGCTGAAGAGGTTGATGACACGACTCCCGCGCATCGGCTGTTCCGCCAACCAGCGGCGTAAGCCGCGCAAGTCCAGAAAGGTTCCGCTCTTTTGCCCACTGCGCAGATCGGCCGCCAACTTCAATTCGCCTTCCTGAAAGCGCACCAGCGTGGGTAGCCGACCGCGTAGCAGGCGCACGGTCTGCTCGCTATCTTTACGCTTGGAGGGGGTTTTCCAGAGCAGGCCTTTCAGTCCGAGTTCAGCATAGGCGAGGCCCGCCAGATAGCGGCCCAGACTGTCGACTCCCTTGGAATAAGTCTGCAGCACCCCGTAGCCGTTGTAGACATCCAGCACGATACCCGGTAACTTGTCGCTCTCGCCGTTGAAGACTCGATAGGCTTCGGTTTCGCGGCACAGCGGTCTGCGCTGGGCGATGGCTTTCTGGACTAATTTACGATACCACTCGCGGCCGGGAGGATTGTCTCCTTTGCGCAGAACGCGGATGCCGATCCCGCCGCTGGCTTGATAGAGACCCCAGCCGACCGTCTCGTTGGCCCCATCCAGCAGTTGCAGCCACTGGCCGTCTTCGAATACTTCGATGGCGCTACTCAGCTTGTCGCGGAAAATCCAGGGGTGCCCCTGCCGTACCACGGCGGCGCCTTCTTTTTTGAGCTGGTAGCGGCGAGGTTGGAAGCGTTTGGATTTCATCGGCGCAACTGGCTCACGACTTGCTGGTCCAGGTCATTCATGGGGTAATTGCCCAATTCGGCCAGAGGAATGACCGCTTCCGCATCGTGCTCTCGCAGTTGAGGCGGTCCCTCTTGAATCTCGACCGCGAAGGCGTGCATCTCGATACGCTCATTGCGGGCTTTGGCCAGCAATTCCCCGACGCGCACGCGAATGCCCAGCTCTTCCCAAAGCTCTCTGGAAAGCGCCTGGGCAAAGGTTTCGCCGGCTTCCAGTTTGCCGCCGGGAAACTCCCACATGCCGGCATGGTCCCGCCCCGGGCCCCGGCGCACCAGCCAGTATCCAGCCTGCTCTTTGACCACCGCGGCAGCGACCAGCATTAATTGTACTCGCGCAGGAAGCGGGCCGGATTGCCGGCATAGACGCCCGGTCGCGTGAGGTCTTTAGTGACCACCGAGCCGGCTCCGATGACCACCCGATCGCAGATGCGGACAGGTAAAATCGTGGCATTGCTCCCAATAGAAACGTGATTCCCGATGTGAGTGGGTTGCCATTTTTCAGGTGCCCCCGACGGTCCACCCTCACGGAAAAGGTCGTTGATGAACATCACGCCGTGCCCCACGAAACAATGATCGCCGATGGCCACCAGCTCACAGATGAAAGAGTGCGATTGAATCCGTGTCTTCGAACCGATAACCACGCCTTTTTGAATCTCACAGAACGGTCCCACAAAACTGCCCGAACCTATAGTACATTCGTAAAGATTCACCGGTTCCACCACGGTTACGTTTTCACCAAAGGTGACGTCTCGAATCGTTGCTTGATGTTTTTGCAGACTCACCGAAAGCTCTCCTGTTGGCGTGAGGCGTAGGCCGCCTTGTAGATTTTTTCGATGATTTCCACCGTCTTGAGAGCTTCGAAGGAGTTGGTCGAGATGGCCTTCAGATTGAGTAGCGCGTCGATGACGTTGTCGTAGACCTTGTCGTGGTTGCTCATGGAGCCCACATAGTTGCCGTAGTTATTGGCCCGATTCCCTTCCGGCAGGTCTTTGAAGGTGAAATCTTTGATGGACTGATATTCCAGTTCATTGAGATACTGGCCGCCGATTTTGACGGTGCCGTTCTCGGCGAAAAGCGTCAGCGAGCCTTCCATGTTCTTTTGATAGCTATTGACCGTGTAGTTGAGGGTGCCGATGGCGCCGCTATCGAACTCCAGCAGTACGGCGCCGGTATCCTCGAACTCGATGATTCCCTGATGGGCGAAGTTCCCGGTGATGGCATAGGCTCGGTTGACATCCCCCAGCATCCAGTAGAGTAAATCGACAAAGTGGCTGAATTGAGTGAACAGGGTGCCCCCGTCCAGCTCGCGGGTCCCTTTCCAGGAGTTAGCGTAATAGTCGGGATTGCGATTCCAAAAGCAGCTCAACTGGAAGCTCAGGACCTTGCCTAAAATTCCTTGGTCGAGAGCCTCTTTCACGGCCGCCACCGGCGGATTGAAACGATTTTGTTTGATAGCGAAGAGGCGCCGATTGGCCCGCTCGGCCGCCTTGATCATCTCACCGCAATCTTTGGAGGACAAGGCCATGGGTTTTTCTACCAATACGTTGCAGCCGGCCTGCAAAGATTTGATGCTGTGCTCGGCGTGCAGTCCGTTAGGTGTGCACACCGAAACTACGTCCAGGTCCGATTCCTGGGCCAACATGGCTTCCAACGAATAGTAGGCACGGGCGTTGTACTGGCTGGCCAATTCTTGGGCGGATAGAGGAAGCACATCGCAAACCGCCGCCAGCTCTCCTACCCGGGAGATCTGTTGGGCGTGTCGTTCGGCAATGCGCCCGCATCCGATCAGGGCGAACTTGTACTTTTTCATCTCCCTTGGATTGTGACGCAACCACAAAATCACCTCTCCTTAAGAGGAGGGGGAGAGGGTTTGGGACCGGGCGAAAGCCCGGTCCCTATGGGAAAACCAAAGAAGAAATACATCCCGCCCACCACCCGGCTGCATCCCGACTTGCGCCGGCAGGGGTTTCTCTACCGCGCCGGTTATGGCGAAGTGCGCCGCCTGGACTGGGACGAGCGAGGATTGTGGGTGTGCGCGCGCGCCGGCATCCTGCTCTGGGACGTTCCTGAGGGGACTCTACTCAGTCGTTTGTGGACGCCGGTTCTGGGTGCCGCCCGCGACCGGCAGGGCCGCTTTTATACCGCCGCCTGGCAGATTGACCGCTGGGATGACCAGCTCGCCTCCGACAAAAGCTGGTCGCCGCACCGCGGGCGCATCGAAGACCTGGCGGTTTCCCCGGATGGTCAGTTGGTGGTAAGTTTGGGGGAGGATGGCTGGCTGCTGGTGAGCGACGCCGAAGGCCAGGAATTGCGCCGTCTCGGCCTGGCCGCGGGGACGCGCCGCCTGCGCCTGGATTGGCCCACCAAACGGGCCTGGACGGCCGGGGAACTGGAGGCCGAACAATGGGATCTCTCCAGCGGAGTGCGCCTGGCTCAAAAGAATGTCATGCCGGCGCTGCAACTACGTGATGGCGATTGGAGCAGCGATGAGGAGGGACTGGTCCTCTGGCAGGGTCAGCCGGTGGACTTCCTGGAGGAGGGGCTGGCGGATTGGTGCCACGACCCGAGCGGGCGATGGCTGGCCCTGGCCAGTGAGCATGAATTGGTGGTGGTGGAAAAAGCCACCGGCGAGTTGCTGCGGGCCTGGGATGATTTTCAAGAATGGCCTTTGTGCACCGCTCCCTCGCCGGACGGACGCTGGGTGGTCAGTGGTGGCATGGACGGCCAGTTGAGCCAGCGCCGTCTCGATAGTGGAGAACTCAAGCAGCGCTGGACAGCTCACACCGACGCCGTAACCAGCCTGTGTTTCGCCGACCAGGGCAGGCTGTTGGTCAGCGCCGGCGCCGATGGCACCATTTGTAGCTGGCACTGGCCGAGTCTGGAACTCCAGCGGAATATGGATGGTCACGACGGCGCCATTCACCAGTTGGCGGTAGAGGGAGACCGGCTCTTTTCGGCTGGATCGGACGGCCAGGTTCTGGTGTGGGACGTTCAGGGAGGCCAGGTGATGGCCGCTCTGACCGGCTACGAAGGCTCGGTCGAAGAACTGCAAATCGTGCAGCGCGGTGAAGTTCTGCTGGCGCTCTACGATGACGGCAGCTGGGCCAGTTGGGATATCAGCCGTTACGGGGGCTGATCCTGGGGACCGCCCAGGCAGACGCGAAATCCCTGCGCTTCGGTAGCGTCCTGAGCGCCGATGGCCACGCGCTTGGTCACCCAATAATCCTTGACTTCGTTGTCGCCGAAGCTGCCCCCGCGGACAACTTTGCGTAGGCCATTCATGCGGCCGTTCTGCTTGCCGTCGACCAGGTAGGGCATGTAGAGACTGGAGGTCCACTCATAGACATTGCCGGCCATATCCAGCAGCCCGAAAGGAGAAGCTCCCGCCGGGTAGCTGCCTACGGGAACGGGTCCGCCCGAGGCGCCCGATGGCTGCCCGGCGCTGTTGCGGCAGTTGGCCGGATTCCAGTTGTCGCCCCAGGGGAAATTTTTCGAGCCGGCCGCATGCTCCCACTCTCGCTCGGTGGGGAGTCGCAGCCCGGCCCAGGCGCAATAGGCCATGGCGTCATTCTGACTGATGTGAGTGGCCGGCATATTGTCAGCCGCCGGCCCTCCGCCGCGACCATGAGGATATTCCCAGTAAGCCCCCTCCAGGGGACGAAACTGTCCGTCCAAAAAGACGAAGGAGCGGCCGGTCTTTTCACAATCCGTCCTATAGTTGTTCTGGGCTTCTACAAATTTGCGGAATTGCCCCACCGTCACCTCGGTGCGGCCCAAGTAATAATAAGGCTCGTTGAGGTTGAAGGAGTGGCGGGGCGAGTCGTCGCCGTGTTCGTCGTTGCCCAGGGTGACGGTGCCGCCCGGCACCCGTAGCAGAGTGCTGCCGTCCTTGGCCCACTGGAGCTGATCGGGAACTTTATAGGCCATGCCCAGGCGCACTGCCAATGATTGCAGGGCCGAGTCGGCTTGAGTCAGGTCCCGCGTCCACAAAACCTTTCGGCTGGTCGCGTCGACCAGGGCCAATCCGGGGCTGGGCACGCCTGCCAGCGAATCCGCTTTCTGGATCGATTGGATGCGCGCTTGTTGCCAGTCGCCCCGGCGCAGGCTGCTCAGCTTGGCTTCGGCCTCCGCCAGGGTGGGCGCTGTCTCTGGCCCTACCAGCATCACGATGGGGGGCGTCTTGGGCAGGTCGCGCCCGGCGATGCCCAACTTTTGGTCGAGTTCTTTCATGGCCTGATCGGGAAGCTCGTAGCGAGTCTGCCAGGAGATACGCTCGGGCAGTCCGCGTCCATTCAACGAAACCAGGCAAAGCGAGGGCACTTTGTCGGAAGTCAGCCCCAGACCACGCAGCGCGCTGGCGTGAGCCGGCACGGCCCAATCGTAGACCTGAATAGCCTGTTCCAGGCGGATACCGGCAAAATGGGCCTCGGCGCGTTTTTCCTTGAGAATCTGGACCAGGCCTCGATGGGACTTGGCGACCTCGGGAGTGCGGGAGTCAAAGACCATGAGCAGTCCCTGCTTGGAGGCCGCCCAGCCTGGCGCAACCTCAGAAAGTATAAGGATTGGCAGGAGGAGCAGGGGCAGGCGCAGGTGGCGGATAGTAAGGGGCCGGTACAGGCGCAGGCGCAGGATAGCTTGGCCCAGGACCCGGATCATAGGGTCGGTAAACCGGTTCAGGAGGCGGCTCGGGCCGCAGCTTGATGCTGACACTTTGCGGTTCGTCTGATTTGATTTCGATCGTTTTGGACTCGGTGATGTAGTCATTCTTCATTACCTTAAGGACATGTCTTCCAAAGGTAAGCGGGAAAGTCCCCTTGACCGTTCCCGGGCCGTCCAGGCGTCGGGGAGGCTCGTTGTCCACCTGGACTTTGACGGGGCCGGGGTTGGCTGAGAGGTTGACGTTGACCTTCAGCGGCACCAGTGTGACCCGGAGCACGTCCGCCTCTAAGAACGGCAACTCGCGTTCGTCTTTCTCATAGCCTTTGACGTCGATCGTGACCGTATGCGTACCGCTGGGAAACTTGCCGCTGAAAAGTCCGTTCTCGATGCGCAAGCGCTCGGGCTCGCCGTCGACCGTCAACCAGCCTGTTTTAGGAGGAACGAGAATGATGGATAGCTTGACCTTCTCCGGCGGCCGGAAGTCCTCGGTGGGAGCGGCGCTGGGCGTGTCGACCGGAGTGGCGGTCGTCTCGGGCGCCGGCTCAGGGGTGGTCGAGGCGGTGGCGCTGGCGACCACCACGGGAACAGGTCCGGCCATCCTTTGTTTAACACCGTAGCCGATCAGGCCCAGGCCCATGAGGCCGACCAGCGCCAGCACCGGGTTGAGCCCGCGAGTCGGGGCCTGAGAGGGCTTTCCCGCCACCGTTTCGCCGGGGGGAATCGCCTGCATGATCAGGGTTTCCCGGCGCTGGGTAGGCAACAATCGATTCACGATCGAGCGAGCCGGATGGCCGCGCAGCACCCAGGGACGATCTTCGGCGGGCGGCCAGGGTTCCGGCACGTTCTGGAGGAGGTTGTTGACGCGCCGTTGCAGCCACCGATCGAGTGGATCCTGGATAGACTCCAGCGAGTCCATGAGGTTAATGGCCACTTCTTTCTGGTCCAGTTGGCACAGACACCAGCAGCGCAACAGGCGGGCGGAAGCGCCGGCGTTATGGCGCTCGGCCGAGGCAAACTGCTCGCGAGCTCTATCCCAGTTGGCGCGCTGCACTTCCAGGCAGCCCCAAGCCAGGTAAAGTTGGTCCTGCAGTTGAGGCACCTCCAGTTCCAGTCCCTGCTGCAAGGTTTTCTCGGCTTCATCCAGGCGCGCCATGCGGGCCAGAGCGACACCGAGCTGCAGGTGCCCCTGGGCTCGCCAACCACTGCCGGCCGAGGAAACTTCTATGACCCGCTGATAGGACCTGAGGGCGGCTCCCATGTCGTGCTGGACCTCGTGGATCAAGCCTCGGACCCACTCGATCTCGGCCAGCAGGTCAAGGTCGCCGACTTCATGAGCGCGGCCCACCGCCTGATCCAGCCAGCGGCCTTGCTGGTCCGCCGAATGACCGAGCAGCACCTGGACGATGGCCAGTTCCAGCAGCAATTCCACTTCTTCGGCGGCATTGCGCTGGATGCGCGGCTCCAATCCGTAGAGGAGGGATTTTTCCGCCTCCTGCAAGCGGCCTAGCGCGCGCAGTAAGGCGCCTTGCAACCAGAAGAACGGCCCGGGCAGGCTTTCACTTTCGGGTAGTCGATTGAGAAGCTCCAGCCCTTGTTCGGCTTCGCCTTCTTCCATGAAATAGCCGGCGCAGCACCAGGTCAGCCAGAGACTATCGGAATAGTCGGCGTGGGCCAGTTGGTCGAGTTCGCGCTGACAGAATTCCAGCAGTTCGCGACCGCGTTCGCCGCGCAGCCAGCGAGCTCGGGCTACCAACCCGGCCAGGTGGCGGCGGGTCCGACGTAACTCGGCGCTTTCGGGTAAAGCCTGCTCTAACTCCTGGCTGGCGGTGGCTTCCACTTCGCTCAAGCGTCCCAGTTTGAGCAAAATTTCGCAGCGGCCCACCATGGCCATCAGGCGAATTTCCGGCGTGCCCTTCTCGCCGCAGACGCTCAGGGCCTGACTCCAATTGCTTTCCGCCTGAAGCAAATCCCCGCTCTGCTCGGCTTCCAGGGCCGCCTGGAGAAATTTCGGCAAGGCCTCGGCGTCGTTGCCGGCGCGGCGCAGATAGTTGGCCAGGATACCCATGGAGGCCCGGCCTTCCAGCAATTGAGCGGCGCGTCCGTAGACTCGGCGCTTGAGGCGTTCGGTGGCGGAGGCCTGCAGTTTTTCTTTGAGTTCACGGCTGCTGAATTGATAGAGCTCGCCCGGCTGTCCCCAGCACTCTTCCAGAATACCATCCCGTAACAGCAGGTCGAGCGCTCCCTGAGCTTCCGCTTCCTCCAGTTCCGACAGCTCCTGAATCAGCTCGTAGGGAAAAGGATCGTCCAGCAGGCCGGCAATGCGCAGTAATTTGACTTCATTTTCGGGTCGAGCCGACAGTTGTAGCCACAGGGGCTCCCACAAGGACTCCGGCCAGGGTTGTGAATTATCGCGCTCCACCAGTTGGCCCTGGCGGCGCACCAGACCGGCGCCCCGCAGGGCCAGCAGCCAGAGGCGTAAGCGGCGTACCGAGCCGCTGGAGCGGAAAAGCAGGCCTTCGATGAGCTCGTCGTCCAGATGCCCGGAAACCTGCAGGTGAGCCACGTCACGCAGCGCCTGATCGTCCAGGGGGCCCAGTTCCATGCGGATGGCGCCTTCCCAGGGACGCAACGAGGTGGCCCGGTGGGAGGCGCAAGAAATCACCCAACCGAAGCCGGGGGGCGGAGCTACGGCGCACAGGGCCTCGATGACGGAATTGGTGGTCTGCGGCTGGCGCCGCAAGTCATCCATAATCAAGAGGCGGGGCGCGCCCAGTTGCTCCAGTTGTTTCCAGAGCAGGCGCGCGGCCGCTTCCGGACCCCCGTGAGAGAGCGCTTCCAACCAGGCCTCGTGAGCGCCGCCCAGTTCCTTGAAGAGCACGGCCGCCGGTTCTAACTGGTAAGGCAGGGGCACCATCGGGTGCACGGCGATGCTGGCTTTTTGCAGTTGTGAGACCAACTTGCGCACCGTGCAGGAGCGGCCCTGGCCGGGCGGAGAGGTGAGCAGCACGGCCACCGGCTGGCGCAGCAAGCAGGGCCGCAAATGCTGCTCCAATTCGGCCACCGTGGCATCTCGGCCCACTACCGGCAGAGTCCACACTTGACGCAGCGATTGTTGTAGACGCCGCAGGGCTTTGGCTACTTCGGCCGCCGTTTCCGGCCGTTCGGCCGGATGCTTATGGAGCAGGCGTAAAATCAAGGTATCCAGTTCGGGCGGAATATCCAACCGGATCTGGCGCGGGGGAATGGGAGTCTGGCGCAGATGGCTGTTGAGCAGGGCAAACTCCGTATCGGCCGAGAAAAGCGGGCGGCCGGTGATGGCTTCATACATGCAGCATCCCAGCGCATACAGGTCGGCCGCCGGGCCCACGTCGCGCGACAGAATTTGCTCGGGGGACAGATAGGAGTAGGTGCCCAGGATCATACCGGACTGGGTGATGCGCGACTGGTCCTCCAACTTTAGAGCCAACCCGAAGTCCCCGATTTTGGGCGAGCGATTTTCGTCGAGCAGGATGTTGTCGGGCTTGAGGTCGCGGTGGACCAGATTTTGCTGGTGGATGTATTCCAGGCCGTCGGATACGGCCGCGAACAATTCCAGGCTCTGTTGCAGGGTCAGCGGACCTTCTTGTTGCTGGAGCAGGGAGCGGAGGCTGCCTCTCTCCACGTATTCCATGACGATGTAGTTTTGCTTTTGGAAGTAGCCCGCGTCATAGAAGCCGACGATGTTGGGGTGGCGCAGGGCGGCCAACTGATTGGCTTCGCGCTGGAAGCGCTTGGATAAACTGGCCGCTTCCTGACCGCTGGCGCTCAGGAATTTGATGGCCACCTGGCGGTTCAGGTTGGTATCCTTGGCCAGGTAGACCACACCCATGCCGCCGCGACCCAGCACTCCTTCATATTCATAAGGAGTCGGCAGGGCAACCTTGGCCTGGGGCGCGGACAATGCGGCGGCGGATTCCGGCGGTGCAGAGGGTCCGCGACGCTGGCGCGTGACCGGTCCCGACGGCCGGGCTGCCTCCCAGGGATTAGACCTTACGGTCTTTTCAGGCTCTTCATTCAAGGTTTCATGTCTTCTCCAGGGGCTGAAGCAGACCCCCTTTAAGTGGCGAAGGGATTTGACTTTAAGAGGCAAACGCCAGGTTATGCGGAAATTGCTACTCCTTCTGTGGGTCCTGACCCTGCCGGCCTGGTGCAAAGATTGGTCGCATACAGGCACTACCTGGAAGCACAGCAACGGAATGTCGGTTACCTTCCCGGCCGATTTTCAAGTGCAGGAGGCCGACAACGGGGTTCTTACCGTGATCGGTAAGCAAGGATTCATAACCTATATCGTGCAGGGCATGGTTGGCGAAGCCGCCTATAAAGGCTGGCTGGGCGGGCAACAGCAGTTTCGCGTCAAGTCTGACTGGCAAGTCAAGAGTGAATTTAGCAAAGCCAACAAGAATGGCTTGCAGGGCCAATTCCTGGAATCCGAGCATACCAACCAGGAGGGAATTCTTTTTGTTGGGATTGCCGTGGCTTTCTCCAAAGGGAAAGACTACCTGTGCCTGCAGATGCTTTATCCCAAGCTGAGAGAGTCTGACTGGTCGCCTCTTTTAAGCGACACGGTCAACTCGGTGAAAGCCGGCGCCAAAGCCAAACCCGTTGCCAAGCCTGAGGAGGCCCGATGAAAACCCAGAACCGTTCCTATGCCCTGAGCTTTTTACACCGTGAATTGCCGTTGGTGGCGCGGACCGTTTCCCCACAAGAAGTGGTGCTGTTGGACTGGTCGGAACAGACTGAAAAGGGCCGCTTCCGCGGAAAAGTAGGCACGGTTACGGCTTTGACCCTGCACCCTGAAGGTGCCATTGTGGCTGTGGCCGGCGAGAGCGACCGGGTGGAGATCTGGAATGTCAAGGCGGCTGAGTTGCTGGGTTCCTACGAAGGCAAGGTCAGCGGACTTCGTTTTACTCCGGATGGGCGGTTATTGCTGTTGGGGCAGCCCGGTCGAGTGGTGGCCTGGGACTGGCAGAGCGGTCAGCAGGCCTGGCAGGCCGAACAAAAAGGCTTTGATCACCCAGCTTTGTTTGATTGCCATGGTTCCCTGATTTTATGGACGGCCATGGGTGCCGGCAGCCTGTTGGTGTTGGAAGTCGAAAGTGGAAGCATCCAACACCGCTGGGATACTCGCGATGAATTCATGGCGATCGCCTTCCATCCCGACGGCAAGCGGGTGGCGGCCGCCATCAATACGGTGCGCAGCCCGCTACTGCATCAGTTTGTGTTGCTGCGTGTGGGCGACGACCTGCCCACGCGAGAGTTCCCGATTCCATTTATGTCGGTGAGTGTGGCTGTCAGTCCGGGCGGCGGCACGGTGGCCACCGGCGATGCTCGCGGAGTCCAATTGTGGGACACGGCCAGCGGCGCCCCGGAAGGCCGTCTGGCCCCGCGCGCCGAGACCAGGGTCAAGGATTTCGGTACGGTCGAGGTGGCTTCAGCTTTCCTGGTCTCGACTTTACGCTTTGCCGACGGTGGCAAAGGCCTGGTTTCCGACGGAGACGCCTTCTGTCACTGGGAATTAGCTGAGAAGACGACGGTTTTTCGATTTCCGCAATAACTTTGTCAAAGTTTGGCCATAATTTTTCAGAGATCTTTTCGCTTCCACCATTAAATTGGAAGCATGTCCACCAGTATCGCCGCCAACAACTTTGGCCTCACCCGCTTGGCCGAGTTACGCAAGCAGGGCGTGCTCACCACCGAAGTCGCTGAGCAGCTTTGCGAAAAGGGCCAGGCCTTACGTCTGCGCGGTCATAAAGTGGACTGGGCCGGTGTCCTCGACCACTACAAGGCAGAAGGCGATCTTTCGCGCGAAGAACTGGAGCAGGTTGCCAGCTTCACGGTGGCCGCCCAGAACGCGCGCAAGCAGTTGGAGCAAAAGTTCAAGGAGAACGAGAGCAAACCCACCTCCGTTCAGTCCAAGAAAATGCAGGCGCTGGACGCCTATCTGGACGTCAGTAAAGGTTTGACCAACGCCTATATCGAGGCCACCAGCCGGGCCGCCGTGGCCGCTCTGGCCGGCGCCAGCTTTGGTCCCCTCAACACCGTGGCCGCCTACCTGGCCTGGAACCCCGCTCCGGCCAACCGGCTCACCAGCCTGGTCGAACAGATGCAAAAATTGGAGAACGGCACCAGCGAACTGGTCCATACCGGCAATCAAGTCACTCCGGTGCATCAGGAGAAGCTCTGGCAGGCCAAGCTACAAATGCTCGATGAGGCGATCCTCTCGGCCCGGGCCGGCAACGCCCCGGAAATCGACGTGCAATATTTCGAAATGACCAGTTCCAGCTTTGTGGGCCGGCTGGCCGACGCGGCCGAGGCCGGTTGCAAGGTGCGCGTCAATATTGACCCCTCCCGTCCCCGCCAGTCCAATGCGGACGAGGTCAGTATCGATGAGTCTCCCCGTAAGCTGCGGGCTTTGCTGCAACTGCTGGACGTGCCCCACGCCGACGTAGGTATCTCGGTCTATCCGGTGGCTGAAGAATTGGGTAACGTGTCCCAACTGATGCACCGCAAACTGCTGCGCGTGGGCGAAAAGGTTCTGTTCGGCGGCATGAACGCCAATGAAGGTTCCGGCGAGAACTACGATACCGGCTACATTGTGGAAGGTCCGGCGGCGCGCAAACTGATCGAGGGATTCCAGGTGGACGTGATGACCTCGGCCGGTTCGACTCCGCTGCAAGTATACGGCCGCAAGATCATGGCCAACTTCGAAGATGGGATGATGGGCCTGACTCCGCATGGACTGGCCACCACCCTGGACATTATCGGCGGTCCTTCCGAGGCCGGTCGCCGCATTCCCTCGCACCCCACCATGGCCGAGCTGGAAGAACTGGCCGCGCAGGCGAACCTCAAGCTTTCTTCGCTGGTCGATGAGGAGCAGCTCAAGCACAATGTGCAATATCGCTCCAGCAAGCCTATGGAACTCAAGCTCAAAGGCAGAAAGATGCTGCACAAGCTGATGACCGAAGCTTTCGAGAAGACCGGCTCGCCCGCCAACATCAAGCGCCTTAAAGATATGACTCTACCGGAGGGCAAAGCTCAGGGCGGCGTCAAGGTAGCGGTGGGTTCGTCTTCGGAAGAGCGCGAAGCGCTGATTTTGCAGGCCATCGCCAGCGCCGAAAAGTTCTGCTACGTGCCGACCTTCGTCATCACCAAAGCCATGGCGCGCGCGCTGGTGGCGCGCCGCGATGAACTGGCCGCCCAGGGCAAGACGCTGGATGTGCGGGTGGTGGCTGACGCCGGCGTCTACCAGTTCGGCGGCACTCCGAACGAAGAAGGCTACCTGGCTCTGGAGGACGCCGGCATTCCGGTACGCTGGTCGCTGCTGCCCCGCGCCCAGGCCGACCACGATCGCAAGATTCACGCCAAGCAAGTGCTCACCGACAAGATGGAGCTGGTGGGCAGCACCAATCTTTCCAATAAAGGCGTGCGGGATAACTGGGAACTGAGCGGCCTGGTTTACTTCGACGAGACCGCTCCGGAGTCCATCGCCGCCCGTCAAGACGGCGTGGCTCGCTTTCAAAAGCTGTGGGACTACGAGTCGGTCACTTTCGATTCGCGCGCCGCCGCCATTCTTCAGGACATCACCTCACTGGGCATGGATCAGTCCCGCAAAAAGTCCATTCGGACCGTGCTCAACATGATTCAGAACTACGAAGTGCAGACCGCCAAGTTGATCGAGCAGAAGCTGGCCGAGTCCCCAGCTCTGGCCGAGAAGGCCGACGAACTGCAGCGCCAGGGAATGGCCTGGGGCTACGCCCGCCTTAAGGCCTGCGAAGAGGCCTATGGAATCGACGGCTTCGCCGAAATGCTCAAACAGGTACCCATGCGCGCCAAGATCGATGCCTTCGCCCGCGGCCAGGAACTTCAAGAAGAACTCGCCTTGTAGAGCAGGTGAAGTTCACACCAGGCCGGGTTTCTGGCCGGTCAATTCGAAGTCAACCCGAGTTTTCGAGCCTCTGAGCGAGGACGAACTGAGACTCAGTCGCTTGTCCATCACCTCTTGAAAGAGTTGTTGGCAGCGCCTGCCCGTAAAATAACGCAGAAGAAAATTGGCATCAATCAGGTCTTCCTTCACGAGCTACCTCCGCAGCCAGGAATTCTTGAGCTTTTTCGCGCGCGCTGAGAAGTCTTGAGGTCCTTCCACGGGGAAGATGCCCATCAGGTCCAGAAGGACCTTCCGGGCGACCCTCAGCTCAATAGCGCCCTCTTTGAACGTGACTTCAAGAAGATCGCCTGCTTGAGCCTGGAATTTGTCCAGGACGCTTTTGGGCAAAGTAACCTGTCGTTTGGATGTGAGACGAACGTAAGGCAAAGCCAACTCCTCCTTACCTTATTCCAGCGTAAGGAATTAACCCCGGGGGTCAATCCTCCACGATCACCCGGTCGCTGGCCGAACGCCCAAATGTCTCCGGGTGATACATCTCCTCGGCTTTGGCCGGAGGCACCACGAAGTTGCCGGGAGTGGTGGCACGCGCATAGTAGTCGTAGTCGTGGACGCCGTAGTAGACCCACTGACTGAAGGCCTCGACCCGTTCGTCACGCAGATTCTGATGTTCGTACCACCAGGGGTTCCACCACCAGCGGCGGCCGCTGGGCGGCGTGCGCTGCGGAGCCGGCTGACTGCCCTGCAAGGCCGGATTGATGGCTTCCAGGCCGGCCGGCAGCGGATCGACCAGAGCCACGTGGTAGCGCATGGACGGGCATACCATGCCCACGTGTACCTTGACTCGAGCCCCAGACTTGATGTGCCAGACCCCCTCGGCGTCTCGGCGCACGTCGCGATTGTCATCCACCGCTTCATAGCGCCGCTCCACCGAAAATCCTCGTTCCAGGGCGCTCTGCTTGAGGCTGGTCGGCGCATACTTCATGCCGAAACGGTAGTAGAGACGGCCGGGGCCGCTTTTGCTCAAAACGAGGTTCTGCTTGCCCTGGATGTCGGCCATGGGCACACGCAGTTCCTTGGTATCGGCGCTGCGTCCCTTGAAGCTCTGCTCGCCGGCGAACCGGTTGCCCAACCAGAGGCGGGCCACAAAGTCGGGAGTCATCTTTTCGTACTTCTGAAAATACTCGTTCAGGGCCAGCAGCACGAAGCAGTTCTCCTGGGTATTGGTCCAGCGCCCGGCCACCCGGTGGTCGAGCAGATTGCGCACCAGTTTGGGCAGCAGGTCCGATTGCGGCTGATCCTGGATGAGCGCTTCCAACAAAATGGCATCATCGCGATGATCCGAGGCCAGAATGAGGTAGGCTTTGTCGTCGTAATGGCTGGCAAACTGGGCCATGGCCGCGGTCTCGGTGACCCGATTGTTGAGATGGCGGCGCACCTGCGCCAGCACCTCCTGGCTGGCCGCATCCTCCGACAGGGTGGGCAGCATCCAGCCCAGGCACTCCAGCGGCGTCTTCTCCACGCCCCCCCATTCCTGAATATTTTTGCGGGCGCGCGCCGGGTCCGGCTTGCCTGACAAGCGCATGATGTAGAGCGAATAGGCCCGCAGGTAGCGCTTGTAGTACTCGCCGTATTCGGGCGGAATGTGATTTTCCACCGAATTGGCGTATTCCAGCGCCCGCCGGTAGGTGTTGTCGGGAATCGCGTGACCGGCCTTCTTCAAGCGCACCAACGCGTGGGTTACGTGCAGACTGACGTAGGGAACCGAGGGCTTGTCGCGTACCCAGTAATCCCAACCGCCGTCGTAATTCTGCATGCCGGTCAGCTTCTTGATGTCCCCGGCCAGCGAAGCTTTTAGCTCGGCTTCAGTGGGCATTCCGGGGGCATCGAAGGCACGGAGCACGGGAGCCAGAGCCACCGTGGAGAGCACGCGCGACGAAACTTGCTCAGCACATTCGAACGGATAGGTGCGCAAATACAGGAAAGCGTCGGTCAATTCAGCCAGGGCGGTACTGCTGGTGGACACCTCCAGACCGCCAAACTGGCGGAAAATATCGCCAGGGGGAGCCACTACCTGCTCGACGGCTCCGTCATCAATCGTGCCATATGTAGCAAAAGCCTCGGTGGTAGCCGGCGTCCAAACCGGAAAATCCAATTCGGCCGCGTCCGCATAGGTGCCACTGCTGGCGCCAATCTGGAAACGAGCGGTGCCGGCCTGGTCGGCGCTGACGGGAATGCGTACCTCCACTCGATCATTGGCGGGCACCTGCAGGCTGACCCCCGCTCCCTTGGGGTCCACCTTGAGATTGGTGGCCCGGCAGGCCAGTTGCACTTGCATAGGCCGGTCGGTCTGATTCTGCACCGTTACAGGCAATTCGCAGCGGTCGCCAAAATTCAAGAAACGTGGCGGCGAAGGCCGCACCATCAAGGGTTGCTGGGCCACCAGCGAGGATTGGCCCTTGCCGAATTGCTTCTCACCGGCCACAGCCAGCGCCACCACCCGGTAGCGGGTCAGGTTGTCGGGCAGCTTAAAGGGTAGTTTGATGCGCCCTTCGGCATCGGTGCGGGCCGACGGCAGGTAATAGGCCAGCGCCGAAAAGTCCTTGCGCAGACGGATCGGCTCAGCCCTCTGCCGGCGGTCCTCATTTTTGGATTTCTTGGCCTCTTCATCTCTGCCCGCCCGAAAAAGCATATCGCTCCGGCCAGCGCTCCGAGTCAGCACCGCGCCCTCCAAGGCAGTCCCCTGCGGCGCTGCGGTCATCGGCATGGGAATGGCCTCCTGCATCGGCGGAGGAGGAGGCTGCACGGCGACCTCCTGAGCCAGCGCCAGCTCCACGTACTGGCGCATGGTGAAATGGCGCACCTCGGCGGCCCGCAGCGCATAGAACAGATTCCAAGGGTCGGAATAGTCGCCCCCGGCCAGGGCCAACACCGATTCATCCACCACATAGAGAGCCACCTCGGCCTGAGCCACCGGTTTGCCGGCCGCGTCTTTGAGGCGCACTTCCAGAGCGTTCTGACTGCCCGGTTGGGACTTGGGTTGAGCCGGCTTCACTTCTACCGTCAGCTGACGGCTCTTGGCGCTGATGGGCAGGTTCAAACTGGCCTGGGCGTGGGCCGGCCGGGGTGGGGCGCCGGCCACCGGGTTGCCCTGCTCGTCGGTGCGGGCTTCCTGGCCGACCGCGTCAACGGTCACCGACAGGTTGGGCAGGAAGCCCTCGTCCAGCGGCACTTTGAGGGTGGTGCTGCCGCTGCTCAAGTCCAGCATCTGTTTGGAAACCAGGCCGTGACGCTCCAGGGTCACCAGGGCCTGGGCTCCGGTAAAGGGAGACTGCACCAGCACCTCGGCCACTTCGCCGGGCTCGTACTCTTTCTTGTTGGGAACCAGCGTCAGTTGCTGCATTTCCACGTCCCGCTTGGGTGGTTGCTTGCCGCCGGCCACCCAGGAGGTCATCTGACTTTGATTGACGCGATTCGAATCGTCTTCCACGGTCACTTCGAACTGGTAGGTGCCGCCTTCGCTGGTGGGCACGCTGACCGTCTGAGGGGTGGCGGTCGAGGTCAATGTCTGCGAGAAGACTTCCTTATTGACCGTCTTATAGTCGCTGTCGGAGTATTCCCAACTGAGGCGGTAGGCCTTGGCCACCAGGCGTTTACCGGCCACTGCCTTACCGTCCAGGTTGGTGGCGATGACGTCGTAGACCAGCGGTTTGCCGGCCTCCACAAAGGTGGAGCGGGCTTTGATGCCCACATAAAAGTTGGAGGGATGGACGATCAGGCTGGTACTGCTGCTCCAGGCCTGGCGATTGACGTCGCTGACGGTAGCCGCCGCCTCCAGGCTGTAGGGCCGAGGCGGATCCGCGGACTTGAACTGAAGTTCCAACGTATCCTTGCCGGCGTGGTTGGTGCGCCCTTGGAAAGTCTTGGATTGACTGGGGTTGGGCGCGGGGGCCCACCAACAGTAGCAGTCCCACCAGGGAGTCCAGGTGCCGAAGGAATAGCCGTCCCAGTGGGGCGGGCTGTAATTGGTGGGGCTGGCGTTGATGTTCCAGGTAACGGGGGCGTCCTTAAGCCCGCCGCCCGCATAGTACTTGGCCTCAACCGAAACGGTGGCCCGTCCGCCCACCACCGTGGAGCCTGCTTCGGTCCGGGCCGTAACCTCAAACTCAGGGCGGCGGAACTCCTGTACCTGGAAGGTATGCTGGTGGCTGGAACCTTCGCTCTTGAGGTCGAGGCGGGCATTACCCAGATTGAAATTCTTGGGCAGCTCCACTTTGAAATCAAAGCCGCCCAATCCACCCACACTGGCCTGTCCCTTGCTCACCTCGTTACCACGCGAGTCAAATAGCTTATAGCTGACCGTCTTGTCGGCCGTGTTGCTGATGTCACCTTTGTGCTGGTGAATCTGCTTGCGCAGCCAGCCCTTGACCGAGATCGTCTCTCCCGGCTTGTAAAGACGCCGATCGTCGTTTACGAACCACAGGGTCCGGTCAGCGCTCTTGCCCGGATTGAAGCTGCCCGCCCAATAGTCGGTGGAATTGGGAATGAAAAGCTGGTCATCCTGGCTTTGCACCACCACGGCCTGAGTATTGCCCGCCCACTTGAGTTGAGCCAGGCCGTCCGCACCGGTACGGGCACCCTCTTTCAGGTCGGCAAAATGCACCTCGGCGCCCTCGATGGGCTTGCCGTCGCTGAGCCGGGTCACCCAGGCCAACAGCTGGTCGCCGTCGGCGGCCAGGTTCAGACCCAACTGGCTGCGCTGCACCCAGGCGAAGTAGCGCTGGTAGCGGCGCTGGCTGGCGTCCTCGTGGTCAGGGGCGGCCACCACAATCAACTGGTGACTCTTTTGTAAAGCGGAGGTCAGGTTCACCTTGACGTCACGCAACTCATCGACCGGGCCCTCGGCGCTGACCTTCTCGTCAAAAACGCGCTCTCCCGGAAACGGCATCTCCTTTTGATCCCAGCGATGCGAGAGGGCCTCCTGGTAGGCCTTCCAGTCTTCCGGTTTGACGGCATAGATCTGCACATCCAACCATTTGTGATTGATGGTGGTGAAGCTCAACTGCGCAGGACCACTGGGATCGAGCACCACGAAGTTCTTCTTGGGAGGCACGAACATAGGGTGGGCGCTGCCGATTTTGATGGTGACCGGAGTGGCCTTGCCCAGGGTCTGGCCCCAGTTGTCGGTCAACGAAGCGGGCACGGTGATGGTATAAGCCGTGCGGCCTTTGCTGCGGCCGTGAATCCACAGGCCGCCGCCGCGCACCACGGCGCGCATGCCGGGCAATTCCGGGCTCACCAGCACTTCGCTCGCCTTGAATTTCTTGGGGTCCAGGGGGTTGTTGAAGGTGACATAGAGGGGCGTGCCCGGCGGTTGGTCATCAGGGGTCTGGTGAGTGATGCGCAGCGGATCGTAAGTGGAAAATCCCAGGGATTGAGGGCCGCTGGTGGTGCGCGGGCCTTCCAGCGAGGGAGCGCCGGCCGGCAGAGTAAGCTGGTAGCCTGTGCCCGGCCGGAGCGGAGCGGTGGCTACCACGGCCAGCCAGCGATCCGGCTCGGCATGGTCAACCAGCGACTTCACGGACGCGTCGTTGACGATCTCTTCGCGTGTAGCCTTACGCACCGAACCGCCGGAAAACTGCAACCTCGCGATCAATTGGTCGGCGTCCACACGCTGGTCGAAGCCCATAAACATGACCGGCTTGAGGCCGATGCCCGAGGACGAGGGGTAGGTTTGCTTGAGAACCACCGGAGGAGTGCGGAAGGTCCAACTCACCGGAGCCTTCAGACCGGAGCCGTTGGGAGCCTGAGCCTGCGCGATCTCGGCGCGGAATTCGGTGGCCATGGGCAGGCGGGTCTTGGGCTGAAAGATCAGCGTCTGGGTGCCCACCCAGCGCCACTCCCCCGGTGTCTCCGGAGTGAGCTTGATGGGCACGCTGGTGGGACTGGCGGTGGAGGACAGCTCGACCATCGACTGGTTGAAGGTCACGCTCAGATTGGGAGCCAGTTCGACCTCGCCTTCGGGGCCGTAGCGTAGCACCTCCACCGGTTTCTTCTCGACGGCCGGCGGAGCCGATTTCTGGACCGGCGGGAAGTCTTGCTGGAGGCGCCGGCCGGTTTTGGGGGCAGGCAAGGAGGCGGGGCGCAGAGCGAAATCGGTGCGGTCCTGCGATTTCGCCTTGAGTGGCGCGAGCCGGCTCAGCAGCTGCTTTAGATCCTGTAGGCCGAGGGCCGAGGTGTGGACGCGGGCGGTGCGGTCCGGCTTGGGAGCGCCGCTGGCCGGCACCTGGTCGAAATCGAGGCCGGTGGGCTCGGCGCAGGCCGTAGAGAGCAGCATGCCGCTCAAGCAAAGTCCGGACAAAAGCGTAGAAGGTTGACTCACTGGAAACTCCCTGAGGGTAGATTAGGCTCTGCACGTCGCGAACCAGGGCAGGCTTGTTCCCCACCCCCGACGTAGGCTCTTGCATGAGTACAAAAATCGTCGCCCTGGTGGGCAGTTTACGCCAAGGCTCCCTCAACCGCGCTCTTCTACGAGAAGCCGCCGCGGTCGCCCCGACCGGCCTGGAAATCGAACTCCTGGAGATCGGAGACGTCCCTCTCTACAACAGTGACGTGCAGGCGCAAGGCTTTCCCGAGGTGGTGAACCGTCTGGGTGAGGCCATCCGCCAGGCCGACGGAATCCTGCTGGTAACGCCAGAGTATAATTACTCGGTCTCGGGCGTGCTGAAGAACACCATCGACTGGATCTCGCGCCTGCCCAATCAACCTTTCAGCGAAAAGCCGGTTGCCATCATGGGCGCCTCCATGGGGAACCTGGGCACGGCCCGTGCTCAGTATCACCTGCGCCAGATTCTCGTTTTCTTAAATCCCTATGTGATGAACCGGCCCGAAATCATGGTGCCCTCAGCGCAGAACAAGTTCGATGCCCAGGGCCAGCTGACCGATGACTCGACCCGCGAGCACCTGGTTAAATTCCTGAACGCTTTCCAGACGTTCGTGACCCGCGTCGGTGCCGCCCAATCAGTCCTGCTGGGGAAGTGATTTATCACGCACTGGGCGGCCCCCGCCAGACGCGATCAAGGACGCGCAAGCACGCCTACAGGCCATCCAACAGGGATGACTGAGGAATGTCAGCGAATCGCCAGGGTGACTTTCCGCTGGAACCGATCCGAACCCTGGATGCACTGTATCTAGCGACAGCGGTCGTAGCTCAAGGCTGGGTGGGACCTATCCAGATACTGAGCCTGGAGCAGAGAATTCGCGATAACGCCGTTTGCTCGGCTTCCAGTTACAGCCGAACTAGCGCTGTGAACGCTTGCTCTGGCTACGCGAAAGCACCCACCAATTTGTAAAAATTTTCAACATTTCCTTCGTTCCTTTCCTCGTCACACAGCGATCAAACAAGACTCGTGACCTGTTCATGATTTTGTAACGACCCTGGGGTCCTGGGCGGATATGCTGGGCAAGCTAAAAACCCCAGGAGGTCTTTCCCCGGTGATCAATCCCCTTAACCGTCAAGTCAGCGGCCCCAAGGTGCCGACCCGCGGCGCTCAGCCCGCCAAGAACGAAGCCACGCCTCCGGCGGATGGTTTTGAAAAAGGCTGTAAACCGGCTTTTGAAGAGGGGCAATTGCTGGTTCGTCTGCGCGAAGGAATGAGCCTCGAGGGGGGAAGCTTCAACGAAACCTATGGCACCACCGTGCACGAAGATCTCACGCCGCCCGGCGAAAATCTGCGCATCGCCGACGGCGGCCGGCTATTATTGATGGACCTGAAAGAAGGTCAGGACACCAAAGCGATGCAGCGCCTGCTCTCGCTCGACCCGCGCGTGGAGTATGCCGAGCTGAATTATAAATTTCAACTGGACGACCAGGGCAACATCCCGGACCAGAACCTGCCCGATGATTTGCAGCCGGCTCTGTGGGGTTTGCACAACACCGGTCAGAACGGGGGCAAAGTGGACGCCGACATCGACGCTCCCGAAGCCTGGGCGCTGCACAAAGGCAGCCGCAACGGCCCTGTCATCGCCGTCATCGACACCGGCATCGACTATCGCCATCCGGACCTCAAAGACAATATGTGGACCAATCCAGGGGAAATTCCCGGCAACGGCATCGACGACGACGGCAACGGCGTGATTGACGATGTGCACGGCTTCAACGCTTTCGAGATTTCGGGCGATCCGATGGACGGCCATTCTCACGGCAGCCACTGCGCCGGCACCATCGCGGGCGTCGGCAACAACGGCCAGGGCGTCACGGGCGTGAATCAGGAAGCCCGCTTGATGGCCGTCAAAATCTTCAACAATAGCGGCTCCACCAACGCCGCCGCCATCGTGCGCGGCATCAACTACGCCACCAAAATGGGGGCGCGCATCACCTCCAACTCCTGGGGCGGAGGCGCCGCCAGCCAGGCTATCTTCGACGCCTTCAATACGTCACCGGCCCTGCACATGATGGCCGCCGGCAACGACGGCACCGACAATGATAAGTCACCCCACTATCCCAGCAGCTATGAACTGCCCAATAATGTGGCCGTGGCCGCCAGTGACCGCAACGACAATCGCGCCAGCTTCAGTTGTTACGGTGCCAAGTCGGTCGACATCGCCGCTCCGGGTAAGGAAATCTTCTCCACCATTCCGGGCGGGAAATACGGCAACAAAAGCGGCACCTCGATGGCCACTCCTCACGTCTCCGGCGTGGCCGGACTGATCGCCTCGATGTATCCCGATGCCAGCAACGACGAAATCAAGAAGCGGCTGTATGATGGGGCCGACAAGCTGCCCAACTGGCAGGGTGTGGTCGACGGTGGCCGCCGCCTGAACGCCTATGGTGCTCTGTCTCTGCAACTGGAAGCTCCCCCCGCCCAGCAGACTCCGCCCCAACAGCCGCCGGCTCAACAGCCTCCGGCGCAGCAACCTCCGGCTGAGCAACCGCCCGCCCAGCAGCCGCCGGCGGCCTGAGGCACAGCGGGATCGACCAAAAGAGGGCCGGAAAACTGGCCCTTTTGGTGCTCGCGCAGGTTTCCGGAGAGTGATGGCCGCGCAGGTTGCGGCGGGATTGGCTGAAACAGGGGGCGAAGGTCCAGCAGTCGTGAATCCTATGTCCTGGCCGGCTCGTCTCTTCGCCCTGGCGCGTCACGGCGCGCAACCGACGGACCTTTCCGGCCTTCCCATCTGGCCGGCGGCCTGGGCCCTGAGCCAGCAACTGCAACCGGGAGAACTGGCGTCTTTTCCCTCCGCTTCTCCCCAGCGCCTGGCTCTGGCCATGCAACGACGCCGGATACGCCCCCCCGGACCCCACGCGCTCGAACATTGCCTGCATCAGAGCGCGCGAGCGCTGCACCCGGTGCAGCGCCTGGCCTGGCTGATGGTGCTGGTGGAAGGTTTCGGCGACAAGGCCATCGAGCCGCTGCTAAAAAGCCTGGGAGTGGCCCTCAACCGACCTTCGCCGTTCGTCGAGCTGGGGGAAGCGTTGGCCTGGGCTCTGGGACAACTGGGCCGCGACATCCTCCTGCCCATCAGCGACCGTTTCAAGGACGCTCCCTTCCTGGTGCGCGAGCACTATTGCCAGGCGCTCTGGTATCTCGGACCTCGGGCCCGCGGTTGCCAGACCTGGCTCAAGTCGCAGCACACCGAGTGGGCCGAAGCCGTACTCTACCGCCTGGAGGCGTTGGGCTCTCTGCCGCTCATCGAACGGCGGCGCGTGCCCATCTGGCTGGACGACCAAAGTCTGGAACGATTGGCCGAGCTGGCCTTTTCCCAAGAACCCGGCGACCGGCTCTATGCTTTGCGCGCTCTGGACGGCTGGGGTCCAGCCCGCCCGCAGGCGGTGCGTCTGGTCCAGGCCACTCTGGCCGACCCGGACGACGAAGTGAAACTACAGGCCTGGCGCACACTGCTCAGCCTGGGGGAATTGCCCGCGCCGTCCGACGTCTCGCGGGCTCTGCGCAGCCAGCATTCTCAGTTGGTCCAACTGGCCACCGACCACTGCGACCTGCTGTTGGGACCCAAGCCACCGCTCGATTCCCTGGAGGAATCACTGCAGGCGCAGGACGAGCTGCGCGTGGATCTCTCGCTGGCCAGGTTGCTGGCCAGGCCCTTTCCCGGCGACCGCCTGCGCCGCTTTTTAGCGCTGCTCAATCGCCTGAGCGCGCAGCAACAACAACTGGCCTCCGAATGGTTGGTCAAAGCCGACTGGTGGGCCGAGGACTGGGCGCGCATGGTCGAGTTGGAGCCCCCCAATCCTCACCTTCTGCAAGCCATTGCCAACCGGCCTAACGCCACCGTGCAGCTTTATCTGCAGCCGGCTTTGCGCCAACGCCTGCTGGCCCGGCTCGAAGGCACGGAAGGCGGCGCGGAACTGCGCGCGCAGTTGCAAGGCGCCTGCCTCACCTGGGAACGGCTCGAGGCGCTCAGTTCGGAGCGGCGCAACCAGGCTTTGGAAGCGATCCTCAAGTCGGGCGAGTTGCCCGAATCACTCCTCCAGCCACTCTATTCAGGCGTATCCATCCGCCCCGAGAGCCTCGATCTAGTGGTCAAACTCACACCGATAGATGAGCTGGCCACACGCCTGACCGATATTTTTACCGTCGCGCTCCCGGAAGAACGAGCCTGCTTCGTGGAAATTCTACCACTGCTGCCCGGCCAGGGTTGGCCCTTACTCCAGTCCTGGCTGGAAAAGCCGGCCCTGGCCGAGGCTGCGCTCGACTTGCTGGAAGTGCGCTTGCAGAACTTCGCCGAGGCCGCCCAATGGCTCGAGCAAGAAGGCTGGTCGGTGTTGCTGCCTGACTCCTCCCCCGCCACTCGCAGCCGCTGGCAGTGGTTGGTAGCCCAGGTTGTGTGTCGACTGGATTTTCCTGACCATTTCAACTGGGCACGCGAATTGTGTGAAGCGGACTCTCGGGCCGCCCTGCACGCTTTGGAGTTCCTCCATGAACACTACTCGGTTCGAGAGCGGCCGTCGGTTCTGGAACTCACCGTGCAAGCCCTCAGTCATCCAGAGCGAGCCGTCCGGGTCGATGCTATTCGTCACCTCAGGCTGAATGCTCCCCTTCCCGAAGCGGTAATCGAGCAACTGGCGGCCCTGCCCGCCGACCCGGACCCACTGGTAGAGAGCGCCCGACTGAACTTGCTGGAGGAAATGCGTCGAAGTCCCAACCGACTAAGGGGCCTCGACTAACTCCGCCCGCCAGTAATTCTCGATCTCCGGGCCAAAAACGTCGAACTGCAGCTTCTTATCCTGATAGTCGAGGATGGCGCGGCTTTCCCGGCCGACCACCAGCGGCCACTGTTCCACCTCGACATACTTACGGCTGTGGCCGTCCTCCCGAATGGAAGTGGGCTTGAAGGAGACGTGGGGCTGGCCTTTGGTGGCGGTGACCCGGTATTCGCCGCGCACCACCCAGTGCTCCCCGTATTTCAACTCGAAATCGTGCACCCGGCTGCCGGTGTAGAGCTGCAGGCGTTGGCCGGCGGGGCTTTTGCCTACCCAGGTGCCTTCGAAGAGATCGAACATGCCCTGAGCCAGCGCCAGGCCGGTCAAGGCGAAAAGAACCATCAGTATCCTCATAGGAGAAGGTTACCCTCTACAGAGGAGGTCCAAAATCGATCATCTGAGATTCGAAAAGCTTCTGCACCCGGGCCGCCTGAGGATTGTAATCGTAGCGCCCCTGGTTCATTCCGTACATGGGGGCCAGCGGAGCCTGCAGGCCGTCCAGGTCGTTACCCGATCCCAGATGGGACGCGTTCACAGGCCGCGGACCCATCGATTCGTTCATTTCGTCGGACAAGTTGACGTTATCGCGAATGCGCGACGGAGGGGTTTTCTCCGCTGGGGACTGGCCGGTGAGTGCCTTCAGACTCTGACCAAGGATCTTGCCGGGGAGTTCCAAAAGACCGCCAAGTAAACTCATGCGTCGCACCTCCACGTGTGTCTGTGTATAGAAACCAGCATAGCAATCAGACGGAAAGCCTCCGGGAAAAAGGCGAGGCCGAAATGAACGCCATGTAAACTCTTGAACAGGCCGGTTCCGCCTGCTTTTCAGTTGTCTAATAAACGCCTTAGATGCCAGCCACACCAGTCGGCCAGCAGCATGTCCCGGGCGGGGTGAAAAAGCTGTGGCCCGGCCCGAGCCTTGCTCGCCGCTGCCGTCCACCCGCCCGTGCAGGCCGACCTCGATGTGCTTCTGGGCCAGCACTTCCTCGACCAGAGCCTGGCATTCGCCGGCCGAGAGCAAATCTTCCAGCGGCAGGCAACTGGCTTTCAAAATCCGCCAGAGACTTCACCGCACCTTGCCAAACGGCAACTTGGGTTGGGTCTGGAGTTCAAACTCTCCCGCCAGCTTGCCGCTGCCGCGCGAGTCGGCGGGAGGCCCCCAGGGCGTATAGACTTCGCTGCGCTGGAGGGGGCTGTTGGGCTGAGCCGCGGCGCGCACCAACAAGGCCAGGACCAGCGCCGAATCGAGCCCTCCACCGACTCCCACCACCGCCGCTCCGATGCCGTACTACCGGCAGTAGTCGTTGATTAAAATGAAGGCGGAGCGAAAATTACGCCGGCGGCGACAAATCGCCAACAGCTCCTGGAGCTGGCTGTGCCTGGACGGTGCTTGGCGATCTGAATAAAAACTTCATCCTTTTTCCTGATGGATTGGCTTAAAATATCTGGATGTTTCCTACCTATCCGGCTCTCCCCCCGACCCCGCCGGTTTTTCTAGCTCAGACCACAACTCGGCCAAGGAATCCCTGGGTGGAGCTGCTGGTCGGCTCCAGCCGGCCGCTCCCTTCCTGTCACTTTTACGTTTTCGGAGCCACCGGCGATCTGGTCAGCAAACGAGCCGTGCGCGACGCCATGGTCCAGTTGGCGGAAACGCATACTCTGGAGGGCAGCCGAGACCCCCTGGTGTTGCTGGGCCAGCAAACCGTGCCGGCCGGCCCCTATCTTGAGGCCTTCCGCACCGGCGACGCCGAGTCCAAGCCGATCAGCCAGACCGGCTTCGAGGCCTTTAAAAAGCTGGCCCGGCTGGACGACCCCGAGGCTCAGATCCTCGGCGTCAGCGTCAAGGACGCCTCCGACTATCAAAAACTAGCCCCCGAGTTAGGTGACGACAACGCCGTCTTCTATGGGGCTCTTCCCCCCAAACTTTACGGCGTTTTCCTGGACAACCTGCGCCTCTCCGGGCTGAGCCGGCAGTCCCGGGGCGGCTTCCGCCGCATCCTGCTGGAAAAACCTTTCGGCAACGAATCCTCCGAGGCACGCGCTCTCAACGAAAAGCTGGTCCACGACTTTCAACCCGGTCAGGTGCTGCTGGTCGATCATTTTCTGGCCTACCCCGGTATGACCAATATGCTGAGCTTCCGCAGCGACCCGGTCGTCGACGAAGCCCTGTCCTCCAAATACGTCGAGAAATTCGACGTGAAAGTGCTGGAAAGCATCAAGAGCAACGACCGTCCTTACTTTCGCGACACCGGCCTGGTCAAGGACATGGTGCAGAACCACGCCATTCAGGTGTTTTCCACCATGGCCTGCGATCTGCCCGCCGAGGAAAACGGCGACGCCATTCGGGCCCAGCGCCAGCAGGTAGTCCAAAACATCGAGGTGGACGAAGCCAGTTGCCGGCGCGGGCAATTCGAAGGATTCAACGACCCCGCCCAGGGTTCTCCGCCCGGAGCCGCTCCCTCCCAGGCGGAAACCTACGTCTCCTTCCGCTTCAAAGTCAAAAGCCCCCGCTGGGGCGCGGTGCCCTTCCGCCTGGTCAACGCCAAAGGCGTCGATCACAAACGTTCCGGAGTGGATATCTACCTGCGCGCCTTACCCGAAAAGCTGGCCAGCCGTTGGTCCGTACCGGCCGGCCAGCCGGCCGTGATTCACACCACCATGAATCCCATCGCGCGCATCTGGGTGGACTTTCCCACCACCCAAAAAAGCTTGGAAATCCCCTACGACGCGCGCGTTCCTGACCGGCCGCCTTACGCCACCCTGTTTTGTCAGGCCATTCGGGGCGAAACGGCCATCTTCGCCACTCCGGCGGAATCGTTGGCGGCCTGGCGGGTGGCCGATCAACTGACGGCCGTGCTGCAGAAGCGTCCCTTGATCTCTTACCGAGCAGGCATTAGCATCGAACAGATTGACGACCGCTGAACGAATCCTGACCCGCTGCGAGCAGGCTTTTTGCCTGTTCATTCTGTTCTTCCGGCTGCTCGAAGGCCTGGCTCATGCCTGGTGGCCGGTAGCCATCCTGATCTGCCTTGCCCCACCTGCCGGCCGGGCTCCCTCTGCCGCTCCTGGCCTACGCGCGCTTGCGGCTGGGCTGGCTGCTCTGGCTGGCGGGCAGCGGGTTCTGTCTGAACTGGCCAACCCGCAGCCCGCACAATCTGGAGGGCTGCCCCCCACGGCGCGGTCAAATCGCCAACCTTTTGCCGCTGATCCAGGGCCGTTGCCTGGTGGCCGGCGACTCCAACTCGCAAGCGCGTGACAATTGCCTGCGCGAGGAGTGGGCTGGGGATTTTCTTTTGAGTCCACTCTGCCGGCCTTGCGCATCGACTACATCTGGCACAGTCCCCAATGGCACTGCAGCGACCACCTGCCGCTTTATGCCGTTTTCGACCTGAGATAGAACTTTTTCAGGCCGATGGTTTAAGCTCGACGGGTGAAGGTCCAACAAATCAACTCGGTCTTACAACCCCGCCTGAAGCGCCCGCTGGATTGGAAGCAGGGCGCCGCCGACGCGGTCACTGTCGGCGTGGGCAGCGCGGCGGGCGCCTTTTTTGGCACGGTCGCGGGCGCCGGGGCCGGGGTCGTGGGGGGAGCGGGCGCCGAGAGCATGGTCGCCTCCGAGATGGTTCTGCAAAGAAAAGACCAGTTGATCGCTCGCCAGGCCGCCGTGGGCGCGGTGGCGGGGTTGAGCGCCGGTCTGACGACCACTCTTATACACCAAACGCTGGGCTCTCTGGAGCCGTTGGTGGGAATGGGAGTCGGCCTGGCCCTGGGCGGGGCGGCCGCCTGGCTCTTTCCCAACCGAGGGAAAACGGCGTTGGATAGCCACTGGGACAATCTGGAAAGCATACAGGCGCCGGAACTCTGGAAGCAAGACATCACCGGCCAGGACGTGGGCGTGGCCGTGCTCGACACCGGCCTCTCCAGCCACGCCACTCTGAAAGGCAATATCGTCGCCTACCGGAGCTTCGTGGACGACAAGCAGGACGTGCACGACGACCACTTTCACGGCACGGCCATGGCCGGCATCATCAGCGGCCTGGGCAAAGAGCAGAATTACCCGGCGGTGGCGCCCAACGCCAGGCTCATCGGCCTCAAGGTAGCCGACGACAAAGGCGCGCTCCAGCCCGGCAAGGTGGCCGAAGCCATTCGTTGGGCGGTGGAAAATCGAGAGCGCTACAACATCCAGGTGCTCAACATGTCCTTCACCGGCGAGGAAAAGGACGACCCGGCGCAAACCGCCGAGCTGGTCAAGGCCGTCGAAGAAGCCAGCGCCAGGGGCATCATTGTGGTAGCTTCAGCCGGTAACGACGGGCCGGCGCCAAGCAAAATGCAAGCTCCGGCTTCCGCTCCCAGCGCCATCGCGGTGGCCAGTATGGAAAGCCACACCTGGACCCTTTCCGACTTTTCCCACCGCTCGCCCGCCGGAGAAGCCCATGCCACCGTGGCCGCACCCGGTTCGGGCTGGCTGGAGCCCGTCACTGGCGGCGGATACCGGGTGGAAGGCGGCACTTCCCACGCCGCCGCCGCCCTCTCCGGCGTCATCGCCCTGTGGAAACAAGCGAAGCCGGAACTCACTCCCGCTCAGGCCCGCCAGGCCATCGAACAAACCTCGGTCAAACTCAACAACGAACACCCCGAAGCCCAGGGCGCCGGCGCGGTGCGCGCCCAGGCCGCCTGGGCCTGGCTCCAGGCCAACCGTTAGCGGACGTCCGCCACCCAGGAGGCGACAGCCCGGGCGAGCACGTCCTCGGGCAAGTCGTGCCGGCCACCTTCGACCGCCACCCAAGTTTTGGGCTCCCTGGCGGCGGCGAAGAGAGCCTGACCGTGATGAAAACCGATGACTTCATCGCGGTTACCGTGAATGACCAGCACCGGGCAGTTCAAACGAGCCAGTCGCGCGCGGGTATCCAATTGAAAGCGGGACAAGAGAGAGAGGGGGAGAAAAGGGTAGTTCTCACCGGCCCGTTCCAGAAAACTGGTGAAGGTCGATTGCAAAACCAATCCTTGGCAAGCATTCTTCTCGGCCAGCCAGGAGGCCACGCCGCCTCCCAATGACTCACCATAGATGTAGATGGGTTGGCGCAGTTGAGCCAGGCGATCATAAACGGCCTGGGCATCCTGGACGAGCTCGCTCTCGCGGCTGATCACTCCGGTGCTGCGACCATAGCCGCGATAATCGAAGAGCACCACTCCGAGGCCGCGCTGGCAAAGTTCCCTGGCCAACTCTAAACGCCCATCGATGTTTCCGCCGTTACCATGGCAGTGCAATATCCATTGGTTGGCGCCGGCCGCCGGAGCGATTTGCCAGGCGACCACCTGAGAATTACCGGAAGGCACCTGCCACTCCTCAAAGGTCAGCCCTACATCCCGGGGGGTGCGAACCAAACCCACCCTGGGGAAGAGCATAAAGCGGGTCTGCCAGTACCACATGGCCCCACACAGCGAAAGATAGCCCAGCAATACCAGGCAAGTCGTGCCGATCAACATCTTTCTCATCTCCCGATGATCTTCCCAAAGTTAACACGCTTGTAACACTTTAGTCTTTACCCGTTCACATAAAACGCCCTGGTTAGGCCTGGCGCTTATCCCAATTGATTAGAATTTATCTATGAACGCTGACCGCCTTGGACGCTTCGAACTGATGCTGACCTGGAGCAGAAAACTCCAGGAACTAAGCAAAGTCGGTGAATGCACCCGGCAGTTGGAGCGATTCCTCAAGCTGGTGGAAGCCCTGCCCGGCGACGAAGTCGGGGAAATCGGCATCGAATGGCGCCGCCGCCGGCGCGAACAGCGTCCCTGCCTGGCCATGGCCTACCTGGTCCTGACGATCGTGCTGGTGCTGGTCAGCGGACATTTCCTGGGAGCGCTCTTCTCCGCTCTGGCCGCCACCGCCGTCAGCCTGGTTGCCGCCCAGGCTCTTCACCATCACTGGAAGCTCGAAGAGGAATTTGACAGCGAACTCTACGCGCGAGCCGCCTACGTGGTCAACACGCCCACCTGGGCCCGCCAATGATCATCCCCCCTTCCAGGAGGAAGGCCGACTAGCGCAAAGCCCATAGCATGCTTAGCCAATTACGCGAGATGAACGGGGCGGCGCTCAATGAATGGATCGCCTCGCCCGACTTCGCCAAGACTTTTCATGACCTGAGCAGTTCCGCGGAAAAGGTCTTTCTCAAAGAGATCGTCCGGGGACGACTGGCCGAGATCAACCTGCACAGCCGGGGGATTCTCATCAAGGCCATGCAGGTAGGGCCCACCTACTATCAGCGCGAGAAAGCCATCCGCGACCTCATGCTGGCCACCCACGGCCACGACCTGACCGTGCTCAAGCGCCAGATCGATCGCTGCGATGACCACCGCGACCTGGCCCAACTCCTCTTTCACGATATCGATCGCAGCGACTATCGCAAGCAAATCCTCGATCACATCCACCGTGAGGGGCGCCTTCATCCGTGCCAGGAAGTTCGCATCGTCACCGATCTGGACGACACCATCTACTGTAACTGGGCGGACAAACGCTTCCCGCCCAAAACCGTCTACCCGGGTGTGCTGCAACTGCACCAGGAACTCCGGGGAGATCTGGTCGTGCTGACCGGACGTGTGGGCGACCGCAGCGGAATCTTAGAACGGCGCTACCGCAAACGCCTGGGGGTTCTGGGAGTCAAAGAACTCACTCTCCTGACAGGTACTCTGGTTCATCAGTTCGTGCATCCCTGGATCTTCTCGAAGAAATGGGCCAACCTGGAACGCCACTACCGCCTGTTTCCGGAAATGCGCATCGTCATGTTTGGCGATACCGGCCAGGCGGATCCGGAATTTCTCAGCAAAGCGGCCCGCCACTACGGGGTTCAGGTCGCCAAAGCCTTGCTCCACAACGTGAAAGAGTTACCCGCTCCCCGCAGGGCCGTGTGCGATCAGAGCGGCGTAGCCGTTTTCGACACCTATGTGGGAGCAGCCCTACTGCTCTACAAAGCCCAACTGTTGACCGCCGAAAAGCTCGAACGCGTTATGCAGGCGGCCCTCCACGACCTGGACAAAATCGTCTTTCCCGCCCCCCACCTGCGCCAGGCTCGCCAAAAAGAGTTGCACAAGGATTTACAGAGCGCCGAGGAGGCTCTGAAGGGAGGTTGATTCGTAAAATTGCTCTGGCCGGCGGGCTCGCTTTGATATTGTGGCTGCTGCTGGCAGCCTGCCTGGCCCTCTATCAGTCCCCGCGTCTACCCTACACTTTTGCCTGGGATGGCCAGGCCTGGATTGCCCAGACAGGGGAACGCCTGGAATCTCTGGCCGGGCAACCGGTAACTCGATATACCTTCATGGTCGACAACTCGGCCCTGCAGTCGCGAGCGGAAATGCTGCAGTGGCTGGCGGAGAAGGCTCGCCTCTATGAGCAACTGCGGGGCGACCAGGTCGAGTTGCAGATCGGCTCCCGCCGCTTGTCGGTGCCGGTGCGACGCCATTGCTGGGATTTTCTGCACAACTCCGCCTTGCTGCATTTGCCGGTGGGGGTGGCCTTTTTTGTGGTCGGTTGGGCCACTTACCTGCGACCTAGCGCCGGGCGTCAAGCCTTCTGGTTTTACCTGATGTGTCTGGCCATGAGTCTGGTCTACATCACCAACGTAGCTTCTTTACTGGCCCAGACGGTATTCTGGCCGCCCCTCTGGAAGCTGGTCAATCTGATCAACGTGAGCACCTTCGTGCTGGGGCCTTGTCTGCTGTTCCACTTCTCCTTGCTCATCCCGCGTGACCGCACCCGCCCCTGGCTACTGGCCTTTATTTATTCCATCAGCGCTTTCGTCATCTTTACCATGAGCATACCGCTTCACCCTGTGGTGGTGCCCGGTCTCTTTTTCGGCTCTTTGCTGGCCATTCTGCAAGCCAGCCTGAGCTATCGTTCCACTATCGAGCGCCAGCAGATGAAGTGGATCGGCGCCGGGTTCGCGCTGGGGGTGGCGCCCTGGCTCTTGATCAATGGTTTTCCCATGCTGCTGCTGGGCCACCGCCTGATGACCGACACCTTGCCCGGCGCCTTCCTGATCTTCATTCCCCTGGGCATGGCCGTAGCCGTGCACCGCTATCGTCTCTTCGACATCGGCACCTTTCTGGAAGGCACCCTGGCCTACGCTCTCACGCTGGTGCTGCTACTCTTCTGTGAATGGGCCGTGCTGGCGGCGCTGGGACTAAGCTTTTCCTTCGATTCCAGCCAGGTCTTTCTGCTGGCGGTCTTAGCCAGCGGCTACGGAATGGTGCGCTGGAAGTTGGCTGGAGTTCTGGCCGGATGGTTTCGCCGCCGGCCGCTTTCCAGTGAACAAGCGCTGGAGTTGCTCCGCAGCCGGACGGCCGGCCGCCCCGCCGCCGAGGTTTGCGCGGCCCTGCAGAGCACCGTCGAGCAACTGCTGGCCCCCCAGTGGATCCGCCTGGAATCTGGGGACGGCCAACCCGGGGCCCGCCTGGAGCTGGAAGGAGAACCTACGGTTCTGCTCAGCCTCGGGGCGCACGACAGCGTACGCTGTGGCCCACTACCCCGGGGACGCGCCTACTCTTCCGAGACCATGCGCTGCCTGGATCAGTTGGCTCGCCAGGCCTCGCTCTATCTGGAAAACGCACTACTTTTCGAAAAGGCCAACCGCGAACAAGCCCAGCGGTTAGAGGAGCGCGAACGCTTGCTGGGAGACCTGCACGACGGAGTAGGCGCCGCTCTGGCGGGCATTCGCCTGCTCAGCCAGGAGCCGGAAGTGATCACCCTGGCCGGCGAAGCCCTGCATGAATTGCAAAGCTTCCTATACGACAGCCCCGACTACCAGATGGAGCGCACTCGCTTTGTGGCCGAACTGCGCGGTTACGGAAACCGTCTCTTCGCCGACCGCGAGTTCCATTTCCGCGCCGGCGGCGATTTGAGCGGCTGTTTGCCACGAGCGCTGGCGCTTTCCCTCTTCCGTCTCCTGCGTGAGGCTTTTAACAACGCCCAGAAGCACTCTCAGGCCGATAGGGTATCACTGTCTCTGGACTTCGCCGAACAAATCGAAATAAAACTTGAAGACAACGGGCGGGGATTTGCTCAAGTCACGCGAGGCCGAGGTCTGAACAGCATCGAAAAACGCGTGGCCGATCTGGGCGGAACCCTGACCTGGAGCACGCAGACCGGCGTGCGATTGGAGATCCATCTACCCCTGTGAGTAGAATCAAGATTGCCCTGGTGGATGACGATGAACGCTGCCGCCGCAGCCTTTGTCAGACTCTCGCCGGACAAGAAGACTTCGAGTTGACGGCCGCCTGCGGCAGCGCCGAAGAACTGCTCGAACAAATCGAGGCCGACCTCCCCCAGGTGATTCTGGTCGACCTGGGTCTGCCCGGCATGGGCGGTCAGGAATTGATCCGACGCCTGAACCAGAGCCACCCCGAAATCGACTGCATCGCCCACACCATCTTTGAGGAACCCGCCACCGTGCTGGCCGCCTTACGAGCCGGGGCGGCCGGGTATTTGCTCAAGGGCTGCACCCCTGCCGAGTTGCTGCGCAGTCTGCGCACTCTCTCCGAAGGAGGCGCTCCCCTGACCGCCAGGATCGCCCGCCTGCTGATCCGCGAAGTTCAGCCCAGCCATGATCCCTTGAGCGACCGCGAGCACGAAGTCCTGAAGGCCCTCTCGGATGGCTTCTCCTACAAGGAAGTTGCTTCCCAACTGGTGGTCAGCTCGCACACCGTGCACACACACGTCAAGAACATTTACGAAAAGCTCCAGGTCAGCGGGCGCCGGCAGGCCTTGGACAAGGCCCGCCAGCAAGGCTGGCTCTAACCCACCGCTAGAACTCCGGCCGAAAACCCCAGCTCCGTCGCGGCCAAGCCGCTCCTCCCGCTAGACGTTGTATAGACGGCCGGATTCTAGCACAACCTGTGGAACGTCACCCGGCCTGCAACCCCTACTTGACTACGTCAAGGGGGTTTTTCGGCCGCACTCCTAAGGAAGATTCAAGAAGTTAGCCACAATGTGGCCCGAAGTATTGAACGTGCCTTGAGCCGTGCCCGGGGTTTCCGCGTTGGGCCCGACCAGGCTCACGTCGAAGTCGGCCTCTACCTGACTATCGGTCAACGAAGTAATGGTGAAGGTTCCGCTCGTCTCGGCGGTCTCCGCCCAGGCCGCGTTGACGGTGTTGCCGGAGGTGTCGCTGAGGCTCACCCCAAAGCCGCTATCGGTACCATTCTGAAGAATGTTATAGGTGCCGGTGGTAAGGGGGTTGCCACGAGTCACCACCAGGAAAGTCAGCGTGCGGAAGTCCCCCAGCGCAACGCCGGGCTGCGCCAGGCCGATAACCAGATGATTGTTATCGCTGCTACCCGTAGTCAACTCTCCGGTCACCGAAGGACTGGTCAGAGGCGGATTCACGCCATTGAAGCCATTGCCGGAAAACAAGAAGTTGCTCAGGGTGCCGCCCAAGATCGGCTTGGTGTTCTCGCCTGAGGGATTGCTATTGTTGTTGGGTGGGGTAGTGCCGGACTGAATCGAGCCGCTGAAAGTCTGACCATTAAGGGTTACCAGATAGGTTCCCAGCCCACCGTTCCGGGGCAACACACCGGTGATGGAGAAAGTGCCGAAGTCCGGCACGGTACCGGTCACGGTGAAAGCTCCCGTATTGGGGTCAACCGAGCCACTGATGCTATAACTACCGGTGGCCACGCTAAAAGTAGCCAGAGCGGCCACCACAGGGTTCGCCACCTGGAAGGTCCCACTGACCTTCCCATCGGCTGCCACCAGCATATTCAAGGTGCCTGTCTGACCGTTGCTCAAAACTCCACGACCGGCAAAGTTTCCGAGGAACTGGTTCACCTGAGCCTGAGAAAAGCCGCCATAATTGTTGCTGTCGCTTCCGCCGCAAGCAGCCGTGAAGAAGGCCAGGGAACTGAGCAGTACGGCCGTCCAGACGCGGCCGAGAGAGGAAGATTGCATAAAGACTCCTGCTGAATTGGTAATTCGAGGAGTCTATGACTTAGACCGGGGTGGGTAAAGAGATTTTCAGGGTATCTTCGGGGGATTGCCGGCGCCACCACTCCTTCAGACCATAACGCAGGCTCAACAGATGCCGTTGCCAGGCAGGCCGGGGGACCACGCTCTGGCGATAAGGGCGGCATTCGCAGACGGTGCGAATGGCCACGGCCACACCTCGTCGCGCCAGCCACAGGTTGAATTGATAGCCGTCCAGCAGAGGCGAGCCGCCGGCCGGGCGCTGATGCGTGGCCGCATACAGATCAAACCAGGGCTCGACCTGGCCTGCCAGCCGGGCCAGACCGGGCCAACTCGAAAGGGCCTCCCGGCGGCGTTTGCAGGCCAACCCCCGGCTGACGATACGCAAGCGCCGCGCCGGCATTCCCTCGGGATCCGGTCCGGCGGCTACCAGACAGCTCAAGAGTTGATACTGGCGCTCCAGAAGTTGCTCGCGATTCATACCGTCGCCTCCACCCGCCGGCGCTGTCCGCGCCGCACAGCTCCTTCAATTTTGGCCATTTCCTCAAGAAATTCTTGCTCGCCCGGGAAGTCGTCATCGCGCTCCAGCAACACCCCGGGTGGATCACAAAGCGCGCACAGCTCTTCCAGTAAATCGATCACCTCAGAGGGCAGGGGAGCGGCGTGGGTGTCGTGATAGATTCCGTCGTGCTCCACCCCTCCCCCGACGTGCACATAGCCGATCCGCTCCAGCGGAATTCGGCTTAGGAACTCCAGCGGGTCGCCGCCGTGGTTGCGGCTGTTGGCGTAAAGATTGGAGACATCCAGCAAAAGCCCGCAGCCCGAACGCTCGACCAGCAGCCGCAAAAACTCGGCCTCCTCCCAAGTCGGCTGCGGCCAGTCGACGATGGTGGCGATATTTTCCAGGTAAAGCGGGCGCGACAAAGCCTGCTGGGCCTGACGCAGGTTGTCCAGCACAATCTCCAGACTCTCGGGAGTGCGCTCCACCGGCAGCAGGTGGCCGCTTTCCAGTTCACGAGCACGCACGAAGGCCAGATGCTCCGACACCAGCGGAGCATGGCAGCGGCGCGCCAGTGCTTCCATTTCGCGAAGGCGCTCGCGCGCCGGCGGCTCGGCTCCACCCAAGGATAAGGATAGCCCGTGGGGAACCGCCTGCACGCCGCGCTCCAGCAGATTGAGCACGGCTTGCGGCAGAGGTTTATGGCTGGGGAAATGCTCCACCATCAATTCCACAAAGCCCAGTTGCGGGTAGCGCTCGATCGAGAGCGCCAGTTGAGCGCGCCAGCTGACGCCAAGGCCCAGCCTCAAACTCATCCGCCGCAACTCGAGAAGGAACTGCAACTGCTACCGCAACTGCTGGAAGAACTGCAACTGCTCGAGGAACTGCAACTACTGGAGGAACTGCAACTGGAAGACGAGCTGCTGCAGCTGAAGGAAGAACCGTGATCAACAGAACTGGAATAGGTCGGAGCCGGCAGCAGCGACAGCATCAGCGGCGCAGTGCCGAAAAGAGCCAACGCCAGGGCGGCGTCTTCGCTCTTGAGGGCGTCCGGGTTGGCCCGGGCCGTAGCGGCCAGAGCCGAGCGTTCGCGCACCATCTTTTCGAGATAGTCATCCGATTCGGCCGGGCGCTTGGGCAAGATGGAGAAAAAGTGCCAGAAGGCCAGGAACATGAACACTACTTCGGCCAGCAAGTACATGGCGGGTCGATTGTGAAGCAGGCCGATCCAGAAACGCGTCAATCCCATCACCGCCAGACAAAAGAGGGCCAGGGACGCACGCTTGCTGACCCGGCGAATCCGCTCCGGGGCAATGAGCCAGTTGCGGGCCTGCAGGTCGGCTTGCAGGGCGGCAATTTGACCTTGAACCGAGGGCGAGCACATCAGTTCAGGCAAGGTGACGCTCGGTTTGGCCTGACTGAGAATGACCTGCTCCAACGGATCCTCACTCTGGTAGCCGGCGATGGCGGTTAGAGGAGCGGGCCGAGTCTCATGATCGACCTGCAGGCCTCCTTTAGCCTCCAGTTGCAACACGGCGGTAGCCAGAGCGCGCCGGCCGCCGTCGCGGAGGTAGGCCAGTTCGTAGGGATTAAGTTCGCGGCGGGGGATTTCTTGGATGCCGCTCCGGCGTAACCCCTGGCGCAGGCCGTTGAGGTAGATTCCACAGGCGAGCATCAGGCCGGCGTAGACGAAGAGAAAAGTTGGACCTTGAATAAATTGGAGACTGATGAGATCGAAGAGAAAGCTCAAGAGGTATACCTCCGATGATCGAGTTTACGGGGGCGGTTGGAGAGCTCTGGAAAGATTTTGCGTATTTGCAAAAAAAGCATAGCAACTTGTGACCTTTTTCACAAGAGGTCGAACAACTACTCCAGTGCGAAGGCCAGGGAAGTGCCGTCCTTGACCCCCACCGTAAAACTACGTTTTTTCCCGTGGGGCGAATGCGCCGCTCCCGGCCTTTTCCTGATGCGGGGAGGCGGCTGGAAGGTGATTCGCCAGCCGGTGCTGGTCGGCGTGCTCGAACATCCGCGGGCCGGCTGCTGGTTATTGGACACCGGGCTGCACCCGTACCTCGAAAAGGTGGACTGGAGCCTGCGTCTTTTTGTCCGCCTGTCTCGCATGCGAGTGCCCTCCGGCCTGCCTCCCACGCCCCGCCTGGACGGGGTCTTTCTCTCCCACTTTCACCTCGACCACGGCGCCGGCCTGACCGCGCTACGCCCGGAAATCCTGCTGACGTCGCGCGAAGGCTATGAATCCTCCCGCCTGGGCGGTCCTCTACACCTGGGCTGGAACCCGGCTCTCTGGCCCGCAGGCCAGTTGGAGCGAACCAGCTGGCTAGAGAATCTGCCGCGCCGCACCCAGGGGCCGGTGACCGGTTTTGACCTGTTTGACGACGGTTCGGTGCTGGCCGTCCCCCTGCCGGGGCACTGCCACGGGCAATACGGGCTGCTCTGCCAGACCGAGGCCGGACGGGTCTTTTTCGTAGCCGACGCGGTGGGTCACAGCTACGTGCTGACGCGGGGCTTGAAACAGCGGCTGCCCTCCCTGATCGCGGCCGACCGGGTGGCCGAAGCGCGCACGCAGAACTGGCTGCGCAACCTGATCCACTGGTGCTGGATGGTCCCCTCCCACTGCCCCCACGCCTATCTGGCTCTGGGCTGAGTGGCCTTCCTGCAACTCATGGCAGTTAGCAGGAACGGCAGTTGCCTCCAGGAATTTTTGCAGCCCGATGAGTCTGGCCCTCGCACTGCACATCCCGGACGGCTTTTTAGCGCCAAACTTCTGTGCGGCCGGATGGCTGCTGGCCGCGCCCGCTCTGGCCTGGGCCGCGCATGCCGGCGCGCAATCTCCCGACCTGGAGCGCCGGGTCCCCACTATGGGAATGCTGGCCGCCTTCACTTTCGTGGCCCAATCCTTGCAGTTTCCCGTGCCCGGCGGCACCAGCGCCCACCTGCAAGGGTCCGCCCTGGTGGCTCTGGCCCTGGGTCCAGCCGCTTCGCTGCTGGTGCTGACGGTGGTCATCGCCATGCAGGCCCTGCTCTTTGGTGACGGCGGCCTGCTGGCCATGGGTTGGAACGTGGTGAACATGGCGCTGGTGGGCGCCATGGGCGCCTGCAGCCTGGGCTGGCTGGGACAAAAATTGCGTCTCCCCGCCTTTGCCTGGGCCTTCGTGGCGGCCTGGATCAGCATCGAGTTAAGCACCCTGGCCACCTGCCTGGAACTGGCCGCGGCCGGGGCCTCGCCGCTCAAGATTTCTCTGGCCGGCATGTTGCCCGCTCAAGGCCTGGTCGGCCTGGGCGAAGGCCTGGCTACGGCCGCGGCGCTGGGCATCTTGCGCCAACGCCGCCAGTGCAGCCCGCTGAGTTGGCGCGAAGCAGCTCCCGGCTGGCTGGTCATCGGCCTGCTGCTGGTGCTGTTGGCGGGCGGGCTGGTTTGAAGCACCCCGGCCTGACTCTGGCCTTGACTTTCACCTATCTAATCTGGCTCGGCTGCTTGCCGGTAGGCCAGTGGGAGCGGTTGGCCGGCTTCGCGCTGTTGCTCTGGATCGGCATGCTGGCGGCCGCACGCAACCCTCTACGCCTGGCCGCCCGGGCCCTGGGAGTGACGCCTTTTTCCGTGGCCGCGCTGCCGTTGATTTTCACCGTGCCGGGTCCGGCCTGGACCTATCTGGCCGGACATCCCCTCAGCCAGCCCGGTTGCGAGCGCTTCCTCACCATCCTGCTGCGCGCCTGGCTGGGCGCCCAGGCCGCCTGGCTGGCCGTCTCGCTGCTGGGGCGCCCGCGCCTGCTGCTGGCTTTGAGCCAATTGGGTCTGCCCCCTTTGCTGCTTTCCATCGTCACCCTGATGATGCGCTACCTGGACGTGCTCCACGCGGAACTCATCCGCATGAACCGGGCCCGGCTGGCGCGTAGCGCCGGCGACCGTCCGCCCTCCTGGTGGTGGAGGGCCGTCAAAATCGGCCAGACGGCCGGCTGCCTGCTGGTGCGTTCCCTGGATCGAGGCGACCGCGTCTATCTGGCCATGAAAAGCCGCGGCTACGATGGCCGCGAACGCAGACTGAGCGCCCCGGCCCGCCCGAGTGCCCGGGAATGGCTGCTGCTGATGCTGGCGCAACTGGCCATGGCGATGCTGTGCCGGCCATGGTAACCATCGAAGAGCTGTGTTTCTCCTATGGAAGCCGCGAAGTTCTGCGCCGGGTCGGCTTCACTGTGCAGCCCGGAGCCAAAGTGGGCCTGCTGGGGCCGAACGGCGCCGGAAAATCCAGTCTGCTGCTCCATCTCAACGGAATTCTGCAGGGGCGGGGCAACATCGTCATCGACGGTCTGGTCTTGAACGCGGCCAACCTGGGGCGAATCCGTCAAAAAGTCGGCCTGGTCTTTCAAGATCCGGACGATCAGCTATTTTGTCCCACCGTTTTTGAGGACGTGGCCTACGGACCGCTCTACGCAGGGTTACCGGCGGTCGAGGTGGAGCAACGAGTGGAACGGGCGCTGGCGGCGGTGGGAATGCAGCAAGCCCGGGAGCGTTCCCCGCACCAGTTGAGCGGCGGAGAGAAAAGGCGGGTGGCTCTGGCCACCGTTCTCTCCATGCAACCCTCCCTGTTAGCCCTGGACGAGCCCACCAACGGGCTGGATCCGCGCGCCCGGCGCTCGCTCATCGAATTGCTGCGCCTATTACCCAATACCATGCTGGTGGCCACTCACGATCTGGCCATGCTGGAGGAACTGCTGCCGGAAGCCATCGTGATGAACGAGGGACGGATCGTCTACCAGGGAACCACGGCAGCTCTCCTGGCAGACAAAGAACTATTGGAACGTCACGGATTAACGGCCTGATTCTTGCGAAACAACGAAAGCAGCCCAAAAAATCCGATCAATAGAGCCACCCCCACCACCAACTTGGTATGAGTCGCCACCAGGGGCCGCTTGTAGGTGACGACGACCGCATCCTGTCCGATCTCTATGGGCACGGAAATACCGTGCAGTCCGTGAGTGGATTCGGCCTGCACCTTAACCAACCAGGTGCCGGGTCTATCCGGGGCAAAAACCACCCGGCCCAACTGGTCGGTACGGCCGGTCTGAAAGGCGATTTTCTCCTGCGGCCGGAACACCTCAAAGGGCGAATAGCTGGCCGCATCCTCATCGGAGAAGCGGGCGGTGACCACGATCGCTCGGGCGGAGTCCACCTGATAGTCGACGGAATGGGCGTATCCTAAAGCGGTCAGGAGCAGGAGCCAGGCGAGAATCTTACGCATGGCACTTCTTTCCCCGCGGCGATTTTCAGCCCTGCGCCCCAGCATGGTGGGAAGCCCGCAGCCTGAACTTTTGAATCTTGCCGGAGGCGGTCAAGGGAAACTCCTCCACGAAACGCCAGCTGGTGGGGATCTTGAAGTAGCTCAAGTGTTCTTTACAGTGCTCTTTCAGCTCCTGTTCACCGGCTTGCCGGCCGGGGCGCAGGCGGATGGCCGCGGCCACCTCTTCGCCGTATTTCTCATGCGGCAGCGCGTACACGGCAGCATCCAGAACCGACGGGTGGGATCGTAAGTGGTCTTCGACCTCGCGAGGCGAGACGTTTTCCCCACCGCGAATGATGATGTCCTTGATGCGGCCGGTAATGCGCACATAGCCCCGGGGGCAGATCGCGGCCTGGTCGCCGGTGGCCAACCAGCCCTGCTCATCCACCGCTCTGGCCGTGGCCTCGGGATCATCGTGGTAGCCTTCCATCACGTTATAGCCACGCACGCACAGTTCACCCAATTCATTCGCTCCCAGGGCCCGCCCGCTGGCGGGGTCGCGAATCTCCACTTCCAGCTCGGGCAGCACCCGGCCCACCGTCTGCGTGCGCAGCTCCAACGGATCATCCGGTAAGGTTTGCGTGATTGCCGGGGAAGCTTCAGTCAGTCCGTAAGCGATGGTCATTTCCTTTAAATTCATGCGCTCGATAACACGGCCCATGAGCGCTTCCGGGCACAGCGAGCCGGCCATGACGCCGGTGCGCAAACTTGAGAAATCAAAGCGCTCGAACTCCGGGTGCTCCAATTGAGCCAGGAACATGGTGGGCACGCCGTAGAGAGCCGTGCAGCGGTCGCGCTCCACCGTTTCCATGACGGCCAGCGGCTCAAAGCTCGGCACCAAATGTAAACTGGCGCCGTGGGTATAGGCTCCGAGCACGCCGATAACGCAGCCGAAACAGTGAAAGAGCGGCACGCACAGGCAGAGCCGGTCTTCCGGAGTGTAGCTCAGGCCTCTGCCCAGCCAGTAACCGTTGTTGACGATATTGCGGCTGGTCAGGCGCACTCCCTTGGGGAAGCCGGTGGTGCCGGAGGTGTATTGCATATTGAGGCACTCGTCCAGGCCGATGTCCGGCCAGGCCACCGGACCCGAGGGCAGGCTGTGGTAGTCGATGGCTTCCGGGGGCACCGGCTGGTCCACGAAAATCTTGAAGTCCGGCCGGTAGTTCAATCCGGCCACTTCCTCGACGAAATTCAGACCATGCGTCCCCTGCATGTAGATCAGCGCGCGCGCCCGGCACTGGCGCAGTAAATAATCCAGCTCCTGGCTGCGCAAGGCCGTGTTGACAGTGACCAGGATGGCTCCCAGGCGGGCCAGCGCGAACTGCAGCTCGATCCACTCCTGGCGGTTGTTGAGCCAGACGGCCACCCGGTCACCACGCTCGATCCCCAGCCGGTGCAAGGCTCCGGCCACGAACTCGACGCGCGCTTGCAGTTGTCCAAAGTTGAGGGAGCGTTCCCCCGCCACCAGCGCCAACTTGTCGGGACAGCGCCGGCTCCATTCCTCCAGCAACTGCCCCACGGTCACATCGCGAACCCCACCCATAAAAGCGGCGTTTCCACAATCGGCGGGGGGGCCCTCTGAGATCGCGGCGAAATGGCCGGACTATGGCCATCACTCTTGCTCAGGCCTTCGCTGAGTTACCCGGACTGCAAAATTTTTGCCAGGAGCTGTGGGGCAATTTTGTGCCGGTCTTCGCCAACAAGAAGCTGCATGCACGGGCCTCCCGGTTGTTGGAAGCACTGCCTGAAGATGTGGTCCGTCAGGAATTGGCCGAGTGGCGGCGGCTCGAGCTGACTCCCTCGCCCGACCCGGCCAATCAGGAACTGGTGGGAGTGCTCTGGCAAAGCCCCCTGTTCATCTGCTTTATGGACGCCATCGGCTTCTTTCCCCCGGACGATATCGATCTGCGAGCGCACATGGCCCCGCTCTATGCAGATCTGCCGGAAATGGCCCGGGCCCGTCTGGAATTGGTGCGCAAATGCGAGCGCGGAGCGGTGGGGCGGGGCGACTTGCCTTACTGGCGGATCGTCCTCAAAATGCAGGCCCCGCACCTCTATCTAGAGCCCTTCTTGCCGGCGGGCGAGGAGCTGCAGGGCTGCGACCTGGCCTGTGGCTGGGGACGCATCTGCCTGACCTTGAGTGACTACAGCCATCGCCGTATCCACGCCTGCGACCTGGCGGAATCCTCGCTGGTGACTCTGAAAAAGCTGGCGGAACTCCGAGAACTTCCTGGAACCATCGAAACCCACCGGGTGGATATACTGAACCTACCTTTTCCGGACAATTTCTTTGACTTCTACCTGGCCTTCGATATTTTTGAACACCTGGTCAATGATGTGCTCAGCCGCTGCCTGCGCGAAATGCTGCGTTGCGGCAAGGTCGGCGCGCCCCTTTACACCGAGACTCCGCTCATGTGCTACTGTCCACCGCTGACCCATCTGCAAAACTGGACGGAAGCCGAATTGACCCGAGCCTTCGAGCAGGAATGCGTGGATGGCAAGCGCTGGAGGCGGAAGCTGTGGGATGAGCAAATCCCGGACCATTTCACCTTCGTGATCGAGCAGGCCGAGTAAAGTGGCGGTGGCGCAGTGGCTGGCCCATGTCTTCACCGAAGTGAGCCGCGCCATCGAGCGCGCCTTTTTTGGCCAGAGCCAGTTTCGCCTCACCACCAGCGAGTTCAGCAGTGCTTCCACCATCGACAACGGGGTCCAGGCCAAGCTGGCTCTGGCCGAGGTGCGCACGCAGTTGAGCCGCGACTTCACTATCGAGCTGAGCTGGCCCATTCTGCTGGAACTCAAAGCGCCTCCCGCCCAAGGTTGGAAAGCCATGGTCTACAATCCCGACGGCAATCTGGCTCGCCATCAGATGGTGGATTTCAAAGGCAACTCCGCCCATCAAATCTGGGTCAAACCGGGGCTGACACGAGCCCGCTTCAAGTCGCTGGTGGCCCACGAGCTGGTGCACGCCTTCCAGCGCGAAGCCAATTTTCTCACCCAGAACCTGAGTCTGCGCGAGGGCATGGCCCGTTGGGTGGAATTTCATTTCCTGAAGGGCAGCTCCGAAGCCGACCGGCTGCTCAAGCTCAAGCACTATACCTTCGGCCGATCGATCGAATCCATCTTGGAGTTTGAATCCAAATCGGGGCGCCAGGCCACCCTTCAGTGGCTGCGTTCCCAAGGCTGACGGTCAAACTCCGGAGCCAGCAGTAGATGGACAATCTTATCGGGTAACTCCTGCACGGCCCGGACGCCCACCAGAGCATCCGCTCTGATCAGACCGGGGTCTTTCACCTGCAGCCGCAGGCGCTCGCCACAAAGCCGCCAGTGACGAAGATTGTCACGTCCGCCCAGGGCCCCCAGCAAGCCGGCCGCCTCGCGACCCGGAGTGACCAGCCCGAAACGCAGAATGGCCCCACGAAAAATCAGGTAGTAAGCCAGGCCGAAGAACGGCCCCAAGGCCCACACCAGCCAGGGGCGCGTGTGCAGGGGAAAGAGCACGATATAGTCGATCAATCCGAAGGAGAAGGTGATGCCCAGGTGCCCCCCAAGGGTTACCATCAGCCAGCAGGCCAGGCCGGCCAGCAAAGCATGCAACACGTAGAGCAAGGGAGCGGCAAACAGAAAAGAAAACTCAATGGGTTCGGTAATGCCGGTCAGGATTGAGGTCAAGGCGCCGGAGAAAAGCAGTCCCCCCACTTCGCCGCGCCGCTCGGGCGGAGCACAGTGGTACATGGCCAGAGCGGCGGCCGGCAGCCCCCAGAGGGAGAACAAGTAACCCCCACCTAACAGTCCGGCGCCGGGATCGTGGCTGAGGAAGCGGTTGATATCGCCATGAATGACGGCGCAGGTAGAGGGGTCCGTGAAGGAGCCGATGATAAAGAAAAACGGATTGTTCCAGATGTGGTGCAGCCCGAAAGGAATCAGAGCTCGATTCACCACGGCCCAGATACCGGCCGCAACAGCCGGGTTGTCGTTGGCCACCTGGTCAGCGGCTCGCTCGATGATCACCTGGGCGGGCGGCCAGAGAACGCTGAGGAGTGCTCCCAGGCACAGGCAAACCACGCCGGTCACGATGGGTACCGCTCGCTTGCCGGCGAAAAAGCCCAGGTAGGCGGGCAGTTCCAGGCGATAGAAGCGGCGATAGACGGCGGCCGCCAGCAGCCCCACCAGGATCCCGCCAAAAACCCCCGTCTGTAAGGTTTGGATGCCTAGAACCGGCTCCAATTTGTGCCCCTGCGCGGCGGCCAGTGAGCCCAGACTGGCCAGCATCACAAAGTATCCCACCGCCGCCGCCACCGCCGCCACCCCCTCGTATTCGGCCAGGCCGAGGGCCACGCCCAGGGCGAAAAGCAAGGGCAGGTTGCCTAAAATGGAGCCGCCCGCTTGATTCATCACTCGGGTCACGATACCAGGTAGAAACGGTAACTTTTGACTTCCCAGACCGCACAGCAGGCCGGCCACGGGCAATACCGAGACCGGCAGCATAAGCGAGCGACCTATCCTTTGCAACAGTCCGAAGAGACGGGCAAGCACGCCCCGGATTTCGTGCTCGCGGCGAGCGGTCCTCGAAGCCGAAATTTCCTGTCCGAGAGCAGGAAATTGAATTTAATTCACCAACATCTTCAGGCTTCGCCATGCTACGACCCGCTGTGCAATCCAATACACGAATGACCTCAGCCCGACCGCTGCCACGGCCGCGGCGCCAGCGCGCCCATCGCAACAAAGCCAATAGCTTCCAGTTGCCCGCCTGGTCGGTGAGTTCCCGCCACTGTTTCCTGGTCCTGATCTTTCTGCTCGCCCAGGTCATCCTCTTCACCAGCAGCCTGTTTCAGGTCCAGCGCATCTACGTGGCCGGCACGGAAACGCTGACCAGCGAACAAGTGCTGCGCCAATGCGGACTCAAGAACGGCCAGTACCTGTGGCGCCAACAGCCCGGCGAGGTGGCCGGGCGGGTGGCTCAACTGCAAAACGTGGCCGGTGCCCATGTCAGCTACATTCTGCCGGGCCAGGTCAACATCACGGTGCACGAGCGCCAACCTGTTTACCAGGTAGCCAGCAACACCCCCAACCCCACCTGGTACGCCGTCGACGAACAGGGCCTGGTGCTGCGCAAGCTCAAAGGCACCAGTAACCAGTATCCTCGCCTGAAACTGGAGGAGAGCATCCAGGTCGGCAAGCGCCTGCACCCGGCCCTGATCGCCACCTGTAGCCAGGCCTGCGGCTTGATCGAACAGGAATTTCCCGCCTCGATTTGGTACTACACGATGGATCAGCGCGGCAACCTGTCTTTTCGCACTTTTTCGCGCCAATACCCGGTGGACGTACAACTGGGCAGCCTGGACAACTTGAATTACAAGTTGAAAGTGCTGCGCGCATTAATGAATTCGGTGATGCAGCATCAGCAGGTGGCCGGAATTGATTTACGCTTCTCAACTCCCGTGGTGCGTTTGCTCCATCCTCCGAAACCGCCGGAGACTCCGGAACCACATCCCACCTGAACCGCTTTACGACCCTATGCGCCTGTGCTATGCTCGGGCGGTCACTGGTCTGAAATTCTGAAAGGTCCATTGTGGATAAATCTTCTCCCGCCCAAAACTGGCAAATCCCCGTCGCCATGGCCAGTATCTTGATGGGTATCCTGGTCTCGCTTCAATTTCGCAACCAGACCACCGCCAATAAGTCGACCTCCAAGCAACCTGAATTGATTGCGATGATCAAGAATCTCGAAGAAGAGCGCGATAAAATTACCCAAGAACTGCAGGCCACGCGCGCTCGTCTGAGCGAAATTGAAGCCAAATTGGTCCAGGAGGGGACTGGCTTCGGAGAACTGGCCAAGCAGATGGCCGAGGCCCGCATGCAGGCCGGCCTGATGGCCATGAAAGGCCCCGGCGTGACCGTTACGCTGGCTGACTCCAAGCGCCGCCCCGGACCGGACGAAGATGCTTATTTCTTTATTATTCACGACGCCGATCTGCAGACGCTCACCAACGAACTTTTCGCGGCCGGGGCCGAAGCCGTCTCCATTAACGACCAGCGCATCATCACGCGCAGCTCGATCCGCTGCGTCGGCCCCTCGGTCCTGGTCAATACCGTGCAGTTGGCCTCACCCTTCGTAGTCAAGGCCATCGGCCCGGCCAAAGAGATTGAGGGCGGACTGCGCATGCCCAACGGATTTTTCGACAGTATGGCCATGCTGATTCGCTCCGGCGGCGAGGTGAAGATCAACAGTAGCGAAGAAATCGTCACGCCCGCCTTCGGCGGCAGCATGTCCTTCCGTCTGGCCCAGCCGGTGCCGGAAAATACCAAGACGGGCGCCGTCAGCGCGGCCCACTCCTAGGGGGCTAAATGATCTGGGTGATGGCGGCCATGGTTCTGGGGGTCTGGATCGGCGCATACATGCCGTTCGCGTTGCCTCCCAACCTGGCCAAATACGTCTCCGTGTCCTTCCTGGCCGGATTGGACTCGGTGCTGGGCGGCACTCGCGCCGGTATCGAGAACCGCTTTAATCTATCCGTCTTCGTTTCCGGCTTCACCACCAACCTGATCCTGGCCGGCCTCATGACCTACGTAGGCGATCTGTTGGGAGTGGAAATGTATCTGGCCGCGGTAGTGACCTTCGGCCGGCGCATCTTCGAAAACCTGGCCATCATTCGCCGCGATCTGATCGGTGTGCCGCCCAAGATTCCGTCGACCCTACAAGGGTAGAAAGGTCCCCATGAGAGCTTGGGGTTTGACCCATTTGCCGGATTTGTCGGGCAAGAAGGCGGTCGTTACGGGGGCGACTTCGGGCATCGGCTTTGAGACCGCCAAGGTGCTGGCCCAGCGGGGAGCGGAGGTCTGGCTGGCCTGTCGCGATCCAATCAAAGCCCGGCTGGCCGCCGAGCGCCTGGAAACCCAGGGAGCCGCGCTGCCCATCCGGGTGGTTGCACTCGATCTCGCTTCACTCCAATCCGTGCGGGAGTGCGCCGAGAGCCTGCGCCGGCAACTGCCCCGGTTGGACCTGTTGATCAACAACGCGGGAGTCATGGTTCCACCCTATTCCCTGACCCGGGAAGGCTTCGAACTGCAGTTCGGCACCAATCATCTCGGCCACTTCGCCCTGACCGGCCAGCTCATCAGTTTGCTGCGCACCACCCGCAACGCCCGCATCGTAACCGTCAGCAGCGTTGTGCATCACTTCGGCACCATGAACTTTGACGATCTGCACTGGCAGCGCGGCTATCATCCGGTGCGGGCCTACGCTCAGTCCAAACTGGCCAATCTGCTTTTCACCTACGAACTGCAGCGCCGCCTGCAGACGGCCGGCAGCGAGACGCTGGCCGTGGCCGCCCATCCGGGCTGGGCGCGCACCGAACTGCTGCGCCATGTGCAAAGCAACGTCCTGGTGGGCTGGCTTTTCAAACTGGCCCAGCGCTTCCTCAGCCAGGACGCCCGTGGCGGGGCCTTACCCGGCCTGCGCGCCGCCGCCGACCCCCGCGTCGCCCCCGGCGACTTCTATGGTCCGGACGGCTTCCTCCAGAGCAAAGGGGCCCCGGTGCGCGTCAACTCCAGCACCGCCTCCCGCAATCGGGCCTGGCAACAACGCCTCTGGCAAATCTCCGAAGAACTGACCGGCGTCCGCTACCTTGATTGATGTTTCTAAAGTGCGGCGGCCCGGCTAGAGAGGGGTTGGGTCAAAAAATCGAGGATAGCCGGGCCCCAACTGCCGACATCACCGGCGCCTAAGAGCATGACCACATCGCCGGCGACGGCTTCGCGGCGCAGGAATTCGACCACTTCTTTCTGGCCGGGAGTGTGCACCACGCGGGACTTGGAGCCGCCGGCGCGCACTTTCTCGATCAACATCTCGCTGCGTACCCCGACAATGGGCACTTCGCCGGCCGAGTAAATATCGGTCATCAGCAGAATATCGGCATCGCCGAAAGCATCGGCGAACTCGTGGGCGAGAAACTTGGTACGCGTGTAACGGTGGGGCTGAAAGACGCCGATGACGCGACCCTGCGCGCAGCAGCGGGCGGCGTGGAGAGCGGCCATCACCTTGGCGGGATTGTGAGCGTAGTCGTCGACTACGGTGACGCCGCCCTGGGTGCCCAGAATCTGGAAGCGGCGTTTGACGCCCTGAAAGGCTTCCAGACCTTCTTTGATTTGCTCGAAGGTGAGACCCAATTCCAGGCCTACGGCGACCGCCGCCAACGCGTTCTGAATATTGTGCTTGCCGGGAATCTGCAGGGTCATAGTGCCGGCCCGGCGGCCAGCGATGACCACCGTGCATTTACAGGCAAAGCCCTTGAGATGCAGGTCCACGGCCGTGATATCGGACTCGGGGTTGAGACCGTAGGTCACCACCGGGGCGGTGACTTTGGCCCGCTGTTCCATCACCAGCGGGGCGTCGGCACAAAGAATCAGCCTGCCGTCCTGGGGCACGCGCCGCATGAAGTCGACAAACATGCGCTCAATCATGGCCATGGTCTTGTCGTAGTCAAAATTATGCCCCTCGAAATGAGGCGCCGAGAGGTTCACGTCGCTGTCGATATTGGTGATGATGGCGATCTTGGGTTCCAGCTCCAGGAAGGAGGCGTCCGACTCGTCGGCTTCGGCCACCAGGTGGGGCCCGACGCCCAACTGAGCATTGGAACCCAGACCATAGACCTCACCGCCGATCACCGAGGTGGGGCGTAAACCGCTATATTCCAGCAAGTGCGCAATCATGGAAGAGGTGGTGGTCTTACCGTGGGTGCCCGCGATGGCAATGCCAAAACGGGTGCGCATCAAGAAGCCCAGCATCTGACTGCGAATCATAATTTGCAGGCCGCGCTCGAGGGCGGCTTTGACTTCCGGGTTCTTCTCGTTGATGGCGGTGGAGAGCACGACCGTTTCCACATCGGCGGCCACATTCTCGGCCTGGTGGCCGAGGTAGACGATGGCGCCCAACTCCCGCAGGTTCTCGGTGATGGCTGAAGCTTTCAGATCCGAACCAGAAACCTGGTAACCCAGCTGCAGCAATACTCGGGCTATGCCGCTCATACCGATGCCGCCAATCCCAACAAAGTGGATTTTCTGTCCTGGTTTCATTTGAATTACCTCTCCTCAGCCCCACGGCTCTTTTTCGATAAGCTCAACGATCTGGTCAAGCGCCTGGGGACGACCACCGGCCAAACTGGCCTCAGCCATTTTTCCTAGACGCTGGGAGTCCTCCATGAGACTGGCCACCGTATCAGCCAGCAACTCGACCACCGCGGAGTCGTCCAATTTCAAGGCGGCGCCGCGGTTGACCAAAGTGTCCGCGTTGTAATCCTGATGCTTTTCCGCCGCGAAGGGGTAAGGCACCAGGATGGACGGCAGTCCGACCGCCGTGAACTCCGCCAGCGTACTGGCCCCGGCCCGCGCCACCGCCAGGTCGGCGGCGGCCAGCGCCAGGTGCATCTCGGCCATATATCCGATCGGCCGATAGTCTAACAGCGTATCGGCCAGTAGAGGGCGGGACTTTTCTTCTACTTCGGCCAGATGATTGGGCCCGGTCAGATGCATAATGGTCCAGGCTTTGTCTTTCCAGAGCGGCAGCGCGCGCAGCACCGCCTGGTTGAGACTGGCAGCTCCCTGACTGGCGCCCGTCACCAGCAATACCCGGCGTTCTTCTGCGATGCCAAAGTGCTGCCGGCCCTCGGCCCGGGTGGCCTGCAAGATCTCCTGGCGCACGGGATTACCGGTGGTGACACAGCGGTCGGCCGGGAAAAACCTGCGGGATTCCTCGAAACTCAGACAGATGCGGCGGGCCAAAGAAGCCAGCTTGCGGTTGACCTTGCCGGGTAAAGCGTTCTGTTCCAGCATCAAAATCGGCAGTTTGCGCAACCTGGCCGCCAGTAAAACGGGAGCGCACACGTAGCCGCCGGTGGTAATCAGGAGTTGGGGGCGATGCCGGGAGATGAGGCCCAGACAATCATACACGCCCCACATCGTGTGCAACACGGCCCAAAGCTTGTGCCAGGGTCGGCCCGCCAGGCCGCGGGCGTGGATCAAATGCAGCGGGTATCCGCGTTGCGGCACGACGCGAGCTTCGAGGCCACGGCTGGTGCCCACGAAGCGACAAGCAACGCCGCTCTCGCGGAGCCGGTCGGCTACGGCCAGACCCGGGTACAGGTGCCCTCCGGTTCCTCCTCCAGCTAACATGACGCGGGACAACAATGCCGGGGCGCTCTCCTGACGTGAATTACTTTCAAGGGATTAGGCGGGAGACCCATTCTCCCTCTACTTCAGTTACAATTTTGTGCCGGCGCGAAAACTGCCGACCTCCCCTTAGAACTTTAAGTAAACAGGTGAGTGTGTCATTTCGGTGTCACCTTTGCCAAAGTGGGTAACCGTTGGAAGTGAGTCACCCGTTAGATCTGAACCGGCGCATCTGCATCGCTCCCATGATGGGCTGGACCAATCGCCACAATCGCTATTTTCACCGCCAACTGACGCGTCATGCCATGACCTACGCGGAGATGCTGGCGCCCGAAGCCATCGTGCGCGGTAACAAACAACGCTGGCTGCGCTATTCCGAAGGGGAGCATCCGGTCGCTTTTCAATTGGGGGGAAACGACCCCAAGATGTTGGCCGCGGCGGCGCGGGAGCTGGAGCGAGTGGGCTTTGACGAGATCAACTTCAATGTCGGCTGTCCCAGCAAAAAAGGCAAAAGCAACCCGTTCGGAGCACACTTGATACGCCACCCCCAGGTGGTCAAAGCCTGCATGCAGGCCATGATTGAAGCGGTGGAGATCCCGGTGACCATCAAAACCCGCCTGGGAGTTGACGAACAAGAAAGCTACGACCATCTGGCGGAGTTCGTGGGCCTGGTCAAGGAAAGCGGCTGCCGCGTCTTTATCGTGCACGCGCGCAAAGCCTGGCTCGACGGGCTCTCCACCCGCCAAAACCGGGAAGTGCCGCCCCTGCGCTACGACTACGTCTATCGCCTGAAGCGCGAGTTTCCGGAACTGTCGGTCGTCCTCAACGGGGGGGTAACCGAGTGGGATCAGGCGCAAGCCCACCTCGAACACGTCGACGGAGTGATGGTCGGCCGGCGGGCCTACAAAGAGCCTTTCTGGTTGGCCGAGGTGGATCGTCTTTTCTTCCAGGCCACGGAACCGGATCCGAGCCCACCCGAAGTGATGCGCCGTTGCCTGCCTTACGTGGAAGCGGAACTGGCGGGCGGGACCCCTCTGCGTGAAATCGTCCGCCACATGGTGGGTCTGTACCGGGCCGCCCCGGCGGCCAGCGCCTTTCGCCGCCACCTGGCTATCGAGGGACACGCCAAAGGGGCCGGAACCAACGTCTACCTGGAAGCAATCCGCATTGCCGAGCGACTTTCGCGCCCCGGCCGAGCGATTATCGGAAGGCTTTAGTCATCCCATTGTCCCAGGCGGCGGCGGGCCACCAGGCGCAGAGTTTGGCGGATGGTGGGCCCGACGCGCAGCTTGCTGGCCCCCTTTTTCCAGTCGTAGCGCAGCAAGATAGGGATCTCCACAAAGGCCAGGTGAGGATCATGCCGGTACATTTTGAGCAGAATATCGAGCATCACCGAGAACCCGCTCTCCGATACAAAGGTAGGATTCTCCCGGACCACCCGCTTCAAGCAACTGGCACGATAGGCGCGAAATCCGCAGGTGTAGTCGCGAATTCCCGGGATCGGCATCAAGCTGCGCAGCAAGATGGAAGCCCCCCAACTGAGGAGCTGGCGAAACAGAGTCAAGCCGATAATACGGCTGCCGTTCCGGTAGCGGGAGGCCACCGCCACGTCGTAGCCTTCGAAAATCTTGCGGGTCAAATGGACGAGCAGGCCGGGGGTGTGGCTGTTGTCGCAGTCCATGGTGGTAATAATATCGCGATCATCGGCAATATCGCAGGCGTAAAGGAGCCCGGTCTTGATGGCTTCGGCCAACCCTCGATTCTTCTCGTGACGCAGCAAAACACAGCGGAAAAGCGGCTGATTCGCTTCCAGGCGAAGCCGGGTCTGCTCGGCGACTTCAAAGGTGCTATCGGCCGAGCCGTCATCGACCAGCGCAATGGTGACCCGAGAATTAGGCATCAATTGGCCCAACCCATCGGCCAGGTCTTCGAGCAACCGGCCCACATTGGCCTCTTCGTTGTAGGCGGGCACAACCACAATGATCACAGTCCGTACCTTTGTCCTGCCTTCAGCACATTCCTGGGAAGGATTCCGTCTGAACCAACGATAACCGTCGATTGTGCGCTCGCTCCTCCGCGGCCTGGCCGTCTTCACCTTCGCCTTCCTTTTCAGTCTTGAATTTTGGAGCCTGTATATGGCTCAAGACGACGAAGCGGTGGTGGTGGTGGGCGCGCGGCGCATTCTCGATGGTGAGGCGATTTACCGAGACTGGGACACCCATTTGAGCCCGGGCTCCTTTCTGCTGGGGGCCCTCTGGTTCGGCCTTTTGGGATTCCAGGCGCCCACTACACGCCTGGCTTTTGCCTGTGTCTTCGGACTGACGGCAGTAATTATCGACCTGGCCGCGCAGCGCTGCTTCAAGGGCCGGTGGCAATGGCTTCCTACCCTCTTGTGGGGAACCTGCGGAATCCTGGAATTCCCCATCCTGAGCTATCACTGGCTGGCCAGCGGCATGGCCGTGTGCACGCTCTGGAGGGGTCTGGTCTGGGTCGACGAGCCGAGTCGCCGAAATGCTCTCCTGCTGGGAGCAGCTGTGGCCGGAGCGGGCTGGTGCCTCCAATCCGAAGGACTGGTGGCCGTCCTGATGGTGATCCTGTGGACCGTACGCTTTCGACTACGCAGCGTCATTTGGGTCGTGTTGGGCTGCCTGCTCGCATCTCTGTTACTGTGGTTGCCGGTCTGCCGGGAATGGGCCCTGATCGTGGAGCAGAACGCGGCGTTGGGGAAACACCTGCGCTTCAATCACAAGCCATACTCGCTGGCCAATTTGACCTTTTTTCTCAGCCACTACGAGGGTTTGTCCCTGTCCCAGGGAGTGGTCGCCTTTGGCGCCGGGGCCAGCCATATCTTCATCAACGTCTTGCGCTACGTCGGGTTCCCCGTCTTGTTATTATGGACTGGCTGGAGCTGCGAGCGCAGTCGAGACCGGACGGGAGCCGCACTGGTCTACGGAATGCTGGGCTGGGTTCTGGGCACCGCCAATCGCCAGACCCTTCTCTACGTGTCCTTTCTGAATCCCGGCTGGGTGCTGCTGATCACTCTGGGTTTGCGCCGGCTGCCCGGCGGGCGCTATTGGGCGCTAGTCCTGGCCGGACTGGAAGTCCTCGGCTGGACAGCGCGGTTCGCCTTAAAGCAGCAGATTTACAGCTATCCACTGAGCACGCGCTCGGGAGTTTACTATCTGGCCGACCCCCAACGGGCACAGGCTCTCACCACCATTTACTCGTGGCTCCGCGAGTTGCCACCCCAAACTCCGATCCTGGCGTTTCCCTACGCCGTCAGTTTCTATTCTTTGGAAAACCTGAAAAATCCGATCCGGCGCCAGACCCTCATACCCTTTTTAGATCCGCCGGCCGCCTTCGAGTCCGCTCGTGCTGAACTGCAGGCCAAAAAAGTTCCCTGGATCCTTTACCTGGCTCCTGGTGCAGCCGAAATCGAGGGAGAAACGGGCATCCCGGCCGAAATGCTCAACCAGGCTTGGGAAGAGGCCCGTCGCCAACTCACCCAGGGATACCGACTGCGCCGCGACCTGGGCGGAGCCAGCCTGTACGAGCGCGATCCTGGAGCCGACAGTCAATGAAGCACCACCTCAACAGGGAAACCTTGCTCTTGTTCGTTCTGGGCCTGCTGGCCACGGTGCCTTACTGGACCCTTTATCAAGATATGGATGACGAGGCGGCGGTGGCGGCGTTGGGGGCCGTCCGCCTGCTGAAGGGCGAGTTACCTTATCGCGATTGGATGACCCGCCATACGCCCGGCACCTACTTTGTCACCGCCGCCTACTATTTTGTTTTCGGCAGCGGCCAGTGGGGCACACGCTCGCTCATGGGCCTGGTCAGCTCCCTTTCCGGACTGCTGATTCACAGTTGTAGCAAACAGGTCACCAGCAGCAAGTTGCGCTATCTGCCCTGGGTGCTCTGGACCTGCGGTAGCGTGGCCGAAAAGCCAGAACTCAACCACCATTGGTTCGGAGCCTGCAGCACGCTGTTCACTTTCTACTGGGTGCTGCGCTGGTCCCTGAATCCCGGTCCACGCACACCAATTTGGGTAGGCTTCAGCGCCGCCCTGTCGAGCTGGTTCCTACAATCCAACGGACTCTCTTCGTTGTTGATGGTCATCCTGGTCTGGCTGCGCTTCCGACCGGCCGGACTGGGCAAGACCATCCTGGCTTATCTACTGACCGACCTGGTCTTATGGCTGCCCTGGCTGGGCTACGCTCACGAGGTCTGGCTGAATCACCTGCGCATTCTGACCCGCCACATCACCTTCAATCGACAGGCCTACAGCTGGCAACGACTGAGCGACCTGAGCGCTTTTTATCGCCACCTCGATATCCGCTTCCAAACCATTCACTTCCTGGCCGCCTGGAGCCAGTTCGGCCGGGTTTGCCTGCAGTACGGACTCTATTACATCGCGATTCCGCTAGCCTGGGTGATAGCCGAAAAGCGCCGGAAGCGAGCGCAAATAGCCCTGGCCTACGGGTGCGTTGCCTGGGCTTTGACGACCGGCTACTGCCAGACGATTGATTACTTGAGTTACGCCGCCCCTGCTTTTCAACTGGCCATGCTGTGTCTGCTCGACGGCCAGCAACGCCTGGCTGCCGGTTGGGGCCTCCTGGAAATCGCCGGGTGGTTTTTTCGCGCCTGCTCCGTAAGTGTAGCCTTCTGCTATCCCATCGCCACTCGAGCGGGAACCTACTGGGCGGCAGATCCTCAAAATGCCTATTCACTCAATCAGCTGCACGCCTGGATCGAAAACCACTGTCCGGAGAACAGCCCGGTCCTGGCCTATCCCTATTTTTCCAGAGTCTACACCTTGGAAAAATTAAATAACCCGATCCAACAGGCAGTTTTACTCCCCTGGCTGTATGAGGACAAGGAGTTCATCGACTGTGCGGCCGTTATGGATCGAGAAAAAACGCCCTTCATTCTTCACCGGGTGCTGAACCCCGACGTCATCCTGACGGAATACCGCAACACTCCCGCTGAGGAATTTCGCCAGGAGTATGCACTTCAAGGGGCTCGAATTTTCAACCACTACCAAAAAGTCTGGGAAGTTCCCGGCTATGAAGTGTGGGCGCGCAAGCCCTGACGTTCGACCACGGTGGTCATGAACATTCCTAACCAGGCACTGAAGGGTTGTAGAGCCTCCTCCAGAGCACGCACCAGCCTGTACGAAGCCGCCGGTAGCAGACAGCGAAAGGAGACCCCCCCGCTGAGCAAATAGCGAAAAGGCGTGTGGAAAAAAAGCTCGACTCGGCGCAGGCCGGGAAACTCCGCCTGGAAGGTCTCCGCGTCGCGTACAAACAAGATCCAGGGCAAGGCGGAATTGCTGTGCGAAAGCGGGCCGTCGCTTCTCTCCAGCGACCGGCCTGCTGTCAGGTCGCACGGCTCGTGGTGGAGCCAACGGTAAACAAACCGGCCAAACAGAGTGGGGGCCGGCTCCAGGCAAACGAGCCGGCCTCCCGGCATCAGGCAGCGCTCGGCTTCGCGCAACAGGCTGGCGGGCTCGGGCACATGGTGCAGGGTGTTGACCATATAAATCGCGGCCAAAGAACTGGAGTCAAACGGCAGCTTTTCTCCAGAAATTTGATAATCCAGGTAAGGCAGAGGCAGGACGTCCGAAGTCAGAGTACCCGGGATCACCTCGGGCAAGAACCCCCCTCCAGAGCCGATTTCCAACCGTGGACCGCTCAATCCGCCGTCCAGGCGCGCCAGCGAGCGATACCAATCGACGTAGATTGCTTCCAAGAAAGGCTTGCTGCGGATCAAGCGGCGATGGACCAGGGTGGTGGACGGATTGTCCAGATCCAGTCCGACCGTTTCCGGAATGCGCAAAGGTCGCAGCAAGGCCCTGAGCAGACTCATGGGCCTGCGTTCTTGGCCCCCTGACGATGTCCTCCGCCCTCGAGGGCGTAAGCCCGGGACGCCTTGGCCCCACGGGGCTGGTGGCCGAAAAAGCCTGCTCTACAGGCCGCGATGCTTGAGGCCCAAGCCCAGGGCCAGCGATTCATCCACCGTAAAGATCTTTTTGGCCAGTTGCATCCAGGCGTAAAAACAGTCGGGCAGCAACTCGATTTTGGCCTGCCCGTTTTCCCCTCGGCGGGTCAGAGCGTTGCTCAACTGCAGAGAGACCAGGTTGATATCCTTGCCTTTGTCAGGCCCGTAACCGGGCACGTTCTCGAGGGCCAGACGGGCGATTTCTGCGCTGCTGCGATTGGGGTCGTCGCCATATTTTTCACGGATACGGTCAAGGAAAGCAGCGGCGATCTTCTCGGGCATGGCGTAGCTGTCGGTCTGAGCGGGTCCGATCAAGTCCAGCCCCCAACTTTTGTCCTGGCGCAACTGGTCGCGGTTTTTGATCAGGGTGGCCGTCATCTCCTGGAGCACCTCTCTGGTAACGGTGGGAATGAGGCGCGCGCCCTGGCGCACCATGTCATGAATCGCTCGATTGCTCAGGCCGCGAATCTTTTCCAAAGCGGCGGCGACGTTCTCGGGGGTGGCGGCACTGGCGAAAAGCTTGCGGTTGACCTTGGGCATCACCCCGAAGGCGTTGATTTGCTCGAGTCCCGCGCAACCATAATCGCCGTAGATGACCTCTTTGTTTTTATCAAACCAGATGTTTTCGTTCTTGATGGACCGGTCAAAGTCGCCCATCCAGGCGCACACCACCGTGCCCAAAATGGCCCGGTCCGGATCCTGCAAGCCCTGCAGCAGGTTCTCGTTGCCAGCCAGTTCCTGCATTTCCTCGACCAGTTCGCAGGCGGTACCGCGCAAAACCTCACCGTTATAGTTGGCGTGAGCTTCCCGGTAGTGCACGCTGTGACAACCGAGCCGATCCATAATATCCGAGGAAATCACCTGGTGAGCCCACCAGGCCTCGAGCTGCTTGAGTTCGCACATCGACTTGGGCCGCTCCAGCTTGAGCACTCCCGGCCTGCCGTCGGCCAGAGTACAGAACACCGGCGAGGAATCGCCGAAGTCGTCGCCGGTTACGGTCTTGGGCTTGCCCGTCTCGTCCAATTTCAAGGTCACCGTCTCGGCGCACAGCTCAGCCGTGGACAGCTTGTTCAGCGGCGTGGCCTCACCCGGCGAATAGGCATCGCAAATGCTCTTGGGAACAGACTCCACCACCGGCCGCGGCGGAACTATCGGGCCGGCTACTCGAAATTGCGAAAGGACAGGGTTCACCACCCCAGCAGCTTAACGGGCCATCCTCAAAAATCTTCTAAAGAATGGCTTCGGCTTTCTCGCGTTTGTTGCGTTTACGCCGAGTTTCACGGGCGGTGACGAAACTTCGCTCGCTCAGGGTAGGTTCGATAACGGGGCGCGGGAGACGGGCTTCGGTGCGGCGCAAGCGTTGGCCGGCGGCACGCTGTTCCCAGGTGCCGTTGGAGATAGGGGCGACCCGCTCATCGCTGGAACTGACCAGGGTGGAGCCCAGCCTGGTGCGGCGTTCGCGACGCTTGGGTCTGCCTTCGCCTTCGACGTTGCGGGCATTGAAGTCGGCCACGTTGAGCAGCACGCCCACGTTCACCAGGCTGAAGAGGATGGAACTGCCGCCGTAGCTGATGAAAGGCAGCGGCACGCCGGTGGAGGGGAGGCAGCCGCTGGCCACAGCCATATTCATCAAGGCCTGCAGAGCGATCTGGAAGGTGACCCCGGCAGCCAGCAGGCGCAGGTAGGGACGGCGGCACTGCACGGCCACCTTGAAGCCCTTATAGAGTAGGGCTACGTAGAGTGTGCACAGGGCCGAAGTCCCCATAAAACCAAGTTCCTCGCCGAGAATCGCGAAGATGAAGTCGGTATGCATTTCGGGCAGGTAATTGTACTTCTGGTGGCTGTTACCGATGCCCTGACCCACCAGACCACCGGAGGCCAGCGCCAGCAGACTGTTATAGAGCTGGTAACCGGCGCCCTGGACATCGCCCATGGGGTCGACGAACGTGGCCAGACGCTTCATGCGGAAGGGCTTGGCGATGATCATGGTGACCACCGCCATCACGCCGGCCGCCGCCATAGCCCCGAGGTGTTCGAGCTTGGCGCCGGCCACAAAGAGCATGGCCATGAAGACGCCGGCCAGCACCAGGGCCGTTCCCAAATCGGGCTCTTGCTCGACCAGCAGCAGCATGATACCGAAGATGCCCAGGGCTGGAATGATGCGCCACCATTGAGCCACTTTCTCCCGCCGCCGGTCGAGACAGTCGGCCAGATAAAAAATCAAGGCCAGTTTGGCCATTTCGGCCACCTGAAACTGGAAGGGGCCCATGGGAATCCAGCGCCTGGCACCGTTGATTTCCGGACCAATCAGCATCACCAAAGCCAGCAGTCCGATGGTGGCGATAGCGAAGGGCACGCTGCTGAGCGCGCGCAGGCGGGTCAGATCCAGTTTGCGCACAAAGAACAGCGCCACCACTCCAATCCCGGCGGCCATCCCCTGCCTCTTGAGAAAGAAGAACGGGTCGTAGCGAAAGTCACCCGAGGAGGCGGTCATCACCGTGGACGACGAGAACACCATCAACAGGCCTAGTAGTGTGAGACAAGCAGTTATGGTGATCAGCCAAGGATCAGCCTGACGTAACCTCATCGTTCCTCCATCTTTTCCATCAAGCGAGAAGCGCTGGCGGCGAAAACTTCGCCCCTATGTTCCGCATTTAAAAACATGTCAAAGCTGGTGCAGGCGGGCGAAAGCAGCACCACGCCGGGCCGGGGAGCCAGCGAATGCGCCAGTTCCACCGCCTCTTCCATACTGGACGCGCGCTGATGGGCTTTGAGCCCGTACTTGAGCGCGTGCTCGGCAATTTGCGGGCCGGCCTCGCCGATGCTCACCAACGCGTGGCAATGCCTGGCGATGACCCGGCCTAAGTCATCCAGATTCAGACCTTTGTCGCGCCCGCCCGCGATCAGGACCACCGGTTCTTCGTAAGTCAGCAGCGCCGACTCCACCGACGAGACGTTGGTCGCCTTGGAATCATCGATGAAGCGCACTCCTTCCAGGGCTCCCACTTCTTCCAGGCGATGGTGCATCCGATGGTAGCTGGCAAAGGCGTGCTCGATCTGCTCGGAACTGGCGCCCACACAGAGCGCCGCCAGGCAGGCAGCCAGCGCGTTGGAAAGGTTGTGAGGGCCCGGAAGGTTGGGAAAATGCCAGCGCAACACCTTGCGCGCCTCGTCCCCCGGCAGGCGCAACCAGAACCAGCCGTCCTGCAGCCAGGCTCCATGCTCCACTTCATGCTGGACCGAGTATTGCAAAAGTTTGGCGTGGCTGCGCCGAGGCGGCGGATAGTGGGGCCAGAGCGGCAACTTGCCCTGGGCCACCCATTCGCCCACCCGGCGCGCCTCGGCGTCGTCAGCGTTGAAAAGGGCCCAGTCGTCGCCCGTCTGATAGGCAAACAAGCGCGCCTTCGACTCGACGTATTCTTCCATGGTGCGGTGCCGGTCCAAATGATCGGCCGTCACGTTGGTGAGCAGAGCCAGGTGAGGCCGGAAACTGTGCACCGTCTCCAATTGGAAACTGCTGATCTCGGCCACCACGAAGTCGATTCCGGTCAAATCGCCACTGACTTCGCTGACCAGGGGAATGCCGATGTTGCCGGCCAACCGCGAACGGGACCCCAGCGCTTGCTGCAGCAAGGAACAACTGGTGCTTTTGCCGTTGGTGCCGGTCACCGCCAGCAAAGGCTTGGGACAGAGCCGGTAGGCGACTTCCACTTCCCCGGCCACCGCCACCCCGCGCTCCAGCGCCTGCTGCACCACCGGCGCGTAGATGGAAACACCAGGACTGATGAGCAACACGTCGCCCTCCAGCAAACGGTCGCTGTGGCCACCCATCTCCACTTCGGCTCCCAAAGCCCGGGCCTGTTCCGGCATGTCTCCCAACTGCTCGGGAGCGCGCTGATCGCTCAAGAGAACGCGCGCTCCTTTGGCCGTCAAAACGCGGGCCAGGGCCAGCCCGCTGCGGGCCAGCCCCAAAATGGAAACGCGCTGTCCTTCCCAGGATTGGGGAATCGAGTTCACAATTTCCCCCCCAGGTGCAGATAAAGACCGAGCAAGGCCAGCACCAGAGAAACCAGCCACATGCGCTGGGTCACCTGGACTTCGTGCATCCCGCCCAGGCAAAAGTGGTGGTGAATGGGGCTCATGCGAAAGATGCGCTTGCCTTTGGTCAGCTTGAAGTAGGTAACTTGCATGATGACCGAGACCGCTTCCATCACGTAGACCCCCCCGATGATAACCAGCAAAAAGGGAGTTCGGGTGATCAGGGCCAGGCCGGCCAGCAGTCCGCCCAAACCCATGGAACCGGTGTCCCCCATAAAGATACGCGCCGGGAAGCTGTTGAACCAGAGAAAGCCCAGCGTGGCGCCGGCCATCCCGATGGCCGCGGTGGCCAGGTCGGCGTGGCCGCCGGACAGACAAATCACGCCGTAGACCAGCAGCGAAGAAAACACTGCCCCCCCGGCCAGTCCATCCAGGCCGTCGGTCAGGTTGACGGCGTTGGTGGTGCCGGCCACCACCAGCCAACTGAGGATCAGCACCCAGTGCATGCCGGCCAGGAAGCCGAAATAAGGAATTTCCACGCCCGGTCGCTCCATAGTGCAGCACAGGTAAATTCCCATGGCCAGACTGAGCGCGGTCTGAATCACAATTTTATGGCGAGCTTTCAAGCCCAGGTTGCGGTTGCGCATGACCTTGGTCAGGTCGTCGGTCATCCCCAGCAGCCAGCTGCCCAGGGTCAGAATCCAAACCGCCAGAAGATCGGCGCTCCAATGATAAGCCCAAAAGCTGGCCAGCAAGCCGACGGGAACAAAGAGTCCGCCGCCCATGGTGGGCGTGCCCGCCTTGGATTGATGATCCTTGGGACCTTCCTCGCGGATCTTTTGACCCCAGCCCAGACGCCGCATGCCCGCCAGAAAGACGGGCATCCCCAGGAAGGTCAGCCCGGCCCCCATCGCGCCGGCGAACCATAAGGATTGTATTTCAGGCGTCATCTTGCCACTTCTCCAATTCGGGAACTAAACGGTCCAGGCCGACTCCGCGTGAGGCTTTGAGAAGCAAAGTATCGCCATTACTCAATTGAGGCGTCAGCATAGCGGCGGCGGCATCGGTGTCAGGCGCCCAGAGCACGGGGGCCAATCCGGCCTGCTTGGCGCTACGAGCCAGGATCTGGCTACGTCGGCCCACGGCCAGCAGCAAATCGACGCCCATCTCGGCCACCCACTGGCCTAACTCGTGATGGGCCTGCTCTTCATAGGCTCCCAGTTCCAGCATGTCGCCCAACACGGCCAACTTGCGACCCGGAGCATAGTCCAGCACCTTGAGCGCGGAGCGCATGGAGTCGGGGGCGGCGTTGTAGGCATCGTTGAGTAAGCACAGACCATTGGGCAACATGTGGCGCTCCATGCGCAGATGACTCAGGCGAACCTGGCGCAGGGCTTCGCCGGCCCGAGCCGGGTCGATGTGAAAATGTTTGGCCACCGCCCAGGCGGCCGCCAGGTCCTCGACATGGTGTTCGCCAGGCAAGGGGAAATCCCACAGATGGCCGGCCTCGAACTCGAGTTGCCAGCCTTCCAAACCGCGCTGCTTGCGTTGTAGCGGCTTGACCGCGGCGGAGCTATCAGGATCTCCCGAAAAGCTGGTCACCGGGCCGTGATGAAGGCCCTTGAGATAAGCAAAGAAGTCGCTGTCGGCGGGCAACACGGCCACCGCTTCGGAATCCAGAGCCTCGATCAGCTCTCCTTTGGCCTGAGCAATCTTCTCGCGGCTCCCCAGCAACTCGATGTGCGAGACGCCCACGTTGGTGATCAGGCCCATTTCCGGCTTGAGCAGCAGGGCCAGCCGGCGAATTTGCTCCAGACCGCGCATGGCGATCTCCATGACCGCCACCTGTGTACCCATTTCAAGCTGCAGCAGAGTCAGGGGCACGCCCACGTCGTTGTTGTAGTTGCCCGGTGTTTTGTGAATCTTATAGGCGGTCGAAAGCAGGCAGGCCACCAGGTCTTTGGTGGTGGTTTTTCCGGTCGAACCGGTGATGGCTACCACTCGCGCCTTGACCCGCCGGTGCAGGTGATAGGCTCCCAGGCCCTGGAGGGCCTGGAGAGTATCCCCCACACGAATAACTCCGGCCGGTGCCTCTCCGCTCCGGCTCCAAAGAGCGGCCGCCGCTCCCTGTTGCAACGCCGAAGCCACATGATCGTGGCCATCGTGCTGCGCCCCGACCAGGGGCACAAAGAGACTACCCTGAGTCATCTGGCGCGAGTCGGTTGAAATATCTTCAAACACATGTTCGTCCGAAAAAGACAAAGAAGTGCTCTGACCGGCCGTCGCCGCGAGCACTTCTTCCAGGGACCAGCCCAGCATGGGCTTTCAGTGATCTCCGGCCGTGGCCACGGCGCCGTCATAAAAAGGACGCCGCTTCTCGGTCCAGGTCAGGGCATGCGTCTTCAACTGTCCTTTGCCTCGAAACATGCGGCCCCGAAGGGCGATGCGGGCGACCTCCCGGTCGTCGAAGTCGATGGTGCGGTCACCCAGGATCTGATAGGTTTCGTGACCTTTGCCGGCAATCACGACGGTATCGCCGGTTTCCGCCAGAGCGATGGCGCGGGCGATGGCCTGAGCCCGGTCGGCTTCGGTCTCCACCAGCGCGGTGGAAGCCGTCATGCCCGCCTCGATCTGGCGCAGAATCTCCTGCGGAGACTCGCTGCGAGGATTGTCCGAAGTCAGGATCACCCGATCACTGAGACGGCCGGCAATTTCTCCCATCACCGGCCGCTTGTTGGCGTCGCGGTCACCACCGCAGCCAAACACCGTCAGCAATCTGCCCCTGGTCACCTGGCGCGCCGAAACCAGCAGCTTTTCCAAACCGTCCGGGGTATGGGCGTAATCGACCAGCACCGCAAAGTCCTGGCCTTCGCGCACCGGTTCAAAGCGACCCGAAACGCTGCCCACCGACTCCACCGCCAGCAGGATTTGTTCCAGGTCGGCTTTGACGGCCAGGCCCACGCCGATGGCGGCCAGCGCGTTGTAGACGGTGAAGAGGCCGGACATCGAGAGGTCGACGCGCCGTCCGCCGATGGGCGTTTCCACATTAAAGGAAACGCCGTTGGAGTCGATGTTCAGCTCGGTGGCCCGAATGTGGCAATGGCGCCCCTGCCCGTAGCTGATGTAGGGGACTTTCAAGTCTTTCAGCAGCCGGGCTCCATAGGCATCGTCGCCGTTGATCACCGCATAGGGAGCCGTGCGGCCTTTGATGTAGCGCAGTCCCGAGAACAACTTTCGCTTGGCTTGAAAATACCTCTCCATGTCTCCATGAAAGTCAAGATGGTCATGACTCAAATTCGTAAAAACAGCCACGTCGAAGGGCACGCCGTGGACGCGTTCCAGTTCCAACGCGTGCGAAGAGACCTCCATCACCACCGAGTCACAGCCCGCTTCTTTCATATCGGCTAAGAGGCGCTGCAGCACCAGCGATTCAGGGGTGGTGTGCGTGGTGGGTAAAGGCCGGCCGGCGATCTTGGTGTGAATCGTGCCGAGCACCCCGGGCACTCGGCCCGCTCCGGCCAGTACCGATTCGCAGAAGTGAGCCGTGGAGGTCTTCCCGTTGGTTCCGGTGATGCCCACCAGGCGTAGCGACTGCACCGGATAACCCGAGGCCAGCGCGGCCACCTGGGCCAGAGCTCGCCGGGCGTTGGAGACCACCAGTTGGGGCACCTTCAAGTGAGCTATCGGGCACTCCACCACCAGTGCGACCGCGCCTTGCTCAACCGCCCGGGCGGCAAAGTCGTGCCCATCCACCTTGAAGCCGGGGACGCATACGAACAGGTCCCCTTGAGCCACTCTTCTTGAATCAAATTCAACCTTAAAAACCGGAATATCCCCCCAATGGGAGGCTCCCGTGACACCGAGCAGGTCGGCAACAACCTTGAGATTCAACACGCTTAGGTTCCTCCGCTTATTTACACCATGGGGTATCGGTTGGGCACCGACTTCAGATCGGCTTTCCGATCCAGGCGGGTCACCCACCGTTTCCGACCGTTACGCCCTATATCCAGGCGTGGTCCCACAAACGGCTGCATGCCGGAGATCATGATCTCCTGAGCCGGTTTACGCGAACGCGGCGCCGCCTGGACGTTGATGTAACGACGAAGGAACTCTTCTAAGTCCTTATCTCGGTTCACTATTCTGGCCTCCCTGAGCAGCACTACTGATTTCCTCCGGATGCGACGGGTTGACACCCAATTTCCACATCGCTTCCTGCGCAACGCGCGCAAACACCGGACCCGCCACCGTTCCACCCCAATAGATCGGAGTCGGCTCCTCGATTTTCACCAAGACCACTACCTTGGGGTCTTCCACGGGACACACCCCAAGGAATGACCCGATATAAGTATCACCGTAAGCACCGTTGTGAACCACCTGAGCGGTTCCCGACTTGCCGGCGGTGCGATAGCCCGGAATATTTGCCGTATGTTTTCCGGTTCCGTGGTCGCACACTCCCCGCAACATGCCCAGGGTGTCCTGGGCGGCTGCCGGCGAGATAGGGCGACTCAATTCCTTGATGGGAATCTTCTTATACACCGTGTTGTCTGGATTGAGCACTTCCGACACGACGTGAGGCTTAAGGCGCACTCCACGGTTGGCCACAGCCTGCATGGCCGAGACCAACTGCATCGGAGTGACGGCCACGCCCTGGCCGAAAGAAATGGTCAGCAGGTTGATTCGCTCCCAGTCTTTGACGGGGGCGAGAATGCCCTCGCTTTCGCCGGTGAGGTCCACTCCGGTACGAGAACCGAATCCAAAATCCTCCAGACCTTTCGCGAGAACTTTCTTACCCAGCCGTTCGGCCACATGGGCGGTGCCGACGTTGAACGAGAAGGCCAGAATCTCGGAGACGGGTTCCATCACTTGCGCGCCCAGACCGTCGTTGGCGTTATTGATGGTCCAGCCGCCGATACTGATGACGCCGGCGGCCGGAAAGAGGTCGGTGGGCTTGATGCCATTGTTCATGGCGGTGGCCATCGTAAAGGTCTTGAAGGTCGAGCCGGGCTCGTAGGGATCGGTGATGGCGCGATTGCGGCGGACTTCGGGGGGGACTTCGCCAAATTTATCGGCCGGGAAGTCGGGCATCACGGCCAGCGCCAGAATACCGGCCGTCTTGACGTCCATGACGATGCAAATGCCGCCTTTGGCGTTGCGCAACTTGACGGCCGCGGCCAGTTCCCGTTCGGCCACATACTGAATGGTTTCATCAATGGTAAGTACCAGATGGCGGCCGGGCACGGCCTTCTTCAAGAGACGGGCGCTTTCCACCGGAATCATCCAGCCGTCACGGTCCATAAAGGTACGCAGCACGCCGGGAGAACCGCCCAGGTACTCGTCGTAGGTGGCTTCCAGACCGTCCAGGCCCTGTTCGTCCGTTCCGGTGGCGCCCAACAGGGTGGAGAGCAAACGTCCTTTGGGATAGTAGCGGCGGCCGGGGGTGGGCTCGCGTAACAAGAAGACGCCGTCGATGGGCTGCTCTTTGAGAGATTTGGCCACCTTGTCGGGCACTTTGCGGGCCAACCATTGGAAGGTTCCCTTACCGGTCAAGGCCTCGCGGACCCGTTTCTCAGGCATGTGAATCAGGCTGGCCAATCGCCTGGTGGCCTCTTTGACGTCCTTAACTTCCTTGGGATTCACCGCCAGCGAGGAAAGCGAGATGCTGTTGGCCAGAACCACGCCGTTGCGGTCGCGGATATCGCCGCGCAGGGCGGGCACTTCGATGTCGCCTTCTTGTTGATAGCGAGCCAGTTGTTGCAAGCGCTCGTTCTTCAGCCATTGCAGGCTGGCCAAACGTCCGATGAGGCAGACGTAGAAAAACGTGAAGAGCCAGTAAAGAAAAATCAGCCGATTGCGAGTCTTACCGGACCATCCACCCACCTCAAACCACCTCCTCTCCGCTACCTTGCGATCACTATACCGAGACCAAAGCCTGTGGAATTTAATTCAATATTAATTTTTAACCGTGGAGCCTATCGCCACCTGCCCCTTAACTTGAATTTTCCTCAAATCCAATACCTGACGGTGGGCGGGAGGCACCATCTTGAGCCGGCTGGTCACCACTCCCTCGACACGCTCCAGGCTGCTCAGAGACTGGAGTTCTAGCTGCATCAGGTCTTTCTCGCGTTCCAATACCTTCTGGCGATCGCGCAGGGCCACCACTCGATAGTGATTCTGAACCAGGATGGCATACTGGCAGAGAAAGACCATGGTCAACAGGAAGACAGCCGCAAAGCTCCCCAGAGCCAGCGACCAGGTGATCCAATCTTTGGGCTCCTCCCTGGGACCCCCCTGCTTTGGCTCCAGGGGGGACTGCCGTCTCCCCCTGGACCCCCCCTGCTCTTTTGGTTCTTGCATACCGCCCATACCTTCTATAGTTTTTGCGCCACCCTCAGGCGCACCGAGCGCGCTCTCGGATTGGCCTCGATCTCGGCCGGACTGGCTTGAATCGCTTTGCCGCGAGCCCGGAGCAACGGCTTTGCTCCGCAGATACAAATGGGCGTCCCCCGGGGACACCGGCAGCGACCGAGCCTTTCGTTAATAAATTGCTTGACACAGCGGTCTTCCAGGGAGTGATAGGACATCACCAAAAGGCGACCGCCAGGCACAAGAATTTCAAAAACCGCCTCCAGGCCCGACTGCAGACGTTCTAGCTCGGCGTTCACCTCCATTCGTAATGCTTGAAAAATTTTCGTAGCCGGATGAACCTTTCCCGGCCGCGGCCTACCCAGTACCGACTCACCAATTTCCACCAGTTGCCCGGTGGTCACGACAGGCCGCCGGGTGCGCTCCTGTACGAGGCGGCGGGCCACCTTACCTGCTTGCTTTTCTTCCCCATACTCGAAAAAAATTCTACGCAAGTCGGCCTCGGAATAATCACGCACCACATCGGCCGCACTCAAATCCAGACGCCGATCCATTCGCATATCCAGGGGACCGTCGCGACGGATACTGAAGCCGCGCTCCCCTCGATCTAATTGCGGCGAAGACACTCCCAAATCCATGAGCGCCCCGTCCTGCGGGCCGATGCGCTCCATCCAGTCGCCCTCAGCAATTTCGCCAAAATTGACTTGAAAAGCTCGAAAGCCAGCAAAGCCCCCGAGCCGGGCCGAAGCCGCCTCGAGGGCCATTTCATCCACATCCAAACCGGTCACGCGCGCGCCTCGCTCCAAGAGAGCCAGAGAATGCCCACCTCCACCCAGCGTGCAATCCAAAACGCGCATACCCGGAAACAAACGAAGCTCCTCCAGAGCCTCTTTGAGGAGTACGGGAACGTGGTGAAAACCCACGCCCTCGGACTCAGTCAAGCCCGGCTGAGCCGTCCGCTTCCCTCACCAACCGCAGTTCTACCCGGACATTCTCAGGCCGGCCCCGACTCGGGTCCGGAGTCGGAGGGCGGCGGCGCCATTTGGGAGCGGGCGGCAGGGCCAGACGCAGAGGGTAATGGGAATCTTGAGGCTTAGATTGAGTACGTTTCATAGATGTAGCCCTCCAGGTCCTCTTCTTCCGTTTCTTTCTGCATTTCAGCCCAACGAGTTGAATTCCAAACTTTGAGTCGATCCAGAGCTCCCGTCACCACCACCGGTCCACACTGCAGATCAGCGTGAGCTTTCTGGTCGCCGCTCAGCACGACTCGCCCCTGCTTGTCCAATTCCGTCAACACGGCCGCGGCCAATTGCTGGGTCATCCAGCGCTGGGCCCGTTGGTCGGTGCGGGGAATCGACTGCAACTTGGCCAGGAACTGATTCCAGGCGTCGCGCGGCAGAATCTCCACACAACCTTCGCGATCCTTACGCAGGACCGCGCCGTCCGCAAAGTCTTTGCGAAAAACAGAGGGTATCGTCAGACGACTCTTGTCGTCTAACGAGTGTTCGTAGGTGCCTGAGAACAATGTTGCTCCAGAACCTTCCAACTTACTCCACTATCCTCCACTTTGACCCACTTACCCCCCGATTATAGGATTGCCTGGAAAGGCCTGTCAACCCGACGATCCTTATGCAAAAAGGATCGCACCGGGAGACAAACGCAAAATATGGACCAATATTCAACCCCGACCACCACATATAGGCATAAGGACATCCTTGTGACCGGAATCAGGATTGAGAAAAATTTTTTTCGGGAATACGGGAGCATCAGTTTCTCGAGGGAGTGCCTAAAGTGGCTGCCACAATCGACCTACCCAAAATCGACTTTGACTTCGAACAAAAGCTCCAGGAGTGGACCCAGGAGCTACGCGGCTGGAACGTCATCCTCTACAACGACAACTACAACAAGATGGGCGAAGTCGTTCTCTGGCTACAGAAAGCCACCGGCTGCAGTCTGGAAGTGGCCGAACATGTAACTCACACCGCCCATCACAAGGGCCGGGCCATTTGCTTTTCCGGCGCCAAGGAGAAATGCCGGGAAGTGGCCGGCTACCTGCGCGGCAAGGGGCTGCAAGTCGAAGTCGACACCGTCCAGTAACCTATAACGCCGGGTGTTTAGCCCGGGCGGCGCAAGACCACGATGCGGTTGGTATTGGTGCCTTTGCTGCCGTTGGCGATGCCCCAGCAGTTGGCGGTTTTAGTGAACTTCTGCTGGTTGACCAGCACGCACATGGGTTCAAAGCCGGCGGTGCGGGCGGCGGGCACGACCAGGCGCTCCAGCTCCAGGCTGGCCTTGCGCACCTCGCCCACTTCGAAGGCCACCACGCCCTCGGGGCGCAGCATGCGGTAGCAATTGCAGAGCACGTTGGTAATGTGGTTCTGCCATTCACTTTCACGGCGTGTCACGGTGGGGCTGACCTGGCCGGGATTGAGGCCCAGGAACCAGCAGCGCAGCCAGTTGTCCAGGGCGTAGTCGACCACATCCAGGAAAGGCGGGGAGGTCACCACCAGGGCCAACTTTTGCGAAGGAATGGCCAGCGGTTGCTCGCTGGAAGCCGTGAACAGGCGAGCCTGATGGGCCTGGGCGTGCAGTCCCTCCCTTTCTTCCGCGGTCAAATCCAACAATAGCGAACGGCTCTTGCGCAGGATGATCTGGGCCACGTCGCGCGGGGGCGGTACCTGCTTGCGTTTCTCGTTGATGCGCCGTTGCGATTCCAGGGAGACGGCCTGGTTGGGGGGTAGCGTATAGACGGAGAAGAAACCGGCCGAATGCCCGGCCAGGCGCGTCAAGGCCACCATCTGAATCCAACGGTCGACGTGATCCAGGGCTCCGCGCAACAGGTGCTGGCGCAGGCTGCACAGATGCTGGAGGGTGGTGCGATGGTAGAAAACCAGCAGATCCTCCGGTAATTCCAGATTTTGTTCCCAAGAGACCTGACTCAAGCGCAATTCGATCTCCGCCAGGCTGGGTGGGGCCAGGCGCGGCGCCAGCAGGGCTTGGGAAAGCGGGTTGATATCGCAACCGACCGGCACGCGGCCCAGAAAAGCGGCTTCCAGCAGGGTGGTGCCGCGGCCCATGTAGGGGTCGAAAACCCAATCGCCGGGCACGGTGAAGCGCTCGATGAAGAAGCGCGGCAGTTGCGGTTTGAAGCAGGCCCGGTAGGAAACCTCGTGCAGACTGTGAGCGGCCCTCTGCCTGGAGGTCCAGAACTCGTTGGCGATGCGCGGCACGCCCAATACTTCATCGGTCTCGCTTCGGCGGCCGAACTGCTGGAACTCGATAAACTCTCGCAGAGGTCCGGAGCTTGAATGAATTGATGAAAACATTTGAATTTTGTTCAAGCATCAAGAACGTCCCCCTCTTGATAAATACAATACTTCTGAGGCACAATAGCGAGGTTGTGAACGAGCCGTTCAGCTTCATCATGCCGGGACGAACCCTCACGCCGCAGCAGAGATTGCAGGCGCAGTTGCTCGATCAACTCTGGGAATCCGAACTGGAGGAGTTTTTTGATCGGCTGGAGCTGCGTCCGGGTGCGCGAGTTTTAGTCTATCAGTGCGGGCTGGGGAGCGACCTGCCGCGCCTGGCCCGGCGCGTCGGCGTTCAGGGTGAAGTGGTGGGAGTGCAGCCCGACCCGTTCCTGGCCCACGAAGTGCGGGCTAACTTGCGGGAATATCGAGGTCAGGGCATCCGGGTGGTGCTCGGAGACCCGGCTCACGACCCGATTCCCGAGGGGCTCTACGAAGTCATTTTCGTGGCCTGGCGGGACAACGAACTGCAACCTGTTCCCAAGCGGGCTCGCGAACTGCTGCAGCGCCTGCGGCCTCTGCTCAGCCCGCAAGGCCGCCTGGCCGTCTGGGAAGACCGCTCCACGGGGATGCGCCTCTACCCCAGCATTCCCATCTTGGAAAGAACCATGCGGCGCTGGCAGCGCAACCTTCCTCCGCGTCCTCCGCTGGCCGACACCCTGGCCGGCGAATTTACCTACTGCAATATCCTGCTGGAGTCGGCTCGTCCCTTGCAGAAGGCGGAAATACCCGGATCGGTTACGGGCAAATGGATGGACCACTGGCTCTCGCGGGTCGGACCCGAGTGGGTGGAGACGAATCTTTTGACACCGCGCCAATGGGTTCGCCTGCAGGCCCAGTGGGAGGGGCGGCGCGTCAACCCCGGGACGCTCTACTATTCGCCGCAGGCCATTGGAGTGGTAGGCAAGGCCCTTTCCTCCTTCGTAGCCTAAAATCTGAGCTGACGAACTTCACCCTGGCGTTGAGTAAAACCCACCTGATCGAAGTATTCCAATAAAGGAATCACAAATTTTCGCGAAGTCTTCAGCGCATCCCGGGCCTGGGAGGCGGTGAAGGGAGATGGTAGCTCGGCCAGTTTCCGTTTCCCCTGCTCCAGGGTGGGCCGGAGCAGTCCCAGATCGGGAGCCAGTTTCTCGGCTCGACCGGTCTCCAGCAGGAAGGTCTCCAGCACCTTCCACATGGCCGGGTCGAGGTTTTGCAAAGCCGCCAGATCCGACCAGTTGGGCGGCGTGAAGGCATCCTGCAGCAATCGCTGCTCCAGGCCTTCCAAGGCCTGTTGCTGAGCCCGCGTCAACTGAGGACGATGCTCGGGCAGCGAAAGCAAACGCCCGTTGAGCTGTACTTGTCCATGCTCGAGCAGAAAGTTCAGGCATTCTTCGGCAAAACGAGGTTGGGGGTGGGCGAGTTGCTTGAGCAGCTCTTCTTTGCGCCAACCGGATTTCCAGGGCGATTTTTGCTGCAGGCCGGCCAGCAGGCCCAGCAGAGCCTCGCGCACCTCGTCCAGGCTGGCGGTCTGGGCCCAGGCCTTGCCCAGCCAGACCGCCTGGTCCAATTCTTGCAGTTGGACCAGCCCTTGCTCCACTTCGGCTACCGGCAACTGCAACGGACCGGCCAGTTGGAGGGCGGTGCGCGAAACACTCCCTTGCAATTCGGCCAGCAGGCGCTGGTGCAGGCCGCCCGCTTCCTTTTTTTGGAGTTGCAATAAAGCTTCTTCATCATGGCGGCGGTGCGCCTGGGCCAGCGGTTCCAGCACTTCCGCGCCCCCGATGGTGTAGGAGGAAGTGAAGTCGCGCAGGATCAGCCGATCGCCAGGCAGCATGACCAGCGCTTCGTCCAGCGCGAACTGCACCAGCCCGCTCTGTGAGGAGGTCAGCTCTTCCCCTTCGAGCAGCAGGGCTCGGCCAAAAACCTCGCTGGTGCCGTGGTAGACGCGCACGCGGCTGCGGTGCTTCAGAGCCCGTGGGGCCCGGGGTGAAATCTGCAGGCGCACATCGCAGCGCCGGGTGGGATTGAGCCAGTCCGGCGAAGCCAGCAACATGCCGCGCTTGATCTCGTCAGAATCGACTCCGGACAGGTTGACGGCCACCCGCTGGCCGGCGACCGCCTCCTCGACTTCCTGGCCGTGCACGTGCAGACCGCGCACGCGCACCTCGCGACCCGAGGGCCACAATTGCATGTGCGTGCCCTTTCCCAGGCTGCCGCTCCACAAAGAGCCGGTCACCACCGTGCCAAATCCCGGTTTCACAAAGACTCGATCGATCGGTAGGCGGAAACGAGCCTTACGATCGCGCACCGCTGATTTGCCCAGCAGGCGGCCCAACTGCTGGCGCAGCTCGTCCAACCCCTGGCCGGTCTTGGAAGAAACCGGCAGCATGGGAGCCTCTCCCCAGAGCGTGCCTTTCAAAAAGTCGCGCAGTTCTTCGCGGACCAGTTCCAGGAACTCGGCCTCCACCAGGTCGGCCTTGGTGATGGCCACCATCCCCTGCGGCGTGCGCAACAACTCTAAAATCTCCACATGCTCCCTGGTCTGAGGCATCACCCCCTCCTGGGCGTCCACCACCAGCAGGCCCAGGTCGTAACCTCCCACGCCCGCCAGCATATTTTTGAGAAAGCGCTCGTGACCGGGTACATCGACGATGCCTGCCACCACGTCGCCGGGCAGAGCCAGGTGAGCAAACCCCAGCTCAATGGAGAGCCCGCGAGCTTTTTCTTCCGGCAGGCGATCGGTTTCGATGCCCGTCAGAGCGCGGATCAAGCTGCTTTTGCCGTGATCCACGTGACCGGCCGTGCCGACGATAAAGTGCTTCCTCATAAAACGCTCAGCAACGCCTTTTCCTGTTCGGGCAGAATGGTGCGCACATCCAACCAGATTTTATTGTGCTGGATGCGCGTCAGCACGGCCGGGTCTCCCTGGCGCAGCTGCCGCGCTCTTTCTTCGGAACCGGGCAGACAGACGGCCCAACTTTCCAGTTCTTGACCCGGCGTGCTGCCGCCCCCAATAGAGGAACGGCAGGCACGAACCTCCGCGCCGGGCAGCTTGCGAGCCAGCTTTTGGGCGCGTTTCTTGAGGTCCTCGGACGATTGAGAAAGCATGGATCGGAGCGGTATATCCTGAGGGCTCAGCAAGTGATCCAGCAGACCCCCCTGCAGAGCCGCCAGGCGCAGTTTGTCCAGCCGCAGGGCTCGCATCCAGGGGTTACCGGACAAACGTTGGATCAAGTCGGCACGGCCCAATATGAATCCGGCCTGGGCACAGCCCAAGAGCTTGTCGCCCGAGAAGGCGATCAAGTCCCAGCCCTGGGCCAGCGAACCGCGAATATTCGGTTCCTCCATACGGTCTGGGAGTTCACGCTGATCCAATAGCCCGGAGCCGAGATCCAGCACACTGAGTATTTCGCGTTGGCGGGCCAGAGCCACCAGTTCGGCCGGCGCCGGCTGATGCACAAACCCCATCTGAGCAAAGTTGGAAAGATGAGTGGATAAAATCATGCCGCTCTCCGGGGTGAGCGCCCGCTCAAAGTCCCGGGTATAGGTGCGGTTGGTGGTGCCGACTTCGACCAGGCGGGCCCCACCGCGCTGCAACAGGTCAGGAATGCGGAAGGAACCGCCGATTTCCACCAGTTCTCCGCGCGAAACCAGAACTTCGCGGCCCCGGGCGAATTCGTCGACGATCAACAGCATGGCGGCGGCGCAGTTGTTGACAGCCAGGGAAGCCTGGCAGCCGGTGAGCAGATGCAGCAGCTTGTGCAGATGGCGGTCGCGTTGGCCGCGCAGACCGCTGTCAAGATCCAGCTCCAGGTTGCAGTAGCCGGCACCGAGCTCAGCCACATGTTGCAGAGCTCGGCGCGATAGAGGCGACCTGCCCAGGTTGGTGTGCAGCAGAACTCCGGTGGCGTTGATGACCGACACCAGCGAGGGGCGGGAAGCCTGCCGCAGCAGGGCCTCGGCGCGGTGCAGCAAGTCTTCCGCCTGGGAAGGGCGCCCGCCCTGGCGGGCTTCGTCCACGGCCAGACGCAGCTTGTCCACCACTTGCTGGCGGGGGAATTGCTCCAGCCAACCCTGGGCCTGGGGGCTGTGCAAAAGGCGGTCAATGCTGGGGTAGCGCATCTATGGACCAGCGACGACGCGGATCCCGGCTTTCCCCCCGTGCACCGAGCCGATACGCCAGGCGCTGCGACCGGCGGCCCGCATGCGCTGCTCGAAGTCGTTACCCGGCTTCAGTCCCAGCAGCAAACCCCCGGAAGTCTGGGCATCACAGAACAGGTCGCGCAAATCGTCGGCCACCTCCGGCTCGAAGTGCAACTGGCCGGACTTTTCCAGCCAGGCCCGATTGGCGGCGCTGCCGCCGGGAAAGGCTCCCCGGGCGCGCAATTCCCGGACTCGCGGCAGCAGGGGAACGGCGGAGGCCTCCAATTCCAGGCAAACCTCGCCGGCGCGGGCCATCTCCATGGCATGGCCGAGCAGGCTGTATCCGGTTACATCGGTGGCCCCCCGGCAGCCCAGTTCCGACATCAACAGGCTCGGCTGGTCATTGAGCTGGGCCATCCACTCGATGGCCGTGTGCAGGTCATCCCCCTCGATCAGATCGCGTTTGTGAGCGGTGGTAATGACTCCAGTGCCGATGGGCTTCGTTAGATAGAGCTGGTCGCCCGCTTCCAGGCCGCCTTTGAAAGTGACTTTGTTCGGATCGACCAGCCCGGTCACGGCCAGGCCAAACTTGGGTTCCGCATCCTCGATGGTGTGGCCGCCGGCCAGGGCTGCGCCGGCCAGAGCCAGAGCTTCCTGGCCGCCGCGCAGAATTTCGGCCAGCAGTTGTGGGCCCAGGCTGCGGGTGGGAAAGCACACGATATTCATGGCTGTGATCGGCCGCCCCCCCATGGCGTAGACGTCGGAGAGCGCGTTGGCGGCGGCGATGCGCCCATACCAATAAGGATCGTCGACAATCGGAGTGAAGAAATCCACGGTCTGGACCAGGGTGGTGGAATCGTTGACCTGGATCACCACGGCATCGTCATAGTGGTTTCCCTTGCCTAAAATGCGGGGATCACGGTTGGGAATCAGCTGAAGCAGAACCTGCTCCAGGTCCTCAGGACGGACCTTGGCAGCGCAACCGGCGCAGCTAGCTAGACTGGTCAATCTGACGGTGTTGGGCATGACCGTTCTTTCGAGGGCACGCGTCAAACTCACCTCCTATTCATTTCAGCTGACGGAAGGAAATCGAATGCAGAAGCATCGAGTCGTCATCGTCGGCGGTGGATTCGCCGGCCTGGGAGTGGCCAAGGCCTTGCGCAAGGCTCCCGTGGAAATCACCCTGGTCGATCGCAGCAATCACCACTTGTTTCAGCCCCTGCTTTACCAGGTGGCCATGGGCGGCCTCAATCCCGCCGAAATCGCCTCGCCCATCCGCGTGGTCCTGCGCAAGCAGAAGAACGCCACTTGCTGGATGGGTGAAGTGACCGCTATCGACACCGCCAACCAGACCATCAGCCTGGACAATGGCAAGCAAACCTTGCCCTATGACACGCTAGTATTGGCCGCCGGGGGGCGCACCAGTTATTTTGGCCATGACGAATGGGAGAAGGTGGCCCCGGGCCTCAAGACCATTGAAGATGCTCTCAAGATTCGCCAGCGCGTCTTACTGGCGCTGGAGCGGGCCGAACGCTGCCAGGATGAGAAAGAGCGCGAACGCCTCTCGACCATGGTGGTCATCGGCGGCGGTCCCACCGGCGTGGAAATGGCCGGCGGTCTATCCGAGTTGACCCATCATGTGCTGCGCTGGGATTTCCGGGCCGTCAAACCGAGTCAGGCCCGCATCGTGCTCCTGGAGGGCGGCCCCAACCTGCTGGCCGCCATGCCGGAAAAGTTCTCCAAATATACGGCGAAAAAGCTGCAGTCGATGGGGGTGGAAGTTCGCCTCGGTGAGCGGGTCCAGGCCATCGAACGCGGCCGGGTGGTCACCGACAAGGGAGAGATTCTGGCCGAAAACATCATCTGGGCGGCCGGTGTGGGTGGCAACCCGTTAGGCCGGTTACTGGGCGCGGAGCTGGATCGAGCCGGCCGGGTGGTGGTGGACGCGGACATGCGCGTCAAGGGCATGGAGAATGTCTACTGCCTGGGCGACATGGCCAGTTATGTCCATCCCCATACTTTTAAGGGCAAGCCGCTTCCCGGCGTGGCCCCGGTGGCCATGCAGCAGGGGCAGCAGGCGGCCGCCAATATTCTGGCCCAGCTCAAGGGCAAGCCGACCAGGCCTTTCAAATACTTTGACAAGGGCACCATGGCCACCATCGGGCGCAGCAGCGCCGTGGCCATGAGTCAGGGAATGGAGTTTACCGGGCTGCTGGCCTGGTTCGCCTGGCTCTTTATTCACGTGGCTTATCTGGTGGATCTGCAAAACCAGGTGCTGGTGATTATGCGCTGGGTCTGGGCCTACTTCACCTGGAAGTGGAACGCCCGGTTGATTACCAACATCCCGAAATTGCCACCTTCCCAAAGTGCTGACCCGAGGCCAGCCGCTCCCAAGCTTGAGGAGCCTGCGCATACGGCAGCCGCTGATCCAGCACCGGACGAATCCGAGTCTGCTCCAGCAACCGGTTCATAGCTTCGAAGTCGTCGCGATTGCCGACCAGCACCCCCTGGACCCGCAGTTGCTGCATGAGAATGGGCAGGACGTTCAGGGGTTTGGAGGCTCCGGCCAGGATGCCGATCATGGCGATTTTTCCGCCCGGCTTCAGGCACTTGAGGGATTGTTCCAGGGTGCCGGCGCCGCCGACTTCCACCACGCAGTCGACGCCGTCCCTGGCCCAGGCTCGCACCCCTCGGCTCCATTCGGGGTTTTCCCGGTAATCGAGACAATGGTCCGCCCCCAGGGCGCCGGCTCGGGCCATCTTCTGCTGACTCGAAGAAGTCAGTAACACTTCCATTCCGGCCGCCTTGGCCAGCTGCAAGGCGAACAGGGAAACTCCGCCGGTGCCCTGGACGACAATGCGCGAGCCGGCGGGTTGATCGCGGATGGCATTCCAGGCGGTAACGGCGGCGCAGGGAAGACAGGCCGCTTCCTCCCAGTCCAAATGAGCGGGGATCCTCACCAGCCCTTGTTCGTCTAAAACCATCTCGGGGCGCAGCGTGCCGTCCAGCGGGCCGCCCAGAGTCTGACTGATTCTTTCCCGGTTGGGTGGGCCGCCGATCCAGGACTGGCTGAAGATGGGGCAGACGCGGTCCCCGACTTGCCAGCGTTTTACAGCGGAGCCAACTTCTACCACCTCACCGGCCCCGTCGGAACAGGGCACCAGCGGCAGTGGTTGTCTGGGGTTGTATTGTCCTTGCAGCATCAGATGGTCTCGGTAGTTGAGCGAGACCGCGCGGATTTTTACGCGCACCTGGGTGGCGGCCAGGGGAAGGCTGGAAAATTCGCCCGGGGCCAGCTTGCCCCACTCGAGGATTTGCCATTGTTTCATGGAGAGTCCTTGGCCGCGGCCCGAAGGGGACCCTCCTGCCCGAAACGAAGCGCCCGCCGTGGCATATGAATACGATGCGGTAGTGGTGGGCTCCGGGCCCAACGGGTTGGCCGCCGCCATTACCTTGGCCAAGCAGGGTCTGAAAGTGATCGTCCTGGAGGGTGCCTCCGACCCCGGTGGTGGCATGCGCACCGAAGAACTGACTTTGCCCGGCTATCGGCACGATGTTTGCTCGGCCATCCATCCCATGGCCCTGGCCAGCCCTTTCTTTCAGGGGCTACACCTCGAACGATTCGGGGTCGAGTGGATTCATCCCGAACGCCCTCTGGCCCATCCGCTCGACGGAGGGCAGGCCGCCTTCTTGCGCCGCTCGGTCGCTCAAACGGCGGAAACTTTAGGGTCGGATTCTTCTGCCTATTTTCGCCTGATGCAAAAACTGGTGGGCAAGTGGGAGTACATCGATCGCGAAGTATTGGGGCCTCTTTCGCTCCCCCGGCGCCCCTTCAGCCTGGCCTGGTTTGGGCTGCACGCACTCTGGCCGGCCAAAGCCTTTCTGCGCACCTGGTTCAAGGAAAGCTCCACGCGCGCGCTGTTGGCCGGTATCGCGGCTCACTCCACCCTGCCGCTGGAGTGGATGCCCAGTATGTCGGTGGCCCTGGTCATGGGAGCGGTGGCTCATCGCTATGGTTGGCCTCTGGCCCGGGGCGGTTCGGCCTCGATTGCCGAGGGCATGATTAAAGTTCTGGAGAGTCACGGTGGCCGCGTTCAGTGTGACACCTGGATCCGGCGCTGGGAAGACATTCCTTCGAGCCGATTGACGCTGCTCGACCTGCACGCCCATCAGTTTCTCAAGCTGGCCGGCCACAGGCTGCCCTGGGCTTATCGCAAGATGCTGGAAGGCTACCGCGGCGGCCCGTCTGTTTTTAAACTGGACTACGCCCTGAGTGGACCTGTGCCCTGGCGGAACGCCGAAGTGTCCACGGCCGCCACCGTTCACCTGGGCGGGACCCTGGAGGAAATGTGTGTTTCCGAGAGCCGGATCTGGCAGGGCCAGGTGCCCAGCCGTCCCTACGTGCTGGTGTCTCAGCCCAGTCTCTTCGATTCCAGCCGCGCGCCGGAAGGCAAACATGTACTCTGGGCCTACTGCCACGTGCCGCGCGGCTGTAGCCTGGATATGACGGAAATTATCGAAGCGCAAATCGAGCGCTTTGCTCCGGGCTTCCGGGAGTTGATTCTGGCTCGCTCGGTAATGGGCCCGGCTGCCATGGAGGCCCACAACCCAAGCTATATAGCCGGCGATATTACCGGAGGAGCCTTGTTGTTGCAGCAGTTGTTTACGCGCCCGGTGCCGCGCTGGAATCCTTATTCGACGCCGCTCCCCGGGGTGTACCTGTGCTCTTCCTCGACTCCTCCGGGCGGAGGAGTCCACGGAATGTGCGGCTACCATGCCGCTCTCTCGGCGTTCCGCGCCCGTTTTCTGTGATCCACCTGGCTCCCAATTTCCCCCCATTCATGCGGTCGCTCGCAGCAAGCTGCCGTGGGAGGGACCCCGTAGGGGAGGGCCCCGCATACGACTCCCGCGTGCTATTAGATGGGCCAATTGGGAGCATACCCTGATGAGCGGCTATTCGCTGCGCGAACTAGCCGAGTGCGAGTCCACTCAGGATGTGGCCTGGGACTGTGAGCCCGGCACTTTCGTGGTGGCCGACCGTCAGACCGGCGGTCGCGGCCGGAGCGCGGGTCGGCACTGGTTCTCTCCCGAGGGGGGACTCTACATGAGCTGGCGTTTGGGGCCGGTCGAGCCGGCGGGGTTTTCCTTGCTGGGGGGGTTGGCGGTCGTGCGGGCGGTACGCCACTGGGGGGTGCCTGGCTGGCTCAAGTGGCCGAACGACTGCTGGGTGGGCCGCGCCAAGATTGCCGGCGTGCTGCCCGACTGCCGCTGGCGGGGTTCTCAGTGTGTGGGGCTGGTGCTGGGGATAGGCGTGAACGTGTGCGTCGAGGCCTTACCCGAGGGCGCGGTTTCTCTACACCGCCTGTGCGCGACCTCCCCCACGGTGGCGGAGTTCGGAGAGTGGTTGCGTGGCCAACTGTGCGAGCTGCTGGCCGTACATGAAAAAGTGGGAGTCTCGGGTTACCTTCCCGAGGTTCGCTCCCACTCTCTCCCACCGGGGAGTAAAATCGCTTATTGGATCGGCACGGAACGCTTCGAAGACGAAGTCGTCGACCTCGACGACCAGGGTTTTCTAGTCGTTCGCTCGGCCGGCCGCCTGACCGCCGTCGATCGCCTGATCCCTCTCAAGTTCTAACGCGTGTGCGGCCTTTCCCGCCACCAGCGTAGGCCTCGCCGCAGGCGGATCTGGTCGTCTTCGGCCAGTCTGCAGACACGTGAAACGAAGTGGGCGTGAGTCTCGGGGCGCCGTCGCAATAAGATCTGGCCGTCGATAACTTCGCGGCAAAGCAGTGTGTCGGCTTGATTCAGCACAGCCACACTGACCTCTCCCGCCACCGCATCTTCGGCGGCCTCGTGTAAGGCCTCGAGAGCCTGGGGAGGAGGCGAGTCGCTCAGCAGGATCCCGATGTCCCAATCCGAGTCGGGCCTGGCCTGGCCTCTGGCTCGCGATCCATAGAGCCAGGCCGAATCCACCCAGGCCAGCGGCTCGAGGACGGACTTCAGGCGCTCAACGGCTGACAAAAACCAGCACCTCATCGCGAAAGTCCGCCAGCACCCCCAGATGCGTATTGACGATCTCGGTCACGACTTCGAGGCGCAAATCATCATAATCGTGCACCAGGATGTTGCGAAACCCCACCAGCGGTCGATACTTCTCGGCCTTCTGAAGCATCCCGAGCTGTTCGCAGGCCACCAGAGCCGCCCGCGCCGTGGCTGCGGGCGGACTCCCGTGAATGGAAAGAACCCGCTGACACACGTCGATCAGCACCTCAACGGCAATCTGCAAGTCACGCTCCACCGCCCGCCTTACCAGCCAGTCCTGCTCCAGTCGCTCCACCGTGAGCGGCCCCAAACTACGCAACTCGCGTAAGACCTGATCCAATTGCTGAAGCTTGGCGGTGACGACTCCGTTGATTGCCATAGACAAGCTTTCTGGACTCCCGAGAGTTCTACTCTTCCGGTTCGGGATGATTCTTCAAGTAATCATAGACCCAGCTACCGTACCAGACCAAAGCCAACGTCGTAGCCACGCCCACCGAGGCCATGATCCACCAGAGCTTGTAAGGATGATGAAGATCCCAAAGCATTTGGGTGACCTGATCCGGCGATTGGCCCAGCAGCGCGACCAGCTTATCGAAAGCCTCACCAACCGGAATCGCCTTGACGTCAGCAGCACTCAAACCTTTTTCGGCCAACATCTGACGGGCGAACTCTTCTTTAGACGCATAATGGCCGTAAAGCGTGAGCCCGAGTTTGCCTTCGATAGAAGCACCGATTCCAGGAGCCAACTGACACAGTCCCAGATAAGTCCCCTTCTTATCAGCCGGAGCCAGGTTGCCCACAAACTCCGAGAACTTGGGTGAAGAAAGCATTTCGCCCATCGAGAAACAGATAATACCGAAGAAACACATCCAGCCTGCGGTCGAGTGCCCGCAAATGAGCAAAGCCAGGGTGGCCAATCCGGTCCCAAACCAGATACTGGTAGTAATTCGCACCCTCGACGAAAGGTAGCCGAAGAAGAAGCAGGTCAGCATAATCATGCCAGCATTGACGTTCATTAAGCCCTCGGCCTGAATTTTTTCGCCCTTCTTGTCCAGGACCATCACAAACCCGGCAGCCTTCTGTAGAGCAGTTGCCTGAGTTCCTGAATCGGGAGCGTGCACCAGAGAGCCCGCGCTGACGACAATGTCGTGACTGTTCACCCAGTCGTCAATATAGTTGGGCAACACATCAAAAAGGCTGTAGAACATAAAGTAAAAGCCCGAGAAAATCATGACGAACAGAAACAGGTGGGGCTTTCTCAGTTCACCCAAAGTATCATAAATCATCGGGCGCTGCGCTTTGCCGCTGTTTTTACGAGCTTCCTCGCGAGCCAGGCGCTCTTCGATGCCCGGCTCTTTGTAAGTCAGAAGCAACAGGAAATTTAAGCAGATGATACCGGCGCAAGCCAGAAAAACATAACGCCACTCCATCTTGCGCATGTAGCCTGCCAGCAGGGGTCCGATAAATGCGCCAATATTGACCGTCTGATAGAAAATACCCCAGGCCATCGAGCTGTTCTGGCGGTTTGTGCATTTCACCAGAGTGCCTTGGATGCCTGGCTTGAAAATAGCAGTCCCCAAAGCCAACATGAGGGCGCCCGCGAAAAAACCCCAGTAAGATGGGAAGGCTGCCATGATCAGATAGCCGACTATCTTGAGAACCGTTGAAAGAAATATCGCCTGTTTATAGCCATAGCGATCCGCGATGCCGCCGGTGAAAATCGGCACCCAGCTCTGAAATAGCATCCACCAGAAAAAGATAGTGCCCATTTCCAACGGAGTGATTCCCAAGCCGCCCTTGGAGACCGGGTCCTTGCCATAGAGAGTAGCCACCGAGCGCACCCCATAAAAGGCCAGGCGCTCCACCATTTCCATGGCGCCAACCACCCAGAATACGTAGCCCAGACTGGCGATAGAGGCGATCAGGCCAAGTTGTTTGACGTCCAGGGAGTTGCTTGTTTTGGAATCTGTATTTTCTGACATAGCCAGCCCAGTATACGGGGTGGCTGGCTTGGAACTGTTGCCAGCCTATGAACAGGGGTTCCATCCGGCGGACCGAAGCCGGCGTGCCATGGCCACTCTCTTTACGCGTATCATCAATGGGGAATTGCCCGGGCGTTTCGTGCACCGCGACGATCGTTGCGTGGCTTTTCTCAGTATCCATCCACTTCAACCCGGTCACACTCTGGTGGTGCCCATCGAGGAGGTGGATCACTGGATCGATTTGAGCCCGGAACTGTTACAGCACTGTATGCAGGTGGCCCAGCGCATCGCCCGGGCCGCCCAGCAAGCCTTTCAGCCCGAGAAGGTGGGGCTGATGCTGGCCGGACTGGAAGTTCCCCACGTGCACTTTCACATCGTGCCCATCAACGGTGGCCACGACATGGACTTCAGCAATCAGAACCTGAACGCCAGCGCGGCCGAACTGGACGCGGCCGCCGAGAAGCTGCGCCAGGCCCTAATAAGCTAGAGACCCATGGCCTCTTCCGCCACCCGTTCCCTGCTGGAGAACGAAGAGCTTCTCTATCTCCTGCGGGACGAGCTGACCACCTTTGTCGAGCAAGACGAGATGGAGCTGGCGGCGGCGCGCATCGAGCTCTTTCACCCGGCCGACCAGGCCGACGCCCTGGAAGCCCTGCCCGAAGCGATCCGCGACCGGCTGCTCTCGCATCTGAGCGACGAAGACATCGCGGAAATCCTGGATTTCCTTGAAGACGAGCCGCGCAACCGCTTCGTCAGCCGGCTGGACAATGCCAAGCTGGCCCGCATTCTGGTATGCGTCGACGAGGTGGTGGCCGCCGACATCGTCGAGCAGTTGCCCGACGAGCGGGTCAACCCCGTCCTTTCCCAGCTGGCCAATCGCGAGGAAGTCTCGGAGCTGCTCAACCTGCCCGAAGACGTGGTGGGCCGCTGGATGTCCCCAGACGTGCTCTCGCTGCAGGCCGACTGGACGGTGGAAGAAGCCTTTACTTACCTGCGCCGCGAGAAACCTAATAGCGGTGAGCATTTCTATCTCTACACCGTGGACGAAAATAATATCCTCCAGGGTGTGGTCAGCATTCGCAACTTCATCACCGCCCAGCCTCAGGTGCCCTTGCGTGACATCATGGTCACCGACGTCATCCGCCTCAATATCACCACCGACCAGGAACAAGCCGCCGAACGCATCCGCCACTACGGCTTACTGGCCCTGCCGGTGGTGGATGAAAACGGCGAGCTGGTGGGCTTGCTGCGCGCCGACGAAGTGCTCAACGTGCAGGTCGAGGAGGCCACCGAAGACATTTACCTTCAGGTGGGCTTGCAGAGCGACGCCTCGCCTTTCAGCCCGGTGCTTCAGGCCGTCAAGGTGCGGGTACCCTGGTTGATCATCAACCTGGTCATCGGCTTTTTCTCCGCCTTCATCGTCAGCCTCTTCGAAAGCACTATCGCCCAGGCGGCTCTGCTGGCCAGCTTCATGCCGATTATCGCCGGCCACGGCGGCAATGCCGGCAGCCAGACCTCGACTCTGGTGGTGCGCGGCTTGGCGCTCAACGAAATCGGCCGGCGCGACGTGGTTACGGTGATGCGCAAAGAAGTCAGCTTCGGGCTTCTCTACGGTATACTGGCGGGCGCGCTCACGGCCGGCCTGGCTTTCTGGATGTCCCATGACTTCAATCTTTCCGGCATCGTCTTCCTGGCCATGAGCGGCAACGTGATATTAGCCACCCTGGGCGGCAGCATGATTCCCGTCCTGCTCAAGCGCATGAACGTCGACCCGGCCCTGGCGTCCACCGTCTGGCTGACCACTCTCACCGATTGGATCGGCTTCTTGTTACTTCTAGGTCTGGCTTCCATCTACCTGAAATCCGGTCTTTGAAGGGCCCCCTCCCCCGACTGGAGAACCTGCGGGGATGGGGACCACCACGACCACTAGCAGTAAACGCACCACGAAGAAAGCTGCCTCTTCACCACTCGACGAGCTTCGCCAAGAAGCACTGGATCTTGAGAGCCAACTGGAAGAAGAACTCTGGCGGGACGCCATTCGCGCCGCCAAAGCCGCGGTCGAGTCCTTGAGCGAGAACGAGAGCTCGGGGCACCCGTTTGACCGCCGCCGCGGACTGCGCCTGCGCGAAAAAGCCACCAAGATCGACGCCGCCTTCAACCGGTTGCGCGCCTTGCGCCGCGGCGACATGCTGCCGCCGCGCGGCGAAGACGAATTCTAGACAGGCGTGGCCCACTGGCAAAGGACGACCGAGGATTTTATGGCGACCTTCCGCCTGGAAGGTTGTCCCGATCAAGGCGACCTCGAAAGCCTCAGCCGTGACCTGTTGGACGCGGCCGACGCGGGATTTCACCATCTCATCCTGGAGCTGAGAACGTCCTGCGAGCAGACCTTGCAACAATGGCGCTCTTTCCGCGGGGCCATCGAGAATATCACCCAACGCGGAGCCCGTCTCTCCGTCAAAGGGGCTCCGCCGGAACTCGAAGCGGGGCTGGAAAACGCCGCCGTGGAAGCCCAGTTGCGCATGCTGGACCGCAAATTCCCGGATTTTTTCCGCAAGCAACCCACGTGATCGAGGTCGCTCCCAACGAGCGCCTGTTAGCGCGCTATTTCACCTGCGCATTTCCGGCTCCACTGAAGGATTGTCCCGCTTCCGAGCGGGTTCTGCGCCTGCTGCGCAAGGAAGAAAACCCCGGCTTCGCGCCCGATGACCGGGTCAAGGCATCGGTGCGCAATCTGCTGCGCCTGGGAGGCTTCAAACCTACCGGCCGCAGCAAACCGGCCAGCGAGTATCTGGAAAAAGCCTTTCAAGACGGCTATCTCAACCCCATCAATGCGGCCGTCGACGTATGCAATGCGGTTTCCCTGCACAGCGGCCTACCCATCAGCGTCATCGACCTGGAACTGGCCCAGGAGCCCTATCACATCAAAATCGTGCCCGACAAAATGAGCTACGTCTTCAATCCCAGCGGCCAGGAACTGGACCTGCAGGGCCTGGTCTGCTTCTGGGACTCCCGGGGCCCCTGCGGTTCGCCGGTCAAGGACTCACAAAGGACCAAGACTCACGCCCAGACCCAGCGCACCCTGGTGCTCATCTGGGGCAGCCAGGACGTTCCGGAACGAGTCGACGCCACCGAAAAGCTCTATCGCGAGCTGCTCCAGGACTGCGGAGCCAGCTTGACAAAGTAGGTCCCTATGGAACAGGACCTCTATCCACCCTCAGCAGAAACTCTCGAAGGCGCGCGCATCAAGAGTTACGATGAAGTTTCCAAGCGCGCCGCGGCGGACCCGGAAGACTACTGGGCAAGAGAAGCCTCCGAGCTGGAATGGTTCGAGCCCTGGACTCAAGTGCTGGACTGGCAGCCACCCTTCGCCCAGTGGTTCCTGGGCGCCCGGTGCAACATTGTGCACAACTGCCTGGATCGCCACCTCAAGACCTGGCGTCGCAATAAGCTGGCTCTGATCTGGGAAAGTGAAACCGGCGAGCACCGCAATTTCAGTTATTTTGCGCTGCACCGCGAAGTCACGCGTTTCGCCAACGTGCTCAAGTCTTTGGGGGCGCGCAAAGGCGATCGCATCACCGTCTATATGCCGCGCATTCCCGAGCAACTGATCGCCATCCTGGCCTGCGCCCGTATCGGCGCCATTCATAGCGTCATTTTCGGCGGTTTCTCGGTGGATGCGCTGCACGAGCGCATCATGGACGCCGAGTCCCGCCTGGTGATCACGGCCGACGGTGGCTTCATGAACGAAAAAGTTGTCCCTCTCAAGGAAATGGTCGATCAGGCCGTGCGCAAATCACCCAGCGTGGAGGCCGTCCTGGTGGTGCGCCGGGTAACCCAGCAACGGCCCGATCTGAAGATCCCCATGGAGCAAGGCCGCGATTTCTGGTACGACGAGCTGGCCGCCCTGCCCATCGCCACTCGCCCCTGTCCGTGCGAACCCATGGACAGTGAAGATCCGCTCTTCATTTTATACACTTCCGGCACCACCGGCCGGCCCAAGGGCATTCTGCACGTGCACGGCGGCTATATGGTGGGCGCTTACAGCACCTTCAAGAACGTTTTTGACATCCGTGACGAGGATCGCTACTGGTGCACGGCCGACGCCGGCTGGGTCACCGGACACACCTACATCGTCTACGCGCCCTTCCTGACCGGCGCCACCCAGGTCATGTATGAGGGGGCCCCCAGCTTTCCTTATCCGGACCGCTGGTGGAGCATCATTTCCAGGCTGGGCGTCAATATTCTCTACAGCACTCCCACCGCCATCCGGGGCCTGATGCGCTATGGCGAAGCCTGGCCGGATCGCCACGACCTCTCCAGTTTGCGCCTGCTCGGCAGCGTGGGCGAGCCCATCAATCCGGAAGCCTGGCGTTGGTTCCACCGCGTCATCGGCAAGGAGCGTTGCCCGATCATGGACACCTGGTGGCAGACGGAAACCGGTTCTTTTATGATTTCCCCGCTACCCTGCGTGGCTCTCAAACCGGGCACGGCCACCCGGCCCCTGCCGGGCATCGATATGGATGTGGTGGATGAACATGGAAATCCGGTGCCCCAGGGGCAGGACGGCTATCTGGTCATCCGCAAGCCCTGGCCTTCCATGTTGCGCACCCTGTACAAGAACCCGGACCTCTACAAGCAAGTCTACTGGAGCAAAGTCCCCGGAGTTTATACCACCGGCGACTCGGCCCGCAAAGACGAAGACGGCTATATCTGGGTGGTCGGGCGCATGGATGACGTCATCAAGGTGAGCGGTTACCGGTTGGGGACGGCCGAAGTGGAAAGCGCCCTGGTCAGCCATCCGGCGGTGGCCGAGGCGGCCTGTATCGGCCTTCCCCATGAGGTGAAGGGCAACAGTATCAAGGCTTTCGTGGTCTTGCGCGAAGGCCACGAAGCCGGACCCGAACTGGAAGATGAACTGCGCGACCACGTGGGCACGCATCTTTCCAAGATAGCCCGCCCGGATGCGATCGAGATTGTGGACAAATTGCCCAAAACGCGTAGCGGTAAAATTATGCGCCGCCTGCTCAAAGCCAAAGAATTAGGCCAACCCATCGGAGATACTTCCACTCTCGAAGATTAAACCAACAAAAGGCCTGACCCGTCAGGCGTCGAAAAATTCGAACGCATGTCATCCGCGCCTGAAATGATAGGCGGCTACAAAGTCGTACGCGAGTTAGGCCGTGGAGCTATGGGCACGGTCTATTTGGCCTATCAGGACAACCTGGGACGCGAACTGGCCATTAAGCTCATGGCTCCTGAATTTGTACGCGATGAGGAATTCGTCGAACGCTTCCGCCGCGAGGGCCGAATTGCCGCTAAACTGCGCCACCCTAACATCGTGCAGGTCTATGACTTCTGCGACCGCGAGGGTCTCTACTTCATCGCCATGGAGTACCTGGGCTCGCGCACCATCAAAAACTATATGCAAGACCTCGGGCGCGTACCGGTGGAAGAAGCGGTCCGACTCTGCGATCAGCTCCTGGCGGCGTTGGACCACGCCCACCGCCAGGGCATCGTGCACCGCGATATCAAACCAGCCAACATCATGGTGACGGACGGCAACGATGCCGCGCTGACCGACTTTTCCATTGCCCAAATGAAGTCGGCCAGCAAGTTGACGCAAACCGGCTCCGTGCTGGGCACGCCTGAATATATGGCTCCCGAGCAGTTCGAAGGCAAGACCGACTCCCGCTCCGACCTCTACGCCACCGGCGTCATTCTTTACGAGATGCTGACCGGCTTCAGCCCCTTTCACGCCGATACCATCGCGGAAATCATGAAGAAACAGCTCTTCACCGCTCCCGATCCCCCCACCGCCGTCGATTTCACCATTCCGGAGCCGATCTCTCAGGTAGTGGTCAAAAGCCTGGCTAAAAATCCGGATGAGCGCTATCAGACCGCCGCCGACATGCGGTCGGCCATGCGCAATGCTCTGAGCGCGACCGGCTCGAACGCCTCGGTAGCGGCTCCGATTCCAGCCGAACTGCGGGCCCTGCGCATGAAGGAGACGGGCGTGGAAAGCGCCCCGCCCAAAGTAGCCGAGTCGCGCCGGGCCGGCGATACCCCGCCGCCTGGAGCACCTGTGCCTGTCAAGCAAGCCGTCGCCAAGGAGCCGCCGCGCAAACTGGACCTGCGGGCTAACGGTGAGCCTCCCAGCATCGTGATCAAGCCCAGCCCTCCTCCGCCTCTGGAAACCGGCGCTGACAAAAAGAAACCGGTCACAGTGGTGATTGCGCCCGCGCCCGTACCGGCGCCGGAGGTCAAGCAAGCGCCTCCTCCGCCGATTCCTATCATACCGGTGGAGGATGCCCTCTCGCGCCCCGCTGGCGGCGGCCTGTTCGGCTTTGTCGAAGAAGAAGGCACCACCATTGTGGCCCTGGCCGGCATCGCCAGCCTGGCCTTGATGCTGCCGGCTTCCCACTGGGGTAACGAAACGGTGCGCACCCTGGCCATGGGCGGATTCCTGGGAATCTTGTTTCTTTTACCGGCCAGCGTGTTTCTCTCGATCTTCCTGTTCTTTCGGCGGGCCTCACTGGTCCGTATCCTGGCTCCGTTCGGAGTGGCTGTCGGGCTGCTCATCGGCTTCTTTGTGACCTCCAGCTTCTTCTGGATGAAGTGAACAGGCCCAAGGGAATGGCATCTTCGATGTCCAAGCCTGGGTGATGCGGCGACGCTCCTTTCGCAAACCGATCCCCAAGACCAAGACTCCACGTGTGCGCGTGGCGGTGGCGCTGGTCAGCCCGGAAGGTTTGCTGTTGGTCCGTCACCAAAAGCGAGACCGGAGCTACTGGCTCCTGCCCGGCGGCGGCCTGGAGTTCGGCGAGTCCATGCGCGAAGCCGCCCAACGGGAGCTGAGCGAGGAGACCGGTCTCGAAGTCGAAGTGGATTCCTTCCTGATGGCCGCCGAAAGCCTGGCTCCGGATCGCACCCGGCATGTGGTGCACGTAGTTTTTCGAGGCCGTGTTCGGGGGGGCACCTTGCACCTGGGCGACGAACACATGGAACCCCACGAACGGCGCATTGTTGAGGTTCGATGGGTGCCTCTCGATGAGGTGCGGGGAATTCTGATGCACCCACCCTTTGGAGAGCAATTGTTACAGGTCCTTTCGAAAGAACCAGCGGAGGGTCCAGTGTATCTAGATAATTTATGGGTCGACTGAACAGCGCGGTGACTCAGCAGGAGGCGGAATGCAAAGAGTAGATGTAGCCAGTTTCGAGCAAGAAGTGCTCAAGTCCGATCTACCGGTGGTGGTGGACTTTTACGCAGATTGGTGCGGACCGTGCAAGCGCATGGAACCCGTACTGGAGAAAGTTTCTCAAGCTTACGGCGGCAAGGTCAAAGTGGTCAAGCTCAATTCCGATGAGAATCAGGATCTATCCCTGAAATATCAGGTGCGCGGCTTGCCTACGCTGATTCTCTTCCGCGGTGGCCAAGAAGTCGACCGCAAGCTGGGCTTTCAGAATGAGCAAGACCTGAACAAGCTCCTGACCACGGCTTCCAGTTAAAGCAATGCCCAAGTCCCTTCTCGCTTTGCTCTGCGTGGCCGTGGCCGCGATTCAGATCGCGATCTTTCACGCGGCCCAAAAGAGTGACCAGCTGGCTCAACACATGCAGCAGGTGGCTCAGCCATGTCAGGGCAAGGTGATGAAGGGCGAGGGCGAAATCATCGAGGGCAAGTCTCGCTATGTGGTGGGCTACGAATTTACCGTGGCCGGCAAAAGTTTTCACAGCGAAGAGTATTTCTCGATGCGCCAGCAGCAGGTTCCCCAGAAGGGGGAGGCCATCACGGTGTTTTTCGACCCCGCCGATCCGAACAACAGCACCCTGACCGACCCCAAGGTGGTGGTCCACCGGGTGGCCACGCTCAAGTTGCTGACCCTCGGCTTCGGCGCCTTTACCTACTCCTTTATCTATGTGATCTGGCGCAATTCCTCAGGATCAAAAAAAGCCTCATCCTGAGATGAGGCTTTTCCTGAGAGAGGACGAGCGTTACTTGAGGGTAACGGTAGCGCCCTGCTCTTCGAGCTCTTTCTTGATCTTCTCGGCTTCGTCTTTGGTGATGTTCTCCTTGACGGCAGCCGGAGCGGCTTCGACCAGATCCTTGGCTTCCTTCAAGCCGAGGTTGGTGACCGCGCGCACGACCTTGATGACCTGAATCTTATTGGCGCCGGCGTTGGTCAGTTCCACAGTGAATTCGGTCTTCTCTTCGGCGGGAGCAGCGGCTCCGCCGCCACCACCAGCCGGAGCGGCAGCCACAGCCACGGGGGCGGCAGCTGAAACGCCGAGCTTCTCTTCGAGAGCCTTGACGATGTCAGCGGCTTCGAGAAGGGTCAGGTTGCAGATCGCGTCGATCAGTGCATCTTTTTCGAGTTTAGCCATGATGTTCTCCTACGAATTACGTTCTAGATAAGCCTGGGAAGCAGGTCAGGAGGCAGCGCCTTCTTCTTGCTTCTTGCGCCAAGCGTCGATTACGGTGGCCATCTGACGGCCGTTGGCGTTCATCACGCCCAAGATATGGCGATGCGGAGCCAGCATGAGACCCAGCAGCTGTTGCAAAACCTGTTCCTTCGGAGGAAGGTCGGCAATGGCTTTGAGCTGTTCCGGCTTCAGCAGCACGCCGTCGAGCACAGCGGCTTTAACGGCGGGCAGCGAAGTGGCTTTGTTCTCATTCGCATAGTCCAACACGGCTTTGGCGACCCCGGCGGGATCGTCGTAGCCAAATGCGATGGCGGTAGGGCCTTGGAGAAAAGCATCGAGTCCGTCGACGCCCAGCTCTTTGGCTACCTTGGAAGTCAAGGTGTTCTTGACCACCCGGTACTCACCGTTCTGCTTGCGCAGCTTGCCGCGCAGCTCCGTGACTTGCTTCACGGTCAAACCGTTGGCGGGGCCACGATAGTCGGTGAGGATCGCAATGCTGGAACGCTCCAAACAGGAACGCAAGGTGTCCAGGGACTCGCCCTTGCGCTTCATCGCCTGTTCGTGAGTCAGCATAGTTCGTATCTCCTCTAAGTGGGCCGTGGGCAGCAAAAAGAACGAGGAGAATAGGAGACCTGGCGGTCTTTCCAAATCATCTCGCCTCGGCAGGCTCGTTTGGAGACTTCTTAGCGAAGGCTCGGACGAATTAAGCTTAAGCTCCTGCTGTCTACGGCATGGTCCTTTCGGACCGCTTGCGGATTATAGGTAGGTACATCGGCACTGTCAAGATGTTTGCCTGGTTCGATCCTTGGGCAATTAGGTGCATCATGCCGATCTACGTCTATAAATGCACCGAATGCAACGAGTACTGCGAGGCTCTACAGAAAGCCAGCGATGAGCCGCTCAAGACCTGTCCTAACTGCCAGGCCGAAGCTTTGACCAGGGTCATTGCTCCCGTGGGCGTGATTTTCAAGGGCACCGGATTTCACAAAAATGACTACAGTGGGAAGTCCGGCTCCTCCAGCAAGTCCGCCGCCGACGAGAGTAAGCCTGCGGAAACAGCCACCACCAGCGAAAGCAAACCCGCCGAATCCAAGCCTTCGGGAGATTCCGGCGGATCCAGTTCCAGCAGTGGCTCGGACAAGGTTGCCTGATGAAAAAACTGCAACCGGTTTTCGATCTCATCAACACCATTCTGCTCCAACAACTGCAGATTGGCCTCTCCTCGGCGGGGGATCAGTCCCTCGGCCTCCAGGCCTCGATTGATCAGATCCTGTTGAAAACGGAAGCAGCCGAAGGTCTCAGCCTGGAACAGATTCAGGTCAAGGTGGAGAGGCTGCAGTTGCCTTATCCCGCCGACCTTAATCTTTATGCTACGATTCTGCTCGAGAACCTGGATCTCAACATTGCGCCCGCCTTCTGGGGACGCGCCGCCAAGACGGCCAAAAACCCCATCGTCGGAAAGCTCGGCATTCTGCTGGACCGCGTGGAAGTGCGCAATCTGCGCATCGAGGTCAAGCTGAGCCCCACCAAAATAGCCGACATCCTTGTGAGTCTGGAAAGTTGCCGCATCCGACTGGTCGGGCAGCTAATGCAGGAGACCACCACCCTCAAGCTTGAGGTCTACAATTTTGACTTGCGTCAAAAGGACAAGAAAAAAGCTCTGGCCGATGCCACCATCCGCCTCCAGGACGCGCGTATCCGCGTGCTGGAGATGATGATGAACCGCGTCATCGAGGTGGTGCGCGAAAAGATACCCTCCAAGGTGAGCGGTATCGACATCGCCCTGATCGACAGCACCATGCGACTGGATCTGAAGCTCAAATTAGGTCCGCTGCCGATGCAGGTGCCGGTCGAAGTGCAGCTCTCCACCCGAGACAACCAGTTTGGCATTTACATCGTGAAGATTTTCGTGGGCATGGCCCGCCCCATCATTCTCAAAGCCATCCAGACCTTTGCCGCCGGACGCCGCGAAATTTCCGCCTCGGGCGACAATATCTGGATCAATCCGTGGGGCAAGATCCCCGTCAAACCAGAACTGAAAGTAGAACGCTTTGCCATTGAAAGCGGTGCCTTGCTGATCCAGTTCGGAACCTTACCGGAAGCTCGGCCCAAGGCCTTGCCGGCCCCGGCCGAAAGCATCGACCCGGAAGAGCCCACCGAGGAAGAAATGGCCGAATTAGCGGGCTAAGAAGCTACCGGCCTCAGCATAGCGACCTAACTCGGTAAGAACCCGGGCCTTCATCTGAAGCAACCCGGGTTCCGCCTTTTCCAGAGCCAGCGCGCGATCCAACTGCTGATTGGCCTGCTCCAGGTAACCGCGGTCCTCCAAAAGACTGGCATAAAGGACCAGCGGCTCGATGCTGCCCGGCTCACGCCGGGTCCAGTCCCTGGTCTGGCGGGCTAAAGCGCGCAATTCGTCCTCTTCCTGCGGGCTGGCCTGGTAAACCCAGGTATAGAGAACCGGGGCGCTATCCTCATCCTTCGGAGTCACCACCAATCCCATGGACTTGTAATCCTCTTTGGGAAAACCCACTTCCCACTGCCAGCGGGAGCCCACCTGCTGGCCGGCGATGACCGGCGACCAGATACGCTGATCGGCGGAAGGCAACAGGCAGGTTGCCTTGCCTTCTTTCGTAACCTCGGGCACTTTATAGCGAACCGTATAGTGAAAGCACAGCGGAGGAGGGCTTCCCGGGCCGGCCGGCCGGGAAATCACCAGACCCTCGCCCTCGCGGACCTCGACTTTGTCGATGGCGGTGCTGGCCAGATCGGTGCTCCCGATCTCTCCGTCGCGCGTAACGACACCCCCGATGGCCCGGTGATTTTCCCCATTCAGACTGAGCTTCTCCTGATTCGAGTCGATCACATGCAGAGTGGCTCCTTCGCGCACCTTGACTCCCTGCTCGTTGATGTCCAACTTCCCCTTACCGCGGATGGCCAGGCGCTGCCCCTGGTTGAGCAAGAGCAGCGTCAGCGAAGAATCTCCCGGCAGTTCCAGGCGACTGGCATCATCGAGCAACTGGCCGGTAAGAACCGGGGTTTTGCCGGAGACAACCTTCCCCTGAACGGCCAGGACCATGGCGCGAGGAACGGCCTGGGAAACACCGGCCAGCATCAGTAAGACTCCAAGAGATACCAATTGTTTACGCATCTTTAGCTCCTCCGCCGCACCTCAAAAACTTCCATCTGTGCGGTCTTGCCCTTAAAGCTCTGAACTCCGTGCGAGATCCATTCCACCTGCGGTAGCAACGGTTCCGCTTCCCGCTTGGTAACTTCGCTCACCAAAATCTTCACTCCTAGCTTCTTGGTAGTGGCCATGATGCGGGCCCCCAAATTGACGTCATCTCCGACCGCCGCATACTCCATATGCTTATCCGAACCCACGTGGCCCACCACCACATCGCCGGTGTTGATGCCGACCTTGATGTCAAAAAAGCCATCTTCCCCACCGGCGGCCCGCTCCATCTGCTGCAACCGCTCCAGCATATCCAGGGCGGTTTCTACGGCCCGGGCGGCGTGGTCGGGCTGTTCCACCGGAGCTCCATAAATCACCATGATTTCGTCGCCCACGAACTGCTTGAGCATGCCTTCGCGACGAAAAATGACCTGCACCATCTCCTCAAAATACTGATTGAGCAAGACAATGACTTCGCCGGGAGTGTGACGCTCGCACATGGGCGTAAAGTCATTGATGTCGGTGTAAAGCACGGTGACGCGCCGCTGCGTCCCGCCCAACTGGCGCAAGCCCGGGTCGGAAAGCACTTTGTCCACCACCTGGGGGGAGACCATGCGGGAAAAAAGCTCCACCGTCAGGCGGCGCTGGCGCTCTACCGTCAGATAACGCCACTGATAGCCGGCCGTATAGCCGAAAAGACCGGCCAATAGAGGTCCCCAGAAGGGTAACCAGACGTTGGCCAAAGAAAAGGCCAAAATTCCCGCCAGCAGATGGGCCAGCAGGGTGGCCGCCGGCCACCACCAACTGACGGCCGCATAGCCGAGCGCCAGCATCATCAAACACAGCACGCCGCTCAACAAGCCACCCAGCCAGGCCGGATAGACTCGAATATAGGTGCCTCGGGCCAGAGTCTGGGCCGCGGCTAAATGATGCTCCACTCCCATGGTGCCGCCCAGGTCGCGCTTGCTGGCCAGATCGTCGTAGACCGAGGGCCGGAAGTCGCCCAGCGAGGTTGCCGTCGGGGCTATCAGGCAGACCCTGTCCCTGGCCAGGGTCAACCGCTGTCCCGAGCGCAACTGGCGCAACAAGAGAGAAGCGGAAACGAAGGGAGGGTCCGGATCGCGATAAGCCGAGCGCAAAGACAGGAGCGGAGGGCTGCCTTCCAGCGGAACCGGGTGGCCGTCGATCCGCGGGCGCCCCCCGTTGAGCACGACCTGGGAGCCGAGCTTCTCGGCCAACCAGAGGGCAAGACTGGGGTTAGGCTTCTCCTTGCCAGGCAAAGTCGGATAGAGGCGCCGATAGAATCCGTCCGGGTCGGCAATCAGGCCCAGCGAGCACAGGTTATGAAAGCTCTCGCAGACGGCCTCCAGATCGGGGTGATTGTGGACACCCAGGCGGGCATCGTCGGGCAGATAGCCCAGGGCGACTTTGCCGGACGCCAGCACCTGGAGAAACTTCAGGCGGTCTTCTTCCAATTCAACCTGCAAGGCCGGACTGATTCCCTGGCTGGGATTGGCGAAGATGGCGTCAAAGGCAATCGCTCGAGCGCCCCCGTCGAGCAGGCCCTGACTGAGTTCGGCGAAATCCTCGAGCCAGAAAATTTGGGGCTTGGCCAGGGAGTCGAGCGTCTCTTCATCGATGGCGATGAGCAGAAAGCGCGAGTCGGTAGGCTCGGGTCCGCGTAGCCGAAGCCGGGCGCGCTGCAGGTGGTCCAGCCAGGAGTTTTCCCAGGCTGCGAAGGGGATACTCGGCGACAGCCACCAGCCCAGGGCGAAGGCCAGCCACACCACCGAGAGGACGGCCAGCAAGCCCCACCGCACAACCGGGGTTTCCACCGAGTCTTACTGTCCGGGGTAGCGGGGTCCGCTCTCCTGGTGCAACATCGAGAGAATGTAACTGCGGGCCCGATCGGCCAACTGGCGGGTGTCGTCGGCCTGACGCAGGCTCGACCAGTGAGAGGCACCGCCGACGCCGCCCTGCGAGGGGGCCTGACGGGACGGTTCGGGAGACCAATCGTCAAAGAGACGGGTAGGAACGCTCAAGCTCTTCACCACCTTACTAATGCCCGCAAAACCGAGGCTCGACGGGTTCTATTACGGTATATCCGCTGGCTTCCCAAAAATCTTTGCCAACGTGTTAACAGGCAGGCTGTACCGGTAGGCGTACGGCAGGTGGGCGTAGAAAAGCCTCGCCATGGCCGGCTTCGAAGATATCGAGACAACTAAGCGGATTCAGTTAGGAGAGCCCGTCTGGATTGACGCCTTTGCGCGCAGCCACCGTGGACGGGTTCGCGAAGAAAATCAGGACCGTTTTTTGTTAGAAGTGGTGCCGAATTGGGGCGACGGCGGAGCGCTTGTGGCCATGGTCGCCGATGGCATGGGCGGACATCAGGGCGGCTCCCAAGCTGCTTCGATCGCCGTGCAGACGGTGTTTGAAAGCTTGACCCAACGCCCCCCGGAAGTGCGCCTCTACGAACAGTTGGAAAACAGTTTTGTGGACGCCGATGAAGCCATTCGCAAGAAAGCTCTGGCCGACACCAGTTTGACCACCATGGGCACCACCGGCGTGGCTTCGGTCTGCTTCCCCGGAGAATGCGTCCATCTCTACACGGGCGACAGCCGCCTCTATCACTTTCGCGAGGGAGAACTTCTTTACCAGACCCGCGACCACTCCGTAGTCCGCTACCTGCAGGAAGAAGGCTTGCTCACCGCCGAGGAAGCGCGCACCCATCCGATGCGTTCCCGGTTGACCTCGAGCCTGGGTGGCGGAGTGCAGGAAAAGCGCCTGGTGCTGGAGCCGCGCTGGAGCGACGAGAAAGACAGTCACAACCAGCCTTCGATCCTGGCCCTGGAGGCCGGCGACATCGTGCTATTATGCAGCGATGGTCTGTGCGGCGAGGTTTCCGCCGAGCAGCTTCAGGAGTGGGTCAAAGAGTACTCGGACGATCCGGAAAAGCTCACCGAGGTTTGCGTGAAAGGCGCCCTGGAAGCAGGCGGACGCGACAATATCACCGTGATTGCCCTGGTTTCGAAAAAGCCTTCTGATTAGGGCTTCAGGGTCTGCACCAGCAACGACCCACAGGTATTGCACACCCAGGCATTACCGGCGCGAATCTGGCGCTGAAAATGGTCCGGTACCTCCAGACGGCAGCGACAACGTCCCTGCTTGATCTCCTCCACGCGGCCCGTCTTGACGTAGGCCTGCCAGACGTCGGTCGGAAGTAAGCCCGTTAGCTCCGCACGTTCTCGGGCCATCGCCTCCAGGCGCATGGCCAGGTTATCCAGACGTTCTTGCTCCTCGGGCCGGGCTTCCTCGAGCTCTTGCTGGACTTCGGCCAGACTCTCGCGCAGACCGGGAAGCTGAGGCTGGAGTTCCTCGAATTCCAGCATGTTGCGGAGCGTCAGATCTTCCAATTCGGCCTTTTTCTGCTCGAGCGGAGTCAGTTGGCTCTTCAGCAAAGCCGTGTCGTAACTTGAGGACTTCGCGATGCTCGCCTGCAATGCCCGGATTTCTTGTTCCAAGGCGGGCAAGCCGTCGTCGGACAGGGCTGCTTCGAGGACGCCCAGGCGTTGCATCTTAGCGTTCAACTCTTCAGAAATACGCTCCAGACGTTCTTGGTAGGCGCTCAGGCCGTTGCGCCGGCGCTGCTCGTCGAGCCGGGCCATCTGCCCGTCGAGATCTTGCAGGCGCAGCAACAGCTGGTGCTGCGTCATTCGGCTTCGAGCTTGAGTACGCCGATGTAGGGCAGATTGCGGTAGCGACTGGCATAGTCCAGGCCGTAGCCGATGACGAAGTGATCGTCGATGGAGAACCCGATGTAATCGACCGGCACTTCGGCCCGGCGGCGACTGGGCTTATCGAGCAGAGCACAAATCTTGAGGCTGGCCGGTTCGCGCAGATTGAGGGTACGCAGCAGATAGTCCAGTGTCAGACCGGTATCGACGATGTCCTCGATGATGATAACGTGGCGGCCTTGCAGGCTGGCACCGATGTCTTTGACAATACGCACATGCCCGGAGGACTCGGTGGCGTCCCCGTAGGAACTGGTGCCGATGTAGTCGACTTCGACATCAATCGACAGCTCGCGCAGCAGGTCGGAGGCAAACATGGCCGATCCCTTGAGCACGACCACCACCAGGGGCTCTGACTCGGCATAGTCGCGGCTGAGTTGCTGGCCTAACTCTTTGACGCGAGCCGCAATGGCCTCGCGGCTGTACAACTGGGATTCGATCGTCTCTCGCATAGGTGCAGGGCGTTCCCGCTCGGATGCGAGTCTCCTACAAGCCCGGCAGCAGAATGGACATCAGAATGGATTGTCCCAACACGATAAAGCTGGCGAATAGAGAAAAGCGCCGCCAGCCGATCTGCAGGGTCGATTGCAGACTACCCAGCAAGAGCATGAAGGAGATGATCTGCATCACCACCACCTTGCCCGACTCCCCCCGCAAACCCATATGCTCCAGATGCTCCGGCCAGAGGACGTAGAGCCCGGCCACTACCAGCAGGGCGAATAAACTGAGAAGGTTGGCTACCAGCAAGGCTTTTTTCATGAGTATGAATTTTATTCAACAGTCTGCCACAGGTATCCTGCCTCAGGGGTCAACTTACGAATGCCGCCCGTTCTGGGAATCACCACTCCAGCTTCAGGATTCTCAGATAATACTCCACGACGTCAGTGAAGCCTGGAAACTCTAAAATGAGTTCCTGCCTGGTCCATTACATGGAGCGGCTGACTTCGTCTTCCGTGGGGGCGATGGTCAGAGCCACGGATTTGTTTTTCTCGGCATTGGGCCTGGCCTTGGATTGGGCCGAGGGGCCGAGGATGCGTTCCAGGTCGTCTTCTTCCAGAACCTCGGCTTTAAGCAACTCGCCGGCCAGGGTATCGAGCAGCTCGCGCTGTTTTTCCAGGATGCCCTTGGCTCGTTGATACTGTCCCTCGAGAATGAGGCGGACCTCTTCGTCGATGGCTTCGGCCACCGCCTCGGAGTAGTTGCGCTGATCGTGCATGTCGCGGCCCAGAAACACCTGGGACTGCTTACGTCCAAAGTGGACCTGGCCCACTTTCTTGCTCATGCCGTAACGGCACACCATGTCGCGGGCGATCTGAGTGGCCCGCTCGATATCGTTGGACGCTCCCGTGGTGATGCGCCCAAAAGCCAGTTCCTCGGCGGCCCGGCCGGCCATGAAGACAGCGATTTGAGCCAGCAAATCCTCGGTGGAAGCGGAGTAGCGGTCTTCTTCGGGCACGAAGATGGTCACGCCCATGGCCATACCGCGAGGCAGAATGGTGACCTTGCGCACCGGATCCGACTCGGGAATGGCCCGGCCCACCATGGCGTGGCCGGATTCGTGATAGGCCGTCACCTCGCGCTCATCCTCAGGAATGATGCGGCTCTTGCGCTCGGGACCCATGCGCACGCGGTCGATGGCTTCCTCGCAGTCCTGCATGTAAATCTTGTCGCGGTTGTTGCGGGCCGCCAGCAAGGCCGCCTCGTTAAGCAGATTCTCCAGGTCGGCGCCTGAGAAACCAGGCGTCTGACGAGCCAGAATATTCAAGTCGACATTCACACCCAGCGGCTTGCCGCGCGAGTGCACTTTCAAGATGGCCAGGCGGCCGGCGATATCGGGTTTGTCGACCACCACCTGGCGGTCGAAGCGGCCCGGACGCAACAGGGCCGGGTCGAGCACGTCCGGCCGGTTGGTGGCAGCCAGAATAATCACGTTCTGATTGGGCTCAAAACCGTCCATTTCCACCAGCAACTGGTTTAAGGTCTGCTCGCGCTCGTCATGACCACCGCCCACGCCGGCGCCGCGCTGGCGGCCGACGGCGTCGATTTCATCGATGAAGACGACGCAGGGAGAGGTGCGCTTGGCCTGCTCGAATAAATCGCGCACGCGCGAGGCGCCCACGCCCACGAACATTTCCACGAAGTCGGAACCGCTGATGTAGTAGAAGGGCACCCCGGCTTCGCCGGCGATGGCTCGGCCCAACAGAGTTTTACCGGTGCCCGGCGACCCCAGCAGCAGCACGCCGCGCGGAATGCGCGCGCCCAGGCTCTGATATTTCTTGGGATACTTGAGATAGTCGACCACTTCGGCCAACTCTTCTTTGGCCTCGGTCACGCCGGCCACGTCGTCAAAAGTGACTTTGACCCGATTCTCCGAGACCAGTTTGTGCTTGCTGCGCCCGAAAGAAAAGGCTTGGCCGCCGCTCGATTGCGCCTGGCGGATAATCATGAAGAGCAGCGCCGAGACCACCAGCAGGGGAAGGATGTAGAGATTCTCAAAAAACCACTTATTTCCCTCGGTGTCGGCAATTTGGAAGCGGACTTTCGAGCGGCTCAGGAAATCTTCGGGGCTGGGTTCCATTTCGCGGCGAAAGTGGGTGTAGAACTGGCTGTAACCCTTTTCGTCCTTGGCGAACTTGCCCACAATCTTGGTGCCCTGGATACTGACCTCAGAGACCTTGCCTTCGTCCACATACTGGACGAATTCGCTATAGAGAATCGACTTGGGCCCTTTTTTGCCCCCGTGCAAGCCGTAAATCACACCGAGAACCGCGATTCCCAGTAACAGAAAGATGATGAGGTGACGAAAAATACGTTGCAACGGTGGATCCTCCGACTTCAGGAAGAAGGCTGCGCGACCGCGATATAAGGGAGTTGCCGCCAACGCTCTTCTATGTCCAGGCCATACCCGACGAGATAGCCCTGTTCAGGGTAATCCCAGCCCTTGTAGGCGAGTTCCACAGAGGCATCCCTGCGGAGCAAACTGCACAACTTGAGACTGGCCGGACGGCGCACACTCAAGAGTTTCTCCAGATAGGCCAGAGTGCGCCCTTCGGACACCAAATCTTCTACAAGTAAAACGTGGCGTCCCTCCAGGGAAGAATCTAAATCGAAAAGAAGTTCTGGGGTAGCCCCCGCGCGCCGCCGCACCGAAAGAAAGTCCAGCGTGACGGTGGGCAGGTCGATGGCTCTGGCCAGGTCGGCCAGAAAAGGCAGGGCGCCGCGCAGAACTCCCACTAAATGCAGGGCTTTGCCCTGATAGTCGCGGGCAATCTGTTGGCCCAACTCGTTGACTTTGGCTTGAATCTCTTCCGCGCTATAAAGAACGCGCTCAATCGGTGGCTTGCTCATCTCCGGCGCGGGCTTCAACGATCAACAGACCACTCCTCTCCCGGGGCACCCAGGCGGCCACTTCCGGCTCCCCGGCAAATCCCAGTACGGCCAGCACCTGATGCGGCGGACGCACCAACAGAGGGACCTGATCGCGAGCCCGGCGCGGCACCCTCCAGACCGGCAGCATCTTCTTCAAAGAGCGGTCTTGCCAACGGTCCCCCGGCTGGCGAAAGCGCCAGACACAGCCGGGCGGGGCCGAGGTGGGCAGCGTCCGCGCCCGCCCCAGAGAGAGCCTGCGCCCATCCCATTCGGCCCAGAAATCTCCAGGCAAGTTCCAGGTGCGCCACTCGGAGGAACTCAGAGCCCGATAAATCTCGGTCGCTTGCCGGCGCTGGAAACGCACTCCGGGTGGCGGCTTCAATTCTCGCCAGCAATCATGAAAGAACTCCTCGAACTGGAGACGCCCCATGTCCAACAGCTCCATCGGTTGGCGCAGCCACTCGCGCAGCTCGAAGGCATCCTGAGCCAGTTGGGCCAGGTGCCGAGACACCCCCGAATTGAGCTGTTCAAGCAAGGGCAGCACCTCGTGGCGCAAGCGCACTCGGGGAAAACGCGGATCCTGGTTACCCGGATCCTCAAACCACTCTACTCCACGGGCACGCAGCTCAGCCTGCAACTGGCGGCGCGTCCAGCCCAACAGGGGACGGCACAGCCTGGAGTTGCGCGCCTGGATGCCGGCCAGGCCGCTCAAAGTGGTGCCCTGCACCAGCCGCAACAGAAAGGTCTCCGCCTGGTCGTCGAGCGTATGGGCGGTCACCAGCAGGGCGCCACGTCCTCGGGCCAGACGACTTAGCCAGTGATAGCGCAACTCCCGGGCCATCGCCTCCCAGCTCATTCCATAGCGGCGCGCCCATCTTTCCACCTGCAAACGTCGCCGGTAAAATGGGATCCCCCAATCCCGGCAGAGCCGCTCCAGGGAATCGGCGGGTCGATGAGAGTCGGGGCGGGCGGCGTGATCGAGATGGGCGACCAGCAGAGGCCTGCCTTGTTCGCGCAGCAGATAAAGCAGCGCCAGCGAGTCCGAACCGCCCGAGCAGGCGACCAGAACCGGAGCATCCAGCGGCCAATCCAGCTCAATCGGCGGCATGGGCGCCCTGGCTCACCACCGCCAGGACCCGGGTGCGCGCCCGGCCGAACCAGGCGTCATGCATGGCTTGAGCCACTTTATCGGGATCGGCGGCGCGACGGTCCACCCAGGCGGCCAGAGTGGGGCCGGCTCCCGACAAATAGGCGGCGCAGGCTCCGGCGCCCAGGGCGGCCTGCAGCACCGGAGCCATCCCGGGAATCAGCGGCATCCGATATTCCTGATGCCAGCGGTCCTGACAGCCGAGTTTGAGCCAGTCCGCGCGACCCTCGCCGAGTCCGCGCAACAGCCAGGGCAGGTGAGCCAGATTGAAGATGGCGTCGGCCCGCGAATATTGCAGGGGCAGCACCGAGCGCGAATGCTCGGTTTCCAAGGTAAAGGTGGGAACGGCCACCACCACCCGCCAGGCCGGGTGCACCGGCCAGTCCTGGCTGTGGTAGCTGCCATCCGACTCGGATAGACTGCAGGCCAGGCCGCCAAAGACGGCGGGGGCCACGTTATCCGGGTGGCCTTCCAGGCGCCCGGCCACTTGCAGGACTTCTTGAGGATTGAGGCCGTCCGTCAACAACTGGCCCAGCATCACTCCCAGCACCCGGGTGGCCGCCGAGGAACCCAGGCCGCGCGCCAGCGGCACCCGATTGAGACAGGTCAGGCGCAGGCGGGGCCAGCGGGAAATGCCGCGCCTGCGCAGATAATCATAGGCGACCCGAACCAGCAGATGCGACTCATCGCAGGGAAGCTGGCCCGCTCCTTCGCCCTCCAACTGCAACTGGATCTCACCCTCGCCGGCCAGGGTCTCCACTTCGACTTCGTTCCAAAGGTCGAGGGCCACGCCCAGGCAATCGAAACCCGGACCCAGATTCGCGCTGGTGGCCGGCGCCCGCAGGCGCCACCTCAAAGCTCCTTGCTCCCCAGCAAAACCGTACGTTCGCGGTGCAGCTCCTGACAGACTTCGTAGCAGCGGCCGGACAAATCTTGCAACAGGGCTTCCATGCCCTCACTCCGGCCCTCCACGGCCAGATTTTCTCCCTGGCCGGCCAGCTCTTGCACTTCTTTGGCGCCCAGCCAACCCGCGTCGCTGCGAATGCGGTGCAAATGCTGCTGGATGGTGGGCAGATCCCCCGCCGCGAGCGCCTGCAGGCAGGCCTCCAGCCGCTCCGGGCTTTCCTCCAGGAAGCGGTCGAGAAGCTCCAGCGCGGTGGCCGAACCGGCCATTTTTTTCAATCGAAGCAGCGCTCCTTGCATAGCCACATCTTAGGCGCTGGTGACCTCCGCTCCTGGGCACCAGGGCCGGTCGAAGGATTATTAGCAAAATGCACAAATTAAATCGACCAGTGAAAGCCCAGTTCCGCAAACTGGCCGGCGAAGTCCGGCAATCGCTGCGTTCCGGCCAGTTGAAGGCCGGCGACGCCCTCCCTTCCACCCGCCAACTGGCCGCGCAGTGGGGAGTGCATCGCCACACGGTGATGGCCGCTTATGAAGAACTGGTGGCCGAGGGCTGGTTGGAAAGCCATCCCGGCCAGGGCTACCGGGTGGCCACCGACTGGGTGGACGCCCAGCCCATGGCCCCGCGCGAGGAACAATTCGGCTGGAATTTTGACCAGGATTTGCCGGCCACTCCGGAGATTTCGCGGCCGGCCGCTCGCTACCGTTTTCCCAGCGGCCAGCCCGATCTGCGCATTTTCCCGCACGAGGAATACTACACTCAGGTGCGCCAGGCACTGCGCCGCTGCGCGGCCGACGACCTGCTGGGCTACAGTGACCCGGCCGGCAGGCCCTATTTTTGCGAGCAACTCGGCCACTACCTGAGGAGGGCCCGGGGCCTCAAGTTTTCTCCCGAGGAACTGGTGGTCACCCACGGCTGCCAGGAGGCCATCTACCTGGTGGCGCGTTGCTGGCTGAGTCCGGGGGCGGTGGTAGCCGTGGAGGAGCAGGGGTTCGCCAAAACCTGGGAAGCCTTTCGCTGCTGCGGAGCCGAGCTGGCTCCGGTGCAAATCGATGACCAGGGCATTCTGCCCGAGTCTTTGGAGCGGGTGCTCAAGGCGCGCCCGGTGCGACTGCTTTATCTGACCCCCTTACACCAGTATCCCACCACCGTCACGCTCACCCCCACGCGCCGCCAACAAGTTCTGCAACTGGCTCAGCAATACCAGGTACCCATTCTGGAAGATGACTACGATTTCGAATTCCACTACCAGGGCACCACCCAACCGCCCCTCAAAGTCCAGGACAGCCATGGACTGGTGGCCTACTGCTCGACCTTTTCCAAGGTTTTGCACCCTTCCGCCCGGCTGGGTTTCGTGATTGCCCCGGCCCCGCTGGCCCAACGGGTAGCCCGCCTGAAAACGGTGGTTTCCCGTCAGAACGACAACCTGGCTCAAGAAGCCCTGGCCGGCTGGATGGCCGAAGGCGGCTTCGAACGGCATCTGCGCCGCATGCGCCGCCACTACGAGATACGCCGCCGCGCCATGGGTCAAGCTCTGGCAACCTGGGACCCACAGCCGCCGATGCGCATGCCCCAGGGCGGTATGTGTTTCTGGCTGGACACCGGCGTGGACAGCCAGAAACTTTCGGAACTGGCCGGCCAGGATGGAGTCGAGGTCCTCCCGGGGGCGGCCTATCGTCTCGACGGTCAACCCTCGCGCCATTTGCGCCTGGGCTTCGCGCATCCGACCGTGGAGGAGATTCAGGAAGGTTTAGCCCTGTTGGGAAGGGCGCGGGCCACACTGCTCTAGAAGGGCCGATCCTATGAGTTTAGAGATCGAACGATTGCCCGTTTCGCTGGGCGCCGACCCCCGCCGAGTCCTCCTCAAACGCTACCATACCGGCGAAGCCCAGGCCCAACACATCATCGATCGCGTGCTGAGTTATCCTGAGGAAAAGCTGGCAGGCCTGCTCCAGGAAACGCTGGCCCTCTTTGGCGATCGCCACGCCGGCCTTCATCAGCGCATGCTGGCCCGGGCTCAAGAAGTCAAACAGGACGAGAGCCTTTCGCCCGCGCGCCGAGCGCTGCTGGGAGCTTGCTTTCTGCACGAATACTCGGTGGAGGCGGCCGCTCTTTTCAATCCTTCCATCGTGCCCCATCCCGACCAGAGCGGGCTGAGCGCCGGCAGTCTGCGCTTTATCATGAGCCTGCGGGCCGTGGGCGAAGGCCACATTTCTTCGATCGAGTTCCTGAGCGGTGTACTCGACGCCGGCGCCAACGTGAAGCTGGAGCAGAGGACCGGCAAGCTGCGGCTGGGGGAAGTGCGCAACCAGAACGGCAGCAACTTCGAAGTGGCCTTTGACCCCGGCGTCCCGCTGGATGAGCGGATTCTCTTCCCGTATACGCCCTCGCAGAGCAATGGCATCGAAGACGCCCGTTTCGTGAAATGCGAAGGCCGTTACTACGGCACCTACACCGCCTACGATGGGCGCCATATTCTGCCCCAACTGATCGAAACCGACGATTTTCTCAGCTTCCGCTTCGTCACGCCCGGAGGCAACGCGGTGCGCAATAAGGGAATGGCTTTGTTTCCGCGCAAAGTGGGCGGCCGCTACTGGATGCTCGGGCGCCAGGACGGCGAAAAGCTCTATTTGATGGATTCTAGCGATGTTCATCAGTGGAACGACCCCAGATTGCTGCTCGAACCCGTCTATCCCTGGGAGTGGCTCCAGTTGGGCAATTGCGGCTCCCCCTTGGAAACCGAGGCCGGCTGGCTGGTGCTGACCCATGGCGTCGGACCCATGCGCCACTACACCATCAGCGCCTGCCTGCTCGACAAAGACCAACCCGCCAAAGTGCTGGGACGCCTGCCCGTACCTCTGATCGCCCCCAGTGCCGAAGAACGCGAGGGCTATGTGCCCAACGTCGTCTACACCTGCGGCGCCATCATCCATGGTAAATTTCTCGTGATTCCCTACGCACTCTCCGACTCGGCCATTCGCTTCGCCCGCATTCCCACCCAAACCGTGCTGGCGGCCATGGTGTGAAACAGGCCCTGCTGGGGGTGCTGCTCGCCGGCTGCGCGGCCCAGGTTCCTCAGACGGGAATCCTGTGCACGGCCGGCGAGTGGGACATGCCGCCGGCCTACCACGGCAATCCGTGGGCGCCGGGCGGGGTGGGAGTGGCCCGCAGTTTTGTATTCGAAGGGCTGTTTGACTATATCCCTCAGGGAAAGCAACTGATTCCGCGGCTGGCTCGCTCTTTTGAGGAAACGCCGCAGAAATTGACCGTCCACCTGGAACCCAACGTCCGCTGGCACGACGGCCACTCTTTCAGCTCCGCCGACGTGGCCGCCACCTTCCAGGTCGGTTTTCTGAAGGGCCTGGAAATCTGGTATTACCTGGATCATATCGAGACCCCCGACGACCTGACGGTGATCTTTCACTGGCGCCGTCCCTCCCCCACCAACCGCTTGCTGGCTTTGACCGAACCCATCGTTTCGCCGGCCCACCTCAACCAGCAGCACCTGGACGCGCTGCGGGGATTGCCTCACCAGGAAGGCGAGCGTGACGCCACGGCCGAGGCGGCCCGGCGCGAATTGCTCTTCGCCGAACGTCCTCCTCTGCCCATGGGGACCGGGCCTTTTCGCATGCGCAAGGTAACCGCTTCAGACATGGTGCTGGACCGCTTCGAAAACTACTATCGGGCGGAGCAAATGCATCTCCAGGGCGTGCGTATCGCCCGCTGGGGGCGCAACGAGGTGATCTGGTCCTACCTTTACGCCGGTCAATTGGACGCCATCAGCCCGGCCTGCCCCTTTGACGTGGCCCAGGAAATCTTGCGGCGCAACCCCTCGCTCTCGGTGCGCAAACCCAGTGATATGAACGAAATGGGCCTGGTCATCAACTGCCGGGATAAGCCCTTGAAGGACCTCAGCTTTCGCCGGGGTCTGGCCTACGGCCTCGACCGTGAGGCCATTCGCCAGCTGGCCTGCCCGGCCGGCGATACTTCCCAGGGGTTAAGCCTGGGACTGGTCCCCTCTCAGGCCGAAGAGTGGCTGGGTAACCAGTATTCCTCCGGGTTGACCCGCTATTCTTACGACTCGGAAAAAGCTCGCCAACTGCTGCAAAATGCCGGTCGCGAGTTGGAAATTATGGCGCCCGCCGGCTTTACCGACCTGGCTCTATTGGCCGAGGCGGCCGCTTCTCAACTGAACAAGCTGGGCGTTGCCGCCAACGTGCGCTTGGTGCAGGGCGAGCTTTACGCCCAACTGATGAACGAAGGCAAGTTTGACATCGCCGCCGTCTTTGGGGCGCAGATGGGGCCCACCGTTCATCCCTCCACTTCGGAAGGACGTTTCTTCGCCGCCGACGCGCAACTGGAGAAAGCCTCGGGGCTGCCGCGCAGCCGTCAGGCTCAAGACTGGGTAGCCGAACTGCGCGTCAGCCTGGACCCCAGGCGCACCCGGGAGTTGACCGGCCGGCTGGCCCGCCAGCAGAATGAAAGCGTCAGCTTCATCCCGTGTTTTGAAAAGCGCCTCATGGTCTTCGTACAAAACGGTCCACGGGTGGAAGGCTGGCCAAGTGAGGATTCGCCGCTCTGGTCGGCCGCGCCGCTGGGGGTGGAACGGCTCTATTGCTCGCTGGCCGTGCAGGGCTATCTGAGGCCTTCTAAGTGAAAAAGCGTCTGTTGCTCTCGCTGCTGACGGTGTGGGTCGCACTGACCTTCACCTTCATTCTGGTGCGTCAAATGCCCGGCGATTTTCTGCATACCCTGGCCCTGCAACTGCAGAACACCCACGGATTGGCCTATGCTCAGGCCCGCGAGATGGCCAAACTGCAAATCTGCTACGACCCCGACGAGCCGATCCTGAAGCAGTATTTTCACTATCTGAGTAATCTGGCCCAGGGCGAATTGGGCCGTTCCACCACCTACCGCATTCCGGTGCTGGACATCTTGCTCTCGGCTCTGCCCTGGACCGTCTTCATCACTTTCCTGGCCGCCGGCTTTTCCTTCGTGGTGGGCACCACTTTGGGCTTTTGGACAGCCTGGCGGCGCGGCAGCTGGCTGGATCCGGCCCTGACTTTTTATGCCACCCTGACTCAGGCCATTCCCGACTTCTTGCTGGGCGTCATGCTTCTGCTGGTGCTGGGGGTGCAATTGCAGTGGCTGCCCCTGCGCGGCGCCTACAGTCCGGAAACCGAACCGGGCCTGAATTTACCCTTTTTGGCGAGCCTGCTCCAGCACGCGGTGCTACCCGTGCTGGCTTTCTCCATACCAGCGGTGGGCAGTTGGGCCCTGAGCGCCAAGGCCACCGCCACCAGCGTCCTGGGCGAAGACTATCTCTTGGTGGCCCGAGCCAAAGGGCTCAAGAGCTGGCGCATCCTGCGCGACTATTTGGGCCGCAACGCCATCATTCCCTTGATTTCCAACCTGGCCACCAGTCTGGGGGCGCTGCTGGGCGGCTCGATGCTGATCGAAACGCTCTTTGGCTTTCCCGGGCTGGGATACTTTCTGGCTCAATCCATCGGCACGCGCGACTATCCCCTGATGCAAGGCCTGTTTCTCTTGAGTACGCTGGCCATCGTGGCCGGCAACCTGGCCGCCGAGATCCTCTCCCACCAGCTCGACCCGAGGTCACGCCGATGAAGCGAGCCGGTCTGGTGATCCTCTGCACCTTCCTTCTCATCGCCCTGATCGGGCCGGAGCTGATTCCGCTGGACGGCACCTCCCATTACGAAGAGCGTTTCGCGCCCATCAGCTGGCGGCACTGGTTAGGCACCGACTACGCCGGCCGCGACGTCTGGGCCCAGTTAGTCCATGGCTCTCGCGACATTCTGCTGATCGCCTTTTCCACCGGAGTCTTTGCCGTGATCCTCGCCTTGCTGGTCGGCGTGGGCAGCGCCCTGATCGGTGGGGTAGTGGACGCGCTGCTGGTGGGCGCCGTGGACGTTTTCCTGACCGTGCCCAGTTTTCCGTTGATGGCCATCCTCTCGGCGCTTTTTCGCGTGGGCGACCCGATTACGTTCGGCTTTCTGCTGGCCCTCTGGTCCTGGCCGGGCCTGGCTCGCTCGCTGCGGGCCCAGGTGCTGACCATGCAGCACCGTGAATTTATCGAAGTGGCCCGGCTCATGCGCATGGGCTCCTGGCACATCCTGTGGCGCGAGATTTTTCCCAACCTGGTGCCCTACTTGAGCCTCAACTTCATTCTCATCGCCCGCAACGCCATCACCGCCAGCGTGGGCATCATGATGCTGGGACTGGTACCGCTGCGCGTGGAAAACTGGGGAATGATGCTGAATTTGGCCGCCTTTCAGTCCGGCGCGCTGTTTCTGCCGCAGGGCCGTCTCTATCTGCTGGCCCCGCTGTCGGCCATCATTCTCTTCCAATACAGCCTGATTCTGGTGGCCGGCGCCGTCGAAGAATACTTTGACCCGAGGTTGCAGCGCAACTAATGCTGAGCATACGGAACCTCTCGATTGACTACCAACTGCCGGGAGCGGCCCTGAGCGTGCTCCAGAACGTCTCGCTGGACTTTCCAGGCGGCCAGGTGACGGCCTTGATCGGCGAATCAGGCAGCGGCAAAACCACCCTGACCGGAGCCATTCTGGGCTTGCTGGCCAGCAACGCGCGCGTGCGCGCTGGCCGACTGCTCTGGAAAGACGAGAACCTGTTGGAACAAACCCCGGAGAGGTTACGCCAGTTTCGCTGGCGCCAGGCCTCGGTGGTGTTCCAAGCGGCCCAGGGAGCCTGGAACCCCTCGCTCACCATCGGACAGCAAATGCTCGACACCTGCGCCGACCACGGATTTCCGGCCCACCAACCACGCCGCGAAATGCTGCTGCAGCAGGTGCGGCTGACGCCGGAACGCGTCATCGCCGCCTATCCGCACCAGTTGAGCGGCGGCATGCGCCAGCGAGCCTTGATCGCGATGTCTCTCATGCTCGAACCCGAACTCTTGATCCTGGACGAACCGACCACCGCGCTGGATCTGATCACCCAGAGCTACATCTTCGACATTCTGGCCGAAATTCATCAATCCGGGTTGACCATGATTTTGGTCACCCACGACCTGGCCGCGGTGGCCCGGCTGGCCGACCGGGTGGCCGTCCTCTACGCCGGCACGGTGGTGGAAGTCGGGCCGGCCGGGGAAATCTTTGAAAATCCGCGACACCCCTACACTCAGGTGCTGATCCGTTCTGCTCCCGACGTGCACGGCGGAGAAGTAGCGCGGGGAGCCGAGGGCCTCCCTCCTGACCTGCGCCAGCGCCCACCCGGCTGTATTTTTGCCAGCCGCTGCAGCCAGGTTATCGAACGCTGCCGCGCTGAGGTTCCGCCTCTTAAGGAAGGGGTGGCATGTTGGCACTGGTAGAGCTCCGTAACGTAAGCATTCAGTTAGGCCGGGTGCAGGCTCTCCGCCAGGTGAATCTGACTTTGCGGGCCAACGAGATCGTCACCGTGGTGGGCGAAAGCGGCTGCGGCAAAAGCACGCTGGGACGGGCCGTGCTGGGATTGCTCAAGCCTTCGGCGGGTCAGGTGTTCTACCACGGCCACGACCTGTTTGCGCCGGGATTTCGCATGAGCGACGAGCTTCGTCTGTCCGTTCAGGTGGTCCATCAGGATAGTTACGCCAGTCTCAATCCGGTGCGCCGCGTGGGGCAGCAGTTGGCCGCGCCCTTGAAGCGCCACAAACTGCCGGGAAGCGTGCCGCAAATTCTGGAGCAGGTCGGGCTCACGCCAGCGGAATACTTCGCCGCCAAGCTGCCTTTTCAATTGTCGGGCGGACAGCGCCAACGGGTCTCGCTGGCCCGAGCGGCCCTTTTGAAACCCAAGTTGATCGTGGCCGATGAACCCGTTTCGGGCGTGGACGCCACTTTGCGGCTGGCCATTTTGGACCTGATGCGCCGGCTCAACCAGGAGGGCATCGCCTTCCTGTATATCACCCACGACCTGGCCACGGCCCGTTATCTGGGCCGGGGCGGGCGTATGCTGGTGATGTATCTCGGTCAAGTGATCGAAACGGGTCCGGTGGAGATGTTGCTGGACAACCCGCTCCACCCGTATCTCCAGGCGCTACTGGCGGCTCTGCCTCCGCTCGATCCGCGCCGCGCCCGCGAGGCCAGACCCTTGCCCTTACGCTCCCTGGATATGCCCGACCCCACCCAACCGCCGGGTGGTTGCAGTTTTCATCCTCGCTGCCCCTACGCCCGCCCGCGCTGCTCCCAGGAGATGCCGCCACTGCGGGAGGTGCAGGGCCAGCAAGTGGCCTGCCACTTCGCGGGCGAGCTATGAAAGTTTTGTTCGTTTGCAGCCGCAATCGCCTGCGCAGTCCGACAGCGCAACAAATTTTCGCCGGCGTTCAAGGCTGGGAAGTGGACTCGGCAGGGCTTTCTCCCGATGCCGAACATCTAGTGAGTGCAGAGCAAATCGAATGGACCGATCTTATCCTGGTGATGGAGCCCGTTCATCGGCGGCGCCTGGTTCAACGCTACGGTCCGCTGACGAAAGGAAAGCGAGTGGCCGTGCTGTCAATCAGGGACGAATACAAGTTCATGCAGCCGGAGCTAATCGAGTTGCTACATTCCCGAGTGAAAAGGTACCTTCCAACTTGAGTTCGGCTCTTTTTCAATGTGCGCCCAACCTCTCGGAAGGACGCAACCTCCAGTTCCTTTCGAGCGTTCAGGAAGCCATGTGCGGCATTCCCGGGGTGGCGCTGGCCGACCTGTCCATGGATCACGACCACCATCGCATGGTGGTTTCCCTATTGGGCCACGCCCAGGGCCTGCGCGAGGCCGTGCTTCGCCTCTTCGCCAGGGCCGAGCGGGGCATCGACCTGAGCAGTCACTCCGGTGTGCATCCGCGCATCGGGGCTGTTGACGTGGTTCCTTTCGTCCCTCTGGGCAGTACCCCCATGGAAGCCGCCCAAGAATTGGCTCTGGCCACGGCCGAAGCGGTAGCGGCCCGCTTTCAACTGCCCGTACTGCTCTACGAATACTCGGCGCGCCATCCCGCCCACCGCAATCTGCCCGATCTGCGCCGCCAGGGTTTACAGGAAAGGCTGCTGGAGAACCCGCCCGATTTCGGGCCGGTGCAACTCCATCCACGACTGGGGGCCACCGTGATGGGAGCGCGCAAACCTCTGGTGGCCTTCAATGTGGTCTTGGAGAGCCAGGATCTGTCTTTAGCCCGGGACATCGCCCGTTACCTGCGCGGCCTGAGCAGCGTGCGCTCGCTGGGCCTGTGGTTGGAGAGCCAAAGAAAAGTGCAGGTCTCGATCAATCTCACCGACCCCGAACAGATCGATCTGGAAGAGGTTTTCAGCCAGGTTAGCGAGCAGGCCGCCCTGCGGGGAGTGGCCGTGCATTCCAGCGAGTTGATCGGCATGGCGCCGGCGACTTCCTTCGTAAAAATAGCCCGTGCTCGCTTGAAGATGCTGACCGTTCAACCCGGCCAGTTGCTGGAATGGAATTTGCTGCACCAGGAGTCTTTGTATGAACGCTGATCTGATTTTGTGCTCCCCTCAGGTGGTAACCTGCGCCCCCGGCGACGCGCCCCGTCCCGGTTCGCAAATGGGCCAGCTCGGAATCGTAGCTCAAGGCGCGGTCGCCATCGAGAAAGGCGTCATCGTCGGCGTGGGCTCGCAAACCGAGATTACAGCCAAATGGTCCGGCAAACGCATCTACCATAAGGGGGCCCTCACTCCCGGGCTGGTCGATCCTCACTCTCATCCCCTTTTTGGCGGCTCGCGCGTGCATGAATTCCAGATGCGCGCGCGCGGCGCCACCTACCAGGAAATCCACGCCGCCGGGGGGGGAATCTGGAGTACCGTGCAGGCCACCCGTCAGGCCTCCGATGAGCAGCTGCGTGAGCTGACCGCCGAGCGCCTGCGCCGCATGCTGCACCACGGCACGACCACGGCCGAGGTCAAATCCGGCTATGGCCTGTCGGTGGCGGAAGAACTGCGCCACCTGAAAATCTATCAGGAACTGAAGAGCATGCTGCCCATGGAGCTGGTGCTCACCTTCATGGGAGCCCATTCCTTACCTCAAGAGTTCGCCGGCCGGCAAAGCGACTACGTCAAACTGGTGGTGGAGGAAATGGTTCCGGCCGTGGCCGCCCAGGGTTTTGCCGAATACGGAGACGTCTTTTGCGAGGTGGGAGCCTTCACCGTCGAGGAATCGCGCCAGGTGCTGCAGGCCTGTAAGCAGGCCGGACTGGGATTGCGCATTCATGCGGAGGAATTCAACCACCTGGGCGGGGCTCGCATGGCCGCCGGCCTGGGAGCCGCCTCGGTCGATCACCTGCAGTTTCTGCCTCCGGAAGATTTTCCGATTCTGCGCCAGGGAGGCAGCATTCCGGTGATGACGGCGGGAACCAGCTTTTTCCTGGGGATGAGCCAGTTCGCGCCGGCCCGGGGCCTGATCGAGGCCAACTTGCCGCTGGCTCTGGGCAGTGACTTCAACGCCGGTTCCTGTCTGAGCGAATCCATGCAGATGGCCATGTCGCTGGGGGTACTCAAGCTCGGCTTGAGTCCGGAAGAGGCTCTGCTGGCGGCCACCGTCAATTCGGCTCACTCTTTGGGTCGCGGCCGGCAGGTGGGCAGCCTGGAAGTGGGCAAGCGTGCTGACGTGCTGGCCCTCAATCTGAGTGACGTGCGTGAGTGGCCCTACCACTATGGGGTGAACGTGGTGGAAGCCGTCTACTGCAAAGGAGCCCGAATTGGCTGATTTTCTTTCCCCCAGTATGGAAGTGGCGGCCGCCCTGGCCAGCGGCCAGCCCATTGTGGCCCTCGAGTCCAGCGTCTGGGTTCAGGGGCTGGCCTGGCCGGCCAACTGGGAAACGGCCCGGCAGGTCGAGCAAGCCGTGCGCGACCAGGGCGCCATCCCGGCCGTCATCTGGGTCGACGAAGGCTTGATTCATTTCGGTATGAACGCCGCCGCCCTGGAAAATCTCTGCAAGGAACCGCGCGGTTCCAAGCTGAACGTGGCCGATCTACCGGGCGCGCTAGCCACTCGCGCTGCCGGGGCCACCACCGTCTCGGCCTCGCTGCGGGCGGCCGAAATGCTCGGCCTCAAAGTCTTCGCCACCGGCGGCGTGGGCGGCGTGCACCGGGGCTGGAACGAGCACCCGGATCTGTCAGCCGACCTCCTGGAAATGGCGCGCACTCCGCTCTTGACCGTGTGCGCCGGAGTCAAGTGCGTCCTGGATGTGGAAGCCACCCTGGAAGCGCTGGAAACGCTGGCCATCCCCGTTTACCGTTACCAGACCGATACTTTCCCCGAGTTTTTCAGCGCCGGCTCGCGAATCTACGGGACCCGCCTGGACTCGCTCGCGGAGATTACCCGCGCCTACCAGTTGGGCCGGCAGATACTGGGCCGTGGCTGCCTGGTGGTGCAGTCACCGCCCTCTTCGATTTCTCCCAAAGTGCTGCACAAATGGCTGCACAAGGGCCTGGCCAGCGTGCCCAAGGGAGGCAAGGAAGTGACGCCGTTCCTGTTGCAGTGGCTGGCCAAAAATAGCAGCGGTCAAACGGTGGAGGTCAACAAGGACCTGCTGGTCTCCAATGCCCGATTGGCCGCTCAGATCGCCGTGGCCCTGAAAAATGTCTAAGCTGGCGGATATCGTCGCTTATCTGGACCGGCGGCTGGACACGCGCAATGTGCCCGAGCCCTACGGCAGCAACGGGCTGCAGGTCGAGGCCAGCCAGGAGGTCACGCGGGTGGGATTCGCGGTGGACGCCTGCCTGGAAAGCTTCGAGCAATTGAAGGACTGCCAGTTGATCGTGGTTCACCATGGTTTGTTCTGGCCCAAGATTTCCCGCGTCACCGGGGTGATGGCCCGGAGCATCGGGCAGCTCTTTGGTCAGGGAACTTCCCTGTATGCCTCACACTTGCCGCTCGACCTGCACCCGGAGCTGGGCAACAACGCCCAGATCCTTCAGCAGTTGGGGTTGGCGCGCGGCGAGCTGTTTGCGCCGGTGGGCTATCTGGCCGAGGTGAATTTGCCGCTGGGAGAATTCCACAGGCTGGTGGAGTCCCGCATCGGGCCGGCCCGTTTATTGGATTTCGGCCCTGCTCAAGTAACTCGCGTGGCCGTCAGCTCGGGCCAGGCCTCGGTGGGCATGGTCGACCAGGCCGTCAGCGCCGGCGCCCAGGTCATGCTCACCGGCGAAGCCGGCCATCCTATTTACCATGCCGCGCTGCAGGCCGGCCTTTCGATCATGCTGGCCGGCCATTATCAGACGGAAATCTGGGGCGTGAAGGCGTTGATGCCGGAGCTAGAGAAAGAATTCTCCGTTCAAACCCGCTTTGTGGATATTCCCACCGGGTTTTAATCGGTTCATAACCGGGTACGGAACAATTTCCAGGGTTCGTAGTCCGAGGGGTCCCTCGTCCACACTGGCCCACTAACTTGCAGAGAAGGCGGCATGATCCGCCGCTTTCAAGGAAGGACTACGAATGTCTGTGGTTACTCAAGACTACAAAGTCAAAGATATCTCTCTGGCCGAATGGGGCCGCAAAGAAATCACCCTGGCCGAAGCCGAAATGCCCGGCCTCATGGCCCTCCGCCAGCGCTACGGCAAGACCAAACCCCTGGCCGGAGCCCGCATCGCCGGCTGTCTGCACATGACCATCCAGACGGCTGTGCTGATCGAGACCCTCAAGGAACTGGGCGCCGACGTGCGCTGGTCTTCCTGCAATATCTACTCCACCCAGGACGAAGCCGCGGCCGCTATCGCCGCCGCCGGCACCCCGGTCTTCGCCTGGAAGGGCGAAACTTTGGAAGAGTATGACTGGTGCATCGAGGAGTCGATCAAGTTTGCCGGCGGCAAGGGCCCGAACATGATCCTGGACGACGGTGGTGATCTGACCAACATCATCCACGACAAATATCCCGAGATGTTCAAGGAAATCCGTGGTATCTCCGAGGAGACCACCACCGGCGTGCACAACCTCTACAAGCGCCTCAAAGAGGGCAAGTTGCTGGCTCCCGCCATCAACGTCAACGATGCCGTGACCAAGTCCAAATTCGACAACCTCTACGGTTGCCGCGAATCGCTGGCCGATGGTCTGAAGCGCGCCACCGACATCATGGTGGCCGGTAAAGTGGTGGTGGTAGCCGGCTATGGCGACGTGGGCAAAGGCTGCGCTCACTCGATGCGCAACTTTGGCGCCCGCGTTCTCATCACCGAGATCGATCCCATCAACGCCCTGCAGGCGGCCATGGAAGGCTTCGAAGTCACCACCATGGAGGACGCCGTCAAGGAAGGCGACATTTTCGTCACCGCCACCGGCTGCCTGGACATCATCCGCGGTGAGCACCTGCTGGCCATGAAAGACAAGGCCATCGTGTGCAACATCGGCCACTTCGACATCGAAATCGACGTCGCATGGCTGGAAAAGAACGCCAAGGAAATCAACGTCAAGCCCCAGGTCGACATCTTCGAGTTCCAGGATGGTCGTCAGGTCATTCTGCTGGCTCGCGGCCGCTTGATGAACCTGGGTTGCGCCACCGGCCACCCCAGCTTCGTGATGTCCACCAGCTTCACCAACCAGGTTCTGGCCCAGATGGAGCTGTGGGAGAAGCACGAGAAATACCCGATCGGCGTCTACGTGCTGCCCAAGCACCTCGACGAAGAAGTCGCTCGCCTGCACCTCGGCAAGCTGGGCGTCAAGCTCACCACCCTGACCGACAAACAGAGCGAATATCTGGGCGTTTCCAAGGAAGGCCCCTTCAAACCCGAGCACTACCGCTACTAGAGTTCGTCCCTCAAGGCCCCTCGGTGCTCGCGCCGAGGGGCTTTTTAATTCTAGCTTTCCGCCGGGCCAGGTAGGTGTGTCGCCAGCGTTCGAACGGTTGCAGGAAGAACTGACAAAACAGTATCGCGATCAGCAGCGTGAGTGCCGCGCTACAGGGTCCCAGGTCCTGTAGCAACGATGCGCTCCCCAGCAAATACTGGTGCACCGTTTGGATCACGGCAAAGTGAAGCAGGTAAATAGGAAAGCATAGTTCGCCCAGCCAGCGGTCGCCTTTGTGCTCTCGAAAATAGGCAAAAAGCAGGGCCACGCCAACCGCCCAGAACGGATAGGAAAGCAACACGGAGTAGTCTTCGCCAATCAGAGCGGCCAGCCGCTGCACCGCCATGGCGTGGAGCGATAGAGCGACAGCGAGTAGCGCCAGGATCGGCAGGTAGAAATTAGGGGGACACTTGGGGAAACGGGTGGCCAGCCCGAAATAAATGTAGCCCCGATAAGCCAGGATACCCAGAATAAAAAGAGCCGCCTCAAAAGGAAAGAAACGATAGGTGAAAGGATCGTGTTGCAACCCCAGCAGGCCGTAGGCGCAAAGGCGGGCAGCGACGCTTCCCAGCAGTAGCATGCTCAGGTGTCGGGTGGGCAAACTCGTCAGCCAGGGTGCGGTGAGATAGAGCATCTCCTCGATTCCTACCGACCAGCATTGCGGTAAAATCAAATAGTACCAAAGGGGTGCCCGATCATTCGCGAAGTTTGAGGTGAAGCCAAAGCTCGTGCCGGCATCGTGCTGGAAGAACATTACCCAGTCTTGAAAAAACAACGTTAAATTGGTGGCTGCGGCGAAGGCTACGCCGGTGGCCCCGTTTACTTCAAAAGGGCGATTTACGTAGGGAGTGAGAAACAGCCAGTAGCCGCGAAGAAAACCATTAAGCAGCGACCAGGCTAGCACCATGAGCAGCACCGCGTAATAGGGCGCGAAAATCCTTAACCAGCGGCTGATATAAAATTCACGTGCCGAATGGTAGCGTTCGGACAGTACCAAAGCCATATAAAACCCGCTGATACAAAAAAAGATCTGAACGGCCTGGCGACCGTCATGCACCGGCCAGGGGAAAAACTGAGTAGAGTGGTAAGCAACCACGCAAAGTGCCAGGTAAGTGCGGAGAAAGCCCAATCTTCCCCAGCTATCTCTGCAGGCACGAGCTGGAGAACCCCCAGCCGTGACCAGAATCGAACCGTTCGTCCCCACCGCCACCAGGGTCAGCAGTTCGCTGCATCAACGGCAACCATTTCACGGCCGTATCTTAATCGAGTAAGTCCGGGCGTCCTGCTGGCAGCTTGGACTGACGCGCCAACTGGCGATAGAGACTCACTTGCAAGTCGTGGTAGGCGTCCTGGGGATCGACTTCGTCGTAGAGGTCCTCGGGATGAGCAAACTGCTCAAGCCGAAGTTTTGACTCGCAGCTCTCTTGCCGACGAGCAGCCTTCTCCGCACGTTCCCGGTGGCGCGCCTCGGCGGTTTCATCCCAATCTCCCATCGCCAGTTCCATTGCTCCAGTCCTCCCTGTTTCTCTCTGTAAGCTGAGGGTAGCGGAGCGATTTCTACCAAATTACTACCAAAGGCGGGAGTTGTTAAAAATTAGCTGAACTGCCTGAACATCCCCGCCAGCGCCGAGCGCCTCACTTAAGTATGGACTGAAGTGCTCCGGGTCGCCCAGAACGTGGCTGCAAGCGCGGGTTACATAAAGCGTGGCCAGGTAGAGCAGGAGATACCACATTACGGCTGGTCAAGCAGCCCGGACTCAGCGCTATGCTTTGGCGTGGCGGCTCCCGCTCGCGTCTCATAAGATGCCGGGCCGGGTGGCCCAGAGGACCATGGTAGTGAGCAGACAGAGGATTCCGAGGAAGACGCTGGAGTTCAACATATAAAGGCTTACGCGGCGAGGGCCATTTGGTTCATTCCGGCAAATTCATAGCATAGTAACCTCTTTATCTAAAGGAAACCCGCGAGGTTTGGAAAACCGTCGGCCATGGCTACAAGACGTGATTTTCTGAAAACCTCCGCCGGTGCCGTGGTCGCCGGAACTATCGCCAGCGGCTGCGGCAGTGACTCCTTCGTCCAGTCGGGACCAAGCGGCTTCCCGCAGCCATTGCTACCCGACGGGCGCCGGCCTAACATCTTGCTTCTACTCGTCGATGAGATGCGGCTGCCCCCGGAGGGCTTCGCCGCCAATGAGGGAGAAATTCCCGATCTGAAAGAAATCTTCGGCTTCAGCAACACCTTGTCGACCGACAATCAGTTGACCGGGCTGCTGCCCGGCCTGATTCGCCTGCGCCAGAACAGCGTGGTGCTGCGTAAGCACTACATCGCGGCCGCGGCCTGTTCCCCCAGCCGCACCACCTTCCTGACCGGACAATACCCCTCGCTGCACGGAGTGACCCAGGTGACCGGGACTTTCAGCGCCGCTCATGAAGTCCAATACCTGGACCCGGCCAAGGTGCCCACCGCCGGTGACTGGTTCCGAGCCGCCGGCTACACCACCCACTACATGGGAAAGTGGCACGTTTCCAACACTTCTTTCGAATCCGGCGTGGATAGCCTGGAACCATGGGGATTCGCCAACTATCGTCCCTCCTGGCCAGAGCCCAACAGCACCACCGACAACCTGGGAACCTATCGCGACCCGGGCTTTGCCGACGATATCGCCGCCTTTTTGCGCGAGAAGGGCGCCACTCGCGGAACCGGCGAGCCCTGGTTCGCAGTGGCTTCCTTCGTCAACCCGCACGATACCGGCGCCTATCCGATTCCCTTCTTCGGACCCAATAACCCGGAGGATCCGGCCAATCCCACCACCGGCGAATCACTTTTCCTGAGCGGCAAGCTGACCCCGGGCATTCCCCAACAACCGCCGGCGCTGAACGACATGAGCTGGCCAAATGTGCGCAACGTGGTGGTCAATCTGAACCCGGGTGGCTTCCCGCAACAAACCTTCAACCTCCCACCGACCTACAACGAAGACCTGAGCACCAAGCCCTCGTGCCAATATGAAGCATCCATCAAGATGCAACTGGCGCTGGCGGCGCCGCTCAGTCCAGCTCTCCAGATAGCTCTCACACCCTACCCGCTGCAAACCCTTCCCACCGAGAACCTGCGCCAGGGCTGGGCCAAAACCAGCGGGAGCTTCTACGCCTATCTGCAGTATCTGGTCGATCTGGAACTCACCCAGATTCTACAGACCTTTGACCAGGCGGGCCTGGGTGAGGACACCATCATCGTCTTCACCTCCGACCATGGCACCCTGGCCATGAGCCACGGTCTATCGCTACAAAAGTTCTTCAATGCCTACGAAGAATCGCTGCGCGTGCCCTTCGTCATCTCCAGCCCCCTGGTCAATCCCACCAACCAGATGCGCGAATACAAGCAAACCACCAGCCACGTCGACCTGCTGCCCACGTTGCTGGGATTGGCCGGTTTCTCTGACGCCGAAATCGGCCAGCTCAAAAACCGCATTACCGGTCATTCCCTGACTCGCGACCTGGTCGGCTTGAATCTGGTGCCGCGTATCCTCAGCGGAGCCGATCTGGCTCAGGAACGGCCCGGAGTGCTCTTTACCACCTCCGATGACCCCACTCGCCTGCCCCCGGCCGTGAATCCGGCCACCGCCTTCTACAAAGACAATTACAACAACAACTATATTCCTCGCGTCAACCAGATCGCCGGCGAACTGGCGCTCTTAAGTGACCCGAAGAAAACGCTCCAAACCAGTCCTCCCAACACCATCGAACCGAACAGCATTCATGCTATTTGCACCGGTGATTGGAAGTATGCTCGTTACTTCGATGAAGACAATGAAACGCCGAAACCTGATCAATACGAGTTTTATCATTTACCTTCGGATCCCATTGAGGCGATCAATCTGGTCGATTTCCAGACGGGAACTCTGCGCAATGGAGTGGCCGTTCCCGGGTTGAGCACGCAGCAACTGCAGGACCAGTTGGATCTATTAAAGACCCAACTGGCCCGGCAAGAAGCGGCTGTGCTCTTGACCCCTTAAAACTCGCTCTGGCGGCGCTGGGTTTGGAACTGATTCTGGTGCCAATAAGGATAAGGAGCGGTGCGCTGACTGGCGGCATTGAGCCGTTCCAGTTGATCAGGGTCAAGCTTCCAGCCGACCGCGCCCAGATTCTGCTTTAACTGCTCTTCGTTGCGGGCACCCACAATGATGGTCGATACCGTGGGTTGCTGCACCAGCCAGTTGAGCGCGACCTGCGGCACGGTCTTGTCCGTCTCCCTGGCGATCTCATCGAGAACTTCCACCACCGCATAGAGATGCTCGTCTTCAACGGGAGGGCCGTAATCGGCGGTGGCATGCAAGCGACTGGTCTCAGGCAACGGTTGGCCACGGCGGATTTTTCCTGTCAGTCGGCCCCAGCCGAGCGGGCTCCAAATCATGGCTCCGACATTCTCGGCCGCCGCCAGGGGCTGCAATTCCCATTCGTAATCGCGGCCGATCAGAGAATAATAGACCTGATGGGAAACGTGCCGGGCCCATCCGTATTGGCGGGAAATATCCAGCGATTTCTGTAGATGCCAACCCGAGAAATTGGAGGCACCGATATAGCGAACTTTGCCGCTACGGACGAAGTCATCCAGAGTGGACAGCGTCTCTTCGATCGGGGTGGCGGGGTCGAAGCCGTGCAACTGGTATAGGTCGATATAGTCGGTGCCCAACCGCCTGAGGCTGGCCTCCAACGCGCGGGTCAGATGAAAGCGCGACGAGCCCAGATCGTTGGGCCCCTGGCCGCGGGCAAAATTGGCTTTGGTGGCGAGCAAAACCTGATCGCGGCGTCCGGCCACCGCCTTGCCGAGAATTTCTTCGGATTCGCCGTCGGAATAGACGTCGGCCGTATCGAACAGGTTCACCCCGGCTTCCAGGCATAGATCCACCAACCGGGTGGCCGCCTTCACGTCGTCGGAAGCCCCCCAGGCCTTAAAGAATTCGTTCTTACCTCCACCGAAGGTGCCCGTTCCATAGCTGAGCACCGGGACTTTCAGGCCGGATTGACCGAGTTTGCGAAATTCCATTTAAACCTCCAGTAAAACGGGATAGTCGACGTAACCGCGAGCGCCGCCGCCATAAAAAGTGCCTGGATCAGGAACATTGAGCGGACTGCCCTGGCGCAAACGGGCCACCAGGTCCGGGTTGGCTATGAAGTCTTTGCCGAAAGCAATGGCGTCCGCCTTGCCTTCCCTGAGCAAGCGCTCGGCGGTAGGGCCATCCATCTTCTCGTTGGCGATCAGCGGTCCGCCGAATAACTTCTTCAACTGCGGGCCCAGGCTGTCGGGTCCGACGTATTCACGCAAGGCCAGGAAGGCCAATTTTCGGCGACCGAGCTGCTCGGCCAGGTAGCCAAAAGTCCGACCCGGATCCGAGTCTCCCATGTCGTGAGAGTCACCACGTGGAGCCAGGTGCATTCCGACTTTGCCGGCTCCCCACACCGAAGTAACCGCATCGGTCACTTCCAGCATCAGACGGGCGCGATTTTCGATGCTGCCGCCATAGTCGTCGTCGCGGTGGTTGCTGCCGTCCTGCAGGAACTGATCGAGCAGGTAACCATTGGCGCCGTGGATCTCCACGCCGTCGAAACCAGCCTTTAAAGCGTTGACCGCTCCCTGGCGGTAAGCTTCGATAATTTCAGGCAGTTCTTCCCGCTCGAGAGCGCGAGGCGTCACGAAGGGACGCTGAGGGCGCAACAAACTCACATGCCCCGCAGGCGCGATGGCCGAGGGAGCGACCGGCAAATCTCCATTGAGGAACACCGGATCGGAAACCCGGCCGACGTGCCAAAGCTGGAGCACCATCCGCCCGCCGGCGCCGTGCACGGCGGAAGTGATTTTCTGCCAGCCTTCCACCTGACGCTCGGACCAGATGCCCGGGGTATCCGCATAGCCCACGCCTTGAGGAGAGACGGCGGTGGCCTCGCTGAGAATCAAGCCGGCGGAAGCACGCTGCACGTAATATTCACGCATCAATTCGTTAGGAGTCCGATCGTCGACAGCGCGGGCGCGGGTCAGGGGGGCCAAGACCACCCGATTGGGTAAATGCAGGTCACCAAAGGTGGCCGGTTGGAACAAAAGTGATTCGCTCATAGGCACACCTTAGACCCGTCACCGAGAATAGTCAAGCACTTGCTTGACTATTTAACTTATCGGGCCTCCTTATGCGTGCAGCGATTCCTCACCCGCAGGAGCCAGGTCAGTAAAAGCCTGAGCCCAGGTAGCTCTCCACGAAGTGGCCGATGATCACGGCCTTGTCATAGGTCTACCCTCAGATGGGCCAACATACGCAAGCATTCGGCCTTAACCCGAGGGCGGTCTTCGGCCCGAATGACCATTCGAGCCATCAGGGCACTGGCCACGGGGTTGGGCCGCCAGTCCAGGTGGGCTAACTCAACGGTGCGGTAGCGGAAGGTCACGGTATTGAGGTCATGGCAGCGGATATTGTACTGCGTCGGCCGGGGTTTCCTGGCTCGGCCAGAGAAGACACAGATCGGGTAGATTTCGTTCGTGTCATGTACTTCGAGCAAACAGCGGAAGTAGATGAACATTTCTTTCTGGCAAATTCTGGTTATTTTGGGCCTCGTGCTCCAAATGGACGATGATGGATGCCTGGTCCCCATCGAGAAGATGCACTCGGACCACGAGGTCTTTCTCTCTGCGCCGGTATCCAGGCATTCTTCCCAGGCTCTCCTTGTCTAAGTCGTAGAAGAGTCGGTCGCGGCTCATACCCCCAGCCTGGCGAGAAGGTGTCCTCAGGTTGTCCATTCCATGAACTTTGGTATTCGTAGGTGAGGCAACTTGCCGTTCTTGTCGAAAGTGGGGTAACATGGCTGCGTGAGCCAACTCGACCTACCCCAACGAGCCAAAGTCTTCAAGGCTTTGAGTGACCCGACCCGACTCCAGATCGTGGAATTCCTGGTAGACGGCCAGGAACGCACCGGTAAAGACATCGCCGACGCCGTCGATATTACGCTGGCGCTGCTCTGCCACCACACCGGCACCTTGGAGGAAGCCGGCATTCTGATCAAGCGCAAGCAGGGCCAATCTTGCTATCACCGGCTCAACCAAAAGTCTCTGGAAACCTGTCTTGGCTCCCTGAATTCCCCGAGAGCGAAGCTGTAACAACCCCACAACATCCCGGCTCAGAACCATAACCTGGTGGCGCTATAGTAAACCGATGACAAGTCCCATCGCCGCCCCGATCTTCCGCGCGCTGCCCCCCATGCCGCGGATGCGCGCGCCCATCGGCACAGATCAGGTGCAACTGGGCCAGGACGAGCGTCACGAACTGGATCAGTGGAAACAGCGTTACCAGCCTCAACTGGGCCTTCTGCAGACCCCTCCGCTCGGCCCGATCGATCCGCAGGTAAATCAGGCCAGGCTCTACGTGGAGCAACTGGTTCAAGATCTGGCCGGCGACGATCTGAAGCAACAGGGCGTGCAGTTGCGCGTCGAACTCTTTTCCGGCGATCAGCCGCAGGCGGGCGTGGACGATCTGGATGCTCAGGAGAAGCAATGGGAATCCCAGCATCCGGGCCAACCCTGGCCTATTCGTTCCTGGCTGAATGCCCCCAAGGAGGGCCAGCGCCCTCTTTATCGCCTGGTCCTCAGCGAAGGCCTGCTGCGCAATCTCGAGACCCGGGAGGAGCTGGGGTTTGTCGTGGCTCACGAACTCTCGCGGCTGCTGCGCCACGACCTCCAGGACCCTGACAACCAGCAGGGTATGCGGGTGAAAACCCGGAGTTGGCTGGATTCGCGCGAAATGCAGGCGGGACAGGACGCGGCCGCGCTGGCCATGCTGACGCGTGCCCGGCTCAATCCCGAGGGTGCGCTGGGCGCTCTGAACAAGCTCTACAGCAAATTTCCCCTCAGCTATGTCCCAAGGGCTGACGTCCCAGGGGGGGCTGACGCGCCTGCCATTAATGACGACCAGAAGACGGCCCTGGCCGCCGCTGCTCACGGCCAGGAGCACGAGGGCGTGCGCCTGGCCCTGCTCCAGGCTCAGATCGAGCAGATGCGCCGCAACGGCGAACCGGCCACCCTGCAGCCCTCCACTCCCCTGCCGGCCGCGCTGGTGCCGGAGACGCCCGCCGAGTACGACGTCCACGTAGCCGACTTCGCACGGTTCCAGCAAAACTTCATCCAGACCGCCCACGCCCTCACCGGCGACACCACCCCCGAGTGGATGTTCCAGAATAAGCCGACCCCGGAAGTGATGGAACTGCGCCTGGCCAAAGCCTGCCCGCAAGATTTCGAAAAAGCCCTGGTGGGGCTGAGCGAAAACCTGGCCCAGGCCGACCTCACTCCCCAGCAACGCGTCAACGGTTTCCTGCGCACCCTGCTGGCGGTGGGCAACAACGGCCTGCCGCCAGGCTTCAGCCAGGAAGGCTGCGGACAAATCCAGGAATTCCTGAAGAAAAACGGAGCTTTTGAAGCCCGGCCTTTCTGCGACTCCCTCTCCCAGGGCTCGCAAAGCCTGCACCGCGAATTCGCTACCAGCGTGCAGCTCAACCCCAGCTTCCAGAAAATGCTGGGCGGCCAGCTTGCCGGCCTATCGATGGAAGCGGCCCCCAACTACGCGCGCGACCCCAAGACCGGCCAGAGCGATGTCACCATGGTCACCAGTTTTCTGAAAAGCCCCTGGGCCGGCCCCCTCTACCCCAGCGCCCTGGGCTTCCTGGCCCGGCAGGACCCCGAGCAACTATCTCAACAAAATCACCAGAGCGGCCTGCCGCTCGGTTTGGTCCTGTGCAATCAACTGCGCTCCCTGGACCAACTGCCGGCCGACTTCAGCCTGCAACTGCGCGGCGCCATGGCCCCGATCCAGGAGGCCGCCAACCACCTGCGCGAGGACCACGCCCGACTGCGCCTGCGCCCGCCGCTGGCCGAGCCGGCCCAACTCAACGCCTACCTGCAGGGGCTGTTCCGCTCGGAACAAGGCGGCTCGTTCTCGCCCGAATTCGAACAGCAACTGCCGGCTCTGCTCAAAGACCTGGTCCTCACCTGTAACCAACAAAAGGACCTGGTCTTCGATAGCAGCCGCCCCTTGGACATGGAAAACGGCCAGGAGCGTCGCCTGTGCTCGCTGCTGGGCAGCGCCCAGCCCGCCGAAAAGCGCGAGATCGCCCGCTACCTTTCACGCCAGTGGGCCCACGAGCTGCACCTGCCCAGCCACAGTGCCCGCCGCCAGTGGACGCCCGAGCTGAACAAATACTACGCTTCTTTGACTCCTGAACAACTCCAGGCCGAGCTGACCACGCAGGACCTGAGCCAGCACAGCGACCGCCTGCGCAGCATGCTGAGCCAGACCTATCGCCTGAAACCCGAGGAAGTGGCCGATCTGTCCACGGCCAATCTGAAAGCCCTGGACAAGCGGCGCGAGGCCGGCGAATTCACGCCTCGGCCCGACCAGTTCAGCCAGCCGGCCGACTACGCCCAGGCCCTCAAGACGTATCAGGAGCGCTGTGCCCAGATCAAGCTGGACTCGCGCTTCCTGTCGGCGGCCGAGAGCCGCCCGATCCTTTCCCAGCTGGCCATGATCGGTCAGGACCGCGAAAACAGCCAGAAACTGGCCGCCCAACTCACGCCGCAGGCCTTTGAAAGCGTGCTGGCGGCGGCCGAAGCGGCGGTGGACCGCTCCAAGACCCTGCGCCATCTGTGCAACGACCCGGCTGTGGAAGCTTTGGGCAGCGACGCCGGCGCTTTCCTGATGGATGGCTTCCTGGCCAACGAAAAACAGATTCCCGAGCTCGATCGCTTCTGGGACCTGGCCCAACGCACCAGCAAGCTCTCGCCGGCCGCCATCGAGGCCCGCCCGGGCACACGCGACCGCTTTGCCCGCTCGCTCTTTCCCCGCCTGGAAAAGCTGCCGGTCGACGAACTCCGCGGCTGGCTGGGCAAAGAGCATGTGCTACAGGCCCTCAAGCCCGGCCAGGTGGCCGACCTGCTCATGCAAGTGCTGGGCGACGACGCCCAAGAAGGCGCCGACGTGCACAAGCTGGCCCAGAAGGTGGCCGGCCTGGACCAGGAACTCAAGCTCCAGGAGAAATTCCCCCTGGCCTACTCGATCATGCGCGACGACGTAGCCCTGCAGGCCAAGCTGCAACCCTCCAACGTCAATCGGGTGTTCCCGCCGGACAACCGTAACCCGGTCGAGCAGATTTCCGTCTTCCGCCACCAGGCGGCCGCTCTCTCCGGCATCGTGGCCATGACGCGCAACCATGCACCCGAGGATCAGTTGGCCACCATCGAATACCTGATGGGCCGCCAGGCCGACATGCCGCCCTTCCTGGAGGCGGCCGCCGAGAACCAGAACCTGGGCCCGCTGGCTCAGGCTCTGCGCAACGCCCGCCAGGAACTGAGCGAGGCCGACCCGCTGGCCCGCGTGATGGTGGCCAACAGCTTCCTGGCCGGCCCCGGCGGCCTGCTCCACATGGAGGGCGGCAAGGAAGCCTTGATGGCCAAGCTGATGAAAGGCGTGCAGCCCAAATTCCTGGCCCTGGCCGGTGTCATGACCCAGGCCATCCTGAGCTCGCAAGGCGACACGGACAGCCTGGCGGTGGCTTTCGTGTTGGGCCAGAAAACCAAAGGCGAAAATTTATCGGCAGCCGACATTCTCAATCGCGTCTTTGACAGCTACGGCGTCCCGGGCATCAAGATGAAGCAGTACCTGGCCTTCACCAGCGAGTTCGCCGACTTCCGCGAGGCCTTCGAATCGGCCCAGGACGCCGCCATGCCGCTGACCTATTACCAAATCGTCAAGCTCATCGACAAGCGCTTCGGCAAAGCCTGGCCGGAAGACCTCAAGGTGGACAAGGTGCTGGGCAGCGGCTCGGTCAACCTGGCCATCCGCTACACCGATGCCAGAACGGGCAAGCGCGAAGTGGTCTCGCTGGGCCGCGAGGCCATCGAGGAATCCACCAACTACGACTTCGCCCGTTTCCAGAAGTTTACCGAAGCGTTGACCACCACTCCCGAGAACAAAGAGAAGTTCGGCTACATCGGCGGTCTGAGCAAGCTGATCCAGGACTCGGTCAAGCTGGAATTTGACAAAGAGTCGGCCCTGGCCGTGCAAAAGCTGGCTTTCCAGAGCTACAAGCACCACTACAACGGCTGGACGGTGCGCAGCATCGACGCCTACAAAGTCCAGCACCTGGGCCTGTTCATGGAAGAAGCCAGGGGCCAGACGGCGCGCAAGATTCTCGACCAGAACCCCGATTTGTATCGCGAGGCCCTGCGTCCGATGGCTCATGCCGAGATGTCCTTGATCAAAGGACAACTGGCCTCGGGTAACCTGGTCCCCGTGCCCATGTTCGCCAATCCCGATTTCCACGACGGCCAGGTGCTGGTGGACGAACCCAACAAAACGGTGACCATGTTGGACTTCGGTCAGGCCGTGCCGATCACCAACGAAGAACGCGAGCTGGCTCTGGATCTGATGACTGTGCTGGGCAAGCTGGACACCCCCAGGCAAGCCATCAAGCGCCTTAACCGCAAGTTCTTCCCCAACTCGGAAAAGGGCCTCAGCCTGGACGACCTCAAGCCGGTCATGACCCGCCCCAAGGTGATGGACAAATTCATCCACCTGCTCTCGCTGCTGGCTCGCAACGGTGCCGACGTGCCCATCTCGACGGTGCACTGGGTGCTGGCCATGAACCGCCAGCTGGTGCTGGGTGAAAAGTTGGATCAGTCCATCAAAGGCCAGCTGGTCGGAATGGTGGTCAACCACAAGCTGGGCCTGCCGCTGGGCGTGTTCAACACCGTCTACGCCGCCAACGAAAAGGTCAAAGACCTGGCCACCGGCCTGCTCCGCTGGGCCCTACCCAAGCACGAAGAGAATAAGAACCTCTTCAAGAGCGTGCCTCAAGAAGAAGAACGCCGCTGGCACCAGCCAGACGGCTTCGGCTGGTATCCCTTCGATCCCGAAGAATAGCCTACCAGACGGCCACCTTGCCGTCGCCGATGGTCACCTTGCCGGTGGGCACGTGGTAGTTCATGAGAATCGTATGCTGGTCAGGCTCCGGAGCGGGCCGACCAATACCGACCGAGGGGCCGGGAATCCAGGCATAGTTCTCCACAAATACCACCCAAACGGGATGACGCCGGGGGAAATCGCACTGGCGGGCGATGTAGGCGGCCAGGGCGGGCCAGATACGCTCGGTTTTACGCTCCCAACCCCACATCACGTAGTAGTAATAATAGCGCTGATAGGAATCCGCTTTCTCGCCGGGCGCGAACTGGCGGCGAGCCGGCTGCCAGTTCTCGGTGGTGCCGTCGTCGTAGGTCACCTGGAACTCCACGTTGCCGGTGGCGGCCGGCGGGGTGGGAGCAAACAGGCGTAGACGGTGCCAGACGCCTAGAAAATCGAGGGTGCCGATAGCCGGGCGCAAGAGAGCCTCTTTGGTGCCCTCGCTGGCCGGCCAGGGCCAGGCCATCATAAACATGGCGTAGACATAAAAAATCACGAAGACCGAAATGAATCGCTGCTTCAGGGTTAGACTCTGGTTCAAGGCCGCCCACGCGTTCCTGTAGAAGTAGGACTTCATGCTTCGAGCTTCGCCCGCCAGAGCCTTGCTGTGCCTGTGGAGGCGTTTCTGGTTCGAGCCCATTTCGCCCAGCTCGGTGTGCTTGTTTCGTATCCTGTTCGGATTGCTGACCCTGGTCAACGGCATCGCTTACTTGCCCGATCTGCTGGTCTGGTTTGGGGCTGAGGGAGCCGCCCCCATCGAGGCCGTTTTCAGCCTGACCGACAACCCGCTGACCCACTGGCTGGCGCGGCACCCGCTCAGCGACGCTACTTACGTCCGCCTCGTCTACACTCAACTTCTGGCCTCGTGTTGCCTGATCGTGGGCTGGCAAAGCCGCCTCAGCCTGCTGGTCTGGTGGATCATCGCGTTGCTGCTGCGGGCCCGCAATCCCGCTATCTGGCACCAGTGCGACGTCTTTTTGAGATTGGCCGCCTTTCCGCTCCTGTTTGCGCCGCTGAGCGAGCGCTACTCGCTGGATTCCTGGCTGCGCCGGGGCCCACGCCCCGAAAGATTTGCTCCCTGGGCTCAGCGGCTGCTGCAACTGCAGATGTGCGCCATCTACTTCGAAGGTTTCTTTGAAAAGATGAGCGGGCTGCTGTGGAGGGACGGCATCGCCGTCTACTACGCCCTTCACTTCCCCGACGGCATGCGCCATGAGGTGCCTGCCTGGATGGACCAGGAGTGGATCTACAATCTGCTCACCTACTTCACGTTCTTGATCGAACTGTCACTCTGGTTCCTCATCTGGTTCCCCCCGCTTCGTTACGTCATTTTGGCCGGAGGGATTGTTTTTCACCTGGGTATCCAGTATTTTTTGCACCTCGACTACTTGGAATATGCCATCATGATCTACTACGTGACTTTCATCCCACCGGAAGACCTGGACCGTCTTGGCCGCTGGCTGCGCGGTAAGCGCTGATGGCCAAAATTCTGGTCGTCGAAGATGACCTGCTCTTCCGCCAAACCCTCGAGACCCTGCTCGAGCAATACCATCACAGTATTCAGACAGCCGAGAGCGCCGACGAAGCGCTGGCCAGGGTGAAGGCCCAGAACTTCGACCTGCTGCTCACCGATGTGCGCATTGCCGGCGAAGTGGACGGCGTGGAAACGCTGGGCAAAATTCGCAAGCTGCAGCCGCAGATCCGCAGCATCATCATGACCGGCTACAGCGATGTGGATGCGCCGGTGCGCGCCGCCGGCCTGCAAGCCGACGACTACCTGCTCAAGCCCTTTAAATTACAGGTATTGATTCAATCGGTGCAAACCGTGCTTAGCCTGGAGGCCCGGCAGCCCAAGATTCTCTCGCTCCTGACGGCCGCCCCGGGCCAGGCGGCCAACCGGGCCCTGCGCTGGTTTTATGATGCTCATCTACACCAACTGGAAGACCATCGCGAGCAGGCCATGCGCCAATTCTACCTGCTGGTGCGCTCCAAACGTTTGAGCGCGGCCAATGCCCTGGTCTTTTTCAGCCTGTGGGAAGAAATCGAGCTGGACTTTCTCAAGCACGGCTCGCCGCCACGCTGGGCTCAACTGGTCCATGACTACAATCGTTGGGGCAAGCAGCTGCTGGAACTGCAGCCGGCCGTCCAGCGCACCTCCAATGCCATCACCACGAAAGCCTTTGAGCTGCTCTACGCCCGCGTTCAATCCGGCGTCTTACAAGTGCAGCATCTGCTTAAAGCGATACTACTCCTGCATTTTCCCGAGGCGCGCAAGCAATCGGTGGAGGACTTCTGCACCTTCAACTGGCTGTGGGGCGAAGGCAGCGACCAGGGCGACCCGTTTTTGGGCATTTCTGTAAAGGGCTACAAATTGGTGCGCCAGCATTCCGGCGGAAACTCGGCGGTGCGCCTCTACGAAGCCGAAGCCGAGACCCTTCCTCACGAAGGCGACCGCGTTTTATGTCTACCGGCCGCACCCGAGTTCGAGGCCATGCTGCAGAGCGAGGTCAACTCCCAGCGGGCCAGGCTGCTCCAAACCATTCACGAGCACCATTTTCTCTTCTACTCCAGCTTCGCCATGTCGCTGCGGGCCAAGCTGCCCGCCGAAGGAATGACCCCAGGCGCGGCCTGGTCCTTGTTACGTTCCGTGTTTGTGCAGGTGGCCGAGTTCCATCGTGAAGGCAAGGCCTCGGGTTCTTTTTCGCTGCGCGACATCGACTGGCCGCCCAATGCCCACTGCTACCTGAGCAGTTTCAGCGACGCCGGCTACCGAGACGCCCATCTGCAACTGCAAAAATCACACAGCCAGTTGAGCGAGTTTTCTTCGGCTCCGGAAGTGCTCTACCAGGCCACACCCACGCCGGCTTCCGACCAGGCGGTGCTGGGACGCTTGCTCTTCGAGGTCATCTTCGGGGGCAAGTATCCCGATTACAGTCTGCGCGCACACATACGAATGTTGGGCAAGCCTGAATCCAACCGGGCCTTTGCACCTTATACGGAGCGCCTCAAGCCGATTGCCCTGGTTTTCTATAAGATGGCCCACGCCGAGCCCGACCAGCGCTATCCCGATCTTGCGCACGCCATCGAAGCCATGGATGTGGCGCTGAGCTGGGCACCGTGAAGATCAGCAGCTCTTATCTGGCGGTTTTCCTGCTCAATTTCCTGCTCACTTGCGAGTTCTGGTCTCTTTTTGTGGCCATGGATGATGAAGCAGTGACCGTACTGGGGGCAGTCCGATTGCTGCGGGGTGAGTTACCCTATCGCGACTGGGACACGCGCCATACCCCGGGCAGCTATTTTCTAAGTGCGGCCTGTTTGGGCCTGACCGGTCCGGACAGCCCCTTCCCCCGTTTGCTTTTCTCTCTGATTTCCGCGTTCACGGCCTGCTTACTGTGGTGGTTGAGCCGCCGCTATCTGGCCCGTTCCCATTGGCTCGTGCGGGGGCTTCCCGTTTTCCTTTGGTCCACGATGGGCGTATCGGCTTTCCCTATCCTGAGCTACCACTGGTATGGCACCTTGACGGTGGTGGCCGGTTGCCTGGCGCTCACCCGCTGGCTGGACCGGCGCCGCTGGGCAGCCGAGTTATGCGGGCTGAGCCTGGCGCTGGCTCTATGGTGCCTGCAATCCGCCGCACTGACTCTCGTCTTGTTGACCGGCCTGGCCTGGTGGCGTTACCGGCCGCCGGCGGCACCCAAAATGCTGGCCACCTCCTTGATTGCCTCCCTGGTTCTGTGGCTGCCCTTACTGCCCTGGACTCTGCTCATTCTGCAGGAAAGTCTTTTCAATATCGGCCGCCACCTGAGTTTCAACTATCAGCCCTACGGGCTGGTTTACGTCCGCGATTTGCTGGCCGGCCTGCCCGACTTTGGGCCGCAGGTAAAAGCCTGGCATGTGGTGGCCTTGCGCGACGACATCCTGGTGCAAGTCGTGCAATACCTGTCCATCTATCCGGTAGCCTGGCTGGGTGTCCTGGTGGCCGAGTGGCGCCGGCGGACCGGACGTGCGGAACCTGGTGAGGAGATTCCCGCCTGGGGGCTGCTCCTCTGGCTGCTGGTCACACGCGCTCAGCAGTCCCCGCTTTATATTAGCTTTTTGGCGCCGATCTGGCTATTGACGATGGCGCAGTTACTGGCGAGGTGGCGCCTGGGCCAGTGGGCGGCGGGATGTCTGGCCGGCCTGGAAGTGGTGGGCTGGGGGCTACGCGCCGGGTTGCGCCGCGAAGCGTTCATCTATCCCATCCAGACGCGGGCCGGTCTCTATTACAGCAACAATCAGCTACAGGCGGCCCAGTTGGCGGTGGCGGCCCAATGGCTACAAGAGATTCCCCCGGGGACGCCGGTGCTGGCCTATCCATTTAATACCAGTTTCTATACCCTGTTTCATTTGAACAACCCCATTCGACCTCCGGTACTACAACCACTATTGTATGGCGAGGAAGATTACGCCGCTGCCCTCCGCGATTTGAAGAGGGAGCGGACGGGTTGGCTGCTGATTTATCGCCCCACCGCACCCCAGCACTCCTCCGAGTTCGATCGGCGGACGATCCCCGAGTGGGAGCGTCGCATCCAACAGTTAACCCAGGACTATGAGCCGGCGGCCAACTATGGAAACCTGACCTTTTACCGACTCAAGGTAAGTCGCTGAGCGGGCCAACTCGACTCAGACCGGATCGTGGATCAGGGCCACGGCCACGCGCCAGACGCCTTTACTCCGGCGCAATGTATAAGTCATGCCGAAGCGGCGAATGACCTCGCCGTTCGACTTCTTCCAGGCTCCCGAACCGCTGACTGTGACCAGATCGTCAGCCAGTCCGCGCTCCTGCAGCGGAGAGAATTCGGTGCGCGCATAACCCTGAGCCGGCAGATCCCGCATGAGCCGCCGGTAGACCTCTTCGACCTCGTTCCGCGTGGGTAGAGGCGTCAGACCGTGAGGAGTAATGGTGAAAGCCGGTTCGTGAAAGTAGTGGGCAACCCGCCGGGGGTCGAGATCCTGAAAAGCCCGGGTGTAACCCCGAAAAGCTTCCACGGCCGGGCTAAGTTTCTCCGTGGGCATAGACACCTCCACTGAGGTCAAGCCTCAAGGGAAGCGGAAAGGTTCCTGGAAAACGAAGAAACCCTCGATTTCTCAAGGGTTTCTATTTGGTTGCGGGGGCGGGATTTGAACCCACGACCTCCGGGTTATGAGCCCGACGAGCTACCTGGCTGCTCCACCCCGCGGTAACAAATGCACGGTATCTCATGGCTCCGGGCTTTGTCAAGCCTTCGAGAAAGATTTCTTTGATTTACTGAGCCTGGTGGCCGACCAGCTGGCGCTCGACGCTGACCGGAACGGCGGGAGCTTCGGCATCGGCCGGGCTGGCCAGCAGGCGTCCGACGCCCATTCCGGTGACCAGCATACCGCCGCAGACGAGAACGACGAGCAACAGGCGCAAAGCCAGCACGGTGGACTGGCGAACCACTTCGGCGCCCTGGCGGGAAGTCTCGGCGGCTTTTTGCATTCCCTGTTGGACGACGGCGCTGGCCTGGTCGAGAACCTGGCGAACCTGGCGCTCACGAGCCTGGCGAACTTCGAAAGCGTGTTGGGCCTGCTGCTTCTCGCGCAGGATGCGGACGGCCTCGTCCACCACATTAACGGGAGCGATGGTGGGCAGCTCGACCGGGGCGATGACAACCGGGGTGACTTCGGCCACCGGGGCGGCGGGAGCGGCACTCGGAGGATGGGGCTCGACGTTGTCGGCGGTGTGGCCGGTGACCCAGCAGTGACGCTTGAGGCTGATTTCGTGGGCGAAGGTTCGTCCACAGCTGCAGTGAAACTCGGCTTTGTTTTCGGTCGTTGCGCTCATTTGGGACTTACCTCCTTCCTCTGCATTCAATATACGAATTGGTACTGAAAAGAGTGTGAAAGGGAAGTTACCGCTCCGTCAGGTCGCCCCAAGTGACTCGCCACACAAAGCAAAAGGCCCGTGGTTACGGGCCTTCTGTCGATCAGTCAGGCGCTTAAATTATTTAAAAGCACCCGTCACAGTTTTCCACAGTCCGGCGAAGCTCTTGGCCAGCCACTTGTGCCAGGTGGCCGGCAAATTCTGATAGACGAAGTAGAGAGCCACCAGGAAGAGAATCTTGAGGGCCCAGCCGGTCAGCATGCGCATCATGCGCGGGATGCGGTCGCGCTCTTCCTCCTCTTTGAGGATGCGCACGCGCTCGTTGGACTTGAGGCGTTTCTCGTAGCAATCGTTGCCACAGAACTTGCCTTCCTCGGTGGTGAGCGTGCACTCCTCGCAGATCGGCTTGAGGCAGGCGGCACACCGCGTATCAGTTGGCCGATCCTGATGGGCCAAGCAAAAGCTCAAGCGTTGCTCGACTTTGCGCGCCATATCAGCTCAGGTGACTCTCCGGTCCGGTGACGACATCCACCAGCCAATCATCCTGCTTATCCTCGCCTTCGTCAATGGGGCGGCCGGTATCGCGAGCCAGGATGACGAAGTAGCCTTCTTCCACCTCTTTCAGGTGAATGACTTGATAGCCCAGTTTGCCCAGACGATTGAGATCGTCTTTCAGCTCCCCTTGCTTTGCTTTGATGGTTTCATACTGCCAGAGATTTGCCAAGGTCTTGGTTCCTTTCGAGTATTCAATTCGTCTTTAGCGACAGGCAATAGATCGGAGCCATGCCGGTGCGAACCTTGCCCCAGGTGGATCCGAGATCCCGGCTCAGGAAGATGTCGCCCTGGTTGGTGGCCACCACGAAGTAGCTGCCTTTGATGGCCATGCACGTGTAGCGCAGGTCGGCATGGTAGGGCAGACCTTCACAACTTTCCCAACGCTGGCCGGCGTTGGGGCTGCGGTAAATGGAGCCGCCTCCCTGGGCGCTACGGTGGGAGGTGAGAAAGACGATATTGGGCTCCTCCGGGTGCACGGCCAGGCAGCCGGTATGCAGGTAGGCCAATCCGTGGCTGCGCTCTTGCCAGGTCTCGCCCAAATCCTCAGTCAGGTAGAAGCCGATAGGGCTGCAGGCATAGAGCCGGCCGGGCAGCAGCGGGTGACCGGCCAGATCGTGGACCAGCCGGCCCAGGCCTTTACTACGCTGGTGCCAGCTTTGACCGACGTCGCCACTCAAATAAAACCCCCCGCTGATAACGGCCGCGCAAACCACGTCCAGGTCGGTGGGGTGCAGAAAGAGGCGATGCAGGCGGCTGCGATAGGGAGGGTCAGGATAACTCCAGTTGGAGGCCGAGGGATGCTGCCTGAGACCCGGTAATTCCTGGAATTTCTTGCCGCCATCCAGGCTGAGGTGAAGCGAGGCGGGAGCGGTTCCGCACAGCATGACCTTGTTTTGCTTGGGGTGAAAGACCAGGCTGTAAATGCCCGTACCGCTCAGTTCGTTGACGGCCGGCTGCCAGGTCTCCAGATCGGCGGTATGAAAAAGTCCGCTGCTTTCCGTGCCGACCCACAACTGGCCGTCGGTGCCGGGCTGCAGGCAGGTGACCTGGCGCCCGGTGAGGCCCTGCCCCAGCAGTTTCCAATCTCCGGGAGTCTCACCCAGGACGAAAACGCCGTTGCTGGTGCCGATGGAAAGGATGGCTGACATGCCGGCCGGAGTTCCCCAAGCCCGGTAGGAAGCCCTGCCATGATCATTGGGGGGGGCTGGCCGCCTCCCCCAAGCCCCCCTGCCAAGATCATTGGGGGGGCTGGCCGCCTCCCCCAAGCCCCCCTGCCCTGCCAGGAAGGGATCCCGGCTGGGAGGAACCACCCGCCATGAAAGACGCACTCATCGCCATCGATCAGGGCACGACCGGCACCACCGTGCTGGTGCTCGACCGCAATTTGCAGCTTTTAGGCCGCAGCTACCGTGAGATTCCGCAGCATTATCCCGAACCCGGCTGGGTCAGTCACGATCCGGAATCGATCTGGAGCAGTGTCCTGGACGGCTGCCGGGAAGCCCTGCAGCAGGCCCATGTCGAAGCCGATCGAGTGGCCGGCATCGGTCTCACCAATCAGCGCGAGACCAGCCTGTTCTGGGAAAAAAGCAGCGGCCGGCCGCTGGGACCCGCCATCGTCTGGCAGTGCCGCCGCAGCGCCCCGATCGCGCAGCATTGGGCCAAAGAATGGGGCGACGACATCTATCAGCGCACCGGACTGGTGGCCGACGCCTACTTCTCGGCCAGCAAAATCGCCTGGTGGTTGGAAAACAACCCTCAGCATAGGGAAGCGGCCGAGCGCGGCGAGATCGCTTTCGGCACGGTCGACAGCTTCTTGTTATTCCGCCTGTGCGGCCTGCACCGTCAAGAGATTTCCAACGCCAGCCGCACCATGGTCTACAATCTCCAAGGCCATTGGGATGAGGAGCTGCTCAAGCGCTTCGGCATTCCGGCCGGCATGTTGCCCGAGGTGGTGGAGAGCGCCGGCCAGTTGGGGATAGCCCAAAAAGAGTGGCTGGGCAGCGAAATCCCGGTCATGGGCATCGCCGGCGACCAGCAGGCGGCCCTCTTCGGACAGGGCTGTTTTGAACCGGGCGAAGCCAAGAACACCTACGGCACCGGTTGCTTTCTCATGACTCAGTGCGGGCCGGAGATTGTCTATTCCAAGCACAAATTGCTGGCCACCATCGCCTGGAAAATCAACGGTCAGATTCATTACGGACTGGAAGGCAGCGTCTTTTCCGCCGGTTCGGCGGTGCAGTGGCTGCGCGACGGCCTGGGTCTGCTGCACAAAGCCGCCGAAAGTGAAGAAGTGGCGGCTCAAGTGAACTCTACCGACGGCGTCGTCTTCGTGCCGGCTTTCACCGGGCTGGGCGCGCCCTACTGGGACAGCCAGGCGCGCGGCTCGCTGTTCGGCGTCACCCGGGGAACCACCCGGGCCCACCTGGTGCGGGCCGTGCTCGAGTCGGTGGCTTACCAGGTGCGGGACGTGGTCGAAGCCATGGCTTCCGACCGTGGCAGCAAGTTGGTGCGCCTGAAAGTAGACGGCGGTATGAGCGCCAATAACTGGCTGATGCAATTTCAGGCCGATCAATTGGGCTGCACGGTGGAACGGCCCAGAGTCGTGGAGTCGACAGCCTTTGGCGCGGCCGCTCTGGCCGCCCTGGGCCTGGGCTGGCTGAGTCGTCCCGAAGATCTGCTGAAAATTCGTGAACTCGACCAGGAGTTCGCTCCCCAGCCCCCTGACGCGGCCGGCTATGATTTGTGGAAGCGCGCCGTGGAGCGCAGCCTGGCTTGGAAGACCTGAACTTTCGCGGAGTCGGCTACGGAAAGCTCTTTCAAGAACTCCAGGCCGAACTGCCCGCCGGCCGGCGGATCGGCCTCACGGGCCCGAACGGGTGCGGCAAAACCACTCTGCTCCGCCTGTTGGCCGGCTGGTTACCCTGGCAAAGCGGACAACTCTTCATCGGCTCCCAGGATCAGTTGGCGCTGCCTCCGGAAAAACGCCAACTGACCTTTTTACCCTCGCAGGCGGCTCTCTTTTCCCACTGGACCGTGCGCCAGAACATCGCTTTTCCGGCCCGCAGCCTGGGGGTAGCCGATCGGAGCGCGACTCTGATTCAGCAACTCCAATTGGAATCATTGGCCGAGCGCAAGCCAGGCCGGCTTTCCCAAGGCGAGCGCCAGCGGGTGGCCTGGGCACGCCTGCTGAACCGGCCAGCCCACTGGCTGCTGGCTGACGAAGCTCTGGCGCACCTGGACGGGCCCCAGCGCCATCAGCTCTGGCAGCTCCTCGGTCAACGCAGTCTGCTGTTGGTCACCCATCAGCTCCAGCTAGACTTGCCCTGGCTGGACCAGCTTTGGGTATTAGAAGGCGGACATCTCCACCGTCTCGACCTTGAGGAATTGGAGAAAAACCCGAGGTCGGCCTGGCTGGCCGGACAGCTACACCCGGAAAACGTATGGTCCGGAGAGTTGTTGGGCTGGCCCGCCGGTGCCTGGTGGATTCCCGCCAGCGCCTGGAAAGACGATCGCGAAGGCTGGGAAACCCGCTGGCTGGAAGCTCGCGGTCCCTTGTGGAAGGTGGAGGTGCGGGGCCGCACCTTCTGGCTGGAACGGGAAGCGGCCGGGTCGAAGTTGAAGCCCGAACGCCAGGCGGCCACTTTGCTAAATCCTTCAAACGAGCCTTAAACATGGCCCCGGAGTCGGCCCAAGAATGGATCACTCCGGTCACAGCCATTTCATTCGAACCTGGTAAAGTCAGTCCATGACGAACGCCAATCTCCCCAGCCTTCATGGCTTGCCACTCAGACACAGCTATCGAGATAGCTCCGGACTGGAGGTCAGCGAGTACCGCAAGGGGCTGGCCGGCGGCTGGACCCGCTTACGGCCCGAGGGCTGCCAATCGGCCGTGGATCTCCGAGAACCTGACCTGGTGGAGTTTGAAGGTTTTAAGCGCGACGCGGTCCAACTCACCCTTCCCGGCAAGCCCGCCGTAAGCCTTCCCATTACCAGGGGACCCAATGGTTCCAGCGTCACTTTCGACGACGAAAACGGAAGAACACTGCGTATCTTGTTGGAGCCCGGCGGCTACTCGGGCCCGAAGCTCCAGACCCTGGTCCCCTTTAAAGAATCCTACTTCGGAATAAAGGAGCTTGCCGGGGAGATGAGAGAGCTGCCTCAGAAAATCTGGCAGACTCAGTCTGTGCCCCCGGATCCGGTCCCGCAATATTTAAGATTTCCTTGAGGGTCAGCCCTCATGCTGAAAGCATGGAAATCTCTAGCCGCACGCTGGTGCAGTCGCGCCCGCTGAATTCGCCCGAGGCCGCCCTGGCCAGGGAAATGATCGAGGCCAGCCGCCTGCCCGATGGTTACGAAGCTCAATTGCAGACGGACATGACTGCCTTTCCCAAGCGCTGGCTGGAGCGTTTTAAGGAGAACGACGTCTCGGTGGCCGTCCTCAAGGACGACCAGACGCTGGCCGACACGCCTATCCTCCACGCGCTGGAAGAAGCTCAGATCGCCGAAATCGTAAGCCGGGGCAAACCGCTGGTGGAAAAAGCCGTGGAGGAGATCTTCGGCCCCCTGCGCGGACACCCCGACGAGGACTATCAGAAATACCAGGCGACCGGGATTCTCCAAGAAAAAATTCACGAGCTATCCAATCAGACCAACCTCGGTTTCACCGCCGAAGTCGGCCGGGAGGCTCTGGATCTGGGCTACCTGGGCGGAAGGATGGGCTTCGACCCGACCTACGATCCGGAGAGCTTTGAGCGCTGGAAGACCGCCTTCACCGATATAAACGAAAAGCTGGGCCAGGTTCGGGATGGGGTCTTCCAACCTCGAGACGGTATCTATATCGTTCCCTACCTGATGTATCGGGGCAAAACCGCGCGCGCCCTGAGTCTGCCCAGCTATCAACAGTTCAAAGGTCTGGATTTCCAGAACAATCTGGGCGCCAACTTTCCGGAAAATCGGCTGGTCATTTTACACGAAAGTGTCGTCCCCAATCCCAGTTCGCGGGCCGGCAAGCATCGCGTAGCCTTACATGAACTCGGTCACATGGTGGATTGGATCTGCAAGGAACTGCCCGAAACCAAAGATACTCATGAGCAAAAGGTCAACCAGCTCTATCGGCAGGGAATGCAGAGCAACTCGCTGATCACCGACCGGGCCCGCGACAGCGCCGGGGAAATGATGGCGGAAGCCGTGGAAGCCTACCTGACCGTTGAGGAGTCGGACAACTTCTACAAACCCGAGAACCATCGAGAGAATTTGCAGAAGAGCTTCCCCGAGCTTTATAACTACGTGGATTACCTGATCAACCTGGCCTGAAGGAATGGGCTTTGGCGGTAAGGAATCCCGGGCCACTTAAACCCGACGGAGTCACCAGTGAGCCAAGCCGTTTCCGACAAAAGCGCCGCCCAGGATGGGGACAGCGCACCCAAACTGCCCTATCGCCGGGTGCTGCTGAAGCTTTCCGGGGAAGTCTTTGCCGGCAGCGCCGGCTTCGGCATTGATCCCGGCATCGTGGTCAAGTTCGCGGAAGAACTCAAGGAGATCCGAGCCCTGGGGGTGCAGGTGGCGGTCGTGGTGGGCGGCGGCAACATCTGGCGCGGCCGGATGGCTCCCAAGATGGAGCGGGCCAACGCCGACTACATGGGCATGATCGCCACCGTCATCAACGGCCTGGCCCTGCAGGACGCCCTGGAGAAGCTGGGGGCCACTACTCGCGTGCTGACGGCCATCGAGATGAAGGAAGTGGCCGAGCCCTTCATTCGCCGCCGGGCCCAACGCCACTTGGAGAAAGGCCGTATCGTCATCTTCGCGGGAGGCACCGGCAGCCCCTATTTTACGACCGATACTTGCGCCGCTCTGCGCGGGCTGGAAATCGGTGCCGAAGTCATCCTCAAAGGCACCAAAGTGGACGGGGTCTACGACAAAGATCCGGTCAAGTTCCCCGACGCCAAAAAATTCACCAAGTTGCCTTACATCGACGTGCTCCAGCAGGGCCTGCAGGTCATGGACGCCACCGCCATCTCGCTGTGCATGGACAACCGCCTGCCCATCGCGGTCTTCGATATCACCGAGCACGGCAACATCAAACGTATGATTTTAGGTGAAGAAATAGGAACGATCGTCAAGGAGGAAGCATAACCGATGCTCGAGGAGAGTTTTTTCAAAGAAACCGAAGAGAAGATGAAGAAAAGCGTGGAGTCGATGCTGCGTGACTTCACCAATGTCCGCACCGGCCGAGCCACCCCGGGCATGATCGAAAAGATCCCGGTGGAAGCCTACGGATCGGAAATGCCCCTCAACGGCATGGCCAACATCTCCGTGCCCGAAGCCCGCACCCTGGTGGTGCAGCCCTTCGACCGCACGCAAATCGCGGCTATCGAGCGCGCCATTCACAAATCCGACCTGGGCGTGACCCCCCAGAACGACGGACAGGTGATCCGACTCATCTTTCCCCCGCTGACCAAAGACCGCCGCAAAGACCTGGCCAAGGGGGTACACAAGCGCTCGGAAGAAGCCAAAATCACCCTGCGCACCGTGCGCCGCGACGCTCTGGAAAAGCTGAAAAGCTTCAAGGACGTGCGCGAGGACGACCTGAAGAAGGCCCAGGACCGCCTGCAGAAGCTGACCGACAAAGTCACCGCCGAAATCGTTTCCCACACCGACTCCAAGGAAAAGGAAATCATGGAAATCTGATGAGCGCGGGGGTCCCAGGGGGAGTCGCAGACCCCCTTGGAACAGTCGGCCGGGGAGAGGAATGGCTCGGCTTGGAGTTTGGGGAGGCCTTGGCGAAAGCCAGGCCTTTTCGCGTTTTGCTGACCCGGCCGCCCTATCGGTGCCTGGGCAAAGGTCGATTGTTGGTGGTTGGCCAACGCCAGGAAAGCAAAGGACTGACTTTGCTGCTAACCTATACGGAGTTCGAACGCCTTCCAAAGGAAACCTCAAGCTCTTGACCGAGAGGGAACTGCTCAGCCAACTGGATCTGACCCGCCTGCCCAAGCACCTGGCCGTCATCATGGACGGCAACCGGCGCTGGGCCCAGGAGCGCCATCTGCCGGCCGTCTTTGGTCACCGGGCCGGAGTCAAGGCCTTTCGGCTGGTCATGGAAACCTGTCGCGAATTTGGCATCCCCTGCTTGACCGCCTATGCCTTCTCGGTGGAGAACTGGCGCCGCTCGGAGACGGAAGTGCGCGTGCTCATGCAGCTTTTTGAGCAGTACACACGGGCCGAGCGGGACAAGATGGTGCGCACCGGCATCTGTTTTCGCACGGTGGGCCGTTTCGAAGAATTGCCCGAGTCGGTGCGCGCCGAGTTCAGCAAAACGATCGAAGCCACCGCCCATAACCGGGCCATGACTTTGAACCTGGCCGTCAACTACGGAGGCCGCGACGAAATCGTGCGGGCCGCCCAGAAGTTGCTGCGCCAGGGCTATGATCCGGACCGGTTGAATGAAGCCTCCTTCGGGGAAGCCCTGGACACCGGGGGTCAGCCCGACCCCGACCTTATGATTCGCACCAGCGGGGAAGTGCGCATCAGCAATTTTCTGCTCTGGCAGACGGCCTACAGCGAACTGGTTTTCACCCCCTTGTTGTGGCCGCAGATCTCTCGGCAAGTGCTGCTGGAGTCATTCCTCGAATTCCAGAAGCGCAATCGCAGGTATGGAGGTGGCTGATATGGCCGCATCAGGACGCTGGTCCAATCTGGGCCAGCGCATCAACACGGCGGTCATCCTGGCAGCCGTCTCGCTTTTTTTGATCTGGTGGGGCAACACGCCCTTCCTGCTTGAGATCGCGGTGTTTGCGCTGGCCGGTAGCTGCGAGGCCTTTGATATGGTCGAACGCAAGAAGCTGCGCCCGATGCGCCGCACCGGCACCCTCTGCACCTTGCTCATGTTGATTGGAGCCTGGTTGGGCGGATTGGCCGGACTGGCCCACGCCACTCTGATTTCAGTGTTGATGCTGTTGGTGGTGGCCACCTTGCGCAGCACCCGGCGCGTTTCCATGATTTTGGACGCGGCCTGCACCGTCTTGTGCGTGATGTACGTGGGCTGGCTTTTCTCCTTTATGATTTTGCTGCGCTCGTTACCCTCGGGCGCGGGCCTGGTCACCTTGCTCATCGGCCTGATCACCATGACCGACACGGGCGCCTATTTTATCGGACGCGCCTTCGGCCGCCACAAACTGTGCCCGGCCTTGAGCCCGAAAAAGACCATCGAAGGCAGCCTGGGCGGCCTGCTGCTCTCGGCCTGGCTGGGTTATAAACTGTGCCCGATGTTCGGTCTGCCGCCTCTGCACGGCTTGACGCTGGCCGCTGGCGTTTCCTTGTTCGGGCAACTGGGCGATATATGGGAATCCGCCTTGAAGCGCGAGGTCAACCTCAAGGACGCCGGCGAACTGCTGGGCGGCCACGGCGGGGTGCTCGACCGCTTTGACTCGATGGCCTTTGCCGGCCCATTTTTCTATCTTTATTGGACGTACTTCGTATGAAAAAAATCTCTCTCATCGGATCCACCGGCTCCATCGGAACGCAAACCCTGGAAGTGGTGGCGGCCCACCCGGACAAGTTCGAAGTCAAAGCGCTGGCCGCCCGCCAGTCGCTCGACCTGCTGGTCGAGCAGGCTCAGAAGTTCCGACCCGAACTGGTAGCCATCCTGGACGAGTCGTTGCTGCCTCAGCTCGAGCAGCGCCTGGCCGGGACCGGCATCGAGAGCCTGGGCGGCATGGCCGGAGTCATCGAAGCCGCTCGCATTTCCAGCGCCAACTGGCTGGTCTCCGCACTGGTGGGAATGGCCGGTCTGCAACCCAGCTTGGCCGCCTTGCAATCAGGCAAAGATATCGCTCTGGCCAACAAAGAAACGCTGGTGGTGGCCGGCCAGCTCATGATGGAGGAAGCGCGCCAGCGTGAACTCCAGGTTCTTCCGATCGATTCGGAGCACTCGGCGCTTTTCCAGTGTTTTCAGGGCCAGCCCATGGAACGGGTGGAACGCATTATCATCACCGCCTCCGGTGGCCCTTTCCGCCAGCTGCCCAAGGATGAGCTGCCCCGGCTCACCTCGGCTCAAGCTTTGAAGCACCCCACCTGGAATATGGGAGCCAAAATCACCATCGACTCGGCCAGCCTGATGAACAAAGGCTTTGAGGTGCTGGAGGCCCATCACCTGTTCGGCCTGTCGCTGGAACAGGTAGACGTGTGGGTGCACCCCCAAAGCATCGTGCACAGCCTGGTGGAATTTGTGGACGGCTCGGTGCTGGCCCAGTTGGGTCCGCCCGACATGCGCACGCCCATCAGCTACGCTCTCAGCTATCCGGACCGCTGGCCGCCCATCTGGTCGCGCCTGGAACTCAAGCATATGCGGGAACTCACCTTCGAGGAGCCCCGCTGGGACGATTTCCCCTGCCTCAAGCTGGCCTTTGAATGTGGCAAAAAGGGCGGCAGTTGGTGCGCGGTGCTCAACGCCGCCAATGAAGTGGCCGTGGAGCAGTTCCTGCACAACCGGATCCTCTTTGGAGATCTGGCTCGCATCATTGAATCCACGCTGGAGGCTCATCAACCCCTGGCCAAACCGACTCTCGATCAGTTGATCGAAGTGGATGCCTGGGCGCGTGAATTCGCCTTGACCCAAGCCAAGTGACCCCCGGCGCAAATTCCATCACGAATTTGGACACCCCGGCATCCCGCCTGGCGGCGTCGCAACTCCTCAATGTATAACCCGATACACCTCTGTCGTAAGGAGCAACGAGTTGCTCCAACTCCTTGCCAGGCGGGCCCCGGAGCGCCCAAATTGCGCAACGGAATTACGCCGGGGGCCACCAAGGCAGGGACTTTAGGGTAAGCAGTCAACCCTAAGAGAATGTCCATCGTAGTCGGCCTTCTTGCCGCCCTTCTCTCCTTCGGGTTCATCGTTTTCATCCATGAAATGGGGCACTTCTTGGCGGCGCGCTGGGCGGGCATCCGCACTCCTCAGTTTGCCATCGGCTTTGGTCCCAAGCTGTTTTCCTTCGACTGGCGAGCGACGGAATTCAGTTTGCGCCTTCTGCCCGTGGGTGGCTATGTGCTGATGGTGGGGGAAGATCCCCAGATGGACGGAGTCGAAGGATGGCGCGAGCAGTTTGCCGCCGCCACGGGCCCGGTCAACCTCCCCACCACTCCGGCGGCGGTGTTGGCCAGTCTGCAGAGCCAGGACCCTCAGGTCGTCGCTTTCCTGCGTTCACTACCGCAGGAAAAGCTCTACCACGAGCTGGGTGACCTGGAAGGCAACTTCAACTCGAAGTCCACCTGGCAAAAAACCGTGGTCATCATGGGTGGCGTCTTCATGAACTACATGTTCGCCGTTTTGCTCTTGTTGGGCCTGGGAATGACCAAGGGCCTGTGCAGCGGTCAGCCGGAACATTTGGCGCGGGCCAAGGTGGTCATGCCCGACACCCCGGCCCAACGGGCGGGACTCAAAGCCGACGAAAACATGCTGATGGTGGACGGAGTCAGCGTCGTCAGCGGAACCGACTTCGTCCACCAGATGTCGGGCAAAGTTGGACAGCTGGTGCGGGTCACGGTGGAAGACAAGAAGGGCCAGCGCCGAGACCTGCAGATGGCTCCCGACCTGATGCTGGCCAATCAATTCGTCTTCGCCCAGGGCAAAGGAATCGAACTCACCAAACTACGGGACGAAACAGCCCCTCCGAAGGGCATCAAACTACCCTATCAGGTGAGTAGCGTGAACGGCAAGAGCCTCACGGAACTCACCGAACTGCGAGCCTGGGCGCTGAACTCCAAAGAACTAACCCTGGATGGTCCGCAGGGAGTTTGGAAGATTGATGCCGGCAAAGCCCGCACCTTTGGGCCCCGAGCCATTGTTGGCATTGAACTGGCCGGGGTAACCTCTTTCCGCTTTGAATCCAAGGCGACCGCCCTGGTGCTCGAGGTCCGGCCGGGCAGTCAGGCGGCCCGGGCGGGAGTCCAGGCGGGAGACCAGTTGTTCTACTTGCAGGGAGTGCTGGTTGCTTCCGGTCAGACTCAATTGGAAGAGTGCCTGCGCAGTCTCTCTCAACGCCAGGCCGCGCCCAATGAGTCCTTCCAGCTCGAAGTGGAGCGCGACGGCAAACTCAAGGAACTCTTCATGGAAGAGATTCCTCAACCCACCGCCGAGGCCTGGGGCGTCAAGTTGGAGCCGATTACTCCACGGGTGGTGGTGCGCGCCACGGCCACCACCATGTTCAACATCATGTCCGTGCCCTACCAGCTCTTCAAGAACCTGGTCGACAATGCGCGGGCCACCATGAAAGAACTCAAGGAAACCAGCACCGGCCCCATCGGTATCATGCAGACCATCTTTGAAGTCAGTCACACGGGTCTGGCCGAACTGCTCTTCCTGGTGGCGCTGCTCAACGCCTTTATCGCCACCTTCAATCTGTTGCCTTTCCCGGCCCTGGACGGCAGCCGCATCCTCTTTATCTGGCTGGGGGCTCTGCGCGGCCGTGCCATCGATCCGGAAAAGGAAGCCCGTATTCATTTCGTAGGGATCTTGCTTTTGCTCAGCGTCGTCTTCCTGGTCAGCATCGGCGATGTTCAACGCCTGATCGCCGGCAATCATCTGATGAAATGATTCTGGAAGTCTCCAGCCTGCGCAAGAGCGGCGAGGTGCTGGCGCAGGCGCTGCAGAGCTGGCGCGAGGGGCGGAAGCTGGCCTTGCCCACCGAATGCGGCTACTTTCTGCTAGGCGACCCGGAGGTTGAAGTCTGGTTGAGCGCTAAAGCGCCGGCGCTCCCCGAATTGCAGCCCCTGTTTGAAACCTTTTGGCCCGGACCGTTACGGCTGCGGTTACGCGATGGACAGCTCAAGCGCAGCTGGCAGATCCCGGCCCATCCGCTGGCTCAGGCTTTTCTGAAACTGGCCGGCCAACCGCTGGCGGCTCGGGCGGGACTTCCTGAGGAAGCCGACCTGCAATTGCGCTGGAAAGCTCCGCCGCTGGAGCTGGCCTGGAGTGAAGTCGACTGCGCTTGCACTCCCTGGCGCTGGTTGCGCAACGGCCTGGTGGAGCGCCGGGAATTCGAATGGGTGGCCGGCCGGCCCACCATCCTGTCGGGGGCTGCTCTGCCCCGGTTGGAGCACGCGCCCGCCCCGGCCTATCGCGAAAAACAGAATTACCGCGTGGAGCTCTAAGCCCAGGTGCGGGCGCGCGCCGCCCACTCCACCATCTCCATACTGGGCTCCTCGCCGAACTCCGCACGCACTCTGCGCGAAACGACGTCGAAAGTGCGCAGGGCCTCTTCGGACCGGCCTAACTGGCAGAGGGCGCGGATGCGGTGCAGGGCGGCGGCCTGGTTGGCCGAGTCTCGCTCCAGCAAGCGCTGACTCCACTCGGAAAGACGTATCCAGGATTCCTGCTCGGTGGCACGCGCGCAGCCCTTGAAGAGGGCTTCGGCTAGCTGGATCTCCAGGGATTCGCGGCGCTCCAGGGCCCAATCCATATAGCAGCCTTCCAGATAGACCCCCTCGGTCAGAGCCACGATCGAGGACATTTGCTTCTGCCACTCATCCCATTCCAGAAAGCGCAGCCGGGACAGGCCTTTTTCCACTTCCCACAGGTCGTGCCACGGCTCCAAATCCGGGTCCAACCCCAACACTTCTTGCTGGCGCAGGAAATACTCACAATCGCCGGTCCAACCTTCGGGGCGGAGCGCCCTGCGCAGGTGAAAAAGACCATTATAGAGCCCTTTTCGACCCTTCTCCAACTCATCCGGCCAGAACGCCTCGCGCACGCGGTCCTCGGCCTGAGTCTGCGAAGCGGCGATGCAGGCCAGGAGTATGCGGTTGCGCTGTCCGCGAAAGGCTTTCTCGTTGAGCGGCCGCCCGCCCAGCGAGACGCTGAAACTCCCAAACGAGCGCAGGTGCAACGGCGGAGGCTTACTGGAACTGGTCTTCTTGCCGCTCAACTGCAGGGCCAGCGTGCGCACCTGGTTGTCGTTTTCTTGGGAGAGCGTCTGCAGCCAGGCCGAGGGTACCCCCTGAGGCTGGCGCTGCAGCAATTCCAGCAATTGCAGGCGCTGAGCCGGGCTCAACTTGACCACGGCCGGCACCAACGGACCGGCATAGTACCTCAACAAACGGCTGAATTCGGGCCATTCTCTCTTATCGCTCAACCACCAGCGCAAAAGTGCCGGTCCCAACCAGGGCAAAGCACGTAAAAGTCGGGGCTCGTGGCGGGGTTGTAGCAAAACCGGCAGGGCCTCCAGCGGCGACCAATCGCAGGCCTGCCCCAGGGCCCACAGACCGAGTTGGATCAAAGCCCGCAAGACCTCTTGCTCCACCCGTCCATAGGCTTCACGCAGCCAACTGGTGGCCTGGTCCGGCCGCGCTTCCAGCATGAGCAACCCGGCCTCGGTCAGCATGCGCGATCTCCAACCCGGGCCCCAGTTGGGCGCGGTTCCCAGCAGACGTTCCAGACGTGTCTGGCGCAAGGGGGCGGGCTCCAACTCCGCCAGCAAGAGCTGCACCTCGGCGGCCTGGGGACCCTCGGAGAGCTTTTCCGCCTGCTGCAACGCCAGGGTGGCCTCGGTATTCTGGCCGCTATAGAGCAGACCTCGAGCCAGGTCGAGCAAACGACGTAATTGCTTATCCTGAGTCTGGCTGGAACGAAACTCGAGAGCAAAGAGTAAATGCGGATCGAGTACGCCCGGATGACTCTGCACCAATGCCTGAGGATTGTCACCACCAGCGGCGGCCAACAGGGCCAGGCGCACGATGCGCCCGGCCAGTGGGATGGATTCCTCCGCCAGTCCTTGGGGACCGCTACCGTCCCAATTTTCCTGGTAGCTGGCCAGTCCCTCCCCCACCCAGTCGGAAGCCCCGGCCGGAGACAAGCCCTGATGAGCCAGGGCGGCGGCCAACTGCACCTCAAGCTGGTGTAGCTTATCCAACTGCAGGCCACGGGCCAGTTGCGCAGCCACTTCACCGGCCAGACGGGCTTCAGCGGGACAGTGCAGTTGATGCAGCCAGTCCAGTTGGCGCTGCAAGCGTTGCTCACGGGAAAGACCTTCGCGTTGGCGCAGGTAAACAGCCGAAACGCGCGCCAGCCGCAAGAGCAACTCCTTCATTTCAAAGGGCTTGCGCAGGTAATCTCCGACCCCCAGACGGATGGCCCGGATCGAGTCTTCTTCGGTGGCGTAGCCGGTGATCACCAGACAGGCCAGCTCGACACCTTGTTGGCGCATGTGGGCAAAGGCTTCCAGTCCCGACATGCCTTCCATGCGCACGTCCACTACCAGCAAGTCATAGACTCCCGAGTTAACTTTATGGATGGCCTCCACTCCATTGGCCGCGCCTTCGGACCGGTAGCCCTCATCCTCCAGCGTCTCGCAGAGCAACTCGCGCAGGTTCTCGTCATCTTCCAGAACCAGGACTTTCAGCCCGCTCAAGCAGCCTCCGCCGGCGGCGCGGAGAGCAGGCGAACCTCAAACTCAGTGCCCTGGCCCAGGTGAGACCGCACTTTGATGGTGCCTCCGTGCTGCTGAATCAACTGAGAAGTGACCGAGAGACCCAGGCCGGTGCCTTTGCCCACATCTTTGGTGGTGAAGAACGGGTCAAAGATACGCTCGAGCACCTCCGGCGCAATACCGGTTCCCTGGTCACGCACCTTGACCCAAACGCCTTCCTCCCACGACCCCGTGGAAAGCAAGATTTTTCGGCCCACCGCTCCGGGGGACAACATGGCGTCGCGAGCGTTAAGGATCAGGTTGGTCAAAACTTGCTGCAGTTCATTAGCATTGGCCAAAATCGCGGGAACCTCCCCCAGTTGCTGGATCACTTCCACATTATCCAGGCGGAGCTGGTGGCCTACCATCTGCAGCGTGTCTTCAATAACCTGGTTGATACTGGTCTCACGCCAACCGGTGCGAGCGTCGCGTGAATAAAAAAGCAGCTTGGAAACGATTTCCTTCATCTGCCCGACCGCTTTGGTGGCCCGCTGCAAGCGCTGGACCGCTCGATCCGGCCTGGCCTCCAGGTTCAATTGAGCGGCTTCGATGGCCAGAGCAACGGCTCCCAAAGGGGTATTCAACTCATGCGCCACACCGCCGGCTAACTGGCCGACGGCGGCCATCTTGCTCGACTGCATCAATTGAGCCTGAGAATCCCGCAAGGCCGCGTGGGTTTTCTGGAGTTCGGCGAAAAGCTTGGCGCTTACGATAGCGCCGCCCAACTGATAGCTGAGCACAGCCAGAATATCGCGGTCCTCTCGCGTAAATGGCTTATCCTCGCGTTCCAACACCAGAGCTCCCTGCGCTCCCTGATCACTCAACAAGGGCACCCCCAGACGATGGGGGTTTTCCAAAAGCAGGGGCAAGCCTTGTTCGGTCACCTTGGCAGCCAGGGCCTCCAGAGCGTCCCGCTCACCAGTGCCGAAGAAAACGGCCAGGTCGGCCGAACGGCCCAGATAGCCCTGGTGGGAAATGACCGGCTTCAGGATCTCGGCGGCACGCTCCAGCATCGCCTGCACGTCGCGCAGGCGAATCAGTTGAGCCACGCCGTCGATGACCAGCGCCAATCTTTGCACCAGGGCCTCATTCCGGGCGGCTGTGGCCGCCTCGCGCTGCAAAGAAGTTTGCAACGTTTGATACCAGGCGGCGGCGTCCAGCGCCAAAACCGAATGGCGCGCCAGCACTTCGAGAAAATGCAGGTCTTCCTCGCCAAGTTCGCGGAGAAATTCGTTGCCCAGGTAAAATCCGCCGCGGCCCGGCAGAGGTAGGGCCAGCGACCACTGATCCTCAGGAAAGAGGCGATCCGGTGAGGCATTGCTACCCTTCTCCTGCTTTAACCGCCTGGTCCTGACGGCTTCTTCGACAATCGGCTCGGTGCGCTGCGTCAATTGCGCCGAGGCGATACGTTCGGCGTGAGGGGTGCCCCAGGAGATGGGCACCAGCTTGCCCTTCTCTTCCCAAAAGAGCACCACGTTGGTTACTTCGAAGCGGGCTTGCAGCCGCTTCACGATCAATTCACCCACCGCCTGAAAAGCCAGCTGCTGGGGAATGGATTCGAGCATCTCATCCACCAGTTGATAGGTCTGCAAGCGCACTTCCAGTTCCGCCGCCGTGAGCCGCTGTTTGCGTCCCTCCGCCTGCAGCCCCTGCTCGCGGCGATCCAGCCCTTTTTCCCTTTGGCGCAGACCTCGCTGTTGCTGGCGGCCCTGCAGTTCGCGCGCCTCGGCATCGACTCCCAACTGCACCGCGGTGGAAGTCCCCGCCAACAACCACAGGACCAAAGCCAGCAAGACCGGCACGGCCGCCTGATCAGGGGGTAGAAAGCCCGCCAGGGCGCCCAGGGCGGCGGTAACCAGACCCACCCGAGTCAACCGGACCCGCATTCTAGACCACTCCCGGCCGACTTCCTCGCCCAACGCCTCGGTCAAGAAAGATGGCTGCAACCACCAGAACAGCCACCACAGCAGCGGACTCGCCAGGGGCTGCCCAAAAGCGTGGCCGAGGCCGATGCCCAGAGCGACCGGCTGCAGATCGGCCAGGGCTTCCAAGAGGCTGCCGGCGCCGGCCTGCAAGGTCCGTCCGATGCGCAGCAACAAAGCGAGCCCGGCGCCTAAAACGGCCAGCCAGGCCAGCTCGGGAAAGCGAGCCGCCAATCCCAGCCAGAGACCCGCCCCGGTGGCGCAAAATCCGAAACGCGGCAGCCTGGCCGCGGCCAGCTCGACCAGGACTCCGCAAGCCAGCCAGAGCAGAGCGAGCTGGTCGGGCTTCAGGCCGGTCGGCGAGCCCAGCAAGCCCATTCCGACCAGACTGCCCAGCAGCAGGCCGAACCAGGCCATCAGATGGTCCCCAGCATTTGATAAATGGGAATGAACAGCGAAATCAGCACAAAACCTACGAACATGCCCATCATCCCCACCAGCAGCGGCTCCAGCAACTGGGTAAAGGTTTGAATCACCTCGTCGACTTCCAATTCCAACATCTCCGCCGATTTGCGCAGAACCGTCGGCAGGGCGCTGGTTTCCTCACCCAACTCGATGAATCCGCAGAGCATCGGCGGAGCGAAGGGAATCGCGCGAAAGCAGCGGGCCAGCGGATGCCCGTCATGCAAATCCTCGCAAGCAATGTCCAGGTAGCGGGCCAGGTAGGGATTTCCGCTGGCGGTAGAGGCCAGTTTCAAGGAGGCGGAAACAGTCAGGCCGGCCTCTACCCCGGTGGCCAGAGTACGCGCCGTGCGCACAGCCATGATCTTACCGAAAAAATCGCGCGTCGGCTTCCACCTCATCAGAGTTTCGTAGAGTTGCACCCGGCCGGCCTCGGTGCGCAGGTAGCCGCGCAGCATCAAGCCGACCGTGATCAGCACAGCCAGGCCCAAAACCACCAGCGAAGGTTGTTGAAAAATTCGTGTCACACCGATCAGCGCCTGAGTAAACCAGGGCAGTCGCATTCCCGGGGGAAAAAGCCCGTTGATGAAACGCGGCAGAATGTGCTGCACCATCAGGTAGGCCATGCCCAGTGAAAGAGCGGTGACGATCATAGGATAAGTCAGCGCGCCGCGGACCTTGGCACGCAATTCCATTTCGCGCTCCAGGTAGTTGGAGACATCCAGAACGTTCTGGTGGAGGCGCCCGGTTTGCTCACCGACCTGGACCAGCCCGATATAAAATTCGTCAAATTCGCCCCGCGATTTACGCATGGCATGGGAAAGCGAGCTACCCTGTTGCACCGAAGTAGAGCAGGTCTGATAGGCTCGATAGAGAGAGGGGGGCAGCGGCTGGCGCAACAAAATGTCCAGGCTGTTGCTGAGGGAAACGCCGCTTCTGAGCAAGATCGCCAACTGGCGACAGCAAAGCGCGTGTTCCTGAGCTGTGGCCGGTCGCAATCGCTCCAGCCAGGCCGACCAGGGCAGCGGCGGCTTGAGAAAAATCTTCTGCAGTCCCTGTTGCTCCAACTGGCGCAGAGCGTGCTTCGGATCCGTCGCCCAGAGGCGACCGGCAATGCTGCGCTTGCTGGGACTGAGCCCACGGTAGCCGTAATACGGCATCACAACTCCAGCCGCTGCGAAATATCGATCTTTTGCAGCGCCGGGCGCAGACAATCCATGCGTATGCGCAACAGCTTACTGCCGTAGTTCTGGCCCGGTGGTTCCAGTTGTAGAGTGAAGTTGCCAATGCCCTGGGTGGTCAACATCCGCTCGTTAGGTTGGAGGACATGACTGGCCGGCACCAGCGGATTGAAATCCGGCTTATAGATCATTCTCCTCAGCTCGCTGGCCTGAGTGTTCCAGCCCACCACTCGCGGCGAACCGTCCGGCCCGGGCAGGCGCAGAACCAGCGCGGCCGAGTCCGTGCCCGGCTGGTGAGGGGCCAGGTCGGACAGGTCGGGTAGATAAATCTGTCGAGTTTCTTTCAAGTCGACTTGCAGCTGGTGCAGCAAGGTCAGATTGGCGCGAAACTCCCCGTTTTTGTTCATGCTCTGACTGCGACTGCGGATGCCCAGCACCGCCAGCTCCCCGCATAGACCCAGCGCCAGCACGAAGAGCCCGCCGCTGATCAGCACTTCCAGAACGGTCATGCCGCGGCGTCTCAAGGCAAGGACCTGGCCTCGGGAAGACTGGCTTCGGGAGGCACTACCAGACGATGCGAGGCCAATTCCCGAAAGGAATTGCGCACTACGCCGCGAGAAACGACGCTGCCGTCGGAGTTCACCTGGACTTCGAAGAAATGAGTAGAGCTGCTCAGAGGAACAAATTTCGTCACCTTGGCGGCACCGACGTATAATTCATGGGTATGGCGGCGTTGATATTCCAGCCCGGAAAGGGCCAGATCGTAGGCCTGCTGGCGCCGGTCCTCCTGGGCCGCGAAGCGGTAGTCCACTTCGAGGAAATTGAGAAAGGTAAGCCCGAGAAGCAGCAGGAGAACCGAAAGGGCCAGCACCGTAAGCAAGGCCATACCGCGACGTTTCGTTACAGGCCAAACAGGTGTACCCCTCATGCGTCAGACTTGCGTCATTTGGGTTAGTAATTCCTGGTATCTATGTTGTATACTGGGTGGCATGGAGTGGTTACGCAAGACCGTGGCCGTCGGTCAACGGGCCCCCTTTCCCGAAACAATCGGTCCTTCAGAACAAAACGCCAACGAGTCGCTTTTCAATATTCTGTTGGCTCATTTCGACCTCCACCAGGCTCAGGGCCACCGTAGTTGCGCCCGGGAGGTGCTGGAACTGGCCGAGCGCCTGGCGGGCGACCACGTCGACCTGCACTACAAGTGGCTGCGCAAGTGGGCCAAATGGCTTGAATCGGTGGGGCGGCGCGGCGAGGCCATCGCCCTTCTTCAATCCCACCTGCGCCGTCTCCGCGGCAAACTGCTGAATCCCCATCGCAACGCGGAAATCCGCATGGAACTCGGCATCATGCTCGATCGCGACGGCCAGAAGCCCGGAGCTCTAAAATATTTCAAGGATGCGGCTTCCCGCTACCGCAAACTCTCCCACACCTACAATCTGGTGGCGGCTCTCTTCAACAGCGCCTCGGTTTTGCACGATCTGGAAAACTACGCGGAAGCGCTTAAGGTTTGCCGCAAAGCGATCGCGGAGGGCTCCACCGGCTACAAAGATCTCAGCAGCCATATCGCTTTGCAGATGGCCAACTCCCTGGAAGCCCAGAAACAAACGCTTTCCGCCTGCAATTTCTACCGCCAGGCCGAAGACTTATATGGGCAGAACGGCAATCGCCGCCAGCAAAGCGATATTCTCTACCGGCTGGGCTGGTTGGCGGTGCGCGAAAAGCGCTACCCGGAAGGAGCACGCTTCCTGCGCACCGCCCTGGAATTAAAACGAGAGAGCGATTACGCCACCGGACTGGCCTGGTATCACTGGTCGCGAGCTGAAGCCTACCGGGCCGGCGGCACCTTGAAAAAAGCCGTAAGCCATTATCGCAGCGCCCTTAATCTGGCCCTTAACGCCAATTTGGATATGGTGGCGGCGCGCTGCCGCGTGGTTCTCTACCAGTTATGCGCCAAGCCGGACCAGCCTTTGCCGGCCTTCAGCAAATACGGGGACGCCAAAGCGGCCGACAGTATCGTGAAACAAGGTCGCTCCGGACTCTATCTCGATCACGGCTGTGACGGCTATAACTTGAGTGTTTTTCACGAGCCCGGCGATACCCCGCGGGCACTACTGGACCGGCGGGTTTTGTCTCGATTGGTGCAGGATCTGGAGAAGGTCACCCGGGCCAGTGGCTCCTTGCCCGGCCCCTCTCTGGAAAAGCAGCGAATCGCGCTGACGCGTTGGATGGAACGTCAGACCAAAAGCTCCAACGAATAATCTTCAAGAGGAGCGGGGGGCGCGGCAGCGAAACCGTTGAGCCTATGCGTAATCTCTTTTTTGCCGGTCTTTTCAGTCTCGCTCTTGTTTTCAGCGCCTCCAGCGCACCCGAGAAATTTCCTCTGGTTGCCCACGAACGCGAAGCCGTCGAAGGAATGGTTTGGGATTACGGCACCATCAATATGGGCACCCAGAGTTTCAATGGTCGCCTGGAGGGATTGGGGGCGCCGGGAGTGGCGGCCATCGGATATGACTTTAAAGGTGGTTGGGAAGTCTTGGAAGCTCACGTAGGCTACGCCAAAAACGTGTCCAAAAACCGGGTCTGCAAATTCTCCGTTCTGGCCGACCAGCAGACGCTCTACACCAGCGCGGAAATCCACGGCGGCCAGGAACCCGAGTTCATCCGCGTGCCCATCGAAGGCAAGAAAATCGTGCTGCTGCGCATCGAACCGGTCAGCTACGGGGGCACGCTGGGTGCCTGCTTTGCCGAGCCGATGCTCAAACGCGGACTCACCAACGAAGAAAAGGCCACTCCCTACCAGGTGGAAATCAATGGCGCCCGCGTTCCCTACGATCAGGTGAACGCCCCCACCGCTTTGCCGGTGATGGTGCCGATCAAAGCCGGCGAATCGACCGTCCAGGTCAAAGTCGTCAATGACCCGCAACTGCGCAAAGTCAAAATTACCACCACCAGTCCCTAACCGATGGAGGTACGCGTCGGGCTCAATGCCCTGATCATCGCCGTCACCCGCGACCAGCCCCGCGTCATGACCATTCCCTACACGGAGTTGGCCGCCTTGCCTTTCGGTGATCTGGACTCCGAAGGCGATCGCACCCTGGAGCTGGCCTTGCGCCGCTGGGTGCGCCAGCAAACCGGACTTGAACTGGGCTACGTGGAGCAACTCTATTCCTTCGGCGATCGGGCTCGCGACCGGGTGCCCGGAGTGCGCATGATTTCCATCGCCTACCTGGCTTTGGTCCGAGAAGAAGCGATTCCGCCCAAAGTAGCGGCTTCCTGGCGCAACGTCTATGACTTTCTCCCCTGGGAAGACTGGCGCAAGGGCCCGCCCGACGCGCTCAACAAACAGGTGGCCGCCGCCTTGAAAGCCGGCGAAATGCGCCTGCGCAGTCAGATCACTTTCGGCCTGGAAGGCGCCCCCTGGGACGGAAACCGCGCCCTGGAGCGCTATGAACTGCTCTACGAACTGGGCCTGGTGCAAGAATCGCAGAGCGGTGCCCCTCCCCAGATCACCGGGCTGGGCGAAGCCATGGCCCTGGATCATCGTCGCATGCTGGCTACCGCGCTGGCGCGCATTCGCGGCAAACTACGCTACCGCCCGGTGATCTTTGAAATGCTTCCCGAGGAATTCACCCTGCTGCAACTGCAGAAGGCCGTGGAAGCTCTGTCCGGGGTGCCCGTCCACAAGCAAAATTTCCGCCGGCTGGTGGAGCAAGGCGGACTGGTGGAAGGAACCGGCCAGTTGACCCGCTCCATCGGCCGTCCCGCCGAACTCTTCCACTTCCGTCGCGAAGTTTTACGCGAAAGGCCGGCACCGGGAGTAGGCCTGCCGCGCCAGGTATAGAAAAAGCAAAAGAGACCGGTTGGTCCGATCTCTTTGCTTGTCAGGCGATTCTTTTCAGGCGGAAACGAGCTGGGACTCGGCGGCCAGGCCACAGGTCTGGTCGAGCACGCACTCCATGTTTTCCACGTCGCAGTCGGTGACGTAGCTGAGCTCTTGAGCCAGCACTTTGCGGGCTTTCTCGAGCATCGACTGATCTTTGTGGCCGAGCTTCTTATTACGGCCGAGGACGCTCAACGATTTGACCACTTCGCAAGTCTGGAAAACGTCGCCGCTCTTCATCTTTTCGAGGTTCATGTTATAGCGCTTGGTGTAGTTGCTGGGCAGTTCGCAAGAAGCGCCCTTGAGGAATTCGAGAACCTGGGGAACCTGGCTGGCCTCAATCAGGGGACGAACCATACAGTTCTTCTGATCCACGTTGGCCATAATCTGCAAACGCTCGAAGGCGAGCACGGCAAAGCGCGTAACGTTTCCGAGGATTTCTTTCTCCTCGATGGACTCGACGACCCCCAACCCGTGTAGTGAATGAATCACTTTACTACCTACTCGGAACATGAGACCTCTCTTTCTGGGCTCAGCACATAGGCTGTGCCCCTGCCCCTCCTCTAACGGGAGATATGCATCGTTTCAATTGCGGTGTGTTGTTATTTGAGGATTGTCTACTTCCCCAAGACCACCATACAGCGGCGCTACCGGCCCAAAGGTTAACAGCCTGTTACCGTACCACAGGACATGGCCAAGTAGTTCTTTAATCGGCCCGGTGGCGCTTGGCGTGATAGGACGAACGCACCAGTGGTCCGGATTCCACAAAGCGAAATCCCAAGTTGAGTGCAAAATCCCTCAGTTGAGAGAACTCTTCCGGGGACCAATATCGTTCCACCGGCAGGTGCTTCATGGTCGGCCGCATGTACTGCCCGACGGTCAAAACGTCGGTTTGCTGGGCGCGGATGTCCGCAATCGTTTTTTCAACTTCTTCCGAACTTTCCCCCAAACCGACCATGATGCCCGACTTGGTCAGCATCCCGGGGAAATTCTGCAGCCGCCATTGGTGGGCGCGGCGCAGCAATTCCAACGTTTGCCGGTAGTCGGCCCGGTTGCGCACCCGCTTGTAAAGGCGCGGAACGGTCTCGGTGTTGTGATTGAGCACGTCGGGACGGGCGTTCAGAACCAGCTGGAAGGCTTCCCAGTTGCCCTGGAAGTCCGGAATCAGTACTTCAATCTTGGTATTGGGGTTGAGCTTGCGCACGGCTTCGATGGTGTCGGCGATGTGCCGCGCTCCGCCGTCGGGCAGATCGTCGCGATCCACCGAGGTGATGACGGCATGCTCCAGGCCCATTTGCTGGACCGCTTCGGCCACGTGCCGGGGCTCCTCGGCGTCGAGGGCCTCGGGCCGGCCCGTTTTGACATTGCAAAATCCGCAGGCGCGCGTGCAGGTGTCGCCCATAACCATAAAAGTGGCCGTACCGTCGCTCCAACACTCATAGATATTGGGACAACGGGCCTCCTCGCAAACGGTGTGCAGCTTGAGGTTGCCCATCATGCTCTTGATCTTGCCGAAGCTATCGCTGGTCTGCAGACGAATGCGCAGCCAGTCGGGGCGCCCGGGCTGATCTTTCCAATGGGGGTCGCGCGGTTTGGCCAGGTCGTTGGCGTCTACGCCGATGATGCGCAGAGGAATATAAGCTTTTTCGGGTGGCGACGTCATAATATCTCTCTTCCGAATATCCGGGAAAAGCAGCGGCAAAACCTGTCTTCCAAATCGTCCCGGGCGACCTCCCCAAGGATCTGGCTTAGGCTAATCATCTCGACTCCCTGCAAACCGCAGGGAACGATGGGGTCGAAGCCGGTCAGATCCTGGCCGTAGTTGAGGGCCACGCCGTGCGAGGTGACCCAACTGGCAGCGCGCACGCCGATGGAGGCGAGCTTTTTTCCGTCCAGCCAGACTCCGGTTTTGCCGGCTTCCCGGCCGGCACGCAGGTCGTAGTCGGCGCACAGGTCGATGACCACCTGCTCCAAATCGCGGAGATAGCGGTGTAAGTCGCGCCGGCCTTCCTCGAGCAGCAGGATGGGATAGGCGATGAGTTGACCGGGTCCGTGATAGGTGATCTCGCCGCCACGTCCCGTGTGCACAGGCTGGATGCGGGCGTCCTTCAAGTTCTCGAGGCTGGCACCGCGACCCAGGGTGTAAACTGGCGGATGCTCGAGCAAGAGCAACTGGTCTCCGATTTCATCGTGCTTGCGTCGCTGAACCAGGTCCTGCTGCAGCATCTCGGCTACCTCGTAGCCGAGTTCAGGATAGCGACTGAGGCGGCAAGGGATCAGAGCAGGCTCTCCGGGAAATCCTGAAGGAAGGCTTTGATCTGGGCCATGAAGCGGTCGGCGGTGGCGCCGTCGATGACGCGGTGGTCAAAAGACAGAGCCAGGTACATCATGTGGCGGATGGCGATGGCGTCATCCTCGGTGACCACCGGCCGTTTGGTGAGCGTGCCCACGCCCAGGATGGCTACCTGAGGCTGATTGATGATGGGTGTGCCGAAGAGGCTGCCGAAAACCCCCGGATTGGTCACGGTGAAGGTGCCTTCGGTGACTTCTTCGGGCTTGAGCTTCTTGGTGCGGGCCCGTTCGGCCAGGTCGGCGATCTGGCGCGACATGCCCAACATGGAAAGCTCGTCGGCCTGCTTGATAACCGGAACCAGCAGCCCCCAGTCCAGGGCCACCGCCATTCCCAGGTTGATGTGGCTCTTGTAAGCCACCTGGTTGTCCACGATCGAAGAGTTGAGGATAGGATGACTGCGCAATCCCTCTACCACCGCCTTCATAATAAAGGGCATGTAAGTGAGATTGACGCCCCGGGCGGTGTAGCCGGGCTTATGTCGCGCTCGCAGCTTGACTACCCGGGTCATATCGACCTCAAAGACGGTGGTAACATGTACCGAGGTATCCCGCGAGATGACCATATGCTCGGCGATGGAAGCGCGCATAGGCGTAAAGGGCTCCAGCCGATCGCCGGCCCCCGCGCTGTATTTGAACTTTTCGCCGTTAAGCGAGGGCCTGGCCTGGCTGGCGGCCGGGGCCGCTTTGGGTTTGTCGAGGTAAGCTTGCAGGTCGGCTTTGGTGACGCGGCCCGACACGCCGGTGCCCTGCAACTGGCGAATATCCACGCCGTGTTCTTGAGCCATTTTGCGCACCAAGGGCGAGGAGCGCTGGCGGCGCAGGTCTTCCAGGCTGACTTCCGCGCTGACGCTGGCGGCGGGAGCAGCGACTTTTTGTGGTTCCGGCGCGGGCGTTGCGGGCGCCGGGGGGGTCGAGCCGGTCCCGCCTTTCTCGGCGCCGATATAGGCCACCACTTTGTTGACTTCCACCGTCTCGCCCGGGCCGAAAAGCGTCTCCAGTAAATAGCCGGAAGCGGGCGCGGGAATTTCGGCATCCACCTTGTCGGTTGAGATCTCGAACAGTGGCTCGTCCTTTTCCACCCGATCCCCTGGGGCTTTCAGCCAGGTCACGATGGTGCCCTCGGCGATACTTTCTCCCATTTGAGGCATGAGGACCTGGGTGTTGGACATAACGACTCCTTGCAAGATGGTCTCCGGCTGTGTTTCTTGCCGTAACTCGAAACCCTTTTGGACATGGAACGGCAACAATCTCCGCTTTTGGTAGAAATTTGGTAGAAACGACCCCGCCATGCTATCTCCAGCACAACCAGGAGGTAACCCATGCAATCAATGTCCAGCACTCAATCGGTCAAAGTTCTGAGCCACAGGAAGTCGGAGCAGCGCCGCCGCCAACTGGAGGGCAGCCTGCTCTACCTGATCGATCAGGACAATGGACCCAACGATAAGAACCCGATGGCCTATGACATCGATCTGGAACAGCGCGGCCTGAGCCAGGACGGCTACGAAACGGTGCACCGCATCAAAGGCCGCGTGGCTGGCGGCATGCTCAACGGCCGCGCCGAGTTCGTGCGCAGCCAGGAAACCCCGTTGGATGAAGAGCCGATGGAACGCTGGTCGCTCGAATACGGAGCCGAGAAGATCACCTGCGAGCGCTGGCGCGGCCTGGAGGCGGAAGACGAAAACTTCTACCATAGCCTCGAAGTCATCTCGCGCAACCCCGAGGTCGACTCCTACATGCTCGAGTGGAAGTTCTCAGGTTAAGACTATCGGCTGGCCGGACGAGTTTGGCCGGCCAGCCAGATTTGGTAATCTGGAAAGATGAAAACAACTTTGAATCTTCCCGACGATCTTATGCGGGGCCGTGAAAAGACGAGCGCTTCAAGACAGCCGCAGCCTGCAGGAAACTATCGCGGACGCGGTGCCTACCCTACCGTCTAGAGTTCAATTGCCTTTAACCCAATGCGCTCATCCGGCAACCGAGGAGGCGGAGATAACTCCCGAACGCGCCGCCCGGATTCTGTTGGAGCAAGAGTTGCCGTGATTCTTTGCGATACCAACATCTAGTTGGCTTTTGGCTCTGTCGGCGCACGTACACCATCAAAAGCAGCGACCTGGCTCAACGGCGTGCAGCGTTTGCAATCGGTCTGGTTCTGCCGGCCGACGCAAAAATCTTTATTGCGCCTGCTCAGCAGTCAGGCGGTATTGGCGCCTTACGGAGTTCCGGCGCTCAGCAACCGTAAAGCGCTCGACGTATTCGACAGTTTCTTACAGGATGACCGCATTGGACTGATCGTGATGAGCCCTCGGGGTTGGAAGCTGCCTGGCGTCAGTTCGCGGGCCTCTGCCCAACTTTGGATGGACGCTTACCTGGCTGCCTTCGCACTCAGCGGCGGCTATCAATTGATCACCACCGACGGAGGCTTTCGCCAGTTCAGTGGTTTGGATTTGCTTGTCCTGAACTAGCCAGCCGGGCCAGTTCAGCTTCCTGATGCTTTTGCCTACGTCTCTGGGCCGCGCCCAGTCCCATCGCCAGCCCCGTCCAGAGCACGGAAAAGGGGACTGCCGCCCAAGAAATTCCGGTGGTGCCCAAATTCAGTCCCTTCAGGCCATCAAAGGCAAACGAGGCAATGCTATCGCCGGCTCGATACACGAACGTATCGATAAAGTTTTTGGAGATATACTTGTCTTCTTTGGAAACCACCGTGAACAGGATTTCCCGGGAGGGGCGAGAGATTGCGTAGTTCAGCGTGGTTCTGACCGCCTCGAAGGCGGCCAGCAGGTAAAGGCCCGGCGCCAGAGCCAGAGTAGCGAACCCGACGGAAGTCAACCCCGGCATGAGCGAGAGTGAGAAGATGAGTCCGAGAGACGTTATGAGCCGCCCGGTGAAGAACAATTGGATGGCCAGAGTGGCCGCCGAGACCACAAAGTTGATCTGGGCGAAAAACTGCAGTTTGGCCTCATCGCTGGCAAAGGCCGCCCCGACTAAATCCTGTTTCTGCAAGTAGATGAACGAACTGGTGAAAGTGTAGAGAAACAGGTAAGCACAGATGCCGAACAGATAGGCAGACCTCATGACCAGCCAGATCCCCGTCCATGGCTTCGGCTTCTCTTGCGCTTCGACTGCCTTCCCTTGACCAACCACGTCCTCGAGCGAGGGCCGGCAGCGGACGCTGATCTCCAGCAGCAAGGCGGAAATCAGCAGAAGGCCGCTGACCCCCGTCAGGGCGGGCAACTTGGTGGCCAGGGCCGAGCCCGCCATCTGCCCGAGCGTGCCGCCGGCCCCGATGAAGCCGAACACTTTTCGCCCCTGAGCTCCAGTAAAGCGGTCGGCCATGACAGACCAGAAGAGGGAAACCGCAAACAGATTGAACACGCTCACCCAAACGAAGAAAAGGCTTGGTATAAGGCGGACACTTCCCGATAGCTCAGCCTTTCCGACACCTACGGCGATGAAGCCAACGAAGAACAAGAGCAAATGGGAGATGAAAAAACGATAGAGTACCGGAACCAGACTGGCGCGCGGGATACGCGCCATCAGCATGCTGAACAGCGGATTAACCAGCAAGACCGCCACCATCGTCCAACGGAAAAGCGACGAGGTATTCCCCAGCATCACGCCGGTCAAGTCCCGCATCGGCTTCAGAATATAGTAAGAAGCCATTACGTAGAAGAAAAAGTCGAACGAGAACGTCACATAGCCGGCCTGCACGGGATCGCACTGAAGATTTTTCTCGACAAACTTCTTGGAGACTGGAATCAGGGAAAGCATCGGGCCTTCAGGCTTGGCTCAGGGCTTTCACAATCCCTGGACCGATCGGCGTAAAGGTTTTATAAAGATGGCGAGCGGCAGGCTTCCTGAGCCAGAAAGCCAACTAGGACGAATGAAAAAGACCGCTCTTTTCCTTTCTCTTTTCACTGCTGTCGCCACTCTTTGCGCCCAGCCGGGGCAGAGCTGCGGAGCCTTCGGACGAGGCTACAACAATGCCCCGCCAATGCGACTCGACCGCCAGAGCGCTTTCCTCTGGCAAGCCCAGGGCAAGGAGCATATGCTCCTGTCCGTTCAATACTCGGGTGGGTCCGACGAGTTCGCCTGGGTGATTCCGGTGGAATCCCGGCCGGAAGTCACGGTGGAAAAGGGCGCCCCTTTCACCGAACTGCGCCGCGCCACCGAACTCCTGCCGCCGGTCATGCGCGGGATGGAGGCCGGCGGCGGCTCCAAGGGAGCGTCTGTGGATCGCGGCGTGACCGTGCTCGAACAGAAGGAAGAAGGTCCTTACAACATCGCGGTGCTCTCGGCGACTTCGGGCGGCGGCCTCTACGAATGGCTGAAGACCAACCAGTTCGCGGTCAGCAAGAACGCCCGCGGCCAGTTGGACTACTACATCGGCCGTAAGTATGTCTTTGTGGCCGCGCGCATTCGCAATGCGGCCAGAACCAACGAGAAGGTCAGCAGCCGCCTGCGCAGCGGCACCATCGCGCCCATGCACCTGACCTTCGCGGCCCGGCACCTGAGTTATCCGCTGAAAATGACGGCCGTCAACCCGGGTCTCTCGGAAATGGAGATCTATGTGGCCGGAGACACCTGGGCCCAGGACAAAGTTCTCAAACATGTCAATAGCGCGCCGTCCAACCTGGACGAGGTGCGTCTACCGAGAGGAGTGCGCGTGCAAACTTTCCAGTTGAACCCCGCCGGCGGAGGAGCTTTCGCCGTCTCGGGGCCACCCGGTCTGGCCAATCCTCGGGGGAATTTCCCCACCCTGGCGCGGTTGCTGCCCAAGGGTGGCAAACTGACCAAATACAACGGGGTCCTGGGCGACACGCAACGCCAGAATGACCTGGTTTTCGCGGCCGTCAGCGGCGGAGGTGCCCAATGAAACGCCCTCTACTCGCCCTCGGCGTGCTGGCCGCGGCCGGCTACGTATTGACCGCTCCGGGACGCAGTTGCTGCGCCATCCCCCACTACAATCCAAAGATCAGTGCCGCACCCACCATCCACCTGGACAAGCAAAGCGCCTTTCTCTGGCAGAGCGAAGGCAAGGAGCACATGCTCTTGTCGGTTATCTACTCGGGAGGCACCAGCGAATTCGCCTGGGTGATTCCGGTGGAGACCCGTCCCGAAGTCAAAGTGGAAAAGGGAGCTCCCTTCACGGAATTGCGCCGTCTCACCGAAATTCACCGGCCGGTCATGCAGACGGCCCGAGCCAGCGCGCCCGGGGCCGCGGCCAATCAAGAAGGAGTGGTGGTCTTGGAACGGCGCGAAGAAGGACCCTATGACCTGGCCCTGCTCTCGGCCAGCTCCAGCGGCGGCCTCTACGAATGGCTCAAGAAGAACGATTTCCAGGTAACTCAGAACGCCAAGGGCCACCTCAACTACTATGTGGAGCGCAAGTTCATCTTCGTGGCCGCGCGCATTCGCAACGGCGCCAAAGACAACGCGGCCATCGCCGAGAAACTGCGACAGGGCACCATCGCCCCCATGCATCTGACCTTCAAAGCCAGCAAGCTCAGCTACCCGCTCAAGGTAACCGCCGCCAACCCCGGTCCATCTGAAATGGAACTCTACGTGGCCGGTTCGGTCGACGCCTATAAACCCCGCAAGGGTAAGGATCCGTTCGAAGGACCGGGGTTGAATCAACAGACCTTCCAGTTGACGCCCCATGGAAGCGACGGATTCCAGGTGGCCGGACCGCCGGGCGTCAGTCCCATGGGCACCTTTCCCACCCTGCGCCGCCTGGTCCCGGCCGGCGGCAAGTTGACCAAGTTCACCGCCGTGCTCAACGACGAGCAGCGTCAGGAGGACCTGGTGTTCGCCAACATCTCGGCGCAGCGCAACGCCAGCGCGGCCACCGTCAAGGTAGGCGGGGCCGTGCCGGCGGTAGGGAAAACGGCGCTGCCCACCACGTAAAGGTTGGGCCACTCGTGGCTGCGCAACTGGGAGTCCACCACTGATTGACCCCGCTCGCCCATTCGGCAGGTGCCGGCCAGGTGGGCGGGATCGTCGGCCTGCTCGTAGTGGAGCACATGGCTGGCGCCCATGGCCTGAAAAAGGCGGGCGTGCACCAGCACGCTTTCATCGATTGAATCCAGTGTGTATCGGCTTAGAGCGAAATGAACGCGCGGCCGCGGCACTCCCAGGCTGTCTTTCAGGTCGGAGAGGGAAATGCGATTCTCAGGCCGGGGTAGTTCCTCGCAATTGGAGACCAGCAGCAGTTGCCGGCTGGCGTGCTCGCGCACGGCGGCCTGCAATTCCTTGCCCTTGAAACCTCGTTCCACCAGCTGTTTGGCGATGCTGGGCGGGGCTCCGTCCGGCCAGCCGTCGTTGCCGATGGAGACGACGAAACCCGCCCGGCGCCGCCGGAAGGCGCCGTCGCGAAATTGGGTGATACCCGAGACCACCTGGGGCGAACGGAATGGCCAGACGGGCCGGGGGGCCAGGGCCCGGCTCACCTGACCGGCCATTCCCATGAGGAAGCGGCCGGTCCAGCCGTTGGAAAGGCCTGAGTAGAGCAACAAACGCGGGGACTCGATGGCGTTGGCGGCCAGAATGAAAAGGCCGGCCTCGACCCGCAGGCTTTCGCCTGCCCGCCGGCACTCCACGGCGATGACCCGGCCATCCCTCTCCAGCAAGCGCGTCACCGGTGTCTCGCTCCAGAGCGTCACGCCGGCTTGCAGCGCCTTGTTCACGTGCACCGAAGCGTCGTATTTGGCGCCAATCGGGCAGATCGGAAAGCAACTGGCGCTGCCGCGACAGGCGGGCCGGCCCTGATACTCGATGGAATTGCGGGCGGCCGGTAAGACCTCCACTCGGTAACCGATTTTGCGGGCAGCCAGGGCCACTTGCTTGTCCAGGTAAGTGGCCGGCAAAGAGGGCAAGGCCGCCCCGGCCACGCCCAGCTCCTGCTCGGCTTGTTGGTAATAGGGCTCCAGTTCGGCCAGGCCGAGCGGCCAGTCGTGACCGACTCCAAAGCGAGACTTCATGCGCAAGTCCGACTCGAGAAAACGGAGGGTGGTGGCCAACCAGTGCCAGGTGGTGCCACCCACCACTTTCTCATAGACCGCCGTAAACGGCTCTTTGCCGCGTTGCTCGAAATAGTGATCCGGTTCTTGGAAGCGCGGCTGATCCGGACTCATCGGGTAAGTATCATTGGCCTTCTCGCTGTGGGCGAAACGGGCCGCCGCCTGCCGACGGTCGACCGGCGGTCCGGCCTCGAGCAGCAGCACTTTGCGACCGGCCGCGGCCAATTTCCAAGCGCATATCGCGCCGGCCACGCCAGACCCGATGACGACTACTTCGAAGTCCAAGGATGCCCCCAGTCTCCGCGCTGAGCCGGCGGCCGAGCCGGCGCATTGGCGAAAGGAACCCACTCCCAGCCGCGCTTTTCCAAGAGCCGCAACAGGACGCGCCGGGCAGCCGCTTCGCCTGCGGGCCAATCGCGCAGCTGTTCCAACGAATCAGCTCTGGTCAACAGCATGTGCAGATCGGGCAGGACCTCCGGGGGCAACTGAGCGACTGGCTCGCCCAGCAACAGGGAAGCCATTTGTTCCGGTCGGGACTGGCCCCAGCACCAGCCCATGGCGGCCATCCAGCCCAGGGCCAGCAAAAAGTTTCGTCGCTGCATGAGGGCCAGTATAAGGGTACCCATCAAACCATACCAGCGGCCCGGGGCAAATCCACTCCCTGCCTTTATTGTGAAATCACATTAAGAGGAGGAACGAACGATGCGAATGATTGTGCTATGGTTACTGGGAGTGCCGATTTCCGGAATCATCCTGCTTAAATTGCTGCATATGATCTAACCGAGCCGCAGTTCGGCAAAAGCGGCCGAGAAGTCGAGCTTATCGGCCCACTCAGGGTGATCGATAAAGGGATTGCGATTGCCCTGAAGTTCAAAGATGGCCTGGTTTCGATGTAATTCATACAGAGAAACCGGGTCTTCTTTATGCCAGCGCAAAAACGTCTCGATGTCTTCCGGCCGATACTCGTCAGACTTCTCCCCAATCTCCTCGGGGTAGCGCAACAGGAAGTAGAGGGCGGCCCGAGCCACCGCGCCCTTACCGGCGTCCGGCTCGAAACGATTGATGTCCTTGGGTGCCCAGCCCCCCAGGCTGCGGTCCTCCGGCTGATGCCGGGTATCGCCATAAGGACGACAACCTCGTTGCTCGTTGGCCTTCTTCTCACAGGCGAAAAGAATGTGCAAATCGCCTTTGGGCGTACGGTCGTGGTCGAAGAAATACTGCGGCACCGAATGCTCACCGTTGTAATAGCGGTGCCCCTCCACCAGGGCAATACGCTGGGCGATTTCCAACGCGTTACCGGGAGCCTTGAGCAATTCCTCGCCCCACTGCCTGGCCTGCTCTTGAAAGTTGACTTTGACGTTGACCTTGCGCTCCACCACGGTGCCGTCCGCGTGCACACGCGGTTTTCCCTGGACCTTGATCTTCTGTTTGAAATCCTTGGCTTTGGTCACCCGGATCGGATCGTTGGTCTTCACCGGCTCCGCGGCGTAGATACTCTGCAGGCGTAAATTGGGACGCAGGTCCACCCAGGGGAACAAATATTTGGGCGGGTCGAAGCTGAATTTCTCACGATGCGTGCGGCGCACCAGTTCGCTCAACTGGTTATAGTCGGCCGCCCTATCACCGTAGTAGCGAGACCGGTCCACCAGGTCCTTCGCCTCGTCGTAGTAAGGCTTACCGGCCGCTTCCAGGACTTTCTTGAGATTGGCGGGCACCTCGTGGTCGGCGGAGGTGGGCACAAAACGGTCGACCGGCGCTGCGGCAGTCGCCGCCGCGTTGGACTTGAACTGTGGGACGAGAGCTGAATGGAGAGCGCCGACCTGCATTGCTCCAGCTTAGCCCCCGCCCCTGAAAACTACTTGAAACAGGATTAGTGTATTCAATACACGAAGGTGAGAAAATTGCTTATCTTTTTGGCGATAGGAGATGCTTACGGGGCCGGGTTCGAGTATGCGCGGGCCGACTTTGTGGTGCGCCATAACGATCTGAAACGCTACTACCAGCATCCTGAACATCTGGGCATTCGGCCGGGCATGTACACGGACGATACCCAGATGAGTCTGGCCGTGGCCGAAGCGCTATTGGACCACTCCCGCCCCACTCCGCTGCACTGGGCCGAGCACTTCGTGCGCGCCTTCCGGCGCGAGCCACGCCACGGCTACGCCCAGCGTTTCTACGATTTTCTGCTGACGGTGAAAGATGGTAAGGATTTTCTGGCCCGTATCAAGCCGCACAGCGCCAAAAGCGGGGCCGCCATGCGCGCTCTGCCGGTCGGCTATTTAGCCACTCCGCAACTGGTTCTGGAAGTGGCCGCCGAGCAGGCCCGGCTCACTCACGACACTCCGGGCGGGATCCGTTCCGCTCAGGGGGTGGCTCTGAGCGCTCATTTTCTGCTGCGTGGCGGGCCCAAAGCCGGGTTGCCGGCTTATCTGGAAAAGCAGTTGGGCGGCGGCTGGTTCGACTGGCGGGGTTCGGTGGGCTCGGCCGGTATGGATAGCGCTCGGGCCGCTCTGACCTCGTTTCATCGTCATCCTTCCATGCAGGCCATGCTCAAAGAGTGCATCGCCTGGACCGGGGATGTGGACACCGTGGCCGCCCTGGCCCTGGGCCTGGCCGGCTGTGCTCCAGAAGTCGAGTGCGACTTGCCCGAGGTCTTGCTCCAGGATTTGGAAAATGGCCCTTTTGGTTCGGATTATATAAAGCAGCTCGACCAGCGTCTACGGGACCGCTTCTTGGGAGCTGTGACCTGAGTCCCTACCAGCAGGTAGGAATGCCAGTTCACGTGCAAAGACTTCATTGGCATCCTAGAAGCCTCGGAAGTAACTATAAGCATGGACGGAAAGGGCCGATGTCTGGACAACGTCATCTGCGAAAGACTCTGGAGGACTGTGAAATACGAGGAGGTATATCTGAAGGAATACCCGAACGGGAACGCTACTTAATACTTCTCGTTCTACAACAGCGAACGGCTGCACCAGGCCCTGGATTACCGGACGCCGGCCTCTCTGTTCTTGCCAGCCAGCTACCTTGAACTAAGGAAGCGGATCAAGCAACCAAACCTACCCGAAAACGGCACGGAAACTTACTAAGAAAACTGGGTTTTCTGTCCAACGATCGGGGTCCACCTTAGGTCTTTTAGAGACATGACCAAAGTGAACACCGAGCTACACAGCAAGAAAAGGAGTATCCTGAACGCGTGTCTAGCGTGCATGCCCAGCCCCGGTCGACCCAGGCCGACCTGCGGGTGGCCCAGCGGCACCACCACGCCGGCGATTCTCACTCAATAGTTGGGGATCGTGAAGATTGATAATAGGAAACCCAAGAAAACAAGGCGGACGACACCCTTTTTTTTGAATAGCCCAAAAGAACCAAGCCCTAGTTGATAAACTAGGGGCTTCAAGAGTGATAGACTCAACAGGGAGGGCTCTCTCCGCATCCCCCAACTCATCGCGCTAATCTCAAAAGTTCGATAGGTCAAACAGCCTATTGCGGTATAGACAATAAGCACAGCCTTAAGCTCCGATCCTAAGATGGACGCCCGCCAGGTAAAGCCTAATGAAATCCGCAAAGCTGTGAGCTACGGGGCTTGGGACTCCTAAGACGAATATTTCTGCTTTGTCAGTAGTTTCTTTGCTCAAATGGATTGCCACCAAATAGGCCGAAAACGAGCAATCCATAAACACGAAACAGTCCGTGGGCAAAGTAGGGTCGCATATCGGGTATAGCTCTGTAATCGGCAAAAACCGGTTAAGTCCGTCGTCGGTCTCCCCGTCGTCCATTCCGTCAAAAGCTTTCAGGAACTCTCTGAAGTCCATCGGCAACAGAAGCCTATGCCTAGCTTGGAATTCATCCAAAGCGTTTTCCTCGGCTCCAGACCTCATCACGAGCCCTTGTGCTGCCCAATGTGCCTCCAGCTCTCGAATCAGGTTTCTCAAGGCATCATCCGCAAGGCCTGCTCAACGATCTGGAGTCGTAGTGCTTGAACTCCAGCAGCGTCGTTGCCAGAGGAGATAGCCCTGCGTGCAACCTCACCGTATGCCTCAAGTGTATCTCTGCTTAACCCCGCCGGGACCTGAACGTTCTGCAGATTCTCCCGTGCTCCGCGCAGACCGGTTCCAAAAAGATCTCTCAACTGGTCGACTTGGCCCGAGCCACTTGTATAGGCTTTGAGCTCCTTCATTGTCATGTTTTGGAAATTCTTTTGACCCAGGAACCTGCTGCTCTCCCAGCCTCCGAGGGTAATTTTGCCGGCTTTAGTCCTTCCGGCCATCTTACCCAGTGCGCCCATACCGTCAGTAAGGACCCAACTGCCAATTTCCCAGGCGTTGTGGTCGACCCAGTCTGTCCAATCTTGGCCCCAGCAGAGTACTTTAAGTTTTGCCTTTTTCGCCTTGATACGCAGCTTGGCTTTGGCCTGTGCGCTTGGGTCTTCGACTGGTTCGAGGCCATCGGGATCAAAATTTCCGATGGGATCGTTCGCGCAATAACGATACAGGTTGTAGTCTACGCCCTCACCCAGCGGATCCCGCGAAATCCAGCGCCGGTTCTTCGCGTCATAAACCCGGTAGGTGGCCAGGTCCAGACCCGAGGTGGCGTGATGCCAGAGGCCGGCATATCCCCAGTCGCTCTCAAGATCGCCAGCTTCTTTGTTGCGCTCACCGTAGGTGCTGTAGCTGTATTCCGCCCTCACCGTGCCGGCGGAATCCACCAGCTCACGGACGGAGCCGAGGTGGTCCATCGCGTAGTAAAGTTTGGTGCTACCGCGCACCTCGCCCTGTCCGAAGAATCTCCGCGTAACCGGGAAACCAGTCTGCAGTCCATCGCGTTCGCACACAATGGACCCTCCCAGCCACCAATACAGCTTTTTACTTGTGACGGTGCCATCGGTCAGCTCGGTAATCTTGGTCCGGCGCGACATGCCGTCGTATGCAAACTCCGACCTGGTGGTGCCCTGCACAATCGCGGTCACCCGGCCCTGGTCA
>JAHBVR010000008.1 GCA_019637395.1 Vulcanimicrobiota bacterium
CTAGAAGTCCACAACCGGAAGTCGCAGCCAGGGCGGCCAGAACCTCGGGGCCGTGTAACATTCGCCCAGGACCTGATTGGATGCGAAAATTTCCGCTCCCTGGCGTATCACCAGGTCACTGAGTGGGCCACGCAACGGTCAAACTCGGACGTGTCAATCCCGAAGCGCAGGGTCATGGGCTTGTTCGCGAAATTGGGCCAAGTCGAACCTGCCCTTTCCTTTACGCAGCCTGTCGCGCAGGGGGCCAGGGCGGTCAGGTCGACGCGACGGAGCTTGAGCAGACCCTGATCAATCTTTTTGTGATAGGCTTTGTTTTTTCAGCTCGGCGTAGTAGGCTTTCAGTCCCCGGGCCACTCGTTTCCAAACGCTGGATTGAGAGTTCAAATGGGAACCGAAGAGATTGATCAGCTCGGTTTGGGTCACGAACTCGCGCTGATACAGGAAGAGCAGCACGTGCAGTAACTGAGCCACGTTCTTGTGGGGTTGGGGGCGGCGCAACGGGGGCTCGTCCACTCCGCGGACCTTGGAGAGTTGGGCTGCTTCCGGCAGCGCTTCGACGAAACTACGGATAGCGAAAAAGGGATGGTTGTCGCCGGCACTCCAGCCTTCCAGAATCTCCAGTAGTTGCTCCGCATCGGGTGTCTGGCCACGGGCGGCCACCACCGGAGACAGCAACGATTCCGTCACCAGTTCGAAGACGGTGGGATCAAACCAGCATTCTCCGTCGAGCAGGCGCTGCAGACTGGCTCCCGGAAAGAGGCTTTTTTTGAGGCGCGCGGCGGCGCGTTTGGATAACCGGGCCGGACGCTTGCGACGTTCGGCTTCAATCCAGACAAGCAAAGCCCAAATTCGGTCTATATCCTCTTGTTGGGACAAGATGCATAGAATTTGGCACAACCTGGGTGTCGGTAAGGCCACCAGCAGATCCAGGCGGTCGCGCAGGGACAAAGAGATACTCATACCACCAGGGTAAGGCACGGGACTCTCTTTGGGCAGACACACTCATACCGGAAAGAAGGGGTATTGATGGTTACTTTTGACCAGGACTTTGGGCGGGTCGGGCTAGATGAAGACCATGGGGCAGTTGATCCCTTCCTCCAGGCGCCGCGTCAGGTTGCTGCGCAGCTTGCTAGACGGAATCGCTTTGCCTGAGTTCAGGTACTGCTGCCCGCCTTCGCAGAGCGCCCGTCCGAGGTCGTTTAAGATTCCGAGAGTTTTTTCATTCTTGATAAGCCTGGTCTCGGTCAAGTCGACCTCCAGATTTTTGGCGTCCAGGTACAGGATCGAGCCCGGCCCGTCCCAGGCTACCTTGAAGGGCTTGAGCGAGATGCCGTCGCGTACCGGCATGATTACGGTATCGTCGGCCAGGCGGGCGGGCACCACCAGAATGGCCGAATACAGGCCGTTCTTGGCGTAACCTCGCGGCCAGCGCGAGTGGGTCAGGCGCGGTCCGGTGATAGCCGAGGCGCCGGTTTGGGGCAGGTAGATTTCGAAGAGATGATGCTTGGGGTCGACCGAGGAGCCGTCGTCGAAGAGGCGGGACCAGAGCGTGCCGAGCACTCCGGAATAGGCCGGCACCCCCAGGTCGTAACCGGGGCAGGGGCGCCCGTTGATCGAGATCGGCATGGGGCAGAAGGCGCCGTGATCATAAATCAGCGCTTGCTCGCGATCCATTCCCTTGCGATCACCGGAGAACATGGAGAACACGTCCCGGCTGCCAATCTTGGCTCCGATGTCGGAAAGCACGTCGGCGGCCGTGCGTTTGAGCAGCAGCCGGGTCTGGGCCAGCCTCTGGCCGGGAGCCCAGGCGGACGACCGCTGGCTTTTTTTGGTCCAGCGCACTTCCAGCCCTTCCTTGCCGTCGAAGGATTGCACGGTAATCTCAGAGGCCCGTGTGCTCACAGCCGCGTTCAGGCCCATAGCGAAGTGGCGCAGGGCCGGAGTGGTTTCGCTGCTGTCCGCCATCAAGCTGTAGAGCACATTCTCCAACTGATAGGGTGTGAAGCCCAGGCCCAGGATGGTGACTTCCACCTCGGCCGTGCGGCTTTGCAAAGATAATCCGGAAGCGCCGCCGGCCACAGCTGCCTGCACCAGTTTGAGAATGTAGTAGAAGGCATCCTCAAATTGGAACTGGGCCAGCTTTTCCTTGGCTTTGGAGACGTCGACGGTAAAGCGACCGCTGGATTGCAGCTCTCCTTCGCTGGAGAGCTGCGTCAGCAGGTCGTCGACCTCCAGGAGGTTAGACATTTAGTAGGCGACGGAGAAAAGCACCTGCTCCGTGGTTGCCTCTCCACTGAAGATACACTTGCCGCTGCCCCCCGTCTGCTGGAAGGGAATGCAGCGCACCGTGCCCTTAGTTTCTTCTTTGATCTTGGCTTCGGCGGTCGCGTCTTCTTTAAACCAGCAGCGCACGAAGCCGCTTCTTTTTTCCAGAGCTTCTTTGAGTTCCGGGTAACTTGACGCCTCCACGATGTGCTCATCGCGGAATTTCAGGGCCTTGTCGAACATGGCTTGCTGGGTCTCGCGGGCTAAAGCCGCCAGCCACTCGGCGTCGGCGTTCTTTAGCTCCACGAAGCGTTTCTCGCCGGTGGCGCGGATCTTGAGTACGAAAGTGCCCTTCTCCACATCGCGCGGTCCGATTTCGAAGCGGAAAGGCACGCCGCGCTGCTCCCAGTGGAAATGTTTCTCTACCGGCCGATCGTCGCGTATGTCCAACACCACCGATTGATTCGAACTGGAATCGGTAAATACCGACATCAGCTCGCGCCCTTTTTGCCGCTCTTGAGCTGCCTTCAGGCGCTCCCCGCCGCATAACTGCTCTAGCAGTCTGGTGCAAAACTCCAGCACCGGTCCCTTTTCTTCTTCCTTGCGATAGATGGGCACCACCGCGCCCAGGGTGGGCGCAACTTTGGGCGGCAGCACCAGGCCTTCATCATCGGAATGAGTCATGATTAAGGCTCCGATGAGGCGGGTGCTCACGCCCCAGGAGGTGGTCACGGCCAGATGCTGCTGGTTGTCACGGCCCAGGAATTTGATGTCGAAAGCCTTGGAGAAGTTGGTGCCCAGGTTGTGCGAAGTACCGGCCTGCAGCGCTTTGCCGTCCTGCATTAAAGCCTCAATACAATAGGTGGCGTCGGCGCCGGGAAACTTCTCCGAGGCGGTTTTGCGACCCTTGACCACGGGCACGGCCAGGAACTCCTCGGCGAAGGCGGCGTAGACATCGAGCATCCGCAGGGTTTCCTCTTGAGCTTCCTGGTAGGTCTCGTGAGCCGTGTGGCCTTCCTGCCAGAGGAACTCGGCGGTGCGCAGAAACAGGCGGGTGCGCATTTCCCAGCGCATCACATTGGCCCACTGGTTGATCAGCACGGGCAGGTCGCGGTAACTCTGCACCCATTGAGAGTACATAGCGCCAAACAAGGTTTCCGAAGTGGGACGGATGAGCAAGGGTTCGGCCAGCTCGCCCTTGGGCTTGAGTCCGCCGTCGGCCGACTTCTCCAGTCCGCTGTGCGTAACCACCGCCACTTCCATGGCAAAGCCCTCGACGTGGTCCGCTTCTTTTTGCAGAAAGCTCATGGGAATCAACAACGGGAAATAAGCGTTGACGTGGCCGGTCTCCTTGAAGCGCCGGTCCAGGTCGCGCTGCATGGCTTCCCAGATGGCGTAGCCGGTGGGGCGAATGACCATGCAGCCTTTGACCGGCGAGTAGTCGGCCATCTGAGCCGCCTTGATCACGTCCAGATACCATTCGTTGTAGTTGTTGCTGCGAGTTACAATATTGCGTGCCATAGGCGAGCGCCGTTCGACTCGATGTGCCCGGAGGCCTACCTCGCTGGCTGCGTTTTCAAGGCTCGAGACCAAGCTCCCGCAGTCTGGCTGCAAGTTTCTCCGCGCGTTCGTGTTCCTGGTCCGCACGCTGGCGCTCCTGGTCCGCCCTTTCCTTGCCGTCGAGCAAGATGTTGCCGTCAGAATCAATCCAGCGCAGCCAGTCCGCTTGCATGTCCTCGTAAACCCCGGGCACGATCTTGAGGCCCAGGGGTAGAGAGTTCAATTTTCGGAAATCAACGACCGGGACATAGTTTGTACCATGGAGTTCGTAGACTCGAAGCTTGCGCTGACTCAAAAACTGCCCGGGATCGTAGATCACATAGTAAGCGATGCCGAGGCGGGCATACCCTTGAATTTTTTCCTCTTCGCGGCGGTCTTTGTTGGAAACAACCTCGAGAACCAGTTCTGGCGGTTTCCCGTAAGTCAAAGAAAGTAGGAGCGATTTTTCTTCTCCCAAATGTCCCCTTCAGGCGGCAGTACCCCTAAACTCAAGAGCACATCCGGGACATAAGGAGTCTGGCCGGTAGCATAGAAAAGGCCGACGTTGGTCATGGCCACAAAGGGGCGCAATTCGGAGGCCGAAGCATACAGGGAGTCCACCAGGAGGCGGTTTTGCCTCTCCGAAAAGAGATTGTCCGCGGGCTCGTCGTCCTCCGTCACTACATCGGTAAGGTCGGGCAGGAGCTCCTCGTCCCATTCGGTAGCTGGTTCTGACATTAAGGGGACATTCCCGGACCCTGCAATCTTCTCCTCGTCAGGCGGGGAAGGCAAAAGCCAGTTGATATGGGTTCGGGCGACCGTCCTGAATGATGTCGTGATGAAGGTCGCCACCGAGAGCACCGCTGTCGGAGAGCGACTGTGGGAAAAACTCGTCCGCCATCTTGGCCCGGGCTGTCCTCTCGCCGCGTTCGGACGTGCGCGGGATGCGGGAGCGGGCCGAAATGCCGGGTGGCGAGCTGCGGCTGCGGGAGTGCGGATCGAGTTCGAGTTACCGGGCCGGGAAGCTCTCCAGTACAGGAGACTTCTATCCGCTCGACGAATTGGGGAGCTTGCCGGAGGAAGTTGAGTCCTTGAAACAGACCCCCAAGACAAGCATGTTCCGATTGTGCCTGGGAGTTTTCGAGGGAGGCGGAGTCAAGGGAGCGGCCCTGGCGGGAGCCTACGCTGAAGCCTACCGGCGTGGGGTGCGCTTTAGCCGGGTGGCTGGAACCTCGGCCGGTTCGATTGTCGCTGCCCTTGTTGCCGCAGGCGCATCTCCCGAAGTCCTCAAAGAGGTTCTGCAGTCGAAGCCCTTTTCCAGCCTGCTGAGACCTGCGGGGCGCGAGGCATTCGCCTTTTCTAACTACTCCCCGTGGAAGACCCGCGCGCTCAATTTGTTTTCAAAGACGACAAGACAGGGTTCCTTAGAACGTAGATTGGTCAGCGCCATCTATTACGGCGGCAGTCATAGCGTCAGCGGCATTCAGGATTGGGTCGGCGAAATGTTGGTGGAACTGGTCGAGAGCCGCCGCCGAACGGGTGCGGCTCTGCTGCAGGTCAAGAGTGACGGCAGCGTGATCAGGAACAATCAGCACCGAGATCCTCACGTCAAGCCAGTTACCTTTGCGGAACTGGAACTGCCACTCTACGTGGTGGCCACCGATCTCAGGCAGAGCAAGGCAAAAGTTTTTAAAGCACCCGACGACGGCGTGGCGGCCGCCGTGGCTTGTTCTTGCTCAATCCCCCTCTTTTTTCAGCCCAAACCTGCCTTGGATTCCTTTTATGTGGATGGTGGTTTGGTCAGCAACGTTCCCGGCTTTGCATTTTTTGAGGACGAGAACGAAACCCCCTCCGAGTTGATTCTGGCTTTTCGCTTATTGGGCCAAACTCAGACCCGGTGGAAAGAACAGAGGCCAAATTCGCTGGAAGACCTGATCGGAGCACTGGCTGAATCGCTCACTGTCGCCTGCGATATTCAGTTGAATCTGATGCCGAACGTCTATGCTATTCCTATCGATACCAAGCATTATCTGGCCACGGATTTCAGCGTTGGCAGGAAGGAACTGGGCGAACTCTTCAACCTCGGTGAAAATTCGGCTAGAGATTTCTTTGAAAATGAGCGTAAACTGGTTCAGGCCAGCCAGCCCATGGTTTCCGGCTCCGATCTGGGTCCTTGGAACCTGCATCTGGTTCGAGCCATCCTGTTTGGTCAGGCCGAAACCTGCCTTGTCTGCCAATCGGCTCTGTGGGTGCGCCAGGCGTTGCCGGCCTTACTGTCGCTTAGAGTCAATGCGCCCCAGGGGCGTTTGCGCATTTTCCTGCCGGTGCGGAAAGAGGAAGACACGGAGGAAGTGTATTGGCGTTGGATGCTTTACCAACTTGGGGCTGAAGTGGCCGAGGTCGAGTGTTGCACACTGGAGGCATTCTATTGTAGATCAGCGGACGACCGAGTTTTCGCGGGGGCAGCCCAAGCCAAGAAGGCCAATCAATATGACTTGAAAAGTTGGGCCTGTGCTTGGGGCCAATCCGCCCTTTCCCTGGCAATCGAAGCCTATTTGGACTTGCTTTCAGTCCGCGAAATCGCCCGGCACCCGGCTGCTGACGCACCGGTGAAAGTTGAAATGGGAAGCTTTGACGAATGGGGGAAGCGTCTCATCCAAGCCAACCAGAGTCTGTACTCGACTCAGACGGCCGGTGGACGAAGGAGCCTGCCTGCTCAAGCAGTTTACATTCTGGGTGATTATCGTCGAGCACACTTGCTGGAGGCCTGGTCTGCATGGCGCCAATGCTGTGAGGAAAAGCTCGGGCTAAATTGTTTGGAACCTTTGGAGATCTCGCTTCCCGGGGGAGTAAAATTGAATTTGCCGCCGATCGTTTTCGAGAAACTGAATGATAGGGATTACGCAGCAGTGGATGAGCTCGCGGGAGTTCGGGCACATGTCGAAATCCTGGGGCGGAATGCGTCGAATTTGGATGTATTGGCTTTGCCGGAGGCACGCTATAATCTTGGGCAGCCTTACAGGTTGTCCGAGAAACGCCAGGTGAAGGCGACGATGGAGCCTCCTGTCAGCCACGTTCAGTGGCATCGCAAAGTAGAGGAATACACGTCAACCGGGCGGGAGGCTGCCGGAGCTGAGTACACGGCAGCCCTCAGGTCGGTGGGTATGCGCATTCGGCAATCAGAAAGGACCTTTCTCGGAAACCTGCGACAAGCAACCCAGGTGTTGCTCGGCCATGAGAACGTCTGGGCCCGCGTGACCGATGCACTCTTTTTGCTTCGATATTGCCTGCTGCCGATCACAGCAAGTCGATTGAAGGTTGATCCCAAGAGCCTGGAGCAGAAAATCAATGCCAACCTTATGGTTCGCACGAATGAACCCCCTGCGCAGACGGCCATTCGATTTGCGTCCGGCTCTCCGCCCCGGGGGATCCACCTGACCTTAATCCGTTGGGCTTGTGAGCCTTCGGCCAGAGAGTCTCAGGAGCGGTTTGCTCTACCAGCGGATCGGAGTATTGACGGTCTGACTCTCGGAGCTCCTTATGCGTTCTACGTCGGCGTCAGAGAGTTTATCGCCGATGTGAACCCGAGCCGGCTGCAAGAGTTACTGGCTCGTGAGAATATCACCCCGGAACGGCAATCTCAGGTGCTCGACTACTTCCAGAGCCATCCGGAATTGAGAGGCTTTGTATCGTGGCCCGTTCCCTTCGTGAACAATCGAGATAGGCGCTGGGGTGTCGTCAATATCCACTGGACCGAACCGGGTCTGGTTACCCAAGAGGACGTCCAGACTTTGGAAGAGTTCTCGGAGATCCAGCGTCTTTTCGATTCCCTGGGCCGAGACTGCGAAGTGATCGGGCGAATTTCCTCGAAAGGTTTGAGCGATGCAATCTAGAAGTTTCAAAATGGTAACAACCGGCTCTTTAGCAGACGGTATTTTGAGGTGAAAGGGAGCAAAGAGATGCTAAGTCCATCAGGGTCCACGAACCCCTCACCTACCACGCAAAAGTTCATCGACGCTGTACTGAACGGCGATGCACAGTTCCCCGTGAGCCTGGCTTGTAGCGTCTCACCAGCTTCCTCATCCCCGAGTCCGGACGCCCCGAGCCAATAGTACCGGCCGTTTCGGGGGCAGACCTTCCTCAAGCCTCTGCGGTTATGTCCAGCATTCCCGCCGCCGCGAACAGGGCGGCCCCGGCTTCGGCCACGTTGGCATAGCGCTCGTCGGCTTCCTTGTGCAGCATGCGGGCCACCACCGCGTCCACTGCCTCGGGTACGTCGGGGCGCCGGCTGGTAATGGTGGGGGGAGCCTGGCTGAGGTGCATGCGGATCAGCTTGGCGGGGTCGTCCCATTCAAAGGGACGGCTGCCGGTCAGCACTTCAAAGATCAGGATGCCCAACGCATACTGGTCGGTTTTGTCGGTCAGACCCGCCCGTTCGGGACCACGTAGAATTTGCTCGGGAGCCATGTACTCGGCCGTGCCGATAGCGCTGCCGATCTTGGTCACGGTCTTCACTTCCTTGTCGCGAGCCAGTCCGAAGTCCATCAACTTGGCGTGGCCGCCGCGCGCGATCATCACGTTTTCCGGTTTCACGTCGCGGTGCACGATGCCCAGGCTGTGAGCATAGGACAGTCCTTCCACCACTCCCGCCAGAAAACGCATGGCTTCGGCGGTATCCATGCCTTGGGGACCGATAAATTTCTTCAGCGGGATGCCGTCCACCAGTTCCATGACCAGAAAGGTCACGTTTTCGTGCTGGCCCCAGTCCAGGGTGCGCACCACGCTGGGGTGGTCGAGCTTCATGCTGACCTTGATTTCGCGCTCGAATCGCTGCTGGAACTCGTGATTGATATGGTCGGAGCGGATCACTTTGAGGGCGACAAGCTGGCCTTCGCCGTTGCTGGCTTTATAGACCGAGGCCATGCCCCCCGATCCCAGTCCCTCCATAATATGGTAGCTTCCGATGGTCTGGCCTACCAGCGGATAGTCGGCTTCTTCAGCCTTGACGGATTCCTCGATCTGCCCCGGCATCACGTCGGTGCCTTGATAGGTCTGGTTCTCGAACTTCCAGGCCCGAATAGAACCGTCGCTACTGGCTGTCGCCACCATTGGGCGCAGGGGGTCTACCGACATGGCCCGGGTTCTTTCGTTATGAGCCTCGGAGCAGAAAACGCAGCGGCTGCTGTTGAGGTCAAAACCACGCAGGGTATGGTCGCCGGAGATGCTGATGACCTGCTTTTCCTGGCAGCAAAATCGGGCTTCGAAAACGAAGGCCGTATGTCCCCGTAGTTCACGTATCAAGGCATGGCCGGCGGTTAAATCCCAAAAGCGAATGGACTGATCGTTGGAGGCGCTGAGCAGAGCCGTCCCATCCGGGGTGAAATTCACCGATTGCACTCCCTTATCGTGTGCTTTGTAGGAATCCACCATTTTCACGTCGGGCAGTTCCCAAAAGCGCACCAGTTGGTCCTCTCCGCCGGTCACCAGAAACAAGCCGTTGGGATGAAAATCGACGCAGTTGGCCGGCCCGGCGTGGGCCATCCAATGCATTGGTTCGGAAATGCCCGGTCCCATCAAGTAACACTGGCCGTCGCCCAGCGTGGCCGCCACCAGACTGCCCTTGAAGCGCAAGGAGGTCACCGTCACGCCGGTCTGAGCCAGCACCGCCCCCGGTCCGCTTAACTCGACGGCGTGCAACTTGATTTCCCCGTGTTCGGAGCCGGTCACCAGATACTGGCCGTCCTCGGAAACCGCCAGGCGAGCCAGGGGACCTTCGTGGGCTTTCAGGCTGGCCAGCGGCTCCAGCTCCGGCCAGCTCCAGGATTTTACAAAGCCATCGCGCCCACCCGAGAAGATCCGCTGGGTCGGAGCGTGGATGGCCAGAGCGTTCAGCCCGGTCGGATGGGCGCGCGCGCTGCTCACTTCCTCGAATTGGGCCGGTTTGTAAGAAATCGCCTTGGGAGTGCTGTCCAGACCCAGTTGATAGAGGAATTCCCGGATTCCCGGGGTGCGCTTGTGCTGGTCCATGACCATGGCATTGTGCAAAGCCCGCTCCACCTTATCGCTGATGGTCGGGTTATGGGGCTTGATGGCTGGAATGGGTTGCCCCTTGCTGCGCAGATGGGCTCCCGGAGGCGCCAGCCCGGTCAACAGGCTGTATAGCGTAGCCGCGAAGCTATAGACATCGGTGGCCGGCGTGAGTTTGCTGCCGGGGATGTACTGCTCAGGGGGAGCAAAGCCCTCGGTCAGGCCGCGCCCGCCCAGCTGAGCCCCGGCTGCGCTCAGAAACCCTCGGGTTAACCCGAAGTCCAGCAGCACGTAACGGCCCTCTTGTGTGAGGAAAATGTTCTCCGGCTTAAGATCCGAGTGCACCAGGCCGGCCGCATGCACCATCAAGAGCGCCTGACCCACCTGCTGAGCTACCCGCAGCACGCGGAACTCCTTCATCTTGCCGGCCATGGTGAGGCCGTCGCTCAGGGTCAGGCCTTCCAGGATCTCCTGAACCATATAAAGCGTGTGGTTTTCTTCGAAAGTGCCGAGCACGCGCACGATGCCGGGGTGGTTGAAGCGAGCCAGCGAAGCCGCCTCGTCGCGAAAAGCCTGTAAGCCTTCTGCAAAGCGCCGCTGGAAGGTGTCATTGGCCGGCAGAATGCCGGCCGGGCCGCGCTCGCAGCCGAGAGGAAAGAACTCCTTGATGCATACCTTGAAGTTCCAACGTCCCTGCCGGGCCTTGTAGGTCAGCGCGAAGCCGCCTTCCCCGAGCAGCCGGGAAATGTGATACATCCCCTGGCAGAGAGTCTCTCCTCGAGCCAGCGGCTGGCGGTCAGGGGTCACGGACAAGGAAACCGAACTCTTGCAGACTCTGCTTGCACTCCGGGCTTTTCAGCCAGTGCGCGAAGGTACCCCCCTTGGAATCGCCGTTTTTCTGCAAAAAATAATAATCGATCGGGGAGCACTCCAGTTTCCGTGGTGTTCCCAGCGAGCGGCCCCGCAGGTCACTCGAATACACGACGGCCAGGTCCACGTGGCCGCTCTCCAGCAGAGTGAAGGCGGAACGATCGTCGCGTGTGAAAACCCATTCCGGCTCAAGCTGCAGACGCTTCATCGCTTCCAGGGCGAATTTCCCAACCGGCGCCAGTTTGGGATCACCCACGGCCACCTTCTGTCCTGCTTTCAGTTCGGGACTTCCGTTACGCCCCACCAGCACCAGCTGGTTGGAAGCGAAGGCCACCGGTGCCGAAAAGCCGGCCACGGTGGCACGATAGGCGAGCAGCAGCAGGCTCACCGGGGCGCCTCGTTCGGCCTGTTGCACCAGGCCTTTGCTACCTCCAAAGGAACAAACCAGATGAAAAGCGGCGGCCCTGGCCTCGATCCAGGGTTGCAGGCTGGAAGCGACCAGGGCCACGGCGCCTGCCTCGGGACGCGTACAGGCGCAGCCAAGCGCTGCCAGTCCGAGCAAGAACTGGCGGCGTTCCACCTTATTCGAGCGGCAGCTCGGTGGGACGATTGGCGCGCGGCGCCGCCCCCCCGCTCAATCCCGCGCGGCCGAAACTGCCCGGAAAATCATCCACCGGCAGCGGCACGGGCGGCATGCGATCGGCCACCGGATAGCTGGGCAAATCCAGGTCGCCGGGCAGTCCGGGCTCGGGGAACTCGGCTTCGAACTTGGGCATCTCCGGCGAGAAGTCGAGCGGCGGTTCGGCCACGCGCTCCGTCTGCGGCGGCGGGCTGAAGGAAGGCTCGGGCAGGTCGTAGTCTTGCTGCAGGCTGGGGGGAGTGAACTCAGGCAGGGAATCATTCAGGCCGGGCGGCGAGAAATCGCTGGCTTCGTCGACCGGGATGGGCACCAGCTTGCGCACGATCAGGTCGTGCAACTTGACCGGAGTCAGATCGCTGAGGCTTTCCAGCAGGTCCTTCAGGCAGTTGCGCTGCTTCTCGGTGAAGACTTCGTTGAGGCGGTCGGGCAACTGGCTGATGCCGTCGATAAAGTGGAAGTGAATGCCCGGGTTGGTGCTTTTGAGATGGCTGCGCATCAGGTTGGAAACGCGCTGGGTCGAAACCAGCACCACATCCTCGAGCTGGCAGGCGGCAATCTGGGCGCTGACCAGGTAACTCTCGTCAATGGTCAGTTTCTGGTGGGTGAGCACCAACAAGAAACGCTGCTGATGGATGCGCACGAACACCTGGGTGGGCACCATTTCCTGTTGCACCACGTGGATGCGGGCCTGGTCCCCGCCGAAGCCGAGCTGGCGCAACTGGCCGAGTACCAGCACCAGCAGCCATTGGTCGTTGTCGATCAGGCTGCGGCAGAAGGGCGTGGCGCTGAGTACTTCGTCCACGTTCTCGGCTGAGAAGAAGGTCGAGGTCTCCAGCGACTCGCGGCTGGCCACTTTGAGGATCTGTTGGCCGGTTTCTTTCGAGAGCAGGGCATAGTCTTTGCGCACCAGGTCGAGGTCTTCGAGGTGTTGCAGCACGCTGGCGAAATTGTTGCCCAGCTTGACCTTGGAAAGCGGCAGCGAGTCGTGGGTATAGAGCTGGTGAAGCAGTTCCTTGGAGGCCGGGTTCAGGAACTCACCGGCCGCCTCCAGTTCCTTTTCGGACACTTCCAGGCTGACCGGGCGGGCGTCTTCGGGTTCACCATGAGCCTGGTCTCCGTTGTTGGACCACTCGGTGCCGCGGCCGGTTACTTCCTGGGCGGCCCGCTGCACCACCTGGAAAAAGCGGCTCGAGTCGACATGCGTCTGGTTGGAAACCACGCCGGCGTCGATGCTGCCGTCTTCTTTGGAAATCTTGAGATAGGCAACCGTGCCCGACTCCAGCGGGAATACCTCGCCGCCGAGCAGGCGGCTGTTTTCCTGCATTCCGAAGACGCGCGAGGGCTCGTCCTCCAGCCCCAGGCGGCGCAGGTACTCCAGACGGATACCGGCCAGCAGGGAGGGGAAGTGGGACTGAAGGCTGTGCTGCAACCTCTGCGCTTCCACGGCCGTGAGTTTGGCCGGCAATTGTCTATGTAGGATCTGCAGCATGTGATAAATAAGCCCTTCCTGGTTTTGACCGGCTTTGCGTTCTCGTAAAGGCCCGCACTTCCTTCCCAGCGAAGGGGCCCCGATGCGCGCTGTGATTATGGCGGGCGGGCAGGGTTCCCGGCTTCGTCCGCTGACCTGTAATCGTCCCAAGCCTCTCGTGCCCGTGTGCAACCGCCCGGTCATGGAGTACGCTATCGAGCTGCTGCGCCGGCATAAGATCCGTACCTGTCTGGTCACCCTTCACTATCTGGCTGACGAAGTCATGGCCTATTTCGGCAACGGCAGCGAGTGGGAGATGCGCTTGCTCTACTCGGTGGAGGACGAGCCGCTGGGCACGGCCGGCAGCATCAAGCGCATCCAGGAGTACCTGAGTGAAACCTTTCTGGTCGTCAGCGGCGACGCCCTGACCGATTTTGATTTGGGTAAGGCCATTGAATTTCATAAGGCCAAGAAGGCGGACGTCACCATGGTGTTGACCCGGGTGCCCAATCCTCTCGAGTTCGGCATCGTGGTCACGGGCAGCGACGGTCGCATTCAGCGCTTTCTCGAGAAACCCAGTTGGGGCGAAGTGGTCAGCGACACCATTAACACCGGTATCTATATTCTGGAACCGCACGTGCTGGAACGCATGGAGCCGCGTAAGGCCTATGACTTCTCGGTGGATCTGTTCCCCCAGATGCTGGCCGACCAGGCCGGACTCTACGGCTATGTGGCCGAGGGCTACTGGTGCGATATCGGCAACCTGGAGCAGTACCGCCAGGCCCAATTGGACATGCTGGAAGGACGGGTGGGCTTCTCGCCGCCCGGTCAGAAACTCGGTGAGGGCATCTGGGTGGGGCCCGGGACTCAGCTGGATCCGGGTGCTCGCCTCAAGGGGCCGGTCTTGCTGGGCCGCAACTGCCGCATTCGCCGCGAAGTGCGTCTGAGCGAGTCGACGGTGGTGGGCGATAACTGCATCGTGGAGGAAGGCGCCAGCCTGGAGCGGGCCGTGCTCTGGGGCAATACCTACGTGGGCCGCAAGTCTCGCGCCTTCGGCGCGGTGTTGTGCCGCAACGTCACTCTGCAAAGTCACGCCAACGTGGCCGAGGGCGTGGTGGTCGGCGACAACGTCTTCGTGGGCCGGGGCGCCACTCTGCAGCCCGACGTGAAGGTCTGGCCCGACAAGAACGTGGAGCCGGGGGCGGCTGTTTCCATGTCGTTGATCTGGGGGCGCAAGTGGCCAGGGTCTTTATTCAGTGACGACGGCATCTGCGGTCTGGGCAACATCGAAATTACCCCGGAATACGCTTTGAAACTGGGCGCCGCCTACGGGGCCGTGTTGCCCAAGGGAGCGGTGGTGGTGGCCAGCCGCGACAGCCATCCGGCCACGCGCATGATCAACCGCGCCTTGATTTGCGGGCTGGTCTCGGTGGGCGTGAGCGTACGCGACCTGCAGGCAGTGCCCACGCCGGTGGGGCGTAACGCGCTGCGCAACGCGGCCGACTGCTACGGCGGTATTCACGTGCGCGTCAGCAGTAAGGATTCGCGCCAGTTGCAGTTGGAGTTTCTGGATGCCTCGGGCGTCAGCATCGACCGCAGCTGGGAGCGCAAAATCGAGAACCGATTTTTTCGGGAAGATTTTCGCAGGACCCCGATGGACGAAGTCGGTATGATTGAGTTCCCCATCCGTATCCTCGAACAATACCAGGAGGCTTTCCGCGCTCAACTGGACGTGGAGGCGATTCGCAAGCAGCAGTTCAAAGTGGTCATCGACTATGGGCACGGCCACGCCAGCACGGTGTTGCCGCCCATTCTGGGAAGGCTGGGCATCGAGGCGGTCAGTCTCAATGCCTATATTGATTCTTTGCGCGGGGGGCGGTCCGGAGCCGGCGCCCAGGTTCTGGAGCAGCTTTCCAGTATCGTCACCACCCTGAAAACCGATTTAGGCGTGGCCATCGACGCCACCGGCGAGCGCCTGATGGTGGTGGACGAAAAGGGAGGATTGTGGCAGGGTGCCAAGCTGCTGGTGCTGTTCGCCACGCTGGTGATGCAGAGTCACCCGGGCGCTATGATCGCCGTGCCCGTCAATGCTCCCTCGATGTTGTCCGACCTGGGCAAGAAGCACGGGGCCAAGGTGATCCTGGCGCGCACCGACAGTCGTTCCCTGACCTATACAGCTCTGCTCGGCGACACGCGTTTCCACCTGGCCGCCACTTCCCTGGGCGAATTCGCTTTCCCCAGTTTCAGCAGCGGCTTTGACGGCATGTTCGCCTTCGCCAAGCTGCTCGAGATGCTCTCGGCCATGAAAAAACCGCTTTCCGACTACGACAGCGAGATTCCTGAAATTCATTTACGTCACTACCAGGTAGAGTGTGAAATCGCCGCTAAAGGACGGGTCATGAGGGCCCTGTTGGAAAAGCTGGCCGACAAGCCGGTGGAGGTCATTGATGGCGTCAAGGTCCGCGAGATTGGAGGCTGGGTGCTGATCATTCCGCATCGCTCGCTGCCCGAGATGCAGATGTGGGTGGAGGCCGAGAGCGATGAGCATCTGGCGGAACTGGCCGATCAGTACCGCGGCCTGATTCGCACCCTGGCTCAGGATTCCCCGGTGGTCGCCCCCAACACGCCTCGCGAACAGGCCGCCAATCTGCCCACCATGGTCAGCGAGGACCGCGCCTTCCATTTTTGGACTTCAGGACGCTACCTGGGAGTCAAAGCCCGCACGCTGCGCGAGTTTGTGGATACCCTCCACTATGTGGACGGCGACTCGCTGGTCTATCACCTGGAGCGCAACGACTTCGCCAACTGGCTGGAACTCGAGTTGGGGCAGGCGGCTATGTCTTCTCAGGTGCGCCAGTTGCGCACTCATAAATTGCGTGGCGAGGGTTTGCGCGCGGCTTTGTTGGCGTTGTTCTCGGTGGAGAATGAAGAGCGCTTGCTCAATCAAGGAGCCACTCACTGATGGCTCGGCGCCGTTCCCGCAAAGTCTCGATCACGCGTGTGCTGCAGGTCTCCCTGCCGTTGCTCACCTTGCTGGGCGCCGGCTTCATCGCCATTCAGTTTCTCTGGCTGCGCAACGCTCCCTGGGGGGCACCCCACAAGAGCTATGAGGAGTTTGAGCGCGACATCCTCGACTTCAAGGTGAAGAAAGCGGTGGTGGACGGCAACATCATTCGGGCCGAGTATGACGGTTCGTTGCTGGCGGTGGTGGCCTCTCCCAGCGTTCAGCGTACCGTCGACATCATGATGAAAAAGGGCGTCCAGGTCGAGGCCGCCCAACCTGTGTCCGCCTCGGGACTGAGCCTGCCGGTGCTGCTGCTGGCGCTCATGCCTTATCCCATTCTGGCCTATTTCGCATTGGGACTGGTAAATTCATTGGGGTCTTCGGCCGACTTTAGCGAGACCGAGAAGCTGCTGGAGCCGGCGCGAGAGAAGAAGCAGCGACACCGTTCGGAAGAAGAAGACGAGGATTCGGACGAGCGCTAGGTTCTGTTGCCGGATGGCTTGTCGCACCAGCCCGAAGATCAGAACCCACCGCCGCGCATGCGGGGATCGATGTGGCCGATGCGACCCGAGTCGATCTTGAGGCCACCGTCGTTATTGATGTTGACCTGCCTGGTTTTGCGCCGCGAAATGGTCTCGACCAGCAGATCGAAGTCGGGCATGAAAAGATCGTAGAAAACCATCTTGCGGTTGCGGTGGACCAACTGGATCGAGCGCATCATCTGCTGAGGGTTGCGCGTGGCTGCGAAGAGCAGATCGTTCCAAGGGAAATGCACGTTGAGATCATGATCGCCAGGGTTGAACTCGATTCCAGAATCTAAAAGGTTGATCGAACCGCGGCAGAGTTTGCGCGGCGCAACGACCAGGAATCCGACCAGCGTGGCGGCGATAATCAGCGGAGGCAGACCGAAAGTATAGCGGGAGGAATCGGCGGGGTGGAAGCTGCGGAAGGCGCTGATGCCGAGCCAGGCCATGTACAGGGCCAGTAATGCGGGCAGGATTGCCAAGACCTTTGCCTTCTTGGTCAACGCCAGCGGATACTCGGTCTTCATCCTGGCCGTAGGCCTGGCTCGCTGTTGCTTGGAACTCACGCTTAGTTCTATTTTACCCACCCCGAAAGTTTTAGGACCTTTGGACCAAACAGGATTAGTCAAAGCGAGCTACCGACCTTTTGGGAAAGGAGAAAACTGCCTGAGGGCAGCCCATTGATCGGCGTGCTTCGGGCACATCGAGCTTTAGCGGGAGGGGGCTGGGGGTAGAAGTGGCGGGTGAGAAAATGGCTGTTCTTGATTCCCGCGGCGGCCTGGGCCGCGGGTTTTGCGCCCGACCAGCGGCACCTGGCGCCGAGCCGGGCTCCCTTCACGGCTCTGGCCCGCACCCACGCCCACGGCGGCGTCGGATGCGGCGTGTTGATAGGACCCGATCTGTTGCTCACCTGTGCCCACTGCGTCAGCAATCCGCGGCGCGAAGTTTATGATGACGTGGAAATCGAGCTGGGCCTTGGTTTCGAGCCGGTGAGCAGACGGGCTCGAATGAAGAGAGCCATCCTCGAGCAAGGCGGCAGTGGGGAGATCGAGGCGGGGCAGGATTGGGCTATCGTTCAGCTTGACCGTCCCCTGGGGGCTTACTACGGCTGGCTCAACTGCCGCTACATTGCTGATTCCGAATGGGCTGACCAGGAGATCGAGCTACTCGGTTACTGCGCCTGCCCCGATGAGGCCCGGCCGCAGTTTGGACGAATGGATCGGCCGTATCGCTGCACCGGTGCGGTCAGTGACGTCGGCTCGGAGATTGTCTTCCACAACTGTGCCATGTGGGGCGGGACCTCGGGCGCCCCGCTGCTGGCTAAGCTCGGCGACTCCTACAGTCTGGTGGGTTTGAATTTTGCCGGCGTGGACATCGAAGGCGAGACCCTCAAACACGGATTCCGCGAGACCTATAAGAAAGAGTGGGCGAACCTGGCCATTCCGGGCCGCAATTGGCGAACCGCGCTGAGTGCTCTGCCCCGGTCACCAGCCCCGGTCAGGCGCTTTATCCCTACGCCTACAGCGGTGGAATGACGGGAGTGCCCGTTTCCGGCGTGGGTAGTAGCGGGGCGGGAGCGGGATTGAATACCGGCGGCGCCAGTTCGACCATCCGTGAGGAATCCGATTCTCGCTTGATTTTGGGCGGCGGGTATAAGATTTTCAAGCTCGTCTACGCGGGCTTTGAGCTGAGCGAGTTTATCAACCTCGGTTCCAAGTCTCTTAAAAGCGTCAGGGTGCACAATGCAACCTCTCGTGCCGTGCTGGTAAAGACCAGTTACCACAGTGTCTTTTCGGCGCCAGAGGCTCCTCTCATCGAAGTTCAAGCGCGAGTTCCGGCGGGTAGTCGCAAGGAGCTTCTGACCAGGCAGGAAGGCTGCCTGGACCAAGAGCTTACCCTTCAAGTGTCGCCCGGGAAAGCTCTGACCCAAAGGTTGAACTCGCCGGAAACCCAGGTGGTGATTCGTTAGCGCCAACAAAAAAACGCTCCTGACACCCGTCAGGAGCGTTGCAGTGAGGCGGGGGGCGTCTTAGAATCCGGTGGAGGGGTTGTTATTCCACTGGACCGGACCGAAGTCTCGGACTTCCTTACCCTTGGCGCTGCTGTCGATACGCTCGGTTTTGGAGATGTCCCCGTTAGCGCGCGCCCAGATGGTGTATCTGCCGGAGCCGGTCTTGAACTCAAAACGAGTCTTTTCGCCTTCGGCCGTAACCGTGGGCTTATTGCCTGCCCCCACCTGGTCGAGGATCAAGGTGAAGACCGGTTTGATCAAAGCCGAATCTTTCACGTCCGCGTGATCCAGATTACGAGGGATAATGCCGCCACCGGTCTTGACGCGAACCTGCTTCCAGGAGGCGTCGTATACGACAACGGCGCCAACTTTGGCCTGGTCATCGGATTCTTTCAGTTCGGAGCGGATGTGGTCGGGCACCACCGTACGGTAGTCGATCTTCTGCTTGCCCTTCGGGCCGTCATACTTGTACTCCACGGAGTAGCTCTTGCCATCGGCAATCTTTTTTTTCACGGCATCCCAGGTCACCTCTGCGAAGGCGTGCACGCTGGTGGCCACCAGGGCGGTGGCGATGAACATCCGGTTCAAAGTCTTCAAGGAACTGGTTCTCCTTTGGCGGCCCGAGTCGGGCCGTTTTTCGTAGGCGCCGGAGGTTCTCGATGAACCGGCCCGGTTCCTACATGCAAACAGTCTACTCGCGTACCGGGTCGGCGGGCGGACACTCTCTGACATCTTCGAGTTCATCGAGATAGTCGGCCATCAGGGTACGCAAAGCGGGCGGGACCAGGGGGACGAAGTTCGGCAGCGCTTGAATCTGCTCAAAACACATGCGCAGAACGGGTTGAGGATAGTTGTGGTACATATGGTAGTTCAGGATGTTGCTGGCGGTAAAACCCAGTCGGTGTTCAAAAGATAGTTCTCGGTCGAAGCGCACGGGCTTATTTACATAGGGGTCGACGTCCGCACTCTGAAGATAAACACCCGTGGCGATCCGGGGGCACTTGGCCCACTTGGAACTGTGTCCACCCCAGTGTTGGATATACTGATTCCACGCCATGATCGAGCCGGCCCGAGCGGGCAAGGCCCGAATATCCTGGGGGTTGCGAAAGCCGGTCTTTTCCAACTGGTTGGGGATAAAGGGATCGCGATTTTGAGGTATCAGGTACATGCAGCCGTTCAGGGGATCGGTGTCGGTGAACGGTAGCCAGGCCGTGACCAGCATGGGGCGCCCGTCACCGCGCGTCGTGTTGGCTTTGAATTGATAGTCCCGGTGCGGCCCCCAGCCGGACGGAGCCGTTTCGGGAGAGATGCACCAGCACCAGAAATCCCCCAGGGCCAGGTAGTCTTTTCCCAGCACCGGCTCCATCACCGCCGAAAGGTTACGCAGCACCTGCCAGTATTCATCGTACAGGCTCAGGTAAATCGGGTGCAGGCCTACTTCGATGATGCGCGTCACTCCCAGGGCCAAAGCCTGGCAGATCTCGGTGGAAATGGCTGGAGGAATGTGCAGGTATCCCTCCACGCAAATCTGTTCCAGAGCCTGCTCCAAATCAGGTTCTCCGACCGGGTAAGATTGGATGGGCCGCGTAAAGGGATGGTGGGTAATGTTTAGATGGGGATTGACGCCCCGCCAGAAATCCAGTGAGCCCACCCGGACCAGGCCGGCCACCCAGTCAGGCTTGCGTGTGAAATAGGCCGCTTCTGCGAACATTTTAGGAATCTTCTCATCAAGCTACCAGGGCACCTTGGTATTGGAATACCGGAACCGCTATAGGCGGAACAGACTAAACGCGTTCTCGGCAGTCTGACGGACCACTTCGGGCGCTGAGATTTTCCGCAGTGTGGCGATGCGCTCGACGACCAGGGGCAGCAGGCAAGACTCATTGCGAAATCCCCGGAAAGGAACCGGACTCAGATAGGGGCCGTCGGTTTCCAGCAGCCAGCGATCACCCGGAACTTTCTCGGCAACTTCGTGGACTTCTGCCGCCTTGGGTAGCGTGACCAGGCCGCCCACGCCTATGTAGAATCCCAGGTCCAGAAACTTGAGAGCCCACTCCCATCCGCCGGTGAAGCAATGAACTACGCCCGAGACCTTGCCGGCCCAGGGCTGGAGCATTTCGTAGAGCGGTTCTTCGGCCAGCCGGCAGTGGAGTATCAGCGGTAGGCCGGTTTCCGCGGCCAGCTCGATTTGGGCCTGCAGGCTTTGTTTCTGTGTCTGCAGCGGGCAAAAATCATAGTGCAGTTCCAGCCCGGTCTCGCCGATAGCCGCCCACTTACTCTGTTGCAGGAAATCGCGCCACACCCGGGGACTGCGTTGTGGATCAAATTCGGCCGCCTGGTGCGGATGAATTCCCAGCCCCCCCGACAGTTGCGGATGCTGTTGGGTTAACTGTAAAATTCGGCGGCTTGAACTCTCGTCGGTGCTCGGCAAAAGCATGCGGGACACTCCCGCCCGGGCGGCTCGGCTCAGGCACTGGTCAAGGTCAGATGCAAAGGCCTGGCTATCCAGATGGATATGGCTGTCGATGATGCCGGGATAACTGGAGAGCTGGGCCAGCTTTTCAGGGGTGAGGTGTTTCATAAAAGATGCTAGGTAGGAAGAGGTTCTTCATCCACTCTCGTTTCTCCGCTGTCTCGGGAAGAGCTCCTCAGCCCCCGCCACCAGGCCTCCTGGAGTTGCTGCAGGTATTCCTGAACTTGCCTTTTGACGCCGTTGGCGTGCAGCGGCAGCGGGGCCACAGGGGGAAGAAGGTAGTGGTACATAGGCGGCTTCGGCGTGGTCGGAAAGTTCCTAGAGGCAGGCAGCGGCGGCTCTCCCTCGATGACGACTGGAATAAGGGCGAGGTTGGCCATCAGGGCTGCAGTCACAGCCGCCAGCCCGGCCGATTGATTGTCAGTCAGCCTTGCCCTGTTTTAGAGGAAATGCATCCATCCCATAAAGGTATTGCGCCAAGCCAGGGGTTTTGTAGAGATTGAGAGGCGCACTTGATCCAGGGATCGAGTAGACTAACGTGGTTAGGCGCCAGAATGACCGGACCTCGGTGGGGTAGATGGTCCAGTCCCTTGACCTCGATACCGCCAAGTATGGCGAAAATGGCCGTTCTTGACCGTTAGCAGCGGCTCCCAGTTCTTCCATGGCCGCGTCCATGCGGTAAAGTTACTGCTGCTCCTGGTTGCGCAACTCCCATCGTGCGCCTTCGCTCCAATGTAAAAGGGGGAAGAGCCCGGGCCGAGCAGCAGGGGCAAGAGAAAGGCGGCCGCGAAGCGAATCCTATGCTGACAAACTGTCACCACTGGGAAGTTGGAAAAGAGCTTCCGCCCGTTACCCAGTTGAGGGAGCGTCTTGCAAAACTTGGGCATACAGAGGCCATACTGGTTCTCTCGAAAACGTCCTTTCCGAACTCTTGGTCTGAAGGATGCTTTTGTTCTCTAGTGAGCGGGCCATCACGTTTTCTGCGCGTTTATTTTGGCAGTCCGACGGCTCCGCGGCCCCTTCAATTGGCCAGAGAGCGAAGCGCTGCTTGGTTGCGAGAGTTCCAGGAACTTAGGCGACTTTCGCGGGCGGGAGAAGCTTGGCGTGGGCGAGCCGAACGGTTACGGTTGGCTATCCTGCATCAGTTGGATTGGGAGGAAGCGGAAATGTTTCCGATCCTAGCTGGCTTTTTGCATACTGACCGTCCCACTCGCGAGATGCTCTATGAGCATCAGGGGATCCGTAAATTTCTGCCGCAGTTGGAAGACTCTCTGGCTGATACTGCCGACAATCGGGCGTGGGAGCGGTTCTCGCTAGACCTTATCCACTTATTGGAGCACCACATTGAACACGAAGAAGATGGACTTTACCTTGTTTTCGAAAGGCTCTTCTAAGAAGGAAAGGATGTCTACTAGGTGCAATACGCCAAGCAGATTGGTCTTAGGAGGGCTTAGTATTGGCGGTTGCAGGTCCAGCTATGCCCAGTTCCGAGCTTGCACCCAGGCTGAACCTCAAGGCTCCTTCACATCTTCTCCACATCCTTGAGGATTTCGACGAGGGAGTCCGCCTGGATGCTCCCAATACCGCGCTCAGGGCTATGCGGCAGGCATTTGCTCTGCTCTTGAATTTGTCAGCTGATATTCTCGGGGCTGCGTGCGTGCAATTAGGGGCCTCTGCGGATCTTTACACGTTAGAGAAAGGCCAGTCCGTAAAGCTCACAGACTCGGAAAATCGAGTGAAAGAGGCTCTGTATTTCCTCTCTCAAAACGACTCAGGAGAGCTGGGTAAAGAATGCGCAGGAATTTTCTTCGACGCTTCTGGCACTCCACGCCAGTTTTATTTGCTTACTCAGGGCGGCCGGGTAGAAGGCATAATGGGAGGGCTCTATCGCATTTCGGACTTCTGTAAGGAGCCGACGCGTGCCCCGGGAAGAAGTGAGAGTTTTAAGCTTCGTAACGCCTACCTGCCTCACCTCGAGGCCTGGATTCAAGCGATCAACGGATTCTTTGAAAAATGTGATCTTTTGTGGGAGCGAACCGACCTCGAGAAACAGCAACGCCTTCTCTACCGAATTTATGAAACCGAGCTCGAGGTGGGCCAACGAATCGAGTTACATGATTGCAAGGCCTGCATCCCGAGTCGGGTTCTTAATACCCCCATGAAATGGGTCAAGGGGGAAGGTTTCCTGGGGATCCCACAGGAGGTTCCCGAGCACGTGCTTCATCTGGTCGATCGTTATGCTGCGGCACTGGAAGGCGAGGATATCATCGACTCCACGCGTTTGCTTCGTGACACCCTTGAGTTTTTGCTAAGGTATTTTGCTGGTGTTGGCAAAATGCTTTGTAAAGAACTTGCCTGTTTGAGTGATAATGCGGAACGGTTCGCGCGCAATAGTGAGGAGGTGGATAACTGCGAGCGATTGCTGCAAGATTGCGTGGAATCTCTCAAGTCGCATCAGGATGACATCGCCGCCAAAGATTTCGTCGGCGTATTTTATCGTCGAGATGCGCACTTGGAACTTCAGCCCCGCTCTCATACGAATATTCTTCTTTTAGAGGGGGTCCTCTCATCGTGGTTCAAGCAGGAACGCGGACAGACTCCTAGCGCCGAGCGCTACGCCAAAGACTATGAGCGTTTTTTCCCGCTTTTTCGTGATTGGGTCCGGTCGATGGGCCCATACTTCAGTCACGCAGAGCACTTTGCCGAGGCCCCCTCCAGTCAGGGCTTTCTGCCATTGACGGTACGTTGTGGTGAGCATCTTCTAGAGTTAGTGGAGCCAGACTATTTACTACGCATCCGTCAATGCCCGGTTTGCCTGCCAAACCCGATCTGGGTCCAGCAAGCGGCTGCGGAGGCTTCGGTAAAGGCCAAACCGGCAGCCCCTTCTCTTTCGGCTGAACAGCTTTTGCGTCGGGCTAATACCAAGATGGTTGAACCTGAGAAAGCCCCGGAATTGCTTGAGGCCCCCATCGCGGAGTTGGGAATACCCAAAACCTATCCTGGCGAATTTCGACCAATCGATATCCCTAGCGACTCTCCTAAATTTTTGGGGCGCGTGCTTCGTCGCCTGGATGTGCGCCTGCGCCGTGGCGAGCTTTCGCATTCGCGAGATGCATTGCGTGATGCTCTGGACTATCTGTTGCGCTATTGGGCTGGAGCCAGCTTCGTGTGTGCGCGGGATTCTGCCAGGCTGAGTATCGACGAAGAGGAAAGGGCTGCCCGAGGAATGGGCATTCAGGAGTGTGAGAAGCTCCTTTATTTCTGCCTCCAGAAGCTCTCCGAAAGTCCTAATGAACTTGGCGAGGAAATCGTGCAGGTTTTTTACGAACGAGATCTTTTCACTGATCAGCTAAAGCCTGTCGGCAGTCATACCCGCATATTGATCACCGACGCAGACTCAGATACTCAAATGCAGTTGTTGGCCGAATTTTGCGAAATGACTGATCCGTGCGACCTGCACCGCTCACGCCGGGATTTAAAGACCTTTTTGCCGGTCTTGCGAGATTGGCTCACGCGCAGCCAGGCTTTCTTTGAGCAATGTCAGCACCATGAGGAAGATGCCGACGCGAAGGGGCGCATGGAGCTTGTTATTCAATGGGACAAGACTTACCTCGAGTTGGTGGCCCCAGATTTCGCCTTTTATGTTCTGCCCGGAAGCGATCTCGTGCCTGACCTGGAAGTGCCGGAATGGAATGAGCCTGAAGCGGCCAAAGAGGAAGCGACTGTATCCAAGCCCAAGGTGATTACCACCGAGGAACTAGCACTGTCCGAACCATTCCTCATTCACAAGGTGCAATATGTGGGCATTCAGCCAAACAGTCAGGGAGTGGCCTGTAAGTCAGGAATTATCAGTATCCAGAACGCGGGAGGCGGGTCGTTGACCGGACGAGCCTATTCGAACCATCCTTGTATTGAGGTGAATCCGAACCGATTCAGAGAGAAAAGTCAATTACAGTATTGGCTGAATGAAACTGCAATCCCCAAGGACTTTGTGCCTGTCCTTTGGCTTAGGTCGGGGGGGGACGAGCGGCAAATTACGCTCGCTGAGTTGCGTCCTTTGAGTAAGTTCAATACGATGCCCAAAGCACAGGCCCTGGTGATTACCTACGGTCCCGCAATAATCGGATTCTTGATAACCGACCTTGTGATTATTTTGAAGGCAAAGTCTATCCGAGATGTGGTCGGAGGAGCTTTAGCTCTAGGGGAGCTGCCGGCTGAAATCGTTTCCCTGGCTCAAACGCATGGAGCTTATATTGGCGGCTTGTTTCTCCTATATGCAGCAATCTCCCCTGTTGTGACAATGATCGTTTATCGCAAGTTCTCGCATAGTCTGCAAGACCTCCTCACCAAGCATTTTCATCGAGCTCTGGTTTCGCCAGCGATCTTTGTGGTAATTATGGCAGCCTTGAACTCTCTGGTCTTTCCTGTTTTGCGGATCGAGAAAATCACTAGTGCCAACCTCTTTCATCTGACTCCATGGGCGCTGGCGTTTGTTGTTGGTTCCGCGATTTACTGCAATCTGGAATACGAAAGGAAGTTCGCGGAATGGATTCAAGAGCCAGCCTTGCGTAAGATCGTGCCGTTGAGTCTGATCGCTCTATTCTTTATTCTGTGGACGTTGGCGCTCTCTTAGATATCAAGCCCTAGTAGATGTCGAAATCAAGGGCGCAGAAAGCAACCTTTGCGGGGTCTAGTATCCGTTGCTGAGCAGTTAAGTCCAAAAAGACGAGATTTAATGGTGCTGGGCGGAGCCGTAAAGGAATTTCCCAGTAGAAAGTACCTCTCCAATTGAGGGTCGGGTCCAGTCCGATCCATAAATAGATTGGTAGGCGCTCAAGCCAGTTCGCAAGTGAACAGAACCGAGCATCCTCCCTCGGAGTATAGCTCAGCAAGGCGCGTAGACCGGCCATCCCTGTGTTGCCTAAGATCCAGCGCTGCCAAGAGGAGTATCGGCGGCCCGGCCAGCTTAATCTCCACTTTAGTTGCTCAGTAGGCCATATCCGTTGGTATTCCAGATTTACAGGTTGAAAGTGCGGTTTGCCTAGCACAATTCGCGCAGAAAGACTGCCAACAAACTGGCACTTTAGGCTCCTGACAAATCCTGGCGTGCTGTTGGAGTTGGGAACCGCAAGCATATGGGTGCACCCTTGAGTCCGTGCGCTTTCGAAACACTTGTGTAGGAGCTTTTTGAATATTCCCTTTCCCTGGAATTCCGGTCGAGTGGCAACATTGTGCAACAGAATTCCCGGTTCGAACTGTGAGCCCAGGGAGGAATAGAGTCTGTGGGCTGCAACATGGGCTACCAATTGGTTATCGCAGTAAGCGTTGTAGCCAATTGCTGGACCTGCCGGATTGCATGTGTACATCCAGTGCATGTAGTCGGGGGTAAACTGCTTGCTGCGAGGAAACACCTCTTGCAGCAGCTGACGAGCTTCTTCCAGTCCCGCCAAGCATACTGCTAGCGGGCGATATTCAATCACGTGAGCTCCTGAATGAAGCTTCGGTAAGTCGTCACCCGTTCTTTGGGACCGGCCAGACGTTCCAGCCTGCTGATCAAGCCCGCCCGATTATAGTAGAATAACCAATTATGTAGCTTATTGCCGTTGAGTTCAGGCACTTCTACTCGCTCCTCTTCGTGGTCTACGTCGTAAGGATGGAAGTAGCTCGTTACAAAACCCTGGCTATTCATGGACCTATGAAAGAAGAATCGTATTAAAAATTCTGGCAGGACACGAAAGTACACACCACCAGTATGAGGAACACGAAAGCCCGGGATGTCTGTCAAGCTGATGGGGATCTCCCAAATAGTTCCCATTCTGCGAGGCTTTTGGCCAAACCCAGGCCAACCTGATATCGGATTGGGCGCCGGAAGGACCGAGCTCGAGTAAGTTAGCCCAAATTCTTCCATGATGCCATAGGCCCACGATGTTGCACGAGTCAGAGAGAATCGCGGCGCCCGATAGCCGCTTACTCTAGGCACACCAATCCGTTCCAGAGAGGTCAGATTTCGCTCAAGATCTCGGCGAAAGTTGTCGGGTCCGAGTTCCTGCAGGCTAGCGTGGCTGTGGGAATGGCCGGCGATTTCGTGACCCTGGTCAATCAGAAGGCGAACTAGTTCTGGCTCTTGCTCAGCTAGTTCACCGACTACAAAAAATGTACAGTAGGCCCCGCGGGCTTGCAGAAAGCGCAGAAAGCGTTCTGTGTTGACGACCACTCTGGAAGGTTTCTGCATACCCCCTGGTATTCTGGATCGGATGTCTTCCAGATCCACGCTGAAGAGAAATTTTCGTCCACGTGCATCAAGCATCCATGGTGTTTTCTGAATGTATCAGCCAGGGACCTGTAGGGATTGTTGTTCACCTTCCGAACAGTTTTATGGTGAATAATCACCGCATCGCGGTAGTAATCCCCTGCTTTCGTGTGAAGTCCCACATCATGGCAGTCTTAGCCGGTATCGGGCCGGAAGTTTGGCGTGTCTATGTCGTCGATGACTGTTGCCCTGAAGATTCAGGTGCCTTCGTGAAGGAGGCCCAGTGCGATAGCCGTGTAGTCGTTCTGCGTAACCCTCGCAATTTGGGGGTGGGGGGGGCCACCGTGACTGGCTATAGACAGGCTTTGGCAGACGGTGCGACGATCTTGGTCAAGATGGACGGTGACGGCCAGATGAGCGGGGCTGACGTCACGGCTCTGGTGCATCCCATACAACGCGGCGTGGCTGATTATGCCAAGGGAAATCGGTTTTATGACTTTCGATATTTGAAGAGTATGCCAGCCATCAGGGTTTTTGGGAATGGATGCCTTTCTCTTATTTCCAAGCTTTCCAGTGGCTACTGGAATCTAATGGACCCGACGAACGGGTTCACCGCGATTCATGCAAGAGTTCTTGAGGCTTTAGATTTGGATAAAATCGAAAGAAGATATTTTTTTGAGAGCGATATGCTCTATCGCTTGTATCTGGTTCGCGCGGTCATTTGGGATGTTCCTATCGCCGCAAGGTATCAGAATGAGATCTCGAATCTAAAGATTTCCTTGGCGGTTATCGAGTTCTCTTTTAAGCATTTTTGGAGGATCGTTGCTCGGGTTTTTTACACCTATTATTTGAGGGATTTTCAGCTGGGGTCGCTTCTCTTGATAGCAGGGGGCATTCTGAGCTCATTTGGTATAAGCTTTGGAGCTTATCATTGGCATCGTAGTGCCGTAGTGGGCGTTCCTAATACAGGAGGTACTGTTATGCTGGCGGCTCTGCCCTGTCTGATTGGTCTTCAGCTCCTATTGACATTTTTGGGGGGAGATATAAATAACGTCCCAAATCGTGTGATTCATCCGTTGCTTCCTACTCCCCCGAGGAGCGGCGTCCAGCTTGAGCCCGATGAGTAGAAAAGAGTTGGCACTGCCTCTAATTGTGCTGACGTTAGTGTCGCTAACTTACCTGAATCATTTTCAGGGGGAATTCCAGTTCGATGATTTACACGCAGTGGTGGACAATCCCGCCATTAGAACCCTATCGAATATTCCCAGGTTTTTCACCAATAGCAGACTGTTTAGTCCCTATGCTACTAATCAGGCTTATCGACCACTGACCTCGGTTACCTTGACAATTGATTATTGGATGGGAGGCGGCCTGGTCCCGTTCTACTTTCATCTCAGCACATTTCTTGCTTACTTGATTCTATTGCTGTCTCTTGCCGCCTTACTGAAGCAGTTGTGCGGGGATTCCAGGCGTGCCTGGCTTGTGACGGCCCTATTCGGGGTGCATCCGGTGTGCGCACAGACTGTGAATTATATATGTCAACGTTCGGAGGTCTATGTCGCCCTCGGACTCGTATTGGCGACCCTGTTTTACGCCCGTGGCCGCCCCTGGCTTAGTATGGTTCCATACTTCTTCGCTTGTCTAGCTAAGCAGAATGGTATCGTGTTCCCTGCCTTGATTGTGATGTATGAATTGTTTCTGGGGAAGAAAAGGTTTGGTCGCGTTTTACCTTTTGTCGCGGTGGCAGGTCTTTATCTGGCAATCATGTTCCAAGCGACTTCTGAAAACTTTGCTGTAGGTTCGTCCGAACCTCAACGTTATATACTCTCGCAACCCTATGTGTTGATGACCTATTTGAGGAACTGCTTTTGGGCAGGCAGTTTGGTTGGAGATAGTGACATGGTTGCCTTGCATCCGCTTGAGGCTCGAGCCGTCATCGGCTATTTTGGACTGTTGGTCTACTTTGTTTGTATGGCCTTGGCTCGGGGAACTGTCGGATTCGGCATGAGTTGGTTTCTTGTTGCACAGGCTCCTACTCTATTGGTTCCACTCGACGACGTTACCAATGACCACAGGATGTTTGTTCCTTATATCGGCTTAGCCATCGTACTTTGTCATATGGCAAGCAGTAAAGTTAGTCAGTATTTGCTTATTCTGACCACCCCTTTACTTGTTTGGGCAACAATCGGACGCAATGAAGTCTGGAGAACCCAGGAAAGCTTTTGGCGAGAAGTTACGATTAAGTGTCCTCGAAGTGGCCGAGGTTGGATGAATTATGGCTTGAGTCAATATTGGCTTGATCGCAACGAGGCCGCTCTTCAGGCCTTTCGCAGGGCAGAGCCGTTACTGCCTTCGGACTACTCTCCGATTTTTCTGAATTATGGGGAGGCATTGGCTGCGCTTGGTCGCCATAAGGAGGCCGAAGCCTACTTCCGCCATGGCGTTGAAGTGGATCCTGGAGCGACCCCACTCTATGTCTACGGGAGCTATCTTGCTGACCAGGAGCGGATAGTAGATGCTTATCGAGTCTTGAAGCGAGCCCAGGAAGTGGGGCCGACAGACACAAGATCTCAAGAGCGCCTGAAGCAGTTTTTTCATCAATTGAATAGCCGCGCCTACGCGTCCCAAACTTCTACGGCTTACCTAAAGGTGGCACTGCTGTGTTACTTGGACCAAGACTACAAGTCAGCCTTGAAGGCTATTGACTATGCCATCAAGCTTAACCCAAATGATGCTACTGCCTACAGTGACGCGGCTGCCTGTTACCTTGCTCTCGGTGATTGGGGGCAAGCGCTGCAAGCGGCTGAGAAAGCGGTTCAGTTGGATCCAGCTTCCCTGATTGCCCAGGAAAATCTCAAGAAAGCTCGATATCATGGGAGTGGAAAAAAACTTTGAGGCTAGCCTGCAGAACCCGAAAACTGCTGCTACACTAACTACAAGGAGGTGCAATGAAGCGTAGAAAGGTCGGCTTCACTCTAGCTGAGGTGCTCGTTTCGATAGCCGTACTGACCATAGCCATCAGTGGGGTCTTGGCTGCTTTGGCTTACGATGCCTTTAGTGCTGAGCAAGGTGGTAACTACACCTATGCCCTGAATTATTCACGAAGAGTGTTAGATCTACTGCAGTCAAATCAGTTGGATCCTCTTACTCCAGGGTTTATGGGTACAACTTTGGCCGATCCTAACACTCCAGGGCCTAACGACAACGTTAATTGGCGCGATTTGGATAACGGTCTGCTGCAAGGCGGGGCGGTGATAAATCTGTGGGGAGCTCCTGGTAGCGTTGAGCGTCAGCGTTTCGATATCGAGAAGAACCGCTACGGAGTTAATTTGGTCGCCCGTAGACTGAAGAAGACTGTTACTGTTGGCGATGTCGCAACGAACTATCAAAATCAACTAGTCGAGTTGACTGTCACCACACGCTGGAAGGCCCGGAGAGGTTTTCGTTTCGTGAGATTAAGGGGTTTCTATGTTACGAGTCCTAAAGATGAACCGTAGACGGCGGCGCAAGGGCTACAGTCTTCTTGAGGTCATGGTAGTGACGGCCCTCTTTGCGGCAGTTAGTGCTTTTACGATGGTGCTGTACACCACGGCTCTGGGCGACTTTGAATCAGCAAACATGAAGTATTCTATGAGTATCTATGCCAGGCGTTGCTCGGGGAAGATGGCGACGATTCTATCCACTGCCGCTTCTCGGCGTCCCAATGTAGCCGTGGCCGAAGCTTTCTATTGGCCACAGAACAATGACTCTGACGAGACTTACTACTGTGATTTCATTACGGCTTCCAATTTCATTAAGACCACCAATGATGAGTGCGCCTACGCATTCGACGATGGTACAACGGCTCAGGTCGGCTATACCCCACTGTTTCGTTATCGGCTAGCTTGGACCCCCGTAGCCGTAGGAAACGTGCCTGCTAAGTCGGTATATTTGGAGCGACTCCAGTTAAATCCAGCTCTTCCAACCGTTCTTTCGGGGGCAGGGGCCTTTCGCCAGGTCTTGTCGCCGAATATAAGCCGGTGCACTTTTCGACGCACGGCTGCGGGAACGATGCAAGTGCGATTGCTCGTCTATGCTTTCGACCCGGATACGGGACGGTCGTTGGATGGCCAAACCATGCGGTTGATGACCAAACGCAGGCGGAGGGATGCTACCTCCAACTCCGGAGATGAGAAGAACGCTGTCAAGTCGTTTGAACTGTTGACTTCAATCCCGCTCCCGACTTTGAATATCAAGTAGCCAAGGAGGGCAAGAAAGGAATGTCTATGACTAGGCGCGGAAAGTTCGGCGGAAAACGAGGGGTAATCCTCGTAACCACGCTGTTCTTCATGATTATGTTCGCGCTTCTGTCTTTTGCGCTTTATCAGTTGAGCCCAAATGATGCTCGAACTGCTTTGCGCGACAAGACAATGACGGAAGCGCATTTCGCTTGCACCGCTTCCATCCGCGACATCAAGGAGTGGATTAGTGCGGTAAGCAAGCCCGAGAGCAACAAGGCCAGGATCGAATATCTAGGTGACGACTTCGCTGCCAGAACGGTAAAAGCTGGCGTCACTAGTTATTCTTCGCTACACAATGACCCGTTCAGTGTTCCGGACGACCCGAAGTATACCTACGTCCAAGGATCGCTTGGCGCACTGAAGTGTCCCTATGGTCATTTTGGCGGAAAAACTGGCGTAGACTTCTTGGGTTTGAAGGCTGGCGTCAATTTGACGCCGGATGACTTCGCCTATATGTCTGCCCAACAGGACAACTGGCTGGCTTTGTCGAGTCGGGCTCCGTTAAAGCTGGGGGATTATGAGGTCTACGCTTATGTTCTTCCTTCGGCTAATACACTCGGGATGCTCACTGGTAAGTCACCTCCAGGCCTGCGTACTTACCTCGTAACCACGATTGCGTATCGCGATGGGCAACCTGTTATGCGGGCCCGCTGTCTTCTCAAAGAGAAAAGTGCTGCAGACTATGCCTACCGAGCCAATGTCGGCGGTAAGGATATTCTTGGTAAGCCTGTGTCTTGGAACGTCAAGAATGCCGACACGGTGCTGTTTGACGGACCAGTGCACACCAATGAGGTCCCTTATGTGACAGTTCCGCCCAGTTATTGGAACGCGGCGCTCAGTTACTACTCTTGGGATACAGTAGACAGAAAACATCCCAAGCGTGCCTTCATGGGAACGCTTACTTTCTCTGGCAACGATCCTACACTGACGACGAATTTTGATGGTGTAGGTTGGTTCGGAGGCAATATCCAGGGAAGCAGTTATGACTACTTACCCTATGATAGCACCGGTGCTCCTGTAGCCTCGACGGCTCAAGGAAGTAATCCGAACCCTGAGTCCGGTAAAATCAACAACCGCTATGACCGTATCATTGAGGGTGGGCGTGCCTCCATCAGTAAGGTCGCGTCGGTTCCGCTGCCAGCCGAACTTTCCTCGCTTGAGGAAGGCGCCTTTGGATCGGATACGGTTACTGGACTTAACCATCTAAATGCGGAAGTCAGCCCCACACAAAAGAACGGCTCCCTTCAGCAAGTCGATGTTGAGGTTCCCGCCTATCTTGATAAGAACGGGAAGACCGTCAAGGCCAAGACTTATAAGAATAGTTCGGATTACGGCATCTTTGTGAATCCCAAGAGCGGCAGCACAGAGGCGGCTGGCGGAGTTGTTGTCAAAGGCGACGTCCGCAACATGTATCTCGAAGTCACCGACAAAGACGGGAAGCTAGTGACGGATACGGGTCTGCTAACTGGTAGCGACACGACGATTGGGAACCCGACGGTACGTGTTCAGGCCACTACTACCAGTTATGACTTTGATTCCGGAACTCCCATCAAGAGTTATAAGCAGGGCCCAGACAAGGTTGCTCCTGATGAATGGAAGCCGGGCACACCTGATACTTGGGACCCCGGTAGTCCGGCCGTTCCAGGATTTACGACCCCTGGTACCCCCGCACATACCCAATATGGCACTCCGGGGAAAACCATTAAGGGAACCCCTGGGAAGACGATTAAAGGAACTGCGGGCAAAACGATTAAGGGTAAGTCGCCTTCCCATTCGATTCCGGGTTGCCCGAACCCCACCTATCATCCTCCCTCTGGCTCTGGTTCGTCGGAAGGAACCTACACTTGTCCCCACTCCGACCCGGATACGTGGCAGGAAGGCACTCCCGACAAGTGGGACCCCGGAACTCCAGATACCTGGGATCCAGGCACCCCTGACAAGTGGATTGCAGCGACCCCGGATACATGGACTCCCCCCAAGCCCGCTGTCCCAGGAAAGACGATTCCGGGAACCCCCGGCAAAACGATTCCGGGGAAGGTGACCAAGACCTGGGAAGAGGATACCAGTGCTAACCTTAAGACTCCCTATGAGTATAAGGCACAAGATTGGGTCGTTGACGTCAAGAACGTTGCTACAAAAATCCCTTCAAAAATCGACCTCACTGCCGCGCCCGACCAGGCTTCTGCCTGGAAAAACGGAGTAGGAACCGAGATCAGCTCCTCAAATAACTATACCAAAACTGCCGTCCTTCCAGGCGACAATGGCGACGGCGGAGTAACCAGGATCTACAGGCATGATTCGCCGAACGATACGGTGGGCACTCTCGTAACGGATCCTAACGGCGAGGAGATTGATGTAGGCCACATTCTGGTCTACAAGCAGAGCCGTTCGGATGCTAACCGTGTCGACGTGTTCGTTCTGAAGCGCCCTGACGTTCCGCTTACCCAGCAGGCTGGCGGTCTCAATGGCGCTGTCTATGGAACCGGTGACATCTCTGGTCTCCGTGGTGTGAACATGGATCCGAAAACCATCGGCGTCAGCTATGGTAAAGACAAGAATGGCAAGCTGGATCCGACCACTCAAAAAGGCATCAGTATTGCCGACAATGTGTGGCAGTTCGGTACGAATAAAAACACTAAGCCTGTGACGGCAAACCACGGACTTGGGCTGGTTGCGCCTAAGATGAACGTTCAAACAGACGAGTCCGTGTTTAAAAACAAGAATCTCTTCATCTATGCAACGATTATCGCAGGTTCTTCCAAGCAGGAAGGCACCAGCTCGAATCCTTACGCTGGACTTGAAGTGTCCCGCGGAAACAATGAAGACACGACCGACTGGACTAAAGTTGCGACCAGCACGGATGACAATGCTGCCTCTCGAGTGGTCCAGATCTTCGGTGGATTGACCGAACAGCAGACCAAGGCTCGCTTGAGCGGCAACAAAGGCTGGAGCCAAACGATGAGCTTCGATGTGGAACTCTCCAAAAAGCCCCCGCCATTCTTCCCCTCGTCCAACTTGCTAATCCCTCTGGCCTATACCCAGGAATCGGTGCTGGGTCAGTAGAGACTAGCTCTATCTGAAAAGAAGAGGCCCGCCGATAACCGGCGGGCCTCTTTATTTTATCCCCAGATGGGATGGCAAAAAAAAAGAGCCTGGCGATATTGGCTCCGACGGTAGGGTTCGAACCTACGACCAACCGGTTAACAGCCGGTTGCTCTACCACTGAGCTACATCGGAATATCCAGGCTCTGGGCCGCATTATAACGAAAGACAGAGCCCTTGTCTAGCCGTTAGCTCGATTTCTTCCTCGGAGCAAGAAAAGACTGCGTCACTCGAGAAACCCCTTGATCGTCATGGACCCCCTCATCTTCCTTCGAAATTTTGTCCGAGAGCCACGCCTGGCGGGAGTTGACCTGGAGGGGGCGGAGCTATTGTCTCTCCATCGACAGGTGTTGATGGAAAAGCCTATGATGCGTACGGTGTTTGCAGAGTTTTATCGATTATGTCGTTCTCTAGACGATGAGTATTTCTCGGGGACCGGATTTCGTGTGGAGCTCGGGGCGGGCAGCTCATTCATGAAGACTCTTTATCCAGAGGTGGTCGCCACGGACTTTAAGCAGGCTTGTCACTTGGATAAGTGCATTGATGCACAGAATATGGATCTTGAGAATGACTCGGTTCGAGCATTCTACGGACTGAACTGTTTTCACCATTTCAGTGCCCCCCGGTCCTTTTTTTCTGAACTCTGTCGAGTGCTGCAGCCAGGCGGAGGCTGTGTTCTAATTGAGCCATATCACAGCTGGTTGGGGAAATTGCTTTACCGGCGGCTGTTCGATAGCGAAAGTTTCGATATGGATCAGGCCCAGTGGGAGTCTCCAGGGCAGGGCGTAATGGAGAGAGCCAATCAGGCGCTTTCTTACATTGTCTTTGAGCGAGATTACCGTCAGTTTGGCTCTGAGTTTCCGGAGTTGTCTATTGTTGCTAAGCGGCTCATCCCTAACTATCCGCGCTATCTACTATCTGGGGGCTTGAACTTCAGGCAATTGGTGCCACAGAGGGCTGAGGGGTTGGTATGTGTTGTGGAAAGATTCATGCGTCCCTTTCTTCCGATGTTCGCACTTCACTACGTAGTGGTACTGAGGAAGAATGCCTGAAGCTCCGACTAGAACGCGTCTGGCAGAGGAGGCGGCATATTTGCACCGCCTTCTATTTGATTGCAAGTTACCCGGACAGGTGAACGAGCAGTATATCCTTGCGGAGTTAGACTACTGGCGGAAGCATGGTTCAGGAGCTGTCTCCGGTCCGCGGTTGTTCGATCTTATTACGCGAGGGTTAGATGTTGAAGCCATAGAGCTTTACCTCAGGTTGTTCAAGATTCCCAACGAAGTCAGCCGGAAAACCGGAACGATACTGTATCTTTGTGAAGTGAAAGCGAGTCATGTCGAGAGATTCGTCGCCTTCCATGACACCCCCCCGCTTTTCAGCCTGCTTCGGTTACTTGTAATCGCTCTGCGCAGCCTTTTCAAGCTCGTGATTGGTGGATTTTTAGTGAGAAGGCATCACCTTGTTTGACGTCCTGATTGTGGGTTCAGGAGCGGCTGCTGCGGCAGCAGCCTTGGGTTTGCGAGGGTTGAGAGTAGCAGTCCTGGATGTGGGTTATGAGCCGGACTATGAAGGCCTGCCACCAGGTAGGCTCTACGATATCCGGCGAACCTCAAGCGACCTGTTCGCTTCTCTGATTGGCCGGAACTTCGAGGCGTTCGAAACTCTCCACGGACAGAGAGTCAGTCCCAAGCTTAAGACGCCCGGAATGGCTTGCGTTACCAAGAATTGGCGGTCCTTTTATGCACTGGAGTCTTGCAACTTCGACCCCGCCCTCAGTTTGGCAAAAGGCGGCTTCGCCAACGCGTGGGGGGCTGGATGTTTTCGTTTCAGTCATGAGGAATTGCGAAGCTTTCCGTTCCACCCGACGGAGCTTGACCCCCATTATGACGCTCTTACTGCCGAACTGGGTATCTCGGGATGTAAGGATGATCTTTCTGAGTTTTGGGGCACTACGGATGGCTTGTTACCGCCCCTGGAGCTCAGCCCCTGGGCCTTGCAATTCTTGTCCAGGTACACAAAGCAGCGGCCCGCATTCAGAAAGGCTGGCATTTTTGTCGGCCGTCCGAGGGTAGCGGTTTTAACCCGAAATCTGGGAGAAAGGAGAGCTTATGGGTATCAAACTCGCGACTTTTTTGAGCCGCATCAACCTTCCATCTACACGCCTGTATTTACGATTGACAGGCTAATCAGAGAGGGGTGCATCACTTATTTGCCTGGACACTTCGTCGAGCGCATCGAGGAGCGCCGTGGTCATCTAGAGGTCCGCACGACCTGTCTTAAAACCAATGACTCGTCCATTTTTTCAGCCAAGAAGTGCATCCTGGCGGCAGGAGCCATCGGCTCCGCCAGGATCGCTCTAAACAGTTTTGCTCAAGCCCGAGAGCGGATTCCGCTTCGCGAGAATCCTCTTTCTTTTATGGTCCTGTTCGATCCTCGGCGTCTTGGTAAGGGTCAAGAGAGTATGGGATTCGGAGGAGCGCAAATTTCTATCGTGTACAGGTCCCCGGCTGCTGAACCCGTCCAGGCCAGTGTCTACGATTTATCGGCAGTCTTGCGCAATGACATCCTTTTTGACCTGCCTTTTTCGGTTAAGTCACTTCCTGAACTGGCCCGGTTGCTCGTGCCTTCTTTTCTGGTTGTCCAAGTCTTTTATCCGGACGACAGTCCCTTAGGGCAGGGCAGTATCTGTTGGCCGGGAGATGGTAGTATGCGCATTGACTTCCGAGAGAACCTGACCAGGGGAAAGCTGGAGTGGTTATTGGCTCGGAAGTTGCTAAAGTTGGGGTATTTCACAGCTCCCCCGATGTGGAGATATCCAGTCTCCGGCCTGTGCTATCATTATGCGGGCACTCTCCCAATGCATCGCCAGGCAGAAGGTTTCCAGTGTCATCCAGATGGGAGGCTTGCGGTATCCCGCCACACCTATGTGGCCGACGCTGCGAACTTTCCAACCTTGCCAAGCAAGAATCTGACTTTTACAGCTATGGCAAACGCGATGCGGATTGCCACGTTATTGAAGGTTAGTAGCTTTTGAGAGTATTGATTACGGGAGTGTCGGGCTTTATTGGGCAGGCTCTTGCCCAGCATTTTCTTAAACTTGGACATGAGGTTCTTGGGACGAGTACTCGAGAGGGCTGGGGGGGCATTTCTGTAGGGGTCTGGAAGCTGGGGGAATCCTTGCCCCCCGAGCTTCTCGAGAATGTCGATCTTGTGGTACACGCTGTCTACGATCCAACTATTCCTGAGGAGTTGGCGGTGGCTGGTGGAGCTGAGGTGATCAGGCAGGCTCACGCGGCTGGAGTTAGATGTCAGTTACTTATTAGTACGTTGACGGCGAAAGCTGACTCCGCGTCGCCGTACGGGCGACAAAAGCACCGCTTGGAGCAATATATCTTGGCATACCGTGGCATCGTGGTGCGTCCGGGCTTGGTCGTTGGCTCAGGTGGGCTCTTTGGCCGGTTAGATCGCCTTGTGCGAAGATGCTTCGTCGTCCCTGTCGTCGGTGACGGACGGCATTCGGTTTACTTCATCGGCCTGGATGAATTGGTTGAGGCCATTTCTATGCTTGCATCGAGGCCTCAGACCGGAGTATTTAATCTGTTTCATTCAGGAGGTATTGGTTTCAGTACGATGCTTCGCGAGATCGCCAGGATGCATGGCCTGAGACGCTGGCTACTTCCAATGCCAATATGGTTGATTGACGCTTGTTTGCTGACAATTGAGCTATTGAAGTTCCCGCTGGGAGTCCGCAGAGAGAATCTCCTCGGCCTGAAGCAGAACAGTGCCATGGTCTTGGACTCAGATTTAGGGTCGCTTGGTATTCCACCGAGGAGTTTTGTGGAGGCTTACTTCGCTAACCAACGGAATGAACGAGCCACTAAATTGGCGAAAAGTTGAGGGCTGGCTTGAATAGGCATGTCGAAGTGTAAAACGACGACCGCCATACCGCGGTCGCTCAAGGTGAGTAGAGAAATTTCCTGGTTGTGTTTCGAATCCTCTGTTTGTACGGCCAGAGCGTCTGTTCCCCCCAGTTTTAGTTTGCCGGCATCAACAACAGCTTTGCCCATCTGGCGCTGATTTGTCATAAACGCTCGGGCTATGTCCTCGAGTTTCTGCCCTTTCTTCTTGGGCGGGAAGAGAGAGGAGCTGACCTTTACCTTTTTGTCTGGGCTGCGGGCATCTGCTCCAGAAGAAACAACGAAAGAATCCGGTACTTCGAATTGAAAGGCTCCAGATTTGTCAGTGAGAACCTTGCCGTAAGCGGCCAAGCTCAGCGAGACTATAAGTAACAACCGTTTGCAATACTGCATATGAGCTGAGCCTTTCTAGAGATTGGCGAGCAATTCCACCATAGGCATAAAAGCAGCAATTGCTACGAAGCCGACCAGCGTGCCCATGAAGGCCATAATCATGGGTTCGAGCATAGAGGCCAAGTTGTCGAGCTGGATCTCGACATCTTCTTCGTAAAGTTTGCCAATACGCCGCACCATGTCTGATAGATTACCGGTTTCTTCGCCAACTTTGATCATCTGAAGGCATGTTTGCGGAAAGGCATCATGCATTTCGAATGCTCGAAAGACGCTTGCGCCGTCGAGCATTGAGCGACGGGCCCAGCCTAGTTTTTGGGTGAGCACCTGGTTTCCGGCTATGAGTTCAAGAGTGGCGAGCACATCAGTGAGAGAAACGCCTGCGTCCAGAAGAGTTGCCATTGTGTATAGAACTCTCGATTGGTCATTAAGCATCAAAAGTTTTCCTGCGACAGGAATCTTGAGGATGTTTAAATCGATCATATACTTGAGTTGCGGCGTATTCTTCGAGTTCCGCATCACAGTGATTAAAATGTATATACCGATGGCGAGTACAATGCCGATCGGAACCATGATTCGCGGGTCTCGAGCGGTATTGACGACAAAGACCAGGAGACGGGTCGGCCATGGTAGGGAGACGCCCATCGATAGAAATACCGGCAACATCATTGGGAGGATGTAAAAAACGAACAGCGCAATAACTGCGCAACAGACTACGAAAATCACGGCTGGATAGGCGAAAGTCGACTGGATGCGTTTCTTCATCGTTACGACTTTTTCCATCAAGTCGGCGAGCTTTTTCAATGCAACATCCAGGCCGCCAGATGTTTCTCCGGCTTTGACCATTGCGATATAGGTGTCATTGAAAACTCGCGGCTGCTCAGCCATGGATTTGGACAGGGACTTGCCCTGTTCCACACCTTCCGCAACTCGGGCCAGCACAAGGTTCAAGTTTTGGCTCTCGCCTTGAGTAAGGAAGCGAAGACAGCGGTTGATGCTGATGCCTGCTTCAATCATGGTGGCCAACTGCCGAGTATACACAGCCAGCGCTTCATATGAAACTTTAGGGCTGCTTTGAAAAACCGTGGTCCCCGTCGAGGCCGTAACTTGTTCCTCGCGTAGTACCAAGACATTTTTGTAGACTTTCTTTAGGCGCAGCATGGCGAGGTTCTCGCTCGGTGCGTTAAGGGTCCCCTGGATTACTCGGTCGTTCTCGTCTACAGCTTTAAATGTAAAGGTTGCCATTCTCGTCTCCGGTCCATTGACTCCGTGGCATTCTGGCAAGACGGGGAAAGCCCCTGCTCAAAACAGGCACGCCATTTCATTTCGCCTTTGTACGACCACTATCCCTGGCATGCTGTTCCGCTGTCTTGATACGGGTGTTCATTCAATGACAATTTAGCAGACCGTGACCGATCCCGTCAGGTTCCAGGCTTGGTGGAAGCTCCATTTGCGCCGGTAGAGGACGACGGGCGCCTTCTCGCGGTCCGTCAGTGAAGGCTGGGCTGGAGGGACGCGGGCGGGGCGGGAGTCCAGATAGAGGATGGAGTTGCCGGTCGGGAGATCAGCTGGGCTGGTGGCGGAGCCGCTGATTCCCGGGAAGTAGGAGGTCTCCCGGGTGTCCAGGTTGAGCGCGCCGACCTGGCCCTGGCGATAGCGGGGCGGGTTGTCTGAAAGAGAATTTTATCGCCGGCCGGAGACCAGGGCGGGTCACGTTCTGGTCCTGGTCCCAGGTCAGGCGTAGAGGCTCCAATAGACTCGCATGAACATCGAAGGGCCATTGATCAGCAAGTGAGAGTACGATTGCTCCCAGTCTGGCGGGAAGGACGTTTGGGAGCTAACCAGTATGGCCTCACGATGGCTTATTTCTTGAAGTCGTTCCGTCAGTTGTTGAGCGGGGGGCAGGCTGCGGCCCAGGTCCCAGTGATGGCAACGAGTCAACATCTGCGCAGGTTCGTGCTGGTCCTGTTGGCGCTCCTGTCGTTGGGGGCGACTTTCGATTGGAGCGAGGATGCTCGCTGGGAGCTGCGCTCCCAGGATCAAACCCTCTATCGTCTCGATGAAACGATGGCTGAGTTGGGCGCTCCCCCGACCGAGCAGGAAATGTTCGTGATGGACAAGATCGGCCTGTTGGTTCGCCAGCGCAATCAGCGAGCTGTCAATCTGACCGTGCTGAATGGCAGTTGGGAAGTGCTGCGTAACGGTCAGGTGATGGGACGAGTGAATCAGCCGCTGACGGAATGGCAGGCTCAACTGGGAGATCCCCTTACAGTCTTTATCAATCCTCAGAAAGTCGGCGTGATTTACTATTACAGAGGCTCCTTGATCGACATGGGGTTGATGGTGGCCGAGGACAAGGTGCTGTCGGTCATGTTTGTGGAACCCGGTTACCTGCGCGGTGCCCTGGAGCGTTCGGGTTACACGCCCAAGCAGTGAGCCCGTCGACTCTTTCCTGGCCGCATTGGGCCTTTTACGTGACCGGTCGCTGGTGGTGGAAGTTTTTCTTTCGGATGTTTGGTGGGATCCGCATCGAGGGTCTGGAGTATCTGCCCTGCCGCGGCCCCGTCATTCTGGCTCCCAACCATGTGAGTCTGGCCGACCCCTGGATTATGTGTGCGGCTGTGCCGAATCCGATGCGCTCGATGGCTGCCGAGTATCTTTATAAGATTCCTGGCCTGGCGCAGTACCTTTACGGTATGGGCGCTTTCCCGCTCAAGCAGGGCGCCAGTGACCTGCAGGCAATGGGCAAGGCCCGGGATTTTCTCAAGCGGGGAGCGACCGTGATGATCTTTCCTGAGGGAGGTTGCAGTCCGGACGGCGCTCCTCGTCCGTGGCAGCCTGGAGTGGCGGTTCTGGCATTGCGGACCGGCGCTCCGGTCATCCCGGTGGTGATTGAGGGGAGTCGGGGCTGTTTGCCCCTGGGTTCCTTTCGTCCGCGTTACAGTCCCATGCGGGTGACTTTTCTGGAGCCGGTTCCGGCTCCGCCGATGCAGTCCGGTGGTATGCGCCATCAGGTGAAAGAACACCTGAAGCGATTGGAGGAGGCCTGGCGGAGAGCTGTGCCGACAAAAGTCTCTTCGGACGGTTGACAGGCCGACTGGGGGGAGGCTTGCACTTCAGGTAATCATTACTGCTCGGCGAGGTATCACGTGAAGCGAACTATCGAAACCAGTTGCCATTCCGGTTGAGATTCGCCGGAAACGACGGGGTTGCTACCCTTCGACCCGCCCTGGAGGCAGGTTGCGTCAGGGGTTTGGCGCGGTTTTCTTTCGCCGGTCGCCGGATTATTTTGCGTCCGTTCGCGATGAGGTGAAAAGCGAAATCGCTCGCGAAGTCTTGGGCTAGTTGAAGTTTTCGTCCTGCTTCGATACTTCACGCGGGACGATCCCGTCAAGGCTCTGGCTACTCTCGCTTTGGATTTTGAATGACCCGGCTCGAGCCCTGAGTTTACGGGCCGGTCAGGTTCCAGGAGGCCTGGCGGAAACTCCATTGGGTGAGTTCGAATTCGCGCCGGTAGAGGACGACCGGCGCCGTCTCGCGGTCCGTAAGGGAGAACATGGTAAGGGCCGGGCTGGAGGGGGCGCGGGCGGAGCGGTAGTCCAGGTAGAGGATGGAGTTGCCGTCGGGAGACCAGCTGGGTTGGTGGGCGGAGCCGCCGATTTCAGGGAAGTAGGAGGTCTCCCGGGTGTCCAGGTTGAGCACGCCGATCTGGCCCTGGCGATAGCGGGTGCGGGTCGTCTGAAAGAGAATTTTATCGCCGCCCGGAGACCAGCGCGGGTCGACTTCGTCCTGGTTGCTGTTGGTAAGACGGGTTTCCTCGCCAGTAGCGATATCGACCGAATAGAGGTCGCTCTGGCCGTTGCGCCGGCTGGCGAAGACCAGGCTTTGGCCGTCCGGCGACCAGCTCGGGGTGGCGTTCTGGCCCTGGTCCCAGGTCAGGCGTAGCGGTTCCGCTTCGGGCTTGTCCAGCGGCAGCAGCATGATCTCGTCGTTGCCGAAGCGATTGCTGGTAAAGGCCAGCCAGTTGCCGTCCGGAGAAGGCGCCGGCTGCCGATCCAGAGCGAGGTGACGATGTAGAACCCGCTCTTCCTGGCGCTCCAGGTTCCAGGCGGCCAGTTCCCAGTTGCCGCGTAGCAGCTTGCGGTAATAGACTTCGCCGCGAGCCGGGCAATAGGCGGCATCGGCCTCGCTGCCCACCTGGTTGGTGAGGCGATGCCAATCCCGTCCGTCACGCCGGACCACGAAGATCTTGCTCAGCGGTCCGCTCTGGGCGGTGATCAGGAAGCGCTCAGACAAAGGGCCGGCGGTCGCTTGGACCACCAGCCCCAGTGTCAGGACCGTTCGAAGGGCTCGAACCAACGCCGGTTAGCGGCGCTCTTGGCGTTTGAGCTGGCGCTTCACGGCCATCGTGCTGAGGTGGCTGTCGGTGATGATATAGGTCATGTCTTCATCGAGAGCGCGGTTCCAGCGGTGCTCGTACGGAATACGAGTGACGATGGCGTAGTTCTGGCCGAATTTGGTGTAGGCCACTACGCGGTAGGCATAGTTGCCGAACGCGTCCACGCCCCACGATTGAACCACCGGGTTGCCGGCGATGGTGGTGGCTTTCGGGGCCTGCCAGTCGCCACCGGTGATCTGCTTGATGTTGCCGATCCATTCGCTGACGACGGCGCGGGGCTGCTTGCCGGCGAGGCTGGAGCCGGCCCAGATGCCCATGCGGGCGCCGATGATTTCGTTGTAGTATTCTTTGTCAGCGCCCATGGCGCCGGCGTAGTTCAGCACCCAGGTGTCGTTCGGCATCTCGATGATGATGTCGCCACCGGAGTGAGGGTTATGGATGGGCCGCTCATGATTAAAGCCCTGTCCTTCAAAATCGCGCGGAGCGTCGGTCAACGTCTTCCAGTTGGGGTCCGACCAGGCAGCCAGGCTGAGGGCGATGCCAACTCCAGCCACCAGCAATCCTCGTAAACGCACCATGAATTCCTCCCAAGTCACTTGTGTGGCTCGACACTATTTGCCCGCGTTGAGCCACTGGTTGTCTAAGTCCCCGGCGGGTACGGGTGCACTTGTTCGGGCTGCGCTTCGGTGGTGGATCTGGGAGTCCTGTCTAAGGAGGTAAAATGTCCAACCGAGGAAAGGTATGGCCCCATGTTTGATGAGGAACTTGATTCTTCGCCGGCGCCGGCCGACGGCGCCTTGCGCATCTCGCGATCCGGGCATTCGATTTCACGGCGCAACATCGACGCCGATGCTATCAAAGTGTTGTATCGACTTTACCGAGCCGGGCATACCGCCTACCTGGTAGGGGGCGGGGTGCGCGACCTGCTGCTGGGCCGGCGTCCCAAAGACTTCGATATCGTAACCTCCGCCCGGCCCGCCCAGGTCAAGCGCCTTTTTCGCAACTGCCGCTTGATTGGACGCCGCTTTCGTCTGGCTCATCTGCACTATCCGGACGGCAAGATCATCGAACTCTCGACTTTTCGGGCGAATCCGGACCTGGAGAGCCGGGGGGTGGAGGATGAAGCCGATCTGCTGGTGGTCGACGACAATCGCTTCGGCTCGCCCCGCCAGGACGCCGAGCGCCGCGACTTTACCATCAACAGTCTCTTCTATGACATCGCCGGTTTTTCGTTGATCGATTACGTGGGCGGTCTGGAAGACATTCAGGCGCAGATGGTGCGCACCATCGGCGACCCGATGCAACGCTTTCAGGAAGACCCGGTGCGCATGGTCCGCGCCATCAAGTTCTCGGCCCGGCTGGGGTTCGCCATCGAGGCCGAAACCTGGCGGGCCATGATTCGCCTGGCTCCGATGATCACACGCAGTGCCCCGGCTCGTGTTTCTGAGGAACTCGGCCGCCTGTTGGATGAGGGAGCGGCGGCGCGTTCTTTGGAATTGATGGACGAGTCCGGCCTGCTGGAAGCCATGGATTTCCATCTGGAAGCTTATCTGCGCATCGCCGCCCGCGGCGGGTTGGAGTTCGACCCCGACGGCAAGTTGATCTATCGTTTGCTGCGCCGCTGCGATCAGCAACGCGGCCAGGGCAAGTTGAGCCGCCCCTTGTTGTTTTGCTTCTGGGTGCTGCCCATCGCGCTCATGGAGGGGTTGCTCAGCGGCGATGACGAGGGAGATCGTTGGAACACGGCGGTTTTTGACTGCGTGACCCGTCTGGGCCTGGCCCGCCGCGAAGCGGAAATGATGAGCCTGACGCTCAGTCTTTTCCGCCGCCTGGCTTTGAAGCGCAAGCGCAAGCGCGGCCAGGGCCGTCCTCTGGAGGAGCGCGAGGGCTTTGCCGAGGCCCTGCGCCTGCTCGAATTTTTCTCGGCCGAGGTACCCGCTTTTCGGGATGAGTATGAATTCTGGAGCCAGCGCCTGGAGGACAGGCGCCGCGCGGCCGGTCCTCCGCGTCCCTCCACCGGCCTGCGTCAGGATGTGGTGCGCAGGCCTGTGGAAACGGCGGAGCGCAGTCGTCGCCGGGTGCGCCGCCGGCGCCTGCCGGGGCAGGAGCATACCGATGAGTTTTGAGATTTCCAAGCAAGCCGCGGCCCGGGCTGCCGTCGATTTGGTGGAGGATGGGATGATCGTGGGTCTGGGGACGGGCTCGACTTCCCTGATCATGGTGGGATTGCTGGCGGAAAGAGGTTTGAAAATCCAGGCGGTGGCCACTTCCGAGGCGATGGCCGCCGAAGCGCGCCGTCAAGGGATTGCCCTGGTGGACGAGTACCCCAACTTTCAAAGGGTGGACCTGACCCTGGACGGCGCCGACGAAGCCGACGGGGAAGGTCGCTTGATCAAGGGCGGCGGCGGGGCTCTGCTGCGCGAGAAGCTGGTGGCCATCGCCAGCACCCGGCTGATCATTATGATCGACGAGAGCAAGCGGGTTTCAAAGTTGGGGGAAAATTGGCCGGTGCCGGTGGAGGTCGTACCTTTCGGCTGGGCCCGGCTGCACAAGCGCATCGAGGAGCTGGGCGCTGAGGTGAAGTTGCGTGAAAGGGGCGGTAAGCCGTTTCGCACTGATCAAGGAAACTATATCTTTGACTGCCGCTTCGGGCCCATGGAGCAGCCGGAGAAAATTCACGCCGCCTTGATTCAATTGACTGGAGTGGTGGAGACCGGCCTGTTCCTGGGTCTGACCAACACGCTGGTGACCGGGACCGAGTCAGGGGAAGCGCACATGCAGCACTTCTACCCGACGCCGCCCGACTACCTCCGCTAATCAGCTTCTTCGACGAGTTGTTCGAACTGACCTGATAGTTCGGGGGCATGGGCGGCCAGGTAAGCAGCTATGCGCCGAGAATCCGCTCCGGCCTTCAGAAGCTCGACAACGTCCAGCAAGTCCTGGCGCCTGTGGGCCACCAACTTCATGAAGACCAGGGGCTCTATGCCGAGAACATTCACTCCCGCGCTTTGCGTTACGGCCTCGAAGGCTTCTTCCAAATGTTCGCCAAAAGCCGACGGGGACAGGTAGTCAATGCGAATCCCATCGACTTCGATGGGAATTCCCGGCTTGAAGGTGACCAGCAAGCCGTGGTGTTCAAAGGCTTCCTCTCCCACCAGAAAATGGACATCCTTGGTGGCTCGAAGATAGCCATGAGCACCCACCGCCAGTCCGCCGACCAGGGCGTGGCGGACTCCGAGGTGGGAAAGCTGGCCTGACGCTTTGAGCGCCGCATCCCGCACCTTGGCGGAGACAAACTCAAACACCGAATTCAAATCCGCTTGGTTACGCCTCCGCCGAGATACTTGAGCAAACGAAAGCTGCATGCTGTCATGTTCTTCCGGGTTCGAGAGGCACCCTCTCGCGCACCTGATTGGACTGCCGCGCTCACCGGTGCACGCATTGCCGGAACCGGGTGCACGCATGCCGGGCAAGGGCGGGTCGCGCTCACCGGTGCACGCATTGCCGGAACTGGTGCACGCAGGCCGGGCAAGGGTGGGTCGCGCTCACCGGTGCACGCATTGCCGGAACCGGTGCACGCAGGCCGGGCAAGGGCGGGTCGCGCTCACCGGTGCACGCATTGCCGGAACCGGGTGCACGCACACAGGGCAGAGCGGGTCGCGCTTACCGGTGCACGCATTGCCGGAACGGGTGCACGCCGCCGGGCACAGCGGGTCGCGCTCACCGGTGCACGCATTGCCGGAACTGGTGCACGCAGGCCGGACAGAGCGGGTCGCGCTTACCGGTGCACGCATTGCCGGAACGGGTGCACGCCGCCGGGCACAGCGGGTCGCGCTCACTGGTGCACGCATTGCCGGGAAACCGGGGTGCACGCACGCAGGGCAGGGGGGTCGCGCTTACCGGTGCACGCATTGCCGGCACCCGGTGCACGCCACCCCGACCCGAAAAGCCCGCGCGCACCGAGTGAGGGCGCTATTTAGCGCTTTGAGCGTAGATCAGCGAGAGACTGGCGGGAGGACGAACTTCGCCGCTCTCCCAGGACATGACGATGACCGGAGTTACGTTCAGTCTTTCGGCTGCTTGAGCCACGGTGAAGCCGGCGGACTGGCGCAGAGCCGCCAGGTCCTTGGCGTAGAAGTCGCAAACCCGGGTTTCCACTCGGGGTAACGACTCGGCCAGTAGTCGATCCCCGAGTCTTTTCAGTTGCTCGGGACGGTTTCGGCTCCAGAAATCACGCAGTTCGTCATCCGACATGGCGACCAGATCGGGGCAGATTTTCTTCATGGTTGTTCACTTCTGGGTGTGGCCGCTCGGTTCCCTGCGGGGAACAAGATTCAAACTTGAATGAATTTGATTCTGGATTTCGGCTCCGGCTGGAGGAAGTTGTAACAAAAAGCAGAACGGTCGACCAACCGTAGGGGAAGGGATCACCTGTAGATGCCCAAGGAAAGAATTCTTGTCGTGGATGATGAGCGCAACATTGTTGAGCTCATCAAATACAACCTGGAGAAGGAAGGCTACGAGGTCATTTGCGCCTACGACGGCGTGGAAGCCGTCAACGTGGCCAAGCAAGACCGTCCGGATCTGATCATCCTGGATGTCATGCTGCCTGGCCAGGGTGGCCTGGAGGTCACGCGTATTTTGCGCCGCGAGATGAAGACTCCAATTATCATGGCCACCGCCAAGGGCGAGGAGATCGACAAGATCCTCGGCCTGGAGTTAGGCGCGGACGATTACGTTCCCAAGCCCTTCTCGCCGCGCGAACTGGTGGCTCGCGTCAAAGCCGTGTTGCGCCGCACCAGCGGCAAGGCCGAGGAGAAGGACGAGCTGGTCTTCGGCAACCTCTCGCTCAACCTGGTCAAGCACGAAGTGCGCAAGTACGGCAAAGAAGTCGAACTCAAGCCAAAAGAGTTCGACCTGCTCAAGCTGATGGCCACCAACCCCGGCAAGGTCTTTACCCGCGACTTCCTGCTCGAGCAACTGTGGGGCTATGACTACCTGGGCGATACCCGCACGGTGGACGTGCACATGCGCCGTCTGCGCCAGAAGATCGAGGACGAGCCGTCGTCCCCGAAGTTGCTCAAGACGGTGCACGGCATCGGCTATAAGTTCCAGTATGAGGATTCTGAATAACGCCACGTGGCTCGCCGCGTCCGAGGGCAACTGCTGGACGCGCTGCTGGAAAGCCTGCCCGACGCCTGTCTGGGGGTAGACCGTAGCGGCCGAATTCGCTTTGTCAACCATAAAGCTCTCCAGCTGCTGGCTCCTAACCCACAGGCGGAATGGGTGGATCAGTCCATTTGGGATGTTTTGCCCACTTCGGATTTCCTCAAGCTGTTGGGGCAGACCGTCAAGTCGTCCGTGGATACCGCCGTCGAACAGGTCGTGCTCATTCCGCCCCAGTCGTTGTGTCTGTGCCAGCTCTCGCCGGTTCACAACGAGGAAAACCGCCTCCAGGGTTGGGTTGCCTACCTGCGAGACATGACGCCGGTGCAGCAAATTGAAAAGGGCCTGGACGATCTGCTGCGCGACGTCAATCAGCAGTTGCGCACTCCGATTACGGCCATTAAGGGTTACGTCGAAACCCTGCTCGAGGGGGCTTACCAGAGTCCCGAAGTGACCAGGCGCTTCCTGCAGGTGATTAACGAGGAAACCAACCGCGTCACTCGTCTGGTGCTCAGTCTGGAAGAAGCGGCTAATCCCAACGCCAAACCGGCCGATCCGACCCAGCTCGATCTGACGCCGATGTTGCGGCGGGCCGCCACCATGTTCGAGGGAGTGGCCCGTGAGAAGAACCTGTTGCTGGTTTGCGATTTGCCCGAGCGACTGCCGGCGGTCGAAGTGCGCGAAGACGAAATTCACAAGGTAGTCGTCAATTTGCTCGATAACGCCGTGAAGTGCACCGGCTTGAAGGGTCACGGTCAGGTCAAATTGCAGGCGGAAGCGCGTCGGGCCGGTCTGGAAATTCATGTCAGCGATACCGGCGTCGGCATCGCCGAACACGAGCTTCCCAAGATTTTCGAGAAATTCTACCGGGTTCAAGACGGCCCCGCCGCCGAGTTGGGCGGTACCGGCCTGGGTCTGGCGGTTTCCAAGCAGATCACCGAGGAGCACGGTGGACAACTGGAAGTGCGCTCGCAGGTCACTCAGGGCTCAACTTTCACCATTCGCCTGCCCTTCAAGCGCTGAGTGGAGCGCTCGGTCCTTTGGGAGGGGCTGCACAACGCTCGTGACCTCGGCGGTCTGCCGGTCGGGCAGGCCGCAACCGCCTTTGGAAAATTCTATCGCGCGCCGCGTCTGGACGTCTTGACCGACACCGGCTGGGGGCAACTGGTGGCGGCCGGAGTGCGGACCCTGGTGGATCTCCGCAATCTCGATGAAGTGAAGCCGCTCCCGGTTCCCGCAGGGGTGATGCGCCACCACCGGCCGGTGGAGGATCAATCGGACGCCGAGTTTATGGCCGCCTGGGCCGAACATCTGAATTCCCCCGTTTACTATGCCGACGTGTTGGCCCGTTGGCCGGATAAAGTCGCCGGCGTCTTCCGCTGTTTTCTTGACGCACCTGAGGGAGGCATCGTCTTTCATTGTTCGGCCGGACGCGATCGGACCGGAATGATCACGGCGCTGCTGTTGGACCTGGCCGGAGTGCCGGTGGACTCGATTGTGGAAGATTATCTGGTCAGTGTGGTGATCATGAATGACTATCACGGCCGGCACCAACCGGATGTCGAGCCGATTTTGCAGGGCGAGGCTTTGCAGGCCTGGATGCTGAAGGTGGGCGACCATTTGCGCCAATTTCTTAGAGAACGGCCATGCGCCGAGTTTCTGACTCAATGTGGCTTTAGCCCGGGAGAATTGGAAACGGTGAAGGGTCGCTTGATTTAATACTGTTTGCCTAATTGAGAGCCATCCAGTTGGGCGATCTGGGCGCCTTCCCATTCCGGAGCGGAGAGAAAGACCGTCAGGTGGCCCTGCACGCTCAGTTGGAAGCGCAGGCTGAATTGTTCCATCTGGGCCGGGCCGAGAGCCGGGACTTCGAAATGGATCTTGGCGAGCTTCTGAATGTCCGGATTGTCTTTGAGAGAATCGACGTGGCCGGCATTTTCCAAGAGCACCAGCGTATTCTCGCCGGCTTCCAGGTAGAGCCCGTCCAGCGACTGACTCAGGCCCTCGGCCGGGATGGGCGCGCCTTCGGGCAGCACTTCCTGGAACCAGGTCTCGCCCGAATCCACCACCTGGATGCCTAGCCGGGAGGTGGTGGCCAGGTAGCTGTCCTGAGGCTTCCAACGGAAGCGCACGCCGGGGCGGCGTTGGCCACGGGACAACTGCACTCCACTGGGCAGACCCGGTAGGGGAGGTACGCAGGCGCCCTCCACCACGCAGCCTTTGAGCAATTCCGGAGCCAGCAACAGACTTTGTGGGAAAGCCTGTTGCAGGGCTTCCTGCACACAGGGGAGCTGGCTGGCTTTACCCACCCGCAAGACCACCTGCGGAGAGTCCAGTTGGTGGCGTTGGAGCATTTCCTGAACCCGCTTGAGACTGCGTTGCAGCAGGGGCTGCACGGCTTCTTCCAGCTCGGCCAGAGTGGGCAGTTGCACCGACTGCCGCCAGTGGGAGACGGTTACCAGACGTTCGCGACCGCCTTCCACGACGGTCAAACTGGGAAAGCTCTGCCATGGATCCCTTCTCTCAGGAGTTCTAGGGGGGACTGCGTCTCCCCCTAGGACCCCCCTCTCGTTTTGGACCAGATCAAGCTTAAAACGCTCACACCAATGCATCAGTAGATTGCGGTTGCGCTGCCAGGCGACGCGGCCGGAGCCGCCCCCTTCGGGGTCGGGCCAGCTCCAGTCGCCCAGAGCCGCCTGTAGTTGCTGGCTGACTTTGGCGTAGAGAATCTCGGTGACGTCCTGACCGCCAAACCAGCGCTCTCCGGTGGCCCCTACCACGGAGGGAACCACCTGGTAAGCAAACTGGTCGGCTTCTCCGGCGATGGGTTGCTGCACGGATTCGAGCTTGAGCAAGGTGACGTCCAGCGTGCCGCCCCCCAGGTCATAGACCAGCAAGTGCCAGTCCAGTTGCTCCGCCTCCAGCCTGGCATGCACCTGGGCCAGGTTGCGCCAGTCCTTGAGGTAGTGAAAGGCGGCGCCGGTGGGTTCGTGCAGGGTGATAGGCGCCGGCAGGTCGTTGCGTTCCTGGCCCGTCCAGTAGAACCAGTGGTCGTGCAGAGCGCGCCGGGCGGCTTGCTTGAGCAGCTCGATCTGGCGTAGCGAAAAGCGCGAGGGGTGAGTGATGAGCATGCGCTCCACCAGCACTTCCGAAGTTCCCTGAGCCAGACGCTGGCGCAGGGCCTGGTCGAGCACCTCGCGGTAGAGGTGGGAAAGGGCGTCGCTGGCCGTGAGGGTGACGGTTTCCCCCGGTTCATCCAGGGGGACCACTTCGAACGGATTGTCATCGTCACCGATGCGCCGTTTGGCCTGGGTGATGACGGCGCGTTGGGCGGCCGGTTCCAGGCGCCGGCGCAAAGCCTTCTGGCCGACTTCCCACTTGGGTTCGTTGCTCCAGCGCAGATAACAGATGGCCGAGGGCAACTCGAGCTGGCCGTCCAGCACCACCCGTTCCACCAGCTTGGTTTCGCTGACCAGCGCGGCGCAAGTAGCGGTGGTGCCCAGGTCTACCGCCAGGTAGCCGGGAAACACCTCGGCCGCTTCGGCTTGAAAGCGCAGGTGAAAGAGGCGTTGCACCGGGTCATTGCTGACCGGGATAAGCTGGAGACGGCGTTGCACGGCCTGGGCTCCATTGAGGATTCTCCGCATGCCGATAGGCAGACGCAGCTTTAAGATGCGCGGATTTTCCGATTGGACTTTCCAGGGCGGCGGATCGGAGCTTTCCACGGGAAACTCCTCGTTGGCGTCCAGGTCGCGCACCTTGAGTTGTTGCACCACCAGCTCCTGGCGGGCGGCCGAGCCGGGCGGTCCGTTGAAGACGGTCAGGGCGAACGAACTCGGATGGCGTAATCCCAGCACCGCGAACCAGTCGCGCCGCTGTTCGTAGCCGAAGGGCTCGATGTAGAGTTCGGGAGCCAGAATAAACTGCAAGGAGAGGCTGAGTTCACCGGTCAGACTCTCCTTACCGGTGGAGCCTTTCTGGCCGCGGTCCAGGTAAGTAAACTTGATTTTTCCATGGCGCTGGAGCGGGGCTACCTGATCGGCGCTGCGCTGGCGCAGTTGTACCAGTTCTTCCGCGGCAAAGCGGAAACGAAAGGGAAAGCGCGGGCGCTCCAGCGAGTCCAGTTCGAGATCGGGTTCTTCGCCGGGAATTTCCAGACGCGCCCAGGCCGGCTCCAGCACCGGCAGGCTTTCCAGCCAGATGCGCCCACGCCGCAGCACCACCGCTCCCTCCAGATAGGGTTCGCTATCCGAGCTGAGCACCACCTCGGAGGCACTCAGCTCCAGGTGGAACTCCGGGGCCGGCACGAAGGTCAGCGAGGTGCTGGCGCGCACCTCCTGCTGCCCCACGGTGACGCGGATTTCGTGGGGCAGGTCCTCGGGGCCGGGCACCTTGAGTTTGCGCACCGGGAACTGGACGGCGTCCCCCGGCTTGAGAGGCGCCTCGCCCAGCGAGGAATAATCCAGTTCCAGCCAGGGCGCGCTCAGGCGGAAATCCTGCGGTTTCAGCCGCAGGTGGCCGGCTTCACCGCAGTGGGCCACGCGCAGGCGCAGCGAGGGTGGCCGCTCGCGGTTGAGCACCGGTGGGTCGAGCATGACCCAGGCATCGCCCAGCTTGGATTCAAAGCCGGCTTCCACCTCGACCAGGCGGCGGCCACACCAACTGCAGTATTGATCGCTCGACTGCAACGGCCAGGCGATGCAACTGGGCTCTCGACAACTGCGCATGGAGGTCAGCGTTTGCTGATCGCGGCGATAACCCCTGGTATGGCGTCTTTCAAGGCGATGCCGACTCCCGTCAGCGATTCGCCGGCGATGATGCCCGATGAAACCACCACCATGTATTTCTCGGCATTCTGCGGGTTGCGTTTCTGCCAGATGCGTCCGATGAGGGCCCCGATGAAGAACGAAAGCGCATTGCTGAAAGGGATCACGAACGACAGGCCCAGGCCGGTGGCCGAGGGAAAGTAGGCCCGCAGGTTCTTGGGCAGGTTCATCTCGATGAGGGGCAGCACGATGCCCAACAAGCCGCCCACAACCAGTCCCACCTGAGCGGTGGGATGCAGCGCGGAAACGCCGGCCGAGAGCAACTCGGCCACTTTCTTCCAGACCATGGCGGCCGGAGCCGGCCAGACCTCGCCGCCCAGCGCTTCGGCGTTGGGAACGAGGATGTAAAAGGCGGGCACCACCATCAGTGTGCCGGCGAAGACACCCAGAAATTGGGCGATGAACTGGCGCCTGGGGTTGGCACCGAGAACATAGCCGCTTTTCAGATCGGTGAGCAGGTCGGCTGAGGCTGAGGCGGCCCCGGCGGTGACGGAGGCCGTCATCAAGTTGGTAATCATATTGGTGGGCACCAGCACGCCAAAGCTGAGCTGGGCCACTTTGCCCATGGCGCCCATGGGGGTGATATCGGACTCACCGGTGGCCCGGCAGGCCACCAGGCACAGCACAAAGCTGAGCAAGACCGCGATGATGCCGGCCCAGACGGCCGTGCCGAAAGCGTGGCTGAGCACCCACACGCAGCCGGCGCCGGCGATGATGGAGCCGACCACGAACCAGCTGTTGGGGACCTGGATGGCTTCTACTTCCGGGTTGTCTCCGGCGGCGGCGGCTGTGCCGAAGATGGAGGTGATGCCGGAGAGAGCGCGCAAGACGGTACGCCACTGCAGAGCGAAGCCAAAGAGGCTGGAGGTCACCATCAGGGAGGCGCCCGTCCAGGTGCTCCAGGAGACGATTTCGCGGAATCCCAGCTTTTCACCATGGATGGCTCCCTGGGCCACCATAGCTGGAGCCAGCACGGCATAGTTGATGAAGGAACCCAGCAGCATCGACCAGCACATTTTCCAACCTACGATGGCTCCCGCGGCGACCAACACCAGGCTGAGATCCAGGCCGATGGTCCACTTGCTGAATTCGTAACCGAAATAATTGATCTTGGGGGCCAGGGTGGTATTGAAGCCGCTCTTCTCGGCGATTTCCAGGCAAATTTTCCAGATGGCCGAAAGCACGCCGGCTTTGGCCAGGGCGCCCGCCTTGTCCTTGGCTTCACCGCCCTCGGCGTGCAGGCTTTTGAGGGTCTCGGCGGCGGCGATACCGGAGGGAAAGCGCAGTTGATCGACGTCGATCATCTGGCGTTTCATGGGAATGGCCAGAAAGACGCCCAGCATGGCCAGGAAGAAGGTCCAGATGGCCAGGGTTTGCCACTCCATGTGGTGGCCGGTGAGCATCAGGTAGGCGGCCACGGCACTGACCATGGTGCCGCCGGTGGAGTAGCCGGCCGAACTGGCGCAGCTCTGCATACAGTTATTCTCGAGCACCGACATCCGCAGATTGAGCGCCTTGCCGATCGAGTAGGAGAGAATGCAGGCGGTGATACCGATACCCAGCGCCCAGCCGGTCTTCAAGCCGATATAGAGATTGGACAGGGACATAATCATGCCCAGGATGGAGCCGATCAGAATGGCCCTGAGGGTCAACTGGGGAGCGTTGTCCCCCTGGTAATAGTGCTTATACCAATAGGCTTCGCGCTCGGCGACCGGGAGTTCGCCCAGTTCGTCCAGGCTCAGGATGCGGTCGGCGGAGGGCTGACCCGAACGGTCAAAGCCAACCGAGCCAAGGCCCTGGGATTCTTCGTCGTGATCAAATTCAGACAAGGGGCACTCCAGTCAAAAAGTCGTTCGCACCACTTTATGCAAAGGCGACTCGACGGATGTTGCCAGGCTATTACCAAGTTACTAAGGTCCCAGGTGCTGTAGCTCGACCTGCAGTTTATCCAGGTGGTCGGCCCACTGCTTGGAGAGTTGGCCCACGCGGGGGTCCTTGGCGTCACCGCGTCCGCTGAGGGTGGCCTTGATGAAGTCCTCCAAAGTTGTGTAGAGCGTGTCCAATTCTTTGTGGACCGGCATGACCTTGGCGCTGGGGGTCAGTTCGCCGAGTTTCTTGTGATCGGCCTCCACCTCGGCCAGCAGGGCCTTGGCGGCCGCGCCGCGTTGCTCTAAGGGGACCGCCGACACTTCCTTCAGTTTGGTCTGGTAACTCTGCAGTTTGGTCTGGAAGGGCTGCGACTGGCGCAGGTAGTGCACGCTCTGGCCGTCCAGCCCACCGCAACCGGCCAATAACAGGGCCACCATCAGGATTAGAACCTTCATGCACTCCACCATCCTTGCATCATGACTTTCAAGCTATCCAACGAGGACGGCTTACGGGCGAATTGGCAGGGGCGCAGCCGCTCCAGGTCTTCCGACCAACTACTATGGCTTAACAACAGGACCGGCTGCTGAAAACCCTCCGACCTTTGTTGTTCTACCCAGATCGGACCCAATCCGTCCGGCAAATTGACGTCGACCACCCAAAAATCCGCCCGGGCCCGCTGAGTCCGAGCTTCCGCCAGATCAGCGCACAGTACCAGGCCCTGCCGGCGGCCGAGTTGTTCGGCCACGCGCTTGACCAGCATGCGGAAGATCGGGTCGTCGTCCACCACCATTACGAGCTGCGCAATAACTCCATCACCTCGGCCACGAATTCACCTACCTCGGGGCGGCGTAATCGACTGAAATCCAGCATCTCCATCACGAACTTGAGAACCTGGCGGGGATTGCCCAGCACGCCCCGCTCCACTCCGCGGTAAACCACCTGGCCCATCGGGTTCTGAACTTCGGCGCCGACTTTGCAGTCGGGATAGGTCTGGCGGTAGAGTTCCACCACCTTGAGGCAAAGCGCCTGATAGTCGCGCAGCTTGAGTGGAGTCAAGCGATGCAAGCGCTCTTCTCCCACCACGTTGCGCAGAGTTCCCACTCCCCAGGGGTCTTCGGTCAAGGCGAAGACACAGTAAAGTGGTTGATTGGGCTGGTAGATGGGCGGAAAACTGCGGTGAATGGCCTGGCCGCCCCGTTTGGCGCGCTCCAGACTGAAGCGGCTGCGCTTTTCTCCCAGCGCGGCCGTGCAATAGTAACCGAAGACCAAGTCGGCAAACTCCTTACCGGTGCTGCTCAACAGCGCATAAAACTCGGCCTCGTCAAAAAGTACCACCAGGCCTTTGTAGCCGGCTTTCTGAGCCATGCAGGCCAGCCCGCCAACCAGGTAACCGTAGATATGGGCCCAGGGCCGGTAGTCCTTGAGGGCAAAAAGGCGCTGGCCGCGGATCCGGGTGCGTTGGCGCAGGCGGGCTTCCAGCTCCTGGCTGGATTGAGAAGGCTGCCCCTCAATCCATTCCTGTAACTCCTCGCGCAGCCCGTCTTCGGGATCCAGGGCCTGCCAGTATTTTAGCACCGGACTGAAGTAGTGATGGTAGGCGGGAAGTTGAACTTTGTCGAGCAACAATTCCAGACCCTGTCCGTCCGCGTTCGGATAGCGCAAGCCGCGGCACAGAGCCCGGTAGACGCGCTGAGGATGGCTGGGGGGGACTTCTTCTTCATCCAGCACCACCCGGCTGCATAGAAAGCCCTGGGCCAGCGCCTGGTGCTCCAGCAGCTCGAGCAAGTGAGTCTTACCGGTGCCGTAGTCTCCCAAGAAGACGCGGGCCGCCCCCTGCTGGGGGGTTTCGTGCAGGTCCTGAGCGATCAACTCCAGTTCGGCTTCACGGGCCACCGTCAACTGCTCGGGCTCCTGACGCGGTACCACGCCCAGGCGCAACGCCTCCAAAGTTTGCAGGTGAGGATTTTTGGCGGCTCGTCGCCGCCTGGTCAGCACACTAGACATCCAGGAAGTCGTGGCTCTGGTCGCTGGTGGTTACCCCGTGGGTGAGCAGGTTCTCGGCCATTTCCTGGCTCATCCAGGACTCGCCGTTCTGCTTTTGCTGGTGCAGAAAGGCGATCCAGGATTTGACGAACGTACGCCGGTGACCGACTTCAAAGCTATACTGCGCGCAGGCCCGGGCCAGGGCCTGCAAATTGCCCTGCTGAATGGCCTCGGTGGCAGTCCAGTTTTCGGCTACCTGGAAAATCTTGAGCAGCTTTTGCCCGATGGCGGTAAGCAATTCCTCCGGTTCCAACTGGAGCTTTTCCAGGTCGATCAGAGTCGACTGCGGGCTGATCCGAGACAAGGGCAGCGGACTGCGCAGGCGTTGATCGAGAGCCGGATATTCGGGCACCACCAGGCGCAAAAATTCCGGCGGCACCGCATACAGGAAAAGCACTCCCGGTAGTTGGGCGCTGCCGCACAGATCGATGACCTGGCGCAGGTTATCGCCCAGCGCGGCGATACGCTTGGTGCTCAAGGACAGGTTGCGATCCACCTCGTCGAACATCAGCACCAGGCCGGGGTAGCCGAAGCCGGTCAGGGTCTGGCACAGGCTGCGCAGACTGGCGAAGGCGCTGTTGTGATCGATGACTTCGTAGACGCCGTAGGCCTTGAGCTCCTGGCGCGGCACCGGATCGGCGCGCAGCCAGCTCTCCAGCAGAGCCTCGCCGGCCGCGTCGTTGTCCCAGCAGGCCTGCAAAAAGGCGAAGACGGCCCGGCGGAAGGTGACCGAGTCGACCTGCACTTTGCGGGCCGTGCGTTTCACCCAGGCGGCCCGCTCCTCGGCGTTCATGCGCTGCGCCAGTCCGTCGGCAAAATCCCTGAGAATATCCCCCAGACCGCGGCTGGGAGCTTCTCCATCCTGCGGGGGACTGGCCAGCTGGCTGACCACGGCCTTGTAGACCTTGAGGGGATCCTCATAGGGACACTCCTGAGGCGAGAGCTGTACCAGCGAGCAAAGAAACCCGCGCATCCAGGCCAGATCGCGCAGGCAGTGCAAAAAATGGGTCTTGCCGCCACCATAATAGCCTTGCACCAGTTTGAAAGCCGAACCTCGGTTGCCGTCCAGCAGACGATCGAGATATTCGCTGGCCAGAATGTCCAGATAGTGTTGATTACCGACGTTCAAGAAGCTCAGGCCCCATTCGGGGGGCTGGCCGGCCTCGCCGACCCTTTGCAAAATGTGCTGGGCCAATCGGGGGGTAAGGGAACTTGTCAACGAGTGGAGCCTCCTTGAAAGGCGATGCTTAAGTAATATTGACCCTGCCCGGCCTCTTCCAGGAAGAGCACCCGGTCTTTGTGGCGGGTGCTGCCCAGAGTAGCGGTGCCGAGCGTGAGTCGTGCCCCCTGATGCTCCAACTGCCGGGCCCGGCGCAGGCGGGCCAGATCGTAGGCAAAGCGGACTTTACCATACGGTTTGAAGGCCTCGCGCACAGGATCCTTGCGGAAGCGCTCGCTTTGCTGCAGAAAAGCGAGTTCTGGTAAGACTTCGACGAGATCGACCCGTTCCCCCCATTTGAGGTTCTGAGCGGCCAGGGTGCGCCGGTAGGCTTCGAAAACTCGGCCCAGATATTCGGCCGGTTCGAAATCGGCGCTCTCCAGGCTGGCCAGCAGGCGCGCGCGCTCGCGCAAGATCTGGTCGCAGTCGAGCGGGACGGTGGCCAGCTCCAGGCGGGAGAAACTGATCTCCGCTTCGCCTTTCTTGAAGTCGAGTTCCACGGTAAAGGGTTCGAGGCGCACCGTGGGCGGGCTGGCCCCCAATTGCTGAAAAGCCACTCCGGCCGCCTCGGCGGCTTCGCGGAGCTGTTTGCCGAACTTCAGGGGTCGCTGGCGCTCTTCGGTCTCGCACCAGGACTTGACGGCGGCAGCCGCCTCACCACTGGGAGCGGGCGGGTTCTGGACGCTTTGTAGCTGGTTGAGCAGCTTGTTGGCCTTGACCAGGTCGGCCTTTTGAATCAGCTCGCTCAGCTCGCGCCAGAGCTTGCCCTGTTGCTTGCTGTGCTTCTCCCAGGCTTCCCATTGCTGGACCTGCTGGGTCAGGCTCTCGAGGTAGGTTTCTGTTTCCACGCCCCCGCCTTCAACGGCCGGGCAACTCTGGCCTCCGGTCAGCCGCTGAGCACCTCCAGAATATCCCCGGAGACATCGTGGAAGGAAGTAAACGCGAAATCTCCCGGTCAAAGGTCGCCAGCCGGGCTAAATGGGAATGAGCCAGTGTCAGCAGATGAGCCTCGGTAACCTGTTGGTGATGAATAATGAGCGGTCGGAATGGGCTGTTCGCGAGGCTGACCTGGTCCGGCAGAAAGCTGTGACCGGGAGAGCCCGTATAGACTGGAGTGTTAGCAGAGCTTGAGCAACGCTCGCGGCCGAGGTAAAGACCCGGGGATTGGAGGAAATCCGTACGAAGGCCGCCTCGGTGAACGAGCAAGTCGCCCAGCGCTGGTCTCGGTTCAGGATGAACCAGTCCCGCGCGGCCTGGTGATGGATATGAACCGGCCCTGCGAGGGCGATCAGGACGTTTGCGTCCAATGGTTTTACCACTCTTCCAGGGCATCCCTAACTTGTTCGGCGGTAACCAACGGATCATCCGGGCGACAGGGAAAACTGGGGAAGAGCGAGTTGCCCGATGCTAGCGCGGCTGGCTGCAGGCCTTTCCGCGCCAGTTGCGACAAAGCTTGACCCAAGGAAATCCGTCTGGACTTAGCCAGGCTTCTGGCAATCTGCAAGACGTCGTCATCGAGCGCGGGCCGCTCGGGTCGGGGGCGTGCACTGGTGCCGGCAATGCGTGCACGGGTGCGCGGGCTGCTCGGGTTGGGGGTGCGTGCACCGGTGCCGGCAATGCGTGCACGGGTGAGCGCGGGCTGCTCGGGTTGGGGGGCGTTCAGCGGCTGATGAAGAGCTGGCCGTCCTGGTCGAGGATGTACCACTCGCGGCCGTTCCAGAATGGGGGCAGCAGGCTGCCGGCGAAAGGAGCGGGTAGTTTGTCGCCGCTTTGCACGTGGAAGGTGTGGCTGCCCAGCGAGAGCAGGTAGAGCTGGCCTTCTTGAGACAGGGCCAGGGCCGCGTCCGGGCCGACCCAAGGCGAAGTGGTGCAGTAATGTGGGAGCTCAAGCTGCTCCACCCGGCTGGTTTCCAATTGGACGCGCACCAGATTGCGGCCGAAGCTGGCAATCAGGTCGTGGGCTCCGCCGCTCAGAGCCAGAATGGTGGAACTCTGGCTGCCGCTCAGTTGGTGGAGTTGCACTTCGGGATGAGTCTTCAGCCACCACAGCGAGCCATCCTGACCGGCCCAGTACGCGTTAGGGCCACTGGTCCAGGGGGCCAGCGCGGCTGGCGGGCAGGGACACTGGCGCTGAAATACTTCGCCGCCGCTGACCGCTTCAAAGCCGCGCAGGTCCCCGAGTTCGCTAAGATAGACCAGAGTATGATCACACCAGAACAGGCGGGGAAAGCGCTGCCGATCCTGAGCGGACCCTTCTAATACCTGATTCCAGGCCAGTTGCAGCCTGTTTTGTTGCAGGCGGAAGAGCTGCAGACTGCGATTCTCTCCATCCATGACCAGCGCCGCCAGCCACTGCCCCCCGTCGGCCGCGATCGGACACAGCAGCGGGCCGCGCAGGCGCTGGATTTTGCGGGCGCTGTTGCGGATGTCCAGCAGATCGATGAGCGTCACCTGGTCCGGACCGGGCAGGATGAGAAATCCGTGCAGGTAGGCGGGCGGCGAAGAGGGTGCCCGGGCTGCCGGCTGAGGAGTTTCCAGGCGAAGCGGCGGCCGGGAGAGTTGGCGCAAGTCACCCTGCCGGCTGAGCATAAAGAAACGCCCGTCCAACAGTCCGGCCCAGGCCGGAGCCAGGTCCGAAGCGATGGGTTCGTGCCAGTCGCCCGGCCAGCTCAAGGGCAGCCGGTGCAGTGGGGTATCGGCTTGTTCCGGGAGCCAGTCCAGAGCTTGTAGCGAATGCCCACAATTGCGACAAAACCTCGACAACCAGCGATTGGCCGCCTGACAGTCGGGACAGCGCCGGAAATAGCGCTGACATTGGGCACACTGGCCTTCGTTGGAGCTGCTTCCCAAAGGATGACTGGCCGGGTTTTCCGGATTGGTCTCTGGATAGGGACATTCGCTGGGCAGCATGGCGGCCTGTTCGCAGCTTGGCCAGCGGGACCCTGGTGGCCTAGTATGCTTTGACTAGTATAAAACTATACAATTGTTAAAAATTTTCGATAATGCGGGAGACCCTATAGCCAGGGCGAATGGCCGCCCCGTGACGGAGTCTGATTCAGAGACCAGGCCAGCCAACTTGAAAGAACTTGTAAAGGCTTGGAAAGTCTCGGGAAGAAAAGCACAGGTCCTGGAAACTCGGCTGCAGCAGGCGGTCGAGGTGGCCCGTCGTTACCGCCGCGATTTGTTGCGGCTGGCCGAACAGAATCGCTCGCGTAAGCTGCGCGCCGACGAACTGCAGGAGAAGCTTTTGCAGTTGCTGGAGCAGCGTAGTTCGGAGCCTGCTCCACCGGCCGAACTTCCACCCGTTCCCGCTGATGGCGAGACCGTTCCCGCCGAGACCGTTCGTCAGTTGTTTGTGCGTCTGCGGGAGGCTCATGACTTGGTGGCCGAATTCGAGACGCTGCTGGAATTCCGCGAGAAGCAAGTGCACGAATTGCTCACGCGCCAGGCCCAAGGACCGGTCTCCGAGGACTGGCGAGTGCAGACGTTACAGCGGGAGCTTTCTGAGGCCCGCCACCGCATTCGCTTGCTCACTCAAGAGCTTTCTCAGCAACAGGTGACCGGTGCCGCCGGCGCCCGCGTGGCGGAACTCGAGCAACAGTTGGCCGAACTGGTAGCCCGGGGCGACAGCGCTCTGCAGAGCCAACTGCAACAGCGCGATGCCCAGATTGCTCAGTTGCAAGACCAGGTCAACGTTCGCCTGGAAGAGCTGAAGAAGGCTGTCTCCACCATTCACGCCGCCCGCGATCGCATCAAGAACCTGGAACAGGAGCTCGAGACGGCCCGCCAGGCTGCCGCGCAGGTCGACAGCGGCGCCGAAGAAGCGGCCGACTTACTGCGTGAAGTCACCAATCTGCAGGATGAACTGGCTCGCGTTCAGGACGAGAATGAGGATATGTCGGCGCGCAAGAGCGAGGCCGAGCGCGGAGCCAGGGAGCTGGAAAAGCGACTTCACATGCTGGAGGAGGAGAACACGGCGCTTAAAGCCCGGCCTTACAGCGATCCTGCTCAACTGGAGGCGGCCGAGAAACGTTTGCTGGCGCTGGAGCAAGAGAATGCCACGCTCAGGGCTCAGCCTCCCGGCGGCGATCCGGAACGAACCGCCAGGCTGGAAGCGGCGGTGGTCGATTTGCGCCAGAAATTGCAATTGGCCGGTTCTAAATACCAGGAAGTCAAGGCTGCCTTGATCGAGAAGCACCAACAGTTGGTGGCGCTCCAAAACCGAAGCCTGGAATTGGAAAAAAGCACCGAAGCCATCCAGCATGGCGGCCGTACCCTGGAGGCCGCCCTGGCCGAAAGCCGTAAGCAGAACACGGTCCTTCAGGCGCAGTTGGAAGCCTTGCGCAAAGCCGGACCTCCGGCGGCGGCCGCCACTCCGGCTGGAGAGCCGTCGGAGGCGCTGGCTTCCATGGAAACCAAGCTTAAAGAAGCGCGGCGGAGCGCCGTGCGAGCTCAAGCCGAAGCCGGCCTCAAGCGCAAAGAGATGGCCAGGCTCCAGGAAGAAGTCGAGAGCCTCAAGGCCAAGGTGGTGGCTCTGGGCGGCACGCTCTAAGCAAGTGGAGTTCGAGCAGGAGTTTACCGCCTTCCGTCTGACCGTGTTGCGGGAGCTGGCCGGCCTGCGCCAGGAAGTGCGGGAGTTGCGCCTGGCCTTGCAGGGGCAAACGCCGCCCGCGGAACCCCGGTCCGAAGCACCCTGGCGAGATGTTTTCCGCGGGCTGCCGGCCTCACTGGAAAAAAGACTGGAGCCTCTACTGGCCCAGAACCCACCCGACCAGCCGAAGCTGCGGGCCCAGTGGTTGCTCGAGATCAGTGAAAACGTCGAAGACTTTTTACGCTACGAAGGTGACGATTGGAGCGAATCGGCGCCTTTCCTCGAGCGCCTGCGCGAGTTGGAAGAGAGGTGCGGGTTGGAACGCCTCACTCCCCAGGAAGGGGATGCGGTCGACCACCAGTTGCACCTGATCCTGCAGAGTGTTCCCAATCCGGAACGGCGCGACCAGGTGGCGCGCTGTGCTCGCCCCGGGTTCATCTATGCCGGCGAAATGTTGCGCCGGGCCGAAGTGGTGGTTTTCCTTTAGGTTAGCGGCCGACGGTCTCGTAGACGCCCTGGAGGCGCCAGGGAGAGGAGCCGGCCATCTGACGGTCGGCAAGATTGGTGTCATATTCGATGGTGGAGCCGTTCTTGAGCCAAACTGCTTCACCGGAGACCGAACCGAGCAGGCGGGCCTTGTCCAACTTGGCGATCAAGTTATTCCCCTGAGCCACCATGGTCGCTTTGGCATCCGGAGCCATGGTCAGACGCGAGTAGCCGGCGGCTTTGGCGCTGACCCCGCTAACCGGTAGTCCCGTTTCGGGATCGATGGTGGTGGTGGCGGTACTGGTAGTGGTCTCCGTTTCTCCGGTGTCTTCGTCGGTGAAATAGACCTGCACCTGGGCCGGGTCTCCCTGGAAGTTGACCCGGCCACCCGAGCCCACCAGCATTTTCTTGCCGACGTAGATGACCACGTCACCGCGATCCCAATCGTCCACTTCGATCTCGCCGTTGATCTCGAAGGTGTCGGCAAAATAGTAGCGTCCGGGTTTGAGTTTGAGCTTCTGGCCGGAGGGCACGCTCACCGATTTATAAGCTTTGGGCTCTAAGATGGCGGTGTCCCAAACATCGTTGCCCCACTCATCTTTCCTCTTCTTGGCGGGGAAATCGCTCAGCACGGTGGTCGCCTCCGCTCTGTCATAGGGGGGGACCGCGGCTTTCTTGGCGGCCGCTACGGTGGGCGCTTTTTGTTCTCCGGTAAAATTGGTGGTCTTGGTGGGCGAAGTATCGACTCCGCTCATGGCGGTGGCCATTTCGGGATCGAGTTCCTGCAACTTTTGGCGGACGCTGGCGACTGTGGCGGCTTCGGTGTCGACACCGCCACTTCCGTCATCCACGGTGCTGGTGGCGGTTCCCTTCACCAGTTGGGGCATGAAGACGTCGCCTTCGACCTTGGAGGTGTCGCCGATCTGCATCAAAGTGCTGGTGGCCACGTCAGCCTTGCCCTTGACCATTTTATGGTCGTCTTTCTTGTCGTCTTTGTCGTCTTTCTTATCTTCCGGGGCGGCCGGATCCGGATTGATGTAGCCGTCGTAGCTCATGGTGGATTGGTTATCCCGGGCCCAACCCTTGTACATCCAGAAATCGTAAGCGCGCGTCTTGGAGTCTCCCGTCATCAGGATGGTGGAACGGGCCGAGGCGGCGGTCTTGAAGTTGGTGGGCTTGAAGATGGCGGTTCCCACCATTCCGGAGAGGGAACGTTCGACTTTACTGTTGTCCGCGTTCTCCTCCAGGATCACGCGCGACTCGATTTTGGCGCAGTTGACGGGGATCTCAGCAGTATTGAAGCGGAGCGAAGGGCCGTCCAGGGAGCCGGCCCTGGGGGGAATCGTATTGCGCTGGTTTTTGACCGTCACTCGATAGATGAAGCCTTCTCGACCCGGTACTCGGCCTTCAAAGGTGTCGTTGTATTCCGGGAAGTTGCGCAACTTGATCATGGCGTGCTGGATGCCAGCATAGGCGATATAGCGAGAAGTTCCGGCGCCTGAAGACCAGTTGGTGGTCTTGTAGTTCTGCAGGGTATTGCTGGCGACCACCGCCGTGATAATGGCCAACAACATCGTCAGCATTAACACGGTCGCCAGTACGGAGCCTCTTTGCTGCCTGTTTCGCATTCGATACCTGCCTTAATTGCGTGCTTTGAGCTTGGTCTTGATACTCACCAGGAACTGATTATCGCGAGACTTTGCTCCAAGTATAACATCAACTGTGGTACTTGACACTACGTCCAGATAATAGACTCTCTTGGCAACCGTGCCCCGAGAGGCGTTCAGGTTGGTCCAAAAAGCATCATGATAATCATTGGGGATGGTGGGGGGACTGGAGACGGGCGTATCCAACCACTTTTCTTTCCGGTAGAGAGTCATTTCCTCTCCGTCGGGCGCAACATAGTAGCCGATATAGCTATGCCACTGCAGGTCGCCGCTGGCGGCGAAGGTAACCTGTCCCGCCTGGTTGCGCGCCGAGCCGAAGGTGACGAACTTATGATTATTCGTGTCGCCACGGATGGCCACTCCGTTACTTTCCAGGAGTTCCGTCACCAGCCGGCTGGTGGCGATGACGCAGGACTGCTGCAGTTCGGTGGTCATGGTGGTCTGATTCAGGTATTTTTGACAGGAGTTCAGCAATTGCGCCAGCGAGACCAGCAGTAGCGAAGTGAGCGCCAGGCTCACCACCACTTCGGCCAGTGTGAAACCGCTTCTAGAGCGATTCGCCGATGAGGGTGTCATAGTCGATTTCTTTCAAATTGCCGAGGTTATTGGAACTCTCCGGAAAAACCACTCGGACCCGCACAGCTTTGAGTTGTCCCTTGATTTCCGAATCGACCGCGGGCCGGGTCTCGATTTTGTAAGCATACTGGATGGATTCGGGCATACCGCGGATAGTGGTGGTGATGGTCTGGTATTGCCAGTTCAGAGCGGCCAGGGCGTCGACGCCCGAGTAGCCGACAGTGATGCAGTTCTCCACTTCCTGGCCGGCGATGAAGGTGGCGATCATGCGTGAACGGGTGGCTCCGACGGTTCGGGCATGCAGGCCCCAGATCGAGGCGACGTAGACGAGAATTGTGGAAAACAACATGCAGCCGAGAATGATCTCGAGCAAGGAAAAGCCCGATCGTCGCAAATCGTCCACTCCCTCCGTCTAATTGTCGCCGAAGTCCAAACCGTGCTGGACGCGCATCACCATCGCCTGGGTCTCCAGTTCGACTGCCAGCGCTTCTCGATTGAGTTTGCGCAGCACGCCCGCATACTTTTCGTAGACCGGGATCAGCTCGGCTGACTCCGGACCGAGAGACTCTTCCAATGAGCTTACCACAAAGCTGTAGAGGCGAGAGGCTTCTTCGTATTTTTTCTGGAGGATGAGCAGGTCGGCCAAACTGGTCGCGAAATCGGGATGCTCGGTGCCCAGCGCCTGGCGGCGGACCTCCAGGGCCTTGCGATTGCACTCCTCCTGTTTTTCCAGAGCGCCGGCGTTGCCATAAATTTCGGCCTGAAGCTCCAGTACCTTGGCATACTCCGGATGGGCCTCGCCCACGGTGGAATCCACCACGCCCAGCCATTCTCTGGTGATCGGCTCGGCCGCTGACCAGCGCTTTTGCGTCTTTAAAATCTCGATCTGGGCGCACAGGCTGATGCTGACTTCGGGATGGAGGATGCCCAGAGATTTCTTGCGCAGCGCCAGGGTGCGCTGGCACAGTTCGCTGGCGGCCTCGAATTTACGGTGGCTTTTGTAAAGAATGCAGAGATCGTCGAGGGCGTAGGCGATGTCGGGGTGATTGGGGCCGAGTGCCTGCTCGCGGGCGAAAAGGGCGCGCAGATACAGATGCTCGGCCTCCTGGTAGCGCTTGTACAATTTTGCGGGTTCGGCCGCCTGCTGGGCGTACTCCAAGGCTTCCGCGCGGGCTTTGCCGTAGCGGCCTCCGGCGGGGATGTCTTCCTGGATTTTGAGGCGCTCCTCGTTGGTCAATTGAGCGGCCCTCTCGCGGCGCAAGATTACCTCGCGGTGAAGAGCGCGGCTCTCGTCGGAGCGATCGGCTCCGCGCAGGACCTCGGCCAGCGAGCCCAGGGTGCAGATGGTCTCGCGGTGGAGGTTGCCCAGGAAGCGCTCTTTAAGAGCCAGAGCTTTGCGGTAGCAATCTTCGGCATCGCTCCATTGACCCTGGCGGAAGTACAACCGCCCCAACAACTCCAGGTTGACGGCCAGATCGGGATGTTCTTCCCCGTAGGTCTCCAGCCAGATTTGCTGGGCCTGTTTCAGGCTTTCCTGGCCTTCCGGGTAGCGTTGCTGCTGCACCAGGATTTCACCCAACTGATCGAGGGCCCAGGCCCGATCGGCGGCCGCGTCCGGCACCTTTTCCAATAGTTCCAGCGCTTTACGCAGTCCCGGTTCGGCCTGCTCGTACTTGGATTGAGCGGCGTGCAGCAGGGCCAGATTGGCGTAATCCTGGGCCGCCTCGCGCGGTTCGTCGCCCACCCCGTCGGTATGCAGGCCCAGAATTCTCTCATAGAGCGGCTCGGCCAGAGAAAACTTGCCGTAGAGACGGTAGAGCACCACCAGATTGTTGAGCCGGCGCAGCACCTCTTCGTGATCCGGACCGAGCAGCTTTTCCCAGATCTCCAGGGCTGAACTGTAGGCTTCCCCCGCCTGCGTGCTACGTCCCTGTTCTTCGTAGAGTCCCCCGAGACTGTCCAGGGTTTCAGCCACCACCTCGTGGTGCTCACCGAGGTTGTCTTTGCGGATGTTGTAGGCGCGCTTGAGCAGCGGCTCGGCCTCGCGATAGCGCCGCTGGGAGCGGCGGTGCTCGGCCAGGTCGTAGACGAGCGTGGCCACATCCAGGTGGTTGGCTCCGAAGTTTTTTTCAAAGATACGGATGGCCTGGAGATAGAGGGTGTCGACCTCCATGAACTTGCGGTGCGGATGTTGATAGCGGCCTCTATAGATTCGGGCCATCAACTCGTAGCTGACGCCCAGTTGCAGGTCGTTGGCGTCCAGGTGGGCCTTACGCAGGTCGAGCGCCATTTGCGCCTCAAGCTCGGCCTCTTCGAACTTTTCTTCGGCAAAGTCGATCGAGGCCAGACCGGCGTGACAGGTCGCCACCACCGCCTGGTCGGGACGAATGTCTTCAAACAGTTCCAGAGTGCGGTGAAACATTTCCCGAGCACCCGGGAAGTTATTCTGTTGCTCGCGCATGGCGGCAATCTTGAGGAGGGTGCCGGCCAGTTCCGGATCGTCGTCCCCCAGAGCTTCTTCTTGGGCTTCCAGTAGCTTGACGAACATGCGCTCGGCGTCGTCGTACTCGCCGATGGCCTCCTGGCGATCGGCGTAATATTTGACATAGTCGGCCGCCTCGACGCGATCCAGGGCATTCATCTCGCCCAGCGCGTCGGCCAGCAGCTCTCCGATGGCCAGGCTCTTGCTGGTCAGGTCGGCGACCACTTTCTGGTAAATCTCGTCCTTGAGGATCTGACCATTCTCGTCGACCTGCAGGTCCGGGCAGGTAATCACGCAGCGGATGCCCATCCCGGACAGTTGTGGGTCGTCAGCTTTGACCAGCAGGCCGTCCACCACCAGGTTCAAAGTCGACAACTGGGGGTTCTGACCACCCACCGCCACAATGGCCGAGTAGGCTTCGCCAGCCGTGACGGTAGCCTGATCCAAGGTGTCCTGCACGCCCAGATTCAGATGGGGCACATCTTTGCGTTCGGCGGGCGGTTCAAAAACCAGGCAGACCAGGCTGCGTCCCAGGTCGACCGGTTTGGAAACGACCGTCTTATTGATTTCAATGGGAATGGGGGCGAAGCGGCAGTAGTCCTCGATAACCTTGACTTCGGGGGGAATGGTTTCGAGCTTGCCGCTGGCCTGGCCGAAGAGGCCGCCGAAGGGGCGCCAACCCTTCTTCGATTGCAGGCGGACCCGGTGGTGGACGTTGGCTTCCTTCCAGGGAACCTTGTTGTATTTCTCGACTTTCAGCTTGCCCGCTTCGATCTTCAGGCGGGTGCCGTTGGACCCGTCCCAGCTTTCATAGCTGATCCAGGTCGGCTCGGTCTGGTTGAGCGCGTAGAGACCGCCGGCCAGATGTTTTTCCGGGCGGGAGTTGTTGGCTTTGAGGGCGATCTGGAAAAGGTTCTCGACATCAAACAGCGGGTCGCCGTCGAAATCAAAGATGCTTCCTCCCTGGTCCACCGAAATGCGCAAGTAGGTCGCTTTGGAACGCAGAGCGGCGGCCACGATGGGCACGAAGCTCCAGTCCGGCCTGGCCGGGGCAATTTTGTCGAGGCTCTCGAAAGCGTCCATGGTTTGTTCCTCGCTAAGCGGCCTCGGGGCCCAGTTTCAGGACCTCCTCCAGGCAGCTCAGACAGTTCTTATTTTCCTCGGGTTTGCCCACGGAAATTCTCAAATTTTCGGGTAAGCCGGACTGTTCCAGCGGCCGAATGATCACCCCGCGGCGTAACATCGCCTGGAACAACTGTTGCGAACTCCAACCGGCGGGGGTTTCGATGGCGATAAAGTTGGCCGCCGAAGGAATCCAGTGAATACCCAGCCGAGTCAGTTCGCGAGTATACAAGTCCAGCCCCTGCTGATTTTGCTCCAGGGTGTGGGAAAGGAATTCTTCGTCTTCCAGGGCGGCCACCCCGGCCACCTGGCTCAACAGGCCGGGCTCAAAGGGGAGTTTGACCTTCCACAGGCTGGCGATCAGCTCGGGATGCCCGAAGCCGTAGCCGATACGCAGTCCGGCCAGGCCGTAAGCCTTGGAAAAAGTGCGCAGAGTGATGACATTGTCGTGCCGGTAGTCCATGGAGTCGGGGTAGTCGGCCAGTTTGTGGGCAAATTCGAAATAGGCTTCGTCGAGCAGCACCAGCACGCGCGCCGGCACATGCTCCATGAACTGGTCAAAAGCGCGCCGGCTGAAAAAAGTGCCGGTGGGATTATTGGGATTACACAGGTAGATAAGCTTGGTGCGCGGAGTGATGCGGGCGGCGATGGCCTCCAGGTCGAAGCAGTAGTCGCGTAGCGGCACGCAAGTGGGAGTGATGCCGCGACTGTGGCAGAGAATGGGGAAGCCGGTAAAAGTGCCGTGGGCCGTCAGGGCTTCGTCGTCGTCATGCAGGAAGGCCCGAGCGATCAGGGCCATGATTCCCTCGGAGCCGTTGCCCACGATGATGTTCTCGTTCTTCAAGCGGTAGCGCAGAGCCAGCGCTTCTCTCAGCTCCGTAGCCGCTTGATCCGGATAGCGGTGGACTTCGGCCAGATGCGCGCGCACGGCCGCCATGGCTTTGGGAGAAGCGCCCCAGGGGTTCTCGTTGGAGGCGAGTTTGATGACCTGTTGCACACCGTAGGCGCGCTGCACTTCGGCGATCGACTTGCCGCTTTGATAGATGCGCAGATTGGCGATATAGGGAGGGACGAGTTCGGCGTAGACCGAGGATTCCATTAGTTCTGGATTTGCAGACTGGATGGTAGTTCTCCTTCCGCGCGACGTTGTAGCGCGGCCTGGCGAAAGGCTTGCAGAATCGGCTCGGGGTCGAGGTAGGCGGGGTCATTGGGTGGTTGGATTTCCGGGTGCCACTGCAGTCCCAGCGCGAACTGGTCGTCGCGGTCGAGGCGGATGGCTTCGATCAGGGCGTCCTCAGGTGAGACGGCTTCGACGCTGAGGCCTTCGCCCAGCCTTTTGACCGCCTGGTGGTGCACGCTGACCACCGGATGATGGAGGCTTTCCCCATGATAGAGTCGGTGCAGCCAGCTGCTGTCGATGAAGCGCACGGTATGGCTGGCGTGTACGCCGCTGTCGGGAGTTTTCTGGCTGCCGGCTCCTTCGCTGCGGTGGCAGATCGAATTAGGGAACTGCGAAGGTACATCCTGATAGAGGCTGCCGCCCAGGGCCACGTTGAGAAGCTGCATGCCACGGCAAATGCCCAGGATCGGCTTGCGCTGTTCGAGGAATTCCCTGACCAGGGCCAGTTCGTAGCCATCGCGCCGAGGGTCGCCGCACCATTCCTGACAGGCCGGCTCTTCCCCGTAAGCACGTGGGCAGACATCGGCGCCGCCCTGGAGCACCAGGGCGTCCAGACTGTTGACCAGTTCGTCGATGCGGCAGGGTGCGTTCCATTCGGCGCCGGGTGAGGTGGGGATAAGAAAAGCCAGGTCGCCGCGGGACATAACCCAATGCGCCAGCGACTCCAGCAGCACCAGCACGGGCAGGCCCAGCGCCAAACCCGGATGAACTCCAGCCGGCACCAGGCTGGCCGAGATGCCTATCTTCAGGGGTTTGTAGCTGATTGGGGAACTCCCAGGACCATCTTGTCGATGAACTTTTCAATCACATCCTGGATGCGGGTGTCTTTCACCTGGTCGTCAATTTGACGATAGCGCTCGGGGGTCGCGGCATATTCGTGGGCATACTTGCGCATGCGCACCATGAAATCTTCGCGGCCCAGCTCGGGATGAAATTGCAGGCCGTAGAAAGGTTTGGCGGGGTGCTTGAGGGCCTGCCAGCGGCAGCGTTCCGAAGTGGCCAGCCAGATGAAGGGAGCGGGCACATCCTCCACCACGTCGTTGTGACCCTGTTGCGCCATGAAGCGCTCGGGCAGGTGGCCCAGGATCGGATCCTGGCGCCCTTCGGGAGTGAGAATCACCTCAAAAGTGCCCGTTTCTCCCTGTTCGGGACTGCGCACCACGCGACCGCCCACGGCTTTGGCCATGAGGTGAAATCCGTAGCATAGGCCTAGGGAGGGCAGGCCTTTGTCCAGAGCGGCCAGGGTGATGTCGGCCAAGGGCTCGAGGAAGGCCGGTTTGTCTTTGGCCACCGAGTAGTCACCGGTACCACCGATAAAGATCGCATCCACTCCGTTGAGGATGTCAACGCCGGGGATCTGCTTGGTCAGGTCGATGACCTGCCAGTTCTCCTCCGAGAGATGGGCGGCTTTGGCCAGGCAACTGCGCTCATGGTCCACCATGTCCTGTTCCAGGCGGGCTTCGAATAGGAGAAACTTGAGTTTTTGTCTGTCTTTGGGCATAGGCGGCAGTATAGCACAGAAAATTTTGACTCGCAAAAATTCGCGCAAAAAAATCATACCGTGGTATGACGATCGGATCACCCCGTTAGGATTACATGAGAGCAAGAACCTTGGAGTGTGGTCCAGGGACGCAATAAGGGGTTTGAGTGTGATGAGTCAGGTAGCACAACGTTCGAATAGCTCCGGTAAGAAGATGCGCTGGGTGCGCTCGCATCGGAACCTGTCGGCCGAACCCGATCAGATCAGCCTGCAGTCCTATCTGCAGGAAGTGGCCGGCCTCGAGTTGCTCACCAAGGAGAAGGAGTTCGCTCTGGCTCAGGCGGTCCAGAATGGCGACCAGCAGGCTCGTCAGGAGTTGGCCGGGGCCAATCTGCGTCTGGTCCTGAGTATGGCCCGCCGCTATGTCGGCTCGGGAATGTCGTTCCTCGACCTGGTCCAGGAGGGCAACCTCGGCCTGCTGGAAGCGGTCGACAAGTTCGACCCGAGCAAGGGTTTCCGCTTCTCCACCTACGCTTGCTGGTGGATCCGCCAGGCCATCACCCGGGCCATCGCCAACAAAGGCCGCACCGTGCGTCTGCCGGTCCACATCCATGACGTGGTGCAGAAATACTCGCGGATGACCGAAGGCAAGGCCGGGGAGACCAGTTTCGCGGAGATTACCCAGGAGCTCTTCCCGGTGGATCAGGAGATCTTGCGCCGTAAGCTGTCGCGTTCGCTGAAACGCCCGGTGGAAGCGCACGACGGCGAGTACCTGGCTCGGGTTCAGGAACTTCAGAGCGAGTCGATGCGCCGTCTGCGTACCGTGCTGCTGATCGCCCAGGAACCGGTTTCGCTGGAAACTCCGCTCGGCAACGACGGCCAGGAGACCAACCTGGGTTCGATGCTGCCCACCAACGACTGCGAGATGGCCGCCCATCTGCGCGCTCAGGAGTGGGACTGGCTGATGTCCCACCTCAACGAGAAGGAACTGGATATTCTGCGCCAGCGCTACGGCCTGGAAGGCGCCCAGCCCCGCACCCTCAACGAGCTGGCCGAAGAAATTGGCGTCAGTCGCGAATCCGTCCGTCAGGTCGAGGTGAAAGCCCTGAAGAAGCTGCGCAGCGTACTTCTCAAGGACGGTTGGGCCTGCAACTAGATCTGGATGGTGTTATCCATCAGCTCTCGGCGGCCGTGCTCGATTTTGCGCTCGAGGATGCCGGCTTCGTCGATCACGTATTGGCCGACGTGTATCAGGGGAGGGGAATAGGCGTGGATAGAGACGGCCGGTTCGCCGTGAAGATGGTTGACCGCGTGGATGTAGCCGGCTCCGCCGGTGCGCACGGTGCCGGGAGTCATTTCCACCTTGGAGGCGCCGGAGGGGAGCAGCATTTGCCTTTCCAGGATGGTGCCCTGGACACACATGAGCGCGACCTCCGAATGATCATGGTCGTGGAATCCCGTGGCCTGGCCCGGCATCCAGGAGAGGACCCATACGTCGATGCGGTCGTCCTCATAGAGCAGGCGGTAGCGCCGGCGAGTGGGATCCTGAACGACCAGGGGTTGCCAGAGTTCGGGTTGGTCGGCGATGGCCTGGACCAGTTGGCGCAGCTTCTGCTGCTCTAGAGCACCCTCAGGTTGCTGTTCACTTATCAGTTGGCCACACTGATGGGCTAAATCGGCCGGAGGGCGAAGAACGTCCCACCATTCCTGGCGGACGACGGCTTCGCGGCGAACCATTTCCAAATTACACCTCGCGGTATCTGAAGTTCTGAGCTGGCGCGGCGGGTCCTACTAGTGACGGCCCAGTTGGCGCAGGAATTTGCGAACCGGTTCGGTGCCTGTGTCGGAAAACTCGAGTCCTACCAGAAAGTGCTGGCTGCGCACGTCTTTGCGGCAACTGCGCACGGTGCCGGCCTCATCCAGTTTGGGGCGTCCCACCACGTCGCTCTGCAGGCGCACGCTGGTGCCGGCCTGGATGCCTACCTCGCTGAGGAAGAGCGCTCCACCCAGACCCAGGTTGCGCAGTTGGCCCTCGCACAGGCGATCGCCCGCGCGATTGGCCAGGTAGGCAATGCCCTCAGCCGGCACGCGCACGTGGGCGCGGCGCTCTTTGACCCGGTTCTGGCCGGCGCCCAGCTTGTCCAGGGCGGTTTTCACCCAGGACACATTCTTTTCTTCGTTGCTGCCCACGAACATCATACCGGCCAGCCACTGGTTGTTGCGCTGCTGGCACCAGATAACCCGAGCCGAGAGGGCCAGGCCCGGATAGTCGCGGCCCTCAATCGCCAGCACCGTGTTTTTGCGCAGTCTTCCCGAGATTTCGACGCGCAGTCCCAGGACGGAAATATTGAGAACCGTGGCCGGGGCCCCCAGCCCTTCCATTCCGACTTTGATGCGGCAAGGAATACGCACGGCTCGGCGGCGCTCAGCCTCAATGATTTCCTGGCCCAGAAGAAAGGAGCGCAGCTTCGAGAATACGTTGAGCATGGTCGGGTTTTCGCTCGCTCTGGGAAACATTCCTAGGGTGCATAACGCCGTGGTTACAGTTTGGCAATAAAAAGATACAGGATGGTAACAAAAGCCGAAAGAGTTTTATTGAATTTTATCGTGCCGGGCTGCTATCGTAACAACAGGCGAGGGACCCCAGAATTCGATTGCCGACGGGCGATTGACTTCTTTCTCTCACCTGCTCAATTTGCTCTCCAAGAAGTCCTGTGCTGCCCTCTCCTGTAGAGGGTATTTTTCTGTACGCTACAGGCGGCGGAGGATGACGCTGCCGACCGAGTAGCCGGCGCCGAAGCTGCACATGATGCCCTGGTCGCCTTTGGCCAGGTCATCGTGGTAGCGGTGGAAGGCGATGACCGAACCGGCCGAGCTGGTATTGGCGAATTCGTTGAGGATGACGGGGGCTTCCTCGAGGGTAGCTTCGCGGCCGAGCACGATTTTGGCGATAAAGTCATTCATGTGGCGGTTGGCCTGGTGCAACCAGAAGCGTTTTATTTCGGCCACGCCGATGCCCAGTTCGTCCAGGTGAGCCTGCAGATGGCGGGCTACCAGCGGCACCACTTCTTTGAAGACAGCTCGCCCGTTCTGGCGAAACAATTTGTCGGCGTCGTGGGCGCGCTCTTCGTGGCAGCGGTTCAAGAAACCGAAGTTGTTGCGGATGTTGTTGGAAAAAGAAGTGGCCAGCTTGCAACCGACAATTTCCCAACCGCTGGACGCATCCGCCTCGATCACCATGGCTGTGCAGGCGTCCCCGAAGATGAAGTGGCTGTCGCGGTCGCGGAAGTTCAAATGAGCCGAGGTGATTTCCGGATTGATCACCAGCACTCGCCGGGCAAAACCGGTGCGCACCGCCTGGACGGCGTTGGCCGCGGCAAAGGTGGCCGAGCTGCAGGCCACGTTCATGTCGAAGGCCCAACCCGCGCAGCCCAGCGCCTTCTGGACCTCTACGGCTACGGCCGGGTAAGCGCGCTGCAAATTGGAGCAACCCACGATCACCCCATCGATCTCCTCCGGCGCGCACCCCGCCGTCTGCAAAGCCTGGCGAGCGGCGGCGCAGCTGATGTCGCACTGAATCGACCACTCCTCGTCGGGCCGCTCCTCGATGCGTGGCTTCATGCGTTGCGGATCGAGAACTCCCACCTTATCCACTACATAACGCCGCTGAATCCCCGAGGCTTTTTCCACGAACTCGACGCTGGAGAGCGCCATGCCGGCCACGCCCGCGGCGTAGGCATTGAAAGACTGGACCAACTCTTCATTGGTGATGATGTTTTCGGGTGTCCACAACCCGGTTCCGGTCAAGATGGGCGTATGCATGGCGGCCAGTTCTCGACCCTAAACTCAGACCCTTTACAGAATGGCTCCGCGACATTCTCCCAGGCCCAGGCTGCGGAAGCCGGCTCGGCGCGCCCAGCCGCGCAAGACCACTTCATCGCCCTGCTGCAGAAAGGTGCGCGTGCTACCATCCTGCAAAGCCACCGGCCGGCGGGGCTGACCCGGACCGACCCAGGTCAGTTCTAACAGGCAGCCGGCGCTTTCCGGCGTCTCGCCGCTGATGGTGCCGCTGGCCAGCAGGTCCCCCGGGCGCATGGGACAACCGTTGGAGGCGTGGTGAGTGAGCATCTGCCCTAAAGTCCAGAAGAGATTTTTGGAGTTGCTGCGCGAGATGATCTGTCCCCCCAATTCCACCTCCAATTGCAGATCCAGGGCGCCTTCACGCTGGTCTGCCGGGTCGTTCAGATAGTCTAAAGGCGGCGGTGAATGGGCAGCGGCCGGGCAGAAAAAGGGCGCCAGCGCCTCCTGGGTGGTGATCCAGGGAGACACGCTGGTGGCGAAGCTTTTGGCCAGAAACGGCCCCAACGGCTGGTATTCCCAACGCTGGATGTCGCGGGCCGACCAGTCGTTCAGGAGCGAGACTCCGATCCAGTGATGGCGCGCTTGAGCCAGTTCGATAGGCTGACCCAGCGCATTGCCGTGGCCTACCCAGCAACCCAGTTCCAGCTCGTAATCGAGCATCTTGCAGGGGCCAAAGACGGGGGCGGGGGCCTCGTCGGCCTTGAGTTGACCGGAGGGGCGGGGCACGGGTGTACCGCTGACGACCAGACTGCTGGCCCGTCCGTGATAACCGATGGGCACCCAGGTGTAGTTGGGCAGCAAGGGATTGTCGGGACGAAACATCGAGCCCACCCGGGTGGCGTGGTGAATCGAGGCGTAGAAGTCCGTGTAGTCTCCCACCACGAAAGGCAGAATCAATTGGACTTCGGCCAACGGCCGCAGGAAGTGACGGTGCCCGGCCAACCAGGAAGTTGTCGAGGTCAGCTGTTCGAAGAGCCAGTGGCGTAATTCGCGGCGCGCTGCCGGGTCGGCCAACCCCAGCAAGTTGCCCTGGCTCAGGTCGGATACAGGTAAGGATTTCTCGCGGGCGATGGCGCTCAGGTCGACCACCTGATCTCCGATGGCCACCAGAGCTCGCCCGAAGGACCGGCCCAGGGGCAGATGCTGCACCGGGAAGGGAGTCTCCGGCAGATTGGCCGATTCGACCCAACTGGTGGCCTTTTCGTCGTGTGTGTGATCTAGCATATCCAACCCATTTCTTGTAATTCTTGCAGCGGCTCGCGGAAGGAGCACGAGCCGAAACTGCGGCCTCCGCGCTGCCGGTATTCTCGAATTTGTTCGATGTTGCAACTCCAGCGCTCCCAGTGGAGGCCCTGGCTGTCAGCCGTCGGAGTCCCATCGCTCCCCAGTTGCTCGACCAGTTCGTCCTTACTCAACTGGCCGCACCAGTGCAGGCAGGCCAGCGTGAACAGGCTGGTGAAGCCAAAGCACCGGGCTCTCGGGGAGCCTGAATCGTAGCTGAGAGCGTATTCGCCGGCGCGAGCGTGATGCAAGCCGGCGGTAAACTTGTAGGGCACGCCGGCTGCGTGAGCTTTTTCAAGAAAGTCGGCCACCTGGTCGGCGGCCGGAATACCTTCCGCTTGGACCGAGCCGGTGCGCAGTTTCAAACCGAGTCGGGCGGCCTGAGGAGCGCAGAAAGCGGCCGCCTGGGCAAAGGCAGGGGAGGTTACTTCAAAGAACAGACGATAATTCCAGGCCCGGGACCATTCCGAGGCGGTCTCGCTCCAGGCCGTTTCCAGCGTATCCACACGGACTGCTTTGCCGACGCGAGCGTGAAAGTCGGCCACCAGACTCAAGTCCTCGGGTTTGGCCAGAAGTGCGCTGATCAGGAAGGAATCTGTGGAAACCACCAGTTCGGCCAGTTCGGGCAGGGCCGAGCCGGCGCAAATCAAGCGACCCAGCATGGAAGGGGCCGGGCCTTGTTGATCGGCGCGAAAATTGGCCAGGCTAGCGGCTAAGGAAAGAGCCGCCGGCGGAAAGGTGCCGGCGTAGTCGATGAGGTTTTCTAAGAAAAAATGCTGGGCCGGATGCTTGATCACGGACCAGCGCTTCTTAGTTACTTAGCAGCTTCCTCGTAGGAGTGCCCCTGCTTCTCGACGATCTCACCGGCCTTCTGGCGGTTGCGGCCCGCTTCGATCAGCTTCCAGGCTTCCGACTCCATGGTCTGGGCCCTGGCTTTCTTCTGTTCCGCTTCGGCCGTGTTGTTTTCGGCCTGTTCGCGCAGGCTGCGGGCTTCTTCGAGCATGCGGTAGCCGCGATTCTCCAGCTTCAGACCTTCCATTTCGGCGCTCAGACCGGCTTCAACTTCCTTGATGCCGGTGGAGACCTGCTTGTGGCCTTCCTCGCCGAACTGGAAGCCCTCATCGATCTTGGCCAGCCCCTGGCTTTCCTTGTCGATGGCTTTCTGCTCGCGACCCAGGCCCTGGCCGAGTTTTTTCAAGGCTTTGCGCTCATCCTGGCGCAGCCGCTTCTCCTGCTCGCGATCCTGGCCGATCTGGCCCAGCGCGTTGTCGATGCGGGCTCCGCTGGCGTCTTCGTTTCTGCGCGCCTGGCGGTAGTCGGCCAGATGGCCGCGCTCCTGGGTGCGCGCCTCGTTTTCGATCTCGCGGCCCTGATCGTAGACCTGCATGCCGTCCTCGCGAAGTTCCGTGCCTTCGTGGTTGAGCTGCAGACTGTGGACTTCGGCCTTGGCCGACTCCACGTAGGTCTTGAGGCCCGACTGCAGCCATTCGATCGACTGTGATTGAGCTTCCCGGGCATTGGCCTGATCCTGCTGGGCCTGGGCCGCCAGAGCGCTGGCCCGGGCCTGCTGGGAGGCGGCTTGTTCGCTTAAGGATTGAGCCTGTTCCGACTTGCACTGACTTTCGGTTTGCGCTTGCTGGAATTCGGCCGTTTTGGCCTGAGCCTGCTGGCGCAGTTGGGCGGCCTGCTGCAGATCGCGCTGGCCTGCCTGGATGTAAGCCATACCGCAGCAGTAGCTGCAGGGGCACATCAGCAACTGGTGGCCGTAGGCGATCGACTGGTGGCCACGCTGCTGCAGGCACTGAGCCTGGGCGTTTAACTGCTGAGCTTCGATCTGCAGGCAACCGGCTTTCTGGCCGAGCTGTTCGGCCTGGGCCCGCAGGCTGTTGGCCTGGGCCTGGTTGCAGGCGGCCTGGTTGCCGAGCTTGTTGGCTTCCTCGCCGTTGCGCGAGGCGCGCTCGCTCCACTTCTGTGATTGAGTCTTGAGGCGCTGCGATTCGTTGAGCGATTCGTGCGACTCCAGTCCCAAGAACTTGGAATCGTCGTGAGCTTGCGCTCCCCGGGCCACTTTGTCGGAACCTTGCGTGACCACGGCTACGCCGTCGTCCTTGAGTCCGTGGGCGGATTTTTCCTGTTCCCAGGCGCCGGTGAAGCCACTGACGGCGGCGTCCTGCTTGCGCTCGGCGCGTCCTTGGGCGCGCAACTCTTGACCCAATACCTTGCGTTGCGCGTTCTTGTCCGCTTCCAGGGCGCTTTCCGCCTGGCGGGCATCGCTGAAGAGCTCAAGCTGCTTGTCCTGGTAGTTCTCGGCGATCTGCTGGCGTTTCAGGCCCGACTTGACGTCTTTTAAACCATCGTGCTTGGTGTCCAGGCCGACTTGCTGATATTCGATACCGTCGCGTATGCGGTCGGCGCCGTCGAGCTGGGCCACCTGCCCGGCCAGCACCAGACCCTGGCCGGCGTCGAGACGCTGCTGCCCCTGAGTCTGTTGGTCAGCGGCCTGTTTCAGCTGGCTGTCGGCGGTGGCCTGCTGCTGCTGGGCCGAGCTGTCCAGTTGGACAGCATCCACGAGCGTTTGAACGCCTTTTTCGGTCTGTTCAACGCCCTTCTTTTGCATTTCTTGCCCGCGTTGCACCATAGCCTGGCTCTGCACCAGCAGAACCTGCTTGAGGCGACTCAGGTCGTTCCCCTGTATGTTACTCATGATCTATCCATAGAATAGCAAAAGGCTCTGGCCACATGATTAACAACTCTTTGCCAACCCACCTCCCCTAGATTTTTATGCTTTTTGCGTGAAAATCCGGGCAATGGAAGTCGAACGCAATCTGCTTCAATCGCCTCTATCCAGCCCGGTGAGGACGCGCGCCTCCAAAGCGCGCAAGTCGGCGCCGCCCAGCCTTGACCGTGTGCAAACCAGTGAAAGCCTGGAACACGTGGCCTGCCGCGTGCTCTTTCGCCGTCTACCCGAATTGCTCTCGCGCATGGTGGCGACTTCTCAGGAGCCGGGTCAGGTCACTTTCGTCTTTCGTCTCGGTTACTTCGACATGGCCGGCCTCTCCCAGGCGCGCAAAGAGTTTTTTCAGGAAACCCGGACCGGCATGCGCATCATGGTGGAGGTCCCGGATGAACTGCCCGGGGAGTCCAGGCAGTCGCTGCACCTGAAGGTGACTCCGGGCAACTTGAAGCGCCTGGCCCGCAGGGCAGCCGCCCAGGTGCGTAGCGAGCGACTGGATGGCGCCGTCAAGACCCGTTCGAGTGCGGTGGTGACCGTGACCAGCGCACCGGAAGTCGTGAAGGCGCCTCAGGGGCGCGAAGAGGTCTCTCCGGTATTGCGCCATCTGGTCGCTGTCGTCAAGGGAGAGGAGGGGCGCAAACTCGATCTGCGCTCTCCCGCTCCGCCGCCGCTTAAGCCCTGGCTGCGATCGGCATCGAAGAAAAAGAAGCAAGTTCCTTTTTGGCTGCGCCGCCGCGAGCAAGTGGTGTGGCGCGAGCCGCGCCACATCGGTCCTAAAGCCGCCGAGAATGCGCATTCGGCCGAACGCCAGCCTCACTGTCTGTGCCCCGCCTGCGGCCGGGAAATGGAAAGCACCTTGCTCTATTGCCCGGAGTGCACCATGCGGGCCGCCCGTTACATCCGGATTCCCGAAGCCAGGCGGTGCGGCCAATCACCTCAGTCGCTGAGCTGGCTGCTCAGCCAGGTCGTCTCCTGCCGTTAGAAGGTTTCCCGAGGCCGTGGGTCCGGCCCAACTGTGGTTAGGGGAACTCTGCGGAGCTTCCTGAATTTGAAATGGCTTATGCGCATCATGACCTACAATATTCGGGCCGGTCGTGGACTCGACGGCCGCCTTAGCCTGAATCGCATCGCTCAGGTCATCCAAGCCGAATCCCCGGATGTGGTCGCCCTGCAGGAGGTCGATTCCCAACGCAAGCGCTCTACTTACGAGGACCAGGCTCATGTGTTGGCCGACAGGTTGGGATATCACTGCGCCTTTGTGCACGCCCGGCGTTGGACCCGCGGAGAGTATGGCAACGCCATTCTCTCCCGCTTCCCCCTGCTCGATTTTCAGCGCCTGGCCTTGCCCAAGCCGGCCCGGCTGCCGGTGGAAGCTCGCTGTGTGCTGCAGTGCCGCCTGGCCCATCCCGATGGGGACGTGCATGTGTGGAACACGCATTTAGGCTTGTTGGCGGCCGAGCGCCGCGCCCAGGTGGCGGTGATGATTCAGGAATATCTGCGTCATCAGGAATTACCCTTGATTTTGTGCGGTGACTTCAACGCGAGGCCGCGTTCCAAAGAAATCTCGGGCCTGGGCCTGCACCTGCAGAGAGTTCTGTCGCACCGGACCTTTCCCGGCTTTTTGCCGGTGGTTCACCTCGACCATGTATTTCATACTAAGCACTTGCGAGTGGATCGTACTTTTGTGCCGAAAACATTGTTGGCTCGCAGGGCTTCCGACCATCTTCCCCTGGTGGTGGATCTGCAGTGGCTGAAAAAGCCGGCTCCGCGTCTGGAGGCCCGCCAGATCCTCAATCTTGATCGATAATAAGTGGGGGAATTCTCATAAACTTGCCGAAGTTTCACAAAGCCGCCCAAAGAATTTACAAGGATCCCGGGCAATTTATGCGTCGCTTGTCCACAGCTCTTAAGATGGACTTCCAAGACTGGAGGGAGTGGAACGATGGGACAGACAAAGGGGACACGCAAGGGGTTCTCCCTGCTCGAGGTCGTTTTCACAGCAGGTCTGCTGGGGCTCACGGCAGGGCTCTTCATGGTCAGCGGGGCACCTCGGATGAAAGGCAAAACCGGCGTCAAGGCGATGGCGGAAGCTCTGGCCAACGAGTTGGGGCAGGCCCGCCTGTTGGCGATGCGCCAGCTCAGTCCGGTGGCGGTGATGTTCCCAGCCGAGGGAGGCCGCCCTCATAGCACTTCCCTCTATCAGTTGGAGGGTCTCACCTTTCCTCGGGTGACTCGCTCGCGCAGCTATGCGGGTGACTTCCCCGGGCAGTCATTCTTTATCGGCAGTTGGGGTGCCAGCGGGGAGAGCAGTAGCGAGCTCGTGTCAGGGACCAAGTGGACTGACTTTGATGTCGACGAGTGGCTTCCTCACGATACCGGCGATGTTCGCAAGGACGACAGCGCGCTGGTCTTTATGCCCGACGGTACCGTGCGCGGCCGCAGGGACGGTAGTGGCCTGCCTCACTTCCAAGGGGAATATCACATCGCGGTGAGTGCTGGTGTGTCTTACTCGAACAGTAACCTCAGCGCCGCCGGCGAGACCTTTACGGTTTGTGTCAACGGGGGCGGAGGCATCCGGGTGGAGTCTGGATTGGCCGGTTCCTCCATAAAGACCGTGGGCACTCAGGGCAACTCCCACCCTCCCGCCCCGGCGGTCAAGCAGACTCAGTTGGGCCACGCTATGGGAGATCCCCGAGGGAGCAGTTCTCTACCGACGGCCACCGAGGAGCGACCCACCACGATTCCTCCGGATGGATTCGCTACCGTCACGGCTTTTGCCCAGGATGTCAACGAATCCGGGGAACGTCTCTTCTGCCGCTGGAAGGTCAATCCACCCACCGGCCGGGGCGATGGCGTTTTCTCCGTCCGAATGGAAGATGAAAATGGCAATCCTAAAGGCGCGGCCATGGACTTCAATCCCAAGGCCAAGATCCTCCAGGGAAACAGTGTGGTGGAGAAGCCTGTCTATCAGGCCAGTTATCAGTGGCACCCACCAACCGATGCCGAGCCGGGGGATGTCTTCAAGCTCAACCTCTTGCTGCAAAATCAGGCCACCGGGCAATGGTTGGACGTGGGTATACAAAAAATCGTCAAGATCGGTCCTTATGGAGATATTCTCTTTGAGAGAATTAACGGAGATGGTAGCGAGCGGGGACTTTATCGCATGAACGCCGATGGCGGGAACAAACGCCGCTTCGAGATCGCGCCTTCGACCCCGGCTGAACCGAAGAAATTCCGCGAGTGGCACCCCGCCGCCTCGGCCGATTCCAGCCGCATCGCCTTCATCGCCAGGGCGGGCAATGGCCCGAATGACCGCCCCGGCCCCAGCGGCAACGATATTTATCTGACCGACAAGAGCGGACTCACCTGCGTTCGGGTGACCCAGGGCCTTGACGTCGAGTCGGTGGGTTTGAGCCCCGACGGCTCCCACGTGGTCTTCAAAGCCTGGGAGGGAGGTAGTTATAGCCTGTACACGGCCCCTGTCTACCCTACCAATGTGCCGCCCTACAACAACCGAAAACTGCTGGCCTCGAACGTTATGGGGATTAACAATACATCAGGTTTGCACCAGGTGTGTTTCCGAGAAGACCGCCTCGTCTGGACGCCCAACAATCACATTCTTTACTGCGCTCCCGAGCCCAGGCCCTGGCTTTACAGAATTGAGGTGAATGAAAGCGGGGCCAAGACGGGAGGGCCATTCCAGGTCAACCTGCTGGAAGGTGGCACCCTGCAGGGGATGTGGAGCGCCTACTGGTCTCCTCGCTTCGGGCAGGTCTTCAGCACCATTGACAAGGGAATTGCTCTGGGTGACCCTCTGATCGGTCAGGGGGACAGCAGTGGAATCGGCAATGGCTTTTTCAGTGAGGGTGATTGGGACTCTCAGCCCAGCACCATCGAATATACGCCGGGGCAGAAGGGATTGATGTGGATACGCACTCCAACCGGCGGCACCAGTGGTCCGGAGGACAACCTGCACATCGTGATGGTGAAGAACCTTCCTCTCGGAACCAATCCGATTCCAGACCCGATCAAGCTCACCGCAGATTTGACCACCGGTAAGTCGTGGTTCCCCATCCATCTGCGCTAAAGCGACGCCACGGCCTGAGCATGGCCGAGGCGATCGTAGCCATGTTCGTGCTGCTCGGCGGGTTCACCGTGATTTTCCGGCTCTTCCACACCGCCATTCACTACTCCGGTATCATTGACGCCCAACAGAACAAGGTGCGGGTAGCGCTGAACAAACTGGAAGAAGTCAGAGCCTGGAGCCGGTCTGTGCACACTCCTGTGGGATCCACCCCCTTTGACCCAATTTCTGCTGGCTGGTCGTCATGGCACAACAAATCGGGAGTCGACGACGACTACCCGGAAATCTGCTGGAAGGTGATTGTAGAGGACTACGTACTCTACTCCCCCTGCTGGCAATTTGAGTCGATCAAATCCAGCGACCAGCGCAAGATGGAGCGCTGCTGCAAGCAAGTTACGGTGAAGGTCAACACCACGGACCCCGAGGCTATCGGCACCGGAATGATGAATCGCCCCGTAGTTATTACTACTCTGATAGGACAACCGTCCATAGAAACAACCAACCTGACGGTCTCCGTGACGGGCAGCCCGGCCACAGTCGTCCAGGGAGGCAAAACCCCCACCTACTATGCCGTACTCAGGGCCAACGGCCATGAGATTCTTGACCCCTTCTTTCGCTGGGCCACCCTGGGTGACGCCACCGGCACCTGCCTGGAGAGTGCCACGGGCGGCAACATGACCGTGGAGCACAAGATTGCAGTTCCGAACGGCAACCCTTCCGTCATCTATAGTGTCCCGGGGGACTGCGTGCCCCGCGCCACCTGCAAATTCCGAGGCTCTACGGTGACCGGCGATGGGCCGACCATCAGCATCCAGGATTCATGAGAAAAAGTGGCTTCAGCCTCCTGGAAACGCTGATCACCATCGCCCTGGTATCGCTGGTCTTCGGCATGTTCATGATGCTCTTGCGCGATTCATTCACGATCACGCGCCGCATGGCCAGCAAGGATGAACATCGGCGCGCCGCTCAGGTGGCTCTGGACCGGATGCTGACCGAAGCGCGTGAAGCCGATACGATCCAGTCTCCCGCCGTCAGCGACGACTACACTTTCCAGTTGCAGCTCTCCAAGGTCCACGAGCAGGATGCCGTCCGCTGCCCGGCTCCCCTCTCCTATCCTATCCCCGACACGAATCCGCCTGGCGCCATCGCACTGCCCGTTCCTTCAGCCAACGCTGCGTTTGAACCCTTTAAGAACGATTACCGGCGCAAAGTCCTCTATCATCTGGAGAGCGATGGCAACCTGGTTCGGGAGGCAGGACCCTTCTCGGGTTCCTTGGGTGACCCGCTGGTGCTGGGCACCGGCCTGACCGGTCTGCGTTGCGAGTGGGATAAAGATACTCCCCTGGCTTCTCAAGAATTGTTGAAGATTACTTTGACCTATCAGGAGGGCAATAATCCTAGACCCATCGTGGGTTTGGTGCACTGCCCGGGAGTGAAGAGGAACTGAAGGTGCGCCGACGCGGAATGTTGCTGGTTGTGGCTCTGCTGGTGTTGGGAGTGGCGTTGGTAGCCGGGATGGGCTTGATGACCTCCCAGATTGCCAGCTATCGTGGGGTTAGCGCTGTCGAAGGTGCCGCCCAGGCCCTTGCCCTGGCGCAAGCCGGACTCGAGGATGCCCGCCTGAAAATGGAACGGGACTACCAATTCCCGCCCCGTGGCGATGGCAATTTCATGGAAGATACCAGTCCCAACGCCCAGGGCCAGACCCTCTTCACCTACTGTGAAGATGTCCGCGTGGGCGGTAAACGCTTCGGTTCCTATCAGGTCAGTATCGATACCAGTTTCGTTACCGAATATAAGTTCACTCGTATCATTTCTAACGGAATTATTGGACCTTTAGAAGCTCCTATAGCCCAGCGTACGCTGAAGGTTGACATCGACACCAATGTAGGGGACGCCAGTCGCAACTCCAGCCGCTACCTGCCCATCAAGATCGAGGATATGTCAGGCCTGTAATTTCCTTCACAGGATAGTTTCGAAGAGCCGGGCAATTTTTACGCCCAGCTTGAAGAAGAAGCTGCGCTTCTCGTAGTCGTCCCGGCCCATGACTTCGCTCTGTTCCAGGTCGCGCCGCAGCATCTGTTCCACCTGCAGGGCGAAGGGCTGATCGAAGACGACCAGGTTGCCTTCGAAGTTCAGGTGCATGGAGCGGGCATCCAGGTTGCTGCTGCCCACCCAGGAGGTATGATCGTCGATCAGCATGACTTTCTGGTGAGGATGGCCGGCTCGGTAGCGATAGATTTCGATGCCGCTGGCGGCCGCTTCGGGCAGGTAGGAATAGGCGGCCAGGTACATGATGAAAAGATCCCAGCGCAAAGGGATGATCACCTTGATTTCCACGCCGCGTAGCGCGGCGGCTTTGAGGGCGTCCAGCACCGAGGGAACGGGCACGAAATAGGGAGTGGCCAGCCAGATGCGCTTTTGAGCCGAGTGGATGCAGTGCAGGAAAAAGAGCATGCCCTCGTCGTTCGGATCGGAGGGCCCGTTGGCCACATACAGGGCCTCGGTGTCGTGACCCGGGGCGGGAGTGGGATTCAGGTCCAGGCGCTCGGGCACCAGACCGTCGCTGGCCCAGAAGTAATCGGAAAGAAAGGCCAGTTGAATGCCCTCGACGGCCGGGCCCTCGACGCGCACGTGGGTGTCGCGCCAGGCTCCATAAAAGGGATTGCGCCCCAGCGAGTCGTCGTGGACGTTGACGCCGCCGACCAGCGCCACCCGTCCGTCCACCACAGTGATCTTGCGATGGTTGCGGAAATTGAACTGGAGGCGTCCGGCCCCCACCCGGGCCGGATAGAAGGGGTAGATCTTGATACCGGCCTCGCGCAAGTCTTTTAAATATGACCAGGGCAATCCCAGGCTGCCCAGTTCGTCATAGATGAAGTAGCAGGCGACTCCCTGGCGCGCTTTGCCGATCAGGGCTCGTTTCAGAGTGCGGCCGATGTCGTCATCGGCGATGAGAAAATACTCCAGATAGATGTAGCTCTGCGCTTTTTCGATCTCCTCGAAGAGGGCCGCGAACATGGCTTCCCCGTCGATGAGCAGGTCGACTTTGTTGGCGCGCGTGATGGGAAAGTCGGCCAGGCGTTGGAAGCCCCGTTCCACCGGGTCAGGGTCGCTGATAGCGTAGTGGCCCACCTGCTTGACATATTCGGCCAGCACTTTTTTATCCAGGGAGCCGGCCCGGAAGGCGCGCTGGTATCCGGAGAAGCGATAGGTTCCCAGGATCCAGTAGGCCGGTAAGGTCAGGTAGGGGAAGAGCACCAGGGCCAGGCTCCAGGCGATGGCCGAAGCCGAAGTCCGGCAGTTCCAGATGGCGTGCAGGGCGCTGGCGGCGCCGCCCAGGTGGAAAAGGGCGGCCAGGATGGCTAGAGTCCAGGTCAAGGCGTTCCACCACACCCCTGAGCATTAGGACCCTGCAGGGAATTCACCTGCGTTCAGAAGGGGTCACGAAGTGAAGTCTCTGGTGTTCCTCAACCTGGCCAATCTGTTCGAAGGCATCTGCTACTTCGGCATGGTGCCGCTGCTGATCGCTTATTTGCAGCGTCACTTCGCGGTCGATGATATCCGAGCCGGCTGGGTTCTATCCTACTATGTCGGCCTGGTCACCCTGGCCATGTTTCCGGGGGGTGCTCTGTGCGACCGGCTGGGGGCGCGCCGTGCCCTGATTTGGGCTCTGGGGCTGGTCGGTCTGGGGCGGACGCTGTTGCTCTATTCGGCTCAATTGGGAATGGATTGGGCTCTCTTGGGGCTGACGGTGATGGCCACCGGCACGGGAATCTTTCAACCTTGCGTCTACGCCGCCGTTAAAGACTACACTCGAGCGCCCCAGGCGGCGGCCGGCTATAGCTGGCTCTATGCCATCATGAATTTGGGAACCGTACTCTGGTTCTTGCTGGCCCCCGGGGTGCGCGCCTGGGGGGATATCGAGGGCGTATATCTGGTGCTGAGCCTGGTGACGTGGGCCAACTGGGGATTTCAGTTGCTTTGTTTCCGCCAGCCGGCCTATCCCCGGAGCGCTCCGGTAGGTGCCGGAGGTACTCTGTGGAACCGGCGCTTTCTCGTCTTCATCTGGCTGCTGGTGCCGGTGCGTAGTCTGGTGGCGCATCTCAACTACACTCTGCCCACGGCCGTTTTGCGCACCTACCCCTGGTTCTACGACCGGCTGGAGTATTGTTTCGCGCTGAACAACTTTCTGCTCTTTGTGGGCACTCCGCTGCTCACTTACCTGACGCTGGGCCGATCCTTGATGGGCTTGATGATCGGCGGCAGTCTGGTGAGCGCGCTGTCGCTGGGGTTTTTGATGCTACCGGCCCAGACGGCCTGGTTGCTGGCTTTTGTGCTGGCCTTCAGCCTGGGCGAGGCGGTCTGGCAATCCCGGCTGTTTGAGTTTGTGGCCCAGCAGGCTCCCCCGGGGAAAGTAGGAGCGGCCATGAGCTTCGCCAACTTTCCCTGGTTTGTGGCCAAAACGGCCGCGGGCGCCTATTCCGGCTGGATGCTCCAGCACTTCATTCCAGCCCAGGGGGCGCAGCGCCCGGAGATTCTCTGGGGCGCCTATTTGTTGCTGGCCTTGCTGACTCCCTTGAGTCTGCTTGTGCTGCGCCACTGGTTGACGCAAGGTCTGGTCCCCCCGGAAACCGAACCTGTGCCGTAGTGAATCCAGAAATTCTCGAGTTATTCTGCCAGTCGGTGGCTGACGTGGGTCTGTTTTCCTGGTGGTCCGTCTCGGACGACGGCCAGTTTCAAGTCGAGTTCGCGGGCACCCAGCTTTGGATGCCGCCTCTGGCCGAAGGCGGTCCTCCCTGCGGAACCATCGCTCTACGCTTTGAGGGCGATGTGCAACGCTGTTTCTTGCGCAAGGACCAGAAGGTCCTGCCGGCCGACTGGGCCGCCCAACTGCAGAACGACTCATTGCGTCCGCTGCGACTCACTTCCCGGTCGATGAGGCTTTGCTATGAAAGCGGGTCGCAGGAATATCTGGAAGAGGTCCACCGCCACGCGGAGATGGGCAGGCCTTCTGAAGCGGAGGATCTGCTCAGTCGTCCCGCTCGTCTGCTCTTCTGGGCCGGTGAGGTGGGGGTAGCCGTGGCCGCCCGCCGCATGGCCCTGGTCAGCCATCAGGGAGACCTTGATTGGCAACTGGTTCCGGGCATGGTGTCGCGCTGGTGGAGTTACTGGGAAGACTACTGGAGAGTCCGCCAAACCGAAGCTGCGCGCGCCTGGGATTATGCTTGCGAAGTCACCGTGCCGGTAGCCGATTAACGCCGCTGGCACCGCGCCCGGCATCGGGAACCAGGCGCAGCACTCCTCCCGAGGCGGTCCAGGTGCCCAGAGAATAGGCAAGAATGCCGCCGATGCGGCGATTCATCTCGTAATGACCGTCTACCGATGGTAAAATCGAACTTTGGGCTCCCGCCCCCAGACTCAAGGCAAACCAGAACAGTAAAACTCAAACTCCAGCGCAGCAACGTCTTCATCAAGGCGGTTTTTTCGCGGCCCTCAAAGTCGCCCAGCTCAGCTTCAGGCCTTGGAAGGCCAGCGCCAGCGGGCGCTGGTCGCTTTCTGAAGTGGAGCCCCATTGGCTGTAGCCGAACTCGATGAGGCTGGTGCCCACTCCTACCCGCAGATCCGCCTGCAGTGGGGTGGGGTCCAGGGGAAGGGTGGCCAGCCGGGCTTGAGGCCGCCCGTTCACTCGGATTTCCAGGTGATTGCCCGGCTTGGTGGCGTGGCCGAGCCAGCTGAGTCTGAGCTTGCCGCCGCGCACGGTGCTCAGGCGCAGTTGGCTGGTGGGACCGTAGCTCCAGCGGAAAGAAGGCTGGCCGGGACGAGCTTCGTCTGTTCCCCAGCCTTCCAGATAGGTCAAACCGCCGGGTTGGTCGGCATTCCAATTTTGGACCTCGAGATCGAAGATGCGAATTCCCGAGGTGGCGGCGAAGGTCAGGCGGCCGGCCGTGCCCCATTCCACCTCGCGGAAGAAAACCACCTTTTCGATAACTCCCGGGGAAGCCGGCAGCACGGTCCAGGGCCGTCCATTGAGGCCCACCGGCGCCGGGCGTGGCGAGGCGTAGCGGAAGAGCACGGAACCGCTCTGGCGGCCCGCAGCTCCGGGCGCGATGAAGCTGATTTCAGACCGGGCTTCCCGGGGAGTTATATAAAAGTGATCGCCGGCTCGTTCCAGGTCGCCAAAACCCTGCCGATTCGGTTGATTTAAACGCGAGAGAAGGTCGGCGGGAGCCGCGTCTTTCAGTTGCTGCAAACGCTCGGGCGTGATGTTGAAAGGGGCCAGTCGCCACTCCCAGAGCACCCGTTTTTCAGGATCGATGGTAAAAGTCTGGTCGCCGAAGATCATGTGGGCCACCGGCCGGGTGTAGGCTATCCAGACGTTCAACCACAGTGACCAGGCCAGTCCGGGCAGCAGCACCAACCAGAGAGCCCGCCCGGGCCGCATCATCAGGCCGATGATGCTAAGCGGCAGCACCGTTTCGGCGGTCAGCCGCGAGCCGTAGCTGGCCCCGCCCCACCAGTCGAGTTGCAAGGCCACCACCGTCAGGTGCAGGCCGACGTAAGCATAAAGCGCCCAAAACAAAGCGTTGCGGCGCAGCCGCGCCGGTCCCAGAAAGAAGGAAAGGGCCAGCAGCGGCTGATAGACGAAGATGCCCACGCCCGGACTGAAGAGAATCCCGATCATGCGCAGGCTGAAGTCACCTGCCTCCAGCATAAGGGTGCGGCCGCGAAAATAGGGGTGTAGGGGAGTGCCGAAAAAGTGCCAGCAGGCCAGGGAATAGAGGGCCAGGCAGAGCAGCAACGCCAGCAGCGCCCGAGGGAATTGGCGGGGCTTGCGCCAGAGCACATAAAGCAGCGCCGGCGGCACCCAGAGCGCGCCGGTGGGCCGGCAGAAATAACCCAGCGCCAGCAGCACGCCGACTGGCCAGCCCTTCCACTCGCCCTTTCCGTAATATTCGCGGAGAAAGAGCATTTGCACCCAGGTGACCAGCAAGACGGCCGGCAACTGGCTATTGAAGGCCGCTCCCAGAGCGCCCAAGCAGGCTCCGGCGCCGACCGACAAAAAGGCCCAGAGGGCCGCTCTACGTGGTTCGAAAAGCGCCTGGTAACCCCAGGCCAGCAGGCCGGTCAAGCCCAGCAGAGTGAGCGCCACCAACTGGCGTTGCACCAGCGCATCGGCTCCGCGATCCCACATCTGAGCGCCAAACAGGCGGGCCAGCGCCACGGCCGGCACCTGCAGCAACGGAACGAAAGGAGGATAAGCGTAAAAAGCTCCCCGGGCGTTGTGAAAGAACTGATAAGCGTAGAGGTCGACTTTGTCGGCGTAAGGAGTGAGTTCCGGGCGGCCGTGCTCCAACCAGGCCTGAGCCGAGAGCAGCGATCCCCAGGTATCGGCCTGTTGGCCGGCATACGGGCTGAAAGTCGAGACGCTCCAAAAGACGAGGGCGAAGAACACCCAGAGAAGGCGGCCGGAACTCACGCGCCACGGCTTCTCAGAGCCGGCCCTGAATCCTACACAGGAATAATTTGGGCACAAACAAAGCCCTGCCCATGGCCGCAAGAGCCAATCGCCCACTCGATATTCTCTGTTTTTTCCTGGCCGGATTTCTCTGCCTGCTGCCGTGTGCTTACTATTTTGATTGCTTTTCCCTGGAGGGGTTGACCCGGCCCTGGTACGCGCTGGGCGACATCCCCTTGATGTGCGGCTACTACCAGGCCTTTGCCGAAGGCGATGGCTACCCGTTCTTTCCCCACTTTGTGTCTCGGCTGAACGCACCCTATACGGCCAACTGGGCGGATTTCCCCACCACTGAAGAGCTCATCTGGGCCTACGGGGGAGTCCTCACCCGCTTTTGGGGTTTCATCACCGCATATAATCTGTCGATCTTGAGTGCCCACGTGCTGGCGGGTCTATCCATGTTTCTGTGCGCCCGCCGGAGCGGCGCAGACCGCCCCAGTTCTTTGCTGGCCGCTTTTTGCTTTTCCGTTTCCCGCTTTCTTTTTGTACGCGATGCCGCCCATATCAATTTATCCTTTTGCTGGCATCTGCCCCTCTATTGGTTGGCTGCGCGAATGCTCTGGGAGGGGCGAGCCCTGGAGCGCAGACACTGGTCAGGCCTGCTCTTGTTATGCTGGCTGGCCGCCTGGCTTCATCCCTATTTCTGGTATGCCTGGATGCTCATGCTGCTCCCTTGCTGGTTGCAGCCTCTCCTGCTCAAAGACTGGCTACGCGCCCGCCCGGCGCTCCTTTTGAGCGGCGCCAGCGTCCTGGGCTTACTTCTTTCGCACCTGGACACTTTGCTGTCCTGGCTACTCTGGGGACGCTCAGCTCAGACCTTTCAAAGAACCATCAATGAACTGCAAATCTACGGTTTGCGCTTACCCGAGATGTTGCTGCCCTGCCAGCATCACCTCAAACCTTTGGACGAGTGGGCTCAGCAGCACTATTACCAGGGGATGCTTAATACGGGCTACGAGATGGAAAGTCACTACCTGGGCCTGTTAGGCCTCCTGGCTGTGGCTCACCTCGTTTGGCAAGGGTTGGCTGCCTCTGCCAGGCGCCAGCCATTGCCCTTCGAGTTCGGAATGATGGGCTGGTTAGTCGCGGTGGGTGTATGTGGCGGACTCAACATGTGTGCCGGCTCTTTCGGATTACTGCTCTTTCGTTGTACCTGCCGTTTCAGCGTGGTCATCCTGGCCGGTGCTTTGCTGCACCTGGCGCACTGGCTGACCCAACGGCGAACATTCGGCGGTAAGCGCTGGGCCTGGCTTTTTTTACTGATTCCCCTCTCTTGCCTGGATACTATGCCGCCACGCCCTCCCGGCAAAGACTTCATCTGGGACACCGTCAAAAATCAGCGGGCGATGGTGGACTATCTGGAAAAGACCCTGCCTGCCCATTCCATGGTTTTTCAGTGGCCGGTCATGGAATACCCGGAAGGTCGGAAGCTCAACAAGCTGGAGCCCTACGAGCAGCTTTACGCCTACATGCTTTCCAAGAATCTGCGCTTCTCTTTCGGTGACTGCAAAGGTCGCCCTGAATCGCAGTGGCAACAGTATCTGGATTTCAAGGATAAAGAAGCTCTCATGAAACAGTTGGAGAACTACGGTTTCGAGGCCTTCGTGCTCTACCGGGCGGGTGTGGCCAATCCGCAACTGAGCAGTTGGGACAACTGGTCGCGCAAACCGGACTTCGTCAGTCCCTGGAATGACCTATGGGTCTACCGCCTGCACCCGGCTCAGGTCGCCCGGAAGCCCCCGCTCATGCCCAGCGTTTCCTTCGGTCCTTCTTTTTACAATGAAGAGCACGACCAGCGCATGCGCTGGCACTGGGCCTTCGGCACCTCCACCATGGAGGTGATCGTGCCCGACCCTTGCCCCTATCGCTTCGAGTTCGGAATCAGCGCCATGGGCTCGCCCACCGATTTTCGCGTGTGGCTGGACGGCCGTTTTCTTGCGCAGGTGGAAGCACCCGCCGAATACGCCGTCTACCGCCAGATGACCATCGATCTTTCCCAGCTCAAGCCGGGCATTCACCGAATCCGCCTGCAACCCCAGGGTAGTCTGCCCGGACGGCTGGAGGACGGAGCCCGTCTCTCATTTCAACTGGTCAATCCCCAGTTTGTAAAGCCGTAGCTGCGAGGGGTGGTCGTCGCCGTAGTAGAGGCGATGGGTGGCCTTCACAAAGTCTTCGGGGCGGGCCTCGAACAGATTGCCCACCCAGCTTTGCGGATTGCGGTCGATATAGGGGAACCAGCTGGACTGAACCTGCACCATCACCCGATGGTTACGCATGAAGGTGTGGCACACGTCGTTGAGCGTAAAGTGCACTCGGGTGGGCCGGTCGGGTTCAAAGGGTTTGGGGTGTTCAAAACTCTCCCGAAAGCGACCGCGCATCGGTTCGCCGCGCACCAGCGTCTGCTGGCCGCCGCGGTATTTCTCGTCGTCGACGGCCAGCTTGCCGGGATTGACGTCGATCAGCTTGACCACCCAGTCGGCGTCCTGGCGACTGGTGGAAACCCACAGGGAAACCTCGATGGGGCCCGCGATGGTGAGGTCGTCCCGCAGTGATTCGCCCTGGTAGACCAGCACATCCGGGCGGCGGGCGGCAAAGCGCTGATCCTCGGCCATATAGTCTTTGGACTGGCGAATGCTGGAGTTGTCGGCCGTATAGGGGACCGGCCGGGCCGGGTCGCTGACGAATTCGTCGTGACCATCCGCCTGGGATGCTTTAGTGGCCAATTTGCCCTGCGAGCTCATGAACAAGTCCAGCGGTTGCGCCTGCGGGGGCGGCCAACTCGGGAAGGATCGCCAGCGATTGGCTCCGGTTTCGAAAACCCAGGCCCCGGCCAAACCAGAAGGCTCGGTGCCTTTCAAGTGCTGCTGAAAAAAGGCCAGCTCGGCTTTCTGGTAAGTCTGCGAGGTGGTGGTGCCAAAGTCGGCCGCTCCCAGCGTCTTGCCTTCGGCACGCCACCAACCGCCGTGAAACCAGGGACCGACTACCAGATGGACGGGAATTCCGGGATTTTGCTTACGAATGCTCTGATAGATGTGCAGCGGTCCATAGAGGTCCTCCGTGTCGAACCAGCCGGCCACCACCAGGGTGGCCGCCTTGATTCCCCGCAAATGGGGCAAGAGATTGCGGCTCTGCCAGTAAGAATCGTAGTTGGGGTGACGGCTCATCTCTTCCCAGAAGGCGTTGGCGAAGCCGAATTTCTTGAGGGCATTGCCCACCGGCCCCAGTTCCAGGAAGAATTGATAGGCGTCGTTGGTCGGGTACTCGTAATTTTTGGCAGGCACCTCGCTGGGCTCAGGGCGCGGCTTGCCGAAGTTGGCGAAAAAGCCGAAAGCCATCTGCAGATTGAAAGCTCCGTTGCGATGCATGTCGTCGCCGCGAAACCAGTCGGCGATGGGTGCCTGCGGCGAGATGGCCTTGAGCGCCGGGTGTCCCTGGATGGCTCCGCAGGCCGTGTAGAAGCCGGGATAGGAGATTCCCCACATGCCCACTCGTCCTGAGTTGCCCGGCACATTTTTGACAAGCCACTCGATACTGTCGTAGGTATCCGTGGCCTCGTCTACACCGGCGCCGTCGAGGCAGGGGCGCATATTGACGAATTCGCCTTCCGACATCCAGCGTCCACGGACGTCCTGAAAAGCGAAGATGTAGCCTTCCTTTTCGTAGTCGATGATGGGAGCGAGGCTGTCGCGATAGCGGTCCAGACCGTAGGGTGCCGCTGAATAGGGAGTTCGCATGAGCAAGATGGGATATTTTTTGCCGAAATGTACCCCATTCGGAACATAGACGCTGGTAAAGAGACGCTTCCCGTCGCGGGCTGGGATGCGAAACTCATATTTCCCATAGCCTGCGTGGATGGCCTGGGCACGCTCTCTGGCCGGATCCGGTGCCTGAGCGGCGGCGCTCCAGGTCAATAGCATGAAAATCGCGATTCGTTTCATCTTGACAAAGAACAGGGGCCGCGCTTGGCGGCCCCTGTTTCTCCTCCCACATCGGTTTCGCTTGAAAACGGCTACATGCCACCACGCTGCTTGAGCAGCTTTTGGATGGTCGGATCGGTGGTGCGATCCATGGCTGTGCGGCCTTCGCGATCTACTTCGCCGGGGCTGGCTCCCAGAGCCAGCAGGCGGGCGACATACTCGCTATTGTTCGCGGCCGCGAAACGCATCAGGGGTGTCCGTCCCCAGGGGTCGGGCGCATTCAGATCGACGCGTGGATCCTTGAGCAGGAGGTCCAGCACGCCTTTGGGGTCGGGGGTGCCGGAGGTACGGTAGTGTTTGTTCCCTTTACCGGCGCCCAGGTACTCTTCAATGGCTTCGTGGAAGCAGCTCTCACCCTGGTTATCGGTCTCATTGACGTTGGCGCCGTTCTTGATCAGATATTCGGCGATTGCTGGATACCCCTCATCGCAAGCCTCGTGCAGTGCCGTCTCACCCGAACCATTCCGCGAGTCCACAGGCACCCCGGATTCTACCAGGCAGCGTACGGCCGCCAAATCGCCCCGCTCGGCAGCGTCCACCAGTGGGTGAGCCTGCGCGACCGCGGAGAAGGATACAAAAAGAAGGAAAAGCATTCTTCGCATGGCAATCCCCTTCTGGGCGGGTAGGTCGCATCCCTGGTGCTCGCTCTCAGCCAATGGAAAAGGTGGATCAGTTGCTCCGTGAAAGATGACGCCACTCACCGCTTTCAGCGGCTGCTCCGCCTCTTGACCACAATTCAGGAGAAGCCCGGCCAGTCCGCTCAGGAGCTGGCCGAGCAGTTCGGTACCTCCAAGCGCAATCTATTTCGCGATATCAAACTTCTGCAGGATAGCGGTTTCGAGATCGACAGTGAGAACGGCTACCGCCTCAACGGCAGCGGCCTGCCCGTCCCCAGCGCCGGTCCATACCTCGGTCAGGGCCTGAACCCCTGGGAGGTGTCGGCGGCCGGACCGGTGCGTATCGAAATTCAGGTCGAGCCGGCGCTGGCCCGCCAACTGGCCCAAGCCCCCCTGCATATCAGCCAGCGGCTCAGTAACGGCCGGCTTTCACTTCAGGTCAGCGGCCCCGACCGCGTGCTGGACTGGCTCATGTCGGTGCAGGGCGCCGAACTATTGGAACCTTCCTGGCTGCGCAGCTCGCTACACCGGCGCGCTCAGGAACTGGTCAAGCGCTATACCTGATTGGGTGGCGTCGATCCGGCGGTTTTTGCGGATGTTTGAGTCTGAAGTGGTTTTTTAGAGGATGGGGCCCAGATCTTTCTCCTGGCATTCGCGGCGGCGCCGCAGTTGATCCACGGAGTCTTTGCTCATTTGTGACGAGTCGACGTATAGCTTTCCGTCTTTCTGCATGAGCATGATTCGCTCGGACAGGTATACGGCCACTGCGTCTTCGCCTTCCGCGAGAATGTCCATGAGGACATCCAACATCAGATTTGTATCGGCCTGGGAGAAGCTGTGCACACCCACGTCGAGGCTGAAACTGCCGGTGCGGATACCGGTGCGAGGCTCGATGGAATCGAGCATTTCCTCTGCGTCTTCACAGTCGAGCACAAGATGAACGCGGCCGACCCAAAATTGGTCAGGAGATTGGGGATCGGGCTTGACTTCCGGCAAGGCCAGGATCCGCTCACGCAGGGTGGCTGGCTGCACGGAGTCGGCGAAATAGAGTTCATAAAAATAGGACGACATTCAGCACCTCACGGATAGATATGCTCGACTTCGCCGAGCCGAATCGTAATGACCTCTTGCATTCCGCGCACCGGCCGGGCCAATAACTGTTGGCGCACCTCGGCCGCTGTAAACGGGCTGCCGTCTAGATTAACCACCGCCCGGCAAGTCTGGCCTTTCTTGAACTTCTTAGCTAAGGTCTTACGGATTTGATCGGGATTGTTGCTGGTGGGAGCGTAGTGGTCGAAGATTTTACCTTCGATTTCGTAGTCGGGATTCTTTACGCCCAGGAGATCGGACTGCTGCCTGTGTCTGATCTTGTAGCCGCGTTCGGCCAGAACCACGGCGGATTCTTCCTGGCGGATCTGAGCCTGCAATTTGACGGGGTCGGCCATTTCCAGGGGCTCCATGATTCCCCCTGGCTTTCCACCTAACTGCCCGGTTGGTCGTGTGTGGTTGAAGTGAGTTCTCCAGGTCCTGGAAGGAAAACTTCCCAATTCAGGCGGAGTTCTGGGGCCTCCCTCAACCATCTTCAGACCCCACAGGCGCTTGGGCATCGGCAGCGGCACGAAGGCAAGTCCAAAGTTGGTCAAGAGCTTTCCGGTGGCCTGGCCTCCCTGGTCAGGATCATTTTGGGCTTCCAGAAAATCTCGTGCCGAGGTTTCGACCACCTCGGTGGAGTGCTCGCTGAAATACTTCAGGTCTTTGCCAGCACCGCTGTCCAGAACGGACTGAGCGGTCGTGAAAGGTTGCAAACAGGCTTTGCCGAGGGCTACCGCGCCGCCCGCAGTGGCACGGACTGCCTGCGCTCCGCCTTTGACCTCGCCGACAAAATAGCGCTGCGGCTGCTGCTCCACTCGAGTGGCCTGGTCCACCGCCATCATCATATCCGCAGCTACCGAGGAGTGCGGTAGCAAGTGGAGCTGGCCGTCTTTTCCCCGTCCCGCCCAGTGTTGGCCGGTTTGCAGCTCCGAATGATGCTGATGGAAGAAGACCCGATCCGACTGGACCTGGATCTCGCGTTTGGTTAAAGGCCTGGACCTGCCCAACTCGCGGAGCTGGTCGACCTGATGCGTGTGGGGATCGTGTGAGCCAAGGGTGACCCGGTCAAGCCCTTCCTGCACGACCTGACTGGGGAGCGAGGTGAGCCTGCGAATTCCCTGGTGAAGAGAGCGGGTCAGTTTGTTGGTAATTTCCATGGCTCGATTGTGGGCTGCGAAGTACTACGAAAGTACTCCCGACGAGCCCAGAGTGTTAACGTTTTGTGGTGGTATGGCGGGCCGGCAGGGTGCGCTGCCCACACAACAAAAAAACCGCGCTGTCACGCGGTTTGCTTTGGCAGGAGTGACAGGATTCGAACCTGCGACCTACGGTTTTGGAGACCGCCGCTCTGCCAACTGAGCTACACTCCTAAGTGCCCGCGTATTATAGCAGAACGTTCCTGGCTGGCAAGCCCCTGTGGCTGTAGCTTTGGCTGGTGACTTCGCCTTCGGGGGATCGGGATAAGTCGTGGATTTTGTCGCCGGTGCAGCTGATGATGCGGAGGCCGCCGTCTTCTTGAAAGACGATGGTTTGGTAGTAGTCTCTTTGGGGTTGGGCTTGGTAGCAGCTGCCGACTTCGCTGGCGCCCCATTCGAAACCATGGAGCAGCAGTAGTTCGGGGCATTCGAGGCGGGGGTCGTCGAGGCTGTGGATGGGGCGGCCGAGACCGTGGCACCGCAGGCTGTCGGTGACTTCTTTGGGGATATGGCGGGTGTGGATGGGTGCGCGGGCGCCGCCACCGAAGAGATGGCAGAACTGTTGGTTGGTGCGAATCATAGGGTCATCCTTCCCGATTCGTGTGGGAGGATTGTTGCGCGGTTGTTAATCTTCGTCCAAAACAGGGGTGACGCGCAGGCCTTGTTCGCGAGGGAAGACCATTTCGATGCGCACTTTGAGCCGGGTGCCGGGAGGCAGGGGTCTTTTGGGCACCAGCGGGCAGTCGGTTTCGTAGAGAATCGAGCTGAGCTGGACCCAGTGCTTGTCGGGGAAGTTCTGCAGTACTACCGCGTCCAATTCGGCCCAACGCTTTTGTTCCAGGTAGCGCAGGGTCCAGTATTGCTTGCGTTCCCGTTCCAGTTGTTCGGCCTGGTGGGTGGTGCGCTCGAGCCGCTGCATCATCGGCTCCAATTGTTCAGCCGTGTAAAAGGGCTGGCCGGTGCGCAGGTGGGCCTTGAGCTGGCGGTGGGCGATCAGGTCCACGTAGCGCCGGATAGGGGAGGTGGACTGGCTGTAGGCATCTATGCCCAGGCCGGAGTGGCGGGCCGGGGTCATCCCGACTTCCCCCTTTTTCATCAGGCGGCGCAGCTTGTGAAGATTCTCCGGAGCGGTGTCCACGTCGGCGGGTATGGGCTTTTCCGGCTCGGGCTGGGAGCGGAACAGCGCCGGGATGGAGTGTTCGGCGAAGTAACCGCCGCTCAATCCATTGGCCAGAATCATCATTTCGCTGACCAGCACCTGGGCCGGTGCCTCCGACTGGTCTCGGGTAATGGAGATCTGAGGTTGGTCGCCCTCCAGCTCCACGCGAATGTTCACCCGGGGAAACGGCAAGGTCACCGCACCGGCCGCCTGACGGCGTGTGCGCAGAGCCAGCGCAATCTCGTAGAGGGTGAGTAAATCACCGGGTTGGCGCGCTTCCAGCAGGGCGTCCGCTTGTTGGTAGTTGAGCCTCTGGGCCACGCGAATTTTGGTCTCGGCAAAGCGATGCGAGCGCACCTGGAGCTGTTCGTCGAACTCGACCAGGAAAGAAAAGGCCAATCGATCCTGGCCTTCGATCAGGCTGCACAGCTCATCGCCTAGAATGTCCGGAACCATACGAATTTTACGCTCGGGAAGGTAGATGGTGGTGCCGCGCTCCAGAGCTTCCTCGTCAAGTTCCGAACCGGGATCTAAAAAAGTCGAAGCATCCGCGATGTGAATGCCCACGCGGTAGCCGTCTTCCAGACGCTCCAGAGTCAGGCCGTCGTCGACTTCGCTGGTCCAGGGGTCATCAATGGTGACGGCCGGCAGAAGGGTCAGATCGAGGCGTTCAGGATTGGCCAACTCCGAGTGCAGTCGCGCGCGCAGGTCAGCGGCCGCGGCGGCCATGTCCAGCGAGAAATCCATGGGCGGATGGCAGCGATGCAACTGGAGAAATTCGTCCGCTCCCCACAAGCCGGCTTTGACCATGAGGCGAAAGGCCGCATCTTTGCCGCCGATCTCGAGATCCTTGAAAAGGCTCTGGATTTCCTTGAAGCGGGCCGCTTCGTTACCATGCAGGGCCACTTCGCGAATCCAATTCAGGTAACGTGACTGGCTTTTTTCGAAGTGGCCGTCGCTGGGCAGCGGCTGGCCGTTCCAGAGCGCTTTCAACCAGGAGGCCAGGTACTCTCGTTCGCGAGCGCGCTCTTCTTCGGCCTGCAGACGCTGGCGGGTCTCCTGGATCTGCTCGGCGCTGCGGGGTTGGTAATCTTGACCTTTACGCACGAACCAGAGTTTATCTCGCTCGAGCGCTCGGTAGAGACCGGAAAGCTGCTCGGGAGAGGGTTTGTTGAATTGAATGTTGGCCAGATCGCTTAACGAGAAGGCGCAACCCTCTTCGGCCGTCAATTCCCAGAGATCTGGCAAGGAAACTTCCTGGCTGCAAACCTCGCGCCGCTGGGCGGCCGAACGCAGCCATTGCACGATGGTCAGGTTATCGGAGTCGGGCGAGAGACTTTCACTGGAGGTTAGAACCAGCTTGGTCTTGGCCACCTTGTCCTCGCGATTTTCTTCGGTGCGAACCTGCAGTTGATCTTTCCGATCGACTGATAGGCAGAGGGCGCACAACAACTTCTTGTTGTGAAAGTATTCTACCAAGCTGCCCGGACTGGCCATTCCCTGCCCTTCGCGCATCGAAAGGGGGCGCCTTCCCCCTTTCAGAAGTGCGGGGCCATGGAATTGCAACGATGGACCGAGCAGGCAGTGGAAGCTGCGCAGCGGGCGGGGCGGATCATTCGGGCCGCCTGGTTGAACGGGGATACGGAAGTGCGCTACAAAGGCCGATTCAACCCGGTGACCAAGGTCGATCTGGAATCGCAGCGGTTGATTCGAGAAGTTTTGCTCACCTACAATCCTACTCACGATTTTCTCGGCGAAGAGGGGACTCCGCACGAGTCCGGCAGTGAATTCCAGTGGATCGTCGATCCGCTGGATGGCACCAAGAATTTTGCCCACGGTTACCCGCATTTTGGCGTTTCCATCGGACTTCAATACCAGGAGCGGATCGTGATAGGAGTGGTGCACGATCCCGTGCGGGGCGAAACTTTCACCGCCTGTCGAGGAGGCGGTGCCTTTTTGGCAGGACGGCCGATCCAGGTCAGTTCCACCGATACACTGGAGCGAGCTCTGCTGGTGACAGGTTTTGGCACTGCCACAGGGCGCGACTATGCTATTTTTCAGAGCTTTGACGAAGTCAGTGAAGGGGTTCGCCGCGATGGCAGCGCCGCTCTGAATCTATGCTACCTGGCCTGTGGCCGACTGGACGGTTATTTTCAAAGAAACCTCTGGCCCTGGGACGTGGCCGCCGGCGTCTTACTGGTGGAAGAGGCCGGCGGCATGGTGACCGACTATGGGGGAGGGCGCTTCCAATTGGACGGGCGCCAACTGTTGGCCAGTAACGTCCATCTGCACGGAGACATGGTGCGCCGGATGGCCAGCGGCAATTCGTGACGGGCACCCGGGGACGAGGCTCACAGGAAACTGTGCATCGCCGTTCAGAACGGCCTCGGCTAGGTGCGGTTTGGCTTTGGCGGCTTCAATATCAAGGAGATATTCAATGGCTGGCGCGCAGGTCTCCCTCAGCCAGACTACGGCGAAGCCAATCGTGAGGAAATTCGCGCCACGGGGTTCCAACACGGTGCGCCCAGCTTATGATCTATGCCGGGATAAGTCTCCAGATCGATCGCTCCAATGTAGCAGCCGTTCCTTCAGGAGAACTCGGTCAAGCTGCTTCAAACGGGCCGCTCCTTCGAGAACGACCCAAAGGTCGACGAGGTCACATTGAAGCTTATCGACGACAAAACGCTTGAGCGTGACCCGCCGCCAGGCGGGAGCAATTTTAGGTATGAGTTCGGTCTTCTTGGAGCTTCCAAACTGGCCATCACGTCGATGAAGCTCTGTCCACCGCTGGGCAGATCCAGGGCCCCGCGAAAGCCTGACCCCAGGGCGAGGATAGCATTTGAAACGATTCCCCGAAAAGCTTGCCGGAGTTCGACTCCCAGCGGTCGAACGTCCCGTAGGGCACGGAAGGTATGGAGGAGTGTGTCCGCGAGGATGACCGGTGACGTCTCTGACCAGTAGCCAGGCCTTGAGCAAACGTGGGCAAAGCCCCGCCAGCCGTTCCAAGGTCTTCGACGAATTCTTTATCGCTGGCCACTGCCCGCTAGCCGAGCCGACTCCCTCCAGTCGTTGCTCGTTGCTCGCTCGCCGAAACTTCATCGGGATGCTCCGGCAGCGTCTGTGCTGATTTGACGCTGAGCCGCCATCGCGCTGATTGGATGCTCAGCCTCCCCGGCCAGGCGCCTTTCCGCATCTTTCTTTATGGTCCGACGTAACGACTTTGAGCCTAAAGTCGAGGGCTTCCAGGTCGAATTCATGCCGGAGCGTCGTTTGCCTCGTAACAGCCTGCGAAGCTGACAGGCCCGTCAGGTGCCGCAGTATTTGCGTTGAATCTTGGTTAGTTCCACCTGAACCTCCACCAATCCCTTGAAGCGCTTGGATGGATCCTTCAGGAGCATCCGATCGATCATGTTCTCCAGTTCATCCGGCAGTTGGGATTTATATTCGCGGATGCGCGGCGGTGGTTCTTGCAGGTGCTTCATGACCAGGGTGAGCGAGTCGGCTACTTCGAAGGGGCGCCGTCCGGTGAAGAGTTCAAACATCATCACGCCCAGAGCGTACTGGTCGGTGGCCGGCAGCAGGGTTCCGCCGGTGATCTGTTCCGGGGCCATGTAGGCCGGGGTTCCGAAGGTATCGCCGGTTCTGGTTACGTTCTCGGATTCTTCACGCTTGGCCAGGCCGAGGTCCATGACTTTTACCAGCTTATTGTCGGTGACCATGACGTTATCCGGCTTGAGGTCGCGGTGGACGATTCCCTTTTGGTGAGCATGGATAAGGCCTTGCACGATGCCCAGGGCGATGGGAATACCGTCGGGGAGGGGCATGCCTTTGCTGGGCAACATGTCGCGCAAGGTTTCGCCCTGAATGTATTCCATGGAGAGGTAGAGGATGCCGTCCTGTTCGCCGTAGTCGATCATGCGCACCACGTTGGGATGATCCAGCGTGCGTGAGATCTGCACTTCGCGACTGAAGCGGCGGCGATAGTCTTGATCTTGAGCCAGTTCCGGATTCATGACTTTGACGGCCACGGCTTCATCCTCGTTCATGGTCAGGGTCGAGATGCCCTTGTAGACCACCGCCATGCCGCCGGCACCCAGGCGTTTGACGGTGGCCCATTCGCCGAATTGGCGGCCCAGGAAGACGTCGTTTTGAATGTCGAGGCTGCGCAGCCGAGCGTTAAATTTGGCCACTTTGGCGTTCTCCTCGCGCCAGGCCTTCTGACGGGGGACCACCACGGCGATGAGAAAAAAGGCGACGCTGCTCAGAGCGGCAACGAAACTGCCGAAGAGAATCGGGTGAAGGGTGCAGCTGTAGGCCAGGCGTTGAAAGAACGCGCCTGCTCCTGGGGCTGGTTTGAGCTGAATGGGCTCGCTGTCATGGAGGCCGGGATAATAGATAACCGGTAGAGCGTCGACACTGAGATTGGGAGTTTCGGCTGGAAAGACCTTTGGGGAAACGATTTCTTGGCGTGCCAAATACCCGTGGAAATGCGGGACTTCTGTCTGGCCTGCGGCCATCTCGCCTCCGATGTGCAGGGTAAGCCCGCTCCGGAATTTCACCCGATCTATGACGATGGGTTCATTGGCCAACCCGAGGCGTACCACATTGCCCTGATTGGAGACGGCTTCCACATAGACGGCCGCGCCCGGAGGCTCGACCCGAAATTGGAATTTCATGGGTTCCCTGGCCTGCTCGGGCAGCGTCCAAACGGATTGCGTTAGCAAGAGTCCTAAGAATAGGACCTGCCATCGTAGCATCTAGTAGTGGTTCCTCTGCATAACCTTTCGAAAGAGTTCTACCACGGCGTTGGCTTTCTTGCCTGGAATCACCTTGGATAAAACGATCCTTAGCGCGTAAATTTCTCCGCCGCTGGCTGTTTCTTGATCGACCTCAAACTTGATCACCGACAGGGCATAGCTTTTCGTGCCAGGACTGGTGGCGCTGACGATGCTGATCAACTGGGCATTCGTGGGCTTTAGTGGCTGGGTGGTTTCGAAAGCTAAGGTGAGTCCGGTGGGTGGGTTCCCATTGACAAAGTTCCTGCGCCAGAGTTGCGTTTTGGCCAGATCGTGCCACCAGACCTGGAGTTTGGGGGTAAAGGAGGGCAGCCCGGAAAGCTGGGTGCTGGCAGATAGAGGATGGCAGGCCATGATCATTCCCTGGCTTCCGGAGGGCGCGATCAGCGTAACCCCGTTGGAAACCGAGCCTTGCAGATCAGTAGTGACTTGCTGCAAGGCCAACTGTCCTTGTTGCTGGAGTTCGGTGCGAATTTGCCCTTCGGCTGCGATGCGGAACGAGGGCATGATGACCAGGAACACGCACATCCCCAGTAAAAAAGTCAGGGCAATGGTGATGGTCAGTTCGGCCAGCGTAAAGCCTTGCCGTTTCATCGGGTCACGTTATGCAGGTACATAGTGTGCACGACCTTGTTGGTGCGCCGCTGAAAATCCCAGGTCACGGTCACCGTGGCAATCTTCAGGTAGGGCTCGAGACTGGCGTCGCTTTCATAGGCGATTTCCACGGTGGGGGTGAAGTCGGTCTCTCCATAAGTCCATTTCTCGTAGGCGGGTGGCGACAGAGTGGAAACGTTGTAGAAAGAACGACTGCGCAAGTCTTCGAGAATCGCCTGGGCGCAGTTGTCGGCAATAATCTGGGTCTCGCCCCGGCGCACGGCTACGATAGACGAGGGGTAGAGGTTGGCGATGAACAGAATGATGAATCCGAACAGGACGGATGCAAAGATCGTCTCTAGAAGCGTAAATCCGCCTCTCATTGCGTAACTTCGCGCCAGTAGAGTAGACGAAGGCGATCAGCCAGGTTGATGAAGTTGGAGTTGGAAAGGCCGGGGTTCAGGGTGAAGGTGACGGTTTCCCCAGGGGGGAGTGTGGAAGTTTCGTTGACGCCATCCATGTCCATGGCTATCATCGCCAAATTGTTCATATTAACGTTGCCAAGGGTCATAAACGAGTCGATCAAGGCAGTGGGACTCAGCCCGAATCCCACAAGTTGGAGGTCGACTTGGGCAAGTTCGGAGGAGCTGAGCGGGCTCCCTTTCTGCGTTTCTAATGCTGCGATAACTTCCTGTCGCACCAGGGTAAAGGGAGTGGTGTCGGTTCCGCTGTAGGTGGTGCCATGCAGGGTAATCTCTAGGTCAGCCAGACCGAGCGGGGATACGGAGGAAGGAGAGGTGGGGGGACCTTGGTAGACGTTGCCGTTCGCGTCCTTAAAAGACTCGTAGAGGCCCGGAGGGAGTTTGGCGTAGATAGGCGGCGGACCAGGGTTGGTGATTTCGCGGGCTTTGGTCTTGCCTGTGGAATCGGTGGTCTGGTAGTTTACTTTCAGGTGATATTCTTGAGTTGTTGGATCCTGAAAACGGCTTGGCGGGGCGACGATTTTGGATTGGAAGCCCAGGCTGGTCATGTCAAAATTGAAGCCCGGAATCACGATCGATTGACCCGGGAGAAACTTTGCTGGCGGGAATTCTGCAAGGTCATGTGCTCCCGCCGTGGTAATTTTGATCTCCTTCTGGGTGCGATCCTGGATCATGTTGACGTTGGTGAACTCCACATCCTTGATCGGAGCGGCGGCACTGCCGGAGATGTCGGCGTAGTCGGCTTTGAGTTTGCCCTCAGTGTAGAGCAGGCCCGAGGCTCCCAGGTGTGAACCCGAAGTGCCCGTCAAGGTCATATCTTGCTGGGAGAGCAAGGCCACCTTGTTGTTGCTGTTGAGCTGGCCCGTGCCGGTGATGGTCAGTTTGCCGGTGGCGATCAAAGCGCCCTCACCGCTGATGGGACCGTTCACGGTCAGATCACCGTCGACGTAGACGATCCCCCCGTTCAGGGTCACGCCGCTGTTGAAGTCCAGTGGGCCACTGCGGTAGGCGTAACCGTCCACCTGATTGGGTCCGGAATTGCTGGTAAAGGTGGTGACGCCAGGTTTACTGGAGGTATTGTAACTGCCGATATTAATAGTGGGGATGTGCACCTGGCCGGCGTGCAGACGAGTTTCCCCTTTGATGACCGTGCCAGTGGCAATATGGGCGCCGCCAGCCGCTTGTACGTCGCCTGTGACCAAGATGTCGGTCCCATCCAGCTTTAATGCCTCGTCTTCTGCGGAGTTGGTGGCCAGACTGCCGGGTAGGTATTGGCTGGGATCACCGAGGTCGGCCATGTCCTTGACGCTGGCCACTTTCGAATCGCCTGAGATCGAAATTTTCCCCCCAGCGGCCATGGCGTAGGGGAAGGGGGGCACCCAAACCACCGCTTCCATACAACGCTCGATGCCATGGTCGACACCCACCGCCCGCAGATAGATGGAGTGCTCGGGGATGGTGATGTCCGTGCCGTCTATGTGGAGGGAGCTCTCCCCGCCGATGTTGTTGATAGACTGCACCATTTGGGTGTTCTTGAGCTTGGCGTTAAGGCTGGGTAACAGGGTCTGATCGAAGGTAAGTACCCCGCTTTCCACCTGGGGGTCTCCATTGGATACCGTCAGCACGCCGGGAAAAGGGCTGCTGTCATCCGGCGGGGTGTGGGCCAGGACCTTGGCCAACCCCTTGGCCAAACAATCCTCGGCCAAGTTGCGCGCAACCTGGGAGTGATGCAGGCGATTGGACACGCTTAAATGGTGAAAAGAAGTTCCGGCCACGGTCAGGCCCAGCAGTAGCAGCAAAGAGCTGGCCGTCAGAACGGTCAGGATACCGGCTCCCCGCTTTCGGGAGTGGACTTTCCAGGGCAGCTTCATCGTCTCTCCTCCACGCTAATGCATATTTTCGATCACCTGGGACATGGGAAGCATGGTGGCCAGCACCAGCGTTCCTACCATAAACCCGATGAAGGCCATTATGGCCGGTTCCAACATCGCGGTAAAGATGTCCAGTGAGTGATCGACTTCGGCTTCATACATCTCGGCAGACTTCTGTAAAAGCTGCCCGAGAGCGGCGGATTCTTCACCCGCCTGTACCATGTTTAACATAAGCTTCGGGAAAAAACCGGTGGCTCCCAGGCTGTCGGCAAAGGATTCGCCCTGATTGAGTCCCTCGCTGGCCACTTTGATGGACTCGATCAGCAGTGGGTTTTCGGTGACTTCCGCCGAGATAGGCAGAGAACTGAGCGGGTTCATGCCGCACTCGATCTGCACGCTCAGAGCTCGCGAGAAACGGGCGTAGGCCAGAGCTTTGTAAACTGGCCCAAGGCCCGGTATCTTCTCTACCCAGGTCGCGACAAGCTTCTGGTTGTCGCGTTTGCGCAGCCAGGCGGGGACTGCGAACCACAAGCTGGTTCCGATCAAAAGTGAGCCTATGTAGAAGGCCGGACTGCGCAAGAAGGTGGTGATTTTCATTACCACCACCGTGATCAAGGGGGGCTCGACCCCGGAACCGGAAATGAGTTCGAACATTCCCTTCATGATGTACGGAGGAATGGTGACCATCATAATGGTGGCGATGACAAAAATGAAGGCTGGATAGCCGAGGGCGCTCTTGACTTTGAGCACCAGGGCCCGTTCTTTTTCTTCATAGCGGCTCAGTTCCAGCAGCACCTGGTCGAGTAACCCGGTTTTTTCGCCCATCTGTACCAGGCGAAGTTGCAACTTGCTGAAGGCGCGTGGATAGCAATTCATGGCCGCGGAGAGGGGATAACCGCCTTGAATACGCTGGGCCATACCGCGGCAAACCTCGGCGAGTTTGGGATCGTCCGACTGGTCCGCCAGGTAGTCCAGGGACCTGTCCACAGTGACACCGGCCAGCACCATCGTCGAAAGAGAGCGTAAGAACACAGTTTTAGACTCAGGGTTCGGGCGAATTTGCTCGACTTGGCTGAGTTTCATGTTGGGCCGCGGGGCCGCTGCCTGACGGCGCGGGCTAGTTCCGCTCACCTTTGTCGACGATAGGATGAGAGTCATTGAAAGGATGCCCCTCCAAGATGCTCACCTTCACTCCCTGAACTGCCTGCTCTGCCGGCAAGGCTAGTCTTATTATACCAGTACCTTGCCCGCAAAACAAGCGAAGTTCATGGTCCAGGACGTGTTCGTCACGGGACCTGCTCGCCCTTGAAGGGAGGTGCATTTTTGAATCCGAAGCAGAACGCCGTGCAAATAGAAGAACGAGTCGTTGTCCTCGATTACGGCTCACAATACAACCTGCTGATTGTGCGCCGGCTTCGTGAAGTAGGAGTTTACGCTGAGCTGCTCGACCCCGATCAGAGTTGGGACCAGCTTTCTCAGGGAGTGCCCGTCCGGGCCGTAGTCCTATCTGGCGGGCCCAACAGTGTCTATGAAAGCGGCGCTCCCGCTCTTCCCCAGGGCTTGCTCGAGGCCGATGTGCCTCTGCTGGGCATCTGTTATGGGATGCAGTTGCTGGCCAAAGAGTTAGGCGGCCAGGTGGTCGCTTCCACGCGCCGTGAATATGGACCCGCTACTTTCCGCATTCATCAGGCTTCGGCGCTATGGCAGGGTCTGCAGGAAAATGAACATTGCTGGATGAGTCACGGCGACCAGGTGTTCAAACTTCCAGCCGGCTTCGAGTCGCTGGCTTCGACGGATACGGCTTTGGCTGCCATGGGCGATGAGAAACGTAAGATTTATGCACTGCAGTTTCATCCCGAAGTGACCCACACCCCGGCCGGAGTGCGCATCCTCAAGAATTTTGTCGAGTTGGCCGGGTGTCAACTCAACTGGACGGCGGGCAATTTCGTGGAAGCCAGCCTGGCCGAGATTGCTCAACAGGTGGGGCAGGAGCGGGTGGTGTGCGCCATCTCCGGAGGAGTGGACTCGACGGTGGCGGCCGTGCTGGTGCATCGGGCCATCGGTACTCGCCTGACCTGCCTCTTCGTGGATAATGGGCTGCTGCGCCAGGATGAGGGCGACCAGGTCATGGAATCGCTGGCCATGCTGGGCCTCAATGTCCGCCGGGTGCAGGCTCAGGAGCGCTTCCTGAAGGGCCTGGCGGGAGTGACCGACCCGGAGACAAAACGCAAGAAGATAGGGGAAGCTTTTATTCGCGTCTTTGAGGAAGAGGTAGCCGCTCTGGGCGAGGTGCCTTATCTGGTGCAGGGTACTCTTTATCCGGATGTTATTGAAAGCGGTCAGGGCGGTCACAAGAAAGCCCACAACATCAAGACCCATCACAATGTCGGGGGCTTGCCGGAAGACCTGAAATTCAAGCTGGTGGAGCCGCTCCGGCAGTTGTTCAAGGACGAGGTCCGGCGGGTCGGCCGCGAATTGGGAATCGACTCGCGGTTGTTGGAGCGCCAGCCGTTTCCTGGGCCCGGTATGGCGGTTCGTTGTCTGGGCGAGGTCCGCGAGGACCGCTTGGTGGTGTTGCGAGCCGCCGACGCTATCGTGCGCTATGAATTGGACAGGCTGCCCCTGGCGGGGCCCGGCCGGCGCCCCTGGCAGTATTTCGCGGCCCTGCTGCCGGTCAAGTCGGTGGGCGTGCAGGGAGACCATCGCTCTTATGCCGAGGTGGTGGTGGTGCGCGCCGTTTACTCAGAAGATGCCATGACGGCCCAGGTGGCCGACCTGGATCACAGTTTGCTGACTCGTCTGGCCACGCGCATCGTCAATGAAGTGGCCGGAGTCAGCCGGGTGGTTTACGACATTACGCCAAAACCACCCGGCACCATCGAATGGGAGTAATCTCTTGAAGAATCTCAGTCCTCAGGAACAGCTGGCTGTCCTCAAGCGCGCCAGCGCCGAAATCATCAGTGAGCAAGATCTATTGGCTCGCATCGAGTTGAGCCAGAAAGAAAAGCGGCCGATGCGCATCAAGCTCGGTCTCGATCCGACCGCGCCGCATATCCATTTGGGTTTTGCCGTGGTGCTGCGCAAGTTGCGCCAGTTTCAGGATTTAGGACATCAGGTGGTGCTCTTGATCGGAGATTTCACCGCTCGCGTGGGTGATCCGACGGGCCGTTCCGAGACTCGCAAGGTGCTGACGCCGGAAGAAATCGAGAGCAATGCGCGCACCTACCGCGATCAATTCTCCCTGATTCTTGATCCGGAGAAAACCGAAGTGCGCTTCAACAGCGAGTGGCTTTTGCCCATGAGCTTTGCCGACATTTTGGGGTTGACTTCCAAATACACGGTCGCCCAATTACTGGAGCGCGATGATTTTACCAAGAGATTTAAGGGCGGCATTCCCATCGGCGTTCATGAACTGCTCTATCCGCTGATGCAGGGCTATGACTCGGTAGCCTTGCGCAGTGATGTGGAAATGGGCGGTACCGACCAGAAGTTTAACAACCTGGTGGGTCGGGTTTTGCAGCGCGAGTATGATCAACTGCCTCAAATCGTGTTTTTAATGCCTATTCTCGAAGGCCTGGACGGCGTCCAGAAAATGAGCAAAAGCCTGGGCAACTACGTGGGTATCGCCGAACCTCCCAATGAGATGTTCGGCAAGCTAATGTCGATTCCCGACGGGTTGATGCGACGCTATTTCGAATTGTGCACCGAGGTGGACCTGGCCGAGGTGGACCGCCGCCTGGCCCAGGATCATCCGCGCGACAATAAATTCTGGCTGGGCCGCGAGATCATCAGCATTTACCACGGAGCCGCCGCCGCCCGGGCGGCTCAGGATGAATTCGTCAAGGTTTTCTCTAATAAGGAGAATCCCACCGACATGGCGGAGTTTGTGGTCGAGCGAGAGCTGGCTCCAGAGGGCAAGATCGGATTGGCCAGGCTGCTGATCGTGGCCGGGCTGGCTCCCAGCAATAAGGAAGCGCGCCGTCTGATCGAGCAGGGGGCCGTGCACTGGAACGGAGTCAAGCGGACCGACGCGGGAGATCTGGAGTTGGGCCAGGGCGGAGTGCTGAAAGTGGGCCGGCGCTTCTGCCGCATCACCTCTGTTTAAGAGTAAAAATTTACGAAACGTCTCTTGCCGAGAGGCGTTTCCTGAGGGATACTTAGATTGTATGAATTTTCGATCGTTGGAGGCGCTGTGAAACAATTTACTCTGGCCGGGCTGGTGTTGACGCTGGGAGCGGCGGCGGCTTTCGCGGCCACTCCCGACCCGGGAGATGTCCAGACTACTCATAAGGATAGCTATAAGACGGTTCGTAATACCCACGAAACCTTGGTCCAGGTCAACAACTATGTGACCAAGGTGCTGGGCATCGCCACCTGGGACGGCTATGCCGACAACCCTTTCACGGATCGTTATAACATCGCCCAATTTAACTACAATCCCACCCTGGAGGAGTTGCGCCACGCCTACGGAGACGCCGAGGCGCGTATTGTCGATCGCCTGTCCAGCACCGGCGGGCGCGGCCAGATCAACATCGTGGCCCACAGTGACCTGATCGCCGGTTCCACCGGTCGCGAGACGGAAAAAGGTTACACCGTGAACCATTCCGCTCAGGACAACAGTTCGACCAAGAAGGTCGAAAGCAACTCTTCCACCTCTACCTCGGTCGACAAAGTGACGAAGACCGAATTACCTGAGCAGATTGTCATAACTTTCGGGCCCGATACCATCCGGATTGGTGATCTGGATAGTGGGGGGACTGATTATGTTCTTGCCGATGGCGAGACCAACTTCAATCACATCCATACCACTCAGGTCGACACCTACCAGACCAAGACCACCACCACCAATACCGAGACGACCTACACGGTCAGCGGCGAATTGTACTCCAGTCCGATCGTGCTGGACCTTTCGGGAACCGGTAAGATCGGCGCCAGCGACGGACACTGGTTGCCCCATCCCAAGGCCTTCTATACGAAACACCGGGTGATGTTTGACTTCTTCGGCAACGGCTTCCCCGTCGCCATGGAGTGGGTTGGCGAGACCGATGGTCTGCTGGTTCGCCCCAAAGCGGATGGCAAGGTCGACGGCACCTGTCTCTTTGGTAGCGCCAACGGCTACACCAATGGCTACGAACAACTGGCCACGCTGGACCTCAACCTGGACGGGCATGTTTCGGGCAAGGAACTGGCCGGCCTGTCGGTGTGGCAGGATAAGAACGGTGACGGCAAGTGTGACGCCGGCGAACTGCAGACCGTGCAGCAGTTGGGTATCACCGACTTCAACCTGAAGCATACGCAGTACAAGAGCAGCTTCACCATGAAGGGCAAAACCCAGACGATGTACGATTGGTGGCCCACCATGTTCGAAATCAAGAAGAACAAGCAGCCCGTCTAAAAGGCTTCGGTTCTTTCGAAAAGGCTCTCCGCAAGGGGAGCCTTTTTCGCGGGAGTTGACTACGGGGGCCGGGCCTGGTGACCGGTGACCAAGCCGGTCCCTGCGGGTGTTGCCTCGGGATTGGCTACGGGCGGCCGAACTCTGGCCACCCCTGACCGAGGAGCGGTTCCTGCCGGGGCTCGCTCGGGCTTGGCCATTGGTGCCGCATCGCGCTCGGTGCATGCCGCCCCCGGGCAGGCCGCTCCGCGCTCACCGGTGCACGCATTGCCGGAACCAGTGCACGCATCTACGGGGACCACCGGTGGGTTTCTTGCAGGGCTTGGCCACGGGTGGCCGAGTTCTGGCCACCGGTGAACGAGGGCCGGTTCCTGTCGGGGCTCGCTCAGGCTTGGCCATTGGTACCGCATCGCGCTCGGTGCGATGCCGCCCGGACCGGCCGCTCCGCGCTCACCGGTGCACGCATTGCCGGAACCAGTGCACGCATCTACGGGGGCACCGGTGGGTTTCTTGCAGGGCTTGGCCACGGTGAACGAAGGCCGGTTCCTGCCGGGCTCGCTGCGGGCTTGGGCGCTCAGTGCATGCACCGGACCGGTACTGCTGGCGCTCACCGGTGCACGCATCGCGCTTACCGGTGCACCCCCCAGACCGAGCGGCACGCGCTCATCGGGGCAGGCATTGCCGGAACCAGTGCGCGCATCTACGGGGCCGCCGGTGACCAGAGCCGGTCTCTTGCGGGCTCGTAGCGGGTGTGGCTGCGGGTGCGCGCTCCGTGCATGCCCCGGACCGGTGCGGCTCGCGCTTACCAGTGTACGCCCCCGGACTGGGCGGTTCGCGCATTTGCCGCGCGTCTATGGGTGGCCGCCGTTGGGTTCTTGTGGGGCTTGGCCACGGGTGGCCGAGTTCTGGCCACCGGTGACCAAGGAGCCGGTTCCTGCCTGGGCTCGCCACGGGCTTGACCCTGGGTGGCGCCCCGGCCTTCTGAGGCTGGTCATGCACACCACCCCTGGTGACACCAGGGTGAGGCGGGCCTCTCGGGGCTGGTGCCACCATCTTGGCGGAACTCGAGTCGCCGCCGGGTGAGAGAGTAAACGAACGAAAGCTTGGAAAACCGGCCGCCTGCCGGTGATGGGGCAAGGTCGTCCCGAGGGCTCAGGGGCCTATGGCGGGGTCGCTCAGTGATACTTGAAATGTGCTCTTCCATTCCTCGCTCGAGCGCGCGAGCATTAAATCGCCGAAGAGCTGGAGCAGGCGGTTAAGGTCGTCAATTGCTTGCAGATTGGCCAGCGCCGCTGAGTCGAGTTCTCCCCAGCGTTGTTGGTGCCGGCTCAGGATGGCTACACGCACAGCCTGGCAAGACTCCTGCCGTACCTCCTTGCGTCCTTGCTCACGTCCCTCCTGCCGTCCCTCTTCGCGTCCGATACGCTCGATACTGGTGATGTAGACCATGTTGTTCTCCTTCTCGAAACAGGCCAGTTCTTGCTTAAAAGTATACTCCAGATTTTTGGGGAGAGCCAGAATCCAGTCCAGCAGCCGGAAGAGCTCCAGGATCTGGGGGCGGGTCAGGCAGCAATAGTAGAGGCCGCGAATGAGGCGAATCTTGATTTCCGCGCGTTTGCGCGGGCGCCGGCGTGTGGCCTGGGCCTGCCGATAAAGTACTACCGGAGAGTCCAAGACAGGTAGAATTGGACAAAGTTCGGCAATCAACGCTGTTAGCGGTCCCGCCAAGTCGTTGCAGGTTGCCTTGGGGTGTAACTCGAGTCGGGTTGAATTCGATTCGATAGCCTTTGGACTGAAAGCGGGTCTTGAAGAGGTCCAGTATTCTCAAGATAAGTCGCCAGATTCTCCTTGAGGATGGCGTGGCCCTCAAGCGGAATTCCGGCTCGCTTCGGCTCTTTGTAGAGGTGGGTTGGCTGAATGAGAGAGCGGCGTCACTCCCCTCAGCATAAGTCACGGGTCGGCCAGGCATCAAACGTTAAGGCCGGGTCAAATCGACCCGAAAGCTCGGCTGTCGGGAAAAGGGCAACCCTTTCAGCGGATGCATCTCGACCAGCAACTTGACCGGCCGGTCGCTTTCCGTCCCTAGAAAGCGAATGGTGGCCGTGGACTGACCGCCGGGAGGGAGCGATTTCATACTGAAATCGTCTTGGAAAGCGTTGGCGGCATTCACGCCCAGCGACTTCGACTCGCCGCTCTGCGTGACTAGAAACACGCCATCGGTGCCGTTGCTGGCAAAACCGCTGTTGATCATATCGCGAGTCTGGGAGGTGCCGTTGCCTATGGAGAGCTGCACCACCCATTGCGATTCGGCCGCATCCCACTGAACCTCTCCCACCTTGAGTCGCCAGACTCCGTTGAACAGCCATTGCCCGCGAATGCCTTCGGAAGCGCTTACCTGATTGGCGCCCCCTTGCGGGCCCAACTGGGCTTTGAGCTGCTCCAGCGATACGTATGTCTTACCGCCCACCTGGACGGAATCGAGGGTGACATTCTTCCCACCCAGATTCACGGTCACCTGAGTGGCCGCGAAGCCGGCCACAGTCAAGGTCGTCAAGAGCAAGAGCAAAGATCGATTTTTCATGCTGACTGGTCTGCGCCTTCCCGGCACGTAATCCTTTAGCGGAGGGCGGGAATGACTTCGGCGGCGAAGCGTTCCAGGGAGTGGCCGCGGGCGGCGTCGGGGAAGTAGACAATGATGGTGTGGGCCCGGGCCTGGTCGCGCAGAGCGCCCAGTCGATCGATCAGGGCTGGGGCTTCGGTGGGGTAGAGCATGGCTTTGAGGCCGGGCAGGTCGCTTTCCTGGCGGCCACAGTCGCGCATGAGCTTGTCGAATTCGCCTGATGTACCTAAAAAGACGTTGATGTTGACACTGCGTTTGATGGAGGCCGGGTCACGGTCCAGCGCCCGGCAGTGTTCATCGAGAACGGCGTTTTTATGTTGGACTTGCTCCAGCGAGCCCATAAAGTTCGAGTAGTCCGCGTAACGAGCGACGGTGCGCAGGGTAAGCTGTTCTCCTCCTCCGGCGATCCAAAGGGGCGGGTGGGGCTTTTGCACGGGCTGGGGTCGGTTGATGGCGCCGGCCAGCTCCACTGTCTGGCCGCGGTAGTCCCGCACCGAACCCTGGCCCACTCGATAGTGTTGGCCGGCGAACTGGAAGTGATCCTGGGTCCACATGCCCTTCAATATTTGCACTGCTTCGTCCAACTGGCCGATGCGCACCGCCGGTTTTTCGAAGGGATAGCCGTAGGCCACGCATTCGTGCTGGTACCAGCCGGCTCCCAGGCCTACATCCAATCGGCCGTTGCTGATGACGTCGATGTTGGCGGTGATTTTGGCCAGCAGAGCCGGGGGGCGGTAGATGTTGCAGCCGCACATCTGACCCAGGCGTATCCGTGAAGTGGCCTCGGCCAGGGCGGCGGTGGCGGTCCACACCTCGAAGCAAGCTTCGAGTTCCGCGTCAGGCACGGTATGAAAGTGATCGTAGAGCCAGAGGCTGTCGTAACCGGCCTGTTCGGCGCGCACGGCCCCCTCTTTCATGGCTTGATACTTGTTGTGGTCCCCTCCGATTTGCACCAGGTCGAGGCGCCAGCCTTGCGGGACAAAGGTTCCGAATTTCATCGCGATCTCCATTTCGTCGTTTGAACTGTAAGTGGTGAGTCTGGTTGGAGAGAGCGAAGGAAAGCATCGACCGGTAAAATCCGGATACCGGCCTGCTGCCTCGCCAGCTCACCTCGATAGAGCAGGAGGCACTGGGCTTCTGGATAGTCTTCCTGGAAGGCCTGGAGAGGTCTCAAGTCTTTGGAATGAACATTCTGAGAGTGTTTGACTTCGATGGCCCAGAAACCCGCCGGGCCATAGACGATGAAGTCGACCTCGGATCCGGAGCGGGTGCGCCAGTAGGAAAGGCTGTGGCGTGAGCCGCTGAGGTCGTTCCAGGCGCGAAGGTGTTGGGCCACCAACGTCTCGAGAGCCGCTCCTCCCATCTCGGCGGCCGAGTCCAGTGGGCCGGTCGGCCGCAGAGAGCGGAAGACCCCGGTATCGAAGTAGAAAAACTTGGGATGAGCCACCAGTTGGCGTTTGGCTCGGCGCGTAAAGACGGGGAGACGGAAGCTGAGGAGCAGATCTTCCAGGATGTCCACATATCCTTCTACGGTTTTGCGGTTCACCTCGCACTCGCGGGCTACTTCCGCCAGATTCAGGAGAGAGGCCTGGGAGAAGCTGATGGCCTCCAGGAAGCGAGAAAAGTCTCCCAGGTTTCGTACCAATCCTTCGGCTTTCACCTCCTCCTGAAGGTAGAGGCTTGCGTAGCTGCGCAAAGTTGCGGCCGGCTCCCGGGCTTTGACCACCAGCGGGAGCAACCCTAGCTCCAGGGCCTTGTGCAGGTCAAATTCAGAGCCCAGCTCGGAGGCCATGAAGGGATGCATTCGCTCCAGAATAGCCCGCCCGGCCAGCAAATCCACGCCGCTTCGCTTCAACTTGCGCGAGCTTGAGCCGGTCAAGACAAACCTCACCTGGATGTGAGGGTCCTCGATCAGCTGGTGCACGATCGAAAGGAGGTCGGGGATTCTCTGAACCTCATCCAGTACCACCGTGCCCCCGACCGGTACCTCTCGGCAGACCTCGCGGAGGCGCTCGGGATGGGCGGAGAACCTCCGCATGTGTTCGCTGGACAGCAGATCCAGCCAGAGGGCAGCCGGGAAGGCCTGGCGGAGCCAGGTGGATTTTCCAGTGCCACGAGGACCGAACAAGAAGAAGTGGCCGGCGGGAGGCTGAAAAAAGCGAGAGACAGTTTCCATTTTTGCTGTAAAAATGGAGTTTCTATCTCTCTTTTAGAGAACCTCTCGATCTCAAAAGAGTTAACCTACTGAATAACTTTGGACGAAGTTCTCTAACCTCATTTTCGCCCTGATCGGTCTATGCTGGCTTCAGGAGGACTGGGAAATGTTGAGAAAGAGACGGTTGGAATTGGGATTATCGCGCTTGCAGTTGGCGCGCAAGACGGGCGTGCCGACACGCTATATCGACGATTTCGAGCAAGGCCACTGCCAGGGTAGAGAGCGGGAGCTGGCGCTGGTCAACGCTTTCCTGCGGTTGCCCACGCGCGAGATTCCGGAGCGCTTCCTGACTACGGAAGAGAGCAGGCGCAGCTGGGTGGTGGCTGAAGAAGCTTGCCTCGCCTTTGAGCTACCGGTGCCACCCTTGGAGTTTCGCGAGCGAGTGCCATGCACCTTATTGCAGGCTCTGGCCTGGTGCCGGCTCTTGAAGGACGGCGCCAGCCTGGGAGAGGCTTCGCCGGTCGAGTTCGGCTTTTGGAGTCACGGTCTGGTCGACCAGTATCATAATCCTCTGGGCGTCCATCCACTGCCGCTGATTACCTGGGATGACTCCGAGTGGCGTTATATCCTGTGGCCCCAGCTCAGGGCCCGCGGTGAACGCCGAACTTATCGTCTGGACGCGCTCGCGTTGGCGGCGGGTTGGAGTCAATCCCGCTGGGCGGTCATGCAGCTGGACGGGCGCCAGAATCGTTGGGATCGGGCCTTGCGGGACAATCTCAAGTTGCCTTTGCTGGCGCCGGACCCGACCGAAGTGCACGGGCCCGGCTGGCGCAAGCATTTGGAATCCCTGCTGATCCCGCGCGAGCAGCAGCCGGGTCGCTCAGCCCTGCTGCCACTGGCGGAATTCGGCTTCATTGGCGGGTAAAGGGCTTTCGGGGAACTGTTCGGCGGCCCAGCGCGACCAGGCGGGGATTTCAAAGCCGGCTTTTTGCACTGGTCCGAAGAGAGTGGCCGGGCTACCCTGTTGCACGACTCTTCCCTGGTCGAGCCAGACCAGATGGCCGGCCAGTTCTCCTACTTCTTCCAGGTCGTGGGAGATGAGCGTAAGAGTCACATCCAGACCGCGCAGCAGTTGCCAGACCCGCCGGCGGTGGTTCCAATCCAGCCCGGCGCTCGGCTCGTCCAGAACTAGCGCCCGGGGCCGGTAGGCCAGGGCGCAGGCCAGGGCCAGCCGGCGTTGCTCGCCACCCGATAGTTCGAAAGGGTTGCGTCTGGCGAATTGTTCGGCCGGTAGATCCACCTGGGCCAGCGCCTCGCGCGTATGCTTGTCGACTTCCAGGCCGAAATTAGCGGGAGCGTAGGCTACTTCGTCCCAGACCGTCTCCTGGAAGAATTGGGATTCCGGTTGTTGGAAGAGCATGCCGACCTGACGGCGGATGGGTCGGGCCGGAGTTTTCTCTGCGATGGGCTGGCCCCAGAGCTGGCAGACCCCGGATTGCGGGCGGAGCAGCAGGTTGAGATGCTGCAAGAGGGTGGATTTGCCGCTGCCGGTTTGGCCGATGAGAGCCGAGCAGGCTCCCAGAGGCAGGCGGCAGTCCACTCCTTTGAGGGCCTGGTAGCGCATCGGTGTGCCGCGCGCGTAGGCGTACTCAAGGTTCTCGAAGCGGGCGAAGTTCTCCGCCGGTAGGGGCGTTTCTCGGGCAAAGGGGCGACTGGGAGTGGACTCGGCCAGCAGGGCCCGCAGGCGCAATTCGCTGGGGATGGCCAATTCAAAACCGGCAAAGAGATTCGGATTTTGCCAGAGCGACCGGGCTGGATGTTCCAAATCAATGGTGCCTTCGCGCAGGTGAAGCACCCGGTCACAGAACTCGAGTTCTTCGCTGCGATGAGTCACCAGCAGAATGCCCACCTGGCCGCGTAGTTGCGCCAAATAACCCATCAATTCGCGGCGCGCCTGGGGGTCGAGCATGCTGGTGGGTTCGTCAAGCAGCAGGTAGCGGGGTTTCATGGCCAGTACGGCAGCCAGGGCCAGACGCTGCTTCTGGCCGGCCGAGAGAGCGTGAGACTGCCAGCCGCGCCGTTCCCACAGGCCGACCTGGCGAAGCCCCCATTCTACCCGCTCGTGCAGCTCGGCCTGGGCGAGCCCCAGTTGACCGGGCCCAAAGGCCACTTCTTCGTCCACGGTGTTGGCCACCAACTGGCTTTCCGGGTTCTGAAAAACCATGCCCAAAGAACGCCGGCAGGCGTCGAGAAACTCGGGTGAATCCGAGCTGGTTCCATCGATTTCCACGCGGCCGGAGGGCACCGGCACAAGACCGGCCAGCAATCTTAAGAGAGTGCTTTTGCCGCTGCCGTTGCCGCCGACCAGGGCCACCATCTCCCCAGGGGAGACGGACAGGTCGACAGACTGCAAGACGGGTGGGTGGGCGAGTTGGATGGCTTTCAGCATAGAAAGAAAAAAACCACCTCGAGGGGTGGTTTTCAGCTCGAAAGAATCTCTTCAGGAGATCAGTTCGATGAGCGCCATCGGAGCTCCGTCGCCCTTGCGGGGATAGAGCTTGATGATGCGGGTGTAGCCGCCTTCACGAGCCGCGTCGCCGCCTTTGGCGTAGCGGGTGGCAATCTGGTCAAACAGGCTTTGGGCCGCATCGCGGTCCGGGCGAGCCGGGCGACCCTGGGCGTGCACCCGCGGAGCGCCGGAGATCTCGCGGAAAACCTGGCGCTTGGCGGCCAGTTTCTCGGCGGGATCGGTGGCGGCGTTCGCCTTGCGAGCCCAGGTGATCAGGTGCTCCACGTAACGCTGGAGTTCCTTGGCACGGATATCCGTGGTGGTGATGCGCTGATGAGTCAGAAGTGACTTGGTCAGGTTGCGCAACATGCTGATGCGATGGTCGGTCTGCCGGCCAAGGCGGCGGCTGCGGACTTTGTGTCTCATGGATCCTCCGGCTTAATCGGGAGTCGAAGGCTGTAAGGACAGCCCGCGCTCCACCAATTTGTCTTTGATTTCGTCGAGCGACTTCTGGCCGAAGTTCTTCAGCTTCATGATGTCGTCCTCGGAATAAGTGAGCAGTTCGCCCAGGGTGCGGATACCGGCGCGCTTCAAGCAGTTGAGTGAACGAACAGAGAGCTGCAGATCCTCGATGGGGGTGTCGAGCACTTCCGATTCGGGACCACCCACGGGGATCTCCGGACGAGTGACCGGCTCCATGTTGGAGAACAGGCTCAGTTTGCGCTGCATGATGGCGGCTGCTTGAGAAATCGCCTCATAGGGCTTCAAGCTGCCGTCGGTGTGCACGTCCATCACCAGGCGATCGAAGTCGGTGCGCTGACCGACGCGGGTGTCTTCCACCACGTAGTTGACCTTGAGCACGGGGCTGAAGATCGAATCGATGGGGATGATGCCGATGACCTGTTCCTGGTTGGTCTGCTTTTCAGCCGGGACGTAGCCCTGGCCTTTGGAGACGTAGAGATCCATGCCCAGGCGCGCGCCCTTTTCCAGATTGGCGATGACCAGATCCGGATTGAGCACTTCCACTTCGGGGTCGAGCTGGATGTCGGCGGCGGTGACCACGCCGGGGCCCTGAGCTTCGAGACGCAGCAATTTGCGCTTCTCGGTGAAGAGGCGCAGGTTGAGCTTCTTCAGGTTGAGGATCATCTCGGTGGTATCTTCGCGAACACCGGTCAAGGTGGAGAACTCGTGCAGCACGCCGTCGATGCGCACGTGGGTGGTGGCGGCGCCGGTGAGGGCCGACAACAGGATACGACGTAGCGCATTGCCGATGGTGATACCGAAACCGCGCTCAAGCGGCTCGATGGAGAACTTGGTGTCGCTGATCGACGTTACACGCGGATCAGCACTTTCTTCGTAAGGCTGGGCGGATTGCAGCAAAGCATCCAACATAGATGAAACTCCTTATTTTACGACTGTCCAAAAACTACTTGGAGTAGAACTCGACGATCAGTTGCTCGGTCACCTGGGTGTCTATTTCCGCGCGAGACGGAAGCGAAACCATTTTGCCTTCCGGCTTGTCGGCGGCGAGTTCTAGCCAGGCGGGGGTGGCTCGCATACGAGCGCGCTCCACGTTCTGCACGACCTCGACGTTGCCGACGTGCCGCTCGGTCACCGAGATGACCATGCCGGGTTTGACCAGGAAGGACGGAATGTCCAGCTTTTTGCCGTCGACGAAGATGTTGCCGTGGGCCACCAGCTGACGAGCAGCCGAACGCGACGCGGCGAATCCGAGACGGTGAACGACGTTGTCCAGACGGCGCTCGAGCAAACGCAAGAACAGTTCGCCGGTCACGCCCTGGGCGCGGTCGGCCTTGGTGAAGTAGCCGCGGAATTGCTTCTCGCTGACACCGTAGATCTTGCGCATCTTCTGCTTTTCGCGCAACTGGATGCCATATTGGGAGAGCTTGCGCACTTTCCCCGGTCCGTGTTGTCCCGGAGGATAGTTGCGGCGCTCGATAGCGCACTTGTTGGTCAAGCAGCGCTCGCCTTTGAGGAACAGTTTGGTAGTTTCACGCCGACAGAGACGGCAGACAGGACCGGTATAACGAGCCACCGAGGTAGCCCTCCTTCAATATGATTTTTTTCTCAAGTCCCGAACTCTGGCGAGATTTGAGACACCCGTTGCTAATTTCCGAGCGGGTTACGCGCCCTGTCTCGGACTCCCTCATCAGGTGTTCATCTGATGGGGGACGGGTGGAAAGGCGTCAGGCTCACCCCTGAGGAGCGAGCCTGACACCGGGGCAATTTGGAGCTCTTCATCAAGACTCAGGAGCTCCGTGCCCGGGTTTATCCTTACACGCGGCGACGCTTGGGAGGGCGGCAGCCGTTGTGCGGGATGGGGGTTACGTCACGGATGAGGCTGATTTCCATGCCGGCGGCCTGCAGGCTGCGGATGGCGGCCTCACGGCCGGAGCCGGGACCCTTGACGAAAACTTCCAGGAAGCGCACGCCGTGCTCGGCCGCCAGTTTGGCGGCCTGTTCAGCGGCCACACCAGCGGCGAAGGGAGTGCTCTTACGCGAACCCTTGAAGCCCTGGCCGCCGGCCGAGGCCCAGGAGATGGCGTTGCCCTGGGGATCGCTGATGGTGACAATGGTGTTGTTGAACGACGACTGGATGTGAGCGATACCGCGAGGAGTGTTCTTAAGAATCTTCTTGCGTCCGCGGACCTGTTTCTTTGCCTTAGACATTTGTCAGATTCCTCGCTTACTTGCTCTTCTTGCGGCCAACGGTACGCTTGGGTCCCTTGCGGGTGCGGGCGTTGGTCTTGGTGCGCTGACCGCGAACGGGCAGGCTGCGGCGGTGGCGGATGCCCCGGTAGCAGTTGATTTCGATCAGACGCTTGATGTTCTGAGTGATATCGCGGCGCAGGTCGCCTTCGACTTTGACGTGCTTGTCGATGTACTCGCGGAGTTTACCGACCTCGTCTTCCGTCAGGGCGCGTACGCGCGTGGATGCATTGACGCCGGTGGCGTCAAGGATCTTCTTTGAGGTGGTGCGACCGATGCCGAAGATGTAAGTCAGACCGATTTCGATCCGCTTCTCTCGGGGCAGGTCTACTCCTGAAATACGAGCCACGATGTTTCTCCTAACCCTGGATCTGCTTGTGTTTGGCTACCGCGCAAATGACGCGGACTCGTCCTTTACGGACAATGATCTGGCACTTTTCACAGCGCTTTTTCACAGAAGGCTTTACTTTCATGTTCTTAACCAGCTCCTCTTGAATCGACAACGCCCTTCAAGCCTTGCCGACAATACGTCCACGACCTTTGTGATACGGTGAAATCTCGAGTCTCACCCGATCTCCGGGCAGCACTCGCACCAGCTCACTGCGCGCTTCTGCTGAAAAGTGGGCCAGAACTTCCGCCCCGTACTCCGTCTTCACTCGCAAGATCGCGTTGGGCAGTACTTCTACTACCGTGGCGAGGACCGGATTGGTTTGATTCTGGGACACTGTCGATTCAGCGATTCCTTCGCAGATCGGCGCCAAAGCGGTAGCCCGCCCAAAGCGCTCGGGTATATTAAGGAATTATTCCCCGTTCGTCAAGATCATGGGACCGTTATTTGTAATGGCCACCGTGTGTTCGAAGTGAGCCGAGTGACCTTTGTCCACGGTGACGATGGTCCAGCCGTCTCGCTTCGAGACCACCTCGAAGGTGCCCGTATTGACCATGGGTTCGATGGCGATAACCATGCCGGGTTCCAGCCTGGCTCCCTTGTCCTTCGAGACATAGTTGGGAACTTGCGGTTCTTCGTGGAGGTCTTTGCCCACGCCGTGTCCGACCAGGTCGCGGACCACGGAGAATCCGTGGCTCTCGACGTGCTCTTGCACGGCCCGGGAAATGTCCTGGACATAGTTGCCGGCCCGGGCTTTCTCGATGCCCAGGTAGAGCGACTCTTCCGTAACTTTTAATAACTTTTGCAGTTTGGGATCGATCTCTCCGACGGCAATGGTGGTGGCCGAGTCGGCGATCAGGCCCTGCCAGGCCAGTCCGCAGTCCACACTCACGATGTCTCCGGATTTGAGGCGGCGGTTGTTAGGGATGCCATGGACCACCTCTTCATTCACCGAGATGCACAGGGTGGCCGGGAAGCCGCGATAGCCCTTGAAGGCCGGGCGGCCGCCATGGGAGACGATGAAGTCGTAGGCCAACTGGTCCAGGTCCTTGGTGCGCACGCGCTCCACGGCGGCTTCGCGCACTAACTGGAGGCACTGGCGCAGCAGTCTGCCGCCCTCTTTGATGATTTCGATCTCGTTGGCCGTTTTGAGAATGATGCCGTTCTTTGTTTTGTTCACGCCGCTTCTCTTCCCAACGCCAAAATAATCGCCTGAGTGATGGCGTTGACCTCACCCATAGCGCTGAACTCCTTAAGGAGTGGGGTTTTGCGATAATATTCGACGACCGGCTCGGTCTGGCGATGGTAGACGTGCAGTCGATTGCGGATCGAGTCTTCGGTGTCGTCCGAGCGTTGGGTCAGCGGAGCGCCGTCCACGTCGCAAAAACCCTCGTTGCGCGGAGCGTTGAAGAGCAGGTGGTAGGGACGGGCGCACTGCGAGCAGATGCGCCGGTAGCTCAGGCGGGTGACGATTTCATCGTCGGGCATGATCAGTTGCACGACGGCGTCCAGTGGGCGCTGCAGACGATCGAGCAGGGTTTGGGTGGCTTCGGCCTGCACTTGAGAACGTGGGAAGCCATCCAGAATAAAGCCGAGACGGCAGTCTTTCTGCTGCAGGCGCATTTCCACCAGACCCAGGATCATTTGATCCGAGACCAGGTTGCCGGCGGCCAGGCAATCCTTGATTTGATTGCCGATCGAGCTACCGACCTTGACTTCTTCGCGCAGCATTTCTCCGGTGCTGATATGTGGGATGTGGTAGTGGGCCGCCAGGCGCGAGGCCTGCGTCCCTTTGCCGGCCCCGGGAGGGCCTATCAATACCATTCTCACGACTGACTTTTCCCCGTTCAGAAAACTCCGCCCGCCTTCTGTCTTACGATAGAGGCGGGCGGATACTAATAAGCTTTGACCCGTTGCAGAGTTATTTCATAAAACCTTGGTAGTTGCGCAGCACCATGCGGGCCTGAATCTGGCTCATGGTATCCAGAGCCACGCCCACGATGATAAGCAAAGAAGTGGCGCCCAGGTAGAAGCTGTTGACGTTGGTCATCTTCATGATGTAGGTCGGCAGGACCGCCAGCAGGGCCAGAAAGAGTCCCGAGACCAGGTTCAGACGGCTGAGCAGGCGGCCGAGGTAGTCGGCCGTGGCCCGGCCCGGGCGGATGCCCGGAATGAACCCGCCTTGCTTCTTGAGGTTGTCGGCGATGTCTTCCGGGCTGAAGGCGATCGAAGAATAGAAGTAGGTGAAGAAGATCACCATCACGGCGTAAAAGAGGTTATAGAGGGGATTTTCCGGGTTGAGGAAGCTGGTGATGACTTCTTTGAATTGTTGGGCCCAATCCGGCGCCGTCGGTGGAATCATGCCCACCAGCGTGCTGGGCAGGTACATCAACGAGACGGCGAAGATGATCGAGATCACGCCGGCGTTGTTGACTTTGACCGGAATGAAGGTCGACTGGCCGCCCATCACCCGGTTGCCCACCTGGCGCTTGGGAAATTGGATGGGAACTTTACGCACGGCCAGGGTCATGATGATGATCGAGACCACGATTCCCAGACTCATCAGGAAGAAGACCACCAGCGAGAGCCCGGCGCGGGCGCCGCCGGCCTGGGCGGCCTGCAGCGTCTGCATCAGGTACATCGGGTAGGACATCACGATACCGGCGAAGATGAGCAGCGAGACACCGCTGCCCAGCGACTTTTCCGACATGGTCTCGCCCAACCAGATCATGAAACAGGTGCCGGCCACCAGGGTGATGATGATACCCGCCAGAAACACCGGGCTGCGTGACATGAAGACCCAGCTGTTAGGGTTGGCGGCGTCGCCGTAGTGGGCCAGGGCGGTGGTCATCACGGTGGCCTGCACAAAGGCCAACACGATGGTTAGCCAGCGGGTGTATTTGACGATCTGCTTGCGTCCGATTTCGCCGCCTTCTTTTTGCATGTCCTTGAGTTGGGGCGAAACCACCGTCAACAGCTGCATGATGATGCTGGCGTTGATATAGGGGGTGATTCCCAGGGCCACGATGGAGAATTTGTTGAGCGCGTTACCGGTGAACATTCCCAAGAGTTTGAAGAGTTCACCGCCGGCCAGCATCGACTCCCAGACGGGGCGGTTGATGCCCGGAATGGGCACATGCACGGCTAAGGCAAAGATGAAGAAACCAATAAACAGCCAGGAGATGCGTCCCCGCAAATCCCGGCTGTTCATCGCCTCAGCTAAAGCGGCTTGAGGGCTGGACACTAGATGACCTCGACTTTCCCCCCGGCCTTTTCGATTGCTTCACGGGCCGAGGCGGTGGCTGCGTGCAGTTGAACTGTGAGCTTCTTGGTCAAAGTTCCTGAACCCAGCACCTTGATGGGCTGGCGCAGATGGCGCACAAAGCCCTTTTCCCTCAAAGCCTCAGGGGTAACCGTCGAATCGGCATCAAATTGTTCCAATTGTTTCAGCGAGACCTCCAGATACTCCGTGCGGAAGTGATTCTTGAAGCCGCGATATTTGGGCAACTGGCGATACCAGGGGGTTTGACCGCCCTCGAAGGAGGGGCCTTTGGTTCCGCCGGAGCGGGACGACTGGCCCTTGTGGCCGCGGGTGGCCTGAGCGCCCAGTTTGCCGCCGCGTCCGACACGGCGGCGATCTTTACGGGCTCCCGGATTGGAGCGTAAATCGTTGGATTGCATAATTCCTCCTTAGGTGAAGGCGGGGACGGCGTGCTGCGTTTCCTGCAGCACGGTAGCCACGCGCTTGCCAACCAGTTCTTCCACGGTTTTACCGCGGCGGGCGGCGATTTCCTCAGCCTTGAGCAGTTCGGAGAGTCCCTTGACGGTGGTGTAAACCACGTTGGTGGGATTCTTGGAGCCCAGCGTCTTGGTGAGGATGTCTTTGATGCCGGCCAGCTCGACCACGGCGCGCACGGCACCCCCCGCGATAACGCCCGTTCCGGCCGAAGCCGGGCGCATCATCACTTTGGTGGAGCCGAATTCGGCCACGTGAGCGTGAGGGATGGTGTGACCCACCATAGGCACGCGGATCAAGTTCTTTTTGGCATCTTCGTTGGCCTTACGGATGGCTTCGGGGACTTCGCCGGCTTTACCCAGGCCGACGCCCACGTGACCGGCTCCGTCGCCGACCACCACCAGAGCGGAGAAGGCGAAGCGTTTGCCGCCCTTAACCACTTTGGATACGCGGTTGATGCGAACCAGGTGCTCCTTCAGGTCGAGACCGTCGGGATCGATGTGTCGTTGCAAACTCATATACTGCCTCCTAGAATTCCAGACCCTTGCCGCGAGCGGCTTCGGCCAGTGCGGCCACACGGCCGTGGTACTTGTAGCCACCACGGTCGAACACCACCTGGGTGATGCCCTTTTCGGTGCTGCGCTGTCCGATCAACTCGCCCACTTTGACGGCCTTCTCTTTCAGCGACATCTTCTGTCCCTTGAGAGAGGGGTCCAGACTGGAAGCCGACACCAGGGTGTTGCCCTGGCTGTCGTCGATCACCTGAACGTAAACGTGGTTTAAGCTGCGGTAGATGACCAGGCGAGGACGCTCGCCCGAGCCATTGAGGCGTTTGCGCACCCGCAGGTGGCGCTGAACGCGGGTGGAGTTGCGTGAAACTTTCTTGATCACGGTTACTTACCAGCCTTTCCGGCTTTGCCCATCTTGCGAATGATCTTTTCGCCGATGTAGCGGACGCCCTTACCCTTGTAGGGTTCCGGGGGACGAAGCTCGCGCAGGTTGGCGGCCACCTGGCCGACCTTCTGGCGATCCACGCCTCTGACGTGGATGAAGTTGGTTTTGGCGCGGTTGTCGGCTTCGACCACCAGCTCGATGTCGGCGATCTCGGCGACGTCGATGGGGTGAGAGTAACCCAGTTGAAGCTGGATGCCTTTGCCCTGCTGCACGGCGCGGTAACCGACGCCGATGATTTCCAGCGACTTGGTGAAGCCGGTCGACACGCCGGTGACGGCGTTGCTGAGCAGGGTGCGGGACAAGCCGTGGGCCGACTTGAGGGCGCGGTTCTCGTGCTGGGGATTTTCCACGCTGAGGTTGCTACCCTCGATGGTGATCTTTAGCTCGGGGTGGATGGAGTGAACCATCTGGCCTTTGGGGCCCTTGACGGTAACCTGGCCGTTGTTAACGGTAACGGTTACGCCTTTGGGGAGTTCAATCGGTTTTTTTCCAATACGTGACATATCAGGCTCCTCGTTACCAAACGTAGGCCAGGACTTCGCCACCGACACCCTGTTTGCGAGCCTTGCGGCCGGACATAACGCCCTTCGGGGTGGAGAGGATGACGACGCCCATACCGCCGTAAATGTTGGGGATTTCTTCTTTGCCTACGTAGCGACGCAGGCCCGGCTTGGAAACGCGGGTGATCCCGTTGATCACACGGTCCCGCTCGGAGCTGTACTTCATCTGGATGCGCAGCACGCCCTGAACTCCGGCTTGAATCATTTGGTAATCTTTGATGAAGCCTTCGCGCTTGAGCACTTTGGCGATGCGCTCCTTCATCTTGGAGGCGGGCACGTCGACCTGCTCGTGAAGAGACTTATTGGCGTTGCGTACCCGGGTCAGCATATCTGCAATGGGATCTGTGGTCGGCATACTCGACTCTCCTTACTGGACTCGGATGGGGCAGCCGAGGAGTTTTAAGAACTCCGACGCCTCTTCATCCGTGTGGGCGGTGGTGACGATGTTGATGTCCATTCCCCGAACGCGCTCCACCTTGTCATACTGGATCTCGGGGAAGATGGTCTGCTCTTTGAGGCCGATAGCGTAGTTGCCGCGGCCGTCAAACGACTTGTGGGGCAGACCGCGGAAGTCGCGGATACGGGGCAGAACCACCGAGAACAGCTTGTCCAGGAAGGCCCACATGCGCGGTCCGCGCAGGGTCACCTTGGTGCCGATCTTCACGCCTTCGCGCAGTTTGAAGTTGGAGATGGAGTTACGAGCCTTGGTGATCACCGGACGCTGTCCGGTGATGTGACCCAGCTCGGCGTGAGCCATATCCAGCAACTTGGGGTTGCCGATGGCTTCACCCACGCCGATGTTGATGACCACTTTTTCAAGTCGCGGGACTTGCATGACGTTTTTGTAGTTGAACTTTTCCTTCAGGGCTCCGACGACTTCGCTGCGGTACTTCTCTTTGAGACGCAACGGAATCTTTTTGAAGGGGACTTTCTCGGTGGCGCCGCCCAGGTCGATGGGACCCTTGGAGCGGCCACCACCCTTTTGGGCTTCAGGTTTCTTGGCCATAACTTTTCCTTTCGTCGGAACGTCTTTGTGCTCCGACCTGTGGAGGTCGGAACGACCTCCTTGACTCTGTTGACGGGCTAAAGAACCTCGGGTGCGAGGGAGACGATCTTCATGAAATCGCGTTCACGAAGTTCGCGGGCCACCGGTCCGAAGATGCGGGTTCCGCGGGGATTGTGATCCTCGCGGATCACGACGGCGGCGTTGTCGTCGAAACCGATGTAAGAACCGTCGGGACGGCGCACGCGGGTCTTGGTGCGGACCACCACAGCCTTGACCACGTCACCCTTCTTGACGGCACCACCGGGGGTGGCGGTTTTGACGGCGGCGACAATGATGTCACCGACGCCGGCGTATTTGCGGGTCGAGCCTCCCAGCACGCGGATGCACAAGAGTTCCTTGGCTCCCGAGTTGTCGGCTACGCGAAGACGGCTTTCTTGTTGAATCATGGCGGCCTCCCTTAGCGAGCTTTCTCGAGGATGATCTGGATTCTCCAGCGCTTGTCGCGGGACAAGGGACGGGTCTCCGAGATGCGCACCACGTCGCCGACGCCACAGGTGTTGTCTTCATCGTGGGCCTTGTACTTTTTGGTACGCTTGATGATCTTCTTGTAGAGCGGGTGGGGGAACTGACGCGTGACGGCAACCACCACGGTCTTATCCATTTTGTCGCTCACCACCACGCCGACGCGGGTCTTGCGGCGGGCGCGGGTAACGGTCGCTTCACTCATTTCTTCGCTCCTTCGGACTCGGCCAGTTCCTTCTCGCGAAGGATGGTGTGGATACGGGCGATCTCTTTCTTGACGCGGCGAACTTCCGCGTTGTTTTGAGATCCACCGGTCGAGAGCATGAAGCGCAGGTTAAAGAGCTCTTGCTTGGTCTCGATCAGTTTGTCGCGCAAAGCCGCTTTGTCTTTGCCGCGCAGGTCTTTTCTGGAATCGCTGATCTTCACGACTCATCTCCTCCGAGTTCTTCACGGACCATAAAGCGCGTCTTCATGGGCAGCTTGTTGGCAGCGAGACGCATGGCCTCGCGGGCCGCTTCCTCGGGAACACCGGCGATTTCGAACATGATGCGGCCGGGGCGAACCACGGCTACCCAGAACTCCGGGGATCCCTTGCCGGAGCCCATGCGGGTTTCGGCCGGTTTCTTGGTCACGGACTTGTCGGGGAAGACGCGGATCCAGACCTTGCCACCACGCTTGATGTAGCGGGTCATAGCGATACGGGCGGCTTCGATCTGGCGGGCGGTCAGCCAGCACGGCTCCATCGACTGGAGCGCGAACTGTCCGAAGTACACCGAGCTTCCTCGGTGCGACTTGCCTTTCATACGGCCGCGGTGAACTTTGCGATGTTTTACTCGCTTCGGGCTAAGCATTGCGCGCCTCCTACAGCTGCTGCTCGGACTGCTGCTGATCCGCCTTCTGGGGCAGGATCTCGCCGCGATACACCCAGACTTTGACGCCGATACGGCCGGCCGGGGTGCGAGCTTCGTGGATTGAGTAGTCGATGTCGGCGCGCAGCGTGTGCAGCGGCACCTTACCTTGGAAGTTACGCTCGGTGCGGGCGATTTCCGCGCCGCCCAGACGTCCGCTCACCTGAACTTTGATGCCCTTGGCGCCGGCCTTCATCGAACGGCTCATCGACTGCTTCATGGCGCGGCGGAAGGCCACGCGCTTCTCGAGAGCTTCAGCGATGTTCTGGGCGACGAGTTCGGCATCGAGCTCGGGCTGCTTGATTTCCTTGACGGAAATCTTGATCGGCTTCTGAGTCAGCTTTTCCAGCTTCTTGCGCAAGTCTTCGATGCCGGAGCCGCGCTTGCCGATCACCAGGCCGGGCTTACCGGTGTTGATGATGACGTGCACTTTGTTGGCCCGCTCGATTTCGATGCGCGAGATACTGGCGTGGCGGTATTGAGCCAGAACGAATTTGCGGATTTGGAAGTCCTCCCGGATCCACTCGGCCAGGTTTTTCTCCTGGAACCAGCGCGAATCCCAGCCGCGGATAATGCCCAGACGAAGTCCGAGCGGGTGAATCTTCTGACCCATACTAGATGCCCTCCTGACGTTGACGCACGACCACAGTGATGTGACTACCGTACTTCAGCACGGGAGTGGCCCGGCCGCGCGACTTGGGAAGGTAGCGCTTGAACATGGGACCCTGGTCGACATAGAGCTGGGAAACCACCAGTTTGTTGGTATCCAACTCGTGATTGTTCTCGGCGTTGGCGATGGCCGACTTGATCACTTTGTTGAGCGTGCGAGCCGCGCGCTTGTTGGTGAAGTCAAGCAGGGTAACCGCTTCGCTGGCCTTCTTGCCACGGACCATATCGGCCACCAGGCGCAATTTGCGCGGGGCGGTGCGGATCCACTTGGCCACGGCGCGTACCTCAGGGCCTTCGAAAACCGGCCTGGCCTTGCGGGGGCGGGCTTTCTTAGCTTTGGGAGCAACCGTCTTGGCAGCAGCCGGCTTGGCTTCGGCTTTTTTAGCCGGGGCTTTCTTGGCCGCTTTGGGTTTCTTTTCGATGGGATCTTCTTGCTCGTTAGCCACGGTGACTACCTCTTGCCTTTCTTCTCGGCTTTACCGCCGGAGTGGCCGCGATAGAGACGCGTGGGGGCGAACTCACCCAGTTTGTGAGCAACCATCTGCTCGTTGACGTAGATCGGCACGTGCTTGCGTCCGTCGTGAACAGCCAGGGTATGGCCGATCATTTCGGGAGTGATGGTGGCGGCACGCGACCAGGTCTTGATGACCTTCTTTTCATTCTTGGCGTTCATAGCATCGACTTTCTTTTGCAAGTTGTAGTCGATGTAGGGGCCTTTTTTTACGGAACGGGACACGGCTCAGCCTCCTACTTCTTGCGCCGACGCACGATCAGCGCGTCACTGGCTTTCTTTTTGCGGGTCTTCAGACCCAGGGCGGGTTTGCCCCACGGGGTGGAGCTGGGACGACCCGGGGTGGAGCGGGCTTCGCCGCCGCCGTGGGGGTGGTCGCAGGGGTTGGTGGCGATGCCGCGGATGTTCGGGCGAATACCCTTCCAGCGCGAACGGCCGGCTTTGCCGCCTTTGACGTTCTCGTTTTCGAGGTTGCCGACCTGACCGATGGTGGCGCGGCAGTCGTGAGAGACCTGACGAACTTCACCGGAGGGCAGGCGCAGCAGAGCCTTGTTGTTTTCCTTGGCCATCAGCTGGGCGGCGGCCCCGGCGGCGCGCACCATCTGAGCTCCACGGCTGGGATACAGCTCGATGTTGTGGACCAGGGTGCCGACGGGGATCTTGCGCAACGGCAGGTTGTTGCCGGTCTTGATGTCGGCGTCTTCACCCGAGTGGATGGGGTCGCCCACTTTCAGGCCGTTGGCAGCCAGGATGTAGCGCTTGTCGCCGTCCGCATAGTGGATGAGGGCGATAAAGGCGGTGCGGTTGGGATCGTACTCGATGGTGGCGACCTTGCCGGGGACTCCGTCTTTGTTGCGTTTCCAGTCGATGATACGGTAGTGACGGCGGGTTCCGCCGCCACGGTGGTAGGCGGTGACGCGTCCCTGCGAGTTGCGGCCGGCCGTTTTCTTGAGCGGTTCCAGCAGGCGCTTTTCCGGTTCCGAGGTGGTGATCTCGTCGAACGTGGGCAGGCTCATGTGGCGGCGACCAGGGCTGGTCGGATTGAACTTCTTAATAGCCATCTGTTTGGAGGTCCTTCCTTAGACTTCAAACAGGGGGCGGTTGTCGATCTGAATCTGATGCCCCTCTGCCAGAGTCACCACCGCGCGCTTACGGTCGGAGGTGCTTCCCACCACTCGGCCGCGGCGCTTGACTTTGCCGGGCAGAATGGAGGTGGTTACTTTGGTCACCTTCACTTTGAAGATGTCCTGGATGGCGTTGCGAATTTCGATCTTGTTGGCGCGCAAGTTCACTTCGAAGGTGTACTTGTTGACGGCCGACAGGTTCATCGACTGTTCCGTAACGATGGGTTTGCGAATGACGTCATGAGCCGTCATGCGGCGCAAATCGGCGACGCTCGATAAGGGTTTTGCGGGGCGGCTCACGAGAGAACTTCCTCCAGTTTGGTGATGGCGTCTTTGGTGGCCAGGATGCGCTTGCTGTTGACCACGTCCACGACGTTGACGCGCTCGGCCACGATGACTTCGACGCCGGGGATGTTGGCGGCCGATTTCATCACCACGTTGTCCTGGACTCCGATGAGCAGCAGGGTGTGGCTGGTGGAGACGCTGTGGTCATCCTGGGTCAGGCTCTTGAGCATGTCGACCACGGCCCTGGTTTTGAAGCCGTCCAGCTTCACTTCCGAAACGGCCGTAAAGGCTTCTTCGCGGACGCGCTGGGAGAGCGCGGAGCGAAGAGCGGCGTGACGCATGGTCTTGGGCAGAACCTGGGTGTACTTGCGGGGGGTGGGACCAAAGGTGGTTCCGCCGCCCTTCCACAGAGGGGAGCGACGGCTGCCGGCGCGAGCGCCGCCCGTGCCTTTTTGGCGCCAGGGCTTGCGACCGCCACCGCGGACTTCGCCCTTGCCCTTGGTGTCGTGGGTGCCGTGCCGGGCATTGGCCATCAGGCCCACGTAGATCTGGTGAATCAGAGATTCCTTGTACTCGGCGCCGAAGATGGCGTCTTTGAGTTCGATGTCGCCGACGACTTTGCCGGCCATGTCGTGAAGTTTAATCTTCGCCATTTGCGTCGTCTCCTTACTTACGGCCCGACTCGCGGACCGTGATCAGGCGACCGTTGGGGCCGGGCACGGAACCTTTGACGAGCAGGAGATTGCGCTCGGCGTCGAGGCGAACCACGGTGAGACCGAGAGCGGTGACGCGAGCGTTGCCCATTTGACCGGGCTTGCGCATACCGGGCAGGCTACCCATCTGGGTGGTGCCGGTAGAGGCGGGGCGGCGGTGCACCTTGGAGCCGTGCGTGCGCGGGCCGCCACCAAAGTTGTGGCGCTTCATCGTTCCCTGGAAGCCCTTGCCTTTGGAGGTGCCGATCACGTCGACTTTGGTGATGCCGTCGAAGATGTTGACGGTGACTTCGTCACCGAAAGCTTCGAGGTTGTCCACGCGGACTTCTTTCAGATAGCGGAAGACGGGCTTGCCGTGCTTCTTGAATTGTCCGCGGCGGGGACCGTTGATGACCTTCTTGGCGCGAGCTTCGCCGATCTCTTCGTATCCCAGCTGGACGGCCTTGTAGCCGTCTTTTTCTTCGGTTTTGCGTTGGATGACCGGGCAAGGACCCACTTCCAGCACCGTTACGGGAACGGCATTGCCGGTCGGGTCGAAGACTTGGGTCATACCAATCTTCTTACCTAATATGGCTTTCATTCTATACCCTCGATATGACGCATAAGTCTAGCCAAAGATCTCAGCGGCGCCAGTGCTACGTGCACCAAAGGTGGTGAACGCGCTTAAGGGGCCGCTTGCTTGCCGGCCCCTTATTCTATACCAGCGAGAGTCGCTGGCTTAGTCGATCACGCTTGCGCAATGTCGAGCGACTAATTTATGAGGATCGAGGCCGTCTGTCAACAGGTCTGTTCGATTTTTTGCGCTGGTAACATGTTGTTTACCTCCCCGGGGCTCGGGCGGCCATCGACCTGAGGCGCGAAATGGACCTGGTGGTTCGGTTAAGGTTACGGGAGGGGGACGCTTATTTCGTCGTTCACGTTGAGCACGAGGCGCACAGCAGTGCGGACTTTCCGCCAAGGATGTTTCGCTACTTTTCCCGCCTGTGGGACCGATACGGGTTGCCGGTTTATCCCATCGCAGTCTTGTCTTTCCCAGGGAAAAAGCTGCGGCCGCAGCGCTACTGGCTGGACTTTCACGACCTGCGCGTTCTGGAGTTCCGTTACCGAACGGTGCAGTTGAATCAGCTGGACTGGCGAGCCTTCGTCGGCAGCCACAACCCGGTGGCCACTGCCCTGATGGCGCGCATGAAGATTCGCAAGGCGGACCGGCCGCGGGTGAAGCTGCAATGCTTGCGCTTGCTGGTCACTCTGCGTCTGGATCGGCGGCGCAGCGGCTTGATAGCGCATTTTGTGCATAGCTACCTGCGGTTAAACCAGGACGAGGTGAGGATTTACCGGGAGGCTCTAGAACTTACCCCGATGGGAGAAAGGCAAGAAATTATGCAGTACACGAATGAATGGATCGAGCAGGGACTGGCTGAGGGTCTCAGGCGAGGTCTGGCGATGTTCCTGAAGCTGCAGTATGGCGAGCGGGCTCTGGAGCTGATTCAGCGGCTGCACTCACTGGACCTCTCCGGACTGGAGAAGCTTCAACAGCAACTGGAATCAGGAGTGGAACTTGAACAACTGGTGCCGAGCGTTCAAGAGGGTAGGCGGTAGGATTCATCCTGCTCGATTTGAGCCAGCACCCAGTCGAAGTCGCCCTGGGTGATGGTGCTGCCGCAGTATTCGCATTGGCCGGCCTGGCTGATGCGGTCGAGCGGGGCGCCGCAGCTGGGGCAGGTTCCGGCCGGGCGGGTCTCGGAGGGCGGTTGATAGCCGACCTTGCGAATCAGGGTCCAGTATTCACTGAACACTCGGGGTTGGTTGGGATTGCCGCCCAGGCGTCTGCCGCTGGACTTTTCCAGGGTGATATCGATCATCGAGGCAAAGATGCGCACCGTGACGGCGTCGAAATACGCGTCCGTTTCGATGTTGCAGAGTTCGATCTTGAGCACTTTGATCTGCGACAACTGATTGACCACGCCCTGGCGCTGATAGGCTTCGATCCAGTAGCGGTGGGTCTGATAAAGCGAGTCGGTTTCGTAGGGTCGGGCCCGTTCCCACTGCTGGTCCGACCAGGCTTGCTGGAGCGCCATAAAGATCTCCACCAGACGGGCTTCGAACTGTGTCTGCACAAATTCGGGATAGCGGGCCTGGAAGGCTCGCCAACGTTGGCCCAGTTGAGGACTGCGCCGGGTGGGCAGGTTGGTGCCGCGTTCGGGAGCCTGTTCGCCCAGTCCCAGTTGGAGCTGCTGGGCGCGCTCCTGGACCTGCACCTGAACCACGACCCAGCCGTAGTCACCGGTGTTGACCAGCTTATCGCAGTATGGGCAGAGTCCGTCTTTGCCTACCTCGCCGGACTGGCCGCAGTTGGGACAACCCAGGCGCACGGTCCCCACCGGGATGGGGCCCGGACTGGTGACGCCGGCCTTGCGTTGAAAAGTCCAGCGCTCTTTGCTGTAGATTCTCTCTTCGCGGTCGCCGTGCAGTTCGGTGAAATTGCTCTCCAAGGTCAAGATGATGCGCACCCGGTTTTGGACGATCGTCTGGCTGAGGATTCGGGCGGCTCCCAAAAGGACGTTTTTGACGCCGGTCACCTGCTGGTTATGAGTCAGTTTGAGCATTGATTCGCGCACCTGGGGACTCAGATAGTGGCCCACCTCGGCCAGGTCGCCGCAACGTCCCTGTTGCACCTGAGTATACAGAAGCCCGATAAAGTCTCGGAAGACGTAGTAGGAAAAATTGGGATCGGGATTGCCCTTGGCCAGGGGCTGAACGTGAAAGACGTCGGCGTCGGGAACTTCGATGCCCGTCGAAGCCGGAAGGTTGCGCTTGAGGACGGTTTCCAGTCCCGGACTGTTCTGGTTAGCCATCCAGAAGAAAAGCACGACGAGCAGCACCGGAATGCCCACCGCCGGGTAGCGAATCAGCAGCTCCAGCAGAAAAAAGATCAGCTGGCTGCTGTCTCCACCGCCTCCCGAAGGCGCAGAGGACGAGCCGGAGTAGGACGGGGACGACGGAGCGGAGTAGCTCTCTCCGCCACCCAGCCGGGCCCAGGCCGGCGCCGTCAATAACAGTATCCAGAGAACCCGGCTCAGCACAGAATACGTACCTGATCGCTCAGTTCGTTCTGATCGTCCTCGGCTCGCGGGGCTTGCTCGCGCAACAGCGGCGCCAGTTCCTCGAGCACCCGGCTGACTGCTTTCTCCAGTTGATCCCATCCCCGGGCCGCGTCCAGGCGGGCCTGCAACTGATTCCAGCGCGCTCCCGGCACCCGTCCGGTCAATCCCAGGTCGGGGCGTAACAGCGCCACCCGCTCGAAGCGACACACCAGAACCAGCAGGCCCATACGCTCGCGCGTGTGGCTCACCTCCAGGCGCGTAAAGGCCAGGTCGGCGCTACGCTCCGCTTGCTGGCGCCGGCGACGCGCACTGGTCATCCAGCGTCTTAGCCAGGGAGCGCGCCAACTGGCCAGGTAGCCCAGCGCTCCCACGAAAACGGTGTTGAGAACCAGCCCTTCGGGGTGAAACACAATGGGACTGTGGACCATGATCAGCAGCGTCAGCAAACTGGCCAGAACCGCCCATTTCCAGTTGGCCTCGCAGTAGTCGTCAGCCTGAGCTTGTTCCGCCACTACCACTTCGGCGCAACTCCCGCTTTCGATCTGGGCTACCTGAGTCTGCCATAACGAATGTCTCTCAGGAGTCATGGCGGATCGGTTTCCCGGTCGGCCCGCCCCGACCTTTCCCAAGGGCGTCCAAACCTCTGGATCCGGGAGACTGTTGAATTTACCGGGGCGGTCCTTGCCAGACCCCTTGAGCCAATCCCCAACTGGCTGCCAGAGCGGTTGAGGAGGCCAGCGTGGCGCCGCCCATCATGGCTAACCCCCCGGGGTCGTGAATGATGGCGCCGGGAGTGGCCACGATTCCTCCGAAGCCTCCGATGGCGCCCAGGGCGGCGCCGAAGGTCATGGCTCCGAATCTTTCGTCGGCGGCTGCTTTGCCCTCGAGCCCGTTCAGCTGGACCAGCTTGTCACCGGCCACTTTGCCGATGCCGGCCCCGATCATGCCACCCATGAGAAGGTTGGTGAGAAAACCGCCCAGGGGGACCCAAAGTGGAATGGCCGCGCTGACGGCGCTGGTCACGGCCAGGGGCACGGTCAGGGCGGTGCTGGCCAACAGAGCGTTGACGCCCGCGTTCTTGAGACCGTGGACCAGGCGACCACCGGCTTTTTGCAGGAGGCCGGGCGGTCCCGGCTGGTAGCCGTCTTGTGGTGGAGGAGAAGGGTTCGGGTCGCTCTTGATTTGAACGGGCAAACCACGGGTGGGCGTCGCGTTGAGATTCTGTTGAATTTTCATGAGGCGCTCCTTTATCTGTCTTTTCTCAGCTTAACAACCCGAGAAAGCGGCGCTCAGGGGGGAAATGGAAACAGGCTGTTACCGATGTTAAGAGTTTACGATCTAGGACGAGCGAAGCTGGTAGACCCGCCAGCTGAGCGTGGCCAGCAACAATACGGCTAGCGAAGCCCAGCCCAGAGCTCCCATCACTTCGAGCAGTTGTTGCACGCGGTCTTGGAAAAAGTAGCCGGGAATCACGTAGAGCAGCACCCAGAAGCTTTGTCCGAGCAGACTCCAGGTGAGGAACTTGTGGGAAGCATAGTCGGCCATGCCACAGTTGAAGTTGACCCAGGGACCCAGCGGTACCAGCCAGCGCGTCAAGAAGATGCTGGGACCCTGCACTCTGGCCTGGTAGCGGACGGCTTTGTCCAGCGCGTGGCGCAGGCTGAGCCGGTCAGCCCAGTCGAGAATGCGTTGGCGGCCGGCCAGGCGGGCCAGCCAGAAAGCCAGCAGGTCTCCGCTGACGGCCGCGGCCACCACTCCGAAGAGGACGCCGGCCAGGCTCCATTGAGCTCTCCTGGCAAAGGAGCCGGCCGCCACCAGGGCCAGGCTGAGCCCCGGCATGGGGACGCCGAAGCAGCAGATGGCCGTGCCCACAAAGAGCACGGGCAGGCCGTAGTGAGTGAGTAAGGCGCTCAGGTCCATCCTGGTTCAGCATAGGCGGGTGGGCACCGGGCGGGACAGGCGAGGAAATCCTGTCTGGGCGGTATTGGGGTCGTGGTGATCAGACTCCGGGCACGCGTGGGTCGCGAATCACCCCTTCGTTGCTGATCAGGCCGGCCAGGGCGGGGTCGCGCAGCACTTCGGAGACCGGGCGTTCTTGTCCGTCCACAATCATGGTGCCACCTACCAGGCGCACGCCGTGGCTGTAGTCAGCGTAGCTGCTTTCATGGACGGTACTGAGGCCCTGGATCGGTTTGCCATTTTGTTGGTGCCATCCGTAGATCGCGACCCGATCCGGGTGTTGGGTCAGGCGGTTGGAGATGACCAGGTCCTTCTGGTGGCCGGCCGTGAGCCGTCCATGCTCGGCGCCGCGCCGGGCCATTTGCGTTTCCACCAGATCGTTGTGGCGCTGGTAGTAGTCGTTGGACATCATCTGAGCGCCCGCCGGCAGGGGCTGGGGGGTCAGTTTGGTGTCGGCCTGTTGGTAAATATCGTCGACCATCTTGGTGGTGGGCAGGCTGGTGCCGGTCTGGTCGGCAATTTTTTGGGCGGTTTGGGCGTCCATGGGAATGCGCACGAAGTCATCGTTGGAACCGATGGCCAGGTAGTCGGGCATGACCCGCAGGGTGCCGGTGTGGCCGTTGTTGCTGACCTGGATTTCGCGCATCTGGCGGGCGAAGTCGGGCACGTTGCCCTTTTGGATTTCCTGTAAAATCCTGGCTTCGCGTTGTTTGCGATCCAGGCCGCGGGTACTCTCGAGGAATTCTTTGCCGGTCATGGAGCCTTCCGGGCGCGGTGGAAGCGGAAGGCTGGCCTGGCTGGGCGCGCTTTGCGGCCGCTTCTCCGCCGCCGGCTGAGCGCTGGCCGGACTGGCCGGCTCAGGCCTGGGGGCTGGGGCGGGTTGCTGAGGGGCCGCGGGCCGGGCCACTCCGGGGCTGGCAGATGACATCGGCCGGCTCGGGAGGGGGCGGCTTTGGACCGGCCGGTTGTGCTGGGGCCAATTTTGTACGGCGCGCTGGTAGGCCGGTTGCAGAGCGGGCTGGGCCCAGGATTGGAACAACTGCTGCAGCAGCGGCTCGTTGAAGAGTTCGTCGGCTTCTTCTTCCTCGTCCAGACTGGCTTCGTCATCAAGCGGAGAGGCTCCCCAGGCACTGATTTGCTCGTCCTCATGCCAGTGCGGGCGCGGGGAGTCCACCCGGTTTTCGTAGCGCGCGGGAGAACCTTCTCGGATTTTCATATCAGCAAGACCTCTTTCCTGGTATTTGGATCGAGGCTAAGGGACGGCGATTATTTGGACCTTACCGGCGTTCGCTCGAGATGAACAGAATGTTACTAACCTTCGGGGAGTTACTCCCAGTGGGGAGGGACCTTTCGGTTGTCGGGGCTGGCGTCGGCGCGGGGCACGCGGAGGCGGATGTTCTGCTCGTTTTCATCGCAGGTGAGAGTGCCTTTGAGCTGCAGCGCCTGGTCATTCATGGCCACCACGCCGGCGTGGCTGGAGCTGACCTGCAGTTCCCCCTCCCAGTCGAGGTCCAGACGGATTTGTTCGGGGTCGACCGACAAAGTGACGGTGATTTGTTCCAGAGCTCCCTCGAGCAACAGATGAAGGCCGGCTTCGCAGACACGGAAGAGTCCCAGGCGGGTGCGTGAATCCAGCCGCAAGGGGCGGTCCGGGCGCACCAGTTGCCAGGGGATTCCCTGCAGGCCGCAGTTCTCCTGAAGCAGCCAGTCGATGGCCGCCTCCAGACCCAGTTCATCGAGAATTGGTGGCCGCAGTCCCTTCCAGAGTTGGCGGACGGAGCGTAGAATACTATCGATGGAAAGAGTCAGCCTGGCGGCGTGAGCTTCGGACCCTTCGGGTAGTTTCGACTTTAGCCAGGAGACTTCAAACTTGAGAGCGCTCAGCGATTGGCCGAGCTGGTCGTGAAGTTCGCGGGCGATTCGTGCCTTTTCTTGTTCCTGGAGACTTTGCATGCGGGCGGCGATGGCCCGGGCCAGGGGCTCGTGGGCCACCCGATAAGTGACGTCTTCGAGAAAGGAGAGAAAATGCGTCGGCTCGCCCTCCGCATCTCGCTTGAGGGTCGTCTGCAGCAGCACCCACACCACCGCTCCATCCTTGCGCACGTAGCGCTTGAGTTCTTGCTGAAAACGTTCGTAGTGGCGCAGAGCCTGATCGACAATGTTGACGCTCAGAGCTCGATCTTCCGGATGGGTGACGTCGCGCACGCGCATGGATTTCAATTCATGCGCTTCGTAACCCAAAAGTTTGCACAGGGCGTTATTGGTGCGTAGCCAGCAGCCGTCTAAAGAGACTTCCGCTACCGCCCGCTCGGATTCTATGAAGGAATCATAGCTCAACTCAGATCGACCCCGGGCACTCTCACATTGCTCTTATCGACCACTATTCCAGTGAAACCAAGAGTGTCTTTTGGCCAGTCCTGACCATTTTTCGGTAAGTTGATCGAACCAAATTTCACTAGGAAGCAGACCTCGCTGGTGGCGAGTGCGCCAGCTCAATTCACGGTTTGCATCGCCGTAATGGCCTCGCTTAGGCCTTTGAAACGTCTAGCCGGATCGGGATCGAGCATGGTGCGCAGGGCGGGCCCGTAGGGGCCCAGGGGTTCGTCTTCGGCCAGATGGCTGAAGCGATGGAAGGAAGCGACCGGCGAGAGTGCCCCCACGACGGCTTCGCCGAAGATTCGGGCCAGTACGAACTGATCGGCGGCCGGGCTGGGTGAGGCCTGTTGGGCCAGTTCGGGAGCGGCCAGGAAAAGGTCGCCGGGCTGCCCGGCCCCGGTCAAGGCCAGCCCGCGCCAGCGCTCAGGTCCGAATCCCTCGATGTGAACTGCATTGTCGGCGTCGAAGAGAACGTGACGGGTGCCGAAGCAGCCGCAGCAGAGGCCCTGGCTGTGCAGTTCTCGGACCGCCAGAAAGACTGGCTTGAGCAGGTGCCAAGCCATTTCGGGCGGCATAGCACCCGGGCGCATCCGCCTCTTCAGACTGGTGCCGCTGGCCTTCCGGTAGTGCAGGAGATGATGACTCTGGATGTTTCCGAGGTAGCTGGCGCGCCCGCTGGAGACCTCCTGCTGAAAGAAGGCTTCGTTTTCCGGGCTGGCCGGCAGGCAAAGTACGCGTCCGGCTCCGGTTTCGTAAAGGCGGGCCTGCTGGGCGCCGACCAGCAACCTCTGCAAGGTCAACCCTTCGACCTGGGTACCGATGAACTCGTCCCTTTGGGCGTCTTCTTCCCAAATGCGGCAGTAGCAGCTGTAGGCTTCCAGGTCGGCTTTGCGGGCGTCTGCGGAGAACCAGAGGGCCAGGGAGCGTTCAAAATGCTCGGGTTCGACCGTGCCCGCGCGCACACGCTCGTAGAGGCGGCGAAAAGCGGCGCGTGGAACCAGTTCGGCCGCTTCCACCCGTTGGCCGGCGATGGAGTTGAGCAACAGTTTTTCCAGCTCCTGGATGGATTCGCTGAGGGAGGTCCAGAGAGCCGGGTCATTTTTCAGGAATTCGCGTTCGCTGGAGGCGAAGCGGTTGAAGATCGGGTGGGCTTCCTCGGGAGAGATTCGGCCTGAGCGCATGAGCAGAAAGAGGCGCTGGGCGAAGCGTTTGCGCAGTTCCTGGAGTTGCTGAAGTTGTTTGTCGTTCAGCCAGCGCCAGAAGTTGCCGCGTGAGGAGAGCACCTTGCGCAATAAAGTCGGCGGGGGAGTTTCTTCGCGGTCGAGCACCGAGCGCACCGTTCGGGAAAGTTCGGCCAGCTCGAAGGGTTTGGTGAGGTAGTCTTCGGCCTGCAGACGAGCCGCTCGCACAGGCACTTCCAGATCGGCAAAACCGGTCATGACGATGCATTTGAGATGGGGGGCCCGAGCTTTGATGGCTTCCAGAGCGCTGACTCCGTCCATGCCACCCAGGCGCACATCGGTCAGGAGCAGGTGAAAGTCCTGGCGCCGGGCAATTTCGATGGCCTCCTGGGCGCTGCCGACGGCGGTGACCTGGTAGCCTTCCGCGTCGAGCAGGTCGGCGATGACCTCCCGGAAGTTTTCATCGTCCTCGAGAACCAGTATTTGTTCCAATTGTCCCCCTGGGCCTCCAAAAAAAGGAGCCCGGATTTTTCCGGGCTCCTTTTCGGTAGGTTAGAAAATTTAGCCTTTGATTTCGATGTCGACGCCGGCGGGCAGATCGACTTTCATCAGTTGCTCGATGGTCTTCTGCTGGGGATCGAAGTAGATGTCGATCAGGCGCTTGTGGGTGCGCACTTCAAAGTGCTCGCGGGACTTCTTGTCCACGTGGGGGGAGCGCAGCACACAGTAGCGATTCTTTTCGGTGGGCAGCGGTACCGGGCCCGAGATATTGGCGCCGGTTTGACGAGCGATTTGCACGATCTTTTCGGACGATTCGTCCAGAATCAGGTGATCGTAAGCCTTGAGTTTGATACGGATACGTTGCTTAGCCATTTTCGATTCCTCCGGGGAATTTGTAAGAACCTCCAGCTAGGAGCCAGAGTCAAATGGAGTTTTCCTGATGGAAAACTCCGGGAGGTCGCTTTAGCGAACTCCGGTTTGCCTGCGCAAAACTTCCGGTGAAGTGAGCGAAGCTTGGTGAAACAGGGGGGATGCCTGCTTAAGGGCATCCCCCCTGTCTGTGAAGCTAGTGCTTAAGCAATAACTTCGGTGACGACGCCGGCGCCGACGGTGCGGCCACCTTCGCGGATGGCGAAGCGGAGACCGACCTCGATGGCGATGGGCTGGATCAGCTCAACGGACATCGTGATGTTGTCGCCGGGCATCACCATCTCGACGCCTTCGGGCAGGTTGGCCTGACCGGTGACGTCGGTGGTGCGGAAGTAGAACTGGGGACGGTAGCCCGTGAAGAACGGGGTGTGACGGCCACCTTCGTCCTTGGACAGGATGTAGGACTCACACTTGAACTTGGTGTGGGCCTTGATGGAGCCGGGCTTGGCCAGCACCATACCGCGCATCAGGTCTTTGCGGTCGATACCGCGCAGGAGCAGACCGACGTTGTCGCCGGCCTGGCCGTCATCGAGCAATTTGCGGAACATTTCCACGCCCGTAACGGTGGTCTTGCGGGTCTCTTCGCGCATACCGATGACTTCGACTTCTTCGCCGACCTTCACCTTACCGCGCTCGATACGGCCCGTGCCGACGGTGCCACGACCGGTGATCGTGAAGACGTCTTCCAGGGGCATCAAGAAGGGTTTGTCGACCGGGCGCTCGGGAGTGGGGATGTAGCTGTCGACAGCGTCCATCAGTTCCCAGATTTTGCCGGCCCACTTGTCTTCACGGGTGCTGTCGGCGGCGTTCAGAGCCTGCAGAGCGGAACCAGCGATGATGGGGGTCTTGTCGCCCGGGAAGCTGTAGCTGCTGAGCAGCTCACGAATTTCCAGTTCGACCAGTTCGACCAGTTCGGGGTCGTCCATCATGTCGACCTTGTTCAGGAAGACGACGATGTAGGGCACGTTCACCTGCTTGGCGAGCAGGATGTGCTCGCGGGTCTGGGGCATCGGGCCGTCGGTGGCCGATACGACCAGGATGGCGCCGTCCATCTGGGCGGCACCGGTGATCATGTTCTTGATGTAGTCAGCGTGGCCGGGGCAGTCCACGTGAGCGTAGTGACGGTTATCCGTCTCGTACTCCAAGTGCATGATCGAAATGGTGATTCCGCGAGCCTTTTCCTCGGGAGCGGCGTCGATTTCGTCGACGGCCCGAGCCTTGGCCAGACCATGCGCCGCCAGCACCTTACTGATGGCCGCGGTGAGGGTGGTCTTGCCGTGGTCAACGTGGCCGATGGTGCCGATGTTGACGTGGGGCTTATTGCGGACGAATTTTTCCTTGGACATTGATTAGGGCCTCCACAGTATTTTAGGTTTACGTTTCGCTGGGTACGATTTCCAGCTGGTTCTCGTTACCCAACCTTGCCGGCTAAGCGAGAAACGATGTTTTCCTGAATTGCCCGGGGCACTTCTTCGTAGCAGGCAAACTCCATGGAGTAGCTGCCACGTCCCTGGGTTCGGGAGCGGAGCGAGGTCGAGTAGCCGAACATCTCGGCCAGCGGAACGATGGCGTCGATCACCATCGTCCCCCCGTGTCCCTGATCCGTTCCCTTGATGATGCCACGACGGCCATTGAGATCGCCGATGACGTCGCCGAGGTAATCGTCAGGGACGACCACTTCGACCTTCATCATCGGCTCCTTCAGATAGCATTCGTTGGCTCGCAGACCTTCTTTGAGCGCCAGTGAACCGGCGATCTTGAAGGCCATTTCGTTGGAGTCAACCTGGTGGTACGAACCGTCCACCAGAGCAACCTTTACGTCGACGACGGGATATCCGCCCAGAATACCAGCCGAACAGGCCTCTTCCGCGCCGGTCTTGACCGCGGGAAAGTATTCTTTGGGAATCACGCCGCCCACAATTTTGCTTTCGAACGAGAAACCCTTGCCGGGCTCGTTCGGGCCTATTTCCAGCCAGACGTGGCCGTGCTGACCGCGTCCGCCGGTCTGGCGAATAAAATTGCCTTCCACCTTGACCTGGTTGCGGATGGCTTCTTTGTAGGCCACCTGCGGCCGGCCCACACTGGCGTCCACGCTGAATTCGCGCAGCATGCGGTCGACGATGATTTCCAGATGGAGCTCGCCCATTCCGGAAATCATGGTCTGGCCGGTGTCGGGGTTGGTGGAGGTATGGAAGGTGGGATCTTCTTCCACCAGTTTAGCCAGGGCCACGCCCAGTTTGTCCTGGTCGGCCTTGGTTTTGGGCTCGAGAGCGACCGAGATGACCGGCTCGGGCACATACAGGCTCTCGAGCACGATGCCGTTGCTCTCGGTGGTTAAGGTGTCACCGGTGGTGGCCTGCTTGATTCCCACGATAGCGCCCAGGTCGCCGGCGTGCAGTTCCTGCACGTCCTCGCGCGACTCGGCGTGCATCTTGACCAGGCGGCCGATGCGCTCGCGCTTGCGGGTGCGGGCGATTTCCACGGCCGTGTTGGCTTTGAGCACGCCACTGTAGACGCGCACGAAGGCCAGTTTGCCCATGTACTCGTCGGAGCGAATCTTGAAAACCAGCGCGGCCAGCGGTTCGTCGTCACTGTGTTTACGGCTGATTGGCTGGCCCGAGTGGGGGTCGCTGCCCTGGACCGGCGGAATGTCCAGCGGACTGGGCAGGTAGGCGCAGGCGGCGTCCAGCATCGGCTGCACCCCTTTGTTCTTGAAAGAACTGCCGCACACCACCGGCACGATCTCGTTGGCGATGGTGCGCTTGCGCAGACCGGCCACGATTTCCTCTTCGCTCAGGGCCTGACCCTCGAGGAACTTCATGGTGAGTTCTTCGCAGGCTTCGGCCGCCGCCTCGATCATCTTTTCGCGCCACTCGGCGGCCTGTTCTTTGAGGTTGGCGGGGATTTCGCTGATTGCAAAGTTGACGCCGGTGTCGTCCTTATAGGTGATGGCTTTTTCGCGGATCAGGTCGATGACCCCGATGAATTCCGACTCCTCGCCCATGGGGATCTGCACCGGGACGGCATGGGAGCCCAGGCGGTCCCGCAGGCGTTCGACGACATTGAAAAAATCGGCGCCGGTGCGGTCCATTTTGTTGATGTAAGCGATGCGCGGCACCGAGTAGCGGTTGGCCTGGCGCCACACCGTCTCGGATTGCGGCTGGACGCCGGCCACGGCGCAGAAGACGGCCACCACTCCGTCGAGCACGCGCAGCGAACGCTCGACTTCCATGGTGAAGTCCACGTGGCCGGGCGTGTCAATGATGTTGATATGATAACCGTGCCATTCGGCCGCGGTGACGGCGGACTGGATGGTGATGCCGCGCTCTTTTTCCTGGATCATGAAATCCATGGTGGCAGCACCGGCATGGACCTCACCGAGTTTGTGAATCCTACCGGTGTAGTAGAGGATTCGCTCGGTGGTGGTGGTTTTGCCGGCGTCGATATGGGCGGCAATGCCGATGTTTCTTACCTTCGAGAGGTCTGCCTGGGACATCATGCTCCTTTCCTACCCCGGTTTGGGGCAGTTTGAAAAACCCGTTGGATGCCCAAAGGGAGGCAGTATATGCCTCCCTAAGGGTCACCAGCGTTATGCGGTCGGCTTGGCTACCAGCGGTAGTGAGCGAACGCTTTGTTGGCCTCGGCCATGCGGTGGGTGTCTTCCTTCTTTTTGACGGCGGCGCCCGTGCCCTGAGCGGCGTCGGCCAGTTCGGCGGCCAGCTTGTCCATCATGGCACGGCCCGAGCGGTTGCGGGCGGCACCGATGAGCCAACGCATCGAAAGACTGAGACGGCGTTCCTGGCGGACTTCGACGGGCACCTGGTAGGTGGCGCCGCCGACGCGGCGGGGGCGTACCTCAATCAGGGGCATGGTGTTGTCCAGCGCCTGCTGAAACACCACCAGCGGATCCTTGTTCGTGCGCTTGGAAACGGCGTCCAGGCTACCGTAGATGATCTGCTCGGCGATGCCTTTCTTTCCGTCATACATGATCATGTTCATGAACTTGGAAAGATTCTTGCTATTGTACTTAGGGTCGCCGATGATTTCGCGGCGAGGTACCGGACCCTTACGAGGCATAATTACTCCTATACTTCAATCGGATCGAGATGCGAGCTGGAGGGCCCGACTCGGATTTACTTCTTCTTGCCGGTGGTGGCGGCTTGTCCGGGCTTGGGACGCTTGGAGCCGTACTTCGAGCGACCCTGACGGCGGTTGTTGACGCCGGCGGTGTCGAGCGTGCCGCGCACGATGTGGTAGCGCACACCGGGCAGGTCCTTCACACGACCGCCGCGGATGAGAACAACCGAGTGCTCCTGGAGATTGTGGCCGACGCCGCCGATGTAGGCGGTGACCTCCACCTGGTTGGTGAGGCGCACACGGGCTACCTTACGCAAAGCCGAGTTCGGCTTCTTGGGGGTAACCGTCTTCACCTGAGTGCACACCCCGCGCTTTTGGGGAGCGCCCTTGGGTGACTTGATGCTCTTGAGCTTAAGCGAATTGTAGCGGAAGCTCAGAGCCGGGGCCTTACTCTTGTTCTTGAGAGTGTTGCGACCGCGGCGCACAAGCTGGTTAATTGTGGGCATAAAAAAACTCCCCTTGGTTCACCTTCGAGGTTCTGTAGAACCAGGATGGAAAACCACAGGCGAGCCTGTCGTTGGGGGTACTGTTGGAAGAAACCCCTTTCCTAGTTCTGCAGGGCTGCGGCAGTCCTTGGTAAGACAAGGGCGGTCGCGAAATGCTCGCGTATACTAGCAAAGGGATTTGGAGGTGTCAACCCCATGGGTACGCCGTTTACTTGCCAAAGTCCAGCGTCAAGGGCCCATTGATGGTGGGATCGAGTGAGGCTTTGCGATCGCGGGTGGCGATATCGATGCGGCCCGTACCTTTGTTGGTGAAGGCGCCACCGGTGTCGACCACGCGGAAGTCGATATGTTCTTTCCCCAATTTTTTGAGTTGTTCGGCGTACTTTTGGTCCAGTTCTTTGATGTTGAGACCTTTGCCGTAAGGAATTTTTTGATTTTTGTCCATAGCTACCGAGACGTACTTGGACTTGCCTTCCAGGAAGTCTTGCAGCGTGGCCAGTTTGTTGCCCTTTCGGTCGTTGAAACCGCCTTCCATCTTGGAGTTGGATGGGTAGTAGCCGGTGCCTCTGGACTTATGGACGCCGCTCGGTCCGCCGGCAGCCGGGTTCATGGGATCGGGTCTGCCCGTCTTTGGGGCCGGGGAGGCGCCGAAATTCTGCGCCAGGGCATTGGTGTGGGCGCTGTTGCCGGCCTGGTGGGCTGCCCGGGCGTCGCGGGATAACTTGGTTTTATCGGCGGTTTTGGTTCCCCGCGCACGACGCTTGCGCTTCGCCTGTCCGCTTTTTTTGGTTCTCTTCGCCTTGCCTGTCCGGCTGGGGGATGCTGCTCTGCTAGAAGAAGTTGCGGACCCGATCGCCATGACGCCTCCTGTTTGGTGTTGCTTGTCCTGTCAGAATAGCGGATCGGTAGCTCCCTGGCGTGGTTCGGTTGTTGCCGTGTTGTTGACAATGATTGCCTTTTTGTAAAAAATTACGGAGATTCTTCCAACAATTTGGCCGGGTAGGCCAACCGCAGGTCGCAACGCTCCAGACCATAGAGCAACTGGCTGCGAACGCTGGATTCATCTCGAGCCAGGAAGTTGATGTGGGCCAGCCACCAGCGAATTCTGTAGGTATGGGCGAAACCGTCGAGTTCCATCAGGTAAATTTCGGGTGCGGGCGCTTGGCAGACTTGGGGAATGGTGGCTAAGATCTCGAGTAATTTGGCCCGTACGATTCCCGGCGGTATAGTGCGCGAAAGCTGCAGGTTCAGATAGGAACCGTGTTGGGGGCTGGGCCGGGTGTGGTTGATCAAGACGCTTTTGGCTACTTTGGCGTGGGGTAGGGTGATCAGGTCGTGGCTCAAGGTGCCCAGGCTGATGGAGCGCCAGTCGATACGGGTGACTTTGCCATAGAGGTTGCCGATGGTGACGAAGTCCCCAATGGAGAAGTCCTGCGAGATTCGCATGATCAGTCCGGAGACCAGGTTGCCCAGGGTGGGTTTCAGGGCCAATCCCAGGCCTAGCGAGAAGAAGGCTGAGCTCAGAGCCAGTGAGGTCACGTCCCGATGGGTGACGGCGGCCGTGAGGTAAAAGGCCAGACCAATGTAAACCACGGCCCGGAAGGTATCGACCACCAGTTGGGCCACTTCTTCCGAGCGTCGCCGGAAGCGTAACACGTGCTCCAAGGTCGCCGCACAGGCTTCAACGGAGGCCAGACCCAGTACCGCCCAGAGGCCGCCGACAGCCCAATGGAGTTGACGGCTGGTAATCGGGATGACGGTCCAGGCGTGCAACAGGTAGTAGCCCGAGATGCACAGCAGCATCAGGTAACCGTGCACTCTGAGGCGCTTTTGCAGACGGAGGATATAGTGGCTGCTGCGCCTGCGCGGCTGGAAGAGCCAGCGATGGACGAAGAGCAGGGCGATGGCGACGGCGGTAGTCGCGCCCAGGGCGTAGGCCAGATCGCGGTATTGGGGGTCTTCCCAGCCGGCATGGAAGGTCAGGCCGAGCAGACAGAGCAACCGCAGGCCACGCCTCCAATCCCATTTGGAGCTTTGTCCAGAGAGCCAGACGACTTCGATGGCGGTCGAGCCGACCCAGTAGAGGATGACCTGGTTCAGGACCAGGGTCAGCAGGGGGAGACGGCCTTGCAAGGCCAGGAAGAGCGAGATGGGAGCGACCACGGCCACTCCCAGCATGCGAACCTTACCGGCTCGCTGCAGAGTGCGGCCCCACGAATTGCGAGCCGGCCGGCGGAACCCCAGGTAATGGCAGCCGAGCAGCACGCCCAGCAGCAACAGCGAGATCAAATCGATCAGGGCCGATTCCACCTGGTGGTGATTCCTGCGAACTCATCGCGCTACCTTCAAAAAAAAGACCCTCGCCTTGCGGGCGAGGGTCTGTTTTTGGGGGGTATACCGAGTTAGCGCTCGGAGAGGCCGGCCGAGAGTTCGGCGGCCAGCAGGTCCTCGGCGGTCGGTTCGGCTTCCACGGTAGCGGTGGCGCTCTTGGGGAGCTCCGGTTCGATGCCGCGGTACTGATGCATGCCGGTGCCGGCCGGAATCAGTTTACCGATGATGACGTTCTCCTTGAGGCCGCGCAGCGAGTCGATTTTGCCTTTGATGGCAGCGTCGGTGAGCACGCGGGTGGTCTCCTGGAAGGAGGCGGCCGAGAGGAAGCTCTCGGTCGCCAGCGAGGCTTTGGTGACGCCCAGCAGGGCGCGCTTGGCGTCGGCCGGTTCCTTGCCGGCTTCGATGGCGGCGCGGTTCTGCTGTTGGAAGCTCTGCAGTTCCACCAGCACGCCCGGCAACATGGTGGTGTCGCCGGAAGACTCCAGCTTGACCTTGCGCATCATCTGGCGAACGATCACTTCCACGTGGCGGTCGTTGATGTCCACGCCCTGGTCGCGATACACGTTCTGGACTTCGTCCACAATGTAGCGCTGAGTGTCGCTCACGCCCAGCAGGCGCAGGATGTCGTGCGGATTCATGAAGCCGCCAACAATCTGCGTGCCCACCGAGACCGTCTCGCCGTCGCGCACCAGGATGCGCGAGGAGTAGGGGACTTCGGTGGTCACCGTCTCGCCGTTGGGCGAGGTGATGGTGATCTGGCGCATGCCCTTGTCCTCGCCCAGGGTGACGATACCCTCGAGCTCGGCCATCTGGGCGTGACCTTTCGGTTTACGAGCTTCAAAGAGCTCTTCCACGCGCGGCAGACCTTGGATGATGTCTTCCTGGGCCACACCGCCGGTGTGGAAGGTACGCAGGGTGAGCTGCGTGCCCGGTTCACCGATGGACTGGGCGGCGATGATGCCGACCGTTTCCCCGATTTCCACCAGCTGGCCGGTGGCCAGATTGCGGCCGTAGCACATGGCGCATACGCCCTGGGGGGCTTCGCAGCTGAGCACGGAACGAACCTTGACGCGGGGCCAGGCGATCTTCTTGCCGCGGGTCGAGACGTCGATGTCTTTGTTGATAAAGCGGTCGATCAACTGGGCTTCGGCATCGTCGAGCATGACGTTGCGTTTGGCCACCTGCTCGTTGCCCTTGTCGTCGACATAGTGAATGTCTTCGGCGGGGTAACGACCGGCGATGCGCTCCCAGAGCGGCACTTTGACGTCCCGGTTCTGGGCGCAGGGTCCGACTTCGGCGTAGAGCATCGTGCCGCAGTCGTCCTGACGCACGATGATGTCTTGTGACACGTCGATGAGACGGCGGGTCAGGTAGCCGGAGTCGGCGGTGCGCAGCGCGGTATCGGCCAGGCCTTTACGAGCGCCGTGGGTGCTGATGAAGTACTCGAGCACGGTCAGGCCTTCGCGCAGGTTGGAGCGCACCGGCAGCGGGATGATTCGGCCGGTGGGGTCGGCCATCAGGCCGCGCATGCCCCCCAATTGTTTCACCTGGGCCGGGTTACCACGGGCACCGGAGGTGGCCATCATAAACACCGGGTTGAGACGGTCGAGGTGGCGCATCATGGCCTGTTCGACTTCGCTGGTGGCTTCCGACCAGATGGTCTTGAGCTGACGGTAGCGCTCGTCTTCGGTGATGAAGCCGACCTCCATCCACTGGTCGGCCGCCTGCACGCGCTTGTCGGAGCGCTCCAGGATCTCCGGCTTTTCCGGTGGGATGCGGATGTCGACCACGCCGATGGTGGTGGCGGACTTGGTGGCGAATTCAAAGCCCAGGTCCTTGATGCTGTCGAGCATACGAGCCGTGCGGTTGTTGCCGTGGTTGTCGTGCACTCGCTTGATCAGTTTGACCAGGTCTTTTTTGCCGAAGGTCTTGTTGACGTCTTCGAAGCGCAGGCGGTAAACCGCCTTGCCCGGGAAGTCAGCGTCATCGGAGCCCAGTTCTTGACCTTCGGGCTGTTTTACGTCCGGGGGCAGAGTGCGCCAGAACAAGGCGCGCCCTACGGTGGTGCCGACCAGTTCCCCACCCAGGCGAATCTTCACCGGAGCCTGCAGCTCGACCACGCCTTCGGTCCAGGCCAGGATGGCCTCTTCCGGAGAACTGAAGTACTTGCCTTCGCCTTTGGAGTGATGCTTCTCGATGGTCAGATAGTACATTCCCAGCACCGTATCCTGGTTGGGAATGGTGGCCGGAGTGCCGTAGGCGGGCAGCAACAGGTTGTTGGAAGACAACATGAGCACGCGGGCTTCCGCTTGCGCGCCAGCCGAGAGCGGCAGGTGCACGGCCATCTGGTCACCGTCAAAGTCGGCGTTGTAGGGGGTGCACACCAGCGGGTGGAGCTGAATGGCTTTGCCGTCGACCAGCACCGGTTCGAAGGCCTGGATGCCCAGGCGGTGCAGCGTTGGGGCACGGTTCAGCAGCACCGGATGATCTTCGATGACTTCTTCGAGCACGTCCCAGACGTCGGGCAGAGCGCGCTCCACCATGCGTTTGGCCGACTTGATGTTGTGCACCAGGCCGCGGTCCACCAGCTTCTTCATGACGAAGGGCTTGAAGAGCTCCAAGGCCATCTCTTTGGGGAGACCGCACTGGTGCAGCTTCAGGTTGGGACCGACCACGATGACCGAACGGCCGGAGTAGTCGACGCGCTTGCCGAGCAGGTTCTGGCGGAAGCGGCCCTGTTTGCCTTTGAGCATATCGGACAGGGACTTGAGAGGACGGTTGTTGGGGCCGGTCACCGGGCGGCCGCGGCGGCCGTTGTCGATGAGGGCGTCCACCGCTTCCTGCAGCATACGCTTTTCGTTCTTGACGATGATCTCGGGAGCTCCGAGGTCGAGCAAGCGCTTGAGGCGGTTGTTGCGGTTGATGACGCGACGATAAAGGTCGTTCAAGTCGGAGGTGGCGAAACGGCCGCCGTCCAGTTGCACCATCGGGCGCAACTCGGGGGGGATGACCGGGATCACGTCCAGGATCATCCACTCGGGGCTGTTCTTGGACTTGCGGAAGGCTTCCACCACTTCCAGGCGCTTGATGGCCTTGGTGCGCTTCTGGCCCTGGAAGGTTTTGAGGTCTTCCTTGAGTTGCTCGTGCAAGGTGTTGACTTCGATTTCCGAGAGCATCTCTTTGACGGCTTCGGCGCCCATGCCGGCGCGGAAGCTGTTGCCGTATTTCTCGCGGTTTTCGCGGTACTCAAGCTCGGTGAGGAGCTGGCGTTTATTGAGCGGGCTGTCGCCCGGATCAATAACCACATAAGACGCGAAGTAGATCACCTTTTCCAGGGTGCGCGGGGACATATCCAGCAGCAGGCCCAGACGGCTGGGCACGCCTTTGAAATACCAGATGTGGGTGACCGGTGAGGCCAGCTCGATGTGGCCCATGCGCTCACGGCGGACTTTCGAGCGGGTCACCTCGACGCCGCACTTATCGCAAATCACGCCCTTGAAGCGGATGCGCTTGTACTTGCCGCAGTGGCATTCCCAGTCCTTGATGGGACCGAAGATGCGCTCGCAAAACAGGCCGTCGCGTTCGGGCTTCAGGGTACGGTAATTGATGGTCTCGGGTTTCTTGACCTCGCCGTAGGACCAATCCCGGATTTGCCGGGGAGAGGCCAGGCGGATCTCTAGAGCATCAAAATTGTTGACATCCATCGGATTAAACTACCTCCAACTGGGGACGGGCGGCGCGGGGCTTGGGACCCCGCGCCACGGGGTGATTAGAGACTGCTGAGCGCTTCTTGCGAGAGGTCGAGACCCAGTTCGCGGGCGGTGGATTTCACGTCGGATTCTTCCACCGACTTGATTTCTACCTCGCGCAGGGTGCCGGTCTTGTCGAACGACTTCACCTTGACATCGAGACACAGGCTTTGAAGTTCTTTGATCAGCACCTTGAAGGACTCGGGCACGCCCGGCTCCAGCACGTTTTCGCCTTTGACGATGGCTTCGTAGGTCTTTACGCGGCCAATGACGTCGTCGGACTTGACGGTGAGCAGTTCCTGGAGCGTGTAGGCGGCGCCATACGCTTCCAGGGCCCAGACTTCCATTTCGCCGAAGCGCTGGCCGCCGAACTGCGCCTTGCCGCCCAGCGGCTGCTGGGTAATGAGGGAGTAGGGGCCGGTGGAACGGGCGTGGATTTTGTCGTCCACCAGGTGGGCCAGTTTCAGAATGTAAATCTGTCCGACCGACACGCGGCAGTCGAAGGCTTCTCCGGTGCGGCCGTCGAGCACGACGCTCTTGCCGTCCTGGGGAACCTGGTAGTAGTTCTCGATGTAGGTGACCAGCTTCTCGATGTTGGCTTTGCTCACCGGAATCGGGCGGGTTCCCAGAACTCGCTCGAGGCGCTCGTAAGAAGTCGGGTCGCTGGTCGCTTCGGCCAGCTCATCCTTGTTGTAAGGATTGCTGCCCAGGAAGGCGACCACGCGGTCCTGCAGTTTTTCGGCCGGACCGGCGGCGATGAGCTCTTCCGATTCTTCGGTGGTGATGAGCACGCCCTTGGGGCCGCTGTTGATCCAGCGGGTCAGCTTGGAAGCCAGCTTCTCTTGCGAGAGGATGAAGTCCATTTCCTGAGTGTTGAAGTCGTAGCCCATCAGAGCCAGGTTTTTCTGCAAGTTGACCAGGCGCTGCAGGCCGAAGATTTCCTCTTCGTTGGCGGCATCGAAAACCGGCGTCATGGTGCGCATGCGCTCGCCATTTTCGTCGATCAGGAAGGCTGCCGAGGCACCCACGATGGTCTCCAGGATCTGACCGATGTTCATACGGCTCGGAACGCCGAGCGGGTTGAGCACGATCTGAACCGGGGTGCCGTCGGGCAGGTAAGGCATATCCTCGATCGGGAGGATCTTGGAGATGACGCCTTTGTTGCCGTGACGGCCGGCCATTTTGTCACCCTGCATGATTTTGCGCTTCTGGGCCACGTAGACGCGGACCAGCTGGTTGACCCCGGGGGAGAGCTCGTCGGTGGTCTCGCGGGAGAACACTTTGACGTCGATCACCTTGCCTTTTTCGCCGTGGGGCACTTTCAGCGAGGTGTCGCGAACGTCGCGGGCTTTTTCACCGAAGATAGCGCGCAGCAGGCGTTCCTCGGCGGTCAGCTCGGTTTCGCCTTTGGGCGTGACCTTGCCGACCAGGATGTCTTCGGTGCGAACTTCGGCGCCGATGCGCACGATGCCGCGTTCATCCAGGTCTTTGAGAGCTTCCTCGCCCACGTTGGGGATGTCGCGCGTGATCTCTTCGGCACCGAGCTTGGTGTCGCGAGCTTCACACTCATACTCTTCGATGTGGATCGACGTAAAGATGTCGTCGGTGACCATTTCTTCGGAGAGCAGGATGGCGTCTTCGTAGTTGTAGCCCTGGAAGGGCATGAAGGCGACCAGCACGTTGCGCCCGAGAGCCAGCTCACCGTTGACCGAGGACTGGCCGTCGCCGATGACGTCGCCGGCTTTGACCCAGTCGCCCAGTTTGACGGCCGGACGCTGGTTGATGCAGGTACCGGCGTTGGAACGCTTGAACTTGAGCATCGTATAGGTGTGGATCACGCCGTTTTCGTCTTTGATCTTCACCTCGTTGGCGTTGACCGAGACGGCTTCCCCGGTGTGAGCCGAGACCACCAGCGCACCCGAGTCTTTGGCGGCGCGGTATTCCACGCCGGTTCCGACCAGGGGAGCGTCGGGCTTGATGAGGGGCACGGCCTGGCGTTGCATGTTGGCGCCCATCAAGGCGCGGTTGGCGTCGTCGTGCTCCAGGAAGGGAATGAGCGCGGTGGCGATGGACACGATCTGCTGAGGGCTGATGTCCATGTAGTCCACGTCTTCGCGGGCCACGATTTGCGTTTCGTGTTTGGCGCGAGCCACCACACGCTCTTCGGTGACCTGGAATTTCTCGTTCAGGCGGGTGTTGGCCTGGCAGATGGTGTGTTCATCTTCCTCATCAGCCGAGAGATAGTCGATCTGGTCGGTGACCTGCACGGTGACCGGCACGTTGGCGCCTTCCAGGACGAGGGCGTGGCGCTTGCGGCGCGGCACGATGTCACCCTTCTTGTAGAGGACCTTGCCTTCGTGCTTGATGTCCTCGTTGGCGCGGCAGATCACCCGGCGGTAGGGGGTTTCCATGAAGCCGAAGTGGTTGACACGGGCATACGAGGCCAGCGAGCCGATCAGTCCGATGTTCGGACCTTCCGGAGTTTCAATCGGGCAGACGCGACCGTAGTGGCTGTAGTGCACGTCGCGCACTTCGAAGCCGGCGCGTTCACGGGACAGACCGCCCGGTCCGAGGGCCGACAAGCGACGCTTGTGGGTGAGCTCGGCCAGCGAGTTGGTCTGGTCCATAAACTGGGAGAGCTGGGAGGACCCGAAGAACTCCTTGATGGCGGCCACTACCGGGCGGATGTTGATAAGGGCCTGAGGCGTCACCGTCTCGAGGTCCTGCACCGTCATGCGTTCGCGCACCACGCGCTCGAGGCGCAGCAGGCCGACGCGGAACTGGTTCATCAACAGCTCGCCGACGGCGCGGATACGCCGGTTGCCCAGGTGGTCGATGTCATCCACGCGCACCGTGGTGCGATATTGGGTCTCCGAGGAGGGTTCCAGCCAGAAGATGCCCCGATCGTTGGTGACCGGGAGGCCGCCTTCGCTGACGCCGCCTTGCGGAGGACGTTCATACTGTTCGCGACGCATCAAGGCCAGCATGTAGCGAACCACCGCTACCAGGTCCTCGCGGATAAGGGTCTGATTGTAGTTGATGGTGGCGCCGGTGTCCGGATCTTCCAGAATGCCCGGCTTGACCAGCACGCCGGTATTCTGGCAGGTAATCATCTGGCCGAGTTTGCGCGAGAGCTTATAGCGTCCCACCAGAGCCAGGTTGTAGCGCTTGGGAGAGAAGAACAGGTTCTGCAGCAGTTGTTGGGCGCTGTCCACCGAGGGCGGATCGCCGGGACGCTGCTTGCGATAGATTTCAATCAGGGCTTCCTCGGTCGAAGAGAAGGCATCCTTCTCCAGGGTCGGCTCGAGCAGGGGGTCGTGATTGAAGAGAGCCCGCAATTCTTCATCCGTGCCGTAGCCGACCGCGCGCAGCAGCACTGTGGCGGGCACTTTACGGGCTTTGTCGATGCTGACGCTGATGATGTCGTCGGCGCTGGCGACAAATTCCAACCATGCGCCACGATTCGGTATCACAGTGCACGCGAAGGTTCGCTTCTGATTTAATTCTATCGTTTGCGTGAAGTAGATGCCCGGAGAGCGCACCAACTGACTGACGATGACGCGCTCGGCGCCGTTGATCACGAAGGTGCCGCGCTCCGTCATGCACGGGAAGTCACCCATGAAGATGTCTTGCTCTTTGACCTCTTTGATGTCGCCGCCCTCTTTGGTAATCAGGCGCACGCGCACCTTGAGGGGGCGCGCGTAGGTGGCATCGCGGTCACGGCACTCTTCCGTGGTATAGGTAGGGGGGTCTAACTGGTAGTCGAGGAATTCCAGCACCAGGTTACCGGTGAAGTCTTCGATCGGGGAGATGTCAGCGAAAGTCTCGCGAATTCCCTCTTTAAGAAAGTTCTCGTACGAGGCGCGTTGCAGCTCGATGAGGTATGGAAGATCCAGAATCTTGGGGATCTTTCCGAATGACAGACGCCCGTTATCGGGGTCGATATTGCGGAGAATGGACATCGGGTTTCTCCTCTAACTTCCTGCGTATGGCGATAGCCGGTGAGCCGTTAAGCCTACCGGAGGGAGCTTCCTTCCCACTCGAGACTTTATGTAAACACAAAAAGCAAGATAGACTCGGAGCCTAACTCGCTTTTCCTTTTAATTCTTATGTTTGCAGTTAATAATCACAGGTAGGTCTAAAAGCTAGTTGCGTATGGTACTAACTTCTGGTGAGTCTGTCAAGATAAGCTCTGAGTATTTTTCTGGGTAGGGATTGCCGTACCTCAATGGAAAACCCACATGTGAAGCTGTTGCTGCGCCTGATTCTCTTCCTGAGCTTACTCTCGCTGGCTTTGTGCGCTCCTTCTTACCGTCCAGGCCAGCTCATGCTGCTGGTCATCGGCCGTAGCGCCGGCCGGCCCGATGCCGACCAACAGGCGCTTCTTCAACGGGTGCAGGCCCTGCGCACCAGTCCCGGTCTGAATACCCTCAAGGTCGCCACCATGCATTTTGATCGCCCGCGAGAGGCGGCTTTTGCCCGGCAGGTGCTCGGGGTTTCGGCTCAACAGTTGCCCTGCGTGTGTCTGGTGGAGTTGGATGCGGCTGAAGTGCGGCCGGTGCGCAGTCTCTACTCCTGGCCGTCGGTCACCGGCGCTCGCCTGGCGGAGGTCGACCGGATGGCCGATATGTGGTCGCAACTGGCCAACGCGCCGGTTCCCTTGCTGACTCCGCAGCCGGCCCCGCTCGCCCCCGTTTTTCAGGCTCCCCAGGAAGCCCTGTCAATGCCCATGGGCTGGGCTGCGCCCCGCCCTTCTTCGCAAGAACGCGATCGCTTGTTGGCGGGCATGAATATGCCCGTCAATCGTTGGCTGCGCTCTCCCAACGGGCGCTACGGGTGTCTCTTTCAGCAGGGCGGCAACCTGGTGGTCTACCGCTTTGATCGCACTCCCTATCAACCGATGTGGAATTCCATGACCGACTCGCGCGGCGGGGTCAACCTGCGCTTGAGTAACGATGGAGTGTTGCGCATGTTCGACGCGACGCATCAAGTCATTTGGGAGGCCGGCGATGCGGGGGCCTTCTCGCATTGCTACCTGCGCATGCAGGACGACGGCAATCTCGTCATCTATCGCGAAAACGGCAACGGTATGACGGTCGCCTGGGCCAGCAACTCCAACCAGTCCGGGCCTTAAAACCGAGTCCAGACTTCGAAGTCGTGGTCCGGTTGGGGGTGGTTGCCGGGGCGGTTGAGGATCACGGCCTGCCAGCCGGCGGAATGAGCGGCCCGGGCTTCGGCCACCACGTCGGTGGCGAAAAGGCCGATGCCGATTTGTTCGGCAATTTTCCGGTAGCTTTCGGCTTCCCCTTTGGGTCCCACCGCAGTGTCGAAGTAACCGTCGATCAGGTTGGTGAGATCGCCTTCGGGGGTGTGGGCAAACAGAAGTTTCTGGGCCAACACGCTGCCCGAGGAGTAGATGCAGGTGCGCAGTCCGGCTTCTCGGCGCCTGCGCAGCATGGGCGCCACGTCGGCAAAGAGCCGGCTTTTCAGTTGGCCGGAGCGGTAACCGGCTTCCCAGATGCGTCCCTGCAACGCTTTGAGTGCTCCCAGTTTGCGGTCTTCGTCCATCAAGGCCAGCGCCGCCGCCTCGGCCTGTTCGGGTGTTGCCAGCGACGGGCCGAGCTCGTTGACCTCGGCGCGCACTTTTTCGTCCTCCCAGTGTTGGCGGAGAAACGAGCCGAAGTGAGCCCGGGCGAAGGGGAACAGAACCTCATAAACAAAAGAAATGGGCGTGGTGGTGCCTTCGATGTCGAGCAGATAGACCGGCTTCATGCGATGCCTACGAATTGAACGACCACTTCGCGGGCCCGGGGGCTATCCAGTTCAAGCAGAAAAATCCGCTGCCAGCGGCCGATTTGCAGCTTGCCCTGGTGAATCGGGACGTGCACACTCTGGCCGAGGAACAGGCCCTGGCAGTGGGCGTGTCCGTTGGCCTCCATTTCCTCGATCAGGTTCTCGGTGCGGATGGAAAAATCGTCATGCGCGTAAGCCTCGTCCGGTGAGGCAATTTGACTCAGTTTGCGGGCCATGTCCTGAAGTAACAGCGGTTCGTTCTCCTGGATCACCACTCCGGCCGTGGTGTGGCGGGAAAATACCAGCACATAGCCTTCGCGCACCGGACAGCGCTCCAATTGACGGGAGACGACCTCGGTCAGATCGATAAACTCCGGACCGTGCTGACTTTGAACCGCAATGCGGCTGCGGTAGACTTGCATCTCACCTGTTGATTCAGACCATTCCAAGGCGGTGTAACTCCACTCTGTATTCCAGCAAGAACTCGAAAATTTCGATGTGGCGCCGGGCTGCTTCGGCATCTCGGCCCCAGGCGTAGATGCCGTGCTGATAAACCAGCACGGCCGGAACGTCCTGGGAAACCGCCGCCGCCACCGATCGGGCTAAAGCGGGCATCTCGTGGAAGTTGGCCACGATGGGCAGGTGCACTCTATCGTTCAGCGTTTTTCCGGCGATCCCCTTGATCATTTCGACCCCTTCCAAAACCACCTGGCCCGCCTCGAACCACAGTCGGGAAGCCAGGTTATTGGCGATGGAGTGGACATGAAAGACGGCGCTGGCTTCGGTCAGGCGATAGATCTCCTGGTGCACGCTGAGTTCTTCGGAAGCTCTGCCGGCGCCCGTCAAGCTCAGGCCACGCTCGTCGACCAACAAGAAATCGTCTGTATCCAGACGGGATTTGTCTTTCCCCGAGGGAGTGACGAGAATTCGTTGGGGCACCCGGTGGAGTTGTACGGACAGATTGCCGCAGGTGCCCATGAGCCAGCCACGGGAGTGGAAGAACCGGGCTGCTTCCACCATGGATTTGGCGGCCGCGGCGCTGTCGGGAGGTAAGGTCTGATTCATCTCGGTTCCTTTCTTAAAAGGCGAAAGGCCAAGCGCTCAGAGGGATTCAGGCTGGCCCGCCGGGTTCTGCAGGCCGCCTGCCGGGAAATTTACCCGGGCTGACGACCCTGCCCACAAAGACAACAACAGCCCTGACGACAACAGAGCGGAGCGGCCGTGTGAAACAAAATAGCAGGCATCGCAGCAGGTTAGCACACCTGTTTGGCCAGCGTCAACGCTCCAGGATTTTCTTACCGCGCCCAGAAGCGCAAATCACTCAAGGTCGGCACGGAGGTAACTTGTCCAAACGTTTTTCGCTATCCGCCATCGGACACGACCAGCCCGGCATTGTCTCCGCCGTGACCGAGATTCTCTTCCAGTCCGGTTGCAACATCGAAGATTCCGCCATGACGATTCTGTGGGGCCAGTTCGCCATGCTGCTGGTGGTCACACCCAACGATTCCACGGACCTGGACAGGTTGCGCAGCGAGTTCGCGCGCGTCAGCCAGGAATTGCACCTGCAATTGAGTTTGAGCGAACTGGAAGAAGCCCGCAAGCCGGAGCCCAAGGAAGCGGGGGTGCCCTATGTGGTCTCCGTCTATGGAGCCGACCATCCCGGCATCGTGTCGCGCACCACCGGTTACCTGGCCGAGCGCCAGATCAATATCACCGACCTGAGCACTCGCGTGATCCAGGCCAAGGGGCCGGTTTACATCATGTTGCTGGAGGTGGAGGCGCCGCGGGCCTTGACGGAACAGCAGATCAAAGAAGAACTCTTCGCCTTGAGCCAGGAACTCAAAGTCGACATCAGTGTGCGCCGGCTGGAATCGGAGCTTCTCTAGTTTTGGGGGTCCAGCCCATCGTACTCTACCCGGATCCGATCCTGAAGAAGGTCTGCCGGCCCGTGGATTGGCGTGACCCGCTGGTACAGCAGGTGGCCCAAGATCTGGTGGATACCATGCAGGCGGGGCCCGGGGTGGGTGTGGCCGCTCCTCAGATCGGCCACGCTTTGCGTATCTTCGTGGTGGACGTGACTCCCAGGCATCCCGGCCACGGACTGCTGGTGCTGCTCAATCCCGAGTTGGTCGGCCAAGAAGGCGCCGTTACAGGTCGCGAAGGTTGCCTGTCCATTCCAGACTTCACCGCCAGCGTGCAACGCTACAGCAAAATCCTGGTGCAGGCCGTCGATCTGCAGGGGAACCCGCGTATTCTCGAAAGCGAAGGCTTTGAAGCGGTCTGTTTGCAGCACGAACTCGACCATCTCGATGGAGTGCTCTTCCTGGACCGGGTCAGCTGTCTGAAAACGGATGTTTTTCGCCGTAAGGGAGTTAAGCCGCGCTTCGACCCTCAAGAATATCCACAAGGAGCGTCCACGTGAAACGCCTGATTCTGACCTTTATCGTGGTGACAGTGGCCGAGTTTTACGCTTTTCACGTGTTTCGCAGTCACCCTATTTCCCGTCCGGCCTATTTCCCCGCCCTTTTAACCGCCATCCAGTTCTGGATGTCTTACGGGGGCATCGAATCGGCCCGCTGGCTGTTGCGCAAGTCGCCGGCTTCCAGGGCGCCCGGGCCGGCTTCAGACTGGACCCGGCTCTGGCTCTGGGTGGGGCCTCCCGGGGGGATCCTCATGGTGCTCACCTCTCTGCTGGCCTGGTGGGCCTCGGGCCAGGGGTCGAGCTGGATTCCCCCAGCCATCCTTTTGGCGCACGCGGCCGGCGGCGGACTGCTCTGGCTGTGCGCCTCGCTGGAAATGCTGCCCAACCTGGCGCGTATCCATCCCGCCTCCCGCCCTTTCTGCGGGGGACTGGCGCTGGGCGGCCTGCTGACCCACCTGTGCGGGCTCTACTTCTATGCCAAGATTTACCCGGCCGGCGAACTGCAGGTCGGGCTCTTCGTGCTGGCCATTTTGCTGACTTACTTCGTGTTCTACTATATCTGGGCCGCCATCATGGTCTGGATGGTCATCTTCCGCTTCTGGACTCCTCCCACCACGCCCGATACGAGCGATGATGGACTCGCAGTCCACCAAGGATAGCTCTGCCTCTGCCGTCGACGAGGGGGAGGCCGACGAGTTTGCGCTTCATCCCCCGATAGAAAACACTCCGCCCAGCCGCCCGCGCAGCCCCTGGACGCCCTTGCGCAATCGGCTTTTTCGGGCTCTGTGGTTCGCCACTCTGGCCTCCAATCTAGGAACCTGGGTCCATGAAGTCTCGGCCAGCTGGATGATGACCGGCCTGGCGCCGGATAATCCCTGGCTGAACTCGCTGGTCCAGGTGGCCAACACCACGCCTATGTTTCTGTTGGCCCTGCCGGCCGGGGCCATCGCTGACGTGGTCGACCGCCGGCGCTACTTGCTGGCCACTCAATTGTGCATGATGCTGACCGCCCTGTCCATGGCCGTTCTGGCCCTGCGCGGCCAGTTGAACGCCTATGGATTGCTGGCCGGGACAGTCATTCTCTCCATCGCTTCGGCCTTGAACTCGCCGGCCTGGCACGCGGTCTTGCCCACCGTGGTCAACCGCTATAACCTGGCTCCGGCTGTCAACCTGCAGGGCCTGGCCATCAGTCTGGCGCGGGCGCTGGGACCCGGTCTGGCCGGCGTGCTGCTCATCTACCTGCATCCCGCCTGGGGCTTCGCCCTCAATACCTGTTCGTTTTTGGGCGTGCTCATCGTACTCTTTCGTTGGAAGCCCAAGCGTAAACCACAGCGGGTGCGCTCCGAGCGCTTTTTTGGGGCGGTGCGCGTCGGCCTGCAGCACGTTCGCCATTCGCCGCGTATGCGCAATGTGTTGTTGCGGGTGGCTCTCTTTGTCTTCGGCAGCAGCGCCTTGTGGGCTCTGCTGCCGCTGTTGGTGCGCAGCGTCTATCGCATGAATTCCGAAGCCTACGGCGGTATGGTGGGACTCTTCGGCCTGGGGGCGGCCGTCAGCAGCACCGCCTGGTTGCCGCGCCTGCGCGACCGGCTTTCGGTCAATCAGATCATCGATCTGCACTGGTGCGGCTTTGCTCTCATTCTGGTGATTCTCAGTCAGACCCGCTGGTACTGGGTGCCCTTCGTCAGCATGTATTTAGGTGGCTGCTGCTGGATCTGTATCTTGAGCAATTTGCACTTTTCGGTGCAGTCGGTGGCTCCCGCCTGGGTGCGCTCCCGCGCCATGTCGGTCTACCTGCTCTGCTACTACGCGGCCGCTTCTTCAGGCAGCGCCACCTGGGGCCGGGTGGCCGAAGCCTACGGTCTGCGTCAGGGCATGCTCTGGGGAGGGATCATGCTGGGCCTGGCCATGCTCTCCACCTTCCTGGCGCCGGTGCGCTCGGGCGAAGACCTGAACCTGCATCCCAGCCACCACTGGCCGCACCCCAAAGTCAAATACCCCATCGAGCTCGACCAGGGGCCCGTGCTGGTCACCGTCGAGTATCGGATTGAACCGGAGAACGCCAGTGAATTCGGTATCCGCATGCAGGCGGTGCGCCAGCAGCGGCTGCAGAACGGGGTGCTGCGCTGGGGCCTTTTTGTGGATATCGAGGAGCCGAGCCTTTACCGTGAGGTCTACCTGGAAGAGAGCTGGGAAGCCCATTTGCGCCAGCACGAGCGCGTCACCGGCCACGAGCAAGAAGTGGCCGAATTTGCCTATGCCCTTCACGTCGGCCCGGAAAAGCCCAAAGTCAACCACCTCCTGCTTTGCGACGATCAGGCGGTGCCGGATATCGACCGCCCACCTCATCCGGACGACGAAGACCGCTAGTTTCAGAAGCTTTTGAGCTTGCCAGCCTATGCTGGCAAGACCACACTTGTGTCTGAAAGAGGTCTAGCCGAATATGGATGTCCGTCCCTGCGCCTGTCACGATCACCACCCGCTGAAGAGGCAGGCTCCCACGCCGCCACCGGAAACGGCTGAAGCTGGGGACCCCGTAGACTTTCGCACCGGCTCGGGCTTTGATCCCGCCAACCTCGACCGCAGCGTGCGCCCGCAGGATGACTTTTATAAGTTTGCCGTCGGGGGTTGGAAAAAAAGCCACCCCATTCCCGACCACAAGATGTCGGTGGGAGCTTTCGATGGTCTGGCCGAGGCCAATCGAACCACCCTGCACAACATTTTGACGGATCTTTCCAGCCGTACTCAGGTCCCGGGCAGCGATGAGCAGAAGCTGGCCGATTACTACGCCAGCGGCATGGATCAGGCCACCATCGAGGCGGCCGGAGCTAAACCGCTCCAGCCTTTGTTTGACGGTATCGAGAGCATCGACAGTCTGGCTGCACTGCAGACTCAGGTGGCCCGACTGCACAGCCAGGGCGTGAGCGCCTTCTTTTCCTTCGGCAGCAGCCAGGACCTGAAAGACTCCAAGAAGATCATCGGCGAAACCGCGCAGGGCGGCCTGGGCTTACCGGAGCGCGACTACTACTTCAAGAGCGACGCCAAGTCGGTGGAAATCCGCCAGGCTTATCAAAAGCATATCGAGCGCACCTTCCAACTGCTGGGTGACAGCCCGCAAGCGGCGGCCGCCGGCGCTCAAAAAGTGATGGAGGTGGAAACCAAATTGGCCGGCATCTCCCTGACCATGGAGGAGCTGCGCGACCCCAACAAGCTCTACAATCCACACAATCGCACCCAGCTCGAGCAGATGACGCCGAACCTGAACTGGAACCAGTACCTGGCCGAGCGCGGCCTGGACAAACTGGACGGGCTGAATGTGGCCACCCCGGATTACTTCAAAGGCCTGACCAAACTGCTGGGCGAGACTCCGCTGCAAGACCTGAAAGGCTATCTGCGCTGGCACGCCATTGCCGCCAATTCGTGGGCTCTTTCCAAGCCTTTCGAAGACGAGAACTTCGAGTTCAACAAAGTGATGACCGGTGTCAAAACCAAGAACGACCGCTGGAAGAAGGTGGTGACCGCCACCGAAGGCGCCATGGGCGACGCGCTGGGACGGGAGTTCGTGAAGCAAAAGTTTCCGCCCGAGTCCAAGGAGCGCGTGCTCAACATCCTGCACAACATCCGCGCCGAATTGCACGATGACCTGAGCAAGCTGCCCTGGATGGGGGAGGCCACCCGCAAGGAGGCGATCCAGAAACTGGACGCCATCCGCGAAAAGATCGGCTACCCCGATAAGTGGACCGACTACAGCCAGCTTCAGGTGGAAAAAGGCCCCTTCGTCAACAACGTCATCAGCGCCAACCGCTGGGCCATCCAGCAAGATCTGAACAAGATCGGCAAGACAGTGGACCCGACTGAATGGGGCATGACGCCGGCTCAGGTCAACGCCTACTACCATCCGCTCAACAACGAGATCGTTTTTCCGGCCGGCATCCTGCAGCCGCCTTTCTTCAATCCCGACGCCGATGAAGCCATCAACTACGGCGGCATCGGGGTGGTCATCGGCCACGAAATTACCCACGGCTTTGACGATTCGGGCGCTCAGTTCGACGCTCAGGGCAACCTGCGCGACTGGTGGACTCCCGACGATAAGGCGCGCTTCCAGGAACGGACTCAGCGCATTATCAACCAGGCCAATGATTTCAAAGTGGGCGAAAGCCATTTGAATGGTCCGGTGGTGGTGGGCGAAGCCATGGCCGACCTGGGCGGCGTGGAACTGGCCTTTGACGCTTTCCAGCGCTCCCGCGAGGGAAAGCCGGCGACCGCCAAAATCGACGGTTTCACGCCCGAGCAGCGCTTCTTCCTGGGCTATGCCCAGGTCTGGGCCAGCAATACGCGACCCGAAGCCGAACTGCAGCAGATCAACACGGACCCGCACCCGCTCTCCGAATTCCGGGTCAACGGAACGCTCAGCAACCTGCCCGAGTTCGCCGAAGCCTTCGGCGCCAAGGAAGGGGACCCGATGGTGCGGCCCAAGGCCACCAGCACCTTGCTCTGGGAGTAGTTCACCGGGCGGACTCCCACTCGGCCACGGTCAAGCGATCCATCTGAAAGAGTTGGTGGGTAGTGGTATACCAGCCGGCTCCGTGCATGCGGCCGATGAGCTTGAGTTCCGGCGTGTTGACGTAGCATTTTTCGGCGTCCAGCAAGTAGCGATCTTCGATATGGCAGGCCAGGGCCCGCGCGATGACGATGGTATTGGTCGCGGAGGCGGGCACGGTCTGTATCAGTTGGCACTCGAAGGCTACGGGACTGGCGGCCAGGCGCGGCGGCTTGACCTTGAGCGCCGGTGCCGTGGCCAGGCCTGCCTTCTCCAGCTCGCTTACGCCGTAGGCAAAGGGAGTGGCCGTCACATTCATGGAGCGGGCCAGCTCTTCGTTCACCAGGTTGATGACGAACTGGCCCGTCTCTTGAATATTACGTAGAGAATCTTTGGGGCCGCCCTCGTCGCGGCTGCCGATGCCGATCACCAGCGTGGGCGGGTCGCCGGCCATAGCATTGAAGAACGAGAAGGGAGCGCAATTGAGCTGGCCCCGGGCATTCTGGCTGACAATCCAGGCGATGGGCCGGGGGACGATGGTGGAAACGACCAGCTTATAGGCGTTGCGAGCCGAAAGTTGGGAGAAGTCGTAGTGCATGGAGCTAGCTTCGCAGCCGTTCGGCAGGTCGCCTCCGCGCCGAAACGAAGCCCGGCTGCGCGGAATGAAATTCAAGATGCTCTGGTTGGTCCTGTGGGCTTTGCCCGCGGCCGCCGAAGAAGGTCCAGCTCCCTGGATGCTCCAACCCTTGCGCCCTCCCTCGCGGCTGGCCATTCGAGACCTTTCGCTGCGCGTCGACTACCGGGAGCGCGCCACCCCCGGCACGGCCCGGGTGGAGGCTCAGGTCGAGTTGACCAACGAGGATGTCACCGCTTGCGACGAGCAGTTTATGATTCTCAACGGCGACGCCGCCAGCCGGGTCACCTGGAAGGGCAGGGAGCTGCAGCAGGAACGTCTGGTGATGCAGATTCCCGATTCTCCCGGCCGGGAGATGACCCGAGTCTCCATCTTTCACTTGATTCTGCTGCCCCGGGAGAAGGGCCAGCTGAAGTTCACGGGCCTGCACCGGCTGGATTTCCGTAGCGCCAATCAGCATCGCCTGCGTTTGATCTTTCCGCTCCGACGAGCCTGGCATCGCCTGGGCGAAAGCGATGTTCAGGTGGCGCTGGCTCCGGAATTAAAACTTCTTTCTCGCGACTTTCAGCCGGTCGCCGGGCAGCCGGCGACTTTTCAACGTCACTTCGGGGCCTACAGCAAGGCCCTGGAGCTGAGCGTAGAAGCCAGGGCCGGCGGTCCCGAGTGGGCCGGCGCGTTGGGAGCCATCCCCGCCCTGCGGCGCGCCTGGCTTTGGGGCGGCCTGGCGGCCTTGTTGAGTGTCACACTGGCCGCACTGAGTCGCCGCCACTGGTGGTTGGCCGTTCCGCTCAGCTTGTTGCTGAATTTGGGACTGCGCCATCAGGATGAGACCGTCCGCCAATGGACATATTATGAGGATGCCGCCGAGTATAAGCGTGCCCTCGATCTGCAGTGGTATCTGGTCCCGCTCTGGGCATTTCTGGGCGGCCTGGGAATAGCCGTCCTGGGACAAAAGAAGGAGACGAAATGAAGAGCTTGTTGATGGGAGCGGCCCTGGCCGTCAGCCTGGCCGGAGCCGCCTGGAGTGAGAACTGGCCATTTGAGCCGGGGGCCGGGGTAGGGCCTGTCAAATTGGGGCTCGATTATCTCGAGCCCACCCGATTCCTGACGCCTGACCGCCAGATTCCCGGAAGCTTGGGCGGCGTCTATCTCATCTATAAGGAAGGCATCGAAACCCAGTGCCAGGGCAAGAGGATCATCGAGGTCGTGGTCAAGAAAACCAGTTTCACGGGCGGCGGGCGCACGGTGGAGGTTTCCCTTCCCGGTGGTCTCAAAATCGGCTCTCCGGCCACCCAACTGCAAGGAGCCTTCGGTACCGGTATGGTCTCAAGCAACCTGCCCACCGCCAAGGGCTTCCCTCAAAAGACCGTTTACGCTTGGCCTTACAAGGGTGTGGAGGCGCAGGCCGAGGGAGGCAAAATCATCCAGTTCTCGATTTTCCCCAAGAAGTAGGCACAATCCAATCGAGTTCCAACGGTTGCGGCGTCAAACCAGCCAGATGGGCCCGTCGATAAAACTCGGCCACCGCCTTCAAGCCATCCTCACCTGGATCGAGGGTTGACTGGTTGACGTAGCGTAAGACGAACTCTCGGCAGCGATCCCGGTCCAGGCCGCGGGCCAGAGGCAGCGCCTGATCCAGGGCCGGCTCCACTTCCTCCAGAGCCAGCGCGATGCTGTCGTGCAGTGCCTGGGCCAGTTGGCGCTGCACTTCTGCGGAAAGATCGCGGCGCACCCCGTTCACTCCCAGGGGAATGGGCAGACCCGTTTGCTCGTGCCACCAGGCCCCCAGGTCCGCCACCAGCTTCAGTCCAGCCTCGCGGTAGCTCATCTGGCCTTCGTGGATAACCACGGCGGCCAGCGTTTCTCCTGACAGCACCGCCTCCAAAGTTTGATCGAAACGCACCGGTAGCGTGCGCTGTCCGGGACTCCATAGATGAGTGAGCCAGTGGGCCGAAGTCAGATCTCCCGGGCTGGCCAGCCAGCCGGCCCTTACCTCGGCTTCACTCGTCTCGGGGCGGGCCACCACCAGCGGGCCGGTACCGTGTCCCAAACTGATGCCACAAGCAATGGGACGGTAGTTCCGAAAAGACTGGGCCAAAGCGGCAAAGGAAAAGGCCGTCATCTCCAGTCTTCCGTCCAGCGACCAGCGGTTGAGTTGCTGCATCGGCTGCAACTCGTGCACGATCTCCAGTCCGGTTGTGTCCACGCGCCCCTGGTTGATGCCGTAAAACATAAAGGCATCGTCCGCGTCCGGGGTATGCCCGATACGGATTTTCAAAGTTTGGCGGCCGGGTAGCTCAAGCTGTGCCCGCGTTCGTAGAGTCCGGGAATGCTCACGCTCAGGCGCCCTGTCGGCGGCAGATGGCCGCTGAGCACCCGGCCCAGGGCCTGCATGCTCAGAGGAGTATAGTTGTAGCTGCACAAAAAGGCCGGCATGTTGGGCAGGTCGCGCAAGACGTAGGGACTGGAAAGGCTGATCAGCACGGTGCGCCCATTGGCCTCCAGCAGCCGCTCTCCCAACTCGCGGGTGGCGTCCGGCAGGCGATGCCGGGCATAGACAGTAAAAAGCACCGTGTCGCAGGCGCGGGCCTGCTGCAGGATATGTTCCAGCGCCGGACCGCGAGTCTCGGCCGGATAGTAGGCCTCCTGCACCTCCACACCCTCTAATTGCATATGCTGCAAGGCGCCGTCGCTACGGCGCATCTCTCCCAGGGGAGTGAGCGGCAGCAAGTCCGGGCTGAGCACCAGCACCTTTCCCGGCCCCAGAGGGAGCAGGTCCTGATTGCGCACCAGGGTGACGGTGCGTTCGACGATCTGGCGCATCTGTTCATTCTGTTCGGCGAAGTGAGGATTATAGTGGAGCCGCTTCATGGTGGGCAGCGAGTCCCGCATCAACTCCAGACGGCGCAGCGATTCCTCGAGGCGCTCGCGGCTCAGCCGGCCGCTTTCTACCGCTTCCACCAGCGCCCGCACGGCCTCTAGATGTTCGGGATAGCCACGACCGCAGATGATCATATCGGCCCCCGCCTCCACGGCCATGACCGCGGACTCCCCGGCGCCATAGTGCTCGGCGATGGCTTTCATCTCCATGGAGTCGGTGAAAATGACTCCTTCGAAATGCAGCAACTGGCGCAGCAGTCCGTTGAGGATGGGCTGCGAGAGAGTAGCCGGGCGCCCGGGACGCGAATCCAGGGCGGGAAAAGTAATGTGGGCCGTCATGACGCCCTCGCAGCCGGCTTCGACGCAACCCTGGAAAGGCACCAGTTCCCGCGAGCGCAGTCGATCGAGGGAATGAGGCAGCGTGGGTAGAGAGAGATGAGAATCCAGACTGGTGGCTCCGTGGCCCGGAAAATGCTTGGCGGTGGCAGCCACCCCGCCCTGGCGCAGTCCCAGGCAGGCGGCCTGTCCCTGGCGGCTCACTTCTTCGGGATCCTCGCCAAAAGAGCGCACCCCGATGATGGGATTGTCAGGGTTGCTGTTGACGTCCACGCAGGGCGCGAAGTCGACGTGGAAACCCAGTTGATGCAATTGCCGGCCCATAATTTCGTGAGCCTGGCGCGTCAGCTCCGGGTCGCCGGCCGCGCCCAGGGCCATCAAACCCGGCGTCAGCACGCTATCGGAAAAGCGCACCCGGTCGACCAGACCACCTTCTTGATCGATGGCCACGATCGGATCGCATAGCTCTTCCATTTGCTCCATCAGGCGCACCAGTTGAGGACGGTCACGCAGATTGTGAGCGAACAACAGCACCCCCCCCCAGCGGTGTGATTTCAGGTGCTGGATACATTCGGGCCCCAGTTCCGGGCCGGGTATATTGATCATGACTAAGCGGGCGGCCAGGTCGGAGAGATTCATCGGGGAGTCCCTTTCACACGAGCTTTGGCCCAGGGGTTCTGTCCAGAACTGGAAAATCCCTCAATAAAAGTCCCTCGAGTTGGTCGAAACGTTGTTCTAAGAGTCGCACCACCGGACCGCTCAGGGGGTCGTAGCCTTCCAGCCAGGCGGCCAGCCACTCGCCGGCCTCGTGGGCCCATTGATATTCCGGGAAATCCACCCCGTGGCGCTGATATTGCACCTGCACCAGCGTGGTCAGCAAGCGTCCCAGCCGCAGTTGGCGTTGCAGGCGCTCGCCTTCTTTCTTGGCGGTGCCGGCGGGGGGACCGGTGGTGGCCTTGAAAAGCCAGTTGCGCCAAGGGTTCTGGCGTACAAAGTCGCGGCTGATTGGCGCGTCCGGCTCCAACCAGCGGAAGATATGCACTGCCTTGACTCCGGCCGGACAGGCGGGCAGGGCGGTCTGAAAATCGGACCAGGCCGGACCTACCTCCTGTTGCCAGCCGGGCAGTAGCTTTTGCCAGCGCAGCAAAGCCAGGCCCAGGGCCTGCACGGCCGGTTCCAGTCCGAGAATTTGCCCCTGATAGGGAGCCAGGCAGTAGACAAAATCGCAGGACCAGTCCTGAAACCAGAGCAACAGACTGTGCTGGATTTGATGGGCCAGTTCGGCGTCCAGCGGCAGGGCCTCGGCCAGAGTTCCCCATTGCAAGGCGGCCGTGGCCGGCTGCAAGCCCGTCATGCACAGGTTGGCCACCTGCTCCCACTCCTCCAGGGCCTGGCTCCAGCGCCAACCTGCTTCTTCCAGATAGTTCACGTCGGGATGCTGAAAATAAGACTGCAATTGTTGCAGGCATTGCAAAAAAGCCCGTAGCGCGCTTTCTCCCTCGGTGGAAAAGGGTCCCAGGCCCCGGCGCAGACTCTGCACTCCCAGGCTCAGGCGCTGCCAGCTTTCGCGCAGCGTCGGCTTAAGCTCCTCAGGGCTCACACGCTGGCGGGCCAGTTCAAAGAGGACGGGTGAAAACCAACCATCCAGAGTGCGGCCGGAATCCAGTTTGAGCGATTGACCCAGTGTCTCCAGCACGGGGTCCAGAGCCAAATGGTCGCCGGCTCGTGGGTTTTGGCGCCACTGTTGGACCAGCCGGCGCTGCCATTCGTTCAGGTTGGGCGGGGGCTGCGACTGGGTCCAACGATAAACGAAGTGATGAAGGGTAATGATGAGATCGCCGGCGGGTTGCTCCAGTCCCAGCAGCCCCCAGGCCAGTCTCCGTCTCAGCAGCTCCAGAATGGTCGAATCAACGACCGGTGGCGGATGCACGCTTACGCGACTCTGCCTTCGCGAACTGCAGCAGAGTCAAGCTCGACAGACGGATGCGGTCGCCGGTATGGATCTCGCGCTCACCGCCTTGCAGCAGGGACATGCCGTTCAGAAAAGTGGGATTGGTTTCGCTGCGATGCTGCACGAAGAAACGGCCGTCGCGATGCACCAGGGCTACGTGGATGCGGGAAACCTCCAAGTCGCTGAGACGCACATCGCAATTCTTGCCGCGGCCGATGAGCAGGCGCTGCTTGGAAAAGGGATAGACCTTGTCCTGATCCTGGTCGACGCCCGACTCGACCACGATCTGGAAACTTTGCAGCACTTCCACCACGGCCCGCTCCAGATAGCGGAAGGTCGACTCGCCGATGTCGATCCGATCTCCGGTCATCAGCACCACCTGGTCGCCTCGTTTCAGGGGAACGCGGTTGACCTGCACCGAGTCGTCGGGGCCCTGGTTGAGCAGGGCGAAGCGCCGGGAGCGGTAGCGCAGGGCGGCCATGTTGTTGGTGCCGTCGAGCGGAATATCAAATTGGTCCGAGTTGGAGCCGAGCGTAATCACCCGGTCATCCTGCATCTCGCCGGCATTGAGAGCGATCTGGCGACCCCGATTCGGCCCGGAGGTGAAGTCGAAAACAAAGTCCGAAGCGTCCCTCCAGGGCCAGGACAGCGGAATCAGTTCCTGGGGGCGGTCGTCGCTGACCGGCATGGGAGTTCGGCCCGGCGCCGAGCCGCTCAGCGTCGGAACCGTCGACGGATCCAGGGGCGTGGTCTGGGGAGTGGTGGTATCGATGGGTCGATTGGTCACCTCGCGCGTGGGCGGCTCGGGGACAGGCGCGGTGGGACGCACCGGAGTCAGATCCGAGCGGGAGCCCAGGCCGCCGGTATTGCGGCCGATCAGGGTTGGCTCCATGCGCGGCGGCGTAGGCGGTTTGGGCACACGGAAGGTAGTGGGCGCCTCCGGTTCGTCGATGGTGGTTTCCGTTTCGACGCGACTGAAGGGCACAGGCGGAGTGGGAGCCACCCCGAGCGAGCCGCTGCCGGGGAAGTTGCGGGGTACGATGCCGCCTCCCCCTTCCGGCGGCGGCGCCGGAGCCTGGGCCGAATTCAGGGAAATCGAACGGGGTGGGCCGGACGGCTCGCTGGGACGGCCCCAGGGCGAGGGAGGACCGGCCTGGGCGGCCCAGTCTTCCTGGGGGGGAGAAACCGGGGGCGCCGAGGGGGGCAACGGCACGCTGGCCGGCCGAACCGGCGGAGCGGGGCGCTCTACGTCCTGGGGACTCCAGGTTTTTAGAGGGGTAGCGCCTTTGACGCGGCAAACCAGGGCGCTACGGCCCAGTTGGATAACGTCCCCGTCTTGTAGCAGGACCGGAGGCCCGTTGCCCACCGCCAGATCTTGAGGCTGCCCCTGGTGAACCCGGCGCACCCGAATGGCCACGCCGGGCGTGTCCGACTCGGACAGTCCATAAGCGTTATCGCGGCTCTGCCAGACGACGTAGGCCGCTTCTTTGGGCAGGCTGTCGTCCTGCAACAGCACTCCCTGGCCGCGCCGCGGATCATCCCGGCCCATGGCCCGGCCCACGATGCCGACCTGCTCCTTGAGCACGAAAATCTCGCCTTTGTCGGGGCCCTGGGCGACGGTGAACTGAATCTCGTTGGTGGCCTGGTCACTGGCGCCGTAGTCCCGCTCCAGGTAGGTTCCGCTTGGCTGCCGCGGAGCTTCGGGCTCGGCGGCGCGCGGCTGCGGGCGGCTGTCCAGTCGGTTGGTGTTGGGGGGAGCCGCCCCCGCCCCGGCGGGGTTGCGTTCAGCGCTCAGATTGGAAAGCGCCTCCAGGATATTACCCACCATCATTTTGTGGGTCTTGGAGCTATCTTCTTTAGGCGGCGCGGCGGCCGGCGCGCCGCGCAGGGCCACCTGAGACTGTTCGCTGGCGGGTTCCACTTCCAGCACCAGGTAACCCATTTGGATCTTGTGGCCCTTTTCCAGCGGGCGAGGCGTCTTCTTGTCGACTGGCAGGCCTTCTACCAGGGTGGGGTTGGTTTTGGACTGATGGTGGACGAAATAGGCTTTTTTCTTCTCGTTCCAGCGCAGTTCGGCATGGACGCGCGAAACCGTCGGTTCGTAGAAAAACATGTAGCCCGGGGCGGTCTCCCCCTGGCTGGTGGCTCGGCCTAAAATATAGACTTGCTCTGTCAGGGGCACAACCAGACCTTGCTGATTGCCTTTCAGAATGCGAAGCTGATAGCCGGAATTCCAAGCCATTCAGGATACGTTCGCGGACTGCTTAGCCCGCCCCTTCGTGAGTCGTGTTCGTGACGGAAAAGGGTGCTACGGAGCGTTTTCTTCGGCTGCCGCCAATTCGCTCTCGATGCTGTTGAGCAACTCGTCCAGGCCCGAGCCGTCCAGCGCCGAGATCAGAAAGCGCCCTTGCTGGCGCAGTTCGTCCTGTTCTTCCGGGCTGAGTCGATCGATCTTGTTCAGGACCACCAATTGCGGAAGGTTGTCGATGGCCAGGTCGCCGAGAATCTGTTCCACCGCCTCCAACTGGCGTCCGTGCTCGGGATCGGAGGCATCGAGCAGATGCACCAGCAGGTCGGCGCCGGACAACTCCTCCAGGGTGGCTCGGAAGGCTTTGGCCAGATCTTCGGGCAGATCGCGGATGAAACCGACGGTGTCGGTGAGCAGCACAAAACGCCCGGAAGGTAGGCGGAGCCGGCGTGTGGTGGTTTCCAGGGTGGCGAACATACGCTGCTCGGCCAGTACCTGGCTATGCGTCAGGCGATTCAACAGGGTGGATTTGCCGGCATTGGTGTAGCCTACGATGGAGACGATAGGCAGGTCGTTCTTCTGGCGGCGATCGCGGCGCAGCTTGCGTTGGCGTGAGAGTTCGTCTAATTCTTTTTCGAGCCGGTTGATGCGGTCGCGAATGCGCCGCTGCCACACTTCCATCTTGGTCTCGCCCGGGCCGCGGGCGCCGATACCGCCGGTGAGACGCGAGAGGAAATTGTCCTTTAGAACCAGCCGCGGCAGCGTGTACTTGAGCATGGCCAGCTCGACTTGCACTTTGCCGGCCCCGCTATGGGCGCGCCGGGCGAAGATGTTGAGAATGAGCTGGGTGCGGTCCCATACCTCCAGTTCGCCGAACTCGGAGATGGCGCGTACCTGTGAAGAGGATAGTTCGCCGTCGAAGATCAGCAGGTCGACCCCCTGTTGCATACATTGGACATAAAGATCTTTGAGTTTGCCGCTGCCTACTACGTAGCGGGGGTCGAGTTGTTGGCGGCGTTGGGTGACCACTTCGACCACCTCGAGATCGGCCGACTCGGCCAGGTTGCGCAGTTCATCCAGGTTGCGCTTGAGCCGGTCCAGCGAAGAGGTGGTTACGCCCACCAGCAAAGCCTGGCGCTTGCCTCCGTGCTCGTGGCTCTTTTCCCAATGGTCGGCCAATTCGCGTTCCAGGCCGTCGATGAAATGGTCGAAATCCTGAGGCAATTGATGCAGACTGGAAGAGGCTTCGCTCTGACAGGGATCTTGCGGATCGTGGCCGGGTTTCAGATGGGCCCAGTAGACCTTGCCGGGCAGGCCCTGCTCGGTCGCTTCCAGGGCCACGATGGCGTCGAAGCGCAGCAAGGCCAGGTCGGTCAGGTCATCCTGGCTGAGCGGTTCGCCCTGCAGGTGGGTGTGCACGAAGCGCAGGCCGCGCAGGCGTGTTTTGCCAGCGCGGTAACGGCCCAGGCCGGTCAGCGTGATTTGGCGCGCATCGCCCACGAAAACATCCTGGACGCGCCCGCGCCGATCCAGAAAGAGCCCCACCTGGCGTGAGATTTCCCGCGAGATCTCACAGATGGTGCGAGCCAGTTCGGGACTTACAATCTGGTCGGGATGGACGCGTCTCTGGTAAAGTTTCTCCAGCCGCTGTTTGTGACTGGGTTTGAGACCGAGCAGATTGCCGTGAACTTTGTGCACTGAGGGGAACTACCAGTTTTGGTCCTGGACCTCCTCCAGCAGGCCCGAGGCTTGTGGATAAGCCTCGTGAAACCATTGGAGGTAGCGGTCCAATCCGGCCTCGATGTCCAGCTCGGCCTCAAATCCAAGCAGTTCGCGTGCTTTCCCGGTGGCCGCGAAATGCCGGTCCACGTCGGAGGGGCGGGCGCGGCGAAACTCCGGTTGCAGATCGGCGCGCCCCATTTTTTGCAACAGCAACTCGGCGATGCGGGCGATGCTGACTTCCCGGCCGCGAGCCAGATTAACGATCTGGCCGCGCCCTTCCGGTCGCTCGGCGGCCAGCATCAGGCCCCGGGCGGTGTCGCTGACATGGGTAAAGTCGCGGGTCTGGGAGCCGTCGCCGAAGATAATGGGCGCCAGGCCGTTGGCGATGCGCACCACAAAGCGGGGAATCACCTCGCCGCTGGCGCCCTGGTGATGTTCGCGGGGGCCGTAGGTGTTGAAGGGCCGGGCCACCGTCACCGGCAGTTCGGCCGCCAGCGTGTAAACTTCGCCGGCCAGCTTGGAAGCGCCGTAAACGGTGGTGGGACGCAGGGGATGTTGTTCGTCCATCGGGGTGTGCAGCGCGCTTCCATAGATCTCGCTGGACGAACAGTAGAGGAAGCGTTGTAGATGGGGGGCGTGCCGGCGGCAGGCTTCCAGCACCGCCAGAGTGCCGGTGGCGTTGATTTCATGGACTACCATGGGTTGATGAAACGAGCGTCGCAGGCAGGCGACCGCGAGGTGGAAGACGTGAGTGACCTCGGCCAGGCGATCGCTCCAGGCCTCGGGCTCCATGATGGTTCCGTGAACAAATTTGAGTCCCAGGGCTTCGGCTTGTTTCAAATTGTCGCGTGTGCCCACCGAGAGGTCGTCCACGGCCACGACCTGAGCTTCGGCGGCCACCAGCGCATCGCAAAGATGGCTGCCGATGAAGCCGGCGCCCCCGGTCACCAGGACTTTTTGCCCGGCCCAACTCACGCCAGGTTGAGCTCCACCGGAGCACCCCGCTGTTGAATCGAGAGCGTACCGGCTTCGATCATTTTTACTACCCGCAAGCCCGCCAGGCCATCGCTCAACGGTTTGGCTCCGCTGCGGATGCACTCGGCAAAATGGCGCACTTCATTTTCCAAGGCTTCTCCGGCCGGCACTTTGGGACACCAGCAATCGCCGCTGCGATAGCTGATCAGCAGTTTGTGGATCTCCTTTTCGTCGGTGACGGTGATGCCTTTGTCGTAGACTTTGACCCGTTCGGACGGTTCCAGGTCATCATAAACGATCATTTGCTTTTCTCCCCCCAGCAGGGTCCGCCGCAGTTTGACGGGCGCCAGCCAGTTGGCGTGGATATGCGCCACCAGGTTGTCTGCATAAAAACAGGTCAGGTAGGCCATGTTCTCGGGTTGCCCAGGCACATGGGCGATGCCGGTGGCTGAAATGGCCAGCGGCCTGCGGTCGTGGATGAGGTAGTCCATCATGGCCAGGTCGTGCACGGCCAGGTCCCAGAGCACGTTGACGTCTCGTTGAAACAAGCCCAGATTGACGCGGGTGGAGTCGAAGTAGAGCAACCGGCCCAGCCGACCCGAGTCAAGAATGCCGCGCACCGCCTGGACGGCCGGATTGTAGAGGAAGGTGTGATCGACCATCAGGACTTTGCCGCGTTGTTCGGCCAGGTCGATCAACCGCTGGACTTTGTCGGAAGAGTCGCACAGGGGTTTTTCAACCAACACGTGGCGTCCCGATTCCAATACCTGCCGGGCCAGCTCGAAGTGAGTGTGACTGGGAGTGGCGATGCACACACCGTCGACGGCCGAGTCGGCCAGCACTTCCTCCAGGCGATGGGTGAGCTTGACGGCCGGATAGCGCTTCTGGATGCCGAGCAGGCGCTCGGGCACCAGATCGCAGACCCAGTGCAGTTCGGTTTCGTCTGATTCCCAGAAGTTGCGCACCAGGTTGGGGCCCCAGTAGCCGCAACCGACGACGGCTATACCAACTGGCATTCCGCGCCCGCCAACTCTTTGGGGTTGAGTCCTTCCAGGTCGGGCAGCACGAAGAGACCGTTTTTGCGCACCAGCACGTCGTCGAAGTAAATCTCGCCTCCCTGCTCCTGACGCAACACCAGATCCCAGTGAATTTTGCTGCGGTTGCCGTTCTCGGTCTCCTCGTAACACTGGCCCAGGGCCAGATGCAGCGAACCGCGAATTTTTTCGTCAAAAAGAATGTCCCGCATGGGGGTTTGGATGTGAGGGTGGAAGCCGAGGGCGAATTCGCCGAAGTAACGGGCCCCTTCGTCGCTGTCCAGGATGGCCAGCAAGGCTTCGTTGTTGTTACAGTGAGAGTCGACCACTCGGCCCTGCTTGAAGGTCAGGCGGATGTCGTCAAAAGGAGTGCCCCGGTAGATGCTGGCCGAGTTGAAGTGGATATAGCCTTCCACCGAGTCTTTCACCGGGGCTGTAAAGCACTCCCCGTCGGGGATGTTGCAGGTGCCGCAGCAAGGAACGGCCCCCACGCCTTTGATGGAAAAGCTCAGGTCGGTGTCCTCACCTACGATGCGCACCCGATCGGTGCGGTTCATCAGTTCTTTGAGCGGCTGCACGGCTTTGTCCATACGGGCGTAGTCGGTTAGGCAGACGCGAAAGTAGAAGTCCTCGAAGGCCTCGGTGGACATACCGGCCTGTTGGGCCATGGAGCCGTTGGGCCAGCGCAGCACGCACCAGCGGGTATGCTTGACGCGTTGCTCGATGTGCACCGGCTTCATCAGGTTCTGTTCAAAAAGACCGATGTGCTCCACCGAAACGTCCGACATCTCGGTAATGTTGTCGGAACCGCGCAGGCCGATGTAGGCATCCATTTTTTTCATGCGGGCCAGTTCCAGTTCGCCTTGGAGTTTGGTGCGGGCGTCCACCTGATCGGCGCTGCCGGAACGCAACCAGGTGCGTTGCAGGCGCAGGCTTTTCATCTCCACCAGCGGGACGGCGCCCACCGCGGCGGCTTCTTCCACCAGCGCGGCCAACATGGCCTCGGGCACGTGAGTGGCTTCAATCAGGATTTTTTCGTTCGCTTGCAAGCGGGTCGAATGATGGATCAAGAGTTTGGCTAGCTGACGGTAGCGCGGGTCGCTCACGAGAATGTCCTCCCAGGCTGAATTCGGCCCTCAGTTTTCCGCTTCCCGGGAGGGAACCTGCTGAGGGGGCATGTGAGTCAGAAGGCTTTTCTAGATGTGTGCGGCGAAGTGAAGGTTCAAGACCTAACTGGGAGGCTCGCCCCCCGGAGTACGAGTAAAGGACGCTGATGTCTCGACTACCTCTGTTGTTGTCGATTCCCCACGGGGGCTCGATGCTACCGCGGGAGTATGCTCCCCGATTCGCACTGAGTGCGGCTGAGCTGTTTCACGAATCCGATCCTTGGACTCGAGAAATCTTCGCTATGGGCGAAGCCGTGCAAGGACGCATCGAAGCCGAAGTGGCCAAGGCCGTGGTCGATCTCAATTGCGATCCCGGCCTGGTGCCCCCCAAGGCGCCCTCAGGCGCCATCAAGCAGTTCACCGCCTTTGGACGCCCCATTTGGACCGACGACGGCTTCCCCACCAGCGAAGAAATGGACCGCCTGTTGGATCGCTATCACCGGCCTTATCACGACGTCTTGAATCGAACTTCCAACCGGGGCGGCGTGCGCCTGGCCATCGACTGTCACTCTGTTTACGCTTACGGGCCTCCGGGTGCTCCTGACGCGGAGCAGGCGCGGCCGCTCTTTATTCTGGGCAATTTAGGCGATGAGAAAGGGGAGGGCCAGGCCGCTACCGCTCCGGCCCCTCTGCTGATGTTGCTGGCCGAGCTTCTCGAGAAGGAGTTTGTGGACCTGGAGCCTTTACCTGGAACGGTCAAAGTGGCCGTGAATGCTCCCGTCGTCAGTAACTACACGCTTCGGCGTCATGGCAAAGGCCGCAACCCCTGGCTGCAGTTGAGCTTGAATCGCGCCGTCTACCTGAAGAACCCCGGCGATGTCACCAATGTCCCCGATAGTGATCGAGAAGGCATCAGCAATCTACGCCGCCGGCTTTTTTCCGTGATGTGTGATCTGTCCGATCGAATCGACGAGTTCATCAAGTAAATGGCTCATCTGGCTGAGGTTATCGGGCGCCATATTCGGCGCATCCGGCGAGATCACGCCATGACACAACAGGCCCTGGCCAAAAGGATTGGAGTCAATGCCTCTTTCATCGGGCCTTTGGAAAAGGGGCAGAAGTCGCCGAGTTTGCAGACGATCGAGCGTTTGTCGGAAGTCTTTTCCGTTCCCACTTTCACTTTCTTTATCGATGACGAGGCCGAAGACCGGGCGGCCATCGACCGCATTCGCGCTCTGGTCGGTTCGCGCTCATCGGAAGAGCGTGACTTTCTGCTCAAGACCCTGGAAGAAATGGTCAAACTGTTGCGTCGCCGCCCGCGCCGCAAGCCGGGTGAGGGCAAGCAGCGCGACGGCGATGGCACCAGCTCCAGCTGATGTCCGTTGCACGCAGTCAGAAGCGCCGGGAGAAGCGGGAGGCGGCTAAGAAGACAGCTCGCCTCGGCACCCCCGATCCGCGCCAGGCCGTCTTCGCCCGGCTGCGGCGGCGGGTGCGTTTCGTTCTGCTGGGGACCAGTCTGGTCGGCCTGCTGTTGTTACGGATTTTTCATGACCCGGTAGCGGCCTGGATGCTCCACTACGGCTTCGCCGCCCGCCTAGCCCTGGTGTTGGCCTTGCTCGCCCCAGCCCTGCTCACCTGGGCGATCGGGTTGGGCGAGCTGAAGGACGCCAGGGGTGCATAACGTCCGTTTGAGCCTCCTGCTTCGGCCGCGAACAGCCGTTTCGCACTAGGTGACGGCGCCGCCGTCCACGCTGAGCACGTGGCCGGTGACGTAGGAGGCTTCGTCCGAGGCCAGCCAGAGGTAGGCGTTGGCAATATCTTGAGGTTTGCCCATGCGGCCGAGCGGCACCTTACTCACCAGTTGCTCCATGACTTTGTCCGGAATGCCTTCGGTCATGCGAGTTTCGATGAAACCGGGGGCAACCGCGTTGACCCGAATGCCCTTCCGGCCGAGTTCACGGGCCCAGACCTTGGTCATTCCGATTACGCCCGCCTTGCTGGCCACGTAGTTGGTTTGTCCGAAGTTTCCATAGAGAGCCACCACCGAGGAGGCGTTGAGGATCACGCCGCCACCCTGGGCGGCCATGACTTCGGCCACATGGCGGGTGCACAGGTAAACCCCCTTGAGGTTGACCTCGATGACGGCGTCGAAATCCGCTTCTTCCATCTTGAGCAACTGCTTGTCGCGGATGATGCCGGCGTTGTTAACCAGGATGTCGACGCGGCCGAACTCGGCCAGCACTTTACGCAAGAACTCCTGAACGGATGGCGTCTGGCCCGTGTTGGCCTGGAAGGCCACGGCCTGGCCACCGGATTTACGAATCTCCTCGGCGGCGGCCTGAACTTCGGGGAGATCGAGGTCGCACAGAGCGACCTTGGCGCCTTCGCGAGCGAAGGTTTGGGCTGTTACTAAACCGATGCCACGTCCCGCGCCGGTAACGATGGCTACTTTGTCTTTGAGTCTCAATTTAATTCACTACTCCTTGAGGAGGGTTCATAAAGCCGGCGGGCTGCAGACCCATTGCAAAGGTCTGAAACTACTCCCCGGCTGGTGCTTCAGTCTCCTCGGAGTCCGGATCTTCCTTCTTGGGGAAGGCCATGCTGGCGGCTACCGAGAGGCCCAGCAGCCCGGCGATCACGCTGAGTTCAATGGGGGTGCTGATGTGCACCCATTTGACCAGCAACATCTCGGCGCCGATGAAAACCAGGATCACCGAAAGGCCGATCTGCAGATAGTGGAACATGCCCATCATGCCGGCCAGCGCGAAGTAGAGCGCGCGCAACCCGAGGATGGCCATCACGTTGGATGAGTAAACGATGAAAGAATCCTGGCTTACCGCAAAGACGGCGGGAATGCTGTCGAGCGCAAAAACCAGGTCGGTCGTTTCCACCGCCACCAGCACGATGAAAAGCGGCGTGATCAAGGTGCGCCCGTCGATGCGCACCAGAAACTGGCGACCCACATACTGAGGATGCAGGGGGAAGTGCTTGCGCACCCACTTCACCACCCAGTTCTGTTCTGGATCGACGTCGGCGTCCTCATCGCTCATGCCCATTTTGATACCGCTGACGATCAAAATGAGGCCAAAAATATAGAGAATCCACTCGTAGCGATTGACCAGGCTGATGCCGGCAAAGATGAGCGTTCCGCGCATCACCAGGGCCCCCAGCACGCCAAAAAGCAGCACCCGTTGCTGGCTGGGCTGCGGCACTTTGAAATAGCGGAAAATGATCAAGAAGACAAACAGGTTGTCGACGCTCAGACTTTTTTCCAGCAGGTAGGCGGAAAGAAAGTCCATAGCCATGGCGTCGCCCAACTGGTAGTAAACCCAAACGTTGACGCCGAGGCCTACCAGGATCCAGAAAAGAGAACGGACTACGGCCTGGCGCATGGTCAGTGACCCATCTTTGGGCCGGGAAGTAATCAGGTCCAAACCGAGCAGCAATAACACGAAGAGATTAAAGCCGGTCCAGTGGAGAGCGTGGTCCATTGAAAATTGCTTTAGCGCCCGCTGGCATAATCCCTTGAAGAGGGGGGTCCAAGGGGGAGACGCAGTCCCCCCTTGAACATTTGGAGAGGGGGGTCCAAGGGGGACGGACGTAGTCCGCAGGGCGAAGCCCATCAGTCCCCCCTTGACCTTTTGGAAGGGGCGCAGCCCTGATTCACAAAAGAAGCTGCGATGGAAACAGTAGCGGTCAGCAGCAAGAAGCCTCATCCCTGGGAGGAGCCGGAAGCTCCTCGCGCCCCCAAAGTCGACTGGTTTTTCAAGATGGGTCTGACCGCCCCCGATGTGGGCACCAATCCCGCGCTGTGGCCGTTTCGTTGGATCTATGGTGGACGTGCCTTGCGCCGTCTCAAGTCGGTGGCGCGCGGAGCCCGCAAGGTGTTGGACATCCGCTGCGGTTCCGGCTGGCTGCTCTGGGAGCTGGCCAAGGTCGCTCCCCAGGCTCATCTGCTGGGCCTGGATACGCGCTTACGGCCGCTCATCTGGGGTCAGCTGCAGAGCGAGACCCGTCTGGGCGGCTCGATGGGCAAGGTCGAACTGGAAGAGATGGATTTTCTGGATTTTCAGGCTGAGGATGAAAGCTACGATCTGATTCTCTGTAATCTGGCTTTGAGTCAGACGGAAGAAGCCGCTCCCGTGCTGGAAAAGATTCACCGTTTGCTCAAGCCGGGCGGCACCGTCTATTACTATGAAGGCACCGAGCCCACCAATCTCACCGTCGAGCATCTGGCCAGTTACTACCAACGCCGCCGGCGCTGGCGCGGAATCTATAGCGATCTCTGGAACTTGCGCCGGGAAGTACGTTCGGCTTTTGCCCGCGACAGCCTGCGCGCCTGGCGCAACCCCAAGGCCAGTCCCGAAGGCGAACTGTTCTCGGCCTTTCAAGGCTTTTTCCAGGTCATGGAGCAGGGCCGCTTTCGCTCGCTTGTCGATCTCTGGTTGCGCTCTTTGCCCACCCGTTTTCGCTGGTTCTGGTTGCCTATTTTGATTTGGGTCGACAAAATAGCCATCTCCGCCGGTTGGCTCGAGGGCTGCCGGCGCTATGCCCTGGCCCGCAAACTCTAATTTCGAACGTCTGTTGGCTTGCATGCATGGCTTCATGAGGAGTAACCTGTTCAAGCAAGACCTCGAGCGGACGGAGGAACCGATACCTACCCGGTGCTTTTTAGCACCAAATGCTACGTTCTCTTCGGAGACGTTTCATCAGAGTGAACCAGGAAGCTCTGGCTGCCCACGACGAGCACCGTATGCGCTCACTCTCTTCGGAGAATGATCGCTTGGATGGGTAACCATCCTCGGACCAACCTAGAAAGTTGATCCGAACCATGGGCGGAGATTCGAGTAGCATTCTCGTTTCTGTATCCTAGGCCAGAAACAAAGGAAAGGACGCGAAAGCGTCCGTAGGAAGGGCAAGTTCATCGAGGTCTTGCCCTTTTTCTTTTCGCGGGTCCGAAACGGCTGGAGCGGAGAGCTATACGGAAGCGTTCGTGGACCCATCGGAGCCGTCGCCAACTCGATGACTCTGGTGATTGCTGGGGGGGTGGCCGCTGAGCAGGCACTTGCCATCACTGCCAGCGTCTCTACAACCAGATTTAGGCGGAAGGGATCCGTCTGCGAACCGCCCGGGTCAAAGCAGACTGTCGGGGGCCTTCGGTGATTGGAAGGAGCTCGCCCGTAGCACAATTCCACGTGCGGAAGTTTGACTCGTCGAGAGCTCTGAGGGCGCCAGGACGCACTAAGGTCTGCTCTTGCGGGATTCTGAGTAAAGAGCTTGAAACAAGAACGTGATGTCTGGAGCTGACGGTGATACTCCCAAGGAAGACGTCTGGCGCCATCCCCCCATGCCGGGTGCGCCTGTGCCATCCCAGGATCCGTTCGATGGGCTTGAAGTTCTTCCGTTGCCGGGCGAAGCTTTACCCATGGACTACGAAGGTGGCCCAACCAGCAGTCAGGATGGGCCGCTGGCTCCTTTGCTACCGGACCAGGCCAAGATCTTGCAGCTTACTCAAGAATGGAGCCAGTCTCCGGAGGGGCTTCTATGCCAATTGATTCAATTGGCTGATCCGGGCGAGTTAGCTTTTGTGCTGTCTCTGATCGGCGATCCGCTGCGCCAGCGGTTTTTTGCGTTGGCGCGTTCCCTCGACTTGCAACCTCCCGCTTCGCAAGGGCTGGATGAGATATTTTTGCTCTGGCTGAGAATCAAAAAAGCCTGATGGACGCTTCTCCGCCGCCCAAGGCGCAAAAAGAGATGTTGCTGGCCAGCCTCGGATTCGGCCTGTTATGGTGGATGCGCTACGATGCCGTGCATGGAGGGCGCTGCGGCGGGCTGGATATTCCTGTTTGGAGCGCTCGCTCCAAGATCTTTCTGGGTCGGACTGAAAATGGCTGTGTCCCAACGGACAGACCCAACCGTTTGACGTGGTGAGATGATGTCGCCAAGGGGGCCGACCGGCCTGGCGGCATTTCTTCTCCTTCTGACCCTCCTCGGTCGGCTGGAATTTGCCTTTGGGCAAACTCCCAGAGATTCAGAACAAGGGACCGACTCGGTTGAGTCCTTGCCTGAGCAAGCCTGGATTTACAAGCCTTTCAAAGGCCGTTTTTTGGAGCCGGCCAGCCTGGGAGTGCGCGACTGCTATTTTCAGGCGTCTGACGGTGTGCGTTTGAACGCCTGGTATCTGTCCGCGCCCGCTGGGCAGCCCACGGTGCTCTACTTTCACGGCAACGGCGGAAGTCTCTCCAGCATGGACCGCACTCTGGCCGAAATGAAACGGGCTCGCTTCGGGGTTCTGCTGGTGGACTATCGAGGCTACGGCTTGAGCGAGGGACGTCCCAGCGAACAGGGCCTTTACCGGGACGGATTGGCCGCGTATGACTACTGCCGGGAGCTGGGAGTGCCCGTCGAGCGCCTGCTCATTCATGGGCAATCCCTGGGCGGTGGAGTGGCCACTTATGTAGCCTCTCGGCGAGCCTGCTCGGGACTGATTCTGGAGTCGACCTTCACTTCTTTCCCGGCCGTCGCGTCCAAGGTCTGCGGAGGCGGATTTCCGGGGCGTCTGGCTTTTCTGGCCGTTCACACCCAGTTTCCCAATAAGCAGCGGGTGGCCACTCTCACCATTCCCGTTTTCGTCATTCACGGCGCCCGGGATGAACTGATTCCCTGCTCGATGGGCAAGGCTCTCCACGCGGCCACTCGCACCGGACGTTTCTGGGTGGTGGACGGCGCCGGGCACAACAACCTGCGCTCCGCCGCCAGGTCCGAGTATGCTCGCCGCCTCGGCCAATTCTGGTCGGATTTGAAGTCCGGTAAGTTTTCTCCGTAACTGCCAGGGGGTCTATGGGGGGGGCAGAAACCATCTTGAGCTTGAATTTCTATCAAGCAACGCGGTAAAGCACAGATGGTAGAACCAGTTTCTCTCAAACTGATTCAAGTCTTTAGGTCTTACCTAAAAATAGAATAAGTGCAGCTTGATCCTAATGAATATGATTTGGTATTAAAGTGCTTTGTATAAAAATGCCCCGCTCATATGATACTTGATCAGGTACGCGAGAAGGCGTCGGCTCGCTCGATGTCCTCCAGGCGATTGACGTCCAGCCAGTGGCCGTGGATATAGTGAACCTGAATCTCCTGACCGGCTTCCAGCAAGGCATTGAGAAGGTCACTCAGGCTGCCGTCCGGCAGCCGCTCCAAGATTTGATGGGCGCGCTCCAGGGCCGCTCCGCCCAGGCGGAGCACTCCGATCCAGCGGCCGTGATTGTCGGTTGCGCTGGTTACCATGGAACGCAGGCGCGCGGGAGGACCGAAGAAAGCCCGGTCGTCGGCCGTGTCGCAGATGGTAAAGTCGCAATCGGGGCCGGTCACGGTCAGAGAATCGACCACGGCTACCGCTTCGCCGGAATGTTCGAGGACATCGCGCAGCACCGAACTGCGCACCAACAGGTCTCCATAGAGGATCAGAGCCTGCCCTTCGCGGGGCAAGGCCAGGCGTAGAGAGGCGATTTCTCCGGTGGTTTCGTGTTGTTCGTTGACCACTACTTCGACTTCCTCGAGTGTCACCGCTTCCGAGCGGTAACCGGCCACCACGCGCAGGCTGTGAATGCCCTGGCGTTTGCATTCCTCCACCAGCCGGGCCAGAATTGGTTTGCCGCCAATCTGAATCATGGACTTGGGACGGTCGACCGTCAGCGATTCCAGCTCGCGGCCCCGGCTGGCGGCCAGCAACACCGCCTGCACCCCGCGGCCGGGAGCGGGGGAGTAGGTGCGTTCGGCCTGGGCCAATTCATCGGCGCCCTGCAAGCGAAAGACTTCCTCCAGCGGAGCGATCTGATCTTCAATGGCCACCACGCTTTCTTGCTTGCGGATGCGCGCGGCCGTGGCCTGCATGACCGGAATGGTGCAGCGCAGCAGGTGGTTGGCCCAGATCGCCAGGCTGAAACCGGCCTTGCGGAAAACCTCGACGGGAGTGCTGTAATACTTGGTCGGAACGATCACCAGCGGGCAGCGGCCGGCCCACTGGCGGGCAAACTCGACCACTTCGTCGGCCCGGCTTTTCTTGCTGTGGATGAGCACGGCGTCGGCCCCGGCCGCGTGATAGGCCTCGGCTCGGCGTAGCGCTTCGTCCATGCCGGCGCCGGCAATCAGCGCCTCGACCCGGGCTACCACCACAAAGTCCGGATCCAGCTGGCAGTCCTTGGCGGCTTTGATCTTACCGCAAAATTCGTCGACGGTAGCCAGAATCTGCCGATCGGAGGCTCCAAAACTGTTGGTCTTGGGAAACTCTTTGTCTTCGATGCACACTCCGGCCAGTTCGCGTTGCTCCAGTTTGCGCACCAAACGGCGCAAGCTGTTGAAGTTGCCGTAGCCGGTATCGCCATCCACCAGAATGGGCACCCGGGTGGCGTCGCTCATGAATTCCAGCGCGTCCACCACCTGGCTCCAACTGGCCTCATTGCTGTCGCGCACGCCAAATTGGGCCGACATGCTCAGACCGCTGGCCCAGATGACGGGAAAACCAGCTTCTTCAGCGATCTTGGCGCTGAGAGCGTTGTGGGCTTCCAGAGCGAACTCCAGCTGGGGGCTGGTGAGTAACTGGCGTAAACGGGTCGACTTCTTCAACGAACTAGTCTCGCAATCTCGGTAAAATCAATTCCTGGCAGCGTTGCCAGTGATGGGCGTCATCCACCTCGCACCAGACCAGGTCGGGGATTGTGACGGTGGCCACGGGATGCTTGGCGCACAAGGCCACCACGCCGTCGCTTTCATAGTGGGCCTCGGGATGGGCTGCTCCCCACTCATCCATATCGGCTAAGAGTTCTTTGGAGAAGCGGCAGATGCCCACAAATTCGCCGGCCGGTTCGGCTTGTAGATCTTCCCGGCGTTTGCTCATGTTGCGCAGACGCCCTTCGGGAGCGTCCACGTAGACTTCGTCGCCGGCCTCGGTGAAGCCGGAAAGCAGGAGCAGGTTGGCTGGCGCGGAGTGGGCCACGGCGGGCAGCGCGCGCGCTTCGTAAAGCAAGTCGGATTCGAGCACCAGCAGGTCGTCTTGCAGTTCCTGGAAGGCCAGGCGCAGCGACAACAGCGAGCCGGTGGTGGCGTAGTGAGGATTGTCGACGAAGTGCAGGTTCTCGGGCAGTGCTTTGTAGACTTCCGCCTGGTATCCCACCACCAGCGTGACCGGGCCCAGACCGGCCGTCTCCAGCAGGCGGATGGAACGTTGCAGCAGCGTCTCGCCTCCTGTGCCCGGGGAAAGCAGTCCTTTGGGGAGGTGGTAACCCAGGCGTGACCCCAGGCCGGCGGCTAAGATAACGGTTCTCACAGTCCTTGTACTCCTCGGAAACGATCAGCCACCTGGCGTGGCTTTTGCTTGGGCCGAGGCAGCGCGGCGGCGATGCCCGGCAAAATGGGGGCGTGGATGAAGGTCAGTCCGGCAATTTCTAACGGTTCGGGTCGGCTCCAGCGCAGAATATGGGGATAGCCGCAGCCGCGCGCAATCTCGCAGAAATCCAGCGAGGCCGAGACCGTGCTCTGGGCGCCGGTGCTTTCGTGCACGCCATTGTCGAGCAGTACATGAACCAGGTTGTCGGGCCGTACCCAGCCCAGCGAGGAGAGCGCCCCCATGCGCATGAGCAGGGCGCCGTCTCCATCCAGTACCCAGATGCGTTTCTCGGGCCGGCGCAAAGCCAGGCCCAGGCCCAGACTGGAGGCGCAGCCCATGGACCCGACCAGATAGAGATGTTGGTCGCGATCGTTCAGGGCATAGAGTTCGCGGCCGGTGTAGCCGGTGGTGGCCACCACCAGGTCGCCCGGGCCCCAGATCTCGAGCAGGCCTTGCAGCATCTGGCTGCGGCTCAAGCGCGCCGGGGTGGGGGCCGGAACCACTCCGGTCAGCGGTTTGATTTCCAGGGCCGGAGTGGGGGGATGGGAGGCAAAGCGGCCGGAGGGAATCACCAGGGCGTGGCAGCGGCGCTCCGCGCGCGTCCGGCGCAGTTGGCGGCGCAGGCAGTCGAGCGCGGCCTGCTCGTCCGCGGGCAGAATTTCATAGGGAATTTGCATCAGGTCCAGGAGTCCCGGAGTGATTTGACCCATCAGCTCATGCTGCGGCTCGTCGGCCGGACCTCCGGGCTGCCCGCGCCAGGTGACCAGCAGCAGCATGGGGATGGCAAAGGGCTCCAGCAGCGAAGTCAGAGGATTGACGGCGTTGCCCAATCCGGAGTTCTGCATCAGCGCCACTCCCAGGCCGCCGCCGAGCCAGGCGCCGGCCGCGATAGCCACCGCATCGCCCTCATTGGCGGCGGGCACGTAGTCCAGTTGCGGATGGGAAATCACGCAGTCGATCAGGGATTTAAGGTAGGAACAGGGCACTCCGGTCCAGAGTGTAGCTCCTTCGGCCTGGCCTGCTTCTACCCAGGCGATGGGGTCGATCATGGCCGCCACCTTTCCGAGCAGGCTCGCCATTCCTCTTCTTTTGGCATTTGACGAGAGTGTAACAACTGGAAACAAATCGGAACGTTTATGGGTGTGAAATTGAGCGTATGCTAAAATCAGAAGCAATGGCGTGGGAAACATTGCCCAACACCGAGAGGACAGAACCCCGTGTACAAGACCAGCCTTGTCAGTGGACTCTTTCTGGTCGCCGTAGCGACCACCGCCTGGGCGCTACCCAATCCGCCCGCCCCTATCCCCACGCCCGCTCCCGCGTTGCCGGCGGCTGCTTTGCCCGGCGCCCCACCTGCGGACGCGGGCAAATACTCGGCTAACGAGCTGGACCTGCTCTTCAAGCCGGTGGCTCTCTACCCCGACCCGCTGCTGGCGCAGATGCTGCCGGCCGCCTCCCATCCCGCTCAGATTGAAGCGGCTAACCAGTTTCTTAAAGCCAATCCCAAAGGAGATGTCGACAGTCAGCCCTGGGATGCTTCCGTCAAGGCCCTGGCCCACTACCCCGAGGTGGTCGAGCAAATGGCTCAGGATCTCGCCTGGACCGAAGCCCTGGGTCAGGCGGCCGCCCAGCAAATGGGTGATGTCACCGCTTCCATCCAGCGCCTGCGCACCCAGGCCTACGCCGCCGGCAACCTGGAGTCCAACGAGCAGCAGACCGTCAATACCGACGAAAATTACATTACCATTCAACCCACCTCGCCGCAGATGCTCTACGTGCCCGTTTATAACCCCTACCTGGTCTATGCCCCGCGTCCCTACGGATGGACCGGGTCGTTGATCAGCTTTGGCCTCGGCTATGCTTGCGGAAGTTGGCTGACTTATGGGTTTGACTGGTACGGCAGCAGTTGCTTCCGCTATCCCTACGGCAATTATTACGGCTCCTACTGGGGTAACCCCGGCTGCAATCGGGTAACCTACGTCCACAATACCTACAATTTGAACAACGCCAATTGCTGGCGACCCACCTACGGCGCTTATAACACTTATAACACCTGCTACCGTCCCGGTAACAGTTGGTCGCGCGTGCCGGGTTGCAACTATTCCAGCGGGGGCAACTGGACTTCCAGCAACTTCTATCGCCCCGGCGGAAACTGGAGTCGCAACATCGGCAGCGGCTGGAACTCGCCGGGCTCGCACCCGCCCAGCAATTGGAATTCGGGCGGCCATTGGAGCAATCAGTCCGGGTATCGTCCCGGTGGCAGTTGGAGCACTCCCGGTAATAGCCGCTACACCGGTGGCAGCAGCCATAACAATGGGTGGAGCAATCATCACTCCGGTTGGTCCAGCGGCAACACCGGTTCGAACTGGAACGACAACCGTGGTTCCAGTTGGACCAGCGGCAACACCGGTTCGAACTGGAACGGCAACCGTGGTTCCAGTTGGTCCAGCGGCAACACCGGTTCGAACTGGAACGGCAACCGTGGTTCCGGTTGGTCGGGCGGCAACAACGGCTGGAGCGGCAATCGCGGTTCCAGCTGGTCGAGCGGTAACCACGGCGGCGGCTTCAAAATGCCTTCCGTAGGCACTTGGAACGGCGGCGGACACCGCTCCGGAGGCTTCAGCATGCCTTCCTCGGGCGGACGCTCCGGTGGCTTCAGCATGCCGTCGACGGGCGGTTGGAGCGGAAATCGCACGGGCGGCTTCACTGGAGGTCGCTCGGGTGGCTTCACCGGTGGCCGCTCGGGTGGTTGGAGCGGCGGCGGCCGCGGGTTCCGCAAGTAAACCTGCCCGAATGGGCAGCAGGGTAATTGGGGGCCAAGGGGTATGCCTAAGAGACTACCTCTCACACCCTAAGGAAACCCTTTGAAACCGCCCAAGTCCCCCGCTGTCGAAAATTGGATCCGCATTCGCGGCGCCCGCGAACACAATCTTAAGAACGTCAATCTGGACTTACCTCGTGATCGTCTGGTCGTAATCACCGGCCTGAGCGGTTCGGGTAAGTCCAGCTTGGCTTTTGATACGCTCTATGCCGAAGGTCAGCGCCGCTACGTCGAGTCGCTCTCGGCCTATGCCCGCCAATTCTTGGGTTTGATGGAAAAGCCCGACGTCGACCTGATCGAAGGCCTCTCTCCGGCCATTTCTATCGACCAGAAAGGCAGCTCCCGCAATCCTCGCTCCACCGTCGGTACGGTTACGGAAATCTACGACTACCTGAGGTTGATGTTCGCGCGTATCGGCCAGCCCCATTGCCCCGGTTGCGGCAAGGCGATTCAGTCTCAGACCGTCGATCAGATGGTGGATACTTTGATGGGGATGGGTGAGGGAGCGCAGCTGACCTTGCTGGCTCCCATGGTGCGCGGGCGCAAAGGGGAGTACAGCAAGCTCTTCAAGGAAGTCCAATCGAGCGGCTTCACGCGCGTGCGCGTCGACGGCGAGATTCGCCGTCTCGATGAAGACGAGATCGTCTTGGAGAAATACGTCAAGCATACCATCGAAGTGGTGGTGGACCGCATAACTCTGCGCCAAGGCGTGCGCTCGCGTCTGGCCGAGTCGATCGAGACCTGTTTGGGTCTGGCTGCCGGGCTGGTGCAGGTGCACACCAAAGAAGACAAGGAAATCTTGCTGTCTTCCCACCTGGCCTGCGCCGAGTGCGGCATTTCTTTCGAAGAACTGGCTCCCCGTCTGTTCTCTTTCAACAGCCCTTACGGCGCCTGCCCCAAGTGTCACGGTCTGGGCTTCCTGCCCGAATTGGACCCGGCTCTGGTCATTCCCAATGGGGCGTTGAGCGTCAATGAAGGCGCTATCGCTCCTTGGGGCAAGCCGGTGCTGTCGTTGCGCCATCAGCCACGCGAGTCGCGCTTCTGGCGCCGGCTCAATCGAGTGGCCGAGGAGCAACGCATCAACCTGGACCGCCCATGGCACAGCCTGCCCGAGAAGCACCGGGATATCTTGCTCAACGGTCTGGGCGAGCGTTTCGAAGGGGCCATCCCGTCGTTGCAGCGCCTGTATACGGAAACCGAGTCCGAATATTTCCGCTCGGAAATCGAGAAATACATGACCGAACGTCCCTGCCCGTCCTGTGCTGGCTCACGGCTCAAGCCCGAGGCGCTGGCGGTTAAGCTGCATGGACTCAATGTCCATCAACTTTGTTCTCGCTCGGTGCGCGAGGCTCTGGCCTGGGTGGACGCTCTGCAGCTGAGCGAGCGGGAACTGACCATCGCTCACCAGGTGCTCAAGGAAATCCACGCCCGTCTCAAGTTCCTCAATGACGTGGGACTGGACTACCTGACCCTGACGCGCACGGCCGGCACCTTGTCGGGTGGAGAAAGTCAGCGCATCCGCCTGGCTACCCAGATCGGCTCGGGTCTGGTGGGCGTGCTCTATATCCTCGACGAACCGTCTATCGGATTGCATCAGCGTGACAACGAGCGCCTGCTCGAGACGCTGACTCGGTTGCGCAACCTGGGTAATACGTTGATCGTGGTGGAGCATGATGAGGACACGATTCGGGCCGCCGATCACGTGGTCGACGTGGGTCCGGGAGCCGGCATCCATGGCGGCCACGTAGTGGCCCAGGGCACGCCTGACCAGGTAGCCGCCAATCCGGCCAGTCTGACCGGAGCTTACCTGAGCGGCCGGCAGCGTATCGAGGTTCCCAAGAAGCGGCGCAAGGCCAGCAAAGACCGGCGTTTGCGCTTGAGTGGAGCCCGTCACAACAACCTGCAAAACCTGACGGTGGACTTCCCGGTGGGGGTCTTCACCTGCGTTACCGGCGTGTCCGGCTCGGGCAAAAGTACTCTGGTCAACCAGATTCTGACCAAGGCGCTGTCTCTGGCTCTGCACCAGGGCAGTGAGCGTCCGGGGGCCTATGAGCGTCTGGAGGGGCAGGAGTTCATCGACCGGGTCATCGTCATCGACCAATCGCCGATCGGGCGCACCCCGCGCTCCAACCCGGCCACCTACACCGGTATTTTTGACCCCATCCGCAAAGTCTTCGCGGCTACTCCCGAGGCGCGCATGCGCGGCTACCTGCCTGGACGCTTTTCTTTCAATGTCAAAGGCGGCCGCTGCGAGGCCTGTCAGGGGCAAGGAATCCTCAAGATCGAGATGCACTTCCTGCCGGATGTCTATGTACCGTGCGAAGTCTGTAAGGGCAAGCGCTACAATCGCGAGACCCTGGAGGTTCGCTTCAAAGGCAAGACCATCACCGAAGTGCTGGACATGACTATCGACGAGTCCCTGGAACTGTTCGCCAACATTCCCACCCTGGCCCGGCGCATCCAAACGCTGGCCGACGTGGGCCTGGGTTACATCAGCCTGGGCCAGGCGGCCACTACTCTATCGGGTGGTGAAGCGCAGCGGGTGAAACTGGCCACCGAACTTTCCAAGGTGGCCACCGGGCGGACCGCCTACATCCTGGACGAGCCGACCACCGGTCTGCACTTTCACGACGTGGCCCGCTTGCTGGAGGTGTTGCAGCGCCTGACCGACGCCGGCAATACCATGATCATCATCGAGCACAACCTGGACGTGATCAAGTGCGCCGACCACATCATCGATCTGGGACCGCACGGCGGAGATCGCGGAGGACAGCTGCTGGTCGCCGGTACCCCGGAGAAAGTGGCCGAGTGTGAGTACAGCTCAACCGGACAGTTCCTCAAGCCGATTCTGGAAAAGGCTGGAACGCTCAAGGAAAAGCGCAAGAAGGTCGGAGTTTCTTAAGTCTGTCGGCAGGTTCAGATCTCCGCAACAGTTCTGTCTTCTTGATTCAGTTAGAGTAGGCCTATGCTCGGAAAACTCACACAGCTCTACAATAAGCACATCGGGTCCGGGGGCGGCGATTACTCGCGCGGACCCGGCAAGCTGCAGACGGTGGCCGAAGAAATCCCGGCCGTGGCCGCCGGGGCCGGTTTAGGCGCGGCTGTGGGCACGACCGCGGGTTTCGCCTGGGGACTGCACAATCTCACTCAGGATACCGTCTCGGTGGTGACCGAGCGCACCGAATACCTGCGTCCCGAACTGGTAGGCGCCCACTACGTTCCCGAGGATTGCACCACCCACTTTACGTACGACGATAAGGGTAACATGACGGGGAGTTACCAGACCTGCGATTCCCCCTACTTCCGCCCGCTGGTGGAGAATCGTTCCACCGGTTTGATCGAGGACCGCCAGAAGTTTACCCATACCCATTCGCTGGGGCCGCTGGCCGGCGCCGCCATTGGTCTGGGCGTCGGCACTGTGGCCGGGGCCCTGGTCGGGGCGCTGGTGCAGAAGGTGGCCGACCCGCAAGCCGGCGCGGCCGCCCAACAACGAGCTAATCGCGCTCCCCTCGTCGGAGTTGGCGCGGGAGCTCTGGTGGGAGCCGGGGCCGGGTATGCCGCCGGCGCCCTGGCCCAGAGCAAAAGCCAGACCCTGACCCAACTCGTGCATACCCCGGTCACTCAGGATATGCGGATCGGTTGGGTTCCCTGGGCGCGTGAGCACTATAACTTGCGCAGTCAATATGATTCCAACCGAAATCTCTATTACACCGACACCAATCTCTTCTCGGGGCAAAAGGAAGTGGTGCGCCCATACCCTACCGGTGAATTCCGCGATCACACCGAGGTCAATCACAGCTATCGCATGACCCCTTGGGCCGGCGCGGCTCTAGGTTTGGGCATCGGCGCGGTGGCCGGCGGCCTGACCGGCGTGGCCGTGGGAGTGCTGGATAAGGTACTGGCCCGCTAGCGAAGGTGGGCCGTCAGTTCCCCTTTGCCCTGGCGCACCAGCACCGGTTCATCCCCGGTAAAGTCAATGATGGTGCTGAGTTCGGTCTGGAGCATGCCATCGGTCAGCATGAGGTCGACCAGGTGGAACTCTTCCTGAATCGTCTCGGGGTTGCTCACGATTTCTTCCAGCGAGGTATGGGCCGAGGTGTTCACCAGCGGGTTGCCGAGCAGGTTGACCAGTTCCAGGCACACGTCGTGGTCGGGGACGCGAATACCCACCGTATGCTGTTTGCTGACCATGACCTTGGGCACTTCGCGCGAGGCTTGTAAAATGAAGGTAAAGGGGCCGGGCAGCAAGCGCTTCATCAACTTGAAGGCGGAGTTGGAGACCTGCGCGTACTCGCTGACCTGGGTCATGTCCGAGCAGATAAAGCTCAGAGGCTTTTGCCGGGGCATCTTCTTGTATTGGTAGATTTTCTCGATCGCGCGCTTGTTGAGCAGGTCGCAGCCCATGCCGTACACGGTGTCGGTAGGATAGACGATGACTCCGCCTTTTTTCAGCGTTTCCGCGGCTCGGGCTACATTTTTCCAACGCTCGCTGGGATCGCAACTGAGAACTAACATAACCTTTTCCTCCTGCTCGAGGGGTGAACTTGTCCAAACCAGGCTCGAGTTCCTTGGCTGACTGTTAACATGCTGGTCTGCAGCCTGCTGGGCAAGTCTTGTTACACTTAGCGAGTGAAGATCGGCCTTACACATCTGCACCAGCCGCGCTCTCGCGCCGCCCTGCCGGCGGGCACGGATCCTGCCACCATGCAGCCCGCCGAGCGCTACATGGCTTTCAATGAAGAAGCCAAAGAGGTTACGGCCGGCGGTCGCGTGCCGGTGATTTTGTCCGCTTCGGACCGCCAGGGTTTGAGCAAGCTCAAGCGCGCTTTGGGCAGCCTCAGTCGCTCCGCCGTGGAAGAATTGCCGCTGGTCAACGGCGTGGCCACCTGGATTGGCAAGAATCAGGTCGAGCAACTCTTTCATAAGTTGCCTAAAGGCGCCTATGTTTCGGTCAACCATCCGCTCCACGACGCGGGCCCTTTCACCAATCACAATTTCATCTTTCAGGAAGCGGCCGACGACAAGTCCACCGAGGGTCCCGGCGAAACCGCCGCCGTGCGCCTGGCCGGATTGGATAAGGTATGGGCCAGGGGCTTTACCGGCAAAGGCCAGACCATCGCGGTGATCGATTCGGGAATCTTTCCTCATGCTGATCTCAAAGATCGCATCGTGGGTTGGGTTGACTTTGCCGAAGGCAAAAAGAAGCCCACCGACAAGTATGGTCACGGCACTCATGTGGCGGGTCTGGCCGCTGGTTCTGGAAGTAAGTCGGGTGGTTCGGTCAAAGGTGTGGCCCCCGAGGCCAACCTGGTGGGCGTGCGCATCGGCTCTATTGCCGATGCCATCAAAGCTCTCCACTGGGTCATCGAGAACAAAGACGAACTCGGCATCAGCGTGGTCAACATGTCGCTGGGCGACGTGCCTTCTCAGGGGTGGAAAAACGACCCCTGGGCCCAGGCCACCCAGCGGGCCATCGACGCCGGTCTGACGGTGGTGGTTTCGGCCGGCAACGAAGGCCCAAATCCTGGCACCATCGCCACCCCGGGCACGCTACCGGGAGCCATCACGGTGGGAGCCGTGGACGATGGCGGTACCCTGGACCCCAGCGACGACCAGTTAACCCGCTTCTCCAGCCGTGGCCCCAGCTACGACGGTCTGGCCAAGCCCGACGTAGTGGCTCCCGGTAAGCGCATTTTCTCGACCCTGGCTCCCAGTTCATCCTTTGATGTGCCCGATTTTCCGAAGGCGGACGGGGGGTATTTCGCGATTTCGGGGACCTCCCAGTCTACCCCACAGGTGGCCGGTCTGGTGGCTCTTCTCAAGCAAGCCAACTCCAAATTGTCGCAGGCGGATCTGCAGGCCATCTTGAAAGAGAGCGCCTTCAAATATCCCAACCTGGACGCCGCCGCCGTCGGAGCCGGCCTGGTGCAGGCCGATAAGGCGCTGGACCTGGCTCTTAACTGGAAATCCCAGCCAGCCGTCGCCTGACGCGTCCACTCGCAGGAGTGCATGCAGACCATCGAAGAACGCTTTGCCCCTATTCAAGCCGGCCTGCCGGAGCTGTGGCGGCGCATTCAGGATCCACGTGTGCCTCGGCTGGCCATTGCCGTTCCTTCGCTTTCCCTCGACCTGGAGGGCCTGCCGCTGCCCGGCGGGCTGCTCCACTTTGAAGAGCGCATGCTCTACTTGTTTCACTTGCTGGGACGGCCGGCTTGCCGCCTGTGGTTCTATTCCTCCCACCTGATACCCGAGGAGGAAATCGCGTATTATCTGCATTTTCTGCGCCATGTTCCTTTCAGCCATGGCCGCAATCGCCTGCGCTTGCAGCCCCTGTTGGACCGACAGAACCTGCCGCTGGCTCAAAAAATGTTGGCTCGGCCGGCTCTGCTGGAGCGTTTGCGCCGTCAGATTCAGAAATCTCCCAATGCCTATCTGACCGTTTATCGCAGCACCGAGTTGGAGATGCGCCTGGCCGTCGAACTGGGGATTCCTATTCTGGGCACCGACCCGCGCCATCAAGGTTACTCAGCCAAGGCGCGCGCCCGCTCGCTTTTCCAGGCTCTGGGACTGGCCGTTCCACCGGGTGAAGTCAATTTACAGAACCTGGACGATCTGGCGGCGGCTCTGGTGAAGCTGCAGGGAAATGGCGTGATCACGGTGGACAGGCCGCGCGTTGTCGTGAAACAGAACGACGGTGTCAGCGGACTGGGTAACCGCGACCTCGGTTTGATGCCGTTTTGGAATTTATTGGTCTCCGAGCACTTGCTGCCGGAAGAGAAGCACGCCCGCCTCGGTCAGGCTTTGCGCAGGCATTGGGGGGATGCGGAAGGCAAGGCCTTCTGGCCGCGTTTCGAGCGGCTGGGTGGATTGGTGGAGCAGCAACTGGTGGGCGAGTCGGTCAGTGTGCAGGTGCAGATTTCGCCGTTCTTTGAGGTTTCTGTGATGGGCGTTCATCAGGATATTCTCGATAAGCACGGGCGCTATCGCGGGGCCGTTTTTCCCGCTCCGGACGGCCTGGCTCAGGTCACTTTGGGCCGAGCGCGCCAGGTCGGCGAGGAATTGGCCCGTCAGGGCGTGCAAGGGCGGGTCGAGGTGGACTTTTTGGTCACCGCGGACGAGGTCTACGCGCTGGACGTCAATTTTCGCAAGAGCAATTCCACCACGTCCTTGCGTACCCTCAACTTGTTGGCGGGCGGCGCTTATCTGGAACACGAGAACCGCTACATAGATGCTTCCGGCAAGCCGAAGTTCGTCTACGCCTCGGACTGGCTGGAGGTGGGCGAGCAGGCCTCCTCGCTCCACGATGTCATCGATCTGGCCACCGAAGAAGGCCTGAATTACTCGACGGCCTCGCATACGGGGGTGGTCTTTCATATGCTCGGAGGCGTTTCATCCACCGGACGGCTGGGCGTTACATGCGTCGGTGAAGACATGGAAGAGGCCCGCCATCTCTATGGGGAGAGTGAGCGGGCCCTGGGCATTTAAGCTCGGTCCGGAAAGGTCGGGCGTTTGATTGACAGAGACGCCTCTCTCGCAAGGGGTGTCGGGCTGTACGGTGTGGAGCTCGGCTGTCCCGGATAGGACCGAGACGCCTTCCGTCAGGCCGGCTCCGAGCCTGGCTGACGAAAGGCGTCGCTTAGAGAACGGGGCGGGGAGTGGCGGCCACGGCCGAATGGTAAAGGTTCATGATTTTGCGCGGATAGGCGGCCAATTCGTTGACTTTGCGGCTGCCGCCGGAGGGTCCATAGACATCTATGCAGGCTTTGTGGAGGGGCGTGTTGAGCGCCTTCCCGGGCGGTCCGGCCAGGTTGTCCCACTGGCGCGGGTCCAGGTTGACGTCGATGGCGTAAGACATGGCGCGTAAAATGGTGCCGCCGCCGCCATTGTAGGCGGCCAGGGCCAGGTGCCAACGGTCGTCTCCTTGCGGAGCCCCCTGGTTGGTGTAAAATTCGGCAACTTTGACGGAAAAGGCCACCTTGTCGGCCGGCTGTCCAATCACTTTAGAGTAATTGCCGGGGTCGAGCACTACCTGATACTTCTCCTGGAAGGCGAGAATGCCCACGGGAACGGATTTGTTGGGGTCGAGGCGATCGCGGCTGGCCAGGCCAAAGCGTTTGGCAGTGTCGGGCATCAGCTGGGTGAGACCGGCCGCTCCGGAGCCGCTGACGGCGTCGGGCCGAAACGAACTCTCGACCGCCATCAAGGATTTGTAGAGCACGGGGGGGAGGGGAGTGGTGGCGTCTTGCCAGACGTCGCTGACACTCTTGACAATCAGGTCGTTGAAGAGGTTTTCGCGTTGGCCGAAGCCCCAGGTGGTGGTCAGGTTGGTCTGGACAGTAGAAGGGCTTCGATGCATTAGATCCGCAAAAGGGAGTGGTCCGGCGCAGGCGGGAAGGGCGAGCAGGCCTCCCAGGAAACACAACGAGACGACACGACTTTTCAAATGCACATACCTCCGCGCAACGGAATTTGAGGACGGTCTCACTTTGGGAGGCCGCCTCTTTTCCCTGGCGTGAAAGAGAAAACTATTTCGGAGGTTCAGGAGAGGGAGTGGTAGAGGGCACCTCGGTGGGCGGCGGTAGGTCGTCGATTTTGGTGAAGCGTTTGACTTCCAGGCTCTTCCAGCCCAGCTCGTCTTCTTTCACCGTTCCGGAGGCGACCACCCATTCGCCGATCAGCGCCTGTAGTTCGCTGCTTTTGGGCCCGGTCACCAGATAGGGCTCCTCGGCAGGTTCTTCTCCGACCACGATTTCGACGGTGAGAACCTTGCCTTTGGCGTCCTCGGAGGCGGCTCGAATCCAGCCGGATATCACCGACGTGTAGAACTTCGGGGTTGGCCAGGCAACCGCACTCAGAAGCAAAAAGCTCCCCACCAGCAATCCTTTACGCATAGACCTCCAAAGCTAAATTTGCCTCAACCCGTGCGGTCCGTCGCTCGCCAGCGAGTTCGTGGGGCAAATTTTAGCACAATCCTGTGAGCGCTTTCCGCTTCGCGGGGAAAGCTTGAAAATAATTCTAGTCCAGGACAGCCACACCTTTGTTGCTTTTGCAGAACCTTTGCGGCTTAGCGGAGGGGTTCCGAGCGAGGCAGTCAAATTTACTTGAGGTGGTTGATTCAAGTCCGTTTCCGCATCTGCTCAAGTTACTTGACGATCCTTCCGAAGTCGTCCGTGTCGAAGTTCGCAAGGCGTTGCTGCCCCTGGCGTCGGAAATCGCGGAATTGTTGAAAATCTTCCCTGCCGACGAAGTTCAACTGGCTGCTCTCGAGAGCCTGTTGCTGCCCTGGCGCAAGGCACAACTGCTGGCCGCTTGGCCCAACTGGCGCAGTCTCAGTCAGCCGCAGGAGCGTTTGGAGGCTTTCCATCGGTTGTTGTGCGAGTTTGAGTTTCGCTGGCGCGGTTTGCGGTTGCCCGTCCAACTTGATCAGTTGACCGAGAGCCTGGGACCGGGACCGTTCGCTCTGGACCAGTTACCGGGGGTCCTTTTTGCTCGTCTCCAGGGGGACCGTGAGGACTACTATGCGGCCGGGAATAGCTATCTGAGCAGCGTGCTCCAGCGGGGCCGGGGTAACCCCATCAGTCTCTGCAGTATTCTCATGCTGGTCGGCCGCCGGCTGGGGCTGGATTACCGCGGTTGTTCTTTTCCCGGACACTTTCTGGCTCGTTTTCAGCAGCGAGACGAAGAGGTGCGCCTGGTCGACTGTTTTCACGGGGGAGTTCTGCTGGACCTCAACCTGACGCCAGAGTTGCGTGGCGACCTGCCTCAGACCACGGCCCGCGAACTGGCTCGTAAAATGGCCCCGATCGAAGAAATCGCCGCCCGCGTTTTGCGCAACCTGGTGGCAGCCTATGTGCGCACGGAGAACCGCGCCTACGCCTGCCTCTTTGATTTACTCTTGAAGGACCTGATCGCGCGCGGGCGGGGCCGTGGTCAATCCTTGCCCCTGCGCGAACCACTTTTCACGCCGGGACAGGTGGTGCGCCACCGCAAGAAAGCCTACCGCGGCGTGGTCATCGACTACGAACTTTACAGCGAAGAAGAGGATCAGCCTCACCTGCCGCTCTACCGAGTGCTGGTGCATGGCTCGCCCCAGGTGGCCTCGGCCGATGAATCCCAGCTAGAATTGGACGACGGCGGGTTGGTGGCCCACCAACTGGTGGGCTTGTTCTTTTCCCGCTTTGAAGATGGCGTCTATGTGCGCAACAGCCGGCCCTGGGAAGGGGCATCCTAGGTCGAGTGGGAAGAGCGTCGCGATGAAGATTCGAGCTGCCTTCTGCCTGCTGCTGTGGCTGAGTGCGCTTGCTGGTTGGACCCAACCGGCGGGACCGGCCCAGATGGGCCGTGAAATCGAGCAGTTGCTGCAAGAATTTCTTTACCTGGGCAACCGCCCGTTCCAGACCAAGTGGCCCAGTGGCGCGGCCAAGGAGAAGCTGGAAAAAGATTCCGAGGGCAATATCAACTTCACCCGATTTTTCCCTACCGGGGGTTATGCGGTCCGCTATCAGCGCAAACCGGGTAAAGTCATCAAGCTGGAACGTTATTACGGCAACGGGCGCACGGCCATTCTGATCAATCAGGATGAGCGCATCATCGACTACACCTCTTATTGGGAGAACGGCAACAAGAAAGCCAAATACCAAAAAAACCGGCAGACCCAACGTATCTTTTACGACGCCCGCGACGTGAACGGCAAGCAAGTCTATCCTCCCCCGCATTAACGTGTCCAAGCTCCCTTACGATGCCTTACTGATTCTCTCGTTCGGCGGTCCCGACAAGCCCGACGACGTGATGCCCTTTCTCGAGAATGTCACTCGCGGCCGGGGCATTCCGCGCGAGCGTCTGGAATCGGTGGCCGAGCACTATTATCACTTCGGTGGCAAGAGCCCGATCAACGAGCAGAATCTGGCCCTCATCGCGGCCCTCCGTGCGGAGCTGGCTCGCCAGGGACTGGAGTTGCCGGTCTACTTTGGGAATCGTAACTGGCATCCGCTGTTGCCGGATACGTTGCGTCAGATGGCCGGGGATGGCGTGAAGAAGGCGCTGGGTTTCTTTACCTCGGCTTTCAGCAGTTACTCCGGCTGCCGCCAGTATCGTGAAAATATTATCGAGGCGCGCTCCCAGGTGGGCGAAGCAGCGCCGGAGGTCGATAAGCTACGAGCCTTTTGGAACCACCCGGGTTTCTTGGAGCCGATGGCCGATTCCATGCGGGAAGTGTACGCCGGCTTGAGTCCTGAGCATACGGCCGTGCTTTTCACCGCTCACAGCATTCCCACCAGCATGGCCGAGGGATGCCGCTATGAGCAGCAGCTCGAAGAGGCCTGTCGCATCGTGGCCGACCGGGCCTGCGTGGCCAACTATGAACTGGACTATCAAAGCCGTAGCGGCTCGCCTCACGTGCCCTGGCTGGAGCCGGATGTCTGTGACCGCATCCGCGAGTTGGCCGGCCAGGGCAAGACCGACATGGTGGTGCTGCCCATCGGTTTTATCTCGGATCACATGGAAGTCCTCTATGATTTGGATACCGAGGCTCTGGAACTCTGTCAGGAACTCGGGGTGCGCCTGCACCGCCTGCCCACGGTCGGTACTCACCCCCAGTTTGTGGCCATGATCGTCGAGTTGATCAAGGAGCGCTGCGGCTTGCAGTCGGAGAGACGCGCTCTCGGCTCCTCCGGCCCCAGTCATGACATCTGCCCCGCCAACTGCTGCCTGGCCCGCCGCCCCAGATGAACTGAGCGTCGATGGACGCGGGAGTGTTGCGCGGTCGAGGCAGGGGCCCATATGGATAGCACCCGGTCTCCGTCGTAATGACAAACCGACCAGGCGGGTCTGGAGCTACACAGTGACTTCTATGTCCGGTTTTTGAAAATGTTTTAGCCCGTATGTCAGCGACCGTGCCTGTTGTCAGGCTCCACACCGGCTCATTGAGGTTCACAATTTCCGGATGTTTTTATCCCTGTATTCTCCGGGTTCCCTCATACTAGGAACCAGTTCGATTTTCGGAGGTAGCGCGTCGATGAACTCTTTGCAAGGTCTGAATTCCCCAGGTGTCGCTTTTACGTCGCTTCGCTTGGACGCTCCCGTCTGGGGTGCGGCCGGCGCTCGTCTGGCTGGCCTGCCAGGAGTCGGTGCCTTCGAGCCCCGGCAGTTGCTGCTGCAGCAGCCAGCCTTGGGCAACCAGGCCTTGCTGCAGTTGATGGGTCTGGTTCTCGGACTGATGACGGGGAATTCGGCGGCCTCCAGCTCAAGCAGTCCAGCTACGCCCGGGATGCCGGCGGGGACCGATACCGGCAGGCGGTTGGCCGAATTCGCTCGGGCGGAAGCCACCGACGGGGATTCCCAGGGCGGTTGGTGCTATCGTGACGTGGGGCGCGCTCTGCGCAAAATCGGCATCGAGACGAGTGGGGCCAGCGCCTACATGGCCGCCGACCAGCTGGCCAAAAATCCCAAGGTGCGGGAGGTTAAGGTGCCCGCCTCGGAACTGGCCAAACTGCCGGCCGGAGCCATCGTGGTTTGGGATCGCGGCAACGGCAATGAGCACGGCCACATCTCTATCGCCACCGGTGATGGCCAGGAAGCCAGCGATATCATGCGCAAGCAAGCCACCACGCACGGCACCAGCCATCGCGTTTTCATGCCGATCTAGAGAGGCGGTATCCTCCAGTTCACCAGCTCAGTTCTTCCAAATGCAATCGCCCCGCCGCAAACAGATAAAGTCGAGCCCTGCCGGGGCCTTCCCGGGGCAGGGGCACTCGTACCGGCTCGCCAGGGGTCAGGACAACGGGCCGCACTTCCTGCAGTTCCACCGGTTCGGCCGTCTTACTGACCTGTTCGTGCGGATCACCCCAGTTAAAAGTGACCTCCGGCGGCTTGTCCTGGCCGATCAAGAATAGCACGTTGCCGGTGGCTTGCACTTCCTCTTCTTGCAGAGCTCCTTCCTGGCAAGAAAAGGTGGCCGCCTTCAACCAGCTGAACAAGGTCTGCGCATAGGGCTCCATCAGGCTGGCTCCGGCGCTTTCCGGGTCGCTGAGCACCAGCAGCGCTTCTCCCGCCAGCGGACTGGCCAGCTCCAGCTCCGAGCCTGAACGCTTCAGTTGCAGCTTGACCGGAGCGGGGGGATGAAAGCGAAAACTCTCCTGATCCTCGACCAGCGCATAACTGATCAACCAGGGACCCTGGTCGCACAGGCCGGTGGCCCGCGGGGAAACGACGGAACTGCCGAGGCTACCGGAAAAGAACAGTCCGTCCACCGGTTCGGCCCCCGGCCAGGCCACCTTCCCCGCGTAATGGTCCCCACCCAGATAGATGGGACGGCTTTGCTCTTCGGGCCAAAGCGCCGTGCTCCGTTCGCCCTGGCGTAAAATCAAATGGCGCGGGATGTAATGAGAGTACTGGGCAAAAAACTCCCCGGGCACGAATTTGGGGGCACCATCCTGGCTGTTCTCCAGCCGATCGTGCCGGTAATACTCAAGCGTCCCCTCGGCCTCGATCTCCACCTGGCAAGGCTCCTGGTATGGGAAGAGAGGAGAGCCACCGAAGGGATCGTCGTGGTCACTGCGCAGCTTTTCCCAAAGCGACTCCGGATAATGATGGACCACCCGGTAAGGAATAGCGGGCGCTCTCGGTGGTCCGAGCGGAAGAACCTGAAAACAGGCCTGACTGATCTGCCTGCCCTGAATGAGCTGCGCCTCGTAGCGTCCTGGCTCGAGATCCTCCAGGCATTGGACATACCATTCCTGGTCGGCCACCAGGCTGCGCTCATAGAGCGTGTTTCGAAGATCTCGACGCAAACATTGGCGGTACTCCAACCCCTTCTCCAGCCGGTGAATCAGATAAACACGTGAGCCCACCGGGTAGCGCCGCCGATCGCTGACGACGGCCGCGAAATGGAAAGGCGGCGGCGTTTGGCGTGGGTAAAATTTGTCGCACTTGCTGGAGAAAACCGGGCCGTCGAGCAGTTCCCGAATCTCTACATCGTGGTGAAAGCGGTCAAAAACTCCCCGCTCCCGAACCTGACCGTTGACCACGACTTCAAATGGCGCTTCGGACTCAGCCACCAGGAATTGCTTTACCTACCCTGATCTTCATGACCACCCTTCGGAACCACTTCCCAGTTCATGAAGCTTCTGAGCGAAACGCTCGGCCCGCCGCCCCTCCTCAAGGGCTAATCTCCTCATCTCGTTGCTCTTTCCTGAAAAGCCTATCGTTCTCATCGCTGAGTGGCAGGAGGCCGTCGAGCCTATTCTCGATGGTCTTGAGCTTGTCGACATCCTTGCGGTCGAGCAGCCCCTTGGCGCACGGCTCTGGGCAGCTTGGCTCAAGAGTCGGACTGTGACGGCGCTTTCTTTCGGATGCAGCCAGGCTGGCCCTTCTCTATTCCCTGATCTCCAGAGCCTTCAAAATCAACTGGGTGCGGGTGGATACCTCATACTTGCGGTAGAGGTTGCGCACGTGAGTTTTCACCGTCGATAGGGACAGATGCAAGATTTCCGCGATCTCCTTGGGCGTGTGTCCCAGTTGGAGTCGTTTCAAGACTTCCTGTTCTCGAGGACTGAGGTTGGCGTATTCGCTTTCATTGACTTTGGGTTTGCGCATTTGAGTGAAGACCAGGTGGGCGATTTTGGCGTCGAGAAAGGAACGGCCCTGGACGATTTCCCCCAGGGCCCGGAGCACTTCTTCTTGGGAGGAGTTCTTGGTCAGGTAGGCGGTGGCGCCTTTTTCAAAGGCTCCCAGCACATCTTCGCTGTGGTTTTGGGCGGAAACGACCGTAATTTGCAGACTGGGAACGAGTTTCTTCGCCTGTTCGATCAGGTCGAGCCTGCTGGCGGTCAGACATAAGTCCGTGATCATGATATCCGGGGAACACGGTTCTAATTTGAGCAGCGCCTCTTCGGCCGTGGAACATTCCGCTACAACTCTAAGCAGCGGATGGCTGTCCACGATCGTCCGAAGTCCTACTCGAAAGATGGGATGGTCGTCAACCAGCATAACGCGTTTTTTGCTCTTTGAGTTACTCGTCATCGTTTAACGGATTAGACTGAAAGAACAGCAAAGAATTGCCCTCCGATAGGATGCATAAGGTTTGGTAACTATCTCTTGTAGTCCTGTTGTTTTTGTAAATTTATAGGACTTGTGCGACCTGTCGCTTAAACTGCCTCGCGGGCTAAACTGGTCCGATTACATGGATTGGAAATCTTACGTCCGCTACCGCATCCGCCACGCCAGGATGGAAGCCAGACTGACTCAGGTGCAGTTGGCGGAGTCTATCGGCGTGGACAACCTGACTGTTTCAAAGTTTGAGCGTGGAAAAGTCGTGCCCAGCGTGGAAACCGTGGAAAAGATCGCTCGGGCCACGCGGTTGCCGTTGGACTGGTTCTTTCGCTGGCCCAGCCAGCCCGCCAACTACGACCTGGTGCCGGTCGACGGTAGGGAGCTCTGGACCCGGTTGCACCAGATGTCGCTCGCCCTGGCTGATGCACTCAAACATATCCAGCAGTTGGAACGCTTGTTGCCTGACGGGCTGCTTCGCGAAATGGACGCCAGCCTTTCCGGCCTTCGAGCGGAGGCGTTCTCGACACCCAGGGCGGCGGAAAATTGAAGGCCTCTCAAAAAAAAACGCCCGACGAAATCGGGCGGTCAGAATTAAATGCAGGTTCGGAGGGGTCTGGTGTCTTGCGACACCGCAGGCGGTTCGCCGGCTGGCGGACCGTTTGCTTACTCCTATAGAACCACGGGGGCTACCCTCCGGCAACGGTTTGGATATAGACGAAATGTTGCCGATGTTAACAGATTTCGATGCTTGTGTGCCGCTCCGTTCATAAGCTGGCTTTCAGGGCTTTTTCGGCCAGCTCCGGTAGTCTTTGCTCATGAAGATCGCCCGTGCTCCTCAACCACAACCGGGCCGCAGTCTGTCTCCCAAGCCGGTGACCCCCGAAGGAGCCAGTTCCAAGCCGAACGCTCCGGGGACTCCTGTCTCCGAGAATGACGACCTGCATAAAGAAGCTACCATGAAGGAGTTTTGGACTCTGCTGCGCTCCAGCCGGCCCGGGATGCTCGTGGGGGCGTTGGCTTTTGGCGGGGTCGCCGCCGGGCTCGGCGCCGTCAGCGGGGCGGTGGGAGGGATGGTCGGCACTACCGCGTCCTTAGCTCTGGGAACAGCCGGGGGCATCGGTGGGGGAGCCGGTCTGGGCTATCTTGGTCTGACCCGGGCGCCTCGTGACATTCGCGCCTTCCTGTTAGGATTTGGCGGACTGGTGGTAGGCGGTTGCGCGGGCGGCATGCTGGCCCGGCATGCCGGTGCCGCTCTCAATGCTCTGGCCGGAATTCATGGCGGGCTGGCGGGCGCCGCCGCCGGCCTGATCGCGGCCGGTCCGGTCGGGGCTGTCATCGGAAGTGTGGTGCAGGCTCGTAAGAATCTTAAAGAGCATCCCGAACTCTATCCAAATTTACTCAAAGCCAAAACAGAAGCAGCTAAGGAAGAGAACCCGAAGACCGACAAAAAATAGACAGAAGACCAGCTAACCATAAAGCCCGGGACTTTCACTAGAAAGCCCGGGCTGTTTTTCGTACGCCTGGGAAGCTACTGAAGAACTCGGCGAAACCGGGTTCTTCAGTCAGCGACGATCAAAAGCTAGCTGCGAGGAGCCAGGCGCTTCAATTCGCCGTAGCTGTCAAATCCTCGCAGGGTCTTGAAGTAATCCTCGTCGCCCAGGTGCTGGCGCACGGCCAGATGAGCGGAGCTGAGTTCGTCGATACCGGTGGCCTGCATCTGGGCCATCAGCCTCTTGATTTCGGGCTGCTCGATCTGCTTTTCCATCCAGGCGCCGGTTTCTTCTTCGTACTTCTCCACTCCCTTGAGCACCTTGCGGATGGCGCCAAAACGGGCATCCTCGATCTGGAAGTCCTTATCCGGACCCTGATAGTTTTTCTTCCACAAACTGGCCAGTTTGATCGAGTTGCATTCGTAGCTGAAGTTGTCCCACAGGTCGTCGAAGTGAGCCTTGGCGTCGTCGCGTTCGGTCAAGCTGCTGGCGTCCTGGGCGTCGAAATGGACCACGCCGCTGTGCTCCCAGTTTTCGCGCAGACCTTTCTTAGAGAAGTTGGTGCTGCCGAAGAACTCGGACTTATCGGTGAGCAATTCCTTGGCGTGAATCTTGCGATCGTGGTGACCGCAACGCGGCAACAGGGCCCAGCGCACGGTGATGCCGCCGTCTTCCAACATGCGGACACCGTCTTCATTGGGCGTGCCCCCGTCCGGGTAGATGCCCGGGTCAGCGATCACCTTGACCTCGAACTCTTTGCCTTGAGCCTTCATTTCGTTGTTTTTGGCCACCAGGGCGGCCGCGATCGGCCGGGTCATCACGAAGGCGGGCACATAGATAAACTTCTCGGCGTTCTGGATGGCCATGATCAGTTCGGTTTCGCGCTCGGTGGGTCCATCAGCCAGCGACACCACCGTGTTGCCCTGGGGATCGCCTTTGGGCAACGAAATATCGTTCAGCCGCTTTTCATTCTCCGGAGTGCGGGTCGCATCCATGGCTTTTTGCGAAAGCGCCAGGATCTGGTCCTTGGTGAAGGCGGTCACGGGAATGGGCTGGCCGCCGGCCAGCATCTCGTTAACGCGACCTTCCAGTTGGGCGGCCGGACAGTCGAACATTTTGCGGATGTCGAAGCCCTTGCCCTTGGCGTAGTCGCTGAGTTCCTTGAAGTCTTTGGGCTTCTCCAGGCCGGTGCCGGCCGGCGCCGGTCCGCCTTTACCCATGGCGTCCAGCAGCGAGACGATGCCGCGACTGCCGAAGAGCACGGTCTTCTCCTGGAAACTGGCGATGGCTTCCTGGCCGTAGACTTCTTCATTGGTGTGGCCCAGGCTGTCTTTCACGTCGCGGGCGAAATTATGCACCAGCTGGCGCGCGGCCGGTCCCTGGATGGAGTAGCCGGCGTCGATATTTTCGCCCGAGCCGGAGTTGGCGTTCATGCCCGAGAGCAGAAACTCATCGCCCACGCGCAGGCCCTTGCGGTGCATGAGATCGTTGGGATCGCCCAGGATCTTGCTGACCGGGTAGGTGGAAATACCCACGTCGCCCTTGATCTGGGAGAACTGCAAAATGGTGCGCATTTTGTCGGGATAATCGTCCATCTCGATGGTGTTGCCCTTGTAAGGCACCAGGCGGCCGGGATCGACGTTGATGCGGATTTTGTTGCCGGCTTCGGCGTTCTCGGCCAGCTTGCCCACAAATTGAGGATTGGTCAGCTCATAGTATTGGGCGTTGATTTCTACTTTCTTACCCGCTTTGGCCGATTCCAGGCCCTGGTCGAGCATCTGGTTCATCTTCTGCCAGACCGACTCGTGGTGGAACTGCTTGACCTGGTTGCCCGGGTAGTAGTTCTGGGCTTTACCGCCTTCGACGGCTTCAATCGAGGAGATCAGCTGCTGGAGTGGCTCCTGGGCCAGGTTGGCGTAGGCGTGGTAGGCGGTGACCACGCCCAACGGTCCGAAAGAGGAGCCGGCCAGGGCTTCCACCGCCACTTTGGCGTTGCCCAGGCGCAACGACTCGGTCAGGCGGCCAAAAGGACCGTCGAAGAGATTGAAGGGGATCAACTGGTCGCGTAGCTTCTGGTCTTTGTAGCCGCTGGCCGCCAGTTCTTTGCGTAGCCGGGTACGCTCCGGTCGGGCCGCTTTGGCAAGATCTTGCATGGCTCCCAGATCCTCTTTGGAGACGCAGTCGTCCTTCTTGATCCGGTCGGCGATTTCACGCCATTCGTCGGGTGACTTGTTGCCCTCGACGGGAACCTTGGCCGCGATCTCGGTGAACTTGGCGAACCGATCCGCGTTGTATTTACTACGGTCCAGGGGGGTCCCGCCCACGTTAAAGTTTGAGTTCGAATTCATCATGCGCCTCCAGATCTACGCCCTTCATGTTCTGGGTGCGTATTGCAAATACTTCGCCAATTTATTGCGAAAGTGTTAACAGGCGGACAATTATTGGCCGTGCAGCGCCTGATAACTGGGCAGACTGTGCAGACCCTGTAAAAACTCTTTGGGCCCCATGGCGTCGCGCAAGGCTTTGAGCCTGGCGTTGCCCTCGTCGTAGCCCCGGGTCATCAGCTCTTGGACCTGGGAATTCAGGTTCAGCTCTTCGATTTGGGAGCTCACCCACTTGCCGCTCTCTTTTTCGTAGGTGTCGATACCGCGAATACTTCTGCGAATGGCGCTGCCGCGAGCGTCCTCGATCTGGTATTCCTTGTCCGCCCCCTGGTAATTCTTCTTCCAGCGCTGCGCCGTTTGCAGCGAATTGGATTCGACGCTGAAGTCGTTCCACAACTCCTCGAAGCTGCTTTTGGCTTGCTGCTGCTGGCGGACCGAGAGCGGATCATCGGGATTGAAATGGATGGCTCCGCTGTGCTCGTGGTTCTCGCGCAGGCCTTTATTGGAAAAGTTGGTGCTGCCCACGAAGTCCGACTTGTCGGTCAGCAACTCCTTGGCGTGAACCTTGCGGTCGTGCTGCCCGGTTCGGGGCAAGGCCGCCCAGCGCACCGGGATGTTGTTGTCTTCCAGGAATTTCACGCCCCAGGAATTGGGCGTGCCACCGTCGGGATAGATGCCCGGATCAGCCAGCACCTTGATGTCGATCTTTCTGCCGGCCGTTTCCATGTCTTTGGCCTTGGCGGCCAGGGCGGCCGCCACCGGACGGGTAATCACGAAGGCGGGCACGTAAATGAATTTCTCGGCTTCGTTGATCGATTGCAGCAAAAGTTGTTCGCGCTCGGTAGGGGTGTCGGCCAGCGAAACCACCGAGGTTCCTTTGGGGGCGTCGCTGGGCGCGGTCACGTCGTCCAGGCGCTTTTGATTTTCCGGGCTGTGCACTTCTTTGTGGACCAGTTTGATCAAGTCGTTGAGGCGGCGTTTGCCGTAGTCGGAAAGCGGCAGGGAGCGATTCTCGGCAATGGCGTTGTCCAGATGCGGGCCTTTTTCATCCGCCGGCAGATCGATGAACTTGTCCAGATCGAAGCCGCGCTCTTTAAAGTAGCCCTGGAGTTGAGCATAAGTTTTGGGGCGGGCCGGCTCGGTGCCGGCCGGTTCTGGCCCATCCAGAGCGTCGGCCAATCCCACCAGTCCGCGCCGGCCCATGCGCACGTCGCGCTCGAGCAGGCCGTTGATACCTTTGTCGCCGTAGAGATCTTCGAGGGTAGAATCCTTGCTGTTCTGGACGTCGCGCGAGAAATTCTGCACCAGCTTGCGGGCCGCCGGTCCTTCGATCACATAGCCGGCGTCCACGTTTTCACCGGAGCCTCCATTGGCGTTCATGCCCGAGAGCAGGAACTTGTCCCCGACGCGCAGGCCTTTGCGGTGCATCAGGTCAGTGCCGCTGCCCAGATGCTTGTTGACCGGGTACATGGAAATGGCCACATCGCCGGGAGCATCGGCCAGTTGCAATAAGCCGCGGAGCTTATCCGGTAGATCGTCGGCATCCAGGGTGGTGCCTTTATAAGGCAGCAGGTGACCCGGGTCGACATTGACGCGAACCTTGTTGCCGGCTTCGGCGTTGTCGGCCAGCTTACCGATGATGGCCTGACTGGTGAGTTCGTAATATTGAGCGTTGATTTCCACGGGTTTACCGGCTTTGGCCGAGGCGCTACCTTCGTCGAGCAAGTTGTTCATGGAACGCCACAGGTTTTCCTGATGGACCTGCTCGACTTTGTTGCCGGCGAAGCTGAGCTTGCCCGGCTCGGACTCCATGGCCTGAACCAGGTTGTTGAGTCCAGATTTGGGCAGGTTGGCGTAGGCGTGATAGGCGGTGACCAGGTTGGCGGCGCCAAATGAGGCTCCCGAGGCGGCGGCCACGGCCGCTTTGGCGGTGGTCAGCCGGTGAGCCTCGGTCAGCTTGTTCATTTTGGTGTCGAAGACGTTCAGGGGAACCAGAGCGGCGGCGACCTTGGGGTCGCGATAACCGCCCGGGGCGCGCTTGCGGATGTCGCGGCGTTCTTGCCGGACTTCTTTGGCGAAGCTGCGGAAGCTGTCGAAGTCTTCCTGGGAGACTTCATCTTTTTCCTCGATGGTGTCGGCCAGCTCGTTCCAGGTTTTGGCTTTGTTGCCTTCGAGCGGCACCTTGCCGGCGGCCTCGGTTAACTTGCGAATGACCTGAGGGTTATACTGGTTGCGGTCCAGTGGTGTGCCGCCGACGTTGAAACCCCCCGAATTGTTTGCCATAAGGACTTATCAGTTGGGTAAGGCCTCCGGTCAAGTCTTTTGAGTAAAAAAGACTCGGCCAGCCGGAATCGAAGCCAGGCCTGGTGAGTTGGGCTCTGTTTTCGCCGCGTCTGGACGTGGCCGTTTTTCTGGGCAGCGCGCTGCTCTCGCTGCTGGCCCTGCTTTGGGGACACCACAGGGGTTACCTGGACGGCCAGTCGCCCGAGTGGACCTGGGTGGTGGCCGTGCTCTGCGTGGACGTGGCCCACGTCTGGTCGACCTGTTTTCGCACCTACTTTGACCCGGAGCAGCTGAAGCGCCGCCCCGGGCTGTATTTCGGCACGCCCTGGCTGGCCTGGTTGGTGGGAGTGCTACTTTACGGAGCGGCCGGCGGAGCCGTCTTCTGGCGCGCGTTGGCCTACCTGGCGGTGTGGCATTTCGTGCGCCAGCAATACGGCTGGGTGGCTCTCTACCGGGCCAAGAACAGGGACCCGGGTGGCTGGCAACGCTGGTTGGATACTTGCACGATTTATTTGCTCACCCTCTACCCGCTGGCTTACTGGCACGCACATTTGCCTCGAAAATTCTGGTGGTTTTTGGCCGATGACTTCGCTCGGGCCCCGGCTTTTCTGGCCGATTGCCTGGCTCCTCTTTATTGGCTCTGCCTGAGCGCCTACAGTTTGAGGAGTCTGGCCAGCTATGCGGGCCACGGAAAGCCCTCACCGGGCAAAGACATGGTGATGCTGACCACCTGGTTCTGCTGGTACGTGGGCATCGTCGTCTTCAATTCTGACTATGCCTTTACCGTCACCAACGTGCTCATCCACGGGATTCCCTACATGGCCCTGGTCTACGCCCGCAACCGGTCCCGCGCTACGCCCTGGTGGGCTTTTCTGGTCAGTCTCTGGGCGCTGGCCTATGCCGAGGAACTGCTCTGGGACCGGGCCGTCTGGCACGATCGCGGCTGGCTTTTCGGCCTGGGCTGGAATCTCGACTCCTGGCACTTCCTGCTCGTCCCCTTGCTGGCAACCCCCCAGATCACCCATTACGTGCTCGACGGCTTCATCTGGAAACGCAAGCACTTCACCCCCTGAGAGGAGATGCGCCCGTTGGGGCAAATCCAGCGAGCAATGCAGTCCCAGTGCCCATCTTGCGGCAACCCGATCGTTTATCGTTCCGAACTATCGGCTTACGTCGTCTGCTCCGCCTGTCAGACGTTGGTGGCGCGCAAGGACATGGAACTGCTGGCCGTGGGCAAGGTGGCCGCGCTGCAGGCCGATGGTTCGCTGATCAAGCTGGGGACGCAGGGAACCTTCGAAGGCAAGAGCTTTCAGGTGGTCGGGCGCATTCAGATGATTCTCGGGCCGGCCAGTCGGCCCGATGCCGTCTGGAATGAGTGGTACGCCCTCTTCAGCAATGGGGCCGGCGGCTGGCTGGGGGAACACCTGGGCGAATATTTCGTCTCGTTCGTGCGGCCTGCCGAGGGCGCTCCCACGGCCGGCCAGGTGCAACTGGGTCAGATGCTCGGACTGGACAAGCAGCGGGCGGTGGTGACTTCCCTGTCGCGCGGCACGGCTCTCACTTTCGAGGGCGAGTTGCCCTTCGTGATGGATACCGCTTACGAGGCGCTCTTCGCGGATCTATCGACTACGACTGGAGCGGCCGGCACGCTCGACTACTCGGATGACTCGCCGTTACTTTTTCAGGGCCGCTGGTGCCGTTTTGAAGAACTCAAACTACAAGGCCTGCGCACCGGCGACGAAGAGGAGAGCGCGGGCTCCGCGCTCAGCGCGGCCCACCTCAAAACCCTGAAGTGTCCGACCTGTGGCGCGCCGCACGAACTGAAAGCGGGCGGACTTTCGCAAACCCTGGTGTGCCAGTACTGCGATTCGGCCATGGACCTCAACAGTGACGCCACTTTTCGTGAGGTGTTGAATTTTCAGCAGAGCATGGGCAAGGTCCCGGCTAAAGTCCCTCTGGGCTCCACGGGGAGGTTGCCCGGGCAGGAGGTTGCCTTCACCTGCATCGGATTTTTGGCCCGGGCCTGCGTTGTCGACGGCATTCGCTACAAGTGGAGTGAATATTTGCTCTACGAGGCCACTCAGGGCTACCAATGGTTGACCGAAACCAATGGCCATTGGACGCTGCTGCGCCCGCTGCACCGAGTGCCGGTCAACCCGCAAGGCATGCCCACCGGCTATCCGCCCAACAGTCAGCTCAGCCTGGACGGCAAGAATTTCAAGCACTTTCAGACCACCCACGCCACCGTCGACTACGTGGCCGGCGAGTTCTACTGGCGGGTGCGCGCCGGTGAGGGGGCCCAGGTGGTGGACTATGTGTGCCCCCCGCAGGTGCTCTCGGCCGATTGCGGGCAGGAGGAGCTGAATTGGAGTCTCGGCCAGTACCTGAGCGGGGCTCAGGTGTGGAAGGCTTTCGGGCTGCCGGGCCAGGCGCCCGAGGCTCGGGGAGTGGCCAACAACCAGCCGAATCCCTTCTATGCGGCCTCCAGCCGCCGCTGGTTGACCTATTTGCTCTTTGTGGTGGCCAGTTTTCTCTACCTGCTGCTGCGCACGGTTACCCAACCCGGGCCGCTCTTTTCCCAACAGTGGAATTACCTGGATTCTCAACCGGATCGCGCTCAAATCGCTAACGTCACCGTGCCGCCGGGACGCCATAACCTCTACATTTCGGTGCGCGCGAATTCTCTGGAACAGCGCTGGGGTTACTTTCTCATCAGCTTGATCGACGAGAAGAACCAGCAAGTCCGCGATACGGCCGTGACCCTCTATCACGAAAGAGGCTCCGATAGTGACGGCCCGTGGTCGGAGGCGGTGCTGGACGCCGGAGCCCATCTTTCCGGCGTCACCGGAGGGGAATATCTGTTGCGGGTCGAGCCGCAGTCCAATGTGACCGGGCACGCCGATCCGGAGAAAGCGGGACCCCCCAACGCCATCCCGCGCACCGTGTTTGCCTACACGGTGCAGGTTCAGAATGACGTGCCTCAGTGGGGCTACTTCTGGATGTTGGTCCTGTTGGGCCTTTTGCCGCCGCTCTATAGCCTGTGGCGGGCTTCCAGTTTCGAGACGACACGCTGGTCAGAGAGCGATCACGCACCCGGGAGCGACGAATGAAAGACTGGTATACTTACGTCATGTTGGCCTTGCTGGGCAATCTTCTGGTGGTACACCTGAACGGGGGCGGCGGCAACGACGGCGTCAAAGCGCCGTTGGAAAGCGGCCACAGCGTGCGCAACAATCCCGGCAGTTACCGTTCGCATTATTCCAGCGGCTATTACCACATCGGTGGAAAATAACGAACCTCCCGGTTCTTCCGGTGTTTTGCTTATTTCGGTTTTTCTGGTCGCCACCTGTGGCCTGGTCTATGAGCTGATTGCAGGTGCTCTGGCCAGTTACCTGTTGGGCGATTCCGTGCTGCAGTTCTCCACCATCATCGGCGATTATCTTTTTGCCATGGGAGTGGGCTCCTACCTGGCCCAGTTCGTGGGCCGCCGCCAGCCCGCCGTGGCTTTCGCCCGCCTGCAGAATTCCATCGCTTTCATCGGCGGGTTTTCGGCCGCGGCCATGCACGTGGCCTACAGTTACAGCGGCGGCTTTCGCCTGGTGCTTTATTTGCTGGTCTTCGTGGTGGGGCTGCTGGTCGGGGTGGAAATCCCCCTGTTGATGACCATTCTCAAGCGCAACTACAGCTTTCGTGAACTGGTTTCACAAGTGTTGGCGCTGGACTACCTGGGAGCGTTGCTGGCCAGCATCCTCTTTCCCATGCTGCTCATCCCCTACTTGGGATTGATTCGCACTTCGTTCTGCTGCGGCCTGGTGAACGTGGCCGTAGCCTGGATTTTTATGTCTGTTTTTCGCCTGCGTGTGCCCTTGCTGCGCCTGGAGACGGCTGTGGTGGGAGGGTTGTTGCTGCTCGGCCTGGCCGGTTCGGAGCGCATCACCCGTTGGGCGGAAGAGGGTCTCTATCCCGATCCCATCGTGCTCTCGCGCACTACCCAATATCAGCGCCTGGTGGTGACACGCAAACACCAGGAAGTCCGGCTCTATCTGAACGGTAACCTGCAGTTTTCCTCGCGCGACGAATATCGTTATCACGAAGCCCTGGTGCACACTCCGCTCAGTTGCCTGGAGAAGCCGCGCCGAGTCTTGATTTTAGGCGGCGGCGACGGCCTGGCCGCCCGTGAGGTGCTGCGCTACCCGGAAGTCGAGCAAGTTCTGCTGGTCGACCTGGATCCGGCCATGACCTCGCTCTTTCGCGACCACCAGTTTCTCAACCGGCTCAACCAGCACTCTCTGTCTGACAAGCGGCTGCGCATCCTGAACGCGGACGCCTTCGTGTGGGTGAGCGAGCCGCGCGAAGCCCCTTTTGACGCCATCCTGGTGGATTTTCCCGATCCTTCCAACTATGCCGTGGGCAAACTTTACACCAAGACCTTTTACCAGCGTCTGCACCCGTTACTGGCGCCCGGAGGAGCGCTCTCGGTGCAGTGCACTTCCCCGCTGTTCGCGCGGCGCTCCTACTGGTGCATCGTGGAAACGATCCGTGCCGCCGGTTGGCAGGTCAGTCCCTACCACCTCTACGTGCCCAGCTTCGGCGAATGGGGTTTTACACTGGCTACCCGGGAAGCGCCGCCCCATCCGGAAGCCCGCCGCCTGCCCAGGGACCTGCGTTACCTGGACGCGGCCGCGCTGCCCGACATGTTTCTCTTCCCGGCCGATATGGCCGCTCTGCCCTCACCCGTCAACCGCCTCTTCGATCAGGTGCTGGTGCGTTACTACGAGCAGGACTGGCGTTCCATCGTCGATTCATGAAGCGCCGACTTTTTCTCCAGGGGGCTCTGTCTCTGCCCTGGCTGGCCGGCTGTTTGTCTCGATCCGAGGGAGGCTTACAGGGAGGCATCGTGGGCGCCAACTTTTGGCTGGGGCATCGGCTGCGCCAGCCACTGCCGCGGGCCGGAACTCCCCGGCGGGTGGACGTGCTCATCGCCGGGGGCGGCGTCGCCGGCCTGGCCGCCGCCTGGCGCCTGCGCCAGGCGGGAGTCGAGAACTTCGAGTTGCTCGAACTGGAATCGGAAGTGGGCGGCAACTCGCGGGCGGCCCACTATTCCGAGTCAGCGGCTCCCTGGGCGGCGCATTACTTGCCGGTGCCCACGCGTGAAGCGACGGTGGTGCGCCGTTTGCTGAGCGAAATGGGTTTGCTGCGCGGTGGCCGTCTGGAGGAGGCCGAACTGTGTCACAGCAACGAGGAGCGGGTTTTCGTGCTGGGCCGCTGGGAGGAGGGAATCTTTCCTAAGGCCGGGGCCAGTTCGGATGATTTTCGCCAGTTGCGCGAGTTTGAAGAGCATATTCGTAATTGGCAGAAGTGGCGAGATGCCAAGGGGCGTAAGGCTTTCGCCATTCCCGTGGCCTGGAGCAGTCCGGAGCCTGAGGTGCGCGCCCTCGATCAGGAGAACATGGCCGACTACCTGACCCGGCACGGCTGGACTTCGCCGCGCCTGCGCTGGTACGTGGAATATGGCTGCCGCGACGACTATGGCTGCTCGCTGCAGAACACTTCGGCCTGGGCCGGCCTGCATTACTTCGCCAGTCGTGACGGGGGCGGCTTTGAGCCCAAGGATATGCAATTTGTCTGGCCCGAAGGCAACCACCGGCTGGTGCAGCATCTGGCGAGTGGCTTGGGAGACCGTGTGCGCACCGGCCGGTTGGTGACGCGAATCGAGGCTTCCGGGAAAAGATGGGTGGTGGAGGCCTGCGACAGGGAGGGACGGATGGCCAGCTGGAGCGCCGCCGGCGTCATCTTCGCCCTGCCTACTTTCTTGCGCCCTTACCTGCTGAAGGAGCCGGTTCGCCCCGCTTTTAGCTACGCACCCTGGACGGTCTGCAATCTGGTTTTGGAACGGCTGCCGGAAAGCGTGGCCGCGGCCGGGATGGCCTTGAGCTGGGACAACGTGATCTACGATTCGCCGGGGCTGGGCTATGTGGTGGCCACTCATCAGACCCAAAGCCATCTCCAGGGTCCGAGCGTGTGGACCTACTATCGCCCCTGGGCGGAGTTGGAGCCGGCCCGGGCCCGCCAGCGTATGTTGGCGGCGGATTGGTCGGAGGTGTGCCAGCAGGTTTTTGCCGAACTGGGGCCGGTTCATCCGGATCTTCGCGAAGTGTGCCGCCGGCTGGAGGTGATGCAGTTAGGGCATGCCATGGTGCGCCCCTCGCCCGGCTTCCTCTGGAGTTCGGAGCGCCGGGAAGCCGCCTTGCCGCAGCCCGGATTGTATTACGCTCATTCGGATCTATCCGGGCTCTCCATTTTTGAAGAAGCCAGCTATCAGGGAGTGCGGGCGGCTCAGGAATTGCTGGCCGAGCGGGGCCGAAAGGGCGAGGACTTCTTGCGAGAATGAGTGAAGTGCGCGCGATGCGTTTTGATATTCTGGCCAAAACCAGCGCCGACGTCGTCCTGACGGTAGAGGGCGAAAGTTTGGAAGCGGCGGTGCTGGCGGCTCTGGCTCGGGGCGAGAATTTCAAAGGCACGAACCTGGCCGGGCTGCAGGTTCCCAAGCTCTCGGTCAGCAAGCCCGTATGCCTGGAGGAGTGCGACCTTTCCGGCATCAACCTGGCCGCGGCCGACTTACGTGGTTGTCAGTTGGCCGACACCGAGTTGCCCGGCGCCTGCCTGTCGCGCGCCAATCTGAGCGGCTCCAACCTGAGCGGAGCCACCCTCACGGGCGCCGACCTGTCCTCGGCGGATTTGTCGGGCGCGGATTTGTCGGGCGCCGACCTGACCGGCGCCAATTTGACCCGGGCGATTTTGCGCGGCTGCCAGTTGATGGGGGCCGAGTTGACCGGGGCCAACGGTTCGCGAGCTGATTTTGGCGAGGCTGACCTGACCCGCGGTGACTTGCGCGGCGCTGTCTTGGGCGGGGCGGATTTCCGCGATTGTCAATGCCACGGAGCCCTGTTTACGGGCGCGGATTTGTCTCATGCCCGGCTGAGCGGGGCCATCCTCAGCCAGGCCCGTCTTTGTGGCGCCGACCTGACCGAAGCCAATTTGAAGAAAGCGAATTTGACCGGCGCCAGTTTGATCGGTTCGCGCTTATCCAACGCCCGCCTCACCGAAGCGGATTTGACCGGGGCTGACCTGCGCGGTTGTGACCTGTCGGACGCGCATCTGGACAAGGCGGTGTTGGAAGGAGCGCGTCTGAGCGGAACCGATCTTTCGGGGGCGGACTTGAAGCGCGCGCGCCTGTCGGTCACCGAATTGGACGGCTCCGATCTTTCTTCGGCCAAACTGTCTCAGGCGGACCTGTCGGAGGCCAACCTGACCAACGCCGATCTGTCCCGCGCTGACCTGCGCGGGGCTGTTTTGACCGGTGCCGACCTGTCCTCGGCCGATCTGTCCGACGCCAGTCTGGATCGCGCCAACCTCTCCGGAGCAAATCTGAGCAACACGGACTTTAGCGGCACCCAGTACGAGCAAGACCGCGACGCTTCCTAGAAATTTATGTTAACGAACAAGGGTTCGTGCCTGGGCCGAGAATAGGCTCAGCGGCATCCGATCTCGTCCTCGCTCTAACCGGCGGGGATTTTTTTATGCCTTGAGTTGTGCCAGTTGCTGGGCTACGCGTTGGGCCATTTCGGTCTGGCCCAGGTCGGTGTAGATTTTCTGCAGCAGCTGGAAGGCCCGGGGTTGCTGGCGTAGTTGCAGGGAGCGCTGCGTATGCACCATGGCCAGGGCCGGTTGGCCGGTCTGCGCATAGGCCCAGCCCAGGTTGAGTACGTGATCGGGGTGGTCGGGATGCTGGACGGCCAGGTGCCGGAACAGGCTCTGCAGGCCCTGGTGATCGCCACCCAGGGCTTGAGCGGCGTCCTGGAAACGCGCAGGATCATCACGCAGGGGCCCCACCCAGTTCATCCAGCTGGGAGCGGAGGGTCCGTTCAAGCTACCCAGGTCGGGCAGGCCGGGCGCTTGAGCGGGGAAGCGTTGCAACAGAGGCTGCGCCCAATCGGCGCGGGCTCCGAGCAGTTGTAGCGACCAGGCCGCCACCTGACCCGCTTCCGGCCCGCGTCCTTGTTTTTCTAACTGGGCCGACCAGTCACTTAGCACCGAATTCAGCGTGGCGCCCACTCCCTGATGGGAGGGATCGCGCTGGAAGAGATCGGTCAGAAGCATCACCAGGCTGCGGAAATTACCCACCTGACTGAAGCGCTCGGCCAGGTTGGGAAGAATCGCCTCCAATTGGGGCTCCAGTCCCGATTGACTGTGGGCGGGTAGACCTACCACGCTACGCCAGTCGAAGCCGGTGCCACGAACCGGAGCAGGCGCCGCCACCGGAGCCGCGGCGGCTACGGGAGCAGGCTCCGGCGCGGGTGGGGGAGGTGTGATTGGCTGGGGAGGCGCCAGCGGCGGCAGCCACTTGCTGGTGTCAGGAATAGGCAGGATGGCGGTGGGGGTATCCGGGGCCAGCACAGGCTCGGGCGTGGGCGCCACGGGTGCGGCCGGATCCTGCAGAGCCACCGGTTGAGTCGCATCTGCCGGCGCCGGGGAGGCTGCTTCGACCGCCGCCGGCGGCACGGCCACCGGTTCTTCGCGGGGCGGAAGGTCCGGCTGAACAACGTTTTCCAGGCCGACCATCAAATCATCGTCCAGGAACGAGAGCAATTCATCGTCATGGTGTTCCGGCATGGGCTCCAGGGTGGCCACCGGCGAACTCTGGGCCACCGGCTCCGCGGCCGCAGCGGTGGGAGCCAGGGTTATCGTGGGGGGAGTGGGCTCTGGGGCCGGAGCCACGGGTTCCGGAGTGGGCGCCTCCGGCACATCGCTGCCGGTCGCCATGAAGCGCTCCAGCAGTTCGAAGGCTTCGGTGCAGTAGGGGTCGCTTTCCAGCAGGCGCTCCAGCCGCGAGACGGCCTCGCCCGTATCGCCCTCGTCATAGAGACGCTGGGCTTCCATGGTGGCGGCTCGCGAGGCGGCGGCGCGCACTTCGTAATTGTCGGGAAACTGCATCAAAGCCAGTTCGAAAATCCCGTTGAGCCAGTCGCTGTCGTAGCGCGGGTCACAGGCTTCGAAGCACCGGGCAAGCCAGGACTCGACCCCAGATTCGTCGAGCTGATCGAGCTCGTTCTCTAGGCCCATTCGGATATCTGCTGTCATAGAACCTGACCCTCGCTAAACTTTTCCCCGGTCGACTCGATCTGGTTCCAAGGTGAGGCCCTCTTCCCCTGCTAGTCATTCACTCCAGTCAGTCCAAAGGTTTGAGGGCGATGGCGCTAAGCAAGCGGCCGGTTTTACCGCTTTCGCGCCGCCAGGAGTAGAATAAATCGGCTCTACAGCAAGTGCATAGCGGGCATGAGCGGATGTTGCCGGGGCTGACGCCGACGCGCTCGAGCCAGACCCGGTTGGCCTGATGCAAGTCGATGTGCCACTTGGTGGCGCGCTTTTCTATCCAGGCTTGCGATCCGTATTGGGCGTGGAACTCTTCGGCTACTTCGTCGCCTACCTCAAAACAGCAAAGACCGATGGCCGGACCCAAAGCCACTCGCAGATGGCGCGCTTGACTTCCAAGTTTATCGGCCATTTCTTCGACTACGCGGGCGGCGATACCGTTGACGGTGCCACGCCAACCGGCGTGAGCCAGCCCCACCGCGCCCGCCCGGGCATCGTAGAAGAAGATTGGCACGCAGTCGGCCGTGGTCAAGGATAAACTGACCTCGGGGTGGTTGCTGATGCAGGCATCGGCGTCATGGGGCCGCTCCATGTCCTGGGGAGTGCGCAGGTGAGCCACCCGCACGCCGTGCGTCATGCTCAGATTCTGCACGATGGGAATGCCCAGCATGCGGCTGAAAATCCGGCGGTTTTCATCCACCAGGGTGAGGTCGTCACCGCTCATCAAGCCTAAATTTAGAGAATCGTAGATTCCCGAGGAGACACCGCCCTGGCGGGTGCTGGTGGCATGAGGCACCTGCCCGAGGTGGGGGAAGGTGACCAGCCAGCCGGTTCCGCGTGGTTCCAATGCGTATTCGAGCAGCTTCAATGGATCAGGACATCCTTGAATCGTTGTTGGCGGGCCCGCTCGCTGTCCCGCAGCAGACGTTCCTTGGGCCAGGAGCTGGCGATGTGGCTCCAGGGCAGCACTTCCTCCGGCTCGCGCTGGCGATAGAGTTCGGTTTCCAGCGAGATCCCCTCTTCGGCCAGGGCCTTTAACCAATTTTTATAGCTGGGCTTGCGATAGACGCGTTGCAGAACCCGTCCCAGGCGCCGGTCGGCGCGTGCTTGCAAGCCTTCCAGAATGGCCGTCTTGGGAACTTCGGCGTTGACCTTGACGCCGCCCACCCGGGCGAGTTGCGAGCTGACCCGCGCCATGCGACTCTCGGCCAGTTTCAGGGTGGTCATGGCATTCCATTGATAAGGAGTAAGCGGCTTGGGCACAAACAGGCCCAGGCCCAGCGTGATGCGCCCGCCGCCCTGACCGCAGGCGACTTGCAGCTTGCGGGTTTGCTCCACCAGTTTGACCAGCGCGTCCATGTCTTCGTCGAGCTCATTGGGCAGGCCCACCATCGAGTACATCTTGAGATTTTTGATACCCTTATCGAAAGCTCTTCTAGAAGCCGCAAAGTACTGCTCGTCGCTGAAGCGTTTGTTGATCGACTTGCGCAGAGCCTCCGATCCAGTTTCGGGTGCCAGCGTCATGCTTTTCGAACCACCGCGCACCAGCGTCTCCAGGATCGAGTCCGGCAACTGGTCGGCGCGCAGGGAAGAGAACGAGACCCCCAGGCCCTCGCGCATCAAGCCCTCGCAAAGCTGGTCGATTTGCGGGTGATTGCCCACTGTGGCCGAGATCAGACCGACCCTGGGATGGTGGTGCTTGACCGTCTCGATGTCTTCCCAAATGCGCTCGAGCGGCTTCCAACGCACCTTGGGATAGGAAAAACCGACCGTGCAAAAGCGGCAGACGTAAGGGCAGCCACGCGAAACCTCGATCAGGAAAGTCTTGGAAAATTCAGTGTCCTCGGTCATGAGCCAGGAGGAGCTGTTGATCGATTCGAACTGTTCGCGCGAAATGTAGTTCTTGGCAATGGTTTCCGGTGCGCCGCCGAGGGTCCGCAGGGCCACAAAGCGGCCGTTTTCATAAACCGGTTCGTAAAGCGCCGGGACGTAGAGGCCGGCTACCTGGGCCAGTGCCTGCAGTTGCTCCGGACGAGCCAGGTCGCGCACTTCGCGCAGCTTGTCGACCAGGTCCTCGACCAACCCCTCGGCCTCGCCGACACTGAAAAGATCGACAAAATCCGCCAGCGGCTCGGGGTTGAGCAGAGTGACGGCACCGCCCACCAGCACCAGGGGATACTCCGGGCCCCGCTCTTTGGCCAGCAGCGGCAGACCGGCCAGTTCCAGGATGCGCAGCACGTTACAGTAGTCATTCTCATAGCTACAGGTGATGGCTATCAGGTCGCAGCCTTCCAGGGGTTGCTGGCTCTCCAACGTGAATAAACGGCGGCCGTGGCGCTCGTATTCCTCGATTTCGTCCGGGTCGGGCAGAAAGAAGCGTTCGCAACGCACCCCGGGCGTCTGATTCATAATCCCGTAGACCACCTGCAGGCCCAGGTTGGACATACCCACGTGGTAGGTATTGGGATAGCCGAGCGCCACACGCAAATCGCCCCCGTGCGGCGGCCGCAAGAGGGCGATTTCGTTGGCCAGGCGTTGTTCCGCCTTAGCGATCAGCTTCCAGGACATCTAGGAAGATGATTTGGCCGGCGCCAACAACTAACCTTTCGTTTTGACAAAGCCCATGATCTTGCTGCTGCCGATTTCATAGGTGTTGCGCTTGACCGAGTCGCTGCTGTTGCCTTCGATGGTGGTGATCTTGCCGTTCTCCACCTTCTCGACGATGCCGATGTGATCGCTGGTTCCGTCAGCACCCCAGTCGAAGAGGATGGCGTCACCCGGCTTGGGGGTGGAGCCTCTCTCCATCCAGATATTCTTTTCTTTGGCCCAGCGTACGATTTCCGGGCAGTAGTTAGGGTTTTTCAGTCCGGTGGTGTCGAGGATGCCGGCGTCTTTGAGAATGTTGATGGCGAAGGCGGCGCACCAGGGCGTGGTGGACGAGTCGATGCCGCTTTCCTTGGTGACTTTGTTGATTTCGGCCGCATTGCTGTGCTCGTTGAGTCCGAGCATGCCGCGAGCGCGATCGAGAGCTCCCTGGGCGCCCGGGCTGGCCGGACCGGAGGAGGCGTTGGAATTGGCCGCGCCGCCGCCGCCGCCGCTGCTGGAGCCGCCTCCGCCGCCGACAGCGGAACTACCGCCCCCTCCGCCGCTTATATCGCCGCCGGAGCCGCTCAGGGCACCTTCCATTTTCTGACCCTGGGCCTGCATGAGATTCATCAGTAAGCCAATCATCATCGTCAGCATCTGGTTCTGCATTTCCAGCATCTGGAACATGGGATCTTGAGCGGTGGCGCCGGCCACTCCCATGATCGGGCTGCTCAGTCTGTTAAGGGCTGCTCCTGCTCCGAACTGAGGAAGGGCCAGTGGGCTGGCTCCTGATGTATTACCTTGAAGACCAAGAATACCGGTGATCGGGGCAAATTGTGCCAAGGGTACCTCCTGCGAGTTCGCTACTTCTCAGGGTAGCTCTGGCCTGGATAAAAGACAGATAAAAAAGCCCCGCATTTCTGCAGGGCTTGTAAAAAACGATCGCCGGGCTTGTTAGCAAATCAAGCGGCTTTGCGATCTCCCGGGTGGGAAGCGTTGTAGTCCTCTTTGATCTGGGCCAGTTCCTTGGAGTATTCCTCGCAGGTCTCGTGGGCCGGCGGAATGCTTTCCTGGAAAGTGGCGTTGGGGCCGTCGGCTTCCAATGGCCCGTACTGCAGGTCTTTCACCAGGTCGACCTTGATCTTGGTGTTTTCGTCCCACATCGCGTGGATCCACTCCTCAGGCTTGAGGGGTGTCTTGGCCATCGAAGGATCCATGACAAAGGGTTCCACCTGCTTGGACGTTTCGTCCACGGCGAACACCACCGGGGCCACGTGATACCACCATTTGGCCTGCATATACTTGTTTTCGGCGGTCAGTTTGCCCTTGCCGTAGGGATCTTCGACCATGCAGAAGATTTTGCAGTTGTTGATGCCGTCCCGGGTCATCTCCTCGCTCATCAAGTGAGCGCGGGCGTAACAGCCGTCAATAATGTATTCGAAAGGGATGTCTTCGCGCGAACCGAGCTTGTCGAATTCGGCCTGCAACTGGCTCTGGGTGGGGACCATTCCCTGCAGCTTGGAGCAGTCGTGGGTGTACTGCATACGCGCGAACTGAGGGCCGAGGTTGGCGATCAGCTTTTCCTGCCAGCCGCTCTGGTCCACGTCCTGATTGGAAACAGGCTCGCTGTAATCGGTCTTGATGGCCTCGGGCAGGCGCGTGGCCGCCAGAAGTTTGGCCTTGTTGGTTTCGAAATCAGCGTGGGGCCGGCGCGCGAAGCTTTCGCTCGGAACGGCCGCCGCTTCGTCTTTCTTGGCCGTGGCCGGCCTGGGGTTGGTCTTGCTCAGGTTGTTGAGGATGGCGCCTGCGTCGATTTTCATGTGTCTGTAGAACCCCCGGTGTGGTCTTTTATTGTCTGAGTCTAGATCGAAGGGGGGGTCGGAAAAGCAACCAGGTTGTCAACAATCCGACAAATTCATTCGGGTAGCTGCAGGCTATCGGAAAGTTGAAATTTGATGGGCTTGGGAAAACCTCTTGAGTCCCGGATCGTAGCCTGACGCTCCATTTGCAGGCGCAGGCCGATGCGCTGGGTACGCGCGACCTGAAAGTCACTGACCTGGTGGCCCAGCACCGTGTAGCGTTCCGGAGCGTAGAAGTCTTCCAACAGGATTTGCCGTTTGTCCGCAGCGTAACGGATCTGCAGCAGGATGTAGAAGGGATCGCGCGGATTGAAGGCGGGTGGGTTGGGATTCAGCAAGTCTTCGGGACTGCAAAAAACCACGTTGGCGGCGGTGGCGCCGATGTCGGGAGTGTAGATGGCTGTCTGCTGAGAGTTGGGGGCAGTGGCCAGCTTGAGCATCGGCACGATTTTCCGCAGGGTTTCGCGGGTGGTCAACTGCAACTGCAACTGACTGCTGCCGGAAAGCGAGGCCGAGCCCAGGCGCCGCAGCAAGACCAGACCCACGCCCAACAGCACCAGGCTCAGGGCCCCGGCTACCAGCACCTCGGCCAGAGTCATCGCGCGCTTCATGGGATTCGGTGCAGCCCGGCCACGTGCAGGCTCTCTTCTTTGCTCCGTTCGTACCAGTAGATGGTCACGTCCACCTGGTAGAGTTCATTGCGATAGTCGCCGGAGCCGGAGTTGACCCAGGTCATCCTGATGTTACGCCGGAACGTATCGTCGGCATAAATTTCCTGGGCAAAGGGAGGGGCCTGGATCGGGTTGCGAGCTGCCGGAGGATCGTTGATGGGGGCTAATTTCGGCAAATTATAGAGTTTGCTAAGTTCGACCATCTGATTGGCGTAATGTAAGGCCTGCGTGGCCCGGCCGGCCCGACCTTCCATGCGAGTGCTGTAAATCACCGCCCCGGCGATGGCCAGCAAGGCTACGGCCATGACTCCGATGGCGACGACAACCTCGGCCAAGGAAAAGCCCCCTCGAATCAAAGAGGCGTTTCTTTCCAATAGCGAATCTCCATCTGCCCGTTGCTGGAGGAGGGGAAGAGCGGGGGAGGAAAAAACCCGGAGTTAGGATCTGTAACCAGGCGAAAGGTGCCGGTTCCCGTGGGGTGAGTGAAGCCGGACGGATCGTCGTTGGCGTAGGATTGGGTAACCCACTGCCGGCGGGAGATGACGCTGCCGAAGACCTCCAGCCCGCCCCTTCCCCGACTCCTATCCCAGTGGCTTTCCGCATAGAATTTCTCGCTGGTGAAAATATTGGCGTAAAGGCGTAAAATGTTGCCGGTGCGGGGCAGTACATCTACGTCGTCGGTGATTTTCACCGAGCTGGCGATCAACCCCAGATTATCCCGTCTGGAACGGGGCTTGTCCCCCGGGACCGTATCCTGGCGCAGGAGATGGCCCGTGATTTCGATGTCTTTATGGTTGGAAAAATCGGTGGCCAGGGTGTTAGGACCGCGCACCGTGCCGTTGACCGCGCTGATCCCGCCGCTGGCGTAAAGCACCCCGGTCCCTTCATTGGGCACCACCGTCTGGACGGAGCCCTGCTCCACCAGCCGGGAGCCTACCGGCGCGGGTCCCACGGCAGACTCCGTGACGCGAGTCACTTTGGTGGTCACGCCTCCCTGGGTGATCGTGTAAACCGAATTCCCCAGCAGATCGACGCTCAACACCAGCGAATCGACGGTCCCCTGGATGTAGATGCCGCCGCCGGGATTCACCGATACGCCGGCCGGCGGGCTGTTGGGGAGCACGCTACCGTAGGCCGCATTGGCGTATGGGATAGGGCTGGCCGGCAAGGCCATGGACGAGGCGCCGGTCGAAAATCCCGACTTGCCCAGACTGCTCATTTTCGCATACTGCTCCTGGGTGCTGGGCGGGGTCCCGGCTCCCACGTAGTCGATCCCGTCTCCCGCCCCGGTGGTTCCGGCTGAGGTCACCATTCCCAAAAAGCCTTTGATCTCCGGGTGCTCCGAGAAGTAGCTGCTGGGTATGGACAGGCGGACAAACCCGTTGGTTCGGAAGGAACCGTCTACCGCTGTCTGCTCGGGACGTAGAATAAAGCTCGAGTAATCGTCAGCCGGACTCTGGTCGGTGAAGGCCGCGTATTTGGCAAAACTTACGCCCGCTTGCAACCAGCATAAGACCTTACGCTTGGGAATTTGATCCCAGAGGGCGGTGGATTCAATTTTATACATGCGCAGACCGGTCGCCGGGTTGGGAGGAGTCGAGGGGTCGGCGGTGATCACGGCCGACCAGTTCCAACTACCCAGGCTGCCGCTACGAGTCGTACTGACGGTGGTGAGCGGTTCCAAATCGTGCTTGAGATGGTAGGAGATCCAGGCCATGCAATCGCGCACCCCGGCCTCGCACACTTGGGAACCTTCCACGTCACGGCGAGCCAACCGCAGCGAAGTGGCCTCGCTGGGCAAAAGATCCAGCAGGATGGAAGCAGCCGTGCCTGCCACCACCGCAAAAAAGAGCGTCATCAGCAGCGCGGAGCCGCTCTTCTTGTTCTTCTTCATAATCTGGGAGATAGAATATCATTTAGGTAGACCGTTTACCAAGTGGCCTTGGAGGAACCGAAGCCGGTGACACAAACAGCCCTAAATGTACCAGTGGGCTTTGCACTGTGAGAATCCCGAGGGCGGGCGCCGGGAGTTCGGATTGAACCAACCGCGCTTCACGGTGGGGCGGGGGGCCGCCGCCGACGAGGGGGTGGCTCATCTGTGCCTGACTGGCGACAGCCTGGTCTCGCGCCAACACTTTGAAGTCATTCCGGCCGCGGGCGGAGCGATCATTCGGCGACTGGCCAGCGGTCGCAACCCGATTTTCTACCAGGGTCAGGAAAGCGACGAGTTCACTTTGCCTCCCGGGGAAAGTTTCGTCGTGGGCCAGACGCGCTGTACCCTGGCGCGCAGCGAAGCCTCGCTGGCCACCGTACTCAATGAATTCACCCTCATGGGCCCGGGTCGCGAACAGGCCCGCCAGCGCAGTAGCTACGAATGCTTTCAGGCGCTCATGCGCATGCTGCCGGAGTTGCGCCGGGCCGCCGACATCGAAACGGTCTGGACCACCTCGCTGGGAGTGCTGCGCACGCTGTTACCGGAGGCTTCCTGCGTCATGGTGTTGGATGGCGAGCGGGTGGTGGAGACTCTGCCGGCCGGTAAAGCGGCCCAGGCCAGCAAGCGACTGGTGGCCCGCGCTCATCAGCAGAAATGCACCGTCACCCATTGTTGGGACGAGACCACGGCGGGCGAAGCCACCGTGCTCGAACAGGTCAGCTGGGCGGTGGCCTCGCCGGTCGAGCAGCAGACCTTTTACGCGATGGGCAGCGCCAGTCCCCAGGACCTGGAAGGGAAAGCGGTGCTCATCGACGTGGTGGCCGAAACGGTGGCCCACTACCTGGCTCTCCAGCAGTTTCAGCGCTTGCAGTCGCAGGTTGGGCAATTCTTTTCACCGGTGCTGCGCCGGCTCCTGAGCGAGCAGGACTTCCGCGAAGTGCTCAAGCCGAGACGCGCCGAGGTCACCGTGCTCTTTTTCGATCTGCGCGGCTTTTCCATGGCCACCGAGACGGCCGAGCAGGAATCGCTGGACATTTTCCTCCAGCACCACGAGATCCTGACCAATGTCATGACCGAGATCACCGAGTGCATCTTCGAGCGCGAGGGGGTGGTGATCGATTATCAGGGCGATGCCATCCTGGCTTGCTGGGGCGCCCCTCATCCGCGTCCGGATCACGCCCTGCAGGCGGTGGAGGCGGCTCGCGCTATTCTGGCCCGAGTCTACGCTATGGATCTGCCCTTCAAGTCGCAGAAGGGTGGGCGCAACCTGCGCTGCGGGCTGGGGCTGGGTTCGGGCGAAGTGATCGCCGGCCAGATCGGCGCGCGCGATCAGACTAAATTCGGCATCATGGGCAAGGTGGTCAACTATGCTTCTCGCCTGGAAGGCCTGACCAAGCAACTGGGTGTACCCATGCTGATCAATGGAGAGCTCTATCGCCAGCTCCCGCAGGAGCAGGTGCATTGCCGGTGTATCGGCAAGATTCGGCCGGCCGGCGTACGCGAGGCCAGTGCCATTTACGAGGTGGTGGTGCCGGTTGAACACGGAGGTTCCGGCCTGTCGCCTGAAGAGAGCGCCGCCTATTCCAAGGCCTACGACGCTTATTGTGAGGGGGACTTCCGTAGCGGACTGCAGCATTTACGCCAGGTGCCCCTGGAGGATCCCATCGGCAGCTTCCTGATGCGCGAAATCCTCAACCGCCAGGACGATGAATTGCCGCGGACTTGGGACGGAGTGCTCGAGTTTCGCAGCAAATAGAGTGTGAAAGGTTCCGTTGGAGCGGCTACATGCCGTTGATTTTGTCCAGCAGATCCTGCAGAAGGGTGCCGTCCTCGGGATAGTTGGCGGTGTGGGCGCTGCACTTGAGCACGAAGCTCTCGTCCTGGGCGAACTTTTCCTGGGCCAGGCGGGCGTTCAAACTGGTGAGCAATTTATCGGTAGCTTCCGGCGGAGAACCGTAGAGCCCCAACAAGAAGCAGTCATTCCGGTAATATACGACGATATCCTCAGGGCGAGAGCGCCGTTCCAGTACCAGCGCCACCCGGCGCAAAACTTCGGCGGCCAGCGGGCGCCCCCACTTTTCGCCGATTTCCTCAAAGCGCTCCAGGCGCAGCAGGCACAGGCAGAAAGGGGCGCCGTTGCGCACGGCCAGGGCGAAAAGGTGGTTGGCGGTGCGCAAGGCCGTCTGCACATCCGTCAGGCCGGTCACCGGGTCCCGGGCCGAGGAGCGGCGCACCGCCGTGTCTCGGCCCAGCCGGTTGAGAATGCGACTGCCCAGGCGGGCGGCGTCCAGCGGTTTGCAGAGCACGTCATCGGCTCCCGCTTCCAAAGCCCGCTGGTAGGTTTCCGTATCTTCGTGGCTGGTCAGCACCAGGATGGGCAGACGCGAGTGATGGGGGTCGCTGCGCAGCACTTTGCAAATATCGACACCGCTGACCAGCGGCATCTCCCAGTCGAGCAGCAGCACGTCCGGCGGTGATTCGGCCAGCGTGTACCAAAGCTTGAGCGGATCGCGCAATACTTGCGTCTGAAAGCCCTGACCGGCCAGGCTGCGGCCCAGCACTTTTAAGGAAATGGGATCGTCATCTAGCGCGAGTACGCGGTGGACCCGCTGGTCCTGGCGCGAAAGGCGTTCCTCGATGGCGTCGAAAACGGCCGAGGCAGGCATGGGTTTGTGCAGGTAAACGGCCCCGCCGCGCCGAGCTACGTCCAGGCGCTTGCTGAAGACTCCCTCGGAGCTGAGCACCACCAGCGGCACGGTCGGATGTTCCTGGCAGAACCAGTCGAGAAACTCATCGGTATCGGGCTGAGCCACTTCCAGGATGAGCATCTCGGGCACGCGAATTTGCACCGCCTGGCGGGCGGCCGCGATATCCTGGGCTTCGACGGTGGTGAGGCCGCGGTTGAAGGCCTCCACCACCAGCGTTTCGCGTTGATAGGGATCGGGATCGACCAGCAAGATGGTATTGACACCGGCGCTGGCTTCTTCGTCCGGCTTCTCCTCGGTCAGGGCCCGCTCCACGTCGGCCAGCAACGCGGCCAGGCGCGGAGCCTGTTCGGAAAGCAGATCGGGGCGCTTGAAATGGCCCCCCAGTCGCCGAATCGAATCGACGCCGATACCCAACGAACCCAGCAGGCCGGTCAAGCGCCGGGCGGCGTTGAGAGCCTCGCTGCGCCTTGCGTAGTTGAGCTCCTCGCCGCGCGCCAGCCCTTCGATGGCTTTCTGCAGTGGGCCCAGCAACTCGCGGCCCTGGGCGCGGGTCTGCACCACCAGCTCGACCTCGTCCTCCAGTTCCGGCTCGGGTTCGGCGGTGGGTTGGTAGCGCGCGCGGATTTCTTCGATTTTGGGACGTAGTGCTACGAATGCTTTCGATACATTCGGGTCGAAGTGCGAGCCGCCTTCCTGGGAAATCAGCTCCATGGCCCGATCGATGCTCCAGGCGTTCTTGTAACGGCGTTCGGTGGTCAAGGCGTCGAAAACGTCGGCCACGGCCACGATACGCCCGGCTAGAGGGATGCTCTCGCCCGCCAGCTTGTGCGGGTAACCGGTGCCGTCCCACTTCTCATGGTGAGTCAGGGCAACCTCGGCCGCCAGCACGATTACGGGGCTGCTGGAGTTGGCTAGAATTTTGGCGCCGATGATGGTGTGCTGCTTCATCACTTCGCGTTCGTATTCGGTGAAACGTCCGGGCTTGAGCAGAATGCTGTCGGGAATGCCCACCTTGCCGACGTCGTGCAACTGGCTGGCCATCTTCAAACGGTTGGCCTGAGCCCGGGACATCCCCATGTGTAAGGCGATGGCTTCGCAGTAATGGCTGACTCGTTGGACGTGTTCACCCCCTTCGTCATCGCGGAACTCGGCCGCGCGTGAGAGCTTGTAGATGGTTTCTTGAGCCGATTCGGCCAGCATGCGATTGGCCTTGCGCAACTCGTCGGACTTGCCTTCGAGGGCCGCCGCGTTCTGGGCCCGCTCCAGGAATACCGAGACCATGTCGGCGATGATTCCCAGTAGTTGCAGGTCGGTTTCCAGAAAGCGCCCGGCTTTGACCATGCTGTCCAGATAGAGGACCCCCACCAACTGGTTCTGGCTGAGCAGCGGGTGAATCATGACCGAGCGGATGCCGGTCAAAATAACGCTGTCGGAGGCTGAGCCCGAATCGACGTCGAGCATCAGCACCGGCTTGCGCTCGCTCAGGCACTTTTGGAACATGGTGCGGCTATACTTGAAGCTGCTGCCGGCCGGATGGACGGAGCGATCAAGAGCAACTTCCTGGGAAAACTCGCCGCCTGGAGTCAGTAGCTGAACAAAGCCGCGGTCGCCGTTGAGCGCGGTTAAAAGTTCCGAGAGCACGGAGCTCAGGCCGGTTTGAATGTCCTGGGTGGAATTGAGAGCCCGGCTGACCACGGAGAGCATGGCCATCTTCTGGACTTCTTCCGCTGAAAGACTTTTAAGTGCGCCCGCCCGAACTTCTTCTTCTTGTGCTGCCAAACGCGTCACCTCGTGGGTCGAATCCCGCCTTTGTTCTACGGGCCCTCTAAATACACCTCGACTTGTTTCACCGTCGATTCAGGAAGTGGAAAATTTGGATCGTAAGACTGCTCCAGATACAGGTTCAGGCCTTTGAGCTCCACCTTGGCGTAGCGGTGCGCCCGGCCATCTTCTCCTGTTTCTGGAGATCCGAATTCAACGGGTAAATTGGGTATCACCCGTAGCAGTTCCTCCAGGTCGGACCCGGGCCCAATCCCTTCCTGGGTCCGATAGTGGGTGTCGGTGGTGGAGGCCCGCACCAGCGTGCCCCCTTCGGTGAAAGTGAGCGAAAGTCCGGGAACGGCGTCGATGGTGAACTGGCCTCTGGTCTCGGTGGGCCGCAACTGAAAGCTCATGCGCAGGAACTGCTCGCCCATGCCCAGTTGGAAGGCGCCCAGCGCCTGTCCCGGACGGATCAGCACTTCGCTGACGAAGCGCGAGCTGTAGGTGGGAGCCTTGCGGCGTTCGCGTTCTTCTGCTTCGCGTTTGGCCTTTTCATCGAGCCGGGCGATCCAGAGCCGCCCCTCCATTTCCAGGGCGTTGGAAGCGGGCTTGCCCAGAACCCCCTGCTGAAGCAGTTTGTAGGCCTCGGAGTGCACGTGCTGCTGGGAGGGACGGTGCTTAAGGTAAGCCAGTCCCAGGCCGATCAAAGATTCGGCGTCGTTGGGATGGCGGACCAGGTAGGATTGCAGTTCGGCCACGTCGCCATCCCCTTGCTGCAATCGCCGTACCGCCATGTCGCGAGCGGACATGGTCAGAATCACTCGAGTGCGCTTCAAGACCAGAATGCGATCGTGAGATTCGACCAACAAGTCACCGCTCATGGCTTCACCGCGCATGCCCACCAATTGTTGCACGCTGGCGCTGGCCAGCAAGGGGTCGAAAAAAACGTCCAGGTTGAGCGGCTTGAAGCCCGGACAGCGATTGACTTCGAGCACTATATAGTAGTGGCCCCGGTGCACCCAGCCCCGTCCCGTGGCCCAGCGCCGGCCATCATTCTGAGTCAGGCGCGCCTCCACCAGGGCTCCGTCAGGCAAGGTGGTGTCGCCCTCCACCGTGAGCAGTTCGTTGCGATCGTTGGTGAGCCGGACCTCCAGCCGGATGGGTTTCACCCAGGTCAAATGACAGCCGGCCAGGGCCAGCCAGATCCAGGTTAGCAATGCCCCCCGCCGAAAATGTCTCACGTTCGCCGGTTTTCCACGAACAGAACCTGAAGCCTTGCGGCAAAGGGGGGATTTGGGTAGCTGGAGAAGCCCAGCCTTGTGTCGCAAGACCCTGAGTTCTTTTATACGCAAGCCGAGCGCCTGGTCTCGGACGGGAATTTTGCCGCCGCCGAGCTGATGCTCCGCCAGGCGGCTGAACTTGGGGGAACCAACCGGGTTTACGTAGCCGCCCTGGCCGCCCTGCTGAGTCTACAAGAAGGCCGCGCCGACGAGTCCCTTTCGTTGGTGGAGGAGCAGTTATCGCTGACGCCGGATGAACCCGCCTTGTTAGTGGCCAGGGCTATGGCCGCCAAGGCGACCGGCAAGCCCGAGCTGGCCGAAGAAAGTCTGCGCCAGGTGGTCAAGACCAATCCCAATCACGCCTATGCGCATCACAGTCTGGGCAAAGTGCTGGTGGAGGCGGGTAAGGCCAAGGAGGCGGAGACCCACGCCTGCAAAGCCTTCGCCCTGGTGCCTGACCAGCCGGACTATGCGCTGGCCGCAATCGAGCTTTTGGAGCAGGCCGGCAAATCCGACTATGCCTTCGAGGTGGCCAGTATCGGCGCATCTTTCTGCCCCCAGGATATGGAGCTGGTGCAGAAGGCGGTGGAAGGGGCGCTGGCTCGCGAGGAGCCGGATCGCGCCTGGGACGCTCTCCAGGAGTCGAATGATGAGTTGCCCTGGGTGCTCGGTTGGAAGGCCACCCTGCTCGACCACAATGGCGAAACCGAGAAGGCCGACCTGCTCCTGGAAACGGGTCGTGAACGATTCGGCGACGACCCGGACTTTCTCTTCCTGGAGGCGGCTATCTTTGTGCGCCGCCAGTTGAACCAGGAAGCGCTGGAGATGATCGAGCATTTGTTGATGCTCTGTCCCACTCACCGCGGCGCTCTGCGCTTGCGGGCTGATCTTTCGTTCGGCAGCCAGTCGACCGACGAAGCCCTGGCCGACCTGCAGGCGATGCTGGAGCTGGATGGTAGCGACGCCGCCGTGGCTGTCGAACTCACCTCCGCTTTTTATCGGGCCCGGCGCTACCGCGAAGCCCTGGATGTCTGCTTGGGATGGGTGGAGCGGGGCCAGGTCTTGCCGCCGCAGATGACCGTCTATGTGGTGCTGAGCCACGCCGGACTGGCTGAACCGGAAGAAGCTCTGGAAAAATTGCCCAACATTCCAGCCGATCTGCTCATGGCCGCGGTCACCGAACTGGCCGCTTACGGCTGCTACAACGCGGCCGAACAGACCTTGCGGGATAAGCTGATGGAATTGCTGCCCCCCGAAGAACTCCAGGTGGCTGAAGAGCCCGAAGAGGTCGAAGAGGAGGAAGAAGTCGAGGACGTGGAGGAGGAAGCCCCGGAAGAGACTCCGCAACTGGAGGAAGGGCCGGTCGAAGAGGCTCCCAAGCAGAAGTTCGAGCTGCCGTTGGGGGGGACGCTGCTGGGTGAGTCCCCGGCCTACGACGAGGACGAAGAAGATGACGAGGTCTGGGTCGAAATCGACGAAGAGACGGGCGAAGAGTATGTCTGGGTCGAGGAAGACGAAGATGAGGACGAATGAACTTTAGCCACGTTCTCTATCATGCTAATTGCGCCGATGGTTTTGGCGCCGCCTACGCCGCCTGGACGGTGCTCGGGGAGGCGGCCGAATATCTGCCGGTGCGCCACGGAGAGCCGCCGCCCGAGTTACCGGGGGAGGCCCGCGTGGCCATTCTGGATTTCAGTTACGATCGCCGGACTTTGCTGGAGATACAGGGCCGGGTCCAGGACTTTTTGGTGCTGGACCACCATAAGAGCGCCCGGGATGATCTGCGGGACCTGAGCTGGGCTCGTTTTGACCTGGATAAGTCCGGGGCCCGGCTGGCCTGGGAATACTGGCGTCCCGGCGAAACTTTGCCGGAGTTACTGGCTTATATCGAGGATCGCGACCTGTGGCGCTGGGCTTTGCCGGACAGCCGCGAAGTTTCCTTGGCCCTGCAGTGCTATCCCCAGGATTTTGTCCGGTGGTCGAACCTGTCGGTGGACGATTTGCGCAGCCAGGGCCGGGCTATCCTGACTTTTCAAAATCAACAGATCGCTCGCGCCGTCAGCCGGGCGCGCTTCCAACCGGTGGGCGCGTATAGTGTGCCCACCGTCAATTCCTGTCTCTTTCAAAGCGAGATCGGGGATGAGCTGTGCCGGCTTCACCCCGAGGCCCCTTTCTCAGCGGTCTATTACTTGAATCAACACGGCAAGCAGGCCTGGTCGCTGCGTTCCATTGGGGAGTTCGACGTGGCCGAAGTGGCTCGGGACTTTGGCGGAGGAGGTCATCGCAACGCGGCCGGATTTGGACGCGACATTTGAGACATTTGGGGTATGACAAGGATAAGCAATAAAAAAGGGAGAGGTTGATGGGAACCGAAAAGCGCGCCCCGTGAGTGAACACAGAAGCCCCCGAAGCGGCACCATTCCCGTCCCGCTCGTCCCCCAGCGCGAGATCCCCTGGTTCAAGATCTCTGTCGCCGCCAATGTTGTGCTGGGATTGCTCTTGCTGGTCAGCTTATTCACCCGTTCCGCCGCCTCCGAGGACCCAAAAGCCGCGGTGGAAGCAATGGTGGAGAAGAACCCTGAAGATGCCATCGGCATGGCCGCCAAACAATTGACCGATTCCGAGGAAGCGACCCGCCACTGGCGCGTTTTTCTCGGCGAACAGTATCTCAAGATGGGCAAGAAGGACCAGGCGCGTACCCATTTCGTCTGGCTGGTGAAAAATTTCCCCAAAGAGGCGGCCTATAAGCAGAAGCTGGCGGCCGTTTCGGCCAAGCCCGGCAAGAAACCGGGTAAGAAGAAATAGCACCGCAACTCACTCCCGAGCAGGTTATCATGCAGTTGGGCAGCGGCCACTGGGCGGCTATGACCCTTTCCGTAGCGGTGCGTCTGGGTCTTTTAGAGGGAATGGAGGCCGGTCCCGCTTCGGCTCGCGAACTGGCCCATCAACACGGCTACCACGCTGATTCGGTCGAGCGCCTGTTACGAGGCTGCGCGACCTTGGGAGTGACCCGGGAGGTGGAAGCGGGCGTTTTTGGTTTGACCGAGTTGGGCCTGGTGCTCTTGCCTTCCCACCCGCGCTCGCTCCGCGACGCCATCGTGATGCTGACCGACCCGGCCCATTGGCATAGCTGGTACCAGTTGGAGCACACCGTCACCACCGGCCAACCGGCTTACCAGAAGGCGTTGGGCGTGCACAACGTTTTTGAGTATTTTGCCGGCCAGCCCGAAGAGTCGGAAAGGTTCAACCGTTCCATGGCCAGCCTGACCCGCGCCTTTGTGCAACAACTGAAGGGCGCTTATGACATCGGCCGTTTCGCTTTGATTGCCGACATCGGTGGCGGCCATGGCCAGTTCCTGGGCGCTCTGCTGCAGGATGCGCCGAACTCTCGCGGCCTGCTTTTTGACCTGGAGGCCGTTTTGGCGGGAGCCGACCAGGAGCTGGAAGCGCTGGGCGTAGCCGGACGAGTGGAAAAGGTGGCCGGCAGTTTCTTCGAGACCATTCCGGCCGGAGCCGATCTTTATCTCTTGAAACACATTCTGCACGACTGGACGGATGAGCAGTGCGTCCAAATCCTGGAGAAGCTGGCCGCCGCCATGAAGCCCGGCAGTGCCTTGCTCATCTCGGAGATGCTGCTGGCCGAGCCTCCCCATTTTTCGCCGGCGGCTATGATGGATCTCAACATGATGGTCATGACCGGCGGTCGCGAACGCACCGCCTCGCAATACGAGAAATTGCTGCAGAGCGCCGGTTTCAAACTGACCCGCCTCCTTCCCCTCGAAGGCCCCAACCAGCTCATCGAGGCCACTTACGCCTGAGGGAAGTCTATTGCGAAGATGCCCTCGAGTGGTTAGAGCGGCGCGGGGTTTTGGATAACTGTTCACTGGTTGCTTCGCTGCCGGATTTCTCAGAATTTCCTAAGTTCAATTTGGAGCAGTGGCAGGTTTGGTTTGTAGGGGCGGCTTTCCGAGTGATGAGTAGTTGCCCTCCCGAGGGCGTGACCATCTTCTTTCAAAGCGACGTCAAGCATGAGGGTTTGTGGGTCGATAAGGCCTTTCTCTGCCAGCTGGCGGCTCGCCAATTGGGACACGGATTGCTCTGGCACAAGGTGGTGGCCCGCGTCCCGCCCGGAAATCCCACTTTTGGGCGGCCCGGCTACAGCCACCTGCTTTGCTTTGCGCCGGCCCTGAGACCGCCCCTGGGGAATTCCACCGCTGACGTGCTGCCGCAGCGCGGGCGTTCCACCTGGTCGCGCGGCCTGGGGCTGGAGGTGTGCCGCTTGATTTGCCGTTACCTCGTCAAAAATACCGGCACGCGGCGGGTGGTGGCGCCCTTTTGCGGAGAGGGGCTGTTGCTGGCGGTGGCTAACCAGATGGGCCTGGAGGCGGTGGGCATCGAACTCAGCCGCAAGCGCGCCGAAAAAGCCCGCAACCTTTCAGACACCGAGGTGATAGGGTAAAACCAGCCTGGAATTTCCTTGCCGCAGTTGCAGATAGCCGGATGCGTTTTTCAGGCGGCAAGCGAGCGTGCCGCCGACGAAGTCTTTCATTTCCCCCTGCTGAGAGACGGGCCCGTGGCGGCGCGTATAGACTTCCCAGCCTTCTTTGTCGTCGGTGTCGAAAGCCTCATAGACTTCGCTCCGATCGACCTGGCCGTCACCGTCAAAATCATATTGCACTTCCAGTTGCAGGTCTTTGCAGGCCCGCTGGTGGCTATCCAGGTGAATTTCGAAAGCCAGTTGGCCATGATCTAAGACCTTACCATGCAGCGGGGGAGAGCGGAATTCACTGACCGCCAGCCTCTGTTCCGGGGGATGCTGTTGGAGCAGTTGGTGGGAGCTGAAATAAAGTTCCGAGCCGCGAGGCGCCGGCCCGGTCGGATTCCAGAAGAGTACGGCCGCGCTGGCGGCTGCCGCCAGGACGGCCGACCAGATAGCCGCCGCACCGGCGGCGGAGCCTTGTTTGGCCGGCGCGGGGGCGATCGTGGCGCGCGAGCGCAATGGGGGTGGGGATGCCTCCGGCAGATGAGCGAAGCCGGTTTCCAAGCGCCGCAGGCGTTCCTGCAGGGAGCGGCAGGCGGAACAGTCCGCCAGATGCTGGTCGAGCTGCGCTTGTTCCGCGGAGTTCAGCTCGCCGTCCAGCGCGGCCGACAGCAATTCCTGAAAAGGTGCGCAACTCACGCCGGTCCCGCCAATCGGGAGAGCAACTGGAGGCGGGCCCGCGACAGGCGCGAGCGCACCGTGCCGACGGGAATTTCCAGCAGGTCGGCAATTTCCTGATAGCTCAAGCCTTCCACTCCTCGTAAAATCATTGCCGCTCGCATGACGGTTCCCAACGAATTCAGGGCCGCGGCCAATTTTTCTCCCAACTCTTGAGCGTCGAGCAGGGTTCCGGGCTCACCCTCGACGGTGGAGAGTTCGCTGCCTACTTCTTCTTCCGGTGTTTCCCGTTGTTGTTTCCGGATTTGGGTGCAGAACACATTGACGGTGATGCGGCGTAGCCAGGTCTTCAAGCCGTCTCCCCGATAGGTGTTCAGGAATCGGTGGACGCGCAGGAAAACTTCCTGATAGATGTCGTCCGCATCCGCCGGGTTACCCGCCATCCGCAAGGCGAGATTGTACACATAACGCGCCTGCTCCTGATAGATTTCGTCAAAAGTCGGCGTCGTCGGGCTATCTTTGTGACTCACCACGCTCGTCAAAAGTTCCTCTGCGGCGAGCTATTTGCGGCCGACTTTGAAATGGCCTACAATTTTACACACCGTTTCGCCCGATTCGTCCTTGATCAAGGCTTCGCCCTGCCAATTCGCCTGGTCGGGCCAGTCCACATAGGGCAGGTCCACCTCGCAGGTGAGCGTTCCGCGAGCCTTCTTCACATAATCGATTTCCAGGCGCACCGGAATGAAGCGCCCGTTCTTCGGTTGCATGGCAATCATGGCCAGGCCCAGCGTCATTTCGCCCAGATTGCCCAGGGCCAGGGCGTGGATGCTGCCGAGGTGGTTGCGCACCGAGCGCCGATCGCGCAGGCTGACCCGGGCGTGGCCCGGGCGCAGGCTCAGCACGGCAGCGCCGATCGTGCCGGTGTAGGGCACAAAAAGGCCGAGCAGACGGCTGAAGAGCCAGCGCCCGCCGGGCAGCCTGGAAAGAACTTTCCACTTGGTCAGGATGGTCATGAGCGAGGCCGCACCGTCTCGGCCAGTTCGTGAAGAAAGCGCACGGCGTCGTCCTGCACCCCGTGGAATTCCTCGTGGTAGTCTTCCTGGCTGTAGCGAATAATCTGTAAGGCCTCGGGAGCGTCGTAAACGTGGGTAATTTCCACCGCGGGGTTGGTTTCATCCGGCGAGAGCTTGTAGGTCAGGAAATACTGGCGCAGGCGGTCGACCATGGCTACCGGCAGTTCGTGGATCGAATTGAGGTGCCCGTAGGCCATGTCCTGTTCGAGCACGGCGATGATCTTATCGTCGGCCGAGTGATCGTCGATCATGCGCAGGCCTCCGATAGGCTTGGCGTTCACCAGAATGCCCACGTTGGAGATAGGCTTTTCCGTGAGCACGCAGATGTCGATGGGGTCGCCATCCCCGCGAATGCTCTCCCGTCCGGTCTGTTTGGCGCAGTGCCGGCCTACCGCCGTGCCGCAGTAGGTGCGCGGGATGAAGCCATACAGGGTCGGGCACAGGTTGCTGTATTTCTGAGGCCGGTCACAGCGAATGTGGCCGGTGGCTTTGTCCACCTCGTATTTGACTCCGTCGAACGGAGTCAGTTCGACGTAGGTGTGGTAGTGGCCCGCGTGACTGGCCTCGGCGGCGATGCCGTGCCAGGGGTGGGCTTGAAAGAAGAAGCTGAGCAATTTGCGTAAGTGTTGGGCGGAGCCACTCATGCTGGCCGTTCTTCCCGAGGCGCGGGGCCAGACCTGCAGGGCTGTTTGGACTGAAGCAAGAACCGGCCGGCTCAGTCAGCGGAGGAGGGCATCCCCTTGGAAAGAGCAGTCGGCCTTTTGGGCATCCTGGTGTTTTTGGGATTGGCCGTGGCCTTTTCGCGCAACCGCAAAGCCATCGACTGGCGCCTGGTCGCTTCCAGCCTGGGTATCCAGGTGGCGCTGGCCGTCTTGTTGCTCAAGACGAAACCGGGCCTGCTCTTTTTTGAAAGTGTGGGCCATCTGGTGCACGGTTTGATGGAAACCTCGCAAGAGGGTATCAAATTCGTTTTCGGGAGCCTGTCCAACCCGGGCGGCGAGTGGGGTTTCATCTTCGCCATTCGCGTGTTGCCCACCATCATCTTCTTTGCCTCGCTGGTCAACGTGCTTTTCTACCTGGGCGTCATGCAGTGGGTGGTATCGATCATCTCCAAAGCGATGCGTTTCGTGCTGCGCACCAGCGGTGCCGAGACTCTGTGCGCCTCGGCCAACATCTTCATCGGCCAGTCGGAGTCGCCGCTGTTGATTTTGCCCTACGTGGCCGGCCTGACGCAGTCGGAGTTGATGGTGGTGATGGCCAGCGGTTTTGCCACCATGTCGGCCGGTGTGATGATCGTCTATGCCGGCATGCTGACGCCTTTGCTGGGGTCGGCTGCCGGGCACATCCTGACGGCCTGCGTGCTGTCCGCGCCCGCCTCCATCATGATGGCCAAGATTCTCATCCCTGAGACTGAGAAGTCGGAAACCAGCGGGGATGTGAAAATCGACCTGCCGCGCACCGAGAGCAATGTCATTGAAGCGGCCGCCGCCGGCGCCGGCACCGGCCTGCATCTTTGTCTGAATGTGGGCGCCATGCTGATCGCCTTCATCTCGCTGATCGCTTTGATCAACAGCTTCTTGGGCTTCATTCCCATTCCCGAGAGCATGCAGGCCGGCGTGGGCGCCAGGGTGTTCAGCCTGGAGCTGATCCTGGGCTGGATCTTTGCCCCCTTCGCCTGGCTGATCGGTATGGCCGGCAAGGATTCGGTGCTGGTCGGGAGTCTGCTGGGCCAATCGCTGGTCATCAATGAGTTCGTGGCCTATTCTCAGTTGCAGGTGCAGATGGCGGCCGGCAAACTGGATCCGCGCTCGGCCGTGCTGGCTATCTACGCGCTGGCGGGCTTTACCAATCTCTCTTCGATCGCCATTCAGATCGGCGGCATCGGCGCCATGGCCGAAAAGCGCAAGGGAGATCTGGCCCGTCTGGGCTTTATCGCCCTGTTTGCCGGCGTGCTGACCAATCTGCACACGGCCGCCCTGGCCGGCCTCTTGCTCGGTGACGAGCAGTTCAAAGCGCAGCCGGCCATTACGACCACACCCACGGCCAGCGCCACGCCCGTGCCGACTACGGAAACTCCCGCACCCAGCGACGACCAGTAAGGCCGTCCCGTGGAACTCGATGCCTTTCTGGCCAATCTGCGGGCCGAAGGCGAGCTGGTCGATTCCGGTCAGTTCGAGATGGACCCGGTGGTAGCGCTGCAAAAGCTGGAGGGCTTTCAGTATGCCGAGCCCACCACTTACTTCTATCCTTTGCTGGCGGCCTGCGTGGGACTGGGAGCGGCTTCGCTGGCGGTGGCCGCGGACAAGAAGAAAATCAGTCTGCACTACAACGGACCCGAAATTTCTCAGGAGATCTTGGAGCGGCTCTTTGCCTACGCCTTCAGCAAACTCCAACCGGGCCTGCGCCACCTGGCCCTGGGTGTGCTGGGCGCCTGCCGCACTCCCAAGACCCGGGTGGAGATCGTGGCCGGGGATGTGCGCGCCACCTTTGTGGAGCATAAATTCAAGGCCTTGCCGATGGAGAGCGTGCGGGATGGACTGCGCGTGGAAGTGCATCGCAAGGGTTGGGCGGCCCGGTTGCTGGGACTGGGACCGGCTCTGGAGCATCCCTCGATAGCTCAAATGCAACTGCTGCTGCGCTATTGTCCCTGCCCGGTCAGTTGGAACGGCCTCATGCTTTCGGGCAGTCAGTGGCCGCAGGCGGTATGGTCGCGGACTTTGCTGCACCGGCGTGGTCTCTACGAAGTCCCCCAGTCCACCGACACGCGCACCAGCCCGGGTGAGTTTTCTGCGCTGCTGGCCCTGGATGTGGAGGAAGCGGCCCTGCATTGGGTGATTGACGGCATGAACTTTGCCGAGGACCCCTCTCAGTTGGGATTTCCCCACGCCCGGGTGGTGCTGGTGGGTCCCTGGAAGCTGGATATTTCGTACCGCCGTCTGGTGCGTGATGAGGCCCGTGAGGCGGCGCTGGAGACGGTGCGCCGTGAACTGGAATCCATGGTGCTGGATCGCAAGTTTCGCATGCGCCTGGAGCCTTCCCACCTCAACATTCAGGCCCATCTGGTCACGCGCCTGACCCTGCGCGACGATCAGGCCAGCATCGAGAAGCTATATGCGCATTTGATATCGGACCTGGAAAGTGCTTATCTGGAGGAGCTGGAGGTGCCCGGGCACAGTTTGCTGGTGGGGGCATGCCGTTATTTTCGCGACCATTCCAGCGCTGACCAAAATTTCGAAGCCTGGTTCCGCGCCTCCACCTTGTTGACGCGCGCACCGCTGGCCGAGCTTTACTGCACCAGCTGGGAAAGCGCCAAGCAGCTGGGTCACGACGTCTATGGCACCATGCCCTCGGACTACCGGCGTTTCCTGGTGCGCTGCTGGGTCTGGTGGCCTGGCGCCGGCCCTCCCGAGGACGCCAACTGGTGCCAGGAGGTCCTGGCGGTACTACCGCGAGAGGGCGACGAGTCCTGGCTGGAACGCGAGACCACCGACAAAGAGCTGGCCCGCTGCCTGGAACGTCTCCATATTCTCGAGCCGCAGGCCATCCTCGACTTCGCCCATGCCGGCCGCACGTTCGTCCCCCTCAAATACATCCATATCCACGCTCACTTTGACCGCGGTATCAGGGAAGCCGAAAACCGCCTGGCCGCCGAGCGCTATAAAGGCGCAAGGCCCAATTCGTAAGCCAGAGCCTTGTCTACCTCGCTCATCTTAAAAGCCTCGAGCTTGCCGATGAGTTGCAGCAATCTTCCCTGGTCTATCGTCACCAGTTGGGAGCAATTTACGAAGCCTGCTTTAGACAACCCCGCTTCGCCTTGGGCCAAGAGCACTAAAAAGGGGTAGGCTTTCTTGACGGCGGCGCTTGAAATGGCAGCCACCACCGTCGCGGGGGAGGAACGGTTGCCTACGTCATTCTGAACGATGAGGGCGGGTCGACGCCCTCTTTGTTCGACTCCCCGAGCTGGTTCCCAATCGACCCAGTAGATTTCCCCTCGCTTGCACCTACCAGTCAGACCAGACCTCCTGGGCCAATTCTGAAGCAGACTCCGCGAATTTTTGGGACTCTGCTGCCAGGAGCCGGTAGCCCTCTTCTGCCAGGGACTGTTGCTGGCGTAACTCAGATTCGATGATCAATTGCTTCAGATACTGGCTTAAAGGTTTTCCTGATTCGCTTGCCCGTCTACGCAAAAGGGAGGCAACTTCTTGCTCCAGGCTGATGTTGAGCTTGACATACGCCACTTACTCAGAGTAAAGAACGGACTTCTCTCTGTCAAGGCGGCCGCTGAAAAACTCCTTTGTGGCGTCCGGGGGGACCCCGGCCACCACAAGATACAGTTACAAACGCGGCCACCTAGCACAATCTGTTGATCGTCGCTGGCTGAAGAATCTTTGATTCTATGCGGCTCTGCCTGACTCAGGTAATCCGCGTTAAGAGTCAGGCTGGTCCACCCATTGTATCTAGAGGGAGCCGTGACTCCAGGAAGCGAAGATGTTTGCGTGAGTGACGAGGTGATCGAGCTTTACATGAAGGACGTTGATTTTACACTGGTCGAGGAGAATCTTAAGTTGACGCCCGAGCAGCGTCTCATCAACCTGATGAATTTGCAAAGATTCGCCGAGGAACTGAGGCGGGCGGGGCAGGCACTTGGTTGATTTCGCCGCGCTTCTGCAGCGTTTGCAGGAGCATAAGGTGAAGTTCATCATCATCGGAGGAGCTGCCGCTACCGCTCATGGCTCTGCCCGTCTTACAGTCGACCTGGACGTTGTCTATGAAAGGAGTGCGGAGAACATCGCTGCATTGGCGTCCGCTCTTGAGCACTCTGAACCCTATATGCGTGGAGCGCCGCCCGGTCTGCCTTTTCGGTTCGACCCGCCGACCATCCAGCGAGGATTGAATTTCACCCTCACTACGATATATGGAGCACTGGATACCTTAGGTGAAGTAACCGGAGGGGGCAATTACCATGACCTGATCGACCATTGCGTCGAACTGAACCTTTTCGGCTGCAAATGCTATTGTCTGGATCTGCCGACTCTTATTCATGTGAAACGGGCTGCTGGCCGCCCCAAAGATATTGAGGCGATCGCGGAACTCGAGGGTTTGCAACGCCGCCTCCCAAAAGCAAGTCAGTAACGCAGGCGTTTCCAGGACAGCAGCGCGGGCAATAGCACCAGCGAGGTGAGCAGGTTCATGGCCACGCCCAGGCTCATGACCAGGCCGAAGCTGGCTACTCCCCGGTGCTGGGCGCCCATCAGGGTGGAGAAACCGACCAGGGTGGTGAGGCCGGAGAGACCTACGGCGAAACCGGCGCTTTGCCGGGACATCAAGGGGCGGTAGGGAAGGCGGCTCAGGCGCAGGGACTCCATACCGAAGATCAAACCGATGCCGAGCGTCAGGGGCAGGGCCAGGAAGTTGGCGGCGTTGAATTCGGCGTGAATCAAGCCCAGGAAACCGATCATCCAGAGCACGCCCAACAGTTTGGGGAGCAGCGCCAGGCTGGCCCAGCGCAGCGAGCGGTAGTAGCCGAGCAGCAAAAAGACGATCACCAGCATGGCGTTGCGACCCGAGATTCCGTAGGCGTTGCGCAACTGCTCCAGGTAGTTGAAAATCAACACCGGCGTGCCGGTGATATCTTTGTCCACTCCGGCCAGATCGGTCACGAAGCGTCCCAGCGGTTCGCGCTCCCAACAATTCTCCTTGGGAAAAATGCGCAGGCACACGGTCCCATCTGCGGCAATGCTGCGCATGCGTACTTCGGGAGGCACCAGATTCAACATATCAGGTGGTTCCACTCGCTGCTCTCGCAAAATGGCCAGTTGCCTCCGCAGGTCTTCCAGTAGAGCCTGCTGATAGGCTTGGAGCCCGGCTGCAATGGGACCCGGGTTTTCCGGATCGAGTCGCTTTTCCAGTCGTGCGATGGCTTTCTGCAGAGGCGGCCCATCGGGCTGGTTCTGCAGGGAACGCAGCGAGCGATGGATGCGCTCGCGCATGCGCAGGTAAGCATTATACATTTGCAGCAGTTGACTCGCTCCCAGCGGCACGGGGCGACCGGGTAAACGCAGCCGTGGCGCCAGTTCCACGATCTCCTCGACGATCTCGGCTTTGCTACCGGGGTCATTGGGTTCCAGGGAAAGCACCGATTCGACCCGGGAAACGCTGGCCAGATGGCGGAATTTCTCCGCTCGCAGGCGCGCCTCGTGCGCCTGGGGAGCCATGGAAATGGCGTAGAGAGTGCTGTAACCGATACGCTGCAGGTAGGCTTCCACGCGAATGGCCCCGGCATCGGCGGCCTGCAGATGAAGCAGGTTGTAGTCGAAGGGAATGCGCCCCAGATAGGCGCTGGCGGCCAGAGTCCAGAGCAGGCTGACCAGGCACACCAGGCCAGGCCGCCGGCGCAACCAGAGTTCCAGGGGAACCAGCATACGGGCGTAGCGAGGATGGCCTTTGCATGGCCGCTTACCTTCCACCAACAAAAGCAGGCTGGGCAACATGGTCAGGGTCGACAGGTAACACAACAACACGCCCATGCCGGTGATCCAGCCCAGTTCGGCGCCGGCCCGAAAGGCGGTAAAGTGCAGGGATAGGAAAGCGATGGCGGTGGTAACGGCGCCCACAGCCTGGTGACGGGCCTCGCGCAGGCTGGCCGCCACCGCCGACTCGGCGTCCTTGCCCTGAGCCCGGGCTTTTTGGAACTCGCTCAGCATCTGGATGCTGAAAGTGATGCCCAGCCCGGTGAGGATGGTGACGAAGTGAACGGTGAGCAGATTCAGTTGGCCCACCGTCAGAGCGGCAAAGCCGATCGACCAGCCCAGCCCCAGCACCAGACTGATGACCGCGCACAGGGGCCGGGTGATCTGGCCAAAAGCCAGCACCAGCAGTAGCGAAGTGAAGAGCAGAGCGGCGGCGGCGCAACGAGTGGCGTCGCCGCGGGCGGTAATCATCTCCTCGGTGTTGATGGCCGGTTCGCCGGTGACCATGATGTAAGCGTCGGGAATCTGGCGGCGCACCCCGGCTACCAACTGTTCCAGTTCCTTCAGGGTGGCGATGTCGGCCAGAAAGGAGCCGGACAGATCGGCGGGGAGCGCCACCAGCATGAAGGTCTTACCGTCGGTCAGTTGATTGTAAAAAACGGTCTGACCGGGCGCGACGGTGCGCCCTTCGAGCATTTGCACGTCCGCTGGAAAACTGCCCAGCGGGCTTTGGAACTGGCTGCGCCCGCCACTCTCGAGGCTGTCGGCCAGGCCTTCCAGAGTGCGTGTCAACATGGGCAAAAAGGGGCGTAACTCGCGCTGCAGACCGGGGTCGTCCAGGACCAATTCCAACTGACGCAGCAGGGTCTCGGGCCGGGGATGGGCGGCCAGCAGATCCAGCCAGGGTCGGGCTGCGCTCAGCCAGCCTTTCAGTCGGCGCAGGTCTTGGAGGCGTAAGAAGTAGAGTCCGTGAGCCGAGGCTTTGGGCAAGTCCAGACGGTAAAAGACGTGTTGAAAATACGGGCTCTTTTCCAGGCCGCGGCCCAGCAAGTCGGTGGCCTGGCGGGCCTGCTCCTCGTTTTGACCGCGCACCAGCACCACGTAGTCGGTGGTGCGGCCAAACTTTTCCCGGTAGCGGGCCCAATCCATCTGGACCGGGTTGTGAGGGTCGAGCAGCTGGGTACGGTCGGTGGTGAAGCTTAGCTGCTGCCAGGCCAGCCACAGACTGAGCAGCGCCAGCGCCACCCCCAGAGTGAGCTTGAGCGCGGATCTAAGCATGGAGGGGAGGATGAATTCTTCTCAACACGAACCCGCTCCTGTGAAAATCTACTTGCATGCTTTCTTCGTGTGGATTATGTCCGTTCTCAAGACGGGCGGCTATCCCGGCATCGTGTTGCTGATGGCCATGGAAAGCAGCATCTTTCCCATCCCCTCGGAACTTGTCATTCCACCTGCCGCCTATTGGGCCTCCCAAGGCCAAATGAGTTACTTCGGCGTGATTCTGGCCGGCACGTTTGGTTGCTGGCTGGGATCGGCCCTCACCTATGCGGTCAGTTTAAAATTGGGCCGCCCCCTGGTCACCCGTTTCCTGGTATCCGAGAAAAAGCTGGAGGTGGGCGAGCGTTGGGTAGCGGAATTTGGCCGCGACGGCGTCTTCTTCGCCCGGTTGCTGCCGGTGGTGCGCCACTTAATCGCCATCCCCGCCGGCGTGGCCGGCATGAACTTCTGGACCTTCAGTTGGACCACCGTGCTCGGTTCGGCCATCTGGTGTTCGGTGTTGACCTGGTTCGGTCCGCAGATTATCACTCCGGAAATGTTCGACTCTCCCGACGCGATGAAGGCGGCCGTCAAGGCCAAGACCAAAATGATCGTATTGCTGATCGCGGTGGTGGCCGGCGCCTACGGCTTGATGCGTTACCTCACCCGTCCGAAAAAAGGTTAGCTCCGGGGTGCCCGGAACCTTTCTGTATGCGTGACAGGGTGGACCGCTTCGCCGACCAGTTTCAGAAGATTCGGGGACAGTTACAACAGGTCGTGGTCGGTCAGAGCGCTCTGCTCGATCAGGTGCTCTGGGCCCTGGTGGCGGGTGGCAACGTGCTGCTCGAAGGGGTGCCTGGACTGGGCAAAACCCTGTTGGTCAAGACACTGGGGCAGGTTCTCGAGCTTTCCTTTGCCCGCTGCCAGTTTACTCCTGATCTTATGCCTTCCGATATTCTGGGTACGCAGATTTTGGAAACGGCGCCGGACGGCAGCCGCCACTTTCGCTTCCAATCCGGCCCGGTCTTCACCAATCTTTTGCTGGCCGACGAAATCAACCGGGCCACGCCCAAGACCCAGTCGGCTCTGCTGGAAGCCATGCAGGAACGGCAGGTGACGGTAGCCGGTCAGGCTCACCTCTTGCCGGACCCGTTCTTCGTGCTGGCCACCCAGAATCCCATCGATATGGAAGGCACCTATCCGCTGCCCGAGGCCCAGGTGGATCGCTTCATGTTCAAGGTCCAGGTGGAGTTCCCCAGCCAGGACGAACTGGCCACCATCCTGGATTTGACCACCGGTGCCCGATTGCCCGGCGTGGATGCGGTTTGCGGGGGTGAAGAGTTGCGTGATATGCAGAAGCTGGCCCGCGATGTGCAGGTCGCCCCGGAAATTCGCCAATCGATTGCGCGCTTGATCCGCCAGACCCACCCCTTGCTGGCCGAGGCTTCCGAGCAGGTACGCAAATATGTCCGCTACGGTTCCAGCCCGCGCGGGGGCCAATCGATTCTGCTGGCGGCCAAGGCGCGCGCCCTGGCCGCGGGCCGGCTCAATGTTTCCCTGGAGGACGTGCAAACGGTCGCCCTGCCCTGCCTGCGCCACCGGGTATTGCCCAGCTTTGAAGGGGAAGCCGAGGGAGTGGCCGCCGAAACCGTCTTACGTCCTCTCATTGAAGGATTGCGCGTCGAGGTCAAAGTTTGAAAACCTGGCTGCTGGCCGCCTTGCTTTGCATTCCGGCCGCCGCTCAGGAGCCGGCCGCCTTACTGGAAGCTCGCTCGGTTTTCGGCGATATCGTTCGCTACGGTTGCCCTTTCCAGGCCGATGTCGAGGTGGGCGTCCAGGGCAATCTAAGCCAGGATTGTCTTTTGGAGGTCGACGGTGGCCGGGCCGAACTCACCTCGCGCACTCCCATCAGGCTGGCTCCCGGTAAGCGGAGTTACCAGCTCCCCATCGTTTGCGCCCAGTATGGCCAGGACGTGCGTCTGAGAGGTACGACTTTGGCCAATGCCACCACCTCGATGCAGCCCTCGGTGGCCAGCGACCAGGATTATATGGCGCTGACTCTGGTGCCGCGCAAAAACCAGTTCAGCTACCTGGGCGGCTACAAGAGCCTGCTCAAGCAGGGGGAATTTCGCCTGAACCAACCACGCAAGGGGGCCCAATTACCCGACTTGTGGTGGACCTATCTGGGGCACGACGCAGTGGTTGTTTACGATTTGCCGGCCCTGAAGCTGAGTGATCGGGTCGAAGCGGCGCTCATTGATTACACTCAGGCCGGGGGCAATCTGGTGCTGGTGAGCAACACCGACCCGCAGGAACTGCACGGCAGTCGCCTGGCCGATCTGGCTCCCTTGCGGGCGCGGGCTTTTGACCGCTCCAACGGTTTATTGACGGGCGAATTGGCGGCCGGCGCCGAAACGGCGCTGGTCCATCACGACCTGCCCTTACTGCTCAGGCGCAGCTATGGTTCGGGCACGGTCTGGCAGGTGACCGCCCCCATCGAAACTCAGGACGTGCTAGGCACCAGGGTGACCCAAGCGGTCTGGCAAAAAGTTTTGGCCCAGCAGGGCAGCGTGGAAGTGCGCAAGGCCTTCGAGGAATACAGCGACCGGCTTTCGGTCCTACCCGAATTGCCCGCTCCGGCCACGGCCGCGCTGGCCTGGTACCTGGCCGGCTACGTGCTGATCGTGGTGCCCGGCATCTACATCTACCTGCGGCGTAAAGACCAGGTGTTACGCTTGATCTTGGTGGTTCCGGCCTGCTCCTTGTTGATCACCTTCATCGCCTACTTCATCAACTCGAGCGGTCGCGGGCGCGAATTGGTGCTGCGCGAGTTGGGCACGGCCTGGGTGCGCGGCGGCCAGAAAGAGCTGGTGCTGCGCCAGCAGGGAGTGCTTTTCTCGCCGGCCGCTCTGCGCTTTTCCCTGGATTTTCCGGCCGACACCTTGATGCGGCCTCGTTACCGAGCCCGCGATGAGCAACAGCATGTTCTCGATTGCCGCGGAGAGTCGTTGGTGCTGGAGCCCGAGAAGCTGCGCCAATGGGGCTTGAGTCGTTGGGGAGGATTGGGACTGCGCCGGTTGAGCGGACCGATCTCTTTCAAGGCCAAGGAAGGGGTGGGAATGCTTAGAGTCACCATCGATAATCGAAGTGACCTGCCCGAATGCAAAGCGGTGGTGATCACCAGCGCCGGTGCTTGCAGCCCGGCCTTTGACGTCCGCCAGGGACGCAACCAGGAGCAGATTGATTTGAAGAAAATGTCCGACCTGCGCAGCCAGCTCAAGGCGCAGGAAAGTGAAGAAGACGCCGGTTCGCTGAGCCAGGAGTTGCAGGGACGCCGCCTGCCCGGCCCGGCCCTGGTGATGACGGTGCCGGACGGGCGTTTTGCGGTGATGCACTGCCAGGGCCTGAACCCCAAGACCATTCGCCACACCTACCTGATTGTGTCGGAGGATCCGCCGTGATCGTGTGCCAGAATCTGAGCAAGTCCTACGGCGAGCATAAAGCCCTGCAGGACCTCAACCTGACCCTGGAAGCGGGGGATGCTTTCGGATTTATCGGGCCCAACGGGGCCGGCAAATCGACCACCATTCGCATTCTGGCCACCCTTCAGGAACCGAGCGAAGGGGAGGCCTGGGTGGGCGGTCATTCGGTGCTCAGCGAACCGGACGCGGTGCGCGAGGTTCTCGGCTACATGCCCGATCAGTTCGGCCTCTACGAGGGAATGCGTAGCTGGGAGTACCTGGAGTTCTACGCCGCCGCCTACCGGGTGCCGCGTCAGCGCTGGAAGGGATTGATCGACGAAGTCCTGGAGCTGACCGACCTGACGGTCAAGAAGCAGTCCTTCGTGGAGACGCTTTCGACCGGCATGCGCCAGCGGCTGTGTTTGGCCAAAACCTTGCTGCACGATCCCAAAGTCTTGATTCTGGACGAGCCGGCCTCGGGCCTGGACCCGCGCGCCCGCATCGAGCTGAAGCTATTGCTCAAAGAGTTGTCGCGCATGGGCAAAACGCTGCTGGTCAGTTCCCATATCCTCCCCGAGCTGGCCGATTTCTGCAATAAGGTGGGCATCATCGAAGCCGGACGGTTGTTGGCCTCGGGTCCAGTCAACAGCATTCTGGCTCAGGCCAGCCGAGATCGTTTTCGGCTCCGTATTCGCGTGCTGCAAAAGAACCAGGAGGCTCGCCAACTGATCGAAAAGAGCCTGGAAGCCGACGATGTTGCGGAAGAGTCGGATGCTCTGGTGTTGAGTACGGCAGTCGGTCTGGAGGGCCAGGCTGACCTGCTGGAAAAACTGGTGCGCGACGGTTTTCGCCCGGTGGAGTTCTCTCAGCTCAAGACCGATCTGGAGCAGATTTTCCTGGAAGTAACGCAAGGGATCACCCAATGAAGTTTCTCCACTCGCTGGCCGGCTGGAGCTGGAACAATCCGGTGACCCTCAAGGAATTGCGCATCGGTTTGCGCGAGCGCCGCATTTTCATTCTGCAGACCGTCTACCTGTGCTTTTTGCTGCTGGTCAGCTTGATGTATCTGCCCAATATGTTCGTGACCCCCAACTCGGAGCAGTTGGCCGAGCGGGGCAAAGAATTCTTCTTCCTGCTTTTCGCTCTGCAGCTAATGCTGCTGCTGGTGACGGCGCCGGCTCTGACCTGCGGCAGTCTTTCCTCGGAACGCGAGCGCCACAGTCTCGATATGGTGCTGGCCTCGCGCATCACCAGTGGCCAGTTAGTCTCGGGCAAACTGGGCTTCGCCGCTTATTGCCTGATCTTGCTGCTGGCCTCGGCGCTGCCGCTGGCCTCGATCTGCTTTTTTCTGGGCGGCGTCACCCTGTGGGAAGCTTTTGCCTGCTATTTCGAGCTGTTTCTCTTCGGCATGCTGGCCGCCTGCGTGGGCCTCTTCTCGTCGGCCCGCGAGTCGCGCAGCAACTATGCGACCGTGCAGAGTTACCTGCTGGTGCTGGCCTCTTCCTTCCTGATCCCGTTCTATCTCGCGCTACGCTTTGAAGATCACAGCAGCACCCATGTCACCCTCGGCCCTTACTTTTGGACTTTCAACCAGGTCTGGGAGCTGAGCGTTTATCATTTCTTCGTAGGCATCGCCGGCTACCTGATCAGTTTTCTCTTCGTCAAAGCTCGCCACCGGGTTCGGCCCGAAGCCCGCAATCTCAATGCCATGGCCGGCTTGTTCCTGCTGCTCTATCTCTTTTGCCTGGCCTGGGCGGCCGGCCTCTACTCGCTGGCTTACTCGGGCAGCAATCACACCGATCAGGACCCGCTGGCCGTGCTGATCTACCTGGCCCATATCTGCTTCGTAGGATTTTTTCTCAATCCCGGCCAGTTGGAGTCCCGGCTGGAACAGCAACGCTTTCGCGCCAGCCCCTTTTCCCGGCCCCTTTTTTGGCTGGGCCTGTGTGTGCTCGGCTGTCTGGCGCCCATGGGCATTCTCAAGATGCTGGCTCTCAAACAGGACTTCAGTGTCTGGAATCTAACCTTCACGCTCTTTTTCCTCGGCGTCTACCCGCTCAGCGTCAGGTTTTTTCAGCGGGCCTGGCTGCCGCGCTGGCAGTTTGCCTGGGTCTACTACGCAGGCCTGGTGTTGCTGCAGTTTTTTCCCGCTCTGGGCTCGTTCAGCGCCCAGGGCAGCTACTGGCGTATGACCTTCGTGTCGCCCTTTTCCACCCTCTTTTCGCTGGCGGACTGGAGCGGTCATCGGCCCTACAATGACCGCGAGGAGATTTTTGTCCTGGCTATCGGCTTTCATCTGTTATTGATGCTGGTGCTGGGCGCTGTTTATCGGTGGCGTACGCGGCGCCCCCCGCAATCCGTTGCTTGACCCGGTTAGCAGGGGGGGGCCAGGCGGCGACGGCAGTCCCCCCCTGAACTCATGGTTGCGTGCGCGCCTGAGTTCTTTGCGTCTGGTTTCCCCGCGCCAGGGCCCGCAGACCAACCTGGCCGGCGCTCATCGCGGCCGGCGCCGGGGCCGCTCCATGGAGTTTGCCGAACATCGCGATTATTCCCCAGGGGACGACCTGCGCCACCTGGATTGGGCCGCCTTCGCCCGCAGCGAACGTTTGGTGATCAAGGAATTTGAGTCGGAGTTGGAACGCACCGTGCTGGTGGCGGTCGACCTGTCGGCTTCCATGTCCGAGAGCAAACGCCGCCTGGCGCTGCAGTGCGCGGCTGCTTTCAGTTGGATCGCCCTGAACGGGCAGGACCGCCTGGCTCTGGCCGCCCTGGGGTCAGGCCCACGCTATCATCCGCCAGTGCGCGGGCGGGGACAATGGGGGCGTTTGATGGAGTGGCTGAGTTCCGCTCCCGCCGGGGGCCGGGCTCAATTGACCGATTCCTTGAAAGGGCTGGCCCAGCGTTTGCCGCGCAGCAGTCTGGTGCTGGTGCTCTCCGACTGGCTGGAAGAAAATGCCGGGGAGGCCCTGACCTTTGCCCACTATCGCAAGCATCAGGTGGCGGCGCTGCAGATTTTGGACCTGGAAGACAGCCAGCCGCCCTGGTTGGGCCCGCTGCGCCTGGAAGACATCGAGACGGCCGAATTTCGCCAACTGAGTCTGGAGGCTCAGGCCCTTCAGTATTACCAACAAGCTCTGGAAGAACATAGCGGGCAGCTTCGCGAGCAATGCCGGCGCCTGGGTTTCCATTTTCATTCCTGCGCCAGCCTGGATCGTCCGGAGGATGTGCTGCTGCGCCAGCTGGTCGAACGCGGGTGGCTGGTGTGAAGGATTGGGGCTGGAACGCTCCGTCGCAGGTGGTCTGGCTGTGGGTACCGCTGGTCCTGCTGCTGCTCTACCTTTTCCGCCCCCGCCATCGTCCTCAGTCGGTGGCGGCGGCTTTTTTGTGGCGCCGCGTGGCGGACAAGTTGGGCGGGCAGAGTCTCTGGCTGCGCCTGCAAAGTCAGCGCCTGCTCTGGCTGCAACTGCTTTTTTGCACGTTGGTCATCCTGGCCCTTTTGAGGCCCTATCAAGTGCGTCCCGGCCTGGTGGCCCGTCAGGTGGTGCTGATCGTGGACCTGTCCGCCTCCATGGGAGCGGCCGACCGCCTCCCCGCCAGCCTGGCCGAGGCCCGCCAGATCGTGCGCCAGGCTCCCAACGGCTGCGAGTTCGCTCTGGCCACTCTGGATACCAATCTGCAGATGCTGCAGCCCTTCAGCGAAGATCGAGTCTCCCTTGATGCCCAGTTGGCCGGACTGCAGGTGCAGGCGGTCACCGGCCAGGACAAGCGGGTCGCCCCCCTGGTCCTGTCGCTTCTGAAGAACAATCCGCAGGCTCAGATTCACTGGTTCTCCGACCACCCGCTGCCGGGAGTCAACTGCATCGCCCATCTGGCCGACCAGGGACGGGTCAATTACGCCATCGATTCTTTCCAGAGCAGTCCCGAGCAGCTTTTCCTGGCCCTGCGTAACTATGACGGCCAGGCGGCCCAGTTGCGCGTGCGCATCCGTGGCGCCGAAGATTTTCTGGTGGAGCGCGTCTGTTCGTTGCGCGGGCGGGGACGCCACTCATTGCAGATTCCCCTGGTCGGAAGCCAGGGTCCCTATCGAGCCGAAATTCTTACCAAGGATGATCTGTCTTTGGACAATCAGGCCTTCTGCCTGGAGGCCCATCGAGTGCCTATGCGCTTGATCAGCCACGGCCAGGTTCCTTTGTTTCTAGAACAGGCCGCCCAGGCCGCCACGGGTTTGACGCTGTTGCGCGGTGAAATCGCCACTTCCGGTATTCACCTCTGGAGCACTCTGCCCGAATCCAGGGAACTGCCGCCGGGACGGCACATCGCGGCGGCGCCTCCGGCCAGTTGGGTGCGGGCCAAAGTCGAGGATGAGGGGCCGATCTTGCTTCCCGGCCTGCTGCAGCGCGACTGGCGCTTTCGCGTTTCCAGTCAGCGCTGGGGCGCGCGCCAAAGCTTGCAGGTGGGGCTGAACGGAATCGAGCCGGTGCTGGTGGATTCGACCGGGGAGGCCCTGCTGGTGCAGCGGCAACAGGCCCTGGTCTGGTTGTTTCCATTGGAAAATTCCGACCTGCCGCTCTCTCCCGACCTGCCCGTCATTCTTTCGAGCTGGCTGAAGACGCACACCGACCCCTCCCAGGCCCAGAGCGTAGGCCTGCTCTGCGGCACCCGCGCCCGCCTCGACGGCCCCGCACCGCTGCAATTGAAAGGACCACGTGGGACCATCCGGTTGGAAGGCCTGGAATGGCAGCCAACCTGGCCCGGTCTTTACCGTTACGAGGGAGGTCAGTTAGCCGTCAACTTTTACTCTCCCGAGGAATCTGATCTCGACCGCCCCAAGCTGGCGGCTCAGCCGGCGCCGCCCGTTTCCGAGGAGTTGCTGACACGCCCGATGAGCCAGGAATACACTCTCCCTCTCATCGCCCTGGGACTGCTGGTGCTGCTCTGGGAGTATCGTTGCTGGTGGGGGGACAAACGCTGATGGGCTTTTCGCGGCCCTGGCTGCTGATGCTGCTGCCTGTGGTGGTGCTGCTCTGGTGGTGGCTGGGCCATCGTCCGGCCGGCCCGGCCGCCCAGATCTCCCGCCGGCGCCGGCGTCTTTCGGCCGGCCTGCGGCTGCTCACGCTGCTGCTGATGGCCCTGGCTCTGGCCGGTCTCCGCTACCGCTTGCCCAGCGATCGTTTGACGGTGACCTTTTTGCTCGACCAGTCACTCTCGGCGCGCCGCCAGCAGACTTTTATGCACGATTACCTGGAGAAAGCCCTGGCCGCTCGTCCAGCCCGGGTGCAGGTGGCGGTGGTCCATTTCGCCGGGGAAGCGGCCCTGGAATTGCCCGCCAGCTCCACTCCCTACATTCCCAAAAGCAGCCACCGTCTGGATCGCGAGGAAAGCAACCTGGCCGCGGCCGTGCAGTTTGGCGCGGCCGCCCAACCTCCGGGTCAGAGCGGGCGCCTGGTGCTGCTCAGCGATGGACGTCAGACGCGCGGCGATCTCCTGCAGGCGGCCGAAGGTTCGGCTTTGGAAATCGACTGTGTGCCCCTTCCCGCCGATCACGAACCGGAAGTGCTGGTGGAAGAATTGCGCTGTCCGTCCAACGTGGCCCAGAAGACCCCCTTTGACCTGGTGGCCACCCTGGCCGCCACTCAGGCCAGCCAGGGCGCTGATTTGCAGTTGCTGCGTAACGGCCGGCCGGCCGGCCGTTTTCGCGTCGACCTGAAAGAAGGGCGCAACGTCTTTTTACTGCCCCAGCCGGGAGAAAAGGCGGGAGTGGTCCGCTACGAGTTGCGGGTCAGCGCCGAGAAGGACGGAGAGGTGGCCAACAATCGCGCCTCCGGTCTGAGCCTGGTGGAGGGTCCCAGCCGGCTGGCGCTCATTCATCCTCGCGGTGGCGTGCCTTCGCTGGCCGGGGTGCTGCAGCAGAACGGAGCCCTGGTGGACGCCCTCTCTGCCGATCAGTTGCCCGAGGACCTGGGCGAATGGCTGAGCTACCAGGGAATCGTACTCGACAACGTGCCGGCCACCGATCTCTCCAGCGAACAGCTGGAATCGCTGGCGGCTCTGGTGCGCGAAGCCGGAGTGGGGCTCACCATGTTGGGCGGACCCGATAGTTTTGCGGCCGGTGGCTATGCCAAAACGCCCCTGATCGAAGCTTTGCCCGTGGATTTACGAGTGCGCCGTTCGCTGCTTACCCCGCCGACCGCTCAGTTGCATATCCTCGACAAGTCCGGCTCCATGGGCGAGGTAACCAAAGGCGTGCAGCATATGGCCATGGCTCGTGAAGCCAGTATCGCCGCGCTGGAACTGCTCAGCGCGGAAGATCAGTTTGGCGTCATCGGTTTTGATGACGCCTTCAAGTGGGTGGTGCCCCTGCAGGCGCCCGCTCAACCCAAAGCTCTGGCCGGCCGCATTGCCACCCTACGGGCCGGCGGAGGCACCGATCTCTTTCCGGCGCTGCGGGAGGGGGTCGCCAAACTGGCCGGCAATCCGCTGACTTCGCGCCATATCCTCGTTTTGAGCGACGGGGCCACTGCCCCCGCCAATTTTGACGGTCTGGCCCAGGAGGCCGTCAAAAAGCATATCGTCATCTCCACCGTGGCCGTGGGGGATGGCGCCGACCTGGTCTTTCTGGAGCGCCTGGCACGCAACGGCAAGGGCCGCTGCTACGTGGCCGACAGCGCCCACGCTCTGCCGCGCATTTTTGCCCGTGAAACCCTGCTCAGCTCGCGCAGCGCCTTTGACGAAAAGCCGGCCAAACTGCGCACCGCTTCGCCCCATCCGGTGCTTCAGGGCGTAGCGGTGGATTCGGCGCCGAACCTGCTGGGACATAATCTGAGCACCGCCCGGGGAGTGCCCCACCGAGTCTTGATCGAAACGGCAGCCGGCGACCCGGTGCTGGCGGTGGGGCGTTTCGGCCTGGGCAAAACCGCCGCTTATACCGGAGACGACGGGCGCCGCTGGAGCACGCCCTGGGCGCGCGGCCCCGAGTTTTCCAAATTGCTTCTGCAGACGGTGCGTTGGACGCTGCCCCAGAGCCAGCAGGGACCGCTGGAAGTCAGCGCCGGTCTGGACGCTTTGCAACGCTTGCGGGTGACGGCGCGCATTTCCCCGGAGCTGGCTCCGCAGGGGTTGGTGGGAGCTCTGCTGGCTCCGGACGGCCGCAGTCAGCCGCTGGAATTGGTGCAAATGGCGCCCGACCGCTACGAGGTGCGGGCGGAGTTCGCCGGTTCCGGCACTTTCGTGTTGAGTCTGAGCACGCCGGATGGAGCGGTGCGGGTAACCCAGCCGGTGGCGCTGCAGCGTTCCCAAGAATTGGCCGGAGGCCCGGTGCGGGAAGAATTGCTGCGCCAAGCGGCCGAGCGTTCTCACGGCCGCTACCAACCCCACCCCGACGAGGTCTTCCGCCAGCCTCGGCACGGCCCGGCTTTTTTTCGGGACTTACAGGCCCCCTTGCTGCAGTGTTGCCTGCTGCTCTTGCTGCTGGAAGTGGCCGTGCGCCGGCTACCGCTGCCGCTCCGGAAGAAGCCGGCCGCTTCCACTGCGCCCCCGCTGCTGGAGCCGGAAGCCGCGCCAGCTCGACTTATTGAAAAGGTCCGGCGAGCTCCCGCCCGGCGCAGTCTCAAGTTAGACGATTTGCCTGACGAGGCCAGGCCCGCACCGCCGCCGGCCACGGGCAACCAGGGGAATACCCTGGAAAATCTTCGCAAGATCCGCCAGCAGACGCGCACGAAGCGAGAGGAATAAAGCGGGGGCTGAACCGAACTTAAAGCGCTTGGCTTCGCACCGCGTCACCTTGATCACCCCGAGTGGGCAAACCGAGTTCGAATGTTCTGAGGATCTGTCCATCCTGGATACGGCTTCCGCCCGTGGCCTGGCTTTGCCGGCCGTGTGCCGCGGCGGCGCCTGTTCCGCCTGTGTGGCCCGGCAGCTCACCGGCGAAGCGCCCGACCAGTCCGAACAAAGTTACCTCAGCGAAGACGAATTGGAAGCGGGTTACGTGCTGCTGTGCGTGGCCTACGCGCGCGGGGAGTGCTCTTTCGAGACCCACAAAACGGCTGAATACCTGGAGCAACTGGCGGCTAAGGAAGGCTGAGGCTTTCGTAAATTGCGCTCAGGGCAAGGCGCCCAGGGTGAGCACATCCTTTGGATCGGTCCACTCGGTGAGGAGCCACTGATTGCTGGCCTGGCGCTGATGGTGTTGCACCCGAACCTCGTCTTGGGAGGGCAGCGAGCGATAGAATTTGAACTTATCCCCCGCGTCGTAATCGCGAGTCGAAGGAGACAAGACTTCGATAACCAGGGTGGCGTCGGTGACCGTGTCCTTGCGTCCCGGAAACAGCGGAGGCGGGCCGCACACAACGAATAAGTCCGGATAGGTGAAGAGCTGGAAGGTTTCTACCCAGAGCCGCAGGTCCTGAGCAAATAGTCGGCAACTGCCACCTCGCAGAGCGGGGCGGAGTTCGCTGACCAGGTTGAGCACGATGGTATTGTGATCCAGCGTGCCCCCGGACATGAGAAAGATCTCTCCGTTCCAATACTCGTGGCGGGCTTCGCTGCGTTCTTCGTGTTCGAAGTATTGCTCGATGGTCATCGGCAAGTATTCCGGCCGCCGGCCGCCAGAGCCTCCCTCGGAAGGCGCCGAAGCTCTGAGGTGCGAAATTTCCCCCTATGCTGAAACGCCTCGTCGGCTGGTTGAGTCTGCTGGCTTTGCTGCTTCTTCTGTTGGGCGGTTGCACCGGCTCGCCGGCCGCTCCTCCCCCGGCGCCGGCTTCCGCTTCGCCTGCCCCCGAGGTGCACGTACAACTGGCGCCGCAATCGCGGCCGCTCCTCGGTGCCGGCCAGCTTCCCGAACGGGAGCAGCCTCAGCCTCTCAAGACGCGCAAGGCGCCGCCTCCCCCGCCCAGGCCACGCCCCACCCCCCTGAAAGTGACTCCTCCGCCGGCACCGCCGCCGCCGGCCGCCCCCGAGAGTTCCCCGCAACTGCCGGGCGCCGCCTATCCTCAGGCGGGCGGCGTTTCTCTCAACCCGGTGGCTCCCCCCGTGCCGGTGGGGCTGGGCCCGCGCGATTACCTGGCTCGCGCCGAAAGCGCCAGCCAGCAACTGGATCAATTGATACGCCGTGGTTCCCTGCGGGCCGAGTTTATCGGCACCGGCCATGCCGGCGACATGGTGGAAATGAGCCTGCACAACAACACCGGGCGGACCATCAGCGTGCACCTCGCGCCCGGCATGATGTTACGCCCGGGAGACGGCCAGAAAGTTCAGCCGCTGATGGTCAATGAAGATACTACCATCACGTTGGCTCCCGGCGCCTCCAGCATTCGTGCCTTGCCATCGTTCTGTATGGACAGCCGTGTGCCCGCGCCCGCTCCCGATGGCCTGACCGCCTATCGTTTCGCCACCCGCACCAAAGATGGCGGACCGGCCACCGTGCGCGTCCTCCAGGTGGCCCAGCAAATTGCCCTGCAGCCCTCCAGTCTGCCGGAGTCTTATCACCGCCAGGCGGTCACCCAGCTGGCTCTGTGGAAATCCATGCGCCAGCCGGTAGGTGAAGTGCAAATGCAATCCGCCATGGGACCCGCCTACTACGACCTGGCCACCCGCCGCGCCATCCTTGCAGACGTCGAACGAGTACTGGCCGCTTCGCGGTGACCGAGTTCAGCTAAGGGCTGCGCCCACCAGGCTGCCGGCTGCCAATCCCAGGCCGGCTCCAAACAAGACACCCGCTCCGGTTGCCAGGGCGGCTTCCACCATAATCTCGCATTCCTGACGCTTTTGCTCACGCCTGGCTACGCCGGCTGCATAAACTCCGCCGAAGCCGCCGCTGGGCGCATTCACCACCTTGGGCTGCTGGCGCAAAATTGTGATCACTCCCTGGTTGTGGTCCAGCACGTAACGCACGCCGGCCGCCGTAGGATTGGATACCAGCGTTTCCACGCCATCCTGATTGCTGTACTGATAAGTCTCGCCGGTGCCCTCGTGGTATTGATAAAAACGACTGGGGATGCCGGTTTCCGGATGGAAGTGCAGTTCGCTATTGACAAAAAGCCGTCCATAGTTTCCCAACCAGTGGCCTTCGCGCATCTTCACATGGCCGGGCCGGTCTCCAGGCTGTTTTTGGACCGCTGCCATGCGCTCCTTCATGTCCTTCACAGCCCGGTCCACTTCGCCGTAGTCCCTGCGAGTTTGCAACATGAGATCCCGGTCGCTTCCCTCGAGCGACGGTTTGGAGGAATGAAAAAGACTCGGGCGCTGCATAGGCAGCGTTGTTTTTAAGATCGTCACGCTCACAGCGAAACCTTACCAAGGCGGCCTGAAAACCTCCTTAAAAGTTTGCCCTGCCTTACTTCGCCACTCACCCTCCACCGGTATTCGTTTGCTCGCATTGGTGCCGTCTGGCGCGCAGGCCAGGACACAAATTACTTTGGCAAAGTTTTGGCCGCATCCAGTCCACCTTTGGTCGACAAATTTCGGATAGACCCGGAGGGTGGCATCCTGCTCCCAAGCTCCACTCTACCGCCAGCGAGAATTCCACCAAAGTCCCCTTTTGGAGGATTCTGGTCGATCATGGAGAGGAGTTCCTGCGAACCTATGATTCGCTAACCCACCCGGCACCGAATGCGCCGTAAGAAAGGTTCGCCGCCTCAAGGGTGGTCACGGACCTGGTTCTCGATCTCCAGCAGCGAGAGCAGTCGGTCGCGAGCCTCGCCGGCAGTGAGCGCTTCGTCCCCCTCGCTAACCTCCAGTGGCAGAGACTCTAATCTCTCCAGGAGATCGCTCAGGCGCTGCCGACCCTCCGGCCAATCACCCTCAAAAACGGCGATCTCAAACAGGCTCACACCTTCAGCAGCCCGCCGCCGAATCTCCCCCAGTCCCAAGCCCGGCGCCAGGCCACGCAAATACTGCAATTCGGCCGTGCCAGGCTGAGGAGAACGCGCCCGAAATAGAAATTTCATCGCACCAATGCCTTCAAACAATTCTCCGAAACCCAGGATTCCTTGTGATTGAGCAGCTCGTTCAGAACGGGCTCGAGAGGGCTGTAGTCGAACCTCTCCTTGGACAACATCAGGGCCACGTGTCCGGCCACACTGGTTCCGCCTCTCAGCAAGCGCTCCAGCTCGGGCCCAGGTGGCGCACCTTCTCCGGCATGGAATTGGGCGACGATTCTCGCACGACGCGCGGAATTTCGCGACACAACAAACAAGCCTTCAAGGCTTTAGCGCCGCGTCAAACGACTTCTGCTCGCGTTCGCGCTCGGCGATGCGCGCTTCCACTCGCTCGCGCAACTTCTCCAGCTCGCGCTTCAACACGCCCGAGTCATCTTGCTGAGCGCCAAAGAACTCGAGCATCTGCCTCAGCGATTCCCGGTCGCGCGCGCCTGACAGGCTGCCCACCACCGAGGCCAGGAAAGGAGTGGGAATCTTGCCGCGCAGGGCGCCAAAATGGGCGAAGATCCAGGCCTGCAGGCGCCGGCGGCGCACTTCCGAGATCGAATTGGTGCCCAACAGCGTACGCAGATCCGAAGGAGTCACTGCTCTGTCCAGCATCAGGTCCATGGCCTTCTCCTGAGCCTGAGCGCGTCCAAACAGCCCCAGCGCGGTTAGCAGGGTGGTGCGGCGTTGCGGATCGCGGGCCTTGAGCATGGCTTCCTTCACCTCGTCGACCATCTCCACGTCAGCGTCGTGCAGCGCGATCTCCAGATAGGCGTCCACCAGCGATGGGTCCACTTCGTCGGAACCGGCCAGATAGGCGCGCGTGCCCCGGCCGGCCGCCTCCAGCACTGCCGGGTCCCCCCCGTAGCGGGCCAGCATCACCAGCAGCACGGGACGCAATTCCTCCACTTTGGGGTGCTCCCCCGGACGCGGCAACAAGCCGTAGCGCGTCACCAAGGGTGCCATCAGACGCTGGCAATAACGCCTCCAGTCAGCCTCATTGCGATCGTCCACGAACAGATTGGCCAGCCCGTCCAAATCGGCCAGCGCATTGCTGACCACGGCCGGATGGGCATCGCCCAAAAAGGGCTCGGCGGCGGCCAACCGCTGCCCCGCGGAAATCAGGCCGGCTTTGGCCAGTCCACGCGAATTATACAGATAGGCCAGTTTCTCTCGCGGCGAAAGATGAACCAGTTCGCGCAGCCCGGGCGAATCCAAACGCCAGCGATAGTAGCCCACGCCGCCATCGTCGGGAAACAGCCACTCAGGCTCAAATTCCAATTCCAACGACGTGCTGGCTGAGTCCAGCAATATCGCGCGCCGCGCCACTTGCTGGCCCCGTCCGTAGCGCACAAAGATGGGCAGGGTCCACAGTTGGGGCGGCGGCTCCACGCCGGCGGCTACGAAACGACGCTGCTGGAGACTCAGCGTCTTGCCTTTGAGCTCGAAGGTCAGCAGCGGATAACCGGCCTGATCGGTAAAACTCTTGAGCACCGCCTCCACATCCTGGTGCGAAACGGCTCCCAGCGCCTGCCACAGGTCAGCCGCCTCGGCGTTGCCAAAACGATGCTCTTTCAGGTAGCGGCGGACTCCCTCCCGAAAGGTATCCTCGCCCAGCCAGCGTTCCAGCATGTTCAGAACCACTCGCCCTTATTATAGGCCAGGCCCAGACCATCCATGACATCCGCCTCGCTGCGGATCGGCTTGCGAATAGGCTTGCTGGAAAGATTGGCGTCCTGGGTCATCACGTTGTTCTGGGGGGTTTCCAGGAAAAATTCCAGTTCGGGATACAATTGATTGACAATTTTCGAGGCCATCCAGCTGGCGAAAGCCTCGTTCAGCCAGAGATCATTCCACCATTTCATGGTCACCAGATTGCCAAACCACTGATGCGACAACTCGTGGGCAATCACCATCAAAGTCAAGGTTTTGCTGTCTTCACTGGCCGTCTTGCCGTTGACCAGCAGAATGTCCTCATGATAAGTGACCAGGCCGGCATTTTCCATGGCTCCATAGGGAAACTCACTGATGGCCACCTGGTCGAGCTTCGCATAGGCATAGGGAATACCAAAATAATTCTCGAGCGCTTTGACAATGGCCGGAGTGTTCTTACGGGAGAATCCGGCTAATCCAATTTTTCCCTGAGGAGCCAGAATGCGACCGGGTATTCGCATGCCGGCCACCGGCACTGACTGAAAAGGGCCTACCGCCAACGCCACCAGATAGGAGGGCATGGGAGGCGTGGGCGCAAATTCGTGAGTGGTCCAGCCCGCCTTTTTGCTCTCCTTGAGCTGAGGGGAATTGCTCACCACTCTTAGATCAGAGGGAGCGGCCACCGTCATTTGAAAGGGAATCTTAAAAGCCGGCTCGTCAAAACACGGAAAGCAGCGGCGCGCCTCGGCCATTTCAAACTGGGTGCTGAGGTAGGGCCGTTCCCCGTCCTTGAACTTGTAGAGCCCGACCGAATGGGTGTTGTAGTTGGCCGCAAATTCGAGCGACAGACGATACTGGCCGGGCTGCAACGGCCTGGTGGCGGTCAGCAGCACGGTTGGTGACTGGGTCTCGATTTTGAGGCCGATCGATTCATTAAGAACTGCCTTTTTGATGCGCAACTCCAGGGCGTGCAATCGAAATTGGGTGGTTGCCTTTTCCACCTTCAAGAGAATCTGCGTGGAGCCGGTGTAGTTGGACTGAGCCGGGTTGGTCCGCAAGAAAACCCGCTGACGCAGCGGCCGCACGGTGTCTCCCAATCGCTCCGGTTGAGCCCAGGCCAGTGAGGGCAGCAACAAAGCCACACAAACAAACTTCTTCATGGCCAGGCCCGTTCGGGCCCCGGCCCCAGGAAAACCCGCCTCAAGATCGTCCCCCTCAGGCTAACATTTGTTACGCCTCGTCGGGACGCTTCAGCACCCAGCGGTCGCCCAGCTCCACTCGCTTGTCCCTCACCGCATCGGCCCGCTGGAGGCGTTGCTCGTTGTAGAAGTGCGGGTTGCTCGAATAAGAAGAAAGCGGCCACGGCTCGGGCGAATCCGGCTTGTCCCTGAGTTCGTCCACCCGCGCCCGCAAACGCTGCTTTTCGTTCGGGTCGGTGTGCAGGTTACGAGCTCGGCGTAGCGCCTCCACGGCTTTCTTATAACGCTGGGCGCCGGCGTAGATCTCCCCAATGCTTTCGAAATCCTCGGCACCGGCTGGATCCACCAGCAACTCCTCCAAGCGCACCTGGGCGGCCTTCTGGCGGCGCACAATTTCCCGGCACCCGCCGCAGTTGTTGGGCACCACCTCGAGCGGAACCCCGGATTCCTCATAAAAGCGCTGCTGCTCGGCCGCGCTGAACAGGAAATTCTCCCGGCACAACCCGCAGATCCCGGCAAAATCGGCAAAGGAGAGTGCCGGCCAGCGAAACGTCTCCCACACCTGCTTTTCAGGGCAGGCGCGCACGGCCACACCGGCCGCCTCACAGGCTGGGCAAACCCAATCGGCCGCCTGTTTGGTCCAACCCGCACGCAAGTAGCGATCCTGATTGGCCCGCTCGACCGCCGGCAAATCCGTATCCTTCCAAAAGCGATGGGCCAGACAGTAGGCGCACACAGCGAACTCGCGAGACATCTGGCTGAGGGAGTTCCCCGCGCCGCCGAGCAGGCCTTTTTACGAATCTTTCAGGGCCGTCCGGTGTAATCCAGGGGTTATGAAAATCCAGGCCGCCCCCCTTCCTAGTTTGCCCAAAGTTCCCCACGCCAGGGGGCCGCTTGAGGTCGATATCGACTATACCGGTCCGGTCCGCCAGGACACCCACCTGGGCCAGATTCCCAAGGACTTTTACACCTACTCGGGCTACACTCAGCACAACCACACCGACTTCCCCAATGCCCAGAGCCCCATCACAGACGGAGTTTCCGTCGTTCGCCCCCAACCGGTTCTGGGGTGCCGACGGCAAGCCGCAAATGGTAGCCACCAGCAAGCACATCAAGGCTCAGGCCGATTCCGCCCTCAAGCACGGCGTCATCGGAGCCCTGATCGGCGGTGGCCTCGGACTGTTCGTCGGCGCTTTTCCGGCCATCCTTACCGGCTCGGGCGCCGTCTGGGCGGGAGCCATCGCCGGCTCGGCCATCGTCGGTGGCGGGATCGGCGCCTCTCGGTGGCCAACGACCGCGTGCGCCTGGAGTGGCGTGAACAACCGATTTTGAATTACCGCCTGCGCGGCTACGACGAGCGCGTCAGCGAAGACAGCCACAGTGAAAAGGACACCTTCGGCAACGGATCCCACTCCGTCACCGACGGCTACTGGCACCGTTTCACCCCCGACCTGGGCGCCAAGTCGCTGGGAACCTACATGGAGCCGATGGTTGTCCACTACAACGCCCGCACCGGAGAAGTCCGCCGCGTCGAAGGCGAGCTCAAAGCCAACGAGGTTTAAATGCGCCAGGTCAGCGGGCTGGGTCCTTACCAAACGGAATACTATGGAGTCAACGGTCCCAAGCGGGGCGTGGACGACCTGGGACGTCAGGTAATGTGGCCGTTGACCCTGAACTTTGTCCAGGCTGTCACAAAGAGATGAAAAGGGAAAAGGGGGGCTACAACAACCTACCGTCTTGACGCAAATCTTCGATGGGCCGTCTGGGCCGGGGCTTGTAGGCGCGGACGGTGGTTCGCAATGGAAATTCGTATGCACTTACGGAAAAGGGTCGGACCCTGGGGCCGATTTTGGAGGCGGTGCGAGACTGGGGACTGAGTCAGCTGCCGGACACCGAGGTCCGCTTTTAGCGTTTGACCCAGCCGGTGCCGCCGCAGCCGGGGCAGCAGACGGTTTTGGTGTAACTGATGGGGATGCGGCGGGGGGTGTAGATCTGCAGGGTCGAGCTGACCTGCTCCCAGTGTCCGCCCCGCGCGCGTCCGCCTTCGACGTACTGGCAGGCTTCGCCGCCGCAGTCTTTGCAGGCGCGGAATTTGTCGGTCATCGGGCGAGTTCGCTCCATTCCGGCTTCGTCGAACCAGATTTCTTTGAGAATGTAGTGGCCCCATTCTTCGGCCGTGAGGTAATAGGGCTCGGCTTTGGGATACCAGGTGCGGGTCAGCATCAGGTATTTCTTTTTGGCCGGATCCACTTTGAGGAGCACAGCCCAGGGCTGGCCGTTGGCGTCGGCAAAAAACTGGCCGGGAGTCCAGGCGGGCGCACTGGGTGTCGGGGTGGGCGTCGGAGTGGGGGTGGTGGTGTTGCGACTGAGGTCGCCCCAGCCGCGGCCGGGTAGCGGAAGGTCCGAGGGGAAAGGCAGGGGTGGTGTGGCGTTGTAGTTTTCGACTTTGTATTGGCCGAGTTTTCTGAGGGCGGCTTCCTGTTCTGGGAAGAGGGTCAGCAGATTTTTGGGGCTGTCGGGTAAGAAATCGGCGTTGAAGATGGCGTCGAAAGCGGCGTGAAAGTCCGTGGCAATGAGCGTCTTGACGCGTACAACCCAGGCCGCCTTGAGTTCCTCAGAGGGGACGCCCGCCGCCCTGGCCGCTATTCCCCAGTCCTGGAGGGCCTGGGCACGCTCCGTTGTGGTGCTGGCCAGTTTGGATTGGCGGGCGTATTGCGCGTCGATTTCCTGGCGGGTCTTGCTGAGCGCCGGGGTCGAGAGTAGAGCCAGGGAGAGGAGCACGGCAAGGACTTTGAGCATGTCAGGCGGTTTCGTTTGAGTTTACTGGGTTTCCTGGGTGGCGGCGAAATAGGGCGTGGGAATGACGAGTTTGTGGGTCTGGCCTGGCTGCAGGGGCGGGATCGTTTCTTCTATGTGAACGGGATCCCAGATGTGGGGGCCGTCGAACCCATGGCCATCCAGTCATGGACGAGTCTGATCGGGCAGGTGGAAGGCGAGTGCCAAAGCCTGCGGCGCGAATTCGCCAACCAACTGAACCTGCTGCAACTGCAAGAGCGCAGGCGCTGGGGTGGGGGAGACTATCCGCCCGGCTCAGGGCGAAGATGATTTTGCCCTTGGGAAAGCCAAGGGGTTGGGATGAAATGGTTGGCTTTAGTCCTTGCAATTGTGCTCTCATCCCCGGTTCTGGCCCAACGGGACGAACTACCTCTACGAGCGGCCGAGCGGTTGCTGCCTCGGCTCCCGGAAGCGGCTCGCCTGCAATTGATCCAGGCTTGGGTCCGTCGAGGCCAGGCCGAGCCGGTTCGGCGCCTGCAAGGCCGTCTGGCCGATCCCCGACTGGCCATGCAAGGCCGCTGCTGGCTGGCCCTGTTGGACTCAAGCATCAGCTTTCCGAAAATGGACCACCGGCTGGCCCGGCAACTCTTATTGGGCGCCCCCAGTCCGCCGGCCGCCCGGCGCTTGCTGGCCGCCCACCCGTTACCGCCTCAACAGCTTGTGGAGTCGGCCAAGGCTCATCCCCGGCCGGAGGTGGCCGCTGAAATCCTCCGTTTGGCTCGGAGTCTTAAGGCCACCGACGCGGATGAGCTGGCGCGGGGCTACCTGGCCTTGGATGATCAGGCCAGCGCCCGGACCTGGATGGAGGGCAAGATCGTCTTCAGCCCGGCGGTGGCGGAATGGCTCGGATTGCATGAACGTGCCGAGCAGTTGACCGAGGAGCCTGCTCTGCGCACTCATGAAAATCAGGTCTGGAACCGCCAGGGCTGCGCCGAGCGAGTGGTGATCCTGCTGGGAATGGGCCGCCAGGCCCAGGCGGAAGAGCTGATGAGGCGCAAACTGGTCGGTGCCCAAGATCTGGAGTCGGCGGCGGAGCGCTTGAAAAATCAGCGGCTGCGCCTGGTTGTGGCGCGAACGGTCGGCGATGAGGAGCATCTGGCGCTACTGCAATTGCAACATGCCTCGCCGGCGGAAACACAGGCCATCATGGAGCATGTCAACAAGTTGGGCGAGCAGGGAATTGAGACAGCCATCACCTTGTCTCTCTTGAATCAACTTGCGCCCAAGACCACGCGCGAAACCTACGCCAATGTTTATAAAGCTGCCGACGATTCGACCTACAATTGCCTTTCAATCGAAGGAACGCGCGAATTGTCCTACTCCTTTTCGCAGGCCAAAAACGAGTGGTGGCCTTCGCAGGTGATGAAAAAAGTGCTCAGTGATTCAGACCCCGGCCGAAAGTTTAAAACCCTGGTACGACTCGCGGGCTACTATCCGAGTCAGAAATGGCCGATTGTGGCCGAGGACCTGCCGTTTCTGGACAAGCTGAAGTGAGTAGCCGTCCCCTGTCGGTCGCTGTTGTTTACGCTTCGGTAACGTGAACTTGGGAGCTGGCTGGCTAAGGTGGATGTATGCGACTTTTGTGGATTGTGTGGCTGCTGCTGATCCTTCCGGCCGGGGCCGACCTGGCCGGGGAATTGTGCCGGGCCTGCCGGCGCGATCCGGTCTTTTATCGGGCCTGCCTGGAGAATCTTGGCAATCATTATACGCCCGGCTATCAGGCTTATGAACTGCTGGACGCGACCGGGCCCTTGCGCTTGCGCACCGAACCGGGAATTTTGTTCAGCAGCGATGGAGAGCTGGATTTGGCTCTGCAGGGTCCGGGCTATTTCCAATTGAGCGACAATTTGCTGGTACGTTCGGCGCCGTTTTGTGCGCGCCGGGGGCGGCTGTGCACGCTGGACGGCCGGGCCTTGATGGGACCGCTGGGCCTGCCTGAGCGGGCGGTGGGTCTCGAGGTCGACCCTCAGGGAGAGCTCAGCGGCGCGCGTTGGGACGGCGACGGCAAGCCGGAAGTCTGGGGCCGGCTGCGGATTGTGACAGTTGACCATCCGGAATGGTTGGCCCATTCTCAGGGGTATTTGAAAACCACCGTCCGCTCGGGCCCGGTCCGTCCCGCCCTTTCCACCCGGGTGTTGTCGCACAAACTGGAGTTGAGCAATTGTCCGGCTTTGGAGCAGCAGAAGACGGCCCAGGCCTTGATGCGCCTGGCCGACAGCAGCGGCGGGGCGGCGCGGCATGACCTGCTCAAGGTGCTGCGGGAACATTCCCGGCTGTTGCGGGCCAGTCTGGACAACCTGCGCGGCGTGGATGTGCCCGGGTTTCGAGCCAATGATGTGTTGGTGCGGCGCGGCTCGCGTTTTCGGCTACGCTCCAACAGGGGGCAACTGCACGAGACCAAGGACCCTTATAACCTGGCCATCGACGGCAATGGGTTTTTTGTGCTGCAGGGCGGGCTGCTGACCCGAGACGGATCCTTCGAAATGAACCGGGAAGGATTGCTGGCCGGCCATGATGGCCGCTGTCTGCTTGCAAATGGGGCCGAGCCGCTGCGGATTCCAGCCGATATGTCAGATATTGAGGTGAAAGGGGACGGAAAAGTCTGTGGCACCCGCCTGAACGGTGATGGCAAACCCGAGTACATTGCTTCGATTGCCCTGGCCATGGTGCCTGAGCCGGGCTGGTTGGAACGGGTGGGAACACACCTGCGGGTGACCCGCGAGTCGGGCGAATATCAGTTGAAAACCCCGGGTGCAAACGGTGCGGGGGTGCTAGCCCAGGGTTATCTGGAGGCGTCCAATTTAGGGGTGGTGGAACAGGTCAAAACCCTGCAGGCGCTGCGCAATTACGCGAAATTGTTGGGCTTGCCGTTGGATGATGACCTTCAACCTTAGGGCGGTGGTAGGCCTGCCGTCCAGGCGCAGTCCGATCGTGCCTCCGCCGCCGGTCCCGGGTTGGAAGCTTACGACCGTAAGCGTGCCAGAATTGCCGGTGGTGTAAGCGAAACCGGCCTGGAAATAAAAAAGCCCGCCGGGCAGCGGGCTTCGGGCTACTTTGGGCCCGGCATGTTCCAGTCGTCACGAAAATGCCTGTTGAGGTCGATGTTGGTCTTGGCCTGCCAATCGCGGGGCGGGAAGTTGAAGTCGCCCACCAACCAGTGGTCTTTGTCCACGTCGCTACTCTGACTTCGCCAGTTATCTACACCGAGAATGCTTGCCTTGCCGTCGAAGATCATCATCTTCTCGTGCAAAATCGGGGGTGCAGGCGGCACGTCTTTTTTATCGATGAGGTCAATTCCGGCCTCGCTCAGAGCCTGGCGCGACTCGTCCGTCAGCTTTTCCAGGTCTTCGCCTCTCAGCGTCCAGGAGATCTTGCTGTCGGCCTTCACGGCTTGCGACGTCTCCACCGGCACCATCAGGTGGGCCTCAAATTCGCCGGCGCGCAGGCCCTTGGCCATTTGGGCCAACTGGCTGGCCTGCTCGTTGACGTCTGGAGCCGGCACTTCGTAGGTAAAGATTTCCATCGGCATCTGTTCTTTGCCGTCGACAGTCAGCGACTTGCGCCGCATCAACGGATCCGGGGCTTTGGCCGACCCTAAGTTCACTTCACGTATCGGGCACCCTTCGCCACGGGCGCCCGAGCTGCCTGCCCAAGTTTTAGCTATCGAGATAGGTGAGCACCTGCCACGACGGCGAAATCAAAGTCGCCAATGGTTGGAGTGCTACAGAATCTTTAGCTGCTGCAGCCAGCCGCTGGCGCCGGCCTCCTTGCGGCGATACTGGGAATCTTCCACCAATCCGTAGGGCGACTTGACTTTGAAATCCAGCATCTCGGTGACGTTATTGCTCCACAGGCCATGCTTGTAGGTGTGTCGGGCAGTGGTGACGGTGCCGCCATCCTTTGGCTCGGCCCTTGCCGTCGGTGGCGTAGGAGGCGGGCCTTGCTTCTCCGCGGGCTGGGGAGCCGAATACCCGGATTTCAAGGATACGGTGCCCGACCCGCTCCAACAGCGCTTTCTTGAGGTCGCCAGCGGCCTGTGCGATGCCTATCCGCGTAGTCTCTCCTGGCCCGGCTGGACCCCGACGAAGTCTCTTGTCAGGGTTCGAGCATGACGGCCAGGATGGGTGGGGTGATCAGGTAGTCGGGGCGCATGGGACGGCCCAGCTCGGTCTCTTCCAGCAGCACCTCCAGCAACGCGGGCAGTCGGGTCAGGGAGAAGCGTTCTTTGAGCAACAGGCGCAGCAGCTTGAGGAGCAATTCCTGGTCCAGGTAGCGGAGGGCTTCGTCGGCCAGATCGGGATCGCTCACTTCCATCTCGGCCAGGGTGTCGCGCAACTCGGCGCGGGTAAAGAACTTCCAGAAGAAGTTGGGCAGTTCCGTCTGCATTCGCGAGCAGATGAGCCCGGAGCCGTAGTAGCTGGTGCATAACTCCTCGCGCTGCAGCCGTTCCATTTGTTCCGGGTCGAGGCGGTCGCGCATGAGTATCCGGCGGCGGAAGCGCAAACACCACTCCTGCGGGTCCAGGTTATAGCTGGTGGAGATTTTGACGGCCGGGATGATGATGCCGGTGGTTTGTTGCAGATAGGCGCGCAGATTGATCAGGGAGTTGTGGAGGATGACCCCCTGGCCGAATTTCTCCAACTTGGAAAGCAACACACCCAGCTCCAATTCGAGAGCGGGCCGAGATGCACCGAGCGGACCTTCGATGCGGCGGGGGAGTTCGCGTTGGTGGCGGACCAAATATTCGTGAGCTATGAAGACTTCTTCGCAGATGTCGCATTGAAAAATTCGCCGTCGTGGTCTATCCATTGGCGTAGTTTAACTTAGCTTCAAGAGGTTCGCCGTGAAATGCGTTACGCTGTGACCACTTCCTTCCGGCGCCTTAGCGAGTAAGCCAGCTTGAGGTGATGGCGAGCGCGAGCTCCCAGCTCCACCGTCCAATTGATGAAGCCGTTGGCGTCCGGAGCCGCTCCCGGGCTGCTGTTCTTAGAGTCGAAGACGACTTCCACTTGCTTCAACTCGGACACCGGGATGCGCTCGATGACCTTGATGGCGTGACTTTCCGAGGAAAGATTGGAGAGCGTGAGCTCTACCGTGTGTTTGACGCGCATCCAACCGCCCAGGATGTCGTCTTTCTCTTCGTTGCCCTGACGGGTTTGGCGCACCACCCGAACCGAGGGCAACGGTCCCCAGCCCAGTGTGAAGGGCTCGGCGGCGGCTACATAGTCAAGGCTGCCGCGGCCGATCCATCCGGATTCGCGAATCAAGTCCACCGGGCCGGCCAAGAGCGGGTCGCTGGAGGTATTGCGCTGCCGGCTTTTCTGCACCACCTCCGAGCAGACTTCGCCCATGAGCACGTTCTCCAGCTCGGTCTCGCAGGCGAAAGTCGACAGGGCCACGCGCACGGGCTGGCCGTGGCTGGGAATGGTCGACTTTTGACTGGCGCGCAGGTGAACGGCCTGGCCTCCGTCGTCGATGCCGGGTACTTCGCCGGCCCGCTCGGCCGGGGCCATGCCGCCCAGTTCCGCCGAGGGTAGCTCGAAGATCTCCTGGTCGCGCTCGGCCACCACCACTTCGGTGCTCTTCTTTTGCGTGCGCAGAGTGTCTGGTTCCGGTTTGGGAGGTTCGTTGCCCAGGCTGAAACGCTGGGTGGAAAAGACCAGGTCGACCTCGTTCCAGTCCTCTCCGGTATTTTGCCAGCAAGTGGCTTCGCTGTGAAATTCCAGGCCGGCGGCCGTCAGCACGGCGCGATGCGAGGGGCGCCAGCAGGCGCAGGGCAGACTGTATTCCAGACGCAGTTGCACGGACTGAGCGGTGGGGGATTCTACTTCTAAAAAGACCTCGGTGATGGTTTCGGGGCCGGGGGAGGCGGGTTGGGTGGGCCTGAATCCCTCTTGTCCGAGCGCTTCCAGAGCCACTTCCAGGCGGTGCCGCTCCTCCACCAGGTGTTCTTTCCAGCGGGCCAGTTCGGCGAGTTGCTCTTCCCATTCGGCCGTATCATCCACGCCCCAGGCCACTTGCTTGCAGATTTCGCGGGTCAGCTCTTCGAAAAAGCTGGAGGCCGATTGCACTTCGCGCTCGTTCAGCAGCATTTGTTCTTGTAAGGTCCTACGCCGGCGTTGGCGCTCCAGGCCCGGTCCGGGCTCCTCGGGAGGAAGGGGCGCCGGTGGCGGGGCTAAGCAGCGTTCCACACTGACTTGAATCACCCTGGCGCTGCCTTTCAGCTGGGCGCTCAGGGTCTTGTCGACCAACAGGGGAGAAACCTCTTCCAGGCGCCAGCGACTGCGACCGGCCGGCACTTCCAACTGGCCCTGACGGCGCACGTAGGCACGATCTTCCAAGAGCGTGACGCGAGCGATGGGAGCTTGCAAAGGCAGCATTATGATTCCCTCCGGTTCCCGCCCACCAGCTCCAGTTTGGAGGGCATTTCAATCGAGTAGACGAGCGCGGCGCCTTTGCTTTCACCGGCGGGGATGCGCAGGATCCAGCGGTGGACGCCGGGTTTTTCACTGAGTGGATCCCAAGGGGGCTCGCAGCTCTCGACTTTTACCTTGATATCGGTAGTGTCGGCTTGAGGCAAGGTTTCCTGGATTTCCAGCCGGATTTCGCGGGAGAGCTGATTGGCCGCCTCCACCGTGACTTCGTGCCGCAACTGGCTGGTACTGTTCATCATGCCGGTGGTGGTTTCTTTGAAGGCGGTGTTGCGCACTACTTTGACCGACTGATCCACTCCCAGCCCCAGCGAGAAGTTCCCGCCGGGAGCCACGTTGGGCAGCTGAGTGGTGGCCAGAAAGTCGGTGCCCACGTAGACGTCGACGGGTCCGGTGGGAACGGCCAGATCGGGCATACTTTCCAAACTGGCCTGGCGGAACACGTCGCAGGTAATTTTCGGCACCACCAGCCAGAGCAGGTGGGCCGAGAGCTGGCGGGTGAGCAGTGGCACCGAGTGAAACTGGGCATCGCTGGGCAGGTCGATGGAGTGCTCGCCGCTATAGAGGTAGTCGAATCCGTCGAGCGCCCTGGGAAAAGAGTGCAGAGGCGGGGCATTCACCTGGAGGGCCCGGCGGGACTCTTGGAGAGCGTTTTCAATCAGCCGGTGGGCCTCGAAGGGCGGTTTGGGAAAGCGTTCATGCCAGAGTTGCAGGCAGGCCTGCAGGGGAGTGCGAGCCTGCAAATGTCCGCGCCCGGCTTCGCGAGCTCCCGGCATGTAGAGCAGAGCGTAGGCCAGTTGTTCGCTACTCGGTTGCAGCGGCGGCGGGGGACCAACCGGCTGCCAGCGGGGAGGCCCCCCTCCCCCTCGGTAGGTCGCATCGTTGGGACGGGCGGGAGCGCTCAGCCTGGGGGCCGGCGCCACGCTCTCGGCTTTGGCCTGGCGTTTCATCAGGCCCGAGCGCAAGGGGGGGCCGGGCATGGGAGCCGCCGATGCGAAGACGGCTCTGGGCGCCTGAGCAGCAAATGGATCGGCTGCTCCGAACGGGTCGGCGGCAGGGGCGGCAAAGGGGTCGGCGGCTGCTCCGAACGGGTCGGCGGCGGGGGCGGCAAAGGGGTCGGCGGCTGCTCCGAATGGGTCGATGGCGGGGGCGGCGAACGGATCCAGGTCGGCCGCCGGAGCGCCAAATTCCTGGGCTGCGAACGGATCGACGGTGGGAGCCGCGAATGGATCTTCCATCGGCTCGGGAAAAACCTGACCGGAGGCTGCGAAGGGGTCGGGCGTCCAGGTCGATATCGCGCGGGCGCCCGGACGGCGATCAAAGTCGGCGAAGAGAGTGTTGGTGTTGGGCGGGGCGGGTCGCCAGCCGGCCTTGACGGGGCGGCTCTGCTGGCGGCCGATGCGGCGACTGGCCAGCTCCGGGAGTTCCTTCCAGGCCGCCACTTCGGCGGTGGAAACCTCGAGACGCACGTCTTTCCAGTCTTCGCCGGTGCTCTGGCAAAGGTGGGCTTGCATGGAGAGTTCGGCCAGGGTGAAGTCGCGGTCGAAGCGCAAGGTGTAGGAGGGAGACCAGCGCGCCCCCGCCTGCTCGTAGCTGAGATGGAAGCGCACGGCGGAACAGTGGGCGTCCGGCTGCTGGCGTAAATGGACCACCACCGCCTTGTAAAGGGGGGCCAGCGGAGGAGCGGGAGGCAGAGTGCTGATTTCCAGTATACGCCGTCCCACTTGCTCCAACTCGTCGTTGAGCTGCGCACGTTTCTCAAGACCTTCGGCCAGTAATTTTTGACGCATCTTGACCAGCGAGCGGCGCGGCTTCACGCTGTAGGCGGTGGGAGCCTGACCGGGTTGGACCGGTGGAGCGGCGGGGACCAACCCCTCGATGCGGGTCAGGTCTTGATTGAGGCTTTCCAGCAAGTTGCGCAGGCGGCGCTGTTCGGCCTGAAGGGGTTTCAGCGCGGACGGGTCGACCACCGGAGGCGGCTCGGGTTCCTGCCAATCCAGTTCCAGGCGCAGATCGGTGGCCAGCAGCCCCGAACCTCCTTCCGGAAAACTCAGCCGTATGCGCAAGCTCTGGTCGGCCAGGGCCAGCGGCAATCCGCCCAGTCTTACTTGCTGCGGCCAACCGTCTTCCGGCTGGCGCAAATCGACTTCGCGGGTGATCACCGCTCCCTGACGATAAACGGTCACGGCGCGTACTTGGGAATCGAGTGCAAGCATGAGGTGCCTCCGCGAAAATAGGTAACTGAAGAACTTTACCCGACCTTTGTGAAGGCGGTCTTTGAGATTTTCCCAAAAGCACCCCCTATGGAAGAAGATCCACTCTCTCAGCATATCGAGCGCCTGGTCGCCGCCGCGCAACCCGGATCTTCTGGGGTATTCTCGCTGGATCTGGCGCGCGTGGAGATAGCCTTTCAGGCCGGTGGAGATGATTGGCTCCACTACCTGCTGCGCTTCGCCGCCTTTTACGGGGCCGAGCCGGCCGAAATCGACTGGGACGGGCGCTCTTTTGAGTTGCGTTTTCGCTCCCCGGGACCCGATTTGGAGCAACTGCGTTCCCTGTTGCTGCACCGGGAGCGCGGGCCGCGCTATCTGGCCCTGGGGATGCTGGCGGCCGCCCAGCAGGGTTGTGTAGAGATCTCCCTGGAGGCTCCGCGCGGCCGCCTGCGTTTGCACGGCTCCACCAGTCAGCTTGAGGAAAATCGCCGCTCGCGCGACGGTTTCTGCCGGCTCAAGGCGCAGCGGCGCGGTCCGCTATTGCCGCCTCTGGATAACCTCGTGCTGCCGGTGTTTCTCAATGGAACTCCCCAGCCGCGCTCGCCGAGCGGCCCGGGATTGCGGCTGTTGGTGGATGGATTTGCCATGGCCTGGGACGGTGTTCCCCTTTTGCCCCCCGGGGAGAGCCTGGATTGGCCGGTGGCGGAGGTGCGACTGGACGCTCGCTTGCGCCGGTTGCTCCAGCCGGCTTTGTCGGAAGAGCAAATCCACCGATTGCAGTCTTATTTTGAGGCGCAGTTGTTGGAGCGAGAAACGATTGGCCCCGAGGCGGGGGAGTGGCTGCTGTTGCGCGCTCGGGAGCAAGAGGTCGCTTCCTTGCTGGCTCGTCTGCCCGAGCCGCCGGCCGGACATGCGCTGGCTCCGGCTTATTGGGAACGGCGCGCCGCCTGGTTGGACGAGCCGCTGCCGGCGGGTGTGTGGGAGAAGTGGCCGGCGGATTGCTGGCCGGACCTGCTCGAACAAGGGTTGGTGCCGTTTCCGCTGGCCGCCTGGCTGCGTCCCACCTGCGCCCGATTGCCGGCCAGGCCCACCTACGCTTACCTGCTGCGCCGAAGTTGGCGGGGCGAGCACTTCGAGCCGGCTTTTCTGCAGGCCTTGCTGCAGGGCCGGCGTGATACGCTTGGAGGTAATGTCCTGTTGGCGGGGCAGTTGAGCCAGTTGAAAGCGGCTCAGCGTCCGGCCCAGGCCACCCAATTCTGCGCCGAATTTCTGCGGGCCGCCACACGAGGCCAAGAAGAAGTAGAGGAGTGGAGTTGGCTGAGCGTCGCCGAGCGCGAGCAGGTGGTCCGTTTACTCGATTCTCTTTGATTTGTTTATCGTTTCCAATCGGGAAACGATTCGTTTCTGGTTTGAGCATTGATGGGGTCTCTGGGAAAAGACTATCCTGGCGGAAGGGGGCCCAAAGGAGTCTTCATGTTCAAGCAATCACTGGTCAGTCTGGCCTTGGGGGCGACTCTTGCTTTGTCAGCCTGGTCTGAGCCCGCCAGCTACAAGGTGGACCCGGCTCATAGCAGCGTGGTCTTCAATATTCGCCATCTGGTCAGCCAGGTCGAGGGGCGGTTTCGCGATTTTCAGGGCAGTATCGACTACGACCAGAAGGATCCGCGTAACAGCAAAGTGAGCTTCACGGTCAAGGCCGACAGCATCTTCACTGACAATGAAAAGCGCGACGCCCATTTAAAGGGCGATGATTTCTTTGCCGTGGATAAGTATCCCAACCTGACCTTTCAGAGTAAGAAAGTCTCGCCGCGCGGCCCGAACAAGCTGGATGTACTGGGCACCTTGACCATCCACGGCGTCAGCAAGGATGTCCTGGTTCCCGTGCAGGTGTTGGGTATCGGCCCTGGCTTCCAAGGAGAAGTGGCCGGGTTTCGCAGCGACTTCACCATCAACCGCAAGGACTTCGGCATCGTCTGGAACTCCAAACTGGACAAGGGGGGCAGCGTTCTCGGAGAGGACGTGGAGGTTCGACTGCTGGTCGAGGCCGGGAAACAGTAACCCGTCGTTTACAGGCCGGCAATAAGGTTGGTCGGCCTGTTCATATTTTATCCGGAGGTTTTATCGGCACTTTGCTTCATGACTCTTAAAATGGTCTGAAATCACTCGATGGAGGATAATTCGATGGGTCTGAGCATCCCCGGTTCTGGTCTGGTCAAGAAAGCGATTCGCGCGGGCGGTAACGTGGCCAAGAAGGTCACCGGCGAAGCCTCCAAAAGGGCGGGCGAGGTCAAAGACGCGGCCGTGGGCGGAGTCAAGGAGGCTGTGCACCTGTCCAAGGAAGTGGTGGAAGAAGGCGCCCATCAGGGCGCCAACTTCGGCCGCGGCGTGGTGGAATGGGGCAAGGGCACGGCCGGCACCGTCACCAGCCTGGTGACCCATCCGATTCAGACAGCCAAAGCTGTCAAGAGCCTGGCCGAAAACCCCCTGCTCAACCCCTCGCAGGGGATCCTCAATCCCGTTAATCTGGCCAAGGATGCCATCCACGGCGACAACCCGCTGGACCGCTACAAGAAGGGCGCCGAGCAACTCAAGGGCATCGGCACCACCCTGGCCAACGACTACAAAGAACAATATGAAAAGAACGGTGCCGCCGGCGTGGCCGGCTATGTTGCTCCCGACCTGGCCCTGGCCGTCCTGAGCGGCGGCAGCAGTTCCGCCGCCAAAGGCGGCGCCACCGCCGCAGCCAAAGCCGCCGCCAAGGAAGTAGCCGAAGAAGCAGTGGAACAGGGCGCCACCGCCGGTATCAAGGATACGGCCAGGCATCTGGCCAAGGAGTCGGTCAAGTCGCAAGTCCCGGACGCCAAGACCATTTCCGACGCCGAACGCCGTAACCAGAACGAGCATTCGCAGAACTACCTGGAAGCCCTGATTGGAAATTTCTCCCTCTTTTAAACGAACAAAATTCGAATCTGTTGCAAAACCCCTGTGAACAATCAGGTACGTGGTTGACAGCCACCATGCTGATAGGCTACATTGCAGACCTGGACGCGAAAGCGGACAGCGCTCCGGCCGGAAGCAGGCCGGCGCTCTGGGGAGCGGAGAACCAGGGGTAGCTTGCAGACCACAGTAAGCCGGAGCGGCTCCACTCCGTAAAAAGGGAGGTCGGCTCGACACAGCGCCGGTGTTCGTGAGGACACAGCGTCGCAAGACGTAATTCCGGAGTTCGCTGGGGAGGTCGAGGGACCTGAGTTGGGTAGGCACTCAGGAGGTTCTGCTTGACCAGAAAAGCAGGGGGACGGCATACCTCAGTCCGTCACGATGCAAGCCACTGGAGCGATCTGGTGGCTTTCGTCGTTCAGGGCTCGTGGCAGGCTCGCAGCACCACCTCGGGGCGTTCTCGGCGCAGCCGCTTCAGCTTATCGAGCGTTTCCTGATAGGCTCGCGCATCCTCCACCACCCAGCGAGTGGGTACCGGCAGCACGACTCCATCCAGTTGTTCAGGCACGTAGTAAGCATCGCCTACGGCGAAGAGGGGCCCGGCCAGGGTTTCCATCCATAGCCCCAGGTGGCCCCGGGTGTGGCCGGGCAGTTGGAAAATGCGCGCACTGCCGTCTCCGAACCAATCCCAGCCAGGTCCGAGAAATTCCAGGCCCGGCCAGAGCGGAGCCGGCAGATCTTCAAAAAACCGTATTTCTCCTCTCGGAAAAAGGGCTTTCAGGTGGGCGGTGTGGAGCGATTGCCAGGGGCCGAGCCGCTGTACCCGGCGCCACTCCCGGCCCGAAACCCAGGTGGGCAAGGGCGGCAGATCGGGCACCGAGCCGATATGATCGGGATGAAAGTGAGATATCCCGAGGCCCGCCAGTTGCTCGACCCGGACCTGCCGGGTGAGCTGCTCTTCCGGGCGCAGGCGCGGCGGGATGAGCCAGCGCAGCAAGCGGGCCGGAAACCATCGGGTCGCTCTCCAGAAAGCCGGACCATAACCGGTATCCCAAAGGAATTGCCCATAATCGGGATGTTCGAGCAAGAACACCCGGACCGGCAGCGCCAGGGGTCGCCAACCTGTCCCCCGGCGCACCAAGCGGCCGGGTGGGCAGGCCTGTCCGACAACCAGTTCGTGAATTCGCAGCATCCGGGTCACTTAGCTGTGGCTGCAGGAGAGCCTGGCAGGGAGGCCAATTTGAGCCTATGCTGCAACGTTTGCGCCTCTATTGGGAACAATCGCGCGGCGACGACCGCTGTGTTCTGGCTTTTTTGCTGTTCCCGCCGTTACTCTCGTTGTCCGGCCTCTTTCCCACCACCATCTTGTTCTGGTGTCTGGGCGCCCTGGCCGGCTTCGCGGGTTATCGCCGTTTTGCCAGGCCCGGACTTCGCCTTCTCTTGATGCTGGGTGGGCTGGCCGTGGCGGGTGTGTTGCTGCTGGAACACGGATTGCTCTCCTCGAGTTGGACCATGCCCCTGAGCCAGTTGCTCTGGTTTTGCCTGGCCGTGCCCGCCGGCAGCCATTTTGGAGCCGTGTCGGACGGTTAGAAGTCCCAGTGCACCCAGGAGATGGCGGGGGCGATGAGGTGGCGCTTCGCGTTGGGCAATCCGTCCATCTTGATGCGGATGTGTGGGAGTCGCCCCGTTCATCCTCCTTGTAGAGGTCCATCAGCTTGCTGGCGTCTGCCAGCAGATTTTGTGATGAAGTAGGTTTGCTAACCGTTGAGAACGGAGGGGACCCAGAGACCAGGCCAGGGCACGAAGGAGAGCCGTCAGGGCCAGCAAGATAGGCAAAACAACCATGGCCAACCCGATAGGGTTATTGGTGCGAAATTGCATGTGCAGAGACAGGTGGAGGCAAAAAGGTTGAACCCTAACGCGGCAAGGAAGACAAGTCATTTCGTGAGATTGGTCATGAACTGGCTACGCTCGTTCCCAAGCGTGGGTTCATCAGTTGTTTACTTTCTAACCATCAACAACCTATAATTTTTTCATGACTTTGCTGGTGAATCGAAGTCCTCGGCTCTTTACAGTGGACGATCTCTACAAGATGGTGGAGTGCGGTATTCTGGGCGTCCAGGAGCGTGTCGAGCTGATCGAAGGAGAAATTGTTCCGATGAGCCCCCACGATCCGAAGCACTCCGAAGCCTTGACCTGGTGTAATCACCTCTTCTCCAAGCATTTCGGCGCCGACTATCTGGTCCGGGTGCAACTCCCCTTACGATTAGGGAATCTGAGCGAGCCAGAGCCGGATCTGGCCCTGTTGGCTATCGCCGATACGCCGGGCAATACGGCTCACCCGACCCATGTCCCCTTTGTATTGGAAGTAGCCAGCACTTCACTGGCCTATGATCGCGGGGAAAAGCTCAAGCTCTACGCTCGGGCCCGCATTCCGGAGTACTGGATCGTCAATGTGCGGGATGGTCAGGTGGAAGTCTATCGCGATCCTCAAGGCGACAACTATGGAGATCAATTCCAGCGAAGCCGGGGCGAGGTATTGGAATTGCTGCACCTGCCGGGCCGGATTTTCCCCGTCTCGACCCTGCTGGGCGAGCCCTGAGGGAGGTTAGAGCCCGGCCGTTTCCTCCACGCTTAACAAGCGATATTCGCCCGGGGCCAGGTCGCCGGTTTCGAAGCGGTGGAAGCGTTGGCGGTGGAGTTTCTCCACCTGGTTGCCGACGGCCAGCCACATGCGTTTGACCTGGTGGTAGCGGCCTTCGTGCAGGGTCATCTCCACCTGCTGGGGACCGGTACCTTCGATAGCGCAGGGCAGCAGGGGCTTGTCGTCGTCCTCCAGCAGGGCTCCGCCGGCGCGCAGTTTCTCCAGTTGCTCAGGAGTGGGCGCATCCACCAGGTCGACTCGATAAACTTTGTCGATCTGAGAGCGGGGCGAGGTCAGGCGGTGCAGTGCCGCTCCGTCGGTGGTCAGCAGCAGCACACCGGTGGTGTCGCGATCCAGGCGCCCGACGGTGGAGAGAGCCGGCTTGCGCATCAGGTAGCGGTCGGGAAACATTTCGAAGACCAGACGGCCCACATCTTTGTGGCTGCAGGTCACGCCTTCGGGCTTGTGCAGGAGAATCCAGAGAGGATCGGGGTCGATCGGTTCACCGTCCCAGCAGACTTCAAACCATTCCGCTTTCTGGTCGGCTTTGCGCGCCGGCTCCCCGAGTACGGTTACGCGATCGAGATTTTTACGAAGTTCGCTGCGGGTGCAATACCCCAGGTTCGAGAGCAGTTTGTCTAGGCGTTCTTTCGGCATTGAAACAGCTTATATCCGCGCTGCTGGCGCACCTCTATCAGTTGCAGATTAAGGGGGCCCAGTGCCTCCTGGTAAGGGAGGTGTTCATTGGCTACCATCCATAGAGTGCCGGAGCGGCGCAGGGCTCCTGCGGCGCGCGCCAGCAGGGCCAGGCCCAGGGCGCGATCCTCCTGGCCGGAACCGTGAAATGGCGGGTTTAAGGTGAGCCAGTCGTATCCGCCCGGTGGTTTTTCTTTCACCAGATCGAGCCAGAGGGGTCGGCAGCGCTCGTCGTGAGCACAATTGGCCCAGGCGGCCCGCACCGCTCGCTGATCCACGTCCACCAAGTCGAGGTGCCGGCAGCCGCGCTTCAAGAGTTGGCGGGCCAAAAGTCCGGGACCACAGCCCAGGTCAGCCCCGTCTCCAGGCAATTGGGCAGGCAAGAAATCCAGCAGTAATTGAGATCCTGGATCGAAACGATCCCAACTGAAGAGACCGGGACAGCTGACAAAATCAGCTTCGAGGTAGGGGGGCCGTAAGGCCAGGGGGTCCCCTTGATCAGGCAGGGTGTCCCGAGCCAGTTCCATGAGGCGGCAGTGATTCTGACTGAAAGAATCGATGGGTTTGAGCTGCTTACGCCAACCATCCGCTCCCAGCCGGTTCTCCGCGCACAAGAAGACGCGCCCCCCGGCCCGCCGGGCCAGGGCCAGGTATTCCCTGGTTTCCTCGCGGCTGGGGGTGGCCAGCACATGGACTTCCGGGAAAGTCTGCTGACCATCCCAATCGGGAGCTTCCAGGTTCAGACGCTGACTGCGATCCGGCTGCAAGACCGCGGCCGGCCGCAGCTCGGGATGGGCTCCCCCGGCTAACTGCAGGGCCGGCACCGGACCTCTTTGGCGGGCCAGCACTTCCAGGGCGGCTCTCATGCCCGGGCGGGCTCGCAATAAAAACACGGTTCCAGCCCGGGCTGGCCGCATTCAGGGCAGCGCCGATAGCGCTCGCTGGGCTGCAGGTTCTGGTCGAGGGCCACGCGATCATCGAAGACGAAGCATTCGCCTTCAAAGAAGCCGTGGGGATAGCTCTCCATATAATGCAGAATGCCCCCGTCCAGTTGGTAGACCTCGGTAAAGCCCTGGGCCTTCAGGTAGGGAGCCGCCTTCTCGCAGCGGATACCGCCGGTGCAGAAGGTGAGGATGGGCTTGTCTTTGGGGACATCCAGACGGGAAACGTAGTCGGCAAATTGAGTGAAGGTGCTGGTGCCCGGATCGACGGCCCCGCGAAAAGTACCCAGGCGGATTTCATAGTCATTGCGCACGTCCAAAAGCATGACGTCGGGACGTTGCAGCATTTCGTGCCATTCTTGCGGCGAAAGGTGGGGAGCCGGCGAACCCTTTCGACCGATGGCTCCGCTGGTGACCGTTTCGCGGCGGCGCACCACCTTCCAGCGGCGAAACGGGGCGAAGGCTGACTGGCTGCGTTTGATGATGCTCAAAGGCAGGCGCTCGGCCAGCCAGGTTTCGATGGCTTCGAGCGTTTCGGCCGCCCCGGCCAGAGTGGCGTTGAGGCCGTCGGGAGCCACCAGCACCATTCCGTTCAGAGGGGGCTGTCCGGGTTCCCAGCCTTGCAGTCTTTCCAGGAGTCTTTCGATTTCGCCATCCGAGAGCGGCGTCAGAGCATAGAACGTGGAAACCTGGTAGTTCAACGGCGAGCCTTGATCCAGCCGGCCAGCGGCTCCAGAGAAATGCCCTTGGCCACCGACTCCAGCGCTTCCTCACAGCGCATCCGCAGCAACAGGTAGGGCGCCACCGGATGTTCCGGGTGATCCAGCAGATAGAGAGACCAGTTGCCATCCTCGGCCAGTTGGTTCAGGTCGGTTTTGGCCAGGGCTTCACGAATTTCCCGGCCGGCCAGTTGTAGATGAGCGTGCAGCCACATCTTGGCGCTGGGATTTTTCTGCAGCACCAGGCGCGACTCGTTCAGTTCCAGGAAAGCCACCAGGCGTTCCACCGCGGACAGATGCAGAGCGCGCAGGAAGGGAGCGTTCTCAAGGGGCCGGGGATTGGGACCGGGTAAGTAAAGGGCCAGGCTGTCCGCCTCGGGTTTTGCTTGGAAGGCGCTGGAGGGTCCCCAATAAAGAGCGCCGTTCCGGCTTTCAGCCGGTAGGCGCAAGAGAGTGGCCAGGTTGAGTGGTTCGGGCGGCTGATGTTCGGGAGGGAAGGATTGAAAACCCAACAACCCCGGATCCAGCGGAACATCGCAGTAGACTCCGTCTTCCCAAGAAATAGAAGGACGGATTCGGTAACTCAGCTTCGCTGCCTGAGCCTGCCTGGCCCAGTCCACCGCTCCACTGTTACAGGGATGGGCGGGAAAAAGCACCAGTTTGGGCCGGCCATCGTCCGGCAACTGATTGAATTCAGTCACTAACTGGGCCTGAGGAACTTCCGCGATCGGCTGCAGGCTGTAGATGGCGCGCCCGGCCATGAGGTCGGTGGTCTCCTGGGTGCGATCGGCCCAGACCAGCCCGGTGCCGGCCAATTCCAGTTCCACCGGTTCTTCGCGAGGCCGCAGGTCGGGCGGCAGGCTATCGTAGGCGAGCGGGGGCACCCACAGGGTGTATTCACTCACCATCTCCACTTGATGGAGTTCTTCGAGGCGGCAGCGGTCGGCTCGGGTCGGACGTTCGGGGGAATTGGACCCGAAGTAGAGTACCACTTCGTGGTCTGCGCCGAAGGTTTGGGCCAGTTTCTCTCCCAGTGCCCGAATGAAACCTCGGAAGCGACCGGGGATCCAGCCTCCCGTATTGTCCCCCAGGCTGGGCACCTGGAAAATGATTTGTGAACAGCCTGGATCGACGGCCACCGCATGTAGCAACAGATCGTGGCCTTCGTATATCTGCAGCCCGTAGCGGTGAGCGTCCACGCGCAGGTCGGCCAGCAGGCAGTCGATGGAGGAAACGCCGGGAAGGATCTCCACCTCGTAGCCCGACTGAGCCGTTTGTTCGATGGCCAGTCGGCTCGGGTCGCAGAAGACCAGGGGGTGCCCATAGGATACCAGGGCCGCGTTGCCGCCATCGTTCAGGCAGGCCAGCACTTGATCGGCCATCTCCTGGTAGGTCTCACGCCGGGGCTTGCCCAGGGCGTAGTGAGTCATTAAATTGTAGAAGTTGGGGTTCAACTGGCGCAGCCAGGCTTGCTTTTCCAGATTGTCGGAAATCAGGAAGACCCGGTCGGCCTGGCGCAACGCCTCCAGGCAGCGATGGCTGGCCTGCTCGGGGCAGCGTAGCCCCAGTCCTAAAACACTCAACTTGGTCATCGCGCCTAGATTTTGGCGCCCACCTCGCTCCCCCTCCCCAAAATTTCCCATTCTGTGGTATACTTGTCCAGATGTGGCGGCGTAAGCGGGGGTTCACCCTCATCGAGCTGATGATCGTGATTGCTATTATTGCGGTCCTGGCGGCGATTCTAGTGCCCAATTTCAAACGAGCCCGCGCGCGCAGCCAGTTATCCGCCTGCGTTTCGCAGTGTAAGTCCACGGCTACGGCCTTGGAAATGTATGCCGTCGACAATGACGGTCGCTTTCCCGATACCAGTGGACTGCCCGGACTGGGGGTACTTACTTCGGGGAATTATCTGAAGCGGTTGCCCACCTGCCCGAGCCGCGGTACCTGCACCTTCCTGGATTACGTTGCCACTACGACGCCTGATCGATTCAGTTTTTCATGCGTCGGCAACAACCACGGAGACTGCTTTCCCGGCTTGAACGGACTGAATATCCCCAGCTACAGCAACGACCTGGGCCCTACGCAGGAGCCGGCGCCTTAGAATTACTTGCGACTCAACTGCGCTTCGGCTTCTTCGATTTTCACGGCGGCATTGGTCGAGAGGTATTCCGCCAGCCCGGCGCCGAGCAGCAAACCGACCGGCAGTCCCAGACCTGAGGACCATAGTCCCGGGTGATTCCCGATGGCGGAGAATTGGTTCAATACTGTGGTTTTAGCCAGGTAGTAAACACCTGCGGCGCCCACCGCGGCTCCCGTCCAGGGCAGAGCGTAGGACGCGCGCATCAGCCTCTCCTGAGACTGAATGCGATTGAGCAGCAGCATGTCCTGGCCGGTGACCTGGGGCGCTTTGTCGTCGGACAGAGAAGCCACAGGTTTACGCCCGGCCAGCCTGGGGGGGGTGTGATTGGTCTGAATACGCATCGTCAAATTCCCTCTCGCAGAGCATAGCCCATGAGGGCTAAGGAAGTGTGAATGCGAAAGTTAACGACCCGCCATTTTCCAGAGTTGGGCTTCGCTGGCCGCCAATACTGCCGGCGCCGGAGGCTCGCTCCGCCGGCCTTCCACGGCTGCCACCGCCGTCATCAAGTCCAGCTCCTGTGGGGATCTGGTGCGAGCTAACTTGGGCAGGTACTCCGGCAGGAAATGAGTGGTCAGATTGCCGGCCACGAATTCTGGATGCTCGAGCACGGCCAAATGAAAGGGAATGGTGTGGGAAATGCCGGCCAGTTGAAATTCGCGCAAGGCCACCAGCATACGGGTGCGGGCTTCTTCGCGGTCGCGTCCGGTGGTAATGAGCTTGGCCACCATCGAATCAAAGGAACCGGGAACTTCGTAGCCTTGATAGAGATGGGTATCCACGCGCACGCCGGGCCCGGCCGGTAAATGGAGCCGCTCGATCTTGCCCGGTGTCGGCAGGAAACCGCGATAGGGGTCTTCACAGGTGATGCGGCACTCCATCGACCAGCCGCGCAACTGGACGTCCTCCTGGCGGATGGGCAGCACCTCTCCGTGAGCCACGCGGATTTGTAATTTGACCAGATCCAACCCGGTGATTTGCTCAGTGACCGGATGCTCTACCTGCAGGCGCGTATTCACTTCCAAGAAGTAGAAGTTGCGCTGGGCATCGACCAGAAATTCAAAGGTGCCGGCTCCGCAGTAGCCGAGCTTTTTGGCGCCGGCCACGGCCGCCTGGCCCATCCGTTCGCGTAGTTCGGGAGTCAGGGCCGGCGAAGGAGCTTCTTCAATCATCTTTTGGAAACGCCGCTGGATGGAGCATTCGCGCTCACCCAGGTAGACGGCGTTGCCGTGGGCGTCGCCCAGGATTTGAATCTCGACGTGACGGGGCCGCTCTACATATTTTTCCAGGAACAGCTCGCCTGAGCCGAAGGCGGCCTGGCTTTCCGAACGCGCCTGCGGAAAGGCCTGGCGCAGTTCGGTTTCGTTGTCGACCTTGCGCATGCCGCGCCCGCCTCCCCCGCCGCTGGCTTTGACCAGCAGGGGGTAGCCGATGGACCTGGCCAGTTCCACCGCTTCCTCCACGGTGGGGACCGGCTCCTCGGTGCCCGGCACCACCGGCAGTCCGGCCGAAGTCATCAGCTTGCGCGCCTGGTTTTTGTTGCCCAGCCCGTAGATGACTTCCGGGCTCGGACCGATGAAGACAATACCCGAATCGCGGCATAGCTGGGAAAAGTCCGCGTTCTCGGAGACGAAGCCATAGCCCGGATGGATGGCCTGCGCTCCAACTTTCTTGGCTGCCGCTACCAATCCCTCAATGTCAAGGTAACAGCCTCGCGGCGTGTCTCCCTTCAGCTCCACCGCCACGTCAGCCAACTCCACGGCCAGCGTATCGCGATCGATGGGTGCGTAAGCCAGCGCCGGCGAGATACCCAGCTCGCGGCAGGCGCGCAAAAGACGAACGGCAATTTCACCGCGATTAGCAATCAAAATTCGAGAAAACATGGCTGCCAGTTTTTCCCCGGCCGGCAGCTTCCCTGCGAATTCAGGGCAGCACGACCAGTCCTTGCGTCAGAGCGGCGTTCCGGAGTCGCTGGTCCAGACACACAAAGGAAATTGTTTCTCCCGAGCGGCGACGCCATATTTCAGCCGCTGCCAGTTGTGCGGCATCGGCAGCTCGTAACGTGTGCACACGCAACATCTCCATTCCTAACCGTCTGACTTCGGGGGTCGGAAGAACTTCGAGCATACCTTGCCTGAGACGTTCCAGTTCGTTCCGTATGTTGCGAGCTTCCGTTTGGGTAAATTCGCCTTCGCGGACTCTGCGACATAATGCTGACTCGCACTCTAGGGGAGTCGACCACCAGATAATATGATTGCTTCCGGTAAAACTTGCGCGCACCTCGGCGCTACGGGGTTCCTGGATGACGAGGGGCAAGATAGCGGAGGAATCCCAAAATATCAAAATCGGTCTTCTCGTTCTATTTCCACCGGGCGACTGCTTTGGGCCTGTATTGCGGGTAACTGAGCCTCTGCCTCGGGTAAACGTAACAGACCTTGCTTGACCATGTCCAGGATAACTTCGTCAAACGAGTTGGTCACCGCGCAGAGGCGAGCTACCGGGCGGCCACGCTCGGTCAGCACCACTTCTTCCCCCGCCTTTACGTGGGCAATCAGGGAACTAAGCTTGGCTTTGGCTTCGGCGATCGATGCTCGTCTCATATGTGACCATCATAGTCATCCCGAGCTGAAGGGTCAATGGTTACAGATTGCCGGACCACCAGGTTTTGACTTGCACTTTCATACGCTTCCAGATGCTCTTTTTTAGTTCGCGGATCTCGCCCAGGCGTTGCAGCACTTCGTAGGCGGACTCGGGGCGTTGCTCGGCTTCTTTTTGCAGCAGGTCGCCGAGTAGCAGCTCCAGTTTGGGGTTGGCTTCGGGTGCGAAGCGGCGCAAGGGGGGAAAGTTAAAGCGGAACGGCTCGGGGTCTTGCAAAGTGAGCAACTGATAGAGGGTGGCTCCCAAGGCATAGAGGTCCGAGCGGGGACTGGTCTTTCCCAGATACTGCTCGATGGGCGCGTAGCCGGGCGTTCCGTAGGCGGTGGTGTCACCGGCCTGGGTGGGATTGAGCACGCGGGCGATGCCGAAGTCGACCAGTTTCAGAGGTCCGCGCACGCTGACCATGACGTTGGCCGGTTTCAGGTCGCGGTAGACGATGGGGGGCTCCAAGGAGTGCAGGTAGTGCAGCACTTCGCACAACTGGGCTCCCCAGGAGATGACGTCGCCTTCAGGGATGGGAACTTTAGCATCCTTGAGCACCGACTGCAGAGTGGGCCCCTCTACTCGCTCCATCACCAAAAAATGGCGGCCCTGTTCTTGAAAGCGGGCCACCACTTTGGGCAGATAAGGGTGCTCCAGTTGCATCAACATGTCCGCTTCGCGCGAGAACATGTTCCAGGTTTCCAGTTGCTCCTGGGACGAGAGGCCGGACACGTCGACTTCTTTGAGGGCCCAGACTTTGCCCTTCTCACGGGTGTCCCGCACAAACCAGACGGTTCCGCTGGCGCCCGTGCCCAGCAGGCGCTCAATGCGGTAGCGGCCGGCCAGGATGCGGCCGATACCGGAGGGAGACTGCACGCTGCTCAGAAGCCGGTGCCGCGAAGCGGCCTGGCGCTCTTCTGGTTGTGCTGAAATTGCCCCGTGCACGGTACGCGGTCGGGAAGCCAGCTTGCTGGTGACAGACCGCCTGAGCCTGGGGCAATTTTCAAGCCGCTCTAGCCGATGCGCACGCGCTCGAGAGCGCGGATGGCAGACTGGCGGGCGTTCAGGATCATCCACATATAAACGGGGGTGATCAGCGCCGGCCAACCGCACCAGAAGAGTAACGACAGGCTTTCCTGCATCATCGGGCCGGTGGGGCTGCCGGCGCCGAACATCGAGCACAGGTAGCCGAAGACCGGATGGAGCAACCACAGCGGTCCGAGCACGAAGCCACCGATCATAAAGAGCATTCCGCTGCCGGCCATCCAAACCAGGGTGTTGACCGAGGCCTTGCGACCGGCCTCGTGGGTGTCTTTGCAGGTGGCCGAGATGTAGACGCCCTGGTAGGCGAAGTAGAGGATGCACAGGGCCGAGAGCACCACCAGCATCACCAGCGAATAGAGGCTTTGGCCCGACATCAGGGTGACCACCGCCAGAGCGGGGGTCCAGACGGCGAACTCGCGCAGCAAGGAACGGCTCTCGGAGAGAGCCACTCCGTCGGCGAAGTCGGCGCTGTTGATGCGGGTCAGGGCCAGGGCCAGCAGGGTGCCCTGCTGGCGCGCCTGGACCACCGAAGGCGCCGTGCTCAAGGCCGCCTTGGTGGAGAGATACAGTAGTTGAATGACACCGGCGGCGGCCAGGGCGATGGCCAGGTTCATCCGGTCGTTGTCGTTGCTCAAGCCGCTGGCTTCCACCATATAATTGGTGAAAAGGCCCAGCGGCAGCATCAGCAGCAGGGCGTAGCCCGCGTAGCCGCGCCATAAGGTTCTGAGGGCCGAGGCACGTGCGGCGCGGCTGCGGTTGGTGACCCAGAAGGGGTTTTCGTGAATGCCTTTGACCCGCTGGAGGTAGTTGCTAAATCTGCGAAACATCTCTTGGGGCCTCCTAAATTCTCACCGCGGAGCGTTCGCGCCGCAGGGCATCGAGCCAGAGCAGCGAGGCTGCACAGAAGTGGAAAGCGGTCACCAGCAGCACCGGCATGGCTCCCTGGGCGAGGGCTCCGCTGGCATAGACCGGATGAAGCAGCAGCAATGATTGGTTGCTGCTCAGGGCGGCCGCCAGGGGCGTCAGGATCAACAAGCTGCCGGCTACGCCGGCGGCCATTCTGTGAGCGTTCTGGGTGCTCTTGCAGCAGTAAGAACTCCACAAGCCGACGGTTCCGTAGAAGGCCACCGTCGAGAAGAGCAGGGCGATGCACAGCATGGCTTTGATTCCGAAACCGGCCACGGCGCCCAGCAGTAGAGCCAGAGGGGACACGATGAGCAGTTCGCGGAGCACCGGCCAGAGTCCGGAGGCCAGGCGCCCGTTGACGATTTCGCTGGCCGACATCATGGTCGACTGCAGGCTCTCAAAGGTTTTTTTCTCGCGTTCCCCGGTCACCTGACTGCTGGTGCCGTGCAGCGAGAGGCCGATGGCCACGAGCAGGACCAGGAAGTGGCTGATGGTGAGGGCGCCCAGCCATTGGTGGGTCAAGCTGGTCAGGGCATTGTAGAGGCGGTCCTGGTCGTAGACGGGCGAGACGGCGTCCAGGATTTCCGGCAGAGCCAGCATGGCCACGAAAGCCAGGGGAACGAGCACGCACCAGACGAGACTCATTTGTCGCACCCAAAAGCTGGACTTCGAGCGCTGGTATTCGCGGCTTTCGAGCAGCCGGTATTTGAAGAAGATCGGGTTATTCCAAAGCGCCTGCATCTATAAGGCCTCCACTCCGTTTGAGTGTTTCTCTATCATCCTTCCACCTTCCTACAATCGGACTCGGCCGTCAATAACCGATATCACACACCCCCTGCATCACGTCTTACCTTGGGCAACGGTTCATTTTCGCGCATAGTTCCTCGAAGTTTGGGGAATGCTGAGCCTTCATACCCGTCCAGAGAAAGGTCCCCAGAATGAGCACAGAGACACACCAGAACACCAACCGGCTGGCCCGGGAGTCGAGTCCCTACCTGTTGCAGCACGCCCACAATCCGGTGGACTGGTTTCCCTGGGGTCAGGAAGCTTTGGAAAAGGCCCGCAAAGAGGGCAAGCCGATTTTCTTAAGCATCGGCTACTCGGCCTGCCACTGGTGTCACGTGATGGAACGCGAGAGCTTTGAAAGCCCGGCTATCGCTAAAATTCTCAACGAAAACTACGTGGCCATCAAGGTCGACCGCGAAGAACGCCCTGACCTGGACGAAATCTACATGGCCGCCACTCTCAGCATCACCGGGCAGGGCGGTTGGCCCATGAATGTGTTTCTCACCCCCGACTTGAAACCGTTTTTTGCCGGTACCTACTTCCCGGCCGAGGACGGCCCCGGCCGCCCGGGGTTTTTGACTCTGCTCACCCAGCTCAGCGAGGTCTGGAAGAACAGCAAGAACGAGCTGGTGGAGCAGGCGGAGCGGGTCACTTCCCGGCTCAAGCGCCAGTTCAAAGGGGAAGGCAAGGTACTCGGTTTGGAGCCGGAGTTGCTCGATCAGTCGATCTCCGATCTGGCCCAGCGCTTTGACGCCCAGAACGGTGGCTTTGGCAAGGCCCCCAAGTTCCCGGCGCCCTCCAATCTGCAGTTGCTGTTGCGCTATCACGCCCGTAGCGGCGACCCGCGAGTCGCCGAGATGGCCGTGCGCACCCTGGACGGTATGGCCAACGGGGGGATTTTTGATCACCTGGGCGGCGGCTTCGCCCGCTACGCCGTGGATGAGCGTTGGATGGTGCCGCATTTCGAGAAGATGCTTTACGATAACGCGCAGATGGCCAACCTTTACATCGAAGGTTACCAGGCCACCCAGAGCCAGCTTTACAAGAAAGTGGCCCGCCAGACGTTGGATTATCTGCTGCGCGACATGGCAGCCCCCGAAGGCGGCTTTTATTCCTCCCGCGACGCCGAGTCGGAAGGGGAAGAAGGTAAATACTATTGTTGGACGGTCGAAGAGATTCTGGACGTTTTGGGCGAGGGCCCGGGCCGCAACTTCTGCGCTTACTACGGCGTCAACAGCCAGGGCAATTGGGAGGGCAAGAATGTCCTGCACGTCAGCCGCCCTCTTAACCAGGTGGCCGCCCAACTCGGCCTGGACGCCGATGATTATGAAAAAGAACTCGAGGCCTCGCGGCAAAAATTGCTGGAAGCGCGGGCTCGGCGGGTGGCACCGGGGCTGGACGACAAGATCGTCACCGCCTGGAACGGCATGGCTATTCAGGCGCTGGCCGAAGGCTATCGCGTCTTTGGGGAAGTTCGCTATCTGGAGGCGGCTCGCCAGACCGCGACTTTCCTCAAGACCAACCTGACCAGGGGGGAAGGCCGGCTGCTGCGCAGTTGGCGCGCCGGCCAGGCCCGGTTGAACGCCTACCTGGAAGACTATGCCTTCCTGGCCGAAGGCCTGTTGAGCCTGTACGAGGCCTGCGGCGAGTTCGAATATTTCGTCTGGGCCCGGCAACTGAGCGAGAGCATGCAAAAGCACTTCGCCCATCCCGACGGCGGCTTTTACGACACCAGCGACGATCACGAAGAGCTACTGGTGCGCCATCGCAACTCCAGCGACGCGGCGGTGCCTTCGGCTCAAGCCGTGGCCGCGCTGGTGCTGGCCCGCCTGGCTTATCAGCTCGATCGCAAAGACTTGCGCGAGCAGGCGTTGGGGACCTTGCTTGCCCTGGGCAAAGAGTTGCGCGCTTTCCCGGCCGGCTTCTGCCGCCATCTGCTGGTGCTCGACTACTGCCTGGCCGGTCCGCTGGAAGTCTGCTGGTCCGTGCCGGCCGAGGCCGGGCGCCAGCCTGTCATGGATGCGCTGGGCCGCCTGTTTGTGCCTAACCGAGCCATCGCCTGGCTGCGCGCCGGCGAGAGCCATGCGGAACTCAAGCTGACCGAGGGCAAGACGGTGGAAGCCACTCCCACCGCGCATTTCTGCCAGTCCGGCACCTGCGCCGCGCCGGTGACCCAGGCCGAAGATGTGGTCAAAGCCATCGCCGCCCTGAAAGAACACGTGCGCTTTGAACTGCACCCCCGTCTGCCCGGCGGCGCCACTCCCGAAGCCACCGCTCGCCTGGCCGCCGCCAAGCCCAAAGCCTACAAGAAGCTCGGCCAGACGGGTTTGATGGTCAGCCGCCTCGGCTTTGGCGGCTACCGAGTCGACGATGAGAGCGAAGAGCACCGCCTGGCTCTGGAAGCAGCCCTGGAGGGCGGCATCAATCTGATCGACACTTCCACCAACTACACCGAAGGAGGCAGCGAACGCCTCATCGGCGGCATTCTGCGCCTGCACCCCGAGCGCCGCGAGGAGCTGGTGGTGGTCAGCAAGGCCGGCTACATCCAGGGCAGCAATCTGGATGTGGCCCGTGCCCGCGAGCAACTGGGCCAGCCCTACCCGGAACTGGTGACTTACCAGGATGGTCTTTGGCACTGCATTCACCCGATGTTTCTGGCTGACCAACTGGAGCGCTGCTGTATGCGGCTGTCGCTGGCCAGGGTGGACGTTATGCTGCTGCACAATCCCGAGTATTATTTGCTGGACGCCAAGCAAAAAGGAGCCGATCTGGCCGCTTCCCGCAGCGAATTTGAGCGCCGCCTGGAACAGGCTTTTGCTTGCCTGGAAGAGCTGGTCAAAGAAGGCCGTATCGGCTATTACGGAGTGTCTTCCAATACCTTTGCCGCTCCCGCCGATGAGTTCACCGCCACTTCCTTCGCTCGCATGTTGGAGCTGGCCAAGAAAGTGGGCGGTGAGAATCACCATTTCGCAGTGGTTCAGACACCCCTGAATTTGCTCGAGCCGGAAGCGGCCGAGGGCTTCTCGGCCGAGGTGGAAAAAGCCGGCCTGGCCTTGCTGGTCAACCGTCCGCTCAACTGCTTCGTGCAGCAGACGCTGGTGCGCCTGGCCGACTTCGAGTCCGAAGAGGAACCCAACCTGGACAAGAGTCTTCAGGCGATGGCCGAGGCCGAGAACGAGTATCGCGAAACTTTCGGGCCCTTCGTGCAAGGACCCGGATCCGACCAGTTGTTCCGCTTCGCCGAAAACATGCGCGGTCTGGACATGCACCTGCAGAACCTGGACCATTGGACCCAGTTGGAGAGCCGCCAGATCCGGCCGGCCTTGCTCGATCAGATTCAGGCTTTGGACCAGGCTATGACCGGCGCCATCACCGAACCCTGGATTCGCTGGCGGGAAAAATACATGGCCACTTTCCGGGACGTCAGCAATGACCTGGAAGAGATTGCCATCCGCAAGAGCCAGCGAGTTTCCGAATCGGTGGCCGAACTGATGCCGCAACTGCCGGGAGCGGGCGCGGGCGCCTCCCTCTCGCAGTTGGGCGTCTGGGTGGTGGACGGTGTACCTGGAGTCTCCAGCGTGCTGGTAGGCATGCGCACAGAAGACTATGTCGAAGATATGCTGCCGGTACTGGAGTGGTCCGCCTGCAAGAACAGCGCCCAGGTCTTTGATGCTCTCAAGGAATGGAGCAACCCGCACGGCGTGCTGGCTTGAATGCTCTGACTTATGGAAGTCGCTCTGCGGGCGCCGGCCTGGCTCACACCAGGCCTGGACTGGCGCCGTTACGTTGAGGAGAACACGCAGGCGGTGCTGCAGGTAGGGGGCAAAGACCGAGCCCGCGTGCGCCTGCTCCGTTGTCCCGACGGCAGAACAGCGCTCCTTAAGGACTTCTCCAAGGCCAGCTGGCTTTACCGCCATTCTATAGGCCGGCTTTCCATCCAGAACGAGGCGGCGGCCTATGCGGCCGCCGACTCCCTGGTCGGAGTTCCCAGACTGCTGGCCCGCCCGGACTCAGACAGCCTGCTGGTGGAAGCCATCCCCGGGCGTTCTCTGAATACCATCCCGCGCGAGACGCACCGGTTGCCCTTCGCGATCATCGAGCAGGCGCGCCAGTTGCTGGCTGGACTGCACGCCCTGGGGGTGGCTCACGCCGACCTGGGCCATGACTCGGATGGCTGGTTTGGCCGTGACGCCAACGTGCTCTGGGGAGATGACGGCCAACTCTATCTGGTGGACATGGCCAGCGCCGTTTTTCGCAACCGTTGCCCGGCGCCGATTTTCGAGGCCTTCTGCTGGCACGACCGGCTGCTCATCACCAAGATTTTGCGGCGTTTCTTTCCCGATCGCAGCGAGCAGCCGGAGTATTCCATGCACCGGCAGATGCCGGTAGCCCAACGGCGCTGGCTTAAGTTACTCAAGAAGATTTGAGAAGCAACTACCATGCCCACGGTGCAAAAATCGGCAGGAATTCGCACTTGACTTCCTCAACACATCTCATTGAATGTTGAGGGGGAACAGTTGAGCAACTACCAGGAGACCGGCTCAACCGTCTCCGTTTCCTCGGTTGTTTCGCAACGTTCCGTCGGCGACCTGACCGGCTTGAGTCTGGGCAGCAACCTCGAGATCCAGGAACGTATCGGCCGTGGCGGTATGGGCTCTGTCTATCTGGCCCGCCACCGAGACTGGAACCTGAGCCTGGCCGTCAAGTCACCCCGAGCGGATCTGCTGACCGAGGAAACCGACAAAGAGCGCTGGCTGTTGGAAGCGCAGACCTGGATCGACCTGGGCGTTCATCCCAACATCGTGCGCTGCTGGTTCATCCGCGAGCACGAAGGGATCCCGCTGCTTTTCCTGGACTACGTGGCCGGCGGCAGTCTCAAGGAGGCGATCGAGCAACGCCGTTACGGAGTGGCTAACTGGCCGCGTGTCATCGATCTGGCCATTCAAGCCTGTGACGGACTTCATCACGCTCATGTCTCCGGCATTGTGCACCGCGACGTCAAGCCGGCCAACCTGCTGCTCGATGAGGAAGGCCGTCTTTACGTGACCGACTTCGGGCTGGTCAAGCTGCAGGGCGCCGAGGAGCGTCCGCGCTCGGCCGGCGGTCACGTCAACGTGGCCGAAATGGATGCCGGTTTGACCAGTACCGGCACCGTCCTGGGCACTCCCAACTATTGCGCTCCCGAACAATGGATGCAAGAAGACGTGGGAGCTCCCGCTGACCTTTACGCGATGGGCGTGGTCATCTACGAAATGGCGGTGGGGCAGCTGCCCTTCGAGGCCGGGCCCGGCCCACTGGGCCTGGGGCAGCTCCTGAGCCAGGTCTTGAGCGAGGAGCCGCCGCGTCCCAGCCTGTTGCAACCATCTATTCCGCCTGAATTGGAAGCGACCATTCTCAAGCTCTTGGCCAAGGAGCCGCAAGGGCGTCACGCAACGGCTTTGGTGCTGCGCGAGGAACTGGCGGGAATTTATGCCAGAGTCACCGGCAAACCCTATCCCAGACCTGTTCCCAAGCCGGTGGAGGCGGTAGTGGACGTGCTCAACAACAAAGCCGTCAGCCTGTACTCGTTGGGACGCAAGAACCAGGCGGAAAAGACCTGGCAGCAGGCGCTGCGGCTCGACTCGCTGCATCCCGAGGTGGTCTATAATCGCGGCTGGCTGCTGTGGCAACAGGGACGCCATACTCCGGGGGATTTGACCGCCATGTTGCGCCAGGTCAAGGTCACCTATCCGCGCGGAGCGGTCCACTGCGGTCTGGCCCACCTGCTGGGTGCCGAGGCGGAAATGGCCGAGCAGAACCTGGACGCGTCCCTCAGCGAGGTGGAAGCTTCCAGCGACAGTTCGGTGTGGCGCCACCTGGGGGATGCGCGCATGGCCCTGGAGCGTTATGCCGAAGCGGCCCAGGCCTATCAGCAGTCCCTCTACATCAATCCGCTCGACGAAGCCGCCCGGGACCATCTGGAAATGGCCCTGGCCAAAACGCGCCGGTTGCAGGGTCGCTGCCTTTTTCCCAAGCCGGGACCTCTGCTGCATTTGCAGCGACAGCACCGTCTGACTTCGGTACAGTGGGCCGGAGGCGGTTGGCTGTGGCTCGGTCACGAACACATGGAATGGCTTCCTCCCGATTCGGGACGGCGTTCCTGGAGTGTTCGCCATGACTTTGGCTTGCGCAAGGTGGTCATCTCCTTACCGGCCGACAAGGTGCTGGCGGTGGAAACTTTGCCGGCCGCCTGCTGGTCTCTCGACAGCGGTGTTTTTGAGAGCGCGCTGGACCATGGAGAACGCTACTACTGCTTGACTCCGGATGGCCTGTCGAGCGTGGTCGGGTTGGTGGAACTGCGCATCCAGTCCCTGCAGGACGGTAAGTCCGCCCGACTCTTGCGCGGCCATCAAAAGCAGGTTCTCAGCGCCATGTTCTGCGAGCCCAATCGGTTGCTCACGGGCGCCTGTGATCGCACCGCCCGGGTCTGGGATGTGGACAAGGCACTGTGTCTGCAAGTTTTGCAGGGGCATCGCGACTTTGTCACCTGTCTGGACTATAGCCCCGAGACCGGTCTGGTGGTGACGGGCAGCAATGACGGCACGGCTCGCACCTGGCACCTCAACACGGGTGAATTTTTCGTAGAGCTGGCCGAAGGGGCGGCCGTGCAGTCGGTCAGCTTTGCCCGGCAAGGCCGCTTTGCTTTGGTGCAGAGCCAGACGGCCGAAACTCACGAATGGCAGACTTCCATCTTCGACTCGCGCACCGGGCAGCGCGCCCGCCGTTTGGCCGGGCAGTCGCGGGTCTCGCCGGACGGAGATTTCATGCTCACCTGGCGCCCGTTCGAGGACCGTTATTTGTTGGAGATTCGGGAAGTGGAGAGCGGTTGCATGCGGCGCTCCCTGGTCATCGAAGACGGCCCGGTCAGCGATGGTTGCTTCTCGGAAGATGGGCGTTTTTTTGCCGTGGTCACGGTGCAAGGAAGTTTTCGTCTTTACGAGTTTGATGAGCCCTGGCGCGTGCTGCCCGGCGAGTTGATGCTGACCTATACGCGCGGCGGTCAGGACTTGGAAGAAAGCCGCGAGCAATTTTTGGCCCTCTTGCGCCAGGCGGAAGAGGCCTGTGCCCAGGGAGAGTTCGTCAAGGCCCGGGAATCTCTGCAGGGAGCGCGGGAAGTTCCCGGTTACCGGCGTGACCCGCAGGCACGAGCTCTGACACGCCAACTGGGCCAACATTTGACGCGCGGCGGACTGCTTTCATGCTGGGAAGTCCGTTTGCTGGACAAAGCCGGCGGCATCCTCCCCTGCGTTATTTTGCAACTACCCGGCCACCGCTTGCTGACGGCCAACGACAAGATCATGCGGCTTTGGGACAGTCAGATGGGCAACTGCATCCGCGGTTTTCCCGGGCACAGCGAAAGCATTCGCGGCCTGGCCTTGCATCCCGGCGGAACGCAAGCCGCTTCCGGTTCTCTGGACCGAGGGGTGCGCAGTTGGGACCTGGCCAGCGGCCAATGCCTGCGGCGTGTGGTGGCTACCCGAGGCGGTGTAGTAGACTTGCACTGGTCCCTATCTTACGAGCATGTGCTGGCTCTGACCAATCAGTATGTCCTGTGCGGTCTGGACTTTAGCCTGGGCGAGGAAGTTTTCCAAAGGCCGGCGACCGGTCTCACCTGGATGCTGGGCATCGGCGATCAGGCCTGGTTGGGTGGGCCCGTCACCCCCGGACGCCTGCAAACCGTGGACTGCAAAAACGGCAAAGTGGTGCGCGCCTTTTCTTCCTCCGACCACAACGAGGCGACTTTGCTGGCCACTGCCGCCTGCACCTACGGCGACGGGCGCTACGGAGTGACTGCCAGTCCGGATGGCCGCCTGCACCTTTGGGAGCTGGCCGAAGGCCGCCATCTGGGTCAACTACTCGAAATCGGCAGTCGGGCCAGCCATCTGGCCATCAGTCCGGACGGTCTGTGCCTGGCCTTGGGTCTGGAGAATGGTTGGGTCCAGATTTGGGATCTGGAAAAGCGGCTGTTATGCCAATCCATCGAAGGTCCATGGGGAAAACTCACCGGCCTGGCTCTCTCTTCGGATAGCTGCGAACTCTATATTTTAGGCAGCGATCAGGTGCTGCGCGTGTGGGAGATGGAGTGGGAAATTCTAGACCATTCGGTGCGCCGGAAGCTGACCGACACGCTGCCCAAAGGGGGTCTGTTCTCACGCCTGTGGCGGGGCCTGAGAGGGTAAGCTAACGGGGCTTCGAATCGGCGCTGGTGCTGCTCGCCGTCCTGCTGCTGCTGGGGATAGCCTTCGCCCGCCGGGCGCTGGGCCTCTCCCGCTGGGCGGAAGCCATCACCATCGGTCTGGCGCTGGCCCAGGTGCTGCTTCTTTTGCCCAGCAACGCGGCCCTGCGCTGGGTTGGTTGGTCGATCTGGCCCCAGGCCCTGGCGGTTTTTTTTGTGGTGCTGGCCTGGCTGATCTGGCTGCTGCCGGCTAAGGGTCCCGAGGATGCCGGACCCGTGCTCAGGTCCGTGTGGCTGCTGGCCCTGGCCTCTTTCCTCTATGCGGTGCTGTTGCAGTCGCAGGAAATGGACGATGACTACTGGATCCACGCTCCCATCCAGGGCTTATTGTTAAAAGGAGATTTCCCGCCGCACAACCCTTTCTTTCCAACTTTACAGCTCAATGGCCATTACGGGCGAGATCTGCTGATCGTCATCTGGGCGCGCTTGACCGGCCTGACTACTTATACCACTCAGTTTTGGGTGACGGCCCTGCTGCAGCCTCTGCAGATTCTGGTGAGCTACTGGGCGGTGCGGCGAGGCAGCGGGTCGCGGGCCAGCGCCCTGGGCGCCACTTTTTTCCTGGGAATCGGTGTGCAGGTGGCTTCTCGAGCCGGACTTTGGGACACTCTGCAAAACAATAATCCCGTCGCCCAACTTTACCTGCTGCTGGTGCTCTACTTGTTATTGGGTTGCTGGAGTCGCCTGCGCGAAGACATGGCCTGGGCCTGGGTGGTGACTCTGGGCGTCGTTTTGGGCGGCCTGGCCATCGTTTATGAAACCCATTTCGCCCTCTGCTGCGCCGCTTCGCTGGTGACCATCGGACGCGGACTGCTCTCGTCTCCACGTCCCGGCCGCGTCATGGCGGCTTCTTTGCTGGTGGTGGTGGTAGCCATGGGTCTGGCCTGTAGCCAGGGCGGGCCGCTGACCGACCTGGCGCGGCGGGTCACCGGTCGGGCCCACAAGGAGATGTTCAAAGACGCCTCCAGTTCGACCCAAAGCCAGCATGTGGAAATTCATTTCCCCAAGAAGAACCTGTTTTGTTTGCGTTGCGGCACGTTGACCCATCTGCATGTGAAAACTCTGCCCAGCGGCAACTGGCTCTATGAGTCGTATCAGATGTCTGACCCCGGCGAGGGTTACCTTCCGCTTTGGAGTTGGGCGGTGCTCAGCCAGCAGTCGTGGCCTTTTTTCCTTTCGCCCGTGGTGCTCTGGCTGGCCTTACGCTATGGCCGTTTGCCCAGCCTGTGGCTGGTAACCCTGGGTTATGCGGCCTTTTGGGTTCCCCTGGTGGTGGATTTTGGGCCCATTTTTGAGGCCGAATACCTGCGCTGGGAGTTCGCGGCCGGGTTGGGTTTCGCCGGCGCTCTGGGAGCAGAACTGGGGCCATGGGTGAATTCCCATCGTTCGCGATTGCCTTTGGCGGCAGTTGCCGTGCTGGTCTGGATGTGCACCGCCAATGCCCGCCACAATGCGGAGAATTTGTTGCGACTGCTGGGCCTGGCGGCGGCCGAGGGCCGTCCGCTGGTAGTCCTGGGCACCCAGGATTGGCTTGTTTCCCAGGTCTTTCTGGATTTTACCGGCGGCGATTGGAAGGCCGTCCAGTGGCTGTCGGCGCACAGTCAATTCGGCCAGTCCGTGCTCATCGATACTCCCCAGGAAAGTTCGCCGCAAGCTCTTTTTGACAGCACCGTCGGTTGTTTGACCGGGCTTAAGCCGGCCGGCCTGCGGCTGCCGCTGGTCGACGACATGGTGGGTATACCTCCCTATCGGAAGCGGCCGGCGGTGCGCTGCTATTTGCGCAGCGGTGACCCGCAATACCTTGATTTGGACAGGCCCGACTGGATTTTCTTGCGCCGCAGCGAGGCCACGCCTCACCCCGAAGTGACCTGGGAGTCGGTGGCCGGACGGCAAATCGGCCGGCTGAAGCCGTTGCCGGCCCGCTGGCCGCAAACCGTCCTCCTGGGCGAGCCGGCCGGATCCACTCCGGTCCTGGGCGACCTGCCCGAGCACGTGCATGAAGGCCAATTGCTGCAGCTTTCATGGAACAACCCGGATGGGCGCCGGTTGGTGCTGGTGCCTCAGGCGGCCGGCCAGGCGCCGGACTTTGAGGATGCCATTGTCTATCCGGCCGGCAGCCGGGGGGGCTGGTGGGCGGCCCCTTACCGGCGCGGCCAATACGACTTGCAGGCCTACGCCTGGGACGCCGCCGGCCTGCATCCCCTGGGCTCCATGGCTCGCTTGCGCCTGGACCTGAGCGAGCAAATGGGAGCGTTGCGTCTGGAAAAAATTGACTTCGACCGGACCCTGCGGGCCGGCAACTGGGCCCGAGTGCGCTTCCAGTTGAGCGACTCGCAACTGGACGGGTTGGACTGCCTGGCTTATCTGTCGTTTACGCGGGGAGCCAGCTCACAGGACGCGCTGGTGCCGGTGCGGGCAGGTAGGGGAGAGGGCCGGGTTTCGGAGATTCCCCATTCTCAGATGCAAGCAGGCAAAGTGCAAAAACGCCAGCTCGAACTTTGGACTCCTCTGCCGGCGGCAGCCGGTCGCTATCGGGTCGACCTGTTTCTTAGCGCCAGTTTCGGCAACCTTTTACGCCTGCGGGGCTTTGAGGTCGAGGTTCTGCCGTGACCGCGTTCTGGGTTTTTATGGCTTTGCTGGTGTGGAGCAGCCGCATGATCGGTTTGCCTTTCTTGCAAACCGCCGAGTTGCTTCAGCACCCTGATCGATTTGTCTCTTCTACTTATGCGGCGGGCGTGCTGGGATTGCTTTCCCTGGCTGTATTGTCCCGGATTTTTCCGGCCCGTCTGAGCAAACTGGCCTGCGTCTTCGGCGTGCTCGCCTATTATTTGTTGATTCCAGACTGGATGCGCCTGCTGGTTTCGCCGCTGACCCGGGAGTGTGGCGATTTCTTGATGTTGTTGGCCTGCTGGATGATTTTGCGCGGGCGGGTGGCTGGCTTCGCCGGCAGCCTGGCCATTTTGTTCTGGGCGGGCCGCATGGGATGGTTGAGCACCGGAGGCCTTCTGTCCCTGACCCTGGCCGGGCTGATTTTCCTGGCGGCTCTGCGGCTGGCCGAAAGCGATCTCTGGCGTGGTCTGCCGGCGCAGCTCAAGGTGGGGCTTGCCTGTATGGCTGCCTATATGCTCTTCCTGAGCGGCGAACTGGAGCTCAATCGCCGCCTGATCGTGCCCTTCCAGCGCGAGACTCATGCCTTCCCGCTGCGGCTGCTGGCTCCCGACCTGGCCTGGATGGTCCGGCACGACGCCGGCCGATTGGGTTTGCGGCCCGAGGACGCGGCGGTCATCGCCTGGCTGGCCGGACAGACACGCGCCAGCGCCCTGGTCTACACTCCGGGCGAACCCTTCGAATCGGCTCAGACCCACCGCCTCTACGCTTTTCTATGCCGCAATTTGAATTGGTGCGGTTGGAACGGAAGGCAGCCGAACTGGGGCTTGAACTGGATCCGCCAGGGGGGGCGCTGGGGCGGGTGCGGAGTTGACCTGATTGTGGTGCGGGGGAGCGAGCCGCGGGAGCAGCCGGCCTTTCGAGAAGGGTCTCTGTGCGTTTATCGCAATCGCGGGGTGCGCGAAGGCGAGGCGCCGGCCCGTTCCTTGCGGTTGCGCTCGGACGGCCAGCCCGGCGGCGGAGCGACTTTTGAGGTGGACTCGGCCGGCCCGGTGGTGGCGGTGGAACAGGGACAGCTTCCTTATCTGGTCTTGGAGCCGGGGGAAAACCGGCTGCGTTTGCCCTGGGAATGCCCGCCCAGTTCGCTGTTGATCTCGGGAGGGCTCGGGCTGTCCTTGCCTCCGCTCAGCCGTAGCGCGGCCTGGAAAGGCCTGCGTGTGACCGATTTGGGCCAGGAGCGCAGCCTGGGTTGCAGCTCGATTGCGGGTCTGCACTTCACATTGGCCAACGAAGGGCCGCTGGCGGTCGACCTCAGCGGCATTCGCGGAGTCCAGTTGACGGCCCGCTTCGCCGAGGCGCAGCCCGTGCTGCCCCTGCGCGGAGTGCTCAAACCGGGCCAGACCATGCCGATCGAAGTTCCCTGGAACAGCCCACCCCGGCCCGTAAAGGGCAAGCTGAACTTCTGCTGGGTGGAAGCTCAAGGTCGCCGCCAGTGGGTCGGCCAGGTTCCCATCCACACCTGGTTCCGTGTGGCGCCCGCCCAGTATTACGACGTTGGACCTTGACTTAAGGGGTAGGAATTCCTACATTGAGAGTATGAAAGCCGTGGTAAGTGAAAAAGGCCAGGTCACCATTCCTAAAGCTTTGCGCCAGCGTCTGGCTATTCAGCCCGGACAAATTCTGGAATTTGTTGAGGAGAACGGACGTTTGGTGGCTACCAAAGCCGTGGCGAGCAGTCCCTTCCAGTCCCTTTACGGCATTCTCCCGTTGGACCAAAGCGTGGATGAAGTGGTTGGGGAAATGCGCGACTCAGGGTGATTACCTCGGTCGACACCAATGTGCTGCTCGACTTTCTGACTGCCGCCCCAAACTTCGGACCATCCTCGGCGAAGTCGCTCCAGGATGCTGCCGGCGCGGGTCGCCTGGTCGTCTGTGAAATCGTGTTTGCCGAGGTCTCCGGCTTGTTTGGCTCCCATCGGGAAGTGGCGGATATTCTCACTCAGCTCGGCATCTACTTTGACTCCTTGCGGGAAGAATCGGCGCACCTGGCTGGCCAGGCTTTTAAAAGCTACCGCCAGGCCGGCGGGCCCCGTCATCGCGTGATTGCTGACTTTTTGATCGGGGCCCACGCGGTCTTGCAGGCGGACCGGCTGTTGACTCGAGATCGCGGGTATTATCGGACTTACTTCCCGAAGTTGAGGCTACTCTAAAACAGCGAGGCGGTCTTAAAAACTCCACGCACGACCTTCTGGCTTAAAGGATGAGGCCAGCGGGCCTGGACGCGGTGGGGTAGGGTGTGGCCGTGGGTGAGGTGGCCCTGGCCGACCAGCACGATGACCTGGCCCTCGTTTTCCGAGAGAGCGCGGCGGATTTGGGCGGCCATGTACTCTTCCCAGAGGGTCTGGACCTTGAGGAAGCGGGCGAAGGCCTCATCGGTCGCCGGACCGTGAGCTTCAAAGATGGGGCGCAGAGTCTCCGGGTGGGGGCCGAACTCATAGGGTTCCGGGGCCAGCCCCTGTCGTTCTTCCGGTGTAAAGGCCTGAACGCCCAGCTTGCCCAGATTTTTGCCGCTTTCGCTGGAGTTGCGCAAGGGGTAGATGGGAATGTGGCGCTGCTGGCACAGTTGCCAGATGGGCAGATAGAGTTCCCAGGCGTGGCCCCAACGTTTATCCCACTCACTGGCGGTCTTGAGTTCCTCGTCGTCGAGGTTTCCGGCCAGGTAGTCGGCCAGTACCATCCGGTTGGGGGCCTGAAACATCTCGGCTACCACCACCGGCGAGCGCCCCCGCGACACATATTCGAGGATCTCCAATTGCCTGGCGTGGTCGGCCGCACTATCGTGTTCTTCGCCCAGGTAAAGCACCCGGGCCTCCAGAGTGGCGGGGTCCTGGGCCCAGGCCCAACTGGTGAGCAGAAGAAGCAGCAGAAAACGGAGCATGCAAGTCGGTTGCACCAGCCGGAAAAGCCTTCCTGCATGAGCAGGAATGGGTCAAGAATACACTAATTGGGAGATTGTGCTATAATTCACAAAGTTTAAGAGAACTGGATCAGACAGGGTGCAAGGTAGCGAACTCTTACAATATACTCACTTGCTGGCCATGCTGGTGGCGGCCGGCACGATTGCCTGCGTCATTACGGGCATCAGCTACTTCTTCGGGCCCCGTTCGCCCAACGCACGCAAGCTGTCTCCCTACGAGTGCGGCATTGAAGATATCGTGCCCCTGCCCAAGCGCTTCCCGGTCAAGTTCTTGCAAGTGGCCATGCTGTTTTTGATCTTCGACGTGGAGGCCATCGCTCTCTATCCGGCCGTTTCGGTGCTCAAGGGCGCGGCCGCTGTGGGGGACGGGTTTTACGTGCTGGCCACGGTGGGCAGCTTCTTGAGTCTGATCTTGTTGGGCTTCATCTATGAATGGAAGAAGGGAGCCTTCGAATGGATATCGTGAAGCACGAAAGAGTTTACGCTCACGACGGGCTTTTCCCCAATCAATCTCTCTCTCTGGCCAACGGCGGAGTGGTCTGGGGCAACCTGGCCCAGATCGCCAACATGGCCCGCACCAACTCGATCTGGCCGGCTCTCTTCGGCCTGGCCTGTTGCGCCATCGAGATGATGGCCACTTCCGGCTCGCGCTTTGACCTGGCCCGCTACGGTTCGGAGGTGTTTCGCGCTTCGCCCCGCCAATCCGACCTCATGATCGTGGCCGGCCGCGTGTCTATCAAGATGGCTCCGGTGCTCCGCCAGATTTACGATCAGATGCCCGACCCCAAGTGGGTTATTTCCATGGGCGCCTGCGCCTCGTGCGGCGGTGTTTTTAATAACTATGCCATCGTGCAGGGCGTGGATAAAATCGTGCCGGTGGATGTCTATGTGGCCGGCTGCCCGCCCACTCCGGAGGCCTTGATCGCCGGCTTCGAGATGCTGCAGGCCAAGATCCTCAAGGGCATTCCGCCCGGAAAAGACCCGCAACACGTCGACCTCCAGGGGTTGGTACGTATCGAAAACTTGCCCCAGGCCCGAAGGGAGCCCTATGCCCCAGCTTGATTTGCAACCGGCGCGCGAGCTGGCGCAGCAACTTTCCGAGAAGTTCGCCGACAAGTTCCTGGGCCTGCGCGAGGACCGCGAAGAAATTACCTATTGGGTAGACGCATCCGTCTGGAAGGCGGCCGCCCAGTATCTCAAGTTCGAGACGCCCTTTCGCGTGCTGGAGGACCTGAACGTGGTCGATTACCCGGAACGCAATCCTCGTTTCGACCTGGCCATCGTCTGCATGTCCATGCAGCACCACAGTTGGCTCCGCCTCAAGACGCTGGTAGGAGAGGATCAATCAGTCGACTCGATCGAGATGATCTGGCCCGGCGCCCAGTGGTTCGAGCGGGAAATGTGGGATCTCTTCGGCATGCGCTTTGAGGGCAATACGGATCTGCGCCGTTTGCTGCTGCCCATGGATTACCAGGGCCATCCCCTGCGCAAAGATTATCCCGTGACCGGGCCGCCCCAGTCGGCCTACCGTTAAGGAGTCACCATGAGTCAGACTTTGATTACGGGCGACATCGTTTCCCGCTTCACCCAAGAACAGCTCGACCAGAACGGTTACACGGTCATGAATATGGGGCCGCAGCACCCCTCCACCCACGGCGTGCTGCGCCTGGTGCTGACCCTGGACGGCGAGCGCGTGGTCGACTGTGTCCCCGACATCGGTTTTTTGCATACCGGCATCGAGAAGACGGCGGAGGTGAAGACCTATAACCAGGCCCTGACCTTGACCGACCGCATGGATTACCTGGCCCCGTTGAGCAACAACCTGGGCTACTCGCTGGCGGTGGAAAAGCTGCTGGGGGTGGATATTCCCGAGCGGGTTTCCCATATCCGGGTCATGCTGGCCGAGCTGCAGCGCATTTCCAGCCACATGGTCTGGCTGGGCACCTCGGGTCTGGACGCCGGCGCCATGTCGATGTTCCTCTACTGCTTTCAGGACCGCGAGCGCGTGCTGGATTTGTTCGAGAACATCTCGGGTGTGCGCATGATGACCTCGTTTATTATGCCGGGCGGTTTGATGGCCGACCTGACCGAGGGTTTCCTGGATAAGGTCAAAGAGTTCCTGGACTATTTTGAACCGCATATCCAGATGTATCATGGGCTGCTCACGGGCAATTCGATCTGGTTGGATCGCACCAGGGGGGTGGGCGTGCTCACCAGTGAGCAGGCCCTCGATTATTTATGCACCGGACCGGTGGCCCGCGCTTCCGGCGTGGATTGGGACATCCGCCGGGATTTCCCCTACGCCGCCTATGCCGACTACGACTTCAAGGTGCCCACCCGTCCTGAAGGCGATAGTTACGCCCGCTACATGGTGCGCATGGCCGAGCTGGATGAGTCGGTCAAGATCGTGCGCCAGGCCCTGACCAAGATCACGCCCACCGGAGAATACCGGACGCACGACCGCAAAGTGGTGGCTCCGCCCAAGTGGGAGATCGCCCGTTCCATGGAATCCTTGATCCACCACTTCAAACTCTTTACCGAGGGCTACGCGCCCACGCCCGGCGAGGTCTTTCAGCGCGTCGAATCGCCCCGCGGCGAACTGGCCTTCCATATGACTTCCGACGGCTCCAACCGTCCCTACCGCATGCATGTGCGCACCCCCAGTTTCCCTCACGTCCAGGTGATGCCGGTGATCCTGCAAGGACACCTGCTGGCCGACGTGGTGGTCATTCTCGCCAGCACGGACTTTGTGCTGGGTGACGTGGACCGTTAGGAGTACGATGCCGACCCAGGAGTTGCTCAGCCCCAAGCTGCAAGAACGGATCAAGGAACTGATGGCGTCTTACCCCAAGCCGCAGTCAGCCATCTTGATGGCGCTACATCTGATTCAGGAAGAGCTGGGCTGGGTGCCCGAGCCCGCTCAGGCCCAGGTGGCCGAACTTTTTGGCATGCCTCCCCAGGACGTCACCACTCTGGTTTCTTTTTATTATATGTACCACCGAAAACCGGTGGGTCGCTACGTGCTCAAAGTGTGTAAATCGATCTCCTGTTATCTGTGCGGCTCGCAGAACGTCATCGACCATCTGGAAAAGAAGCTGGACATAAAAATGGGGGAGACGACCGCTGATGGCCAGTTCTCGCTGGTCGGTTCGGAATGTCTGGCCGCCTGCACGGGGGCGCCCTGTCTCCAGGTGAACGATCGATTTTACGAAAACTGCAGCCAGGAGCGCCTCGACGAGCTGCTCTCCCGTTTGCGCGGCGGTGACAGTCATTTCCCGCCGGCCAACGTATCCTGGCAGCCTCCCAAGGAGTCTTAAGCTCATGCCACACCCTCAGGAAAAGCGCATCCTTTTCGGCTGGCGCGACATAAAAGACATCGGCAGCCTCAAGGTTTACCGCGAAAAGGGCGGTTACGACGCCTGGCTGAAGCTGCTCAAGGAAAAGCAGCCCGCCGAAGTGATTGAGCTGACCAAGGCTTCCGGTTTGCGCGGGCGCGGCGGCGCCGGCTTCCCCACCGGCATGAAGTGGAGCTTCGTGCCCAACAATTTGGGCAAGCCCAAATATCTGTGCGTCAACTGCGATGAGTCCGAGCCGGGCACGTGCAAAGACCGCGAGATCGTCGAGCACATTCCTCACCAGTTGTTGGAGGGTATCGGCATCGCCTGCTACGCGGTGGGTATTCAGAAGGCGTTTATTTATATTCGCGGCGAGATGTACGAGGGTTACCTGTCGCTTAAGAAAGCCATCGAGGAAGCCTACGCGGCCGGCCTGTTCGGCAAGAAGATCGGCGGCAGCGATTTTGAATGCGACATCGTTTTGCACCGCGGCGCGGGCGCCTATATCTGTGGCGAGGAGAGCGCGCTGCTTTCCAGTCTTGAAGGCGAGCGCGGCTTCCCCCGTTTAAAACCGCCCTTCCCGGCCGTCTCCGGGCTCTATGCATGTCCCACCGTGATCAACAACGTGGAAACTCTGGCCACGCTGCCGCCCATCTTCCGCATGGGGGTGGAGGAATACGCCAAACTGGGCACCGACAAGAGCAAGGGCACCCGCATGGTGTCGCTTTCCGGGCACGTCAATAACCCGAGCAACTTCGAAATCGAGCTCGGCAAAGTCAACTTCAAGCAACTGATCGAAGACTTCGGCGGCGGCATGCGCCACGGCAAGAAATGCAAAGCCATCATTCCCGGCGGTGCATCCGCTCCCTGGCTGACCATGGAGCAGCACGGCGAGGTGACGCTGGACTTTGAAGCCATCGCCGCCGCCAGGTCGATGGCCGGCTCGGGCGCTATCGTGGTCATGGACGAGGATACCTGCGCCGTGGGCGCCGCTCTCAATCTGGTCGAGTTCTTCCACGAAGAATCGTGCGGTAAATGTTCCCCCTGCCGGGAAGGAACTCAGTGGCTCACCCAGATACTGCACCGCATCGAGCACGGCCAGGGCAAAATGGAAGACCTGAAACTGCTCGACGAAATTTGCGAGAGCATGCTGGGCAAGACCTTTTGCCCACTGGGCGATTCGGCCACCGTGCCGGTCTCCAGCAGCATGAGGTATTTCCGGGATGAGTATGAGCACCACATCAAGGAAAAATGCTGCAAAGTCGGCCCCGGCGCCAAGAAAACGGCGGGGGTCTGATGTCTGACGTTACTTTAACCATTGATGGTCAACCGGTCACGGTGGCCAAAGGCACGCTGATTGTCGAGGCCGCTCGTAAGCTGGGCATCGAGATTCCGGTTTATTGTTATCATCCCAAGCTGGCTCCGGTGGGAGCCTGCCGCGTCTGCGTGGTGGATGTGGAAAACCAGCGCCGCCCGATCATGCCGGCCTGTGCCACCGAAGTGATGGAGGGTATGGTGGTGCACACCCGCAACGCCGCCGCCACCCGGGCCCGCGAGGGTGTCATCGAGCTGTTGCTCATCAACCACCCTCTCGACTGTCCGGTTTGCGATCGCGCCGGTGAATGCGATCTCCAGGACTTTACTCTGCGCTACGGCCATGGCCAATCCAGGTTCACAGAAACCAAGCGCCACTTTGAGAAATCCAAGCAGATCGGCAAAGAAGTCATCCTCGATAGAGAACGCTGCATTATGTGCATGCGCTGCGTACGCTTCTGCGATGAAGTGGCTATGGAAGAAGGCCTGACCATCATCGAGCGCGGCACCAAATCGGAGATCGGGCCCTTTCCGGGACGCAGCTTTGACTCGCAGTTTTCGGGCAACACCGTGGAAATTTGCCCGGTAGGCGCTCTCACCAGCCGTTCCTATCGATTCAAATCGCGACCCTGGGAGTTGCAGAATTACGCCAGCGTGTGCAACGGTTGCGCCACCGGCTGCAATTTGACGGTGGACGTGCGCTACTACGAGGTGGCTCGCTTCCGTTCGCGTTGTAATGATGCCATCGACGACGGCTGGCTGTGCGATCGCGGGCGTTACGGTTACAAGTTTATCTCCAGTCCGGAGCGGTTGAAAAAGCCGCTGGTGCGCAAGGACGGCCAGTTGGTGGAGGCGACCTGGGCGGAGGCGCTCGAGGTGGCCGCCGCCGGACTGAAAAAATTCCCGGCCGATAAGGTGGGGGCTGTGGCCGGTCCGCGCCTTTCCAACGAGGGCGGCTGGTTGCTCACCCGGCTGATGCGCGGGTTGCTCGGTAGTCCTAACCTGGACCACCGCCGCGGCCTGGCTTTTCGTGAGGGCGAGCCGCTCAAGCTGACGGCTAAGATCGAAGGTCTGGATACGGCCACGGCCATCGTAGTGGTGGGTTGTGACCCTACCAGAACCAATCCGGGCATCGACTTACGCATCAAGAAGGGGCTGCGCCGCCAGGCCGAGTTGATTTGTATCGGCGAGAACGGGCTTTCCGGCTACGCTGACTATCGAGTGGGCTCACTGGCCGAGCTGAGCGAAGCCTACGCGAACCTGCCGGAGGAAGAGAAGAAGGGGTTGAACTACCCCCGGCCGCGGCCCTGGGAGGCGGGCGGCTCCACCAGTACGGACCTGGAGAAAGCCGCCAAAGTTTTGAAAAAATCCAATCGAGTGGTATTCGTTTTTTCGGAAGACCACCCCGTCGAGGGCCTGGAGGCCCTGGCGGAACAAATCGGGGTGGAGGCTCCGCACGGGCTGCTGATGCTGGTGGCCGGCGCCAATTCGGTGGGCCTGCGTGAAATGGGCGTATTGCCTGTGTTTGCGCCGGGCTGGCAGAAACTGGCCGAAGCGAAAGAGGCCTACAGCACTGCCTGGGGAGCTTTCGCCAGCGGGGAAGGCGCTGATTACGCGGCCATGACCGGGAGCAGCAATCCTCTGCAGGCCATGGTCTTGGTGGCCGAAGACAAACTCGAGAAAAAACCTGAATTCCTGGTCGTTCTTGATCTCTTCAGCAGCGCCATCGCCAAACAAGCGGACGTGGTGCTGCCGGCCAGTTCCTTTGTGGAGCAGGTGATGACCATGACCAATCTGGACGGCACCGTGCAGTTGTGCCGCCAGGCCCTGCCGCCGCTGGGGGAAAGCCTGCCCGACTGGCAGATCCTCTACCGCCTGGCCGAGAAGCTGGGCCAGAAGTGGGATACCGATACGGCCGCCAAAATTTTCGCGCAAATCGGGAGTCTCAATCCGCTTTATCCGGCGGCCAGCTATAACGATTTCCAGACCGAGGCCGCCGTGCACTGGTCTTATCCGCAGCAAGGTAAAATCGGAACGCCGCGGGCCGATCTATCGGGAATTCCGGTTCACCGGCCTGATGCCGCTCCCTGGATGGGCGCGCCGGATACGGGCTCGAAGGTGGAAAGAGTATCCCGCCTGCTGGCGGGTGACCAGCCCCCGGCCGTGCCCGGACAATTGGATCCGCGCCAAATGGCCACCCGCCTCAGTCTGGTTTTGCCGGTGGTGCAGGATCCGCCCCCGGTCCCAGGCAGCCGTATTACGGCCAGCGCCGGTCCCCAGGCGCCCGGACCCAGTCCGGCCAACCGTTATCACGCCATCGGCGGGGGAGCTCGTGAGCTGCCGCTGCCGGCCGTGCAAATTAAACAGACCGAGGCGGAGCAGCCCGTGCAAGAGGTGACCGAAGCATGACCCTCGAGGCTCTAGGATTTTTCGTGGGCGTGGTCATCAAGGCGGTCCTCTTCAGCGTGGCCCTGCTCACCGGCTTTGCTTACATGACCTACGGCGAGCGCCGCATCGTGGCGCGCATGCAATGGCGCGTGGGGCCCAACAAGGTGGGTCCCTGGGGCTTGTTGCAACCAGCCGCCGACGGTATCAAGCTGCTTTTTAAAGAACAGCTTCAGCCCAAGGAAGCGAAAACGTTTCTCTTTGTGCTGGCGCCCATGATTTCGCTGGTGGTGGCCCTGTCCGCCTACGCCGTCATTCCCATCGACAAAGACCCGGTGAACCTCTTCGGCTACAGCATCGAGCCCTGGGTGTCCAATCCCAGCATCGCCGTGCTCTACTTGCTGGGCATCAGCTCGCTGGGCGTCTACGGCATCATTCTGGGCGGCTGGGCCAGCAACAACAAGTATGCCCTGCTGGGCGCCATCCGCTCCAGCGCTCAGGTGATTTCCTACGAGCTGGCGCTGGGCACGGCCCTGGTCAGCCCGCTGTTGATGGTGGGTAGCCTGTCCTTCCGAGATGTGGTCAACCAGCAGCTCGATCATTCCTACTTGACCGGGGACGGCGGCTGGCTGATCCTGGCCCAACCGGTGGCTTTTTTTCTGTATTGGACGGCGGCGGTGGCCGAAGTGAACCGCGCTCCCTTCGATTTGCCCGAGGCCGAGCAAGAGCTGGGCGCGGGCTATCATACCGAGTACAGCGGCATGAAATTCGCCATGTTCTTCATGGCTGAATACGTCAACATGTTTACCGTCAGCTCGGTGGCCACCACCGTTTTTCTGGGGGGACCCGGCGGTTTGCCGGTGGACGAAAGCCAGGGACTGCTGTTTCGGCTGTTGGCCCACGGCCCCCACTGGTTCTTGCTCAAGGTCTATTTCTTTATGTTCGTCTTCATCTGGCTGCGCGCCACCTTCCCGCGCTTCCGCTACGATCAGTTGATGCGCATCGGCTGGCAGTTTTTGCTGCCGCTGGGGCTGATCAACCTGGGCGTGACGGCGGTCGGTGTGGCCATGCAGTGGAAGTCCTATCAGTTCACGCTGGCGGTGGCTTCTATGCTGGTAACTTTGATCGCCCTGTCGATGCTGAATCGCAAACCTGAACAACCCGACCACCACTGAGACTTTACAAAGGAGCGCTGGCTGCCATACATTACCCCGGTCTGTGAATTATTTCACAGACCGGCCGGGGCGGTCACGAAAGAAAGGAGAACTGCGCAAACCGTGGATGAAGTGATAAATGATTTGATCGCACTGGGCAAAGGGCTGAGCATCACCTTTCGCAACATGCTGCAGAAGCCGGTGACCATCACCTACCCCGAGAACAAGCGCAAGTTTCCCGCCCGTACGCGCGGACGTCACGTGTTGCACCGTTATGAAGACGGCCGTGAGCGCTGTGTCGGTTGCCTGCTCTGCCAGGGAACCTGTCCGGCCGGCGCCATTTATATCGAACCGGCGGAGAACACCAAGGAGAACCAGGTTTCCGCCGGCGAGCGCCACGCCAGGGTCTTCGATGTGGATTTGTTGCGCTGCATCTATTGCGGCCATTGCGAGCTGGCCTGTCCCACCAACGCCATCACTCTGGAGAATAATACCGCCATCGCCGGCTATACCCGCGAATCCCTGCTGATTCACAAGGAAGAGTTGCTGGAACCCAAAGGCACGGCCACTCTCGGGTCTACTCAGGCCTGGGACCCCAAACCGCCCTCCCCCAGTGCGGCCGAGTTCGATGGTTCGGAAACTTCTTCGGCGGCCGTGGGGCAGGGCAACCGGCCCTCGCGCCAGCCGGGAGCCGGACATTGATTACAGCGGCCAAGTGCGTAGTGGCCGTTTTGGCTCTGGCCAGCGCTTTCGGCGTGGCCTTCAGCCGTCAGGCCGTCCATTCCGCGCTCTTTTTAACCTGCAACCTGCTCTGCGTGGCCGTGCTTTACTTATTGATGTCGCTGCATTTTCTGGGAGCGGCCCAACTGCTGGTCTACGCCGGCGCCATCATGGTGGTTTTCCTCTTCGCCGTGACCGTGCTGGCGCCGGAAGACGAGATGCTGGGCAAATGGAACGACTCCTACAAGCTGACCGGCATCGCGGTGGCCGCCCTGCTGGGAGCCTGTCTGATGGTGGTCAACAGCAGGGCCTCCCTGGCCGATCTGGCAGCCCCCGAACAAGGTAGCCTGAAGCAATTCGCCACCGACCTCTTCGGCAAATTTGTCTTTCCCTTTGAAGGCACGGCCTTTGTGCTGCTGGTGGCTCTCATTGGGGTGGTTTTACTCGGACATCGCCGGCTGCGTGACCTGGACCGGGGAGGGCCCTCCCGTGACTGACGGAATGATCACGCTGTTTCTCAGCGCGGCTTTATTTGCCATCGGCTCCATCGGGGTGGCCATCCGCCGCAACCCCTTGATCATGTTTATGTGCATCGAGTTGATGCTCAACTCGGCCAATCTGGCCCTGGCCACTTTCTCTCGCTACTATGCGCGCATCCCCGAAACGCTGCCCGACAGTATCGAACTGGTGGCCAGCAAAGACCTGGGCTCGGCCAGCGATGGCTCGATTTTTGTCTTTCTGGTGATGACCATCGCGGCCGCTGAAGCGGTGGTCGGCCTGGCCATCATCATCGCCATTTTCCGCACCCGCAAGCAAGTCGACGCCGACGAGCTGGCGGAGTTGAAGGGTTAGCCATGGATTTCATCTGGCTGGTATTGGCACTTCCTTTGCTGGGTTCGTTGCTGTGCTCCACCCACTATCGCGCGCTGGGCAAAGCGGCCACCGGTATGCTGGCCAGCCTGGCCATCCTGGGAGCTTTCGGTGCGGCCGCGGCCACCTGGTTCCGGGTTCATGCCGCCGGCAGCTATACCTCTCAGCTGGCCACCTGGCTGCACATTCCCGGCGTGAGCGGGGTGGATGTGGCCGCGCTGGCTGACCCGCTCAGCGCCACCATGCTGTGCACCGTGACCGGCGTGGCTTTCTTGATTCATTGTTTTTCCATGGGCTATATGAGCGACGAAGAGGACTACGGCCGTTTCTTCGCCAGCCTGAATCTCTTCGTGGCCACCATGGTTTTGCTGGTGATGGCCAACAATCTGGCCCTGCTGCTGGTGGGCTGGGGCGGCGTCGGCTACGCTTCCTACTCGCTTATCGGCTTCTACCGCCAGAAACCCTCGGCCGTCTCGGCGGCCCGCAAAGCTTTCCTTATCAACGTGGTGGGCGACGTGGCCATGATGTTCGCCATTTTCATCATCGGCAGTCGGGTTGGGTCACTCGAGTTCACCAGCTTTCTCGGCCCCGCCAGCCTCGACCGGATGAGCGGTGAGACCATCCTGGCGGCCGGCGTCTGCCTGATGATCGCTGCTTACGCGAAGTCCGCCCAACTACCGTTGCACACCTGGTTACCGGACGCTATGGAAGGACCGACTCCCGTGTCCGCGCTGATTCACGCCGCCACCATGGTGACCGCCGGCGTCTACCTGATGGTGCGTTGCGCTCCCCTGTTTGGCCACGGTCCCGAAGGAGCCGACCTGATGGTCATCATGGCCCGGCTGGGAGCCATCACCGCCCTGGTGGCGGCGCTCTGCGCCGTGGCTCAAAACGATTTGAAGCGTATTCTGGCCTACTCCACCATGTCCCAACTGGGATACATGTTTATGGCCGCGGGCGTGGGCGCTTATGGCGCGGCTATCTTCCACCTGGTCAGCCACGCTTTCTTCAAAGCCTTGCTCTTCCTCACCGCCGGTGTGGTCATCCACGCCCTGCACGGGGAACAAGATATTCGCAAAATGGGTGGCCTGGGCAAGAAAATGCCCGGTGTCCAGCTGGCCTTCCTGATCGGGGCCCTGGCCCTGGCTGGCATTCCGCCGCTGGTGGGCTTCTGGTCCAAAGAGGCTATCCTGCTGGGAACCTTCCAGGACGGTAATATGGAGCGCCAACTGCTCTGGGGCGTGGGTATCCTGACCGCTCTGCTGACCGCCTACTATACCGGCCGGGCTTACGTCTTGACCTTCTGGGCTCCCGCCCGGCACGAGAGCGAGTTGCATCTGCCGGGATCGTCCATGACCTGGCCGCTGGCCGTCCTCAGTATGGCCAGCGTAGCCGCGGGGCTGGCCGGTCACGAACTGGTCAGCGAAGTCCAATCTCTGGCCACCCACCTGCCGGTTGCGGAAACTCACGAGACCTTCGGCGCCTTGCAAATCACGGCCATCCTGGCCGGCCTGATCGGTCTGGGAGTAGCCTATTCCTCGCATAAAACCGGCCGTGCCAGTCTGGTGCCGGACAGCGCCGTGCCGGTCCTGCTCGGCTGCGAATCCATCGATTCGCTGAGCAAAGGCGCGGCGGGGTCGTTTCGGAGTTTTGCCGACATGGTGGCGGTCAAAGTCGACCCTGTCATCTCCCAGCAAGCGCCCGATCTGATCCAACGCAGTCTGTACGGCACCTCCAGTCTGCTCTGTCAGCTACAGGGAGGCAGCCTCAGGCTTTACGCCGTGGCCGTGCTGGCTTCCAGCACACTGCTGGCGCTTTTTGTCTATGGTCTCTTTAGTCTCTCGATTGGAGCCGGCCAATGATCTCCTTGCCCGCCCTCATTGTGTTGCCTCTGCTGGGTTCGCTCTTTTGCTATCAGACGCGCGATCGCAACGCCGTGGCCACGGCTCGCCTGATCTCCTGGCTGTGCCTGCTGCAGGGGCTCTGGGCCATGGTCGACGGCGGCAAGCAAACTTTCACCCGCCCCTGGCTGCCCCAGTTAGGCATCAACTTCGAGCTGGCGCTACATCCGGCCGGTCTGGCCATGCTGGTGCTGACCCCGCTACTGACTTTTTGCGCTCTGGGTTTGACTCGCCCCGGATTGGAGCGGCGCAGTGAGTACTGCGGCCACCTGCTCATGCTGCTGGCGGGCCTGCAGGGATTGTTTCTTTCCGATAATCTGGGACTGTTCTACGTCTTTTTCGAATTGATGTTGTTGCCCACCCTCTTGCTGGTTTCGCGCTGGGGTGGCGAGGGCGGCCGCGCGGCCGCCCTCAAGTTCTTCCTCTACACCTTGATGGGCAGCCTGCCCATGCTACTGGGTATTCTGGCTCTGGGCTTCCAAAGCGCCGGCAACGGTCTGGGGTTCGCGCAGCTTTCCCAGCTTCCTGAGGACTTGCAGCTTTCGTTGTTCTGGCTTTTTGCGCTGGCCTTCCTGGTCAAGCTTCCGGTCTTTCCGCTGCACGGCTGGCAGCTCGATCTTTACCGCTCGGCGCCGGCACCGGTGGTGGCGGTGGTGGCCGGCGCCATGTCCAAAGCCGGCGCTTTCGGCCTGCTGCGGGTGTTGCTGGGACTCTTCCCGGAGGCCACCGCCCATTACGCTTCCGTGCTGGCCGGCCTGGCGCTGGTCAGTATCCTGCACGGCGGTGTCAGCGCTCTGGGAGCCACCTGCTTGCGCGGTATCCTGGCCTACTCCAGTCTGTCTCACCTGGGCCTGCTGACGCTGGCGGTGGTCAGCGGATCGGCGGCCGGACAAGCGGGCGCCATTTTGCAGATGTTCGCTCATGGCGTCTGCACTGGTGGCTTGTTCCTGGTGGTGGCCGCCTTGGAAAACCGGGGTCTTTCCTCCGAGGTCAAGCATTTGGGCGGCCTGGCCCGCTCCACTCCGCAACTGGCCGCGCTGGCGCTGGTGCTGGCCATGGGCTCGCTGGGCTGCCCGGGTCTGTGTTCCTTCCCGGCCGAGCTCTCCATGCTGATGGGCATCTTCAGCGTCAGCCCGCTGTTGGCGCTGCTGGCCTCCAGCGGAGTGGTGCTGGCGGCCTGGTACGGGCTGCGTTTCTACCAGGGAACCTTCAACGGGCCTGCCCAGGACGGCCCGCAGCATTCCGACTTGAATGAAGGCGAATGGGTGGCCCTGCTGCCGCTGGTGCTGCTCTGTTTCGCCATCGGGTTCTTCCCCGACCTGACCATCCTGGAGTGGACGAGGGCCCTGGTATGAACCCTGTGCAGATTTTAAAACCCGAACTGGCCTGGCAGGGCATGGTGCCTTTGCTGATGTTGGGCGGGCTGTTCGTTTTTCACTTTCTGCTGGAGATTTTGCGTTCGCCCAAGAGCCGCACCACGGGAGGATTTTGGACCCTGTTGGTCAGTTTACTGGGCGTTCTCTACCTGGCTTGCTGTCCCGATCAGCCCACGGGAGCGCTGGTCCATCAGATGTGGATTTACGATGGCGTAACGCGCCTGGGCTCGCTGGTGATCTTTCTGAGTCTGGCGGCGGTGACTCTGCTGGTGCCTAAATCCCTCGAGGAAACCGGGCACCTGGGCGAATACTACGCGCTACTCACGGGTTCCGCGCTGGGGATGGTCATGCTGATGGGCAGCAATTCCTTGCTGGTGACTTTCCTGGCTCTGGAGATTTTTTCGCTGGCTCTCTACCTGTTGTGCATCTTCCAGCCGGAGAAGCCGGCCTGTCAGGAATCGGGCCTGAAATACTTTATCCTCAGTTCGCTGGCCTCGGCCGTCATTCTTTACGGAATGGCCCTGATCTACGGGGCTACCGGTACGACCTGGCTCCACGAGATCGGAGCCCGGGTCGACCAGGGCGGTGTCTTGTTGATGGTCGGCAGCGCCCTGCTGGCGGCCGGCCTGGCCTTCAAGGTCTCGGCGGTTCCCTTTCATCTCTGGACCCCGGATGTCTATCAAGGCGCTCCCACTCCGGTTACCGCCTTCATGTCGGTGGCCACCAAGACGGCCGCTCTGGTGGCGCTCTTACGCTTCTTCCCCATGACGCTGGGGCTGGCCGGTGGCGCCGCCGATACGGTTCGCATCCAGTGGTGGGTTATTCTCTGGTCGCTCTCGATTCTGTCGATGATTTTCGGCAATTTGATGGCTCTCTCCCAGAACAACCTGAAGCGGATGCTGGCCTATTCGGGTATTGCTCAGGCCGGTTACTTGCTGAGCGCGGTATTCGTGGGCACGGCCAGCGCCAAAGTCAGCCTGTTTTTCTACCTGCTCGTTTATCTATGCATGAATTTGGGCGCCTTCGCCATCGTGGCCGCTCTCGAAGAGTTGGGAGAGCCGGTCGAGTTGCCTTCCCTGGCCGGTTTGAGTATGCGCCAGCCCTACCTGGCGGCGGCGCTGGCCGTATGCCTGTTCAGTCTGACCGGTCTGCCTCCCACCGCCGGTTTCGTGGCCAAATACCAATTGTTCAGTTGCTTGATGGCCTCGCCGGGCGGGCCGCTGCCTAAATACCTGGTGGCCGCCGCCCTGGTGGGTTCGCTGCTTTCAGCGGCTTATTACCTGCGCTTCGTGGCTCAGGCTTACAGTCTGGGGCCGGCTCCGGAGCCTCAGAAACAGCTGCCGACTACCTTCTGGGCCGTTATCGGCGCGGCCGTGGCCGGCGTCTTTGCTCTGTCGTTGTGGGCCGGTCCGGTGCTGGAGTGGATACAAGCTCTGGTCGGCGGGCTGTAACACCCAGCAGGAGCCGTCCGCGCCCAACCGGAAGTCTGACTGTAGTTCGAGAAAGCGGGTTAAGAATGCCCAAGTTCTGTCCCAATTGTGGTCACCAGGCCAAAGACACGGCCAAGTTTTGCAGTGGCTGCGGCGGTTCGTTTCCCGCCGCCGCACCGACTTCCAGTTCTACACCACCGGCCCAGGACGGAGGCTGGAGCAATTTTGATTCTCAGGAGCAGCAGCCGGGTAGCGGCGGTTACGCTCCCCCTCAGCACTGGGAATCTTATGACTATCCTTCTGGCGGAACGACGCCTGCGTCCAGCTATTCCGTGCCCACCTATGAGCCCTCCATGCGGGCGGACGCCAGCCGGCCCCTGCCACCTCTATCTTTCGATGCTCCTGCCGCCGGCGGCGGCTCACCCCGAGACAAAGCCCGTGACATCGCCCGCAGTTTTTCCTTGTGGGCGGCCGGTATCGTGCTTTTTCCCATCCCGTTCTCCGACCTGGTATTGCTCATGCCCATCCAGACAGCCATGGTCATCTCCATCGGCAAGGCCTACGGAGTCAAGGACCCGCCGGAGAAAACCCTGGCCCATATCGCGGCTGCCTGCGGTGCCTCGGTGTTCGGTCAGATCACCACTCTGTTCGTGAGCAACCTGATTCCCATTATCGGCAAACTGGTCAGTGCGCCCTTCGTCTATGGCTGGACCTATGGTCTGGGCGAGGTGGCCATCCGTTATTTCGAAAGCCAGGGGCAGATCGGCGCCGACGAGATGAAAACGCTCTTCAAACAGGTCTCTAAGGACGCTACCCGCGGTTTTAAGGCCAGCGACGTCAATAAGGCCCGCGAGAGCATGGACCATCTGCGCGAGCACCTTTCCGAGGAAGACTACCGCAAGCTCCGCTCCCGTTTCGGTCAGGGCTAATGGCGTCCGGTCGGCCGCTGATCTTCGATTTGGACGGGACGTTGTGGGACTCCACCGAAGTGGTGGCTCAGGCCTGGAATGCCGCTTTAGCGGAAGCCCGGCTGGAGTTGGCTGCTCTGAGCGCGGCCGATATCGGCTCGGTGATGGGGTTCACCCACGAACAGATTCGCGCGCGGCTCTTTCCCGAACTGGACCTCGACCGCTGGAATGAATTCTCGCGCCTGGCCTATGCCCGCGAGGAGGAGTTCCTGCGCCGGCAGGGTGCCGCGCTTTATCCTGGAGTCCCGCAGGGCCTCAGGCGGCTGGCCGAGCGCCATCCCCTGGGTATCGTCAGCAACTGCCAGCAAGGATACATCGAGGTGTTCTTGGAGTGGACCGGCCTGAAGACAATCTTTCAGGACTGGGAATGCCACGGTAACACTGGTTTGAGTAAAGGCGACAACATTCGCCGCCTGTGTTCGCGCCAGAACTGGAAGGGCGCCCTGTATATCGGCGATACGGCTGGCGACGAAGCGGCCGCCGGCCAGGCCGGTTGTGATTTTCTCTTCGCCAGCTACGGCTTCGGTCAGGCCTCGGCGGAGGCGCGCCGCCTGGATTTCTTCCAGCAACTGGTGGAGTTGGTGCCGGCCTGATGTCGCAGCTCCAGGAATGGTTCCAGGACAATCCCCGGGCCCGCCCGATCCTCATGACCGCCATGCTTTTCGTGGGCTGTCTGGCCATAGGCATCTGGTCTACGGCCGGATCCCACCGGCCGGTTGCCACCATCAACCGGACGCCGGATCCGGCCATCACTCCAGACGTTCCCACCATGACCGGCGAAACCCCCGACCTGCGCCAGGCTCGCTCCGCCTGGGTTTCCCAGGTGGAAACGCCGGTTTACGCGGAACCTGGCTTGAATCAGCCAGTGCTCAAGAAGCTGAATCGCTGGGAAGAGGTCTATCACCTCGAGCAGCAAGACAACTGGGACAAGGTTCGCCTGGCCGATAGCTCGATCGTCTGGGTGCAGAGCAAACACCTGGTTTTTGCCAAGCCGGCCGATCTGAACAAGCCGAACGCGGCCGAAGTGACCGTGATGGCTTTCTATGAGGCGGTGGTGCGCAAGGACTACGCTGCCGCTTACTCCTATCTGGCCGGCCCCTGGAAGGCCCAGTTGAGCTTCACCGATTTCGTCGACGGCTACTCGCGCACCAACAGTCTGAGTACCGAAATCCGCCAGGTAATCCCGATGGGAGACGGCCGTTTCCAGGTGGATGTGGCCATGCGAGCCTCGGAAGGAGGGCAACAGGTCCCCTACATGGGCTCCTACCTGGTGGAGAAGATCGGCGACGAGTGGTTTCTCGGCGCCGGTTCCTTGACCATTACCGGTGGCCCGCGCGCCGATCCCCGCCTGCCCAGCGTGCGCGTCCCCCTGGTGGAAACCCCCTCGGCGGTGGGCAGCCCGGATCTGCCGCCGGTCGAGGAAGACGTCAATCCCGAGCCCGTCCCCGACGAATCCCACTGACGTTAGAGGCTATTGCATAGGGGGAATGCGGCCGCCCCAGTCGATGCTGTCCTGGCCGCTCTCCCAGCTGCCTTCGATGACCAGGCGCACGGTCACGGCTACGGGTTGGCCGGCCACTTCGGCTCGGTACCAGGGCAGGCCCGAAAAGCTCTGTCGTACGGCTTCGTCCAGCGTGGGCGCCCCCGTGCCCTCCATGACTTCCACTCGGGTAGAACCGTCTTTCTCTACCCGGCAGCGCAGAGTCATGAGAAAGTGGCCGTCGCGGTTGCGCAAAAAGGCAGGAATGGGAATGCGTTGGGGTCCCTTCAGCATGGCCGGCGGATCCAGGGGGAGTTCCCCGAATCCCTCGCTGCTGGGTGGGGCCGCGGCCTGGCGACGGACTTTGGTTGGATGGTGAACGGGGTAGCCTCTCTGAGCTTGCGGAGGCGCCGGATTGTTGGGCAAAGAGGGTTGGATCATGGCGGCGGCACCGGGTCGAGCAGGGGCCCGAGGAACGGCCGCCGGGCCGGGGCTGGGACGGGCTTGCGGCAGGCCGGGCGGAGCGGGAGCCACGGAGTGGATTCGGGTTTGGCCCGGCTGCGGGGGAGGAGCTGGCTGCAGCTTGACTTGCAGCGGCGGCAGCGGACGTGGCGGGCTGCCGGTTAGAGGAGAAAACCAGCGGGCCCAGCCCGGCAGAAAGATGAAGGCATGCAACAGAGCCGAAGCCAGCAGGCAGTTTTCCAACCTCATCGCATGATTGTAGCATTTCGCCACCGGCCAACGCAGGGGGGACAATACTGAGGGCGCGAATCACCGCTGGTGGGTAGGGGGAAGAGACCGAATCCAGGCGTTGAGGTGCTGCGCTTATTGGCGCAGGGCCGTAATTGGGCGCAAATTCTCGAGCTTTTGCCGGAGTTGGCCGAGCCGGCCGAATGGAGCCGGCTGAGCGCCGATGCCGATCGGTTGGAACAGCACCACCTATTTTCCGAGATTCTGGAACAGATTCCCGACATGATTTTCGTCAAGGAAGCCCGGGAGCTGCGCTTCGTCTTGCTCAATCGGGCCGGCGAGGAGTTGCTCGGCTTTCCGCGCTCGGAAATGCTGGGCAAAACGGATTTCGACTTCTTCCCCGCGCACGAGGCGGCCTACTTTCAGGAGAAGGACCGCCTGGTCTTGAATTCGGGTCAATTGCTGGACATCCCTCAGGAACAGGTGATGACGCGGTCGGGAACGCGATCTCTGTACACGCAGAAAATCCCCCTTTGCGATGAGGATGGCACGCCCCGGTATTTGGTAGGCGTTTCGCGGGACATCACCGAGTTTGTGCAGGCCCAGGCGGAGGTGGCCCGCTCCCAACAGCAACTTCGCCGTTTGTCCGCTCAGTTGCAGCAAGCCCAGGAAGATGAGCGCCAGCGTCTGGCTCGGGAGTTACATGATGAGTTGGGCCAGGTGCTGACCGGCGTGCGCATCGAGCTGGCCTGGCTGGAAAAGCGCTTGCCCGAAGATCAGGTCGGGCTGGTCGCTCACCTGGAGCAGGCCCAGGCCCTGGTCCATTCGGCCCTGGCCACCGTGCGCCGCGTGGCCACAGCGCTGCGTCCGCAAATTCTCGACGACCTGGGTCTGCAGGCGGCCATCGACTGGCTGCTTCAAGAAATTTGCGGCCGGGCCGGGATTGCAGCGCATTTGGAGTTTCGCTTGAACCGGCGGTTGGCTCCTGAACTGTCCACTACCATTTACCGGGCCTGCCAGGAAGCACTCACCAATATCGTGCGCCATTCCCAGGCGCGGCGGGCGGCCGTGCGCATCCATCTGGACGGCGATTGGGTGGTCACCGAGGTCGAGGACGATGGCCTGGGGCTGCAGACTCCGCGGGAAGGTTCGCTGGGGTTGGTGGGCATTCGCGAACGAGTGCAGCTACACGGTGGCGCTCTGGAGTTGTCGGCTCCGGTTGACTGCCCAGGGACTTTGCTGGTTTTTCGCCTGCCTCTGGCGTGAAAAGGCCCGGACCTTTCGGTCCAGGCCTTTCACGCCAGAGGCGATTTTTAGCGGCCGAAGTTGGCCCCCAGACCTTGCATCAGCGCGCCGGGTTGGCCCTCCAATTGATTGGGCTTCGGCTCCATGAGCTTCCTGATAATTTCAGGGTCAATCTTGTCTTGGGGCTGGGTCGGCAGCTGCTGTTGACCGAATTTCTTGGCCAGGCTATCGACTAATTTTTTGTCGATGTTCTTGGGAATTTTATTTTTGTCGATGCCCTGAGCCCTTTTTTTGCCTTTGCCTTTGGCTTTTTTGGTTTTGCCGCCACCGCCGGTAACGGCGCCATTAACGCCGCCGTAGCCGCCTTCGGAAATTGAATTCGAAGAAATTCCGCTGATAGCCATTTTTGTTTCGCCTCCTGTGGTTTTTGTGTGCCTCTGCTATGATTAGACCGGAAGAATGTGGTGAGTGGCGAGGGTTGAAAAATTTCTCAAAAGTAAATATTGTAAACAAGTTGTTGTCGGCATTTTGATATTTGGTTAACCGCTGGGCAGCAAGGACGGTGGTGCCGGCTCGCCTCGCAAAGATAGGGGAACTCACTCCTCCCGCCCTTCCAAATACTCGAGCCAGGAGCACCAATCGGTGAGCAAGGCCGCTGACGGTCTGCAAAAAATGCTTGAGCAGTTCGGTTTTGCCCACCCGCCGCCGGCTATAGAGTACAAACAGCCGGGCCCCCCCTTCGGGAAGGGCCCGGGCCAGCGCTTGCCATTCCTGGACACGATTGTGCTCCAGTAGTCTGTCTACTTTAGATTAGATTGTTCGATTAGCTGTGGATGCTGTTCATTCGCCATTCGGGTCCCTGACTGCTCCAGACTAGAGGCATCCTTTCAACCCGGGGCATCCATACTTTGAGCTGATAGCTGTTGCCGAGTGTCTGGTAGAATACGCGGGTTCCGTTGGGATGCTCTTTCCAGGTCTCCGGATAACGCCCGTGAGTCAGTTTCCAGTGCTCCAGGTCGATGACCAGACGGCAGCAGGCGATCAGAAGTTGGCGTTCGGAATCGTTTGGGTCAGTCCAGTAGGTCGTCCGGAAGACCGGGCTGTCGGACGCGCTGAACTTGGACAGATAGTGCTCCAGGAAAATTTCCGCTTGTTGGCGCGTGAAGAATCGGTCAATCGGATCCCGGCTGGGGGTCGGGTAGCGATACTCTCCACCGCGCAGCAGGGTTTGATAATGCCGAGCGGCTCGGCGGTCGCAGGCGGCGCGAATTTGCGTCGGGCCGTCGGGGAGGTTGGCTTGAATCCGATCGATCTGCTCGAGCTGAGGCAACGTCCAGATCTGGCTGCGTAGGGCTAGCAGGATTTGGCCGCGGAGCAGACTGGTTAGGTAGAGCGCCGAGCCGGTTCGGTGTTGTTCCGAGTGAGCGCACAGAATAGACATTTTTTCCAGCAGGTCCAGGTATTCTGCCGGCTGGTGCTGGTAGAGGGCCTGCTCGGCCTGTAAAAAGAGCACGCCGCTGGCGTCGAGCTGATCTCGCTGGCTTCCGGAGCGCCCGTCGGCCAGCAGAGGAGCGAGCAACTCCTGGAACTTCTGCTCGTGACCCCGCAGGCCTCTCAGCTCATACGGATTTACCAGCTTGACGTGGCCACCCCGATAGGGCTCGTGGGTGATGTGGGCCTGGCGCAGGAGGTGCTGGAGCGAGGAAGAGGGCAACCGGGTATGGCTGTTTTTGGCCACGAAGGCCGCAAACTCGGCGGCGTGAGGGCGGGGAACAAGTGCCAGGCTGAGCATACCCACCGCGAAGCAGGTCACCACCAGGGCGGCCAGGCCGCCGGCCCACAGACTGCGCCCGCGCGGGTTGCCGATACCCTGGCTGCGCCAGTGCAGGCGTATTCCCAGCAAGTAAACCAGCCAGGCGGTGGCGGCCACGATGCCGACCGTTTGAAGCGGATCCACTTCGGACAAACCCTCGGGCAACATTTCCGCGCGCCACTGGCCGAGAAAGGCCAGCGACCAGGCGGTCACAGGCAGCCCGGCCAATAAAGTGGCCGTGTAACTCAGGGTCAGCCAGGACCAGCGAACCTTACCCGGTTTTTGCGTCAGCGGGGCGGCCCACCAGGCCCAGGCCAGACCGACCAGGATGGCCAGACCTGTGCAAGAATTGGCTTGCGAGTTGGAGTAGCGATAGAACTGGAGCGAGGCGATTTGGAACCACAGGCAGAGCGGCACCAGCAAGGCCAGCGAGTAGGTCCAGGGGTTGAAGAGGAAACTCGGACCGCTCAAGGAGCGGGCTCGCAGATGGAGGGCCAGCATCACCGGCAGAATGGCAATTCCATCCAGCGCATCCGAGAGGTTGAGGCGCAAAGCCTGCAGGAGTAAAGAGAGGGGGCTGCCCGAGCCGAACAAGGGAGCGACCAATCCGACCATCAACAGCGAGAGCAGGCAGAGCACGGCCGCCTCCTGGACGCAACGAGTGGAGGCCTGGCGCGGACTCTGGGAGGCGATCGCCAGGCTGGCCCCGATGACGGCGCCCGCCCTGAGGCTGACAAAAAGCGAGAGGCCCGTTCCCAGCGCGGCCAGACCGGCGCTCAGGGGACTGACGTTCCAGGTTTTGTAGAAGGTAAATAGCACGGCGGTCAGGCAGGCCGGCAGAAACTGCAGGCCAGCGATCCAGACGGCGCTGGCCCAAAAGTCGCGCGGGCGTAAGCCGCTGTGCAACAAAATCTCATAGGCTCCGCCGTCTTTTTCGCGCTGAACCAGGCTGAAGGCGGCCAGCAATCCGGCACAGCCCGCCAACAGGGGCCAGGCAAAGGCACTGGTGCTGAAGGCAATGTAGACCGCCAGGCAGACGCCCAGGTTCCCGGCCAGCACTCCCAGGGTCAACAGATTGCGGCGGCGCAATTCGCGCTGCAGGAGAGCCAGGTCGGGCAAGCGGCGGGCCAGCCAGGTTTGCCAGGCGGAACCGCGCTGACGGCGAGGGGCTGGCAGACGACCTTGCTGCTGCAGGGTGAGGCTACCCACACTTTGGCGGCGCGCGGCCAGGCCAAGCAGCGACAATACGGCGGCGCTGGCCAGATTCCAGGGCGCCGGGGCTCCCAGGCAACCGGCTACGGCGGCCGCGCCTAGAAAGCTCAGCCAGCGCGGCCAGCCCATGCCCAGTAGTTGCGCTTGAGAGAGATAACCGGAGGCACTGAAGGCCAGGGCCGTCAACGGCAACCAGACCAGCAGGGACTGCGGATGCACGGGTAGCAAGGCCAGTCCGATCATGAGCAGGGCCGGCAATAAGCTACGCAAGCCGCCGAGCGCCAGCGTGTCGCTGACCAGGGCCGGCTGTAAGCCGGTCTGCAACATTTCTTCGAGGCAGCGGCCGCGTACCAGCGATGACAGAGTGGCCCACTCCAAACTCAGCAAAAATAGGGGAATGAGCAGCGTCAAGCCGATCTGGACCATGCCGAAGTAGGCCCAGTTGGCGTCGGTCTCCCCATAATAGTGGATAAAGCCGCCGGGCAGCAGATAGAGCAGCAGAATCGCCGCCAAGCCGGGGAGGCGCAGCAAGCGCCGAGAGCGCTCGCGTTGGACTACGTGCACCAGGGGATTATCGCGCAGCCGGCTCCACCAACCGCCGGACGGTTTCTGAGGTTTGACCACCTCGCTGACACGCAGCACGTGTTGAGCGGTGCGGCGGGCAAAGTCTCGGCCCAGCGGGCTGGGTGGAGGGATCAGCCGGCTGCGTAGTTTTTGTACGGAGAGCAGGCGCTGTTGGCAGGCGGAGCATTCGCTCAGGTGCTGGCTTTCGTCGCTGTCGCCATCCAGCCAGCTTTGAATTTGGCTATCGTTCAGTTGGCAGCTCATCGGTTGTTGTCTCCTTTGATGTCGCGGGCAAAGAACTTGCAGAAGCGGTTGCGGGCGTTGTAGAGGCGAGTCTTGACGGTGGTCAAGGGAACTTCCAGCAATTGTGAGATTTCTTCGTAGGTGTAGTCGAGAATTTCGCGCAGCCCGAGCACGGTGCGGTCGCTGAGCGACAACCTGGCGAAAGCGTCGTGAATGTCGAGGCGCACTTCGCTGGCTTCGGCGGGCACGGCGGTTTCTTCGGGCAGTTCACTGTGGACGACCCGCTTGTGCAGGCGCAGGCAGCGATGGACCAGCAGGCGTTTGAACCAGCCCCAGAAGGCTTTGGATTCGCGCAGTTGGCCGATGTTCTGGTAGACTAGCAAGTAGGCGTCTTGGAGGGCGTCCTCGACCTCCTGGCGGTTTTGTAGGATGGCGTAGGCGATTTGCCAGGCTCGCCCCTGGGTGTGCTCGATCAGCGGCTCCAGGGCTTCGGGTTGACCCGCCTGCAGTTGGCGAATCCAATCTTCCAGCGAATTTTCCGCCGAACTGGACGCGGAGCCCGGTTGACCGCTCACCTGCGTCCCTTCCCCTCCCTCGAGTTCAAGGGGCGACTGCGTCGCCCCCTTGGACCCCCCTTGAACCCACGAGGCTGTTAGTGTTGCCGACAATGGGTTTTCCTCTCTTCCCCTGAACTCAAACCGATCGATCGTTTGGCCTATGGTTGGGAAGAGCAGGGAAGGAGCGAAAAAGTTTTAGGCTCGGAAAATTTTTTTAGATCCAGCCAAGCAGGGCCGGCAGCGCCAGCCACAGAGCAAAGAAGACGTAGGTGCCGTCGACGATGACATCGCACCAGAAGCCCAGATCGCTGTCCTCGTTGCGCGCCTGGCGGAGAAAAAGCCAGACAAAAGCCACCATGGGCGACAACCAGAGGGCGGCTTGTCCTACCAGTCCCCAGCGCCAAAGGAGGGCCAGCCACAGGGCCATCAGCAGATTGACCAGGTGGAGGCGCTGGACGGTGCCCCGCAATCCCCAGTGGAGGGGTAGCGTAATCACTCCTTCGAGACGGTCGCCTTTCATGTCGCCGATGTCGAAGTAGACGGTGTTGATGAACATGCTCAGGGAGCCGTAGAGAATCAGCGCCAGCACGGCCGGGTCAAGCAGGTCCAGGCCGGCATCGGAGGCCGGCAGGGCGGCTGTCTGCACTCCCCAGATGATGGCCACCACCAGGCTTTTGACGCCGGTGATGTCTTTGAGGCGCCGGTAACGGAAGCCGCGGGGCAGCCATTTGACGTCATAGAGGACGGCTCCCAACAGGGCAAAAGTGAAGAGCAGAGCGCGCGGTCCATCGGCTCGGGTCAAGCAGAGCCCGTGCAGGAAACCCAGACTGGCGGTGGCCACCAGGGGCCAGCGCCAGCGCATCAAGAATTCCATCCGTTCCGGATCGTTGGCCATATCGGCCTGAGGGTCGAAGCGCACGGTCTTGGCGAAGGTATAGACAAAAAACATGCTCAGGCCGCACAACCAGCAGGCGGTTGGAGCCGAGATTTTCAGCAACAGACAGTTGACGTAGGCTTGCCCGGCCGCGTTGAAAGCGATCCACAGATTGGAGTAGGCGAGGCGGCACAGCACTTGGCGCATGCCCGTTTAGTTAGTTTGCCAAGATTTCTTTTCCTACGATCGATCGGGGATTTTCAGGCGATTGTCTGGCCGCCCTGGTGGAGGACCAGCGAGATGGCCGCCAGCGCAGCGAAGACCATCACCAGCAGGCGAGCCAGGCCCACCAGGGCGGCGCCGCTCCCCGCCTGGGCCAACAGGCCGGTGAGCAGGGTCAGCCAGAAAAGGGTGAGGATCCATTTGCCGTGCATAAAGTTTGAATTCCTTTCAATCTTCTTGCTCCAGCTTAGGTCGAAACGGCGGCTGTTCCTACGGATGAGGATACCCTGGCGGAGTACCTCGATCCCATGCCGAATCGTCACCTATGCCATTGATCCGGTTGTCCCAGGCTGCCGAAGAGCTGATTTCGGAGATTCTGGCCCATCCCAGCGAACACAAGTTTGCCATTGCTCCGGGGGCGGTCCTCAAGGCCTGGAGCGGTTCCCTGCATATCGATCCCAATGCCGAATTCGCCAGTTGGTCCGCTGAGTTCGTGCATTCCCTGCCGTCTTTTCGCAACCTGAGCGCTGTGATGAGCGAATGTCTGGCCAGGTCCGGTCTGCGCTTTTCGCGGACTCCCGAAATGCATGCGGAAGCGGTGGTCCATTCGGCCCTGGCCCACGCTACCCAGGGGACGACGCTGCGGCGTACCCAATTCTCTCAGTACCTGCGCGATCTGGCCGAGGCCAGTTGGCGCGGCGAAGCCACCTTCGTGCTGTGCCGGCGCCTGTTGGGAGTGGAGCTGCTGGGCGACTGCGTCGATCTTAGCGAGCCGGATGCTCCCTACCAGGTTCGTCTGCACAGCCTGCACGACGAAGAACTGACCGCCCGGATGCCCTCGCTGGATACACTGCAGTATGGGCTGATCAGCTCGGACGTGGCTACCTTGCAGCGGGTTGAAGTGCGCATCACACGTCAGGAGCGGTTGCGCGAGTTCGATCACTTTTTCAAGGGCCCGGAACGCTGGCGCAGCTACCTGCGTGAAACCGAGCGCGTGCAAGAGGCCGTCTTGCTGCTCAAGCCGGAAGCTCAGGCCGAATTGGGCACTCCCTTCTTCCTGGTTACCAGCCCCAATTTGGGGCGTTGCGCGGCTTCTCGTCTGCCGCGTTCCTCGGGACCGGCCATCTTTCCGCCGAGTTTGATTCACCCCGGCGAATTGACCGATCTGCGCCGTTGCTTTGAAGTGGCCCAGAAAAGTCAGGCCTACCCGGCCCTGCGTTCCGCCCTGCATCGCTATGCACTGGCCGGCTCGCGTTTACGCCATGAAGACCGCCTGGTCGATCTGGTCATCGGCTTTGAGGCGGTCTTGCTGCAAGGTTTGCAAAATGAACTCAGCCACCGGTTTTCCCTCAATGGCTCCTCGCTCTCCCATTGGATCCACAAGGCGCCGCGCCAGCCCAGCTACCACCTCTTTCGCTCGGCCTACGCCGCCCGCTCGGCGCTGGTGCACGGCTACGGTCCCAAGGTCAAGCTGCACCGCATCGAATCCATGAGTGACGAGCTCCGCCATCTGCTGGCTAGCTTCATTCAGTGGCTTATCCTGGAGGCCCCTCGGCATGGCCTGCAGCCACGCATGCAGGCCGATGACTGGTTGCGTATTTTGTTCGAATCGCCGGC
>JAHBVR010000009.1 GCA_019637395.1 Vulcanimicrobiota bacterium
CCTCACCAGCCATGGGGAAGTAACCCGTCCCTTACCATCCTCTCGAAGGCGAAGCGCCGCACCTATACTGCAATCGGGTGCCGCCGTCCTCGGCCAGGTCTTTTGATACTCAAGACGCTAAGCTGCTTCCGAGAGTCCCGGGTCAAAAAAAAGCTCCCATATCTCACAGTCGAGCGCCCTACTCAAGGCCCTCAGCAGGTAGCCACGCGGATTACAGCGCCTTCTCTCATAGCGATACACTGCATTTGCGGACTTACCGATCCGCTCACCCAACTCTTTCTGAGTCCAGTTTTTCGCCAAACGAAGTCGCTTGACCCCCACAAGGAATACGCCACTATTCGGCATTTAATCACAGTCCTCCCAACGATTCGTATGACTGCCTAATTGATTCTGTAGCCAAGTTCGCTCGTTCAAGAGCCATCAGTCAATCGGCATTTTTTGCCGATCCGCTTCTTTCGATTTAGACAGCGCTCTCTTTTACCATTGGCGTTTCTACGAAATTTCTACAAGTGGAACTAAATTGTAAACATTTTGCATCAATATTGGTGTCGAGGCTCGGGGGGGGGGTTCGCAGGTCTCTGCCAATCCCCACCGCCAGATATTACAAGTTTGCGCAGGTTCCAGGGGCCTCGCTCAGAAAACTCAGCAAAATGCTGCGAACGTTACTCATCGGGGGACTTTTTTGGGCGTTGTGGGCCGGAGCTCCGGCCGAGGAACTGCGATTGGTGCAGTTCAGCGATATACACTCAGGGGGGCCCCATTTCTGGTTGGAGGCGCTCCGGGAAGCCACGCAACAGGGCCTGGCGCTGAAGCCACAGGCAATTTTATTGACCGGGGATCATGGCGACAACAGTCTGGACAAGAGTGAGTTCGACGCGCGCATCATGCTGGATATGCAGCGCTGGCGCACGGCTCTGCAGGACTATCCGGGAGAGATTTTCATCACCCCGGGCAATGACGACGTGGGTCATAACTATCAAACCCAGACCTCTGATCTCAAAGCGCAGTGGCATGCTTTCCAGGAAACCTTTGGAGAGCGCAACTACCTGAATGAATTGGGTAACGGGCTCTCGCCAAGCCAGCTCGGCGGCATGCGCTGGCTCAGCCTCAACTCGCAGATTTTTTCGCCGCTAAACAAGACTCCCGAGGCTCCCGAGCAGGCCCGCCAGACCTTCGCCTGGCTCAAAGAAACCCTGGGCGTCTCCAAGCAAGCGGTGGTCATTCTCTGTCACATCGCCCCCAGCTGGGACCTTTACCTGGGCAAGCCAGGCTGGAAAGTGGAGTATCTGAAAGAGCTTGAGGGAGTGCTGGGCGACTATCCCGGCAAGGTGATGTTCGTCTGCGGGCATATGCACCGCAACCATGTGCAGGCTATGCGTCCGGCTCTTCCCATTCCGCTGCTGACGGCGGGCGCGCTGGCCACCAAATACGGTTATCAGCCCAACTGGCGCGATTATCGCTGGCAGGTCGACGAGACCGGGGTGGAACGAGTGGATTATACGTTGCACTACATCCAACATCCCGAGTGGACCATCGATTACCATATCGAGCCGGACCAAATCGGCTATTTTCTCGATCGCCTGCGCGACGACCGCGATTTCTTTCGCCAGTATGTGTGCGACATCTATGGTCACTACGAAAAGTGGCAACAGAAAGTGGAAGATCCCGAGCAGCGCAAGGACGTGCTCGAGCAGTTCTGGGTGGACCCGGACGCTCCCCAACGATAGACAGCCTGCCGGCCTTTACGTCCCCAGTTGCGCTCGGCAGCTCGGCGAAAGCCCCGATTCTCCAACCACAGGGCAGCCAGAAAAGGGGGGGCGCCGCCAACGCCCAACAGCCAGGAGCCAGGACCGCTAAGATACAGTTCCAATTGACTAACGCATCCGGCGGATCGGGATTGGATCCGGTGGGTCCCCCTCATCTTGAGGCCCCAGGGCAGGCGAGTTTCCCACTGGAACAAAGCCGGTGCTTCGATGGCGGTAACTGTCCAGAGCAGCGCCGGTTGTCCGGGTTGTTTGATGCGCACCCGGGAGCCCCACTCGCAAGGGTTCTAACAGCCCAAGGCGCCTCATGGTCGGAGTCCATTCCGGCCAGCGCGTGATGTCGAGCGTCAACCTCCACACGACTTCGGCAGGGAATGGCGAAAGCGCTTGGATTTACCATTTAGTTTGTGACAACAGCGTCCTGTCCGGCCTGGCTAGTCCTCGGGAAACTTCTCGATGTGTTCCTGGACGTGGACTTCGAGCTGGTCCATGGCGTCTTCATCGATTCCTTGGGAAGTGAAGCGTTCTTCGGGCACGGTGACGATGAGAGCGTCTTTGTCGTCGATGGGTTTTTCGGCGGCGGCGCGGCGTTGTTCGAGGGCGTGGGCCAGCTTCAAGACAAGCTTTGCGTGCCGCTCCGGGTCGGTTTCGCGCAGATTCGCGCTACGCGGGTCGCCGTCCAGCCACGCATGAGCCAGGCCCAAAAAATCAGGTTCATCCATAGCCAGGCTTTCTCGCCCACTTCTCGTCCCTCCCCCCGCCGGAGCGCCCCGCTTCAGCTCGTCTTCTTGATACGCCAGACTTCGATGACCCGGCTGAACCAGCTGGACATCAAGCGCTCGCGCAACTCCTTCACTTCCTCTTGGAGCTTGACCGCCTGGAAGCTGCTCTCGATGACCTGCGAACGCATTTCTTCCAGTTTGAATTCGGTCATCACCAGCTTGTCCTGGATTTCCTCCAGGCGAGTCTCGGCCAGGTGCGAGCGTTCCTGTTCTTCCGCGACATTGTCGCGCAGCAAGGTCTCGCGATCCTTACCTTCTTCGAGCATGCGCTTGCACACGGCCAATTCGGATTCCAGGTAGCCGATGCGCATCATGGCGGCTTCGTGGCGCGGCAGCGGGATCTGCATGGCGTAAGTTTCCGCGATCGGATCATCTCTTTTGACCGCCCGCAGGGTGGTACGCGAGGGTTCGATCTCCATGGACACGGCCGTCATCTCCATCGAGTGACTGAGACGGCGGCGATCTTTCCATTTTGAAAGGCGTTCAAGCTCCGTTTCGGGAATGCGCACTTCACCAGCCTGGTTTTCGATGGTGCGCAGTCGGCCCTGGCGGATCAGCCTGCGAATACGCCTGGGACTGGTTTCGGCTGCCTCTGCAAAGGCTCGGATCGACATGGGCCGACCCTTATTTTCTTGAATAGCATGCAACATAACGAGCATTTGTTCGCATGGAAGATTCTTCAACCTCTCGGGTAACGAAAATATGTTTTGCGCGGCCTAATCTGGGCACGATGAACGTTCATGTCCCAAAAAAAAGAGCGCGGCGGTTGGAGTTTTCTCCTCCTCAAGGCCCTTCTAGACTTTGCTTATAAGGGTCCCTGGAAGGTCCTGACGCTGGCTGTACTGTTGTTTGTGGGCAGCCTGGCCTTATCGGCCGCCAAACTTGAGTTTCTCACCGACCGGGCCGCGCTGGTCGACCAGAACGAGAAATTCCGTGCTCTTTCGGACAAGTTCAACCAGGAATTTCCCAACAACGAAGAGCTTTTGGTGGTGGTCGACGGGGGCACCACCGCCCAGCGCGAGAGCTTCGCCGACGAAATGGCTCGGCGGCTCAAATCCAAGCCGGACCTTTACTCCGACATCTTCGTCAAAGTCGAACTGCCCTTCTTGCGCAAGCAGGCCCTGCAGTATCTGGATCTGGAGGATCTGATCAAGCTGCGCGATTCGCTGGCCAAGGCCCAGGGCATGGTTTCGGCCCTTTCTAACCAGGGAGACGTCGGTAAGCTGCTGGCAGCCACCAGCAAAGACCTGGAAGAAATGCTGCCGGTGCTCAACTCTATCCTGGGTCAACTGGTCAAGTCCCTGCAGACCCGCGGACGCTACCAATATGAGTCCCCCTGGGCCTCGGCTTTTTTCAACGCACCCGAGCAAGGAGGGGCCGAAGAAGGCCATGACATCCTCAAGGAAGCCACCCGGACCGCCTTCTATAACACCATGGCCAACGATCGCATCCATTTGATCCTGGCCCGGCCCACCGAAGACACCAGTGGGGCTATCAATTACCTGCGCCTGCTGGTGAAGCACCTCAAGCCGGCCTACCCGGAACTGAACATCGGTATCACCGGCGAAATGGTGCTTGATCAGGACGAGATGGAATCCTCTATCTCCGACTCGCTGCGGGCCACGCTGTGGTCGCTCGTTCTGGTCATCGTCATGTTCGCCGTCTCATTCCACAGCCCGTGGCGCCCCGCCATGGCGCTTTTCGCGCTGACCCTCTCGATGGGCTGGACCCTGGGTTTTACGACGCTGGCCATCGGCCATCTCAATCTGCTCACGGTCACCTTCGCCACCATGCTGATCGGCCTGGGCACTGACTTCGGCATTCATTTCATTTATGGCTATGAGGAAGAGCGGGCTAAAGGGCTGGAGCCCTACCAGGCCATGTACGAAACGATGAGCCATGCCGGGGTCGAGAACATGACCGGCGCCATCACCACCGCCATCGCCTTCTGGGCCATTTGCCTGACGGATTTCCGCGGCGTGGCCGAACTGGGCATGATCGCCGGCACCGGCGTGCTTTTGAGCTTTCTGGCCATGGGCAGCGTACTGCCCGCCTTGATCTTTCTGCAGGAGAAGCGGCGCCAGCACGCGGCCAACGAAGAGCCGCGCCCGGCCTGGGCCTGGCTTCTATCCCTGCTGGAAGGCAGACTCATGGCTTACCCAGGCTTTGTGACCGCCTTTTGCGCGCTGTTCACGGGTTGGTCGCTGATCCACATGCCGGAAGTGACCTTCGACTACAATTTGCTGCACTTGCAATCGCCCGCTCTACAATCGGTCCAGACGGAATTGAAGCTGATCAACGCGGAGAGCGGCGTGCTCTTCGCGGTGGCCCTGGCCGACGACATCCCTCACGCCGAGAAGCTCTCCCAGCAGTTCTCCGCCCTGCATTCGGTGGCCAAGGTGGAGTCGGTGGTGCCGCTGGTGCCTCAAGGCTATGCCCAGAAAGCCCCGGTGCTGCGCCAGATCGTGGCCCTGATGGCCAAGATCCCCCTGCCCAATCCGGGCGACGCGGCCCAAAGCGGCACCGGCAAAGGCCTGATGAAGATGGCAGACGGCTTTATGCTGTTAGAATCGACCTTCCGTGAAGCTTACCCGCGCCTGATCCGCTCACCCGATCCCAAGGTGCGCGCCGAGGCCAGGGAGTTCAAGCAAGTGCTCGACACGCTCTTCGCTACTTTGCAAAAGATGGGCGCCGGTCCCATTTCCGACAGTGTGACCGCCTTCCAGGCCAACCTCTATGGAGATCTGCGCAGCATGCTGGAGTTCATGAAAGAGCAGCGGGCCGATCAGCCGCTCTCTTTGCAGGCCTTGCCTGAGGCCATCAAGCTGCGCAGCCTGGGGAAGACCGGCAAGATTCTGCTACGTGTCTATCCCAAACGTAACCCCTGGGACCGCGACGAATTGCGCGTTTTCGTCGATCAGATCCAGAAGGTTGACCCTGGAGTTATTGGAACGCCGGTCATGGTCTACTATCATACCGAATCGCTCAAGCGGGCCTTCGAGCTGAGCGGACAGTATGCCCTGGGCGCCATCGCCATCATCTTGTTGATACATTTTCGCAATTTAAAGAATACTTTATTAGCCTTATTGCCGAAGGTCGTGGGTGTGATTTGGATGTTAGGCTTGATGGCCTATTACCATGTGCAGTTCAACCCGGCCAATTTTATGGCTCTGCCCCTGATCCTGGGCATCGGGCTTATCTTTGGCGTGCATGTGGTGCACCGACTGCTGGAAAATCCCCACGAAGGTATCTTCAGTCACTCGACCGGTCCGGCCATCGCCCTCTCGGCCTGCGTGACCATGGCCGGCTTCGGCACGCTCATGATGGCCAAACACCAGGGGATCTCATCCCTCGGCTTTCTCATGACCGCCGGCGTAGGCGCCAATGTGATCACTTCGCTGGTGCTATTGCCCGCTTTTATGCGCCTGATCACCCCTCGCCAACCGGCCATTCTGGAACCCAGCGCGGAATGAGCAACGCCCTCAAGCGCATGCTGCTGGTCAACGTGGCCTGCATGGGCGGAGCCACCTTTTTCATTTATTTGAACGCCTATCTGCTGTCCCACGATCTTCAGGAATACCACGTCGGCCTGTGCGATGCGGGTTTTTGGATCATCTCGGTGCTTCTCCAGCCCTGGCTGGGCCCGCAATTGGACCAGCGCGGCCGGGTCATTTTTTTGCGCTGGGGCCTGCTGCTGCTGATCGCGGCGGCGCTAGGCTACGCTTTCGTGCCTCCCCACGTGCACTACATCTTCCCCTTGCGCGTTCTGCAAGGCGCCGGTTTTGCACTCTACCTTACTTCGGCCTGGGCCTGGATCTCCGACCACGCTCCGCCCGAAAAAATGCACTCGATCTTTGGTATTTTCGGCGTATCCAGTCTGCTGGGCAGCATCATCGGACCGGTGGCCGCCAATATTATTCGCCATGACCAGCCGCCCTACGACGACAAACATGTCTTCCTGGCGGCGGCAGCTCTGCTGGGGGTGGCCCTGCTGGTTCTGCTGACCCTGCGCGACGCCCCTCGCGACATCGTCCAGGAAGAGGGCGAGTCGGCTTCCCTCTGGAGGCTGGCTCGCCGCCCCCACCTGCGCGGCCCGCTGGTGGGCTCGCTCAGCTTCGGCCTGGCGGTAGGCAGCCTGTTTGCCTTCGCGGCCGCCTACCTGCAATCGATCGGCGTCCAATCGGTGTCGGCTCTGTTCGTGGTGCTGACCCTGGTGGCGGGCGGCGGTCGAGCCTTCTGCGGCAGACTTTCCCAACGCTTTGGAGCCTCGCCCCTGATCGCTCCCTGTCTGCTCTCGCTGGCTTTGGGCAGCGCCGGCTTGGGAGGGTTGCAGTGGCTCACCCAACCGCCCATGGCTCTGGTGCTGGCTATCGGAGGTGTAGCCGGGGTCGGCTACGGACTGGTCTATCCCTTGCTCAACGCCCTGGCCTATGAGCGTTTATCATCCCATGAGCGGGGCCGTGGCGTCAGCCTGGTGGCCGCCTGCATCGACCTGGGTAACGCCACCGGAGCCGCTCTGGCCGGGGTCATTGCCCATAAGTACGGAGAGGGGGACATGTTCTTGGCCATGGGCCTGCTGGTGGCTTTGACCGGCATCCTTTCCAAATTTTCGGACCGTCCCGGGCCATCATGAGGTATGAGGTGGTCGTATTGGGCGCGGGCATTAACGGCCTGGCCACCGCTTATTCCTTGAAGAGACAGGGCGTGAGCAAGCTGGCCGTGCTGGAACAGTTCCAGTTGGGCCACACCCAGGGCAGCTCGCACGGGCGCTCCCGCATCACCCGTTCCACTTACAGCACCCCGAAGTACGTGGAACTGATGCAACTGGTGCACGGTCGTCTGTGGCCGGCCTGGGAAGAAGCGGCCGGACATCCGCTGCTGCACAAGAACCCGGGCATCTTTTTTGGACCGGGCCTCGGGCATTATCAGGAGAGTCTGCGCGAGTTACCCTCAGTGCGAGTCGAGGAGATAGCCGCCGCGGAAGCGCGCCGGCGTTTCCCCCCCTTCCTTTTTCCCGACAGTCAGCGGGTGCTGGTCGACCACACCTGCGCGGTGGTGGCGGCCGACCGCACCATGCGCTTCCTGGCCGGCCAACTGCATGATCACGTGCTGGAGAATTGCCAGGTGCAATCCATCGATCAGGGGCCGCAGATCTTCCTGAACACGACCCGGGGTGGCATCGAATGCGAGCGCCTGGTGGTTACGGCCGGGCCCTGGACTTCCCGGCTGCTCCCCGGGCTCAAGCCAAATCTTCGGCCCGCCCACCAGGATGTCGGTTACTTCGAAATCGAGGCTTCCGGCCGGGTGGGGGATTTTCCCGTGTGGGTCTATGCCGGGGAACAGGCGGACGACAGCTTTTACGGCTTGCCCGAATTTGAACGCGCCGGGGTGAAGCTGGCCCGCCATCGCACCGGTCCCCACGGCGATGACCCGGATCGCGCCATCGGCGAGGTGCTGCCCCCGGCGGCGGCCGCCGATCTGCAAAACTTTGTCACCCGCCAATGGTCGGGCACGGCCCGACTGGTGGGCTACGATGCCTGTATCTACACCAATACCTGCAGCGAAGACTTTATTCTTGACCATCTGCCCGAGGACCCCCGAGTGGTGGTGGGCGCCGGCTTCTCCGGCCACGGTTTCAAGTTCGCTCCCCTGACCGGCCAGGTGCTGGCCGAACTGGCGCTCTTTGGCCGCACCAGTTTTCCCGAATTCGAGCGCCATCGCCAGGCCTTCGGCTTCGCAACGGCGGTATGCTGGTAGCATGCTTAAATATCCGCGCACTCCCCATCTGGAAGGCTCGGGCATCCAGCCGGGAGACGACCCGGCTACAACGGATTTCTCCGTGCTGGCCGGCCGCTTGATCGTGGTCGAAGAAAAGTTGGATGGAGCCAATGCCGGGCTTTCCTTCAACGAGGAAGGGGAGATGCGTCTGCAGAGTCGGGGCCACTACCTGGATGGAGGTGCCCGCGAAAAGCACTTCGCGCTTTTCAAGACCTGGGCCAGCGTGCATCAAGGAGCGCTGTGGGAGCGCCTGGGTTCGCGCTATTTGATGTATGGCGAGTGGCTCTACGCCAAGCACACGATTTTTTACGATCGCCTCCCTCATTATTTCTGTGAGTTTGATATCTGGGACCGCCTGGAGGGAGTCTTTCTGGATACTTCTCGGCGGCGAGCTCTGTTGGAAGGCTTGCCGGTCGTGTCCGTGCCGGTGCTCTACGCGGGGTTGGCGCCGCCCGGGTTGCTCGACTGGTTAAAAAATTCCCTGTATAAGAGTGAGGACTGGTGGCTGCGCCTGCGCGAGCTGGCTCTGGAATTGCGCCTGAATCCGGAGCGGATCGGCCGCGAGACCGACCCCAGTCCGCTGAGCGAGGGGCTCTATATCAAGGTGGAGGAACAGGGGCAGGTGCTCGAGCGCTATAAATTCGTGCGTTCCAGCTTTCTCACCAGCGTGCTCGACAGCGAGAGCCACTGGTTGGATCGCCCCATCGTGCCCAACCAGCTGGCTCCCGGAGTGGATTTGTTCGCGTGTTGAAGCCGGAGTGGGAACGTAGCCTGCGGGAGTGTCCACAAAATCCGGAACACCACGGGGAAGGTGATGTCTGGACGCATACTTGCATGGTGGTGGAGGCGCTGCAGGCGGACCCCGACTATCGGGCCTTGGGACCAGAAGATCGGGAGGTCCTGGACTGGGCGGCGCTTTTGCACGACGTGGCCAAGCCGCTGTGTCTGCAGCCCGACCTGAGTTGTCCGGGGCATGCCCGCAAGGGTTCACAAATGGCCCGCCAACTGCTTTACGAACGCGATTTTGAGTGGCGGCGGCGCGAAGCGGTGTGCCAACTCATCCGCTACCATATGGTGCCCTATCGGTTGGTGGATGCGCCCGATTGGCAGCGCCAGATTCTGGCCATGGGCCTGAATGCCCGTTGCGATCTACTGGCTATTCTGGCACGTGCCGATGCGCGGGGTCGGAGCTGCCGGGACCAGGCTCAACTGCTCGACCAGATCGAACTGTTTGCCCAGTTGGCCGCCGAGAATCCGCCGCGTTTTGCCGACGATCATAGCCGGGTCACTTATTTCCGCCGGGGGGGAGATCCCGAGCGGGTGGTTTTTCACCAGCCCCGTTGCCGGGTTACGGTCATGTCGGGGCTGCCGGGCGCCGGCAAGGATCACTGGATTACCCGGAACGGCCAGGGGTTGCCGGTGGTGTCGCTGGATGGGTTGCGCGAGGAACTGGATGTTTCGCCGGCCGGAGACCAGGGCCAGGTGATTCAAGCGGCCCGCCAGCAGGCCCGGGAGTTTTTGCGGGCGGGGCGCGATTTCATCTGGAACGCCACCAATCTCAGCGCCCAACTACGTCAGCGCACCCTGGACTTGTGTTACGACTACGCGGCCGACGTGAGGCTGGTCTACGTGGAAGCCCCGCTGGCCGAGATTGAACGGCGTAACCAGGCCCGTCCGCGTCCGGTGCCGGCGGGAGTGGTGGAACGAATGCTACGGCGCTGGGAGCTGCCCGATCAGTGTGAGGCTCATGAGCTTATCCAATCACTATGAGGTCTTCGCCGCGGCTTACGTGCGCGGCAAGCTGGGAATCGGCGGCTCGGACCAGGAAGTCTTGGAGCGGGCGGGCGATCTGCGTCTGCATCGCTTCAAACGCAGCAACCAGTTGCCGCGCGTACGCAAGGTGCTGGGCACGCTGCATGCTCTGGCCCCGGAGCGCTTGTTGGATCTGGGGACCGGCCGCGGCGTCTTCTTGTGGCCTCTGTTGGAGGAGTTTCCTTGCCTGGAAGTGGTTTGTGTGGACGTGTTGGACTACCGGGTGGCCGATCTGCAGGCGGTTTCCCGGGGTGGGGTGGAGCGGCTGACAGCCGTGAATTGCCCTTTGGAGGAGATGCCCTTTGGCGACGGGGAGTTTCCCGTGGTAACCATGTTAGAGGTGCTGGAGCATACGTCCGATCCGCTGCGGGCGCTCACCGAGGTGGCCCGGGTCTGTGGGCGCTCGTTGATCGTGAGTGTCCCTTCTCACGAAGACGACAATCCGGAGCACCTGCACTTGTTCCGTGCCGGAGAGTTGCAGAGGTGGCTGCAACAGCTCGGCTTTGCCCGGGTGAAGCTGGATGGAGTGCTCAATCATCTGGTGGTGCTGGCCCAGCGGTAGATCGGCGGTACGCGCGAGCGGCAACATCTCGTCCATATCCGGTCGTAATTCAGCAAAATTTAAGGGTTAATGTGATGGCACGGGGTCACGAGAATCCCATAGATAGAGTAATAGCTGAGGACCACTGACATGCAGAGTTTCGCCAAAGAAGACTTCCGGATCATTTGCGCTTGGTGCAATTCCGAAATCCGCGCCCCTCGCCAGGCCACCCTGGAGGACGCTCCGGAATCGCATGGCGTCTGCCGCCCCTGCGCCATCAACATGGGCATGCCGCCCGAGCTCTTCGAATAGCTCTTCTGATTTATTTCATGCTTCGCCGCTAGAGTGAACTCGTGAAGATCCAGCAAGGGCCTCAAACCAGTTCGCTGCCGCTGCGTAAGCTACTGTCTCCGGTCAGCCCGCCTCCGGTCACGCTCCCGACCGATCCGATCGATTCCACTTCGACTCCGCCGCCCAATACGCGCGAGGTGCGAATCGGGCGCTTCGTCAAGCTGCTCACCCGTGAATCGCTGTCCCACCTCCGCTATTTGTCCACCATGTATGCCTTCAACATGGTGGGCACCACCGCCGGACTGATTGCGGCCACCCCGATTGGCATTCATTTTGCTCACGACAACGCCGCCGTGGTCGGAGGCGTCGCCATCGGTGGCGGCGTGGCGGCCGGGGCCGCCGCCGCTCTGGCGGGTTACGCTCTCGAGCGTCACGCGGACAAGAAACCGAAGACCGACGAGAAAGAGAGCAGGACCACCAAAGCAGCCGAGTCGCTGGTCACGGTCGCTTCCGCTTTGCGGGCCATGCCCAAATTTATCTACCCCACCGTCATGGGCACCCCCGCCGAAGAAAAAGCAATTTACGACGCCCTCGACAAGCTGCCGCTCAAGGATGTGACCGCCTCCTCGGTGATGCACGTAGTCCCTAACTTGACCGATACCGGCATTTCCGGCATGTCCCAGCCGGGGCTTACGCACACCCGCATTCTGCTGGACCAGGGTTATATCAACGACGGCCGCGCCGAAGGCCTGGTTCATCACGAGCAAGGCCACGCGGTGGACTATTCGGGAGGTTACGGCCTGTTGGGCGCCTTGAACTGGCGCGGTCCTTTCGGCCACGGTCCTTTCGTCAGCGAATACGCCAGCGGCAATCGTTATGAAGACTGGGCCGAGTCTTATGAAGCCTATCACCGCGATCCGGTGGCCTTCTCCCGTGACTTTCCCGAGAAGGCCCACATCATCGAGCAGGCCCAGCGCACCACCCCGGGCGAGAATATGATGGACAATGAGCAAGTGCGCCACGCCGGCCGCACCATCGGTCACGCTCTGGGTCAGGTGCCTTATCTGCGCACTGGTTTAGAAACGGGACTGGCCCTGCTCTCTCCCATTCAGCTTCACCGCGGCGCCAAGACGCTGGAAAAGGGCCTGATCAACGGAGACGACGCTCAAAAACTGCGCGGCAAAATGAGCCTGATCACGGGCGTATTGCTGGGTCTGCCAGGCGGAGCGCCCCTGGCCACGGTGGCTTCGGCCATGAATGTAGGCTTCCAGATGACTACCGGCGACGATCCGAAAAAATTGAAGGAGGCCAATGCCCTGGCCGACAAGTTCGCGTCGGTGGCTACCGGACCGGTGGGTATGGCTGGCGTGGCCATCACCCAGGAGTTGGCAAAAGCCGGAGTGGATCTGTCTAAGCTGGATTTCACTCCTGACGACTTCGATGCTCCGGTCAAACCGGGCAAAATGATTCAAGGCCTGGTAGCCACCGTGGGTGGCGGCGTGGCCGGCTCGCTGATCGGAGCCAGCCTGGGCGGAGCGTTCGGCGGTGGCGTAGGCGCCAGCATGAGCGCTTTCTGGGGACGCATCGGCGGCGGCCTGATTGGACTCGGAGCATACGGGGCCTATCGTGCTCTCAAGACCGAGAATCAGGAAGCCAGCCCCTACGACCTGACCCATGGCGACAAGATTTTCCTGACCAAGATCGTAGGCACTGCGGTAGCCGGCGCCGCTCTGGGTACGGTGGCCGGCGTGACCGGGGGCCGGGCGGTAGGCGCGTTGCTCGGCAACGCGTTGCTGCCGGGCTCGGAGACCTGGGCCGCCAACGTCGGCGGCTGGGCCGGCGCCCTGCTCGGCTCCTACGCTCTGGGCAAGGCGGGCGCCGTGGTCGGTCGCAAGCTGACGCAAGACGACCCGCCCGCCTAAACAGTACTCGACTCACTCGTTCACGGGACGTTCATGCCTGGGGGACTGAAGTGGCCCGGGCTATACTGCCAATGAGGAAACAGAGGTCCCCTTCGTTAGTGCTCGGTGATCCATACGGTTTCTTTCCGAGGTTGATTCGCGAAAGAACCACAGTCAGAGTCGGGACCAAAATTTCACTCGATTCCTCCCGCCAAGGTAGGAACCCGAAGCCTCCTGTGATCTCTTCCAGGAGGCTTCCTTTATTGGCTCGCGGAAACTATCGGAGAGGCTTCCGACTTGTTGCTCTTTGCATGGCTGACGACCTGATTTTGCAAAAGCTCTCCCACCGATTCAAGCTGCTGGGTCCCTTGCCGCTGGCCGGCAAACTCGGACTGAAAAGAACAGCGCTTGACCGGCTGCTGGCTCCGCTGATGCGCGAGGACATGGTCCAGCGAGACGAGGAGAGTGGCTATCGGTCGGTTCGCTCGGTCCTGCTCGACCTGGGTGAGTTCGTCCATCCGGCCCGAGCCGGCGACTCGCCGGAATATCCGCGTCCCGACTGTTGCTGGCCTCACTCGGCCTGACCATCATCCGTTATTGGCGTCCGAGGAAGGTCCAGAAGCGCTGGCCCAGCAGGTCCTTGAGGTCTTTCTCGATCAGATCGGGATCCACTGCGTAGCCCATTTCCTCCAGCGAAGAGTAGTGCGCGGCCAGCATTTCCACGGCCACCGGCTTGAAGAGTGTCCAGCGGCTGATCAGTTCTTCCAGGACACGCGCTCCCGAGGGTTGCGGCACGAAGGTGAGTCCCTGCGACTGCACGCGCGTCAGAGTCAGAGCGGTATTGCCCGGGCGCGGCCAGCCATAAATGAGCAGGTTGGAAAAGCGCGAGCCCAGTAGAGCCAGGGAAGCTTCCTCATCGAAGGATTCGACGCGGGCCAGGAAGCGCAGGCCGGGGTAATCCTGGCAGAGGTTGGCCAGATCGGCCAGGCCGCCGGGCTTGACGGTGCACTGCACGGCGATGGCTCGTTTCTGGCAGGTGGCCAGCACTATATTGCGCAGCATCTGGCCGGATTCTCCCTGCAAGGCCGGCAGAGTAATGCCGACGTAGATGGGATTGGTGCGATCCATCCAGATGTCCAGGAAGCGCATGATTTCATCATGAGAAGTGGTGATGTTGCCGCTGACCTGATAGCCCCAGGGCTTGAGGCGCTGAAAGTTCTCCTTCCAGCCGTGCACCATGGTGTCGAGCTGTAGACCCGCAAAGAAGCGCACGTCCCGAGTGGGCTGAGCCTGCCAGGCGGCACGCTCTTTGTCATCAAACGGATCGTTGGTCATGACCAGACGGGCCACGCCGGCGGTGCCCAGCACCTGTTCCCAGGCCTCGCGGGGAAACTTGGCGCGCAAAACGTCCATATTGCGCTCGTTGATGTCCAGGCCAAAGGACTGCAGGGTGGTCAGCACCGAGCGAGTGGCATCCGAGATGGGCGTTTGATCGACAAAGAGGGTTTTCCAAACGGTGGCGGCCTGCACGGCCTTGTCGGCTTGAGCAAATTGAGCCGGGTCGAAGCGCTGGGTTCTCAGGGTCTGACCCACCAGCTCAGGTACCGTCAGGAGTTCATCCAGACCGCTACGGGTAAGTCCGGTAAAGGCCGGGTCAAACAGGTTGGTCTGAATATCGGTGATGGGAGTCTGAATCAGAATCCGCCGAATTTGGTATTGCCAATCGCCCATCCCCGCCTGTTCCAAAAGGCCCAAGGCGGTTCCTCCAGGACATGTCCCGGTACGTCTTGAGGAAAACTCGGGTATCGCCGTCGCTGGAGCAGGCGGGCTGGATGGCGCAAAAGGAACTTACACACCCAGGATAAGGACCCATATGCCATGAGAAACTTTCTGAAACCGGCCGTGCTGCTTGCACTGGCCGCCACTCTGTTCACCGGAGCCGAGGCCCAGAACCTGCGCCGCTACGGTAATCTGAACCTGAACTACAACCAGAAGACCCAGATCCGTCAGATTCTCAACTCCGGGAACCGTCGTGATCCGGCCACCCGCCAACGTATGCAGCAGCAAATTATGAACGTGTTGACGCCTCAGCAACAGAATCAACTGGCCTATGAAATTCAGCAGCGCAACGGTAATCAGAATTACAACTACCAATATAATCCAAGCTACAACAACGGCTACTACTACAATAACAACCGTCCCTACAACAACGGTTACTATAACAATGGTTACTACTACAACAGCGGCAACACCATGCAGAACCTGATCAATTCAGGCATTCTGAACGGTGTGCTGCAAACGCTCATCAATCAGTGAAGCTGCTTAGTTGAAGCCCGGATTTATCCGGGCTTTTTTACTTTTTCGTCGTATTGCTTCCAAAACGCCTTCCACCAGCCTTTGGGTTTTTGCTTATCGCCGGCATACTCGGTCGGGCGCTGGGTCTGGCCGCCGGTGACCAAGCTACCGACGTAGTCTCCATCGGCGTAAACCTGGTTGATCTGGGCGGCGATACCGGCCAGATCCTTTTCGCTAACCACCCCGTTGCTGGTGGCTTTGTAGAACTGCACGGTCACTCGAATGGGGAAGCGCGGATCGCGCTCGATGGCCATGTTGTCGATCTCGGTAAACGGACCTTCGATCTTACCGTGACCGATGACTGCGTTCTCCACATCGCTTTTCGAACGGCGCTTGACCATATCGGCGGCCGGGGGGCAGGGCATAGATTGATAGGTTTCATAAGCGCGGACCGGGAGTTGCTTGTGTTTCAGCGGGACCTGCACGAGAAGCACCATGTTCAGCCCGCCCTGGGCTCCGGCGTTGGGGGTTAGGTGTTCGCCCCCGGATGCAAAGTCGGAAAGGCGGGTGCCGGTGAAGCCAGCCCGTTGCCCGTCCTGGTTGAAGAACAAACGTTGGCCCCAGGCCGCGCCGGCTTTGTCACGGGTGTTGTCGATGATGGTGGCCGAGGTGCCTTCGCGCGTGCATACCAGCGAGAGCACGGCGGGATTGCCCTCATAAGACTGATAGTTAAAGAGCACCGGATTAAATCTGGCCGAACCTTGTTGAGGAATGGGCAAGAAACAGGCCTGGGCGCTCACCAGCACGTGCGTGTCGCGTTCTGCCAGCAACGATTGATCACGCCCCTTCCAGGAATTCGGGGCGTGCAAATATTCGCGAAAATGTCCCAGATATTCTTTCAGATTGACTTTATGCAAGTTTCTGCCATCTTCATTGCCGACCAGCAGATGAAAGTTCTCGGGACGCAGGTCGGCGGATTTGTCTGCGAAATTCGGAAAGCGGATGACCGGCATCAAGGTCAAGCGGTCGCCGTCGATGACCTGTAAAGTCATGTCGCTGATATTGGGACCGACTGAGGAGTTGGCGTAGCGTCCGGTGTCCTCCCAGGTGAGGTTGAGAATCTGCAGGCCGTGGCTGGCGGCCGCCTTCTGGGCCCTGGCATCGCCGACCATCGAGGCGGTGTCGGCCACCACTTCCTTATAACTGACGTCGCCGGCGTAGGCGGCCAGGGCGAGCAATCCAACCAGGGCGAGAGACTTGAGTTTCATCTGAAACACCTCCAATGGCCCTGGTCGTCGCCACCGAAAGGAATTTATTCTCTTGCGGGAAGGTCTCGCCTATGAAACGACTTTTGCTGGGCCTGGCCCTCACCACCGCAGGCTGGTCGCAGCCCGTGCTCACTCCCCAACTGGTTGCCAGGGTGCGCTCCGTCAGCGGCGTGCACATCAGCGGCGATGGACGCACCGCCATCTACACCTTGAGTCAGCCGCGTTTACTGGAGCGCGAAGACTTTGAGGACGGCCCGGCTTATAGCGAGGTCTACCGACTTGCGTCCGGAGGCAGCCAGCCGCTGCTGACCCAACGGGCCGGCGCCGGCGGGCTCAAGTTCACAGGCGACTCTGGAGCTTTGACTTTTTTAAGCAAGCGCAGCGGCGATGAGCACTCCTCCCTCTACCGTCTGGCTTTAGATGGTGGCGAGGCCCAGCGGATTCTGGCCTTCGGCAATGATATCAAAGACTACGCCCTGTCGCCCCAGGGCAATCGCATCGCCTTTCTGGCCCAGGCCCCGGCCGACAAGCAACGGGAGAAGCTGCGCAAGCTGGGCTTCACCGCTCAGGTCTTCGAGGAGGATTGGCAGAATACTCAGCTCTACCTGGCCTCTCCGGGCAGCGAGAAAGTCAAGGCCGAGCCGGTCAAACTGGAAGGGTCGCTGAGTTCGCTGCAGTGGAGCCCCGACGGCGCGCTGCTGGCGGTAACCAGCGCCCCCAATCCGGGGGTGGACGCCGATCTGATGTACCGCCGCATTCAACTGTTGGATGCGCGCACCGGGGCGCTCAAGCTGAGTCTCAAGAACCCCGGCAAATTGGGCCAGTTTGCCTTCTCACCCGACGGCAAACAACTGGCCCTGCTGACCGGCGAAGACATCAACGATCCGGACAATGGGCGACTCTGGGTTGCCGACACGGGCAGCGGGCAACTGCGTGACTTATGGCCCCATCTCGAGGGACGCGTGAGCAAGCTGGCCTGGCTGGCGCCGGGCAAGCTGCGGGCGCTGGTCTGGAAAGGGCTGGTGAGCGAGGTTTGGGACGTGGGATTGGACGGCCGGCGCAGCCTGGTGGTGCCGGCCGGTGAAGAGGTTTTGACCGACTTGGCCGTGGCCGAGGGCGGGCGCACGCTGTATGTGGGAGAAAGCGCCCGCCACCCCGGCGAGGTGTTCGAGAGTGGTAAGCGGCTCACCAACCTGAACCCTTTTTTGGACAAGCTGAACTGGGCCCGCCAGGAGGCCTACACCTACAAAGCACGCGATGGACAGAGCATTGAGGGCGTGCTCATCCACCCTCTGAACGAAGTGGCCGGGCAGCGCTATCCGCTCATTTTGTGGGTGCATGGCGGGCCTGAGTCCTTGATTCACAACAGTTGGAACAACGGTTATTCGCAGCCCGGACAGACGGCGGCGGCGCGCGGATTCGCCTCTTTCTACCCCAACTACCGGGGCTCGATCGGCCGCAGCGTGGCCTTCTCGAAACTGGGGCAGGGGGATCCGGCCGGCCGTGAATTCGAGGACCTGGTAGACGGAGTCGATGCCCTGGTGGCCCGGGGTCTGGTCGATGGCAGCAAAGTCGGAGTCACCGGGGGCAGTTATGGCGGCTACGCCACCGCCTGGTGCAGCACGTTCTTCTCCGATCGTTTCACCTGCGGAGTGATGGCGGTGGGCATCTCCGATAAGGTGAGCAAAAGCGGCACCACCGATATTCCCGACGAGGAATACCTGGTGCACGCCCGCAAGCATCCGTGGGAAAACTGGAATTTCTTCATGGAGCGCAGTCCCGTGCACCATGTCACCAAGCACCACACTCCGCTGCTGATCCTGCACGGCAAGGACGACCCCCGCGTCCACCCGTCGCAGTCGCTGGAACTGTATCGCTACCTCAAGATGGTCAAACAGGCACCGGTGCGACTGGTCCTCTATCCGGGAGAGGGGCACGGCAATCGCAAGGCGGCGGCCCGCTACGACTTTCAGTTGCGCATGCTGGAGTGGATGGAGCACTATTTGAAAGGCGCCGGCGGCGCTCCGCCCGCCTGGGAGCTTCCAGTTCCGCTGGAGCGGCCGGAGTAAGACTGCTCATGAAATTGATTGTGCAACGGACATTGGGTGAGCCGGTGGAGGGGCCGTTCTGGTTGGAGAGTGCGATTTGGGACGAAAAGTTGCACGGGATTATGCGCTTGACTCATGGCCATGCCAGCTATGAGGAAGGGAGGTTTGGGCCGGGTGGGGAGATTTTTTGGACTAGCGATGAGTCAGGGACGCGGCTGGCTTATCGGGGAGAGACTCCGGTTACGACTCTATCGACGTTCAAGATCGGCTTTGACGCGAGTGGCCAGTTGGTGAGTTTACAGTGCAATGGGGAGTGGGATCCGTATCGGATTGTGCGCGGCGGAGAGGTTTATGAACTGGATAGTTCGGTAACGCATTTGGAGCGGGTGCCGGATTCGGACCGGTGGGTGGCGACTTCGTTGGAACAATTGTACCGGGGCCCGTTAGAAAATTTGCAGTCGCAGGGTCCGACCAGCATTCGCACCTTTTCTCTCGATCCAGAGGGGAGTCTTTGGTACACGGCGCGGGCCGGGTTGTATCGCGATAAGCAACTGATTTTTGTAGCCGAGGAGTCGTTGGACTGGCCGTTGTGGACCCCCCGGGGGGTGCTGGTGACGCAGTGGAATGACCAGAAATCCAGTCTGCTGGTAGTTCAGGACGGACAGAAATCAGTACTTTGGAGCGGGGAAGGCGAATGGGTTCGCGCAACCGCCTGGAAAGCCTGAAAAAAAAGCCTCGCGGCGGTAATACCGGCGAGGCACTTACTGATTCAGAGGGAGCGACTTACGTTCTGGCTTATCGGTGCGAACCGATGAGTGAAGAATACCATCCGGATTTGCGCTGGTTTTTAAACCACGGTCTTTTTAGTTAATTGTTTGTTGCCGTTTTAATCCAGTGTTGTGAATTACAAAAATTCTCATATACGAAAGCAATCGAGGCCAGGTTTCTCAGAAAGAAACCTGGCCTCGATTGACTTGTCGGTCCCGGGAGCGGTTTAGCGAGCGTTGGAGATCAGGCTGGAGGCCTGGGCCCAGCTGCCCGAAGCAGGAGCGGCGAATTGGGTAGGTGGGGTGTAGGAATTGAGCATTTGAGATAGGGCCTGGAGAGCCTCGGCGGCGGCACTGGGGCTGCCCGGCGCGCTGGCGGTTTCTTCCGAGGTAGCGGTAGCCTTGGCCGAGGTCGATTCGCTTTTGCCGCCCCCCTGGTAGACATTGCTCAGGATGCCTCCGGCGTTCTTGAGCTTGCCGCTGGCCAGGGTGATGGCCTGAGTGGCGGTGTCGGTCACCAGGCTGACGCCACCGGTGATGGCGCCCAGGATGTCGCCTTTGGCCAGCTTGCCGACCAGGCCGAAGGCCTCTCCGACTTTGCCTTCGATGCCCAGGGCGAAGTCGCTGACGGTGCTGGTGGCCAGGTCGACCATCGACTGAGCCGCGGAACCAAGCGGGCTATCGGGGCCACCCAGGATGCTGGCCAGGACTCCGCCGATGGCACCGCCACCTCCGCCGAGGATGCCGCCCAGCAGGCCGGCTACCACCCCGCCGCCGCCGTTGCCGGCGTTACCTGCATTTCCGGCATTGCCAGCGTTGCCGGCATTTCCGTTGCCCTTGGGCGAACCGCCCAGAAAGGTCAGCAGGTCGGGGCGAGCGGCGCCGGCCTCTTTGCTTTCGATAGCCGTGCCCAGATTGGGCGGGTTCTGGGTGACGGCTTTGATGGCGCGGTTGTAGAGATCCTTGTCGCTGATTTCGATGGAAGTGCCGCCCAGAGCGTCCTTGCCGGTCTCGGGGTTGAAGATCTGGTCGAGTTTGAGGGTGCCGCGCTGCAACGCCTTGGTGACCGCGCTCAGCGTCTCCACGTCGGCGCTGCCCACGCCGCTCTTGATCAGGTCGGAGTTGCCGGTGGATTTCAGCAAGCGAACCAGGGCGGGCTTGCTGTAATTGCCGTTGGCGTTCTTGAAGCGGCTGGCCACCAGGGCGAAGGTGGCGGCTCCCTGAGCCGCCTGGCCGTTCTGACCGGCCAGATCACTGTAGAGCTGATTCTGATTCTTGACCATCTCATTGACATCGGTGACGCGATGACCGGCATAGAACTCGGCGGCGTAACCGTTGACCAGACTGGAACGGGCTTGATACTCACCCACTGTACCCACGCCCAGGCGCTGGCTGTTGACGCCGCCCGAGCTGTCGCGGGCCGAGATGTAACGCTGCAGATCCTCGGCCGGGGAGGCGAACTGGGAAGCCGCGCCCGGAACCGCCGTTCCGGAAGGGGCGCCGGAGGCAGCGAGCGCGGGAACGGTGGCGGCCGGGGTGCTGGAAGCGTAGGCGGGGGCCGTGTAGGCCTGAGCGACCGGACCGGCTACGCCGCCCCAGTTCTGCTGCAACTGGGAGAGCGCGGCCAGCAAGGTGAGGGCCTGTTGCACCACCGCCTGAGGATCCAGCGACGGGGCCGGCGACACCAGCGTAGCGCCGAAAGTCGGCTGGAATCCACCCACTACCGGGCTGCTGTAGCTATTGAAAGAGGTGTTATAAATCGCCATTTTATTTCGCTCCACGTCTATCGGATGGGTTTAATTTAGCAACCTCGTCCACGGTCTGGTTTAAAACGCCGTCGAGGTTATTAACGAGTTGTTAACTCTTAGATCCGGTTACATCCCGGGGCCCGCCTGGGAACGAGGCTTTGCCTCAGCTGGGGGTGGGCAGGCCGGCCGGGCCAGGGCGCCCGCCTGGGGGCGAGGCAAAGCCTCGGCTGGGGGTGGGCAGGCCGGCCGGGCCAGGGGCGCCCGTACCCGCCGAGAGGGAGAGGCGGGCCCAGTCCCCCCTCCCCCTCGGAGGAAACTTACTTGGGCCCGCCGGCGAAAGCGGACAGGAGGCCTTTGAGGACGCCGCCCACAAGGCTCCCGCCAGCTTCCCCCAGGTTGCCTGCCCCTTTAATCATCTTCTTGGCCTCATCGCTAGTCTCGTTCTTATCCTCAGGCTCGCGGGGCCCACCCTCCGGGCCGCCGGTCAGCACTGCGGGCATCATTCCAACGCCCACCAGCGGACCTCCAGCGCCACCACCCACGTTTGAGCCTGGACCAACGGGACCACCTGAGTTAATGGTAAGGGCTTTCGAGATAGAAATAGACATGATTCAAGTCTCCTTCGCTTGGTGGCACGCTGTGTATCGCGTGCTGTTAAAGGCAGACTATCAAGACGAATAACCGCGGCGTTTAAAACGCTTTCCCAGTTGTATCCAGGAAGTTACATTTTCTTAGAAATTAGGCTAATCCCAGACGAGCGCGATGATAGGCCTCGACCAGCGCCAGCGAAGGCTCGATGCCCAGCTCCCGGTCAAGAATCTTGCGGCACACTTCATACTGGCGCACCGCCTGATCGGGGCGGCCCAAAGCCATATGGGCGCGCATCAGCAAAAGATGCAAATCTTGACTTTCCGGAATTAACAGCAGAGCTTTTTCGGCGCATTCCGCGCTTTCCCGAGGGCGACCTTGAAGCTGATACAGCTGGGCCAGCCGGGTCATGGAGTCGACCGCCATCTGCTCGAGCCGGCTGCGCTCGGCCAGGGCCCAGTCCAGATAGCAACCCTCCATAAAAGGTCCCCGGTAGATCTGGACCAGACGCCGATAGGCGGCCACCGCCCGTTCCGTATCCCCGCCTTCGTCGGCCGAGCGAGCCTGGCGGTAGAGGCTCTCGAATTCCTCTACATCATGCCAGACCTCCCGCGCCTCCAGAGCCAGCATTCCCTGCGCGCGATGAAACAGCTCGGGAGCGGGCCGGCCATCTTCCGGGCGCAGAGCGCCGCGAATCATGGTCAGCGCCGTGGCCAGACTGCGTTTGCCTTTCACCATGTCACCGGGCCAGAAATGCTCCATGGCCACATCGTCGGAAACTTGCCGGCGCAGCGCCAGAAACCCCAGCAACTGCTTGGCTTTCTGGGTCTTCCACAAATTCTCGGGAATACGTTCCCCGCCGCGATAGACGTCGAACTTGCCCAGAAAGAAAATGCGCAACCAGGAGGCCGATTCGGGCGCCTCCTGAGGGGCTTTGGACCCCAGCCGCTCGGCCAGCTCGGCCGGAATTCCCTTGGCATTGCCACAGATCTCGACCAGCGCAGCCCGGGCCGGCGGGGACAGCTCGTCTAAACCGGCCAGCACCGAGCGGGAGTGGCTGGCCACCAGTGCTCCCAAGATCCGAGCATAACGCGCCTCGGGGGCGCGGGCGTAGTGCTCCAGAGCGAGCGGCACCAACCAGTCGACCACCTCGGCCAGCTCGCCAGCGTGGGCCGGCTGCAGCAGGACTTCAGCGGCCCGAGGCAATTGCTCCAATCCTTGTCCTTGCAGCCGGGTCAGAGCCACCAGCGTCTGCGCGATGGCCGCCGTCAACCCCAGCTCCTGGGCCGCACGGCTGGCCCAGCTCAAGGTCTCCACCGCCCGCGGCGACTGCGCCCGGGCCAGCAGCAATCCCCCCTCCACGCCGCTCAAAGCGGCGCTGACCGGACCCAGCTCGCGGGCCAGTTGCACCGCTTGGGTCACCAGCCCCTCCACCTCGGCGGGACGGACCAGCCGGGCCAGACCCAGGAGCGCCTCCACCGCCTCAGTGCGGGGCTTGGGATCGGCCAGGATCTCCTGATAGGTGGCTCGGGCTCCTTCCAGATTGCCTGCTTCGTGCAGAGCCTTGGCCAGCATCAGCACCCCGCGCGGACTGAATTCCGGTTGGGCCTCGTCTTCGTCGGCACCGGCGCGGGCGCGCGCCAGCCAGTGTGGATCGAGCCCGGCCTCCTCCAGTCGGCCCAGGGCCACGGCCGCCAACCGGGCGGCCAGCGGAATGCTCTCTCCGGCCACGTCCCAGCGCTCGTCACAGTGACGCAGAATGCTATGCACAATAGGATAGGGCGGTGGCGTCTCGAGCAAAAAGTCCAGATCTTCGCCCAGCACTTCGCGTCCGCCGGCCAGCACCGTGCCTAATTGAATCTCTCCGCACACGTGAGCAGCAAAACCCGCCCGGGCGGCCAAGCGGCCGGCCAGTTGACCGGCCTGGCGCAAACGCCCCGGAGGAGAAACGCTGACGTCGGCTACGCGCGCCAGAGCCTCCAGGGCCCGCCTCGAAGTCTGGCGCAACTGCGCTTCATGCTTTTCTTGCTGCTGCTCAGCCTTGCGCTGCGAGATCAGAGAGGCCACCATATCCAGGAAATCTTCCAGGCGAAATGGCTTTTTCAGATAGCCCGCCGCGCTCAGGCGGAAAGCGCGCAGCGTGTCTTCCTCGGAAGCATAACCGGTGACCACCAGGCTGCGCACTTCGGGTTGTTGCAGCTTGACCCGCTCCAAGGCTTCCAGGCCGTCCATTCCTTCCATTCGAATGTCGGTCACCACCAGGTCAAAAGCCTGGCGGCGGGCGGCCTCGACCGCCTCCAGCGCTCCCCCCACAGCCACTACCGAGTAGCCCTCATCCTCCAGGGCCTCATTTAAACTTTCCCGCATGACCGGGTCATCTTCCAAAACCAGAATTTTTATCGTGTCCATGCTGACCTCACTTTGTTTCAGCGCTCACCGGCAGGCGCAAAGAGAAACAGGCTCCACCTTCCGGCAAGGTTTGGTATTCCAGAGAACCTCCGTGCTTGACCGCGATGCGATGGCTGATGGAAAGCCCCAGCCCGGTTCCGCGGCCCACTTCTTTGGTGGTGAAAAACGGCTCGAAGATACGCTTCTCGATCTCGGGGTCCACCCCCGGCCCATGATCCAACACCTGCATCCAGGCCCAACCGTCCTGAAAGCGGGCCCGGAGGGTGATCTCGCGGGAGCGGGACTGAGGACTCAAAGCGGCATCGCGGGCGTTCAGCAGCAAATTGGTCAAGACCTGCCGCAATTCCAGCGGGGCGGCCAGCACCGGAGGCAAGGCGCCCAACTCGACCTGCACCCGCACTCCGTCTTTTTTCAACTGCGCCTGCACCAGTTCCAGAGCCTGGCTCACCACCAGGCTCAAATCGACGGGCTCGTAGGTGGCGCGATCTTCACGCCGTGAATAGACCAGCAACTTCTCCACGATTTCGCGGGCCTGATCGGTGGCCAGCTTGCCCCGTTCCAGTTTCTTTTGGGTGGAGGGCGTCTGCGCATCCCTCAACTGCCGCGACAACCCGTCCAGACACAGCTGAATAGCCCCCAAAGGAGTGTTCAATTCGTGGGCTACGCCCGCCGCCAACTGGCCGATGGCCGCCAGTTTGCCGGCGTGCAGCAATTGGTCCTGAGTGGACAACACCTCCTGGTGCAAACTGGCGTTGGAAAAACTGATGGCCGCCAGGCATCCGATCAACCAGAGCAAATCCTGATGCTCCCGTTCATACACCTGATTTCGGGTAGTGCCTACCAGCAAAACCCCGGTAGTGCCCTGCTCCAACTGCATGGGTGCGGCCACCAGGCCCCTCTGCGCCGGTACCAGCGGTTCCAGACGAGAGCCCGGTTCCAAAAGAAAGGGAATCTGATGGCTCAGCACCGCCTGACAGACCGCCAGCGCGGCCGGCATGAGGATGGGAGCGCCCCACTGCCGGCGCAGGTACAACTGCCCTTGATCCAGCGTAAAAATCGCCCCAAAATCGTGGGCGATGGAGGCGCGCAGCATTCCCTCCAGACGCTCACCCAGGGTGTTCAAATCCAGGGTGGAAGCCATCTGCCGGGTTCCGTCCAGCAGGCTCTGCAGTCTCTGCAACTCTTCCTCCAAACGCTCGTGTTCGCGCCGGTACTGCTCCAGGGCCAGGCGCTCGTTCTCCTGACTGCGTGCTACCCGCAGAGCCGCCCCGGCGCGGGGGGCGATCCACTCTAAAGCCCGTAGCTCGTCCTCCCTCAGCCCCTTCTCCCGACCCACATAGAGAACCCCTTCTTGCTCGATCCAGAGAGCCGCTCCGGCCGGCTCTCCCTGGAAAAAGCGCGCTCCCCCAGGCAGTGGGGGAAAGGGAAGTACGGCCTGGCTCAGCCAGGCCTGCTCCACCACCGGCTCGACCTGATTCAGTAACGCATATGCCGCCAGCCGCTCCTGCAGGGGCGAATGATAGCGGGCCGGCATCAGTCGGCCTTCCTGCAACAGAAAGATCACCCGGCTGCGACTCGGACAGACCGTCGCCAGCACCTGCAACACCGCGTCCAATACGGAAGCCTGAGTACGGCAGGCGGCCAGGGTGGCGGGCAAAGACTCCAGCGCCAATTGAGCGGAGCTTTTGCCCAATGGGCGGCGCCAACCGGCCCGAGGGGTCGAGACCTGACGCTGCTGCAAAACGGCCAGCACCACCAGGAGGGGCGCCAGCCTCCAGGGAAAAGCGGCCAGCTCCAAACCACCGCCCAAAAGTGCGGCGCCAGCCACGGCGGTGTAAGGCATCAACATCTGCCAGCCCCCTTTACGGCCTAAAACCCAGCGGGACCAGGCGGCGGCCAGCGGAGCATAAAGCAGACAGCCCACTACCGGAGCTCCCCGACTGATAGCGCAGACAGCCAGCAATTCCGGCACAGCATCGGCCAGATTGATCTGCAGAACCCAAAAAAACCTACGAGAGCGACCGACCAGAGAGCGCAGAAAGAGAGAACTCAGGCAGATCCAGGGAGCCAGCACGGCAGCCGCTCCCCCCAGCAGTGCTGCCGTCATGCTCAAGGCCGGGGCCGAGGAAAAAAGGTTCAGGCCGGGCCACTCGGCAGCGGCCGCCTGTAAAATTACGGCGCCCAACCACAGTCCCGCCATCACCGGTGGGATTTGGAGCGGATCGCCTGGGAACCGAGGCGGGCACACGGCGCCTACAGCCAGAATCAGGAACCCGGAGATCACCAAACCGGTGGGTCTGAGACGCTCCCCTTCGACAGCCACGGCCTTCCTTTCAGGCCCATAACCCAGGAGACCTTTCGCGGACAGCGAATTTCGCGCCCAGGCCTGAAAAGGAGGAGGAGGAGTGAGAAGATCTGTAGGGATTATCGTTCCCACAGCCCTCTTTGTAGCCATGTTCGTGCTACTCCTGTGTACTCTGCTCTTCTCCAGCGTTTCCCAAAATCTCGACCTCTCTCTCGATTCGGTGGAAACCATCGAAAGTCGCTACCAAAGCCTGGGGGCCATGAACGAGTTGCTTTCCGATCTCAATCGAGGTCTGGACCCGCGCACCTATACCAAGGCCAGGCCGCGCCGCGTAGATAATCAGGGCAGCGTTTCGGAGTGCTGGGTGGAGCCTCTGTCCGGGGGTAAAAACGTGCTGGTGGTCGCTCTCACCAGCCGGGGCGGGGCCAGCCGTCCAGAGGCGGTGAAAAGCCTGTGCACCTTTCAGGAATTCGACCTGGGCCGGGTCTACGCCAACGTGATCGACGACAACCCGGCCGCTCCCGACCCGATCTGCTACAGTGACGTCTCGGCCTCGGGCGAGTGGAGCCAACTACCGCCCGCTCCGCGCGTCCGCTACACCAGCAGCGGAACCCTGGAAGCCCGGCCCGGCGAATTCGCCGGCACCCTGCCCTTTGTGGCAGGCGCACCCGACGGTTCGGTCTACGCAATGTACTCTCCCGGCATCGACGGCTGGGATGATGAATCCAGTCCAGCCTGGTTCGACATCCCCTTCCCGGTGGCCATGCCCTGGGGTCAACTGGTCCGCCAGACCATCGCGGCCGGCAACCGTCAGGGTAAAACCATCGGAGAGCTGTCAGTGGCGGTTCAGGCCATGATCGATCACCTGGTCGACGTCTCCATCAGCAAGGGCGCCTTGACCATGAAATACTCCCAAGATCAGGGGCAGTGGACTCCGCTGCCGCCGCCCGAGGAAGCGACCGTGGTCAACGGAGAGGTGCGAATGCAAGCGGGGAATTATCACCTCCAGGGCATCAGCGGCCCGCCCAGCGCCTACGAGGGAGGAATCACCTGTCCGATTTACCGCAAAGGTCAGGATCTCATCTATGACTACCGCGAAGACACCAACAAGTGGAGCGTGATCAAACCTCCAGGCAAGGATCTGATGTTCCTGGCCACCGACAACGACGGCACCACCTACGTCCAATCAGGGCAGCAGCGCCGGGTCTTCCTCGACTATTTCCTGCGCATCCTCATCGCCGACCTTTCCAATATCCGCGCCGGCGCCGAAACCACCGCCCTGCACAAATATGAAGACGGCCAGTGGGTGGAAATCCCCGACCCCCCCGCCCAATTCTTCCGCAAGACCGGAGCCCTCGAGCTGGTCGACCAGCCAGATTCTCGCGGAGTTCGCCTCGACGGCATGGTAGCCAGCGGAGGAGAGCTGACCGTGGTCACTCGCCCTCCGGCCGGCTCCAACCTGGTCGACACGATCTGGAAGTACCGCCAGGGCCGCTGGGAAGTCGTTCCCCCGCCGCCGAACAAACACTTCGATCCGAATACCGGGACTGAAGTCAGCGAGCCCGGATTGGCCTCCGAATTGGAGCTGGGCAAGGGCGCCGACGGCAAGCTGATTCTGCGCGTGCCCACAACCTCCGGACCCAATCCCATCTTCATGCAGACCAAGGGAGGCGACTACGATCTGCTCCCACCCGTCAAAGTGGAGGGAGGACCTTACCAGAATTTCCTGTCGCAATCCTCGGGTGGATGCAAACGAGACGGCTCCAGCCGTGGCTCCTACGTGGTGAAGGCTACCTACTTCTAGTGCGCAGCCGGGCGGCGCGTGGGTTCACCATGACAGAGATGATGTTTGCCATCATGGTCCTCTCCATCGTGCTGCTGGCCCTGGTCAGCGTGCTCGGCTCCATGCTCGATCAACAAATGCGCGGCCGCTCCTACGACAAGGTGGCCATCGCCGCCAATCAGATTTTTGGCCAGGCCCGCCAGGCCCTGGCCGAACACTTCGACCGACCTCTGGTTCCAAACGTCTTTCCCAGCGGCCGGCAGGAGCTGGCCAATCTGGAAGGCGTCAGCTACGAAGTCACCCAGACGATGGAACGCAACGACCTGGCCCGGGTCGACCTGACCATCCACTGGACCGAGAAAGGCATCGGGCATCATCGCTCCATGTCCACCAAGTTCCTGAGGGTCAAATGAGACGCAGCCGGGGCACGACCTTGCTCGAACTGGTGGTGGTCGGCTCTCTCTTTCTGGCCGTAGCGGCGGCCCTGTGGATGATCCGTGATGCCACCGTGACGGTGGAACACAACCTTTCTTCAAAGGTCGACCTCGACCGGGAGATTTTCGCGGCCGTGCGCCATCTCGACGCCTGCCTGCGAGAATGCCGCCTGGTGCAACCATCCGACTGGTATAGCCACCCGCAACCAGTCACCAGCCTGGAGCTGCAGCCCCTGCGCGTGGACTCCGACGGCCAGCCCGTGCTGACAGCCCAGGGCACTCCTGCCTTTGGAACGGCCTATACCATCGTCTTTCAAAACGAAGAACTGGTTCGTCCCGGTATCCGTAGACGACTGGCCCGCCTGGGCCACAACGGCCGGGTCAGCTTTCTGCGCACCAGCCAGAGCCTGCTGGAGATGAACCTTCAGGTCGAGAAAACCGTTTTTCGCGAGCAGACGACCTCCCGCCAACTGACCTTCAAATTCAGTTTGTTCAATCAGTGAGCGGCGACTTGGAACTGACCCCTCTCAGCCATCACGAGGTCCACCTCTGGGCCCTGCAGATGCACCTTTTGCTGACCAGCGGCATGCCTCTGCACCACGGCCTGGAACTGCTGGCCGCCGGCGAGGAGCTGCCGCGCATCGCCTCCGTCTGCGACTTACTGGCCGAAGGGATCAGCCAGGGCCACTCCCTTTCCCAGGCCATGAAGGCCATCGACCCGACTTTCAGCGACCTGGTCGTCAACTTTGTGGCCATCGGGGAAAAAACCGGCCGTCTCCATCAGGTTTTCGAGCGTGTATCCGAACGTGCGCTGCAGCGCGGCCAGACCGAGCAGGTGGTACGGGCAGCGCTGGCCTACCCGATCTTTCTGACGGTGGTCTCGGTGGCTATGGCTGCTTTCATGGCTTTTTACATGTTCCCGCAAATCTTGCCCTTCCTGACCGGCCTGGGCGTGCCCCTGCCCTGGCCCACCAGGGCCCTGCTCTGGGTCACCCAACACCTGGGCTGGGTCTTTCTCAGTCTGACCGTGCTGGCCGGCTGGATGGGCTACCTGATGAGCTCCCAGGCGGAATGGCTCTACTACCAATCTCCCCTTCTGGGTCGCCTCAATCGCAATCGGGTCTATGCCGACAGCCTGGCGGATTTGTCGATGCTGCTGGAGTCTCAGGGCGACCTGCTGGTCAGCCTGGACTCGCTACGCCCGCCCTGGCAGGCCCAGCGGCGGCGGGTGCTGGCCTGTGTGAAGGCCATCGAAACCGGCTCTTCGGTCAGCCAGGCAGTGGCGGAAACGGGGCTGTTTCCCAACTGGTTGCTGGCCCCCATCGCGTCCGCCGAAGAGACTGGACAGTTTGCCACCACTTTCCAGTATCTGGCCGGTCAACTGGAAGAAGCGGTGCTCATGGAAGTGGAACGTCTGCTCCAGATGCTGGAGCCGCTGTTGATGGCCGCCATGGGCTTGATCGTCGGCTTTGTCATCCTGGCCACCTTTCTTCCCCTCTACAGTCTGACGACGCAAATCTGATCGCGAGGTTTTACAAAACGGCAACATCGTCTCCGGGCTTTTAAACCCGGTCGTGAAAGCGCGAACTAGGATGAGTTCATGACTGAACGCTTGAACTCCGCTGTTGACGAGATTTTCTCGGCCTTGCAAAAGCTGACCGAAGCCGGCCTGTGCCTGGCGGCCGTCGGTACCTGTTACGGAATCAACCAGCTCTTCTACTACTGGCCCATCCTCCAGGCCAAGGGCTAAGATGTCACCTCAACTAGACTTCTTTTCTCAAACGCTCTCCTTTCTGCAGATGGTGATGGGCGGTGAGGTTCCCGCTCCACCCATGGTCACGAGAGAACCCGTGGGTCCATCGGATGTGGTGGCCTGGTCGGCCGAACACTCCCTGCAGGTTTCGCGCACGCCCGAAGGGAGTGTGCGCCGCGAAAATCCCTTCAGCGGAGTGGTTGAAGAACAGCACCCTGACGGCAGCCTGACCATCAGCCTGCCCCACGGAAAGTATCTATGTCAGTGTTTCGAGGGAGCTCCGCTGCTGGTGATGGACTTCGATGAAAGCGAGCCGGGTCCGGATCCCCCGTTGCTGGCTCGGGTGATGAACGCCCGCATGGGTGAAGAGGCCCGCCTGATCTATCACTACGAGGACCCTGAGGAGGGTCATTTCGTCATCGAAATTGACAGCCTGCGTCATTTTCACAGTCGCCGTCCCCCGGTAGCCGTGCCCGAAGGGGCCGCCGCCGCCGCCAATTGGACCTGGGTTTAAAGCCCCGCCTGGTGCGGGGTTTTTCTTTTGAGGCGGGCAGCCGCGCCATCAAAGAGCCGATCACTTATTACAATTTGGCAACATGGGCCCGGGCCTTTTAAAGGCCACCGTGAGGCGGCCGGCTAGGATGAACTCATCAATCCTCAGGAGGCCCGAAATGTCCGCACACTTCGATTTCATCAACGGCATGATGTCCCTGTTAAAAGTGGTGGTGGCCGGCGACTGGATCAGCTGTATCCCCAGCCCCTCCGAGGATCTCGGCTGGCCCAGCTCCCCCGCTTATCCCGACCTGGTCACCGAATGCTATCGGGAGAATCATGGCTCCCTGGTGGTCTCGCACTATAGTGACGGCGCCGTGCGCTGGGAGAACGTCCACAGCGGCGTCATTCGCGAAGAGAGCGCCGACGGCAGCATGACCCTCAGTCTGCCCGACGGGAAGATTATCCGCCAGGCCTTCGCAGGCGGTCCGCTACAAGTGGTCGACCTGGAAAATCCCCGGCCGGTGATGGTGGCCCACCTGATGCAAGCCCACATCCAGGAAACCCCCAGCGCCGTCTATCATTACGAAGATCCTCAGAGCGGCCACTACATCATCGAAAGGGACACCCTGCGCTTCTTTCAGGTGGTCGACATCAACTTCTTCCGTCTGGTTCCCTGATTTCAGCCAGGTATCGCCAGGAAGGGCCCTTTGCCGGGGCTCTTTTTGTTTGCCGGGACCACGGGTCAAGGTTAACAAAACGCTTGCAGCTTTTAAAATCTTGGACACATGCCCCCCGGCCATTTAAAGCGGACCGTAAAAACCGATGGTAATCTGAGCCTACGAAATCCGATACGAGGAGCACAAACAAATGGCTTTCAGCACAAATCTTATCAACACTCCGGTTGGCGGCAACATCCTCCCGGCGGGCTCTCCCGCCCTTCCCCTGAGCGGCCCCGCCAATTTTCCTCAATCGGGAGTGGAAGCGATTTACCAGCTCCTCCCGGTGCTGCAAGCTCTGTTACAGGTCCAGGCGCAGATGCAGCAAGGCTGGGCCGGAGCCGCCTCCCCCTCCTACATCCCCCCCGTTTCCCTCGGCAACGCTGGCAACGCTGGCAACGCTGGCAATGCTGGAAACGCTGGAAACGCCGGGAATGCGGGCAACGCAGGTAATGCCGGCAATGCTGGAAACGCCGGGAATGCGGGCAACGCAGGTAATGCCGGTAACGCGGGCAATGCTGGTAACGCGGGCAACGCTGGTAACGAAAGCCATCGTGGGTTTGGGGGACTGATGTATAAGATGGTGGGTGGCGGCCCGTTGGGAAGCTTGCTTCAGAACAGTTGGGACGGCGCGAAAAACCTTCCCATCATCGGCGGATTCTTCGATGCGATCTGTCACATCATCGAGCCCGAGATGCACCAGCCGGAGGTAGTGGAAGAGCCGCCGGTGACCATCAACGCCGCGGCCAGCTACAACTACACCCCTCCGGTTTACACCCCGCCTGCCTACACGCCGCCCAGCTACGGCAGCTACGCCCCGCCGGTCAACTACGCTCAGCCGTCCTACAGCGCCAGCTATGCCGCCGCCGCCAACCTGGTGGCCCAATACCAGAGCACGGCATACGCCTCCGCGCCTTCGGCGGGAAGCTGGGGTCAGGCCTCCACACTGTCCCAGGGCTACTGATTGGCACTCGCCTGCACTCCGCTTAAAAGCCCTGGACCTGACGCGGTCCAGGGCTCTTTTTATTCGCCGAGTATTTTCTGTTCCCGAAGCCAGGCGGCGAGTCGCTCGGCGATGGCTTCGTGGACACGGGCCGAAGGATGGGAGTCGAGGGGGCCGACTTCAAAGCGGCCGACGGGGTAGGTTTCTTCCAGGTCCTGTAGTTCTATGACCGGGGCGCCGGCAGCGTGGAAGGCCTGGGCGACGGAATCGTAGACTTTTTTGCGATACTCCGGTTGGACCCGGTAGAACATGTGGGGGAAGGGCAGGATGACGGCCACCGGTTGGGCGCCCATCTTTTGGATTTGTTCGATGGTGGCTTTGATTTCTTGGGCATGAGCAGCCATGGATTGTTCCTTCCAATAATTGTAGAGCAGAGTGAAGAAATAGCGCTGACCGGCATCATTCTCGCTGGCTCGGCCCAGAAATTTCAGGTAGAGATAATTGTAGGTAGGACTGGCCCTGATGAGGCCGCGCTGCCAAGCGGTCAAGCTGGGAACCGGAGGGTCGAAGGGTTCTTCTTGACAGGCAATATCGTTGGTTAAATAGCAGAGAAAGACAACTTTGGGGTGGTGGGCGGCCACCACCGGAAGAATCTCTTTACTTTCTTGTTGGGTGGAGGCCCCGGGGCGGCCGAAATTCCAAAATTTGACCCCGGTTTTTTCGCTCAGCCGATCGGTGAAGCGTAATTTGCGGGCGGGGATGCCCTGACCCCAGGTGAAGGAATCGCCGACCACGGCCACTTTAATTTGCGGGGGGACTTCGTCGTCCCAGAATCCCAGCGAATTCTCTTTCACGGTGCGGTTGTGCCAATTGCGGTGACTGATGGAAAGGTGGCCGGCCGGGCCCGAACTCTCGGTGGCCAGGGTCAACACCAGCAAGTCCAGCGAGCCGACCAGAAAGCCAAAGCTGGCGCACAGGATGAAGATTCCGGGCCAGGGGCGCCGCTGGCGCAGGCGCAAGGCGGCAAGCAGCAGGCCGAAGGCCAGCCAGAACCACAAAACCAGGTTGAACAGGTAATGGTTGATATCCAGCAGGTCGTCAAAAACACGCAAGCCGTCTCGTGTGTTGTGAATTAGCAAGGCAGCCGGCAGCATCAGGAAGAGAACGAGTTTCACTTGGAACAAAGTCGAGCGTGGCTGTCAAAGTCCTTGCACAGGGCCCGCCCGGCCGGCTATGGAAATGAATCGAAGTGAATCTCGAGCCTATCGGTGTATTGCGCTCTTCGGCCGTCTTTCTCGGCGCCTTGCCGCGCCAGCCCCAGGCCGGTGAGGGCGTGGTGGAGCTGGTTCCGGGGCGCCACCTGGACCATGCCGTGCACGATTTACCAGGATTCTCGCGCATCTGGTTGATCTGGTGGTTCCACCGCAGCAAAGGAGAGTGGCGGCCGAAAGTGCTCCCCCCGCGCAGTCGCTGCGGGCGCAAGGGGGTGCTGGCCACCCGCTCTCCCCACCGGCCCAATCCGCTGGGAATCAGTGCCGTGCCCCTGTTGCGCGTCGAGGGGTTACGCCTCTGGATTGGAGCCCACGATCTGGTGGACGGCACGCCCATTCTGGACATCAAGCCTTATCTGCCGCGCTACGATTCGTTTCCGAATGAGCGAGAGGGCTGGCTTGCGCAAGTGGAGGCGGGCTCCTGGCAGGTCGAGCTGGGACCGGTTGTGCAGGGGCTTGAGTTGGCCGAGCGGGTGCGGGCCATTTTGGCAGAAGACCCGCTGCCGCATCGGGCCCGGCGCATCCACGCTATGCCGGACGGGCGTTTACGGCTGGGCATAGGCTTCTGGCGCTTTTTTTATCGCATCGAAGGCGCGCGCGTGCTGGTTGAGTCAGCTCTTTTTAAGGGCTTAAAAGTAGACTGAGGGCGTGGAAAAAGTCAGCATCTTCGCCTTCAACGACTTTCACCGCCGCCTCGAGCCTTTCGCCGACGGTAGCGGCGGCGCCGCGCGTCTGGTCGGCAAACTGCGCCAGCTGAAGGCCGAAAACCCGAACTCCATCACCGTCAATGTCGGCGACGTGGCCGGCGACAACAGCAAACTCGGCCCCGATTCTTTCGCTCCCATCGCCGAACTCTTCGACCGCGCTCAAGTGGACGTGCTGGCCTTGGGCAACCACGAATTCGAAGACTCCCGCAACGATTATGAAACACTGCGCAACGGTCTGATCAAGCCTTTCCAGGGCGAAACGCTGTGCGCCAACGTCTCCTACGCCGGCCAGCCGATCGAGGGCACCAAACCTTTTACCGTCAAGCAGTTGGCCGGCTTCAACATCGCCCTGCTGGGCGTGGTCACCCAGGATTTAAGCTCCAAGATGCACCCCACCGCCGGCCTCGGACTGAGCAGCCTGGGCATCAAGGAAGTTCTTCAAAAAATGGTTCCGCAGTTGGACGCGGCGAATGATGCAGTGGTGGTGCTGGGACACGAAAACTTACGCAAGATGACGGCTTTCACGGAAGGTCAGCCGGGCGTGGACGTGGCCCTGGCGGCTCACGATCACCGGCTGACCGAGGCAGCGGTGGTGGTGGAGCGTCCAGACGGTAGCCAGGGCTTCGTTTCCGAAGCCGGAGCTTACGGCCAGAGCATCAACCAGATCGACCTCTACTTCGATCCAGCCACGCGCCAGTTGGTCAAAGTCGAAATGACCAACCACAAAGTCGACTCCAGTTGCCCCAGCGACCCGGTGGCCGAAGAAATTGTGCGCAATGCTCCTGCTCTGGAGCGGGCCGAGAAGCCCAAGGAGGTTTCCCGCCGCGAGCAAATCCGCCTCAATAGCTTTTCTGATCTGTCCCAATGGTACACTATCAATCAAGGAAGCAAATAAAATGATCAAGTCCCTGCAAAGCCAACTCAACCTCCAGAATTTGGCTCGCCCCAAGGGTAAGCCCGCCGCACAGGAAGCCGGTCCTCAGGATGGATTTCAAAAGGGTGATTGGCGCTCCACGCTGGCGGATTTCGGCAAGAAGCTGGAGGCCCGCGAAGCACTGGGACTGGGGGACGTCAAGGACGGCAGCGAGATGGCCGAGGTGCTGGCCAAGATTCTGCGCGACGAAACGCCGACCAGCGACTTGAAAGTGATCGCCGACCGCCAGATGGCCAAGGAAGGTCTATTCACCAGCTTTCCCTCGGGCGTGCTGGCCGAGGTGGCCGCCGTTTCAGGTCCGGCCAAGTTGTCGGAGGGCATTGTGGATCTGCGCCACCTGCCGATGGTTTCGGTGGACAACGGGACTTTGGATCCGATTTCGGGGAAATTGAAGAGTGACGAGTCCAAGGATATCGACCAGTGCGAGTATGCCGAGCGTCTACCTAACGGCAACATCCGCGTGCTGGTGGCCATTGCCGACGTGGATTCGCTGGTGGCCAAGGGCTCGGCGGTGGACCGCCACGCCATGCACAACAGCGCTACCGTCTACACCGACGACAAGATTTTCCCGATGATTCCCGAGAAGTTCTCGACCGATTTTACCTCTTTGAACGGCGACCAGGACCGCACCTCGATGGTCAAGGAATTTCAGGTCACTCCTGAGGGCGAAATGGTCGAGCCCAAAGTTTACCCGGCCTATATTCACAACCACGCCAAGATGGCCTATGAGTCGGTCAACGAGTGGCTGACCGACGGGCCCGGCGCCAAGCCGCCGCAACTGGCCAATCCGGCCTTCGCCGAGCAGATTCGTCTGCAAGATGAAGCTTCGCAGCGTCTGGCCGCCAACTTCTACGCCAAGGGTTCGCTGGACATCGAGAGCCAGGAAGTCAAGGCTCAGACCAATGAGAAGGGCAACGTAGTCGGCATGAAGGTCGACCAGCAGAACCGCGCCAAGGACCTGGTCAAGTATGGAATGATGGCCGCCAATATGGCTTCGATGCAGGTTTTGGAAGCGGCTAATATGCCCACCCTACGCCGCATCGTAAAAACTCCCGAGAAGTGGGACCGCATCGTTGAATTGGCGGGCAAGTATGAATATAAGCTGCCTGCTTCGGCCAATGCTCGCGAGTTGAACAAGTTCCTGGAGTCGCGCAAGGCGGCTGACCCGGAGCATCATCAGGATCTGTGCAACAAGGTGGTGCGCCTGGTGGGCCGCGGTGAATACGTGGTGGCCACTCCGGGGGAGCCCATCGAGGGCCACTTCTGCCTGGCCGTGCAGGACTATGGTCACACCACCGCCCCCAACCGCCGCGCTCCTGACTTGATCAACCAGCGCATCGAGAAAGCGGCCGCTGCTGGGACCGAGTGTCCTTATTCGAAAGAAGAACTGGAGGAGCTGGCGCTGCACTTCAGCGCCCAGGAGAAGACCATTGCAGGGGTGGATCGCCAGGTGCACCGCTCGGCTTCGGCCAAGTTGATGGAGCCGATGATCGGCAAGACTTTCGACGGCATCGTCTCGCGGGCCGACGACCAGGCCACCTGGATCCGTCTGGAGGAGCCGCCGGTGATGGGCAAATGGAAGGGCGGCAAGCTCGAGGAAGGCGCCCACCTGCGCGTCAAGCTCGACAAGGTCAACGTGGAGAAGGGCTGGATCGACTTCTCGGCAGCCGAGACTCAGAGCTCCGACGGCTTCTTGTTCAAGGCTTAAGGGACTTTCGAGACGGTCTCTGACGGGGTGCCCGCCCGGGGCGGGGCGCTCAGGCAGCCAGGCGTTGCAGAAAGCGAATGACTTGCTGGCGTTCGCGGTCGCAGCGGAATTCGAAGCGCACTCCGACCACCATGGAACGTTTCAGGGGCCGTTTCCAAACAGGGCGGGCCAGCACCTGAGTGTGGGCGTCAAGTTCCACCAGGAAAGTTTCCTGGCACCCCTGGGTCAGCACCAGACGGGCGCCGGTGGAGCTGACGTTGAGAGCCACGCTCAGGCCGCGCCGGTAGTCCCGGTCCATGGTAGTGACGCGCACGGCCCGGTTGACGCGGGTGGCGCGGCGGCGATTCTGGATATCGAGTTCGAGAAGGCTCATCGGTAGATTAGCTCCTTGTGCTGGTTTCTTAAGCCAGCATAGCCAGGACTGTTCGTGAACTGTTCATCCAGGGGGGGCCAGGTGTAACCGAAATGTTAACTCTTCACCACTTACAAGGGGCGTAGTCTTTGAGAAACTGACCGTAAAGCGGCGTTTCTTCCGAATCGACACCCAGAGCGATGGGGTGATAAATACGCGCCATGCCATCAATGATGTCGAGGGGAGCGAAAAAGCCCAGTTCTTCTTGCTTGCGCTTGCGTTTGGGAGTGGGGTTCTCATCGGTGACCCAGCCGGTATCCACGCTGTTCATGTAGATCCCATCCTTGGCGTAGCCGGCGGCACTGGTGTGCGTCATCATGTTCAGAGCGGCTTTGGCCATGTTGGTATGTGGGTGGTAGACGGTTTTGTGGCGGGCAAACTGGCCTTCCATGGCCGAGACGTTGACGATAAAGCGCCGCTCGAAGGGAGACTTGAGCAGCAACGGTTTGAGGCGAGCGTTGAGCAAGAAGGGAGCCACGCTGTTGACTAACTGTACCTCCAGCATTTCGCGCGCGCTGACGTCTTCCAAAGGCAGCAACCAGCTGTTGATATGGCGCTGGTCCACTCTTTCCTCGCGATCGTGCATTTCGGTTAGGGGTAGAGTGTCGCCGCCAGAAGCGGTGGGCAACAGTTTTGAACTGTCCTGCAGGGCCAGGGTAGAAGGTGCGGGTCGAGCCACCAGTTCACGCTCGGGCAGAGACAGGTATTCCTGGGGATTTAATTCCTGGGTAATCAAATCCTGATAGAATCCGGCGGTTCGGGAAATCGTCTGGGCCGCATTATGCACGATGATATCCAGGCTGGGCTGATGCTCCAACAAGTAAGCGGCGAAGGTCTCGACGGCCGGGATGTCCCGCAGGTCGAGACCGTAGATATGCAGGCGGTCAGTCCAGTCGTTGGAATCGGACTCCGCATAAAAGCGGCGGGCGGCTGCGTGGGGGAAGCGCGTGGTGACAAGCACGCGGGCGCCATCCCGGAGCAAGCGAAGGACCAGTTGGTGGCCAATTTTGACACGCCCCCCGGTGACCAGAGCTGTCCTGCCCTTCAGGTCCGCGTGCAGGCTGCGCATGGTGTAGTTAAACTCGGCGCAAGTCGGGCACAAAAAGTGATAAAAGAAATGCACCCGGGTGTAGGGGGCTTTGCACACGTAGCAGTGCTCGGGCTCATGTAACTCTTGTTCGGGATCTGGCGGCGGCAGGGCGGTCTGCTCTTCCTCGTCGCGCTGATGCTGGACCAGTTGGGTGTTGGCCAGCAAGGCACGGTCTTTACGCCGCACCTGCTCTTTGAGCGAAATCTCCTGGTCACGCAAGCGCTTTTTGCCTTCACGATTTAATTTGCGCACCAGGCTATTGAGCCGTTCGTTGTTGGGCTGATAGCGATAGGTATCGGCTAATCGCTGCATCATTTCTAAACAGGTCTCTAATTCTTCAGGACTGAGGGGATTCATAGACCTCTGATCATTTTTCCTTCGGGCGGAAGTCCGGATTTGCCGATAAAACGGGCCTCTCCGAAAAGAGAATCATCCTGAATGAATTCGATGACCACATCGACTACTTCGTCCGGCTCCACCAGCATTTCGCCCACCTTCTGACGCTGCTCGGGGGTGAGCGCCAGGATGCGCGGGCTGTTGGCCGTCATGGGTGTGCGCACCAGTCCGGGGCAAACGGCATTGACGCGAATTTTGCGCGCCTTCAATTGCTCGGCTACGGCTCGAGTAAAGAACACCACTCCGGCCTTGCTGGCCGAGTATATCGGATCCAGAGGCCAGGGCCGCAGGCCGGAGACCGAAGCGGTGTTGACGATGACACCGCCGCGCCCGGTCATGGCGTGAGCGGCCGCCTGAGTTAAAAGCATCAGTCCAGCCAGGTTGGTGTTGACCAATTTGACCACCCGTTCGGGAGGAGCGCTGAAAAAATCTTCGCTGTTGGTCAACAAACCCGCGTTGTTGTGGAGAATATCCAGCTTTTTGACGGAGTGAACCAAGGCCGCACATTCTTCTGACGAAGTCACATCGACTTGGTAGGCACTGCCTCCACAAAGCCCGGCCGTTTCCTGGGCCGCTTCGAAGTTCATGTCGGCTACCACCACGCGGGCTCCGAGTTCTCCCAGCCGTAGACAAGTAGCGCGACCAATTCCTGAGCCGCCACCGGTAACGATGGCGACTCTATCTTTGATTTCCATGGGACAGGTTTTGTCGTCCGAGGGCTTTTGCCTTTCGGCGTCAAAAGAACAGTCGCATGCAGTTGCAATATTCGTTCCTTTGTCTGGGCTACGATGAGACCAAGGGACCTCCCACTTTCCAACACGTGATCCACGAGTTGCCCCTCTCCGCCTTTCCCTATCAATTCCCAGAAGGCGCGGGTCTGTTCGTAGCCAATGGGTGGCACGACGTGCCCGAGAAAGCCCAGTGCAAGTTACAACTGAGCTTGAGCGAGGAAGTGCTGGTCGAAGAGAAGTTTCCACTGGCCGCTCAGAGCGGCTTTCAGCTTTCGCTGATTTTTTTGGAGGGTTTGCTCTTTGAACAGCCCGGCGAATATTGGATTTCTTGTTGGCTGAATGAGCAGCGGCTGGCTCACTATCCGCTGCAAGTGGTGGACGCCGAGAAATGAGCCTGGGCGAGGCCCTTTACGAGGCCTGCCGGTTGGTCAGGGATGGCGGCACCCTGGATGCCTCCTCGCTGGCCCGCGAAGTGGCCGAGCGGCATCAAGCCATGAGCGCGCGCTTGCAGGAGTTGCCGGATGGATTGGTGCGCCTGCGGGAGTTGGCGGACATCGCCTTTGACGACTATAGCGAGGCAGTGACCATGTTGCGGGTAGCTTGTGACGAAGAAACTCCGGAGCTGGCTCAATGGGCCATGGAAAGATCGCTGAGCGGGCGGGATACCATGCGTCGCTTGCGTCAATTGCTGGAAGAATACAGTCAGGCTCTATGCGAGGAGGCGGACGATGGAGATTTCTGACTTCAACGTGGGACTGGGGGCCACCAAGCAGGGAGTGGACTGGGGCTGGCTGCAGTCGCGAGTGCGCTTGAGCCGACTTGGGCATCCGGCTGAACAGGTTCAGAATCGCCTGACCGAGATGCTCTTCGGGACCAAGCTTTCCCAGCGCGAGAAGTTGGAATATCGCGTCAAGCTAGCTGAAGCACTGGACATCATCGACGATTTAGACCAGGGAGTGACGCCTTCGCAAGTCGTGCCGGTCGGTCGTCGGACCACCTCGACGGGCTCGATCAGTTGGAAGCCCTCCATTTCTCAGGGGGAACCTTATGCGGCCACTCCAGAGCAGGTCTTTCACCGGCGCAAACTGCTGCGTATCCACGACTTCCTGGCGCGCGAGGGCGAAGTTTGTTTCCATCGCATCGCAGTGAAGGTGAGTTCCCGTCAAGGTGAGCGAAAAGCCGGCTTCGATCAGGTCTTTCTGAATCCCGAGGGGCTACGCGAGATTACCCATCCGACCCAACCCGCCGTCGTTCACCTGCGTCTGCCGCAACGTTGCCTGAAACAGGTTGACGTGCTGCGCGTAGCCCGCTCTGGCAAGAAAGTTCAGGCTTCTTCCGGATAGGCTTCCATTTCGTCGAGCCGGGCGGTGGCTTCCCGGGCAGTTTGGCGGGCTCGTTCGAGCAGGTTCGGATCGGGCAGTTCGAGGTAGCGGCTCAGCAGGTCGAGGGAAAGTTGGTAGAGGCGGACGACCTGAAGCAGAGCCAGGCGGAGTTCTTCTTCTTCTTCAGGGGCCGTGCTGTATTGGGTTTCTACTTCTTCCAACTGCTCGTTGAGTTGACTCAGGGAGAGGACCAAAGCTTCGGCGTCGGCGGTGCCTGCTTGCAGCGCCTGAATGGTCGTCTCGATGAACTTCTGCATGGCGGGACGTGTTCTGCACATTCTTACGCGCAGCCTGGGGACCTTAACAGTTCGGTCCTTGGGAGGGAAAGAAGCATGGTATAATGGTGCTGCTTGTCTGGAGGGAGGACTGAGTTGAGCGAAATACAGACTGGGATTCAGACTCTTTCGGCTCCCACGATTCGCTCCCCACGTCCTGCCAGCCCGGCGCCGGCCCGGTCTACGCCGAATCCTGTGCCGGGTTGTCTGGGCCAACTGCGCATGGAATTCCGGGCAATTCTCTCGCCTGACTGGGCTCGCGAGCTCAGCGCCGAGCAGGAGCATCGCTGGCGGACCCAGGCTCGGCGCTTGTTTCGCCAGGAAGTCGCCCAGACGGTTCGCTTTTTGCGTAATCTTGAACCCGCCCCGCCGCTAGCTGAAAATTGTCCACAGCCCAGGCCTCCGGTCGCGGCAGAGCCGCTCCATTCCGGTAAACGGCTAGTTGGGCAATTTTCAGCACATCCTGGTGAGCGCTATCCGCTACACGGACTGGCTGACTTTCACCCTCTTCGGGGGGAAGGCGAACTACGCTCGGGCCGGATTGATCGTGGGTATTTCACCAAAATTTTCCAGGATTTGGTCAAGCCCCAGACGGTGGTGCGCCGTGTGCTCGAAGACTATGTACCGCTCAAGCCCTCCCGGCGACCGGATCTGCGCGAGTTCCACTGTCTGGAGCAGGCCGAGAAAACGCTGGCCGAGCAGGAAGCGGCTCCTACCGGCGGAGAGGGCTACCTGGCCACAATCTATGCCGACCTGGTCAAGCCGGCGGTCCATTTTACCTCACACATTCTGGCCGACGACTACAAGGCTTTGCCTCCCGTTCATAAGCCGGCGGCGACTTCCGCTTCCTCCACACCCGTGAGGACTGCAGCCCGCCCAGCCACGCCAGTTGACCGGGGAACGCCTGCTCAGGCCGATGAGAGCGTGCCTGCGAGCCGCACTTCGACCCCGGCGACGGCCAATGAAACGCGCAGTTGGTGGTCCGGCATCAGCGGCTGGGTCAGCGACACTTTCGGCATGGGCGGCGACAGCAAAGCCCAGCCTGCCAACCCAGGCCAGTCCGAAGGCGACGGCTGGTGGTCCGGCATTACCGGCTGGTTCAGCGACACCTTCGGCATCGGCGGCGACAACAAAGCCGCGCCGGCCAGCGCGGGTCAGCCCGAAAGCGGCGGCTGGTGGTCCGGCATCACCGGCTGGTTCAGCGATACTTTTGGCATCGGCGGCGACAACAAAGCCGCGCCAGCCAACTCAGGCCAGTCCGAAGGTGGGGGCTGGTGGTCCGGCATCACCGGCCGGGTCAGCGATACTTTTGGCATCGGCGGCGACAACAAAGCCGCACCGGCCACCTCGGGCCAGTCCGAAGGCGGCGGTTGGTGGTCCGGCATCACCGGCTGGTTAAACGACACTTCTGGCATCGACGTTGACAACGACGTCAACCGCATGCCGTTCGGCGACATGGATAGTGGCTGGTGGTCCAGCCTCGGTGGCTGGTTCAGCGAGACCTTCGGTATCGGCGGTGACAACGACCTCAACGGCATCCCGTCCGGCAACCCGAATGGTGGCTGGTGGTCTGACATCACCAGCTGGTTCAGCTACATCTTCGGGGTTGGCGGCGATAATGGTGAGCCGCACTTCCCGAGGTCCGGCGACAGACTGGCCGTCGCTCCGGTCCCGCCAGAGATGCTCGACCCCGGAGAGCCCGAAGGTTCCGTAATGAGCGACAGCTTTCTCACTCAAGGAAGCGCTGCGGAACTCAGACCGGAAATCCATCTTGACCAAGCCTCTGACAGCCTCCAGGTGACCGGGCTCCAGACTCGGGAGCTGGTTGATGAAGAAAAGCCAACGGATTACTTGGATTTTGAATGGGCCCTCCCGACGGTTTCCTTGCCAGAAGAAGAGCAAGCTGGGGCCCAGCGATTCTCGGACCTGGAAGAAGTAACAGTCCTGCGCGGGGTGGAAACCAGCCCGATTCTCGATCTTCCTTTGGATACCGAAGGAACTGCCGCCAATCCGACCGAGGCTTCAACGCTCCAAGCCAACGAGAGTGAAGTTCCGGAAGCAGGGCCCCATCGCGAGCATAGCAGCTCAGCCCAGGATGAAGGGCCCGCCCTGGAAACCGAAAGAACGGCATATGAAACCGTGGAGCTTCGCTCCGCCACCCCTACCACGCCGGGAGATCTGGCTGAGCAAGCCCCGGATGGCGGAGTGGTCGCAGGAGCTCCCCCAATAACTGAGGAGCCAGACCTTCCCGTAGCTCTCGCAAAACCGGCCGTCAATCCGATCGAAGCAGCCGTTCCCGGCCCGCAACCCGCAGAACCGATTGCGCTCCCAACGGTGGATGAGGCGGGCGACTCCGGCCCACAAGTCGTCGAAGCCGACTGGGAACTCCCTGGAGCGGACGAAACAGCCGTTCCCGGCCTGCAACCCGCAGAACCGAATGCTCTCCCAACGGTGGACGAGGCAGGCGTCTCCGACCCACAAGTCGTCGAAGCCAACTGGGAGCTCCCTGGAGCGGACGAAGCGGCCCTTCCCGGCCCGCAACCCGCAGAACCGAGTGCGCTCCCAACGGTGGATGAGGCGGGTGTCTCCGGCCCACCAGTCGTCGAAGCCAATTGGGAATTCCCTGGAGCGGACGAAGCGGCCCTTCCCGGTCCGCGACCCGCAGAACCGAATGCGCTCTCAACGGCAGTCGACTCCGGCCCACCAGTCGTCGAAGCCAACGGGGAACTCCCTGGAGCGGACGAAGCGGCCCTTCCCGGCCCGCAACCCGCAGAACCGAATGCGCTCCCAACGGCAGGCGATTCCGGCCCACCAGTCGTCGAAGCCAACTGGGAACCGCCTGGAGCCGACGAAGCTACCGTTCCCAGCGAGATCAAGGAGACGGAAATTCCCCGCCCGCGTATCGCAGAAGCGCAAACCGAGGAGCTCCCTCGCCTTCGAATAGAAGTGCCGGTGGTGGCCGAAGAAACAGGTCTCTCCCAGCCCGAAATCGTCGCTATAACTTCACAAACCAATTTTGAAAAAGCCTCTCCCGCCGCAAGGGAACCGGAGGCTCGCCTTCCGATCGAGGAGGCTCCGGTCTTCCATACCCTACTTTCCGAGACAGTTGCACCCCCCCTCGTCGAGGGGTCCGCCGGCAGGGCGCCCTTAGAAGACATCCCCGCGCGAGCCGTCGAATCTGCCCCACAAGAGAGTGCCGAGACGCACTCGGTCCGCCCGAGATTACGTTTCCAGCCACGGGAAGAAGTTGCCGCCGCCCCATTGCCCGATGACTGGACAACCGATTCTATGTGGCACGCTGTGGCCGAGGAAGTTCACGCGGCAACTCCACCAAAACCACAGGTCCGACCCGTACCATCAGACGTCTTCCATTTCATCGAAGAATTGCAGCTGCCCGAGGTGGCCCTTCTGATCGAACCGGCCATTCTAGAATCAAGCCCGGCTCGGGCCCCGTTGGCGGACACGCGCCGGGGAATTAAGCCCAGACGCCCCCAACCAGCCTTGCCCAAAGAATCGATCCTGACCAAAACAGGCACCGAGCCGGAAGGGGGCGCAGAAGAATCCGCCCAAGGTGGCGGCGTCGGCGGCGGAGTCAAGAGCGCCGGCGCTCAAGCAGGTTCCGGGGGCCCGGCTCAGGCGGCCGAGCAAGCCGTGGTAGCCGAAGAAGAAGTGGCGGCTGTGCAACGGGCTGCCGGTAGCAGCGCCACGCAGGGAGCCGCCTCGCTGGCCCTGAGCCAACAGACTGCCGCCACCAATCAGGCCAACCAGACCGCCCAGGTAGTAGCGGCTCAACAGCGGGAGCAAGAACATGAAAAGGCTCAGGCTGCGCGCAAGCTTGAAGAAAATAAAGAGTCGTCCAAAAACTCCAATCAAAAACAGGAGTTCGAGCAGGCCCGCAAATTTCAGCAGCATCAGCAACAACAACGTCAGCGAGCCGGCGCCGCTCCCCAGGAACCCAAGGGCCAGCAGGCGCAACGCTTCCGCCAGGTACAAAAAAACCAGGAAGTCCAGGAGCAACTGGAGAGCGCCTCGGAGGATCACAGCCAGGTAGCCTGCGCCCGCTGCGGCTTTTTGCTGGGTGGCTCGGCCGACGTGAACTGCCCCATCTGCAGCAGTGAGCACTGCGACAAAATCCATCAGATGCTCACGCAATATCGGCTATCCAACGACTCCTGGGTCAGCGCCATGGACACGGTCGTGGCCAGCCCGCGCGCTCAGCAGGCTTTGCCCGAAGTCAGCCAGGCAGCGGTGGAACTACGCTACTTCCCCAAGATCCCGAAGTTCGCGCAGTTGCTACGGGTAGCTAAACCAGGCTCGCTCTAGAGGAGCAACAGCGGATCTAACGAGAGCCGTCAACCTGGACGACGGTGGTTTCAGTGACCCGCCAGTCTTCTTTGGCACCGGCGATCTTCATTTGCACTACCAGGCGGTGCGGGGTGCCGTCGCTTTCCAGACTTCCCTCTCCTTGCAAAGTGGCTGTATAACCGAACGGCTCCAGCTTACCCAGCTTGGGAGTTCCGCCTGGTTTGAAACGCCATTTTTTTCCGGTTGCGTCGGGCACGAGCAGCCAGCCGTCTTTAGAGCTGGCCATCACATAGTATTGGGCGACTTCGGCCGCCAGCAACGAGGTGGAGGCGGTGATGGAGAGGTTGGCGGATTTCTGCGCCAGCGGCGTGGAAGCCGTCACCACACAATTCTGAGGCGTTCGGGAGGTGCTGGAAGCGAAGCTGAATTGGGCCGAAGACGCCCCTTCTGGCACAGTGACTTCGGCGGGCAACCTCAGATTGGCGGGCCCTGAAAGTTTGACCCTGGCAGCCGCGCCGGCCTGGGCCTTGAGCGTAATGATCCCGTTGCCATTCTGGCCCCCCTCGATCTGAGCGGGGGTAAACTGCAGATCGCTGACTTCCACCGGCGGTAGCAACTGCGACTCCGCCACCAGAGTTCGCGCTCCCCGATAGGTGAGAGTCGCCTTGCCACCCTGGCGCAAAGCCCTGGTGGTAAAAGAAGCCTCGAACTGTCGAACTCCCGGCGGAATCGGAAGGGAGCGAGCGATGGTGACGTTCTCGTTGCCCACCAGACTCAAGGAGGACGAGCGGGGACTGATGCGGTCGAGCACGATGAGCACGGTGCCGCTACCTCCGGAAGTGAGGCGGGCCGGCATAATCAGTTGAGTGACGGCCGGAGCATTGGGCTGGATGACCAGTTGCAGGTCACGGATATTTCCGTAAGCTCCCACCGAGACGATGACCGTAGTGGGAGTCTCGACGGCGCGGGTGGGCAACGCAAAACGCACCTCGGATTGGCCCGCGCTCACACCGACCGGCAAAGCCTGGCAGAGGTCCGGGCGATTTGTGGTCACGGGCAGTTGTCCCCGCCCAGCAGAGGGCCCGGTCAGGCGCACCCACACCTGGATGGGCTCGCCGCCAATGACGGTATCCGAGGCCAGTTGGGCGTTGAGGATCTGGAACCGTGGCTGAGCCCACGCCGCCGAGACCAGCAAGAAGACGAGAAGCCAGCGCATGGCCAAACCAGACTCGCTATCGCTCATTGCAAATAACCGGTATAAACCAGGGTCAAAACCAGGATGCCGCCCAGGATACGGTAGAGGCCGAAGAAGCGAAAGCCGTGATGGTTTAGAAAGCCGAGCAAGGTCTTGATGGCCAGCAGCGCCACCAGGAAGGCCACCACATTGCCCAGCAGCAGCATTTTCAGGTTGTCCGGGTTGGTCAGCATTTCGGGAGTTGTTTTCAGAGCCTTGAGCAGTTTGTAGCCGGTGGCCGCGCACATCGTGGGGATGGCCAGAAAGAAGCTGAATTCAGCAGCGGCTTTGCGGCTCAGAGTTTGTTGCATACCGCCGACTATGGTGCAGGCGCTGCGACTCATCCCCGGGATCATGGCCAGCACCTGCCACAGACCGATATGGACTGCCTGCCGGAAGTCGGTATGTTCGGCCTTTTCGATGCTGGGCCGGGTGAACCACTGATCGACAAAGAGCAAAATTACGCCGCCCATCAGCATGGTGATGCCGACCGTGACCGTGCTTTCCAGCAACGCGTCGACCTTTTTCGCCAGCAAGAATCCCAGCACCAGGGCTGGGCAGACAGCGGCCAGCAGCTTCAGATAAAAGTCTTTGGTGGCTCTGAGAAAGCGATGCCGGTACAGGATGACTACCGACAGGATAGCTCCCAGTTGGATGCAGACTTCAAACAGCTTGGTAAATTCATCCTTATTGGTGCCCAGCAAAGAACTGGTCAAAATCATGTGACCCGTCGAAGAGATGGGCAGAAATTCGGTCAGGCCTTCGACGATTGCGAGGCTGGCGGCTTGAAAAATCGTCACGCTTGGAACTACCGCATGGGGGCAGCAGATCCTGCACGAGCAAAGCGACCCGGGCCGCCAAGTGCGCCAGAAGGACGATTCAGAGCATGATTGGAAGGCGAACTTGCGGCCGCAGAACCATGAGAGCGTCGCAGGATGGACACACCAGGATGAATGACAGGCAAGACGAGTTGCGCTGGACCGGACGATTTATGGGTGGTTTGCGCGACGACATCGCGCGCCGTTGGCCCCACTATGCCAGCGACTTCCGCGACGGCCTGCATCCCAAGGTAGCCGGCTCCACCCTCTTCTTATTTTTTGCCTGCCTGGCCAACGCCATCGCCTTCGGTGCCCTCACCGGAGTGCTCACTCAAAATCAAATCGGCATCGTGGAAATGCTGGTCATCACCAGCGTGGGAGGCATCGCGTTTGCTCTATTCGCAGGCCAACCGCTTACCCTGTTGGGTGGAACCGGCCCCGTCACCATCTTCACCGGCCTGCTCTACGCCAGTTGCGCCCAGTCCAACGTTTCTTTTCTGGCCGCCTATGCCTGGGTCGGCATCTGGTCCGGACTGATGCTGATTGTCTGTGCCCTCACCGATGCCAGCGCCTTGATGCGCTACTTCAATCGCTTTACCGACGAGATCTTTGCCGGCCTTATCTCCATTATCTTTATTTACGAGGCCCTGAAAGACATCGCCCAGTCCTACGCCGGGTCCGACTTATCCAAAGCCTTCCTCTCAACCATTTTGGCCCTGGGGACCTTCATGGTGGCGCGTAACCTTAAGCTGGCCACGCGCTGGCCCTATCTCAACCGGACTGTCCGCGAATTTTTGAGCGACTTCGGGCCGGCCCTGGCCATCGCCGCGCTGACCCTCTTCTCCATGCAATTTCCCGAAGTCCAGTTGGACCGGCCGGCCGTGCCACAGGTGTTGGGGACCACTTCAGGCCGCCCCTGGTTGGTGCCCCTGGGCGACCTGTCTGTGCCGGCCATCCTGGCCTGCAGTATACCGGCCGCCATGGTTACGATTCTCCTGTTTCTCGACCAAAATATCACCGTCCGCATCGTCAATGCCAAGGACAACGGCCTGCGCAAAGGCTCAGGCTATCACCTCGACCTGCTGGTGGTTGGAATCCTGGTTGTGGGCGCCAGCCTCTTCGCCCTTCCCTGGATCGTGGCAGCCACCGTCCACTCCGTCAACCACGTTAAAAGCCTGACCGAGTCGCATGTCGAGAACAAGGCCGAAGTGGTCGACTCGGTGCTTGAAAATCGCATCTCCCCACTCGCCATCCATCTGCTGATCGGAATCTCGGTCTTCTGGCTGTCCCTGATCGCCCAAATTCCCATGGCCGTGCTCTTCGGGCTCTTTCTCTACATGGGCATTTCGTCTCTGGGCGGCAACCAGTTCTGGGAGCGACTGCTGCTCTGGATCACCGACTCCCGACTCTACCCCGACACCCATTACACCCGCCACATCCCGGCCGCCACCATCCACAAGTTCACCTTGATCCAACTGGTCTGCCTGGTGGCCCTCTGGCTCGTCAAAAGCTCCCGACTCGGCATCGTCTTTCCCCTGATGATCGCCGCCCTGGTGCCGGTTTACATGCTGATCTCCCGCTATTTTGAAGCCCACCATGCCGAGCTACTGGCCGCTGAAGATCAAGAAGAAGTCGTGGCTATGCACTGCAACTAGTCAGCAGGCGCTCCCGGCAGTTTAAGAGAAGTGATGCTGACATGAACCTCGTTGCCAGCGACCCACCTTCGCCGCGTGACCCCTGTCCTCTGAAGCTCGTCTAACAAACCAGTACGATTCAGAGGTGGTTTATGTTGTCTTTGGCCGCTGTGGCCGTGGGATCTTCCACGATTAGCAGCTTTCTGGCGGAACTCTTACTGATTTCAGCCGTAGCCCTCAGTTGTAAGTATCTCCGCTTACCCTATACCATTGCCCTGGTGGCGGCCGGTCTGCTGGTCGGCCTGTTGCGGGGCTATTTCGAATTGGAGGTCCAGCTTACACCCGATCTTCTCTTCGTCATTCTCTTGCCGATACTCTTATTTGAAGGGGCCATCCATCTACCACTGCAATTGGTGTTGGCTCAAATACGTCCGATTTTACTCCTGGCCGTGCCCGGACTTCTGATAACGACCGCCCTGGTGGGCTGGACCTTGCATCTATTGCTGGACTTGCCGCTTTCCGCCACCCTGGTTTTCGGTGCCCTGATTTCGGCCACCGATCCCATTGCGGTCCTGGCCCTCTTCAAAGAACTCAAAGCTCCTAAAGAATTAACCGTCATCGTGGAAGGCGAGAGTTTGCTCAACGACGGCACGGCCGTAGTGGTCTTCCATCTGCTGGTGACGGCGGCTCTGGGCGGAAAAATCTCGCCGTTCAAGGGCTGCCTGATGTTCCTGCTGGAAGCCGGCGGGGGTCTGCTTTTAGGCGCCGCTCTGGGTTGGCTGGTCTGGAAGGCGCAGGAAAAAATCGACGATCATCTCATCGAGATGACCTTGAGCACGATCCTGGCTTACGGTAGCTACCTGCTGGCTCAGCAACTGCACGCTTCCGGCGTTATGGCCGTGATCGCCGCCGGTCTGGTCTATGGAAATTTCGCCATGAGCCAGAGCATGTCGGCCAACACCCGCCTGGCTCTGGGCAGCTCCTGGGATTACCTGGGCTTTCTATGCAATTCGCTGGTCTTTTTGCTCATTGGCACCCAGGTCGATCTGAGCCTCTTGCTCTCTCGCAGCGGCCCTATTTTGCTCGCCTTCGTGGTGGTGACGCTGGCGCGCGCGCTGGCCGTGGCGGTTCTGGCCCCCTGGGCCCGCCTGCCTGGCAAATGGTATCCCGTGGTGATCTGGGCCGGTTTGCGCGGCTCCATTGCCATGGCTCTGGCTATGGCAATCAATTTGCCCCAGCGTCAGGAGATTCTCTTGCTGACTTTCGGCTGCGTGCTCCTATCCGTTTTCGTGCAGGGTCTTTCCATCAAAGGACTGTTGCATCGTCTGGGAATGGGCTTTAAAAGCGAGAGTGTGCGTAGCTACGAGGCCGACTGGGCTGAACTGGCCGCACAAGAAAAAGCCCTGGCTCTATTGCGCAACCGGCGCAGTCGCAGGCTCATTTCCCAAGACGTTTACGAGCAAATGGCCCGGCCGCTGGAACGCGCCATTCGCCGCCTGGAAGAGAAGGTGGCCGAGAATGAGGCCCGGGCCGAAATTCGTGACCAGCAATACCAGGAAGCCGCCGCCGCTCTGAGCAATGCGCGCCGCTGGGCCTTGCGCGAAGCTTTCCAGAAGAATCAAATCGACGAAAAAACCTACCTGGAGCTGGGGGAAAAATTGTCCCGTGTAAGCGAGGAAGAGCCTTAAAACTCGATGCAAGATATTTTTTTTATAGCCGCTTTAGAAGAAGCCCGAGCCGGTCTCAAGGAAGGCGGCTTCCCTATCGGTGCGGTGCTGGTGCTGGACCATCAGATTATCGCGCGGGGCCGCAATCGCCGAGTGCAGCAGGGGAGCATGATCTACGATGCGATTACCGATTGTCTCGAGCGAGCCGGCCGTCTCAAAGCCTCCGAATATCGCGCCTGCACCCTGTATACCACACTTTCTCCCAGCGACATGGGCGCCGGCGCCATTTTGCTCTACCGCATACCACGAGTGGTGGTGGGCGACAACCGCACTTTCCGAGGGCCAGAACAGTACCTGGAGGTGCGGGGTGTCAAGCTCGAGGTATTCCAGGACCATGCCTGTCGAAAACTCTTGGACGCCTATATCACGGCCACCCCAAGCTTTGGAGAGAATACCTGGGGTAGCTCAGGCGCCCTGAATCATCTTCTCGAGAGCGTCCAGGCCCCGTTCGAGGGTGGTCATTTCCGGTCCAAAGCTGATACGGGTGTAATGCTGGTAGCGCGCTTTAGGGCGGCGGCGGCCCGGATTCACATCAAAAAAGACACCGGGCACGGTGATGACTTTATGATCCAGGCCGGCCCGGAAAAACTCCAGTCCATCGTTCAAAGGAGCGGGCAGCTTGCTGAGATTGGCCCAGACGTAGAAGGCACCTTCCGGATCCGACTCCACTTCGATGCCCATGGCGGTGACCCGGTCGAGCACAAAATCGCGCTTGGCGCGGAAGTTCTCTTGAATGGCCCGGGTCTCGCGCAAGGTGATCTCAGGGTCCAGCAAGGCGATGGCTTGATGCTGGAAGGGATGATTGGCTCCGCCATCCAGGAAAGAGCCGGCGCTGGCAATCGACTCGATCACCGACTTGGGCCCCAAAGTCCAGGACAGGCGCCAGCCCGGATAGCGCCAGTTCTTGGTCAAGCCGTCCACGATAATGATGGGATCTTTGTTGACATCGTCCACATAAGCCGCCGCCGAGACGATTTTGCAATCGTTGGGAGAGCCGGTATAAATGTAGTGCGAATAGAACTCATCGATGATCAACGCGCAACGCAAATCCCGGGCAGTGCGCACCCAGGCCTTCAATTCGTTGCCTTCCGCCAACTGGCCGGTCGGGTTGGCGGGATTGCTCATCAGCAGGGCATTGAAGCCGTGCCCCATGATTTCATGTTTAAGAGTGGCCTGACTTATTTTGTAACCCGCGCCGGCGTCCAATAGGATGGGAATGGGAATGAAAGTCTTGAAGCCGGACAGTAATTCTTCGTAAGCGGTGTAGTCGGGGATGAAGTGGCCGAGATTGATATTGTCCAGCGCCGCCACCACACGCGTCAAAGCCAGGCGGCCGCCGCCGGCGATGCTGACATTCTCCCAGGTATATTTCGACTCTTTCTCCTTGCGGAAGAGCTCGTTGTAAAGATCGGCCACCTTTTGCCGCAGGGCCCGGTCACCTTCGACCGGACCGTAGGCGTGACTGCCGGTGGCAATCTCAAAGCGCTCGATACGGTCCGGAGCTCCGGCCAACGGACCACTCTCTGGACTGCCCTGGCCGAGGTTGGCCCAATCAGGGTGCCCGTAGCGAAAACCGTGCTGGGCGGATTCGTGCATGACGTAGATAACGCCGGTGCGAGGCACCTGGCGAAAGCCTGGGATGGATTCGGTCGTTTCCATAGATTAGAACTTACGAGACCATTCTTTAGGCCAGCGTTCCACCACCACTTTGGTCTGGGTGTAGAATTCGATGCCGTGGCGCCCCTGGGCGTGCAGATCGCCAAAGAAGCTGTCTTTCCAGCCGCTGAAAGGAAAGAAAGCCATGGGAGCGGCCACTCCGATGTTGATGCCCAGATTGCCCACTTCGGCCTCGTGGCGGAACTTGCGGGCGTTTGCGCCGCTGCTGGTGAACAGGCAGGCCTGGTTGCCGTATTTGCCCTGGTTGATCCATTCGATGACTTTGTCCATGTCCTCGAAGTGAAGCACGCCCAGCACTGGCCCGAAGATCTCCGTGGTCAGCAGTTCGCTGCTCATCGGCATGGTCATGACGGTGGGTTTGAGGAAGCTGCCTTTGTCGAAGTCGGCTCGGCCATCCAGCAGCAGCTCGGCGCCTTGCTGGACGCCGATGTCGATCAGCCCTTTGACCCGGTCGCGACTGGCCTTGTTGATGAGCGGGCCCATCTGCACGCCTTCATCCAGGCCGTTGCCCACCTTGCGGCTCTGGCCGGCGGCGCGCATGGACTCGAGGAATTCCTCTTTGACGCCGCCCACCGTAACCGCCAGCGAGGAGGCCAGGCAGCGCTGACCGGCGCACCCGAAGGCGCTGTCGGCCACGATCTTGGTGGCCATCTCCAGGTCGGCATCGGGCAGAACGATGATGGGGTTCTTGGCGCCGCCCTGGGCCTGCACGCGCTTGCCGTGCTGGCTGGCCTTGGCGTAGATATAGCGGGCCACCTGGGTGGAACCGACAAAACTGACGGCTTTGACCAGGGGATGCTCCAGGATGGCGTCGACCACTTCCTTGGCGCCATGCACCAGGTTGGCCACACCGGCCGGCAGACCCGCCTGATTGAGCAGGTTCAAGAGGGTCACCAGCGTCTGCGGAACTCGCTCCGAAGGCTTGAGCACCACGGTATTACCGCACACCAGGGCATAGGGTAAAAACCACAGCGGAATCATGGCCGGGAAATTAAAGGGCGTGATGATGGCGCACACACCCACCGGTTGGCGAATCATGAGTTCGTCGATACCCGGCGCGATGTCTTCGTTGTGATAACCCTGGATCAGGATAGGCGCGCCGCAGGCGACTTCCACATTCTCGATACCGCGGCGCAACTCTCCGCGAGACTCGTCGAGAGTTTTGCCGCATTCTTGAGTAATGCCGCGCGCGATCTGCTCGAAGTTGTCCTCGAGTAATTGCTTATACTTGAACATCACCTGGATACGTTCGGTCACGGGCGTGTTGCGCCAGCCTTTGAGCGCCTTCTGAGCGCACTGCACGGCCCGATCGACGTCTTCCCCGGTGGAGAGCGGGACTTCGGCCAGCACTTCATCGGTGGCCGGGTTGATGACCTGTTGGGTGGCGGAACCGGAGGCCGGCTCCCAGCGATGTTCGATCCAGTTAGCTAGTAAAGTCATGGTTGGGGGTTCGGGTATCGGGGTAGTCTGCCCTCTAAGTTGGCTGGACGGTCGCGGGGCGGTGTATCATCGCCCTGAGGAAAGTCCGGGCTCCCAAGGGCAGGATGCTGGATAACGTCCAGTGAGGGTGACCTCGAGGATAGTGCCACAGAAATGTTAACCGCCGTTCTTCGGAGCGGTAAGGGTGCAACGGTGGGGTAAGAGCCCACCAGCGGTGCGGTGACGCACCGGCTAGGTAAACCCCGTCCGGGAGCAAGACTCATTCGGAGACGGAAGCGTGGACTCCACGCTTCCCCTGGCGGCCCGTCAGGCGCTCTTCGAGTACGTCGCATCAGGCGGACGGTAACGTTCGTCGCAGAGAGATGGCCGTCATTTACAGAACCCGGCTTACAGGCCGACTTGCTGGAGGGACTTCGGTCCCTCTAGTTTTTTGTGTTAGTCGCGCTCTCTGGAGTGCCAGGCTTTCTGAAATCCTGCAGCCTACTGACAATCGCAACGACGGTTACAGTCTTCGCCCGCACCCGGTAGACCAGCCAGTAGCTGCGCTTTGCGATCAGCAAAGCGCAATGTTAGGGTCCACGTCAGGAACTAAGCGACCAATGACCGGAAACAACTCGAGAATCTCTACCGACCGAAAAGCCTCTTCTTCGAGCTGAAGGGCTTTGGTCGGAGATTTCCTTCTCAAGAAATTGACAGTACTGGAACAGCTCTCGAAGGGCCTGGTTTAGCCAGCGGATTTGGCGCGCCACTGGCGAAACCGAGCGCTCGCTTCAGCTTGGGAAACAAACTCACCGCGTTCTTCTTCTTTCAGGCTTTCCTGAATACGCTGCTTGAGAAAATGCTTGAAATTCACCCGAGTCCCAAGTCTCTTCGGGAGTTCCAGAATCCTGTAAGTAAAGCAGGCAGGTGGCCGCGATATCGAGTTGGTCCACCTGCAGATCATCAACAAGCTGAACGATTTGCTGCCTTGTCATACTCCGATAGCATACCGAAAGTGAAGCAGCCTAACAAGCCTGGCCTTTTGTGTGGAACCAATTGCTGGTCCACCGCTTGAATTTGGCCTTCCATTTGTAGTACACGGGGCGGTCGCCGAGGTGGCAGACGGTGCCGGGCCAACCGGTTTCCAGGCGCTCCTTTTGCTCCCGTAAGACCGACCGGGTGGATTCGGTCCAGTGATTGCTGAGCTGGTCTTTGAGCCCGCGCAGCAAGCAAGCGCCACGGATGGCGTCGATCGTTTCTTCGATCTTGCTTTTGAGGTCGTGGCGTTTTTGCAAAAGGGCTTCGAGCTTGGGGAGCCATTCGCTGGAGCCGCGCTGCTTGAGTTTTTCGAGAGCTTTTTCGGGGGCGCTTTGGAACTCTTGCTCCAGCTCGGCTCGCTCTTTCGTGAGCCGGTCCCGGGCGGTTTTTAGCTGGCTGGCGAAGGCTTTCTGGGCTACCGGCCGGCCGGCGAACTGAGGGTCGTTGACGCGGTAGACGGCTCCGTAGTTCTCACAAAATTCCGAGAGCATGAAGGCTTTGCCGATATCGCACTGGCTGGTCCGATCGCCTACCGTGACCGGGAACTGGTGGCCTTCGAGCTTGAGAGCGGCGATTTCCCAGGGATGCTTGAACTGGTCGGCCAGTTTGTTGAGCTCCTGGCTCAGGGGTGGTTCGGCGTGGTTTTTGATCCAGGCTTTGAATTGCCGTTGCATGGATTGGCGCCCCGGTTGGTGGCCACCGTAATCGACCAGATCGGAGACGCCGTGTTGGTAGTTGTCGGCGAAATCGAAGCCGTAGCGCGCCCAGGTATAGGTGCCCAGCCGCTCGCGCACGCCATTGACGGGCATGCCGCCGGCCTCCAGGGTAATGCGACTCTCGGGATGGTCCGAACCCTGGCGCACCATGGCGATTTCTTTCTCGAGAATTTTGATGTTGACGGCCTGGCCGCGACAGTGGTGAGCCACGTAGACATCACTACGGTGCAGTTCAAGGGACCCGTCCGGGTGACGGGCCAGATGACTGATGGCCCGGGCCAGCTCCTCGCCTTCGTGGTCGCGCCAACTGATGGCGTATTCAAAGCCGTTGTGGGTGGTCTCCACGTCGGTGACATAACAATGAGAGCCCTCCAGGCAGCCCTCGTAGAGTTTGGTGAGCCCTTCGTGAGTGACGGGAAAGCCAAGCACCTTGCTCATGTGAGCGGCCTGGCTTTTTTCGAAGGGAATCCCCTGGTCCACGCCCTGCAGGGGCAGCTGGCGCCGGGGAAGCACGGGTCTTCTACCGATCGGCTGCATTTAAGTAGCGTAAAACCTGCGCAGTCTGGAGGCCAGCCAGACGGCGGCGGCGCTGTTGGAAGTACGGCCAGTGATGATACAGGCGTCCGAGATCAACTGCAGGTGCGCTCCCCGGGCGGATTGGCGAACCCAGATTTCCTCCAGTTGATCGGCCGGAATGCTGGCCTTGTAAACCGGGAAACCCCACAGGCGATCACAAGCATCCAGGCTCTGGCGGCCCGCTTTCAGCTCCTTGCCGTAGCCGAAGAGAAAAAAGGCGGTCACCGCGACGATGCCGCCGCTCACATAAAAGTAGAGAAACTGGTGTTGCGTACGCGCGATGTCCAGGAAAGAGAGTTGGAAGCGCTCGGCCGTTTCCTCTCCGGAAATGACCTTGGGGAAAATGGGCACTACCGCCAGCAGAAAGACAAAGAGCACCAGGGTGAAAAACTCGTTCAGCATGGCCGGGCTGAGCAGGCGCCAGGTATAGCGCTGGCTGTTCTCATCCTCATCGCATTCGATCGGGCAGGGGTCCGGCTTGCTGGCTTCTCCTCCGAGTAACTCCGGTTGTTTGCGCACTCGCTCGCGGAAGGGCAGATCCAGCTCTTCCCGAGGAATGAGAATCTCGCCGTGCTCGGCTTTCTCGAGAACGGGACAGTTGATGGATTTAGCCAGCGCTTCCGCCAGGGAACGGCTCTCGATATGGTGGCCCACCCGACGGTCCAACACGTACTGGCGTTTGCCGTCCACCAGATTGACCAACCAGAACTCCAGGGTGTTAGGGCCACGCTCTTCTTCTTGCGAGCGCAGGCGAATCATCGGCTCATCTTCCCAGGAGTAGCGCAGACTGCGCTTGAGCCAACCGTCCTTGACGCGCACGCTCTTGCCGTCCAGCCAAAAACGCTTGCGAGTGTAGCGGATCAGAATAAAACCGAAGACCACCAGCACCACCCCGGCGGGAGCCGAGATGCCGACCCAGGCTTGTTCGGGGTAGACGCGGTCGAGCAAGGCGCGCACCGGGAAACTCAGGGCCAATCCGAGGAAGACCAGAAACAAACCCAGATCGTTATTGCTCTCCGAGGGGATGGAAATGACGCCGGAAGAGTTTTTGACGACGCTCATAAGCCTCCCAGACTGGTGAAGACATGGACGTCCGCGTCGGGCGCCACTTCAGGATAAGATATCACGGGGAGGTGCGGAAAGCTGGGCTCGACCAGGCGTTTGATAAATCGCCGGGCTCGGGGACCGCACAGCAGGACCGGCTTGAATCCCTGGTCTTGAGCTTTTTCCCAGGCGCGGGCCACGCTGCTCAGGAGTCTGAGACTGACGTCGACATCCAGATCGAACCAGATGGCCGAGGAGGCCTGGCGAACGTCTTTCATAACCGCCTTTTCCAGCTCGGGAGCCAGCAACATGGCCTGTACTACTCCCTGGGCATCGGCGTATTCTCGGCACAACTGGAAATTAAGCGAGGCCCGGACGAACTCGGTCAACTGATCAGGGTCAGCCGAGCGGTTTTTGTGTTCTTCGATCGCTTCCAGAACCGAGGTGATGTCCCGAATGCGAATACCTTCCCTCAGGAGGTTACGCAGTATTTGACGCAAGCCAGAAACGGTGAGAAATTCAGGAAAGAGGGCCTGGTAGAGTTCCTTGTGAGACTTACGCAGGCTCTCCACCAGCGCTTCGGTTTCCCGAAAGCCAAGCAGCCGATGGGCGTTGTTCCTCACCACCTGGTGCAGGCCGGCCATGAGATCCCCGAAATTCGGGCCCGTCCATTGATAGAGGCTGGCGCCTTGCATGAGAATCCGGCCGTCGCATTCCAGGTCGGGCACGTAGAGGATGTCCAGGCTGAGCACGGGCAGGCCGATCTCTTTTTGAAAACGCTGGCGATGCAGAGTTGTGAGCGCCTCCACCGGGGCGATCCAATCTTGCTGGCGCAACTCGATGGATAGACAGGAGCTGCTGGGAAGCTGGCTGGCTCGTTGCTTTGGTCTTCTTTGCAGGTCCTTGACCAGCCGAACCGGCATGGGGCCCGGGCGGCTACGCTGCACCAGAGCGATGGCCTGGGCCGCCGGACGGAAAAGACGGTCGGGGATCTCCTGACCGATCTGCAGATCCTGCATGTTCTCGCGGTTCAGCTCGGCGCATTCCACTACGGGAACGCCCATTTCCTGGGCCGACCACAATAAATCCAGGGCCTTCTGACCATCGAGATTGGCGATGACAGCCGGAGTTTCACCCGGCAAATAGGATAGAGCCAGGGCCTGGCGGCCTGGGGCCAGCAGAATGACCTCGGTCTGACTCAAAGTAGGGTCCATTGCCTGAATTGTTGCCGATCGACCCGCAAAGTCCTGGGGCTGTTCGGGAACAAATTCCGAACTTATTGTAACCCAAACACCATGTGCTTGACAGCGGTCGGAACTCCGCATAGGATGCAGACCTCAGCCGCAACAATCGGAACTGTTCGTAGTGAACTTTTCGAAAGATGCGGGGGTGCTGTTTCAAACCGTAAGAGGCAGAGGTAGCGTGCAGACTTGAGCACGCAGTCGGGCAACATCGGCTCAAACGCAATCGGCGTGGTGTTGTGAGGTCTTCGTAACGGTTGCGGAGTCGTGAGACGAGACAGCTCGAGCGGTAAAAAGCGCGAGCCGGGCGCAATGCAGAAGAAGATGCCTGGGGTAGCCAGGGGGTTCTGAGACGACCCGAACGACTCAGAGGTAACTTGCAGACTTGAGCAAGTCGTCCCATCCAGAGGACGGAGCGAATCGAAAGCGAGATGGATGAGGCTCACGGAAGGGCCGAGGACGCCGCGAGGCGGGTAACAATCAATCCTCGGAAACGAAGTGGGAGCCTGGCGTAGGCGGTCGGCAGCCAGGGGGCCCTGATACAGCCCGGATGTTTCAGAGGTAGCTTGCAGACTAAAGCAAGCCGTTGCGCTCATCAACGAGAGTCAAACCTTGGACAAGTGAGAGAGGCCTCGAGCCCGGTTTAGGTGTCCTACTGGAGATATCGAAACCGCTTGAGGAGCCCGGCGCAGGAGGGTAAGGCGGCCGGGGGGCTACTGTCCCAGCCTGGAGGGGAACAGGGGTAGTATGCAGACCACAGCATACCGGTGAGTTACAGCACCGAAAGTGAATTGAAGCACTGTAAAGAGGCTGTTGAAGAGTCCGGAGACCGTGAGGTTCAAGCTCGCAACGCGGGGATGCCGAGAGGCGGAAAGCGTGGCGACCTCTGGAAGAAACTCAAATTCGACAGGGTCCGGTAAGGTGGGATGGCTTCCGGGCAGAACAAAGCCGCTTGATGATTCAGGCGGCTTTGGTTGTTTTAGCGCCACTTCACGATCAGGGCCAGACCGTCGTCTTCGCGGACCTGGTAACGCTCCCAGCGCGGCTTCATGCGGGCGCACTCTTTGAGGAGCTGCTCGACCGGCTCGGGAAGCTTGGGCCTGCCTCCGATGAGTTTGGTGAGAGAACCTTTGTGAATCCAACGGTCCAATTGATTCATCCAGGGTAACGGGCAGACCCGTTCATATTGATCCACTTTGAACTCGTTTTTGAGCCAGTCTTCCAGCAGGCGAAAAGAGGGGGGGCCTTGCTTGCGCAGGCTGGGGTAGCGGTCGGGGTGGGCGCTCAACTCTTCCTGGAGTGCGTGGCGCAGATCGATCCACTGAAAGCTCAGGCGCACCATGGCCGCCTCGTTCTTGCCCTGGTCGGCGGCGGCCGCGGTCTGCGTCTGCAACTGCTCGCGAGCCAGAGCGACCCTCTGCATGGCCCGGTCATCCGCCGCTCCCTCCTGGCTGCGCCAGGCATTGGCCAGCAGCAGATTCTTCTCGCGGGCGGCCGCATCGCGGGCTTTCTTAGCGCGAGTCTCGAGTTTAGAAACGTCCACTTCTTTCGTTTGCGACTCCCGGTAGGCTGGCCCCTGCTCGATGCAGAACCGGAACTTCGTGATCTGGTCGCTGCCGTTGCTCTTGTCTCTGCTGGCCCCGTTCGTGTCGGCGCGCGCCTCATGGCCGCTGGCCTTGCTTACCCTCGGCTTTCCCTGGTTCTATCTACTGGCACTGGTCGGTCTGGCGCGGCGTCGCTATTTCTCGTCGCTGGGATTGGTTTTGGGCCTCTTCCAACTGCCGTCATATTTCGGATGGCACGCCCAGCGAGCCGGTTCCTTCCGAATTTTGTCAATGAACTGCCGCTATTTCGAGGCCGGCTCGGTCGGTCGTAGCCAGGTCCATTCCAATATCGAGGAGTGCAAGCCACGATTGCATTCGATTCAACCGGATGTGATCTGCAGTCAGGACTATTCCACCTCGCATCAGGACGAGAACGATCAGATTGACGATTTCATCAGGGGACCCATGGGTCTGAATCAGTTCATCTATTATTTGCCCAGTATGGCTATCCATGCCCAAACCCCCCTGTTGCGGCACCACGGACTCATCTTTCCCTCGACTTATAACTGCTACTGCGCGGCCGATCTGGAACTGGGCGGGCGAATGGTGAGAATCTACAATCTGCATCTGGAGTCCTACGGCCTGGGGGCTCCCGGCGGGGTCTTGAGCAAACTCCACGCCGGCATTCAGATGCGCTCCGAGCAGGCCGAAATCGTGGCCCGAGAGGTGGCGACTTCGCCCTATCCGGTGATTCTCTGCGGAGACTTCAACGACGTGCCCAGTTCCTATGTGTATCGGAAGGTGCTGGGTCCGCTGCAGGATGGTTTTCGGACGGCCGGTCGGGGTCTTTCCTTCACCTACCAGGGGCCTCTGCCGGGACTGCGCATCGACTATATCTTTTGTTCTTCCGAGTTGGAATTCACGGGATACCGCTCCGTTAATGCCGGTAATTTTTTTGACCACCGCTGGGTGGTGGCCGATTTGCGCTGGCGCCCATGAAAAAGAGCCTCTTGCGAGGCTCTTTTTCTAGCTGCGGCGGCGGCGAGCGGCCAGCATTTTCTTCTTGCGGCGAACGCTCGGCTTCTCGTAGAACTCACGCTTCTTGATTTCCGCCAGAACGCCATCTCTCTGGCACTGACGGCGGAAACGTTTGAGGGCAGATTCAATGGACTCGCCTTCTTCAACGCGGGTCTCCATTTAAACATCCCTCCTTCCCTGCGCGTGGTTCACGCAGATAGGCACCTTAGCACGTACCCTCCGCCTTTGACAAGGGTCTGGCTCACATTAGAAGCGCTTGCCCGCTCCGATGATCGGATAGCCGGTCGTCTTCGAGTGGTTGACCTCACGGAAACCACCCAGCAAATAAAAATCGCCGGGAAAGAGAACCTTGCCGTAGACATCCACGCGGAACTTGTTGGTGTCGTAGGCGTCGGTGCTTAGCTCGAAGCGCTTGTCGAAAAGACGGGCGTCAAAGCCGGCCCCCAACTGGCCACGCACCACACCGGCGCGCAGACGGAACTGTTCCCAGTTCTTGTAGGCCTGCAGGTTGAGCAGATTGTCCTGGCCGATGGAGTCCACACCGATCTTGGCGCCGTAAGGGCCGTTGGGAAGCACGAAGACGTTGGCGTTACCGGCCACGCGCCCGGTGCGCGTGTTCACTTCGGCGTCCAGGTAGCCCTGGGCCAGCGGTCCGCTGGTGACTCCCTCGGTAATGCCGTCGACGGTGTTGATGACCCGTTTGGCGCCTTCGGTGGCTTCGCGAGTATTCTGAATGGTGTCGCGGATGTCACCCTGCAATTCGGGATCGGAAGTCAGGCTGCGGATGTCGGCCGTAATGCCCTGGACTTCTTCGGTGGTTTTCTTGAGGTTGTTGACGGTGGCCAGCACGTCGTCGCGCAGATCTTTGTTATTGGCCAGGGTTTCCAGGGTTTTCATGGTGCGGTTCAGGCTCTGGGCCGTTTCCTTGAGCGTAACCACGATGGTGTTGATATTGCCCTGATTTTTCACGACAACGTCTTTGAGGCCGCCGGAGAAGCCTCTAAGGTCGGCGCCCACCGCCTGAGCGTCACTTTGGAAGCCGGTGACCGTCTGATCGACGTGGGCCACCACCAGCTCGATGGCGTTGCCCAGGCGCTCCACGCGGCCATTGAGGCTGTGCACCAGGCCGCGTGCGTCGGTACTGGCTCCTTTGAGATTGCGCGAAATCTCGGTGAAGTTACCCATGGTTTCGCGAATGTCGTTCTGGAACTTCTTGTCGGCCACCAACTCGTTGAGAGCGGTGACAGACTGGCGAAATTCGGCCATCACAGCATTGCCCTCTCGGGCCAAGTCGTCGAGGCTGACCGGTGGTTCCCCCACAATCGGTTCACCTTTCGGATCCAACGGCTTGGTGTCGGCGGGAATGCGTCCGGTGCGAATATCCACCCACTTGTCGCCCAACAGGTTGCCGGCCACGGTGTAGACGTAGAAGCTGTCCTTGGGGTCATCGGGGCGGCGGCTGCGGTAAAGGTTGACTCCGTCGCGGGTGATCAGCATGGTCACCCGCACGCGCGAGTCCTCGCTGCTCAGTTCCATCTTCTTGACCAGGCCGACTTTGACGCCGGCCAGCAGCACGGGAGCCTTGGTTTGCAGGCCACCTACGTTTTGGAAGGAGATCTGGAATTCCTTACCCTTCTCTTCGCTGATGCCTCCCAGTTGGGTTACCACCAGCCCAAAAAGGATGAGCGCGATCACCGCGACCATCCCCACTTTGGCGGCTGAACTCATTTCCATGGGGCTGTCCTCCTGCTAAACACGGATCGGCCCTTTCGAGCTTCCTTCGCGAAACTGTTTGATATACGGGTTGTCGGTGGCGGCGAATTCCTTGGGCGGGCCGCTCCAGACGATTTTTCCTTCGTGAAGCATAATGATGTTGTGGGCCACCAGCATGGCTCCGGCCAGATCGTGGGTCACCACCACCGAAGTCGCTCCCAGACGATGCTGAAGTTCCAGGATGAGTTCGTTGATAACGGTGGAGATGATCGGGTCCAAGCCTGAAGTCGGCTCGTCGTAGAGCACCACGTCCGGATCGGTGGCCACGGTGCGCGCGAAGCTGGCGCGCTTTTGCATGCCGCCGGATATCTGGCTGGGATAGAGATGGTCCATGCCCTCCAGGTCAACGATAGCTAATTTTTCCGCTACGATCCGCTGGATGTCTTCCTCGGGGAGCCTGGTGTGCTCGCGCAGTCCGAAAGCCACGTTGTCACCCACCGTCATGGAGTCGAAGAGAGCCGCTTTCTGAAAGGCCATGCCCACGCGTTTGCGCAGTTGGTCCAGCTCTTTAGGTTTCATGGTGGCGATATTCTTGTTGTTGATGTAGATCTCACCGCTGGTGGGCTTCTGCAGCCCCACCATGCATCTGAGCGTGGTGCTTTTGCCGACTCCCGAAAGGCCTAGAATCACCAGGGTTGTTCCACGTGGAACTTCAAAGGAAACGTTGTTGAGCACCGAGCGACTACCGAAGGTCACGGTCAAATTCTTGACCACGATGGCCGGATCGGACATTGGTTCACGCGGCCCGGTTATAGCTTCTTGCCTGGCCATATCAGTTAATGGGAAACAGCCAGGCTGACAAGAAATAATTCGTCATAAAGACGATGATCATCGAGATGACTACGCTGCCGGTGGTGGCCTGCCCTACACCGGCGGCACCCCGACCCGACTGCAGGCCTTGTTGGCACGAGACCAGGGCTATTTGCGTTCCATAGATAACCGCCTTGAAGAGTCCTCGGGTGACGTCGTCGAGCACGGCCATTCTTCTTACAGAATCATAGAAAACTTCCTGAGGAATGCCGGCGCTGGCTTCCGCTACGAAAGAACCTCCGACCAGACCCGCCATATCAGAAAAGAGAGCCAGAATGGGCATCATGCACACCAGCGCGATAACACGGGGCACCACCAGGTACTTGATCGGACTGACGGCCATACATTCGAGCGCGTCGATCTGTTCGGTGACCTTCATGGAACCGATTTCGGCGGTGATGGCGGAGCCGGCTCGCCCGGCCACCACCACGGCCGTCAACATAGGCCCGAGTTCGCGGGCCATGGCCAGGGCCACACCGCCACCCACAATGTTAGAGACGCCGTATTGGACGGCCACGTGGGCCAGTTGTAGACTGATGACCATGCCGGCGAAGGTGGTGGTCAAAAGCACGATCATAATGGAATTCACGCCCAGGAAAGCCATCTGGTAGATGGCCAGCGGCCAGCGCAGGCCGCCCGCCGCCAGAAATCCCAGAACATCCCAAAGCAACAGAGCCAGCCCGCCGATGTAGTCGAGAATAGCAATCACCGATTGCCCGAGCGACTCAAAGAAGCGAATCATGGACGGTGTGGCTTCCGTGGTACGAAGGTGAGTCCTCTCATTTTAACAGGTCTTGCGAGGTTTTTTCCCCGCGCAGAACCGCTCCCAGGGATTTGCCGGCGTTGTCGTAGCGCTCCAATTGGCCAGCGGAAGTGTCGACAATGCGCGACTTCCCGATGGAATTGAGGAAGACTCGCAGATTACCGTGATCGGCCAGACGCTCTCTCCTGTAGAATGGATTGTCGAAGACCTTCAGGTGGGCCGCCAGGTAAGGCGTCTGCTCGGCGAAGCGGAGCTGTTGCTGAAAGTCGGTGATGAAGAAGGCCAGTTCCTGAACTTTGTAGAGTTCGCGATCGGGCACGTTCTTGAACATGGCCAGCGCCCAACCCTGAGTTTCCGTGATGCGGCTGAATTTGTCGAAGCCGGGAATCATGGCCGTCTTAACCGGCAGGCCGGTGGTGCGCAGGTTGAGATAGTCCTCGACGTTGCCGATGTACATGCCGACCGGCAACATGGCCGGCTGGCCATCCACCGGAGCCAGCCCGGGAGTCAGCTTCTTGAAGAAGTCGATGGTGGTCTGTACGGCCACCGGATTGTTGGCGGAAACGCTGGTGTTGAGGCCGTCGCCGCCGTTTTGCCAGACGAGCAGTTGGAAGTTGCGGGCGATGCTGGTAGGCGAGTCGCCCAGGGAGAGCGTCACCTGCTGCTGACTGGCTTTCGGGTCGCTGATTTTCTTGGCCGCGGCCAGAACCTGATCCCAGGTGGCCGGCACTTGTTTGATGCCGGCCTTGAGTAGCACGTCGCTGTTATAAATCAACGCTTTGGTGCTGAAAAACATGGGGAGAGCGTAGAGGTTGCCATTGACTTGGGAAGCTTCCCAAAGGGCGTTCTGGGCGTTATTTTTGATGGCCCAACTCATGCCGAACTGCTCTTTGGGCATCCAGGTCTCGACCGGATAGAGAGCGGGCTGATTCTGAACCAGCCCGGGCAACCAGCTATTCTCCACCAGCGCCATGGTGGGCGCGGGGCGGTTGGGGTCGCTGAGCGAATTATACAGCTCTTGCGGAGTGGCGAAGTTCTTGACCTGAATATCCAGGTAAGTGTGGGTTTGGGCAAACTCCTGGATGAAGGAATCAAGCACCTGCGCCGACCTTGCGGGCAGGCTCAGGTAAATCTGGACCGGGAGTTTGGTATTGAGTGCTTCTCTCGGCTTGGGCTGGGCTTGGACCCCTAGGGCAAGTAGCAGTAAGAGTAAAATTGTCCGGAACATGGGGTTGCTTTACCCCTCCAGGCTAGCGGGAAAACGAGAATTCCCCGCGATCCCCGTAGATGTCCTCGAGAAAGACCTTCATGCTGTCCTGGTTGGGAACCCGGGGGAAGGTAATGAATCCGGTCACTTCCTGCTTGGGAGCCAGCTTGCGGTCGAGCACCTGGTCGTAATGAGTGGCCACCACTCGCTTGTCGTCGGGCGCGCTCAAAAACATGTGCCAATGGAAAGGCGACATTTCGACGTTGAGTTCGCCCACGTTCTGCATGCGCACCTGAAAGACGTCGTTCTGATCGAGTCGCTTCTCGCGCTGCATCTGTTGGCGCAGGGCGTTGAGTTCCTCCACACTGGTCATGCCCTGTTGAGCGGCCTGCATTTTAGCGTAAGACTCCAGCAACTCATTGTCCCAGTGGATGACCTCGATCTGGATGCGGGCCACATAGTCGCGCATCATGTGTTCGCGCAAATTATGACTCCAGTAAGCCTGACTGGCGGTCCGGGTCAAGGTGTCGGCGGTATTCCACCACCAGCCCGAACCACCGGCCCACAGCGAGAAGGCGAGCGAGTCCAGCATGTAGGCGCCATTCTGCATATTGAAGGCCTCGGTGTTCTGATCGGTCTTGCCCGACCATTTCTGCTGAAACTCCTGGCTCTGAGTGCGACTCTTGAGCATTTCCTGGTAATCTTCTTGGGTCTGCTGCATGGTGAGCTGCAGGGGGGTAACGGCTTTGGGAGTGCTCGGCCGGGAGTTGTTGGCCTGCGGCGCCACTTCGCCGCCCAGCGTGAGGGCATCGCCGGCCAGCACGGGTTCTTGCGAGTAGAGCTGGGAAACGACGGCTTGCGATTCCTGTTGGTTGACGTTCTGCACGACCAGTTCGGCAATATTACGGCCCATGCGCAGGACGACGAAGCGGTCTCCCACTTTGACGGAGTCCATCAAGCCGCGATTGATGACGATACGAGAACCTTCCACCCTTACGACGAAGCCGGCGGGAGCGGCCAGAACAGGGAGGGCGGCGAGCAAAAAGGCGATAAACAGTCTCAGGGTACGCATAAGCAAATTATCCACTTCTCGGAGCAGGTTGACAAGCCCGGGATTAGGAACATTTGAAGTATGGACGCCCGCAATGTTCGATTAAAGCGCAAGGTGACAGCGGTAGAGCCACTTTCTCCGCAGCAACAGATGATGCGCTTTGGATTGGCTCTGGTGGCCGTACTGGTGCTTTTCGTGCTGGGCGTCAAGTGGTTCGCCGAGAATCGCTCGGGAGCCCTGAACTCCACGGCCGCTTTGGAATCGGGCGGTCTGTACTTGAAGCTATCGATGGCCAAGGCATCGTACGGCACTTCCGAACCGGTCGACGTGGTGCTGCAGGTGAAGAACATCTCCGACAAGGACGCGGTGCTGAATTTCGACACCGACCTGGAGTTCGACTTCACGGTCCAGAGCGAGATGGACTTGCTGTTCACGCAGATTCCACAGAATATCTGGCAGTACAGCAGCGAACCGGACCACATTCCCAAGCCGAAAGCCCACAGCATTCACATCGCGCCGGGCAAGGAGCAGGTTTTCAAGGGGCGCTGGAATCAGCAGATGTTCTCCGGCGCCAAAGTCAAACCGGGACGCTACATTATTACCGGTTACCTGAAGTCGTCCAACCACTCCGAAACGTTGCAGTTACGCGGTCAGACGCAGAAGTAGCATTCTGTTGACGAAACATTCGCCCGGTTGTATACTGCCGGTCGGGCTTCGGAGCGTAGCGCAGCCTGGTAGCGCACCTGCTTTGGGAGCAGGGGGCCGCCGGTTCGAATCCGGCCGCTCCGACCAAGAGCGGGTGCCCATAGCTCAGCGGATAGAGCAACTGCCTTCTAAGCAGTGGGTCGGAGGTTCGAGTCCTCCTGGGCATGCCATAACAGTTGAATAAATGTGGTGAGTGTAGCTCAGTTGGTCAGAGCGCTGGTCTGTGGAACCAGAGGTCGGGGGTTCGAGCCCCCTCACTCACCCTCTCTCAAAATATACGATATGACTCGGGCCGCTAGCTCAGCGGTAGAGCAACCGGCTCTTAACCGGTTGGCCGTAGGTTCGAATCCTACGCGGCCCACCAAATAGGCTCCGGGGGAGGCAGTGCCTCCCCCGCCTTCATAAAACGGCTTCGGGCCGGTAGCTCAGTGGTAGAGCATCCGACTTTTAATCGGGTGGTCGCGGGTTCGAATCCCGCCCGGCCCACCAACAAAACCCCGCGAAAGCGGGGTTTTTTGGTTTCTAGCGACGGCTGGGGATAGCGCAGGCCAACCCCACCTGCAGCAGTCCGGGCAGCGGTAGAGCCATGGCCACCCAGTAGTAGAATCGGAACACGGCGGCCGCGATGGAGGTGAGCTTCCAGGTCATGAGCAGGTAGCCGAACTGGAGCCACACCACCGAACTGAGCACCAGGGCGATGCCTAAACAGGCCCATCCGGCTGGCTTTCCCCCGGCGCCTATAGCCAGCCGCGTGATCCAAAAGGGCCCGGGGAAGATCAACAGCAGAGCAAGAAAGACTATTTTCACGATCATAAAATTAACACTGTTAACCAAGGAAGTCAACTGAAACCCGGGAAGGCGGTGGGCTATGAAAGCCGCTTTGATCACCTGTTCGCGCCTGCCGCATCTTCATCCCGACGATGAATTGATGGCTCCCATCTTGAGAGAACTAGCCATCGAAACGGTGGCGGTGGACTGGACCGGGCCGTTTCCCACGGATGTGGACGCGATCTGGCTGCGCACGCCCTGGGACTATCATCGGCAATTGCCGCGCTTTCTGAAATGGCTGGAGAGCACCGGCGACCTGCCCATGTGGAACTCGCGCGAAGTGGTGCGGTGGAATTCCCACAAGCGCTACGTCGGCGAGCTGTATGCAGCCGGACTACCGGTGGTGCCCACGCGTATCTATGAACCAGAGCAGGCACTGGACGAGAGCGAATTGACCGCCTGGCTGCGCGGGCAGCCGGTGGTCGTCAAACCCGCCGTGAGCGCCGGGGCCTACAAGACGGCGCGCTATGATCGATGGAACGAGGCCGCCGCCCGGCACGCCCGCGAACTGCATGGCGAAGAAGCGGTCATGATTCAGCCCTATTACGCTAATATCGAGAAACACGGTGAACGCTCGCTGATCTTCCTGGACGGCAGCTACAGTCACGCCGTGCGCCGCCACTTACCTTTGATCGAGGGGCCGGAAGTCGATTATCTGATGCGGCCGGTGGCAGCCTCAGAAACCGAACTGGAGGCGGCCGGCAAAATTCTGGCGCATTTGCCTTTTCCGGATCTGCTCTACGCGCGGGTCGACCTCATCCCCGATCCCGAAGGCCGGCCGGTCCTGCTGGAGCTGGAGTTGATCGAGCCCCAGTTGTTCCTGCGCGAGCATCCTGAGAGCGCACCCGTGCTGGCGCGAGCTTTCGCCCGCCGCATGGCTCAACTACAGCGCGGCGTAAAATCGATCTAGCTGGCGGATAGCCCGTTCCACACTGCGCATTCCCTGCGAATTGACGCGCAAACCCGGAAAAACCTCGTCGAAGGCGTCGCGCACCTTCTGGAAAGCCCGAGCCGTCTGGCGCACGTCCTGATAGCGGGAATTGCAGACGTTCTCGTAGTTGTAGACGGCCTGTTGCAGGCGGACGAAGTCGCCCGTCCAACCGCCACCGTAGCCGAGACCGTAGACGCCGAAGCCGTTGCCGGGCACGATGAAGGGACTGCTCATCTGTAGCACGTCGATACGCAAGGAGCGGGCCTGGCGCAGCAGGTCCTGGGGATCCTCGTAGCCGGGCGGATTCCAATCGCGCTGGAGATCGCTGGCGGCCACTTCGGCTGCATCCGGCAAATTATAGCCTCCAAAGGACTTCTGCAGCTGGGCCAGTCCGTTTTCCAGTTGAGTCACCTGCTCGAGCCAGGCCAGCGCGCCCGAGGAGTCGGGTAGAGTCGTCAGGCTGACCTGCAACCGCTCGCGATAGCGGTGCATGCTGAGACGCACGTCTTCCAGCACCGGATGGCTTAACGGAGTGGGTCCCCAGGCCTGCACCGACTGCAGGGCACCGATCAGCAGCTTCAGGTCCTCGGACGCCATCTGCCCACCCCAACTTTGAGGCAGCACCAGGCTCGAACCCTGACCGGCCAGGCGGGCGGCGGCCTGGTGGTAGGTTTCACTCCAGACCGGCAGAGCCAGCAGCAGCCATAAAATCCATTTGCCCATGAGATGAATTTAGCTTCTCGGCTGAGAACACCTCGGGAAATGAACGACGTGATCGTATGGCTGGTGCGCCACGGCGAGACGGTCTGGAACGCCGAGCATAGAATCTCGGGATGGATCGACGTGGAGCTGAGTGAGCGCGGCATACAGATGGCCAGAGACTTGAGGGCGGGCCTGGAACCCGAGCAATTTGACGGTGTCTGGAGTTCCGATTTGCAAAGAGCCGTTCGCACCGCCGAACTGGCCTATCGCAGCCCGGAGAAACAGGACCAGCGCCTGCGTGAGCTGGACTTTGGCCCGCTCGAGGGGGAAAACTGGCTGACCATTCCCCAGGATCACCAGAAGGAGGTTATCGATTTCGGCGAGGACTGCACCCGGGGGGGCGAAAAGATCTCCGTCTTCGAAAATCGGGTGGTGAGCTTTCTGGATCATCTGCCGCCGGGACGACACCTGCTTTTCGTGCACGCCGGTGTCATCCGGGTCGCCTTGCGGCGCGTCAACGCCGACCATTTCGTGCCGCCTACGTCCGTAGCTATCGTCAATTGGAGCCAGGGGGAACTGGTCGAACTGCGACTTCCCCCGGAGATCGGAGTCTAGTCAGTGGGACATTTCATCGAAGGAGAATGGCAGCCCGGTTTCTACAAACCTGATTCCAGCGGCCATTTCGTACGCACCCAAACAGTCTACCGCCACCCCCTCGAGAAAGAAGCGCTTTTCAAGAAACGCTACCTTCTCTACGTCTCCCTGGCCTGCCCCTGGGCTCACCGCACCCTGATCGCCCGCTCTTTGCTGGGACTGAAGAATCACATCGAAGTGGCCGTGGTCGACTGGCTGATGGACGACAACAGCTGGTCTTTCCATCCGGAACGCCCCGGCTGCACGCCCGATCCGCTCTTCCAGAGCCACTATCTGAAAGAAGTCTACCTCAAGTCCGACCCAAAATACACGGGACGTGTCACCGTCCCGGTTTGCTGGGACAAAGAGAAGAATACCATCGTCAACAACGAAAGCCGGGAAATCCTGCGGGGACTGGCCAAATTGGCCACCCAGAAATACGACCTGGCTCCCAACGAGCAGATAGACCTGATCATCGATCAGCTTTACGACGCCGTCAACAATGGGGTCTACCGGGCCGGCTTCGCCACCTCACAATCGGCCTACGACGAGGCTGTCTCCCAGCTCTTTCACGCTCTGGAACACTGGGAGAGCACCCTGGGCAAACAGCCTTTCGCGGCCGGTCAGGCTTTCAGCGAGGCGGATATCTGCTTTTTCACCACGCTGGTACGCTTTGACCCGGTCTACTTCATCCACTTCAAGTGCAGTCATCGGCGCATCGTGGACTACCCCAACCTGTGGTCCTACCTGCGCAGCATCTATCAAATGAGCGGCGTGGCCGAGACCTGCAATATGGATCATATTCGGCACCATTACTACGAGAGCCATCGTCACATCAATCCTTACGGCATCGTGGCGCGCATCCCGGCCGCCTACCTGAACTCGGCCCATGATCGCTGGCAGCGCTTTCCGCAGGCTATTTTTCCCGCTTGACCCTCACCCACTGAGGCCTGAGCAGCGATTCCAAAGTGGCCGGGGTCATGCCCACCAGAAACCCCCGCTTGCCGCCGTTGATGTAGAGATAAGGCAGCTCACGAATGGAAGCTTCCGCGTAGATCGGCCAGCTCTTGCGCTGGGCAAACGGTGAAATGCCGCCCACCTGGTAGCCGCTGGCTTTCTCGGCCTGCTCGCGAGAACACGGCTCCAAACTGCGCAAACCGGCCTGGCGAGCCAGTTCGCGGGCTGATACCTGCCGATCGCCGTGCATCAACATCACCACCACTTTAGGACCCTCGCAAAACATCAGAGTTTTCACTACCTGATGCTCCGCCACGCCCAGTTCGCGGGCGGAGACGGCCGTGCCGCCGTGCTCTTCATATTCGTAAGGATGCTCCGTGTACTCGGCCTGCCGGGCTTTAAGCCAGCGTATGGCGGGAGTCACAGGATTTTTCGACATCATTCGGACTTGGTCACACTGCGGGTGAGCCCTGCCAACCCCGCCAGGGTCAGCAAAAGTCCCATCACCTGCAGGCCGACCAGTTGCTCCTCCAGCAGCCAGACGGCCAGCAAGATCGAGCCCACCGGCTCCAGTAAAATGGTGAGCGAGGCCCAACCAGCCGAGCCGAAACGGACGGCCAGCAGCAGAAAGGTATGGCCCAGCACTTGCGGAACGACGGCCAGACCCAGCAAGCACAGCCATTGCTCCCTGGTGTAACCGTTCATGGTGGTGCCGCTGGCCAGACTGAGGCTCAGCAAAACCAGGGCAGCCGTGGCATAAACTCGCAGAGCATAGGCCGGTTGACCTGCCTGCGGTTGGTGAGCGCGGGCCCAGAGCAGGTAGCCGGTCATGCTCCAGGCACCCAGCAGAGCCAGCACCACCCCCAACGGCTGAACCTGTGCGTCCACACGCAAAGAATGCCCGCTGAGCAATACCGTTCCCAAAAAAGCCAGCAGCAAGGCGGGCGGCGAGGTTCGCTCGCCAGCGCAAAGCGCCACCCAGAGCGGACTGGTGGTGACCAGAGTCACGGATAAATAGACCGGCAGCAAGCTCAAGGAGGCAATCCAGGTGCCGAAATGGATCGCCAGCAGCAGGCCGCCGACCAGTACCGCCCGGCCCGGCAACTGGCAGGAACGGCGGGCAGCCGGCCACAGCGCCATGATGAAGCTGGCCAGCAACAGCCGCCAGGAGGCCACTGCCAGGGGCGGCAGATGGCACCACTTCACGAGAATCGAGGCCCAGGACAAACAAAAACCGCCCAGCCCTAATGCGAGCCAGGCGGTCCAGGACCTCATGGGTTTTTAGCGCTGATCCAGGGGAACGAAGGCGCGTTTGGGCTCACCGGTATAAATCTGGCGCGGGCGGCAGATGCGCTTGCTGGATTCGTTATGCAGCTCACGCCACTGGGCGATCCAGCCGGGCAGTCGGCCAAGCGCGAACATCACCGTGAACATATTGGTGGGAATCCCCATGGCCCGATAGATGATGCCCGAGTAGAAGTCCACGTTGGGGTAGAGCGAACGCTCCACGAAATAGCTATCCTTGAGGGCCACTTCCTCGAGAGCCTGAGCGATCTCCAACAAGGGGTCGTTGATACCCAGGCGCTCCAGCACTTTGTCGGCCTGCACTTTGAGAATGCGGGCGCGCGGGTCGAAGTTCTTGTAGACGCGGTGGCCGAAGCCGAAGAGCCGAAAGCCGCTCTTCTTATCCTTGGCCATGTCCACGTATTTCTGGTAGTTAGCTCCGTCGTCCTGGATCATCTCGAGCATTTCGATGACCTCCTGGTTGGCGCCGCCATGCAGCGGGCCCCAGAGGGCGCAGACGCCGGCCGCGATGGAGGCAAAGAGGTTGGCACCCGAACTGCCCACCATGCGCACGGTCGAAGTCGAACAGTTCTGCTCGTGATCGGCGTGCAGGATGAGCAGCATGTTGAGAGCTTCTTCGAGCACCGGGTCGACCTGGTAGGGCTCACAGGGCGTGGCGAACATCATGTGCAAAAAGTTACCGGCAAAAGTCAGATCGCTGCGCGGGTAGATGTGCGGCTGGCCCACCGACTGCTTGTAGGAAAAGGCGCAGATGGTGGGCAGCTTGGCCATCAGGCGCACGATGTTGTTCTCCACCTCTTCCGGAGTGTCGGGGTGATAGGCCGAAAGCGACGACACCATCGAGGAGAGAATGGCCATCGGATGGGCCGTATTGGGGTAGCCCTCGAGAATCTTCTTCATGTTCTCGGGAATCAACTGGTGGCGGTCCAGGTCTTTGCGGAACTTGGTGAGCTGGTCCTGGCTGGGCAACTGGCCGTAAATCAACATGTAGCTGATGTCGAGGAAGGAGGCCCCCACCATTTCCTCGATGGGGTAGCCGCGGTAGAGCAGCACCCCCTTTTCGCCGTCGATGAAGGCGATTTCGCTCTGACACGAGCCGGTATTACCGTAACCCAGGTCCATGGTGATGGCTCCCGTGGAACTGCGCAGCTTGGAAATGTCGACGCCGACCTCACCCATCGAACCCGTGATGACGGGCAGATCGATCTCTTTGCCCTCGTAGACAAACTTGGCGCTGGACATAGAATTGTTGCTCCTTGAACGTGGGTTACCCTGGGGGGCGGGTCCCTTCCATAAGGGCGGAGGGATCCCCTACAAGCTATGGCGGGCGAGTTTCTCCCCGATGGCAGCCTCTCCGTCAGGGTTCTCAAGAATGCGGTAAAGCTCGCGGAGCTGTACCCAGATGCGCAAAGTCAATTCGTGTTCGGCGCCCAAATGCTCTTCGGCCAGGCTGGCGATATTCTCCAGGATCGGCAGTGCTTGCTCACGGCGGCGGGCACCCATGTGAGCGCTGCCCAGATTGAACAGCACCGAGATGCGGGCCGCCTGGGTGAGGGTTTCGGGCAGCTCCAGGGACCGTTGGAAAAGTTCTGCCGCTTCGTCAAATCGCTCTTGCAGGAAGAGAACCAGACCGTATTCGTTGAGCCAGCGGCGCGTCTGGTCCGGCGCATCTTTGCCGACCTGGGCGGCTTTCTCGAGCTGGCCGGAATCACGCAGGCAAATCAGTTGGCCCAGACGGCAACCGGCCAGGCGCGCATCGTCGGCCGGCACGCAACCGGCAAAGGCGGGAATGGCCTTGGCGTAAAGTTCGGCGGCGTCGGCCAGGCGCTCCTGAGCCATCAGGCTCTCGGCCATATTGGCCACCACTTCGGCATAAGCCAGCGTCTGCGCGCCCCACAAATCCTCGATCAGAGCCAGAGTTTGGGCGCGCGTCGTGTCCGCCTGAAGTTTCTGCCCGGTGGCATCATAGATGTGGGTAAGCATATGCAGGGCTTTAGCCCGGCTCTGCGGACTGTCCCCCTGAATACGCACCAACTCCTGCAGCACTTCACTGGCCTCCGGCAATTTCTGCTGAGCCATATAAAACTGGGTCAGATTCTCCATGGCTTGAACTCTGACCCGAGTGGCCATTTCGCGAGTCAAAGCCGACTTGAACAACTGTTCGGCTTCGGCGACGCGCCCCAACTTGGCGTAGTCGCTGGCCAGGTTGAGCATGCCGGCGGCGATGACCTGGTGGTCAGGTCCCAGTAGCTGATGAGAAAGTCCCAGCGCCTGCTCCTGCAGGCCCACCGATTGGGCGATCTGCCCCTGGTGTGAAAGTGCACAGGCGAGGTTATTGAGTCCACGGGCCAGGCGCAGGTCAGGAGGGTCGAGTTTAGCGGCTTCCTCCACGGTCACCTCGAAGGCCTGCACGGCCTGCTCCCATTCGCCGTTCTGATAGGCCTGCATTCCCAGCTGATTGAACAGCTCCCAACGTTCCTCGTTCATAGAACGAAGGCCTTAGTAAAGTTTCTCGGCGAGTCCTGCCCGGAAAAGGACCCCGAAGGCCCACGGGGAACAACCGGCTATGAGCGAGTTCCTGGTCCGCGAACTCAATCGCGGTGGACTGCTGGCCGAGCGCGGGAACTTTACCTTGCAAGTGGGCGCCTATCCTGAAACCATCAAGGATACGATGACGGCCAAACAGGGCGTTCCCGACCTCTTCCTGGTTCCTCGCGAGCTTTTTGACCACCAACTGGGTATCAGCGCGGTCGAACTCGAGTTTCCCCTCTATTACAACTTCTACCTGAAGAAGCGCAAACTGCGCTTCGTCTGCCACCGCAGCCAGTTGCGCGCCATCCTGCGGGTGCTCAAAGAATCGCTGTTCGGTCCCACCAGTCTGCGTCACGACCTGGAATACCGCCACGGCAGCGACTCTCCGGGATTCCCTGACCTGGTCAAGGAAATGGCCTACTTTAAGAAGGATCCCAGTCTGCCGCGCGGGCGTCTGCGCCTGGCCGACTGTATCTTGCCGATTCTATTCAACGAGAGCGGGCGCTGTGAAGTCGACGGAGTGACCATTTGCGACCTGGGTAATGACGAGTATCGTTTGGAAGCGGAGGGCGACAGCCGGGACTTCCGCTTTGTGGCGGGCTGCGGCGTGGAACCGCCCTCTTCGGAAAGTCCGCCCAGCGAGTATCATCCGCCCACCTTCGGCATCACGCTGATCGGTAGCGGCCACGGTTTCGACTCCAAGGCCAAGACCTCAGGCTTCGTGATCTGGTTGGACGGCAAGGGTGTCCTGATCGATCCGCCCGTGCACACCACCGCCTGGCTCAAGAGCCAGGGCATCAATCCGCGTTCCATCGAGGACATCGTGCTCACCCACTGCCACGCCGACCACGACTCGGGCACACTGCAGAAGGTCTTGCAGGAAGGCCGCGTGCGCCTGCACACCAGCCCTACCATACTGCAGAGTTTCACCCGCAAGTACCGCGCTCTGACGGGGCTCTCTCAGACGCAATTTCTCAGTCTGTTTGATTTTCACCCGGTCATGCTCGACGAAAGCGTCAATATTGCCGGCGGAACCTTCCGCTTTCAGTATCGCTTTCACCCGGTCCCCACGCTGGGGTTTGAAACGTTTTTCCGAGGCAAGTCCTTCGCCTACTCTTGCGACACGCTGTGGGACCCGGAAGTTCTGCAAAAGTTGGCCGACGAAGGGCTTTTCTCGCCCAGCCGGGCCGAAGACCTGATCGACTTCCCCTGGCATCACACGCTGGTCTTGCACGAGGCAGGGATCCCGCCTATTCATACCCCCGTTTCGGTGCTGGCCAGGCTGCCCGCTGAAGTCAAAGAGCACATTCACCTGGTGCATATTTCCGATTCGGCCATTCCCGAAGACTCGGGTCTGCGATTGGCTCCCACGGGAGCAGCCGATAGCCTGATCATCCCGGTACCGGAAACGGAGTTGAGCCTGGCCCAGCGTAGCCTCGATCTTTTGGCCCATATCGATCTTTTTCGCTCCTTGAACGTGGATAAAGCGGCCGAGTTCCTGCGCTTCGCCCAATACCGCAGCTATGATGCGGGCGAACAGGTCATTCAATCGGGGCAACCGGGCAACGATTTTTATATGATTATGTCAGGAGAGGCGGAAATTCGCCGTCAGGGCGTAACTTTCCGGGTGCTCAGCCGCTATGAATATTTTGGAGAATTTGCCGTCGTCGAAGATTCTCCACGCATGGCCGATGTTTTTGCCCGCACCAAGTTGGAAGTATTGATCATGTCACGCTACGACTTCCTCTGCTTCCTGCGCGGCACCCCCCTGCTACCACTCTTCCGCCGGGTCGCCCGCAACCGCCTTCACTACGCGGAAGACCTGGTGCAGTTAAACCCGCGCCTGAGCGAATTGACCAGCTATCAGCGCAGCCAATTGATGTCGCTGCTGTTACCGCGCAAGGTAGAAGAAGGGCAGGTTCTTTACGAGCGCGGCAGCGAACTGACCCACTATTATATCGTGGCCGAAGGCAGCTTCCGCCTCGAAGGCCTGGACGGCCCGCCCGTCATCGCCACCCCCGGAGTCTTTCTCGGGCAGGTCAGCCTGGATCTCGACACCGGCTACCACATCCGCACGGCCGTCGCCGAAACCAAATCGCGCGTACTCGAAGCCCCGGTCTCGCAAATGCTGGACTTCTTCCGGATGAATCCGGGTTTTACGTTCCGCCTCGGCCGCCACGCCGCTGAAAATCACTACTGCTAGCGGATATTGCCCTGATCTAGTTTCCAACCCTTAGAAGTCGAGATCGCCGTGTAATCGCCCTTGTAAAAGTGCTTTTTGCCGGATTCCGTCACCTCGAGTCCGATATCGACCTGATAACGACCGCCTTTTAAGGAACGCACCGCCTTCACGGCGCAACGCGCGTTCTCCGTTTTGGCATAGCCATTGCGGAACTGATCCAAGGTCATTTCGCGCTGCCATTCCGGACTCAGCGCGTCGTAAGCATCCTGATAATTCTTTTCGTTGATGGACTCATAGAAGCTGACCACCAGGTCGGTGACGGCCTGCTGGTTCAGCTCGCCACTGTTGGTTACCGTGCGCGTAGGCGGAGGCGGCGGCACTTCATCACCGCGATGCCCGTAGAGGCGGCCCACCCAGGTGCCGGCGTAGAGGCAAGCCGCGGCCATGGCCAGGATGAGCAAGGCGCGCAGGGCCAGGCCAACCCCGGAAAGGACCGAGAAGCCTACGGTGGAGGCGGTCTTGGTGGTGCCGCGCACGAACCACTCGGAGAAGTCTTCGATGAACCTCCAGAGGGGACCGAGGCCTCCGCCTTTTTTGGCCTCCCCCTCCCAACCCATCGGGCCGAGATGGGGGTGCTGGACGCGCACGGTGGCATCCGGATCCACGGGCATTTCAATCGAGTCGGTCGGCGGGAGAAAATTGGCTTCCGGCTCGACCTGGGCGGGCGCCGCCTCCTGAGCGGCGGCGGCCTGAGCCGCTTGGCGCCGCACCGAACTGAGCGGGCGGGCGCGCGGGGCGGGGGCGGCCGGGGCTTCCTGAACAGCCGATCCTTCATCCTCGGCGGCCGGTGCCGGTTCGGGTGCCGGAGGAGGCTCGGACTCTCCACTGGGGGGAGTTCCAGCCCCGCCTTCTTCACCACCCGCCTCGGGGTTCTGGTGGGTTAGCTCGTGGCGACGAAGGCTCTCTTCATCGATGAAAACCTCATCACAAACCGGGCAGGAGAAAATCTTGCGCCTGGAGCGCGAACCTGCCCGTGATGTTCTGGGTGAATCCAAGAGCCGTTTACCTTTCTCTCCTCTTTACCCAAGTGTTAGTGCTCAGCCCGCGAAGTCCTGGTTTCAAACGCAAAACCTCCGGGTAAGCGGCCAGGACATTATGCACCAGGTACTCATCGATCTTGGCGGATTCAAAATATACACTTACGGGGCTTTGCTGGCCACCGCTTTCTTTCTGGCCAACCAGTGGGGCCTCTATCTGGCCCGCCGTCTCGGCTACTCGCTGGCGGCCGTGGAAGAATCCATCATGTGGTGCATTTTGCTGGGCGTGGCCGGCTGCCGGCTCGGCTTTGTGCTCATCTATCCCGACAACTACCTCAAGAACCCCTTGCAAATCTTTAATTTACGTGAGGGCGGTCTGACCATCATGGGCGGCGTGCTGTTTGTCGTCGCCTTTCAATTCATTCGCTTTCGAATGAAAGGCAAGTCGGTCATGAATCTCTACGACTTCTGGGCCGGGCCGCTGCTGGTGGGAATGGCTTTTGGACGACTGGGTTGCTTGATGCACGGTTGCTGCTTTGGAGCCATGACCGACCTGCCCTGGGGCATCACCTACCCCGAGCATGTGCTGATCCCGGCCGGCCTCCCGTGCGGCCCGCGCCACCCCTCACAACTCTATGAACTGCTGATGGATCTGGGCCTGCTCTGGGTGGTCACCAGGCAATTGTTCCATTTGAAATTCGCCGGTCAGAACTTCTACACATTTATGCTCGGCTACGGCGTCATTCGCTTTCTCGACGAAATGACGCGCGAGAAAGAAGCGCTTTACGGTTCCTTAACCATCTACCAGTGGGTCAGTGTGGCGATGGCGGTAGTGGGCTTGCTCGGCTTACTGGGGGTCTTCGGCAAGAAGCCGGTCGACCGGGAGATTTTTCCTCGCGATGACCTCAGCGCACCGCCGCCCGGCGGTAACGATGCTCTTGCGACTTGACCAACTGCTGATACGATCCAAAGGGATTTTCTTCGCCTAAACGGTCGAGCGGACTGTCGGGAGCCTCTCCGGGGGAAAATTCTCGAAGGATCTCGTACTTGGTATTGCGTTGGGCCGGCTGGCGGCCCACTTCTTCAATCAACCGATGCAAAGTGGCCGGGCTGGTGCGCTGACCGTGGCCAGAGCCGGCCGCGGTGGAAATGCTTTCGTTCATGAGCGTGCCGCCCAGATCGTTCACGCCCGACATGAGCAGCCCCTGAGCCAACTTCAACCCCTCCTTCACCCAGGAGACCTGTAGATTGGGAATCTTCGTGCCCAGAAACACGCGGGCCAGGGCGTGCACGCGCAGCACTTCCACTCCGCTGGCGCCAGCCCGTACCCCGGGATTCTTACGCAGATACATGGGGGCTTCGCTGTGTACAAAGCCGAGAGGCACAAACTCCGTGAAGCCGCCGGTCTCCTCCTGCAGATTACGCAGCAAAAGCATATGCTGGAGCCAGTGTTCCGGCTCTTCCACAAAGCCATACATCATGGTCGAAGTGGTGGGCAAGCCCAACCCGTGGGCTCCGCGAATCACCTCGGTCCATTGCTCTACCGAGATTCGTCCGGGCGCCACCTGGTCGCGCAGGCCGGGGACCAATAACTCGGCCGATGTACCCGGAAGGCTGTCCAGACCGGCGGTTTTCAATTCCTGAAGATACTCCTGGATGGAACAGCGCGAGCGCACCGCGCCGTAAAGAACTTCTTCCGGGGAAAAAGCGTGCATGAGCAAACTCGGAAATTGCGCCTTGATTTTACGAGTTAACTGGATATAGAGGTCGCCCTCCATTTTGGGTGGCAGCCCGGCCTGAATACACACCTCGGTAGCCCCAAAGTCAACGGCTTGCTGGACCCGGCCCAAAATCTCCTCGTCGCTGAGATGGTAGCCTTCTTCGGTGCGAAAATCTCGGCTGAAAGCACAGAATCCGCAATGCTTTATACACACATTGGTAAAATTAATATTCCGGTTGACTACGTAGGTTACGCGTTCGCCGACCTGGCGCTGGCGCAATTCATCGGCCACCTGCTGCATGGCCAGCAATTCCGGACCGATGACTCGAGTCAATGGTAGAGCCTCTTCATAGGTCAAGGTGGCGCCCTCCAGGGCGCTGGCCAGAGCCTGATAGACCGGCTCACTGATTCGACTACGCTGCAACATGAGCAATTCTCTCCGCATTCTTTTGCACCGAGAGAGCCAGTCCGGGGTCGACCCAGTCGAGGTATTCCGCGTACACGGGCAGGCGTGCTTCCAGGCGAAAGCCTTCCAAAGCACAGGTCTGGCGCAAGCTTTCGATATGCGGCCAGGGAGCCTCGGGGTTGATGAAGTCCTGAGTCACCGGGCTGATTCCGCCCCAATCGTTGATGCCGGCCCGAATCAGCAAGCGGTGAGCCAGGGGAGTGAGGTTGGGAGGGGCCTGTACGTTCATGTCCGGCAGCAGCAGCCGCGCCACCGCCACCAGTCGCACCAGTTCCCAGTCCTCCATCTCCAGGTGATCGCGCATGACAATGTCCGGCTTGGCGCGGAAGGTCTGCACGATGACCTCCTGGAGATGACCGTATCGCTTGTGAATCCGATCGATCTCCAGCAGCGTGTCGATTTGCTCCTCGAGCGTCTCGCCGATACCGGCCAGAATGCCGGTGGTGAAGGGAATCTTGAGCTGGCCCGCTTCTTCCAGCATTTGGATGCGCAAGGCCGGCTCTTTATCGGGGGCCCCGGCGTGGGCCATCCCTCGTTCGCGCAGGCGGGGAGTAATCTGCTCCAGCATCAAGCCCATGCTCACATTGACCGGACGCAAGTGCTCCATTTCCGTTTTGGTCAGCAAACCGGCGTTGGTGTGGGGCAACAGACCCTGGTTGAGGGCCACCACACAGGCTTCGTAAACATATTCGGCGGTGGTCTCCACTCCCATGCGCCGAAGATGCTCTTGATAAGTGGGGTAAACCGCTTCGGGGCGGTCTCCCAGGCACATGAGGGCTTCGCTGCAGCGCAAATGGACGCCCTGAGCCGAGACCTCCTTGATTTCATCCAGAGTCATGGTCTTGGCGCCCGCCTCGCGCGGACTTTTGCGAAAGGTGCAATAGGCGCATTTATCGCGACAGAGGTTGGTGACCGGCAAAAAGACCTTGGGAGAATAGGTGAGTCGTTTACCGCTGCGGCGATCACGAGCTTCGCCGGCGGCCTGGAGCAGGGAGTCGAGTTCCGTCAGGGGAGTTTGCAGTAGGCGCAGAGCGTCGGAAGCGTTCACTGAGCCTGCCTTCCGCGGACGCGGGGCGCCGCCCTGCCGGGCTTAGTGGCCCCCGGTGTAATTCCGCCGGGCGGGATGCCAGGGCGTCCAAATTCGTGATGGAATTTACGCCGGGGGTCACTCAGGTCGCGATCTCAGGGACGGGGAGGCAAGCCGAGCGCCAACTGTCTTCCAATTCACCGTCCAGGACAAAATCGTCGGCGAGATTTTCCCAGCGAACCCGCTTGAGCCGGGGGGCCCGGCTCATGAGGGCCACGCCCTGGCCGGCCAGGGGACCCGGGGCCTGGGCGGCCCCCACCAGAATCGGCGCGGTGTAAACCAACATGCGCTGCACCAGATTCTGATCGAAAAAGGCTCCGGCCAGGCGCGGACCGCCTTCCACCAACAAGCTACGTATGCCCTGAGCGTAAAGGTGGGACAACAAAGAGGTCAGGTCGGGGGCTTCAAAAAGCTCTCCGCCGGCGTCCGCCATCTGCTCGCGCCAGCTTTGCTCGGCCAGCGGACCGTAGCCGATCCAGATGGGCCCGCCCGGAGAGTTGAACAGTCGAGCCTGAGGCGAAAGGCGGCCGCGCCGATCGGCTACCACGCGAATGGGCTGAGCGGCACCCGGGATGCCGCGCACGTTGAGATGCGGGTCGTCCTGCAAGGCCGTGCCGCTGCCCACCAGGATGGCCTGATGGGCGGACCGCTCCTGATGCACCTGCTGGCGAGCGGCCGTTCCGGTAATCCAACGCGAGTCGCCGGATTCGGTGGCCACTCGCCCATCCAGAGTCATCGCATACTTCAAGGTCACAAAAGGCCGCTGGCGCAGAGCGGAATGAAAAAAGGTCCGGTTCAGATCCAGGCAGCGTTCGAACCAGGCCGGAGGGCAACCATCCACCTGCAGGCCGGCGGTACGCAACCACTGAAGGCCGCCTCCCTGGACCCGGGTATCCGGGTCCAAAGTCCCCAGCACCACTCGCGCCAGGCCGGCTTCCACCACCCGAGGAGCGCAGGGAGGGGTGCGGCCGTGGTGGCAACAGGGCTCCAGATTCACGTAAAGAGTGGAGCCACGCGCGCGCTCGCCCGCCTGCGCCAAGGCCAATACCTCCGCGTGGCTTTCGCCGGCGGCGCGATGGTAGGCTTGACCCACGATTTCGTCGCCCTGAACCACCACCGCGCCCACCATCGGGTTGGGGGCGGTCGTCAGGCGACCTTGAGCGGCCAGTTGCAGGCACAAGTCCATGGCCTGCTCATCCAGTGGGCTCCAAGCCAAAAGGCTACTATGCCCACTTCCAGATCTTGATCAAGCCCTGGACGTGGCCGCTGGCGGCCAGCTTATCGCGCAGCGAGCACGACCAGGTCTCTCCCCGCACCGGCAAAGCCACGGGTTCCGCCGGGAAAGCCGAGGGTTTCCGCCAGTTGGGTAGTGGCTGGATACCCAGCGTCAAGCCGTTGTCGGAACAGCCGACCATGGCGCGGTTATTGGGTCCGTCCAACCAGAGAGCGCGCAGATCGCCGTTATAGCTGGCTCTTTGGCTGGCTTTCGGATTGACCCGGCAGTAGATATCCAGAGTGCCGCCCATGGCCCCGGCCAATACGAAGGTGGCGTCCCGGGTCAGGCGCAGGTTGGTGATTTCACCGGGCTGATCCTTGAGGGTGATGGGGTCATCCGGCTTGCGGATATCCCACAAGATGGCGCGCACACCCTGAGCGGCCACAAACCACTTGCCATCCTCGCTGAAAGCGTAGTAACGCGGCTCGGGGCGGTAAGCGACCACCGGCGGCGCCGTCAACGGAACGAGCTTCATAGTCTTGGAGTTCCACAGGAAGATGGTAGTGCGCTCGCGCGTTCCCGCCCACCACTCTCCGTTGGCCGAGATGGCCACCGGGTCGATGTCCACCGGAATCACATCCTCGGCTCCGGTGGCCAGCGCCACGCGTCGAGGCTGGCCGTTGTCCACGCAGACCATGTGGGTGCGGTTGGTGCCCAGCAACCAGGTCTTTTCCGTGCGGCTCCAGATTTTTTTGTTCTGAGCGATATTCCACAAGCACAGCGAGCCGTCGCTGGCCCAGGAGGCAACCGTCTTGCCGTCGGCGGCCAGGTCGATTTGCTCCACGTTGATGTCGGCGGGATGGCGCAGCTCCTGCACCAGCTTCCAACTGGCGTTGGCCGCCCGCGAGCGCCCGTGGAGCAAGGTAAAAGCACTGGCCAGCAGCACTTGATTGAATTCTCTTCGTCTCATCAGCGGCTGTTTCTCAGCCTTTTGAATCGCTCCTTTTTCAGGTTATGCGCTTTTTCCGGCTGAGATTCGCATCCCTCGGAAGAGAGCCGACTGAGATTGGCCGGCGGGATGCCCATGTCCAAAGGAAATTTCATGAGCTGAAGCATAGCTGATTTACGTCACACGTATTGCCAGGAACCAGGAGCTGGCGCGAGAAGTTAAGCTGGTTGAAACCCTGATTGGAGGAACCCGATGACAGACCCTCGCGTCCAAGAAGACCGCGACTATGTGTCTTCCGGCTATGCAGAGCGCGCGGTAGGCGCGGAACAGGTTTTTGTGCCGAGCACCCACATGCGTGTGCTCGACACGAACCAAAAGGCGGAAGTGATCCGCGAAACCTATAGACTTCTGGCGATCGGCGTTTTTTGCGCGATGGCTTCGGCCTGGGTGGCCTGCCGGTTTTTACCGGTGGTTCAATTTATGGCCAGCGGTCCGGGCTGGATCGTGGCCATGCTGGGGCTCAACATGGTTCCCGGCATGGCTTTGAGTGCCGCTCGCAAGCACCCCAGAAATGCTGCCCTGTTGTTAGCCGGCCACGGCGCTTTTGCCGGCGTCTGCCTGAGCCCGCTGATCTTCCTGGCCATGCTGCTCTCCGGGGCCGGCGCCAATGCGCCCAACCTGGTGCAGTCCGCGCTGGTCATCACCGCGGCCGTCTTCCTGGGCATCTCGGGCTACATTTATCAGAGCGGCACCAACTTTAACTACGGCAAGGGCTTCGGCGTCGGCCTGGCCTGGACGCTTTTCGCGGGCATCGCGATGAGTTTCTGGTTCCCGATGAGCAGCGGCCTCAACCTGCTCATCCTGGGCGGCGTCGGCATCCTGGGCACCCTGCAGCTCCTCTGGGCCACCTCCTCGGTGCTGCGTGACCCGGAATTCGACGACCCGGCCTATGGGGCGCTCTGCCTGTTCGCCGGTCTCTTCAACCTGTTCCAGGTTATCTTGAGCGTGCTGTTGCGTTCCCGCCGCTAAAAAACAGGGCGTAGCGCCGGCAACGAGAAAAAGGGCCTCTCTTGAGGTCCTTTTTCTTTGTAAGGAGAGCTGCCATGATCACCACCGACGTCATTACGCGCAAGCGCTACCGTGTAGAGCAAAATAAGAAGTTCCGCATCAAGGACTGGGACGCCAATGATCGCGTGGGTTTACCACCGGAAACCCACCTGGTGATCGATCAGACGGCTCGCGAGATTGTGCGCATCGAGAAGCTTCAAGGTCGCTTGCACGCCGAGCACAGACATAAAGTGCTGCTGGTTTTCCAGGCCACCGACACGGGTGGTAAAGACGGTTGCATCCGCAGGCTGGCCAGCGGTATGGACCCGGCTGGCTTGCGCGTCACCAGCTATAAGGCTCCCAGCACCATCGAATATGACCACGACCCGCTCTGGCGCATCCATCCCCACGTGCCCGGCAAAGGCCAGATCGCCATCTTCAATCGCAGTCACTACGAGGACTACCTGGTCCCGCGCGTGCATAAAATCTTCGACGAAAAGCGGCTTGAGAAGCGCTTGCGCCACCTGTTCCACTTCGAAGAAATGCTGGCCGATGAAGGGGTCTGCATCATCAAGTTCTTTCTGAATATCGACAAAGACGAACAGAAGAAACGTCTGCTGGCGCGTCAAGAGAATCCCGAGAAACACTGGAAATTCGACCTGGCCGACCTGAAAGAACGCGACCACTGGGATGAATACCAGAAAGCCTACGAAGAGGCGCTGGCCTATACCAGCGCCGACTATGCCCCCTGGTACATCATTCCGGCCAACAACAAGAAACGGCGCGATCTGGTGGTGGCCACCATCGTCCGCAAACACCTGGAGGACCTTGCTCCTCAATTCCCCAAAGCGGCTTTCGACGTCAGCGAGCTTAAGATCAAGTAACTTCCAGAGGAAGGCAAGCCGGCGGCAAGAAGCGGCTGGTATGATTGAGAAAACCATTCCGACCGTGTTGCGCCGGGGCTTGCTGGGTGTAGCCTTCTGTTATTTTGCTTCCCTGGCCATGACGCTGGTGGGATTCTGCTGGGATCTCAGGTTCGGCCTGTGCCTGCTGCTGCTCCAGGCCAATTTCAGCCTGTTCTACTCCATGTGCGCCCTGTCGAGCGCGGAAGCCCGGCGCTTCTTCGCCTGGGCGGCCCGCCTGCGCTTGCTGACGCTGATCATCGCCAGCGTGCTGGTGGCACTCCATCCCAACGAACCGAACCAGTGGTTTTCCTGGGCCTGGGTGGTGGGGCCGTTGTGGTGGCTTTCCCACGTGCTGGGAGGAGCCGGCCTCTACGTGGTCTACCAGGAATATCGTCCCGGCGGAGTGGCCTGGTTGACGCTGGCCGTGCCCCTCTGGGTCGGCCTGCTGCTCTTCAACCCCTTCGGGCTGCCGGGCTACCTGGTGTTAGCCGGCTCGCTTGCCAGCATCGGCTTGCAATCGTTTCTTTTCCTGTGGCCCTTGCGGCCGGGAGCTGAGCGCCGGTCCTTCCGCTGAACAGCGGACCGGCCCAAGCCATTGCTTGGGACGGCCGGGCAGACGCACCGGTCCCAGCCAGATGGGTTGTTCGTTTGTCATAGCCAGAACCTATCCGGTCGCCGAGACCGGTGGCTGTATTCCAGCTCACAATTACATGCTGGTGGTTTTCTCGATCTCGATGACGTAACGGACGCGCTGTTCGTCCGCTGTGCGGTAAGGGTAGGTATCCACTCCCATATAAGCTTTGGCCAGCTCGTCGATCATCTTTTCCGCGTTGGGGCCTTCTTCATACTCGACCACCTTGCCGCGCACTTCCAGGTAGCGGTAGCCGTTCTTCGGATCGATCACCGACAGGGCCACCTTGGGATTGGCCCGCATATTACGGTCTTTGAGACGGCCCTTGGCGGAGTTGACCTCCAGTTTGCCGTTCACGTAACGGAACCACACCGGGGTCGATTGCAGCGAACCGTCCTCCCCCAGGGTGGCCAGGTGCCCGAACAGATTGCTGGTCAGCAAGTCTTCATTTTTCATTCTAGAGTCCTACTTTCTTCCAAATATCCAGATCCTTGGGCAGAAGACGGCGCATCAGGCCCATCCGGCGCAAGGGTTGAAGCAAAACGTTCATGGCCCGGGCGAAAGCGGTTGGCGGCCGGCCGGTAAACTCGGGCATGACCTCACAGGCGAACCAGACGATGGAGGAAATAACGTCCGGGCTGGCGTTGGTGATCTCGAAATGGGTCACGCCGGCGTTCACGTATTTGCGCACCTGCTCGCGGATGAGCTGGCCGGGGCCGGCCACCACAAACCGGTTGAGCATCTCGTCAGGCAGCCAGCGGCAGTATTCATCATAGAGACGCAGCGATTCCGGATCGGCCGGATTGACAGTGTGGTAGCCCACTCCCCGCAAATGCTCGGGAGGATTCCATTCCATGCCCATCTGTTGGATGGCCGGCTCCCACACCAGCGCGCCCGCGTAAGGACGCACCGCCGCCGCTAATTGGCGGGCGCTGGGCTGCTGCTCCCCATCAAAAAGTGCGAAGGCGAAAGGCACGCCCCGGTCGATGTCGTTGGGATTGCGCCCCGCTTCCAGGGCGGCGCGGCGAATGCCGGAGAAATAGTCGTCGTAGTGGCTGGGGGGAATGACCACCGGCTTCCAGCCATCGGCTACCTGTCCGGCCAACCGCTGCATTTGCGGTCCCAGACTGGCCAGATGGATGGGAATCTTGCGTCCCTGATAAGGCCTGACGCTGAGCCGGGCTCCCTTGAGTTGATAGAGCGGGCCTTCGTGGTCGACGGCGTGGCCTTGCAGCAGCCCGTGAAAAACCTCGATAAACTCGCGCACGCGGCCGACCTTGCGATCTTTCCAGGCAATCCCAAAGGCGTCCAGGTTCATGGCCTCACCGCTACCCAGACCGACGATCAGACGGCCTCGGCTCAGCTGGTCGAGAGTGGCCGCGCGCTGGGCAAAAAGGGCCGGATGCAGCCGATGCGGGTCGGAGACCGCGGTTCCCAGCTTAATTTTGCGGGTCTGAGCGGCCACCGCGGCCATTACCGTCCAGGCATCCACCGCCTCGGCCTGGTCCAAAAAGGTCAGATGATCAGGAAACCAGAGTGTATCGTAGCCCAATCTTTCGCACAGAACCGAGAGCCTGAGTTGCTCGTGCAGCGGAGCCTGAGCAACGATACACATTCCGAACTTGACCTTCATCTTTACCTCCGCAGGGTACTTTGGGCATGCCTGGAATGGACCTCCCCTCATGTCTATCACCTTTTTATGTCTGGCCAGCTACTACAAGGGCGCGGCCTTTATGGAAGAAGCCAGGCGCCAGGGCTGCCGCGTGCTCCTGCTGACCATCGAAAAGCTCAAAGGGGAGCCGTGGCCTCACCACGCCCTGGACGACATCTTCTACATGCCGGAGCTCAATAAATATCCGGATATCATTCGGGCCGTGAGTTATCTGGCCCGCCAGACCAAGATCGACCGGATCATCCCGCTGGATGACTACGATGTGGAAACGGCCGCGCGCCTCCGGGAACACCTGCGCGTGCCCGGCATGGGCGACACCACCGCCCGCCACTTCCGCGACAAGCTGGCCATGCGCGTGCAGGCTCGCGATGAGGGAGTGCCTGTCCCTGACTTCGTGCACGTGCTCAATCATGGCCAGGTCGACGCTTTCATGAAGCGCTGTCCCGCCCCATGGGTGCTCAAGCCGCGTTCCGAAGCCGGTTCGGTGGGCATCAAGAAACTGCACCACGCCCAGGAAGTCTGGGACACCATCGCAAGCCTGGGTGACCTTCAGTCCTATTACCTGATGGAGCAGTATGTGGCCGGCGACGTCTACCATGTCGACTCCATCGTCTATGATCGCAAGATTTTGTTTTCCCAGGCCCATCGTTACGGTATTCCGCCCTTCAATGTGTGGAACCACGGCGGCGTCTTCAGCACCAAAAGCCTGGACAAGGAAGCTCCTGAACTCGGTGGTTTGCTGGCCGTCAATGATCAGGTGATCCGGGCCATGGGCCTGGTGCGCGGCGTGACCCATGCGGAATTCATCCGGGGCGCCGACGGCCAGCTTTACTATCTCGAGATGGCGGCCCGCGTGGGCGGCGCCAACATCGACGTGCTGGTTGACAAAGCCACCGGTGTGAATCTGTGGGCCGAGTGGGTGAAACTGGAACTGGCCAATTTCCACGGTCAACCTTACAAGCCGCCCAAGCGCGCCTTCGGGCACGCCGGCCTGATGCTCTGCTTGAGTAAGCAGGCCGAGCCGGATTTGTCGCACTACGACGATGCGGACGTAGTCTGGAAACTGAAGAAAGACCACCACGCCGGTCTGATCGTTAACTCCCGTTCGGCCCAGCGTCGCGACGAATTGATGAATCGCTACCTGGAGCAGATGGGCTACGATTTCCTGGCCATCGCTCCGCCCACCGAAACCGCCGTTTGACCTTTCATCACGCGGTCGAGACCGGCTGGGGCGCGGTCACGCTGGAGTGGGACGAACGGGGTCTGCTGCGCAGCTATCTGCCGGGACCCTGTACTCCGGCTGGGGAACCGGCCGCGCTGCCGGATTGGCTGCTGCCCGTGGCCGCCTGGATGCGCGACTTCTTTGCGGGACGAAAGCCCGCCGAGGTGGACTTTCGGCCGGTCGGGTGCGGCCCGGCGGACTGGGCCGTCTACCAGCACACCATGGCCATTCCCCCCGGGAAAACACGCACCTATGGGGAGATTGCCGCGCTGTGCGGGAAGCCCGGAGCCGCCCAGTGGGTTGGCCAGGTGCTGGGGAACAACCCCTGGCCACCCCTGGTCCCCTGCCATCGCGTGATCGGGGCCAACGGCAAGATGACGGGCTTTTCCGCGCCGGGAGGGGTGGACAGCAAACGCCGCATGCTCGACATGGAGTTAGGCCGAGAGCAAGGAGAACTGTTTACCTGACACCCGGAAAAATAATGGCGGATTAAGGATGGTCGGTTAAGCTTCCGTTATCAACTCGGGGGGCTTGGAGGGAAACAAAGATGAAGAACGAACGCAAAATTCATTGGATCTGGAACATCATGGACATGCCCAAGACCGACGGCGGGAGCCGAATCCTGGTCATTTAACTCGGACGAGGAGCCGTCTGACAGAGGGCAGAAGCTCTTTCTGCTTTGAAAACAACCCTGGGCGCGCTGATCCTGAGTGTGGGTCTATCCGGCTGCCACTCCACGCCGGAAAAACCTTCCACGCCTTCGGCTCAGCCGCGGGTGGTCAGCCTGACGCCCAATCTGACCGAGATCCTCTTTGCTCTGGAAGCGGGCTCCCAGGTAGTGGGCGTCACCGGCAACGACCACTTCCCCCCGGAAGTCGATCGCCTGCCCAAAATCGGCGATATGCAGCTGAACTACGAAGCGCTGCTGCAACTGCATCCGGATCTGGTGGTCTACGACCCTTTGCTCAATCGCCAGCAACTGGCTCAACTCCAAAAGTTAGGGCTGCACCTGGAACCGCTTTCCACCCAGACTTTACCCGAGATGCTCAATTCCATCAGCCGTTTGGGCGTCAAGGTCGGCAAGCCGGAACAGGCCGCCCGCCTGGTGACCAGGCTCCGGGAAGAATTAGAGCTGTGTAAAAAACGCCGGGAAAAAATGAATTATCGCCCCCAGGCTCTGGTGGAAATCTGGCACGACCCGCTGATCGCGGCCGGCCAGGGCTCCTATTGCACCGAAGTGCTGGAACTGGCGGGCTTCCACAACATCGTCAGCCGACCCGGCTATCCCACCATCGACCTGGAAGAACTGCAGCGCCTGGATCCCGAAGTTCTGGTGCTGACCCATCCCCTGCCCCAAACCCCCGTCTGGAAACGTCTGAAGGCCGTGCGCAATCAGCGCGTGCTGGAGATTTCCGAAGACTTGCTGGTCCGACCCGGACCGCGAGTCGTCGAAGCCTTGCACCGCATGCAAGATTGGTTGGAGCTGCGCCAGCCCGTTCCGCGTGCGTAGCTGGCTGCTGCTGGGCGGACTGGCTTTGCTGGGGCTGGTGACCTTGGGGCTGTGCTCAGGCTCCTATTCCCTCTCGCTGAGTCAGGTCTGGAACGTGCTTCTGCAAGGGCCGGGAGAGAGCCCGGAAAACGTGGTGGTCTGGCAATTGCGCCTGCCCCGTCTGCTCCAGGCCATTTTGGTAGGCGCCTGCCTGAGCACGGCCGGAGCGGCCTTCCAATCCCTGCTGCGCAGTCCGCTGGCCGATCCTTATCTGACCGGCACCTCCGCCGGCGCTTCGCTGGGAACGGCCCTGGCGGTGGTGCTGGGGTTGAATTATGGACTCTACCCGGTATGCGCTTTCGCCGGGGCGCTGGGGGCGGTCTTGCTGGTCACCCGTCTGGCCCGCATCCGCCAGGGAGTGCGGCTGGAAGACTTTTTGCTGGCCGGAGTGATGGTCAGTACTCTGCTGGGGAGCCTGGTCAGTCTGCTGATGGTGCTGGCCGGACGCGAACTGAGCCGGCTGGTCTTCTTCTTGCTGGGCAATCTTTCGGGCAGCAATTGGCTGCTGCTGGGCTGGTGCCTGGCTCCCTTCGTACTCGGAACAGGCTTGCTGGTGTGGAACGCCTACCCCCTGAATTTGCTCAGCCTGGGCGAGGACCTGGCGGCGCCGGCCGGGGTGGCAGTGGAAAGAGTCAAGCTGCAAGTGCTGCTGGCGGCGACCTTGCTGACCGCCTCAGCCGTGGCTTCTTCGGGTCTGGTCGGCTTTGTGGGTCTGGTCATTCCGCATCTGTGCCGGCTCTGGGTCGGCCCGGATATGCGCAAACTGCTGCCGCTGGCCCTGGTCTGGGGAGGTGTCTTTCTGTTGGGTTGCGACTGGCTGACCCGGCTGGCTCCTCAGGAACTGCCGGTCGGAGTGGTCACCGCCCTGGTCGGCGCGCCCTGGTTTCTCTGGCAGCTGCAGCGAGAGCGAAAATGCTAGAGATCCGCGATCTGTCTTTCGCCTATCCTGGAGGTGGCCCGGAAATGCTGCGCGACCTCCAAGGCAGCTGGCAACCGGGCGAAATCCTCGGTCTGCTCGGTCCCAACGGTTCCGGTAAGTCAACTCTGCTACGAATCCTGGCCGGTCTTCTGCCTTACCGCGGTTCGATTCAGTTTGAAAACCGGGAGCTGTCCGGGCAAACGGCCGCCTGGCGCGCTTCCCGGTTGAGCTACCTGCCTCAGCAACTGGGTTTCGAGCAGCCCTTCACGGCCGCCGAGGTGGTCATGATGGGGCAGTTTCACCGGCTCGACCGCTGGGGCGGCGGCGGCTCTCCAGAATTGGTCAGCCGCTGCCTGGAGCGGGTGGGCGCCGCGCATCTGGCCGGCCGGGCGGTGACCCGTCTGTCAGGTGGTGAACTGCAACGCGTGCGGCTGGCCCAGGCCCTGGCGCAGGATGCCCGAGCCTGGCTGCTGGACGAGCCGACTTCCGCCATGGACTTACATCAACAGTTGGAACTGCTCGACCTTTTCAGGGAACTACGCGAGCAGGGCAAGAGTTTGCTCATAGTGCTGCATGATTTGAATCTGGCCCGGCGCTTGTGTTCCCAGGTCTGGGTCATGGATTCAGGTCGGGTGCTGGCTCGAGGAAATCCCGACAAGGTCTTCGCCAGCCCCCAATTCGAGAAGATTTTTCAAGTTAAGATGGAGGTTTTTTGGGATGAAAAGGGAGATTCCGTTTTGTGGCCTAAAAAATTGACGCATTTGGAATCCTCTGATACCCTTTAAAAGTTGCCGGTGCCTTCCCCGGAAGGAGGCCGGTTGGCTCGCTTCGGCGGGCTTAAGTCGCGACGAGCGCGATGGAGAGGAGGTGGGTGCCATTCCTAGTTCGAGTATGCATCCCACTTCCGGAGGAGTGGGTGCGTAAAGGTCTTTGACCTTTACGCTTTAGCCTCCGGCCTGCAGGCACCCTCGGGTGCCTGTTGTGTTTTCAGGAGTTTTTCAGACATCATTGAATAAGTTCCAAGGATGAAACGCCTGTTCGCGCTCTGGTTGCTGGCCTATCCGGTCACCGCCGATCCGATTGTTTCGGGAGACTGGACCATCGACGCCCAGCCGGTGGAGGACCGGCGCGCCCGCGTGGAAGCCTGCTATCAGGAGGCCAGCCAGGAAGATAACTACTGGCGGGCGCGGCTGGACGACAAAAAAGTGGAATTGTCAGCGCGCCGCGACTTCGTGGGCCCCCTCCAGACCGAAGTGGAGCTGGAGCAAAGCTGGCAAACCGAGTTGGAGCAGAGACGCGCCCAGGTTACGCTGAGCATACCCGACTATCACGGCTGGGCCACCGGACTGACCAGTCGCTGGGATTACGCCGGGGAGCAGTGGTCGACCCCGCAACTACGCGGCTGGGTAGCCACTCCCGAACTTTCGGGTTGGTCAGCTCGCGGCGAGCTGACCACCACCACCGACAGCCGCGGCTATCTGGCTCGTCTGTGCAAGCGAATCGGACGAGGAGAACTTCAGGTGGAGACGGCCGTGGTGGAAAGCGAACACCTGCAGCGCCGCTGGCTGGCTCGCTACCAATGGAACCTGACCCGTGGCGCCAGTTTTTCCACCAGCGGCAGCCGCACCAGGCTGGAAGGCACCGTGCAGGACAAGGTAGAGGCAACCCTTGAGGTTCATTTCTAGTGGAGAAGATGACGTCTCAGGAGATCTGGGAATTCTGCGATTCCAAGCCGGGCTGGGCGGCGCTCACCACTCTGGACGCGGACGGTTTCCCGCATACGATAGCCATCGGTTACTTTCGCCTGGGTGAGATCCTCTACTGCGGTTGCCGGGCGGGCACCCACAAGTGCCGGAATATCGCGGCCAATCCTAAGATTTCCTTGATGCTGGACCACCGCGAAGAAGTGCGCGGAGTGGTCTTCCAGGGGTTGGGACGGGTCATCGAGGATGCGGCCGAGTTACTGGAAATCAAGTCCCGCCTGGCCGCTGGGCGCGGGGAGGAGCGACCGACCACGGTGGCTCCGGGAATTGCTTATATCGAACTCAGGCCTGAGCGGATTCGGAGCTGGAAGCGTTAAGCTTCGCCGGGGAGATTGATGATGGTCCAGATCCACTGCAGGTTCTGCTCGTTGCTCATCGTTCTGGTTTCCTTCCGGTTGATAGGTTGAGGATAGCCGAGTGATTTCTACCAAATCTCTACGGAGGGCTTCCATTTGTTAACATTATGTGAAGGTCTTGCGTCAATTTGGGCAGACCCGGATTCGGACGGACCTCGGCTGGCGATGGCCGACCGCCTGGAAGCACTGGACTCGCAACGGGCCCAATTCATCCGCGACCAGGTCCTGCAAAATTCGTCTGGCAACCCGACCGCAGATCTATTCGAGCAGTCCGGGCCGCGCTGGCTCCAACCTCTGCTGGCGCCGCTTGCTCTCGATCTTAGCCGGCTCCACCTGCAACACTACAGCCCTTCCTGGCGCATGTGCGCGCAAGGCCATGTGACCGTGCGCCTGTGGGAAGAAGGCGGTCGGCAAATGGCCGGGCTCTCCCCCATTTGTTGGCAGCGAGGTTTCGTCTCGCGCCTCGATTTGAGACCCGCACCAACCATGAATCTGCAGCAAGCGCTGAGGGCGGAGCCGATCGATCAGCTCCACCTGGCCTGGAACAGACACCTGCAAGAGGGGCTTTGGAGCCGCCTGACCGGTCCGGCCACCGGCCAGATCCGGCAGCTCTCGCTCGACTGGAAAACGGGTCCGGCTCCCGATTTTTCCAGTCTCTACGAGGATCCCCATTGGCATTCGCTGGTCGATTTGGAACTGGGTTGCTGGGACAACGGACTCCTTCCCGAACCTTTGCCCACCGCTATCCTGGCGCGCCTGTCCCGATCCGCCTGGACCGCTCAGTTGCGCCTCTTGCGCCTGTATTGCCCGGATTGCTACGGGCTCGACGCTCTGTTTGAGCAGGATTGGCCGCAACTCCAAGAATTGGAAGTAACCCGTATCTTCAGCGAAGGAGAAGTTCGCGGCCATCCGCCCGCCCTGAGTCGCCTGCCCGGGTCGTTGCGCTGCCTCGACTTCTACGACTTCGAAATCGGAGAGGAAGGGTTGCGCCAACTGGCTCAGGCCACTCTACCCCAGCTCCGCCAGTTGCGCCTGTCCGGTGCCGGCTTTAGCCGTGACGCCCTGGAAATATTGTTGCAAGCTCCCTTCCTGCAGGGGTTGGAAAGCCTGGACCTGAGCCGTAATGGGCTGCAGATGGCCGACTTTCCCGAAGCTCTGCACTCCCGACTTCGACTTTAACACCCAGGTCGCCGGCCCCGGGTTGCGAAGAGGCGGCGATGCGTGGCGCCGTCATTTTCAACGGAAACATTCAGGCCGAGGCCGATTTTGTGGAGCGGGCCGCCCAAACCCTGAGAAGCTCACGCCATTCCGATCCCTCGGTGGCGCGGGCCGGCAAGGTGGTGCTGGTGACGGCGGGCTGGACGGCCAACGAATACCACGAGGAGCATATCAAAGAAGCTCTTTATGGAATCGGCATCGAGCCGAATTTTCAAGGCGGCCACGACCAGAACGTAAAAAATCTGGCTCTCTATCATCGCTACCAGGAGTTCCTGGAGCAACGCCCGGCTCTGGCCGCTTCCTGGCAAGAATGCGCAGCCATGATGGAAGGCGCGCGTTCACAGTATCTGGAGAAAAACAGCTTCTTCTGCGCCTCCTTGCGGCGTTCGCTGCAGCATCTGCGCGACTATTTGCCCAACGACTCGCTGGCCGACATTCTCGACAACACCCTGCTCTTTTCTGGAGGAAGGGGCCGGCTGGTCAGTTTTCTCAGCAATGAACTGCGAGAAATGCTGCAGCTTTTGCAAGCCAACGACGATCGCATGGTGCAGTTGCTCACCGATCTCGACGAGCAATTCGCCGAAGAAACCGGCCTGGCTTACGATCCGCTATGGATGAGGCTCCATCAGGAGTTGAGCGAGTGCATTCTTTCGGCTAATTCCCTCTTTCTCTTCGGAGGCAATCTAGGGGTTCTGCACCGCTGCCTGACCTTCTTCCGCCTGCGCCAACCCCTGCTGGAAGCGCTGAGACGAGGCACGACTTTCTACACGGTGTCGGCCGGATCCCTGATGTGCTGCGAGCGCATCATCATCTACAACGACTTTGAACATGAACGAGAATTCCAGCTTTATGACCGGGGATTCGGATTGATCCGTGAGCTACAGCTCTTTCCCCACTGCATGGATCGCATCCAGACCGACGACCGCGACAATCTCACCTATCTGTCGCACCGTTTCCGGCACCGCGTCTGCGTGGGCCTGAACCAGGAGTCATTCCTGGAAGTCCAGTTTTCTCCTGAGGTGAAAGCCACTTCCCTGGGCACCCGAGACGGGGTCTACGTTTTTGACCGCAATGGAAATAAGGCGCGGTATAATGCGGGTGAAGTTATACTTCCCAGGTATGAGTGAGGAAGGTTTTCAGGTAAACGGCCAGCATGCGCAGTTGAGCCGGCTTCATCTCTCCGAACTCCATACCGTACAGGTAATGCTTGCCCTGAGGCCGGGCTTTGACCAGTGTTCCTGACACGTCCAGGCCCGGGAGTTTTTCGTAGGGTCCAATTCGAATGGTTATCTCGCCCAGGGGAAGCTTGTCCCGGTATTCGAAAAGCGCCCCACCCACTCCCAGATTCTGAATGCGTATTTCGTGGCGCGAATGGTCGGCGCGCTTGACGGTGCCTTCTAAAAACACTTCGGCGCGCACCCAGGCGCGCTTGGAAAGCAGCGACTCGGGCCGGAACCCCAACTGCTTCATCACGCCTTTAACCCAGGTGCGGGCCATTTTCTTGGGATCGGTGGCGTAGACCAGCCCGGCGTAAGTAACGAAACTCTTGTCGGGTTGTTGCGTCCAGACCACCTTGCAGTCCACCGGCGCATTGTTCTCGCCCACTTCGTTGAAAGGGCTGTGGACGGTGAGCACCTGGCCGACCTTGAGAGCATGGAAAACCTTGAGGCGCAAGCCACCCACTCCCATATCGGTGATCACGCCCTCCAACTTCTTGCCATCCAGTTCTAGCTGAGTCTTGTAGTGAGAGCGCATGCGAATGAGCTTGCGGCGCTCGCCGAAGTCCCAATCCGGAGTAGGGCGCTGCACCAGACTGAGAAAACCTTTGAGGATTTGCTTGAGCATTTGGAGGAGTCTTTTCCGCATCGAACGTGAGGATCCCGCCCCCCCATGGCGAATCCATGGGCATGCCGAAGCCGACCTTTAGATTTGAAGTCAATCTGAAGAAGCAGAAACAGGCCCCGGAACCCAAGGAGGAGATCAAGTTGGACGCCGCCAGCAAATGGCAATTAGAAGTTGAAAAGAAGCTGCGAGAGATCAAACCGGCCCAGGTCAATGAAGAGGAGTGGGAAGAAGATCCACTTACCGTTAAGGAGTTGCTGGCCGCCTACAATGCTTCTCTGCAACGCTGTCAGAGCGTGACCCTGGGCCGCCGCGCCGAAGCCACCATCGAGTATTCGGTCTTTATCGACGATTGGGAAAACAAGCACGTGGTCACTCAGCCCTTGGGAGCCAAGGGCTCGCGCATTAGCGAACTGGTGGTGTCGCTGGACGGCATTGTGTTGCGCATGAGCATGGAACGGGTGGCCGGTGCCGCCCTCGACCTGGACCCCTATATGGGCCTGGGCTTAACGGAGTTCAACGACGACGAAATGCTGAAGCAGTTTTCCGGTTACAACCTGCAGATTACGCGCTACCACCGCGACGGAGACTTCCTGACCTGGGTCGAGCAAGTCCGTAAGCGCTATGATCCCGCCCAGGGCAAGGTGGTCAACGAGATGGAGTTCACCCTCCGGTAAGGACGAAATCGCCGAATTGGCACTTCCTGACCAGGGCAGGACTACAGGAGTTTTAACGAATCCACTTTCATGTCAGAACAGGCAAATGTTACTGCGAAGTGTTGGAAGGTTCACACCTGCGCTCACTGCCAAACCCTCTTCCGCTATCTGATGGAGCGCTTTTGTACCGCCACGGGTGAAACCCAGGAGCAGGCCCGCCTGAATTTGCGCAGCGCCGTGAGCCGTCAAACAGAGGAGGGTGTGGATTCCCATCCGTGTCCGACTTGCGGCCTGGTGCAGCCCGAGATGGTCAAGGCAAGTCGCACCTTCCATTATGGCTGCTTGAGTTTTCTGATCGGTGCCACAGGCCTGGGCGTGTATCTCTATCACGGCTTTTCCTCTGTTTTTATGGGCTCCATCTGGAACGGCATCTTGCTTTCGTTGCTGTTTTTGTTTGCTCTTCTGACCTATTTGGGAAACCCCAACCGAGACTTGGAGAGCAATCGTGGCCGAGCCCAGAGCGAGATCCAACGTCAGGTGCTGGTCGTCGAGCAAGCGCCCGAAACCGTCCCTTCGAAAACCGACCGCCTGGCCAGGTTGACCAAGGGGGGCCCTCCGCTGGCCGTGTTCCTCATGCTCGCCGGTCTGGCTCTGGTATGGCTGCCGCAAGGCGTGCGGGTCTCCAAAGGCCTGGATGAGAACCCCGGGCTACGGTTTTTTCCGAGGGTGGTGGGACCGGGAGACGAGCTGGTCTACCGTATGCAGGACAGCACCATGAGCCTCAACGGACTCTGGAAAGCCAGGTCCCTCCAGGCCCAACTGGACGGAAAGCAAATTCCGGCCGTAGCCCTTGATGGCCAGTGGGGAAATGAAATCTCGACCTTCTCCAGTAAGAGCCTGGGGCTTACGGAAAAGCATACCATGATGAAGATCAGGGTCTCTATTCCCAACGATGCCTCACTGGTCGGAAAGGAGGCAACCTTGGAGTTGAAGCTAGACTATGTGGTTCCGAGCAAGTTTTCGAATTACTTTAAGGAGCAGGACCGCAAGGCGACGGAAAAGGTGAAAGTGCGGATATCTTCTCCGGGCGCCGCCTCGCTTTACTCCTTGTTGGGATGGCTGGCCTTGATCGGCGGACCGGTGCTGCTATTCACAGGCTGCCTGATAGGCTACCTTCAAGCCAACCGTCTCGAAGGCAATCCCCACCGCACTCTGCCCGCAGAGGACTAGGTATTGGGCTTGCTGCTTTTGGCCTTCTCCATGCGAACCTGCACATATTGGCTGTCGGGGCGAATCTTCTTGGCCGCTTCGAAAGCCGTGACGGCTTCGCTGGGGCGATTTAACTTCATGTAGCAGTCGCCCAGCAGAGCGGCCGCGTCAAAACCCTGAGTGATGCCTTTGGGGTCGAGGTCGCGGGCGCGCATGAGCGGCTGCACGGCTTCTTCGTAGCGCTTCAGGTCATAAAGGGCCGAGCCCACAAAGTAGTGGCCGTCCGGGTAGGTGGGCAGTTCATCCACGATGCGCTGGTAAAGCTGCAGCGCTTCATCCGGTTTCTTGTCATCCACCAGCAGGATGTTGCCCAGGCGATCCAGGGCCATCACATCATGAGGGTTGATGCGCAAGGCACGCACAAAGTAGCCTTTAGCGCGCGGCATCATGCGCTTCTGGAAGTAAACCATGCCCATACCGGTGTAAGCCAGCGAGCACTTGGTGTCGTCCTTGGCGGCATTCTTGAATTCGGTGAGGGATTCTTCCATCACGTTGGGCATCACCAGGCCCTTCAGAAAGTAGGCCATGCCGAGCTGGGCCTGGGCCACCGGGTCGCTGCCCTTGGAGACGGCCTCCTGCTCGATCTTGGTGACGATGGTGGTGATGTCACGCTTACGGTAGTAGGAGTGCAGCAGGTAGGCCATGGCCAGCGTATTTTGCGGCTCCTGGCGCACGGCTTTGTCGAGCAACGGGATGGCGTCGTCAAATTTCTCCTGATAGAAGGAGACCATGCCGGCTTCCAGTTCGTTTTGAGCCCAACCAGGAATGGTCAGCAGCAATAGGGACGCTGCACTCAGGGCGATGTGCTTGAACAATGTTCGATACTCCTCACGCCATCCCGGAAGTTTGCGAAGCAAACGCCGGACTTCGCTCTAAGGCGAAGTCCATATTTTCCCGAAGCCAGGGATTGCAAACCTATCCTTTCACAGCTCCTTGCGTGAGTCCCTGGACCAGGAAGCGCTGAATCGAGAAAAACAGCACCAGGATCGGTATGCTCCCCAAAATGGAGGCTGCCGCGAAAAGCGACCAGTTGGCCGAGAAGTTCCCGGAAATGAAACTTTGCATTCCTACCGCCAATGTGTAGCGTTTGGCTTCTTGCATGAGCACGCTGGGGAAGACGAAGTCAGAGTAAGGCGTGATGAAATTGAAGACAGCCACTACCGATAAAATCGGGCCGAGCAGCGGCAGGATAATCTGCGCGAAGGTCTGGTGGGGAGTGGCCCCATCCAGGTAGGCGGACTCTTCCAATTCCTTGGGAAGCGAGTCGATGTAACCTTTGATCATCCAGGTGTTGAAAGGAATTCCACCGCCGATATAGACCAGCGATAACCCGATCAGGCTGTTCAGGCCGATGACCCCGCCGGTGAGATTGCCCATGACCTGAAGCACGCGGAACACGGCCACCATGGCCATGCCGGCCGGGAACATCTGCAGCAGAATCATCATGAGCAGGCCGTATTTGCGGCCGGGGAAGCGAAAACGAGCAAAGGCGTAACCGGCCAGGGTGGTGACCACCAGGGCCACGATGGAGGCCAGAGTCGAGACGATCAGCGAGTTGAGCATCCACTGCAGGAAAGGCGTGGTGCGCAACAGCTTGATGTAATTGGTTACGGCCAGATCGCTCAAACTCAGCGAAAATAGATCGTTGCCGCTCCGGAAAGAAGCCAGCAACACCAGCACGGCCGGAGCCAGCGTCAGGCACAAACAACTGAGCAGAAAAGCGTGGATGACGAAGTGCTTGCCTTTCATCAGTCCTCAAAAGCCCCCGAGGCGTTAAAGTTGACCCAGCTGAGCGAGGCCACGATCAAGAAGATGAGCACCGCGTAAGCGCAGGCCAGACCATACTGATACTGGGTGAAAGCCAGCTTGTAAGAAGTGGTGATGAGAATGTCGGTGGCGCCGGCGTCGCTGCCGGCCACCGGCGGTCCGCCCGCCGTGAGCAGATAGATGGTGGCGAATTGATTGAAGTTGAAAGCGAAGCTGGAGACGATCACCGGCACCAGGGCGGGCCGCAGCATGGGCAGGGTGACCGAAACGAACTGCTTGCCCGGACTGGCCCCGTCCAGGCCGGATGCCTCGTAAAGGTCCTTAGGAATACTCTGGAGGGCGCCCAGGCAAACCGTCAGCATAAACGGATAGCCCAACCAGATGTTGACCAACAGCACTGAAAAGCGTGACCACCAGGGGTCGTCCAGGAAGGGTATGGGCTTGATACTGAGCTGCCCGAGCAAGGCGTTGATGGCGCCCTGGTCACTGCTGTTGAGCAGTCCCTGCCACATCAGTACCGAAATAAAGGCCGGGATGGCCCAGGGCACGATGAACAGCGTGCGATAGAAATTGACCCCCTTCAGCCCTTCGGTATTGAGGGGCAGGGCCAGCATCAATCCCACCGCAATCGAGAAAAAGACGGAAAGTCCCGCCCAAATCATGGTCCAGGCGAAGACCCGGCCGAAGGTGCGCATCTCGGGGCCAAAGAGGATCCGCTCAAAGTTGTGTAGCCCCACAAACGAGAACTCGCGAAAGTGAAAGAGCGAGTAGTTGGTGAAAGCCAGATAAACCGAGTAGAGATTGGGCAGCATGGAGAGCACCGTGAGCAGCACCAGGGCTGGTCCGATGTACACCATAGGCAACATGCCGCCGCGTTTTTCGTCCAACTACTCCACCATCCGCTGAATCTTCTGGCGAATCGCCTCGTCCGCGGCGCGCAATTCCGTAGTCGGATCCACCTCTCCTTTGGTGATCAGCTCGAGTGATTGCTTCATAGGGTCCCAAACGGCGTTGGCGGCCGGGTGGTTGGGCATGGCCACGCCTTGCTCGACCACTCGGGTGAAAGCGGCGATGTCAGGCCCTTTGACCGGATCCTGGGCCACCTCGGCCTGGGCGTCGCGGCGCGCGGGCACCCGCCCGGAAGCCAGGGCCATGGTCACCTGGCAGTCCTTGTTGCCGAGAAATTCGATGAGCGGAAAGGCGTCCTGCTTGCGGGGGGAGAGTTGATTGACCATCAGGCCGTTGACTCCGATAAACGAGGCGGCCGGGTGGGAACCTGGCGGCACCGGCTCGATCACGTAGGGAGTATGCCTGGCGCGCAAATCTCCTAGAAACCAGGGACCATTCAAGGTCATGGCCAGTTTGCCGTCCAGAAACAAACTCTTGGCGAAATCGTTCTTGGCGCCCAGTGGGATCAGCTCTTGATCGCGCAGGCTTTTCAAGTATCGGGCGGCCTGGACTCCCTCGGGGCCGGTCAGGCCCGGCTCCAGGCCATTGGGCCGAAAGACCGTGGCTCCGTTGGCGGAAAAAAAAGGCCAGGAGAAATAGAGCTCTCTCAGGTCAAAATAGAACCCCTTGATCTTACCGTCCTTCTGCAGCTCGACGGCGTAGTCACGCAGTTCCTCAATGCTCTTGGGACTGCGTGGCGCCAGCTCGGGGTTGCGCAGCAGCGCCAGGCCGTCCAGCAGGATAGGATAAGCGTAGACCTTGCCGCCGTAGGTTACGCCATCCAGAGCCACCGGCAACACTGCTTGCTTGAGGGGAGTAACCAGCGACTCCGGCAGCGGCTCCAGCAAATCGGCCGCCGAAAAAACGCCCAACCAATCCTGTGGGCCCACGATCACTTCCGGTCCCTGGCCGGCCGGGGTAGCTACCAGTACCTTATTCTTGAGTCCATCGAAGGGTACGCCCAGCACCTCGACCGGCTGGCCATATTGGGCGCACAGGCCTTTGAACGCTTCCAGCTCGGGCCCCTCAAAGGCGGTCCAGACACGCAGCGGCCGGTCTTTGGGATCCGGTTGAGCGCAACCGGCCAGAAAGAGAGCAAGGAACAGCCAGAACCAGCGGATCAGAAGCGCACCGCCAGCAGAGAGAAGTCGTCGGTGATATTTTCGCGGGTGAATTTACGCACCTTATTATAAAGACCGTTGACCAACTTGGTGGGATGCCCGTCGCCGTGCGCCACCAGCGCCTGCATAATGCGCGAAAGCCCGAAAAACTCGCCCTGAGGCGTGCGCGCCTCGGTGATGCCGTCGGTATAGAGTAGCACCAGGCTACCCTCTTCGAGAGCGACGGTCTGTTCGGGATACTCGTAGTCATCGATGGCGCCGATGAGAATGCCCTCGGCCCGCAGCAATTCCGGCTCGGCCACGCCCGGCCTCATGAAGAGCGGCTGTTCGTGGCCGGCACAGGCAAAACGCAGTTGCCGGCTGGTCATATCGGCCTGCGCGCAAAAAACCGTTATCTGCTTACTGGAGCTATGCTGAGCGATCTGATGGTTGAGCATACGTAGCGAAGCAGCCGGCCCGTAGCCCGCCAGAGCGTAGCTTCCCAGAATGTGCTTGGCCTGCAGGGCCTGAATGGCCGCATCCGGACCTTTGCCGGAAACGTCGGCGATGACCAGGAAGAATCGCTCTTTGTCGAGCGGAATCAAATCGTAGTAATCACCGGAGAGGTCCATCGAGGGGATGAAGCGATGCCCCACCTGCACTCCCTGAAAGCCGAGTTTTTCCTTAGGAATGAGGGCCGTGTGCAGGAGCTCGGTGACCCGTTGTTTCTCAGCGTAGAGCCGGGCATTCTCGATGGCCACGGCCGCCTGGCTGCCCAACGCGATGAGCAGGTTGACCTGAGCCGGCGTATGGGTCATCAACTCCCGGAAATAGACGTTGATCAGACCGATGACGCGCCCGCGCGTTTCCACCGGCACGCACAGGATGGTTTTCAAGCCCTGTTCGCGCACCTTGGCGGGAAACTCGCTGGCATGGCCGTCCTCCTGGTCGAGCACGACGGTGGGTTGGCCCGTCTTGGCGGCCGTGCCGGCCACTCCCACTCCCAGGGGAATGGGCCGATAATGCTGCGATTTGACCAGTCCCTCGGAGGTCTTGAGGACCAGATAATTAGCTTCCAGGAGCATCAACGAACAGGCGTCGGCACGCAGGATATCGCGCACGTGGCGCACGATCTCTTCCAAAACGCGGTCAAGCTGCAGTGTGGACGTAATGGCTTTACTGACCTCAAAGAGCGTGCCCAACTCACCCATCTTGAAGCGCACCAAACCATGCAGGCGGGCATTCTCTACGGCGATGGCGGCCTGATTGGCGAAGCCCCGCAAGAAGCGAATTTCTTGCTGGCGGAAGCGCATGCTCGGCTTCACGAAACAATTGAGCACGCCCACCATCTTCTTGCGGGCCACCAGCGGGACCGTCAGCAGACCGCCGAAGCTGGCCCGCTTGAGCACGCCTTCAAACTCCAACGCCTCGGGATCTTTCTCCAGGTAGAGAGCGGTGGCTTTCTTGCGCTCCACGGCCACCCGGGCCATGCGAGCCTGCAGAGCGGGCTCGAGCAATTCGTCACTCAGTCCCACGCTGGTCTCCAGACGAAATCCCTCGCCCATCTCGTCCAGCACCAGCAAGGCGCAAGCCGAATGCTCCAACAATTCGACAGCCTGCTCCACAATCAACTTGACCACCTTGTTGAGGCTGAGCGTGCCGGTGATGGCCGTCGAAACCTGGTAAAGAGCGCGTAACGGACCGAGGTTCTCCTGAAGCTGATTGAGCAAGGTAGCGCGCTGGATGGCGTTGCCCACCTGGAAGGAAAGCGTCAAGATCATGCGGCGGGCGGCTTCGCTGATCTGAGCGTCACCGCGAGGGTCATCCAGATAAATCAGCCCGATCACCCGGTCCTTGACCAGCAGAGGCACCAGCAAAAACCCGGCCCCGGGCATGAGCGCGCAGAGACGCCCGAGAGCCGACTCGCGCAGGTCAAACTCCCCGGAACTGAGCGACTCGCCCTCGGTCAGCAGCTTGCGCATATGGTCGGGAAACTGAGACAAAGTCAGGCGAAAGGCGGCAAAAAACTCCTCCTGATCGGGTGAAAGGCCGGTGGCGGCGACGACCGAGAAGTAGGTGCGCTGTTGATCGCGCAACAAGATAAGGCAACGGCGCACGTCGGCCACCCGAGCCAGAGCAGCCGCCGACTGCTCCAAGACTTCTTCCAGGTCCTGGCCCTCGTCGATGGAACGGGCCGCATTGTAAAGAATCTGGGCTTCGCGGGCCTGCTCTTGCTCGCGCTCATGATTGAGCATATTGTCAATGGCCAGAGCAGCCTGCTTGGCCAGCGCGAAGAGAAGGTTGAGCCGGCTCTCCAGCAGGATATCGCCGGGCTCGAAAAACAGCGTGACCAGGGCCTTCACCTGTTGGTGCCGGAGCAGCGCGATGGTCAGGCTGCGGGGAGTTTCGCAGCCCAGCGTCCGGGTGGCCGTTTCCCAACCCCCTTCGATCAGTTGAATCGACCCGCCGCGGGCCTGAGACACGCGCACGTAAGTCTGCAGCACCATCTGCAGCAGCTGTTCGAGCTGGTGGGCGCCGGCCAGGGCCGAACCCAATTGAACCAGCGATTCCTCGCCGCCAGCGCCGGCGCCGAAAGTCACTTCCAGGCGGCGAAACCAATCGGCCACCATCCACTGGATGAGCGCCTCAAACCCGGCGTAAGCCGGTGCTTCCGCCTGCTCGGCCTGACTGGGCCAGAGTTCCAGGCTGCCCCGTCCGGCCGAGCTCTCGACCTCAATCGAAACGGAATGGTCCTTGGCCTGGCCATGCTGCACCACAATCGTCTCGAACTCGCTGGTGAGGTGCAGGCGACCGCCCAGCAATCCCGCCTCCTCACTCAGGATCCGGCACAACTCTTCGGCCGCCAGGCGCACGCCGAGGACGTCCCGACATTGCCGGGAAATCTTCCGACTGAGCGAGACCCAATCCACCTGATGGGCAAGCTGTGAGGCCATACAGTCCCGGTCCTTCCACCCTGGTTGCCGGCTTCCCCTGTTCGCCGGAAAGCGGGTCAGGCTTACCCTCGAAACGCGCGCAAACCCTTGAAAAACCGTGGTCCGCAGTATACTTTAACGATTGTCCACGTGAACTCTTGACAACAAGGGAACGATAGGCTACTATCGCTTCAGACAAGCGTTCACAGGAGATGATGAGCATGAAAACCCTTACCGATAGACAAAAGCAAATCCTCGACTTCGTAATCAACAGCATCAACGAGCGAGGCTACCCCCCATCCGTCCGCGACATCTGCAGACACTTCGACATCCAGTCTCCGCAAGGAGCACAGCGGCACCTCAACGCGCTGGAGAAAAAGGGATACCTCAAGCGCGATGCCCGTCTGGCCCGCTCGCTCTCGATCACACCGCTCTCGGCCGCCATGGTGCCGGCTGCCGAAAAACCGGAATGGATTCCAGTGGTGGGAGACGTCGCCGCCGGCGCGCCCATTCTTGCCCAGGAAGACATTTTGGACCAGATCCCCCTCTCCAAAGACTGGCTGGGGATTGGGAAAGACTACTTTTTCCTCCGAGTCAAAGGCGACAGCATGGCGGAAGCCATCCAACCTGGCGACCTGGTGCTGGTCGAACGAGCCCAGACGGCCAGTCGCGGCGAAATTGTGGTCGCCCTGTTAGAAGAGGAAGCCGCCTGCAAGCGCTATTTCCCCGACAAAAACTGCGTCCGACTGCGCTCGGACAACCCCCGTTACGACGACATCGTCGTCTCCAACGATTTCAAGCTACTGGGAAAAGTGAAAGCCCTCGTGCGCAAATATCAGTAAAATCAGGAGGTTCCATGTTGGCCTTTGCCCTGAACCCACAACCCGAAGGAGTTGCCTATCAGGCAAGCTCCAACCGCCGCAACACGCCTCAGCGCGTGAAACCGGCCACTAACTTAGCCGTCCATGAGCGTTTCGTAATGAAGGCGGAGGCCATCTTTCCGGGCTCCGAAATCGTCTCCCATCAGAGTCAAGAAACATAAGCCGACTCGACCACCCTGAAGAAACATAGAGAGTTCAGGCGTCGCCCCGCGCGTGCGCCAGCTACGGCATTGCCCGTGCAATACTAATCAAGAACACCTGAGAACCGGAGAACACCATGCCTACTACCAGTGCTTTGCATTGCCCCAATCAGCTCTCGGTCACCCGTTTCGAATCGCGCCTGCCATCTCTTGATCACTGGGGTCAGGGGAGTAGCGGGACCATCCGCTTTCTACGCCATCGCCCCCGCAATGGCTGGAAAAAGCGAGGAAAGAAGCAGGCGGCGCCGCAGCGTCTCGTAGCCAGTGAGCAGCCTTCGCTCTTGCGTCAAAGCATCGAAATCGGACTTTTCGGCGCCTACATGCTGATTTTTATGGCCTCGCTTTGGATGCTTGGATAGAGTTTTGAGCGCCCCCAGACTTTCGGACCGTTTCCCACCCCTCCCCCACACCTCCCGCGGTTCGAAAGTCTGGGTGCCGCGCCCAATTTGCGATTCTTTTTGGAAGAAAAGGGGCTCCCCAACGACCGGAGGATTTCCCTGCCTCTAGGGGAAGCTGATTTTATCTATCTATGGGGAGTCATCTTATGACCAAAAAGCTTGCAACTCTTACTTTGGGACTACTGCTCTGTGGATCGTCCTGGGCTCAAGACGAGCCGGTCGTTCGGGTCCAAAGCATCGGCAAAGTTTCGCAGTCTGCTCCAAGCAAACTCATCCAGAAGAGGCCAAACGACAAGGACGGATTTCCGGTCACTCTCAACACGACCGGATATGTCAAAGACCACTATGTAACCGACCAGAACACCCTGGCGGCCTTGGAATTCCTCATCGGTGGACGAGTCGGCATCAACAAAGACACCGACATCATGATCGTCAATGAACGCTCCGTCGCGGACGGCAAGACGCCCACCAAACGGGTCGTGCTCAAAAGTGGCGGACTCTGGGTCAAAGCCGATGCGAAAAGCCTCAAGCAGCCGCTGGAGATTCAAACCAACGGTGGCGTTATGGGCATCAAAGGCACCGAATTCACCGTCGAATCTCAAGCGGACGGCTCCGCCAAGGTTTGCTGTTTCGAAAGCAACAGCGATATCGGCGGCGTGGAAATCCGCGACAATTCCGGCAAAGTCGTCGGCGTGGCCAAACCGGGAGACGAATACCTGATCAGCCTGAAGGCGGCCCCGGTGGTCAAACACTACGAAAACATCGAAGAATTTCGCAACCAGCGCATCGATGCCTGGGGAGTCCGCAACCATCCGGCTTTCCAGGCGGCCATGTCGGTAGCCAGCATCGCCGGTGTGCCAGGCATCGGCACGGCCAGCGGGGCTCTCTGGGCAGCGGATTCTATTGCCAACTGCGAAAGAGACCCGGCCGGCGCCACTCTGGCCGCTTTGAGTCTGGCCAATCAGGCCGGAGCCAATACGGGGGCGGCGGGAAGCTACCTCGGCTGGGGCGCCTCGATCTACAATGCCACCAAGAGCAACGAGCCCCCCAAGGCCGACTATCCCACTCAGTTGTCACCGGACAACTCTCCCAAAAGTCAGAGCAGCGTGAGGACAACCTCAGGTTTTCCCAGCTTCAGCTGGAAAGGCCTGGATGAGGCTCGCAGCTACGTCGTCATGGTCGCTAAAGACGAGAACATGTACGACGTCGTATTTACCGACCAGACCCAGAATCAGCAATTGACCTATCCGTCCTACCTGAGACCCCTGCCCAAGGGCCAGTACTACTGGCGCGTAATTCCCGTCAATGATGAGGACAAACCGGTCGAGCGCTCCTCGCAAACCTACTTCATGGTCCAGTAGATGCGGAAACCAGCTCTCGCCTGGCTGCTGTTGATTTGCTCCCCGGCTGCGGGATGGGCCGAGGAGCCCGTCCTGCGGCTGATCAACATCCAGGGCGTCGGTGCCGCACCCCACATGCAGCGCCGCGCCGCTGGTGACAGCAAATGGTACCAGGCTTTCCTGGGGACCGAGGGCTACCTGGCCGATCATTTCAAAACCGATGCCCAAACGGTGGCCGCCCTGGAATTCGCCATCGGCGGTCGGGTAGCCATCAGCCGGGATACCGAGATTGAAGTGCTCAGCGAGCGCAGCGTCAACGCAATTTCCGCTTCCCAGCGGGTGCTCATGCGCAGTGGCCACCTCTGGATGAGGTCTGCCCGGCCGCTGGCGCGTCCCCTGGAAATCCAGACCAACGGTGGCACCCTTGGCATCAAGGGCACCGAATTCACGGTAGAGGCGCTGCCCGATCAGACCCAGGTGGCGGTGATGGAAGGAGCGGTGGAAGTCAAAGACCTGCAGGCCAAATACCTGGGAGTGGCTCAGGCGGGGGATGTTTATCACCTGAAAACCAACCCGAAGCCGGAAGACGTTCTCGCCGTGGAGCACCTTGATCCAAACCAGATGCAGGGCTACAAGGAAAGCTTCCTGCTCAGGGCCGAGTTGGCCAGTATTCGTCAGTCCCTGGAGCAGAGCGCCAGAACGCACCTGAACGAGCTTATGCAAAAACTCGAGGGCCTGAAGGGCGTCGACGAGCACGTCAATCGAGGTATGGTCGAACCCTTTGGGGCGGCTATCGGCATGAGCCCCAGCGGCGGCTTTGCTCTGTCCACCAGGAACACCTCGCCGCTCGGAACGACCTTTGCCTGGGACAACGTGCCCGGGGCGGACGGCTACGTCATTTTCGTTTCGGATACGGCCCAGTTCAACAACATTCTCTTTTCCGACCGAGTGCGCGACACTCGCGCCGTTTACCCAGAAACCGCCCGACCCTTGAAACCCGGCCGCTACTACTGGCGAATCATCCCCGTGGGGAACAACGACCAGGTCTTGGAGGGTGTCGGAGCCGCCCAATCTACCTTCGAAATCTCCGCCACGCAGTAAATGCTCAACTTCAAGGCCTGGCTGCGGAGACTGGTGGTGGGCTGGTGCTTCACGCTGGCCTCCTTTGGCATCCTGGCTCTGTTCCCACGCGTCGAATTATCCCTGTATGACAAACTGATCGCCTATTACCGAGATATTCCCGAGTGGGTGCGCCAACGCTACCCGGCCTTGAGCCGGGGCGAAATGGTGTTGCACCGGTCCATCACCCTCATCGGCGATCACAGCGGCGAAAGCCGGCGGCAAGTCGAGATTCTGCGGCGTTTGCGGGCGGACTTCGCGGCGGCGGCCTGCTGGATCACCAATCAAGAGGAAAAGCTTCCCAACGATCTGGCCAATCAGAGCCTGGAAACAAACCTGGTCTACTCGGTGACCTCGGTCCCGCGCTGGGACGGCAAATCCAAAGAGCCTCCCCCCCTCGTCCTCAAACAAAGCGAAGTGGACAGCACCGTTCGCGAAGTCTACCTGGCTTTGAAGAGTCCTCAGGGACCGGTGCCCTGCCTGCCACTCGTCCTCTACGCCCGATTTCTGAATGAAACCAATGTGGCACCGGACATCCGGGGCAATACCTTGTGGCTGGGCGACCGCGCCATTCCCGTCAACGAAGACGAGCAGGGCTACTCGTTCCCCATTATTCCTTACCACCCGCAAGTCAGAGCTCAAATCGACCTCAACACCGCCGGCGTGCCCAGCGTGGCCGATCCCATGGAGCCACTCAACCTGAGCGATATGCTCGAACTGCCGGAGGCCTTTTTTGGCCAGCGGGTGCGCGATCGATTTTACTTCCTCGGTGACTTCTCCATGACCGCGATCGGAGAACATGTCACTTCCCTCGGTCCTTTCCGCGATTTTCAGATCGCCGCCCTGGGCCTGGACACTCTCATTCAGGGTCCCTATCTGCGTTGGGTGTCGGGGCCGGCCTGCATCTTCTTCAACTTCCTGCTCTCGAGCGCGCTGGCTCTATGGCTCCTGAGTCCCACCACGGGATGGGGACGCCTGGTGCGCGCCGTGCTGGCCCTCGTCGCCTGCCAGGTGGGAGCCGGTTGCACCTTCGCAGCCGGCTTCTACTTGCCGCTCACCTGGGCGTTTCTTTATGTCATCTTGCTGAACGTTTGGATTCTGGCCAAAATCTGGTGGTCCACGCTCTCCTATTTGAGACGCTACGGAGGAGCCACGGCTGCCCACATGCTGGCCACCGGCCAGGTGCACCTGGACCACGGCGTGGCCGAAGAACGTATCGTTACCATTGTTTTCGTGGGCCTGCCCGCCCACCTGCGCCAGCAAGAACTGGAGGACGATCCGCTGACGCTCAAACATCGCCAGATCTTCTCCAAGCGTGTAGCCGACATCACGCACCGCCAGCACGGCATCGTGCACGACTTCCAGGCCGATTACTTGATGCTGGGCTTCGGCACTCACCCCGGTGAACAAGACGCCAATCACGCGGTCAAAGCTTTCCGAGCGGCCAACGAATTGATCGCCGCCCAAGAGTTCTTCGAGGAAGCCTGGAAACCAAAGATTTCCGGAGGGGCGCGTGTACAGGTCTCGCTCAACGCCGGCCTGGTCGCCATCGGCTGGGTCGGCACCACCCAACTCAAGCGCGCTTCGGCCGCTATCGGCGATACCACCAACGTGGCCGCCCGCTTGTTGGGAACGGCCAAGAAGTATGACGTCAATATGATTCTCTCCGAAAGCGCCTACGAACTCCTGCAGGATCAAGCCCACTTCGAAGCTTTGCCGCCGGTCATGCTGAAAGGCAAGACGGAGGCCGTAGCCATCTATAAGTTGGCGGATCCCGAAGAATGAAAAACTTTGGCTGGCTGCTCACCGCCGCGTTGCTGCTGCTGGCCTGGAGCCTGGATGCGGTGCCGCGCCTGAAATCAATGGAAAACCGGCGCCTGGTGCAACGAATCGCTCGCTCCAGTGATGATCCACCCGACTCATCCATCGTCATTCTGGGGCTGGATGATCGCGTCTTTCAAGAGAACCGCTACAATCGTATAGAACACGCTAAAGTCATCGATCGCCTGAGCGCGGCCGGCGCGCGGGCCATCTTCCTGGACCTCATCTTCGACGAAGCGCGCGGACCGGAATTCGATGTCCCCCTGGCCGAATCGATCCGCAAGAGCGGCAGGGTCACGGTAGCCGGTGTCTATCAGATCGACACCAATGACGCCTTGATGGGCTTGCTCCGTCCCAAGTTCTTTCCCGAACTGGAGGCGCTGATCCGCTCCAAAGTCTGCCAGATGGGCATCATCAATACCTCGCGCCAGGATAGTAAGAACGAAACCATCGTAGCCGTGGTCGACAGCGAGCAAGATTCCCGGGTGAACCCCTTCGGGCCCGGATTGCGCTTGAGCGCGGCCGCCGCTCTTTACACCCAGGGCCAGCACCTGAAGGCCAGCGATGTGGAAGTCCTGCCGCCCAGTCCGTGGCACGGTGACTGGCTGAATATTCCTCCGCTACGCCTGGAGACCTATCGTGCCGAAGAGCGGGGCATCGTCAACTTGATGGTTCCGCTCACCTTCCATAGACCGGCTACCGGACCGGAAGGCAAGCCGGGCGAGAGCGGGCGTCTGACCGTCATCCCCTACCTGAAAATTGCGGATGGGGATCCGGACGCCTTGAAGGCGGTCAAAAACAAGTATGTGCTGATCGGCGATACGCGCAGCGGCGAAAGCGACCTGTACAACACCCCCGTAGGCAAGATGAAGGGGGTGGAGATCCACGCTCAAGCCCTGGATATGCTCATTCAGAACCGCGTGTCCCGTTTTCCCTTCGAGGGAACCTTCTTCTTGCATCAGGCGGAACTGGGCATTCTGGTCTTGTGCTTGATGTGCAGCATTCTGCTGGACCGCCAGCCCAACCTGGCCCGTTGCGCGCTGGTGGGGCTCGGGGGGCTGGCCGTGTGGGAAATCAGCGTCTGGCTCTGCGACCAGGAGCAGATCTATTTGCCCCAGACCCAAGGAGAAATCGCCCTGGTCATCACCTTTGTGGCCAGCATGTTCGTGCGCCTGCAAACCACCAAGAACATTCTGCGCACCTTCATTCCCTCCGCCATCGTCGACCAGTTGCTGCAGGGTGCCGAGATCCATCAGGGCGAGGTAGAGGCCACCGTCATGGTCACCGATATCCGCGGCTACACCACCCTGAGCGAAAGCCGCACGCCCACCGAGGTGCTGGACTTGCTCAACGATTACCACACCGAGACGGTGACGCTTTACCAGAAATTCGGCGGTCACGTGCTCAACTATCAAGGCGACGCCCAAATCATTTTGTTCGGCCACCCCAAAGCCTTAAAAGATGCGCCCCGCCAGGCCATCCTGGCGGCCCAGGCCGCCTCCGGGGCGGTGGAAACGCTGCGCAAGCGCTGGAAGCTCCCCCCCGACCAGGCTTTTAACGTGGGCGCCGGTATCTGCACCGGCAAAGTCATTATCGCCGACCTCGGTGGCATGCACCGCGAATATACGGTGATCGGCGAAATGGTGCGCAAGTGCCACAAACTGCAAAGCCAATCCCAGATTCTCAAGGCCAACATCATTTTGGATGAAGAAACCTTCGAGCGCTGCCAGAGCAAACCCGAGGTGGAAAAACGCGAAAACGTAATCATCGACGGCCTGCCTGAGCCTGTGACGGTCTACATCACCGATCTCGTACCCGATTAAACGAATAAGGGGAGGGAAGGCATACCCTGGGGCGAAGGCGGCCCGGCTCTATGGAACTACAAGGGTCCGCGCAATACGCACACTGGCTTTTGCTCCTCCCGCTGCTCGCCAGTGGTTTGTCCGCCTTTGTCACGCGCTCCGTTCCCCTGCTGTCGGCCCTGCTCAGTTGGAGCTCCACCCTCGGCTGCCTCGGGCTCTCCGCCAGCATTCTGGCCGAACGCCTGGACGGCGCCAATCCCTTATCTTACCGATTCATCAACAAAATCTCCCTGCTTCCCCACACCACCCAGGGCATCGCCAACCTGCCGGTCGGCATTTTGATCGATAATCTGACCGCCGTCATGCTGACCATGGTCTGCTTCATCGCCCTGCTCATCCAGATTTACAGCTACAGCTATATCAGCACTGAGGTGAAACACTTCCCGACTCAGGGACCGACCACCGTCTCGCGCTTTTTTGCCTGCCTGAACCTGTTTATTTTTTCGATGATGGGCCTGGTGCTCTCGGTCAGCACCGTGCAACTCTATATTTTCTGGGAGCTGGTGGGACTGTGCTCCTACCTGCTCATCGGCTTCTGGTTCTTCAAGACCTCGGCCGCCGTGGCCAGTCGCAAAGCCTTCGTGGTCACGAAGTTCGCCGACCTGGGCTTCCTGCTGGGAGTGCTGTGCCTGGGCGCGGCCACCCAGACCTTCCTCTTCCCCACCATGCTGACGATGCACCTGGAAGTCAGCGGGCCTCTGCTAAACATTGGTTTGATCTTACTTTTCTGCGGAGCCATCGGCAAAAGTGCCCAGTTCCCCCTACATATCTGGCTGCCCGACGCCATGGAAGGTCCCACTCCGGTGTCCGCTCTCATTCACGCGGCCACCATGGTGGCCGCCGGCGTCTACATGGTGGCCCGCATGGCCCCGGTGTTCGCCCTGCCGGACGCCCACCAGGCGGCCATGGTGGTGGCCTGGACCGGCGCCATCACTGCCCTGGTAGCCGGTTCGCTGGCGCTGGTGCAAAATGACATCAAAAAGATTCTGGCCTACTCCACCGTCTCGCAGTTGGGCTTTATGCTCACCGCTCTGGGCGCTGGTGCCACCAACGCCGGCGTTTTCCACCTGATCACCCACGCTTTCTTCAAAGCACTGCTCTTCCTGGGTTCGGGCGCGGTCATCGTGGCCTGCCACAGCAACGACATCTGGAAGATGGGCGGTCTCAACAAGCGCTTGCCGGCCACCCATCTGGCCTTCTTCTTCGGCTGCCTGGCCCTGTCCGGAATTCCACCTTTTGCCGGCTTCTGGTCGAAAGACGAGATCCTGGGCGGTCTGACCCACCATATTCCTTTGCTGGCCATTCTGACTTTTACGGCACTGCTCACCGCCTTCTACGTGGGCCGGCTCTATTGCGTGGCCTTTCTGGGCGAATACCGGGGCAATCGCGAGGATCTGACCGTGGGGGGTCCTGTCCCTCCGGCCGACCTGCCCGCCCCCATCTCGCCGGCCAAAACCATCTTCGAGATGCAGCCTTTTTGGAGCGAGGAGCGAGCCCTGCAAGACCGGCGCCAGTTGCCGCCGGAGTGCCTGGGCGCCCTCAGCGAAGGCATGGGCCACGGCCACTCGGAAGACCACGGGCAGCACCAGCCCCACGAAGTCTCGCCGATGATGTACGTGCCGCTGCTCATCCTGTCGCTCTTTGCCATCTTCCTGGGCTTCGCCGGCCTGCCCGGCGAACACAATCTGTTTGCCCACTTCGTCTTCCCCACGGCCGAGCACGAAGCGCCTAACTACGCTCTGATGGCCGGTTCGGTGGGGGTAGCCCTGGCCGGATTCTTCGGCGCCTGGAGCATGTTCGCGGCCCGCCCCGAAGAAGGCGAAGCCCGTCTGCATAAGCTGCTCGGGCCGATGTTGCCCGTGCTCCAGCAGAAATACTACATGGATCATCTATGGGCCAAAGCACTGGCCTATTTCCTCTATGTAGACGCCAAAATTCTCTCACGCTTTGACGAAAAGGCGGTGGATGGCGTGGTTTACGGCATCGGCGAGGCTACCTACCGGGCCGGCGAACTGGTCCGCAATGAGCAGAATGGTCAGTTGCAGCGCTACGCCATCACCCTGGTGGTCGGCTTCTTCCTGCTGACCTTCGCGATGGTCTTATTTGAGCCGCAGTTCCTTTGGGATCATCTGGCCCCGTTTCAGCGCTATGCCCAGCAGCTGAAAGTCTCCGGGGGTCCTGAACTATGATTCCCTGGCTCAGTCTGATCATCTGGCTGCCTACCCTGGCCGCCCTCTTCATCGCGGTCACTCCGCGCCATTGGGTCCGGCTCATTCAGGCGCTGGCCCTGAGTGCCGGAGCCGCTTCCACGTTCCTGAGCATCCGCGTCTTCTTCGCGGGACTGATGGATACGGCGGCACTCAACAAATTTCAAGTGGTCGAGGCACTCCCCTGGCTGGAAAGCCTGGGCATTCAGTATAAGGTGGGTGTGGACGGACTGTCCCTCAGCATGATTTTGCTGACCGGTCTGGTCAGCCTGGCCGCTCTCTGGATGTCGGTCTCCATCGACAAACGTCAAAAAGAGTATTTTGTACTCTGCCTGCTGGCTATCAGCGGTGTCTATGGTGTTTTCGCCTCCATCGACCTCTTCTTCTTCGTCATCTTCTATGAGCTGGCGTCCATCCCGATGTATTTCCTGGTGGGAATCTGGGGCTCGGACAAGATCGGTTCGGGCCGTCCCATCTACCGGGAACGGGCCGCCACCAAGCTGCTGATCTATCTGCAGTTGGGCGGCGGACTGGTGCTGTTGGGCATTTTGGCCCTGTATTTCGCCACCGGCGCCAAGACCTTCGATCTGCAGATGCTGCTGCAGACCCAGTTGAGCGGCGCCCACCAAAAAGTGCTCTTCCTCATTTTCTTCGTCGGCTTTGCCATTGAGGCTGGATTGGTGCCGTTGCACACCTGGCTGCCCGAAGGCCACTCCTCGGCTCCCACCCCGCTCTCCATGTTGCTGGCCGGCGTGCTGCTCAAAATGGGAGGCTACGGCATTCTGCGCTTCTGCCTGCAGCTGACCCCCGACGCCTCGGCCAAATTCCTGCCCGCCTTTGCCATCCTCGGCGCCGTCAATGTTCTCTATGGCGGCCTGTGCGCGCTCCGGCAAAGCGATGTGAAAGTCATGATCGCTTACTCCAGCGTCAGCCACATGGGCATGTTCTATCTGGGCATCGGCTGCTGTGCGGCCGCTTCCCCCTTCAACGGCTACGGGGTGCTGGGGGCGCAATTCCAACTTTTCTCGCACGGCGTCATCACCGCCCTGCTCTTTGCCGTAGCCGGCGCCGTCTATAACAAGACCCACTCGCGCGACCTCAGGGCCTGGGGCGGGCTGGGGGCGCGCGCTCCCGTTTACACCTTTTTCTACGTGCTGGCCGCCATGGGCTCGCTGGGTCTACCCGGTATGACCGGCTTCTGGGCGGAGTTCATGGTGCTCTTCGGGACCTGGGGCAGCCAATGGCCGTTGGCCGTGCTGGCCGTACCCGGTCTGCTCATCACTACCATGTTCTTGCTTCGCTCCGTGCAATACGGCTTTTTCGGACCGCTCAACCCGGATCATGTAGGCATGCAGGACGCCGACTGGTGGGAACTGGTGGCCTTCTTGATGCTGGCCACGGCCGCCCTGTGGTTCGGGATCTTCCCGGCCGGGCTGACCGCTACAGTGCTACCGATTCTGCCCGCCCTGATCGGAGGGGCGCTATGAACTGGTCCCATCTACTGGTGCAGTTTACTCCCGAACTGGCGGTGCTGGTTACCGCCGTCTGGGTGATCCTCAGCGATCTGTTTCTGTCGCGCCACCCCTCGGGACTATGGCGCCAGTGTTTCCTGGGGCTGGCCGCGGCCACCATCGGCGCCGCCTTTCTTTATCAGGTACCGACCCCGGGCGTGGAACTGCCGGCTATCATTACGCGCGTGCTGCTGGTATCCCCGTTGACCAGCAGCCTGAAATTCGTGGTGCTGTTGCTGAGTACTCTGGCGGTGGTTTTTTCCTACCGGAGCTTCGAGGAGACCGAGCGCCACGCCGGTGAGTATTATTCCCTGATCCTGTTTTCCGTGCTGGGCGGCCTGCTGTGCATCTCCAGCCAGGATCTGGTGCTCTTCTTCATCAGTTTCGAGCTGCTCTCGTTGCCGCTCTATATGCTGTGCGGCTTCCGCCGCTACAACTCGGCCTCGGCTGAAGCCGGCCTCAAATACTTCGTCAATGGAGCGCTGAGTTCGGCCTTGATGCTCTACGGCATCAGTTGGATTTACGGCAGCCTGGGCAGCACCCATCTGCCCACCCTGGCGGCCAACTACGCGGTCGTGCCCAGCCCCCCCAGCGGTTTTCTGGTGGGCTGCCTGCTGGTACTCAGCGGGCTGGGCTTCAAAGTGGCAGTGGCGCCCTTTCATACCTGGGCGCCCGATGTCTACAGCGGAGCTCCGCCGGCGGTGTCCACCTTCCTGGCCAGCGCTCCCAAAGTGACCATTGTGGGCTTCATCCTGCGCCTGTTCTGGCAATCTCTGGACGGAACCGGTCAGTTTTTCAACCTGCCGGTGGACTGGGTCTTTCTTTTTACGGTGCTGGCGGCCGGCTCGATGTTCGTAGGCAACTTGAGCGCCCTGCCTCAGCAAGACGTGCGCAAAATCTTCGCTTACTCGGGTATCGCCCAAATCGGCTACATCTTTCTGGGTCTGGCCGCCTGCAACAATCCCCATCCCCAGCAGTCTTTCAGCGCCGTGCTTTTTTATACAACCGTCTACGGAATTTCCAACCTGGGAGCCTGGGCCGTGCTGGCCGTGCTGGCCCGGGGGCAAGAGCGCTTCGATCTGGACAGCCTGCGCGGCTTACATCAACGCAATCCGGCGCTGGCCGCCTGTCTGGCTCTATGTCTGATGTCGCTGGCGGGTGTGCCGCCCCTCTCCGGGTTCATGGGCAAATTCTACTTGTTCCGAGCCATCTACGAGAGCGGGCTGCCCTTTCTGGTGGTGTTGGGCATCCTCAATTCGGTCATTTCTCTCTTTTACTACTTCAAAGTGTTAAAGGCCGCCTATTTTGTGGAAGCAGAAGACGGAGGAACTTCGTTCCTCCAAGCGCCTTCCGCCGGTCCGGCTTTGCCGATGGTCCAGCAACTGGCATTCCAGCTCTGTCTATGGTCTAACGTGGTGTTGGGACTGTGGCCGGCCGTCATAGGTGAAGTGGAGCGGGTGGCGAGCACTATAACGCAAGGAAGCTAATATGCCTGAAGCCGCCGCCCCCGCAGAACAAGTCATCGCCCAGGTCCTGCACCGCCGCATGGAAGACGAGAAGAGTTTGATCGCCGGTGAACGCGGCGCTGTCGCTTACCGTATCGCGGAATTGATGGTGCACGCCAAGGACCTCTACACCCAGTCGTTGCCACGCCTGACCAAGGAAATCAACTCCGAATTGCCCATGGAAGAAGAGCTGACCGGCCTGCGCATGGTTTTGCTGCACATGCGCGACCTGATCACGGACTTTGACAACGCTTACCTCGATGCCATGTTCGTGGAACGCAAAGCCAATCCCGAGGCCGTCTATGACCAGTGGCGCGACCCCGACGCCGAAGCCCCTGGAGACGACGGCGACGAGTGGACCGATGAGGACCTGGGCCTGAGCGAAGAAGAACTTAGCTGACCAGCTCCTGGATGGTCTGATTTTCGATGTCAAAAGACATTGGTCCCACCTGTGGCTTGGTGCGCGTGGTCAGTTCCAGCTTGACCAGGTAACCGGCCTGATTATCGAACCACATGGTGCCGTCGGAAGCGGTCTTGACGTTGCTGTGTCCCTGCCCGTTGGGCAGAGGGACCTGAAATTCCACCGGTTCCGAGGTGAAGGTAATGCGCACGCATGGCTTGCCCAGCATCTCTTCATCGCCATCGTAGGTGTAGACGTACTTCATGGTGACCGGCTGGGGGACATTGGGCAACTGGCTCTGGGTTTGCCCCTCCCAACTGGCTCCTTGAGACACTTCACCTTCCGGGAAAGAAAAGGCGTTGCCCTGATTGGGGCCGGAAACTTCGTGAACCTCGCCGCGGGGGCCGAGATGCTGATAAATCACGCTACGAGCGCCGTCGGGTATGCCCGCCCCGGGTTTAGGAATCGTGACGCTGACCACATGACCGGTTCCGTCCTCCAGCGAACGGATAATCGTCTGATTGAGGCGCGCTTCGAAACCTCCCTTTTCCTCGCCGACGCGCTTGCCTTCCTGGCTGGCGGTCTGGCTGGACTTGCTCGAAAGCGCGTAGCTGAGCACCTGATCGGTTTTGAACTTAAGACGTAGAACCTGGCCCATGCAAAAGCAATCTCCTTCTCGACTGTTCGGGGGTCGTTTCTCCCTAAGTCCCGTGCAATTCCTTTTTCAAAAGGGGAAGGCAATCCGCGAAAACGAAACTTGAAAGGTGGCCCGCTCCCAACCGTCCTCCAACATGGCCTGGCTACCTCTGGGGGTGCTCACTGTTTTGTTGGGCGCCACTCCGCTGGGCTATCTGCCGGTGCCCGGAACAGCCCAATTTCTGACCATCGCGCACATCCCCGTGGTGCTGGGCGGAGTACTGTGCGGTCCGCTGATCGGTCTGGTGCTGGGGACCCTGTTCGGGATAGGAAATTGCTGGTATGTCTACCCTCACAATCCTTTGGTGCAGATCCTACCTCGAATTCTATGCGGGCTGGTGGCGGGAATCGTCTTTGCGGCGGCCCGGCGTTACGGCCATCCCCACGCCCAGATCACCATCGGGTCGTTGTCCGCGGCTCTGGCCGGGAGTTTGAGCAACACCTTGGGTGTAACCATCATCAGCGTGGTCAAGGGCCTGATGCCGGCCAGTGAAGTTATGCCGGTGATTCTCTTTCACGGCGCACCAGAAGCCTTTCTGGCGGTATTGGTGACTTTGCCTTTTGCCGTCACTCGAGGTGCCCCGCCCGGAAGATGACAATCTCGAGAAGTAGCCTCGCCCGGCAGGCCTTGAGGAGCAGGTAGGCGTCGGGGCGGGGGCAAAACTTCCCGGCCATGGAATCCAACAACCAGGAACTGCATGAGGTCAACCGGCTTTATCGCCAGCACATCAGCCCCGATTTGGCGCGCCTGATGAAGTTTGGCGGTCCGGGCAGCCTGGAAGTGAGCGCCCGCGACTGCCGGGTAACCGACCACCTGGGCCGCGTTTACCTGGACTTCGCCGGCGGTTACGGAGTGTTTTCCTTGGGCCATGCCCATCCCGAAGTGGTGGCGGCGGTGAGCGAGCAACTACACCTGCTGCCGCTCTCGTCCCGGGTTCTACTCAACCCTCAACAAGCTTACCTGGCCCGCGATCTGGCCGGGCTGGCGCCAGGCTCCCTGCAGTACTGCTTTTTTTGCAACAGCGGCGCCGAAGCCGTCGAGGGAGCCCTCAAGTTGGCGCGCCTGGCCACCGGCCGGCGCCGGCTGCTGGCCTGCCACAACAGCTACCACGGAAAAACCCTGGGGGCGCTCTCGGTGACCGGCCGAGAAAAGTACCGCCAGCCTTTTGAACCTTTGATTCCAGAAGTTGGCTTCGTGGAGTTCGGCGACCTGGCAGCCTTACGAGCGGCCCTGGACGACCAGTTGGCGGCCTTTATTGTCGAACCGGTGCTGGGAGAAGGGGGCATCCACGTGGCTCCGGCCGGCTACCTGAGCGAGGCGCAACGGCTCTGCCGCGATCACGGCGTATTGTTGGTCGCGGACGAAGTGCAGTGCGGCCTGGGCCGCACCGGCAAGATGTTCGCCGTGGAGCACTGGGGAGTAGAGCCAGATCTGCTGGTTCTGGCCAAGGCTTTAGGCGGCGGCGTGGTTCCGGCCGGGGCCATCTTGGGGACTCCCGCGGTCTGGCAATCCTTAAAAGGCCGGCCCTTGATTCACACCAGCACTTTCGGTGGCAATCCTCTGGCCTGCGTGGCCGGGCGCAAAACCCTGGAAATCCTGCAAAGAGACGGTTTGCCCGCCCGCGCCGCGGAGTCCGGTGAGTGGTTGCTGGCAGAACTGGAGAATTTGCGCCAGGAATTTCCGCACTTGATCGCACAGGTCAGAGGGTTGGGACTGATGATCGGGGTGGAGTGCACCGGGGAGCAACATGCCGGAGCCTTGATTAGCGAGCTGCTCAAGCACCAGTTGCTGGCCGTTTACACCCTCAATCAACCCAAAGTGATACGACTGGAGCCGCCTCTGACCATCTCTCGAACCGATCTGAAACTTGCCGTGGACGCCTTCCGAGCGGCTTTGTCGGCCATGTTGGCGGTTCGCTGATATGGCTTACGTCGAGCGCAGTATCATCATCGAGGGGCCCATCGAGCAGGTCTACGAGTTGGCCAAAGACATGGAAGCCTATCCGAACTTTATGCCGGATGTGGAAAGCGTCAAAGTCATCGAGCGTGAGCCCAAACGCACTGTGACCGAGTGGGAAACCAGCGTGGACGGTACGCCGATTCTGTGGACCGAAGAGGACCTGTTCGATGACGAAAACTTCGTCATCGACTATCGGCTGATCGAGGGAGACCTGGACAAGTTTGAGGGTCAATGGCGCTTTTCACGCCAGGGCACCTCGACCAAAGTGATTTTGACGGTCGACTACGACTTTGGCATTCCTGAACTGACCAATCTGATCGGCCCCACTCTGGAACAAAAAGTCGGCGAGAATTCCGAAATGATGCTGACCGGCATGAAACGAAGAATCGAAGGATCATGAATGTCTTCGGTTTTTTGCTCCACCCGCTGGGGATGCAGGATGTGGTTCGCTACGCTCCCAACGCGCGCGGCAAACGCGAAGCGCTGGTTTCCAAAATTTTGGAGTGGATGCCGGCCTATCAAGCCTCGATCATCACGGGAGTTCGTTCGCGGGCGGTCGACACGCAAATCGAGGGGCGCTTCATCACCATCCCCATGCTACCTCAACAATTTCTAGAGAAAGAGCGGCGTTGGGTCTTTGAGCGGGTGCTCCAGGGAGCCTTGCTGGCCCAGAGCAACGGAGCCCAAATCGTGGGACTGGGTGGCTACAACTCGGTGGTGGGCGAGGCCGGCCGGGCCATTGCCGAGCGCCTGGACGTAGGCGTCACCTCGGGCAATTCCTACACGGTGGCCACGGCTATGGAGGCCACTCTGGCGGCGGCCCGGGCCATGGATTTAGATCTGGCACGCTGCAACGTGGCCGTGGTGGGAGCCACCGGTGCCATCGGCGGTGTCTGTTCTCGATTACTGGCGCGCCAGGTAGCTCGCCTGTCGCTGGTGGCTCGCAGCCGCTCGCGTTTGCAGACCCTGGCCGAGAAAATTCACCACGAAGGCCCGTGCGCCGTTTCCATCGACACCGACCTGGAACGGGGCATTCGCGAGGCCGACGTCATCGTCTCGGCCACTTCTTCGGGCGGCGGCATCATTCGCCCCGACAATCTCAAGCCGGGCGTGGTCATCTGTGATGTGGCCCTGCCCCACGACGTCAGCCGGGAGGTGGCCCGCCAGCGGCCCGACGTGCTGGTCATCGAGGGAGGCGTCATCGAGGTTCCCGGTGAGGTGCAGTTCAATTTCGACTTTGGCTATCCCCCTGGACATTCGCTGGCCTGTATGGCCGAGACCATGATTTTAACCCTGGAGGGCCGCTTCGACGACTACAGCCTGGGACGAGGATTGGACCTGGAGAAGGTCGAGGAGATCAGCCGGCTGGCCGCCCGCCACGGCTTCCGCACGGCCGGACTGCGCGCTTTTGACGAGCCGGTCACCGGCGAGAAGATCGAAGAAGTCAAATCGCGCTTGAGGGACCACCGCCGCGGCCTTTCCGTCATTCGATGAAGCGAGTGGTTTCCGTCAGCCTCGGTTCTTCCCGGCGCGATCACCGGGCCGAGGTGAATTTCCTGGGAGAGTCCTTTGTGGTGGAACGGCGCGGAGTGGACGGCCGCTTCAAGAACGCCCAGGCCCTGCTGCGCGAACTGGATGGTCAGGTGGACGCCATCGGTCTGGGGGGGGTGGACATTACCCTGCGCTGTCGGGACAAACGCTATGTCCTCAGGGACGGCCAGCGGTTGCTTGACTGCGTGGCTCGAACACCGGTGGTGGACGGCAGCGGTTTGAAAGATACCCTGGAAGCGGCCGTGGTGCACGAACTGGCCCAATCCTACCCACTGAAAGACGCCCGGGTGCTGGTGGTCTCGGCCCTGGACCGTTTTGGCCTGGCCGAAGCGCTGGTCCAGGAAGGCGCGCAGTGCACCTTCGGGGACAAGATTTTTACCCTGGACCTGGACCAGCCCATTCACGACCTCGACGAGCTGGAAGTGCAGGCCGAGAAACTGCTGCCCGAACTCTGCAAATTGCCCATCAGCATGCTCTATCCGGTGGGGCCGAGCCAGACGAATATCGAGCCGCGCGAGTTGACCTCGCGCTATCTGCACGAGGCCGACTGGATCGCCGGCGACTTTCACCTGATCCGGCGCCGCCTGCCCGCCCGGTTACCGGGCAAGACCATCTTGACCAATACCATTACCTCTGATGATATCGAAGAACTGCGCTCGCGAGGCGTGGCCACCCTGATCACCACCACCCCGGAGTTCGGCGGGCGTTCCTTTGGAACCAATGTGCTGGAAGCCATGCTGGTGGCGGCGGGGAAGGATTCTGACGAGCTTTTGCGAGATCTCCCGTGGAGGCCGCGAATTCTGTCGCTACAATGACCCCTGCATAGGAGTAACTTATGTCGAACCCCGTTGAGGAAGAAACTTCTAGCCTGGAAGAGCTGATCGCTCACCGGCGCAAGCATCTGGAGAATCTCCAGGCGGCCGGCCTGAATCCCTGGGGCCAGCGCTACCACCGCGACCGCACCGCCGACTCCATTCACCAGGAATTTGCCGAGCTCACCTCCGAGCAAGAAGGCCCGGTGGTGACCGTGGCCGGGCGCATCACCGCTCACCGCCACCAGGGCAAGGCCACCTTCATCGACCTGACCGACCTGAGCGGGCGCATCCAGTGCTATTTGCGCAAGAACGATCTCGAAGATAGCTACGAGCTGCTGAACAACCTGGATATCGGTGATTTCCTGGGCGTGACCGGCAAGGTCTTCCGCACCCGCCGCGGCGAGTTGTCGATTCACGTCCAGGAATGGGTTCCGCTTTCCAAGGCGCTCAGGCCGCCGCCCGAAAAATGGCACGGCCTCAAGGATCAGGAAACCAGGTATCGCCAGCGCTACGTGGATCTTTTGTCCTCGGCCGAGGTGCGTAACACCTTTGTGCTGCGTAGCCGTATCATCAGCGCGATCCGCAATTACCTGGACGGGCTGGGTTTTATGGAGGTGGAAACACCGACCATGGCCAGCCTGGCCGGTGGCGCTTCGGCACGCCCTTTCATGACCCACCACAATGCCCTGGACATGCAGCTCTACATGCGCATCGCCACCGAACTTTACTTAAAGCGCTGTATCGTGGGCGGCCTGGAGAAAGTCTACGAAATCGGGCGCATCTGGCGCAACGAAGGCATTTCCACCCGCCACAACCCGGAATTCACCATGATGGAGCTCTACGAAGCCTACTCGGACTTCGAGGGCATGATCGAGATCACCGAGGGCATTTTTGGCCATCTCTGCGATCACGTGCTGGCCTCGGATCAGGTCGAGTTCGGCGGCCACACCGTGAATCTACGCCCACCTTTCCGGCGCGCCACCATGGATTCGCTGCTGCGCGAGCACGCCGGGCTGGGCATTCACGAACTGCGCCATCCCGAAACTTGCTTTACCAAGGCCCGCGAACTCAAGCTGGGCCTGGATCCCAAAACCACCACCGTAGCCCACGCCATCGACAAGATCGTGGATGAAACGGTGCTGCCCCACATTATCCAGCCGACTTTCATCACCGATTACCCCATCGAGCTCTCGCCCCTGGCCAAGCGCAAGGCCGGCGATCCGGATCTGACCGATCGGTTTGAACTCTTTGTGTGTGGTGCGGAAATTGCCAACGCTTTCTCCGAGTTGAATGACCCCGACGACCAGCGCGGGCGCTTCGAGGCCCAGCAGGCCCTCAAGGAGATCGACGCCGAGGCCCATCCACTGGACGAGGATTTCTTGCTGGCCCTGGAATACGGCATGCCGCCCACGGGAGGCATCGGCATCGGTATCGATCGCCTGATTATGCTGCTCACCGGCAAGACCTCGATCCGCGACATCCTGCTCTTCCCGCTCATGCGCCCGCGCGCGGATGCCTGAAGCTCGGGCCTGGATCGAAGTTGATCTGGGAGCCATCCGCCATAACCTCAAGCGCCTCTCCAAATGGGCGGCGCCGGCCCGTTTTCTGGCGGTGGTCAAATCCGATGCCTACGGCCACGGCATGGAGGCGGTGGCGCGCGTGGCCGTGGACGAAGGCGCCTGGGGCCTGGCGGTGGTCAACATCGATGAAGGCCTGCGCCTGCGCGCGGCCGGTTTTGCCTGTCCGGTGGTCATTGTCGGACCGATTTTCGGCTTTGAGCTGAGGGCGGCGCTGCAGGCCAAGCTGAGCCTGCCCGTCTACAGCCAGGAAGGGCTCCAGGAGGTGGCCGAGGCCGCTCAGGCCGCCGGAGTTGCCGCCCGGGTGCACATCAAGTTCGACACCGGACTGGGACGGTTGGCGCTACCCTACGACCAGGCCCATGAGTTTCTCGGCCAGGTGCGGGACACTCCCGGCCTGCACATCGAAGGCCTCTACAGCCACCTGGCTGATGCTGAGGGACTGGATCAACGCTACACCCTGCAGCAGTTCACTCGTTTTCAGGAAGTGCAGCAAGTGGCGTCCGCCCTGGGCCTCCAGCCCGAAATCGCCCACCTCTCGGCCTCGGCCGCCAGCATGTTACTGCAACCAGCCCGGCTGGACGCGGTGCGCCTGGGCATCGCCATGTACGGCCTGTGGCCGGCCGAAGAGACCCGCCTGCTGCTGCTCTCGCGCGGCCACAATCTCTTTCAAGAACTCAACCTGCATTTCCAGTCGGGCCTGACACCCCAACTGGACGATCTGCTGCAGCCGGCGCTGTCCTATAAAACGCGCATTGCCCAGCTCAAAAAGGTCCCGGCTGACAGTTCCATCGGCTATGGCTGCACTTTCGTGACCCAACGTCCGACCACTCTGGCGGTTTTGCCGGTGGGTTATTATGAGGGGTATGATCGCCATCTTTCCAATTGCGGGGAAGTGTTGGTGCGTGGCCGGCGGGCCCGCGTGCTGGGGCGGGTGTGTATGAACGTGGTCACGGTGGACGTGACCGATATTCCCGAAGTCTGCCTGGAGGATGAAGTGGTGCTGCTGGGCCGCCAGGGCAGCAATCAGGTGAGCGCCGAGGAATGGGCCCGGCGCATCGGCACCATCAACTACGAAGTGGTTACCCGCCTGCCCGCCCACCTGCCCCGGGTGTACCAGGGCGTGGTATAATCGGAGTCATGGAACTCGCCCAACCACATCTCTTTACACGCCAAGATTATCGAAAGATGATTGACACCGGCATTTTACCGGAAGGTTCGCGCGTCGAATTCATTGAGGGAGAAATTCTCGATTTGGCCGCCTCAAATAAGCCTCGTGCCTACGCCACCACCCGGCTCAACAAGATTCTGGTGGAGCGCTACAGCCACGGCTACTGCGTCCGGCCTCAATGCCCGGTGGTAATCGGCGACCATAGCGAGCCGGAACCGGACTTCGCGGTGGTCACCGAGTCCCAGTTGGTGGACAGCCCCGACCATCCCACCGAAGCCATTCTGCTGGTGGAGGTGTCCGACAGCAGCCTGGCCTTCGACCGCATCAAAAAGGCCCGACTTTACGGACGGGCCGGCTTTCCCGAATATTGGATCGTGAATCTGCGCGAGCGCAGCCTGATTGTACATAAACAGCCCTATGAAAACGGCTATCAAGAGATCACCACCTACCTGGAAAGCGACGCCGGCGCTCCTTTACCCCTGGCCGACATTTTTCTCCCTCAATGAATCGATCCATGCGCAAGCGCCTGCAGCGCCTGGTCGAGTCCAGGGGCCCGGCCATTCGCCGGGATACCCCCCAGAACGAGCTGGTGGATACCGTCTATCAGCGCCAGTACGCGCGCACACTGGAGATTCTGCAACTGCCTGAGGAGCCGGCCTTAAAGGCCATACGCCTGTGCCACAGTGTACACGCAGCCAGCGAGCAGGCCTGGGAACTGGGGCGCCAGGTGTTCCAGCCCAAGATCGACTGCCGGGCCGGCTGCGCCTTCTGCTGCCATATGGCGGTGCGCGTGCACATTCTGGATGCCGTCGGGGCCGCCGCCCCGGTGCTGTCCAGGCCCCTGGACTACCGGTTGGAAAGCCGGCGTCGCGAAGACCTGGCCCGAGTGTTCCAACCCTGCCCGCTGCTGGTGGACGGCCAATGCTCCATTTACGCTCAGCGTCCGGTGATCTGCCGTGGTTACCACTCCCGGGAAGTGGCCATGTGTGAAGAGCGCTTTGACCGCCAGGATGCGGACCTGGGCATCCCCATGAGCCTGGAACTCTACGGCCTGACCGGAATGCCCCAGATGGCCACCCTCAACATCCTTACCGAGCTGGGCATCGATTGCCGCCCGGTGGTGCTGGGACTGGCCGTCAGTGCTCTGCAGCAAAACTTCGAGGGAATGGTGGCCGACTGGCTGGACGGCGGCCGGGCCTTCGAAGAAGTCACGGTGGTGGTGTAAAAATACTATCTCTGTTTGTAGTGGGCTTCATAGACATGCCTGGCCTAAGATAAGCAGATGACACGTCAAGCCAATCTGGGCCTGTTGACCCTGGCCCTTTCTTTCATCGCCCTGGGAACGGTGGGACCGTTTGCGTTGATCCTGTTGGGCGTCTTGTTCGCACTGCTCGGTGCTGGCGGCGGACAAGCCATGGGAGCGGCCATGGCCAGCATGATGGCCATGGTCTTCATCATTTGGATTCTGCTGATCCTGGCTTTTGTCGGACAGATCATGTGCTTCTTCACCCCCCTCTCCCAGGAAACCAAGACGAAACTGGGCGTCTGCATGGGACTGAGTCTGTTGCAGTTGGTGATGGGCGGTGGAATCGTCGGATCCATCATGAGTCTGGTGGGACTGCTCGCTTACCTGGCGTTCCTCTACGGGCTGTGCCAGGACCTGGAAGCGCCTGAACTGGCGAGTCGCTTCAATTCCGCCGCCGGCTTCGGATTGATCTCCCTGGTCAGCTGTATCATGGCGCCGTTTTCGGCCTTCTTATCCCCCGGACTGGTGCTGATTTTCCTCATCAGCGCCTTCCTTTTCGGAGCTCTGGCCTTCGCCCGCTACGCTCAGACCATCGTCTCGCTGGCTCAGCGGGCCAACCAGTTGCGCCTGCAGGGCATCGACCTCAACCCCGGGGAACTCTCCGGACCCGGCTTCAGCCGATTCGAAGAAGAAGTTCCGGCCAAACCGGCTCGGCCTCCCTTTCACATGGAATGGTGCGGACTGATTCAACTTCCACCCGATCTTTCCGGCCCGCATGAAGCCACCCGGGTGGGCGACACCGAAAAAGTAGCCGCCATGCTACGCCCGGGCCAAGCCGATCTGAAAGGGCCCAACGGAATGACGCCTTTGCACGTGGCCGCCATCTCGGGGGTTATGCAAGTAGCCGACATGCTCTTGAAAAAGGGCGCCAACGTGGACGCACCTTGCGACGGCGGGCTGACCGCACTGTACTTTGCCATCCAGAACAACAATAACAACATGGTCGGACTGCTCTTGATGCGTGGAGCCAGCCTGTCCACCCGTAACGAGCAAGGGCGGACTCCGCTACACTGGGCCTGCGCCGTGGCCAGCGACCGGTTGGAAGGCCAGGCGCGCGTCCGCATGGTGCAGATGCTGCTCAGTAAAGGAGCGGATCCGCAAGCCCAAGACAACGACGGCTGCACGCCAGCCCAGTTAGCCGAAAAGGCCGGCCACCACGAGGTAGCGGCGGCTCTCTAATCGAGCGCCTCGGGTTCGGTCTTCTTCAGCAGGTCTTGTAACTTGGGCACCGTGTCGTCGGCCTGGGCCGCTCCCATGATCAGGCCGATACCGGCCAGATTGATGAGCATGGCGCTGCCGCCATAGGTACAGAAGGGGAGCGGAATGCCCACCACCGGGGCCAGTCCCACCGTCATGCTGAGGTTTACCAGGCCCTGAAAGCCCAACAGGGTGCATACGCCACTGCACACCAGGGACTCATAACGGTCGCGACAGGTCCAACTGACTCGCAGCAGTTGCACCGCCAGTAAGGCCCCCAGAGCCAACAGGCCCCAGGCCCCAAACAGGCCTAACTCCTCACCGATGACGGAAAAGACGAAGTCGGTCCAGTTCTCGGGCACGAAGCCGTTCTGGCTGAGTGCTCCCTGGCCCAGGCCTTGCCCAACCCAACCCCCGGACCCTATCGCGAGCTGAGACTGGGTAATATGGTAACCCAGGCCGCGCGGGTCGGTCTCGGGATGCAAAAAAATCAACAGCCGATTCTTCTGATAATCGTGGAGCACGAAAGGGGCCAGCGCGGCCCCTCCACCGATCAGAGCGAAAAGACCCAGGGAGGGAGCGCCGGCCACCCAGCTCATGCCGACAAAAATGGCTCCCAACACCAGAGCTGTGCCCAGGTCCGGCTGCTTGGCAATCAAGGCGAAGAGGAGTCCGGTACAGGCCCCGGCGCTCAGGAATGCCTTCCAGCCGGGTGTGCGCCCTTGATAAACGCGAGCCAAGATCAAAATCAAAGCCAGCTTGGCAAACTCCGAGGGTTGCCAGTTGCCTAAAGGTCCCAGAGCCAGCCAACGTTGCGAGCCATTGACGGTCTGACCGATGCCCGGTAAGAGCACCAGCAGCAAGGCCGCGGCCGAGGCGAAATAGTAGGGCACGGCCAGCGGGCGGACGGCCAGGGGACGGCTGCGGGAACACAAACCCAGCAAAGCCAGCCCAATGATGATGTGGCCGAGCTGGCGCGAGCCTTCGCCGGCCCAGCCGGCCGACGACCAGACGGCCAGCCAGCCCACCGTGAGCAGCCCCAGCAAAGAGCAAACGACGGCGCGCGGGCTCATCGGACCCCCCTGCTCGGGGCATACAAGTAGTCGTATATTTTGCGTGCCACCGGGGCACAGCGGCCACCACCGTAACCGCCCGACTTCTCGCACATGACCACCACCACAATCTCGGGATGCTCATAGGGAGCGAAGGAAACGAACCAGGTGTGATTGCGCCCGTGCACATTCTCGCTGTTGGGCATATTCTCCACCGTGCCGGTCTTGCCGGCTACATGCACATACTCCGAGTTACAGGCGCCGCCCGTGCCATAGAGTACCGCGCCGCGCATGCCCTGACGCACGGCCGCCCACAGATTGGGCGGCAATTTGAGCCGGCGCACCGGTTTGAAGCCGGGCCGGGCCATCACCCGTCCCTGGTAGGAAACGACTTGCCGCACCAGGTGGGGTTGAACGATCTTGCCACCGTTGGCCACCGCCGCGGTCACCACCGCCATCTGGATGGGAGTAACCAGCAAGAATCCCTGGCCGATGGAAAAGTTGACGGTGTCGCCTTCGTACCATTTGTCGCCGACATACTTCCACTTCCAGTCGGGCGTCGGGCAAATTCCCTCGGACTCTCCCGGCAAGTCAATACCGGTCGTGTGACCCAGGCCCATACTCCGGGCATGCTTGGATAAGCGTTCCACGCCCAGTTTGACACCCAGCATGTAGTAGACCACATCGCACGAATGAGCCAGCGAGCCCTCAAACCCGATCGAGCCATGCCCCGAGGTTACAAAGCAGTTGGCCCCCGCGTAGCTGCCCCCGCAGTAGAAAACCGAGCCGGCCGAGCACAGACCATGACGGAGGGCGGCGCTGCTGGTGACCAACTTGTAAGTGGAGCCAGGCGAGGCAATGGTCTGGATGGCGCGATGCAGCAGCGGCAGCCCCCGCTGGTTGAGCAATTGGGTGTATTCTTTCTGCGTGATGCCGCGGGCAAAAGGCCGCGGATCATACTGGGGCAAGCTCACCAGCGCCCGGACGGCGCCGGTCTGCGCTTCCATGACCACCACCGAGCCGCCGGAAAATTCCTGATTCTCTTTGCGCAGCTCATCCAGCATTTCTTGCAGCGAATTTTCGGCCACCTTCTGCAGCTCCCAGTCCAGAGCCAGGTGCAAATCGCAACCCGGTTTGGGCGGACGCACTTCGGTGGTTTTAACGGTGCGCCCCAACGCATCAATGGAAATCTTCGAGACCCCTTTATAACCCTTTAACCAGCCGTCGTAGGTGCGCTCCAGGCCTTCTTTACCGATACGGTCCAGGCTCATGTAGCCTTTGGGACGCAACGCCTTGAGCTCTTCGGCGGTGATTTCACCCATGTAGCCCAGGCTGTGGGTAGCGTGCAGGCCGGCGGCAAAGCGGCGGCGTTCGCGGATCACCAGACGCAAGCCCTTGAACTGGGGCAACAGCTTGGTGCTGGCCACCACCTGGGGCGTGGTGAGCGCCCGGGCAAACACAAAGGGCTCCAGCGGCCCGGCCTTCAAGGCCTTCTCAAGGCGTGCCTTGAGTTTGTGCGGGGCCTGACCGGTGGCCGCAGCCAACCACTGCAGATGCTTCCGATCGTGGGGAACCTCGAAGGGAATACCCTCCAACTGAAAATCCGGCTCGTTGGTCACCAGCAGTTTACCGTGACGGTCCCAGATACGCCCGCGTGGGGCGGTTTTGTATTCGGTGAAGACCGAATTAGACTGAGCCTTGTGCAGCAACGCACGGTGCCGCAGCACTTGCAACTGATAAAAGCGGCCGCCCAGGATGAGCATGACCAGGCTACCCAGGGCGGCCAGGCTCATCAGGCGCCTGCGACCGCCGACTCCCAGACCGGTTTCTTCCGCCCCCCCAGGCCCCCCCATTTTCACCATTCTCGCCAGGGAAAGAGAAAGCTCGCCACCCAGAAGAGGCCGGCACTGAGCAGAGCAAAGCTCCACCAGGTAACCAATAAGGTCTGGCCGATCATCCAGGGACTGTAGCCGCTCAAGAGCAACTGCAGGGTCAGAGCCAGAGCGCTCAGCACCCCGCCCAGCACCAGCCGCTGGCTGGGGCTGAGCACCGGACGGCGCTCCACCACGTAGCCGGCCAGACAACCCACCAGCAAGGGGGGGAGCAGCATGCTGGGCAGCATAGCCCCGCAGGGCACCGAGCCCCACAAACCGGCCCAGCAGCCGGTCAGACTGGCGCCGGTCAAACCGTAGCGCCAGGCCGCCAGCAGCACCAGGCCGAGACTGAGGGCCGCGTAATGCGCTGAACAGAAGATGGCCAGCAGGGGAAAAGCGAGGGTCAACAGTCCGCTCACGGCAGCACCATGACCTCGGAGACGTCATCCAGTTTTACGTAAGGGATAATCTGGGCTGACCAAAAGCTGGTCTCGTTACTACGGTGGACTTGCCGCACGGTGCCGATAGGCAGGCCCCGCGGAAACTGTCCGTCTTGACCACTGGTCACCACCGGGTCCCCATCTTTGACGCCGGCGTCAGGATCGATGTAGTTCATGGTCATGACTCCGATGCCCTTACCCTCAATCACACCGCCCGCTTTGCGATTGGCGATCAGACCGTGCAGCTTGGAGGAGGGGCTCAGACAAAGACTGACGCGACAAGAGTGGTCATCGACCTGCACCACTCTTCCCAAAAGCCCTTGTTCGGCCATAACCAGGTTGCCGCGCTTGATACCCTCCGCGCTGCCCACATTCAAACGAACTCCCGAGAGCCACTGATGGGGATCTCGTCCCACCACCCGGGCCAGCGTGCCGCCTTCCAGGCCTCTAAGATTCATCTCGCGTTTGGCCAGCCACCGCCACAGACGCTGATTTTCCGAACGCAGACGCTGCATCTGGCGCTTTTCTTCTTGGTTGAGAGTGCGGCTGGCGGCCGGTTGTTTTTGGCCGCTGGCCAGGCCGGCGTTCAGCGCCGCGCTGAATCCGCCGAACCAGGGGTCTGGACCGCCCAGACCCATAGCGTTGGCCGAGGCGGCCGAGACAAACAGGCTGATGGCCATCAAAGCCGCGGCCGCGCTCCAGCCCAGGGAGGTTCGCTGCATTACCAGGTTTTTGGGAGCAAAGTCGTCCTTGGGCTTGGGCAACTGCGAAAAGAGGGCTTTGCGCAGCACCGGCGACTTGAGGATCAACTGCAGACCCTTGGAGGTGCAGTCGCCCGGCTTTTCCGGCTGGCATACCGTCAGTCCGGTGGACTGGCGTAAAGCCTGCGAGAAGCCGTAGAGCAGGGTGCTGCCGCCGGTCAGATGGATACCCTGCTCCTGGATGTCATCCACCCAGGCCACCGGAATCTCCGCCAGAAACTGGCGGGCCAGGTGCACCCACTGGGCGTGGAACGGCTCGACGATCGGCCACAGCTCGTTGGCCCGCAGAGTGACGCGCAGGGGCGCTCCGCTCTCCAGATGACGTCCACTTACGGGCAGTTCGCTTTCCGAGCTGCATTGGGCCAGCTCGATTTTGAGGCGTTCCGCGTCCTGGCGATGGATCAGCAACTGATAGGTGCGCCGCACATACTCCTGGATGGACTCGTCCACCTGGCCGCCGGCCAGTTCTCCGCGGCGTACGGCCAGGCACGAACCCAGAGCAATGACGCCGACTTCGCAACGGCCCGCGCCGATGTGCAAAACCATGTGGCAGCGCGGCCGCAGCACATCCAGGCCGGCACCGATGGCCGAGGCCAGCAGTTCGCTGGTGAGAGCGATTTGGCGGGCCCCCACGCTGCGCCCCAGGGCTTCCCAGGTTTCGCGCTCCAGAGCGGTGGGGTCGGCCCCCACCGCCAGCAACAGGCGTGGCGCCGTGCCCCAGTGGCCGCGCTTGAGAGCTTGCTCGAGCAACAATTTGGCGCCGTGCGGATCGTGCACCGCCCCGCCTTTCATAGGCTGGAAGATCGAGACGCCTTCCGGCTCCTTGCCTTCCAGGTCGCGCGCCCCCTCGCCCAGAGCCACGCAGCGCTGGCGATGATTGAAGGCCAGCAGAGCCGGGAAGGCCTGAGCCTTGCTCATACCGGTGACGGAAACCTGGGATCCACCCACGGAGACGGCCGCATCGAAGCCAGGAGCTTCCAGCCAGGTGCGCACACCCGCCCAGGAAAATCGCTGGCTCCAACTGGGAGTGACCGTTAAGCCCCTTCCCTCCATGCTCTCACTGTACAGCATACTTTGGTTCCTTCCTTGTGTTCCAGGGAGGACTGACGCGTCTCCCCCGGGCCCCCACTACGGCTCTAAGGCGAGCTCGGATCGAATCCGTAGCGCCCCTAGAACTCCACATTCGATTGGTCGCGGGGATCGCTGCACGGGCAGATCCACCTGCTCCTTGAGATAGGCTTCCAGGCCTTGCAAATAGGCCGCCCCGCCGGTGAGCATCAGGCCCTGCTGCAAAACGGATTCGGCCAGCAAAGGCGGCATTTGATCGAGCACACTGCGAATCAGTTCGAGCAGCCGTTGCAGAGGTTCGAGCAGCGACTGACCGAGCGAATTCATGGGCACGTCGCGATAGATGGGCAGGCCACTGGTCAGTTCGCGGCCGCGCACCTCCAGACTCTGGTCCGGCCAGTGCTCGGCCCAGCAGCTAGTCTGGTGCTTGAGCAGGCGGGCGGTGGCCTGGCTGACTTCCAGCCCGTGCTCCTGGTAAAGACAGCGCTGCAGGGCGACTTCCAGATCGTCGCCGCCCCAGCGAATGGAGCGGCGCAGTACTACGTCGGCGGCCACCAGAGCCATTTCACTGGTGGTGGCGCCAATGTCGACCACGGCCACGGCCGGCTCGCCGGAGGTGCTGCCCCAGGCCACCGCCACCGGCATCTGCACGATGCGAGTATTCAGAAAGCCAAGATCTTTGAGCAACTCAGCCCACTGTTTGCGTTCCAGCGGGGAGGCCACGCTGGGCAATACCAGCCGCGCCGACGGTCGCGACCAGGCACGCATTCCCTGACGGCGCAGCATCTGGCGCAGTTGCTCCTGAACTGCCCCGGGGGCAGCCAGATGAGCCTGGGAAACCGGTTGAAACACCTGGATCCTATCAGGAGCTCTTTGCATGATAGGGACGGCCACCTGGCCCACGGCCACGGCCTGGGGCAAACTCCAGCAGTTGGCCACCAGCGAGGGTTCACAGAGAACCTCGCCCTTGCCGGCCACGGCCACTCGGGTTTGATATGATCCTACGTCTAAGGCGATCAGCATGGGATCCTCCTGCCGTTGAATTTCATTCAAAGGCAGGAGCTCCCTCTCGACTTAAGAACAAAAGTTCGACGAACACCTGCTTTAAACATGAGCAGTTGCAGTCAGGATGCGGGCTGAGGCGGCGTGAAATTTTCTATCGTACGCGCTGAATCATCACCCCGAAAGGCTCTCCAACTTCAAAATTGCCCGGCGCAGATCATCGGGAATGGGCGCGCTTTTGCCGGCGGCGTAGTCATAGAAGACGGATACCGAACTGCCTTTGGCCACATAGTCCTGTTGCTGATGGCTGTAGATGCGGTAGAGCTGGACAAAACTGCTTGTGCCCAGCCTGGAGATACCGATCTCCGTGCGAATCCGGTCCGGGTAGTGGATGGGCTTGAGGAAATCGCACTGGGTGCTGGCCAGAATCGGTCCGAAACCGTGACCCTCCGGCTCGGGAAAGTGCAGCCCTAAACGCTCGAACTGAGCGATGCGCGCGTTCTCGAAATAACGGAAGTAAATGGTATTATTGACGTGTCCGAGTTTATCTTGCTCCCCCCAGGCAACTGCTTGCTCGAGTCGAACCGGGTATTGGGTCTCAAACTCCAACTTCGTCTTCTTCCTGCAGGTAGGCTTCCAGCAGCTTGGTGCAAGTCTTCTCGTCGATCCCGTCGTCGCTGACGATGGCCGAAGCCAGCAGATAGGGCGCTTCCTTACGGAATTCCGGCTTCAGGCGAAAATGCGGCTCGATCAAGGGATCGGCCACATTTAAAATGACGGTAGTGTTCTTGTTCCAACCAAAGAAACGCTCAAAAATGCCCTTGGGGGCAATCTTGTCGAAGCGAATCACCTCATCGGGCTTGTCGCAGGCCAGGTAGAGGCGGTCGTGGACGGTGGAGTTGGGGTAGTTGAAATTGCCGGCCACCACCTTACGGTAGGGGCTGCCAGCCCGGTGCAGGATGCGCATGGCCGCCTGAATCATTTTTTCTTGAGATTCGGGCAACGCGGTCAGTAACGTGGGACTGGCGTAAACTTCGTTGGCACGAGTCATGGGCGCGTTGCCTTTGAGCTTGTCGAGCAACGTGCCCAGGCCCTTGTCTTTCTCGGGATTCCAGCGAATCACCAGGCGGCCGTCGTCGACCAGGCGCTGCACTACAGCGTTGGTATTCTCTTCATAAAGCAACTCTTTATGGCGCTTGACCTCGGCCTTGAGTTCACGAATGCTGGCCTTGCGGGGTCCCAAAGTAGGAATGATCTGCTGGTTTTCCAGTTCGGGCGGCAGCTTGGCCACGTGAAAAGCCAGATAGCCCATGGTCTCGTCGTCGGTATGAGCCTGGGCGGCGGCAAAAAGCGCCGGACGCAGCTTCTTCTCGACGCACTCCTTGAGCAAAGCCATGGCTTTATCGTAATTCTTGTCCTTGATAATGTTGTCGCGGGTCAGCGTGTGCTCCAGATAGCGGGAGCGAATCTTGAAGCTGACCCCGGGAATGATCACATCTTCCGCCTCAAAGAGAGTCAGGCCGCGATTGTAGAAACCATAGAAAGGGCGATCCGAACCGCTGGGAGCGGCTGAAATATAGGTTCCCTGACCCTCCAGATTGACGGCCAGCTTGTGGGGCAGGTCGAACTGCTCGTTGATCAGCTCTCCATCCACATAGACTTCCGCCTCGGCGTGCTTACACCACTTCTTCAGAGTTTTACGCGACTCTTCCCGATAATTCTCATTCTCTTTGGGAGTCAGTTCCTTGATCCACTTGATCTGAGTGCCTTCCACCGGTCGGGGCAACACCAGGCGGTCAAAAGTGCGATCCTCTTTAAAGTAGATGCGCCAGTATTCGCCGTCCTTACCAGTATCCACAAAGACCGCCTTGGGTTTCAAGGCGAAGATGGACACAAAACCGATGCCGAACTTGCCGATCTTGGTGAAATCGTCTTCCTTGGAGGACGAGAACAAACGGGTCAACTTGGTGTCGATGACTTCGCGCGTCATACCCTCGCCGGTGTCGTTGATGTGCAGCACGAAGACGCCCTTTTCGTTGTCCTTGTTGGGCGTGTACTCAAAATCGATGTCCACCCGCCCCGACCCGGCGTCGATGCTGTTTTGCACCAGTTCGCGCAAGAAGGCGAACTGGTCGGAGAATTGTTGGACAAGATTGTCCAGGGTGTCGCCGGCTTCAATGGCAATGTTCGGATCGCTGGCCATTCTACTTCTCTCCTAAAGTTTGTAGCGCCGCCTTCTGGGCGGACAGATTGAGCACAATTTCCTTGACGCGGGTCTGGAACTGGTCCGCCTGATTTTGCTCCTCGGCGGCCATTTCAAACTCGCTGAACCGTTTCATCATGTCGCGAATATCCTGATAGGTCATGGGCTTGGCCAGCTCGCGCAGAATGCGCTGGCGTTCGGCAAAGCCCACCTGGTAGTATTCCGGCGGCGGCTCCACGTCCTGGACGCGGGTCAGAATATTTTGGCAAATAGCCTCCACATTGCGCCCCGAAAACTCCGAATCGATGCACAACCGCCCGATCTTGAGCCACTCTTCATCGCTTAGCTTGAGCATGTCGATGAAGTCTTTGAGCTTCTTGTCACGCATCAACTCCACAAAATCCTCGGCGCTATTGGGCCCCTTGATTTTGTGGGGGTCCTGGGAAATGCGGGACAAGGTGGCTTCGTCCATGTTCATGTAGTTGGCGTCGCACATCAGGAACCACTTACCGTTCTTGGGGATGAGCGTGCCGTCAAAGATACCGAAGCTGGCTCCGAGAATGTTGGACTCTTCCGAGCGCATGCCCGGGTCGCTACGGGCCGCAAAAGCGGTGTCGATATCGGGCCAGTAGACTCCCACCACGCCGTTGAAGCCGTGTACCTGCTCTTTGAAAATCTTGATCAACTGGGTAGCGCTGGCGTTCTGGAAGGAAGAAGCCCAGTCGGTGCGCCGAATCACCAGGAAGCGCGCCGCCACCCCACGATCCTTGCAATACTTGAGGAAATAGTTACCAATGGCATGAGCGGTAATGGTCTTGCCGCAACCGGGCGAGCCTTGTCCAAAGAGCACCGGATTGAGCTTCTTGGGGTTGCGCCCCACCTCGAAGTCGTAACCGGCCACGTCGCGGGCCAGGCGCAGGCCGGCGGCCAGATACTCCTGATTGCCGACCACGTCCTCGGGCCAGACCGGTAGCAGTTCGGCCGGTTCTTCTTCCTTGGCGGTGGTGGAAGGCTCCAGGCCTCGATAACCGCGCCCGCACACTTCCACCGGCAGCTTCTCGAGGGCGCGCCGGTGGCGCTCAAATTCTACGTCCTCAACCTGGCTCTTGACCGCATTGCCTTTCAGTTGAAAGAAAGCCGAGGCCACTTCCAGCAACTGGTCGGGCGCGGTGATACTACGGGCGGGGTCGGGATGATGCTTGTGAAAGTCCAAAAAGGACGTGAGCTCTTGCAAGCAAGTCTGCATCAGGGTATTGCCCTCGTAGTCGCGGATCTGCTTGACCCAGGGTGACTTCATCGAGCCCCGCACTTCGGGGGCCTTGCCCAGATGGGTTACGCAACTGGCGGTGGCGTGCTCGGCCGCGATGTAGGCGGCATAAAGATTGCAGAAAGACCAGTCGATGGGGTCCAGGTTGTTTTTAAAGCCAAAACCGGAACTGTCGCGATCGGCCGCGATGCGATGGGACAGGGCTTTCTGAATTTCCAAAATGAGGGAGCCATAGCGCTCCATAATGTCGAGCAAATTGAGATGCTGATGGGTATAGCCATAGGGCCCGCTGACCAGGCTGGCGAGACGTTCCGGCACCATGCTGTTCTTGAGCAGCGAGCGAACGATGGGGAATTCTTGCTGGAGGTCTTCATCGGTAATGGTAAGGTTCATCAGATAGTATACACAATACAGCGCGCGTTGCGCTCGGCCAGGAGTTGTTGAAAAGGCTGGGCGATGGCTTTGGTGACACAGAACTTACGTTCTTTGAAAACGCGATAGCCCAATTTTTCGGCTCTTTCCAGAGCGAACTGCCTGGCATCCCCTTCGACGGTGTTGCGATAGAGCCGGGAAAAGGGGTCCGCCTGCAGGTCTTCTTTGGCGCTCGAGTTGATGACCACCCGTTCCAGCGGAAAGTTCAGGATGAAGTTGCCCGGATTTTGCTCCAGCAACTGGCGAACCTCGTCCGGCATGGTATCGGCTTCTTTGAACCAGAGAGGACCTACCCGTCCGCGCACGACTTCCTCCACCTTGATGCCCGGCACCTCGGAGAGCAAGATGAAGGCAAACTCGGCTTCGTCGGAATGGTAGCGGGAAATCACGTTACGGAAAGCCTCGGTGGCTTTCAAATCATCGCCCTGCATCTCGATCTGAGCTTTGTTCCAGCGCGAATCCTGATGTTGCAGCGTGATGGTGTAGCGCGTGAAAACACCCTCGCCCGGGTCGTAGCGTTCGAAGATCGAGTAAAAAGAGGCCGTCTTGGTGACCAGATCGATCTTGCGCAGCTTCAACTCGTGGTGAATGCGCTTGGGCAAATCGCTTTTGTGGACGTCCCGCAGATACTGCAGGCGCCGGTGCAATTTGAAGGAGGCCTCGTCGGTGCGTGAATTGACCTCGGCCGTGTCGTTGCGAGCCAGAAAGCGGGGGGCCGCTTCCTTGTCGGCCAGCACTCGCCCGATATCCGGCTCAGACGGCAATCCGCAGCGAGGATTGATGCGGATCTCCGGGTCGATCCCCAGGTTACCGCTGGGAGACATGAGCCGATACAGATTATCCAGCCCGTTGGGATTGGGATAAAACTGATTGAGGCGCCCGCCTTTGATCAGCCTGCGCAAGAAATCCAAAAACTGATCGGCGTCCGCATCCCGCAACAGGATACGATACTGGGTGGGGTCAACGCCGTGGGTCAGAACTGGTTCGGGACGTTCACGCTCATATTCAGGGGCGGGAATAGCCATTATTCACCCGGCAGTGCAGCTTGATGACTTCCCCCTCCACTCAGCTGTTCGCGGGCCATGCGCAGGGTCTCGTCCAGGCGTTTGTCCTGGATGGCGCGCTCGGCGGCCAGGTTCTGCTCGACCAGTTGCTGGGTGGTTTCGTCGTAGATGCGCATCTCGGAGGTGAGCTTCTCGACGTTGGAGGTCAGATAAAGACTGGTTTGCGAGGCCAACGTGGCCACTTTGTTGACGCTGGTCTTGAGCGAGGACATGGCTTTTTGCATGTCCATGGTGATTTCGCTGGCTTCGGTGGCGGTGGACAGCGAGGCCAGGTTGCCGCGCAGTTCGTCCAGGACCTCCTGGCCGGAATCATACATGTTCTGCATGTTATTGTGCAGATTGTTGAGTAGTTCCAGGAAGTTGTTGTTCATCTTGACGATGCTGTGGATGCGCTCGTCGGCGTTAGCGTAGAGGCGTAATTTACCGCCGTGCTCGCTGATCAGGCGGCGAACTTCATCGAGTTCCGTCTGCTTCTCGCGCTTGGCCACGGTATTTTCAGAGCCCATGGCATCGACCTCGGCATGAAGCTGCTTCTCGATCTCCTTGAGCTGGAGAATGTACTGAGCAGCTTTCTCCTTGTTCTGAGTGGCCATCAGCATCTTTTTGTTGAGGCGGGAGATATCCTGACGGACATTCTCGACTTCTGATTCCATGCGATCCAGAAAGCTGCCGACCTCACGCACGCGCGTTTCGGTGATCTGGATCTTCTCTTGCAGCAGCTCGGAAAGCGGGCGCTCGGGTAGCTTGGAGCGCAGCACCGGAATACGCTCGAGCAATCCGCGCATAGCCAGGCCGAATTTCTGGCGGTCCCCGCTGGCCGCCTCGCGCAGGCATTCCCAGATGGGCTTTTGCTGGACCAGGTCCTCGCTCATCTCCTTGGCGATGGAGTCCTGGGTCTTCTTCAGGCTCTCCAGCTCGCCGATGCGCTCTTGCTGGCGGTCCAGTTCGGGCTTAAGAGCGGCCTGCAAAGTATCGCGGGAGGTATAGTCATCCGCATCATAGACGACCTGCCGCTGCATGATCGTCAACCGGTTTTCGTCCGCCATCTAGGACCTCCCTTGGGAATTTCGGGTTTGCCGTAAGGTTCTTCTATCTCTCAGCGATTATCCTGCTGAGACAGGACGGGCGCCCAGGTACGCGGTAGTTTTCTCGGTGCAAGAAAGGGTGCAAAAATATCTGGCCCGCTGTGGAGTGGGCTCCAGACGGGCCTGCGAGAAGCTTATCGAAGAGGGCCGAGTGCGGATAAACACGCAGGTTGTGGAACTGGGTGCGTGTGTGGCGGACGGCGACGAAGTGCTGGTGGACGGCAAACCGGTGGTGCTGACCTCCGGCCTTCACTATTGGATGCTCAACAAGCCGGCCGGCTACATCACCACCGTTTCCGACCCGCAAGGGCGGGACACGGTCATGCGCCTGATGCCCAGACACCTGCCCCGCATTTTCCCGGTCGGCCGCCTGGACCTGGACTCGATGGGCCTGTTGCTTTTTACGAACGACGGCGACCTGGCTTTCAAGCTGCTGCACCCCTCCCAACATGTATGGAAGACTTATCACTGCGGCCTGCGCGCCCGGCCTCCCGAGAACGTGTTGGCGCGATTGCGTGAGGGAGTGGAACTGGAAGACGGCCCGACCGCTCCCTGCCGCGTGCGCTGGGGGCGAGACTGCCTGGAGGTGGAACTGCGCGAAGGACGCAAACGCCAGGTGCGCCGGATGTTGTCGAGCGTGGGCTATCCCGTGCAATGGCTGCGCCGCGTGGCTTTTGGCCCGATTCTGCTGGGAGGCCTGCCGGAGGGCCAGTGCCGCGCCCTGAGCACGGCAGAAGTGGAGGCCCTGCGTGCCGAGAATCCCTGACGAAACCCTCAATGAAATTCTGCGCCGGGCCGACATGGTGGCCATCGTGGGCCGCTATACGCAATTGCGCAAAAACGGCGCGGCCTTTCTGGGCTTATGCCCATTTCACAACGAGAAGACCCCTTCTTTTCGCGTCAATCCCGAACGCGGCGCTTTCAAATGCTTCGGTTGCGGCGAAGGCGGCGGACTCTTTCACTTCCTGGTCAAGATCGAGAACCTGCCCTTTCCGGAAGTGGTACGGCGCCTGGGCCACGAAGTGGGCGTGGAAATTGCCGTGGAAGAGAGCGATGACGCCGAAACAGCCCGGCGCAAGCGCTTGCTTGAACTGCTGGAACGCTGCTCCCACTACTATCATGAGTTGCTGGTCAAGAGCCCTTTGGGCAAGGAAGCACTCGAGTATCTTTTTCGGCGCGGGCTGGACATGGCCACCATCGAACGCTTTCAGCTGGGTTGGGCGCCCAACGGCGGCACCGCCCTGTTGCACAAGCTCACTTCCTCGGGCTACGCAGCCGAAGAAGGCGCGGAAGTCGGCGTGCTGCGCGAGCGCAACGGGCGCCACACCGACATGCTGCGGGCGCGCGTCATCTTCCCGATTTTCGATATCCAGGATCGGGTGGTGGCCTTCGGCGGGCGCGTGCTCGACGACTCTCAACCCAAGTACCTGAACTCACCGGAGACCTTTATCTACAGCAAACGGCGCAATCTCTACGGCCTGCAACTGCACCGCGGCGAGATCTCCAAACAGGACCGGGCTCTGATTGTGGAAGGCTACCTGGACGTGGTCTCGGTGAGCAAAGTCGGCGTGGGCATCGCCGTGGCCAGCCTGGGCACCGCCCTCACCAGCGAACAATCGGCTCTGCTGCGCCGTTACACCAAGAATGTAACCATGGCCTACGACGCCGACCGGGCCGGCCAGAACGCCACCATCAAAGGCATTGAACTGTTCGAGCAGGCGGGCCTGCGGGTAAGCATCGCCGCCCTGGCCGAAGGCGAAGACCCGGATTCCCTGGCGCGCCGGGAGGGGAAAGCGGGAATCGAACAAATGCTGGATTCTGCCAGTTCGGTCATCGACTACGTGATCTCTCAAAATGAACAGCGTTTTGACTTGAGCCGGCCCGAAGGTAAGGAGGATTTCGCGCGCGAAGTCCTCCCGGCCCTTGACAAGATCCAGGATCCCGTGCGCCAACAGGCTTACGTGGTTCGCGTGGCCCGCGTGCTCGGCATTAACGAGAATCGGGTCCAATGGAAATTGTCAAGCAAGCAGCAAGGAGCCGTCCTACAGCGTCGTCGCGGTCAAATCGACTCGAGAAGCCCGGAAGCTCGCCTGTTTCGGGTGTGTATCGCGCACCCGGAATGGTTCGAGCAGGTGCGCACCAAGATAGCTCCCAGCATTATCACGAGCGACCGATTCAGACCCTTATTTGCCGCACTCTGGCAAGTCCGGGTCGGCGACCAACCCATACAGTTGCAGGATTTATCTCCTCACCTCGAAGACCCCGAAGCTTCCGCGGACTTGACGGAGTTGCTCTTAGAGCCACCCCCGAGCGGCACCGCGGAGGATGTGGAGAAACTGGTCCAGAGTCTCCGCGACAAGTATGACGAGTTTCGGCTTGAGAGCTTGCGTCCAATCGTTTTGGAAGGCCTCGCCGCCGGGACTCTACCTCCAGACGACGAACGATACGTGGAATATACTCAACTGCAGCGTAGACTCAAAGGTGCTCGATGACGAAGAAAATGCCCACTAAGCCCGAGAAAGCGGAAGCTGGCGAAAAATTGGATCTCCCCCAGGCCCTGGAAAAACTGTTGGCCAAGGGCAAGGCCAAAGGTCAACTGTCTCATGACGAAATCATCGAGGCTCTTTCCACCTTGGACGTCAGTCCAGACCAGTTCGACGAGATTCTGGAACGCTTCGTCAATGAAGGCGTGGAGGTGGTCGACGACGCCGACGAGCCCGACGAGGAAGACCTCAAGCCGGCCAAAACCACCAAGAAGGCCGCCAAAAAAGAATATGTGCCCGAGGGCATCACGCTCGACGATCCGGTCCGCATGTACCTCAAGGAGATCGGCCGTGTCGATCTGTTGAGCCCCGATGAAGAAGTTTCGCTGGCCGAGCGCATCGAGAAAGGTGACGAAGCCATGGGCGAGCTGCTTGAGCTCGAACCCATGTGGCTGTGCGTTTGGGCCACTCTGGACAAAGAAGTGGCCGCCGGGCTGGAAGCCCAGGCTCGCCTCGACCAGGACGAGGACGATGAAGACGAGACGTTGCACAAACTGGCCGCCAACGGCAAGTCGGCGGTGGCCGTCAAGAACCGTCTGGAAGCCGCCAAATACGGCCCCGAATCATTGTACGATACCAAGGAATTGCTCGAGAAGCACAAGCACATCGAGCGCTTTTGGAGCCGCGGTAAGCAGGTTTATAAAGACGATGTCAGCGCCGGCGTGTCCGGTGGCGCCACCGCCGAAGAACGCCGCGCCCACCTGGTGCGTCTGAGTGAAGTGGAGTGGCTGGTGGCCGACGGAGCGGAAGCCAAGCGCAAACTGATCGAGGCCAACTTGCGTCTGGTGGTCAGTATCGCCAAGAAATACATCAGTCGCGGCATGCTCTTCCTGGACTTGATTCAGGAAGGCAACCTGGGCTTGATCCGCGCCGTGGAAAAGTTCAACTACCGCAAGGGCTACAAGTTTTCGACCTACGCTACCTGGTGGATTCGCCAGGCCATCACCCGCGCGCTGGCCGATCAAGCCCGCACCATCCGTATTCCCGTGCACATGGTCGAGACCATCAACCGCTTGATCCGCATCAGCCGCCAGTTGCTGCAGGATCTTGGGCGGGACCCGAGCGTGGAAGAAATCACGCGCGAGATGTATCCGATCGACGTGGAAGAAGTGCGTGCTTCGCTCTCCAAGCAGTTCGGCCGCGAATATTCGGCCGAAGATCCAATGGTACAGGAAGAGATCCGCAAGAAGAAGAAATTCGCCGAAGAACGCGTCCGCGAGATCATGAAGATCGCGCAGGAACCGATTTCTCTGGAGACGCCGATCGGCGAGGAGGAGGATTCGCACCTGGGAGACTTCATCGAGGACGCCGATGCGGTGGCGCCCGCCGAAGCCGCCTCAACACAGCTTTTAAAGGAGAAAATGGAAGACGTCCTGGAGAACCTCACCGTGCGTGAGAAGAAAGTTCTCCAGTTGCGCTTTGGACTGGAAGACGGTCGCCCGCGCACCTTGGAAGAGGTGGGTCAGGAGTTCGGGGTTACCCGTGAACGCATCCGTCAGATCGAAGCCAAAGCTCTGCGCAAGCTGCGTCATCCTACGCGAAGCAAATGGCTAAAAGACTACTGGATGGGACAGTAAAGACCGCTCTTTTCTGCGGGTTACTGTGGCTGGCGCCCGCGCCGGCTCTGGCTCAAGACAAAAGCACCGAAGCCTGGCAACGGCTCAGTCGTTTACAATGCCTGGTCGAGCATTTCTTCATGGAAACCGGTGTCTATCCGCTGGATCTCAACGAAATGGACCAGTATTACCGGGGCAAAGCGCCCCGTGCCCCCAAGCCCATCCCCATTCCGGTGGACCCGGCCACCAATCAATCCTTCACCTACAAATTGGAGGGTCGCAAGTATACCTTAAGCGTACCCGATGCCGCCAAATATGGCGGCGCCAGGATTGCCGTAGGCTCCATGGATTGGGGCTACCTCAAGGACATCGCCGACCTGCAACGCTTCACCGAGTTCGTACGATCTCAGCAGAGCTTGCTGAAGATGGTGGCCACCTACGTGGAAATGTACGCCAAGGACCACGCCAGCCAGTATCCCAACTCCCTGGATGATCTGCTGCCCAAGTATCTGCAGAAGATGCCCAGCGATCCGCTAACCGGCAAAAATTTGGGCTACAAAAAACTGGTCGACGGCTACGTCATCTCGTGTCCCAATCCTGAAAAATATGGAATGAAGACCTTCCAATACAGTTCGGCCAAAGGCATCGAGATGGAGCAGGCGCCCCGAGGCGACCAGCCCAAGGCTCCCAAGGCACTGGAAGAAATCAAAAACGACTCGGCCCCCAAAAACCCCTGAACTCCCGCCGCGCTCTACCAGAAAGTGGAGTCGGGCCCCTCGAGAAAGGCCTTCTCTGCGGCCGTGCTTTCCCGCCCCAGAGCTTCGTTGCGGTGCGGGTAGCGGCCGAACTTCTCGATAATCACCGCATGCTTCTCCGCGAAGGTCAGGTAATTCCGATACTTCTCGCCGGCCTGGTCGCGTAGCTGCTCATACATTTTCAGGCTCAGTCTCTGCCATTCGGCCGACTCGCCGTGCTCAAAAGGGAGGTAGGCGAAGATACGTTGATCGAAAGTCAATGCTTGATCAATCTTTTGATCCACCATTTCCCGGGCCAGACGCTGAGCACGTTCGTCCCCGGCAAAGGCGGCGGCCGTATGCCGGCCCAGGTTGCGGGTAAACTGGTCGAGCAGCAATATTAGGGCCAGGCGCCCGCGGGGAGTGGTCTCCCAACTGGTCAGCCCGCCGTCCAGGGCGGTCTGCATGGCTTTGCCAAAGCGCTCGCGAAGGCTGCGGTCAAATTCGGCGTCTTGGGCAAACCAGCGCTTTACGTAGAACTCGCTGGAGGGGCCTGGACCGGGTCCGAACCAGAAGTCCAGGATAAGTTCTTGGAGAATGACGTCCTCCAGGCGGGCCCGCATAGCTTCTTGAGCTTGCCTGTCGGCATAGGCATGGCGGGGCCAGAAAAACCCTTTCAACCCATCGCCCCTGGTGCGCGGCACGGCGTGCCAGTGTAGATGAGGAACACTCTGACTGACCACGTTATTGTTGGCTACAAAGCAGCCTTGCCCACCCGCGGCCAGGGGCACCGCCCGGCTGATGACCTTCAATTTTTCAAAAAGGCCCGGCACCTCCTCAGGTGTCAATTCATCCAGAGTGGCCACGTGACGCTTAGGAATCAACAGTACGTGGCCTGGAAAAACCGGCTTATGATCTAAAAAAGCCAACACCTCGTCGTCTTCAAAAACGCGCGAGAGCTCGACTTCGCCGCGCATTCCGGCGCAAAAGACGCAGGCCTTCACCGTTCCCCCACGATGACGTACTGATAGGGCAGCAGCGTGAGGTTCTGACTCACGCGCAGGCCGGCCGACCGGAGTTCTTGAGTAACCTGCTCGACCGAGAGTCGCTCGCCTTTCTTCGGTCCCACCGGGATATCCCGATCGGGAAAGAAGTCCACTACCACGATCCTTCCGTCCGGCTTCATGGCCCGCTTCAGCTTCTCATAATACGCCGGCCGGCCCTCAATGTGATGCAGAGTATCGCAGATAAAGACCACGTCGGTGGACGCTTCGGGCAAATGGGGGTCGTCAAAACCGCCCAACACGGTAGCGATGTTGTTGACCCCGGCTTGAGCAGCCAGTTGGTGCAAAGGCGGAAAGAAGCCGGCCTCGACCTCGACCGCGAAAACCCATCCGTCGGGCCCCACGGCCCGGGCCAGAGGACGACTGAAATAGCCGCTGGCCGCGCCCACATCGGCCACCACCTGGCCGGGCTGCAGACCCAGGTATTCCACCACCTCCGCCGGTTTTTGCCAGGCGTCTCGCCCTTTTTCCTCAAAAGCCTCCACCCAACGAGGGATGTCTTTGAAATCGTGATGGGATCCGGCGTGATGGGCAGGCTGAGCCCAGCCGGCCAGACTAAGGGTCAGAGCCAGAAGAAATCGCTTCATATCGGCTACTACGGGTTGAAAACCCCCGGCTCCTGGCTCAGGCTCCAGAGGGCGCGCCTGCCGAGGAGCGAAATCGGGGCTTCCATGAGTGTTCTGGTGATCGGCGGCGGGCCGGCCGGCTTGATGGCGGCCGAAGCATTGAGCAAAGCGGGGCTGAGTGTGGAGGTATGCGATGCTATGGCCTCGGTCGGGCGCAAGTTTCTGCTGGCCGGCAAAGGTGGCCTCAACCTGACTCATTCCGAGCCCCTGGAAGCCTTTGCCGGGCGCTACAGCCACGCACGTCCAGCGGCCTGGCTGCAGATCTTGAGTCCGGAAAAAATCCGAGAATGGGCGCGGGGACTGGGCGTGGAGACCTTTGTAGGCACTTCCGGCCGAGTCTTTCCCAGCGAAATGAAGGCCGCCCCGCTCTTGCGCAGTTGGCTGCGGCGGCTGCGCGCCGGAGGGGTGGACATCCGCCAGCGCTGGCGCTGGGAGGGGTGGACAGCGGGAGGAGAGCTACGGTTCGCGACCCCGGAGGGAGAACAGCGGCGCTCGCCTCAGGCGGTGGTTTTGGCTTTGGGCGGTGGTTCCTGGCCACGCCTTGGTTCTGACGGAGCCTGGGTATCCTGGTTGCGGGGCAAAGGGATTTCGGTGGCCGAGCTGCAGCCTTCCAACTGCGGTTTTGAAGTAGCCTGGAGCGCCGTCATGCGCGAACGCTTCGCCGGCTGCCCTCTGAAGTCGGTCGAGATCGAAGGACGCCGCGGAGACTGCGTGGTTTCCGACTATGGATTGGAAGGCAGCCTGCTCTACCCGTTCTCCCCCGGCTGGCGCGAGGAAATCGCCCGCAACGGTTCGGCCATTTTGCACCTGGACCTGGTACCGGACCGCCCTTTGGAGCGACTGAGACGAGAGCTGGCCCGGCCCCGGGGCTCGAACTCCCTGGCCAAGCACCTGGGTCGAGCCGGGCTGGAGGGCGTCAAAGCGGCTCTCGTTCGGGAAATACTGCCCGACCTGTCCAACGCCGAGCAGGTGGCCGAGACGGCCAAACATCTGCCCCTCCGGCTGCTGGCCCCTCGTCCCCTGGAAGAAGCTATCAGTTCCGCCGGCGGCGTCGCTTTCGAAGAACTCGACGATCAGCTCATGCTCAAGCGCCTGCCCGGCGTCTTCTGCGCTGGGGAAATGATCGACTGGGAAGCCCCCACCGGCGGCTACCTGCTCACCGCCTGCCTGGCCAGCGGCCTGGTGGCCGGCTGCGGCGCGGTGGAGTATCTGAGACTACAGCGTAGCAATCTGTAGGAGGGGTACTCGCGCGAAGCCTTTCGGATTGGTGGTTAGAACCTTCAAGTCGTATTGAAGTGCCGTCGCCGCAATCTGAAGGTCGTGAGCTCCGACGGTGAACCCGGCTGCATCCGCCGAATTTCCCTTAAATCGGCTGCAAAATCTTCATCCGGTGAACCCAACGGACCCAGAGCCTTGACCAGGTCACCCCAACAGAGCCGCGTCTGAGGCGGCAGAATGCGAGCCACCTCCTCTCCGTTGCGGACGATCACAAAGTCTTCTTGTCTGTATAGGCTCGATTAACAAGCTCGGAGAACTTGCGAGCGGCCTCGGTGGCATTGATTCTTTTCACTCTTCAAGTTTGTCTGAAAATCTGATTTTCCACAATCCTTGAGAGCCCCGGTTAAAAGCGCGCGGGCGGATCATGCGGCCGTCAGCGTATTGCTCCAGGGCGTGGGCGATCCAGCCCAGGCAGCGGCCGGTGGCAAAAACCTGGAAGGCGACGCCGCGCGGCAATCCCAGGGCCACCAGGCCCAGGTCCACGGTAGGGTAAGCGTTGAGCAGTTGCTGGCCAGCATCCACCCAGGCCTGGGCCTGGGGATTGGGTTCGAGCAGGGCGCGGGCACGCGGGTCGCCCTGGGGGTAGAGCGGATGTCCGAAGCCGGCCACCGGATCGCCGCGGCGCAGCCGTTCGCCGATAGCCTGGTGGGGGCTGCCGGCGGCGGCTTCGGCGAAGAGAGCCTCCACCTGAGAAGTGGCTCCGCCGTGCTTGGGCCCGCTCAGGGCGGCCAGGGCGGCGCTGATTACCGCATAGGGGTTGGCGCCGGTGCTGGCGGCCACCCGGGCGGCGAAGGTGCTGGCGTTGAGTTCGTGGTCGGCACACAGAATCAGAGCCTGATCCAGGCGAGGGTGGTCCGGAAGCTGGGCGCGAAACGCCTGGTAAATGCGCCATCCGGTGCGCCGCACGCCTTCGGGGCTGAGGTCCCAGGCCGACCAGTCCGCCTCCAGTTGGGCCGCCAGCCAGGTCAGGGCGCCGGCAAGAAACGGTCCTGTCCAGGTTTCGGCTGAGTCCGGCGGCAATGGATAATCGCTCGAACCCGCCCAGAGCAATGCAGCCACCTGCCGCGGAGTGCTTTCCCGCGAAAGCTTGACCACTTCCTGGCCGCGATAGCAGAGCCGATCCGGCTCGATGGTGGAGATGCGGCTTTCCAAGCTGGGCAACCCCCCGTAGAGAGCGTTCTCGGCCGCTTCCACCGGCCGCTGCTTGCGCAGGCGCAGCCGCTCCACCTCTTCCCAGCGATAGCGGCGGGTGCGCTCCGGCCCCTCCACCGATTCCAGCAGGCCTCGACTGACATAGGCGTAGAGAGTGGTCTTGGTGACGCCCAGAGCCTGGGCCGCCTGTTCCGAGGTAAGCAACTTCATATTGATGATTAAATCAAGATTGACTTAAGTCTGTCAATGCATCATCCTCGGCTCAGAGAAAGTCGAAAGGAAAGCAAGAAGATGCAGGTAGTGGCCAGTGGATTAGAGGGAGTTTGTGTGGCGGACAGTCGCATCAGCCTGGTGGACGGGCAGGCGGGACGGCTGATTTTACGCGGGGTTCACCTGCATGATCTGGGGGACAAGAGCTTTGAAGAACTGGCCCGATTTTTGTGGGAGGTGCCTCTGGAAAACCTGGGTGAGGCTCGTCTTCGGGTGGCCCCCGCGCTACGCGAACTCCTTCCGCTGGCCCACGGACTGGCGCCGATCGAGTGGCTGCGCCTGGCCTTGGACCGCCTGCCCGACACGAAAAATCCGGCCGATTGGGTAGCCGCCCTGGGGGTGGCGCTGGCGCTGCGCCGCCATCCCGCGGCCGAGCCCGACCCCCAGGCCGATCACGTCAGCGACGTAGCTCGCATGGCCGGCCTGAAGTGGCCGGACGGCCTGCGCCGTTACTGGATCTGCGTGGCTGAGCACGGCATGAACGCGAGCACCTTTACGGCGCGGGTGGTGGCCTCCACCCGCGCCGGCCAGAGAGCCGCGCTGTCCGCCGCTCTGGGAGCGCTGCAGGGGCCACTGCACGGCGGAGCGCCGGGCCCGGTGCTGGATATGCTGGACGAACTGCAACAAGCTCCGGATCCGGAGGACTGGTTTCGGCACAAACTGGCCCGCGGAGAGCGCCTGATGGGATTTGGGCACCGCATCTACCGCGTGCGCGATCCTCGCGCCGAAGTGCTGCGCGTCGCCTGCCAAAAACTGGCGGAGCAATCGTCGGAATTGGCCGAGCGCCTGCGCTTCGCAGAAAGGATGGAGAAGCTGGCTACGGCGGTGCTGGCGGCCCATAAACCGGGGCGCGTGCTCCAGACCAATGTGGAATATTACACCGCTCTGCTGCTGGAAGCAATCGGCTTTGAGCGCGAAGAATTCACGGCTGTCTTTGCCTGCGGGCGAGTGCTGGGCTGGCTGGCTCACATCTTTGAGCAAGAAAAAGAAGGGCGGCTGATTCGCCCCGAGGTGCGCTACGTAGGACCGTTGCCCGATGAGCGCTAAGGCCACTCCATGGAATTAGAAGCAGGCACTCGAGGCAAAAAACACAACCGCAAGGTCATCCGCTGGATTACCAGCTTTCACACTTTTCTCTACCGCATCAGCAACGGGGTCATCGGCGGACTCTTCGCCGGCGCCCCGCAAATCTTACTGACCACCACCGGACGCAAGTCCGGCAAGCGTTTTACCACGCCCCTGCTGACCTTGCCGGACGGAGCCAACCTGGTGGTGGTGGCTTCCTACGGCGGTCAGGCCGAGGCCCCCCACTGGGCCAAGAATCTGATGGCCAATCCGCAGGGCTGGGTGCAAATCGGTCCCCATCACTGGGAAGTCCGCGCCGAACTGGCCGACGAGGAGTTTCGCGACCGTATGTGGCCGGTCTTCTGCCGCTATTACCCGGGCTACGTTCAATACCAGAAGCTGACCGACCGCAAAATCCCGTTGCTGGTACTGAAACCAATTCAGCCCCAGTAAATGGAGCAAGGCTCCTCCCGATGAATTACCGCATCTTTGGTGATCAGTGGACAATCTAAGCGCAGTGCGGTAGCAACAATCATCGTGTCCCAGGGATCCGAAGTAAAATGAAGTTGGTGAGACAGGGCCACGTCCTCAGCCAATAAGTCGGTAGTGTGCAAACCCTGGGCAAAAAATCGCTGGTCGATGTAGTCTTGGATAGAAACGGTCAGACGAATTTTCCCCAGCTTCACCAGCAACGACATTTCCCAAAGGACGACGGCGGGTATCCAAATCGTTCTATCCCCGGAAACAGCTTCATCGAAGGCGCGCCGAACCCCCGGAGCAAGCTTGCCAAATTGAGAGGCTAGATACCACACCAGGGGATGAGTATCCGTCACCAAAACGGTTGGAATCAAAGCGAGTCAGCGCGCCGCCGCAAAGACTCCAGCAGCAGGCTGGAAGTACTTTCGTCACTTTCTACATCGGCAACCAGCACGACGGTACCCACCGGTGACCGAGCGGTAGCCGGGCGCTCATCGGCCCGGGCCATCAACCGGAGATACTCCTGATGGCTGAGCAAGACTGCGGCGACCTTGCCTCGATCGGTGATTTCGACGGTTTTACCCGATTGGACAACTGACTGCACAAGGGGTAGAAACTTGCTTCGCGCTTCTGATTTCCCCAACCGAATGTTTTCAGGCATTCGCCATTGTACATCGAAAAACGTACAATTGACAAGATAACCAGGGTGTTATCCCCTGGCGGTCTCTTTTTTGGGCTTATAGAGATGGGTGCAATGGCCAAAGAAAACGTCGGCCGCCTCCATGAGCGTTTCGGAAGTGGTGGGATGGGCGTGGATGGTCAGACCGATGTCGGCGGCCAGGGCCCCCATTTCCAGGGCCAGCGTGGCTTCGGCGATCAATTCGCCGGCGCCCGATCCCACAATGCCCACACCTAGCAAGCGGCCGTCCTCCGGGTCGACGATCAATTTCGTCAGGCCGTTGGCGGCATTCAGGGTGAGGGCGCGGCCGGAGGCAGCCCAGGGGAACCTGGCCACCTCGTGCTTGATATTTTGATCTTTGCACTGCTGCTCGGTCAGCCCGGCCCAGGCCAGTTCCGGATCGGTGAAGACCACGGCCGGGATGGCCTGAGGTTCAAAATGGGCCTTGCTGCCGTGAATGACTTCGGCGGCCAGACGTCCCTGATGGGTGGCGCGGTGAGCCAGCATGGGGTCACCGGAGACATCGCCGATAGCGAAGATGTTGGATTCCTGGGTGCGTCCCTGACGGTCGGTCTTGATAAATCCGCGCCCATCGATCTCCACCCTGGTATGTTCCAGGCCCAAATTCTCGGTATTGGGACGGCGTCCAATGGAGATGAGCACGCGCTCGAACTTCTCGCTGTAGGCCTCTCCTTCATTGGGAGTCAGCTTCACCTCGACTCCTTCACCGACATCTTTCATGGAAGTCACCTTGGTGTTGAGCAGCACGCGAGACATCTTTTCTTCGACGCTCTTTTGCAGCACCCGCACCAGGTCACGGTCGGCCCCCGGCAACAGGCCCGAAGTGGCCTCCACCACCGTCACTTCGCTGCCCAGAGCGGCGTAAACGCTGCCCAACTCCAGACCGATATAGCCACCTCCCACCACCAGCAGGCGCTTGGGAACTTCCTCCATGTCCAGAGCGCCGGTGGAATCCCACACTCGCGGCGATCCGATATTGAATATCGGCGGCAGAATCGGTCGCGAGCCGGTGGCCAGGATGGCCTTCTCGAACTTGACCACCCCGGTGTCCCCGTTCTGCAAAGTGACTTCCAGGCTGTGAGCGTCACGCAATTTGCCCTCGCCCTGCAGGTAGGTGACTTTGCGCTGCCTGGCCATGGTGCCGAGCCCACCTGTAAGTTTCTCCACCACCGAAGTCTTCCAGCCACGCAATTTTTCGAAGTCGATCTTGGGCGCGCCGAAAGTCACTCCATAGTGTTCCGCCTCCCTGGCCTCATGGATGACTTTGGCGGCGTGCAGCAAGGCTTTGGAGGGGATGCAGCCGCGATACAAGCAGACCCCACCCGGATTCGCTTCGCGGTTGACAAGCGTGACTTCCATTCCCAGGTCGGCGGCCATGAAGGCGGCAGCATAGCCGCCCGGGCCGCCTCCCAGCACCAGAACCTGGGTTGTTCTCTCAAATGTAGCCATGATTTACCCTTCGAAAAGCAATAGAGCGGGATTCTCCAGCGCTTCGCAGACAAAGCGCAGGAAGCGGGCCGCCTCGGCCCCGTCGATCAAGCGGTGGTCGTAGCTCAGGCTGAGCGGCAGCAGGGTGCGGGGCACAAACTGGTCTTCCCGCCAGACCGCTTCCACTGAGGAACGCGAGACCCCCAGAATGGCTACTTCAGGCGGGTTCACGATCGGCGTGAAAGAGGTTCCGCCGATCCCGCCCAGGTTGGTAATCGTAAAACAACTGCCCTGAAGGTCATCGGGAGAGACCTTGCGATTGCGGGCTTTTTCCGCAATCACCTGAAGATCGGCCGAAATTTCGAAGATATTCTTACCGGAAACGTTCTTCACCACCGGCACCAGCAAGCCCCGCTCGGTATCCACGGCCACGCCGATGTTGAAGTATTTCTTGAAGATCACTTCTTCTTTGGCCAGATCGAGGCTGGCATTGAACTTGGGAAAGCGTTTCAGAGCCGACGCGCAGACCTTCATCAAGATGGCCGTCACCGTCAACTTGCCGCCGGCCGCGCGCGCCTTGGGATCGAGCTTGACGCGCAGCTTTTCCAAATCGGTCACGTCGGCTTTGTCGAACTGGGTTACCATAGGGATGGTGGACCAGGCCTGAGCCATGTTTTCCGCGGTTTTCTTGCGGATACTGTTCATTCCCTCACGCTCAACTTCGCCGAACCTGGCGAAATCGGGCAGAGGCAGTACCACCGGGCCACGCCACGCTCCCGGGCCGGCCGCCTGGCCGGGAGCCGGTTGCGCTTTGAGTAGCGCGCGCGCGTGCGCTTTGATATCGTCGTGGGAAATTCGACCTTTGGGCCCGCTACCGCGCACCTGACTGACGTCCACCCCGATTTCGCGCGCCAGACGGCGGACGGTGGGAGATGCCGCCGCCGAACGTCCTGACCTCACCGGCGGAGTGGTCGGTTTGGAGCTGCCGTTAGGAGCGGATTTGGCGGGGCTTGGAGCTACCGCTACCGGCGCCTGGGCCTTGCTTTCCGACTTGGCCGGTGCTTCGCTCGCGGCTACCCCGCTGACCGTCAAAATGACCTGCCCGGGGCTGGCCTTCTCACCTGCCTGGACATGAACTTTCTCGACTTTGCCGGCCACCCCGGTGGGCACTTCGATGGTGGCCTTATCCGTCTCGATCTCCAACATGGCGCTGTCGGCCTTGACCGAGTCTCCCACCTTGACCAGCACCGACAGAATGTTGGCCGAAGTGATATTTTCACCCAGGTCCGGGAGTTTGACGTCCTGAGGACCAGCCGCTTGGGCCGGAGCTTTGGGATTCTCGCCGGGCTTGGGTTCGTCCTGAAGCCTGGCTTCTTTGGCCGCCTGTTTTTGAGGCGCCTCTGCTTTCGGCGAGGCTTTCTGGGGAGCTTCTTCGCCCTCCAAAGTCAGCACCACCTGGCCCACCGAAGCCTTGTCACCCGGTTTGACGAGGACGTGGCTGACTTTGCCGGCGACCGTCGAGGGCACCTCGATGGTCGCCTTATCCGTCTCGATCTCGAGCACGGGCGTATCTTGCTTGATGGTGTCGCCAGGCTTCACCAGCACCGCCAGCACTCCGGCGGAGGAGATATTTTCGCCTAGATCAGGCAGTTTGAACTCGATCGACATGGCGTCTCTCCTAGGAAATCATCGGATTGAGTTTATTGACGTCGACCTCGAGGTCTTTGATGGCTTGCTTGTAGACGTCCGACTTGACCTTGCCCTGGCGCAGCAATTCAGCCAGCGCGCCCACCACCACGAAGCGGTGATCCACCTCGAAGAACTCGCGCAAACGCTTGCGCGTGTCACTGCGTCCGAAACCGTCAGTGCCTAGAGACACCAAGGGTTTGGGAATCCAGCGCGCCAGGGAGTCGGGCAGCATCTTCAGGTAATCTGAAGTGGCCACCACCACGCCCGGCTCCTTGCCCAAAGCCTGGGCAACGTAGGGAACCTTAGGCTGCTGATCGGCGTGGAGCAGATTATGGCGCTCCACCTCTTTACCGTCGCGGCGCAGCTCCTTGTAACTGGTGACGCTGAAGACCTCGGCCGAAACGCCGTATTTGTGTTCCAGCAATTCCTGAGCCAACACCGACTCCGTGAGCAAGGGACCGCTGCCCAGCAACTGGGCCATCGGCTTATCGCGATTGAGTTCGGACGGGCGCAGGCGATACATTCCCTTGAGAATGCCCTCTTCAGCCCCGGCCGGCATGGCCGGCTGAGCCATATTCTCATTGTAGACGCTCAGGTAGTAGAAGATCGACTCCTGGTCTTCATACATACGCTTGATACCGTCTTTGATGATCACGGCCAGTTCGTAAGCGTAAGCGGGGTCGTAACACATCAGATTGGGCACCGGATAGGCCAGCACGTGACTGTGGCCGTCCTGATGCTGCAGACCTTCGCCGTTGAGGGTGGTGCGGCCCGCGGTGGCGCCCAGCATGAAGCCTTTGCAACGCGAATCGGCGGCCAGCCAGATCAGATCGCCGATGCGCTGGAAGCCGAACATCGAGTAGAAGATGAAGAAAGGAATGGTCGGAATGCCGTGGGTGGCGTACGCCGTGCCGGCAGCCACGAAGCTCGACATAGAGCCGGCTTCGGTGATGCCCTCCTCGAGGATCTGCCCGTCCTTGGTTTCCTTGTAGTAGAGCAGGCTATCGGAATCGACCGGGTCGTAGTTCTGGCCGACACTGGAGTAGATGCCGCACTGGCGGAAAAGCGACTCCATACCGAAAGTCCGGGCCTCATCGGGCACGATCGGCACTACATATTTGCCCATGCCGTCGTCCTTGAGCAGCTTGGTCAACGTGCGCACGAAGGCCATGGTGGTGCTCAGTTCGCGCCCGTTAGAACCGCCGTTGAACTCGTCAAAGATGCTGGCCTGAGGCATGGGCAGCTTGGGGCAGGCTTCGATGCGGTGCGGCAGACTGCCGCCGAGCTGCTTGCGCCGCTCGCGCAGGTAGCGCATCTCGGGGCTGTCCTCCGGTGGCTTATAGAAGGGCGCGTGCACCACCTCGTCGTCGGAAATCGGAATGCCAAAGCGAGTTCGGAAGGTTTTTAGCTCTTCTACGTTCAGCTTCTTCTGCTGATGGGTGATGTTACGGCCTTCACCGGCTTCGCCCAGGCCATAGCCCTTGATGGTCTTGGCCAAAATCACGGTGGGTTGGCCCTTGTGACGCACAGCCGCGTGGTAGGCGGCAAACACCTTCTCGGGATCGTGGCCGCCCCGGCGCAAGCGCTCCAACTGGTCGTCCGACATGTGCTTGACCATTTCCATCAGGCGCGGGTCTTTGCCGAAGAAATGCTCGCGCAGATAAGCGCCGGACTCGACGATATATTTTTGATACTCACCGTCCACCACTTCACCGGCCCGCTTGACCAGCAGCCCGTTCTTGTCGCTGCGCATGAGGTCATCCCAGGTATCGCCCCAGATGACTTTGATGACGTTCCAGCCGGCGCCGCGGAAGGCGGCTTCCAGCTCTTGAATGATCTTGCCGTTACCGCGTACCGGACCGTCCAGGCGCTGCAGATTGCAATTGATGACGAAGATCAGGTTGTCCAGCTTTTCGCGGGAAGCCAGCGTGATGGCGCCCAACGACTCAGGTTCGTCGGTTTCACCATCGCCCAGGAAGGCCCACACTTTGCAGTCGTCTTTCGGCTTGAGACCGCGGTTTTCCAGATACCTGTTATAGCGGGCCTGGTAAATGGCTGTAATGGGGCCCAGACCCATGGATACGGTGGGGAACTCCCAAAAATTGGGCATCAGCCAGGGGTGCGGGTACGAGGAAGGCCCACCCGCCAGTTCCTGCCGGAATTTCTCCAACTGCTCGACATTGAGGCGTCCTTCCAGGAAGGCGCGAGCGTAGATACCGGGTGAGGCATGCCCCTGAATATAGACCATGTCGCCGGAGCGATGATAATCCTTACCGCGCAAGAAGTGGTTGAAGGCGACCTCATAGAGGCTGGCGGCCGAGGCAAAGGTGGAGATGTGACCGCCGATGCCGCTCTCGTGCTGGTTGGCGCGTACCACCATGGCCATGGCGTTCCAGCGAATGATACTCTTGATACGCCGCTCGATCTCGCGGCTGCCGGGATAAGCGGGCTGCTTACTGGCCGGAATGGTATTCATGTAGGGTGTGTTGGCCGAGAAGGGCAACACCACGCCTTTTTGATGAGCGTGAACGGCCAGTTCCTTGAGGATTTCAGCGACGCGCTGATGGCCGCCGCTGTCCAGAACGTAGTCCAGGGAGTCAATCCACTCCTGACTCTCCAGCTCCTTAATTTCTTCTTCGTTCCACTCTTCGGCTGCTTGCACGGGGGCATTCCCGGGCGCCTCGATGATGTCCATCGTGAGCGCTCCTTCCTCTATTCCAGATTTGGCGGCCTTCGTTGCCCCATCAGCCTACCCTCCAAGAAGACGAATCGCGGCCAATTAGAGGGAGACCCCGAACAAAGTACCGAAGTACCTACAATCCCGAGAAAAGGACCAGAGACCGTGTCGCAGCAGGGCTCCGACCAGAACAATTCAGAAAATTCCGCCGAACGGCCTCCTGTTCGGCCCATCAGTTTGCGTCCCGGCGAGTCTTCAGGCAACCTGGGCGGCTCTTCTGGGCCTTTACCCGCTCCGCTCAAGTTGCAGCCGCTCGGCCGCCCGGGCGGTGGCCCCCCCGGCCCCATGGTCCGTCCCGGTTCCCAGCCGCCCAGCGGCAACCTGGGCGGACCGCCAGCCCCGCCACCAGGTGCCCCCAATTCAGGCTATCTCGGCCAGGGCCGCCCCCCCGGACCGCCGGCCGGCCCTCCTCCTTCGGCCGGCGCTTTTGCTCCGGCTGGTTCACCGCCTCCATCCGCTCCCCCGCCCGCCTCGGCCACCCCGAGCCGTATTGAATTCCAGCAACTCGAACTCAAGGGCACCAAGGCGGCCGCCGCGGGCAACGGACCTCCCGGCGTCAACATTCCCCCTCGCCCGGTCAACCATAAATCTGCTGAAAAGCCGCCCGAAGACCCCTCTGGAGTAGTCCCTCGCGACTGGCCTCCGCGCAAGGTCGACCTTACTGACGGACCCACCGGTACGGTGCCGGTTGATCAGATTTCCCCGGCACCGCGCTTCTTGCCAGGGCCCGAAGCCTCACCCGGACGTGGCCGCAACTCGGGAACTTTGCGCGCGCCCGAAGGCCCTCGCGCCCCGCTGGGACCGCCTCCGGATCTGGACGAGTCTCCCGCTCGCGGTGGTATAGAGACTGACTCCAAGGCAAGTTGGGGCGAAGGCGGCCAAACCACCCCCGGTGGAACCAAATTGCCCCGTCCCAAGCCACAAAGAGCGCCGATGGGCAAAGGCCCAATCATTCTGGTCACCGCCTTTGCGGCGGTGCTGTTGGCCGTGGTGATTTGGCCTCCCAAGAAGCCGGGAACCACGCCGCCGGTGGCCGTGACCGAAAGCGCCACTCCAGATCAGCCTGTGGCTGTCAGCACGCCAGGCGAAACTCCAGAATCGACCCTCAGCTCGACGCCGCAGCCGGAACTGAGCCCGCTCGCGGCCAACCTGGCCTCAGAAACTCCGGAACCTCTCTTCAGCTCCACTCCGAAGCCGGAAGAAACGCCCGAACCGATCGAAACGCCTCGGCCGACTCCCAAGGTCGAGACGCCCAAACCGGTGGCCACTCCCTCTCCTAAGCCAGTCGCGGTCGTTACGCCGAAACCAGCCGAAACTCCCAAACCCGTGGCCGTGGTCACGCCCAAACCCGCGGCGACACCCAAACCGATTGCGGAGGATCCACCCGCCAAAAGCGATCAGCCCATCTGCAGCGTGCGAGTTTCGGTGAGTCCCGCCGACGTCGATGCCAAAGTCTACCTGGTCAACGACGTAGACCGCTACTCCGATCATAGTGCCGGCAGCGTGCGCCTGCAACAGGTCAAAAAAGGCAGCTACACCCTGAAAATCATTGCCAACGGCTACGAGACCTTCACCAAAAAGATGGATGTCAGCAAGGACCACAACCTCTCGGTCCGCCTCGAGCGCATTCCGCCGCCACAGCCGGCCTACCAACCTCCGGCACCGGGCCCCAGCTACGACCCGGCGCCCTACAATCCACCGGCTCCGGCCCCCTACTATCCGCCTCCCGCCCCTTCCGGCGGCTCTTACCAAATCCAGGCCCCCGGAATCTAAGGAAAAGGCCCCGGCAAGCGGGGCCTTTTCCTTGTCCGGCGATTCTCAAGGGTGAGGGGGTGCCAGGCCCATTCCATCCAGAACCTGGCGAGCCTTATCAACTCCCTCGACCCCCTGGGCCTGGGAAGCGATGTAGCCGTCCAGGTCCACCACGATTACGCTGGGCAGCAGGTCGTTGGTCAGTCCGTAGCGCTTGGTGACGGAGCCTTCGTCGAAGAGTCGGGCATAAGTCGCCGGCAGGGACATCATTTGGCCGATGGCCTGATTCTTGTTCTCGGTATCGACATGGATGACCGCGCAGCCAATTTTGGTGCCATAGCGATTGCCCAGGTCGCTCAAAGCGTTCAGCACCTTGTCGTTATCGGGAGCGCCCACTTTCCAAAAAAGCAGCACTACCGGGCGAGTGTGAAAATGCTGGAAGGAACGCCAATATTTGTTGCTCTGATCGCGCAAGGCAAAACTACGAGCGGCCCTCTGGTCAGGCACGGCGGCGCTGGCGGCCTCCGTCTCGACGCCTATTGGAGAGGTGGTGGCATAAGCCACCTGGTCAGCGGCCAGTGTAAATTCAGACAAGCCGGCGGGCTGGCCCTTGGCCGTCACCTTCAGTTTGTGCTTGCCGGCTTTGACGAAAGCTCCCACCGGGGTCACGCCCAGATAATCGTTATCGACCCAAACCGATTTGCCGACCTCTCCAGAAACCAGGATGGCCGGTTGCGCTGCATCAGCCAGAGCCAGCCCCACTTCCTTCTTGCTGCCTTCCTGGTCGCCGGCCTGACGGCGCAGAGCCGCCAACCAGAGGTGCACCGAGGCGTAGTCCGGGCGCAAATCGCGAGCCTTGACCAGGGCCGCCTGGGCGTTCTCCAGGTCTCCGGTTTTGAGCAGGACCGTCGCTTGATTAAGAAACAGGTCAATGTAGGGGGGATTCCCCTGCCGGGCCTTTTGTAACTGGGCCAGCGCCTCTTTATTGCGGCCCAACTCGGAAAGCACCAGGGCCAGGTAGTTGCGCACCACCGGTTCTTTGGGGAGCTTGGCCTGAGCCGCCTGCATGGCCGGCAGAGCCTGCTTGGGGCGCCCACCGGCATAAAGCTTATAAGCTTCGATAAATTTAGCGGTACCGGAAGTCGGGACGCGCTGAGCCACCTGCTCCCAGTCTTTTAAACCGGCCCTTTCGTTGCCGCGAAAGAACTCCAACTGTCCCTGCGCATAGTGCAGCACGACCGACTGCGGGTGGCTGGGATACTGGCGTTCGGTGGCGGCCAACAAATTGATGGCCTCGGAGAACTCCAACTCCTGGGTTTGCTGCACGGCGCGCTTGCCCACCGCCAGCATTAGATTGTTCAAGGCCTCGGCGTGGCGCGGATTGAAGTTCAGGGCCTTCTTGAACTCCAAAATCGCCCGTTCATAGCGCTGGTCCAGATAGCATGCATAGCCCAAAGCCACGTAAGCCTCGGGCTTTTCTCCATAAAGGTAGACAAGACGCTCGAACTCGCGAACGGCGGTGGCATAGTCCTTTTTTTTGAGGGCCTGATCGCCCTTTTGACGTACTTCCTCGTAGGAGGGGTCGGCCCAGACCGTGGCCAGGCACGAAAAAAACAGGACGGCGGTAGTGAATCGTTTGAGCATAGAGCCCTCCCTTACATATCGCTGTGTTTCCACCAGCTGTAATGCTCGCGTTGCAACACCTCTTGGCTGGGCATCGGATAGAACTTGAGTTCATCGCCGGCCACCACGAAAAAGCCGTTGCAAATTCGCGAATAGCTGATGCGGTCGAAAATGGACTGGATGCCGATGCTCTTGGTCCGGGGCTGGTTGTCAGCTTTGAGCGCCTCCAGCACGGTGGCAAGCTTCTGGGGGTGCACACCGGGAATGGGCGCGGCCAGGAAAGGATTCTGTTTCCAATCGGCCAGGAACTTGTCTACATCGAGATCGATCTGGGTGAAAAATAACTTGGGACAGCCGCGCGGATTGCCCGGAGTGGTGAGATACTTGCCCAGGGCGGCGTGATCATAACTGCTGGCCACCAGCATTTGCACAGGATTGAGCTCCTGGATGATGTTGATGCGCGAATTGCTGGGGCTGGGAGAAAACTTCTGAGGCTGAATGCAGAGCACATCTCCGGTCACGGTGGCCGCGTAGAGCGCCCCCAGAGATTCCACAGAAAGGTGCTCGAGAACCCGATAGGAGCTGATGAATTTCGTCATCTTGGGGCTACCGTCAGGATGTTCCCTGGTCTGCTCCAAGTATTCATCGATCGGCAGGTTCTCGTCGCGGAAGTTGATGTCCACTTCGATGAAAATCATCTTGCCCGAGTAGTAGCGGGCCGAACCGACCGAGTAGTAACGTCCGAAGTCGGCGGGCTCCAGTTGCGAGGCGACCAGCGCAAAATTAGGATACATGATGGCGTAAAGGTGCTTCTGATAACTCACCGGACGGACTCCTCGCTGAAATTGCTGTCACCCCTTGCTACGTGCAAGTGGTATCCTCCTGCCCTTGGACGGCCCAGGCGAGAGATGGTCCTGCCACCAGCACCCAGGCCTGCCAGGATTTGCCGCCCGCCTCTACGGGCAATTGCAAACGTCGATAATAGCCCTGGCTTACCCCGAATTCGGCTTCCCACATCCACTCGTCCCCCATCTGACTGGGCAACAGGCTGCCCTCCACCTGGGCACCCGCGCAGGGCACCACATGGGGATAGGCCGGGTGGCGCACCCACTGGTAGTCACGCAGCACCCCCGGAACTAATTCGGGGGCTCGTCCCAACACGCGCGCCAAAAAGTCGTGCTCGTCAAAGGGTGGGTAAGTGAACCACATGTCGACCATACTAGAGCGGCGTCCAGGCCTGCAGGGCGGTGCGGAAGGCCAGGCCCATCACATACCACCACTCTTTCTGTTGAGCCGTCTTGGGATGAAGCGGCAACATGGGCAACGTCTGGCTGGCTCGAAAATCAACCTTGTAAAGCTGATCATCGTCCCCTTCGGGTCCAACGTAGGCCGCGCTGGTGCCCCGCGGGGAAACAGCCAGATCACGACTCTTGGGGCGGTCCCAACCCTCAGCCGTGAGCTGAGTGGCCTGTAGATTTTCCGGCTCGAAGCGATAGACCCGCTTCTTTTCAAGCAGCAGGAAATAGCGGGCCTCACGGGGCCAGAAGGGCTGATAGGCGCGGGATTCATTGCCTGAACTCAAGCGGGTGTACTGATTGGAGCGAACATCCCAGAAAGCGTAGAGATCGCAATTCTCTTTCGTTTGGATGGCCGCCACCAGACCGGCGGAATCGGGCGACCAGGTGCTGCGGATGGCCAGGCACTGGGTGCGTATGCCGCTCCAGGTCAACTGGTCTTCGTCCTGATTATAAAACCAGAGAGTCCGATCACCGCTCTCGCCCATCACGATATCCAGGGCAAACCATTTGCCATCCTGGGAAGGCCATACCTTTTGGATATGCAGCTTCTCGGTTTCGTAGGGGATGGTTACAATCTTGGTGAGGCGGTCGTCACCCGGGCTCCAGCGCAGCAAACTCAAGGATTTGCTCAAACCGTCCGAGTTTTTCTCGGGCTTATCGTAGCGCTGGAAGAACATTTGACCGCCCCGCACCCCGATGAGTTCGATGCCCTGATTCTCGAAGCGGATTTCCTTCTGCTGGCCGTTGGCCACCTCGACCACGGTCACTCGGGGAACCCCCGGACTGCGCGGCTGCAACAACAGGCGGGCGTCGTTGTCGAGCCATCCCAGCAAGCGCCATTCGCCGGGCTCCAACTGGCAGATCATGCGGGACTGCTGGCCCACCGTCCAAAGCTGCCAGGCGCTGGCATCCGCCTCGCGGGAGAGATAGGCCACTTGATCTTCACTCTCCGACCAGCATGGTTCGGCCAGGGTGGGAAAGCGCTGGCTCTCGACCTGGTGCACACGATTGCTCAGAAAGAAACCGGCGCCGAGACAAAGCGATAGAAAGACCGTCCACATCAGGGCGATGACTTTCAGCGTCTTACGGGAGTTCTGATCAAATACAAACAAGGGTTTAAACCGAGAAATAAGGTTCGAATCCCGGTGCAGAGCCCCTTCCGGCGACTGTAAAATGAAAAGCTTAGCGCATGGGCAGGCGCAGGCCGCGCAGATACAACATCCGGCTGGGAATGCGGGTATCTTCCATAGCATTGTCACAAACGATGGCTGCCTCATACTCATCCTGTGAGGTAGGACGGATGGCCAGGCCGGCGCCGCGGTTGCCGGGTGCCAGGTCCTTTTGCACCAGCCTGGCCGGACCGAAGCCGGCTTTCAGAAACCACAGTTGATTGGAGCCGAACTGCTTGCCCTCGTTGCCTTCGGCGCTGAGCAGCAGCACCAGTCCCTTGTCGGGCACATAGGCGATGTCGGTCAAATCGTAAGGAGTGTTGGTGGCCGGATCGGCGGCCGGTTTGAGGTCAGTCTTCACGAATTTCAGGTCAAAGTCACTGGAGCGAGCCAGGAACTTGTCCAGTTGACCTTCATAGAGCACCAGAGTGCCGTCTTTGGCCAGACACTTGTCAAAGGCGATAAAAATGCGGTTGTGCTTGGGGTCGATGGCCAACCCGGTGACTTCCCCGGGGGTTTCGGTGGATTGGCCGAAGTAGCCGGTGGCCCGCAGGGCCGTGTCGGGATCGTAATTCTCCTTGCCGGAATTAGGGTCAAGCTGCTCGTTTTGCAAGCTGACCTGGTGCATGATCGAGCGGTTCTCGACGAAGCGGGTGTTATTTTTGAAATGGTAGTGACTGCCGGTCACAAAGTAGCGGTTGTCTTTCCACCAACTCAGCCCGCTAAAGTTGGCCTCGCCCATCTTCTGGGGGTGGTCCAGAAAACGAAAGCGCCGCCCGTCGGTGTCGAAGATATGAAATACCGTGTAGCGCCGGTCGCAGACCAGCACTTTGCCATCATTCAGGAAGACGGCGCCGGTCGGCCCGAAATCTTCCAGCAGCCCCATATCCCCGCGCATGTCGGAGGCTTTCAGGTTGAATTCCTCGGCCGCGCCCACAAAGGGAGCAGCCAACAGGAGCAGACTGATCAGCGTTTTATGCATGGAAGACCTCGCCTTGAAAAAATCAAGTTGAAATTTTTTCTGTTAGCGGAAGGTTTCCTGCCGGCGTTGAAAGCTGACAGGCGATGCGCTACCTGATTCTGCTCTTGCTGGCCCTGCCCGCCTTCGGCCAACCTGCTTTCAAGGGTCAGGAGTTGTACAGTTGGAAGCGAGACGGCCACTGGAACTACGCCCTGCTGGTGGGCACCAACCGCAACAAAACCTGGGCCGAGATCGAGCAGGCCGGCCTGGGAGGCCTGGACCAGTTGGAAAAGCGCCTCGACTCGCTGGCCGCTGGCGAGATGATCTTCTGGTTTCACCGCTGTGACGGGGGGGCCGGTCAACTGTCCTACCCCCCGGCTGAAATCCAGCAGCGCATCGCCCAGGCCTGCCAGCAACGCAAGCTTGAACTAGCGAGTCCCCGGTAGGTCATCGTCTTTCAATCCCAGCCAGGGGTCATCGATGGGCACGCCCAGCACCTCTTTGAAGAGCGGCAGAGTGCAGCTTTCCACCGAGGGCGGGCGACTGGACCGGGCCAGCCACTCGTGGGCTTTAGGAATGGCCACTTCACGATAACGGCGGGAATCGGCCGCCACGATGTCGGAGCCGCTGGCTGCGGGAGGCAGTCCCAGGTTGGCGGCGACCTCGGTCCGGGTCACGGGATAGCGGCTCATATCCAGAGATGGGCTGGCCGGTGAGGATTCGCCCAAAGCCCTGAGCAAGGGACCCTGCATGATCGCTTTGCTGGCCGTCATCGGCCGGACCACGGCGGCCATCTCGGCTGAACCGTGCCATCGCGACCAGGCCGCGTCAGTGTCGTTCAAGTGCTGCATGGCCTGGGGCCACTCAGCCAGAAAGTCTTCCGGAGTGTAGATCCCCGGCAAAGCGTGGATGACGCTGCCGTCGGGACGACATAAATAAATGACGGTGCTGCCCTTGAGGGTGCGTTGCAACTTTTTGCCGTCGCCAAAGTCGATGGTCACCTTGGGGGCGGGCCGCAGATTTTGCCAGGCCAAACGGCAATCTTGGGTGGCCAGGGCGAAACGGGTGTCAGAGAGCAGCACGGCCCTCAAAGTGCGTGCGTTGGTTCAACACCACTCTTCATCCAGATCGCCGAGCATCTGCACCAGCAGGATCGGCTTGTCGCCCTGGGCGCGGGCCGCCTCCCAGGGAACCCAGTGCCGTCCAGCCAGTTCGGTCGAAGGCTGGGGGGAGGCCCAGCAGCCCATGGCCAGCAGCAGGCCGGTCAAAAAAAGCAGCTTTCTCATCATCCTCTGGAGGTCGCCAGGGATTCACCGTCTATTCCCCGGGGTATGCAGGGGGCGATGAAATTTCTTGTTTGCTTCCTGATTCTGTGCGGCTGTGCCCGGGCGCAATTGCTTTCCAATTTAGCGCTGGGCCGCGAACGAGGCGTGGAAGTGCGCCAGTGGACCTACCGCAGCCATGGGATGGCCGTCAAAGGTCTGCTTTTCGTGCCGCCGGTGGCGGTCGGCAGCAAGAAACCGGTGGTGATCTTCTCACACGACGGCATCAGCGGTATTTCCAAAGAGCACCGGCTATCCTCTCTGCGCCTGGCCAACGCCGGCTTTGTGGTCTTCGCCCCCAGCTATCGCGGCGAAGACGGCTCGGACGGCATGGTGGAAGTGGCTAAGGGCGAGGTGGATGATGTACTCGAGGCCATCAAGCTCATGGATCAGGTGCCCCAGGCCGACTCCAGCCGCGTCGCCCTGGCCGGGGCCTCCCACGGCGCCTTGATCTCTTTCCTGGCGGCGGCGCGAAACCACGATGTCAAAGCGGTGGTAGCCGCCTATGGAGTGATGGACATTTATCGCTGGTGGGATTATTTGAATCGAGTCGGCAAGGTAGGTGGAGATGCCGTCACGCGCCGCACTTACGGCGACGGCCCCGAAGCCCGCCCCCAGTCTTTCGCCATCCGCAACGCCGTCTCGGTGGCCCCGCAGATTCAATGCCCGGTGCTGATCCTGCAGGGCAAGAAAGACGACATCGTGCCCTGGGAGCAGGCCGGCTACATGCAGGCGGCCCTACAACGGGCGGGCAAACTCTGTCAGGTGGAACTCTATCCCGACTGCCTGCATGGCTTTCTCGTCTACGCGCCCTATCTGCGCGATGTCACCAGCGCCGAGCGCGCCCAGACCGAAAAAAGCTGGCGCACCATGCTGGACTTTCTACACAAGCATCTTTAGAGCTGGCGCAGGCTGGCCGCCCCGGAAAGATCTTTATGGACGGAGGGGTTGCCCTGGTAGGCCAGGCTGGAGGCCCCGGAACCATCGACTTCCAGAGATTTCTGAGGGGCCACGATAGCGCTCGAGGCGCCGGACATCTCGGCGCGCACATTGTCCACCATCAGGCCCATGGCCGAGGCCGAACTGGCCCCCGACATGTCCAGGTCCAGTTGGCGAGCGGTGCCCTCCAGCTTCACTTTACTGCTGCCGCTCAAGTCCAGGGAAAGTCGGTCGGCCTGCAGACCTTTGACCTGACCGTCCACCGACCCCGATAACTCGAGGTTGTCCAGATTGTCCATAAACAGAGTGACATGAATGGGCTGGTTGGTGGAAAAGCTTTCGCCCGACTTGGGGCCGATATGAAGCACGCCGTCTTCCACGCGCGTTTCGATGAGCGGCAAAATATTGCTTTCGCCCTTGAGCTGGACTTTCTCTTCGGACTGGCCGCATTCGATCTGCAGCCCGTTAATGCCGGAGGCTTCCACCCGAGTGAAGTGGTCGCTCAGGCCACGGGATTCCTCGACGGCCTGGCCGTCACCCCGGACGGAATCCCCACCCTCCGCCGGTTTTCCATTGACGAAAACCTGGCCGTTGATGATCGAGACATTGCCCGAGTAGTGTTTGCCGTTAATGACGGAGCCGCTGCCTCCGATGGAGATGCTGTTGAAGTTCATCTCGGGAAATTCAGTAGAGTCCCTGATTCTCCTTGGCCACCTTGACCTTGCCTGAATAGTAGCGCTGGATCACGTACAGGTAAAATAAGGATAGGCAGAGCGCGGGAATCCACCAGGCGATGGCGATGCGCAGGCTGTGGTCGGGGGCGGCCAGGGCGGTGGCGTTCAAGTGTGGGGCCGAGGGCAGCGTGGAATAAAGCATCACCGGAAAGAGAGCAGCCGCGCCCGTCATGATCACCCCGTAAATCAGCCAAGTAGAGCCGGTCAAAGCCAGTCTTTCCCGCTGCTGCTTGAGCCCCATCACCAGAGCGGCGGTGCCACCCAGGGCGATGAAGGAATTGACCCAGGCGAAGGGCCGGTGGGGCAGTCCGCTCAGAAGCTCCGGGCGCACCACCCAGGTCAGGGCGGTGATGACGCCAAACAAGGGCACGGCCGCCAGCCAGAGACGCCAGGCCAGGCGCCGCGAGCGATCATGGACCGGGCCCTCGGTGCGCATGGTCAGATAGGTAGCGCCGTGAGCCGTTAGAACCAGGGCGGCGAAGGCGGCCACGGCCAGAGTGTACCAATCCAGCAAGCCCACCTGGCCGGTGACGCGAAAATTGGTAAAGAAGGTCAGATAGAACGAGCCATCGCCTTCCATCGGTACACCGCGCACCACGTTGCCGAAAGCGGCGCCGAAGAGAATGGCCAGGAGCGCGTTGCTGACGGTAAAAACGGAGTCCCAAAAGGTCTGCCAGAGCTCGTCGTCGATGTGTCCGCCCACTTCCAGCGAGATGCCGCGCAGCAGAATGCACCAGAGCACCAGGAAGAGGGCCAGGTAGTACCCCGAAAAAACCAGAGCCATAAAGCGGGGGAAAGCCATCATCATGATGCCACCCGTACCCAAAAGCCAGACCTCGTGCCAGGTCCAGAGCGGGCCGATGGCGGCGATGAGCTGACGCCGTTCCTGCCGGTTACGGGCCACGATCCAGTGCAGGATACCGGCACCGAAGTTACGCCCATCCAACACCACGTAAGTGCTCAACATGAAGGCCAGGATGGCATACCAGAGGGCGCTCATTCCGGATGGTCTCCCGGCCCATGCATGATTTCCCGGCCGACCAGGTAGAGAAAGAGCACTCCTAACACAAAGTAGAGCCCGCAAAAGCCGATCAGGGTGAAGATAGCGTCACCCGGACTGACCACCTTACTGGCTCCGTGGGTGGTCCGGAAAAGCCCGTAAACCAGCCAGGGCTGGCGTCCCAACTCGGCCGTCATCCAGCCCAGACTATTGGCGATGTAGGGAAAGGGGAAGGCCAGCATGAGGGCCCACAGCATCGGTCTGGCCGTCTCCAACCGGCCGCGCCAGCGCAACAGGCAAGCCAGCCCCATCAAGCCGATAAAAAGGGTGCCCAGCGTAATCATGATGTGGAACGAGTAGTAAAGCAGCTCGATATTGTCGGGCCATTCATCTTTGGGGAACTCGTCCAGGCCGCGCACATAGCTTTCAAAGGTGCCGTAGGCCAGAAAGCTGAGCACTCCCGGCAACTGGATCGGATTCTCCAGGCGCTGCTCGGCCACATTGGGCTGGCCGATGACGGCCAGATCGGCCAGCCGGCCTCCGTGGAAACGGCCTTCCATGGCCGCCAGCGTGGCCGGCTGATAGCGGCCCACGAACTTGGCCTGCTGGTCACCGGTGGGAAAGGCCACCAGCAGGGAGGCGATCAGGCCGACCAGGGTGCCCGCATTCAAGTAAAGACGGGCCTGCTCGGCGTGCTGCCGGCGCAGGGTGTAGAAGGCGCCCACCGCGGCCACCACAAACGATCCGGTCACCAGGGCGGCGCACTGATTATGGGCAAACTGCACAAAAACCCAGGGATTCAGCAGGTAGGCCCGCAGGTCGTCAAAGGCCAGGGTGCCGTCTTCCAGCACGGTGTAACCCACCGGGTGCTGCATAAATGAGTTGGTAACCAGAATGAAAACGCCCGACAGCCAGCTGCCGGTAGCTACGCCGACGGCCGCCCAGAAGTGCAGCCTGGGACCCAGCCTTTTCTCACCCCAGATCAGTGCCCCGATGAACGCGCTCTCCAGGAAGAAAGCAAACATACCCTCCATAGCCAGGGTCTGGCCGATAACCCCGCCGGCATATTTGGAGAAGCCCGCCCAATTGGTGCCGAACTGAAATTCCATGGGGAAGCCGGTAACCACGCCGACGGCGAAATTGAGCCCGAAAACCCTGGCCCAGAAGCGGGCCGCCCGATTGTATTTCTCGTCGCCCGTACGCAAGGCTTTCCACTTCCAATAGACCAGAAACCAGGCCAGGCCCATAGTGAGCTGCGGGAACAGATAGTGATAGGTGATGGTGAAGGCGAACTGGATGCGGTGCCAGAGGGCTGGATCATTAAGCACAGGCTAACTCCGTTCGCTTTCTCGGACCAGCCTACCCTGCCGACCAGCCCTACGGTATCGGCGAATTCCCCGAGTGCGGGGCGCAGCCACCAGCTTGCGTAATTATTGATGTCTTGCAAGACACTGTCTCTAAAGTGCGTAAGCTTCAGGCCTGAGGTTCCAGCGGGCCCCGTCGGGCGTGTCCTGGACTTCGACGCCGGCGGCCAGCAGGATCTGGCGAATCTGGTCAGCACGCTGGAACTGGCGCTCGGCCCGAGCCTCAGTGCGCAGCTTGAGCAGCACTTCCACGAAGGGTTCGATGGGCTTGCGCGGGTCTTGCAGGCCCCTTTGGGCGCCCTCGCCGATCTGAGCCAGCAGGTTGCGAAACTGCGCCCGGGCGATGCCCCAGTGGTGGACGTCGCTATCGCCGCTCCAGTCCACTAACACCTGCTCGAATTCGAGCAGGGCCTGGGCGGCGCCCAGGCCGTCGCCGGCCTGCAAGGCCATTTCAAAGCGGCCCACCAGCGGCTTGACCAGTTCGGTGACCAGCCCCTGGGTGGTGATAGCCGTGACTTCGACCGGGGCTTCGGCCACTTTCTGCCCGGCCACCGGCTGGCGCAACTCCTGCAGGCAGCCCTGGTAGCCCGATTCGAAAAAGCTGACCTGGGCGTCTCTGCGCAGGGTGAAACCGCCTTTGCCGTGGACTTCAAAGCGGTCCGCGGTCAGGTCCAAAATCACGGCCGTATGCTCGTCCACTCCCCAGATCCAGAGATGCGGCTCCAGCTGAGTCTCTAAGAGACGCAAGCGGCGTTCCCCCAGGTAACAAAAACGAGTATCGTGGTTACCGCCCACGGTATTGTTGAAGTGGGGCAGCACCACCGCCGGGTAGCCCAGAGCCGGCAAGATCTCCAGGCCGGGCAGCCAGTGAGGTTCGTTCCCCACCTTGTAGATTTCATAGACGGGCAGACAGAGAGCCCCGACGGCGCAGGCGGCGGCGCTGGCGAAGACGACCACGTTGCCGTCCTGACGCAATTTCTCCAGGAAAATCAGCGGTACTTCCGAGCGCGACCAGTGCAACTGGGCATAGCTGGGGCTGCCCGGTCCGGTGAACAGGTAATTGCTGTTGCGCAAGGTGCGATAACACAACTGCAATTCCACTTCCGGCTGACCGGAATGGCGGTAAGTGGCCAGTTGCAGCTTTTGCCCAAAGGACTGTTGGAAAAATTCAGCCGTTTTGGCGCTGAGGATATCGGCGTTTTCTTGAAAACCGTAGGGGGTATCCAGCCAGGCGCAGCGGGGAGGCGCGACACAGGAAAGCAGTTGGCGATGGACACCGACCAGGCTGGGGGCGGTTTCCCCAGAGCCCATTAGAACAAGCTTACTCATACAGTGGGAGGGTTTGGGAGGAGTGGCGTTACACCCTCCCAATAATCAGAGCGGGGAAGGTTTGGGAGGGAGCGTTACCCCTTCCGTGGGGTGCGTTGCTTCACTTCCAGGCGCAGGCTTCGGCGCTTAGCGCGATACGGTTTGAGCAGGCGCTGGCCAAACTCTTCCGGCTGCCTTCGCTTCTGAACGGGCAACCGGCGTCGCTCGGGGAGCTGCGCCGGCCGCAGCAACTTCAGGGCGGCCACCCGGGCCAGACTGGCCAACGCGAACAGCGCGGCATAATTATCCGGAGCCAGCATCAGCACCAGACCCCCCAGGCCCGAGCCGAGCAGGCCGGCCAGATTGTTGAAAATGGCGAAGCGCGCCAGCACGCTGGCGCGGTCGGCGGTCGGCACCGCTTCCAGGTAGACCAGCATGTTGGCCAGTTCAAACGCGGCCATGCAGACACCGGCACAAGCTTGCACCAGCAGGCAAAAGAGGAGCTGTTGGAAAGGCAGCAACCAGAACAGGGAAATGGCTGCCAGGCCCAGGCCGGCCCCGCGATAGAGACTCACCGAGCCGAACTGATCGGCGCGTTTGCCCAGGCGTGGCAACACCAGCACCTTGCTGATGGTGCCGGCGGCCATGCAGAGAATCGCTCCGCCGTAACCGAGGTGCTTGATCTGGACCAGAAAAGCGTAGACGAACGGAGCGCCCAGTTGCAGAGCGAACTGTGCTCCCAACAGGTAAAGCAGCGGGCGTGCTTTAGGATTGTGGCGAATTTTGTCCAGCGACTGACGGAAGCCCAGCACTCGAAAGTTCGGCGGCAGCGGGATGGGTTCACTCTGATGGGCATAGCAGTAAGCTCCGGCCAGACGGGCGCAGCCGGCCAGCGCGAACAGTCCTGCGAAAATCTGCTGGGCCAATCCATGCTGCTCCCCGCGGGCGATCATCCACGAGGCCAGCATCATGGTGCTCCACTGCAGCAGGTTACAGAGAGCGGTTCGACGTGAAAAGTAAGTAGCCCGGACGCGAGCCGGCACGATGCTGTCCATCCAGGTATTCCAGGCGGGACCCACCGACCAGGCGGCCGCCCAATAGAGGCTGACCAGCATGAAGACGGCCCACAACGGCATGTGGCCGAGCATTGAACCCAAAGCCAGGGCCAATAAGGTCAAGCCCTGGATGGTGGCCATGGCGATTGACCAGAGACGCACCGAGGCCACCCAGCGCAGGGCCGCGGGCGCCAGGTTCTGCACCACGGCTCCGACAAACATCGGGATGGTACCGATCTGACCGCTGGCCAGGGCCGATTTGCTGGTGGCCAGTACGAAAGCGGGTAGAGATTCTAAGGCCGCGCCCGCCATGACGCAAAAAGTGCCACCCTCGCGCGTGATCCAGCGCAGGTCCTGGTGCAGGCGGTTTTCCTCTTGACAACTGTTGTAGCCGGGCTTCACTCTCTCCAGCATATGCAAGACCGCTGGGCTATTGGTTACCGAAACGGATCCATTTCGCCAGATACAGGAGGATCTAGGGACTGCTTTACAGATGCGACATGGATCCATCCGCCCCCGGGACGGATCTTCGCTGACCCTTTTTTGACCTTTTGGGAGCATGAGCCGTGGATTTTTTTTGAGGACTACGATGGCTGGCGCGGACACATCGCGGCCAGCCCCCTGCTGGACTTCGAAGCGCGCCCGGCTATACGAAAGGAATGGCATCTTTCCTATCCTTTCCTGGTAGAATGGGAGGGTGAAATCTTCTGTATCCCCGAACAGCATGAAGCCCGGGAAGTGGCTCTTTACCGCTGCCAAAAGTTCCCGGACGGCTGGAAAAAGGAAACAGTTTTGCTGGATGGGTTTGCGGGAGTCGATCCGACGGTAATTTGGTCTGACGGTCTATGGTGGATGTGGGTTGGTGAGCAATCCAGACGAGCACGCGACAACACGTTTCTCTTCTGGGCGCCGGCCCTGACGGGACCCTGGCGCGAACATCGCCAAAGCCCCGCCATCCACCGGATCGATCTGGCCCGTCCCGGAGGACTGCCCTGGCGTTCCCCCAGTGGGACTGGTTGGATGAGGCCCGCTCAGAATCGCACCCGCACCTATGGCGGCGGACTGCTGGTTTATCAAGTGGACCGGCTGGACCCAGAATTTTATCAAGAAACGGAATGTACGCGTTGGGAGCCCCTTCCCGACTGGCCTTACCCGGATGGACTGCACCACCTGTGCATGTCCGGTGGGTGGACGGTGTGGGACGCCAAACGCTTCGTGGAGGAACTGTAATGTCGGATATTCGCCTGGCCATCGTAGGTGTAGGAAACTGTGCCAGTGCACTCGTGCAGGGACTGGATTACTACAAGAATGGCGACAAGAGCGGCCTGATTCAAAATGAAGTCGGTGGCTACAGGGTGGGCGACATCAAAGTCGTGGCCGCCTTTGACATCGACGAGCGCAAAGTCGGTAAGCCGCTGGGCACCGCGCTGAAGGCCGCACCCAACTGCACCCCCTGGTTCACCCGGGACCTCAGCGGTGAAGGCGTGACTGTGTTGATGGGCAACATCCTCGACGGCGTGGCCGCCCACATGGCCGAGTACGACGAAGACGTCTCCTTCCGCCCCTCCAGCCAGGAGTCGGTGGATGTAGTCAAGGCCCTGCGCGACAGCAAGGCCAATGTGCTCATCAGCTACCTGCCGGTGGGCTCGGAGAAGGCGGCCAAGTTCTATGCCGGCTGCTGTTTGGAAGCAGGCGTGGCCATGGTCAACTGTATGCCGGTCTTCATCGCCTCGGACAAAGAGTGGGCCGACAAGTTCCGCGCCGCCAAGCTGCCCATCGTGGGCGACGATATTAAATCGCAACTGGGCGCCACCATCGTGCACCGCACCCTGGCCCAATTGTTCGCCGAGCGCGGCATTACCGTCAAGCGTAGCTACCAACTGAACACCGGCGGCAACACCGACTTCCTGAACATGCTCAGCCAGGAACGCCTCAAGTCCAAGCGTATCTCCAAGACGGAAGCGGTGGCCTCGGCTCTGCCCGTGGAGCATAACTCCAAGCTGCATATCGGACCCTCCGACTACGTGCCCTGGCTGCAGGACAACAAGTGCTGCTTCCTGCGCATCGAAGGCGAAGGCTTCGCCGGCCAGCCCATCGAGCTGGAGCTGCGCCTTTCGGTGATGGACTCGCCCAACAGCGCCGGTTGCGCCATGGACGCCATCCGCTACTGCGCCGCCGCCCTCGACCGAGGTCTCGCGGGCCCGTTGGAAGCTCCCAGCGCCTTCTTCATGAAGCGCCCACCGGTGCAGTTGACCCTGGAAGCCGCCCAACTGGGAATGGAAGAAGTGCTAGCCAGGCCGATGCTCTCGCCCGTCAAGGGCTAACGCCCGCTGAAACAAAGCCGACCCGGAAAGGTCGGCTTTTTTATTTCCAAGGATCGATCAAAATCAGACCACAGCCTGGAAAATCCGGGAGATTGCGAGTGGCCAGATGAGGAGCCAACGATGCGTAAGCCAACGTCTATTCTACTCCAAACGGCAATATACGCCCGGCGAAATCCTGCTCGACCATAGCCTGGACAGCATCCTCCAAAGACTCGCGCTTCCTTCCCTTGGGGGAGCAGAAAATTCCAAAATAAAGTTCCGCCACGGTGAGGCTGCTCAAAATAAGGCCAGACCCAAAGCGAGAGCGCAGGCGTGCCAGCCACCGGGAACCATCCAGCTCCTCGGCCTCCAAGGCGGCGCGCAGAATACAACGAGCCTCTTCCTCCATGGACCGATTGCGAAGAGCAGCGCGAATCTTCAGCCGCTTCTTGGTCTCGTCATCTAAATTGCGAATAGTAATACTGGCCAGGCAATCATTGCAATCAATGATTGCATGGCCGACAAGGCTCGTTGAGTTTCAGCTTGTTCAACCAGCGCTGCCAGCTTTGGACCGCCCGCGGCCAGGCGTGGGCTTCGGCCAGATAGCGCGCTCTTTGCTTCTGCTCGGCCGAGAACCGGCTGCCGGGCTGGTGCGGTAGGCCCAGGCGGCGCAGGCGGCGGGCCCAATCGGAGTCATCGCGCACGCCCACAGCCGCACCGCAGGCCAGAGCCTCGAGCAAACTCAATCCGTAGGTCTCATAGTCACTCAAGTTGAGCAGCTGGTGGATCTGGCCATAGAACTCGCCCATCTGGGCGTGGCGCAGGGAGCCCAAATAGCGCACGTTTTCGCGCTCGGGACCACTCTCCATACCGGCCACCAACAACTGACTCGGCTCCTGCAAGCTGGCCAACCAGATCAAAGCCTGATCCAGGTTCTTAATCGGATCATTGCGCGCGGCCCAACCATAGATATAGGGCGGACCGGCCACCGGCTCACAGGCAGGCGCCACCGAGACGCCGGGGCGCACCACCGTGCCGCGCAGGCCCGGATGATGGCGGCGAGCGTTGCTCAAGTCGTGCCAGTGCAGGTAGGCGCTGGGATACTGATCGATCAGGCTGGCCTCCAGACCCTGGCGCACTTTCTCCAGCTCGGTGCGGGCCGCCCCTTTTTGCGCCTGCAGCGTGTGGAACATGACACCGGCCGGAGCCTTCACCTGGGTCAGTTGAGTGGCCGACATCCAATAGTGAGCGGTGGCCACCTCGAAACGCCGGCCCTGAAGCCAGCGCCGCAGTTCCTCGGAGAAGGCGGGAAGGCAGCGCCAGGCTTCCTCTCGCGTCCAGGGACGGCTGGCGCCGCACGGCAGGCGATGAACGCGCACGTTGGCAGTCAGTTCTTCCACTTCGTAGTCTGCAAAACTGCGTGTGACCACCTCGGTCGGGTAGTCGGTGTGGCGCAGGAAGCCCAACAAAAGCACGTTCATCCCGCCCGAAAGGTCCTGGCCGGGCTGGTCGGTGGGGCAGGTATGGTAGCTGATGAGTAAGTGCTTCAAGAGGCCCACGTCAGGCGGTAGACAGGTCGGTCCTGACCGCCCAGGTCATATTTATAGCGCTCGGTACCACGCAAAAAATCATATTCGGAACAGCCATCCAGACAGGCCTTCTTTATACAAAAACCGAGCAGCACCAGACCCGGGGCCAGACCTGAAAATTCCGGATCATATCCGGAATTGTAGAGGTGGACGATGTTGTTAAAACAGATCTGGTACATGCTGGCCAGAGCCGTCTGACCGTCCCACAGCACACTGAGCCGCAGCATTCCGGCCTCGGCCAAGGATAAGGTCAGAGCTCGGAAAAAGTCTTCCGAATGGCCCATGAAGTCGGCTTTCTCGGCCGAACTCAGGCGGTGCAGGCGCAGGAAAGTCTCGATATCGCCGTCATGGGTGACGTGCACTCGGTGCCGTGCCATGCGTTCGGCTCGGCGCATTTTGCGGCGCAGTTCGTGGCGATTTTTCTTGCTCAGGCCATTGAGATAATGCTCAAAATCGCCTTCGAGTTTCACAAAAGGCGACTGGTCGGTGATTTCCAGTCGGTCTCCGTCTCGCTGCGACTGCAGGGCCCAGGCGTCCGGCGCCAGATTCGGAAAGCGCAAGGGAGCGTCCCAACCGGCGACTTCCTGACGCAAAGCTTCCCAGAATTTGCTGGTGGATCCGAGGCCATCCAGGCGGTCCGCTACCTCCTGACCTCCCAGCAACTCCCAGGCGTCCTCGGCGCGGTGGAGCAAAATCAATTCCTGGTCCTGCCAGCAACCCAGGCGCAGCCGCCGGGCAAAGGACTTGCTCCAGGGCTGCAAAAATGGGCAGGTAAGAAAAGGGCTGGGCCGCGGATGGTCCATCACCCGCTTCATCCAGAGGGAGCGATCGATGTCCCCCAATTCTTCATACCAGCGCCACACGCCAGGGCGGGTTCCTTTCCAGGACGCTTTTTCCTGGCAGGAACGCCTTTGTTCTGATCGCGTCCGGGCCTTGTCGGAGCTTTGTAGCGCCCACGACGGACACCGCAACCTCGATGACGGCTTATTCCAGGAGGTATTGGCCGGCTCCGCCCGGGCCTGGCTGGAAGCGGAAGGGCGCGCCTACCTGCAGTTGGGCTCCCAACAATTGGAAATTCTCGTCCACCCCGATTGGCGCGGCCAGGGCTGGGGCTCCTGGCTGCTGGGCCGAGCCCTGCAGGAAAGACCTCAGATCACCACCTGGGCCTACGGAGACCGGGAAGAAACGGTGAAATGGCTGGAACGCCACCAGTTCACCAGCCACCGCCTGCTCTTCAAGCTGCGCTTTGAACAGGAACCGCCGCCACCGCCGGATTGGCCCCCCGGCTGGCACCTGAAGACCTACCGAGAGGAAGACGCCGAGGCCTGGCATCGCTTGCACGTCGGTTTGCAGAAGGACCCCTCGCGAGCCTGGACACTGAGCCGGCTGGAGCGGCAATTATCCCGTCCCGAAACCCCTCCGGAGCGTTTCTGGCTGCTCTGGGAGGGTGTTCATGTACGGGGCTATGTGTGGCTGAAGGACGACGAAATCTTCCTGTTGGCCCTGGATCCCGCCGCGCGCGGCCAGGGAGTTGGAAGACGTCTGCTCCAATGGGCCATGTCGCAGTCGCGCGGAACCTGGGGCTTTTGCGACCAGCTCGAAACGGTGGCGCTGTATCGCAAGCTGGGCTTCACCGAGGTGGGGAGAGACCGGTGCCTACGCCGCTCCACGTAACCGATCTCTTTGGCTTTGTGGCCCAGATGGGGCAACGGCTCATCGAAACCCGGGCCTTCGGGGTGCGCGAAAAGCCCGGGGCCGGCCTGGTCACGGACCTGGACCTCGAACTGGAGCGCGCCTTCCGCCCCTACCTGCTCGAACTGGTGCCGGGCAGCACCCTGATGGGCGAAGAGGAAGGGGGAACCCGGGGCGAGTGGACCTGGTGGCTGGACCCTCTGGACGGCACCACCAACTTCGTGCACGGCTGGCCCCGCTCGGCCATTTCGCTGGCGCTCTATCGGGACGGTGAAGCGCATCTGGGCATGGTGCACGACCCTTATCTGAAGGAAACTTTCTGGGCCCAGAAGGGTGAAGGCAGTTGGTGCGGACCCCAGCGACTGCAGGTAAGCCGCTGCAGTCAACTCAAGGACGCCCTGCTGACCACGGGATTTGCCGCCGAGCCGGCCGCGCAATGGGAAATCTGCCGCCAACTACAGCGACAGAGCCACGGAGTGCGCGTGAGCGGCTGCGCCGCCCTGGACCTGGCCTACGTGGCCTGCGGCCGGGTGGACGCCTTCTGGGAAGTCGATCTGCAGCCCTGGGACGTGGCCGCCGGCATCCTGCTGGTGCGCGAAGCCGGGGGGGTGGTCAGCAACCTGGGCGGCCACGGCGCCGGGCTGACCTCAGGCAACTACCTGGCTACCTCGGCGGCGTTGCACCCGGAGCTGCTGGCGGCTTTGCATCCGCTAGCTTGACTTTGACAAACTCCGGCAAATAGGGGTCGGGCTTCGTTTTCACGCCGCCTTCGAGAATCTGCAGATGGTCGGCCACCACGCCGCCGGTCCAGTAACCGGCCAGGCCACCCAGCACCGCTCCGGGCCAGCCCAGCATGGCGCCGGCCGCGCCGCCGGCCACGCCGGCTCCGGTCAGACGGCCGGCGGTGCCCCACCACGGTTTTTGTGACTGCACGGAAATCCAGGTTTGGGGCCGGGCCGGCCACATGCGCTGATCGGCCACGATCTCGATGGCCTGTTTTTCGTTCCACACACCCTTGCGCTGCAGCACCAGGCCCGACAGGGAAGGCAGCACGGCCGACATCTTCACCTTGTGGAACATCTTGGTCCAGCGCTGAATCTGTTGCTGCTCGGGCAACACCGTATTGAGCAGTTCGATCTGAGCCCCCCAACACGAATTTTTCAAAGTGTGGTAGAACTCGCCTTTGCGGTCCTTGAGAGCGGCCGCCAGGGCGTTCTCGGTGAATTCCCGCTTCTGCTCCTGGGTCAGATCGAGCTTGTAAAGATTGATGCTGCGGCCTTCCTTGCGGGTGATGCGATGCACCCGGTCGCCAAAGGAGCCGAGCTGGAAGACGACCCCGAAGTTCGCTTGCATGCCCTTTTTGGCCGAGTAGCTCTCGCCTTTGGGAGTCCAGGCCTCCATAGAAACCACCAGCCGGTGGTCCTTTTCCCCGTCGCTGTTGACGATCGGCTCGCTCAACTCGATCACGGCATAACCATGGCCACCGATATATTTAGGATCGAAGGGCTCCTCGCCGATATAAACTTCCTTCACCTTGCTCGGATCGATGACGGTATCGCGAAAACGCGGCGTCCACTCTTTGGGATCGGCCGATTTTTCGTCAAAGCCCCAGCGCACGTTGTCCACGTGCAGCTTGCCGTCGTCATCTGTTTTCAGCAGGTGGGCGGCTCGCTGCATACCGTTATCGGCCATCGCCTGCCACTTGGAGTCGAGCTGGGCGGGGGTGTAGGAGGGAGCCTGCATGATCTTCATGAGACCATTTTAGGTAAGTCCCTTGAAAGATTCATGAAGAAGGAAAGAAGTATCCTCGGCATTCTCCCATCAGTTCTAAGAAAGGAGCGGCCTCGGCGGCCAGGGCCGCGTCGCGCAGACGCTCCAAAGACACTTGCAGCGCCTGGTAGACCTGAGGAGTGCACTGGTTGAGGTTCTGAATCTGGTGATAAAGCTCGGGATTCTCGGCGGCCACTTCAGCCGCCGTCTTAGCCTGCTTGGCAAAGGTCGTGCTGGCGATGGGACCGAGCTTTTCGAAACCGAGGCCCAACTGGCAGAGCGCCTGACCGAAGAGCAGGTTGATGGTATGGCTCAGGCCGAGCAGGGCGCCCATCACCTGATCGTGCTGCTCCAACGGCACCGGACAAAGGCTGACGGCCGTCTCACGGAACAAATCGCAGGCCTGCTCGGTGGCCTCGGCATTGCCCGCGTCACAGACCAGCAGGCTACGCCCGGTCAGCACCACCGTGCCGGGAGCGAACATCGGGTGCAAGCTGGCCACCCGGTGTCCTTGCGCGGCCGCCTTTTGCAGATCTTGCACCAGATGGCTTTTCAGCGAACCGATGTCGAAAATCAGGGGGCTGCCACCCAGGGCCAGCGCCTGTCCAAGGGTCTCGGGCAGCATGGCCAGGGGGGTGGACAGCACCACCACGTCCCAGGACTCGCCGGCAGCCGCCGCTAAACTGACGAATTCGCCCCCACCGGGATCGCAACTGGCCACCGTGTGGCCCTGCCCTTCCAAAAACTGGCGTAACCAGGCTCCCATCCGGCCGGAGCCTCCGACAATCAAGACACGCTGGAGTTCTCCCTTGTGAGTCACCGGCTGATGAGCCACCTGGGTCTGCACGGCCGCTTCGATCAGTGATTCCAAGACCGACTCGGCCAGGGCCGGGTCGAAGCCCAGTTCGGTGGCCGCCTGACGAGCGCGCTGCATAACGCTGGCTTCCACTCGAAAGTCGCGAATGGGCAACTGCGCCCTGCGCTTGGCCTCGCCAATCAGGCGGCTGGTGCGCAGGCGTTCGGAAATCTTTTCCAGGATTTCCCGGTCGAGGCGAGCCACTTGTTGGCGAAGCTGGTCAAGGTCCTGGTGAGGATTGCTCATAGGCGCGCAACTTTTGCCGCCGCCCCTCCGTGAACCTTGTTATTGCGGCAGCAAGTAGCTCACCCCAGCCAGTTTGCCAACCGAGCCACCTGCTCCGGAAAAAAGTAGCAGGCCGCTCCGGCCAGCCAGAGCAAAACCTCGAATCCGTAAACTATCTCCGGCCGTTTGAAATAGGGCTTCAGTTCAGAGACGAAGAGGAAGTGAATCGACAGACTCATTCCCGCTGCCCACAACCAGAGCCCGCTCGAGCGCTCCAGTCCGGCGGCCTGCGAAATCCACAGTCCGGCGGCGCCCAGCCCGAACAGGAGTAGCCCCTTGCAGACCATCCTGAATTGAATCGCATCCAGATCGAGCACAACTGGCGGCAAGCCGCGTTATTGCGGCATAAAGACGCGGAAACTGGTGCCGTAGTTGGTGATTTGATTGCGCATCAAATCGCTGGCTTCTTTACCGTCGCCGGTAGCGATGGAAATGTGACCGTGCTCGTGACCGGGCCCCTTGTTCCAGACGACGATGGCGCCGGCCGGCAGCTTGGGCAGGTCGGATTGGGCCACCTTCATCTCTTTGACCTTCGGATTCTTGGCCAACTGATCAGCCGCCATATAAGCGCTGGCGCCGCTGGTTTCGATACCGATTTTCCGAAGGGAGCGGGCCACGTCGCGGAAGCACAGGCCACCCTTGGAGTCCCCGTCGGTGGCTTCCGCACGCGCAATCTGGGCCAGTTTGGTGCCCGTGGCCGTGGAGCCGGGCATCCCCGCGCTGGCACCGGCAGAAGCTCCGCCACCGCTCGAGGAAGCTCCGCTGGAAGAGCCACCACCACCCGAGGGACTGCTGATGGCCGAGGAACCTTCGCTCGAGGTTCCGCTCCGGTTGGCCATCAACTGCATCATCAAGCTCATCAACTGCATCAGAGTCTGATTCATCATCGTCTGAGTCTGCAGCATCATTTGCGCCATCGGGTCGGCCGCTCCGGGAGCACCCAGCCCACTCAAAGGAGACACACCCGCGCCCGGCATCAGCCCCTGAAGTCCACCCAGTCCCGGGATACCACCGCCAGCCGAACCGCAACGGCAACTGGCCGCATTGCTCAGGGAGGGGCCACCGAAATTAATGGTGGTGCTGGTCAAACTCAGGCCAGGAGAACCTACTTGATTGAGCGTTTGCAAAGGATCCACGGTGTTACCTCCATACTCGATAGGTCTCCAGGATACTTAAGGATGCATAAAACATGAATAAGACCCGGCGACCGTTTGTAAACAAGTTGTAAGAGATTGGCGAGACCATGGTCATAAATGCGCAATAGCCGAGGTCAGACCGCCAATAACAACTCTAAAACTCGTTCCGTTTCCTCCAGATGCTCCAGACAATGATCCGGCAGAAACTCCATCAAGCTGTCACGGCTATAACTCCCGGTGGCCACCGCCAACACGCGCGAGCCGCAGGCACGGGCAGCATGAATGTCATGGTGGGTATCACCGATAAACCAGGTCTGGGCGGGCAAAAACTCATGACCGTAGTGGCGCCGGGCCCGTTCCAAAGCGATCGGCCCCAGACGGTTACGATCGGCGCAGTCCGAGCCGAAAGCTCCGATGGGAAAATACCGGTTGAGTCCAAAAACTTCCAGCTTCATACGCGCGGTCACCTCCAGATTGCCGGTCAGCACGCCCAGGCGCAGCTCCGGGTGTTCGTGCATCAGGTCGACCAGAGCCTGAACGCCACGTTCCAGGCGTGCACCCTGACGACGAGCCTGCAACTCCACTTCCAGCAACTCCGGATAGATCTCGAAGACCAGTTGTTCCAACTCGTTCCAGCGCGCCATGGGTACACCGGCTTCGTGGAACATAGCGCGCACGATGTTCGGATCGGTCTGGCCCGAGGGAGGCACCTTGCTCAATTGGAAGGGTTGGCCCAGCACCTGAGCCAGAGCCTGGCTCAGGGCCACCATACCGGAACCATCGGTGCGCAGTAAGGTGCAGTCGATATCGAAAAGAATCAACCGGGGCTGGGGCATTGCTCGCTCAGCATCGTCTTGAGATCGTGAGCCAGGCTGAAAACCTCCAGCACCGGATAGCCGGCGGCGACGGCCCGCTGGCGTTCCGCGGCCGTATTATAGCCCCAGGCGGCCAACCCACAGGCCGCTCCGCTGGGACGCACCTGATCCAGATTCTCCACCAAATCGTCGATGAAGAAGATTTGAGTGGGCTCCACTCCGTGCTGCTGGCACAGAGCCTTGATCTGGTCTCCCTTGTGCACAGCCAGTTCCTTACCGTAAATCGGCAATTCCAGGCCGGCCGAGGCCAGCAGCGCCTGAGCGGACTTGGTGTCCTTGGTGGTGCAAACCACGATCTGGTCAAATACTTTGCGCAACTCGTCAAACTGCTGCAACAACAGAGGGTAGGGCTGCTGAAAAGAGAGCCATTCTTGCCAATGCTCATCGCGCGTTTTCTCGCGCAAGGCATAGAATTCCTTAGAAAACGCCTGGGTTTCGGCGGCCTTGTCGCGCTGCAGCTTTTCAAATTCCGCCTTGGGGAAATGGGTCAGGTCGCCCTCGGGATCGGCCATAGCCAGTTGCAGCACCAGCAGAAAATCGCCACCCGTGCGCACCAACCAGCGTCCGCGCCGAAAGGCGGCTTCCAAATCCGAGCACGGCAAACCGTACATTTCAGTGTAAACGCGCCGGGCCATGACGAAACACTCGCCCACGCTATCCCAGATCACCCCGTCAAAATCGAGAGCCAGAACTCGCTTCATCTCAATACCTCAGCCGCCTTACGCAAACGTCTCACGCAAATTTCCCGCCCCAAAACTTCCAACATTTCAAATAAACCCGGACCACCACCCACCCCGGAAATCCCCAGGCGCACCGGATGAATCAAGGCCGCCGCGGGCTGACCTTTGTCTTCGCAGAACTTGCGCAGGGCCGCTTCCAGCTCGGCGGACCGCCATTCAGGCAAGTCCTCCAACTGAGCGGCAAACTCCCGCACCAGTTCTGCCGATTCGGGCTTCCAGCGCTTCTTAGCGGTGGCTTCGTCATAACTTTCGGGATCGGCGTAAAAGTACCTGGCTCCGGCCACGAAGTCTGGGAGCAGAGTACAACGCTGCTTCATCAGGCCTACCACGCGCACCAGAAAAGCCCGCTCGGGCACCGCCAGGGCAGCCTTGCGAAACCACTCCGGCAAAAGGTCGGCGATGGCTTCATCCGCCATAGCGAAAAGATGCTGCTGATTGATATGGCGGAGTTTATCGAAGTCAAAAACGGCCGGGGACGGATGGACGCGCTCCAGAGCGAACACTTTCTCCATCTCCTCCAGGCTCCACACTTCGCGGTTGTCTCCGTTGCTCCAACCCAGCAGGGCCAGGAAATTGAGCAAACCGGCCGGCAGATAGCCCTGCTCGCGATACTCGTTGACGGAAACGTCTCCGTCGCGCTTGGAGAGTTTTTTGCCGGAGAGGTTGACCACCAGCGAAAGATGGGCGAAGCGCGGCGGCGTCCAACCGAAGAAGCGGTAGAGCAAGAGGTGCTTAGGAGTGGAAGTCAGCCACTCTTCACCCCGGATTACGTGGGAAATCTCCATTTCGTGGTCGTCCACCACGGCCGCCAGGTGGTAGGTGGGGAATCCGTCGGACTTGAGAATCACCTGGTCGTCTACCTGGGCGCTATCAAAACGCACCTGGCCGCGAACCAGGTCTTCAAAATCGACGCTCTCGCCGAGCGGCACCTTCATACGAATGACGTGGGCCTCGCCGGCCTCGGCCCGCCGTCGCGCTTCGGCCACATCGTAGTCGCGATAACGGCGATCATAGCCGCCGTGATTTTGACGCATCTCGGCCAGTTCTTCGGCACTGGCGAAGCAGCGGTAGGCCTGCCCGGACTCCAGCAGTTGATCGGCATATTTCCTGTAGATGGGCAGTCGCTGGCTTTGCACGTATGGACCATGGTCGCCCTCGGGATGGCAGCCGGCCCCCTCATCCGGGAAGATGTTGGCCCAGCGCAGATTATCCAGAATATTTTGGACCGCGTCCGGAACCAACCGGGATTGGTCGGTGTCCTCCACGCGCAAGAGAAACTTACCGCCGTGGCGCCGGGCCAGCAGATAGTTGTAGAGGGCCGTGCGCAGACCACCGACATGCAGATAGCCGGTGGGGCTGGGGGCAAAGCGGACTCGGGTCATGGAATCTCTCCTTAGAGGGGAACTGGATGTTGTTCCAGCATGCGCTGGAGGATGGCTTCGGCCTGCTCAAAACCTCCGGCCCCGACCAGACGGTGGGCCAAAGTGGGCACGACCATATGTTGAATGTCGTCAGGAATTACGTAATCACGGCCTTGCAGGGCCGCCCAGGCCAGGCTGGAGCGATACAGCGCCAGCGAACCGCGCGGGCTGGCGCCCAGGCGCACCCCGGCCTGGCGCCGGGTAGCCTGGACCAGCTCGACCAGGAACTTGCGCAGCTTGGGTTCAAAGCGAATCTTCGGCAGGCTCTCCTTTAAAGCTTGCAGTTGATCGGCCGTAACCAGCGGTTGCAGACGGTCCACAGTTCCTTCCTGAGCATGGGTCTCGAGCATCTGCACCTCCGAATCCAGGTCGGGGTAGCCCAGGTGCAGACGCACCAGGAAACGGTCCAATTGCGCCTCGGGAAGCGGAAAAGTACCTTCGAATTCGACCGGGTTCTGAGTGGCCAGCACCAGAAAGGGCCGGGGCATTGGATAGGTCTGGCCGTCTACGGTGGCCTGGCGCTCTTCCATACATTCGAGCAGGGCCGACTGCGTTTTGGGAGTGGCCCGGTTGATCTCGTCAGCCAGAACCACCTGGTGATGAATGGGACCGGGCCGAAAACGAAATTCTCCCTGACCGGGATGAAAAACGCTGACCCCCACCAGGTCGCCGGGCAGCAGGTCGGGGGTGCACTGCACGCGGGCGAAGCTACAGTCGAGACTGCGCGCGATGGCCCGGCTCAACATAGTTTTGCCCACTCCGGGAACGTCATCTACCAGCAGATGGCCTTCGCAGAGCAGAGCCACCGCCACCAACTGCACAGCCTGGCGCTTTCCGAGAATGACCTGTTCGACCTGATCGCAGAGCTTTTGGCCAAACTCCTGAACCGTCGCGGGCAACCTAACGTCCTAGTGAAACGTCCCGCAGCGGCGCGCTGGAAGCGTTTTCCGTGGGCTGATAGGTCTGAATCAGCGCCTCGCTCCCAGGGTAGGCATGCAGGTCGATGTTGATGACCCGACCCCCGTGCGCAATCACCGGCTTACCGTCGTGAGGCAGCGGAGTATGGCCGACCACCAGGCCTTCCACCGCCATGCCCAGCAGCATCTCGTCAATCTCTTCGGAACTGAAAGGAGCGGTGCGCGAGCCCGTGCAGTAGTCGAAACCCCAGACCTTGCGGCTCCACAGGAAGGCCTCCTTGGCGCGCCGGTAGCCCGACTCGGGCAGGGCCACGATCTCTTCGATGGGACGCCAAAACTCGCGGTAGTCGGGGACAGTATGGGCAAACAACCGATTGTTGACGACCACGCCCAGGCGCAAATACTGGCGCAAAAAGGCGCCCATCTCGCCGTCCATCTCCTCTTTCCATTTGGCCAGACCCTCGTAGCCCTGGATGGTGGCCTGGCCGCCCTGAACGTACCAATTTAGAAATTTCAAAACTCTTTCAACTTGACCGGGGCCGAGGCCTAAAGCCTGAATGGCGTGCTTGACCTGAATGCTGTGGCCCATGTTGGTGAGAAACTCGTCGAGGCGCTCGACTTCCAGGAAAGAGAAGATTTGATGGGCTTCCAACATCATCTCGTCGTGGTTGCCCAGGATGGTGTAAAGATTGCTCTTGAAGCCGGGAACGGTCAGACGCAATTGTTCCAACTCGCGATGCAGGGCGTAGAGAAGCTCGAGAATTTTACGGGAGCCGCGCGGCCACTCGTCGTCGGGACCTTCGAGCGGTTCGTTGCGCCAGTCCACGTAATCGCCGATGAGGATGAGATCCACCTGGTTCTGCTGAGGATTCCAGGCATAGGTGCCCGGCAAAAGCAGATCGGATTCACGCATCAAGCGAACCAACCGATAATAATCCCCGTGTAAGTCGCCAATGGCGACCAGAGTACGCATCGGAGCTTCGGCTTCGGAAGTCTCCGTAGCCGGTTTCTCGTCGCTGGGCGGGTCCGCCTTGGTCACCTCAGTTGTGCTATCCATGCCCTAATCCAAACTCTGTCTTTCCTCAATGGCTCACGGCACATTCTGGCAGAAACTGGACAACTCCTTGCTGCTCGAACGGCTAATCCTCAAACGGTCGGACGGTTGAGTCAAAGTGAGCGGTTTTCTCCTCCAAGTGGAGCAAAGGCTCGAGTGGAAAGCCCCAGTTGCTCGACCAGCGGGAGCGGTCAGCGCGCAATTCTTGCGGGGCCGCCACCACCACTGCCAGGCCGGTACCTTGATAGGCGACGATGTGTTTAAACTGCCGAGCCAGGCTGACTCGATCTCGGTCGTAGTTTCCGCTGCGGCAATGGAGGTTGGAGACGACCACTCCGCCGGGATTTAAATGTTTTTTAACCAGGCCGTAAAATTGCACGGTCCGCAACGGAGATGGGATTTCCAAACCATCAAATGCATCGAGTACGATAAGATCATAGGTCGAATCATTTTTCTCCAAATATTCACGAGCGTCCGAAACGATCGAATGGCAACGTTCACTCTCGTGATATCCAAAAAACTCGTGAGCCAGTTTTACGATTTCGGGGTCCAGTTCAATACTATCGACCTGCAACTCGGGAAATTGAGCCAGCAGCGCCTTGCTCAAGCTGCCGCCGCCCAGCCCAACCACCAGGCCGCGGCCCAAATTTCGGGGATAGAGACTGCCCAGCAACTGCAATCGACTGTATTGATGAAGCAAATGGGCGGGGCGGCGCACGTCGCAGCGGGATTCTTCCACATAGACTTTGCCCTGGCGCACCTTAAGGACGCGTTCGTAACCTTCCTGAACGACCTTCAGATCGTTAAAAGGGCTGTGACGCAGAGCCAAAACTTTCTCGCGCTGCGCCCACGCCACCCCGGCGCCAATCCACAGGAAAAATATGGCGAACCAGCCCAGCAAAGACTTTCTCACACCTCGCTCCCTCCGTGGCATTCAAGATTCATTAACCAGGCGCTCCGGCGAGCCCTGCCCGGCAGGCCCTTTGCGGAATTCTGCCAATGCTATGCGAGTGAGACTCTGGCTGCTAAGATTTCTATTGATCCTCTGTCTGGCTCCGCTGGCCCTGGGCACGGACATCAACATCTCCATTTACAACTACACCGGCAGCCGCGTGGTCATGTACAAAAACTATCAGTGGTATGCGGTGCTGGATCCACAGGAATATCGGGGCTTGACGGTGCCTTGGGACGAGTGGGTCTACCTGGACTTCTACCGCTACCCCAACGGCTCCATCAACTCGGCTCACCACGTCCAGTTGAGCCTGGGCAAATACAATCCCACCCAGAACATCTATCTCTATGAGAACATGCTGCCATGATGATCCAGCCCATGGGGACTCCCGAACCGCGTGCCGCCGTGGTGCGCAGCCACCGAGCCCCACAATCCGAAGTTTCCGCCAGCCAACCGCAAGAAACGAGTGAAATCTCCTTTCGGCAGCTGGCCTTGCCCGGACCCCAGCGCCCCTCCCAAGATCTAAGCAACTGGCGCCAGGACTACGAGAATCGGCTGGGACTGAGCGAGCCTGCTCTGGCTTCGCGGAGCAGCGCTCTCAAAGACGGGGGCCCGGAGATGCTATACCGCATGTACCCGCTACTTTTCCAACAAGATCTGGCGGGAGCCTATCAGGCCCTGGCCCAACTCCTGCCCCAAAAGGGACCGGAGATTGCCCTGGCCGGCGACTGCCACCTGAGCAACTTCGGCACCCTGCGTAGCCAGAACCGCGAACTGGTCTGGAGCCTGAATGATTACGACCAGGTTGGCCAGGGTCGTCCCGAGTCCGACCTGTGCCGGGCCGGCGCCAGTCTGCTCCTGCTCTGCCGCCAGCAGGGCTGGAATCAGAGTGTGGCTGCCGACCTGATCGGAACCATGGCCCGGCACTATAGCCAGCAGATCAGCGAATATTGCCAAAATCCGCCCGCTCCCGTGCTGGGCATTCACAAAGACGAGGCGCAAGGCCCCATCCACGCGCTGCTCAAGAAGGCCGAACGCCATACACAGGAAGACTTGCTTTCGAAATGGACCGAAGTGAACGCTCAGGGCACTCTCCAGTTTAAGCTGGGGGACAACCTGCATAAGCTGGATCCGTCCCAGGATCAGCGGATGGACCAGTTATTGAAGGAAATCCGCCTGCCCGCCAACGTAACGGTCCTGGACCGCTGTTGTCGCCGGGAGGCCGGGGGCAGCAGCCTGGGCCTGGAGCGATACTACTTGCTGGTCAGGCCGGAGGGCGATTCGCTGCCGACCTTGCTGGAACTCAAGCAGGTCTTGCCCTGCGCCCTGGCGACTTCCGACCCGGACCCGAAAAAATGCGATGCGCAACTGCTCCAGGACGGCTTCGGCTGGCTGGGGGCGCCCCAAGATAACTGGCAAAAGGTAGTTCGTGCCGACAACGGAGTTTACTTACTACGTGAGCGCCAGCGGGCTCGCGACGCCCTGAAAACGGAAAAGCTGAGCAGCCACGAGGCGCATCAATTGGCCAGCCAGTTGGGCAAGGTGCTGGCCCAGGCCCACGCCCACGGCGCCAATCCCATCAGGGTGCGCGACTGGATCGACGGCCGCGAGAAGCAGTTGGGCCGAAACCTGCTGAATTTTTCCAGCAGCTACGCCGCCCAGATGGACCAGGACTTTCAAGCCCTGTTTAAATGAGCCGGCAAAGGCAGGCTAAGCTGGTAGTCGCCCCGGATCTCGCCGATGTCATAAATACAGACGGGATTGTCCACGCCTTTGACTTTGACGCGCAGATGGCCGTCCACCCGGGCCTGGCCCTCCAGCTCTTTGAGAGTCTGTTCAGAAATCAGCACCTGCCGACCTAAGGTAAAGGATTGGATGCGGGCCGTCATATTGACGGCGCTGCCCACCACGCCATATTTCATGCGCGTAGCCGAACCAATATTACCCACCACGACCTCACCCGTATTGACGGCGATCCCCATTTCCATAGCCGGCACACCGAGGGCCAGGCTCTCGGTATTGAAATCGTCCATGGCCAACTGCATGTCCAGAGCGCAGGCCACCGCCCGCCGCGCATGGTCGGGACAGGCCAGCGGGGCCCCGAAAATGACCAGAATCGCGTCTCCGATGAACTCATCAATGGTGCCGCCATATTTTTCGATCACAGGGGTCATGCGGGCCAGGTAACGATTGAGCAAATCGACCACCTGGGCCGGGGTAGAACGCTCCGACATGGGCGTAAAGCCGCGCAGATCGCTCATGAGAATGCTCACTTCGCGGGACTCGCCCCCCAGGTTCAGCCCTTGCGGGTGTTCCAACAACTGCTCGGCCACCTGGTCGGTCAGAAAGCGGCCGAGCACGCTGCGGATGAAATGACTGCGCTTTTCCAGTTGCTGATTGAGCTCGTGGAGCCGGGCTTTACCCTCGAGAAGAGCTTCCTGCAGGCTGATCACGTCGATCAGGTTGAGCTCGTTTTGGGCCCACTGGGCCAGATCCAAAAAGGCACGCACTTTCTCGTCGCTGAGGGGGTGAGGCTGCGTATCCATCACACAAAAAGTCCCAATATTGTGGCCTTCCGGCGTGCTCAGCGGATGCCCCATGTAGAACCGGATACCGGGCGGTCCGGTGACGTTGGGATTATCGGCAAAACGCGGCTCCTCCAGGGTATCGGGACAAAGGATCGGTTCCATCGACAAGATGGTATGCGAACAGAGAGAAGTGCGCCGCGGCACTTCGGCAATACTGAGGCCACAAACCGACTTGAACCACTGGCGCTCGCCATCTAAAAAGGCCACGTAAGCGATCGGCACTTCCAGCGAACGGACGGCCAGCCGGCTGACGCGGTCGAAGCGCTCTTCGGGAGGGGTATCCAGCAATTGCCGGGCGTACAGCGCGGCCACGCGTTCCCGTTCGTTGAGCGGCATTTCCGCGTAGGGCATACTATTCGGGGGTGGTGGCGCGCACCGCCGTCTCGGTCTTCTGAGCGATATTCATGATGGTCTCCCAGCCTTCCACGAAAGCCGTCACAATCTGAGGATCATACTGGCTGCCGGCTTTGCTCTGAATCTCGGCCCGGGCCTCCTCCGGCTCGAGGGCCTTGCGGTAGGGCCGGTCCTGGGTCATGGCATCGAACGAATCGGCCACCGAAATGATGCGGGCCCACAGGGGGATTTGCGGGCCCGAAAGCCCGTCGGGATAACCCTTGCCGTCCCAACGCTCGTGGTGATGGCGCACGCCTTGCAGCGCCGCCTGTAAAAAGTGAATATTGGCCAGCATCTCGCTACCGATCGAGACGTGCGCCTGCATGGCTTTCTGTTCGTCGGAATCGAGCCGGCCGACTTTCTGTAGCAAGCTCTCGGCCACGCCGATTTTGCCGATATCGTGCAATAAAAGGCTGAGCTGGAAATCGCGGTTGTCGGGCAGAGTAGGATCAACGCGGCGCGCAATTTCGTTCGCGAAAAGGATGACCCGTTCCACGTGAGACTCTTTGTGAGCGCCACGCATGTCGATCTGCTGCACCAGCGCCGTGATTGTCTCCAAAAAGGTGCCTTCCATGGTGCGATATTTGTCCTCGAGATGGCGGCGCTTGACCCGCTCAGCCTCGAGAGCGGCGTAGAGTTCGCGGGAGTAGTCGAACATTCCGGCGCTACCGGCCGGTTGTTTGCGCTGAGCTTCCTCGGGAGAAACCGGGGTGAACTCGGTCAGATGAATCTCGGGAGGTGAGAACGGGATCCAGACGCGCACCTCGGTGCCCTTGCCCAGCTCCCCGGCCAGCGTGATTTTGCCGTTGTGAGACTCGACGATGTGGCGAGTAATGGCCAATCCCAGGCCTACCCCCTCGACCCGGCGGGTGAGCACATCATGGGCCTGATAGAAGGGCAAGAAGACATTCTCTTGTTGGCCACCGGATATTCCCACGCCGGTGTCCGTCACCGTTAACTGGAGGCCATCGTCGGCCTTCTCCAGACCGACTTCCACGCGCCCGCCTTCCACGTTGTAGTGGATGGCGTTGCGCACCAGGTGATGAATGGCCTCGCGCAGGCGCGGCTGATCCCCCTGGATAAGGGGCAGTCCTTCCGGGATCCGCACAACGATTTCCACGGATTTTTTGGCGGCAACCGTCTCCACTTCACGGGTGACCGATAGGATCAGGGCTCCCAGGTCGGCCGGGCGCAGCTCGAAGGGCGCCACGCCGTTGCGCACCGCGTGATAGCTGAGAAGTTCCTGAATAAGAGACTCCATGCGACCGGTGGCGGCGGTCAAACTGGTGGCCACCCCGGCCAGTTTTTCTTCCTTGCTGCCCGGCTGAGCGTCCCGCAACATGCGGTTAAGCAGGTGTCCACTGGCTTTGATAGCGGTCAGGGGAGTGCGCAGCTCGTGGCTGACCAGGGCCAGAAACATATCTTTCATCTTCTCGAACTCTTGCAGACGGGCGTGCGCGTCCTTGAGTTGCTGGCTTTTGCGCTCGTCTTCCCGGCGCAGTTGAGCCAGATGCCGAGCGTATTGGAGCAACTGCTGGCGCTCCAGGTCGTGGAGCGGCTTGGCCTCCATTTCGGAGCTGGGGCCCAGCAAGGTGGCCACGCAACGCAACAAGTTCATGGGCGTAAGTGGCTTTTCAAGAATTTCATCCGCTTCCAACCGCGACTTTTCCTCATCGGTCAGATCGGGAAGGACAAGCACCACCCGACGAGTCTGAGGCGAAATGCGCAGGATCTCCGTGCACAGGGTGGGACTCAACTTGACCAGGTCCTGATCGATCAGCGCCACGTCGACGGAGTGCTGCTGGATGCGGCGCAGGACCTCTTCGGGAAAGCTGGCGTCGATCACATCCGTTTCGGGGTTTGAGAGAGCGCCCAGGGCAATTTTACGCGTCAGAGCGTCTTCATCGGCTATCAGTACAACTTTCACGGCCTCTCGATTTCTACTCGCGGGCCGCCGGTCCTACTTGGGTTCTTCTTTGGGCTCTTCCGTGGGCTGAGGAGGAGCGTTGGGGTTCTCCCGATCGGCCTGGAAATCCACCGAGAAGACATTCTCGGAGTCTCGTTCGTGAAGTTCGACAGCTGATTTTGCACCCGGCTCCAAGAGCACGGTGGCGGTGCGCTGCAGGCGCATTTTGGGCTCATCGGCAAAGCACTTGACGAAGAAGTTGATCAGGATGCCGTCGGGCGTACTGCCGGCCGAGTAGTGCCACTTGGGCATCACTCCCAGCGACAGGTTGATGTTTTCCATCTCGATCCGGAGCTCGTTCTTCTCGCCCGGTTCCAGGCGCACATCGAAGTTCTGGTCAAAGACCTGGTCGCGAACCTTTCCGTGAAACTGGCCGCGCACCACCACCGGGGACTCTTCAGCAAAGAGACTCAGGGTCAACATCAGGGCAAACAATAACCTTAACATGGGCGGAGCAATTCTCACCGATCCTTAATTTTCCCCCCAGCGGCCCTCGGAAGTGGTAGCCAGGTAGGTTGCCAACACTTCTCGCGCACCGATGGGCAGTTTCACCAGAGAGGCCGTGGCTTTCTGAAAAGCGACCCCCTCGCGGGCCACCGCTTTCTTCAGTTCGGCCTGGTCCTGCTCGACCTTCAGCCAGTCCGGATGCTGCTGGGCGAACGTGCGGCCCCTGGGTGTTTTGCCGCCCGGTTGACTCCAGGCGATGGCGGCATCCGCCTCGACGTCGGCCAGACTGGCTACCGAGCGTTTCCCGGCATGACTGTACAGGGTGCCACCGCCCTTGTAGAGGTAGAGAGTCTCGTAGTAACAGCTGTTCCAGGCACTCAGATCCTTCATGGCCTGGACCAGGGCCGGTTTGTCCTTGAGCAAGGGGCGGTTGGCCTCGCGCCGGATGCCGGCATACCATCCGGCCAGTGCATCCGCTTCCGCCTCGTTCATCGCTTGGGAGTGCTCATCGGCCCATCTGGAGAGGCCCGTGTAACGCATCTTCAAGACCTGAGGGGTGTCCGGCCTGGCCACGTCAAACTTGGGCAAATCTTGCGCCAGAGCCAGCCCTGTCAACACCAAGCCTGACAGCAGCAACTTCGTCACAACGCCACCCCCTCCAGTTGTTCCGGTTCAGCCGGGACATCACGATAACTCAATGTGCCAAACATCCAGTCGGCAATGGGAAACACGACATTGTAATTGATATTGGAGCGATTATGGTGGCGCCGGTGATGCTCGATCAGGAAACGAAACCAGCCATGATGGCGGAAGCGAAACTCTTCGGGGCAATGAATGTGCCAGTGGAGCGTCTCGTAGGCCAGCACATAAAAGAGCGTTCCGGCCGCCACTCCCAACCCGGCGGCTACCCCCAACACCCAGTAAACACTGAGAAACAGCGGGGTGTGCAGCAGCCAGAGAATCGGCATGAAGGACGTCTCGAAGAGGTGATAATCCTTCAACTCGTCCTCTTTGGCAAAGAACTTACCCGGCGCGCGCCGTTCCGAATGGTGCATGACGGCGTGGCGGTCGTGGGGAGTGCGCATGAAGCGCACGCTGTGCATAAAGTGCTTGTGCACCACCCACTCGATGACACTGCCCAGCCAGACCGCGAATAAAAAGGCTAGAACGAATACCACTGACTACTCCAGGCCGATCAGGCGAAAGGATTGCTCAATTCCGGATGGCGACGCTGAATCACTCGCTCGAACGCGTCCAGCAGATCGGGGTCGAAGTGACTTCCGCGTCCCTCCCGTAAAATAGCCTGCACTCTCTCCACCGGCATTCCTGCTTTATATGGGCGCTCGGCATGGAGCGCGTCAAAGACGTCGGCGATGGCCAGGATGCGGGCCGCATAAGGAATGTCCTCGCCTTTCAAGCCGTCCGGGTAGCCGCTGCCGTCCCACTTCTCGTGGTGGCCGCGGATGACCGGGCAAAGATGCCGTAGAGACTCGATAGGATAGACCATCTGCTCGCCGATAATCGGATGCAGTTTCATGATCTCATATTCTTCTTCCGTCAGTTTGCCGGGCTTGTAGAGAATTTCGGGCGGGATGCGGGTCTTACCGATATCGTGAAGCAAGCCGGCCTGGCGCAAATCCTGGGAACCGAGCCAGTCGCTCATCTTCTCCAGCTGGCCGGGAGGTGCCTGATCCAACATCAAGGCCATTTCACCGGTATCTTTAAGAAGTGCGCCAAGTTGCACCTGACTGCGCGTCTTCTTGTCGCTGACCCCCACTTCATCGGCCAGATCCATAGCCAATTCCAGCACGCGGGCGGAATGCGCAAAGGTGAACTCGCCGCCCATTTTCAACACCAGCCCCAAAGCATTGACCGCCTCGTCGCGGCTCAATTCGCCCAACGAGTCGAGGCGGTAGGCTTTCTTGAGCAGCGATTCCATGCTGTGGCCGGCATATCTAGTCATAAGCTCGGAAAGGTGCTTGCCCTCCGGCTGGTTGCTCATGCGCAGACCTAGCTTGAGGGCCTCGTCCGTCTTGGCGATGCGATAGGCCTCAAGCCTCTGCAGCTCCAGCTTGGTATCCGACTGAGTGCGCCGCTGAGACTGAAGTTGCTGTTGGTCCTGGACATGCTGGGCGCTCTGCCCGCTTTGCTGGTCTCGTTCGCGCTGCTGACCGCCGCCGCTGCCACCTCCGCGGCCGCGGTTGGACTGATCATTAACATCGTCGACCTTTTCCCCGCAGTGCTGCTGGGCGGTGGCCACCTCCTCCCGCTTCTTGGTGTTGTTGCCGGCTTCGGCCTGATGGAAGGCCTGCACCAACGCGCCGCTCTTCTCCAGGCGTTCCAGCTTGGAGTCTTCTTCTTTGAAGCGACTATGATGCTCCTCGCTCTGATCGAAGAACAACGGTCTGGGCTTCTCGCGCTCCTGGGCAACCAGAGGCAGAGGCTTACCCTGCTTGAGCCGGACCGCCAGTTCGTCGAGGGCGGGCGAATGAATGGGGCTCTCGGCCGTGACCGTCCGGCCGTTGGCCAGTTTCGCTTCACTGTCGGGAGGCGGAGAGGCGCCCCAGCCGGCCGCCAGATGGGGCAGCGAAGCTTTGCCGGCGTCAGCTCCGTCGCGCTTACCCACCGAACCCGAGAGCACCGCCCCGAGGCCGCGGGTTTCGATGATCTCGGATTTGCCGCTGATCCGCCCAGCCCCCGGGGCTCCGCCGCCACCGACCGGAGCAATGCCGCCCTTATCGCGTTCCTTCTCATCATCGTAAACAGAGCGTCGCTGTGGTTCACTAGTTTTAGGGGCATCCTGGGCCGGTTTCTGGGAAGCCATCAGACCCTGCCCGACCACCGACTGGAAGAGTTGCGAGGCTTTGGCGGCCGTAGCCAGAGGAGCGGTCTGAGCCAGGGCTTCCACCACGCGCTGCGGGCTGGCAACTTCTCGAACCTCATCGGCGCGCCGGAAATCGGTTTTACTGAGAGCGTCCACTGCCTGCTGAGGGACTTTGAGCGGTTGGGTATCCACCGGCTTGGGACTCCGCTGCAGACCGGGCAACGAGGTCAGGTAGGCCGGAGTAGCGTCTTCGCTGAGCTTGACCTGAAGCCACTCGGGATACTTGGTGCGAGCCTCCCCGCCTTTTTCCAGAGTTGCGGCCTTGACCGTGGTCAGCGGGGCCAACGTGCGCAGGGCGTTCAGAGGTTTGTTTTCTAGGGGAGGAACCGGCGCTGGCTCTTCTTTCGGCCGGAGAAAGTCCTCAGGCGGGGCCGGACGAGGGGGCTCTTTTTTGGCTTCGACCGCCTTCTTTTGGACGAGTTCCCCGGTAGACTGCCGCTCCGCACGCGCTGGCTCGGGGACGGCCTCGATAGGCAGTTTAGGCTCGGGCTGGTGCTCCGGCGGCCTGATTTCGAGCTGGCGAGACTCCGCCACTGGCGGCTCCGGTTGGCGCGAACCCTCGGCCGACCCGGGTTGGTCCAACTTGCGCAAAGCCGCCGGCCTGGTCTGGGCCGCTTCGGCCTCAGATTTGCGCGGAGCAAACGCCTGGGGCTGTATCCGACCGCGTTCTGGCTGGCGCACGTCCGCAACCTTGGGCCGGACTGGCCCCGCCTCCGGCATAGGCACCTCTACTGTCTTAGGCTGGATCAGGACCGGCTCCGGCTGGCGCACATCTACGGCCTTTGGCTGGATCGGCCCCGGCTCCGGCTGGCGCACATCTACCGCCTTGGGCTGGAGCGGGCCCGGCTCAGGCTTGCGCACCTCTACCGACTTGGGCTGGACCAAGCCCGGTTCCGGTTTGCGCACCTCTACGGACTTAGGCTGAATCGGCCCCGGCTCCGGCTTGCGCACTTCCACCGCCTTGGGCTGGAGCGGGCCCGGTTCCGGCTTACGCACCTCCACTGCCTTGGATTGGCTCAGCCCTTGCTCCGACTGGCGCACGTCCGCCACCTTGGGTTGGCTCAGCCCCGGCTCCGGTTTACGCACCTCCACCGCCTTGGGCTGGATCCGTCCCGGCTCCGGTCGGCGCACATCTACCGCCTTGGGCTGGCTCGAGCCCGGTTCCGGCTTGCGCACATCTACCGCCTTGGGCTGGAGCGCGCCCGGTTCCGGTTTGCGCACCTCTACCGCCTTGGGCTGAATCGGCCCCGGCTCCGGCTTGCGCACCTCTACGGACTTAGGCTGAATCTGCCCCGGTTCCGACTTGCGCACATCCACTGCCCTGGGCTGGACTGGCCCCGATTCCAGCGACTTGCGCACCTCCGCCGCCTTGGGCTGAATCAGCTCCGGCTTGCGGACAGGTACTTCTGGACCGGGACGGCGGCTGGCATTCTCCGCCCTTCGCTGTTCCGGCTGCTTGACCAGGGCCGGATCCACCGGCAGATGTGTTTCGGGACGCACTTTCTCGGGCGTTCTTTGGGGAGAATGATCGCGCTCGGAGGTGCGCATGGGCTGCTTTGGGTCTTGAATCCCTCGTGGGAGGGGACGTTCCGGCGCCGGCTGGGGAGAAACAGGCTGAGGACGGGGCGGTGCCGGTTCTGTACGCCTCTGGGCTCTGGGCTGGGCCGGGCGCGAGGGAGCAACCAGAGTCTTACGCTCCTCTCTCCCTTCGAAGGGGAGCGTAGTGCGATTCTGCACGACCTCGGTAAGACTGCCCTGCACCCGTGAGCCGACGGTGTGGGTCTTGGGTTCCGGGCGCTGAGCCAGCGTCTCCGCGTGGGCTTCAGAATCCCGCTGGGCCCGTAATTCGCTCTGGACTCCCTGAAAAGTCCCGGTTTTCATCGGCTGCTGAGCGCCGAAAACCTGAACCTCCGCTCGACTCACTTTAGCCGGATTGGTCGGGTCGCCGCCGTCAGTGCTACGCGCACTGAGAGAACGAATTTTTTTATCCAGATCTTTCAGTGCTTTCTTGGGATCCGCCTCGATTGGCACGCCTTCCTCGGAGAGAGTGGGACGAGCGCTGCCGGCGGTCATCTGTTGCAGCAGACGTAGTTCGCGGCCTTGAATATGCTCGTGCGGCGCCAGGCGACTCAGGTAGGTGGCGGATTCCTGGCGGAGCCTGGCGGTCTGTTCCGACTCGAGCAGGGTCGTCCAACGGCCGCGCAACTGGCGCAGCAGGTTGAGGTTCTGCTCGTGCTGACGCTGAGGTCCAATGGCGGTTTGCGATAGGTCCCGGCGGTTGCGCGCAGGCACCTTGAAATCCGGCAGAAAGGGCTGGGAGGAAGCGCCAAGAGCTTTAGAGTCGAACATCTCCCATGATTATACCTTAGCGCGACGCCGGGTAAAGGACACTACTTGTCTTCTTTGAGAAAATCGCTGGGGCGCAGGCCCTCAATGAACTTTTTGAAGTCACCCAGTTCCTTGGTAGTATCCTCGGTCTTATCCTCGACCGTCTCTTCCAAAATAATCCGCTCAGAAACATAGATCGGGCTATTTGTCCTCAAGGCCAGCGCAATACTATCGCTAGGACGCGCATCTATCTCCAAATTCCCCAGGCTCGATTCGAGCACGACTTTGGCGTAAAAAGTATTCTCTTGAATATCATGGATAATGATCCGGTCGACCTTGGCTTTGAGGGCTTCGATAACCGATTTCATCAAGTCATGAGACAAAGGCCGAGGGACCTGGGTGCCTTCCAGGGCCAGCGCGATGGCCGTGGCTTCGAACGGACCGATCAAAATAGGCAGCGAGCGCTTTCCTTCTAGATCTTTCAGAATCACTACCGGGTCGTGGGTAAGCAGGTCGATGCCTAATTTATCCACTTTCATACGCCGCATACCCATTTCTAGACCGGGGCTCCTTGACACAATAAAATAGTGAGATAGAGAAGGTGTCTTCTGGCCGAGCCAAGGAAAACCTTTCTTTCTCCTCAAAGGCCCGAGCCGGGCGCAGTCAGAACCTGAAGTGGGGGGTCCCAGGGGGGGCGCGTTAGCTCCCCCTAGAACACGTCCCCCCATGAGCGAATTTCCCGTGGCCCTGGTCAGCGACTGGAATGGTTTGGCCGGCCAGACCATCGCCATGCAACTGGCTCGAGCCGGCTACCATCTCTTGATCAACGGTCCCGAAGAAGACATCTTTGCACTGCAGGCCCAGGATATCGAAGGAAAAATCCTGGCTATCCCGTTTGATTCCAGCAGTGAAGAATCGGTGCAACAAGTCATTCTGGCCGGCCTGGAATATTTCGGGCGACTGGACGTGGTGATCAACAACTTCTATACCTGGCAGGACGCGGCCCTCCAGGAAATCACCGAAGCCCTCTGGGGTGAGCTGATGCAGAGCAATTTAAAGGCCGCCTTCCATGTCTGCCGGGCAGCCGCTCTGGTGATGACCGAGCAAGAATTCGGCAAGATCATCAATCTCACCACCACCTCCTGTTTTACCGGTTCTCATTTGCCCTTCGCAGCCACCGCCGCGGCCCTGCATTCCTTGACCAAGTCCCTGGCCAAGGAACTGGCTCCGCACGTGCGCGTCAACACCGTGGCCTGCGGGATGCTCGATGAGCCCTGGATCGACGAAGGCGGGCCCGAACTGCGCCAGATGCTGCAGAAGAGCATCCCTCTGGGGCGCCTGTGCCGAGCCGGGGATATAGCGGATGCCATTCTCTATCTGGCCAACGGCGCGGACTTCATGAGCGGCCAGATGCTCGTGCTCGACGGCGGGGAGACCATGCGTTGAAGAAGGCGGTGATCTGGCTGTCGCTCTCCACGCCCCTCCTGGCCGCTCCCTGGATTCAGCCCTTTCCCCTGGGCTCTATCACTACTTCACGACCGGCTATGGGGGCTTATTTTTCTTCGGAAATCGACCCTAACTCGATCGATTTCGTGATCGACGGACGCTCCTGGAAAGCCGAGGCGGGCAAACAAGCCGGCCGCTGGGCTCTATCCCCGAATTACGATGTCGACCGGGGCCGCCACCTGGCCACCTTCAGCGGACGCACCTTCGACGGCAAGCCGATCCGAAAGGATTGGACTTTTACCATTCAGGAAGCAGCCAACCTTGAATTTACAGCTCTCTTTCCGGCTCCCGGGCTATCCGGCCCCAATCCACCCCGAGTGGGAGCCAGCCTGAATGCTCCCGTCAGCGCGGTGCGCCTGGAAATCGACGGCAAGGAGCGTTCCACCCAGGGAGGGGAGGGCGCGGTTTTTCATCAACTCAGCCAACCCCTGGCCCCTGGTCTGCATCGCGCTTTTATCCAGGTGATAGGTCTTGACGGTCTGGTCAGCGAGAAATCCTGGACCTTCCAAGTTCAGTAACAAGAAAGGCACTTGATCCCATGCAACAAGCCCGAACTCTCATTGAAGCCGCTTACCGTGAGCGCGCCCTACTCCAGGACGGCCAGACCCGAGAGGCGGTGGAATGGGTTGTGCGAGAACTCGACCTGGGTCGCTTGCGGGTAGCTGAAAAGGGCGAAGCGGGCTGGACCGTCAACGCCTGGGTCAAGGAAGCCATTCTACTCTACTTTGGCCTGGCCCAGATGAAGGTCCTGGAAGTTGGACCGTTTGAGTTCTACGACAAAATCCCCCTCAAGAGCAACTGGACCTCGACCGGAGTTCGTGTCGTTCCCCCTGGAACAGCACGCTATGGTAGCTTTCTGGAAAGCGGCTGCATCCTGATGCCTGGTTACGTTAACATCGGGGCCCGAGTGGGAGAAAACACCATGGTCGATACCTGGGCCACCGTCGGCAGTTGCGCCCAGGTGGGCAAAGGCGTGCATCTCTCCGGCGGGGTAGGCCTGGGAGGGGTGCTCGAACCCCCGGGAGCATCGCCGGTGATCGTCGAAGACGGAGCTTTCATCGGTTCCCGCTGTATCGTAGTGGAAGGGGTGCTCGTGGAAGAAGAGGCCGTCCTGGGCGCCAACGTGGTGCTGACCGCCTCGACCTCGATCGTGGACGTCAGCGGCGCCGAACCGGTCATTCACAAGGGAAGAGTGCCAGCCCGCTCGGTCGTCATTCCCGGCAGCCTGCCCAAACAATTTCCGGCCGGCACCTTTCATGTCCCTTGCGCCTTGATCATCGGCAAACGGACTGCCTCAACCGACAAGAAGACCTCACTGAATCAGGCTCTGCGCGATTTCCAGGTCGATGTCTGAGCTACTACGCAAGGCCGAGTGGCTGGTTTCCATTCCCAGCCCCACTACCTTTGAGCAAGAAATTTGCCGGCAACTACTGGAATGGGTAGCGGAAAAATTCCCCCAGGCCTCGCCGCAACGATTTCGCGAGGGCTTTCGCTTCGAACCAAGCCCTCCATCCTCACGCCCCCGGGTGGCGCTGGTGGGGCACCTCGACACCGTTCCGCCAGCCAACCGTCAGCATTTGGGGGTGCGTGACGGCCTGCTCTTCGGTTGTGGAGCCAGCGACATGAAGGCGGGGGTAGCCGTCATGATGGAGGCGCTGGAACAGTGGGAAAGCTTTGACTGCGACTTGGTCGGCCTGTTTTACGACCGGGAGGAAGGGCCCTACGCCGACAACGGCCTCGACCCCCTGTTGGACGGCCTGGGCCAGGTCGACTTTGCGGTCGTTTTTGAGCCGACCAACAACGAGATTCATGCCGGTTGCGTGGGGAGCCTGCAGGCGCGCGTCCATTTCCAGGGGCAACGGGCCCATAGTGCCCGTCCCTGGCAGGGGCAAAATGCCATTTATCTGGCGATACCCCTACTCGAGAGACTGCGGGGATTGGAGCGCCGAGCGGTCGTCTCCCAGGGCTTGGAATTTTTTGAGGTCACCAGCGCGACCCAGGCCAACACCCAGGGTCCAACCAACGCGGTACCGGAGATGTTCAGCCTGAACCTGAACGCCCGTTTTGCCCCGGGCAAATCATCTGAGCAGGCGATCCGCGAACTGGAATCTCTGGTGGCTGGCGAGGCTCGCCTGGAAATTTACGATGTGGCACCCTCCGGGGCTGTTCGCCTGGAAAACGGGCGCCTGCAACAGTGGATCAGCCAACAGCAGTTGCGGGTTATGCCCAAGCAAGCCTGGACCGACGTGGCCCGTCTGGACGCGCGGGGAATCCCGGCCTTTAACTTCGGTCCGGGAGACCCGGCCCAGGCCCACCAGGCCGAAGAACATGTCAGCCTGCAGGCGCTCGAAGAGAACTTCCGCTTGTTGCAAGCTCTCCTGAACCAGCATCCATAAAAAAAGAGCCTTGCGGCTCTTTTTTATGTGCCAGGGCTAGTCCGCGCAACGGATAGCCGCTCACCGAGTGGAGCGGCCCCCGCAGCGACCGGAGGCCTGGGCTGTCGGCAATTTTCAGCTAGCGACGATTAGTAACGGTAGCGCTCGTTGGGCCAGGGCTCGGCCATGACCGGGTCGATAGCATCACGAACTTGCATCTTGAAGTCGTAGTTGTCCTCGCCGTCACACTCGAGCTTACAGATCAAGCGCTCATAGTCGTTTCCATCGCGCGGAATACTGTAGAACTTACGGAAATTGATGTCCGGGAAGATCCCCAGCACTTTCATGTCCGGAGTATACAGGGTGACCGTAATGGCCTCATAATTCAGGGTCTTGGGATAAGGAATGACCATGCCGAACACGTGGTCCGGACGATTGCCGCGCTTCATCTCGAACTCGGCGCGCGGATGATCCAGCATAAAGTATTTGCCGTTGACGATGTCAAAGGTCAGGTAGCTCTGAGGGTACATGAAGAACGAATTATTCTTCCCAGGATACTGAAACACTTTGTAGCGATTGTTGCCCCAGTCATCATTGACCTGGGCCGGGGTGACTTGTTCTTCAGCTGCAACGGGGCTTGGCCCGAAACAGAAAAGCCCGAGGGCCATAGTGGCGACCGCAGCGGCTGACATCCAAACACGAAACTTCATTTAGGGCTCCTCCTCGATTAACTTGAGACTTTCATCCGAAGTCTCTGTTCCCTATGTTACTCCGGCCGGTTCCACGGCATAAAAGAATCTCCTCCAGTACGAAACTTTCTTCGAAAACTTTCTTCTCATGCCCCTCACGGGTTCCAACGTCCCAAGAAAGAATGGTCCTCAGCCACGCTGACGATCGAGCAACCACTTCGCTGCAGGTCCTCCAACAGCTTCTCGAACGGGCGAAATTGTCCGTCGAAGAGAAAGCGGACCAGATTGTGAGTCACGGTGGAGATGGACAGATGGAACACCCCCTCGGAGCGTTCCAGCATGCGGATGGCCTGAGAGAAACCTGACAGAAACTGGACCTGCATCATTTTGAGATGGACCAACTTGGGAAGCAAGGCGGACATCTCACCGCAGATAAGAGGACGATCCGTCACCAACACGCACAGGTGGCTGCACAGGCCCATCAACGGGCCCAAAGAGAGTGCGCTGATCACCAGGGCGGCGCCACTCTGGCGCATGCGCTGCAGAATTTGGGCAAAGTCTCCCACCAGATCGCTTTCAACCCTGTCCAACAAGCCCTGCACCACCACCACCGCCGGGTGGGAAACCATGGCGCGAGCCAGACTCAAGCGATAACGATCGGTCTGGTTTAAGTGATTGAGAGTCACGTGCGACCGGGGACTGAGGCCTACCATCTGCAGAGCCTCCCAGATCAAATAGGGGCGATAGTGAACCCCTACGTCATAGCTCTTGGAGAAAAATTCGAGGAACTCCCAGGGCGTCATTTCCGGAAAAATTCCCGCCAGCGGCGGCACGTAGGTCACTCTCGAGCGCGCCTCGGGCAGATTTCGTCCTTGTACGGTGACAGTGCAACCTCTTGGTCGCCAGTCTCCGCTGATGCAGGTAAGCAACTGGCTCTTGCCCGAGGAATGGGGGCCGATGACTCCCATCACCTCGCCTGGATTGAGTTGAAACGAAAGAGCCCCCCCTCGGTGGGGAGGGCGGCGGCGAAAGTCCTGCACGCTCAAACTGGGATGCAAAAGTCAGGGTTGACGGATTACGACCGTATCCTCTTCCTTGAGTTCCAGCTTCTCGCGTACCACTTTGCGAAGCTTGTCGACTTCCTGGGGCGAGAGGCTGCGGGTCGGGCGGATAGTAACCAGCAGGTGCCCGTCCTCCTTGCGTTCCATCTGGACCTTGGCTTCCCCAACCAGATCTTCAACCAGCTTCTTAGCTACCGGCAGCATGGCCACCTCAAAAGGCGCACCGGCCTTGACCTGAAAACTCTCGTCCCGAGCCACGCCGGAGCGCCCGGCCTGAGCGCTCATACTGGCGCGACTGGCACCGGCGTTGTCGCGGTAGTCTACTTTGGGGCGAGCCTGCTCGTCGCTACGCGTTGGGAGCACGTTGTTGTTAACTTTGCCTTCCTCAACATCGCCTTTCTTCTTTTGCTCTTGCAAAACCGGGGCGGGAACGGGCGGAGTGTTTTCTTCCTCAGTCACCACCTCGGCATTAGAATTGCCCATGGCAATCGGAGCCGGAGGCGGGGGAGGAGTAATAGCCTGCGTCTTGGGCCTGGTCGAGGCAGGCGGCACAGAGCTATTCGCTGGACGGGGCTCGGCTGGCTTCCGCAAGGCCTCGATGGGCGGAGCGGGAGCCTCCGCAGCCGGTTCCGACCGGTATTCGGCGGCGACCTGGTCAGCCGGCCGATTGTTGGCGGAGGCGGGTTGCTGGCGGGACGGCTGGAAAACTCGGCCTATCCTGGTCGGGCTGGTGGCCGGAGCTTTGCCGGGTGCCACCGCGCCGGCATCTTTTTCACCGGCACCGGAAGCTGGCCCGGTGCGGGCCATCTGAGTGGGAGCCGAGGTTGTGTGGGCGGCGCCAGCGGCCGTGCGCGGCTGGCGAACCGGTACGGGCGCGGGAGCGGCCTGGCGTGGCACCACCGGCTCGGCCGCCCGAGCGCGCTCCTTCTGATAGTAATGGGGCGCGGCCTCATTACTCGCCGGTCCCGGCGGCGGCGCATAGCTGCCCTGGCTGGCCTCGGGTGGTGCGGGCAGATCGACCGCTACCGCGGGCTTCGAATCAGGACCTCCCCCTACCATGTTACCGGGCTGAGCGGCCGGAACCTGGTGGCTGGCCGCCGCCGGAGGGTCCGGTTGTTTAACCTTGACCTCTGCCTTGCGATCGCCGGGCGGCAACTGTCCGATGACGCCGTCGAGCAAGTTGGTACGCCTGTCATCAATGGCCACCGCGCCCGTCTTGAGCGCCTTACTGCCGGTCGCCTTTTCGTTGTTCATCTGCAGAGCCGCCCAGGCTTTGTCAAAATCGGCCTGGGCCACGTAAATCTGCCCGTCGCGATAAGAATGAGAGACCTGCTTGGTCCACAAGCGCCGGGACAGACCGGGCAGGTCCTCGGGAAGCACCTTCTCCTGGAGCAGGGCCACCTGACCGGCCGGGGCCGGTTCCGGACTGGCTTCGGCCGGTCCGGGACTGGCCGAAGCCGCCGCCGGCGCAGTGGTAGCCACCGCCACGGTAGTTCTGACGGGCTGATGATTCATACGAGTCACCGTAACGGCGCCAACCACCAGCACGCAGCCCGCCACCGCCGCCGAGGCGACCTTCAAATTCAGGCCGGCTGTCCAGGCCACGATGGCCGCAGCGGCGCGTTTCCAGACCGGATCGGCGGGAGGCTTGCCGTAAGTATCCTGAATCGCCTGACGCAAGGCCGCGGGCATTTCCGGAACAGCCGTCGTAGGCTCGACCCTTTGCTGTAAATCCTGCTCCAGCTCGCGGAGAATCTCCAATTCCTCGCTCAAACTGGCCGATTCCAGCAAGTGGAGCTGAAACTGGCGGCTGGATTGGCGGCTCCACTGATCACCCTGGAGAGCAAAGTCCACCACCTGTTCGGGCGGAGCCTCGACCGGGGACTGGTAGGAGAGCCCGCGGGCCGCCTGGCCGCGCAAAGACATAATGGTCTCGCGCAACTGGCGCACCTCCTGATTGAGAGCCGGTTGATTAGGCAAAGCCTGCAGCACCTCGCGGCGGTCCGCCTCGGCCAACGCTCCCTCCACAAAGGGAACGAGTTTCTCTTCAATGCTGGAATCTTGACTATCCACGCTGACACTCCCTGAAGTCCATCGCAAAGCGCCTGCTCACAACGTTGCGGCAGGTCGCCCTATTTGGAACGAGATAAACAGTAGCGTCGCAAGGAGGCCGGAAAAATTTCATACGGTCACCTGGGCTTTGTCAAGAAGTCCCTTGAGCTTTAAAAGACAACGTTTCAGGCGCGAACAAACCGTACCCAGCGGCAATTCCAGAAGTCCACAAATCTCATTGTAGGACTGCTGGTGAAAGTAGCGCAGGCGAATGATCTGCTGGCAGTCTCCACCCAGTTGCTCCAGGGCCTCGACCAGCGACTTGGCGTCTTGAGCGCCCATCAGTGTATCTTCCGGACCCGCACCTTCCTCGATAGCCAGAGCGCGCGGAGAGTCTTCGCCGCCCTTGCCTTCCTCCAACACATACCCTAACTCTTCTTTGCCCCGCTTGAGCGCGGTCTTCTTGCGTAAATGCGAAATGCAGCGATTGCGGGCCAGGCGCGCGATGAAGGTGGTCAGATTGGCTTCGCCGCGAAAACGGGGCAAAGAACGAACTACTTCCAGGAAAACCTCCTGGATGCCGTCCTCGACCTCGTTGCTACTGAATCCCCAGCGGCGAAAACCGATAATGCGCCGCACACGAGCGTAGTGAGTCCGGTAGAGTTCATCCCAGGCTCCACTATCTCCGTTGAGACAGAGTTCTATGAGTTCCACCTCGGAACGCGCCACAAATACCCCTTGAGGACCGCCGTGCAAAGTTTTTTCCTTTTGCGGTCCTGCTCCAGCAGGAGCCTTTTAGCTCCACCCCAGCCAAACCCTCTCGAACAAGGGTACCCATAGGCTGAGCCGCGCAAAGGAGATCAATCTGGCACGGGAGAAGGGACGCCAGCGATTTTCTTGCGAGGAGTGCTGCATGTTTGATGAGGCGATAACGTTAGCCTACCAAATGAGCGTGGGAGAGGCTCTCCGTTACAAAACGGAAGTCCTCTCCACCCAGTCGATCAAAGAAGATGGTCAATCGCCTCAAACGGCTCAATCGCAGCTGGAAATTACCATGCTGCAGTCCGTTAAGGGCGTTTCGCCCGACGGGCAAATGACCGTGGACGTAACCATCGAGAAAGGCACCATGCAGCGGGATGGACAGGTAATGACTCTCCCGACCGTGGGCCAGACCATTACCATTGTGATGAAAAAGAGTGGTGAAATCGTACGCACCAGCGTCGACTTCCCATTCTCTCAACCGGCCTTCCCCGAGCGGGCCGTGAAGCTGAAGGACAGCTGGACGGGCGATTCCAAGATGGATATCCCCCTCTATGACAACGACGGCAATCAAACGGGAAGCAAACAGGTCACTCTGACCTACAATTACACCCTGAACGGCTTCGAGCAGGTTCTAGGTTACGAGACGGCCGCCATTCACGTGAGCTGCCCGACTGAAACCATCGCCCTGCAGGAAGGCGTCGAGCAGAAAATCACGGCCAAGGGCGTGACCAATTTCGGTCACAAGCAAGGCCGCCTGGTTAAATCTCGCGTCGAAACCGAGACGGAAATTACCGCTCCCGGCGCCTCGGTGTCGACGGCTATTCGCGTCACCGTGGAATTAATCGAGGCCAAGGGCCCGGAAGGCGGCGGAGGCAGCCTGCCCGGCTCCGACGAGATGTTCCTGATCCGCTAACTGGCCTGCAAGGCAACAAAGAGGCTCCTGGATTCGTCCCGGAGCCTTTTTTTGTTTCCAGGTCCGCCTGACCCAGGCTTCAGACCGTTGGGGTGGCAATCCGGGTTGGCGGCGTCCCGGAATTTTTCCGCGGAGAACATCAGCCGGGAGGAGCACAAAAAAAAGAGCCTTCGTGACGAAGGCTCTTTTTTTGTGCCTGGTGGAAGCTAGAACTTGACCAGGAACTGGGTGTTGAGCTGCCAGCCTTTCCAACTGAAGGGGTGGGCGGTTACCGGTCCCGAGTTGATGTTCAGCGCGGGCAGAGTAGGATTGGCGAAGACGTAGGACGGAATCTGGTCGCGGAACTTATAGTAGCGGCCTTCGAAATTCCAGCTTACATTGTCGTCGATCTTCCAATCGAAACCGAAGTCCGGATAAGTCTGGGCAATATTGATGTTATCATACTTGCCGGTTCCAACCGTGGACGCATAGAGATTGTTTACACCCTGCGGATCAAGGTGCCCGTGAATGTTGACGTGAGTGTAGCCGACTTTGGCGGTGAAATCCTCGGTTACATCATAATCCACGCCCAGGTGCCAGCCGGTGAAGGCCAGATCCACGTAGTTCTGGTTCTCGGCGGCGGCTCCGTTGGGACCACCCAGAATGGAAGCCATGTTGCTATCGCGGAAGAACTTCACCGACTTGACACCACCCGACAGGGTCACACCGCGATTGTTGTTCTCCTCTTCCAGCAGCCACTTGTGACCGGCCGAAACATAGAGGTTTTGAACGTTCCCGCGGTTGTCCTCGAGCGGCACCGCAAAAGCGTTGCCACCGGCAGGGGCAAACGTGAAGCGGTTATACCCAAAGAAGAGCGGCTCGATAAAACCTGGAGAAAAGCCCAACACCGGCGTATTAGGTGTACCTACACCCAGCGAGTTGGCACTGAAACGCACGTCCTGCAAGGAGGTCCGAGTCTGATTCAGATTGCCGTATTCCACAATCACACGGCCGGTCGGATTGAACTTCCACAGAATCTTGGCGCGCAGACCCTCACGATTGTGAGGAAGGGTTTTTACATCGTGAGTGGGCGAAAGGTTGTTGATGAAGTAGAAATCCGGCGTGTGAAACATGGGGTTGAGCAGCCCGCCCACCGTAGGAGTGCTGATGATGAAGGGGCTGTAGGTGGGATCCACACGCAGGTAGTGAGCGTCCACCTCGATTTGCTTGTTCCAGAAGAAGGCGCCGCCGCCAACCCGGAAGGCGTTGCCGCCGACTTCATAGGAAGAGCCGGCATTCGGCTTGTAGATCGAGTGCCCATACTCACCGTAGATACGCGGAGCGAAATCATCCACATCGAAGGTATAAGAGGCTGAAGCGCCATAGGTGGTCTGATCCTGGGGACCAATGCCACCGACGTTGGGCGCGCCCTGAGGCAGCAGGCCGGCGTTCACCGCGTTGGCCAGCGAGCCATCGGCACCGACGGGAGTGCCGTTCAAAGTGCCGAAGGTTGGAATAGGCCGGACATCGCCCGTGCTGTTAATGCCTTGCGAATTGAAAAAACCGACCTGGTTGCGAAAGAAACCGTTCGGATTGACCCAGTTGAGACTCAAGTTGGGAACGACATTCAAACCCACGGTGCGGGGCTGGTCGTTGAGCAGGTTCTCATTCATACGCCAGTAGTTGAGCTTGACGGCACCGGCCTCGTCATTGAAAGTCAGCTTGACGTTGGCGCCATAACCAGCCCCGTAGTAGGCGTTGCCGACACCGGCCTGGCCAGGCAAAGAGCCGGTGTTGCCATTTGGCAGCTTGGTGCCGAGAACTTCCCAGTACAGCTTGGTGTGCTCGTCTTCATCGAAGGCATGCTCACCAGTCAGTTGAAAGCCATACTGAGGAAGATACTCGGGCCCGAACTCGTTGGGATTGACCTGTCCCTTGTAGACCAGGCCGTCCATGCTGTGGTTCTGATAGGCGCCCAACAGCAGCTTGGTATTGGTGGGGCGGTGTTTGACCCAGAAATTGTCGAGCACCATGGACGTCTGCGGCGAGTTGCTCAAACCATTCAGGCCCTGATTGGTGGCGGCATTACGCGTCCAGGTGTTGAGCATATAGGGCGCACTGACACCATAATAAGAGTCGAGTATCTGATTGCCCTGGCTGGTATAGGCTGAAAACTCGGCACCGGCATCAACATCATCCGCGACGTTGATACGCAGGCCCAGAACCGCGCGACTGGTAAAACCAACGCCGTTGACCAGCGGACGGCCGGTTCTCCAGTTATAAGTGGTGAGGGCGCTGGTAAGAAACGGATTGAAGGACGGAGGCAAGGTGGTCCCCGTGCCGGCCGGCACGGCGGCGGTGCCCGGAGTGAGCAGACCGCCGGCACCCACCGAGCTACCGATGGCGGCGTTATAGTTCACCAGGGGGATACCGCTGGGCAGCGCGGTCATCGTCCCCAGACCGCCGTTGTTGTTCAACGACACCGTGGTCATACGCGTATCCACATAGCCATAGAAGGTGATACGCTCGAGTTCGGTTACCCGTTTGTCGAGACGATCAACGTTCTCCTCCAGGTTGGTGACACGTACGCCGAGAGCATCCAGTTCATCCTTGAGGGCGGCAGCCAGCTTGCGAACTTCGTCGAGTTCAGCCTTGGTGGCGAAAGTCGCATTGGCCTGCTCCATCTTGGCCAACAGGCGGGCCACAATCATGGCGACTTCCCAACGGGTGGCGGCGCGGTCACCCTTGAAAGTGCCGTCCGGATAGCCTTCCAGGAGGCCCTGTGCAGCCAGCTTGGCTACGGCGTCCTTGGCCCAGTGCTCATCTTTTACATCCGGGAAAAGCGGCGCGCCCCAAGCGGTGGTCGACGCAAGTAAAATACCACCGAGCGCAAATGCCAATCTACGACGCAACATCCCAAAACCTCCACATTTTCAACAGCGCTCATTCTTATTATCTAGACAGAATCACCGTCTGGCGCTGGAAGCCGGACGTCGTTCGACCGGATTCCTACATTTCCTCTCGCAAGTATAAGAGAATCAAAACACTTAACCGGGTTAGCCGGTCAAACCGGCTTAGAATCGGGAAAAGATTTTTCCATCTAATTCTCAAGTTCGAACACAAAAGAAAAAAGGGACCCGGACGAACCGGATCCCTTTTTATTTCCAGCGATTAAGCTAAACCGTAAGGCTTAGAACTTAACTTTAAACTGGGTGGACACCTGCCAACCATTCCACTCGAACGGATTGTTGGTGAAGCCAACTTGATTGGAGTTGGTCACCGGGTTCGGATTGGTGGTCGGGATGCTGGTACCACTGGTGGTGGTGTAGTAGCGGAAGTCCATGTTCCACTGGGTGTTGGCCGACACGTCGTAGTCGAATCCGAGGAACGGGCTCAACTGGGTCGAGTCGAGGTTATTGAAGCCGGTGCTGCCGGTCGCCAGAGCGAAACCGTTGTAGCGACCAGACGGGTCATAGTGGCCGTCGATGGTGGTGTAATCAGCACCAGCGCGGAGCGTCCACTTGTCACTGGCTTCCCAGTTGATCTGACCGTGCAGGCTTCCGATGTTCAGGTCAACGTTGTTCTGAGAACCACCGGCGGCGGCAACCAGGCCCGAGGAACGACGGAACTGGTTACGCTCGTAACCGAGTTCGATCTTTACGCGGGGATCGTCAAACTTGTAGCTGGCGCCGATGCCCCAGTTGGTGTGACGACCACGATTGTCTTCGAGAGGGTTCAGAGCCGCGTCAAACGAGCTCACCGAGTTGCTACCGTAGACCTGCGGAGCAGCATAGCCTTGGAACACAGGGTCCATGAAGCCCGGCGCAAAGCCGAGAACCTGGGCATTCGGAACACCGGCGCCGAGGCTGTTCGTGTTGAAGCGAACATCATACAGCGAGGTGCGAACCTGGTCCAACCGACCGAACTTACCCCAGATCAGACCGCGACGCTCGGCGAACCGATACTGACCGTTGAAGCGAAGGCCGCGACGGTTGTGCGGGTAAACCGAGGTGTCGTGCAGACTGTAGAGACCCTGATAGTAGTTCAGGTTCGGCAGGTTCAGCGGAGCCACGGACGAGCCGAGGCCACCGATCTGCAGGATATAGGGGTCATAGGTAGCGTCGACATTGAGGTATTGAATACCGAGGTCGAGGTCGCCGTCCAACAGGTTGGCGCCGACTTCGAAGCGGTAAGCATTACCACCGACGTTGTAGCTGCTGTTCACATTGGGTTTATAATCGGAGTGAGCGTAGTTACCCGAGATATAAATCTGGGTATCGCCACCGCCGAGGTCCCACTTGTAGGCAGCCGAGAGGCCGTAGCTGTTCATTCCCTGGGGGCCAAAACCGCCCGTGGAACCAACTACGCCGGCACCGGACAGGCTGCGGGCATCCGCGCCCGGTCCGAGTCCCTGTCCCGCAATCGGACGGGTGTCGCTGGTCGAGCCAGCACCACCGCGCTGATTGAAGGCATTCGCCTGATTGAAGAACTCACCGGGAGGATTCACCCAGGCGAGGGGAGCGGTCGAACCAGCATTGTTGATTCCGAATACCGCGAAGTTAGCAGGCACGCCACCCGACTGGTTCACACCGAGGGCGAAAGCGCCGTTGCCGGCTCCGTTGGTCAGACCCACGGCGCGAGCGCCGACGCCATTCTGAGCGACGTCCTGGGTCACGCGAGCATAGTTCGCCTTGACCGAGCCGCCGTCGAATTCAAACTCGACGTCGGCGCCCAACAGGAACGTGTCATAACCAGCAGTGCCCGCTCCAGCGACCACACCTGCGCCCACGGAAGCGTCGCCGAGGCGAGTGCCGAGAGCTTCCCAGCGGAAGACGCCAGTGTCGGAAACGTCAACTTTGCCGTTGATATTGAAACCGAAGCCGCCCAGGTAACGAGGACCATAGGCGCCGGGGTTCCACTGACCGGCATAGATGGAGTTATCCATGTTGGTCTCCTGGAACGCACCCAGGATCAGCTTGGTCTGGCTGGGATTGTGCACCACCCAGAAGCTGTCCAGGGTCATTCTGGAGTAAGGCGAGTTGCCACCACTGTTCAGCGCGCCGCCATTGCCAAAGACGTTGATGGCGCCGATGTTACCATTGCTGGTGAAGGTGTTGGACTGCCAGGGAGCGGTCACACCCCAGTAGGCATCAATGAACTGATTGCCCTGGGAGGTGTAAGCGCTGAACTCGGCGCCGGCGTCGATGTCATCCGACACGCGAACGCGCAGGCCGAGAACGGCACGAGCGGTAAAGCCCACACCGTTGAGCAGCGGACGACCGTTACGGAAGTCAGCCACCGGCAGAACACCGTTGTTGACGGGGTTCAGCGCAGCGCCGCCGACAGAACCGACGGCAGCGTTGTAGTTAACGGCGGGCACAGAGCCACCCACCGCGAAGGGGGCGGAGTTGTTGCTGTTGTCGTTAGCACCGGTGTTGTGGAAGCTGCTGATGCTGCCACGGGTATCTACATAACCGTAGAAAGTGATGCGCTCGAGTTCCGAGACGCGCTTGTCGAGGCGGCTGACGTTCTCCTCGAGGTTGGTGACGCGAACGCCGAGGGCGTCGAGTTCATCCTTGAGGGCGTTCGCCAGTTTGCGAACCTCGTCCAACTCCGCCTTGGTGGCGAAGGTGGCGTTGGCCTGCTCCATTTTAGCGAGCAAGCGAGCGACGATCATCGCTACTTCCCAACGAGTGGCGGCGCGGTCACCCTTGAAGGTGCCGTCCGGATAACCTTCGAGCAAACCTTGAGCGGCAAGCTTGGCTACCGCATCCTTTGCCCAGTGGTCATCTTTCACGTCGGGGAAGAGCGGAGCGGCCATAGCCGGCATCGTAGCACCCAACACCATGGTTGCGGCTACGAATGATAGAACGCGTTTTTTCATTATCGTTCTTTTTCTCCTTATATATCACGTCTGGTTCCACCAGACAGGCATTTGTTTGCCTGGCTAATCGCAGACCTGACTCAGAGGGGTCCGGCTGAGCCTTCCAAGGTTTCCTCATCTAGAAGACCTCGAAGTCACAACCCGCGATTAGTCAAACCCTTGCTTACCACATGACCCAAAACTTGTAAACCTGTTACCGTGACATTTACACTAAGTTCATGTCTGGTTCGGGACGTTCAACCCCCCGGCTAGCGCTGCGCTACACCGAATCTGAACTCAAGTTATGGGCGTTATGGCAAAACTTTTTCCAGAGCATCTGAGTCGTATCTTCCGAGGGGAACACCCTCTGAAGAAAATTCATATCTGCCAGGTTGCCATCAGGTTTTTGGGCTCGAACAAATCTTCCTTCTTACAAGCTAGAGAAAATTATTCCAGTTTTTGCTGGTCGAGCCTCAGTCCGAATCCGCTAGAAGGTCGGCGGGCTCGGGTTCGCGGCCCAACCGGGCGCAAGCTTCCAGGTAGGCTCGTATGAATTTATTTAAATCTCCGTCGAGCACGCTATAGACATCGGTGACGGCCAGACCGGTGCGCCGGTCCTTCACCTGCGTGTAGGGATGGAGCACATAGCTGCGGATCTGATTGCCCCAGGCAGCCTCGCGGTTTTCGCCGCGAATATGGGCAATCTTCGCGAGCCTCTCGGCCTGCTGAAGTTCGTATAACCTGGCCTTGAGCATGCGCATGGCGGTCAGTCGGTTGGACTGCTGAGAGCGTTCCGTTTGGCAGCCCACCACGATTCCTGTCGGAATATGGGTGATGCGAATGGCCGACTCGGTCTTGTTGACGTGCTGGCCGCCCGCGCCGGAGGAGCGAAAGGTATCGATCTTGAGGTCTTCGGTGCGAATTTCCACCTCGGCATCCTCGATCTCGGGCAAGACATCGACCTTGGCGAAGGCGGTATGGCGGCGCTTGGCCTGATCGAAGGGCGAGATGCGCACCAACCGGTGTGTGCCCCGCTCGGAGCGCATCATACCGTATGGCTGGGCCCCGGTCAGGAAAAAGGTGGCCGAATGAATGCCCGCTTCTTCTCCTTCCGACTTGTCGGCAAGCTCGGCCTGGTAACCGTTATGCTCGGCCCATCTTAGATACATGCGCAGCAGCATCTCGGCCCAATCTTGCGAATCGGTGCCCCCGGCGCCGGCATGCACCGTCACCATGCATTGCGAACTGTCCATATCCCCAGATAAGAGCGAGGTCGTTTCCAAGCTCTCCAGAGCCTGCTCCAGGCGCTTGGAGGAAGATTCCAGTTCGGCCACGTCCGAGGGACTGTTGGCGTCAACCATCTCCAGGAACAATTCGAGTTCGTTGATCTTCTCCTCGAGATCTTTCCAAGCAGCCAGTAAGCCCTGGTGAAAGCTCAGTTCCTGATTGAGCTTGCGCGCCGCAGCCGGGTTATTCCAAACCTCAGGCTGGGAGAGATGAGACTCCAGTTCCGAGACTTTTTGGGTGGATTTTTCCAGGTCAAAGATAGTCGCGCATGCGGAGCATCCGTGCGCGGCTGTCGTCGATCTGAGCCTGGTAAGGGGCGATCGTGAGCATTTTACAGGTTATCCTTCATCCGGGTAGTGGCACTTTTTCCATTTTTTGCCGCTACCGCACCAGCAGGTGTCGTTGCGACTCATCTTAGAACGAGGGCGCAGGCGAGCAGGGGGACCGCCCTCGGATGCTTCCGCCGCTTCCATGGGTGGACCCTCGTGAGCCTCTTGAATGACTTGTTCTTCCGGGACTTCTTCGCCCTGGCGCACTTCGAGCTTAAAGAGCAGGCGAACCGTATCTTCCTGGATACGGTGCTTAAGCCCCTCGAACATTTCGAAGGCCTCTTTAATGAATTCGATCTGCGGATCTTTTTGACCGTAACCGCGCAGGCCGATGCCCTCGCGCAGCAGGTCGATACTTTGCAGGTGGTCGATCCACTTGCCGTCCAGCGTCTGCAGCAACACCCATTTCTCAAAGGATCGCATGGTCTGCGGACCCATCAGAGCTTCTTTGAGCTCGTAGTAAGCCTCGGCCCACTTGACGATGGTCGGAACCATCTCGGCGCGAGGCAACTTGAGCAGTTCCTCGAGCGTATATTCGTCGGGAAGATCGAGAACGTCACGGATCTGCTCCCAGAGCAGGTCGGTTTCCCACTCGTCCGGATGAATTTCCTCGGAACAGTAAGTATTGACCCAATCGGTGGCCAGCGTTTCCACAAAGTGCAGCACGTGCGGGCGCAGATCTTCACCGCGCAGGATGCGGTCGCGCTCTTCGTAGATCACTTTGCGCTGGTTGTTCATGGTATCGTCGTAGCGCAGCACCGATTTGCGGATGTCGAAATGGTAGCTTTCCACTTTCTGCTGGGCATTCTCGATGCCGCGACTGACCATGCCGCTTTCGATAGGCTCGTCGTCGACCTTGAGCCATTCCATGATGTTCTTGATGCGATCCGAGCCAAACAAACGCATCAGTTCGTCATCCAAAGACACAAAGAAACGGCTGGAGCCGGGGTCGCCCTGGCGCCCGGAACGTCCGCGCAACTGGTTGTCGATGCGCCGCGACTCGTGACGCTCCGTGCCCAGAATGCATAGTCCACCCAGTTCTTTTACTTTCTGAGCAGCCTCCGCGTCGGGCGGATTGCCGCCCAGAATGATGTCCACGCCGCGACCGGCCATATTGGTGGCGATGGTAACCGCCCCCAAGCGCCCGGCCTGAGCGATGATACTGGCTTCCTGCTCGTGGTATTTGGCGTTGAGAACGTTGTGGGGAATGCCCTTTTCCTTGAGGATTCGAGACAAGGCTTCGGACTTGTCGATGGAGCGACTGCCCACCAGCACCGGCCGGCCTTTTTCGTGCAGCTTGGCAATCTCTTCGCAAACGGCCCGAAATTTGAGGCCCTCGTCCTTGTAGACGATGTCGGATTCATCCTTACGCGAGATGGGCCGGTGGGTGGGAATGACAATCACGTCCACGCCATAGATTTCGCGGAACTCGCGCTCTTCGGTGGCGGCCGTTCCGGTCATGCCGGCCAGCTTCTTGTACATTTTGAAGTAGTTCTGAAAAGTGATCGAAGCCAGCGTCTGGTCTTCCTGGCGGATTTTGACGCCTTCTTTCGCCTCGATGGCCTGGTGCAATCCGTCGGAGTAGCGGCGGCCGAACATGAGACGGCCGGTGAACTCGTCCACGATGACGATCTCGTCGTCGCGAATCACGTACTCGACATCATTGCGATAGCATTCTTTAGCGCGCAGCGCATTGGAAACCAGATGAGCCGCCTCGACGTGCTCCATATCGTAGAGATTCTCGATGCCCAACAACTCCTCGACGCGAGCCACGCCTTCTTCGTTGAGAGGCGCATTCTTGGACTTCTCATCGACGGTGTAATGCTCGTCGCGCTTCAACTGCTTGACCAGTTGGGCGAATTTTTCGTAGTTGGAGTTGGTCCCCTGGCCGCGTCCCGAGATGATCAGCGGCGTGCGCGCCTCGTCGATAAGGATTGAGTCGACTTCGTCGACAATAGCGAAATGGTGGCCGCGCTGCACCTTGTCTTCCATCTGCCAGACCATATTGTCACGCAGATAATCGAAGCCATACTCGTTGTTGGTGCCGTAGGTAATATCGGCTCGGTAGGCTTCCTGGCGAGTCACTTTACGGATCGGATCGCCGTGCGGACCCTCCGAGGCGTCCGGATCAAAAAGAAAGGCGCTGTCGTGGTTGATGATGCCGGTGGACAGACCCAGAAAGTGATAGATACGGGCCATGAGCATACCGTCGCGTTTAGCCAGATAGTCATTGGCCGTAACCAGGTGGGCACCGTTGCCGGTAAGCGCATTGAGATACATCGGGGAGACGGCCACCAGCGTCTTGCCTTCGCCGGTTTTCATCTCGGCGATGCGGCCTTGATGGAGCACGATTCCGCCCACCATCTGAACATCGTAGTGGCGCTCATTGCGCACCCGCTTGGAAGCTTCGCGGCAGACGGCGTAGGCTTCGGGAAGAATGTCGTCGAGACTTTCGCCCTTGGCAAGGCGTTCCCGGAAGTAGGGCGTTTTGGCCTTGAGTTCCTCGTCGCTGAGAGGGCTTATGTTGGCCTCGAGCTTGTTGATCTTCTCGACCGTCTTCATCACCTTTTTGACTTCTTTATCGTTAGCGTCAAAAAGTTTCTTCAGTAAACCTAGCATTCGATGGGCCTGCCTCTAGTTCTCTTGGGACTCTTGAGGCTGCGTATCGGCGGGCCTCAGCTTGGGGCTTTACCCCTAACCGAAGCGGGAGAAACCGATCTCGCTGGGATTGAGCCCGGTGCCTTCGGGCCCCGGCTCCGCATAAGAATCGAAATCGACCACCTGGCTGCTGGCCAGGTGGTCATGCAGGCAACGCCGGGACTGGCTGAAGATGAACAGGGAGTCGAAATAAGTGGCCAGTCCCACCAAGGGCACCATGGCCAGAACACAAGGGGAAATACAACGCCAGAGCAGACCTCCCCCCGACATGCGTTGGCCGGTATTAGAAATCACCAGCACCCCCATGCGCTTCTTGCCCCAACTCTGGCCAGTGCGCACGAACTGAAGGAGGTTGAGGACAGAAAGGATCAGACTGGCCAGGATGCACAGGCCGGCAACCCAGGAGAAGGCAGCCCCTCCGGAGCTGGAGTCGATAGCCGCGGCCAGCGCAAACCACCCCAGGAGGGCCGGAGTCCAGCAATACAGCCAGTCCCACAAGCGCGCTTGCAGTCGCCTGGTTCGAGAAGCAAGTGTGAATTGGTTTTGCATGCTGCAAACTTCGCCGGGCCGCCGGGCTGGCCTCCAAAGACGAAGCCCTGAGTGGCCGGGAGTAACTAAGGTCGCACCGCCACTCCAATCGGAATCGAGTTGGGCATGGGCAGAGTAGTGTGCAATAACTGACCGCTCTTGCCGTCCAGGGTCATGATCACGCGCGAATCGCGGCAGGCCACGTAAGCCTTATGTCCATCGCGGCCGTAACAGACTCCGATGGGCGCCTTGCCCACGGTGACGTTCTCGATCACGGCGCCGGCCTGGGTATCAATGACCGAGACGGTGGCGCTGACTTTGTTGGTTACCAGACAGCGCTTGCCATCTGGACTGATGGCCAATTTCTGTGGTTCGACCTGAACCGGGATGCGGGTAATTTCCGTCACGCTGGCGGTATCCACCACCGAAACGCAGGCGTTGCCCGAGCAGGCCACATAAGCTTTGGTGAAGTCAGGCGTGACGGCAACCGAGGTCGGACAGTTGCCGACTTTGCACTTGCCGACCGTGGTCCCGGTGGCGGCGTCGATGGCCACCACCTCACCGCGGCGTGCGTCGCCGAGACAGGCAAAGACGCGCGGTCCGGCGATGCAGGCCGACCAGGGCGAGGTGTCGGTGGGCAGAAAGCCGGCCGGTACGTTGGTGCTGGTGTCGATAAGCATCACGCCGGGCTTGCCGCCCATGATGCAGGCCAACACGTAGCGGCCGTCGGGGCTGAGCTTGAGGTCGGTGACGGCGCCGTTGGTCGGCAGATTGCGCAGTAGCGCGTTGTCGCGCTGAGCGTCGAAGATCTGCACCACGTTGGCTTCGCCGGCCACATACAAGAATTGTCCGTGGCGATCGAAGGTCAGCCAGTAAGGCTTGGTCTGCATCTGCACGAAGCCCGATTTGGAGGGATTGGCGGGCGGGTAGACCATCAAGCAGTTATCGAAACCGGTGATGGGGTTCATCAGGAAAGCTTCGCCGGGACCGCGCGGGGTTTTGGGAAGGTTTTCATCCTTGTTCCACAACTGGCCGAGATCGGCACCGGCGGCCATGGCCTGCTGCCAGATCATCTTGTTGGGACTGGACTCCATGTTGTTGACGTTGGCCGGCTTTTTGCTGAAAGCTACGTAAAGATCGCCGGACTTGACGGCCATGTCGCCGACGAAGCCGGCGTTCTGCGGATTCATGAGCACCTGGCAACGCGAGGACATGCCGACGTAGTTGACGCGCACCCGCTGGGTGACGGTGGGAAAGCCGGCTTTCTTACAGATCAGGCGGTATTCACCGTCGGGCAGATCTTCAAACGAGAAATAACCGTTGTTGGAAGAGACCGCTTTGAACTCGGTGCCCTCCACTTCAATCTCGACGCCTCCCAGGGGGTCGCCTCGCCCGACTTCATTGCCGGTCTTGGGATTGATACCGGTGACGACCATTCCAGATAGCGTGATGACTTTGGTACCGGCGATACACAGCCAGCTGCACAGCGCCATCAAGAGGGTGGTTAGCAATAGTTTCCTCATTCCGTCTCCTTCCCTTTCAGCCAATCCTCCGCCATTACGATAGCGGCATAATCATCAATGGGCACCGCCGGCGCCTGCAGTCCCAGCGGCACCAGCCGCCACAGGCCGCGCGGCGGATGGTCCTGAAAATATCGGCCCCGGGCCCGTTCGGTGGTGCGAAACTCGTTCACCACTTCGACAGGAACCGAGAGATGCTGTTTAAGTTCCTGTACCACGGGCTTTGACCCTGTTGCTCCCCCGACCAACACTCGTTCTACCGGGAAGCTCTCCAGGCAGTGACGCACTTTGGCCAGTAACTTTTCCCGATCGATGACCACCCGCTCCAGACAGCCACGCTCGCGTTGCACCACGGCCAGGCCGCATTTACCCGTGCCGGGGTCGACGGCCAGAACGGTCACCGCCCTCTCCGGGCTGCCAGATCACGGTGGGCCGTGTGACCCACTCGATCGGGCACCACTTCCACGCGAATGGCCAGGGTATTCGTCTGGTAAAGGTCGGTGGTGGCCACAGCCACCAGCTTACCAGGTCCCTGTAAACGTTTGATGTCCTCAATTAACCGATCGAAATCCTCGGAAGTCAGACCGCCGCCCAGGCTGTCATTGATTTCAATCATACCGCGGCGCAAGGCCGTTTCACGGATCTGGGCTAAAAAATCGTACCATTCTCTGAGCAACTCGGGATTGTCGGGCTGCAAGCTATGGGCAGCAACCACTTCTCCGGCTTGAAAGACGCGCGTGACCGGCATCAGCTCCAGCTTGACCGGGACCTTGTCCTTGTAGAGACAATTGCGGGCGGCCAAAATTCTCACACCCACAACCTTGTCCTCGCTGGCCATCTCCTCCACGATGCGGTCCAGCTCAGCCTCGTCCCACTCCAGCAACTGAGAATCGGTGGACAGGAAATCCTCGCGTTTTTCTTTGGCGATGTCGTTGTTGCGCTGAATAGACCAGATATTGGCCCGGCGCAACTGGTTCAACACCAGGGCGCGCTGGGCGTCGGGATTCACATGGGGGTCCAGTGTGCCTGAAAGAATCGGCTGCCCCGTGCCCCAGACAATCCGGCTCTGGTCAACCTGGTGGCGAAGCTCTTTGACCTTGGCTTCATAGAATTCGATCTGAGCGCGCAACCGGTCGATGCCGGTCAGCAAGTAACGGGCCTCTTGGGAAAAAATCAACACCAGAGTAAGGGTGACGACGGCGATCAGCGAACCCACCAACGCGGTAATCAGGTTGGACGTGTGTTTGGGCCGCAGACCGAAGAGTGACCGCTTTTTCTTGCCGATCTTCTTGCCCAGATCGTTGCCCATGTAGGCGATGCAGCCAGCCACCACGGCCACCAACAAATAAATGGACCCGATCCGGGTCCAGACCCAGGGGTCCCTGAGGGCTGCGTAATCCATGTCCTTACTAAGTTTCCCGGTCCGCCCGTCGCCAACCTCCAGCTATTTGCGAGTTGCGTCCAGAAGTAGCAGGACGCCCATGGTTCCAAAGACGATGTTGGGAAACCAGGCCGCGTGCATGGCCGTCATGCGGCCCGATTCCCCCAGCACCATGCCAAAGGTCATGAGCACGTAGTAGACCAGGATGAAGAGCAGCGACAGCCCCAGCCCGATGGAACGGCTGGACCGCTGGGGGCGCACTCCCAGGGGAATAGCGAAGGTTCCGAAGATCAAGGATGTCCAGGGTAAGGCCATCTTCTGATGAAACATCACCTCGTAACGATTGCGCTTACGGTTGATATCATCCCCATGCTGGCCGGCCGGCAGGCTGGCCAGTTTTTCGGCCAGTTCGGCCCGAGACAGCTCTTCGGGCAAGTACTCGCGGCGCATCAGTGTGTCCGGATCGCTGGGGCTTTCGTTGGGCTGCATGGGCGTCCAGGTCTCGCTGGCCACCAGTTCCTGCACCGGATCCATGGACTTGTCAAAAAGCGTCACGCGCATGTTCTTGAGCACCCAGACCTTGCCGTTCCAGACGGCCTCCTCGGCGAAAATCTCGCGGCGCCGCGACTGACCATAAAAGTAGTGCAGATAGACCCCGTACATGGTCTTGCGATCCACGTCGTAACCGTTGACGTAGAGCATTTGGGTTTCGCCGTTCTTGAGCCAGCGCGGGGCGGTCAAGAGGGCGTAGCGGAACGGGTCGCGCTTCTGGGCTTCGAAGAGAATATCGTAGGCCCGCTTCATCGAGCGCGGCACCAGCGTATCGTTCACCCAAAGGTTTACCCCGCTGATCAAGGTGCACAGAATCAAAGCCGGGGTGGCGATGCGCAGGAAGCTGATACCGGCCGCCTTCAGGGCGGTCAGTTCGGAATCGCCCGAAAGACGGCCCATGGCCATCAGACTGGCCAACAACACGGCCATGGGACAGGTGAAAATGACCACCTGAGGCAGTCGATTGACCATATACTCGGCGATCAGGCTGAGGCCGAGCTTGCTCTCCAAGACCATGCGGGCCACGCCGCTCAGGCTTTCCACCGCGAAAAAGAGAATGGTGAAAGCGCCCAGTCCGAAGAGAAAGGGCCCCAGCAACTCGCGCGCCACCAGCCGGAAAAGCAGATTCACGCGGTGGACTCCTCAAAGCCCGTCTGATATTTCTCACCCAGGTAATATTTACGGGCGATGGGACTTTTGGCGATGCTGGGGGCATCCCCAGCCACCAGAATCTTGCCGTCGCGGATGATGTAAGCCCTGTCGGTGATGGCCAGGGTTTCGCGCACGTTGTGGTCGGTGATCAGCACGCCCAGGCCGCGTCCGCGCAGCCGGCGCACAATTTCTTGAATCTCGGCCACCTGGATGGGGTCGATACCGGTGAACGGCTCGTCGAGCAGCAAAAACCTTGGAGAAAAAGCTAGCGAGCGGGCGATCTCCAGGCGCCGGCGTTCGCCGCCCGAGAGGGAGATGGCCACGTTCTTGCGCCGTTCGTGCAGGCCGAACTCCTCGAGCAGTTCGTCGATGCGCTGTTTCTGGGCGCGCCCGCCGATACCGCGCTCCTGCAGCACCAGGCGGATGTTCTGTTCCACCGTCATGGTGCGGAAAGCGGAAGCCTCCTGGGCCAGGTAGCTGATGCCCAGGCGGGCCCTGCGATAGAGCGGCAAGTGCCCGATACTCTTGTCGTCCAGGTAGATCTTGCCGGCGCTGGGCTTGACCAGCCCCACAATCATGGTAAAGGTGGTGGTCTTGCCGGCGCCATTGGAGCCCAGTAGCCCGACCACTTCACCCGGGTTAACCTCCAGCCCGACGCCGTCCACTACCCGGCGGCCGTTGTAACTCTTGGCCAGATCAACCGCCCGTATCAAAGGGATCTCCTTCGAGCACGGTGGTGACTTTGACGTGACCGTCGACCAGAATACGCTCCAATTTGTCGGTGGTGGTGGCCGTATCGCCCTGGATGTGCGTCTGGCCGCGGTCCCAGCTCACCCCTTCGCTGCCCTGGAGCACACCGGTCTTGCCATTCCAGGTCATCTTGTTGGCTTTGATCAAATCGCGCGTGTCGTAGCGACGGGCCTGCACCCCTCCGACGAACTCGACCAGTTCTTTTTCGATGCGATAGACGGCTTTGGGCGCCTGAATGCGGATCAGCTTTTTACCGGTCGAATCCGAAAGGGTCCAATCCACATTGTCCAGTTGAGCCTGCTGCGCAGCATCCTGGTAGTGAACCTTGAAGGCCTCCATCAGCCAGGGACGGCCCTTTTTAGTGCGGATAATGGTCTTGCCAGCCTCGGTCAGCAGGTTGGAGGGAGTTTTCGGCTTGCTGGGAGCGGCGGTGGACGTGGCGGTAGGCTCCGGAGCCGGCGGCGGCGCGGAAGTACAGCCCCCGAGGGCCAGAGCCAGAATGAAGAGTAAGGGACGGATCATCGCTTGGAATGCACTCTTGCCCATACCAACACAATTGGAAAACCTTTGATACGCACCAAAGTCTCGTCTGTCCCCTCCGGACAGCAGGAGTCCACACCTTCAGCATGAAAATATTTCAATAAAGGAGATCATATCAATGGAAAACGTTCAAGAGATTCCCACCTTTGAAGCCCGCGAGCGGCTGACCTTAAAAGACGCCGTGCGCCTGTCCGGCATGTCTGAAAAAACTCTGCGCCGCAAATTGGAGGCCGGCCTGCTGACCGGCCAGCGCGAGACGCTCGATTACGGCGGCTTCATGTGGATGATCGACGCGCGCTCGCTGGCCGAACTCTACCCCGATTCGGCGGCTGTGCGCGACTATGTGACCTATCTGGAAAATTCGCTGCAAAGCACGGGACGAACCTCGGCGCCCACCCGGCCGGAAGAAGCGGTGCCGACCCTTTCTTCCCAGACCGAAGAAATCGAAGACGAACCGGCGGCCCCCGCCAAGAACGACTTCGTGCTCTACCTTCTGGAAGAAAACCGTAACCTGAAAGAGGACCTGCGCGACCGTGAGCGCCAGTTACGCAGCCTGCAAGAACGAGCCCTGAATCTGGAAAGGGAATGCGGCGAACAGCGCGGCACGGCCAGCACTCAGGCCCGCGTCCTGGAGTGGTTCCAACGCCAACCCCTGGCCATGCTGCCGGCCGGCGACCAGCCGGAAGCGCCGGCCCCTCCCCAGCCTGTGTCCAGCCCCACCGGCATAACCATTTCTCGCACGGCCCTGGCGACCGGGGCGACCCTGATGAGTCTGCTGGTACTGCTCCTGGCTTTCCGAGCCTTTTGACTGAAACCCTCGGTTTCGCCGGTGGCAGCACCGGCGTTCCACGCCTGGACGGCCGATCCGCATATCCACACAGCCGAAATCCAGACCCAAGCTCATTAGCGGAACTCTTGCAAAAAAGGGTTACCGCGCCGCTCAGCGCCGACCGTGGTGGCCGGCCCGTGTCCCGGAAAGAGGCGATAGTCGTCAGGCAAAGTCAGCACTTCGCGTCCGATGCTGTCGATGAGTTGGCGATGATTGCCGCCGGGCAGGTCGGTGCGTCCGATGGAGCCTTCAAAGACAACGTCGCCCGCAAAAACCGCTTTATCCGGGTGACTGATCAGCAGCACGGAGCCGGGCGAGTGCCCGGGCGCGTGGCGAATCTCAAAGGTGAACGGTCCGGCCGCAAACTCTTTCTGCACGGTCAACTCCCCATCCATCTGGGGAACCGGACCGGGCGGTAGGCCGAACATGGCCGCCTGACGAGGGGCGTTTTGAGCCATAGCCCAGTCGTCTTTATGCAGCAGCATGGGCACCTTGAGAGCCTGATGCAGATCCTCAGCGTAGGCCACGTGGTCGATATGTCCGTGGGTCAACAAAATGTGAGACAATTTCAGATCCAGCTTGCGAATGCGCTCGAGCAGAGCCGGCACCTCATCGCCCGGGTCAAAAATCACGCCGGTTTTACTGGCTTCGTCGTAAGCCAGATAGCAGTTCATTTGAAAGGGGCCCACCGGAAAAATCTCAATCTTCATGGGCGCCGCCTTTCCCGTTATAACCCGCTTACCCTGCGACCAGGCTACTGCGCGGCCCTGACTTCGCCGAGCAAGTCTGGATGACGATCCAGCAGCTTCAAGAGCTTGATCAAAGCCAGGGAAGGTTTGGTTTTGCCGTTCTCATACCGAGAAAAGGCATTAACTCCACCCCCAAAGATTTCAGCAGCTTCGCGTTGATCTAGCCTGAGTTTTTTGCGGATGCTGGTAATAAAGCTTGGATCGACGATAGAGGCGTTCACTTGCTTATTGAAATCAAGCATGGCCGCACTAACCCTGGTCGACTCAGCCACATCCAGAACGGCTTCCTCACAGCCTGGGCAGAAGTCACCGGTGACAGTTGGAATCAGCGTCGTCTCTCCCTTATAAGTGTAAGACAGGTCGCGAGTGTCTCGGACGAGTTCCATTGTTGGTATGCAATTCGGGCATTTCATAGTCATAGTTCCTTGAAAGACACGATCAACACTTCAGCGATGACTGTGAGCTTGATAAAAACCTCAGAGTGTGTCGTCATACTTTTATAAAAATCGGCAGAGGTCAGCGACTGATGACTTCAAGCATTTCACCAAAGTCTAAGCCCATGGCGGCTGCACCAGCCAAAGCCGAGACAGTGGACCGTACCTTGCCATCCCGAATCAGGGTTTTGACGTCCGATAATGAATAGTGCGAGGTCCGTTTTTCCACCACAAATCAACCTATTTGGTTATATTTAGCCAGGCATCAATGATACCCTGCCAGCAAAAATGGAGAGGGGCCACGGGCTTAGAATCGAACGGCAAGCCCATGCCAACCCTGCTCGAGAACGTCAAAGCCCTGCTGACCGGGATGAAGGTCACCATTTCGAATTTCCGCAAGGAACCGGTCACCATCACCTACCCTTGGGCTTACGACGACATCCCTCCCAACTCACGCGGGATGCTCCGTATGGTGGACTTCCACGACGCCGAGTCGATCAGCCATAAGAGCGACTGGTACCACGGCACGCGTTGGGCTCCCTGCACTACCGGTTGTCCGGCCCACACCGACGCGCGCGGCTATGTGACGCTGGCCGGCGAGGGCAACTGGCGCGAGGGCCTGGAGGTGCTGCGCAAGACCTACCCGTTCGTGGCCACTCTGGGCCGCGTTTGCCCGGCCCCCTGTGAAAAATCCTGTAGCCGGGGCTTCACCGGCCCGGAGCCCATCTCGATTCGCAAGCTCAAGCGAACTTTTTCCGACTGGGAAGACACACTGCCCCCGGAAGAAAAATTCAGCTACCAGAATTATTGCTGCAGCCAGCCGCTCAACGGCAAAACGGTGGGCATCATCGGAGGCGGCCCGGCCGGCTATCAGTGCGCCATGCTGCTCCGTTCCTGGGGTTTTGAGTGCCATATTTATGAGATGAAGGATGTTCCCGGTGGCTTTCTGACCCTGGGCATCCCCCTCTACCGCTTGCCCAGACACACCGTCAACAACGAGATGGAGCGCATCCATTCGTTAGAAGGCATCAAGTTGCACTGCAATATCGAAATCGGCAGCGACCTGACCTTCGAAGAGTTGGAAAGCCGCCACGACGAAGTCATCATCGCCGCCGGTGCCTGGAAGCCCTACCGTTTGGAGCTGGCCAACGAAGAGAAGCCCTGGGTCTGGTATGGCGAGGATTTTCTGGAAGAACAGATCTCCGGTCGTCTCACCGAAGTGCCCTCGCGGGTGGTGGTGGTGGGCGGAGGCAACACCGGCTTTGACTGCGCCCGCACCTGCCGGCGCCTGGGCGCCGAAGTCGTCATGATCTATCGGCGCACGCGCGCCGAAATGCCCTCGGAGGCTGAAGAAATCGAAGACGGCGAAGAGGAAGGGGTAGAGCTGCGCTGGCTCACCTCACCGAACGCGGTGGTGGTGGAGAATGGCCAGCTCAAAGGCATGGAAGTCATTCTCAACCGTCTGGGCAACAAAGATGCCTCCGGCCGCCGTAAACCCGTGCCCATCAAGGGGTCGGAGAATCTGATCGAGTGCGGCATGATCATTACCGCCCTGGGCCGGGAAGTAGACCTCCCCTGGATCCCTAAGGATGTGACCCGCAACCGCAACGGCACCGTCAAGGTAGACGCCAGCGGCAAAACCACCCGCGAAAAAGTGTGGGCTTGCGGCGACGTCTGCCAGGTATCCACCATCATCAACGCCATCGGCCAGGCGGACCGGGCCTGTATCGGCATCGCCAAGAAACATAATTGCCTGCCCGACCAGTTGCCGTTCCTCTACAACTACGACCACGTCACCCCCTACGCCGACGGCAGCGATCCCGGCAAAACCGCTCCCATCAAGGAACGAATCGAGGGGTTGGGCATGGTGCCCCAACCGCCGGCCGCCCACTTCGAGGACATCGAGCCGTGGCTGCGCCAATCCAAGCAAAAACCATTCCGCCATATGAACCTGCAGGTTCCCATGCCCAAAATCCCCGGTCCGGTGCGCATCCAGACCTTTGATGAACACGACCTGGGCTTCAGCCTGGAAATGGCCCAACGCGAAGGCAAGCGCTGCTATGGCTGCGCGGCCGAAGTGTGCGTGGGCTGTGGCGTGTGCGTGGATGCCTGCCCGGATAGCTGCATTCACCTGGAATCCCCCAAAAATGAGCAGGGTTACGACGTCCCCGAGGTTTACTCCATCGATCTGGCTCGTTGCTGCTATTGTGGACTGTGCACCGAGGCCTGCCCCACCGACTCGCTGGTCTTCACCTCCAACTTCGAAATGGCCATTCAGGAAAAACAGGACTCGTATCTTACCAAGCCGCGCATGAATTTGGGACTGGTGCACAAGGAGAAAGCCCAACAGGGCCCGGCCAAGTCCGGCCTGCAACTGCGCGTCATTCCTTAGTAGCAGATTGAAGTTCCGTTGATAGATATAGTAATATCACTTCATGGGAACGAAGACGCGCCAAAAAAGCCCTGTCGTCATCACCCATGTATTACTGACTTACGAGGAGTATCAGCGCCTGGCTGGCGGCTCCAAGAGCATTCTCGAAATGCTGGCGATGCCCGGGCTAGCGAATTCTGCCGGTCGATGCCGCAGTCGCCTTGCGGAGTGCCGCACTGCACGTGCCAGACCCAACCTCCGAACGGGACGCGATGATGGCTGCGACCGCTCTGGTCCACGATTTTACCATGGTCACCCGCAATGTGGGCGACTTTCAGTCCACCGGAGTGCGGTTGCTCAATCCGTGGGAAGGCTAACGGCAAGGGTCACTTAGTCAAATGGCGGCGCTTGCGCGGTCGCTCCAGCAGCAAGTCGCGCATGTAGTCCAGCAGAAAGCGCGCGCTTTCTGCCGGCTCGAGGGGGTGCAACTTGCGTAAAGCGGCCCCGGCCCGTTCATCGAGCAGGGGCCGTAGTTTCTGCAGGTGTTCGCCGGCCAGTTGAGCCCGGCTCTTCCAGCTCTGATCGCGGGGATCCCAGAAAACCTCCAGCGGATCGTAGTCGTAGGGCGCTTCCAGGGACTTCAGCTTGTGGACCAGGGCCGGCACCTGGAAGCCCTGGTCCACTACCAGCGAGCGAATAAAGCGCAGTTCGACCAGATCGCGCGGGGTATAACGGCGGCTGCGCCCTTCCAGCGGAAGTTCGGGGTGGATCAATCCCTGGCTTTCCCAATACTGAATCATGCGGGCCGTCACCCCCAGCGCCCTGGCGGCGTCGCTCTGCGAAAGGTACAGAGGGGTCTTTTGAAAAAACTCCAGTTGAGTGTCCTGGGGAATTCGACGCAGCACAACAACCCGAGTTTTCTGGGAGGGACTGCCGTCTCCCCCCGGGCCCTCTCTCGAAAAATATTCCATTCGGCACAAGAATTGTGGCAAATCGAACAGTGTTTGGATTGACTCGCACATGTCTGAGTACTATACTGTGGCTCAAGAGTCTTGCGGACTTCCCCCGGGAAGCTCCACCCAAGTGGGTACTCTGGTTCCTCCATGTTCGAAGGCACCCTGAAAAGGGTGCCTTTTCTTTTGTCCCGAAAGCCGGCCAGTTGAAAAAAATCGTCTGGCTTACCCTCCTGGGCCTGAGCGGCTGCGGCAGCCCCACCACCACGCCGCCTCCGGCCACCCGCAGCTACAGTCCTCATCCCGTGCGGGCTACGCCCCGGCCATCGGCCGCCGAGGCCACCCCCCAGCCTTTGTCCAGTCCCACTCCCAAGCCCAAAGAGACGTCCAAAGCGAGCCTGGTGCTGCCCTCACCCGACCGGATGGACGCGAAAAACCTGGGCGCTCCCGACGACCCCAGCAGCGCCGCCAGCTGGCGCACCTTTGCGGAAAATTGCGTAAAACAAAAAGCCTTCGCTCAGGCCTCCCGGGCCTTTGCCCGCGAAGCGGCCATCTACCGCCAGAAAGGCGATCCCCAGGCGGCCATCGTGGAGCAACTCAAATCCGACCGCTATCGCACTCAAATCGAACTCTTCTACTGGCGCCCTTCCGATGATCCGGTGCGACCGCTGGCCCGGCTGGAACCCTCTCAAGGCTGCATGGTGGGCGCCTTTGTGGACCGAGACGACAGCCTGGAAAAGCATATGTTCGGCCCGCAATTGCACGGCGACATTCCTCAGTTCAACACTCTGACCGGAAAGCGGCACGCCAGCTTCTTCACTTACCTCAGCCTGCAGCGCGAGTTTCCCCGCCCCTGGGCCGACTACGTGCGCGAGCAGGGAGCCATTCCTCACCTGGCCTGGGAGCCGTCCAACCTGGCTCAGGTCACGCCTCAATTAATGGAGACTTTCGTGGATGCCCTGGTCGACTACAACGGACCGGTAATCATCCGTTTCGCCAGCGAAATGAACGGCGAATGGACGCGCTACCACAGTGACCCGGCCCGCTATCGCCAGGTTTTCCGTGAACTCTACCAGGCCATGCGGCGCGCTCCCAAGGCCGCTCTGCTCTGGTGCCCCAACGCCATGCCGGCGGACAACATCGACGAGTATTATCCCGGCGACGACGGTTGTGATTGGGTGGGCGTGAATTTCTACAGCGTGCTCTACCTGGACAACGACCCCAAACGGCCCGGCGACTGGATCCATCCCATTGATTTGCTCAACTCGGTCTACTCGAAATATTCCCAGCGCAAACCCATCGCCATCGGCGAATACGCGGCCAGCCACCAGTCGGTGCTCAGTCCCACCCCCAAGCTCGACTTCGCGCGTATCAAAATGGCCCAGCTTTACGAGAGCCTGCCTTTACTTTATCAGGACGTCAAACTGGTAAGCTGGTATGATTGCGACAACATTACCAAAGCTCGTAGCGAACGCCAGCTCAACAACTTTCGTCTGACCGATCAAGAGGATATCTTGGGCGACTATAAACGGTGGGTCTCCAATCCCTGGTACCTGGGGGCCGGACAAAGTTCCGCCTCCCGCCAGGCCTGCGCCTTTCCCAAACGGCTGCCGGGTTCGGTGGAAGTGCAGCCCTGGGTGCGCACCTATGAGCCGAATCCTCAGGTATTTCTGCGTCTGGACGGGCGGCTGATGCATGTCCAACAGCTGCCGGAAGGCGGCAAGTTTCGCCTGCCCTCGCTGAAAAGCGGCCAGCACAAGCTGGAAGTGCTGGTCTACGAGCCTTCGGGCCGCTTTATCCAGAAACGCGTCTTCCCTTACACCCTCGACTGACTGGCGCGAGGAGCCTGGGACGAAAGTCCGAACGGCTGCAGTCCAATGTTCAAGTCCCGGTGGGCCGCGCGCTTCCTTCTCAGCTTTCTATGCCTGGCCACTTTCTTTTTAGGCTATGAAATCTGGCCCTGGCAGTTGGGCAACCCGGTCGACCTGCAGGGAGATGTCCTGCAGTGCACGCGCCTGCTCAAATCGGTGACTGAACCGGGCGGCGAGTACCGCTGCCAATTCCTGGGAGCACCTTTCATCGCCGAGCATTATGGATTTCCCGACCCCTTTGTCATTCATCATCCTTTGCTCTGGCTGCTTTCCTTAGTGACCAAAAACATCTATCTGGTGCTCAACCTGATTTTACTGCTGACCTTTTGGAGCGCGGGCCTGGTAGCCTATGAAGTGCTCCTGAGACTGGGCTGCCGCTCGGCCGTGGCCGTACCCATCGCCTGGATCTACGCCAGCCTGCCCAACCACCTGGAGCGCTATGATCATTGGAGTCTGGCTTTTTACGCCAGCGCTCCCCTGGCCATTCTCTACGCGGTGCGCTGCCTGCGCGGCGAGCGACTGAGCCGCCTGGAGTTGCTGCTCGCTCCCTTGTGCGGCCTGTTCGGCGCCTATTTCGCCTTCTTTAGCTATTTTATCGTGCTGGCCGCCGGCCTGCTAGGAGCCTGGTTCAGACGCAGTCTATATCCGCTGCGCCCAGCCTTTCAGGTTTGCACGCTCATCGGTCTGGCCTTCCTGCTGGCTCTCTGGCCCGCCCTCAAGGGAAAGAGCGCCGATTCCGCCTTTATGCCCCCACGCCAACCCACCGATCTGACCCGTTGGGCGCTGAACCTCGATCGGCTGGTGCTACCGGCGCACAGCCGCAAGGGCCACCCCCTCTACAAGATTGCCCGCCGCTACTACGCCAACTTTCCCGCTCCCAGCGAAACGGATGAATCACCCTACCTGGGCGTGCTGGCCGTGCTGGGCGCACTGGTGTTGTTTCTGGGCCGAGGTAAGAACCAGCCGGACTTCCCTCATCTCAGGGTACTGGCCACCGTCATCTTCCTGACGGCCACCGTGGGTGGCTTCAGCGAGCTGTTCACGCTGGTGATCGGACCGGCCATCCGTTGCTACAATCGAATCTCCTTCTACCTGGCCTTCGTGTTGCTGGCCGCACTGGCCTTGCGGCTGCAGCAGGTGCGCTGGACACGCGGCCGCTGGTTGGCCCTGGGCCTGATCAGCCTATTGGGTTTCATCGACCAGTTGACCAGTGTACCCAGGCGCAGCCCTTCTCGGTGGGCCGAGCAAGTGCGCTCCGACCGCGAATTCGTAGCCGCTCTGGAAGCACGTCTGCCCCGATCGGCGCGCCTCTGGCAATACCCCTATGTGGCCTATCCCGAGACGCCCCCACTTTTCCAGGAAGGCTACTATGGTCTGGGACGTTGCTATTCCGTATCCAGCAAGCTCCACTGGAGCTGGGGAGCCTTGCGGGGCAGCAGCCAGGAGCGCTTTCAGTCAGCCTTCACCACTCTGGCTCTGCCACAGCAGCTCGAACTCTTGAGACAAACCGGGTTCGCCGGCCTGACCGTGGAACGCCGAGCCTTCCCCGACAATGGCGCCGAACTGGAAGCTCAGTTGCACAGTCTGGGATTAAAGCCGGAGGTGCAGAGTCCGGACGGATTCCTTGTCTACTACCCCCTGGACAAGGCCGCGACCGTTGACCAGGCCGAGTCGCAACGGATCTTTGAGAACAAATTGATCGAGCTCAGTTGGAATGATGGCAAGATCGATTTCGGTCGGGGAGGCTGGGGCAACCTCTACCTGCGGGCCGGCTGGAGCGACCCCGAGGACAGTGGCTACTGGACGGTGCAGAAAAGCGGCTTTGTCCGGTTGCCGTGCCCCCCCGGACAGCACTCCGCAGTGGGCCTAAAAATTCTCATCTATCCCTATATCGGTCGCCCCAAGGTGCAGCGGCTGCAGATTTTCCAGGCTGGCGAGCGGCTGGCCTGGTTCGAATTCCGCACCGGCAAGCACCACTGGATTCACTTTAACGCCAAACTGCCCGCCCTCTTGGAACTACGCGTGGAACGCCCCACCCAGCCATCCTTCGAGTTTGAATCCGATACTCGCAGTCTGGGCGTAAAACTTGAAAGGCTCGAGGTCGTCGAGCCTTTCAAGAATCCCTATTGACCGGTTTTACCCGAACGGGATGAACTGAGTGGCCGGGAAAAGAGCGATGGCACCGGTTCCCTGGCCGAACAGGGGCTGGCCCGGAAAGGTGCCCCCGAAGGAGGCAAACGGCGAAGCTCCGGGGGGCACGAAGGTGTTGTTGAAGGACGCAAACGGCGAAGCACCCGAGGGAACGAAAACATTGTTGAACGAAGCGAAGGGCGCCGCATTCCCCACAAAGACGTTGTTAAACGAGGCGAAAGGCGAGGCGCCTGAGGGTACAAACACATTGTTAAACGAGGCAAACGGAGCGGGCTGGCTGGGAAACAGGCTGTTGCCGCCGGATGCGAACGGCGAAGCGCCGGAGGGCACGAACACATTGTTGAACGAGGCGAAAGGGGCGGGCTGGCTGGGAAACAGACTGTTACCGCCGAGAATATCCAGATAGCTCCCCTGCAATTGGCCCAGGGCGCCGAGAGCGAAACCGGCCGTCTGCTGAATCTGAAAGGCTCCAAAGTTAGAACCCGTGTAGGGCACATTGTTGGTGGCGAAACTACTCGCAAAAGACGTCTGAAAATTGAACTGAGTGTTAAAACCGAAACCCGAGATGCCGGCCATTTAGTCCCTCCTAGTACTCTCTATATCTTACTCTATCATGGTCAGAATCGGTGATCTTGGGAACTATCTAACCATTAATATTCGTTAGGATTCGTCTTCTTCTTCGCCCGCCTCGGCCTCTTCCTGAGCGGCCTGATTTTGCTGCGATTCAGTCATTTCGCCCGGCTTTTTAGCGGGCTGGAGAGGGGCTTGGTCGGACTGATCCGGTAGCTGAACCACCGGTCCCACGCGCTGCTCAATGAACCGACGTAATTGCTCGCTGGCGGCCCGCCCCTCCTGGGTGCTGCCCGCCGAATTGAGCATCATTTGGGCCGCCCCCGCCGTCTTGGGGTCCGAGCCGAGGCGTTGGTAGAGCTTGGTAATGCTGTCGGCGCCCTTCAAGCTGCCGGCGGCGGCCAGTTGCATCTTTACTTCCGAGGCGGCCGCGGCCGGATTGCTGGAGAGGTTGGCATAGAGGTCACCGAGGGCCTTGCGCCCGCCCTTGCTCTTGGCGGCGGTTGCCTCCAGAGCCACCGCCGCAGCGGCCGCGCGGGAATTCTTGGCCAGGTTGTTGTTGAGCTTCAGCTTGGCGGCCAGGCCGGCCGGGTCGCGAGTGGCGGCCGCCTGCATGGCCACGGCCGGACCGGCCGAAGTGGCGAAGCGGGCCTGATTCTCGTTCATCACCGTAATGGCTTCCAGGCCGTCCTTGGTGTCGCTGGCGGCGGCCTGCAGTTTCATTTCGGAAGCGGCCGCCTTGGGATCAGCGGCCAGGCCCTGATTGTAGCGGGCCAGACCGGCCCGGCCCTCGCGGGTGGTGGTGGCGGTGGCCCGCATCTGAGCGGCCGCGGCCGCCGCCTCCGGATCCCTGGCCAGGTTGGTATTGAGATTCATAACCGCTTCCCGACCCTGAGCCGACTCGGCCGCCGTGCCCATAAGCACGGCCTGACTGGCGGCGCCGTCGGCATTCTTGGCCAGATTGCGGTTGAGTTGGGTGAGCGCCTTGCGGCCGGTATCGGTGCTGCTGGCCGAAGCCTGGAGCTCGACGGCCGCGGCCGCCGATTCAGGGGTCCTGGCCAGATTACGGTTGAGCTGAGCGTAGGCCGCCATGCCGCCGGGAGTGCTGGTGGCGGTGGCCTGGAACTCAGCCACCGCCGTGGAGGCGCCCGCATCCTTGGCCACATTGTGGTTAAACTCGGTGGCGGCCTTAAGGCCCTCGGGCGACTGGCTGGCGGCCGCCTGCATGGCCATGGTGGCGCCGGCCGCCGCCTTGTCTTTGGCCAGACCCTTGTAGAACCCCTCGATGGCCTGGCGACCTTCGCTGGTGCCGCTGGCCGCCGCCTGGACACCCATGGCCGCGCCCGCATCGGCGGAGTCTTTGGCCAGATTGCCGTTGAGCTGTGTGAGCGCAGCCCGGCCGCCGGCCGACTGGACGGCCGCACTTTGCAGCGCCACCGCCGAGGTGGCGGCCAGCGGGTCTTTGGCCAGGTTCTGGTTGAGCTTACGGATGGAGGCAGCGCCCTCGGCAGTGCTGCTGGCCATGGACTGAAGGGAAAGCGCGGAAGCCGCGCTGGCGCCTCCTTGAGCCATACGGCGATTGTGCTGAGTAACTACGGCCAGCCCTTCGCTGCTGTCGCTGGCCGAGGCCATCATGGCCATCTGGCCGGCCGAGGCAGCGGGGCTGTTGGACAGATTTCGCTGCAACTCTTCGCTACCCGGCCCCTTAACCTGAACTTCCAGGGCAGCGCTGGAAGCCTGAGAATCCTGGGAAAGATTGGAGAACAGCTCGCCCAACGCGATCATACCCTTGCCCGTGCGGCTGGCGGAAGCCCAGGAACTGGCCAGTTGTCCACCATTGGCGGCGTCGTCCTTGAAAAGGGAGGTGAGGGCACCGCGACCTTCGGGAGTTTGCGAGGCGGCGGCGTGCAGCCCAACTCCCGAGCCGGCCGTGGAGGCGTCGCCATCCAGAGCCGACATGACGTTGGCAACCGCCGTTCCGGCACCTCCGCGGCTGGCGGCGGCCTGAGCCTGCACGGCCGCTGAGGCGGCTTGAGGATCTTTGGACAGGTTGGAATAGAGCGTAGCGATGGCGGCCTTGCCGCCCGACGAACCGGAGGCCGATTCTTGGGCTTTAGCATCCGCGGCGGCGGCATTGGAATTGCCGGCCAGGCTGCGGTAGTAGTCGGTCATCGCCCCCCTGCCCTCTCCGCTAGAGGAAGCTGTGGCCTGCACCATCATGTAACCGGCGGCCAGCTTGGGGTCGCTGGCGATCATATAGAGGTAATCGGTGCCGCCGCCGGAGAGATTGTCGGCAATCGCCTTCTGGTTGGCGGCGGCCAGAGTAGGACTGCTTTGAATCGAGTCCAGCAGGCGCGCTTCTAACTCGCTGCCTGCACTGATCAGCGTGCCGCGCGCCTTGACCAACATGGAAGCGGCGCTGGCATCTCCCAGCAGCTGGGAAAGGGCTTGAGCGGGCGAGGGGCCACCCGGAGCGGCGTCCATGTCCGAAGAGAGCCAGGAGAGGAACGATTCGGCCTTGCCGGTGTCTCCCATTGCTTCGGACAGGCGCAGCTTGGGATCACGAGCGTTCTCGATATCTCTGGCTTCCTTGGCCTGGCGGGCCTGCTCGGCTCGGCGATTGAGTTCATCGACCTCAGCCTGGAGAAGCAACGATTGCAGAGAGCGCGGCGCGGGAGGTCGGGCTTCCGGCTCAGATTTCTCGGCGGCCTTTTCGGCCGGCTTTTCGCCGGACATCTGCTTCATCAAGCCAAAGGCCGACTTATTCGAGGGAGTGAAGCCACTGGAAGGGGGAGGGGCAGGAGCTTCTTCTTCGGGAGCGGGAGGCGGCTCGGGTAGCGTCAACTCGCCACCCAGAATGCCCAAAAAGCTCCCCTGCAACTGACCTACGGCCGAGAGCGCGATCCGAGCCGTTTGCTGCGTTTGCTGGGTCGACAGGTCCAGCGGCCGGGTTTGAGGACCGACCAGGGGCAGGATTGGCCCCACAGGACCCCCTACATTGCCAAGCGGATTATTCGAGCCGACTCCCTGGACGCCGAAGGCCATAAAAATAAATTTACCTCTCCCGATGTATCATGATCTTGACGGGACCTGAGCCGATTGGGAACAGGTGAACAGTTAAGGTTCCACCCCAAAGCAGTAAACGATCAGGTTGTCGCAATGTTCAACATCATAGCCAAGCGCGTATTCACCTGGAGCCAGCCGGGTGGTTGGCGAAAGTTGAAAGCTGCTGTCACCGAAAAGCCGCACCAGCAGGGGACTCCCCCCCTCGCGGTTGGTGTAAAGCGCCCCCGACTCGGCCAGCACCACCTCGCGGTGTTCTTCCCTCGCCTGCAGCTTGAACAGCGTAAATTTGGTCGGGTCCTGGATCGGGAAAAAGCTCGCTCTGGGATCGGTGGTGGAAATGAACACCTTCAGGTAAAACTGGATCGCCTCGGAATTTCGATAGCGGACGCCGGAAGCCGCACCCGGCACCCTGAGAAAAACGTCGCTGGAGCCAAAAAAGGAATCGCGCGTCTGGCGCAGGGCCCGGTGCATCTCCAGCGGAGCGAAACTGCCATCAGCGGCTCGTTTCATCAGCACCGAGATGTCCTCCGGCTCGCTCACAGACTGAGCCAGGCCCCAACCACTCAGGGAGACGAGGAGGCAACCGAGAAGCAAAACAGATCGCATGGTTCTTCTCCTTGGGAGTAGTAAATCGCGTACTGACCGCCGCTCTCCAGCGGCTGAACCGATTCGAGCAACAAACTGTCGGCTGTGCGCGGCGTCACCTTGAGAGGCAAACCCCGGTGAACCACCGAGCGTTGCCCATTGGACTCGCGCAGGTGGAGAATCCGGCTGGAACCCTCGACCTTCAGTAAGACCAGGCGGAACCCGTCAGGGTCCAACTGATTCCACGACCAGGTTTGAGGCCAACGATTGCGCACCACGAAGCGGACCGGCCCCCCGTTGTCGGCAAGGCGCACCGGCGAGGCCGCCCCGGGCACACGCACAAAAACCTGCTCCAGGCCGGTGGTCAGCGAGAGCGACTCGAGACTGGACCGCTGCATCTCGAGATCGACAAAACGAGCGGGACGTACCGAAGCAAGATGATATATAACAGCATAGGTCTGGGGGTCCACGGCCTTCGGTTGGGCCCAGCCCAGCAGGCTACCCACCCACAGAATTAGCAGCCAACGTTGCACGTGAAACACGGAACGACTACTTTCCCTTTTCCCGCTTTCTCAACAACAAGGGGGGCAATACCCGCGAGTCCATGGGATCGGGGGGTAGTCCCATGTCATCGAAATCAACCGAGGCGGGCGACTCCACCGGCTGAGAGGGAAAAGCCGACTTCATGGGTAGTCCGGGAGAGAAGGGCTCAAAATCCGCGCCCGGTGAGCGCGCGGGAGGTTCCTGACTGGCCGGCCGCTGCTGGTTGGCCTGAATCAATTCCCGAGCGTGGGCGGCAAAGGCGCTGACCGGGTTCCCAGCTTTTGGCGGGGGGCTCCCCAGCACACGTCCTCCGCCCGGCGCCGCTGGGGGTGGAGTGGGCGCCGCCAGAGGCACGGGCGGTTGCGTGGGAGCATTGCCTGCCGCCAGCGCCGCCGCCGTTCCGGGAGGCTGGCCCAAAGGCCCGGATCGGGGAGCAGGCTGAGGCACAGGCCGGGCAGCCGGGGGAGGCTGCGGCGGAGCAGTTGGAGGAGCCTGCGGCGGTGCTGGAGCGGGCGGACGAGCTATCGCGGCGGGACGACTCGGTAGCTGAGGAACTCCTGGGCGGGCAGGACCGGCCGCCGGGCGGGCAGGCGCCGCCGGAGGTTGTGGCGGCGCCTGGGGAGGGGCCGCCATGGGTGGGGGGGCGGGACGTGCGGGGGGCCGGCTGGGCGGCGGCGGCGGTGGCGGCAGGGGAGCGGCGTAGGCGGGCGGCGGCGGGGCCGGCATCGCCTCACTGGATGGCTGCGTAGCCCGGTCGCTGCTCACATGGACGTGACATACTCCGGCTCGGGGATGGCGCACGTCCAATTGAACGCGACCGCTGCCCTGCACCAACCATTCCACTTCGTAACGAGCCTCGACCAGGTCGCCGGCTGTATAAGGAACCGGCGTATCCAACTCGTTGAGACCCACGCCCAGCAGTTGCTGACCGTGGATGCGCTCCTTGCCCAGCACCAGCGAAGCCGAGTGATCCAGAATCAACTGCAATTCGAGCTGCTGGTGAACTTCGCGCTGATTGCCTCGACAGACCCAGGTGGGTAGGAATCCGCGGTTTTCCACCACCGCCCGCAGTTTACGCAGCGGGGGGTAGTCATCACCATCGTGAGCCTCGGCCCAGCCCAGCGTCTCCTCCACAAATTCGGGAACGCTCAGGCGCGGCAGAGACTGAGCCACACCTAACACCAGCTTGCAGAAGCGCTCCAGCTCCGACTGCAGCAAACCGCCGGGGGGAGGGTTGAGCCAACTGTAAAGCCACTCCCAACCACCCAGTTCGACCGGGCCTAACTGGGGATGGTCAAAGGCTGTCCAGGGGTAAAAAGCGCCTGGACAATTTTGATCGAGCCAGCGGATGACCCCCGCTTGCTCCGGTTCGTCCAATGGTCGTTCCGGATCGAAACGCTCGACGCCTACTACGCGCGCCAGATTCCAGGGCTCGGCGCGCACCACCAGCAAGCCCTGGTTCTGGTGAGCCCACTGCAAGTAACCTGGAGCCGAGCTGTGGCTGAGCGTCAAGCCGGTCCACTCCTGCAGTTTACGCCCCAAACGTGTAATCAGAGGGGCGTCGGCGGCGGAGGGTTCCGGCATCGAGAGACCGGAGCCTAAATTGCCAAAACTCACCACCGCGCCCAGATTGGCGTGGGTGCGGAAGAAATCAGCCACCACTCGGGTTTCCGGTTCCGACAGCGGGTAGGGCCCGCACACCTGGGGGTCCCATTCTCCCGAGGTAGGAAAGTTTCGTTCCAGGTCCAGTCGGCTGCGCACCCCCCCGTGGGTGGAGCGGCCACCGCCTTCGCATAAACCTTCCGGCATCAGCCGGTAAAAAGGTCCCTGGCGGTCTTCCGGACTGCGCGGCACCATCAAGCGGGCGTCGCGCCGGGAGACCTTCCACGGACCGAGCGGGTCGAGCTGGCGCATCTGCAGGCTGCGCCCATCGCCATTGGCATCGCCGGGACGCAGGCCGGCCAGGCCCGGCGCCATCGGCCGAGTCGAAGACCAGCACCACTCTCCCGTGTGCAGGCTCAAATCGCCGGCATCGGCGGCCAGGCGGGGGCACACGTAAAAGGTGACGTGATCCAGCAAGTCCGTGATGACCGGGTCGCGGCTATAAAGGTCGGTCAGTTTCCTGACCAACTCCAGGCAGGCCGAGGACCCCAGCAGTTGTCCACCCCTCCAGCCCCCGTCGATCCACAGCGCTGGCTTCTCATGCCCCTCGCCGGTGGCGTGGTTGGTAATCTCGACCATGAAGAGAGGTCGGCCTTCGTACGAGGTGCCGATAGTGTAGAGGCGCAGCAGATGGGGAGCGGCCTCTTCGGCAATGCGCAGATAGTCGCCAATTTCATGATTGACGTAGTAGCGGTCGGTGGCTACGGCGGGGACGACTGGCAAAGGTTCCTCGTCAAGTGCGGCCTGTATTTGCTCTCAAAGGCATCAACCGCTGGTGGTCTATTCGACCTGATAGTCCAGATCTGCTTCCAAGTCCTCCAAAAGGGTCAACAACTCGTAGCGAAAGTCTTCGCAGGGACGAGCCAGCATGCGCAGCCCGGCCACCAGCAAGAACCAACCCTGGTTCAAGGCCGAGACCTGGCGATTCTGCGTGTAAGACTGGAGCATTTCCAACGCCTGGCGCAGATTCTGCAACCCTCCGAAAACCTGTTCATAGGCTTCCACCAGCTCGCGCGGCAGCCACTGCTCCTGCTCTTCCCAGCGCGGGATGTCGCGCAAGCGGCCCTGAATTTCGACCACCTGAGAACGCAATTGGTCGATGCGCACGCTCCAGTCACCCAGGGGCATTTCGCCAGCCACCAGCTTCCGTGTGTCGCGGTAAAGCTGCAGCCAGGGTTCGGCCACCTCGTAAAACTCCTGATCGACTTGAAACTCGTCACTCACCTCACCCAACGGAGCCTGGCAGCCCGAGCACTCGGCCTGTCCAGGGGGAGTGACAGCACCGCACTGGTTACACACGCGACTGGTCTCGTGGCGCACCACCCGGCACAACTCGATCCACCAGGCTTCCAGGATGATGATGGCCTGCTTACAGCGCTCGATGCCCTGACCGACGCGAGGCAAATCGCCCTGCGAGAAGCACGAAACCATTTCGGAAAGGCCTTCCGAAAACGAAAGCAAGGCCTGGGTGGACAGACTCCCCAGGGCCGCCTGCGGAAAGGTCAACGGCAGGGAGTGAAGCAACTGCTGATGCAGCGCCAGGTAGACCTGCAGCCGGTTGGCCACATCCTGAATGGAATCCACGAAGCCGTGGTCATCCACCACGCCCGCGGTATAGCGGCGGGCGATACGGATGAACTCGCTCATTCCCGGCGAGAGAGTTTCGTCAGGGAAGGGATCGGTTTCAATGTCGGGGAGCGCCGAGTCGTCGCCGCCCCAGGCTTCGACCAGACTGGACAGATAGGGATTATCGGCCATGCCCAGCGATTCTCCTGGACCCTCGCATTTGCCTCCTCACCCATGTTCTGGGGGGGACTGATGGGCTTCGCCCAGCGGACTTCGTCCGTCCCCCTCTTAGAGGAGTTCGAAGGCGGCGAAGGCTTCCAGCGGGTCGACGACTTTGCGCGTAATCTTGAGCATGACGCTGGTGCCTCCGGGATGGGTGCACAGGTAGAGCGAGTCGGCCATTTCCAGCAGAATCGAGTATCCCATGCCCAGCGAGGGGGCCGTTGAATAGCCGGCCGTAAGCACGGCGTTGGGCAGATTGGAAAAACTGATGCCCGGCCCTTTATCTTCGATGAGGATGAAGGCGTCTTCATCGATCACGCGGATTTCCAAACGTCCCGACTCGGCGTGCTTGACTACGTTGCCGGCCGCCTCGGTGGCGCACAAGGCCATGTCGTGACAGCGCTCCTCAGTGAAACCCTCGGCGCCCAACGTCTTCTCCACAAAATGGCGCAGGTCAGGCACATCGGCATAGCTGCGAATGGGGCGTTCGCCGGCGGAAACCCCGGCCTGCGACCAGACTTCCTCAAACTCGGCGGGCTCGCACAGGAACAGCTTGCCGCGCGTCACCGCCTGCAAAGCGTCCCGGTAGAACTGGCGGCGCGAAGCCTCTTCCTGGAGTTCCTCGGCCACGTGGCGGAAGTTGTCGATGGCCACGGCCATCGGGATACTCAGCGAAATTAACAGGGAGACCACTTCTCTGGAAAAATGGCCCGGGTCGGTGGAAACGAACCAGAGGCAGCCGGTGGGGCGGCCCTGCACCTGCAGCGGCACGATGGCCAGACCGAGCACGCCCGACTCCCGCAGGACCTGCAGCGGGCCTTCGTTCTCTTTATTGAGGTGGCGGTAGATCAACGACTTGCGATCCTGCATGGTTTTACGACACAGATCCCCGATGATCTCGCGCACGTTCTCTTCCAGATCGAGGCCCGGCGAGTTCCCATAGGGCCCTTCGTCCAACCAGGCGCCGGCGGCAGCCAGATCCATCAATTCGATGCTACGCTGCAGCACCGTCTCCAGGGCCTGGTCGACGCTGGCCGCCTGGCTCAGCAGCGTGGCCACCGTGTAGAGAACAAAGAGCTCACGTCCGCGATCCGATTCCTGAGTGTTGCGAATGCCGCGCAGAACCAGAGAAGAGCCTAAAACGGAGCCATCTTTGGAGAGCCGCAGGTTGGGATCGAGTTCGACCATCTGGCCGTTCACCAAACTGACGGGCACGGCCGCCACCACCCCGGCGCTATGCTGGCGGCGCAACATGCGCAACTGAGCCACGTCACTGGGCTTGACGATCTGCTCCAGCGAGAGTCCCACCAGATCATCTACAGCCAGAGACTTCTGCAGGGAGGTATTGGACCAGCGGATCAAATCCTGGGCATCCAGCTCGAGAATGCCGTCGCTGACTCGGTTCAACAGCTTGCGATAGCGCTCGTGGACCGAAGCTTCGGCGCCGCGCGTCTCCCAGCTCTCGCCCAGCTTGCGCAGCAGAGCCAGAGGGGGCTTCTGCGCGCCCACGCGGATACGCCAGTGATAGAGGAACTTGGGTTTATCGTGAGGGCGGAAGATCCCGCTGAGCACGTAGCCGGCTTCGTCGGCCACACTCAAGGCGGCGTCACGCCGCGGATGGCTTTCGGAAATCAAAATAAGATCCGGTGTCGCCTGTTGAAATTCGCGACCCAACTGAGTCGGGTTGGGAATCAAGGTGAGAGCCGTTCTCTCCGCGCGTAAAACCCCACCGAACCACTCTCCGGCTTGAGAGCGGTTTTCCATTAACCAGACATTCATGAAATAACCAATACACCCACAGGCCTCGACCCCCCTCGGGCCTCAGGGGGCACTTACCCAGTCATGGAAAATCTCAAGCCCCTAATAAACGGCTGACCTCGAAAACCTGTTCTGGCGCAAAGAGTGGCGCGATGGTCTGGCCGGGGGTCAGCACCAACAGGTCCTTATAACCAAATCCATCGGCCAGGGCCAGGGGTTGGCGCCGGACCTCCAGCCGCATCTTTTTCGTGTTCAGGATCCAGTATTCCGGCTGGCCGTACTTCGCATACAAGGCCCCCTTGGTGCGGCGGTCTTTACTGAGAGTCGAACGCGAAACTTCGATAATCAGGTCAGCTACTTCGGGATGGCGCTCCCCATCCGGCAGGCCGCGCCGGACCAGAGCCAAATCGGGCTCGGGCTCACTGTAGGCTCCCAGCGTCAGGGGAAGTTGCACCAGAATTCGATGGGTGGACGCGAAGGACTGGAACATGAGAGCGCTCAGCTCTTCGATGATACGGGCGTGCTGAGGGTTCTGCGGACTCAACGTTACGATCTCCCCTTCGATCAGTTCGACTCTCTCCCCATCGTCAAAGACGCCCGCCTCGCCCATGCGGGCGTATTCTTTGACGGTGAACTTTCGAGTCCGCAGTTGAATCGACATCGTGGGGTAACTTCGGCGACCTCGTTCAGGCCCCTAGCAGGTAGACGAAGACGGTCAGGTTCCACAGCGCATGAGTAAGCACGGCCGCCGGCAGCCCGGCTCCCCAGCGGACCCGGGCGAAAACCAATCCCAACCAGATGAGCTGAGGTAGACCGGCCGGGTCGGCGTGCACGAAGCCGAAGAGGCAGGCCGAGAAACAGAGGCGCCCCGGAGCCGGACCGCTGAGCAGGCTGCGATACCAGCTCTCCTCGACCAGCGGGGTGAGCAGGCAAATTTGAATCATCCACAAAACCCGTTCGGCCAGGCCGGCATGCAGCAGTAACTGCACAGCCGGGTTGCTGGAAGGCGGGGGATGGACCAGTCCGGCGTAAGCCACCGCCCCGCCCAGACATAAGCAATAACCGGCCCAGACCCAGCGCAGCCAACCCTTCGAGAATTTCCAACCCAATTGAGCGCGCCAGGGCCGGAGCCAGGCCAACATCCAGAAACTGTAAAGAAACTGTTGGCCCAGAGGGGATGTCCAGGCCCAAAAAGACATCCATAAATAAGCCCCCAGATAGACCGCCAGGTAGGCCAGCGCGGCTTTGTCCAGGGGGGCGGCGCGCGGCCGAGGCACGGGCCAGCGCAGCCGGGCCGCCCAATAGGCGCCGGCTAAAAAGACGAACCCGACCGGGACGAGCCAGGCCGGGTTCATCTGCGAGAGTCGCTCCAACCACTGAGCGGTCGGATCGAAGCCGCCCTTTTCCAGCAGGCGGTGCTGCCAGCGCAGGTGCAGCATCAATAGCCAGAGAGGCGTCAGAGCCAGCAGCAATACCCGCCGCGCCACCCAGGGATCGGGGGCATCCCCGATCTCGTCCACCTCAGGGAGCCAGGGTAGCCATCAGGTAATCGCGGCGCATCTGGGCGATGTGATTGATACCGATCTCTTTGGGGCAAACGGCTTCGCACTCACCGTGGTTGGAGCAGTCACCGAAGCCGAGCCGATCCATCTCTTCCACCATGGCCACCACGCGCTTTTTGCGCTCCGGCTGGCCCTGAGGGAGCATGGCCAGTTGGGTGATCTTGGCCGCCGTAAAGAGCGAGGCGGAGGCGTTGGGACAGGCGGCCACACAGGCACCGCAGCCGATGCAGGCGGCCGCGTCCATAGCTTTATCGGCCGCTTCCTTACCCACCGGGATACAGTTGGCGTCCGGAGCAGCGCCGGTATTCACCGAGACGTAGCCGCCAGCAGCGATAATCTGGTCAAAGGAGCTGCGGTCGACCACCAGATCTTTGATGACAGGGAAAGCTCTGGCGCGGAAAGGTTCGATCGTGATGGTTGAGCCGGCGGGGAAGTCGCGCATGCGCACGGAGCAGGTGGTGCAACCGGCGTGCGGCCCGTGGGCGACCCCGTCGATGACCAGACTGCACATGCCGCAGATGCCTTCGCGGCAGTCGCTGTCAAAGGCAATGGCCTCCTTGCCCTCCTTGACCAGTTGTTCGTTGAGCACGTCCAGCATTTCCAGGAACGACATATTGGGGATAATCCCGTTGACGGTATAGGTCTGCAGACCGCCGGCTTTATCTTTGCCCGCCTGGCGCCAGACGCGAAGGGTATAGCGCGATCCTTGGGGTTTCTTGGCGATGGGTTCTTCCTTGGACACGGAGGCCTCCTACTTGTAATCGCGCTGCTGCAGTTTGATCGATTCAAAGTGCAGCGGTTCTTTGTGAAGTTCTGGTTGGCTGACGTCGCCGGTATATTTCCAGCCGGCCACGTAACAGAATTTGTCGTCGTTGCGCAAGGCCTCGCCGTCTTTCTGGTATTCCTCACGGAAGTGCCCGCCGCAAGATTCCTCGCGGTGCAGAGCGTCGATGGCCATCAGCTCGGCCAGTTCCAGATAGTCGACCACGCGGCCGGCGAACTCAAGGTTTTTGTTGAGGGTGTCACCCTTACCGTCGACCTTGACCTTCTTCCAGAATTCGGCGCGCAGCGCTTTGATTTCTTCGATAGCCTGCTTCAGGCCGGCCGCGTTGCGAGCCATGCCGACATGGTTCCAGACAATCTTACCCAATGCCCGCCAGAATTCGGTGGGAGTGGTATCGCCCTGAATGCTCAGCAGCTTGTCGGTCATTTCCTGCACCCTGGCCACGGCCGCCTGGAAGGCTTCGTGCTCGGTGGTCAGGTTATCGGCCGGCTGGCTGCTGGCCAGGTAGTTGCCCAGCGTATAGGGGATGACAAAATAGCCGTCAGCCAGACCCTGCATCAGGGCCGAGGCCCCCAGGCGGTTGGCGCCGTGGTCGGAAAAGTTGGCCTCGCCCAGGGCAAACAAACCGGGGATATTGGTCATCAGGTTGTAGTCTACCCAGAGCCCGCCCATGGTGTAGTGGGAAGCCGGGTAGATGCGCATGGGGACCTTGTAAGGATCCTCATTGGTGATTTCTTCATACATCTGAAAGAGATTGCCGTAACGCTCTTTGACCGTCTGTTTGCCGAGGCGTTTGATGGCGTCGCGGAAATCCAGATAAACGGCCTTGCCGGTCAGGCCCACGCCCTTGCCGTTGTCGCATTCGAGCTTGGCGGCGCGGGAAGCGATGTCGCGCGGCACCAGGTTGCCGAAGGCCGGATAGCGGCGCTCCAGGAAGTAGTCGCGCTGATCGTCGGGAATTTCGTTGGGCTTGCGCTTGTCGCCGGGCTCTTTAGGCACCCAGACGCGACCGTCGTTGCGCAGGCTTTCGCTCATCAGCGTCAGCTTGGACTGATAGTCGCCTTCCTGCGGGATGCAGGTGGGGTGAATCTGGGTGTAACAAGGATTGGCGAACAAAGCGCCCTGCTTGTGGCAGCGCCAGGCCGCGGTGGGGTTGGAATTGACGGCGTTGGTCGAAAGGTAGAAAACCGTTCCGTAACCACCGGTGCAGAGCAGCACGGCGTGGCCGGCGTAAGTTTCCAGCTTGCCGTTGATCAGGTTGCGCACCACGATGCCCCGGGCTTTGCCGTCGACCATGACCAGCTCCAGCATTTCGCGGCGCGTATACATGGTTACCGTCTTCTCGTGAACCTGGCGCATCAGCGAGCTGTAGGCCCCCAGCAGCAATTGCTGTCCGGTCTGTCCGCGGGCGTAGAAGGTGCGCGACACCTGGGCGCCGCCGAAAGAGCGGTTGGTCAGGGCACCGCCGTATTCGCGGGCGAAAGGCACACCCTGGGCGGCGCACTGGTCGATAATGTTGACGGAGACCTCGGCCAGACGATGCACGTTGGCTTCGCGAGCCCGATAGTCGCCTCCCTTGATGGTGTCATAGAAGAGGCGATAGACGCTGTCGCCGTCGTTAGCGTAGTTCTTGGCCGCGTTGATGCCGCCCTGGGCGGCCACGCTGTGGGCGCGCCGGGGCGAATCTTGAATGCAGAAATTGAGCACCTTGTAGCCCATTTCGCCCAGGCTGGCGGCGGCCGCGCCGCCGGCCAGGCCGGTGCCCACCACGATAATGGTGTATTTGCGCTTGTTAGCCGGGTTGACCAGCTTCATGTGACTTTTGTAGTCGGTCCATTTGGATTCCAAGGGTCCCTCGGGGACGTTGGAGTTCATCAAGGGCGAAGCCACCGCCCGCAAATCTTCTTCCAGGGTCGTGCTCACAGGTGCAGTCCTCCCGCCGGCGTGGCGAAACTTTCATTCATAGCAAAGATGGTGACCGGCAGAAACAGAAAGCCGATGGAGAGCAGCACGGCCAGCACCCAGGCCAACTGGACGGCCAGCGGCGTGGTCTTCTTGTTGAGCAGGCCCAACGACTGGAAGGCGCTCCACACGCCGTGCTTGAGATGCATTCCGAAGAGCAGCATGACGACGGTGTAGATGCCCACATACCAGGCCTGGCTGAAGCGCTCCACCACCACCCCGTAGAGGTCCACGTGTTGCTCGCCGTTGAGCGTATAGTGCTCGACGTGACCAAATAGATAGGCGAATTTGAACGTGATCAGATGGAAAATCAGGAAGCCCAGGATGGCCAGGCCGGTCCAGATCATTCCCTGGGAAGCGGCGCCCTTCCGGCTGCGCCCGCCGGCATTACCGGTCACTTCATAGCCGATAGGGCGGGCGGCCGATTTGTCCACCAGGGCCACGCTGATACCGTTCCAGATATGGATTCCGATAGCCATCAACAGGAAAGCTTCGGCTACGTAGATGCCGGCCCCATGGCCTAGCGTTTCCAGAAACAAAGCGTAGCCGTTGAAAGCCTCCCGGCCCGCCAACAGCAGCAAATTGCCAATCAAATGTCCGATGGCGAACCCAACCCAGATCAACCCGGTGAAGCCCATCAGATACTTCTTACCGAGCGAGGAGCGAAGCGCTCCTGTAAATGTCGTCATAACCTACTCCCAAACTACAGTGGACAAAAAGCTTCCAGTGGCGGTTCCCAGCCTCCTGGCGGGCTCACCCCCGATAGAAAAAATTTCCAAGCACGAGCCTTTTGCCTTCTTCCGTCTCCGGGGAATGAACAAACCTCTGTTCCCCGAACCTGAAATAAAATGCGTATCTGGTTGCTACTTTGGATTCTCACCAGTTGCTCGTGGGGGCGGCCGCTCAGCTTCCCCTACCGGGAGGCCGGCCTGACATCCGAGGAAGCAGCCGCCCATCTCCTCAACCGTCTCAGCTACGGGCCACGGCCCGGCCAGCTCCAACAAGTCGTTCAAACCGGCCTGGAAAACTGGTTTGAAAATCAGCTCAAGGCGCCTCCCGAGGAGTTTCCTTTGCTCTCCAGCGACCCCCGGCCACTGGCTCAGGCCAAGCTGCGGCGAGCTCTGGACTCACCCTGGCAGGTGCGCGAGGTCATGACCGATTTTTGGTTCAACCATTTCAACGTCTCCACCACCGACGACGATTGCCGCAAATACGTGGCTGCTTACGAGCGTGAAGCCATCGCGGCGAACGCCCTCGCCCCTTTCCTCGATATTCTGAAAGCCACCGCCCACCACCCGGCGATGCTTTTCTATCTGGATAATGCTTACTCAAGTTGGGAAGACGACTATGCCGCACCGGACAATAGCTACGACCCACTTCACTATGGAAACCGCAAACCCGCCAACTATCGACCCAAGACCAATCCCAACAAACTCGGCCTGAACGAAAACTATGCTCGGGAACTGCTGGAACTGCACACCCTGGGGGTGGATGGCGGCTACCGCCAGCAAGACGTCACCGAATTAGCGCGTATCCTGACCGGCTGGGGGGTGGAAAAAGACGCCTTTTTCTTTCGCGCCGAACGACACGATCCCAACCCCAAGAAGCTGCTCTTTCAGATCATCCAGCCGGCCGGCCGGAACGAGGGAGAGAAAGCTTTGGAAACGTTAGCCCTGCACGCCTCTACGGCGCGTTTCCTGAGCCGCAAGCTGGCCGTGCGCTTCGTCAGCGACCAACCTCCGGCGCAGCTTTTGACACGCCTCCAACGAAAATTCCTGAGCAGCCGCGGAGACACCCGGCAATTGCTGGAGACTCTGCTCGAATCGCCCGAGTTCTGGAATCGCGAGACCCTCGGCGCCAAAGTCAAAAGCCCGTTTGAACTGGAAGCCAGCTCTTTGCGCATCCTGGGAGCGGAACTGGCTGCCGACCACGAGGTTTCAGATCTGCTGGCCGGGATGGGCCAGGAAGTCTATGCCTGCCGGCCGCCTACCGGCTGGCCGGACAAGGCCGAGACCTGGCTGACACCCGGCACCCTGGTGCAACGTTTGAGCTTCGCTCACCGGCTGGCGGGCGGCAACTTTCGCGGCGTCAAGTTGGATCCGGGCAAAATCCACCCGAGTCAGCCGCTCAAAACGGCTCCGGCGGCCCTGCAGGCCTATGCCGAGAAGCTGCTGCCCGGCCGAGCCGTCGGCCCCACCGTCAACCTCTTGAAGGACGCTGCCTCCGACCCGAACTACCGGCAGGTCGTAATAGATACCTCGCGGCGCGGCCAGAAAAGCATCCCCCGGCCGAATCCCAAGGCCAATTTCGAATTCACCCGAGCGGCCGAGGTCAACATCGTAGGTTTGTTGCTCGGCTGTCCGGAATTCCAGAGACGCTGATGAACGTTTGCCATAGTCGCTTCCCCCTTCCTCACGACCCCGCCCGCCATTTGCACGCTATCTCCACCGGCCAACCGGCTGGACCGGTCCTGCTCTGCCTGCACGGAGCCACCGGCAACTGGAGCAATTACCGGCCTCTCATCAAACACTTCGCCAATCATTATCGGGTCGAGGCGGTGGACATGCGCGGACATGGCCGTTCCCCCTGGGCCGCCGGCACGTTGGAGGACTTTTATCAAGACCTGGAGAGCTACGTGGCCACCCTGCCCAAGCCCATTCTGATGTTCGCTCACTCTTTCGGCGGCTACTTTGGCGTGCGCCTGGCCGCCACCCATCCGGATTGGTTCACCCACCTGGTGCTCTTCAACACCGCCAGAAAGTTGCCGCGCGGGCTGCCTTTTCACTTCCTGCGCTTCTTCTGCCGCTGGGCCGACTGGATCGCCCGGCCCGAAGGAGTGATCGCCAGCGGCTCAGAGGTGACCCGCTACCTGGTCGACCATGTGCTGGCCGATTGGGACTGGGAACCGTATTATGATTCGATCCGCTGCCCGGTGCTGGGCATCGCCGGCCGCTTCGACCCGCTCATTCCCCACAGTCTGGCGCGTTCCAGCCTGAGCCGCCTGCCGCGCCATCAGTTCCGCTCGTTACCTCTGGGCATGCATGTGGCCATGTGGGAACGCCCGGCTCTGCTACACCGCTGGATCACCCATTTTGTGGAAGAACACTGAGACCGAGGCGTTTTGGAGTTAAATACCCAAAAAGGAACGATATTTCCAGGATCCGGGGACCCGGTTCTTTCTATTTCAGTCCTCGAGGTACCGGTAACCCCGGCCCGAACGCCGGTTGGAGCGTTTAGGGAGGCGGCGCCCAGTCCATCATCAGTTTGGCCAATGGTGGCTTGACGCTTTTTTGGCAACCGTTGCCAAGTTTTCGACAAGTCCGGCCCGGCCGCCGGCGGCCAGGATGGAAACACCCCTTGTCGCTCTCATCGGCCTCTGTTGCGTGTCCTAAGCGAGGCAAGAGAATTCTTGAGTTGAGTACAAGGTCGCCTGGGCGCACGTTCGTATCCAAAGGAACGTTCGCTGGCCCTCATTAACTTGCATAGGAGTATGACGGGTTCTTATCCGCGCCGTGACAACGGTGGAGGGGTCCAGGCCATCATATCCATAGTCTATTTGGATTCTAATTGAGCCATTGGGCGTCGAGTATGCGTCTGCGCTTGCGTAGATGCGATCAAGGCCTTCGAGGCCGGCTGGACGGCGGGCGCAGGGGTTAGGAGCGAGACCTCAGGCCGGTGACCGCATCCAAAACGGTCATCTTTGCGGCATGTGGCTGCTGGTTTGCTGCTCCGCTTGGTCGACAAGCTGGGCCGGATGCAAACCACAGTGACAACGGCCGGGGCACATGCCGACTGTTCAGAAAGGGATCCTTTCTCACAATAAGGCCTGCTCCAACCTACTCTTTGCGGAGCACAAATTCCAAAAGTGCCCCCTCTTTGAGCAGATAGTTCAAGCTTTGCTGGATGCTGTCGGGCGTAGCTTCATCAACTAAAAAGTCTCATGACTTTGGTCCTGAAGGTTCTGCCGTAGTCGAGAGGTACCCGGGCAAGGCACGCAGAATGCCTCAGGGACCTCTCGAAACGAAAAGCCCTGGCAATGCTGGAAAATCAGGAACTGGTTCAGAGCTTTCAGATACTGGCCGGCGTAGCGAATCTTCTGATGCAGCTTTTCGGCAAACTGCAGATACAGTTGGCGCGCTTCGAGCGGCCACGAGTCCGGCAGTCCTTCAATCGGGATCTTTTCACGGGGATGGCACTCTCTCAGCGTCTTTTTGAGGTCGGCCACCTCGACCTTGGTGTAAATGGCGGTGGTGCTCAGTTGAGAGTGCCCCAAGAGGGTCTGGATGCAGCGCAGGTCGGCCCCGCCGCGCAAAAGATGGGTGGCGCAAGTATAGCGAAATTGGTGAAACCCCGTCACCTGGCTGATTTCCGCACGGCGGGCGTGGCGGCGAATGGCCTGCAACAGTTCTTCCTCGCTGACCGGCCCGCCGTGGTGCTGGGAAACAAAGACATGGTGATGAGAACCCTCGACCAAGTGGGGTCTGCCTTCGCTCAGATATCGTTCTAGAGCGACTTTGGCGCTGGTTCCTAAGGGCACAACTCGTTCTTTTTGGCCCTTGCCCAGGATGTGCACCATCTCTTCGGCCAGGCGCAACGCGGAAATCTCCAGGTTGAGCAGCTCAAAGCGTCGGATGCCCGTCGCATAGAGCACTTCCACCGCGGTTGATGTAGCCCATTCAGACCAGCTCAGAGGAATCTCTTAAGCTGTTGCGTGGGTGTAGATCCTGTCTGAAAAAATGCCTTTACGAGTTCTTGGCTCGAACTTAGGCTGAAAATAACGGTACCCCCATAAACAATCGCCTCCACTGAGGGTAGATCGGAAAACCGGGCTTGAACCCAGTCACCCTTCTCGCTTTTTTCAATATGTACCGTAAAATCTCGGTCGGGCCACTTGGAATCATCGAGCCGGAGCCGTCCGTTGCGCATTTGCTCAGGAAGCACTATATCAGTGCTAGGCAAAGTATCCAGCCTTCTCATGATCTCTATGCAAACTAAGTCAAACCGTGAATCACGTTCAACTTTAGGAAGCGCCTAAACCGCCGGGAGTTGACCTCATCTTCTTCCGAGAGTCTGCCAACGTCCACCGGCCAGCAGGCTGTCGTGAAGACGGAGTCAAAGCACCTCGCTGAGTTAGCGCGTCCACGGGCGCACCCACAGCTGGCGGTGCTGCAGCCAGAGTTCCCAGGCCTGGCCGCGGCCCAGGGATTGTGGCTCCCCCCCTCCCCAGACCCACTGGCCGGTGCTGTCCATCCCCCAGGACAGGCCGTCCCAATCCCGAGCCGCGCAGACCAGCCCGAAGCGGGTATCGCCCTGGTAGTAGATCAGTTTCCCTTGCCCTGATTCGAGCCAGCCGCCGCTCCAAAGCACTCGGCGAGGTTCTTCCTGGAAATGGAGCACGGCTTCGAAGGGCGCCAGTCCCTGGCTGAGTCGCAGTCTCTCCAGCAGCGGCTGCTGCTCCGGGCTGCACAGCAAGGCGGCCTGGTGTCCGGCCTGGCTCAACCAGCAGGCCGGCGCCCGGCCCAGCCAGCACCAGCGCACCCGCAGCTGCTCGGGCTCGGCCGCCCGCCAGAGCGAGAAGAGACTGAGGATTCCGGCGGCGGCCACGGTGGTCAAACGCGGTCCCATCCAGATCAGGCCTAGGAAAAATAACCAGGCCAGCCAGCCCGGCGGGCCGGGATCGGGAACTTGCAGTTCCGTCGACCAGGCCGCCCACTGCCGGGCCGAAGTCAGTACCAGCCAGATCCAGGGCTTGAGCAACGAGACGATCCATGTTCCCAGCCGAGGATGAAGCAAGTCCAGGGCGGACAGGCCGAGCCCGGCCGGCAAGAGGCCTTCCACCAGCGGGCCCATCCACAGATTGGCCAGCGGGGCCAGCGGTTGCAGGGTGTGAAAAACGAACAGGGAGCAGGGCATGACGCCCAGGGTGCAGGCCAGCGAAGTGGCCAGGGGCAGGCGCAAGGGCATTTTCTCGGGCAGCCAGCGGGCCACCGGTTCGACCAGCCAAGCCAGGCTGGCCACCGCCGCAAAACTGAGCTGGAAACCTACGTCGTGGAGGTATTGCGGATCCCACAGCAGCACGCCCAGGCTGCCCAGAGCCAGGCAGCGTCCCAGCGAGACGGTGTGGCCGGTCCAGCGCGCCAGCAGGCCCAGCCAGCCCATCACACCGGCCCTCAGCATAGCCGGAGCGGCGCCGGCCAGGACCACGTAGGCGGGCACCAGCCAGAGTCCCAGGCCGGCACAGCGCACGGGTCCCCACCCGGCCCGGGCACCCAGCCAGCACAGGAAGGCGACCAGCACGGCCACGTTGGTTCCAGAGGCAACCAGCAAGTGGCTGGTGCCGGAACGGCGGAAAGCATCTTGCAGGTCGGCCGGCAGGCGGCTGCCGTCGCCATAGACGACGGCGCACAGCAGGGCTGACCCCTCCCCCGGCAGCCGGTCGGCCAGGCGTTGAGTCAGGCGATAGCGCCAGTGCTGCAAGCCGTTCTCCTGGCTGGGGCGCAGATAGCGCGCTTCACTCAGGCGCAGTCGTTGGTTGACTCCCCGGCGCCGCCAGTAGAGAGCGCCGTCCCAGTCCCCCGGATAGGCGGGCGGACTGAATCCGACCAGGGTTCCCTTCAAGAACCAGAGGTCGCCCAGCGCCACCTCGGCCGCTTCTCCATCTTTCCAGTCGACCAGCCAGCGGCCAGCGTAGGCGTCCACCCGGTCGGTCCAATGATGAACCTCGACCACGAAACGGCAACCGCGCGGGGTCGGTACGGCCGCCTCGCAAACCCGGGCTACCACCTGGGCGTGCACGTCCTCGACCCGGCTCAGTGGATCCATGGGAATTGGCTGAATTCGCCATAAGCACCAGGGTACCAGCAAGCATAGCAGAAGGCGCCAGCGGCCTCCCGCCAGGAGGCAGAAGAGCAAAGCCAGCCACCATGGGCCGGAAACGGTTAAAATGACGGCGGCGAGCGCCAGATAAGGCCAGTCCATGGGTGCAGACTAACGGATGAGCCGCCCCCAGTGGTGAACTCAGTAAGTCCAAAGGATGAACTTTGCTATTCATAGGAAAGGGGGGGGCACGCCAGCCCCCCTTGGAACATAGGAAAGGGGGGGTCCAGGGGGGCGCGCCAGCCCCCCTGGAACATTGGGAGGACATGTTCGGGACTTTGAGAAAAATTTCACAAAGGGACAAGAGATAAGCCGTGCCAGCGATTCATAGTCACTCCGAGCGCCTGAGCGCTGAAGCCGAAGAGCACCTCCCCGGTGGTGTGAACAGCCCGGTGCGCGCCTTTCGTGCCGTAGGCGGCCACCCCATCGTCATCCAGTCGGCCAGGGGCTGTGAGATCACCGATGTAGACGGCAATACCTACATCGATTTCGTCGGCTCCTGGGGGCCCATGATTTTAGGCCACGCCCATCCCAAAGTGATCGCGGCCGTGCAGGAAGTGGCTCAGCACGGTCTGAGCTTCGGCGCCACTTCCCCGCGTGAAATCGAGCTGGCCAAGGCCATCAAACGATTCTACCCCTCCATGGACCTGGTTCGCCTGGTCAGTTCGGGTACCGAAGCCTGCATGAGCGCGGTGCGGGTGGCCCGCGGCTACGCGGAAAAGCCGGGCGTCATTAAATTTGAGGGCTGCTACCACGGTCACTCCGACTGTTTGCTGGCCAAAGCCGGCTCCGGCGCTATGACCCTGGCCCTGCCGGACAGCGCCGGGGTCCCCCCCAGCGTCACCCAGCACACCTACACGCTGCCCTACAATGATTTGGAGGCCGTCAAAGCGCTACTGGCCGAGAAGGGTGGCGAAATCGGCGTGGTGGTCATCGAGCCGGTGGCCGGCAATATGGGCCTGATTCCTCCCCAGCCGGGCTTCCTGCAGGGGCTGCGCGAGCTGTGCGACCAGCACAAGCTGGTGTTGGTTTTCGATGAAGTGATGGTCGGCTTTCGCCTGGCCCGCAACGGGGCTCAGGGACTCTATGGCATTACCCCGGACATGACGGTGCTGGGCAAGATCGTGGGTGGAGGCATGCCGCTGGCCGCTTACGGCGGCAAAAAGGCTTTGATGGAAAAAGTGGCTCCCCTGGGCCCGGTCTACCAGGCCGGCACGCTTTCCGGCAATCCGGTGGCGGTCACGGCCGGCCTGACCACCTTGGAGCAGATCGACGCCCGGCCCGAGCTTTACGACCATCTCGAGAAGCTCGGCCAGCAGTTGCAGACGGGTCTGGAAGAAATTTTGCAGGGCCGCGGCCGGGTGCAGCGGGTGGGCTCGATGTGGACGCTCTTTTTTACCGACCGCCCGGTGGTTGACTACGCCAGCGCCAAGACCTGCGACACCGAGCGGTTTGCCAGGTTTTTTCGCGGCATGCTGGAGGCCGGCTTCTATCTGCCGCCCTCCCAGTTTGAAGCGGCCTTTTTGAGTGCGGCTCATCAGCCGGAACATATCGAGAAGTTTTTAGAGGCAGCCCGGACTGTGCTGGGTGCACGGTTATGAAGGCGGCCTATCTGGGCGGGGGAGGAAAGGTGTCCCCATGGTTATTTCTTCGCTGAAGCTGGTTGAACCGGACCTGCTTCGAGTAGAAGAACAACTGGTAACACTGCTGGAGAAACGCGGCGGAGTGCTGAAAGGCCCCGCCGAGATGATGTTTCGGGGCGGCGGCAAGCGCCTGCGCCCTGCCCTGGTGTTGCTTTCCTCCCGCCTCTTCGGACCGCAGCCCGAGAGTGCTATCTCGATCGCGGCGGCGGTGGAGATGGTTCACGGTGCTTCCTTGATTCACGATGACGTGATCGACAATACCGACGTGCGCCGCGGCCAACCGACCATGAAGGCCCTCAGCGGCAATCGAATCGCGGTGCTGTTGGGCGATTTGCTGCTCTGTCAGGCGCTGCTGGCCGTGGCCGAACTGGACCGGGTGGTGCTGGTCCAGGTGGTATCGCAGGCGGTGGCCGATATGACCGCCGGCCAGATCCTGGAGCTGCGCCAGCAAGGCAACGTTGAGACGCAGGTGGATGACTACCTGCGCATGATCGAAGGTAAAACGGCCGCTCTGATGGAGGCCGGTTGCCGTCTGGGAGCCTTGCTGACCGGCGCTACTCCGGCCCAGGTCGAGGCTTGCGGCCAGTTTGGCTTGAATTTGGGAATGGCTTTCCAGATCAGCGACGATGTGCTCGACATCTGGGGCAACCCCGACAAGTTGGGCAAACCGACCGGTTCGGATCTGCGCGAGCGCAAGTATACCTTGCCTTTTCTCTATGCTTACCAGCAATCGCTCAAACCGCAGCGAAATCTGGTGCGCCAGTTGCTCACCCAGGATACCCTGGAGCCCGGAGCCATGCAGGCGCTGGTGCAATGGATGGATCAGAACCACAGTCGCGAACATGCCATCGAGCTGGCCGAGAAGTATATCCGGCAGGCGCGCGCGGCTTTGCGGCAAACTCCTGCCGGACCGACCAGGACCACTTTGGAAGAACTTCTCGACTATGTCGTGAACCGGGAGCACTGAACCTCGCATGGATGGAAATTACGGATATATCGCGCTGTTTCTGCTAGGCGGGGCGGGCTTCGTCGGCTTTAACTTCAGCCTGGCCAGCTTCGTGACGCGGCTGGTGCAGAGCCATCGCCCCAGCCGCACCAAGGGCCTGGCCTACGAGTGCGGTGAGCCGCCCAGCGGCGAAGCCTGGGTGCAATACAACGTACGCTATTACCTGTACGCAATGCTTTTCGTGATTTTTGACGTGGAAGCGGCCTACATGATTCCCTGGGCCGCCGAGTTTCGCAAGTTACTGGCGGAACTGGGCACGCTGGTGGTGGTTGAAATGGCTGGATTCCTGGCGATCCTGCTATTGGCATTGTGTTACGCCTGGAGGAAAGGGGCCCTGGAATGGACTTAATCAAAAAAATTCCTGCTTACATCGAGCGCATCCCCAATGGCGGCATCCTCATGACCGGCCTGGATTGGGTGCTCAACAACGCCAAAGCCAGCTCCATGTGGTATATGCTTTTCGGTCTGGCCTGTTGCGCCATCGAATTGATGGCCACCGGCGCTTCCCGCTATGATTTCGATCGCCTCGGCATGATTTTTCGGGCCACACCGCGCCAAACCGACCTGATGATCGTGGCGGGGACGCTGACTCTGAAAATGGCGCCTCGCGTCAAGTTGCTCTACGAACAAATGCCTGACCCCAAGTATGTAATCGCCATGGGCGGCTGCACCATGCACGGCGGGCCTTTCTATCACGACTCCTACTCGGTGCTCAAGGGCGTCGACAAAATCATTCCGGTGGACATCCACGTGGCCGGCTGCCCGCCCCGCCCGGAAGCTCTGCTCAATGGCTGCATCGCCTTGCAGGACCTGATCAAAGGCGAGAAAGTCGGTCGCCAGCGGGACCGGCCCGGCCTGCGCCACATTGACCCCAGCACCAATCTGCCTCTGCTGGTGCGCCCCGATACCGGCCTGATCCGCCCCAATCAGATTCTCATGCCCGACCAGTTGCGAGTTTTGAGTTGACCCCCGGAGAATTCGCCGCCCATTTGGGCGAGCAATATTCGGAGCATAAATTCAGCCTGGATGAGTTGAACGAGGAGTGCGTGTTGCTGCCTCTGGAGATCGTCCCGCAGTGCTTCGAGTTTCTGCGCGACGATGACGCCACCCAGATGGATTACTTTGACTTTTCCACCTGCGTGGATCGCCCGCCGGACCGATTGGACCTGGTTTACTCCATGTATTCCACCGTGCACAAGCACCGGGCCCAGTTCAAGGTGATTCTGGACCGCCACAACGCGGCTGTGCCCAGCGTGAGCCATCTGTGGGAAAACGCCAACTGGAATGAACGGGAAATCTATGATCTGTACGGGGTCTTCTTCCCCGGCCATAAGGACTTGCGCCGGCTGATGATGCCCGACGACTGGGAGGGACACCCTTTGCGGAAAGACTACGCGCATCCTAATCTGGTGGTGCGTCCTGATTAATATAAGCGACGACGGCGGCGCGCTGCGCACCGAAGAATTCGAACTCAACATGGGCCCCCAGCACCCGTCGACCCACGGTGTGCTGCGCATGGTCTTGAAAATGGACGGTGAGCGGGTGGTCGACTGTGACCCGGTGGTGGGTTACCTGCATCGTTCCATCGAGAAGATGGCGGAAAACCGCACCTTTACCCAGGTGATTCCAGTCACCGATCGCCTCGACTATTGCACTTCGATGACCTCCAACTACGTCTACGTGCTGGCCGTCGAGAAGCTGGCCGACCTGACGCCGCCTCCGCGGGCCGAATACATCCGCGTCATCATGACGGAACTTAACCGCATCGCTTCCCACCTTCTCTGGTACGGCACTTTTTGCCTGGAAATCGGCGCCACCACGCCCTTCCTCTACTCGTTCCGCGACCGGGAAAAAGTGCTCGACCTTTTCGAGTCGGCCTGCGGCGCCCGCTTGCTCTACAACTACATCCGTATCGGCGGTGTGAGTCAGGATATCAACCAGAAGTTCCTGGACCGGATGATCGAGTTCCTGGATTACTGGGAGCCGATTATCCCCGAGTATGAGCAGCTGCTGGATGAGAATCCCATCTTCTACAACCGGACCGTCGGTGTGGGCACCGTGCCGCTGGCCATGTGCCGCAACTACGGGGTGAGCGGGCCCAACGTGCGCGCCGCCGGCGTGGCGGAGGATGTGCGCCGCGATGATCCTTTCGCCGTTTACAAGGAGCTCGAATTCGACATTCCGGTGGAAAAAGAGTCTGACGTGTTTGCGCGCTACCGCGTGCGCATGCGCGAACTCCGGGAGAGCGCCAGGATTTTGCGCCAGTGCTACGAGAAGATTCCCACCGGGGCCTTCGGACTGCCGCTGAACTATCGCTTCAAGGTTCCCCCCGGCGAGACTTACGTGCATATCGAATCGCCGCGGGGCGACATCGGTTGCTATCTGGCCAGTAGCGGCGGAGATATGCCCTGGCGCTGCAAGTTTCGCACTCCCAGCTTCGTGCATATCCAGCTCTTCAAAAAGCTCCTGGAAGGCGTGCTGATTCCCGATATCATGGCCATCTGCGCCAGCTTCGATATCGTTTTGCCTGAGACGGACCGATGATGGCAGGATCCCAGGAGAGGCTGGGTTAACCACGGTCGATGCCTGAGTGGGTCCAATTTTCCGCGGGAAAGCATTTCCAGGATCTGATCGCGCACCTGAGTGGACGCTCGGTGCCGGAAATCCTGGTCATGCCGATTATGCTGGCGGTCATCCTCGGCTTCATCTGCGGTTCTTCGCTGATTTTGATCTGGGCCGAACGCAAAGTGGCCGCCCGCATTCAGAATCGTGTCGGCCCCATGATGACCGGCCCGCGCAAGTTGGCGGAATTCTCGATGTGGACCGGTGGGCTGCTGCAGACGGCGGCGGACGCCATCAAACTACTGGTCAAGGAATTGATCATCCCCAGCAAGACCGACCCCGTTCCCTTTATCGCGGCTCCAGTCTTGATCGTGACCGTGTGCGTGACCGCCTTCGTGGTCATCCCTTTCGGTCCCGCGCTTTCGGTCAGCGATCTGAACATCGGGGTGGTTCATGTGGTTTCGATCTCCAGCTTGACGGTTCTCTCGATCGTGATGGCGGGGTGGTCGTCCAACAGCAAATACAGCCTGTTGGGCGGCTTGCGTTCAGCGGCCCAGATGCTGAGCTATGAAATCCCTCTGATCTTCGCCCTGCTCGGCCCGATTTTGCTGGCCGGCGGCCTCTCCATGCAGAAAATGGTGCTGGCTCAACGCGAATACGGATGCTGGTTCTTCCTGCCCAGCTTGCTGGGATTCCTGATTTACTACGTGGCCTCCATTGCGGAGGTCAATCGCCCTCCCTTTGACATTCCCGAGGCGGAGTCCGAGTTGGTGGCCGGCTACGTTTCAGAATACTCGGGCATGATGTTCGCCATGTTTTTCTTAGCCGAGTTCGCCAACATGTTCCTGGTGTGCTCGGTGGCCGCCACCGTCTTTCTGGGAGGATGGTTGGTGCCGTTCATGGCCGTACCCGAGCAGATGACGCCAGGCTATATTGCCCTTGGCACCCTGGTATTTTTCGCCAAGACCTCTTTCCTGGTTTTTATCATGATGTGGATCCGCTGGACCTTCCCCAGGGTTCGGCCTGACCATCTCATGAATCTCGGTTGGAAGTATCTCTTTCCGCTTTCGTTGCTCAATTTGCTGATCTGCGCCGGCGTGGCCGTCCTCAAAGACGTCTACAAACTCAACGGCTGGGGCGTCAGCCTGGCCAGCCTGGGCGCGCTGGTCTTCGTTCTCCTGTTGCTGCAAGTCGTGCGCGTTCCGCGTCCCACGGCCTTCTTGGAGAAAGTATGAGCGAGGCGATCGCCTTCTATGTGCTTTCCGGCCTGGTGCTGGCCTCGGCCTGGTCGGTGGTGCGCAACGAGAACCTCTTTCATGCCGGACTTTCCCTGATTTTGTGTTTCGTCGGCGTGGCCGGCATTTACGTCAATCTGGACGCGCCCTTCCTGGGCGCCATGCAGGTGCTGATATATGCCGGCGCTATCGCGGTATTGCTCCTTTTCGGCTTCATGCTCACCCACGACCTGATGAACGCGAAGCAAGAGCGCAATCAGCACGCCGCGGGCATTTTCGCGGCCGTGCTTATGGCGCTGGTGCTGATCGGCACGATTGCGGGTGCGCAGTGGTATGGTTCGAGCGGACAACCGGTCAAGTTCGGGGTGGAAAGCCTGGCTCGCCGCTATATGCAACAAGACCTGGTGTCTTTCGAAGTGGTGGCGCTATTGTTGCTGGCCTCGCTGATGGGCGCGGTGGTGATTGCCCGCAAAGAAGAAGGGAGCCGCGATTGATCGGGCTGCCTCACTATCTGATTTTGTCGGCCTTGCTGTTCTCCTTGGGGCTCTACGGGGTGCTGACCCGCAGGAACGCCATCGGCGTGCTCATGGCCGTGGAATTGATGTTCAATTCGGTCAACATCAACCTGATGGCCTTTTCCCACTACATGATGGACACGGCCGGTCTGGCCTTCTGCATCTTCGTCATCACCGTGGCCGCCGCCGAAGTGACGGTGGGCGTAGCCCTGGTGCTATCCGTCTACCGCAACCGCAATCTCATCGACCTCGATCAGGTGGCTGAACTCAAGGGTTAGATTTGCTCCTGCAGCGGGCGCATGATACGCTGCCCACATGGAAGCAAGTACGCCCAGGCAGTATACTATCCGAAACATTCCCGACGATGTCGATGCCGCCCTCAGGCAACGTGCCCGCGACACAAAGAAGAGCTTTAATCAGGTGGCATTAGAGGCCCTGATGGCCGGAGTGAGCAAAGATCGCCGGCCAGTTCGTGACTTTAGTGATATTGCCGGTGGTCTGAGCCCTGAGGAGGCAGGGAAATTCGGCTTCAACGGCGGCTCGACTCGGATCTTTGGAAGTGAAGATCACCCTTGACTCCAATCGCTATTCGGATCTAAGGCGCGGAGTGACTGAAGTGGTGGAGCTCCTTGGCGAGGTGGCTGAAATTTCACGTTCCTTTGATTGTCCTGGCAGAGCAGCGAGCTGGCTTCGCCTATGGTGGACGTCGTAAGGAGAACGAAGCGTCAGAGGGGTGTATTTGTCCTCAAGCCGGATGAGCAAACTTCGAGAGCGCGGCACTCCGATTCCTACCAATGCTCTTTGGATCGCGGCCCTTACGATCCAGCACAATCTCGTGCTATTCGATCGGGACTCGGACTTTGACCGGATACCACAGTTGAACAGGGTTGGCCCGTTGACCTGATCAAGCGGAGAATTCATCGGGGACGATGGCCGGGAGGTCGCAGTGCTGCCGGGCCCAGTGGTAGCCTTCTAGAAAGCCAATGGCCTTTTCCGCCTGGGGATAGGCTTTGACCAGGGCCCAGAAGCGCACGCTGTGGTTCGCCTCGATAAGGTGTGCCAGTTCATGCACTATCACGTAGTCGATCACATAGGCCGGCAGCTTGAGCAATTCGTGGCTTAAGCGAATACGGCCGCTGTCCGGAGTGCAACTGCCCCAGCGCTGCTTCTGATTGGTCACCCAGTCGATCGAGAATTTGAGTTTGCCCGCGAAATAGCGCCGGTTTAGAGCCTGGGCCCGGCGCATCAGCGGGGTTTCCGGAGCGCTGGCCGGTTCTTGGCGGCGTTGAAAGCGTGCCCGCATACGCTCGATCCAGTATTGTTCCTGGGCACGCGACAGGCGAGCCGGCAGACGGACCACCAGCACTCCCTGTTCCAGGGTGGCGCTGATGGTCTTACGCCGCTTGGCGCTGCGGACGACGCGGACTTCCAAGTTACCTTAAACTTTTGAGGACCGGAGCCACCGACGGGTCAGTGGCCAGGTAAGCGTAGTCGAAGCCCAGGCGGTCGGCCAGGAAGATGCCGTGCTCCATCACCTGGTAGCCGTCGATCCACACATCGCAACTGCCGGTAATCACGTCCACATGGGTACAGCACTGCCAGTCGGCGCCGGTCTGGCTACCGTAGGGGTCGCCAAAAGCGATATGAATCCCGGGCATCTTCTCATCCTGGAGCAAATTGCCGGTGAACTCGAAGACGGCCAGGTTGGTGCCGATGGCGAACTCACCCACGCGGTTGCTGCCCTCGGCCGTATGACAATAATCCCAGAATTCTTTTTCCAGCTCTTTGTTGTCGCACAAAACCTTCTTCAGGTAGCCACCCTCGATGAAAAGCGTCATGGGTGTCTTGTCGAGCACGCCGTACTTAGCGCTGAAGTAGTCGCCGACAGTGCCGTCGACCACGAAGATGCCGTCCACCGACCAGGGGGCGGTAAAAATTTCCCCGCCGGGTAGATTGGACCAGACTTCCTCGATGATTCCAGAGGTTTTGCGCCAGGTGTAGTCCGGGTTGAAAGTGGCTACCAGGTCCGTGCCGAAGCGGCTTTTGACCACGATCTCCTTGGCCACCCTGGTTTTTTCCAGCAGGCGCTTGGAAACTTCGTCGACCTTGTTGAAATCGGCGCGCATGCCCTGGCACATGATGTCTTCGGTGATGCCCACCATGTGGGCGTAGCGCAGGCCCAGGGCCTCGACGCGGCGCACGAACTGCTGGCGCGAAACCAGTTCCCCTTTCTGGGGGAAGACGCAGTAGATGCAGACTTCACAGCTCTCCAGCGGGTCCATGATTTCAGCCGGGTAGAGGTTAGAGGGGCGCTCCACGTGATCTTCGATGACGCGAATGGAGACCTCGCGCGCCACTTTGCGGGCGGCTTCGTAGATGGCCCAACCCACCGACTGAGTCTGGCGGTCCGTGACGATATAGACGCGCTGCTCGGGCTGCACCTTCAGGCAGACTTCAATGGCGTTGCGCGCACCGGGCACCAGTTCCGGGTGATAGTGGGGTACGGTCAAAGTGGCCTCCGAATGACTCATCCTGCAAAAACTCCTGTATTCTCAAGGAATAACCGGGACTTACCCAGGGTCCCTCACTCTTAACCATGTCCAAATTGCACTTTCACAGGACTTGCCCCAGGTGGCCGAAAGTATCTTCCGGTGCGTCTGCAGGACTGGATAGGCACCGCGCTGGGTTATTTTTTGCTTGGCGTTTTGTGCCACGACATCACTGCCGGCCCGGGCTATGCCAGCCCGATCTGGCCGGCCGCCGGCTGGGCGCTGGTGGCGGTGGTCTACTTTGGACCGCGCGCTCTGGCGGCCGTCTGGCTGGGAGCTTTGGTCCTCAATCTCTACCTGGCGGGAGCGAAATATCTCCTTTATCCTTTCCTGGTCGCCTCCGGCGTGACTCTTCAGGCGGGAGTGGGCGCCTGGTTGAGCAATCGTATCCGCCAGCGCGATCGCTTCCTCAACGATCCCTGGAGGGTTCTGACCTATCTGGTCACGGCCGGACCGTTGGCCTGTCTGATCAGCGCCAGCCTGGCCGTGCCCATCATGACCGCGGCCGGTCCCCTGGCCGGCCAGGATTTCGCCAACAACTGGTTCCACTGGTGGATTGGAGATTCTCTGGGCGTGCTGGCCCTGGCCCCGCTTGGCGAAGTAGCGCTGCTTTTCTTGCCGCAGGGCAAACGCCGGCAACTGGTTTTCTACAGTTGGCCCTCGCTGTTGACGTTGGCTTTAGCCGCCTTGCTTTTTTGGCAAAGCCAACGGTCGGATTTGTCCTATGTGCGCGAGCGCTTTCTGCATGAAGCGCAGTTTGGCCAGCAGATTTTGGAACAGGACCTGGCTCAAGCTGCCGGCGACTTGCGCCGCCTTCAACTGCAGGTCACTCGCCACCCGGAATGGCTGGACGGGGGAAGTCCTTTTGATGAAGAGTCTCTCTTCGCGATGACGGTCGGCTCCGGCCGTCTGCACGGTGTAAGATTGATCCGGCTGGTGCGCCATCCCCAGCGGGCCCAAATCGAGGCGCTCCTGTCCGCGCGCTACGGCCGTACCATCGAGATCATGGACGGAATGCCGGGGGGTACCACCCGCCGCGCCGACAAGCGTGACCGATATTGGGTGTTGATCGCCCAGTCACCGGTGCGCAATCCCCCCATGGAGGGATTGGACATCGCCAGTCTGCCGGGCCGCCGTCCGGCCCTGGAAAGAGCGGCGACGGCCGATCTGATGACCAGCACACCGCTACAGAGAAGCTGGCTCTTTCCCGAGAAACGCGACGGGCTGTCCGTCTACCTGCCCGTCTACCAGGGCAATCCGCGCACGGAGAATCAACGGCGCGAAGACCTGGTGGGCATCATCGGCGGCTCCTTTTACGTGTCCGAGTTGACCCAGCGGCGTCTGCGCACCCTCCTGCCGGCCGGCATTGGCTATCAGATCACCGTGCGGGATGCCGCCGCCTTTCCCGAGACCGAGGAGGACGGACAGGCGAGGGAGATGACCACTTCCTTCAATCTCACCTTTGCCGATCAGGACTGGCGCCTTCAATTCTGGGCCACCCCCGCCTTTGTGGCCGACGCCCGGAGCAGCCATCCCTGGCTGGTGGGCCTGATCGGCACGCTGCTCTCCTGCTTGACGGCGACTCTGACCTTGTTGGCCGTGGATCGCCAGGCGGTGGTGGATCGCATGGTGATGGAACGCACCGCGGACCTGGCCATGCAGGCTCAGGAAGCCTCCCAATCCAGCCTGGCCAAGAGTCGCTTCCTGGCGGTCATGAGCCATGAGATCCGCACACCGATGAACGGCGTGCTGGGACTGGGCCACTTGCTCCTGAATACGCCCCTGAACTCCCAACAGAAAGACTATGTGGAAACTCTGCTGACCAGCGGCAATTCTCTGCTGCGCATTCTTAACGACGTACTCGACTTCAGCAAAATCGACTCCGATCGCCTGGAAGTGGAAGAGCGCCCGGTCGATTTGATCGAGTTGATCGACGGCGTGCTGGATCTTTTCGCCAAGCCCGCCCAAGATCGGGGCCTGACCTTGGAACTGGTTCTGATCGGCGAGCGATTGCCGGCCTACACGGTGCTGACCGATCCTACCCGGTTGCGCCAGATTTTGCTGAATCTGGTGGGCAACGCCGTCAAGTTCAGCGAAAACTGCCGAGTCCAGGTCGAGTTGGAGCTACGCGAGCAGGACTGGCTCGTGCGCGTCCGCGACCAGGGTATCGGCATTCCTCCCGAGATTCTGGAGCGCCTCTTCGAGCCGTTTTCCCAGGCCGATTCTTCCATTGCCCGGCGTTTTGGCGGCACCGGCCTGGGCCTGACTATCAGCCGAGGGTTGATCGAGCGCATGGGCGGGAGATTGTGGGCTGAAAGCCAGCCCCAGCAGGGATCGGTTTTCACCCTGCTGCTGCCGCGCCGCGACTGTCAATGCCCGGGACAGCATTGGCTGCCTCTGGGAAGCCAGGTCTATCTGCGAGTCGAATTGACCAGCTCGGGCGAGGCCGCCCTGGCTCACTGGGTCAGCGAGCGGCTGGGAGCTTCGCAACCCATCCCGGACGCCCGCCTTATCGTTCTTTGCGAATTGAAGAACGCACCTGCCGACCAGGAAGTGCTGGTGATCGCCGACCAGGGTGAAGTGGTGCCCCCGCACTTAGTGGAATCGGTCATCGTGAGACCGCTGCGGGCCACCCGACTGGCGGCCATGCTGAGAACCTTGACCGGAGTGCCCGAAAGCGCCGTCCCGGAGCCCGGTCGCGCTCGCTTGAATATTTTGCTGGCTGAAGATAATCGCGTCAACCAGAAGGTGGCCCAGCGCCTCTTGAGCGAGATGGGCCACGAAGTGACCGTGGTGGGAGACGGTGTCCAGGCTGTGGCCACGGCTCAGGAGCGGAGTTTTGACTTGATTTTGATGGACATCCACATGCCGGAAATGGATGGACTTCAGGCCATCCAGATCTTACGTGCCCAGGGATACAAACTCCCGATCGTGGCCCTCACTGCCCTGGCCAGTCTGGAGGACGAGCAGATGTGTCTGCGCGCCGGCGCGAGCGCGTTTCTGAGCAAACCGTTCGATCCGGCTCGGCTGGAGCAATTGCTACACCAAAGCGTGGGCACCGAGTTTTCTGGCTAAGCTAAACACCAGCAGGATTATCAGGCTGACCTACAAAAAAGCCTGGCTATGTTGGATAAAACTGAACTTTCCGCCTATCGAATGGCCTCGGCCATTGCCCGCCTCGCCTGGGTAAAAACCTACGGGGAAGCCTATTGGACGCAAGACGACGGAGTCGGCACCGTCGAGGTACACTTTGGAGCCGCCGGCCCGACCTGTAAGTGTTGTGGTGAGCCTTTGGATAAACAAAAGTGGTTGCGTTTGATTCTGGGGGACTACGGGCCGGAGTTTCGCCGTCTGTTGCCGCCGCCCCCAAGGTGATCCGGAAGGGACTCCAAAGTGCCGGTAGATGACTCCCTGGATTACGCTGACTCTGGCCAGCATGCTCGGTTTGACGGCCGCCGGAAGCGACCCGGTCTGGCTGCATACTCCCTGGGCCGGCCTGGGTAGCGCTTTCCATGCGGCCCACCCCCTTTTTCTGGGCACGCTGGCTCTGGCCTTGATGCTGGCGGCCGTGCCGCTGGAATTGCGAGTGGGCCGGGGCGGCTTGCTGGCCAGCTGGTCCTTGCCGTTGCTGCTGCAGTTCTGGCTATGGGGTCGCGCCTGGCCGGAATTGGGCGCTCTCTCGCTGCTGGCCACGCTGCTGCTGGTTTCTGTGCGCCGCTCGGAACGACTGCCCTGGAAGGTCTGGGGGCCCTTGCTGGTGGCCGAGGCGCTGACTCTCTACGCTGTGCGTCCCTCCTGGCTGGCTCTGGCGCTGACGCTGGCGGTGGGATTGGCGGTGGGCCGCTGGGCGCGCAGCGAACCGGTGCAGATCCTGGGATGGGCGGGAGGCGGAGCCTTGATGCTGGCATGGCTCAGTTAGGTTCGCGCCGGCTTTTTCCGCACCTGAAGGCGGCCAGTTACCTGAACCACGCCGGCGTATCGCCGCTTTCCACGCCCGTGGTGGAAGCCGTGCAAAAAAGTCTGGCGGCTCTGGCTGGGGAGGGGGTCGGCGCCGTGCCGGAGCTGTTGTCCATGCGCTTCCGCCTGCGCTGCAAGCTGAGTTGGATGCTGGGATGCGAGGCCGAGGATGTGGCTCTGACCACCGGCACATCCTGGGGAGTCCTGGCTATCGCCCAGAACTTTCCCTGGCGCCAGGGTGATCGCATCGCCTGTGTTGAGGGTGAGTTTCCCACCAACGTGACCCCCTGGCAGGCGACCGGCCAGGAAGTCATTTTTCTCAAACCGGACTTCAGCGATCTGGAGATGCAACTAAAACGCGGGATTCGTTTGTTGGCCTTCAGCGCCGTCTCGTTTCAGACGGGCTGGCTCCACCCCTGGCGAGAAATCGCTCAGCTGGCTCACCAATACGAATGTGAGGTCTTCGTAGACGCCATCCAGGCGGTCGGAGTGCTACCTTTTTCGGTAGGAGAGCTTGACTATGTGGCGGGCGGCGCCCACAAATGGCTGATGGGGGCGGAGGGCTGCGGCTATCTCTACGTTTCTCCCCGGCGCCAAGCCCAACTGCACCGCCGCTGGGCGGGCTGGCTTAGCCATCAACAAGCCGTTGATTTCTTATTCGAAGGCCCGGGTCATTTACGCTATGACCGGAGCCTTCGGGAAGACCCCCAGTTCCTGGAAATCGGCAGCAGTTCGGCACTCTCCCAAGCCGCTCTTGAGGCCAGCCTGAACCTGGTGCAGTTTGTGGGAGTGGAGGGAATCTTTGCCCACGTCACTCGCTATCTGGATGAACTGGAAGCGCAATTGAGCTTTCCCGGTTGGTTCAGCTTGCGCCAGCCCGGACGAACCTCCGGGATTCTTTCTCTGAAGCCGCCGCCGGGCACCGACCTGGCCGCCTGGGAGAAAGCTCTGCGTCAGCGCGGCGTGCAAATCTCCACCCCCGACGGCTTGATCCGTCTGGCTCCGCATTGGCCCAATTCCCTGGAGGAAGTGCCGCTGGTGGTGGAAGCTTTTCAGGAAGTGCAAAGGAGCTTTTTATGAGCTTGATCTACGCCGTCAGTCTGCGCGCTCTGAAGTCCCTGTTGCTGCCGTTCTGGGTGCCCATCTTGAAGGGGGTGGAGAACATCCCTGTCGACGGTCCTGTGATTCTGGTCTCCAACCATCCGACCGTGCTCGATGGCCTGGTCTTGGGCAGCGTGTTGCCGCGTAAGGTGCGCTTTCTGGTTTCTACGGAACCACTCAAAGTGCCGTTGGTGGGTTGGTGGCTGCGCGCCCTGGGTTTCATCCCGGTGGGCCGTGGCGAAGGGGCCATGGATCGCACCCTGGAGGCCTTGCGCCAGGGAGACTGTGTGGGCTTTTACCCGGAAGCGGACCCGACCCACAGTTACGAGCTGCAGCCCTTTCACAAAGGGGTGGCGCTGGTCGGGGAATGGACGCGCGCTCCGGTGGTCCCGGTGACGACGTATGGTAGCGAACAGCTCTGTTCTGCCGACTGCAAGTATGTGAGTGGCGGCCACGTCTGGATTACTTTTGGAAAGCCCCTCTATTGGCAAGAGGGGGAAGCGACCGCCGACTTTTTGGAGCGCATGCGCGAAGCCATCCGTGTCCCGCTGCAAAATCCGCCCGCGCCTCGCCCTCGCCCGCGCCAACTGAGCCACTGGCTCTGCACCGCCCTGTGGACCCCCGTCAGTTGGGCCCTGCTCAAACTGGCCGACTTCGTGCGGCCGGGCGGTAAGCGCTAACTGTGGTGGCGCTAACTTTAAGCGGCCGGGTGCGACTTATTTTCCAGTGCGGAAGCCTGCGGTCCAGTTCTCGCATCACTTCCGCCAATCGCTCATTTCGAGGCGTATGGCTTCGGATAGACATTTCTTGCTCCAGCATGGCCACCTGGACTTGCTCGAAGGCCTTAGAAGTAATTTGACGCTGCGATGCCAACGTGTTCAGCAGGTGCTCAGCCTCCCGGTTCAGTCGTCCGTTGACATCCATCTTGCAAGAAGATCCGCGAATGAAACAGTCGTCAAACTAGCTCGGCTTGCCGGGCTTGATGACGAGCTTCAAATTGGTATGCTTGCCGCCCTGAGGAATGATGCGAATCACCTCGGTGGAGGCCTCGCCCAGCCCAGGCTTGCGGGCATGCACGATCAACTGGCGGGCCTTGCGGGTGGATTCGAACTCGACATCCACCAGGAAGTGACCGGGGCGGGGATGTTTCAGCTTGGTCCAATCATAGGTCTGCTGATAGGGAATCTCCGGCAAATCCACGGTAATTTGCACATCGCCCAGTGAACTGGAGCCGACTACTTCGACGGACCCCTCCACCTGCAACTTGAGAGCCGTCAAATTAGGCGTGGCCGGAGCCCGCGACGGGCCCGAGCCGGGATTGCGAGCACCGGGAGTGCGCCAGCCAGCCACCATCCACACCAGCCCCACCACGATAAGCACCGCCATGACAGCCCGAACCGTGTGCACCGGAAACAGATCCTGGAGGCGCTGCAGCAAACCGGGCCGGTAAGCGCGAGCCTCGGCCGGGCCCGTGTGATAACGGCTGGTGGCCGACTTGGTCTGCACCTTGATGGCCGGCTCGGGGGCTCCGTCCACCACCTCGCGCAGTTCGATGACCGTATAACCACGGCGATGGGCGATCTCGCGGGCGTCGGACAGGCTCTGAGCCTCCATGGTGCCGCGTCGAATCTTCCCCTCGGTATCGCTCACTTGAAAGTGAAAACGGGCCATCGCGCTCATAGATTAGGCGGGCGGCCAAAATTTCCTCGGCAGGATTCGTCTGGAGTGAGGGCGTACGAACAGACGTTTCGCAGGAAAGCCTATATTAATTGAAAAATACTCAACACAACCCGTCAAAGGATTTCAATCTTGTTCCTTAAGCGACTGGAACTTTATGGCTTCAAAACTTTCTCGCAGAAGACCGAGATCGATTTTACGCGTGGTTTTTTAGCGGTCGTCGGCCCCAATGGAAGCGGCAAGAGCAACCTGACCGACGCCATTCGCTTCTGCCTGGGGGAACACAGCGTCAAAGCCATGCGAGCCACCAAGCTGGAAGAACTGGTCTTCGCCGGCTCGCCCACCCGCAAAGGCGCACCCTATGCGGAAGTCACCGCCATCTTTGACAATAGCGACCAGGTGCTGCCGCTGGACCTGGCCGAGGTGGCCATCACCCGCCGCCTGGACGCCGAAGGCGACAGCAAGTTCTTCATCAATCGCACCGCCTGCCGCCTGCGCGACATCCACGAAATGCTCATGGGCAGCGGCGTCGGTCCGGGCAGCTTCTCGGTGTTGGGCGGCAAAGAAGTGGATATGGTGCTCTCCACCGACCCCAAAGAACGCCGTAACATGCTGGAAGAAACGGCCGGCGTCAACCGCTACAAATTCCGCAAACGCGAAGCTTCCCGGCGGCTGGAGAAAACCGCCGCCAACCTGACCCGCCTCTACGACATCCTGCGCGAGCTGGAACTGCAACTGGAGGAAAGCGAAAAGCAACTGGAGCGTTACCGCAAATACCGAGAAGCCCAGGTCGAGCTGAAAGCGCTCGAGCTGGAGCTGGCCATCCAGGAATGGAGCCGCCTGCAGCAGTCGATCGAGGAACTGCGGGCCAAACTGGCCAAAGCCAGGGCTCAGGTGGCCGAACTCGAGGAACTCTCCGAGCAGGCCCGCCACGCCCTGGAGGCCGCTTCCTTGGAAAAACGCCGCCGCGACGCCGAACGCGAGCGCCTGCTGGGTGGCTGCGCCGAGTTGCGCGAAAAAACCAGCGTCACCCGCGCCAACCTGGATTCGCTGGTCAAGCGGCGCACCGAACTGGAACACTCCGCGCAGAACGCCGAAGCTCGGCTGGCTTCGGCCGAGCAGCGCATGCAAGACTGCGAAAAAGACCTGGAAGCGGTGCTGCTGGCCCTGCCCGAAGCCGGCGCGGAGCTCACGGCCGCGCGCGCCAAGCTGCAGCAGGCTCGGCAAGATCGCGAGCAACTGCCTTTGCAGGGTCACAGCCCCCATGCCCAACTGCGCCAACGCCTGGCCGCGGTGGAAAAAGAGCAGCACCAGGGATTGGGACGCCGCGAGACTTTGCGCGCCCGCCAGGAAGCCGACGACGAGCGTATTCTGGAACTGATCGAGCAGCGCGAAACCTCCCGCAAAGAGCTGCTGGAGGCCGCCAACGAGTCCGAGCTGGACAGCGAATTGGTGGAACAACTGCAAGAAGCCGGCACCCTCACGGCCCAGGTGGAAGCCGAGAAGAAGCAGCTAGAGCAGCAACTGCTGGAAGTGCAGCAGCAACATCGCGAACTCGAAAGACAACGCCGTCCGCTGGTCAGCAAGCTGGCCGAACTGGAAGCCCTGCTGGATGACGGCAGCGGCCTGCCGCCGGCCGTGCGGGCCGTGCTGCAGTGGAAAGATCCAGGCATGCTGGGCCTGCTGGGGCAACTGGTCAAAGTTCCCTCCGGTCTGGAGCAAGCTTTTGAAGCGGCCCTGGGCGGCCACGTCAACGACGTCATCACCCGCGACCGGCGGGTGGCCTCCAACTTGATCGAACGCCTCAAGCAGGAACGCATCGGCCGCGTTACCTTCTGGCCGCTGGACCTGGAGCGCATGCCCCCGCCCCCGCCCCAGCTGCCCGACCGCCGCGGGGTGGTGGGCCTGGCCCTGGAATTGCTTGGCTATCCGCGCGAAATCGAGAGCGTGCTGGGGGAGATGCTGGGGCGCACCGTGATCATGGAAGATATGCCCACGGCGCTGCAGCTCTACGATCGCTGCCGCGGCCGCCGGCCGCATCTGGTCACGCGCCAGGGCGAATATTTAAACCCTTCCGGCGCCCTCACCGGCGGCGCCGCCCGCCAGAATCAATCCGGCCTGCTCTCGCGCCGGCGCCTGCTGGACGAAGCCCGCCAGCAACTGCAAAAGCAGGAAATCGAATTGCAGCGCTGCCGCGACCGCGAAGAAAAGCTGCTGGCCGAGCGCACTCAGGCCGACCAGACGCTGCAGGCGGCGCGCGAGGCCTTCCGCTCGCTGAAGGCCGAACTGGCCGACCTGGAAGCCGAAGGCAAGCGCAAGAACCAGGATCGCGAACGCCTGCAGCGCGGCCTGGACAAAGCCGAAGAAGAACTCAAAATGCTGCAGCAGCGTTCGCAGGCCGCCGATCTGGAACTGGACGAGTTGGAAGAGTCGTTGGCCGGATGGGCTAGGGAAAAGGCCGAGCTGGAAAGTCAGTTGACCCAGTTTCAAGAGGAAGAAGCCCGCCTGCAGACGTTGCGCGAGGAGCTGCAGACCCGTCTGGGTGAATGCGAACTCGAATTCGAGCGGCGCCGTCAAGCCCACCAACAACTGGAAAGCGAGCAGGTGCGCGTGCTCCAGCGCAAAGAGGAGCTGGTGGCCGACCAATCTCAAGCCGAGAGCGAAGCTCAGCGCTGCCGCCAGCTTCTGGGGGGCATGCAGGCCGAAAATGACGGACTGCAGACCCTGCTGGAAAGCTTGCAGGCCGAGCTGGAAGAACGCCAGCAACAGCTTGAGCAACAGCGTCTGGAAAATCTGGAGCGCGAAGCCGCCTGGACAGCCCTGGCCGAACAGGTGCGCCAACTGGACGAGGACCTGCGCACCCGGCAGAACCAGCAGACCAAGGTGGAAATCGAACTGGCCGGACTGGAAGCTCGTCGCGAAGAAGCGCTGGAGCGCCTGGGGGACGTCCCCGAGGGCGAGGAAGTCAAGCCGGCCAACCCCATGACCCCGCTGGAGCTGGAAAAAGCCAAACAGCGCGCCAACCGCCTGCGCAATTTCCTGGAAAACTTCGGTTCGGTCAATCTGGGCGCTCAAGAAGACCACGAACGCCTCCAGGAGCGCCATCTGGATCTCAAGTCACAGGTCGACGATCTGGAAGAAGGCGCCGCCAGTCTGCGCGCCATCATGGCCGAACTGGACGCCATCACGGTGGTGCAGTTTAAGGAGACTTACGACAAAGTCAACGAGACCTTCGCCAAGGTTTTTGTCGATCTATTTCAGGGCGGCAACGCCCGCCTGGAACTGTGCAATCCGGACGATCTGCTCGATTCGGGCGTGGAAATCGTCGCCTGTCCACCGGGCAAACGCTTGCAAAATCTACAGTTGCTCTCCAGTGGCGAGCGCGCCCTCTCGGCCATGGCCTTCCTACTTTCGCTACTCACGGTCAAGCCCAGCCCGATCGTCATTCTGGACGAGCTGGATGCCCCTCTGGACGACTCCAACGTGGAGCGGGTGGCCAGCCGCCTGGGCAATTTCGCCAATTCTTCGCAGTTCCTGGTCATCACCCACAACCGCAAAACCATGGAATTCGCCGACCGCCTCTACGGCGTAACCATGGAGGAGCCCGGCGTCAGCCGCATCCTCTCGGTCAAGCTTACCCAAGACGGGGAATACGCCCCCAGCGAAGCCCCGCTGAAAGAAGAAGCCCATGTCTAAACTGCTCTCGCTGCTCTCGCGCAAATTTGTCTTGATGGTCAGCCTGCCCAAAAACGATCCCAAGCTGGCGGTGGCCGCCGTGGAATCCGGCGCTCAATGCTTGAAGGTGCACATCAACTGCCACCATTTCGCCAGCGGCACCACTTTTCACGCCTGGAAAGAAGAGCGCAAAGCCATTCTTGAGGTGCTCTCGGCGGTGGATGTGCCGATCGGCATTGTGACCGGAGAAGAAACCCAACCGGATGCGGAAGACCTGGCCGACATCCAGAGCCAGCGCTTCGACTTTTGGGACCTGTTCGCCAAATTCACCCCCCCCGGACATCTGAAACTGTCCATGGGCCGGATGGTGGCGGTCGACAGCGGCTGGACTCCCGACTTGATGAAAGCGCTGGAAGAAATCGGCATCCACATCATCGAGGGCTCGGTGATTCCTAAAACCGAATACCGCACTCCCCTCAACCTGGTCGATCTGGCTACCTACCTGCGCCTGACCCGGGCCAGCAATATGCCGGTCCTGATTCCCACCCAGAAGGCGGTTCAGCCCCATGAGGTGGGGGCGCTGCAGAAAGTGGGCGCGGCCGGCCTGACCATCGGCGCGGTGGTGACCGGACTGGAGGAAGCCGGCCTGCGCGCGGCCACTCGGGCCTTCGCCGAGCACATCGAGGACCTGCCCCCCAATCAGGGCTGATGCGAGACTGGCTTTTCATTCCCCTGGACGACCGGCCGTGCTGCCGCCAGTTCCCCCAGCGTTTGGCCAGCCTGGAACTGCCGCCCCGGGAACTGCTGGGCAACTTTCAAGAACCGGGTAACGGCGAGGCCCTGCTTGACTGGCTGGAAGAGCGTGCCAGCGGCGCTCCCGGCGCCATCGTTTCCATCGACATGCTGGTGTGGGGCGGCCTGGTGGCCAGTCGCCATCCCTCCGGCGATCTCAAGCGGGCTCTGGCCAGGCTGCAACGGCTGTGGGAAATCCGCCAGCGCCACGACCTGAAGCTACTGGCCTTTCAGACCATCATGCGCAACGCCCCCACGCAGACCACCGCCGAGGAGGTGGAGTGGGCGGAAGCCATCGTGGAGTTTTCCCAGGATCCCGACAACGAGGTGCTGCGCTCGGCCATTCCCTCCCAGGTGTTACACGACTACATGCGGGTGCGCCAGCGCAACCTGCGCATCTATCGAGAATTGGCCCAGCATGCCTGGGAGTCGAACTATCTGGTTTTCGCTCTCGACGACAGCAAAACTTCCGGCTGGAATTTATTGGAACTCAACTCGCTGGGTGAGGTCAACTCCTTACCAGGCACCGACGAGACCGGCCTGCTGCTGGTCTGCCGGGCCCTGGCCCGCCGGCGCACCATTCAGGTCGATTGGTCGCACGCTGACTTGCCTCAGTTACAGGGACTTTATGAGGACCGGCCGGCCGGGGCGGTGCTCAAAGCCCAGATGCAGGCGGCCCAACTGGAGGAAGGCAGCTCCAATGACCAGCTCTGGCTCTACGGGCGCGAGAACCATCCCCAGATCGAAGCCCGCTCCCAACAATTCGCGGAAGTGGACGGAGCCTGGCTGGCTTACCTGGGAACAGCGCTGGCGGCCGGCGCCCGCATCGTGCTGGTGGACCTGACTTTCGCCAACGGGGGCGACTTGAGCCTGGGACAGGCTTTACGCAGCCGTGGTCTGTGGCCCAAACTGGCCGGCTATTCGGCCTGGAATACGCTGGGAAACCGTGTCGGCTGCGGACTGGCCACGCTGGCGCTGGACGCCACCCCGGAGTTCCTGGCCGAACGGCTGGCCGACGACTTGCTTTACCAGGCCGACTTCCGCTGGCGGGCCGCCCGGATGCTCGGCCATCCCGGTCTGACTCTGAGCGACCACGAGGCCAGGCGGGTGGAGCTGGAGATTTTTCCCGCCTTGCGCGAGCGAGTCAAGGCCTATCTGCCGGCCCATTGCGAATTTCGCCTGCCCTGGCAACGACTTTTCGAAGTGGAATGCGAGTCCAGATTCGAGTAATAATTAGACCAGGAAGTCGATTTTCCTGACCCGAACGACCGCGTTTCATGTTTGACGCTTTCTTCACCGCCAATGGACTGGCAACTTTGGCCACCCTGTCCGTGCTGGAAGTGATCCTGGGGATCGACAACCTGGTCTTCATCGCCATCCTGGTGGCCCGCCTGGAACCGGCACGCCAACCGGCCGCCCGCCGCATCGGGTTGGGGCTGGCCATGATCACGCGCTGTCTGCTGCTGGCCACCATGTCCCACCTGGCTCACCTGACTCATCCCACAGGCCTGACCGTGCCCTTTAGCGGCCATCCCCTTTCTTTTCGGGACCTGGTGCTGCTGGGAGGCGGCTTCTTCCTGCTCTACAAAGCCACCAAAGAGATTCATGAAAAACTGGAAGAAGATGACGACGAGATGGAGCCGCCGGCCCACGCCAACTTTGTCAAAATCATCTTTCAAATCGTGGTGGTCGACATCATCTTCTCCCTGGATTCGGTGGTTACGGCCGTGGGCATCGCCGACGAGCTGGAGATCATGATCGCGGCCGTGATCCTGGCCGTGATGGTGATGATCATTTTCTCCGGGCCCATCAGCAATTTCATCAATCGCCATCCTTCCATCAAGATGCTGGCGCTGAGCTTTCTCATCCTCATCGGCTGCATGCTGGTGGCCGAAGGCACCGGCCACCACATCAACAAAGGCTACATTTACTTCGCCATGTTCTTCTCGCTGACGGTGGAGTGGCTGAACCTTTCCACCAAGAAGAAGAAGAAGAAAGCCAGACTGGCTCTTAAGAAAGCCCAAGCTGAGAACGCTTGAGATCATTTAGAGCGGGGAAGCGGCCCCGGTAAGCCCGTAAATCCTCCAGGTCCAACGCCGCCGAAAGCTGCCCCGGATGCTCATCCAGTTGAGCCACCACTTTGCCATGCGGATCGATCAGACGAGACGAGCCGGGATAGTTGACTTGAGGATCGGCGCCGCAACGATTGACTCCCAGCACATAGGCCTGATTCTCGATGGCCCGGGCCATCAACAGCGCCTCCCAATGATGGACACGGGGCGCCGGCCAGTTGGCGATAACCACGTACAGCTCGGCGCCTTGATAGGCCAGATGGCGAAAAGTCTCGGGAAAACGCAAGTCATAACAAACCAGCGGCGCCACCTTACAGCCGTTCCATTGGAACAGGAAGAAATCGTCCCCGGCCTGGTAGTGCTCACTCTCGCCGCCGTACGAAAAAGGATGCTGCTTGGCGTAAGCGCCCAAGAGCCGGCCCGCCGGGTCGAAAACGAGAGCCATATTGCGGCCCAATTCACGCTCCCCCCACCAACTGGCCCCGCCGACAAAAAACACGCCGTATTCGCGGGCTAAACCGGCAAAGAACTCTGTGGTTTCTCCTTGCGGCTGCTCAGCCAGCCCCTCGCGGCGCATCGTGAAACCGATACAGGAGAGTTCGGGCAGGACTACCAGGTCTCCCGGTTGCGGGCGCAGTTGCCCCAGCAACGCTCTCAAATGGCTGAAGTTGGCCGGCTTATCTTCCCAGTGGATATTGTATTGCAAGGCGTGCAGGTTCATGGCCGGTGGGTTCGCTCCGAGGCCTGCTTGACCTCGGAGAAAATATAGTTTACATATAAACTATATGCACGACTCGGATAGCCCAAGATTTTATCCGCTACCTGTGCACGAGGAGCCGGAGGCGGTGCGCCTGCGGACCTGGGTTCAACTGGCGCGCACCTTCTATCGTATCGAACAGTCGATTTCCGCCAGGTTGGCGGAAAAAGAGCTGACCATGGCTCAGTTTGACGTGCTGGCCACGCTGCGCTACAGCGAGGGCGTCACCCAAAAAGAGCTGGCCGAATTGCTGCTGGTGACCAAAGGCAATGTAGTGGGTTTGTTGGACCGCCTACAAAAACTGGACCTGGTGGAGCGGCGCGCCGACCCCGACGACGGCCGAGCCAATCGGATTCACTTAACCGCCCGAGGCCGCCGCAAGCTCGAATCCGTTCTGCCGGTCCACGATCGCCTGGTGTTACGCACCCTGGACTGTCTGGACCAGCAGGAGGTCGGTACCTTGCGCCGCCTTCTCAAGTCTCTCGAGCAAGCTCTATAAAATTTTTTGATCAATTAGTTTATATATAAACCAAATCCAAGGAGAAACACCATGAAAATCCTCCGAGCCGGCCCCGCATCGGCTCCCAACACCCTGATTTTGCTGCATGGCCGCGGCGCCACCGCCGAGAGCATCTTGCCGCTCTACCAGGAACTGACCCTGGGTCCCGAATGGCGGGCGCTGGCCCCCCAGGCCCCGGGAAACAGCTGGTATCCCCACAGTTTTCTGGCCCCGCTGGAAGAAAACCAGCCCTACCTGGAGCAATCCCTACAGACCGTCCACTCGGTGATTGGCGATCTGACTTCGGAGCGGGTGGCCATCCTCGGGTTCTCTCAAGGAGCCTGCCTGGCCCTCGAATACGCGGCCCGCCACCCGCGCCGCTATGCGGCGGTGCTCGCCCTGACCGGCGGCCTGATCAGGCTGCGGCAGCAGGGTGACCTGAAAGGCACGCCCTTCTTTCTGGGCAGCGGCGACCCCGATCCTCACGTCCCCTTCCGCCGGGTGGAGGAAAGCGCGCTATCACTGCGGGGCCTGGGAGCCCGGGTGGAGACGCGCCGCTATCCCGGCATGCCCCACACCATCAACCACGATCAACTGAACCACTGCCGCGCGCTTCTGAGCGCGCCGAAAGGAACCCTGAAATGAAACCGACCCTCCCCGGACTCCACCACGTCACCGCTATCACCGGTCACGCCCAAAAAAACCACGACTTCTACACCGAGACCCTGGGCTTGCGCATGGTCAAGCTGACCGTCAACTTTGACGACCCTTCCAGCTACCACCTCTACTACGGCGACGCCAGCGGCAGCCCGGGCACCATCATGACTTTCTTCGCCAGTGAAAACTCCTATCCGGGGCGCATCGGCGCGGGACAGGCCACCGTCACCAGCTTCGCGGTTCCGATCGGCTCGCTGAGCTATTGGAAAAACCGTTTAGAAAGTTCGGGATTTCCCGTGAAACAGTTGGAGGTATGGGGTAAGACCCGGCTGGAATTTCAGGACCCGGACGGCCTGCGCCTGGCCCTGGTCGAAGAGGGAGAAGGCGAAAGGGACATCCGGGGCTTCGCCGGCGTAACGCTGGCGCAATCCAACCCGGCCGCCAGCCACGCTCTGTTGACCGAAACGCTGGGCTTCCAGCTCGAGGAGAACACGGCCGAGCGCAAATTCTATCGCAGCCAGACCTCCTGGCTGGAGTTGGCGTCCGACCCGGGTGCACCCGGGCGAATGGGTTCCGGCACGGTCCACCATATCGCCTGGCGCACTCCCGACGACGCCAACCAGGCACTCTGGCTGGAAACCTTGGAGAGTCAGGGCTACCGAGTTTCACCGATCATGGATCGCAACTACTTCCATTCCATCTACTTCCGTGAGCCCGGCGGCGTTCTCTTCGAGATTGCCACCGATCCGCCGGGATTCACGGTCGACCAGCCTCTGGAAGAACTGGGTAAAAAACTGGTGCTGCCGGCCTGGCTGGAACCCAGCCGAGAGAAAATTCAGCGGTTTCTACCAAAACTTACGCTGCCTGTAGCCACTAAATAGAGGCCGCCCGCAGCCTGGACCAGAATTCTCTGGTTCATGCCGCGGTGGTTTCTTGTGTTTCTTCTAGTGGCCCCTGCCGGGCTTTCGGTTTCTGGCAAGGAGCCCTACGGCCTGGCGGTTGTGGACGAAGCTGGCCGCCTTGAGCGGGTGGCTCTGGAAAAGGCGGCCCGGCCGCTACTTCTCAGAGGTGCGGCCATGGCCATCGTGCTGGTGCGACGGGGCGGCCAGCCGGACGCGGTCAAGCAACTCAGTCAGCTCGGGCTGCTTCACGATCGGCAAATTTCCCCTTCCGGGCTTTATCTTTACGTCAGCCTGCAACCTCACTACAGCGAACTGCGCGCGGGAGCGCGCTTCAGCGCTGACCTGCCGGCCCGTCAACTGGAGAAAATCCGGAACCAGACGCTCAATCCCCAACTACGCGCGGAGCTCTACCAGCAGGGCTTCGTGGACTCCCTTGGGGAATTGGAGCGGAGTCTTTCCCACAGTCTTTCGCTCAAGGATTGGCTGAAGGGAGCGACGCTCACCTTCATAGCCTGCGGCACCCTTTATCTGGTGGGCTTTTGGGATTGGCTTTGGGCTACTCTCCCGGGGCGAGGCCTGTTCTGGCTGTGGTGCCTGACACCCATCGCGCGTGCCCGGCGGCGCCGGGAAAGGGAGCGAGCGCGCCTCGGGCAACTGCACCTGCTGCAAGGGCGAGCCGAGTCCCTGGAAAGGACGCAGCAGAACTCGCCGAGGTTGAATTCCGTCCAGCGCGCCGACCTGGCCTCGCTCCAGGAGCAAGTGAAGGCCGCCGCGCTCCTCGGCCTCTCGGAGTTAGCCGAACTTCGCGCTCGCCTGGAGGCCGAAAGCAGGCGCCTGGAACGGCTGCAACGCTGCCACACCTCCGGAAGCAACGAGCTACGCGAGGCTCAGCGGATATTTCAATCGATCCGGTCCACCCTGAAGTCCCGCAAAAAGACCCGGGCCTTGTTGCAGAGCCCGGAAGCACAGGCCCTGGAAGCCGAACTCAGACAAGAGTCCGACCTGCGTCAACACTACAGCGAAGCCGGCGCCAGCTTCGAAGAATTCGAGCAATCCGAGCTGCGCTGCAAAAATCTTCAGCAACGCGCGCGGGAGTTCGGGCAGATTCACGGAGTGCTTCCGCGCGGCCCGCAAGTTCAAACGGGCTGGGCGACGGCCTCAGCCAGCAGCGAATCTCCCGGCTATCACGGCAGTTCGACTTCCCACTACGACGACCGAAGCGGCAGCTACGACCCGCCCACCTCTTCGTCCGAGAGCTGGGCCGGCGGCGACTGGTGAATCTACGATATCTGACCCAGGAATGAATAGAGGGGCAGAAAGATCGAGAGGATCACGGTGGCAACCAGACTGGCCACGCTGGCCAGCAGCAGGGGCTCCATGGCCGCGCTCATGGCGTCGACCGCGTAGTTCATTTCCAGGTCATAGTAGGCGCCGGCCCGTCCGAACATTTCGGGCATGCGCGAAGCCTGCTCGCCGGCCATCACCATGTGGGCCAACGAAGGCGGATAAATATCCGGATTCATGGCCATATGGTCGGAGACCGGCTCGCCCTCGGTAATGGTTTTCTCCATGAACGGCGCATCTTGAATGAATTCCGGATTGCCACTGGCGCCGGCCGCCATGCGCAGGGTGCGGGCCAGGTCCATACCGGATGCCAGCATCGCTTCCACCGAGCAGCAGTAACGGGCGCAGGCACCCTTCTGAAGCATCGATCCGATCAAGGGAATTCGGCGCAAAAATCGCCAGGTGGCCACCTGCCCATTGGGAGTTTTCAAGAACTCGCGTCCGGCCGTCAACACCACTCCGATGGTACCGACCAGCAGCAACCAGAATCCCGGCTGGCGCACGGCTTCGGTAATGAACATGATGATGCGCGTAATCAGCGGCAGAGGCACGTTCATGTCTTTGAAAATGGTGAGAAAGCTGGGCAGCACCGTGTAAAACATGAACAAGGTCAACACCACCGCCAGAATGAGCACGAAACAGGGATACGACATGGCCGACTTGAGACGTTCGCGCAGACGATTATCGCGCTCCAACCAATCCGACAGACGTTCCAGTGAAGTATCCAGTTCACCCGTACGTTCGCCGATCTGAACCAGTGTCGAATAGATCTTGGTAAAAATCCTGGGATAGAAGGTCATCTGGTAGGAAAGCACGTGACCTTGCGATACCTTCTCGGCCAGATCGCGGATCACTTCCCCGAAGTTGGGATACTCTTCCTGATGAGACAGGGTTTCCAGCGCCTGCACGATGGGCACGGCGTTGCGCAGCATCGTCGCCAATTGCCGGCTGAAGATGCACAGAGCCTGAGGGGGGACAGTGACTTTGGCTCGCCAGTCGCCAGGCGCCCCCGGTGCAGTACTCGGCGTAGGTGCGGCCATTGCCAGGAGATTTGATGTCAGGTTCATTTGTCCTGGCAAATGGCTGGATTATCCCACTCCAGGACTCCTTGTGGAGGGCGAGAAGTGCAGTGGGAAAGCTATCAAGTATGAGGAGTCTGTCAGGATGTGCGGTATCGCAGGTCTGGTTTATGAATACAATTCAAGCACCCCGGCCAAGGATTGGCCGGCACTGGAAGAAGCCCTGCAGCGCCTGCGCAACCACACTCCCGACTGGAATCAACCCGATCCCGTCTTGCCACTGTTGGATTCGGTGGAAGAGCAGTTGCGCGACATCCGCGAATGGCCTATTCTCAGCCAGCTCTGGTCCAACCCCGGCCGCCAAGAGCAACTGAATCAAGCAGCCATCGGTCTCGATTTCTGGGATCAGCAGCTGCAGAAAGCCACCACCTCCTCCGATCTCTCCATTGCCCTGCTGGAAACCTGGAACGCCATCAGCGTGCGCGTGCGCGATATCGGCTGGACCCTCCAGCAAGACGCTCTGGGCGGTCTGCGGCGCTGCGCCGCTTTGCTGCCGCACGCCTGGCGGGACAATCCGAAAGCTTGTTTTGAAGCCTGGAAACTGACGGTTACGCTGGAGAACATCGGCCGCATGGAAGTGCGCGGTCGTGACTCGCTGGGGTTTTCGGTCATGGTTTCGTTTCCCGAGCGCGCCTCGCTGGGCGTCTGGCGTGACAAACTGAACGAAACCCAACAGCATTTGCTCCATCAACGCCTGCAGGGAGTGGATCTGGTCGACCAGGCCATCGTGCTTGACGAGGCCAGCGTGATTTTTGTCTACAAAGTGGCCCAAGAAGTGGGCGCGCTGGGCGATAATGTAGCCCAGATCACTTCGCAAATGAAGAGGGACGAACTGCTCTGGCTGGCGCTGGCTCCGGAAACCTCCCGGGTCAACGTCTTCTCGCACACCCGCTGGGCTTCCAACGGAATCATCAGCGAGCCCAACTGCCATCCTATTTCCGAGCTGACTCTGAAGCAGAACGGCAAAACCAGTGGCGCGCCCTCGCCCCATCGCATCATGGTCTGCTTGAACGGCGATGTCGACAACTACCAGGAGCTGTGCGCCCGCATCACCTCCGAAACAGGCCGCACCATTCCCGCCAAAATCACTACCGACACCAAGATCATCCCGGTACTGGTCGACTACAACTTCCAAAAATGCAAAGACATGCGCGAGGCCTTCATCAAGACGGTCCAGCACTGCGAAGGCTCGATCGCGGTCATCATGCACAACAGCCTGGAGCCGAAACGAATTTACCTGGCTCTGCGCGGCTCCGGCCAGGCCCTTTTCGTGGGATTGTGCCGTTATGGCTATGTCTTTGCTTCCGAACTTTATGGCGTGGTCGAACAAACGCAGCGCTTTTTCCGCGTGGACGGCACCACCGAGCGCGTGCCCGGCAAGCCCGACAGCGCCGGCCAGGTGGTGGTGCTCGAATCCAACGGCGCCGGCGAGATGGAGGCCGTGGAACTGTGGTCCTTCGACGGTGAGCGGCTGCCCTGCGACCAGGTGAAAATTCATCAGGCCGAGATCACCACCCGCGATATCAACCGCGGCTCCTTCTCCCATTATCTGCTCAAGGAGATCAACGAAGCTCCCGAGTCGATTCGCAAGACGCTGCGCGGCAAGTTCCAGCTGGACGCCGAGGCACGCCAGGCGCGCATGAACCTGGATTCCAAAGTCATTCCCGACGAAGCCCTGGAACGTCTGCGCCAGGGCCAAATTCGCCGGTTGCTCTTTATCGGCCAGGGCACGGCCGCCGTGGCCGGCCAGGCGGTGGCCGCCATCGCCTCCCGCGTGCTCGGTTCCAAGCTGGCCGTGCAGGCCATGAAAGCCACCGAACTGTCCGGCTACTCCATGGATCAAAAGCTGGACGATGCCCTCATCATCGCTATTTCCCAGTCCGGCACCACCACCGACACCAACCGCACCGTGGACATGGCCAAAGCGCACGGGGCCACTGTCATGGCTATCGTCAACCGGCGCAATTCCGACCTGGTCTACAAGGTAGACGGCGTGCTCTATACCAGCGACGGCCGCGACATCGAGATGTCGGTGGCTTCCACCAAGGCTTTCTACAGTCAGGTGGTGGCCGGCTATCTGGTAACTTACCATCTGGCCAGCCTGCTCGGGCTGATGGAGCAGCAAGAGCTTTACCGCGAGCTGTCGGAGCTGATGCGCCTGCCCGACCTCATGAAAGCGGTGCTGGCTGACCCGGGGCGCATCCGCGAATTTGCCGAGCACTGGGCGCCCGTGCGCCGCGACTGGGCCATCGTGGGCAGCGGTCCCACTCGCGCCGCCGCCGATGAGATCCGCATCAAATTGAGCGAACTCTGCTACAAGTCGATCGCCACCGACTACATCGAGGACAAAAAGCACATTGATCTGTCGTCTGAGCCGCTTACGCTGGTGTGCGCCGCCGGTCTGCCGCTGGTGGCTCTGAAAGATGCGGTCAAGGAAGTGGCCATCTTCAAGGCCCATAAATCGGTGCCCATCGTGATTACCACCGAAGGATTTACGGCCTTCGAACCCTATGCCGCCGGCGTGCTCTACGTGCCCAAGAGCTCGGAAGCAGCTTCGGTGCTGCTCAACACACTGGTGGGCCATTTGTGGGGCTACTTCTGCGCCGGCGCCATCGATCGCGGCGCGGAACAGCTCCGCCACGCCCGCGCTCTGGCCGTGCAGGTCTTGACCGAGAGCGATAAAATCGAGCTTTCCCCCAGCCTGCTACGCCAGGTGCGCGACCTGGGGCGCCGTTTTCAAGACGAACTCTGGCGCGGCCGCTTCAACAGCAGCCTGTCGCTGGAGGTCGGCAGCAAACTGGGCGGGCTCTTCCAGTACTTCACCGGTGCCAGTTCGCTGCGCCAGTTCGCGGCCGAGTTCCAGGCGCCGCCTACCGCCGGCGGCGTGGCCGAGGTGCTCGTGCAATCGCTGTCGCAGGCCATCGCCGAGCTGAGCCGGCCCATCGACGCCATCAAACATCAGGCCAAGACGGTCACGGTGGGCATCTCCCGCCTCGAGGAAAGCTACGACGGCCCGCTCTTTGACGCTCTGCGCCAGCTCTCCATCGAACCCGATTCGGTGCCTTATGCCGATCTGGTCACCCTGCGAGTGGTCAGCCAGGCCGTGCGGGAGGTCTCGGGCATCACCTGCTACCAGGTGGATGGGCTGGGCACCATGGGCGAGGTAACGGCCGCCTCCACCGTCAAGGTGATTGCCAAGCTGGGACGAGCCGCCCAAATGCGCAGCCGCGCCGACAAGTCGCACGTGCTGGTGGGCACCAAGGAATGGTGCGTGCGTCGCGGCTCCACCTACATCGGGCGCGGCCGCAAGGACCAATGCCCGATCATGATCGTACCCAGCGCTCCGCGCGGACAGGTCGAACGGCTGGCCCTGCTGCATCTGGATTTGCACGATCAACTGGCCATCGACCACAAGGTTTCGCTGTTGCGCGACCTGTCGGGTCGCTACGAGGACGTCAAAAGCCAGGTGCTGGAAACCGACGCGGAATGGACGGACGCGGTTTTGGAGGGCATCTCCGCGGCCGATCTGATTTTGCTGCCCGTCGAACAACTTACCGAGCGCGTGCTGGCCTATTTTACCAAGGGCCAGGAAGCCAGAGTATGACCCTGACTGTTGACAATCTCGGGTTGTACTCAGTATAGTGTCCGCTCAGCCGGAGGAACAAGATGAAACGCACTTATCAACCCAAAAAGAAGACTCGCAAAACCGAGCACGGATTCTTCAAACGGATGAGCACTCCGGGCGGCCGTAAGGTTCTGTCCCGCCGCCGGGCCAAGGGACGGGTACGTCTCACCTATTAAAAGGTGGGCTCGCTTGAAACCCTGAGAAGAAACTGGGAGTTTCAGCAAGTATTTCGCGTCGGGAAGTCAGTTCCAGGGCGCGAAATTGTTTTGTACGGCTTGCGCACCAAGCGCAAACTGGCTCGCTTCGGTTTCTCCATCAGCAAGAAGGTCGGCTGTGCCGTCGTGCGCAACCGTGTGCGTCGGCGCCTGCGGGAAATCTGCCGCCTGCACCTGCCCGATCTGAAAGCCGGCTGGGACCTGGTGATGGTGGTGCGCAGCGAGGCAGCCGAACGCGATTTCCGAGCCTTGCAGGTGGCTTTTCAGCAACAAGCTCAGCGGTTAGGATGTTGGAGTGAGCAAACCCAGCCTGCCGGCACGCTTTAGTCTGTTTTTTATCCGCTGCTACCAGTCGACCGCGCCCTTTCGGCCCGCCATGTGCCGCTTCACTCCCTCATGCTCCGAATATACCAGGCAGGCGATCGAAAAATATGGACTGATCAAGGGGGGATGGCTGGGCACGAAGCGAATCTGCCGATGTCAACCATTCTATCCCGGGGGACACGACCCCGTTCCGTAAGCATTCATGGATATCATCGCACCAATCGCAAAATTTATGTCAGGCCTGCTTGAGGCCATCAATCACTTCACGGGCAACTACGGTTTGACCCTGGTGGTCTTCGCTGCCATCATCAAACTGGTGCTGTATAAGCCCACGCTGCAGATGTACCGGTCTCAAAAGGACATGGAAGTCATCAAGCCCAAAATGGAGGCACTGAAAAAGCAGCACGCCGACGACCCCAAGAAGCTAAATGAAGAAATCATGAAAATGTACAGCGAAGCCGGAGTCAATCCTCTGGCCGGCTGTCTACCTCTGCTGGTGCAGATGCCCATCATTTTCGGCATCCTGCGCGCCATCAGCAGCAATCCCGATACCTACCGGAGCGCTTACTTTCTGTGGATTCATCCGGGCACTCTGCAGGGTATGTTTCCCAGCTATTTTGCCTCCAGCCTGGCCGACGCCGACCTGGCCATGGTGCTTTTCTACGGCTTTATGATGCTGCTTTCGCAAAAATTCACCCCCAGCCAGGGCGACCCGCAGCAGAAGGCCATCGGCCTGTATATGAGCATCTTCTTCACCTACATGATGTGGTCGATGAAATGGCCCTGCGCCCTGATTCTCTACTGGAGTTCTTTCCAGTTCTTCAGCGTGCTGCAGCAGGTGTGGATCCTCAAAACACTGGCGCTACCTGGGTCCGCCAAAGTGGAAGTCATCAAACCGCCCAGTCCAGCTAAAGCTTGAAACCAAAAAGGGAGGTCGTCACGTTGAGAAATTTCTCGTCGGACGCACAATATGCCGAGGATGTGGCCGAGGAAGAAAAACCCGCTCGCTCCTCGGGCAGCAAATCCGCTTCGGCGGACGATAACTATGACGAAGAGGATGATCCGATAGCCGATCTGCTCTTCGACATTATGGATCTGATGGGAATCGAAGCGGAAATCGAGTTCGAAGAACGCGACGACCACATTCGCTACCATATCGAGGGCCCCGAGCTGGGAGTGTTGATCGGGCGCCACGGGCAGACGCTGGAAGCGCTCCAGTTTCTGGTCGGCGTGATCAACGCCCGGCGCAGCCTGGTGGACTATCGCGTGGTGATCGACGTGGAGGGCTACCGGGAGCGCCGCGAAAAGCAACTGCGCGACCTGGCCCGCCGTTCGGCTCTCAAGGCCAACCGCGAAGGCCGCAAAATCGTGCTCTCCCCCATGCCTCCCGGTGACCGCCGCGTCATCCACCTGACCCTGGCCGGTGACACCAGCGTCAAGACCTACTCTGAGGGAGAAGAGCCCGACCGTTGCGTGGTAATTTCTCCAGGAGATCAAGAATAGAGCCCACTGATACCATCGTGGCTGTCGCCACTCCTCCCGGTGAGGGAGGGGTGGCGATTGTGCGTTTGAGCGGTCCGCTGGCGCCGGTCATCCTCAAACGTCTGCATGGCCGCGCGCGCGCGCGCTGGGAATCGCACAAGCTCTACTATGGACCCATTGTCCAGGCGGATGGACAGGTGCTGGACCAGGGGCTGGTCACCTGGATGAAGGCTCCTCGTTCTTACACCGGCGAGGAAGTGGCCGAACTCCATTTACACGGAGGCCAGGCACTGGCTCAACTGGTCGTGCAGAACTGCCTGATCCACGGAGCCCGTCTGGCCGAACCGGGCGAATTCACCCTGCGTGCCTTTTTGAATGGCAAACTGGACTTGACCCAGGCCGAAGCGGTGCAACAGTTGATCCACAGTCGCAGCCAGCTGGCCGCTCAGTTGGCCAGCCGCAACCTGACCGGCTATTTTTCCAACCAGGTGGACGCGGTGCGCAAAGACCTGTTGCACTGGCTCTCTTTGCTGGAAGCCGAAATCGATTTTGGCGATGAAGTGCCGGGTCTGCCCCTGGAACAGTCTTTGCTGCGCTGGGGCCGAGCTTTTGAGACGGTGGATCGGCTGCTGCAGCAGGGACAGTCCGGCAAGATCCTGGCCGACGGCTTGCGCACGGTGATCCTGGGTGCTCCTAATGCCGGCAAGTCCACCCTGATGAACCTGCTCTTGGGTCGCTCACGGGCTCTGGTCACCGATATTGCCGGGACGACGCGCGATACCCTGGAAGAACCACTGATTGTGGCCGGCATTTCGCTGCTGCTGGTAGATACGGCCGGCCTGCGCCGGGATAGTCAAGATAGGGTCGAACAACTGGGCATCGAGCGCTCGCGGCAGGAAGCCGAACAAGCCGACCTGATCCTGTGGGTCGTCGACGGCAGTCAGGACCAACCCCCGGATGCCGAGTTTTATCAAATCGTCTTTGACCGCCCGCATTTACTCCTTTTGAATAAACGAGACCTGGGTCTGGCCCCCTGGACAGCCGATGACCAGGGAAGGCCTATCGGTCTACCGATATCCTTGCTGGAAGGCACCGGTTCGCTACTGCATCAGGTGGAGCAATTGGTGCGCGAACTGGTAGGCGAACAGACCGACGTCATGCGCCTGACGCACCGGCAATGGGAAACCCTGCTGCGCGCCCGTGAGTCTTTGCAGCGTTTAGGAGAGGCCCTGGAAGCCGGGATGTCGGCCGAATTTCTGGCTCTCGATCTGCGCGCCGCCGTGCAGGCCCTCGGCCAAATTCAAGGCCTGGACGTAGGCGAAGAGATCCTCGACCGGATTTTCTCGACTTTCTGCCTGGGCAAGTGATAATATCGCCGAATGGAAATCAAGACCGACGTTCTGGTCGTGGGAGCCGGCCACGCCGGCTGTGAAGCCGCTCTGGCGGCAGCTCGCATGGGTTGTCGCGTCACCGTTTTGACGGCCAGCCTGCAGCAGGTGGCTCGCATGCCCTGCAATCCCTCCATCGGCGGACCCGCCAAAGCCCATCTGGTCAAGGAGGTAGACGCGCTGGGTGGGGCCATGGGTCGAGCCATCGACGAAACCCACATTCACATTCGTATGCTCAACACCAGCAAAGGTCCGGCCGTGCAAGCTCTGCGAGCTCAGGCCGACCGACCCCGCTACTCCGAACGGGTGAAACTGGAAGTGGTTTCCCACCCCAACATCCAGATTCATCAGGACCTGATTCAGGAACTGCACCTGCACAGGGGTGAAATCATGGGCGCCAGCGGAGCTTCCGGCACTCTCTACCGGGCCGGAGCCACCGTGCTGACCACCGGCACTTTTCTGGGTGGCCTGATCCATATGGGAGAGACCTCTTTTGCCGCCGGCCGGAGTGGAGAACCGCCGGCTCTGGCCCTTTCGCATTCGTTGCGAGCCTGCGGCCTGGAACTGGGCCGCCTCAAGACCGGCACGACGCCGCGGCTGCACCGCGACACTATCAACTGGCAGGCCATGGAGGAGCAGACTCCGACCGAGACCCCGCTGGCCTTCTCGGAAATGTCGCCGCTGCAATTGCCGCCCAGGCAGCTCAGTTGCTATTTGACGCGCACCAGCCTGGCCACCAAGCAAGTCATCCTGGCCAACCTGCATCGCAGTCCGATGTACATCGGCCTGATCGAAGGCACCGGGCCGCGCTACTGCCCTTCCATCGAAGACAAGATGGTGCGTTTTGGCGACAAGGATACTCATCAGATCTTTGTAGAGCCCGAAGGGTTTGATGTACCCGAGGTTTATCTCCAAGGAGTATCCACCAGCCTGCCGCTGGACGTACAGTGGGAGATTGTGCACAGCATCCCGGGCCTGGAAAACGCCACCATTCTACGCCCCGGCTACGCGGTCGAGTACGACTTCGTGCATCCCACTCAGTTGCAGCACAGTTTGGAGGTGACCCGCCTGCGGCGCCTTTTCCTGGCCGGGCAGATCAACGGCACCTCGGGTTACGAGGAAGCCGCCGCCCAGGGCATCCTGGCCGGCATCAACGCCGCCCGCCGCGCCTCGGGCGCCGAAACCATCGAATTGGGACGCGAACAAGCTTACCTGGGCGTGCTCATCGACGACCTGGTCAGCCGCGGAACCAGCGAGCCCTATCGAATGCACACTTCGCGCGCGGAATACCGGCTACTGTTGCGTCAGGACAATGCCGACGAGCGCTTGACCGAGTTGGGCCACCGCTGGGGTTGCGTGGGCACCGCTCAATATCAAACTTTCTGCGAAAAACAGGGCGTCAGTCAGCGAGAATACGAACGGTTACAAACCACTCGCCTCAAGCCGGCCGATGCCGAAAAGGCCAGTGAGGCCTTCAAAACTCCGGTCAAGCCGGGCTGCAGCCTCTACGAACTGCTCAAGCGCCCCCACATCGAGTTGGCGCAAATCCGCCGCTTCGAAGGCCTCGAGGAGTTGCCCCAGCGCATCCTGGAGCGGGTGGAAATCCGCGTCAAATACGATGGCTATATGAAACGGCAGGACGACGAAGTGGCCCGGGCACGACGCATGGAAGACCGGGAGCTTCCGCCAGATTTGGAGTATACCGGATTGCGCACGCTGTCGTCGGAGGCGCGCGAGAAACTTTCCCGCCAGCGCCCGCGCACACTGGGTCAGGCATCCCGCATTCCCGGCGTCACTCCCTCGGATATCGCCACCTTGTTAGTGCACTTGAAACAGGCCCGTCCATGCAAAACACTCTAGCGCCGGAAAAGCAGGCACTGCTGCAACAGTATGTGGAGCTTCTTTTGCAGGAAGGTGACCGGCTCGGATTGACGGCCTTTCGTACTCCTGAGCCCATCTGGAGCGAGCTGATCACCGATTCCGCCTCGGCTGCGGAGAAGCTGCCCGAAGGAGGAAAAATCGTCGACCTGGGCAGCGGTGGCGGTTGCCCGGGCGTGGTATTGCAAGTTCTACGCCCGGACACCAAGTTCTATCTGCTGGAGTCCAATGGCCGTAAAGCCGGGTTTCTGCGTAGCGTGGTAGAGAAACTCCGTCTTCCCTCGGAGGTTTTACAAGAACGCTCGGAAACGGTGGCCCATCAACCCGAATACCGCGCCCAGTTCGATATGGTTGTGGCCAAAGCTGTGGCCAGCCTACCCGTGCTTATCGAGTTGGCGCTACCTCTCTTGAAAGTGAAGGGCAAACTTCTCGCCTACAAGGGACCTCAGGCGCAGCAAGAAGTGGACGAGTCGGCGGTAGCTTTAAAGAACCTGCATGGCAGGACGCTGGCCGTGGAGCCCTATCACCTGGGCGAAAAAAGCTACTGCCACGTGATTGTAGAGAAAGCCTCGTCCACTTCCAAAGACTGGCCGCGCCGCCCGGGCATTCCGGCCAAACAACCCCTGAAGTAAGCACGGAAGCGAATTGACGGCTCGTGCCCATCGAAACCCACCCAAGATGACGCCCTCAACAGGATGCTCGCGCGAGGATTGATCCGCCCCCCCGAGCCAAATATCAGCTATGCCAGGCCACGGGCACATTGTTCCGAGCACGTCTGGCCGGACCGGGATGATCGTCTTTGAAGTTCTGGGATTCTTCGGCTCTACGCCGTAGTGCTCGTCGAGCCCAGAACTCCGGAGGCCCTCCAAATTCGCAGCCTGGACCCTGAGTTGGCGGTCTGATGGGCTCGGAGATCGAATGCCGGACGGCCATTGTCCGCAAGCGCCGCGAGAGAGTGCTCGACCAGGCCTCGCTCAGGCTGGCTCTACAAGGCCTGAGTCAGCTTCTGCGTACGTGTTCTGAAGTGCTGCCATCGACGGAGATCAAAAGGATAGCCGGCCGAATTGGTGACCGCCACCCTCTCCACGCAGCCGCCGCTCGATTTTGTTGCTTTGACTTAAGGTTGCGGGATGCCGCGCGAGCAGACGGTTTCGGTTGGTCCCCGCCCAAGTCTAAAGCGCGATCTTGCCCTTTACGTGCTCAACGAAATTTATTGGCGTGATAAGCGCGGACACGAGACCGATCTGGTTTTGCCGTCTCGCCACGGCCGGCTGATCACCATCGAATGTCAATGGGCGTTCCGTCGTCAGTATCCCGAGGGAGCCAACCGGGTGGTTGCCAGTGACGTCGACACCTCCTACCACCGGCAATTCGACGAGCTAACCGTGGAGTTTCTCGGATTGAAGGACCTGGTGGAAAGCTTTAAACGGACCCGCCCGTCTTCAGCAGGTCCACCACATATTTGCCCAGCAGTTTGGTCTGGGTGGTGGAGATTTCCGCGAACTTGGCGCTGTGGGTCCAACCGATGCCGGCCTCATCGTGACGGGAGCTGATCACTTCGCAGTTGAGTTCGAGCTTGTCGTGATTGCCCAACGGACCCATATGCAACGTGAAGCGGGTGGTCGGACTCAACGGTCGGTCCACGGCCAGCAAAGCGCCGCCCAAGCCGATGTCGAGGGCGGTACCAGGGTGGCGCTCTTTGGTCTTGAGGTCAATTTCGATCGGCAGGTTGGCGGCCGCGCGCGTATATTTGCGCTGGTTGAAGACTTTCGACTGCATGCCAATTTTGTTGAGAACAGTGATGACCCAGGATTTGCCCAACACCTCAGGTGATTCCTCGAACTGCAGACCGATGTCGAACTTACCCTCTTCATCGCGGCTGGGACGCAACCATACAATACGGGCCGTTACGGGATCTTTGACGCGAGCTTCGGGCAGTGGATTGGAAACCTGAATCAACTGACCGCGCTGAAAGTTGCTGGCAGGCCCTTGCAGCTTGCCGCCGCCGAGGCTGATGTCGACCAGCTTCACGCTGACAGGACGGCCTTCCAGGTAGGCGCTGGTGTCGTAACTGCAAGCCAGACGAACGAGGCGGCGACGTTCCTGGGCACTCGCTCCTCCATCAAAGGAAGGCGCGGTGGCGACCGCTGCTTCCACCGCACCAGGAGGAGGCGCCGCCACCGCCTCCTCGGCAGCCACTTCTTCAATGGCCGCCTCCAGGCTGGTTTCAGACGAGGGTTGGCTGACTGGCGCTTCTTCAGTAGGAGCGACGGGCGCGGCGGTGGGCTCCGCCAGCGGTTCATCCAACCAGGAGGCGGTGGTCGGCCCGGCATCTCCGAAGAAGTCACCGCCTACGTCCATGCTCTCACCCGAGCCGACCAACAGGTCCTCGCCACTGGCGGCAGGGCTATCGATGACGGCCAGCGGCTCACTGGAAGCGAAGAAATCCTCTTCCCCCGAGACGATGGGTTGCCCTTCGAAGAGGTCGTCGGGCCCGGGCAGCTCCGCGCTGACGAATTCTGTTACCGGCTCCTCAAAGACGGGTTCCGTCACCTGCTGGTCGGGCCCCTCAAACAAGTTCGCGGGACCGGCCAGTTCCCCGGAAACCTCGACCGCGATCGGCTCTTCCACTTCGGCCGGAGCTTCAACCGCGATCGGCTCTTCCACCTCGACCGGAGCTTCAAACGCGATCGGTTCTTCCACCTCGACCGGCGCTTCGACCGCGATCGGCTCTTCCACCTCGGCCGGAACTCCAACCGCGATCGGTTCTTCCACCTCGGCCGGCGCTTCGACCGCGATCGGCTCTTCCACCTCGGCCGGAGCTTCAACCGTGATCGGCTCCTCCACCTCGATCGGCGCTTCGACCGCGATCGGCTCTTCCACCTCGACCGGAGCTTCGACCGCGATCGGCTCCTCCACCTCGGCAGGCGCTTCGACGGCGATCGGCTCTTCCACCTCGGCCGGAACTTCGACCGCGATCGGCTCTTCCACCTCGGCCGGAGGCTCGACCGCGATCGACTCCTCTACCTCGATCGGCGCTTCGACCGCGATCGGTTCTTCCACCTCGGCAGGAGGCTCGATCAGGATCGGCTCCTCCAGCTCAACCGGAGCCTCGGGCGCATCAACCTGCAGCGGCTCATCGATGACAACTTCTGTCATCTCGGCTTCAGGTTCGAGCAGGTCCAGATCGTCGTCGAGCGCCAGCTCGTCAAAGTCGAGATGATCCAGGTCGACGTCGGCCAGCTCACCCAGGTCGAGTTCGTCTTCGCTTACCTCGAGATCGAATGCCCCCACTTCCAGCTCATCGAGTTCCTCCAGAGCACCGAGATCGTAGTCCACCTGCGCATCCAGGAAAGGCTCCAAACCCTCTGAGTCGTCGATATCATACGCACGATCGGCCTCTGCATCAGCTACTGCCGGGGCCAACTCCAGGTCGTCTTCCAACTCGAGGTCGAGATCATCCAGGAAGGGAGCACCCAGCTCCTCGTCCACCAGCTCGGCCTCGTCCTCGTCGAACAAGAGATTGGCGTCCAGCTCATCTAGAGCGAGCAAATCATCGCCTTCCAGGTCGAGGTTGTCATAGTCAAACTCGCCGAGCTCATCCAGGTCCAGATCGCCGACATCGAGGTCGCCAAGCTCGAACTCCTCCCCGCTGAGGTCAAGGTCGTCGAGGAGGTCGTCCTGCAGGAGCAACTCATCATCTTCGGGGATGGCCGGAAGATCCTCAGCGGTGATGTCCTGAGGTTCAAATAAGGGAGCACGGGCGGCCGGTTTTTCGGCTCGCGACAGCCAGGCCAGCGGAGCGGGCTTGGGCTGGCCGGCGGGGGACCTCCTGGTCGGCGTCTCCCCTGAACTCAAGCTGAACGGCTGGGGCTTGGGACGCCTTGGCCGGCGAACCGGAGGGCTATCGCCTCCCAGGCGCAACTCGGTGGCCGGTGGATGCGTGCGAGCCTTGCGCTCCACGCGCACCGACAGCCAGCTCGGGGTCTCGGCCGAGCCGGCGGGTTTTCTGAGTTCGAAATCAGGGGAGGAGCGTTCGCTCTCGACCGGCCGCGAGTAATAGTAGGGGACATCGTCTTCAAAGTCCTGGTCGCGATAGAGCGGACCCCGGGCGCGCACCGGCTGGTAGTCTTCGCGGGTGAACTCTTCCCGAGAACGATGGAACTTGGAAAAATGTTGGGTTATCCGGGTGCGCGGATCGGCCGTTCGCTCAAAAGATTCTTCACTATCCGAGCGGCGGCGGCGTTCCCGGTAGATACCCGGGACATCCACGGCGGCGGAGATTTGTCCGAGCAGTCGGGCCCGTTCTTGCTCGGCTTCCCAAATCAGTTGCTCGGTGAGGCGAACCGAGCGTCCGTCCTGGCGGCGAACCTCCAGTTCACGCTTGAGGCTGTGGAGAATTTCTTCAACGTCCGCCAGACTCTCGCGTAAGTTCTGGAGACGGAGCAAGGCCAGCCGATCGGCGGCGTAGTTGACCATGTCCTGCAGCCCGCTGGTCTCGCGACTGCGCCGGGCCAGTGGCGGCAAGTCAGGATCAACCGCTCCCTCAAAAGAGGAAGCAGCCTGCCGCAGCCTGCCGGGTAGGTCTGATCCTTGATACTCCGCCATACGAGATGTGCGGCAACGCTACGCCATAAAAAGCAAACACCCTGGTGTTTCCAGGGGTCTCGCTACCGCCGATATGTGACTCCAGTTCCCTTGGTGCGACCGTTCAGGATCGTCTCTCCCGAACTCTGTCAAGCTGACCTGCTAGGCCGAATCCAGGTCGCTAAATTCGTTGACCACCTCACGAACTTTTCTGGGCCTGGCGGCTTCCCGGTCACGCCGGGGGGGGACTTCTCGGGAGACCTGCTCAGCCCTGCGTGGAGGCCGCTCACCGCTATAAAAACGCTCGGCACTGCCCCAACCACGCCCGCGCTCGCGACTGCGGCGACTCTCTTCCTCAGCGCGCACGGCGGCGTCGATAATGTGGTGCAGGCGCACCCGCTCCGACTCCGCCAGGCGAATGAAATTCTGAATCAGACCAAGAGGGCGTCCTTCATCGGTACGCCGCGTCTCATCATCGCGCAGGCCCCGCACGATGGCCTCCACGTCTTCCAGCGCCTCTTGTAGAGCTTCCAAGCGGAGAGTGGCCAGACGGTCTTGGGCCAGGCCCAACAACTCCTCCAACCGGGTCTCTTCCTCCACGCGAGCGTGGTAGGAATTATTATTTTCCGCTTCGAGAAAAAGCTCTTCCAACGCCTCGGCTTCAGCACGCAGGCGGGACGCTAGTTCGAAGGAGGACTCACGCATTCCCTCGCTACCTTCTTACCTTGTCAGTCAGGACATGCCGCTGCCTCTGTTGGCTGCGGATGTCCGGCTATGATACGATGGCCCCCTGGAGGAACCTTCCATCCAGAACAAAATTTCGCATCCCAAACCCCTCAGGAGGGCTCGTTAAGAACAAATGTCCCATCAACCCAACATCGAAATCTATACCTGGCAGACCTGCCCTTATTGCCGCAGAGCGAAAGCCCTGCTTGACTCCAAAGGAGTCAGTTACCATGAGATCTCGGTCGACGGCGATGAAGCGGCCCGCGACGCCATGGCGCAGCGCACCGGTGGCAAGCGCTCCGTTCCTCAAATCTTTATCAACGGCCAACATATCGGTGGCTGCGACGACCTTCACGCTCTCGACGCCCGTGGAGGCCTCGATCCACTGCTGAAAGCCACCTGAGCGATGCTGGGCGCCGCCGCTTTGTTCTTCGGATTACAGTTGCTGGCGCCCATCGTGGGCACCCTGCTGGCCTACGGGCATTGTTACCATCAGCGCCTGCAGGGAGTATCCGGTCAATACCTGGAAGGCACCCTGGCCAGGTGGGGATTCCTCACCTCGGCCGGCCTGAGCGTTCTCTTTTTCTGGTTCTGGCCCGAGGGGACCAACAACTGGACGCAGATGCCGGGGCTATCCTGGATCGCCAGGCTAACCCTGATCGATCCACCCCAATCCGACAGCAGCTACCCTCTGGTCAAGATGCTGGTTTCCCTATCGATAGGCCTTCTTGCCGGTCTGGCGGCGCGCATCCATGCCTTTGGCCTGACGCGCCGTCTGGTGCGCGAAGTTCCCCGCTTCTACCGAAATGAGGACGCCGTAGGTAAGCGCTGAGTCCAGGCGAAGGGGGGAACTATGAGTCAGGTATCCCTTTTCCGAAAATGGCGCTCCAAAGCTTTTTCCGACCTGGTCGGACAGGAGGCAGTGGTCAAGACCCTGCGCAACGTACTGGCCGGCGGTTCTCCCGCCCGGGCCTATCTCTTTTGCGGTCCGCGCGGCACGGGTAAAACCAGCACCGCCCGTATTTTTGCCAAAGCGCTGTGCTGCGAAAACGGCCCCGCCCTGGAACCCTGTAATCACTGTTCCACCTGCCGGGAAATCGCCCAGGGCAACTGCATGGACGTCTTTGAAATCGACGCTGCCTCCAACACGCAGGTCGAGAAAATCCGCGATTTCATCGTGGACAAAGTGCACTTCGCTCCGGCCAAAGCCCGTTTCAAGGTCTATATCATCGACGAGGTGCACAAACTCTCCACCTCCTCCTTCAACGCCCTGCTCAAGACGCTGGAAGAACCTCCAGCCCACGTCGTCTTCGTGCTGGCCACCACTCATCCCCATGAATTGCTGCCGACCATCCTCTCCCGCTGCCAGCGCTACGATTTCCGGGCCTTTTCTCTGACCGAGGTAGAAGCCCACCTGCAGCACATCGCCGTCGAAGAAAAACTCGAACTCGACCCGCTGGCCCGCCAACTGCTGGCCCGGGCCGCCCAGGGTTCCATGCGCGACGCTCTGGTACTGCTCGAGCAGGCGCAGCACTACAGCGGCGGTGCCGTGCAGCCGGCCGACGTCGTGCAAATGCTGGGACTGCTGCCTCAGGATACGCTGGGGCGCTGGGTCGAGGCCCTGCGCCAGGGGGACGCGGCCCTCTTGCTGGGAGCAGTGGAGGATATGCATAGGGGCGGGCAGGATTTCGTGCGCGCTGTCGATCTCTGGGTCGACCACTTGCGGCTGATCATGCTCTCCAAAGTGGGGGCTCACGAAGCTGGTTTGAGCGAACTGCACGAAGCCTACCGCACGGCTTTGCAAAGCCAGGCGCAAAATTTGACCATGAGCCAGATTCTCAACTGGCTGCGCGCCGCCGTCGACCTGCAACAGGCCATTCGCGACGGGCAACCCCCACGCATCGCCCTGGAACTATGCCTGGTGGCCCTGTGCGCACCACCTGCTCCCGTGTCCGCAATCGCGCCCGGCGCAGCCGCCCCTGCCCCCGTAGTGGCCACTCCCGCGCTGGAAGCACTCACCCTTCAGGTGCAGGACCTGCAAGAAAAAGTAAAATCTCTGCTGACCGCTGCGCGCCCGCGTGGGGAACAGCCGCTTCCCGCGGAAAAGCAACCGGCCGAGCCGCCACGCCCGGCTGCCCGCCGGGAAACTCCACCGCCCACCCGGGCGCCGGTTGCACCGGCCGCTGAGGTTGATTTCTTAGGACCCCCGCGAGAGGAAGAACGCATTCCACCAGCCCGTTCCGCTGACGCGCCCAGCGACGATGACTTTCTGGGTCCCCCGGCCGAAGAAAGACAGGCTCCCCCGCCCCGGCGCGAATCCCCCCGGGCGGCCCAGCGGCCTCCGGCCGAGTTGCCCAACGGGGGCAAAGCCATCACCCAGGCCCGCGATTTCTGGCCGCATTTGATCCAGAGTCTGAAAGCTCGCGACGGGCGGCTGCAGGCCATGATGAAAGACGCCCAACTGCGTGAGTTTCAACCGGATCGCCTGGTCATCTCGTTGTCCTCGACTCTGAAGTTCCACTACGAATACATATCCCGTCAGGTCCGCCTGCTCGAAGAGGTAAGTAGCGGACTTATGCAAAGCAAGGTGCGCATTGAAGTAGTGGTGGACGGAGCGCAACAGGCGCCCGTCCAAGAACAAGAACACGAGACCCTGGTCAAGAAAGCCTCCGGCTTGTTCGGAGGTCGCATCTTGGATGCGGCGAATGACACCCAGTCGGATTAGGAGCAGCAGAGCCAATGAGCGATACCCCGAAAATCTTAGTGGTGGACGACGATGAGCACATCCTTCGCTCACTCAGTCAGTATTTAGAGCTGGAAGACTTCAACGTAGTCAGTGCCTCGAGTGGTCCCGAAGCTCTCGCGCTCTTCGCCCAAGAAAAACCCGATTTGCTGGTTCTTGACGTGATGATGCCCGGCATGGACGGCTTCCAGGTCTTGGAAACATTACGCAAGGACCCCGAAACCGCCGGCGTGCCCGTGCTCATGCTGACGGCCCGCGACCAGCACAACGATATTCTCAAAGGCTACCAGATGGGAGCCACCTCCTATCTGGTCAAACCCTTCAACTTGGACGAACTCGTGGAAGCCATTCGCGAGGTCTTCGCCAGCAAATCCAGTTAATTTCAAGGAGCTGTCATGCAACGTGAACTGATGCGTAAAATGCAGAAGATGCAGGAGAAGCTTACCGCTTCGATGGGTCAGATGCAGGAAGAGCTCGAGACCGTAACGGTTGAAGGCACGGCCGGCCAGGGGATGGTGAAAGCCACCGTCAACGGCCATGGCATGCTGATGTCGATCAAGATCGATCCTAAGGCGGTCGATCCTGAAGACGTGGACATGCTCGAAGACCTGGTCCTGACCGCGGTCAAAGACGCCATCGAAAAATCCAAGTCGCTCTCCGGGGACAAGATGTCCAAACTGACCGCGGGCTTGCCGATTCCACCCGGATTCTTCTAGGTCTCGTTGGACTACCCCGAAGCTCTGGAAGAGTTGGTCGAGTCGCTGCAGCAGTTACCGACCATCGGACCCAAGTCAGCACAACGTTTAGCCTTCTGGCTTCTGGAAACCGCGGAGCCGAAGGCTTTGCGTTTATCTGAAGCCATTCGTAGCGCTCGCAACCAGATTCGCCCCTGCCGGCGCTGCTTCAATTATAGCGACCGGGAACTCTGCCAAATTTGCGCCGACCCTCAACGCAAGACGGGGGTGGTATGCGTGGTGGTCCAACCCAAAGACATTGTGGCCCTTGAAAAGACCCGAGAATATCGGGGGGGCTACCACGTTTTGGGTGGGCTACTCTCCCCCTTGGACGGTATCGGGCCCGACCAGGTTCGCATCCACGAACTGCTGGAGCGAGTACGCGAAGAAGCCATAGACGAAGTCATTCTGGCTCTGGACACGACGGTGGGGGGTGAGGCGACCTGCCTCTACCTGTCCCGTCAACTCGGCCCCGAAACTTCGGTCACCAGGCTGGCCCAGGGACTGCCGGCGGGTGGCAACCTGGATTACACCGATGAAGTCACTCTGGGGCGGGCCTTGCGTGGCCGGCGCCGGGTGGAAGATCTGAGCCCACAGTAAGGAAGGCATGAAATGCGCGTCTTTGTAACGGGAGCCACGGGTTTTATCGGAAGAGAGATCGTCCGCCACCTGCAGCAGGCGGGACACGATGTCTTCGCCCTGTGCCGCAACCCCGACGATTTGTACGTCAGCAACGTGCAAAAGGTACAGGGTGATATCCTCCAACCTCATACCTTTGAAGCCCAACTGCGCGAAGCCGAAGCCTGCGTTCACTGCGTCGGCATTCTGCGCGCCTTTCCAGAGAAAGGCATCACTTTTGAAAAACTGCATTATCAGGCCACCCTCAACCTGGTGCGAGCCTGCGGCAAAGTGGGCGCGCAACGCTTCATCCACATCAGCGCCAACGGCGTGGAGAAGCATCCCACCACCGAGTATATGCGTTCCAAAGCCAAGTCTGAACAGGCGGTCCGCTCTTCTAGCCTGGATTGGACGATTCTGCGACCCTCGGTCGTTTACGGCGGCAACCCCAACAAAGAAAACTTCGTCAAAATGCTGCGCGACAATCTTTCCAAGACCAGCCTGTTTCCCTATTTTGGCAAGGGCGAGTATTGCCTGGCGCCCATCTCCACCTGGGAACTGGCCGAAACCGTGCGCCGCTGCCTGGAGAATCGCGACAGCGTGGGCAAAGTCTACCATCTGGGTGGCGACGAGGTCTATACCTATAAGGCGCTGCTACACTTGATTTGCGAGGCGGGCGGCTACAAAACGAAGCTTTTCTCCTTGCCTCCGGTGCTGATGAGCACGGCCGCCGGCCTGCTGGGCGGCTTCAAATGGTTTCCCATGACCACCGATATGTTGCGCATGCTGACGAGCGGCAATGACATGCCCGCCAACGCTCAGACGCAAAAGGTGCTGGAGGTTCCCAGCGTCAGCTTCCGAGGCTGGCTCCATCACGGGTTGATGGAACCGGCCGGAGCGGCCGCCTTGACCGAAAAATCCGCAGCCCGCGTCACCACTCAATTGCAGCCCGACGACGCCCCCGCCGTCAACGCTACCCAACCGCTCAACTCAGAGGACGCCCCAGCATAGCCTCCCCACTGTCCCGAGCACTGCGGTGCAGGCCTTCCAGGACCGCCTCGGCGCCCTGCAGCTCGTCCAACCGATCCAGTTGCTCCAGGCATTCCAGCCAGATCGACTGCTGCTCGCCTTTGCGCGCATAGGCGGCGGCCGAAGCGAAAGATTGGGCCGCTCCCTCGAGCTCGCCCCGGGCCAGGCACAAATAGCCGCGCTCGCGTAGCGCCTCACAGCGCAGAGCCGCATCTTTGGGAACCTCGTTGAGCACCTCGATGGCCAGCATCAAATTACGATTGCATTCGTACAGTCTTCCACGCAAACGCTCAAGGCGGGCGGTCAGGATATAGATCTGAGCGGAATCGGCCGGACCGGTTCCCTGGCCCAGCATCCAGCCGGCCGCCTGCAAATCCTGACCGGCCTCCTCCAGCAAATTGCGCTCGATCAAGGTACGACTGCGCTCGACCCGAGCCCGCAGCACGGGATTGCGTTCCCCCAACTGCAAGAACCGCTCCAGACTTTCCGAGAAGAGTTGGCAGGCCTGCTGATTGTCACCCTGAGCTCGATAGGATAAGCCCAGACTGCTCAAAGCATAGGCCAGAGCGCGGTAGTTGCCAAAGCGCCGGCACATTTCCACGTCCAGTTGGTGAAAGCGAATGGCCCGCGGATAGTCCCCCAATTTCATACACAGGTTGCCCAGACGGCCGTAGACGACGGCCAGCTCCGACTCGGCTCCCAGGCGGCGGCTCAGCCGCTCGGCTTTGTAAGTGAAGTGCAGCGCCTCGGTAATCTTGCCCAGGTCGCTGCAAACCTGACCCAGGCCTTCGTAAGCTTTGGCCACGCCGATCCACATCTGCAAATGCCAGTAGGCGCGCAAAGCTTGTTCAAGGAACTCGAGAGCCCGTTGCGGCTCCCCCTGCTCCTGGTGGAGGAGTCCCAACAAACGGCAGGCCTCGGCCTGGCAACGATCGGGTCGAGAACGCGGCCGTTCCATCACGTGCAGCCAGGCTTCCTCGGCCTGGTCGAAGCGGTGCAGGCGGAAAAGCACCCGGCCTCGCTCGATGTCGCTTTCGTCGTCTCCGAGCTGGGGCAGCATGCGTAAAGCTTCCCGCAATTCCCCGGCCCGCACCAACAGGCGCGCTTTCTCCAGTTGCCAGGCGCGCGCGAACTGCCCCTCCGGGTCCCATTGCCGGGACAGCAGCAAGGCCTGCTGAGCCTGCTCCTGCTCGCCATACATACCATGAATCTGGGCCGAAAGAATCAGGGCGCGAACCAACAACGGCTTGAGGGTGATGGAGGTACGCCGGCACAGCAACCCGTCCAACTCATGGGAAGCCTGATCCCAACGCTGTAACTGTACCAACAACTCGGAACGCCACAGGCGAATGGCTGCTTTCTGATCGGCCAGACAGGGGTCGTCGGCGGCTTCCTCTTCGAGCCGATCCAGCCAGGCTCCGCCTAGCTCGAGAGCCCGGCCATAATCAAAACGCGAAAGGCTGTCTTCAATCGTCTCCAGGAAATGCCGGCATAGCTCTACGGCTCGAGCTTGCGTCAGGTAGATTGCGACCAACTTTTCTAAACTTGCAGGTTGCAATAGAGCTCAAGAAAAATCATGATAAGAGGGAACTCTTTTGAGGAGCTTGACGACTCCTCCTTTGAAGGAAGTAAGCCTGATTTGAGCATGGTCATGTTGCAAAGAGAATGGAGCCTCCAGATGGCCCGCAAGGAACCGGGCCGGTCCGGAGGCTACCCTGGTTTGTTCTGGGCGGCCATCGCCCTGAGCTTGCCGCTGCTTCACCATGCCCTGGCCTCGTATCGACTGGATTTCTTGCCTGAACGGCGCGGCTCGTTTGAACTGGCTGGATTCTGGCTGATCGGACTTACCTGTTTGCGCGCCTGCATCAGCTGCGCCGCCAGTATGGCCGAAGAAGTCCAGCACCATTCGATCCAGTTGGTACGCCAGCTTCCTCGCTCGGGCGGCCTGGCCGGCCTGCTCCTCACGAAAATCGCCGTTGCCTCCATACCCCTGCTCATGGAGTGGGGACTGTTCGCAGGTCTGGCCGGTTTGCTCTGGTTGTTGGGAGTGCCGGTGCAGGACTGGAACTCCGGGCGTTTTCTGGCGGTCGGCCTCACCTCAATGCTCTTTTTCTCCTCGTTGGGTTTGTGGATTGGCGCGCGTCTGGCCGAACCCGAACGGGCCGTCAACAACGCCCGCGTGGCCGTAGTTATGACACTGGTGGGCTGGGCGATGCTCGAGAGTGTCCTCAAGGGCCCCACTTTGCTGATCGCCGCCCTCATCTGGATTGGCTTCATGTTTCGCTCCAGCCCGCGCGTCACTTCCGCCTTCCAGGGCGGAGTCATCAGCGCCGTGGTGGTCCTGCTGCTACCGCAGGCCTATATGCTGGGTGACCTGCGTCTGGCCCAGATGAGCCCTCTGATGGCTGCTTCGAACCCGGATTTGACGCGCGATGACTGCATTCTCTACTGCGTCGGCACCGTAGCCATCTTACTGCTGAACCTTCGCCAGTTGAGGAAGCTATAGGTGGCCCTGGGGCCGCAGTTGCCCGAGTCCCCCCATCGCGGCGAACGGCGCCTGCTGGATCGGGCCATGTTTTTGGGCGACATCGGGCGTACCGGCAAATCCTCGGAAACCAACCTCAAGGAGGCTGGCAACCGTGACCCTTTCAAGATGTTTCTTGAAAAAGAGGTAAACCAGGAAGACGAATTGGTCGAAAAAAAGGCCGAAGGTGACGTGACGGAGGCGGCTGTCGAGAGCGAGGCCGGTTCAGCCGCCAGCCAGGAAGTCAAGGACGACCAGGTAGAGAACCGCAAGGACGCCGATCGCCAGGCGCTTGAGGGCGGGGCCGAGCAGGCCGAGCGCGCCACCGCCTCCAACCACGGCTTGTGGCGCGGCCCGCAACTCAATATGGGAGCTGCCATGGTGAGCGTACCCCAGCAATTGCAGGCGCAGCAGCTGGAGAAGCAGGGACGCGCCCAGAAGCAGCGTGATACCGGCGACAGAGAAAAACTGGAAGAAGGCAAGCAGCGCGTGGACGACGCTCTCTTGCAAGCTCTGCGTCAGTCGGGACTGGCCCACCCGGTCACCGGCTTCGCCGATCCTCGCCTGCAAGGCGGCCGGCCCCAACTCGGTCCGGAGTGGGCCGTCAAAAACCAGGTTTACCGCTGGGAGTCCTCGCCCGGTCATCGCCAGGTGCTGCGCTGGGGTGACAAAGAGAGCCTGCTGGAGACCACCGCCGCCGGTCAACGCCAGGTCATTCAGAAGCTGGGTGAGCAATTCTGGTCGCAAACCACCCTCTGGGACAGCGACACCGGCTTTGACATTTCTAACGACAGCCGCTGACCTTGCCAGAGTGGACCAAGCTCGATAAACTAAGTTCATGAGAATCATTAACGTCCACGAAGCCAAGACACATCTTTCCAAGCTACTAGAGGACGTAAAAGCCGGCGAGGAGATCGTGCTGGCCAAAATGGGAAAACCCTATGCCAGGTTGGTGCCCATAGACCAGCCCAAGCCGGTAAGGCTGGGATTTTTAAGCGGTTCGGTCGGTGACGATATTCTCCAACCCATGTCGGATGAAGAGTTGGCAGACTGGGAAGGGCCGATCCACCCTTGATACGCCTTCTTCTGGATACCCATGCGCTGCTCTGGGCCTGGACGGAGCCTGCAAAATTGTCGGAGACCGCCCGCGCATTGATTCAAGAACCTTCGAATACTCGTTGGGTCTCGCCCGTGACCGGTTTTGAGATCTCCCAGAAGTATCGATTGGGAAAGCTGCAGGTGGAGCCTGGCCTGGTCAGCAACTACACCGACCATCTGCGCACTTTCCAGGCAGAAGAACTCCCCCTCCTGTCAAAACACGCTCTGTATGCCGGTGGGCTTCCAGGCGAACATAGAGACCCGTTCGACCGTCTTCTGGCCGCCCAGAGTTTGTTAGAAGGTGTTCCCTTGCTGACCGCCGACCCGGCCTTCCTCGGCTTTGGAGTCCAGACGATTTGGTAATGCGAAACCTCTGACATTGCAATTGCACAGCCGGCCGCCTGAGCGAAGAGCAACTGGCCGCCTGGTTCAGGCAGCGCCTTCCAGGCTCTCTCACTTGCTGACGACCTCGACATGTTGACCCTGAATCCAGGAAACCTCGAGTCGGACCGGCACAGATAGTTCTTTCTGCAATCGATCCCGCCACTGCTTCCAAAGCCCGGCGCGCGGTCTGGTGGGCATCTGCAGGCTGACGACGAGCGAAAGTTCGCTTCCGCTCAGGCTGGCCCGAGCTTCGACCAGCCAGACCTCAGGTAGCTTTTCTACCTGTTCGTGCAGCCACTTTAACGCTCGCGCCTCCAGTTTCTGACGGAGTAACTCAGCCTCGCCAACCACTTTCTCGGGCGCAAATTGCAGGGGTCCGTCTTCGGTGTAATCATAGATTACGGTGGTGCGAACGGTGAGCTTCAATTGATACTGCCTCTGGCCGCGCTGGCTCAGGAATTGTTGGGTTGTCTGTTGCAGTTTTCCGACCAGTTCGCTTTCGAAGACATAGGGGCTGCGCAAACTCACCAGCAATTCCGCGGCTGGCGGCTCCAGACGCAGGCTGCGGAAATTGACCAGTTCCACTTGAGAAAACTGTTTTATCGCCTCCTGAAGAGCCCATTCGGCATCCGTTCGGAATACGTCTTCAGCGCTCGGCTCGGCTCGCAGCGGGGCAAAAAGCCTGCCCTCCGGCGCCACATAGCTGGACAAAGCCGTACCCACGCGCAGGTCGATGGTTTCCGGCAACCGCCTTTGCAGCAGGTCGCGCAGGGACTGGACAAAACCCACGGTCAGTTCCTCAGGAGCGCGCACCAGCAAGTCGATTTGCAGCCGCTGAGCCTGCAGCCTGAGACGGGTCGACTCCAGCCGCGCACCGGGAAGATTGGCCAGGGCCTGATTAACGACTTCCCGGGTCACCCGTTGCGCGTAGCGTTCCTGCATCAATTGCCGCAATTGGCGCTCCAAAAACCAGGCCGTTCCTCCCAACAGCAGCAGGTTTAAGGCCAGCGCCCGCACCAAGGAAGGATTGCGCCGCAGCTCGGCCCATTGGGAGAGGCCGGCCAGGGTAAAGACCACGGCGCTGGCCAACTGAATGGCCACAAAGTTAGCCAAGAACAACATGACGGCGCCGAAGGCTTCACTATAGAGACCGCCGCCCAGGCAAAGGCCAGCGGTGCACAAGGGAGGAACCAGAGTCACCGCGATGGCCACGCCGGCCACGCTCTCCGAGACACGTTTGTCCACCGAGGCATAGGCGCCTGCCAGCCCGGCGGCAAACCCAATAGCCATATCCAGCAGAGTTGGCCGGAAGTTGGCCGCGATCTGCTGTTGCGAGTAATCCAGTTGCTCAGGACCAAAGAACCTGGCCAGCAACAGGCCGGTGACCAGACAAATCAGCGTTCCCACTCCTTCGCTTAAGAGAGAGCGGCGAAATCGTCTCATTTCCCCGCGTACCAATCCCAACGAAATCCCCAGGATGGGACCGGTCAAAGGAGCCATGGTGGCCGCTCCGATCACGGTCGCCGGAGAGTTTGCCAGCAACCCGAAAGTGCACACAGCCGCGGACAAAACCATCAAAGCCCCATAAGCGCGATGGAAGGCCGCCATGGAGTCGATTTTCTTGAGAATGACCTGCTCTGGCAGACGCATCAAGCCTGGTTCGTCTAGGCCCGACCTGACTCCGTCAGAGCGATGAGCACTTCCATGAGTTCCTCCAACTGATCCTGGTTCCGGTAGTAAAGCTCAATCTTGCCCTTGTCCTTGCTGGACGGGCGTATTTTCACCACCGCGTTCAGTTGCTGGCCCAGTTGTTGCTGAATGTGCTCCCAGTCGGGAGTCAAACTCTTGCCTTTGCGCGCCGGCTTCTGCTCGTGCAGTTTGCGAATGAAATCCTCGGTCGCGCGCACCGACAGTTGCCGCTCGCGGATCTCGTGCCAGGCGCGCAACTGGTTACGCTCCCCTTCCAGCGAGAGTACGGCCCGGGCATGGCCGGCGCTCAGAACGCCGGCTTCCAAGTCTGCCAGAATGGAAGGGGGCAGGCTGAGCAGGCGGATGGCGTTGGCTACGGCCGGCCGGCTGCAGCCCAGGCGCCGGGCCAGTTCGTCCTGGGTCAGCTTGTGCTCGCGCAGCAAGAATTGAAAGGCGCGGGCTTCCTCGACCGGGTTCAGATCCTGGCGCTGCAGGTTCTCGATCAAGGCCACTTCCAACAGATTCTGCGGTGCGAACTCCTGGATCAAGGCCGGGATCTCTTCCAGGCCGGCCAATCGCGAAGCGCGCCAACGGCGCTCGCCCACCACCAGGCGGTAGCCTTCGGGCTCGCGAGTGACCACCACCGGCTGCACCACGCCGTGCAATTGAATGGAGTCGGCCAGTTCCTGCAGGCGCTCCTGGTCGAAGCGCCGGCGCGGCTGCAAAGGGTTGGCGCGAATCTGGCGGATGGGTAAAACGGCAAAACCGTTCTCGGGAGACTTGGGCTTACTCATGTTTCACGTGAAACATTGGCTTTCGTTTTTCAGATTTCCTTCGGCTTGACCCCTTATACTCCAGCCATGGAGATCTCGCTCCCCGGGCGCCAGACGGCGGCCACCGCCAAGGATGCCTACAAGCACTATAAAAGCCTGGACAACACCCCCCAGGATCGCGATCCGCGCGACCATTTTATCGAATTTACCCAGGAAGGCCAGAACGTTGAGGTCGCTCTCACGCCCTCGGGATTTCTGGCCCGCCAGACCCAGGCGGAGCAGGTCACCATCACCCGGGCCGAGGTGCCTCGCTGGATAGGCAAGGCTCAAGTCGAGGTGGTGTGCCGCACTACCCAGGGGGCCTACAGTGGATTTTTAGGCGGGGTAGACATCACTCCCGACAACGAGGGACAAGAACGCGCCCGGCAGGTCTTTTATCAGTGGCAGAAGCCTCTGCAGAAGCCTGGCTGCGGTGGCTGACCCTGACCCACAAACTCCGCCGGTCGGCGGGGCCTAAGCGACAGCCCTCTCGAAGGCCGGGCGGGTGCACACTCGCTTGAAGTAAGCGCGCACGTGCTCAAATCCCTCGAGCAAATTCATCATCTGGGCCCAGCCCAGAATCGAACCGAAAATCACATCCACCATGGAGAAGCGCTCCCCCAGCAGATACGAGCGGCTGGCCAGGTGGTCGTCGGCAATGCCCAGAGCGCGGTCAAAACCCTCTTTGGCTCTGGTAGCGCGCTCGGCCGAGCGTTCCTCCTCGGGTAAGCGCACGGTGTGCAGAAAGATCTCCAGCAAATGTGGTTCCAGGGCAGCTCCTACAAAAAAGGCCCACTGGTAGTATTGGTGGCGTTCCTCGGCAGTCGGCGCCAGCCCGGCCCGGGGAAAGCGGTCGGCCAGGTAGAGAGCAATAGCCGAAGCCTCCGTCACCACTTGATCGCCATCCACCAGCGTGGGAATTTGTCCCAGCGGATTGGCCTTTTGCAGCTCCGAGTTGTTCAGATCATCAGGAAACTTGAGACGAATCAGCTCGTGCGCAGCAGCCACTTCTTCCAAGGCCCAGCGCGAGGACACCGCCCGGGTTTGGGGGGCGTAAAAGAGTTTCACGACCTGGCCACCTCCACTTCGTGGGCTATCTGATAGGCGGGGCGGGCCTTGAGCTTTCCGATGTAGCCACGCAAGCCGGGAAAATCCCCCAGCAGTCCCTGCATATCCGCCCAGTCCAGAGCGGAACCCACCAGCACGTCGGCGGCCGTGAAGCGCTCCTCGGCAATAAAGGAGCGGTTGGCCAGGTGATCGCTGATAATCTGGAGACGCGCCTGCAATAAGTTTTTGGCCTGCTCGACGCGTTCAGGCTTGCGTTGCTCCTCCGGTAGAAAGCGAGTGTGCAGAAAGATCTCCAGCAGTTGATGCTCCAGCGTGTTGTAGATGTAGAAGCAAAAGCGGTAATAATCCCCCGTTTGTCTAGAGCCGGAGCCAGAGTCCCCGGCTTGTAACGGTCGGCCAGGTACAGGCAAATAGCCCCGGACTCGCAAATCACCCGATCCCCATCCTGCAGGACCGGGATCTGGGTGAGCGGGTTCAGCTTGCGAAACTCCGGCTGGCGCTGGTCGCCGGCACGCAAATCCATGGGTACGATTTCGTAATCCAGGCCCAGTTCTTCCAACACCCAACGAGGCCGGGTTGCTCGGGACTGTTTTGAGTAATACAGCTTCATCATAGGTTCCGCCACTTTGAAAAAAATCCCAGACTCCCTGTAGGACTTAAGTCCGTTCGGAGCCTGGCCATTTGGCCAGGTCAACACTTCTCAAACACTTTACTAACGTTGGCAGCAACAGTTAAGCGTATGCTTGACTAATGAATCAGATCCAACCCCTCCTAGTCATCCGCAACTCGGTCCTGTTTCCTCACATGGTGACTCCCATCACCGCGTCACGGGGCCGCTCCATCGCGGCCGTCGAGGCGGCTCTCGAGGGTGATCGCTCGCTGATCGTCGTGACGCAGCGCGATCTCTCGGTGGAAGAGCCGACTCAGGACGACCTCTACACAATCGGCACACGCGTGACCATTCAAAAGGCCACCCGCGGTCAGAACGGCTTCCAGGTCGTGCTCCAGGGGGTGGAACGAGTCCGTCTGGTCAAGCTGGAGCCCGGCAAACCCTATCTGCAGGCCCGCTTTCAGGTTCTTCCCATTCAGGAAGACCGTAGCGCCGTGGTCGAGGCTCTGCATCGCAGCGTGCTTGATCTTTCCGCTCAACTGCTGACCCTGATGGGCCAGACGCAACGCCAGGGCGCCAAAGCCGTGCTGGATCAACTGACCTCTCAACTGACCGACCCGATGCAGTTGGCCTACTTCATCGCCGGCTTCATGAAGCTGGAACTCGAGAAAGAGCAACAAGTGCTGGAAGCCTCCAGCCGCATGGAGGCTCTTGAGCTGATCCACAAGTTTTTGGCCCACGAGTTGGAAGTCCAGCAAGTGCGCCAGCGCCTCCATAGCCAGGTTCAAAACGAGATGGGCAAGGAGCAGAAGGACTACTTGCTGCGCCAACAGTTGCGCGCCATCCAGAACGAGCTGGGCGAAGACGACAGCGATCGGGCTGAACTGCAAATCCTGCGCGAAAAGCTGGACCAGGCGGAACTTCCGGAAGAGGCCCGCAAGGAAGCCGACCGGGAGCTGAAACGCCTGGAACGACTCAATCCCTCTTCCCCAGACCATTCGCTGACGCGCGGCTATCTGGAGCTGCTCTCGGAGCTGCCCTGGAACAAGACCACCGAGGACAACCACGACTTGAAGCGTGCCCGCGGCATACTTGAGGAAGACCACTTCGGACTCAAGACGGTCAAAGAACGCATTCTCGAGCACCTGGCCATCATGAAGCTGAACGCTGGCGCCAAGGCGCCCATCGTTCTGCTGGTGGGGCCGCCTGGTGTGGGCAAAACTTCGCTGGGCCAGAGCATCGCTCGAGCCCTGGATCGAAAGTTCGAGCGCCTTTCCCTGGGCGGTCTGCACGACGAAGCTGAACTGCGCGGCCATCGCCGCACCTACATCGGAGCCTTACCGGGCCGTCTGATTCAGGGCCTGCGCCGGGCCGGCGTGAAGAACCCCGTCTTGATGCTGGACGAAGTCGACAAACTGGGCAACAGCTACCGCGGCGACCCCGCCTCGGCCTTACTCGAGGTGATCGATCCGGCCCAAAACGACAAATTCCGCGACAACTACCTGGACCTGCCTTTTGACCTGTCCAAAGTGCTCTTCATCCTGACCGCCAACACCACCGATTCGATCCCGCGACCCCTGCTCGACCGCATGGAAGTGATTCGTCTTAGCGGCTACAGCGAGGAAGAAAAGCATCAGATTGCCCGCCGTTACCTGCTGCCGCGCGTCATCAAAGAGGCGGGTCTATCCGAAGATTCGCTGAGCTTGAGCGACGAGACTCTGGCGCATATCATTTCACGCTACACCCGGGAAGCCGGTGTGCGCGAACTGGAACGAGTGCTGGGCAAGCTGGTGCGCAAACTGGCCTTGCGCTTCGCCGAAGCTGAAGGGCCGAGCGCCATCGAGCTTTCCACTGCGGAAGCAGTAGAACTGCTGGGTGCCGAGCGTTTCTTGCCCGAGTCGGCTCGCACGGAAAAACACCCGGGCGTGGCCACCGGCCTGGCCTGGACCGAGGTGGGCGGCGACGTGCTCTACGTGGAGTCGATCAGCCTGCCTTCGGGCAAGGGGCTGACCTTGACCGGTCAGCTGGGCGACGTCATGAAAGAGTCGGCCCAGGCGGCCCAGAGCTACGTGCTTTCCAAGGCACGCAGCTTCGGGTTGCCCGACAAGTTGCCGCGCACCGAGGGCGTGCATATTCATGTGCCCGCCGGCGCCATCCCCAAAGACGGACCTTCCGCCGGCGTCACCATGGCGGTGTCGTTGCTGAGCGCCTACACCGGCATCGCCGCCCGCAAGGATCTGGCCATGACCGGAGAGATCACCTTGACGGGACTGGTTCTGCCGGTGGGCGGAATCAAGGAGAAGGTGCTGGCCGCTCGGCGCGCCGGCATCAAAACCGTGATTTTACCCAAGGAGAATGAGCGCGATCTGAAGGAGCTTCCCGATAACGTGAGGGCTGAGATGACCTTTTATCCGGTTGGCCATCTCGACGAAGTTTTCGCGGTAGCGCTGCCCGACCTGGAAAAGCGCGGGCTGAGCGTAGTGGATATGCGGGCCTCGTAAACTGGCGAGGCGGCCGGTTCGATAACCGGCCGCCTCTTTTTTATGAGATGGCATACAGGCAGGCCAGCGAGACCAGGAAGTAGACGGCGAACAAAACATAGTCGCGTTCTTCCCAAAAGAGCTCTTCGGCTTCGCTCAAATCCAGAGTTTGCTTTGTCATGAACCCAGCCTACTGGCTCGGGCTGAAGCTCAAGCCCGAATCGAACTGAACCTTTTCTGAAGCCGGTTCAGCGGGATACGACGAAGCCTTGCACGCGCAAGGCTTCGCCGCATTCCGGATCAGCCGCCAAAACCGCTTTCGCGAGTTGGGCCGCTTCCTGCATGCGGCCCTGGGCGGCCAGCGTGTAAGCCAGTCCGGAAGCCGCTGAAATGTCGTAGGGTTCGACCTTGAGCGCTCTTTGAAAGAGTTGGCTAGCCCAATCGAAGCGGCGCATGCTCAGGGCGTTGCGGGCCAGACGCTGCCAGCGAAAAGACTCGCGCCAGGCAGCCTCGGGCTGGAAGCGAAAGATGACTCCGTTCGGACTGCGCGAAACTTCTTGATAAAGCCAGCCACGCCGCTGCAGGTGCCTCAGCAACGCCTGGCTATCGGCTTCCTGCAGGCGCTCCACCACCAGTAAAGTCACCTGGCTGTCGCAGATATCCTGCAACCAGATCCACTCACGCTCGACGGCCTGCATCTGCTGCACCGAATTCATGGGCAGGTCAGTCCACAACCACCAGCTCTGATCGCGAGCCGAGAGCACCGTTTCGGACGTCTGAGTGCGCAGCAGCGCCAGCAGGCCAGCATCTTTGGCGACCGGGATGGCCTGCCAGCCGTCCAGGGCGCTACCCACCAGGTTGACCAGCACCAGGCTCCAGAAAGCCACCCGGATCAGAGGCCGGCGCACCGCGCCTAACTGAAACCACAAGCCCAATTGCAAAAAAGGCAAGAAAGGCAGCAACAACCGGGGATGCGTGAAGGGCCACCCCAACAGCATTCCCACGCCGGCCAGCACCCAGCCCAGCAGCAGCGGACGAGCGCGCATCCCCCACAAGCCGCACAGGCCGAGTGTGAAGGGAACCAGCCCTGACCAGAGGGGAAGCCAGTCGGGAAGCCAGCGAAAACCAGTCACCATGAGCAGGCCCGCCGTGCAGGGAAAATACTGCAGGTTCTCACGGAAGGTGAGCCATGGGTGACTCAGGGCCGCATCGGCCTGGTTGTCGTAGCCGGTCAAGACGGTGCGCAGCAGACAGGGCCCGGCCGTCAGCGCGAATCCCAACAAAAGCGGTGGAAGCATCTGGAAGCAGCGCCAGCGCCACCTCCAGATGGCCTGCAGCACCATCACAGCCAGCAGAAAAACGGCCACCACTCGAACGATGGTGAGAATCCCCAGGGCCATTCCAAAGTAAAAGAAGCGTCGAAAGGTCGGCTGCTCGACCCGAACCAGTTGGTCCCAAAACCACAGACAGGCGAAGAAACCGATCAGAAAAGGCTGCTCCGACATGATCTGAGTGGTATGGAAAAGCCAGAAGGGATTGAAGAGAGCCAGCAGAGGGGCCCAGCGCCAGACGCCGGGCAGTTCCTCGGCCAGACGCCGAGCGTAGGCCATCATGGCCCAGGCGGCCAACCCCGCAAAAACCAGACCCTGCAAGCGGCAAACGTCGTAGTTATGCGGCCAGATCCACTGCAAAGGCAGCAGTAGCAAGGGGTAGCCGGGAGGAAAGCGCTGGTGCGGGGGATGCCCCACGAAGGCCAGGTCCAGATAGGGCTGGCCCTGACTCAGCGAGCGTGCCAGGGCCAGGTAGGAAGTGTCGTCGTTAGTGTCGCCGGGAGTGTAGGTATTCCAAGAGCCCAAGGCCAGCAGCCAAAAGAGCAGCGGCCAAAAGCGCAGCACCTAGACCAGGCCGAGCACTTCTACATCGGCAAAGTTGTCCATGACGCGCCGGCTGCGCGCCTGCTTCAAGCACTCCAGCGCGCGGGCCAGCGGCACCGTCTGCTGTTCCTTGACGCAGTAGCGCCTCCAGGTCACTTCTTGCTGTTCCTGCTCACGTTCACCCACGATAAAGATGTTGGGCGTTTTGGAGGTGGCGGCGTTGCGGATCTTCTTGTTGAATGAATCGCTGCCCAGATCGGCCTCGGCCCGGAAGCCCAATTTGAAGAGCTCCTGAGCTACCTTTTGGGCGTAGTCCCCGAAGTTCTCGACATGAACCGGCACCACCACTACCTGGCGGGGAGCCATCCAGGTGGGGAAAGCCCCTTTGAAATGCTCGATCAGGAAGGCCAGGAAGCGTTCGTGGGTTCCCAGCGGGGCGCGATGGATGCAGTAAGGAACGTGTTCCTGTCCGTCGGTTCCCACGTAGGTCAGGTTAAAGCGGGCCGGTACGGCAAAATCCAACTGATTGGTGGAGGCGGTTTCCTCGCGGCCCACCACGTTGCGCACCTGGAAGTCCACTTTGGGCCCGTAGAAGGCGGCTTCGTCCTCGCCAATCTGATAGTCAATGCCAATCTCGTCGAGAATGCCCTTGATGACGGCTTCCGATTTGATCCAGTCTTCCGGCATGTTGACGTATTTGTCTCCCAGCCGCTCGGGGGTGTGGGTGGACAGGCGCATCCAGAAATGGGAGAGACGGAACATTTCGTAGTAGCGCTTGTGCAGGTCGAGCACTTTGGTGAATTCGTCCTTGAGCTGTTCGGGGGTGCAGTAGATGTGGGCGTCGTTCATGCACATGCCGCGCACCCGCAGCAGACCGGCCAGCGAGCCGGAACCCTCGTAACGATAGACCTGCCCATACTCGGCCAGGCGAATCGGCATCTCACGGTAAGAGCGCGGCCGGTTGCCGAAAATCAGGTGGTGAAACGGGCAGTTCATGGGCTTGAGGTAATATTCGCGGTTCTCGTCGACGACCATGGCCGGGAACATGCCTTCTTTATAGTGGGCCAGGTGGCCCGAGGTTTCAAAGAGCTTACCGTCGGTCACATGAGGCGTGGCCACCCGCTGGTAGCCATCGGCGAATTCCCACTCCTTGGCCAGATTCTCGAGCTCATCGCGCAGCACGGTGCCGTTGGGCATCCACAAGGGCAAGCCGGGTCCGACATGATCGGAGATCATAAAGATCTCCAGCTCTTTGCCCAACTTGCGGTGGTCGTATTTTTTAGCTTCCTCGCGCAGGCGCACGAACTCTTTGAGTTCGGCCTTGGTGTCGAAGGCCAGGCCGTAGATGCGGGTCAACTGTTCGCGCTTCTCATCGCCGCGCCAGTAGGCTCCGGCCAGGCTATCGAGTTGGAAACAGTCGGCGGGAATCTGGCCGGTATGTTCCACATGCGGTCCGGCGCACATGTCCTCGAAAGGACCATTACGGTAGAAGCTGAGGCTTTCGCCACGCGAAGCCAGGTCCTGGCAATATTCCGCTTTCAGATTCTCGCCCTGCTCGTTGAGCATAGCCACCGCCTCGGCGGCCGTCATTTCGCGGCGTTCGAAAGGCTGCTTCTCGTTGATGATCTTGCGCATCTCTTTTTCGATAGCGCCAAAATCCTCATCGCTGATCGGCTCGGCAAAGTGGAAATCGTAATAAAACCCGTTTTCCACCGGTGGGCCGAAGCCCAACCTGGTGCCGGGCCGCACTTTCTGCACCGCCTGCGCCAAAATGTGGGCCAGCGAGTGACGCCGCTTGTAGAGCGGGTCGTTCTCCTTGCCCTCAAAATCCAGCCCCGCATACGCCTTCTTGGCCATGATTAGTCCTCTTCGATTGGTTGATTGAGCTTGTAGTAGCGGTCCGAGTCCATCATGGATGGATAGTGGACCAGCGCCATATTGATCAACACTTCATACTCCAGCAGAATTTTCGTCAAGGAGGCGTGCTGCTCGTCGTTCAGCTGGGGTTCGAGTTTCTCGAGCATGCCGATGATACAGTTCTCCTGCTCCAGGATCTCGGCCGCCGTGATCTGCCCGTCGGCGATGTAGCGCTGCCAACGAGGATGCCCTTCGATAAAGTCGTCGCGCAACAGGTCGATGCCCTGCCCGTCAAACCAAGGATCTCTAGCCATGAGAACTTCCCTCCTTCACAGAGGGGGGGAAGTTCTGCGCCAGGGAAGGAGGGCCTGCCTGCAGCCGAAAGTCATGCGAGTGAGACCCACGCTGCGCATCACCTTGATGGCCCTGCTGGCAGCCTTGTCAGGAGCTCTTGGACTGGTGACGCCCACCATCGCCGGTAGCCGCCTGCTCAAGTTCAATGGCTTCCCCATCGTACTTTCCGGCTTCTTGCTGGGGCCTATCGGTGGTTTCTGGTGCGGTGCCCTGGCGGACATCGTGGCTTTTATGCTCAAACCCGGCGGCGCCTACAACCCGTTTTTTACAGTGACTTCGGGCCTTACCGGCATGATGCCGGTTCTACTCTATCAGGAGCTGGCGCCGCGACGAGAGGGCAAGCTGCTGCTCGATCCTTGGATGTTACTGGTGTCTATAGGTCTGGCACAGGTTGGGATCAAGGTTCTCCTGGTGTCGCCTATGCTTGCAGTCTGGTCCGGGCTGCCGGTAAAGGCTCTGGCGCTTCACGCAACTGTGGAGCAGGTCGTTCACACTCCCCTTTATGCTTACGCGGTCTGGGTGGTGGTGCGGCGCGTCGTGCTTCGAAGTCGGCCTGAGTCCCAGGCCAGCGCTCTACCCTGGGTAGACGAGCTGAAACAAATGCCAGAACTTCAATTCGATCCGGGGATAAGCCCCACGGGATCCCAGGAGTTATGATTCCCTACTTGAGGGGTGTAGGGTGGCTGGCTCCGGGTCAGATTGGACAAACTGACCGTAGTATAGGTAACTCCCATCGCTTTCTCCCTGATGAATTCAAGACGAGCATATCACGGCGCACCCCGCGCGATCTATAGATCTGGGACAGGCGGGGCTAAGGGTTCCTCTGGTGTCGCCTTGGCTTGCAGTCTGATGCGGGCTCCCGGTAGAGGCTTGGGCGCTTCCCGCAGTTGTGGAGCAGGCCGCTCATACTCCTCCCTGTCCTCTCTGGGCTTACGCGGTCTGGGTGGTGCTGCGGCGCGTCGCGCTTCGAGCTCGGCCGGAGTCTCGCGCAAGCGCTCTACGCTGGGCAGACGACGTAAACCAAAAGCCAGAGCCTCCAGACGATCCAGGGATAAGCCCTTCAGACCCCCGGGAGTGGTAAGGACCAGGGGACGGGTGGTGATCTCTCCCAGGTGCTGGCGCAGACTGCCGCGCAGCCAGGCGGGAGAAGCCTCGCTCCAGCCCTCGGGGTCCAGACCGCCCCAAACAAAGCCGGACCAGCGCATGGCGCCGCGAGCCAGGTTGGGGCCGGCCGCCACCGGCCAGCCCAGGCCCTGGCAGGGCAGCTTGAGCTCTTCCCAAAAGATCCGCCGTCCCAGGAACTGGACCACGCTCCAGGCCGGTTTGCAGCCCTCGATCAAGCTGAGCAGCGAGGCCAACAGCTTCTCTTTATAGACGGCCGGCTCCATGAACTCGTGGCTGGCGGCCGTCTCTTCCAAGATGATGCCCTGCACGCCCGCTTCCACCGCCAGTTTGATGAAGCTGGCCAGCGACCTGGCCAGATTCTCGATGGCCTGCTGGAAAAAGCCGCCGCCCTCGCGCAAAGCTTCCAGAGTGAGCTTATGCCCGGCCAGTTTTTGCAGTTGCAGAAACGGGCTGGGCACCACCGCCACCACCGGGCGCTTGCCAAAGTAAGCCCGGCAGGTGGTGCGAATGGCGTCCTGCTGCTGACTCCAGGCTCCGTGGCGGCCGTGCACCGGCCCGATCTTGGCCAGATCCGAGGGGCGATCCAGGGAGACGTTGGAATCCAGCGTATAACCAAAACAAGCAGGCACAACCACGACATCCGTCTCAGTGCGTTCCACAAAGGCCTGCACCGCCTGAGCCAGCACGTCGCCGCCCAGAAGTTCCAGATCGTAACTGGGATAGAGACAGAAAGCCGGCCGGTCGACCGGCTCCCCCTTGAGAACTCGCTCGATTCGATCCAGTGGTTTTAAATTGGGGACTCTGTCCACCTTAGCCGGCTCCGTGGCACTTCTTGAACTTTTTGCCGCTACCGCAAGGGCAGGGCTCGTTGCGGCCCAGTTTCTGGCTCAGGTATGGGTTGGTGCAGTCCAGCGACTGCTTGAAAGCCGGGTTGTTAGGCTCTTTGCTCACGGCCCGGCGGAAGGCGTGGCCGGCGGCCTGAGCATCGCCGTTGACCTTGAAGAGCCAGCCCAGCACGGCATAAGGATAACCCTGCTCTTTGTCCAGCTCGATGGCTTTCTGAGCCAGTTGCTGAGCTTCTTCCTTGTGGCCGCGCAGGTGGGCCACAATGGCGCTATTCAAGAAAGTGACGCCCAACTTGTGGCCATCCTCGGCCACCACGAAGCGGCCGACTTCTTTCGCTTCCGGGGGCAGCGCACAGACCAGCACCGCCTTGCCCACGGGATACTGCGCAAAACAGGCGGCCGCTTTATCCAGATACTCCTGGGCCGAATCCAACTGGTTATCGAGGATGTCGATGACCCCCAGGTTCAGGTAGAGCAGGCCGATATTGTCGTCTTCGACCTTACGGGCCTGGCAGTCTTCCACGCCCTTTTTCAGATTCTGGCGGGCCGGTTCCAGTTGCTCTTCCATCAACTGCAGGAAACCCAGGTTGTTGAAGACCAGGAAGTGGTTGGCGTCATTCTGAGCCAGATGGGCTTCGTAGTCGGCGATGGCGGCGGCCCGGCCTTTGTGCCGGTAGATGAGCAAGGACAGGTTGGTGACGCAGGTGGCCACTCCTTCGGTGTCACCCTGTTCGGAGAACATCTTGCGAGCGGTCGCGAAGTCCTGGGCCGCCTGGGTGGTGTGGCCAAGATCGATGCGCACCCCGCCCAGGTTACGGAAGCCACGGGCGATACCGGCCTGATCTTCCAATCTGCTGTAGAGCTTATGAGCGCGCTCATAGAGCGCCTCGCCCTGGCGGAATTCGCCGCGCTGGTGATGAGCACCGCCCAATTCTTCGAGGTTGCGGGCCTGCGCGCCCAAATCGCCGGCGCCTTCGGCCAGGCGCAAACTACGGCTCAGAAAATTGATGGCTTCAGCCGGCTTCTCCAGGCCGTTGAGGCAGACGCCCATCTGATAGAGCATTTCCTCCTGCTCACCCGGAGTGGCCTCCCCCGATTCGGCCCGGATGGCCTGGAGCATGTCCCAGGCGCCGCGGAAATCTTTCTGCATGATGTGAGCCTTGGAGGCCTGAAGTTTTTCGCCCAGGGGGGAGAGGGTCGCTTGCTCGGACATTGGTCTATTCCTATCTCGTAATGCTCCTCGCGTTTTGCCCAAACCATGCGGGATTAAACGTCCCCAGGGGAGCTTTCGCCGGGGCGCGAACACTACAGGATGCTGAAGAAACTGTTCCTACTGCTGGCCCTGACCGGCCTGGCCCTGGCGCGGCCCACCCAGAGTCCGCGCGGCTTGTGCACTTTTGACGTGCCCAGCAACCTGGTACCCCACGGGGGAATGACCTGGGGCAACTATCCGGGCATCCAGCTGGACATGCGCGAAGAATATTCCGACAGCGAAGACATGAAGCCGTTTATCCTGAGCGTGGCCCCCACCACCCCCAACGGCAAAAAACAGGCCGAAGACGTGGAGGTGGACGGAGCCCGCGGCCAGTTGATCACGCGTATCGAGAACAACACCAACACCTACATTCACCTGGTGGTGCGCAAAGGCAAGTACAACTTCGGTTGGACCATGGCCGCCAACACCGTCTCCAAGGACGAAGCCTCCGAACTCTTTCGCAACTTACGCGAATCCATCAAGTTCACCCCCGATTTGATGACGGCCGGCGGCGAGGCCCGTGAGGTGCGCGATCCCAGCGGCCAGTTGATCGTCAAGATCCCCGGAGGCTATGGCGGCGGCGGGCGCAAGTTCAGCAACGGCCAGGTGATGATCATCATGAACACGCTCAAAGAGGCCAAACCCGAAACCTCGCGCGAGTGGGTAGCCAACTACATTCCCACCGGCTACGTCTCTTACCAGCGCCGCCACAACGTGGAGGTCGGCGGCAAACAGGTCGACATCATCCTGGCCGAAAGCGAAGGCAAGGATCCCAACAACAAGATGGAAGCCCAGATGGTGCTGCTGACCCAGGGCAAGACGGCGGTGGTGCTCACTTTCGCCGGCCCGGCCCGGCTGCGCCAGCAGATCAGCCTGGTGCGCGAGACGGTGGTCAGTCAATCCCAGTGGGCAGGGAGTGTGAAAAAGGACGACTAGGGGAAAGACCCACTTATCCCAGATAACTAGGAGTCCTCGATGTCCACGGCCGCCCCTTCGAAAAAGCTTCCCAAAGAGCTGAACGCTGAAAAACTGCAGCAAGCCTACCGGCTCATGTTGACTTCGCGCCGCATCGACGACCGCGAAGTGCAGATGAAGCGCCAGAACAAGATCTTCTTTCAGATCAGCGGGGCCGGACACGAGGCCGTGCTGGTGGCCGCCGGCTACCACCTCAAGGCCGGTCAGGACTGGTTCTTCCCCTACTATCGCGACCGGGCCCTGTGTCTGACTCTGGGAATGACTCCTCTGGAGATGCTGCTCTCGGCTGTGGGCGCGGCCGCCGATCCCAACTCGGGCGGCCGTCAGATGCCCTCTCACTGGGGCCACAAGGATCTGAATATCGTGTCCACTTCCAGCCCCACCGGCACTCAGTTCCTGCAGGCGGTCGGCTGCGCCGAGGCCAGCCAGTTCAAGAATATCCCCGATGACGTCACCTTCGTCAGCAGCGGGGACGGCACCACCAGCCAGGGGGAGTTTTTTGAAGCCCTCAACTCCGCCTGCACCCTCAAAGCCCCGGTGCTGTTTCTGATCGAGGACAACGGCTACGCCATCTCGGTGCCGGTGGAGGTGCAAACGGCCGGCGGCAGCATCTCCCGGCTGGTGGGCGACTGGCCCAACCTGTACCATGCCCAGTGCGACGGCTGTGATTTCTTGGAAAGCTATGAGACCCTGGGTAAGGCCATCGCCTACATCCGCGCACGCAAGGGTCCGGCCCTGGTCCATGCCAAGGTGGTGCGCCCCTACTCGCACTCCCTTTCCGACGACGAGACCGCCTATAAAACCCCTGCCGAACGGGAGGAAGAAGCTCAGCGCGACCCGATCCTGCGTATGGAGCAGTGGTTGCTGGCCCAGGGAGTAACCCGGTCCCAGATCGAGAAAATCCAGGCGGAAGTAGACGCGGAAGTAAAAAAGGCCGCCGAAGACGCCGAAGCTTCACCTCAACCCGGCACTGACACGGTCTACCACCACGTCTACTCCAGCGAAGTCAAACCGGACTTCAGCACCAGCCCCAATTTCCAGGGGGACCCCACCACCATGGTGGACCTGATCAATTCCTGCCTGCGCGACGAGCTGGAGCGCAACCCCGACATCCGGATCTTTGGGGAAGATGTGGCGGACGCCAGCCGCGCCGAAGCACTCGAGCATTGCAAAGGCAAAGGCGGCGTCTTCAAGGTGACCCACGGCCTGCAGAGCAAATTCGGCGGGCAGCGCGTCTTCAACAGTCCGCTGGCCGAAGCCAACATCATCGGACGGGCCATCGGCATGGCCCTGCGCGGCCTCAAGCCGGTGCCGGAAATCCAATTTTTCGACTACATCTGGCCGGCCTTCATGCAGTTGCGCAACGAGCTGGCCACCATGCGCTGGCGCTCCAACGGCGCCTTCAAGGCTCCCCTGGTAGTGCGCGTGCCCATCGGCGGCTATCTGAAAGGCGGCGCTCCTTATCACTCGCAATGCGGCGAGGTGCTTTTCACCCATACTCCGGGCGTGCACGTGGTCTTTCCCAGCAACGCCGAGGATGCGGCCGGCCTGTTGCGCACGGCCATCCGCTGTGATGATCCGGTGCTTTTTCTCGAACACAAGCACCTCTACCGGCAGACCTACAACAAAGGCCGCTATCCGGGCAACGACTACTGCATTCCCTTCGGCAAGGCCAACCTGGTCCGCGAAGGCAAGCACCTGACCATCGTAACCTACGGTGCCCTGGTACAACGCAGCCTGGTGGCCGCCAAGGAAGCCGCTCAAAAAGGCATCGAGGTGGAGATCCTCGACCTGCGCACCCTCAATCCCTATGACTGGGATGCCATCGCCGCTTCCGTCAAAAAGACGAGCAAGGTGATCGTAGCCCACGAAGACTGCCTGTCCTGGGGCTACGGCGCGGAAATCGCCGCCCGCATCAGCGACGAACTCTTCGAATACCTGGACGGACCCGTCAAACGCATTGGTGCCACGGATACTTTCGTAGCTTACGCTCCCAACGTGGAGGACGTCCAACTGCCCCAGGTCGAAACGGTATCCAAAGCCATCCACGATCTCATCCGCTATTAACCCGGCCTACCAAATTCTCTTGACCCCGTAGGCGTCAAAGATCGGATCTCGCGAAATCAACCTCAATTGGTGATGCTGGCATTGGGAAACCAGAAGCCGGTCAAAAGGGTCGCCGTGGTGAGGGGACAGGTTCTCGACCCCCAGGCAGTCCTGCAGGCTGATGGGCAACGGCAAAAACTGGTATTTCTCGGTGGCCTCCCGGAAGAGTTCGGCCGTTCCAACTTTGAGACGAAGCTTTCCCAGGGCAACCTTGATGGCCATCTCCCAGGCCGAGGCCAGGCTGAAATAGACTTCGTGAGCACCGTCTTTCAGGATATCCAGGGCTGCGGGACTCAGGCGGGAGCCGCCATCATAGCACCAGATCAAGGTATGGGTGTCGAGAAGCAGCCTCATTTATTGGTATTCTTTGAAGTCTTCCAGAGGTGCGTCGAAGTCGTCGGCCATGTACAGGACAGATCCGGGCCTACCCAAGGAACGGGTGCGCCGGGGTTCCTGGTGGACGACAAGCCGCACGACAGGCGTTCGCCCCCGGGCGATGATCACTTCCTCCCCCGCCAACACTTCCTGGATCAAACGTGATAGATGCGTTTTGGCTTCATGGATCGTGACAGTTTTCATTCTTTCAGCTTATCAGACTAAGTCGCTTAGTCAAGACTTTCACCAGGGAGCCCTGGTTGTTACCAATCTTTTTCAAAGTTATTTCAGTTGTACTTCGTATCCTGGTTGCAGAATCTCTAAAGCAAGGGGCAAGGAATCGAGATGAGCAGCTTTCGTGTAGGTGGAGTACCCCTCGACGCGCAGAAAATCAACAAAGCCTTCCTGGAAAAGATGATCGCCAACGTTGACAAAGCGCAGCCTACCGAAGGCAAAGAGCTGGCCTCTCAAGCTTTGACCGAAATCTTCGAGAAGGGCGAGATGTCGCCCGGCGGTCTGGAAGGGCTGCAAGCTTACGGCAAAGCCGTAAGCAAGGAATGGAAAGCCGACAAGGACGCCATTTGGGCCGCCAAGCAGGCCGCTCCGGTAGATAACGCCACCATCGAAGCGCGCCGCACCAATCTCAACAGCAACGCCCCGTTCTTAGGCCAGTACAATACCCTGATCGACAACCTCAGAGAGCAGACCGCCAAGGCGGCTGTGCAGGCGATGGCCGGCTCCAGCTTTGGTCCCACCAACTTGGTGGCCGGCTACGCAGCCTGGCTCAACGGCCCGAAATGGGACAACAGCGCCAACAAAAAGACCACCGAACTGGTGAATACTTACAAAGAATACCTGACCGAAAATTCGCCCATGACCACTCGGGGCAACACCGTGCAGCAAGTGCACCGGGCCGAGCTGTGGAAGACCCTGACCGGCCTGACGCGCGAAGCCGCCGAAGGCGGCAAGGCCGGCAAGCCTCAGGAAATCACCGCTCAGTATTACGAATTGACCTCTCCTGAACTGGTCGGCAATCTGGCCGAAGCCGCCAGAGCGGGCAGCAAACTGCGGCTCAACCTGGACGCCGGCCGACTTTCCTATCCGGCCACCGATCCGCTCACCAACACGGAGTATTTCCAGGTCGACGAGATCGCTAAAAAGATGCGCACGGTGGTCCAGTTCACCGAAATCGAAGGCGCCGACGTGGCCGTCTCCCTGTTCCCTTCCAAAGGTGAACTGGGCAGCGCCGAAGACCTGATGCACCGCAAAGTTTTGCGGGTGGGCGAGAAAGTTCTCATGAGCGGAATGAACGGCAACGTCAGTTCCGGCGAGAACGTGGACGCCGGCTACGTGATCGAGGGCCCGGCCGCCCGCGCCTTCACCCAGAACGTGGCTCGTGACATCGCCACCTCGGCGGGCGCCGATGGCGAAGCCATCTGGGGCAAGAAGCAGTTCGAGAAGTTCGACAAGAGCGACCTGAGAGTAAGCAGCTCCGGCCTGGTCGCCTTGCTGGACAGCCTGAACGGGCCCAGCCCGGCCGGCAGCAAATCGGCCCATCCCAAGTCCGTCGAAGACCTGGAAAAGCTGGCCAAACAGGCCGGAGTCGAGCTGGCCTCGGTGGTCGAAGTGCCGGCGGACGGATTCGACTCGCTGCTCAACAGCGAGGGTGTGGTCAGCCTCAGCCAGGAAGGCAAGAAACTGCTGAAAGGCCTGATGGAGCGCGGAGTTGCCGCCACTCAGACGGCCAAGAACCTCGAGCGCCTCAGCGACGTCGGTCTGCCCGAAGGCAAGGCCAACGGCAAGACGGTGGTCGACATCGCCGACCAGCCGGCCGAACGCGAGACGCTGGTGCTCAACGCCATCAACCAGGCCAAGGAGTTCATCTACATGCCCGGCTTCGTGGTCACCCGGGCCGTGGCCGCCGCCATTGTGGCCAAGCAAGAGCAGGCCATCCAGGATGGCAAGCCGCTCGACATCAAAGTGGTGGCCGACTCGGGAATCTACCCGTTCGGCGGCACGCCCAACAGCTTTGGCGTGGATTACCTGGAAGATCACGGCATCTCGGTGCGTTGGGCCAAGCTGCAACGGACCGGTTCCCACGACCGCAAGGTTCACGCCAAGCAGATCCTGACGGATCAAGGCGAAATCGCCGGTTCCACCAATTTCTCGGCCAAGGGCATGCGGGAAAATTGGGAAACTTCGGCTTACGTCCACTTCGAGGAAAAAGACGCCCAGGCCCAGGCCCTGAAAGCTCAGTCCAAGGCTCAATTCGAAGACCTGTGGGAAAATAACAGCTACGCGCTTTCCGTAACCGACTTGGCCCGTTTGTATTCAAGAAATGAGCAGGCCGAAGGCCATGAGCATTTCGTGGACAGCGCCCGGGCGGGAGCCACCCGCGAGGTGCTCACCGCCATCGAGAACTACGAAGTAGAAACCGGCGCGCTGATGGGGAGATTGCACGAAGAGCGCCGCGAGGTGGCCGACAAGAAGGCTTCCTTCATCCAGCAGGGCTATTCCGACGGAGATGCTATGTTGATGGCCGCCGATGCAGTGGTAGGGAAAGACGAACTGTCCAAACTGACCTCCGCGCTGCCCTCCAGCATCGAGCTGGAGCGCCTCCACTCCAAGGTGGAGCGCTGGAAAGCCAAGGGGGAATAGCCATTCATGTCTTTTTCAGGAGGTCCGTCTACACTGTAGTCACTCGGGAAGGACATTTGAGACTATGAATTCGGTCAGCAATCGCAACATTCTCCGCCAGGAATTCAAAAAAGAACTCCAGGGCTACTATCAGCTCAACGGCCAAAAGAATGGCTCGCCCATCGAAGGAACCATCTATCCTCCCGATATCACTCCCAACGACCAGGTGGCCTTAGAGAAACGGGTTGATGAGCTCTCCAGCTTCCTGGCCAGCAAAGAGGGGATCAATTTCCGGCCCACACCCGAGTTCGGCAAAGGCCGCGTCGAAGACCGCGCCCAGGTGGCTGCCAGCGCTTCGGGCTGGGTCAAGGCCTCGAGCCGGGTGGCCCTGCAGACGGCCACCAGCATGATTGGCAACCCCGCCATCCAGGCCATGGTCAACGAGGGTCTCAAGGGCTGCGAAGCGGAATTCTTTACCGCCCCCTCCTCCAAGTCCGGAATGTTCCATCCCGCCGATGAGATCAACGAGGGCGGACTGGCCCTGCACACCGCGCGCGTGGTGCAGATGGGCGAGCATCTGGGCGAGTTTTTCGGCCTGAACGCCAGCGAGAAGGACAACCTGCGGGCCGGCCTGGTACTCCACGATTCGGTCAAAGGCGGCGACCCCTGGGCGGGTTACTCCAACGAGCACGGCGAGCTGGCCGGCCAGTTCATTGCCAGCCTGAACGGTCCGGCCGACGCCAAAGCCGTGGCGGCGCAGATTGCCACCAATCACATGGCCCTGTGGCGCCAGAAGAACGACGGCACTCCCAACCCGGCCGTGCCCGACAACAAAATGGACATGATTGCCTCCCTCTCCGACTACCTGGCCGCGCGCGACAACATCTACGTCGACGTGCCCGGCGTCGACAAGTCCATCGCGCCGATTTCCACCCCGGAAGACCGCATGAAGCCTCAAGTCTACAGCGGCACCACCAAGAACCGCTCCAAAGAGTTCCCGCGCGGCATGGAGATCACCATGGACAAAGAAGATCTCCACGTCGTCATCAACGGCAAGACCTACACCGGCAAGATCAACGACCCGGAAATCAAGGATGGATACTTAAGCTACGGTGGCTTTGAGGGCAAAGAGCTCGAAGGCATGTCCGTGAAAGCCAACTTCTGGCTGCTGACCGGCGCCAAAGGCGGCAAGGTCGTGTTGGGTAAAGGCGCCGAAACCGCCGAATACTTCGTGCGCCCGCCTCAAGCGTAGCTTCAGCTTAGAATAAGCTCTTGCGCTCGCCTGCTCTCCGCCGGTCAGGTCTGATAGGAACGAGCCACGCCCAGCTCCGCCCTTAGTGATCAATCCAAGCAAATGGTGCCAACTTCGGCCGCTAAGCCTGCAGGAAAGTCTCGATGTCACCGTCCCGATAGGCGCAAAGGTTCGGAGTGGCACCTCGATGAAATCCGCAACTTGCTTCTCACTGAGGACTCGTTGAGAAGCCCGCGCAGATGGACCCAGATCCGCACCATCCATGTCGGAAAGCTCCTGTGGTCCTTGTGACAACTCTAGATCTATCGGCAGAGGGGGCTTCCGGCGGGGCCCACCGAGAAGGGCGTAGCTCGAATTCGTTCGCCCGGGCCGGCCACAGGCTTCGTCTCGCTGCACACTGTGCGGACACCACGCGGACCGTGGATCTCGAAGACGTCTCTCCAGGAAGCGTTGAGCGTGGCCCCCTCCACAGCGGATGAAAGGTCAACTCGATCACTACCCCAAGGATCATTGATAGCGGGCTCGTCGCCAGCGCTCAAGTGGCTTGGCTTGTTGGCTTGAGTTCTGCTCCAGTCGGTTTGGCGGACGCCGTTCGAGATGGTGTTCATTTTCGAGTCTCCCATATCCAAAATCTGCTCTTTGCATCTCGCCGGGCCAGGATGAACAGTCCGCCGATTTGCGATTCCAGGTACCCTTGGATACCGTTTGGCCGCTGTTTGCGGTCCGTTGAGTAGAGATTACCCACTCGAGGTGATGAGAAGATGATAAGAGCCAAGGTTTTGTGAACGGATTGTGAACTTGTCCTGTGCTTTCTGCGATGCAGGGTGTCTGGCCGCAGTAGCGTCCCGGCGCGCCAAACGATATCGTCGAGCTTGAATTCGGCCGGTTCGCCGGTTCGCCAAGCCGCATGGCCAGTGTGAAACGGCAGAGTATGATAGCAACTGTTACTCGATGCTGAAGAAGTCCAAGCCCTACCGGCCGTAAGAGCTGGCTCAGGACCTGCTCAGAAATCGGCCAAGCGAAAAGCGGGTCTGCTTAGCCGTGTCCAAATTTGAAGTAAGTCTCAATGAAAGAACCAGAAATTGACTCTTGACAAAGGCGGTAAAGAACTCGGCCAGCTTTAGCTCTCCGTCTGGCTGACGGTCCAGTGATGGCCACTTTGGCGCGATAACGTGCCGCAGTGGTCATCTCAACCAATAGATCGTTAGCCTTGTTCTGCCTTATTCCGCCAAAATGAGGCGCGCTCAGGGTCACTAGGCAAACCAGAAGCACCAGCCTCATACAAATCGGCAAGAACGCCTGCTGTCTCAACTGAAACTTCCGGATTAGTTCCTGACGCAGCTTTTTCGAGCCATCCAATTCCCTCAGGAGTATGAACGGGCCCGCCCTCGCCTCTTAGAAGCATCAAGCCAAGATTATACTGAGCGGTCTGTTCGTTCTGTTCAGCCGCCAAGAAATACCATCTACGGCTTTGCTCGAGGTCTTGACCCAGACCATCCGAGTTGGTCGCCAGAAGAGTCGCCATCTCAAGCTGTGCAGATGATTCACCCGCCTCTGCATGCTCCTGAAGAAGGCGTCTGGACAGATTAAGACCCTCGTCGATTTCAGCAACAAGTTGCACGGCTTCAAGGTGGCCAGCAGTGGCTGCCTTTCGGAGCCAGTCTACTGCCTTCTTGTAAGCTGGGCCGTGTTGACGATACCAACGATAGCCAAGGATAAACTGCGCTTCCCTGTCACCTTGTCTAGCTTCTCTGTCAACATTGGTCCAGATATCGCCCTTGATTCGTTCACCTTGATCAATCCGTTGTTTCAGAAGAGAAAATTCCATTGCTTCCTATCCGATCGCAAACCAACGCTACCCTGTACAAGCGCATTGGCAGTGTCTGGTATAAACATACCCATTAGGCATGTTTATTGCTCTTTTTGAAGCCTGACAAAGTTCAAACCAATGCATAGAGCGCTCTCTAACACGGCATTGCGCAAAATCGGCTACACCAGCGTGCTGGACAGCATTGAACGCCTCAGAAAATCAGTTTGAACCGCCGTGGCGGAACCGCACTCACGGTGGTGTGGGAGGTGGGGCCCGCAAGGGCCTTGCCGGCCCGATATTGATCCCAAGCGCAGGCACCCAACTTTCAGTTGGGTGCTGGCTTAGGCGCCGCCTTAGACCCAAGGTCGCTTCGCGACCTGCGGCGTGGCCAAACCAAATCAACACTAGCAGGGTGGGGCTAAACTGCTCGGATGAGACCAATTGCCCCCTTAATGATAACGGCGGCGTCGTGCTCTCTCGATTCTGACCATTTTCTCGGTGAGGAGCTGGTTTGATGCCATACCGCCCACAAACGGCGTCAAATCAAGGTTTAAACCTCGAGCCCGCCGGCCTTGCTCGGCTGCACGTCACCTATGCAGCCTCCAGCCTTGTGATGCGTAGCAGGTTGTAAGCTGCGCTGGTTATAAGGGTTGCCATGCTCGTTCTGATGCGACCTACAAACCTGGACTTACGGATACCACCGATCACTTTGCCCCAACCAAAGACCTCTTCAACAAGCTTTCTACGTACCTGGCTCATTTGGTAGCCCTTGTGCCGGGTGGTTCGGCGGTCCAAGCCCGGCGTTCGCCGACCAGCGATCTGGGCGATATGCGGTCCAATTTCTAGGTCGCGAAGAAATTGGACGAATCCGCACGTGTGATAGCCTTTGTCAGCTCCAAGCGACTCCATTGTCCCGCCTGCCGAGAGCCAAGAGGCAATCCATTCTTCGGCCGCTGAGGTCTCGGTCTGGGTGGCCTCGGTTACCAGCATCCCCACGACTAAGCCATTGCGGTTTTCCATCAAGCAATGGGCGCCGTAGCTGAGTTTGGCTTCTTTGCCAGGGCCCTTCCGCATTAGCTTCGCTTCCGGATCTGTGGTCGACTCGTGCGTATCGTTCGTCCGCTTCTGACCGCGGTAGTTGACGTCACCTTTGTCGTCCGGCTTGTCGCCGGAGTCATCTTTTGGCCGGAAGCTCTTGTGGCTCGCCCACGCCTCGATCAGTGTGCCATCGACAGTGAAGTGGTCATCGGACAGTAGACCGCGCTTCTTGGCCATCTCCACCACTTTTGAGAAGAAGCTAAGTGCGACGGAGTCGTTTTTGATGCGGCTTCGGAGCTTGCTGAAACACGTGTGGTCAAAGCTGGCCTCGTCCATGGACATGTCCAGGAACCAGCGGAAAAGGATGTTGTAATCCAACTGCTCA